>NZ_WHLX01000002.1:0-2677351 GCF_009793345.1 Cupriavidus sp. SW-Y-13
GCGCACGCATGGGATTGCTCCCGACGAGGCGCTGGCGGAAGCGTCGCGATGACCGTCGGTTTGCTGCTGCATGAGACCCATTGATCTGAGCCGCGCCAGACTAGTTTTTTGCTGGCGCAGCGGCCCGTGTGATATCCGTTTGATATCGATGTTAATCGAATTATGACCGGGCTGTAGCACGTGGCGGCCCAGCCGGGTGTTCGGTCTGCAGTGGCTCAGAGATGGCGCTTGCCCATCCGCGAACCCGCATCAGTATGTCGCACTTGCCGAACCAGCCCGCGCGCACCGCGATGCAGGCGGCCTCGAATGCCTTGACGTTCCCCTCAAGGCTGAGCGCGTGCTGCAGCCACCGGCGATAACAGCGGTCCTGATAGGCGATGTATCGCTGACGCAGCATCGGATCCAATGGAATCAGCCCTTCGGACGCAGGAAACTCGGGCGCACCAAGATAGGACTCGAACCAGAACATGTAGGCACACGCGCGCATTCGCTCTTCGAGGGAGGCGTTGACGTATGCCATTTCGGTTATCGGATGCGGAGGTTGTTGACCACTTCGGAAACGCCCGGCGCAGACCATGCGGCGCCGGCAGCGGCTCGGCGCTCGGCCAGCGAGTCGACGGTTCCTTCCAGCGTGACGACGCCGGCGTTTGCCTTGATGGAGATGTGATGGGCTTCGCGTTCCGCATGACGCCGAAGCGCGGATTCGATCTTTCCTTCAATTGCCTCCGGCACGACCTTCGGCACAACACGGATCAGGTTCGATACACCAACAACGCCGCGGATATGGCTGACCGCGTTTTCCGCCGCTCGGCGCTGAAAGCCCCATTGGACGGTGCCACGGAGCGTAATCCAACCCTTTTCGATCTCCACGTGCAGATTGTCGGCCGGCACATGCACATACCACTGCAACGCGTTGCGGGCCGCCAGCGCGACAGCCTCGTCACCCAGCGTAGACTTCGGCGACACTTCAAGTTTGACCACGATACCTTTGACCCCGCTTATGCGCTCGGCGGCGCTCTCCGCGGCAATTTTCTCCGAGTATGTGCCAACGTGGCCGGCGAGGGTCACGACCCCTTGGTGTACTTCGACACCGATTCCGGCGGCAGCTACGCGAGGATCCCAGTCGAGCTCTTCATCGATAAGCTGCTTGATTTCCATGTCTGTTTTCATTCCATTCTCCTGCCTAGGTCATGCAGGGTCATCGAAAGATGGCCCTGCATGTTGCAATCTAGAAGACCCGGGGATCTGGCCCTTGACGTGGCACAAATCAACCCAACGGCGGCGGGAAGGCAGCGGCCTGCTCAGTACTGCGCGCCCGTAGCGGCATGCAAGCTAGGCTTCGTTTGGCGAGAGCCACGCGGGGCGCCGGGAGACGCCGGGATCGGTTGTCGGCTGGGAAATCAGCGCCGTTGCAAACGCATCGATGTCGGCTCGTGCGTCTCCGCTGACGACGTCACGCTGCAACAGCACTATCACGGGATGCGGTGGACGACCCAGCGCCTCGGCAATCTCCTCGGCTGCGCGGAACCCGCCTCGCGCAGCCATCACCGCGGCGGCGGCCACACCCGGCGTGAACGGGCGCTGATCCCTCAGGAAGCTGCGCATCGGTGCGGCGAGATGACCGACCCAGACGGGCGCCATGAAGACCAGGTTGGCGTACTCGGACAAGGGTGGGCCAGCGTAGCGATAGGGCACATGCCGACGCAGAAGGTTGTCGAAGACGCATCGAAGGTCACCCCGGAAGCCAGCGCGACTGACTGCATCCTCGACTTCAAAGAGGGGGCAGTCCAGACGATCGGCCAGCATTTGGGCAGCCAGCCGCGTGGTGCCGCTACGAGAGTAGAAAATCACAGCAATGTCGTTCATGGCGCGTGACGGGTAGTTAAGATCGTTGGGATGCAAGTCTTCCCAACTCAAGGCTAGGCTGCTCGGATTCTCCTCGCTTGATATGCGTCAAGGTCCCGACGGTCAGAATTCCTACGCTGAATGCAGGAACGGACTGTCTTGTGAAGGAGCTGCAATGAAACGAAAACTTGCACCGAGTGCGATGGCTGCGGTGGTCATGAGTGCGTTGGCCGTATCCGCTGCGCATGCGCAGAAGAACTACACCGATGGCGGTGATCTTTATGGCGGCGCACATGCGGCAACGGGCAAGGCAGCACCGGCAAAGGACGCCAGGAAGTCATCGACACAACGCTCCGGGAAGTTCGATCCCTACACTGACGGCATACATGAGCAGCCGGCGTCTTCCGGCGCGAAAAAATTCCCGGACGAGCGCCCGCAACCCGATGACGTGGCGAGATCCGGGAAGTTCGATCCGTATTCAGAAGGACAGAGTAAGAAGTAGGCGGGCATCGACAGGGGGAGGGCGCATTGCTGCGGTCACGCCTGGTTTTCAGACCGTCGGCACGGAGGTCAGTCCAGTCGATCCGCGCTGAGGAGGGCGCGAGCTGTCATGTAAAGGGGGCACGATCAGGATGTCGGGTGCCAGAATGCTCAATAGCGCCGGAACAGTGATTTCGGCCGTCACGCTTGCGGGCGGATTTGCCGCGCGGGCGTGGTTCGGGGACGCCGTCGCTGATGGCATCTGGCTGCTCGGGGTGTTGCCCAACGTCATCGCGCATACCGTCACAAGCGTCAAGTCCGTGTTTCGCAAGCAAGCCGGCGTGGATCTGCTGGCCCTGGCATCGGTGGTCGTTGCGCTGAGTCTTGGAGAGTTTCTCGTGGCGGCCGTTATCTCGCTGATGCTGGCGAGTGGCCGTGCGCTGGAGGACTACGCGCAGTTCCGCGCGCAACGGGAGATGACCGCACTGCTCAGGCATGCGCCTCGCCAGGCGATTCGACAGGAGCAGGGTAACTGGGTGTCCGTGGGCGTGAGTGAGGTTCGTCCAGGCGACCGGCTCATGGTGCGGCATGGAGATGTGCTTCCCGTCGACGGCGTGTTGGCCTGCGCTGGCGATCTTGATGAGTCTGCTCTCACGGGAGAAGCCACAATCCAGCGGCGGGCTGCGGGGGAAGCCGTTTGCAGCGGTGTACTGAATGCCGGGTCCGTGCTGGAGATGGTTGCGCATGCGACGGAGTCGGACAGTACGTTTTCCGGCATTCTGCGCATGGTGGCGGCAGCACAGGCCGAACGCAGCCCGCTGACGCGCCTCGCCGATCGTTATGCCTTGTTCTTTATCGTTGTGGCGCTGGCCGTCGCGGGTGCCAGTTGGCTATGGAGCGGCGACGCCTTGCGCGTGCTGGCCGTACTGGTCGTGGCCACACCATGTCCGCTGATTCTGGGCGTACCGGTTGCCGTGGTATCTGGACTGTCGCGTTGCGCGAGCCACGGCGTGCTCGTGAAGGGCGGAGGTGCCATGGAGCGGCTGGCGCGTGCCAGCATCCTGTTTTTTGACAAGACCGGCACGCTTACGCGCGGTACGGCGCGGCTTGTCGAAATGGCCAGCGCGCCGGGCGAGCCGGTAGAGACGCCACTCCGGCTTGCTGCATCGCTCGGTCAGGGGTCGTCACATGTCATCTCCGATGCCTTGACGATGGCCGCCCGTCAGCGGGGCGTGCCACTGGCCTCGCCAAAGGGTGTGAAAGAGCAGGCGGGCGCAGGTGTCGAGGGGATTGTCGACGGTTGCGTGGTCAGGATGGGCTCCAGTGACTACGTCGTCGGTGATGCCACTCTGCCAACGTGGGCCGGCGCAATAGAACAGCGCATTCGTATAGGCGGCATGTCGGCAGTGTTCGTGGGGGGTGACGGTCGATTGGTTGGCATCCTGGCACTCGCAGATGCCGTGAGAGAGGACACCCCTCGGGCCTTGCGCCTGTTGAGGCGCGAAGGCTTGGTGCGGCAAGCGATGCTTACCGGGGACCGGCGGGATCTGGCGGAAGCTCTGGGGACAATGTTGGGTATCGAGGAAGTCTATGCGGCGCAATCGCCCGCTCAGAAACTTGCGCGTATACGGGCCGCCCGCCATGATGGGGTGGTCATCATGGCGGGAGACGGTGTCAACGATGCGCCCGCCCTGGCTGCTGCTGACGTTGGCATCGCCATGGGGGCGCGCGGTGCTGCCTCGGCTTCGGAGGTTGCGGATGTAGTGTTGATGGTGGACCGCCTCGATCGTCTGGCCGATGGCGTGCGCATCGCGCGTCGCACGCTGCGGATCGCCAGGCAGAGCGCGGTCTTGGGCATGACGCTGTCTCTTGGCGCGATGCTCGCCGCGGGTGCGGGTGCGTTGCCGCCACTGGCAGGCGCAATCCTGCAGGAGGCGATTGATGTCGTAGCCATCTTGACGGCGCTACGCGCCGCATTACCCGCGCGCCAGGAGCGAAAGGCGACATTGGCCCCCGATGTTGTGGGGCGGCTGAAGGCGGAGCATGCATTGCTCGAGCCAATCATGGAAAGGATTCGCGTGGTGGCCGATACCTTGCCAACTTTGAACTGCGAGGCGGCGCACAGCGAGTTGCTCGCGCTGAACCGGTCTCTGAGCGAGGTGCTCGTGCCGCACGAACGCAGGGACGATCTTCACCTGTATCCAGAGGTCGCGCAGTTGCTTGGCGGGGAGGACCCGATGGCGCCGCTGAGTGGCATGCACCGCGAGATATTTCGATTGACATCGGGGCTGGAAAAGGCCATCGCCGCAATGCCGCAAGATGGTCCGAGCAACGAGGCTGTACGGCAAATACAGCGCTCCTTGTACGCCCTTGAAGCAGTTGTCCGTCTGCATTGCGCGCAGGAAGACGAGCTGTATCACGTACTCGAGAAAATGGAACCGAAGCGGGCATGATCCCCGCCCGGGCTAACCACGCCGGATGCCGGGCATGTGGATGCCAACATCCTGCAATGTGGTGACCGCGCCGTGGCCAGCAAGCTCGCTCATCCTGATTGTTGTTCGGGGCGAGACGGCAGAGGGGTTCCCTATGCTATGGCTGCAAAGGGTCGCGTGGCGACGCTTCCCGCAATTTACGAACTTTTTTTCGACAAATGCAACTGCCGAATCCGCGGTCGAGCGTACTCCGCTTGTGGTGCGCTTAGTTATGATAGGGGTCCGTTTCGCGCAAAATACCCCATATACACTCTTCGCCGCATACATCGTTAATCGGATAGCGAGGAAGTGCCATGGCGGTCTCTGCACGCGTGACAGGGCGGGGCTCGCTTGTGAATCCTGCGACGTAGCCAGCGTCGACAGCCAACGCCTCCAGTTCAGTGTCGTGAATGCCAAATGGCCACGCAATGCACGTCGCCGTGGCACCCGTCTCAGCGGAGACGCGGCTTCGGGCATGCACGAGTTGCTCAAGCACGAACGCACGAAAACTGGCGGCATCACGTAGAGCGCGCTCCGAGCGAAAGTTGGGATGCCAGTACGCGTGAGACTCAATGGTGAAAAATCCGTCCTGCTTCATCGTGCGCAACTCCTCCCAGGTTAACGCGTCGGACGCATTGGAGATGGCTGAAGGATAAATAAATAGGGTGATAGGTATAGCCCAATGCCGATCGCGTAGTAAGGGGCGAAGGACATCATAGACTGAGCGATGTCCGTCATCGATCGTGATGGGCCTGTCAGTTTTTTTGTGTGCAGGACAGCTAGAGGCTTGCCGGTCGAATGGATTGGCAAGCCTGCATTCTCTCAGAGGTGCGGGTGGGTAAATCGGTCTTCGTACAACACTGCGAACTGATTCATGGCCGCCTTCCAGTCATGCGTTGCCATCCCCCATTTTCCAGTGATGTTGCGCAGGGCCAGCCACAACAGCTTGGTGGCAGCTTCGTCGCTGGGGAAGTGGCCTCGGGTCTTGATGATCTTGCGTAGCTGCGCGTTGATGCTTTCGATGGCATTCGTCGTGTAGATGATCTTGCGGATCGCCGGCGGGAATGCAAAGAATGGAATGACCTGATCCCAAGCCCGGCGCCAGGCAGCCGGGATCGGTGTGTACCGCTGTCCCCATTGCCCTTGCTCAAAGGCTGCCAACTCGGCCATGGCCGCTTCCGCGCTGGGCGCCGTGTAGATCGGTTTGAGCGCTGCGGCCACCGCCCGACGGTCCTTCCACCCTGCGTAGTCCAGGCTGCCCCGGATCAGATGCACGATGCAGGTCTGCAGCGTGGTGTTCGGGAATACGGCGTTTAACGCGGGCTCCATGCCTTGAGGCCGTCGGTCACCGCAATCAGGATGTCCTGCGTGCCGCGCGTTTTAAGATCGTTGAAGACCTTCATCCAGAACTTGGCGCCCTCGTGGTTTCGATCCATAGGCCAAGGATGTCGCGCGTCATCGGGCAAGACGCCGAGCGCCAGATAGACGGCCTTGTTGCGCACACGCCGTCCTCGCGCATCTTGACCGCAGGGCATCGAAGAACACCACCGGGTACATGATCTCGAGCGGACGGCCTGCCATGCCGTGATCTCCTCCATCACGAGTCGGTCACCGAGCTGATGAACTCGGGCGAAACCTCGTGCCGTACTGCTCGACCAAAACGCCTGAATCTCGCGAACCGTCATGCCGCGGGCGTACATGGCGATGATCTTGTCATCGAACCCGTGAAGCGCCGCTCGTGTTTGGGGATCAAGATCGGAGCGAAGCTGCCATCCCGATCGCGCGGGATGTCCAGGCGCAGCGGCCCGTCCTCGGTCAGCACGTCTTAGCACTCTTGCCGTTGCGCTGATTGGTTGTCTCTGCCAGGCGCTCGGTACCGGCTGGATAGCCAGGTGATGGCCCAGTTCGGCACCCAGCGCACGCTCGATCAGCGCCTTCTTGAACGCCATGGCCGCATCCTGCACCGCCTCGGCGGTCATCGGGCCTTTGACGAATTGATCAATTAATTCCTTCGGGATGGCGGGCAATTCCCGCAATGGGGCTTTCGGTTTGCGTGGCATACATGCTCCTTAACGACATGTTATGCCCTACACACAAAATTCCTGACAGGCCCATCGTGATAACTACCGCGCGTTCCGGCAACGTGTTCACGTCCCCTCGATACCATGCCAGCACCTGTTCCAAAGGTACGACCTGAAAGCCGGCATGACGAATAGCCCGCAGATGCGATACAAAGCTGTCAACGCGTACCGTCACCGAGTCTCCGGGCGCATGCCCAAAGCGATGGTAAGTCAGGATTGGGATTGGGCGATGTTTCGGGAGTTCGACGCCAGTCACCCCCGCATGCGCGGTCAAGGCATGAAGCGCCGTCGTCAAAAGGATTGTAGTAATCGCCACCGCGCGCCATGGCGCCAAGGGAAAGAACGGACGATGCATGTGCCCTCCTGATGTCCTCTTTCTTGTGTATTTTGGCAACGCGATGGCATGACGACTTGCGCTAGGTCAATCTCCGCATGCGGGACGATGCTTGATTCGTCGCAAGATCGGACGTTGAACAATGCCTATCTTGAAGACTGTGCAATGTGCCGGGAGGCAGCATGAGACGAAAAGCAATGCTGACCGTGCGGCCCTTTGCTTGCGTGTCGGGGGTGTGAGGACCAGTGGATATCGATGGTCGGTCAGCAGCTCAAATCGACAATCGCGATGTGTTTGTGGGCATGTTGAGCACCTTGATTGACTTGTACTTCTATAGCCGAGTGGGACATATGAGCCTTCTGGCAGAAGGCCAGCTTGTGGCACTCCGCGAGGTTTGAAAGCGCGCGCATACTTGATTGAAGAGGGGTGATGATGAATATGGAACGAGTAGCCGTCGTCACTGGCGGCATGGGTGGGCTCGGTGAGGCGATTGCCCTGCGGCTGGATAAGGAAGGGTTTCGTGTCGTAGTGACATATTCGCCGCACAATGAACATGTCGCAGCATGGTTGGAGACTCAATGGGGAGAGAAGCGAAACATCGCAGCCTTCCCCGTGGACGTCGATGACTATGATGCATGCCAGCGTTGCGTAGCCCGAGTGCAGTCTGAAATCGGCAATATCGAAGTGCTGGTCAATAATGCTGGCATTGTGCGAGACGGCGCCTTCGCCGCAATGACGGCGGCCGACTGGCGGGCGGTATTGACCACAGACCTCGATTCCATGTTCAACATGACCCGTCAAGTCTGTAATGGCATGGTAGAACGGGGGTGGGGGCGTATTGTCAATATTTCGTCGGTAGTTGGCTCATGCGGAGCTATAGGCCAAGCGAACTACGCCGCTGCCAAGGCCGGCGTTCACGGGCTTACAAAGTCATTGGCTCTCGAGTTTGCCGGCCGAGGCATCACGGTCAACACGATTTCGCCTGGTTTCCTCGACACCCAAATGATGCGTGCCATTCCTGAAAATGTTCTCGCGCAGCGAATTCTGCCGCAGATTCCCGTCGGCCGTCTTGGGCGGCCAAGCGAAGTGGCCGGACTCATTGCCTATCTTTGCTCCGACGATGGAGCTTACGTCACGGGGGCAAACCTTGCCATCAATGGTGGCTACCACATGTCGTAGACGTGCTGATTTGCCGCCGACAGGGCAGGGCTTCTGCTTCTCGTGCCTGACTGCCCTGATGCCGCGCGCCACTGTAGATGTAAGTCAATGACAAAGTCGTGCATGGTTGCCTCCAGAGGTAGGTCCTCGGATCGGTCGGTTTCGCGAACGTGTGAGACTTTGCGCCGATCGGCTGCCTTAGCTTGACATGCGTCAAGCCTGATTCGGGAAGTAGTCCTAGTCTTAAAACGTACCGATGCGGGAGCAAATGAAGCGCAGGCAAGCACTGGGACCAATGATATTCGCTGCCGTTGCGGTGTAGACGGCATCGTCCGTCACTGCACAGAAGAACAACACCGAGAGCGGCGACCTCTATGGTGGCGCCCACGCAGCCTCCCGCGGCGGGCCGACGCCGGGAAGTTTCCCGACGAACGTCCGCAGCCCGACGATGTGGCGCGCGCCAGCAAGTTCGAGCCCTATACCGAGAGTCAGTCCAAGTAACGTGCGCCATGGCGCAGCGGGAAGACAAGGTCATTCACGGAGGAGTGTCATGAAACGGAACGAAGGCAATGTGGATCGCGCACTGCGCATGCTGGTCGGCATCGTGCTCTTGCTGTTGGCTGCGAGTGGCACCATCCCGCCATGGGGATGGATTGGTGTCGTGCCGCTCCTGACCGGCCTGGCCGGTTACTGCCCGCTGTACCGGCTCTTTGGCTGGAGCACGTGCACACAACAACCGCCTACCGCCTGAAGGAGCACGTCATGACGGATACCGCATCAAAAGCCGACCCCATGCTCGGCCCCATGCAAACGCTGCTCGGAAATACCTTCCGCCTGTCCGCTGCGCTGGGCGAGGCGCGCCGTGACGTACTGAAGTCCCATGTCAAGGCGATGGAGGAGCAGTTGAAGACATGCCGCGCCATGTTGGTCAAGGTCTCTGCTGCGAAGGACTGGCAGACCTTGCAGGAGTCAATGGTCTGCGTGGCGTCCGAGAGCGCAGCGCACCAAGGCGCGCTGATCGGCGAGTATGCGCGGCTGATGACCGAGGGCATGGGAGGATGGCTCGAACAGTGTCGCGCGTGCGGCGACCAATGGCTCGCCATCGACCAGAAACAGCCGCTGCCAGCAAACGCAGTCATCAATAACGGCCTGAACGGCATATCGACCGCGTTCAACGAGTTCTACGACCAGTTGGGCCGCATGGCCTTCATGCTGAACGGGCAGGGTGCCGAAGCGGGCAGTGCGGCCACGTCCGCACGCGTCCGCCAGACGTAAGGGTTTCCTGCCGAACTGTATTCGGGGAGGCTTCGCCATGAATTACGCCACCATCCTTGTTCATCTGGATGGCAGCAGGCAACTGCATCAACGCCTGCATCTGGCCACTCAGATTGCATTGGCTCACAGCGCAAAGCTGATCGGCCTGTTTGCCGCTGGCCGGCCCGATCCGAATGCGATTCAGGGCGTGTTGAATGGCGACCGCTATGTCGCTTCGTTCAATCGGTGGCAAGACCAGGCGCGCAGGGGGGCGAAACTGGCATTCGAGGGCGCAACGGCGGGCGTCGATATTCGCACGCAATGGCGCGAAGTGGACTGGGGCACGCCATCTGCGGTGGTTGTCGAGACGCGTATGGCAGACCTGACGATACTGGGGCAGGCTGATCCCGCCGATCCACTGACGATGACCGATGGCCATTTTGTCGATCAGATGATCATGCGCAGTGGACGCCCGGCGATGATCGTGCCTCATACGGGTGCGTTCCCCAGCGTGGGGCGCCGCGTGCTGATAGCGTGGAACGGTGGGGCGGAGAGTGCCCGCGCCATCCACGATGCATTGCCGATCTTGCGCAGCGCGGCGTCTGTGGAGATCACCGAATACGTGAACCCGGACCAGATGACTGACCCCTGGGCTTCGCCGGGACGTTACGCGCAAACGTGGCTGCAGGACCATGGCGTGCAGGCGCGCCTCAGAGAAGCCACCATTGACCACGGCGACGAAACTGGAGAGCTGCTGCTGTCGCACGCGGCCGATCTCGATGCTGACCTGCTGGTGATGGGGGCGTATGGCCACAGCCGGATGCGTGAACTGATGCTTGGTGGCGTCACGGCGGCGCTGCTGCGCTCGATGACCGTGCCCGTGCTGATGTCGCACTAGGTCGCTGGCACTTCTGTTCTCGACATCGTCACGCATTTTCCTGAAGGTTCATCCGCGACAAGTGCTGACGGATCACGCCATCTGTGGTGACTTGTCAGTCAGACCGCAATGACAAAGGTGTCGCTGGGCGTATCCGTCCACTATGCCGTTAGGCGTTTACCCCGAATCACCACCACATGGGTACAGATCATCAAGGCATGCCTGCTGCTGGGCGGCGCGTCGTTCATGGCGTTCATGGTGCTGGCCCAGTTTCATTTCAGCCCTGAGGCGCTGTTTGCCAAGGCGGTAGAAGTGCATGCGAAGAAGGACTCCATCATGAGTCCGGGCAACTTCATCAAGGATCCGATATCGGCCATCTCGTTCGGGATTGCGCTGATGTTCGGCACTGCCGGCCTGCCGCACATCCTGATGCGCTTTTTCACGGTGCCCAATGCCAAGGAAGCCCGCAAGTCGGTGTTCTGGGCGACCACCTGGATTGGCTATTTCTACATCCTCACGTTCATCATCGGCTTTGGCGCGATCGTGCTGGTGAGTACCAATGCCAGTTTTCAGGATGGCAGCGGCAAGCTGTTGGGCGGCGTCAACATGGCGGCCGTTCACCTGGCCAATGCGGTGGGTGGCAACGTCTTCCTGGGCTTTATCTCGGCCGTGGCATTCGCGACCATCCTGGCCGTTGTGGCAGGGCTGACGCTGGCGGGCGCCTCGGCGGTGTCCCACGACCTCTACCAGACCGTCTTCAAGCACGGCAAGGCAACCAGTGCCATGGAGTTGCGCGTGTCCAAGATCACCACGGTTGTGCTCGGCGTCATTGCCGTGGTGCTGGGCATCGTGTTCGAGAAGCAGAACATCGCGTTCATGGTGTCACTGGCGTTTGCGGTAGCGGCATCGGCCAACTTCCCGGTGCTCTTTCTCTCGGTGTTGTGGAAGGGCTGCACCACACGCGGTGCGATGATCGGTGGCTTCCTGGGCCTGTTGTCGGCGGTGGTACTCACCGTACTGTCGCAGGCAGTGTGGGTCGACGTGTTCGCCGCGACGCCACTGGTCGACGGCAGGAAACACAGGTGATTCCCGTCACTCCACCCGCCGCCGAGCTTTAAGCTCGTTCAATCATCCGCAGCACTGCGATGGCCAGAGCACCGTTCGCCTCGCCCATCAGATCGACGGCGTCGAAATGATGACCACCGTTCTGCAAGACGATCTCCACGTCAACACCGGCATCGGATAGCAGTTCTTGATATTCGTGCTGAAGGCGGTGGCATTCCGGGGATTCGTCCCCGCCGACGGTCAGGATCATCGGCAGTTTGACTAGCTCCCGAAGCCCACTGCGCCGACCGCTTTCGACCCCCACAACTGCTGATGGAGCAGTTCGTGCGAAGGGGTTGCCGCCTTGAAGCTCTACTACCATCACCTGTCTGGGGCGACGCGTCCAGCCTGCTCACCTCCGGGCGGAGGCGAGCAGGCGACGGTCAGGGCAACGTGATCTTGCGGATCGTGTTGCGGTTCAGTTCCGTCACGTACAGGTTGCGGGCGCTGTCCATGGCGAGCGAGATCGGGGCGGAAAACCGCGCCACCGAGCCGCTACCGTTTGCGGAGCCCGAGGTCGTGGACCCCGCAATGGTCGTGACGACACCCGCTGGCGTGATCTTGCGGATCGTGTTGCCGTTGCGGTCCGCTACGTAGAGGTTGTCTTCCGGGTCGATGACCAGCCCGTTCGGACCATCGAACTGCGCGGCCGTGCCCACGCCATCCACCACACCGGCCGCGCCCGAGCCGGCGAAAGTCGTCACGACGCCAGCCGTCGTGATTTTCCGGATCGTGTTGGTCGAGATGTCCACGACGAAGAGGTTGCCGAACGCATCCATCTGGATGTCGGACGGGGAGATGAAGCGCGCGGCGGCACCGGTGCCATCGACGTTGCCAAACGCTACGTTGCTGCCCGCCAGCGTCGTGACCACGCCTGCCAGCGTGATCTTGCGGATCACGTGGTTGTTGAATTCCGTGACATAGAGATTGCCGTCGGCATGGAGCACCGCACTCGTCGGACTCGTGAACAGTGCCGCAGTGCCCGTGCCGTCCGCATACCCCGGCGTTCCTGCCGCGGAGCCCGCCAACGTGGAGACGGTGGTGCCGTCGAACTTGCGGATGGAGTGGTTCCCGCTATCGACGATGTACATGTCGCCACCTGGGCCGAGCGTGACGGCGCTCGGATAGCGGAAGCGCGCGGTTGCGGCCGGACCATCCACCGTGCCCACCGTGTTGGTGCCAACCACGGTACTGACCACGCCTGCGGGCGTAATCATGCGGATCGAGCTGTTCTGCGAATCGACCACGAGCATGTTGCCTCAAGGTATGGGAGGAGTCGATTGCTCCATTCCCTAACGGCATGGGACGCGCACACTTGAGTTGTCGAAGGGAAGGGTGGTCCGTGCAGCGTGTGACTGGCAGGGCGTCGCCTTGCCGATCTTGACGTTCTCGCCCTGGGCGCCGGCAGGCTGGTGACTTGCTGCGCGCCCGCATTGTTGACTGCAATGCAAGTCATATTCGCAGCCTGGCGGCTTTTTCGTCGTGAGGGTCGAAGTCAGACTTAGGGCTCTGACCTGCGTGGTGCCCATTCGCGCAAGACCGTGCCTGAAAGCTGGTGCATGGAACGGCGCCACGCTCCAACGAGGACGATTTTCGTGAACAAAACACTCGCCAAAACTTTCCTGATCGGCACGCTGCCGCTATTCATGCATGCCGCGTCCGCAGCAGACTGGTATCCATCGCCTTATGGCGCGAGCGACGAGATTGGTGCGGCCAACCTGCTAACGCCGGACGTCGTCAGGCAGGCGGTCACGCTGGTGAAGACTGGCAAGACCTATCCGCTGGCCGTGCCGGTGGACAAGTCGCTCCCGGCCTACCGGCATCGCAGCTTCCAGCTCTACAACGTGCAAGTTGGACAGCAGGCTGGCCTGTCGCTTGGTCCGAACAAATTCACGTTCAACGACGAACTGGTCAATGCCTGGACCGGCGTCGGGACACAGCTCAACGGTATCGGTCATATCGGTATCGACAACGTGTACTACAACGGGAACCGGGCCGCCGATTTCGTCAGCGTGAATGGTGTCAGGAAGCTCGGTGTGGAGAAAGTGCCCCCACTGGTGACACGCGGTGTGGTACTCGACATGACCGCGCACTTTGGCCAAGCCATCGTTCCTGGCGGCACCGAGTTCTCGGTGAAGGATGTACAGGCCGTACTGAAAAAACAGGGCATTACGCTGCGCAAGGGCGACGTGGTGCTCTTCAATACCGGCTGGCTGGAACTGGTCGGGAAGGACAACAACCAGTTCTTGGAAGTGGAGCCCGGCATTGGCATGGACGCCGCCAAATGGCTGGCTGACCAGGGCATCGTAGCGTTCGGGGGAGATACATGGGCTTCGGAGGTCTACCCGAGTCCGCACGGAAAGGAAGAGTTCCCGGTGAATCAGTACATGCTCGCCAAGCGTGGCATCTACAACCTGGAGTTGATCGACAGCCGGGCCCTGGTACGCGATCAGGCGTGGGAATTCCTGTTCGTCCTGGGGCAGCCACTCTATGTGGGATCCACGCAGGTCAACGTGAATCCGGTTGCCATTCGATAGACCATCCTTGGGTCAACGTCGCACGGCTGGAATCGACCTGTCGCGCCAAAGTGAGTAGGTGGAAAAATGCCTTGTCCGCTGGCGCCTCGGAGGCGTTCATCTAGATACTGATGCCGCAGTGAAAGCGTCGAAAAATTCGTCTGAGTAGATCTCGGCCAGTGCAAGCCGTAGTGCCGCGGCTCGCTCGGCTCCGTACACTGCTTCGAAGCGATCCTGTGCCTGGCGCCAGAGTCGATTCGACTCGGCTAACTTAGCCTTTCCCTCTTGAGTGAGGTCGACTCTCCTGCTTCTGCCGTCCTTGGTGTCTCGCACTTGAACCAGGTAGCCATCCCGCTCGAGCGGTTGGATATTCCGCGCCAACGCCGAGCGATCAAGCACCATGGCCTGTGCCAACTCGGTCATTGTTGGCATCTGTCCTCGTGCGATGTGAACCAGTATGGACCGCTGTGAGACGGTCAACCCACATGGTGCCAGGGCGGCGTCATAGAGCTGCGTGATACGGCGCGTCGCCTTGCGCAAGGCAGATCCATTGCAGATCAATGGGTCTTTTGCTATCGAAGTGGGCATTCTGGATTCGGCCAAGTCTCAAATTTCCTCAATCAAGGCAGGGGAGCGATCGTTTCGGATCGTAGTGTAGTGCATCTTGACCAATGCGTGCATATGCAAGTAAAGTTGGTTGCTTGCATATGCACGTAATTTGTTGCTGGATGACCCGCCTTATGGCGAAAGGCCAAACGAGATGACTACCTCTGGATCGGCGACGATGGGCGCCTCCAATCCACGCCTGCGATTGATGCTGGAGGCGCCCATCGTTCCAACGGTTCTTCGCATGAGCGTGCCAAACATGCTCATGATGCTGGCCCAGGCATCGACGGGGTTGATCGAGACATGGTTCCTGGCGAAACTCGGTACGGACGTACTGGCCGGTGTCGCCGTTGTCATACCTGTACTCATGCTCATGGGAAACATGTCACAAGGAGCAATGGGTGGCGGGATATCTGCAGCGGTAGCGCGCGCACTTGGAGCCGGTAATCAGTCGTTGGCAAATCAGATTCCTCGGCACGCCCTCGCCATCAACATCCTTATTGGCGTTGCTTTCTCCGCGTTGCTCCTGACGTTTCAGCGGCCACTTTTTTCGCTTCTTGGCGCAAAGGGTGCGGCACTGGATGCGGCTTGCACTTACGGTCATGTGCTATTCGCAGGCCTTCCGCTAATGTGGGCGATGAACGCACTTGCCAGTGTGGTTCGGGGCACGGGCAACATGTCATTTCCCGGGATGGTGATCTGTGGAGGTGCCGTCGCCCTGGTGCCACTTTCTCCTTGCCTGATTTTTGGTTGGGGCCCGATTCCCCCTTTGGGAATTGCCGGTGGCGCATGGGCTTTGGTGATGTATTACGCAGCAGGCACTGCGATACTAGGCTGGTTCTGTTTGTCGGGACGTTCCGCCGCGCGGCTTGCGCCAGGCGCATTGCATTGGGCACCCATGCGCAGCATTTTGACCGTTGGCGCACTCGCATGTATCAATCCGGTACTTACCAATGCGCTGATAGCGGTGACCACCGCTCAAGTTGGTGGGCATGGCGGCACCGCGGCGCTGGCAGGCTACGCAACGGGAGCCAGGCTCGAGTACCTGCTGATTCCAATCGCGTTCGGCTTCGGCGCCCCAATGGTCGCGCTCGTGGGCGCCAACATCGGCGCAGGTCAGGTCGACCGCGCGCGGCGCATCGCACTTAGCGGTGGATTCATGGCTTTCGCATTGGCCGAACTGGTTGGCTTGGCTGCGGCACTATGGCCCACCGCGTGGCTGGGACTTTTTGGAGCAGACGAGCATTTGCTGGTAGCGGGCGTCGCCTACTTGCATATGGTGGGTCCGTTCTATGGCTTCTTCGCCCTTGGCTTCTCGCTCTACTTTGCATCTCAAGGTGCAGGTCGACTCAAGTGGCCGTTGGTGGCCGGAGCGCTGCGCCTCAGTTTGTTCGCCGGTGTCGGCGGCCTTGCATTGTCTCTGGGTGCAACCTTGCAACAGTACTTTGCCTTTGGCGCCCTTGCGATGCTCGTCTACGGTAGTTTCATTCTGTGGGCGGTGGCCCGCGGAAATTGGGGCCACGGGCGTGCTGGGAACTAAAAAAAGCCCCCCGTTTTCTAGGGGGGCGTTCCTCCGGTACTGCCGTTTCACTTCAGGCCGGAAGGAAGATTGATTTTGAAAAGCTCTACCGGATAACGGATCGTTGACTGACCATGATTAAAGGGCGCTGCGCCATCGATTTGTGGTACGGGCAAGTAAATGTGTCCCTTGCCATCGAGAAACGGGGCATCAACCCAGCGCAGGCGATGGTCACGCAATAGCATGGATACGGTGCCATCCGGTGCGCGCCGCATCAGGGAGTTGTCGGCCAAGGGGGTGTAATACAGGCTTCCATCTGCGCCCATGGCAGTGCCACCTACCGGCGGGTTGTCGAACCATGTGCTGACGTGCTTCGCCAGCGTATTGTCGTCGAGCGTTTCATCGTCCAGGTAGCGTGTTTCTATCTGGGACAGTGGACCTGACAGTGGGCCGAAGTAGAAGGTACGGCCATCCGGGCTAACTTCGAGCGGGTCGGCATTGACTCTCAGCGGACGATCATCGGTGCCAGTCAATACCTTGCCATTCACGACGATGGTGTCGCGTGCACGGGCGCGAGCGAAGGGCATGCCGTCGAAGCGACGCTGCACCTTGCCATCGTCCAGGTTCAGCACGAGAACCGCACCTTCTCCTGCATCGGTGATGTACGCGTGACGCCCGTTGATGCGAATATCATCGATGTAGGTGTGGGCGCGAATCACATCCTTGGGAAAGGTGTAGACGCGTACCACAGTATCGGTGCGGGGATCGATGTGTACGATTTTCGGGCCACCAGCGACCGGTGTACCGCCAAAATCTGGCGAGCCCGTATCCACGATCCACAAGTCGCCGCGCGCGTCAGCGTGAATGGCGTTCACGCTGACGAATGCGCGTGTCGCATCATTGCCGGCCTTCCATCTGTTCCATCCTGCGTCTGGATACGGTGTCAGTGAACCGTTCTCCTCCGCGATTGCCACCGCAGGGCCAGTGTTTCCGGTCCACAGCGGTGAGCTGACGATGAACCGGCCGCGTGCGTCGACCACCACGGCGTTCCAGGGCATTTGAGTATTCTTCCGCATGGCTACGACCTCATCGGCTTGCACTGCCGACGCGGCGGTAGAGGCGAACGCTGTATTGGCGGTGGATGACATAGCACTGAGTATCGCAATGGCCATCAAGGTCAAAGGTTGTTTCTTGAAGAGGTGCGGCACGTTGTTCTCCAACAGGGAATGAATAGATGGCATGCGGGCGCATGCCCCGACGCAGCGTTACGGCGTCGTAGACTGGCTTCAACGATCAGGGACCGTCGGCTGGGAATGCGAATGGATTGATTCCTGTCCGCAGGAAGCCCATCCTTTCTGCCTCGTAATCGAGGGGAAGCGACGCCAGGTCATCTGCAACCGGATCAGCGCGCGCATCGAAGTCCGCGAAGCAAACCTTGAGGTATCCGTGACAATCCCCGCAGGTCTCCAGCTTGACCACCGCACGAGCCTCGTCCACTGACCAGTACTCCACTTCATCGTCGCCACCGCAGCAACTGCACACTGCACGCACCAGATGCCATCGTGTCTCACAGAGTGGGCAGTGCAGATAGCGCAAGCCGCCGCGCTTGCCACCAGGGATGATGCTGGCCGAAGGCGCACTTCCGCACGTTGGGCAGTCGAAACGCGCCTGCGCTGGTCCCCGAGGCTCGTGCCCGGACGTCATGTGTGCTGCAACATGCGACCACTGCAGAGATAACGCAGCCCAAAGGAAGACAGAATCACGTTGCCCCACGCTTCCGAATCGACCCTGCAGTAACGACTGCGCTTGATGCACCAGCCTCGCTGGCTCATTCATTCCGGCAGGCGCCGCGGCAGGCATCGCCTGCACCAGCCTCGTCAATGCTTCCTGCCAGCAAGGTTGTGCGAGCAGCTCGTGGGTCGATAGTGCATCGGCGCGTGTCATGCCTGGCGCCGCGTTCGCGTGCGGCAAAGTCGCGAAAATTTCCTGCTGCGCCGTACAGACTTTCGCTGCGAACTCCAGGTAGGCCGCCTCGGGATGGTCAACGGCAAGTTCACGCAGTCTTTTGGCCCGTTTGCCATAGAGAGACAGGGGGTCGGGCCATATCACATGCTCGATCAGCAAAGCTGCCGAGCGCTCATCTGCCGGAACGATATCGATGGTGGTCATTGATGCTTCTTCCGGGAGTCCTGCGCGGCCTGCTCCTGTCTCACTTCCTCGTACCAACGATCATGGTGTTGTCTCGCCCATGCGCGACTCACATAACCGGTGAGCATCGAGGCGATGGAGCCGCGTACCCAGATAGCCAGGTGAATATGTCCCACGATGAGCAAGATGAGTCCAACACCTGCCAGTGCATGCCCAAGCAACGCGAGACGGACGACGGGAATGGGGAAGAGCGTAGCGAAGTAGGCTCGCCAGATCACGATCCCCGTCAGGAGAAGCATGCAGATCAGGGCCATGATCAGCCAGAACAGCACCTTCTGACCCGCGTTGTACTTGCCGATTCGCAGCGGCTTGTCATGCCGGTTTCTGAGTACATCTCCTGCATGGTGAAACCAGATCCGATCTGTTGCGACGAACAGATTGTGCTTCGCAAAGCGGATGAACATGAACGCCAGCAACAGGAATACTGCGACGCCAAAGAATGGGTGCAAGACGCGCGCAAGCTGCGGTGTTCCCAGCACAGAACTCAGCCATGACAGGCTGGGAAAGAACCAGGAAAGGCCCGAGCAAGCTGCCTCGAAAAAGCAGAACGCGAGTACCCAATGGCAGGCGCGCTCGATGAACCCCGTGCGAAGAATCTTGTTTGCAGTTTTCATGAAGGAACCCCTCGTTCAATCTTCGTCGCCTTCGGTCGTGGTGTTCGGTCCTACACCTACGTAGTGCAGAAACGAGCCCGCGAGTGTCGCGACAAAGGCCGCCGCAGCGAGCGGCTTCATCAGCCCCTTCCAGCCACGCACGACAGCACTGATGCGGGGATCCTTTGGCAGGCCACGATAGAGCTGAGGTCGGTCCGCATGGTGCAGGACGTACATGACGTGGGTGCCGCCCACGCCGGCCGGATCGTAGATCCCCGCGTGTTCATAGCCGCGCGTATTGAGCTCCGCCACGCGCTTGCTGGCCTGTTCGGTCATTTCTTCCTTGGTGCCGAACGAGATGGCACCGGTGGGGCAGGATTTCACGCACGCCGGCTCTTGCCCCACTGCCACGCGATCCGAGCACAGCGTGCATTTGTACGCACGGTTGTCCTCCTTGCTGATGCGGGGGACGTCGAAAGGGCAACCGGCCACGCAGTAGCCGCACCCAATGCAATGTTCGGACTGAAAATCCACGATGCCGTTGGCGTACTGGATGATCGCGCCTGGGCTCGGACATGCTTTCAGACACCCCGGGTCCTCGCAATGCATGCAGCCGTCCTTGCGGATCAGCCACTCGAGCTTGCCGGATTCGTTCTCATACTCGTCAAAACGCATGAGCGTCCAGGTCTTGGGCGACAGATCGCGGGGATTGTCATAGACGCCGACATTCGTACCCACCTCGTCACGCAGATCGTTCCACTCGGCGCAGGCAACCTGGCATGCCTTGCAGCCAATACAAATGGAGACGTCAATGAGTTTTGCCACTTCCAGTTGGTGGTCCCGCACGCGCGGTGCAGGCGTGGCGGAGTGGGTCGCAGAACGACGGATGATGTCTTGTGGTTGAATCGACATGAACGCCGCTCCTAGATCTTCTCGATGTTGACGAGAAATGCCTTGTACTCGGGGGTCTGTGTATTGGCGTCGCCAACAGCGGGGCTCAGGGCATTCGCGAGGTATCCCTTTTTCGTGGCACCCTCGAACCCCCAGACGCATGGCACACCGATGGTGTCCAGCGGTTCGCCCATGACCTCCAGTGTGCGGATTCGCTTGGTGACCACAGCGCGAGCCTTGATGTATCCGCGATGGGAGGACACCTTGACCATGTCTCCGGCAACAATGCCCTTGCGCTGTGCAAGCTGTTCGCCGACTTCAACGAACTGCTCGGGCTGCAGGATCGCGTTCAACCGCGAGTGCTTGGTCCAGTGCCGGAATAGCTCGGTGATACCGTAGGTAGTGGCCACGTAGGGAAACTGGCGGCGATCGCCCATACGTGCCGAGTCGTTAGGCAAGACACGTGTGGACGGATTCTGCTTGACCGTCGGATGCAATGGATTTGCAGCGATCGGGCTCTCGACGGGTTCGTAGTGTTCCGGGAACGGGCCTTCCACCAGGCTGCCTCCGGAGAACAGTCGCCCTACACCTTCTGCCAGCATGATGAACGGACCGGCAGCGCTTCCCGGTGGCACGGTCACCGGGAAATCGGGCTCGTCAAAGCCTGTCCAGCGCTGACCATTCCATTCGATCAGCTTGCGCCTGGGATCCCAGGGCTTTCCATCGAGATCCAGTGACGCACGGTTGTACAGCACGCGCCGATTCTGCGGCCAGGCCCAGGCCCATCCCGGCGTGCAACCGAGTCCGGACGGGTCGGAGTTGTCGCGGCGAGCCATTTGATTCCCGCTCTGTGTCCAGGACCCCGCGAAGATCCAGTTAAGGCTGGCGGTTGTGCCGTCATCGCGCAGAAGAGAGTAGTCGGATAGCAGTTCGCCCTTGCGCGCCAGGCGTCTTCCACTTGCATCGTGGAGATCTGCCAGCGCATAACCATTTGTCTCTCGCGCGATCTCTTCTGGCGTCGGATCCTCGGGGACTATGTAGTTCCACGACATGTTCAGTACGGGATCGGGATTTGCGCCGCCTTCCTTTTCGTACAGTTCGCGCAGCTTCGTGAACAAGCCTCCTATGATCGCGGCGTCCTGTTTGGCTTCATGCGGTGGATTGGCGCCTGCCCAGTGCCACTGAAGCCAACGGGCGGAATTGACGATGGAGCCGTTCTCCTCTGCAAAACAGGATGACGGGAGACGGAAAACCTCGGTCTGAATCCGCGATGAATCTACGTCATGTTGCTCGCCATGATTCTTCCAGAAGGTCGACGTTTCGGTGCCAAGCGGGTCGATGACGACCAGAAACTTGAGACGCGAAAGTGCCTGCTGGATCTTGTTCTTGTCTGGCAATGCGGCCAGGGGATTGAAGCCCTGGACGATGTAGCCATTAACCTTCCCTTCGTACATCATGTCTGTGTACGCGAGGACGTCGTAGCTCTTGTCCCATTTGGGCAGCCAGTCAAAACCCCAGTTATTGGCGCGCGTGGCCTTGTCTCCCCAAAAGGTCTTCATCAGGCTGACGAAATACGCCGGTGTATTTCGGAACCCATTGACCTGATCGGGAATCAGCTCGCGCGGTGTGCTTTGCGCGAGATACTGGTCGAGCGTGGTTTGCTTTTCGGATGGCAAATCCATGTAGCCAGGCAGCCTCAGCGATAGCAGCCCGAGGTCCGTGTAACCCTGGATATTCGAGTGGCCCCGGAGCGCATTGACGCCGCCGCCCGGCATGCCGATATTGCCGAGTAGCAACTGGATGATTGCCGCACCACGGATGATCTGGGAGCCGGATGAGTGTTGGGTCCAGCCCAGCGCATACAGGAAGGTCGCGGTCTTGTCCCGCGCGCTGGTTTCGGCCAACACCTCGCAGATGTGGCGGAAGTCGTCCAGCGTCACGCCGCAAAGGCGCGACACCAGGTCTGGCGTGTAGCGCGAGACGTGCTGACGTAGCAGGTTGATGACGCAGCGTGGATGCTGCAGCGTGGGATCCTTGCGCGCATGTCCCTGCGCATCGAGTTCATAATTCCAGCTCGAGCGATCGTAGGTACGCTGGCCGGGATCGTATCCGCTGAACAGGCCATCGTCGAACGCGTAGTCGTCGCGCACGATCAAGCTGGCATTGGTGTACGTCTTGACGTACTCATGCTGGATTTTGTCGTGCTGCAACAGGTAATTGACCACACCCATCAGGAACGCGATGTCCGAGCCGGCGCGAATCGGGGTGTAGAAATCGGCGACAGATGCGCTGCGATTGAAGCGGGGATCGATGACGATGACCTTGGCCCCATTCCTGATCTTGGCCTCGATCACCCATTTGAAACCAACTGGATGGGCCTCGGCGGGATTTCCGCCCATGATGATGACAACGTTGGCGTTCCGGATATCCACCCAGTTGTTCGTCATCGAACCTCGGCCAAACGATGGTCCGAGCGCCGCCGGGGTTGGGGAGTGACAGACCCGAGCCTGGCTGTCCATGCCGAGGATTCCCAGGGCACGCGTAAACTTCTGATCCAGTACACCTGTCTCGTTGCTCGCTGCCGAAGAGCAAAGCATCCCAGTGGTCAGCCAGCGATTGACGAGGACGCCTGCGTCGTTGCGTTCGACGAAGTGCGTGTCCCGATCATCCTTCATGAGCCGGGCAATGCGCGCGAAGGCGTCGTCCCAACTGATGCGTTGCCACGCGTTCGACCCGGGCGCCCGATACTCGGGATACTTCAGCCGGCTATCGCTATGGATGAAGTCCAGGAGGCCAGCGCCCTTGGGGCAGAGGGAACCTCGGCTGACCGGATGATCGGGATCGCCCTCGATATGAAAGATGCTCGCCTTCGCATTCTTTGCACCGTCGCCGAGGCTATACATCAACAGGCCGCAGCCCACGGAACAGTAGGTGCAGTTGTTGCGAGTCTCCCTGGCGCGAAGCAGCTTGTATTGTCTGGACTGCACCGCGTAAGCCGTGGAGGGAGTGAAACCCAGCGCCAGTGCAGTTGCCCCTGCCGCCCCCGCACCACACAGCTTCATGAACTGCCTTCTTCCGGGATTCAAAACCAACTCCTTGAGCAATGGATGTTGCCTGGCTCGAAACGAAATAGGTGTGTCGATCGGATTTGGATGTAATCGCTATCGCGATTGTTGGTGATGTCGCTGCAATACTTGTCGTGCGGAATCCGCAATCATGACGACCGCACCCGCCAGCATCAGCACATCTTTCAGAACCAGTCGCCCACCTCCGGACAGGTATGGGAAACCATAGTTCGCATCCCCCAGGTTGGCGACCCAGGCTTCGGGCGTGGTGATGAGGAAGGAAAGTGTGACGATCGGTGTCAGGAACGCGAGAATCGATCCAATCAGGCCGAGCGTGGGTGAGAACAAGTAGGAGAGGACCAGCAGGCCAATGATGATTTCCACCGTACCAAGCCCATTGGAAAACGCATACGTGTGGTTGGCAACCTGCCATGCGCGCTGCACAAGATCGAGTTGGCCTTCATGCGTCAGATGGGCGTGGTAGGCCTCGGGATGCGCATAGAAGAAGGACAGGAATGGGCTGTTCGCGACGAACGGCGTAATGCTGTCCGCTTCGTACGGCACGAACTTCAGTGCGCCAATCCACAGGAAGATGATGGCTACACCGATGCGAATCATCGGAATCCCGATGTGGTCGAGCCGACTGGCAACGACAAGCAAATCGCGGAATTTCATTTCAGGGGTTCCTTATTGAAGATGTGCGAATCAGTTCGGTTGACGATGCTCGTCGCCGAGCTCACGCCATGGGCGTGAGTCTGCTGATACTCAGCTTTGCGATACCGGCAAGAGCACTTGCCAGTTGTGTAAACGCTGGCGACTTCGTGTGCGCCTCAAGGTCAGACTCACTGTGCCAACGTTCCACCATGACGTAGCTGCGTTCATTGACGATATCGGCTAGCAGCTCGTAACGCTCGCATCCGGGCTCTTGCCGCACGAGTGGCACCGCTGTCATGAGAGCGTCGCGCACTGCGGCTTCGGCGCCTGGATCGGCGGTGATGGTGGCGATGATTGCGATGGGTTTCATTTGAGGTATCGCTTTCGCGTCGAATGCAGGTCTTCCGTGTGTCGCCACAACATTAGATCTGTCAGCTCACAAGTTAAAGCGCCTGCATCCGAACTGAGTGTTTGGTGGAGATTGACAATGCAATTTGCAGAGTCACGTCACCGAAGGAAAATCCAGAATCGTGTCGTTGACGCGATTGAAGATGTTGGTGGTCAGGATGGCGGTGACAGCGAAGATGGCTTCCGTCACTTGCGTATCGCTATATCCTGCTTGGCGGACCTTATCCAGGGTGGCCTGCGGGACCGTTCCCGATGTGCGTACCAGCGTCAGCACGAATTTGACGAGAGCATCGATCTTTGCATCGGCGCTCAGGCCGCCGGCGCGCAACTCGCGCATCTGATCTGCCGTGTAGCCCGCCATCTTGCCCGACAACGTATGGGCAGCGAGGCAATAGTCGCAGCCGCTGTTTTCGCTAATGGCCAGGTTGATCGCCTCCAGTTCCTTTGCCGACAGTGCGCCGCTCGATTTCAGGGCCGCGTTGGCAGCCAGCAATGACTGGAGCGCGACCGGCGATTGCGATCCGATGCTCGCGTACGCATTCGGCACCTTCCCAAGGCCGCGCTTGATGCTGGTAAAGAGCTCTGCTGTCAGGCCAGTAGCGGTCGCGACATCGATCGTGGACATGCGAGTCATTTTTTATTCCTTTTATAGATGATTTTCACTATTCGTCGAAGTTGCTGTTGAAGAATCCAGTCGGATTGATCGGATCACCGTCGATCATTTGCAACTGCTACAACCATAACGGCAACAAGGTTGCGTCAGAAGCGTGTTCGGCAAACATAGCTTTCGGCCAAGCGTGACAATTCCTCACGGCGTACCAACTTTTCGTTGATAGACTTTTTTTAATTCAAGGCCGTGATGAAGGGCGAAGACGTGCGAGGACTGGGGACG
The DNA here is from genome assembly GCF_009793345.1 of Cupriavidus sp. SW-Y-13. Lineage (NCBI taxonomy): Bacteria > Pseudomonadati > Pseudomonadota > Betaproteobacteria > Burkholderiales > Burkholderiaceae > Cupriavidus > Cupriavidus sp. SW-Y-13. The sequence continues at coordinate 24,957 of NZ_WHLX01000002.1, forward strand.
AACGGCAACCGCCATTGCCCACCATTTCGACGGCAACGACGGTCGAAACGCGTTTCGAAGCGATGCAACTGCAACCACCACTATTCATCCATGTAGCGATGAGGTATGTGGCTAGCAAAACGTCGCGCTTATTCGTTACTGCTTGCGGGTTCCGGACGCGGGTGCCGATGCTGGCCTGCTCGTTGCCGCCGCGCGGGATTCAGCCTCCTGCAGATCTGCGGGATACGTGCTGCTATCGCGATGGGGGTCAAAGCCCGCGGCCTCGATTTGTACAAGTTCCTTTTTCACTTGCTCGCGGGTGACCACGTCCGTTGCTTTTTGACTTTGAGCATTGGCGACCGAGGCGGCAGTCACGGAGATACCGAGGATCAGGCTGCTGACGATAAGTTTAGTTTTCATGGATGCTCTCCTGTTGTGTTGGAGAGACAAAGATAAGTCCTCAATGCCGGAAGCAAATAGGGCCTTAATCCGAAAACAACGTCCAAGGAAAGTGTCTGGACGTCTGTATGGAAGTTCGATAGAGGTGCTGATGGTGCGGTTGCGAACGGGGAATCAGAGATGCTGCAGGGACTCTCGACGCTTTTGCTGTTGCAATGCATCGAAGAGGCGCTGGCGACGATCGCTCACGTTCCCATACCCGGACCGTTGATCGGCATGCTATTGCTGCGCGTCTGGCTATTGGTATGAATGGCGTCCTGACAGCAATCCTCGCTCCCCTTTTCGCAGCGCTGTTGCGATGAATGCGGAAACGAAGGCGAGGGTGTCTCGGTTGCTAGGCTGCGATGGGAGTACGGGCATCCCTGCGCAACTCCTGAGGGCTGACGCCAAACGCGCGCACGAACACTTCGCGCAGGTGGTTCCGATCACGGAAGCCGGTTTCCCGAGCGATGACCTCCAGCGGGTGACGTCCGCGTTCGATCATGGTGCGCGCCGCTTCCATCCGGAGTTGTTCGACGGCTTTCGCGGGCGATTGCCCTGTTTCGGACTGAAAGATGCGCTGGAATTGCCGGGTGCTGAGATGGGCGGCGCGAGCCAGTTCCTCGATCCGCAGCGGCCGGGACAAATTCTGGCGCGCGTACTCGAGGGCAGTCTGGATGCGGTCCGATTTGGGGGCGAGCTTCAGCATCTCGGACTGCTGGGACTGACCACCGGCGCGACGCTGGTTCATCACCATGACGCGTGCGACCTTCGTTGCCACCTCATTTCCCAGGTCCTTCTCGACGAGGCCCAGGGCAAGGTCCATGGCAGCGGTCAAGCCGGCGGAGGTCCAGATGGCGCCATCCACGACGAAGATGTGGTCGGGTTCGATCCGGGCCTTGGGACAGCGCGCCTGCAGTGCATCGGCGTAGGCCCAGTGAGTAGTCGCGCGCTTGCCATCGAGCAAGCCGGCGTCTGCCAGCACAAATGCACCGGTGCACAGTCCGGCCGTCCGGCGCGAACGTTCCGATGCCGCACGGACGAAAGCCAGTTCGGCGGAGGTACTGGAGCGCTGGGTCGGGTCGACGATGCCACTGATCATCCAGGTATCGGCGTCGGTGGTGTCGTGAATGGGCTCGGTCTTGACGGACACGCCCAGCGAGGCATGGACGTCTCCACCTGACAGTGAGTAGTTGACCACTGAGTAGACGCGCTCCCGGGCCACGACATTGGCGAACTCGAACACGGATTGCGTGCCGATTGCCATGACTTGAAACCCGTCCGTCAAGAAATAGCCGATCCGATGCATCCGCTTCACCCGTGCTGCTGCCTGAAACCTCGGATTATAGAGGGAGCGACGAATGTATGCCGGGCGGAAGAAAACCGCATGGGCCGAGCGTGGCGCGGCGCGCACGGAATGGTCCGTGCGGTCAGGGCAGGGCGCAGGCGGGCTCGGCCGTATCGGTTCGTTCTTCCGCCGCCGTGGCGGGAGGACGGGGCGCAATGGTGTCTTCCAGCGCCGAAGAGAGCCAGTCGACGAAGACGCGCAGCGCCATCGATTCGCGAGTCCTGCACGCATAGACGGCATGGATCGGCCGGGCCCGTGGGCGGCAATGCGCAAGCACCTCCTTGAGCCGTCCACTGGCAAGATACGGCGCTGCCACGGTATCCCAGACCTGAATGACACCGCCATGCTGCAAGCCATATTGAAGCAGCAGGTCCATGTCATCGAAGGCAATCGATTCGGGCATCCGGTGCCGGGTGCTCCGGCCGTCCAGTGCGAATCCAAATTCCCAAGGGCGACTGTCGCTTTGATGCGAGGCGTGCGCCGTACGATGCGCTGACAAGTTCTGCACGGTTTCGGGGCATCCGTGCCGGGAAAGATAGAGCCGGCTCGCCACCGTGATTAACTGGTACGTCCCGACCTGACGGCTGAAATGGATGGAATCCTCGAGGTCACCCAGCCTGACGGCGCAATCGATGCCGTCGCGGATCAGGTTCGAGGAATGCCGGGGCGTGGAGATTTGCAGGCTGACGTCGGGATACTGGAGACGAAATCGGGCCATGTAGGGCATCAACTGGCGCGCAATGTCGCCCGGCAACTCCACGCGCAACCTGCCGCTCGCCTGCTCCGCAGCCGATCCGATCTTGGATTTCAGGTCGGTAATGTCGAGCAATATCTTGAGGCAATGTTCGTAGAACGTCATGCCGGCGGGCGTCGGCCGAACCTGGCGCGTCGTACGGTGCAGCAGTTTCACCTGCAAGTGGACCTCGAGCTGTTGAATCAGCAGACTCGCAGACGCTTTGGGAATGCCCAGAAGGCTGGACGCACGCGTGAAATTCTCGCATTCGACGATCCGCGCAAATACTTCCATTGCTTGCAGCATGCGTTCCATGGCCCTTCCCTCGTGTGTCGCGCTTTGGTGATGGTCCGAGTGTAGGGTCGGCAGCGCTGCTGCAACAGTCGCAATTGGCGCATGATGAGCGACACGTTCGTATAGTTGCCCGCCTGGCGCGAGCGCGTGCGTATCAGGAGCCCGCGCCAAGAACCCGCGACAGCCAGCCAACCAGATCGCTGGGGTCCACCGGCTTGTCGAGCATGCAGAGGGCGCCATGCTGTGCAGCCTGGTCACGATGGTACGGCGTGGCATGAGCCGTGACAAAGATGAATGGCGTCTGACGGCCGGCTGCGCGGAGCCGGCGCAGCAGTTCGATGCCAGACATGGCGTCCAGAGCAATATCGCAGATCAGGCAGTCGTAGGCACTGTTGCTCGGATGGGCCATGAAGCCTTCCGCCGAGGAGAAGAAGGCCGCCCCCCAACCCAATGAACGAATCAGCGCACCAGTGGACCTGCGAACGGATGGTTCGTCATCGATGACACAAACAATCTTGGCAGGAACGGGCATCAGCGTCAGAACGGGCACGACATAGGGGAGCGCTTCGCGGGGGAGCGTTTGGTCGGACATTAGCGCAATCACGGGGCGGGTTCACTTATACGGAAGTATCGCGCTGCATACGCCATCGCACATCGGGTTTGCACCGAAGGGGGTGGCGATGCCGGCGACATCGCCCGCCAAGCGTTAGCGCCATCGGAGCGCAACACTATACGTTCGTATAGTCGCCGGCACATTCGCCGTGTGGCGTTGCTACCATTGCAAGGGCATGACCGGCCGTCACAACATCCTCTCCATGAGCTATCCCGATACCGACGTTTCCGCGCATCGCTGCACATCCGACGAGGATGGCTGCTCACGCATGGAATCCAGCCGCGTGCTTGTGGACGAGACCTTCCGTTTCGCGCCGATTCCCATCCTGGTGGAAGACTGGTCCGGCATCCGGCAGTGGGTCGATGATCGCAAAGCCGAGGGCGTAACGGATCTGGACGCTTATCTGGACGACAATCCCACGGCGATCCAGCAGTTGCGCGACCGCCATCACCACTTCGTGGATGCCAACGAAGCGGCATTGACCTTGTTCGACGCGGAATCGCGTGAAGCGTTCTTCGTCGTGGCAAAGGCGTTGCTTCCCGCCAGTCGGCCCAGCAATTCGAAGGTACTCAAGGCTATCTTCAATGGCGAAACGGCTTGCCAGGGCGAGCGCACCCTGACGTCGCTGACGGGCCGCACGATCCCGATCGTTTGGCGCTGTTCGTTACCAGCGGACCCCGCGCGTTATGCACGGCTGCACTTCTATGCGTTCGATATCTCCGAGTATCAGGAGAACATCAACCGCCTGCAGGTCATGCGTGCCGACATGGCGCGTGCGGGGCGTATTGCACTGGTGGGGCAACTGGCGGCATCCATTACACACGAGATCAGCCAGCCACTGTCCGCAACCCGGACATCGATCGAAGCCGCCGCGCGCTGGCTGGATCGCGAGCAACCGGAGATGGCGGAAGCCATGGCATCGGTACGCGATGCTGGCCGCTGGGCACGGGATGCCACCGACATCTGCCACAGGCTGCGCGGATTCATGATGCACACGCCGGTACAGGCGCGGTTGCAGTCGGCAGCCGAAGTGGTGGCATCGGCGATCTACCTGATCTCGCCGGAAGCGGGTGCCAGGGAAATAGAGGTGGAAACGTCGGTTGACGCGGGCCTCCGCGTGTTCGTGGATCGCGTTCAGCTCCAGCAGGTATTGGGCAATCTTCTGCTGAACGGTATTCATGCAATCGAAGCCACATCGGATGCGCGGGCGCGCAAGTTGAGCGTGCTGGTCGAGCCAGAAGGCGAATCCAGCCTCCTGTTCAAGGTGGTGGACACCGGACATGGCATCGATGCGATGTTGCTGGAAACGTTGTTCCAGCCATTTGCCACATCGAAGGCCGAAGGCATGGGCATGGGACTATCCATCTCCCGGTCCATCATCGAGGCGCATGGCGGGCGCATCTGGGCGGAATCCGCCGAGGGAACAGGCGCGACGTTTTGCTTTACGCTGCCCGGCGCAAAGGCCTTCGCGGCGTAGTCAGTGGCGGATGCCCCTCTTGATGATGCCGTAGCGCCCAGACCGCCGCGAGTGCGCCCACTGCAGCAACTGAGATGTACCACGCTGCGGCCATCCGGCTTCCCGACCACGCGTTCCACGCGGTAACCAGCGCCGGCGCCGTGCCGCCGAACACTGCTACGCCCACTGCATAGATGAAGGAAAGCGAGGTTGCGCGCGACGTACTGCGTACCGTCGAGAGCAGTAGTGCAACGGTCGGGCCGGCCGCCAGGCAACTCGCCGCAGTCACCACGACAATGCCCGCAACGAAGACCCCATTGCCCATGCCATGGACTGCGGCGAGATACGTCGGTATCACGGCCAGAATTGACAGTATCCGTGCCCAGATGACGACGGCGGCATACCCGTGGCGATCGGCCAGCAGTCCGCCCAGGATGGATGCCGCAGACGTGATCGCGCCCAGAGCCATCGTCACGAGAAAAGATTCCTGCAGCGTTGGCATGGTTCCCGCCATCTCGAATGGGGCGGTAAAGGTGGCCACATAGGTTGGCACCGTACCGCCCGCGATCAGAAACGTTCCCAGTGCAAGGACTTTCCAGCCTGTCAGGCGCCCGGCGTGGGCGTCCGCCGGGATGTGCCGGGGCACGTCATGAGGCCGTAGACGCCGGCGCAGGAGCATCTGCACGGGAATCATCGTGACTGCCAGAAGGAAGGGGATTCGCCATCCCCACGCGGCGAGCTGCACCGGGGTCAGCAGACTATCCAGCAGGAGTCCGCAAGCGCCGATTGTCAGCAACGCGAGTCCTTGTCCGGCGAGCAACCAGCCGCAGTAGAGTCCTCGCCGTTCCGGCGCACACTGCTCGATCAGGTATGCACCTGCTGCGCCGATTTCGCCACCGATGGCGAAGCCCTGGATCATCCTGCAGGCCAGCAGCAGAAGCGGTGCGGCAATGCCGAGCACGTCATGGCCCGGCAAGAGCGCGATGCCCAGCGTGCCAATGGCCACCAGTGTGACATTGAGCACCAGCGCGGGCTTGCGCCCCACACGATCGGCATAGGCGCCCAGTACGAGCGCGCCGATCGGGCGCATGAGAAACCCCGTGGCAAACGTACCAAAAGCAGCCAATGACGCCACACCCGCATCGCCGTGCGGGAAGAATGCCGCGCCGATGAAGCGGGCGAACGTGGCATAGGCGAAGTACTCGAAGAACTCCAGCGCATTGGCCAGGACCACTGTCACCAGCGCGCGAGGATTCAGTGTCCCTGTCACGAAAGGGGCACCCGTGCTAGCGAGACATCGGCTCGATGCCAAGCATCTGCGCCTTGCGGACGAGGTCGGCAACGGAATTCGATTTCATCTTCTTCATGGCGGTGCCGCGATGGACCTTGACGGTAATCTCGCTGATGCCGATGCCTGCCGCAATCTGCTTGTTCAATGCACCGCCAACCACGTAGGCCAGCACCTCGCGTTCGCGAGAAGTCAGAGACTCATACAGCTCGGTGATGTTGTTGAGCAGGTAGTCGGCCTCAAGTCGCTTCTTGTCCTGTGCCAGTGCGGCGGTGACCGCATCGATGACATCCTGTTCGGACAGGGGCTTGAGCAGAAAATCGGTGGCTCCTGCCTTCATCGCCTTGATGCAGATGCTCACGTCCGCAAAGCCCGTCATGAAAATGATGGGCATCTGTTGGCTGGCTTTCTCCTGCTGCTGGAAGAACAGGCCGCTTTCACCTCGCAGGCGGACATCGAGCAGCAGGCAGCTTGGTCCGATCGTCTTCTCCGACGCCTTGAATGCCGCTGTACCCTCGAAGCTGCGGACGGTGAATCCGACGGAACGCAGGAGGTTCTTCAACGACGAGCGGGTCGCTTCCTCGTCGTCGATGATGTAGACGACCGAGGTCGCCTCCTGTCTTTGGGCAGTACTGGGCATGCTTCTATTCACGAGTTCGGAAAGACTATCGAGTCGTGATGGTGGAGATGTGTTTCCAGGCGTCACGGTCGCGGCGATTGTCGCACAACCGTCCTGCGGAGGTTTGGCGCAAACCGCCACGAAAACCACGTGCCGAACGGCGTCACGCAAGGGCGACGGTGATCGATTGTTCGGCTTGGACGGAAGTACTGTTCAGGCGTCCACGCTTTATCAGGACTGGGTTTGCGGCTAACTTTCACATCGACGCAGCGTTCGAGCAAGACGCTGCGATTGGGTGAGCACGGCGCCGAGTCATGGCCGTCCATGTCCGAAAACCTCACGATAAATGTCGTTTCCGATTGATGGGCAAACGGGAATCATGAGGGCCTGACACGCGTGCCGCTTGGTGCATCGATGTAAATGCAAGGTTGGACAGAATGAATGCTTCATTGGCCGAAATCTCGGCAAGCCTTACCGCCAGAACGCGTTTTGTCGACGTGCCGGGCCGGCGTCTTGCCTATCGCACCATCGGAAGCGGCAAGCCGATTGTCCTGTGCGTCCGGTTCCGCGGCACCATGGACGCCTGGGACCCGCTGTTCCTGGATAGCCTGGCGAGCCAGGGATTCCAGGTGACGGTGTTCGACTACAGCGGGTTGGGACAGTCAACGGGCGACCCTACCTATCAGCCCGCGGCGCTCGCCAGAGATGCAATCGATCTGATCACCGCCCTGGACCTGAGCAGCGTCATTATCGGAGGATGGTCGGTTGGTGGAATTGCCGCCCAGCTCGTGATGACGATGGCGCCGCAGCTCGTCAGCCACACGGTGCTCATCGGCACCACCCCGCCGGGTCATCTGGTCAAGCCGGGCGAAGCGCTCTTCTACACACTGGCCAAGCGCGAGAATGACTTCGACGATTTTGTCAGCCTGTTCTTCGAGCCGACTTCGGCCGAGAGCACGGAAGCGGCAAGACGGTCAGCCAATCGGCTTGCGGCGCGCAAGCTGGACATCAGCCCTGAAGTGCCGTGGCAATGGGCCGGAGCGCAGCTTGGCGATGGGCCGAAGAATCCGGTCTTTCCGGTCGACGCGGTGCTGCAGGCGCTCAAGTCCACACGCATCCCTGTCCTGCATATCGGCGGCGATCACGACATCGTGTTTCCGGTGGAGAACTGGTACGCGCTCAACAACCAGTTGCCGACCTTGCATCTGGTGACATTTCCGCGCGCCGGACACGGTCCACAACTCCAGTATCCCCAGGCGTCCGCGCGGCATATCGCCGCGTTTGTCGACACCCAGGCGTAGCTGAACCCAGTTGGTATCCGGCGTGTCAAGCGCGCCGTTCCAGGTACTTCGGGCCCAGCCTCGAAGTGGATTGTCTCGCCCTCTGAAAAGCAAACCAACGCAAACCAAAGCAAAAGGTAAAACCATGTCTGACCTGATCAATCTCGCCATCGATGCCGCGGGTGGCCTCGAACGCTTCCAGAGTTTCAAGCGCGTCTCGGCACGCCTGCACCACACCGGAATCCTGTGGGATCTGAAACAGCGTGCAGGTGTGCTGACGGATTCGCGCGTGACCGTGGACTTGCATGCGCAACGGGTTTCGCATGAGCCGTTCGCACCGACTACCGATCATTCCGTCTTCACGCCGGATCGTGTCGAGATCCGGCAAGCGGACGGCACGCTCGTCGAATCGCTCGATCGTCCCCGCGCATCGTTCGCCGGTTTCGAACTCGAAACACCGTGGTCGAATCCGCAGTTGGCGTACTTCGCGGGCTACACGATGTGGACGTACCTGACGTCGCCGTTCGTGCTGCGCCATCCCGGCGTGGTGGCCACCGAGATCGAACCCTGGGTGGTGGACGGCCTGTCCTGGCGGCGTCTGCGTGTGACGTTCCCGGATTCGGTGGCGACGCATAGCGCAGAGCAGACCTACTATTTCGACGCCGACGGACTGCTGCGCCGTCACGACTACGAAGTGGATATCCAGGGCCGCAATGCCGCCGCCCGTTACCTTAGCGACTACGTCGAGGTGCAAGGTATCCGCATGCCGACACGCATGCGTATCTATCCGCGCACGCCAGAGAATCTCGCAATGCCGGAGCCGCTGATCGTGGGCGTGGACCTGTCCGATTTCCGCTTCGAGTGAGACCCCGACGATGACTGCACCTCAAACCTACCGTGCCGCTGTGGTAGCGGCACCCGGCAAGTTGTCAATGATCGATCGACCGATCGAGGCCCCCGGCTTCGGACAAGTCCGCATTCGCGTGGAAGCCTGCGGCGTCTGCCACTCGGACAGCGCGACCGTTGCGCGGGCGCCGGCCAATCCGGAGCACGGGTTGACCCCCGGTCATGAAGTCGTGGGCCGTATCGACGCGGTTGGCAACGGCGTCGAGGGCTGGCATGTGGGCCAGCGTGTGGGCGTGGGCTTCCTGGCCGGCGAAGACCGGACTTGTCCGTCTTGCCGCCAGGGCGACGTGGTGAATTGCCAGAGTCCTGTGATCACGGGCATGACGACCCACGGCGGCTATGCCGAAAGCATGCTGGCAGAAGCGCGCGGACTCGTGCGTGTGCCGGACGAACTTGATGCCGCTGAAGCGGCGCCGCTGCTGTGCGCTGGCCTGACCACGTTCAACGCCTTGCGCAATGCGAATGCACGGGCTGGCGATGTGGTGGCAGTGCATGGCCTTGGCGGCCTGGGTCACCTCGCCGTGCAGTTCGCGCGCAAGATGGGCTTCCATACGGTGGCGATCGCGCGGGGCGCAGACAAGGCGGAACTCGCGGCCCAACTCGGCGCCCATCGCTACATCGATTCCGAAAGCGAGGATGCCGTAGAAGTACTACGCAGCCTGGGCGGCGCGAAGGTGGTATTGGCGACGGCACCGACCGGCACCGGCATGTCCTCACTCGTTCCGGGGTTGGCGGCGCGTGGCCAGTTGATTGTCGTAGCCGTACCGGGAGATCCGCTCTCGTTGACCGCTACGGACCTCGTGTTCGGTGCGCGTGCCGTGGTGGGTGCCCTGACCGGAACGGTCTACGACAACGAGCAGACATTGGCCTTTGCCAATCTGCAGGACATTCGCCCGTTGATCGAAACGTTCCCGCTGGAACAGGCCCAGGTGGCGTACGACCGAATGATGCGTGCCGATGTGAGGTTCCGCGCGGTGCTGGTCATGCCGGCCTACGACGGCCCCTCTGCCGTATGAAGGATGCAACGATGACACTCATGACTTCCTCGAACGCGCCGACCCAGTATGTCGAAGCGGGTGGCGTGCGCTATGCGTATCGCCGCTTTGGCAACGCCAATGGCGGGCTGCCGTTGCTTTGCCTGCAGCACTTCACGGGTACCCTCGACAACTGGGACCCGGCCATCGTCGATGCGCTGTCCACGGACCGGGAAATCATCCTGTTCGAGAACGCGGGCGTGGGTCGTTCCGGCGGCGCAGTCCCTGCATCGATCACGGCGATGGCGGAGCATGTGCTGCAGTTCGTCGGTGCCATCGCGCTCTCGAAGTTCCACATCCTGGGTTACTCGCTCGGCGGATTCCTGGCGCAGGAGATTGCCATCGCAAAGCCGGATCTGGTTGCGCGCATGGTGCTTTCCGGTAGCGCGCCAGAGGGCGGGAAAGGCGCCGGCATGGATCGCCCGGAACTGATTGCCATCTATACGGATGGCGAGATGCCGATGCCGGAGAAGCTCAAGCGGCTCTTCTTCCCGGCGACGGTCGAGGGCAAGCAAGCCGCGGAAGCCTTCGTGAATCGCCTGGCATCGCGAACCGGCGAAGCGGACCTCCCGGCCAATGCCGAGGTCGCGCCGGCACAGCTCGGTGCCATGATTGCCTGGGCGAACTGGCCGGGCGATGTGGCGCGCAAGCTGGCGACGATCCCGCATCCCGTGCTGGTCACCAATGGCGACAACGACACCATGATCCCCACGCGTAACAGCTTCGTGCTTGCGGAAGGTTTGCCGAATGCCACGTTGATCGTCTATCCCAACGCCGGTCACGGCGCGCTGTTCCAGTATGCGTCAACGTACGTCGCACACGTGCGCGAGTTCCTGCACGGCGCCTGAACGCGCTGTATTTCCATAACGAGGAGTCAAGCAGAATGAAAGCGATTGTTTACGACAAGGCTGGCCTGCCGATCGAAGATCCGCGTGCCCTGTACGAGATGGAACTCCCGCGACCGGAACCGCAAGCGCGTGACCTGTTGGTTCGTATCGAGGCGATTGCGGTGAATCCGGTGGACAGCAAGCTGCGTCTCGGCGTGCAACCGAATGGCCCACGCGTGCTGGGCTGGGATGCGGTAGGCACCGTGGAAGCGGTCGGCGAGGCGGTGGAACTGTTCAAGGTGGGCGACAAGGTCTGGTACGCCGGCGACATCACGCGACAAGGCAGCTACGCGGAATACGGCATCGTGGACGAACGCATTGCCGGTCATCGCCCCAAGTCGTTGAAGACCGCCGATGCAGCGGCCCTGCCGCTGACGAGCATTACCGCGTGGGAATTGCTGTTCGATCGGCTGCGGATTCCGGAGGGTGGCGGCCAGCAACAAAGCCTGCTCGTAATCGGCGCGAGTGGCGGTGTTGGCTCCATCCTGATTCAGTTGGCACGCAAGCTGACGGGCCTGACTGTGATCGGCACGGCTTCGCGACCGGAGTCCCAGAAATGGGTAACGGATCTGGGTGCGCACCTCGTGATCGACCACAGCCAACCGCTGCAACCGCAACTGACGGCGGTGGGCATCCAGCAGGTAGACCACGTCATCAGCCTGACGCATACGGACAGCTACTACGCGCAGATTGTGGAACTGCTCAAGCCGGAAGGACAGTTGGCATTGATCGACGACCCTGCCACCCTGGACGCGATGCCGTTGAAGCGCAAGTCGATTTCCCTGCATTGGGAGTTCATGTTCACGCGGTCGATGTACCGTGCGGCGGACATGATCGAGCAACACAAGCTGTTGGATCGCGTGGCCGCATTGCTCGACGAAGGCGTGCTCAAGACGACGGTCGGCGAGCACTATGGCGACATCACGGTCGACAACCTGCGTCGCGCGCACGCGGCGCTGGAGAGCAACAAGACCGTGGGGAAAATCGTCCTTGCGCGTAGCTGACCTGGGTGAACTGGGCGCGATGATTGTTGAGGCGTCTGGTGGACCATGGCGGCAATCTCGCAGACTGGCCGGCCCTCCGCGGGGGGGCATGGCTGCGGATGGCTTGCGCAGGTCGTCAGTGCCCGCCGCTTACGAACCATGAATTGGCAAGATGAATTCAACGATAGTACAGACAAACCTTTCGGTGACGCATGTCAGCGAGGTCTTCGAGATTGCGCCGGATGAATTCTGCCGGCTGTTGGAACAACAACTTGGAAAGCTGGATCATGCCGCATTGGATCTGATGTATCGAGATCCGGCCGCCGCTGAAGCGCAGATGGCGGCGATGGGAGGTCCGCACGGGTTGATGCTGTTCGACAAGCTGGATCATGGCGTCCTGTTCGCACTGGGCGGCGAGCCACGCTTTGCCATCCGCTATCACATCGGCAATCCCCTCGTGGCGTGGCGCATGACGCGGCATGATATGCGCGCCGCGTTGTACGCGCCGCTGACCTTGCTCGTCTATGGCAATGGTGAGCATCTCACGCAGGTCGAGTACGACCTGCCGTCATCGCTCTTTGGTCAGTTCGGTGATGCCGTCGGCACCGTTGGCAAGTCTCTCGATGAAAGGCTGCGGACGATCTTCAGCGCATTGGTCAGCCAAGAGGCACCATGACTTCGCCGACGACGAAAGGGTTCTCGATTCCGGCTTCCGCAATGGGCATTGTGCTCGGCATGGCCGGTCTGTCGAACTGTTGGCGAGTTGCCCACACGTTGTGGGGTGTCGGGGCAGCGGTGTCCGATGCGCTGTTTGCGGTCACCACGCTCATCTGGGCTGTGCTCGTACTCTCATTCGTCGCAAAATGGCTCGCGCACCGCGATGAGGCCCTCGCCGAAGCCCGGCATCCGGTAGCCTGCTGCTTTATCGGTCTGATACCGGTGGCGACGCTGCTGGTCGCGGTATGGCTGCATGGCTTCGCGCCGGCGATTGGGGCGACCCTGATCGTCATCGGCGCGATTGCCCAACTGGCCTTCTCCACGCTTCGCAGCGGTGGCATGATGCGCGGTGGCCGCAAGCTTGAGGACACTACTGCGGTCATGTATCTGCCGACGGTGGCGGGAAACTTTGTCTCCGCGATGGCCATGACCTCGCTTGGATGGATGGATCTGGCAAAACTGTTCTTCGGGGCGGGGCTGTTCTCATGGTTCGCCCTGGAGTCGATTATCACTTATCGCCTCTACCTGGGCGACGAACTGGCGCCCGCAGTGCGGCCTACGCTGGGCATCCAGCTTGCGCCACCGGTGGTCGGCGCCACGGCATATCTTGCGGTGACGGGCGGCAGGCTTGACTGGCCTTTCTATGCGATGGTCGGCTACGGGATGCTGCAATTGCTGTTCCTGCTCCGGCTCTCACGGTGGTTCCTGGCATCTGGTGCGACACCGGGTTTCTGGGCGTTCAGCTTCGGGATCACAGCGCTGGGGATGTCATGCATGCGTGCAGCGACTATTGCGCCGGATTCCCTGTTCGCGAGCATTGCATTGCCGGTGTTTATCTTTGTCAATGTGGCAATCGGCTCGTTGATCTTGTTGACGCTGGGGCTGCTGTTGCAAGGGCGCTTGTTTCGTCGACCGGGTTGACCGATGTGAGAAAGGGATATTTGAAGGCAGGTTGTTGGTAGTACCGAAAAAATGCATAGGCAACGCTCAAGAGGCAGGGCCGCGCATCAAGGAATTTTTATGAAAAAGCTCACGACATCTTTCGGCGCGCCAGTCGTCGACAACAACAACATCCAGACGGCCGGTCCGCGCGGCCCTGCCCTGCTGCAGGATGTCTGGTTCCTGGAGAAACTGGCCCACTTCGACCGCGAGGTCATCCCCGAGCGCCGCATGCACGCCAAGGGTTCCGGCGCCTACGGCACGTTCACCGTCACCCACGACATCACCCAGTACACCCGCGCCAACCTGTTCTCCGAGGTCGGCAAGAAGACCGAACTGTTCATGCGTTTCTCGTCGGTGGCCGGCGAGCGCGGTGCCGCCGATGCCGAACGCGATATTCGCGGCTTCGCCATCAAGTTCTATACCGAAGAAGGCAACTGGGACCTGGTGGGCAACAACACACCAGTCTTCTTCCTGCGCGATCCGCTCAAGTTCCCCGACCTGAACCACGCCGTGAAGCGCGACCCGCGCACCGGCATGCGCAGCGCCGAAACCAACTGGGATTTCTGGACGGGCCTGCCCGAGGCGCTGCATCAGGTGACCATCGTCATGAGCGATCGCGGCATTCCGCGTAGCTGGCGCCATATGCACGGCTTTGGCAGCCACACCTACAGCTTCATCAACAAGGACATGGAGCGCTACTGGGTCAAGTTCCACTTCGTGACCCAGCAGGGCATCCAGAACCTGACCGACGCCGAAGCTGCCGAAGTCACCGGCCAGGATCGCGAATACCACATGCGCGATCTGTACGATTCGATCGAAGCTGGCAATTTCCCGCGCTGGAAGCTCTGCGTGCAGATCATGCCGGAGTCCGACGCTGGCAAGTATCGCTTCAACCCGTTCGATCTGACCAAGGTCTGGCCGCACAAGGACTACCCGCTGATCGAAGTGGGCATGCTGGAACTGAACCGCAACGCAGACAACCACTTTGCCGAGGTCGAGCAGTCGTCGTTCGCACCGTCGACCATCGTGCCGGGCGTCGGCTTCTCGCCGGACAAGATGCTGCAGGGCCGCCTGTTCTCGTACGGTGATGCCGCGCGCTACCGCCTGGGCGTGAACCATCACCTGATCCCGGTCAACGCGCCGAAGGCCGCAAAGTACGTCAACAGCTACCACCGCGACGGCCGTGGCCGCACCGACAGCAACGGCGGCAGCACCATCGCCTACGAGCCGAACACCAAGGGCGAGTGGGCCGAGCAGCCCGACTTCCGCGAGCCGCCGCTGACGCTGGAAGGCGCCGCCGACCACTGGAACCATCGCGTGGACGACGACTACTTCTCGCAGCCGGGCGCGCTGTTCCGCGTGATGTCGCCGGCCCAGCAGCAGGTGCTGTTCGATAACACGGCGCGTGCCATCAAGGGCGTGTCGCGATATATCCAGCAGCGCCACATCGACCATTGCACGAAGGCCGATCCGGCCTACGGCGCAGGCGTGGCCGCCGCGATCGAGAAGATCGAAGCAAAGTAATCAGACAACTTGAATCAATTTTTCAGGAAAGGCTCATGTCGAACATCGTCCCCCAACAAAACGCTGAACAACTGGACGCGTCGCGCCGCAAGCTGCTTGTCAGCAGCACGGTCGGTGCCGCCGCCGCATCGGTGGTGTCCGTCGGCGCATTGGCCCCGTCCGCGGCCGAAGCCGCGCCCGCTGGCGGCCGTCATGCCCGCCAGGCTAGCTACGTCGTGACGAAGGACGGCACGCGGATTTTCTACAAGGACTGGGGCTCGGGCCGTCCGGTCGTCTTCTCGCACGGCTGGCCGCTGGATGCCGACGCGTGGGATGCGCAGATGCTGTTCCTGGTGCAGAAGGGCTTCCGCGTGATCGCCCATGATCGCCGTGGCCATGGCCGCTCGGACCAGCCTGCGAAGGGCAACGACATGGACACGTACGCCGATGACCTGGGCGCGGTGCTCGACGCACTGGACATCAAGGAAGCCACGCTCGTGGGCCACTCCACCGGCGGTGGCGAAGTGGCGCATTACATCGGCCGCCATGGCACCAAGCGCGTGGCCAAGGCCGTGCTGATCGGCGCCGTGCCGCCGACGATGGCCAAGAGCGCCGCCTACCCGAACGGCCTGCCCATCGAAGTGTTCGACGGCATCCGCAAGGGTGTGGCCGATAACCGCTCGCAGTTCTACAAGGACCTGGCCGTGCCGTTCTTCGGTTTCAACCGTCCGAACGCGAAGGTTTCGCAAGGCACCATCGACGCCTTCTGGGCGCAGGGCATGGCCGGTGGCATTCTGGGCCAGTACCTGTGCGTCAAGGAGTTCTCGGAAGTGGACTACACCGCCGATCTGAAGAAGATCGACGTGCCCACGCTGGTGCTGCATGGTGACGACGACCAGATCGTGCCGATCGACAACGCCGGCAAGCTCTCGGCCAAGATCATCAAGCACGCCACGCTGAAGATCTACCCGGGCGCGCCGCACGGCATGTGCGTGACGCACGCCGACCAGGTCAACGCCGACCTGCTGGCTTTCCTGGGCGCCTGACACCCGCAGATTTGAATGCTGGCGCCATTGACATGCTCGCAGGGATGAGCCCGCTCAAGCGTGTTGGCCAGCCGTCGGAGATTGCGGGGCTGATCGTCTATCTCGTGGGTGACGATGCCCGATACGTGACGGGCACGAGCATCACGATCGATGGTGGACTTACGCTGTAGGCAGCTATTGTTCGATGGATCTAAAAAAAGCCTCGACGCAAAATCGAGGCTTGAAAAGCTCGCTCGGGTTGACCGAGAGAGTGTCGATGCTCTACATCCGCAGGTGTACTGACACGTGCGGATGATCAGAACTTGTGGCGCACGCCCATCACCACGCCCGTCTGATCCTTGCCCGGCACCACGTTGGTCGGGCTGCCGGTTGTCGAGTTGAAGCCGTTCATGCCCAGTTGGGAATTGCCACGGTTCAGTGCGTAGCCAACGTTCATGTAGACATCGGTCCGCTTCGAGAATGCGTAGTCGGCCGAGGCGACGAACATGATCGGATCGGCGCTGGAATTGCGCGTGTCGGTGTAGTACGCCGCGCCAGCTAGCGACAGGGCGGGGCTCAGGGCATAGCGCAGGCCGGCCCAGTAGAGGTTCGAACCATTGTTCGGCAGCGTGCCGACGTTGCCGTTGTACCAGCGGTATCCCACGAACGCGCGGGCCGCACCGAAGGCATAGTTCGCGCCGATCAGCGCGCGGCGGTCGGTGCGGTCGGCAGTGGCAACAGTGGTGCCCTGGAACTCGTCATAGGCGGCGCCCACCATCAGCGCGCCGGCTTCATACAGCACCGAGGCGCCGATGTTGCGGTCGACTTTGTAGTTGCCCGGTACTTCGCCAGCACCGGTACGGCCAGTGCTGTACAGCGCGGTGGCCGTCAGGCCGCCGAACTTGCCGCGATACTTGACCGCGTTGTCGGCGCGGCCGGCCAGTACGTCATCGCTCTTGTACAGCGAGTAGCGCGGCGCAAAGCCCATCGGGTCCAGTTGCAGGCCGGTGTCGTAGGTGGGCGTGGTCTGGCGGCCTAGCGTCACCGTGCCGTACTTGCTGCCGAGTCCGACAAACGCACCGCGATCGAACAGGCGGCTGCTGTTGTTCTGCGCGCCTGTATCGAACGCAATACCGCTTTCCAGTTCGAAGATGGCCTTCAGTCCGCCGCCGAGGTCTTCCACGCCGCGAATGCCCCAACGGGACGTCGACATGTTGCCGGAGGTCAGGCGCACCTGGCTGGAGCCGCCCGAAGCGGACGGCACGTTGCTGAGGTACTCGATACCCGCGTCCGCCACGCCATAGAGCGTGACGCTGGATTGCGCGTGAGCGGTGCCGGCCAGCAAGCCAACGGCAGCGGCAGCGATGGCATGACGAACGGGGGCGCGACGAAATGTCATTGTCTCTCCTCAAATAAAGCGTTTTATTCGCTTGTTAATTGAGGCGCGAGTATAGAAATCGTCGAATTGCCATGAGATGGCGAATCCATTACAGGAATGTCGCTGTCGGCACGTTGCGACATTCCTGCTCGCCAGATGGACGCCGCGCTGGCTCTTGATGGGAGGCTACGATTTCTGGTTCAGTCCGCGGCGTGTCTCGACGGCCTTGCTGAGTTCCTCGAGCACTGCTGCGGAGTCGTCCCACCCGATGCATGCGTCCGTGATGCTCTGTCCGTATGTCAACGATTGCGGGTCATGCTGGCCCGGCGTGAATTTCTGCGCGCCAGCGAGCAGATTGCTTTCGACCATGACACCGAAGACGGCTTGGCCGCCACTGCCGACCTGCAGCGCCACGTCTTTCGCGACGTCGATCTGCCGCTGATGCTGCTTGCTGCTGTTGGCGTGACTGCAATCGACCATCAGAGAACTGCGCAGGCCTGCAGCTTCGAGTTCCCGGCACGCGATGGCGACGGAATCCGCATCGTAATTGGGTGCCTTGCCGCCGCGAAGAATGACGTGGCAGTCTGGATTGCCACGAGTGTGCACGGTTGCCACCTGGCCGTTCTTGTGTACGCCCAGGAAATGGTGGGGGCGCGATGCAGCCTGTATCGCGTCGATGGCGATCTTGATATTGCCGTCGGTCCCGTTCTTGAAGCCGATGGGCGCCGAGATGCCCGATGCCAGTTCCCGGTGAATCTGGCTCTCGGTCGTCCGCGCACCAATCGCGCCCCAGGAAATCAGGTCGCCGATGTACTGCGGCGAAATCACGTCGAGGAACTCGCCGGCTGCCGGCAACCCGAGACGATTGATATCAACCAGCAGATTGCGCGCGATGCGCAGGCCCTCGTCGATGCGATAGCTTTCATCCAGGTACGGATCGTTGATGAGCCCCTTCCAGCCCACCGTGGTGCGTGGCTTCTCGAAGTACACGCGCATCACGATTTCCAGCGTGTCGGCGTAGTGCCGACGCTGCGCCATCAATCGCTTCGCATATTCCAGCGCCGCCTGTGGATCGTGGATCGAACACGGTCCCATGATCACCAGCAACCGGTCGTCCTCGCGGTGCAGAATGCGCGCAATGCGCTGGCGCGTCTGGGTGACCAGCGATTCCACAGGGGTGCCACGAATGGGAAAGAAGCGGATCAGATGTTCGGGCGGAGGCAGGGGAATGATGTCTTCCACATGCGCATCATCCGTGAGCCCGGTGCAATCGGGCGGCGCCAGCCTGCCGTCGGTGACGGCGGGCAGTGTGTGTTGTGGGGTATTCATGGCGACACTCCTGATGATCTTGAAAAATGCGGCGGGTCAGGAGGGAGAGTCTAGCTCAGGAGCAGTAGGCGATCGATGCGGGGCCTTCTCCCGGATTGCCCGCCGGCTGTCAGGCCACTTCAGTGACCGCTTCGCGAGCCCACGCGACCTCCGGCTTGTTGGTCACCGTGCTTTCCGCTTCCACCTTGGCGGCATCTGTCACGTTGTCCACTTCGGAAACCACATCGCCCAGACCGAGACCGATGACGACCGTGATATTCGGTGTCCAGTCCTTGCGGTCGGTGCTGACCTCGGCAAACGTGGTCACCGTTGCGGTGTAGCCCTGCGATCTGAGGTCGTTGGCTAGCCGATGCGCGCGCGGTTCCAGCGCGGCTTGCGGATTCTCTTCGTTGATGTCGAGTACCAGTCGGGTCTCGAACTCTTCCTTGCCCTTCTGGATTGCAGTCTGCATGGCCTTGAGCTGCTTGTTCGCAAGCGCGACGAGTTTGCTGTACCGGGCTTCTTCCTGGCTGGCGCGCAGTGCCTTGGCGGCGTTGATGATTTCGGAGCGGTCCACGAACATGATTGGCTTTTCGAGGTAGAAGAGAAAACGGACACCGCGCGAGGCTGGCTTCACCAGTCAGCATGCCCGGCGGCAACGATAACTGTATAAATATACAGTGCCTATCGGCTTGCGGGCAAGGACGAAAAGGACGAGAGCGTCTCTCGCTACGCGCTGTCGCGAACAGAGACGCGATACGCCACATGCACAAGAACGGTGATATATTACATACCACCATTTCACGCTGCCGCTGCCATGTTCGATCCTTCTCTGCTGGGCCGGATGACTTTTGCGCATGCCGAGCCGTCGCAGGACCCCTTGCCCCCGGGCCGTCACGCGCTTCACATTGCCGACGAGCGCGATGCCATCCTGTACGTTCCGGCGGGCCTGGGCTCGGACCCCGTGCCATTGCTGGTGATGTTTCACGGCGCGGGCGGCTTTCCAGAAAAAGTGTTGCCGTTTATCGAGCCGCATGCCGACGCGCATGGCTTCCTGGTGCTGGCGCCGCATTCGACTTTTCCTACATGGGACATCGTCATTGGCGGCAATGGCCCCGATCTGGAGAAGCTGCAGCAGGCGCTGGTCGCGGTCTCGGCTTGCTACCGGATTCGCCGCGACCGCCTTGCGTTCGCGGGCTTTTCGGATGGCGCGAGCTACGCGCTTTCGATAGGTATCACCAATGGCGATATCGCCAGCCACGTCATCGCTTTCTCCGGCGGGTTCATGTCCGTTTTCATGCAGGAGGGTTCGCCCAAGGTCTTCATTGCGCATGGGCTGGTTGACGAGCAGTTGCCCGTGCAGACAAGCGGTCGCCCCAATGCCGCCAAGCTAAGGGCTGCCGGTTACGACGTCGAATATGTCGAATTCAACGGCACGCATGCGATCCAGCCGCCGATCGTGGCCGAGGCCATCCGCTTTTTCCTGACATAGCGTTCGGCACCAGCCCTGGGATTTGCCGCTAACGGAGTGCAACCCATGAACATCGAGATTCCGCAGTCCCTGATCCACCCGCTGCTTGCCATGGTTGAAGCCGAGTCCCCGTTGGCCCGGCAGCTCAAGGAGCACGGCATCTGTCACGGCAGCATGTCAGTGTCGGCGCGCCTGTTTGACGCACAGTCGCTGAATTCGCTCTATACGCTGAGCAAGGCGCAGAACGCGCGCGAACTGACGTTCCAGATGCTGGCGCTGGACAACGTCTATAACGCGCCGCAGGCGCGCACCATTCCCGGCCTGGAGATGCTGGTGGCGGGCCTTGTCGCCTACCTGTCGCGCGATGTCATCGATGGCTGGCTGTATCAGCGCAGCCGCGATGGCGTACTGCTGCCGTGGCTGGTTCATCGCATTCGTCATGTCGAGCCCGAGCAGGGCATGTCCTACGTGGCCATCGACCTGTTGGCGAACACCATGCTGTCCGCGAACTCGGAGTTGACCGATCCGGCACGTCGCAGGGGAGGCATGACCACTTCGATCATCGTCACGCGTGACGAGATCGTGGACCGTACCATTCCGCAACTCCTCGCGGATTTCGGCTTCTTCAAGGAATGCGCGGAATTCCGGCAGGAATACGAACGACACGCGCAACGCTTCGTGCGCTATCAGCGCAGCTTCGGTGCGCAATACATCGCGGCAGGGGCCGCCTTCACCGTCGAAGGCAAAGGGACCGTCGCGCTGGCTCGCTTGGGCGAAGGCGTGGCGGCTCGCTGCATCAACGACGAGGAACGGCTCGAGCGCCGCTTCGAAGTGACATGCGACGCCGAATTCTGGCGCAGGGCTGGCGTGGCCACTGGCTTCGAGAGAATGCCGTTACACGGCTACGTACACCTGTTCCATCTGGAATGGCACCGGAATATCTGGGTGCACGTGCAGCACCTGAGCGAGTATCAGTACCGGCCCGAACTGCGTGACAAGCTGGTGCTGCCGGACCATCACCGGGACTTGATCGACATCCTGACCTCGCATATGGACGTGCTGGTACAGGATTTCGTGCCGGGCAAATCGGGTGGCACGACCATCCTCTGCCAGGGCGCGCCGGGTCTTGGCAAGACATTGACCGCCGAGGTGTACGCGGAAGTTGTCCGCAGGCCGCTCTACCGTGTGCATTCCGGACAATTGGGTACCACGGCCGCATCGGTCGGTGCGAGCCTCATGGAGATACTGCGCCGGGCCATGCGCTGGAACGCCGTGTTGTTGCTGGACGAGGCCGATGTCTACATCCGCCGCCGCGATAACGACCTGGAGCACAACGCCATCGTTGCGGAGTTCCTGCGCACGCTGGAGTATTTCAGCGGTCTGCTGTTCATGACCACCAACCGTACCGGTGATGTGGACGACGCCATTCTGTCGCGTTGCATTGCCACCATCCAGTACGAGACGCCGGATAAGGAGGATGCGGCGCGCCTGTGGCACCTGCAAGCCAACCAGTGCGGCGCCACGCTGGGCGATGAACTGGTGGAGGCGTTGACCGCCGCCTATCCGAAGGCGAGCGGGCGTGACATCAAGGAACTGATGAAACTCGCCACCCGCTACGGCAAGGCGAAACAGCAGGCGCTATCGGAAGAGGTGTTCCGGCTGTGTGCCCAGTTCCGGGCGATCGAGCCAAGAGGTTAGCGGCGTTGGGAGTATCGGTCCTATTCGATCTTGTACGGACGCGTCATGACCTCCAGAAGATGACCGTCAGGATCATCGAAGTAGAAACCCCGACCGCCATTGTGTGCATAGGTTTCCGCGGCACGTAGCTTGCCAGGGTCTGCCCAGTACTGCAGACCGCGTTCGCGAATACGTGCGAAGGCGCTATCGAATTCCTGCTCGGTGACCAGAAACGCATAGTGCTGCATGGAGATCGCGCCGTCACTTTCGAAGAAGTCGAGCGAGGCACCATTTTCGAGTGGAACGACCAGCATCTGCCCGAATGCGATCGGTGGAGATAGCCCGAGGATCTCGCAGAGAAAGGTCGTCGACTTCTGCTTGTCACTGCACCAGACGATGGTGTGATTCAGTTGTACGCCCATGTCGAGTCCCTCATGTCGATATACGGACCGTGGATGATGGCCTCCTGCGGCTCCCCTGATACGACACGATACGCCTGAACCGTCGCGTCGCAACCGACAATGTGACATTCCGTCGCATGGCAGAGGATGCCGAGCGGCGTATCCTTCCGGGACAAGTCGCCCCGCGTTCCCATAGATGAGTCAACCCGTTCCGCCGTCCTGCGCTAGCGCAGCTTCCGCCTATCGCATGCTATGGCGCTGGCATTTCTATGCCGGCCTGTTCGTCATGCCGTTCCTGATCGTACTGGCCATCACCGGCACGATCTATTGTTTTCAGCCGCAGATCGAGCCGCTGCTCTATCCGACCTTGCTCAAGGTCGAGCCTGCCGGCCAGCCGATGACCGCCGACGCGCTGCTCAATCGCGCCCGGGCGGCAGCGCCGGCGGGGGCAATTGCGACGAGCTATGCCATTGGAACGCGTCCGGACGCGAGTGCCGAGTTCATCTTTCGGCTGCCATCGGGCAAGAGCGAAAGCCTGTACATGAATCCGTACTCAGGCGATCTTCTCGGCAGCCTGAGCGTGGAAGATCGGTTGATGAAGCAGGTGCGAATGATTCATCGCGCCTTGCTGGTGGGCAAGCCGGGAGAGTTGCTCATGGAACTGGCCGGCTGCTGGACGCTGGTGATGATCGCGACGGGCCTGGCAATGTGGTGGCCGCGATGGCGTCAGTCGGGTTTGCGCGCGTTCACCCTGAAAAAGGCGACTGGCAAGCGTGGCTGGTGGAAGGAGATCCATCTGCTGTTGGGCGGTTGGCTCGCGCTTGGCGCGCTTGCCTTCGTGCTGTCGGGATTGCCGTGGACAGCCTTGTGGGGGCAGCAATTCAAGGCGATTACCACCGCCGCCAACCTCGGGCGACCGGCGACGGGACAGAACTCGCACCAGCATGCACCGGCCAGCACGGCGCATCAACATCACGGCGAACATGCTGGTCATGGTGCACAGGCGCAGAAGATGGACGATCTTCCGCTGGGTGAACTGCCTTGGGCAACGGGCCAACTTCCTGTGCCCGCAGGTTCGTCCGGACACAGCGGCATCGGCCTTGCCCAAGTCGTGGATATCGCCACACAGCGTGGCGCCGTGCAGGGGTGCCAGGTTGCACTACCGGCGACGGCGCACGCTGTCTACACGGTCTCCTGCTTCCCTGGTGATCCGCGAGGAGAACGGACCTTGCATATCGACCAGCACAGCGCAGAGGTCGTGCGAGACATCCGGTTCGACGACTATGGCGCGGTCGCCAAGGCCGTGTCCTACGGCACGGCGCTTCACATGGGCCGCTATTTCGGGATGGCGAACCAGATTATTTGCGCGGCGATTTCCATGGGTCTCATGGCACTCGCCGTCACGGGCGGCATCATGTGGATGCGCCGAAAGCCAGCCCGCCAGCTTGCCGCGCCGTCTTACCCCTCGGTCCTGCCGCCCATGCGCGCGTGGGTGATCGGACTCGGATTGCTCGGCGCGATCTTCCCCATGATGGGTGTGACGCTGCTCGTGGTCTGGTGCATAGACCGCAAGGTGGCGCGAGGCAACGGCGTGCCGCCGGCACCGTCGGGAAATCTGGCTGCGTGATGCGGGGCGCGGTAAGGTCGATATGACAACCTTTACCTCTGAGCGCAATACAAAAAGCCCGCTCCAACATCGAAGCGGGCCTCAGCACTACTCGCTGTCAACCAAACCTACCCCCGCACAAACGCCAGCAAATCCTTGTTGATCGTATCGGCGTGTGTGGTCGGCATGCCGTGCGGGAATCCCGGATACGTTTTGAGGGTGCCGTTCTTCAGCAGCTTTGCCGAAAGCGGTGCGGAATCGGCATACGGCACGATCTGGTCGTCGTCGCCGTGCATGACCAGCACAGGCACGGTGGCGCGTTTCAGGTCTTCGGTGAAGTCCGTTTGCGAGAAGGCGACGATGCCGTCGTAGTGCGCCTTGGCGCTGCCCATCATGCCTTGCCGCCACCAGTTGCGGATCACGCCTTCGGAGGCCTGCACGCCGGGCCGGTTATAGCCGTAGAACGGGCCGGTCGGAATGTCGAGATAGAACTGAGCGCGATTGGCGGCGAGTTGGGACTGGAAGCCGTCGAACACATCCTTGGGCAGGCCCCCCGGATTGGCTTCTGTCTTCACCATCAGCGGCGGCACGGCGCTGACGAGCACGGCCTTGGCCACGCGTTCTTCGCCATGGCGCGCCACGTAGTGGATCACTTCGCCACCGCCTGTGGAGTGGCCCACATGTACGGCTTTCTTTACGTCGAGGTGCTTGACCACGGCTGCCACGTCGTCGGCGTAGTGGTCCATGTCGTGTCCGTCCCAGACCTGGCTGGAGCGTCCATGTCCACGGCGGTCATGGGCGATCACGCGATAGCCGTTGGCAAGGAAGAACAGCATCTGGGCGTCCCAGTCGTCGGCACTGAGCGGCCAGCCGTGATGGAAGAAGATCACTTGCGCGTCGCGCGGGCCCCAATCCTTGTAGAAAATCTCGACGCCGTCCTTCGTTGTGACATATCCCATGTTCGCTTCTCCATGTTGGTGCCCATCGGGCATTCGTTGACGAACTGCTGGCCCGGCGTGCCGCGCCCGGGCCAACCACCACTGTAGGATCGAAGCAAAGATCTGGCTGGAATTTTTCGAGCGGACTGCGGGGATTACTCCGCCCGTATTTCGGCGCGTGCTGCCACGGCCCGCATGCCGGGAAGTTCCCGCTCCACGCGCGCCTGCACGGCGGCGCCGTTGCCATAGGCGGGCGTGAGGGCGAGTTCCACCATGCGTGCCTGAGTGGCAGGCGCGGTGGCCACCTCGGCCAGCGCCTTCTCCAGCTTCTGTTGCACGGCAGCGGGCAATCCAGCCGGTGCCATCAACGCGAACCATGTGCCCATCTGGAATCCCGGATAGCCGCTTTCGGCGACGGTCGGCACTTGCGGCAGCGCCGGCAGGCGTTGCGCGGACAACACCGCAATCGGCTTGATCTTGCCTGCCTTGATGAGCGGCAGGCTGGCCACTACGGTATCCACTGCTACCTGTACCTGCCCGCCTACCAGCGCGGTGAGACTCGGCGCGCTGCCATTGAAGGGCACATGCACCATGCGGATACCCGCCGTGGATTTCAGCATCTCCGCGCCGAAATGCACGGAAGAGCCACTGCCGAACGAGCCATACGAGAACTTGTCCGGTTGCGCCTGGCTTTGTGTCGCCAGATCCTTGACGGAGTTCAGGTGCGTATCGGGATTGGCCACCAGCACAAGGCTCATGTCCGCTACCAGTCCGATTGGCGTAAAGCTCTTGATTGGGTCATAGGCCAGGTTGGAACGGATGGCCGGATTCAGCGTGAGCGTGGTGCTCGCGGCCAGCAGC
The DNA here is from genome assembly GCF_009793345.1 of Cupriavidus sp. SW-Y-13. NCBI lineage: Bacteria > Pseudomonadati > Pseudomonadota > Betaproteobacteria > Burkholderiales > Burkholderiaceae > Cupriavidus > Cupriavidus sp. SW-Y-13. The sequence goes on from NZ_WHLX01000002.1 coordinate 50,642, forward strand.
AGCGTGTAGCCATCGGGGGCCGACCTGGCAACCTGAGTGGCACCGACGATGGTACTGGCACCGGGCTTGTTCTCGACGACTACCGATTGGCCCAGTTTCTGGCCGAGGCCGACCGCCAGCAATCGCCCCAGCACATCGGTGGCGCCGCCCGCAGCAAAAGGCACGATGAGCCGGATCGGCTTGTCGGGATAGGGCGACGATTGCGCACCAGCGTGGGGCGCGCACAGCGCCATCGTCAGTCCAACGCATGCGAGAAGCGGCTTCATAGGGGGCAAGGTCCTCATGGCAGTGAGTTCGATTTTGAGACTTCAGCGCAGCAACGGGCTGCGGACTTGAGAGAAGCCACCGGCCTGGTCATAGGCGTGGCCCAGTTGCAGCACGGCAAAGTCGGTCTGTGCGGGACCGATGATCTGGATGCCGGCAGGCAAACCGTTTGCGCCAAAGCCAGCCGGCGCGGCGAGTGCGGGCAGCCCCGCCATCGTGGCGGGGATGACGGCCTGCATCCAGCGGTGATAGGTATCCATGTCGCGACCATCGATGGCGTGCGGCCAGTCCCAATTCGCATCGAACGGAAAGACCTGCGTCGCGGGCATCACCAGATAGTCGTATTGCTCGAACAACGCACGCAGCGCCTGATACCAAGCGCTGCGGATGCGCATGGCCTCGTAGATGCGGTTGCCAGTCAGCGCAAGTCCGCGCTCGATCTCCCACGCCGCTTCGGGCTTGAGCATCGCGCGTTTGGCCGGATCGTCCCAGAGCGCCTTGTTGGCACCCGCCACGGAAAAACTGCGCAGATCGATCCACGCGTGCCACAGCGCTTCGAGATCGAATGCCGGCTGTGCGTCTTCCACGATGCAGCCAATGCTGCGGAAGTGCGCGAGCGATGCCGCGCAGGTGTCGAGCAGTCCCGGGTCCATGGGCAACTGTCCGCCCAGATTGCCGAGCCAGCCAATGCGCGTGCTTTTCCATTCGCGGACGAGGGGCAAGGTGTAGTCCTCGGATGAATCGGTGCGCCGGGTCAGCGGCAGGCGGGCGTCGAACCCTGCCTGCACGGACAGCAGCAATGCGAGGTCCGGCACGTTGCGCGCCATCGGCCCCGCGACGCTGAACTGCTGGAAGAACACTTCGTCGCCGGGACCATGCGGCACCGTGCCGAACGATGTGCGCAATCCATACACATGGTTGAAGGCAGCAGGCGTACGCAACGATCCCATCATGTCGGACCCGTCTGCCACGGGCAGCATATGCAGCGCCACTGCCACCGCGGCGCCGCCGCTGCTTCCGCCCGCCGAGCGCGAAGGCTCCCACGCATTGCGCGTGGTGCCATACACGGGGTTGTAGGTATGACCACCCAGGCCGAACTCCGGCGAATTGGTGCGGCCAACGAACAGCGCGCCGCCCGTGCGCATGCGCTCGTAGATCACGGCATCGGTCGGGCTGACCTGGCCCGCGAAGATCGGCGAACCCTTGGTGGTCACCATCCCTGCGGCCGGCATGATGTCCTTGGGCGCCTGCGGCATGCCATGGAGCGGCCCGCGACTGATGCCGCGGCGCAGTTCGTCATCGCGCTCCGCTGCCAGCGCGTGCAGCGTGGGTCGGTCGGCTTGCGCGACGATGGCATTGACGCGCGGATTCTGCAGATCGATCTGGGTGAGATAGGCGTCGAGGACTTCGACACAGGACACCTCGCGGGCGTGGATGGTGCGCGACAAGGCGACGGCATCGAGTTCGACGATGGGATTCAGCGTGGACGGCATGGCGCGATCCTCAGTGGGCAATCAGTGGGCAAGTCTTGTTGCAAAAAGCATACGAGCCATAGTGGGTTTCCGACAATCGCTGATTTTTGCAGATATCGTTGCATAAAACGCAAAGCGGACCGCCGGGTTCGCTGCGCGCGCTTTTTCAAAGGGGACCAGATGCTGTTGTCGCAACGCCTGCAGGACACATCGCTGCGGTATTTTCTGGAAGTGGTCAGGAGCGGGTCGCTGACCGACGCCGCCAAGCGGCTCAACGTCACGGTGTCGGCCGTGAGCCGTCAGGTGGCGGTGCTGGAGGAGGTGCTCGGCGTGCCGTTGTTCGACCGCCGCCCGCGCGGCATGGTGCCGAGCGCAGCGGGCGAACTGCTAGCGGCGTTTGCGCTACGCGGCGCGCTCGACGCGGATCGGGTGGTCACGGAAATTGCTGCATTGCAGGGGCTGCGTCGCGGACGCGTGCGGATTGCCACGTCCGCAGGCTTTGCCATCGAGTTCCTGCCGCGCGCCATTGCAGCGTTTCGGGAGAACTATCCGGGACTGCATTTCCATGTGCGCGTGGCACCGCCATCGGAAGTCACGAACATCGTGCTGCATGGGGATGCGGATATCGGCATCACCTACAGCCGTGCGGCAGGCCACGGCATACGCGTGGAGCACCGGTTGCCCGCGCCGGTCATCGCCATCATGCGGCCCGATCATCCGTTGGCGCGCTTCCGCAGCATTTCGCTGTTGCAGATGCAGGCGCATCCGATTGCGCTACCCGAGGGCGACAACACCGTGCGCCAACTGTTCGACATCGCCTGCAGCGAGCGCGGTATCCACTTCGATCCGGTACTGGTCACGAATCACTTCGAGACCCTGACGAGTTTCGTATTGCACGGCGGCGGCCTGTCGATCTCGGGCGCCGTCACGGTGGGAGACCGTCTGCGTCGTGGTGAACTGCACGCCGCAGCCATCCGCGAGAAAGGCATGAGCAGCCGCGTCATCGAATTGCAGACGCTGGCAGGGCGCGTGTTGCCGGAGGGTGTTGGGACGTTCCTGGGGTTCTTGCGGGAGCGGTTGGTCAAGGAGGGGAGCTAGGGGTGCCTTGCGTGGAGGATCGTGATCAAAGAAGCGTTACGCAACGGTCGCCATGCCAGTATGCGCAGGACTCATGAAAGACTGGCGTCCGGGCTGCTAAAACCCCCAACTGAGGTATTGTGGGCGCAGCGCATCTCGGTACTCTCATTGATTGGACAATGCCGGGACGGCAACGATGGCACGACCACCAGTGAAAAGGCCGGACCAGCTCACGAAACGTCAGAAGATGGTCATGGAGAGTCTGCGCGCCGGTCACGACGTGAGACTGCAGACATCGGCTTTCTCCCATCAATTCACGGGATACGTTCGCGTCTACAACGCCTCAAGCCGTCGTGAGGAGTTGATACCGTGGTACAGCATCGATGCGATGATCGCGCGAGGCCTCGTGCAATTGAACGGCAACACGATCGAGTCGTCGACGCATATTGTGCTGCGCGACGGAGAGTGAGACGCGGGAGTCCAGACCCTGCAGGCGCAGTCCCGTAGCCCAGTCACACTTCCCCGGAAAAACAGCGCGTGCAGTCTACGCAGTACTTTTGCTTGTGGGCGGTGCCTATTGCGATACATCGGCTGCGTTTTCTCGAAACAAGTATTCACTCCTGACGGAATCATTCACTTCCGCCCGCCCCGCGTAGCTGGAAGTATTCGTGGGGGATTCCGGCCAGGAGCATCGGTGCGGGTTCGAGGGTAGGTAGCTGCCGGGATCGGCGCGGCCTGCAACCCACTGCAAAACATCGTCTGGAGTGTTCTCATGGCTCGCTTATTGGTAATGGGTCTGCTCGCCGTCGCGCTGACGGCCTGCAGCAGCGCTCCACCGTCCACCACGGGTGCGCCGCAGCAACCGCCCGCAACCGCTACGGCAGCAGCCCAGAAGCCGGCGCAGGCCCAGACCCCCGGGCCCGACGCCAACGCGGTGGACCCGGCGGTCATCAAGGCACTGCAGGACATGGGGGCGAGCCTGCAAGCGCTCAAGCAGTTCGAGGTCGGTATCAGCCTGACTGGCGAGCGCGTGCTGCAGGATGGTCAGAAGTTGCAGCACACCGCCGTTGCGGATCTCGATGTCGTGCGACCGAACAAGCTGCGCGCAACGATGCGCAGCGCGCGCCTGCAGCGTGACCTGATCTACGACGGCAAGACGGTGACGCTGTACCAGCCCGAGCAGAAGTACTACTCGCAGGCGCAGTTCAGCGACAACCTCAATGTACTCGTGGATCGATTGGGCGAGCGCTACGGAATAGAGGTGCCGTCTGCGGACCTCTTCCTGTGGGGAACGCCTGCGGCGCCGGTGGACAATATCCAATCGGCAATGAATGCGGGACAGGATTTCATCGCTGGCGACCTGTGCGATCACTATGCGTTCCGGCAGGGCCAGTTCGACTGGCAGATCTGGATCTCCACGGGCGCGCGCGCGCTGCCGCGCAAGCTGGTCATCACGAACCGCGCGGATGACGCACGACCGCAATCCATTACGTACTACAAGTGGAATCTGAATCCGAAGTTTGGCAATGCCACGTTCGCATTCACGCCGCCGAAGGGTGCCAGGCCCGCCGAGTTCGTTCCCCTGAAGTCCCGCTAAGGAGCCCGCGATGACATACGCATTCGGGAAGCACTCGATGGTTTGCGCGATCGCGCTCGTCCTTGTGGCATGGGGTGGCATGACACCGGCGGAAGCCCGCCCGGGCGGAGGCGGTCATGGAGGAGGCGGACGCGCCGGAGGCGGCGGACACATGGCTGCGCAGGCGGGAGGGGGCGGCGGTGGCGGTGGGGCCCGGATCAACAACAGCCGTACGGACGCACGCGCCAACAACGTCCGCAGCAACAGCGTCAACAGCGTGAATGCCACCCGGAACGTCAACGTCAATTCCAATCGCAACGTCAATGTGAACGTCGATAACCACGGCGGATGCTGCGGATGGGACAACGATTACCATCCCGTGGCAACGGCTGCGGCTGTCACGGCGACGGTGGCCGTGACATCGGCCGTGATCGGCTCGATGGTCCGTTCGGTACCTCCCAACTGCGCGCCGGTGAACTATGGCGGCATGGTCTACCAGCAATGCGGCGGCACCTGGTATCAACCGCAGGGTTCGCAATACGTGGTGGTCAATCCGCCTTACTGAGATCGACAGGTCACCCGACACGGGTACCTGTGCCGACGCAGGGTGCCGAGGAGTCGCCCCACGGGCTATACGCTGGTATAGCCCGGCAACGCCAATGTAGGGATCGCGCGAATCCTCGGTAGCATGGTTTCTCGCGGTCCGCACTCCTACTATTCAATCAAGGCCACGGGCACAAGCTGCTGGCCAGCCTCGGCGCCCTCACTGGTGCGCCAGCGCAAGAGATCCCACGACAGTTCCACGTTTTTTCCAGGCACTTTTGCCCGGAGGGGTGAAGCTTTGCGCCTTGCACATGGAACATCGACGGGCGGTTTGGTCGGCTATCGATTGAGCGGCAACCATGGACACCTCACATATCGATCTGCTTCAGGACTGGGATGCGGCCAATGGCGTGGCACGCCAACTCAGAGTCGGCGCGCATCTGACGAGCGCGCGCGACGGCTATCTGCACCACGGCATCTATGTAGGGAATGGCATGGTCATTCACTACGGAGGGTTTGATCGTGTCGCGAAGTGCAGGCCGGTCGAATACATTTCCCTGCGCAGGTTTGGCGCGGGTGTGGGTGTCACGGTTCGCCCCGAGTCCGAAGCCGTCTATCCGGGCCACGAAGTGGCCGACCGTGCGCGGTCGCGCCTGGGCGAAGACAGATACCAGTTGCTGACCAATAACTGCGAGCATTTCTGCGCCTGGTGCGTGTCCGGCGTGGCACGCAGCGAACAGGTATATCGTTGCCTGCGCAACCCGTGGGCCGGGCTGCGCATGTTGATGGCGCTGCTGCGCGGCATGCGCGAACCCGCCGGTCTGACAGCGTCGGCCTAGGCCGGCAGCGTTCGGCCTCCCTGTCAGGGGCGCATGTCCTGGTACAGCTTGAGCATGTTCCGATATTTACTGGCTGTCCGGTCGATCGAGAACTGCATGCGCACCATGTTGTCGGCAAACGCCACGCGCTCGGTGTCCATCTCCACCGTGTTGCCGTCCATGCTCGATTGCAGCGGCACGCGGTAAAGCAGGTCTTCCTCGATGACTGGCGGGGTTGCCGGTAGATGCGCGACCGATGTCGTGGTCATTCCCGGAAAGCGGTGACCGTTGCCCATCGCCCCTTCGAGCGCCTGGCTGAAGTTGATGTCGCGGGCCTTGTAGTTCGGTGTGTCGGCATTCGCCACGTTTGCCGCCAGCACCTCCAGACGTTTCGTGCGCAGCCGCAGTGCCTCCTCGTGAATGCTAGGCCCACCCCGCGCATAGCGGGGAATGTGAAAGTCGTCGTCCATGCGGTAACTCGGTGTCCATCGAGGGGCAAAGCGTAGTGCATGCGTGCCCGGGTTGCCTTGTGGAACTAAGGCGACTTTGCGCGGGTTTCACATTACCGGTCTGACATCTCGGCGCTGCGGACACCGTTGGCCGCTGCGCGTCCGAACGATCAAAGCGAACTCGCCACGTCAGCTACCACGGTGCGCAGCCAGATGTGCGCCGGGTCCTGCCGATAGCGCACGTGCCATGCCATGTGCAGCGGAAAGGTTCCAAGATCCACGGGCGCGGCCACTACCTTCAGGCGCGGGTCGTGGGCCAGGCGACGGCAGATCAGCTGGGGAAGCGTGGCGCAGTAGTCGGTGACCGCGACAATCTCGGAGATGGTCGCGAAGTGGGTGACCGACACCACCACCTCCCGCGTGAGCCCCTGACGGTCCAGCGCCTGAAAGAGTCCGGCGCGCAGCCGCCCCGGGGGCAGCACGTTGACGTGTTTCAGTCGTTCGTACTGAGTCTTTGTGATTCGGCTGCCGATTGTCGGATGATCGGCACGCACCACGCAGGCCAGGCCGTCATCCGCAATGTGTTGCACCACGAGATTGTCCGGCGCATCGCTGAGGCGGCCCAGCACCATCGCGGTGGTGCCTGACGTCACCCCAGTCTCCGCGAGGTCGTTGCCGAAGGGCAGCAGACGTATCTGGATGCCTGGCGCGAGTGCAGTGAGCCGCGCAACCAGCGCGGGCACCAGCACGAATTCCACGTAGCTGTTGGGCGCGATCGTGATGATCTGGTCGGCGCATGACGGGTCGAAGGCCTGCTGTCCGAGTACCACCGTATCCATCGCAGCCAGCGCCTGGGTCAGCGCCGGTGCGAGCTGCTCGGCCTTCGCAGTGGGCCGCATGCCATAGCGTTCACGGATAAACAGCGGGTCCTGCAGCATGGTGCGCAGGCGCGACAGCGCATTCGACAGTGCGGCTTGCGTCATGCCCAGGCGGTCGGCGGCGCGGGTCACGCTGCGCTCCTCCATCAGCGCCACGAAGATCGGTAGCAGGTTCAGGTCGTAGCGCATCGCGACATATATCGCTGGCAATAAAACTGGATTATAGAAATTAAATTGGATGAATCACTGTCCGGCGCCGATGATTCGCTCATCCCAACACCGAACGGAGAGCACCATGTCCCTCAAGAACCTCATCCCTGGCCGCCTGGGCTTTGGCACCGCACCGCTGGGCAACATGTTCCGCGCCATTCCCGAAGCCGAGGCGCAGGCAACCGTCGATGCCGCGTGGCAGGACGGCATCCGCTTCTTCGATACCGCGCCGTTCTACGGTGCCGGCCTGGCGGAGGCGCGCCTGGGCGACGTGCTTGCGGGCCGCGACCGCGACAGCCTGGTGCTGGCCACCAAGGTTGGCCGCCTGGTGCTGGACGAGGTCGAGGACGTCACCGCGCGAGACCTGGGCGAGAAGGGCGACGTGTTCCGGCACGGCCGCGCCAACCGTATCGTCAACGATTACTCCGAGGCCGCGACGCTGCGCTCGATCGAGGACAGCCTGAAGCGTCTGAAGACCGATCGGCTCGACATCGTGTGGGTGCACGACGTGGCGCAGGACTTCTACGGCGACGAGTGGCTTGGCGTGTTCGAGACTGCACGCAAGGGCGCCTTCAAGGCGCTGGACCGCCTGCGCGATGAGGGCGTGATCCGCGCCTGGGGACTGGGCGTGAACCGCGTCGAGCCCATCGAACTGCTGCTCGACCTGCAAAGCGCGCAACCGGACGGCTTCCTGCTTGCCGGCCGCTACACGCTGCTGGATCACTCGCGCGCCTTGCAGCGGGTGATGCCGCAAGTGGCGGCACGCGGCCTGGGCATCGTGGTGGGCGGCCCCTACAGTTCGGGCGCGCTGGTTGGCGGCCCCAATTTCGAGTACGCCCCGGCGACACCGGCGATCCTGGAGCGGGTGCAGGCGATCAAGTCGATTGCCGATCGTCACGACGTGACGATGAAGGCTGCGGGCCTGCAGTTCTCGCTGGCCCATCCGGCTGTGGCAGCCGTGATCCCAGGCGCCAGCCGGCCGGAACGCATCGCCGAAGACCGCGCAGCGCTGGAAGCACAGGTGCCCGTCGACTTCTGGCGTGAACTGCGTCAGGCCGGACTGGTACATCCCGACGCGCCGCTGCCGCACGGCATCTGAAACACGGAAGACTGTCATGCTCAACCAAGCCTACGAAACCCAGTGCGCCTCGACGAAGACGCACTGCACCGATGCTGGCCAGATCCGCCGCAAGACCTTCACGCTGCTGGCACTGGCGCTCGGCACCTTCTCGATCGGTACGTCCGAATTTGCCAGCATGGGCCTGCTCCAGCAGTTTGCCGCGAGTCTGCACATTGACCTGACCACCGCCACGCACGCCATCGAGGCGTATGCGCTGGGCGTGGTGCTCGGCGGTCCCGCTGTGACGATCCTGGCGGCCAAGCTGAACCGCAAGCACCTGTTGCTGGCCTTGATGGCCGTCTTCGTGCTTGGCAATGTGCTGTCGGCAGTGGCGATGGGGTTGGGCAGCTTCACGCTGGCGCGCTTCCTGAGTGGCATTCCGCAAGGGGCCTACTTTGGGGCAGGGGCCGTGGTGGCCTCCTATATCGTCGGGCCGGGTCAGGGTGGGCGGGCCTTTGCGTTGGTGATGACGGGGCTGACGGTCGCCACCATCGTGGGGTCGCCGCTGGCCACGCTGATGGGACAGACCCTCGGCTGGCGCAATGCGTACCTGGCCGTATCGGCACTGGGCCTGTTATCGCTGCTGGCGCTGTGGGCCTGGGTGCCGCGCTCCAGTGCGCTGGATGGTGGGCCGGTGCTGCAGGAGCTTCGGGCGCTGAATCGCCCTGCCGTCTGGGCGATGGTGGTCGTGGCCGCCCTGGGCGTGGCGAGCATCTTCGCTGTCTACACCTTCATCGGTCCCCTTGTCACCGATGGCGCGCGGCTTGGCGAGCGCTGGATTCCGGTTGCGCTGGGCATCTTCGGCGTGGGCATGACGGCGGGCAATGTCATCGGCGGCTGGCTGGCCGACCGTCACCCCACGCGGGGACTGGTGGCCGGTTTCGGTAGCGCGTTGATCGTCCTTGCGCTGCTGGCCACAGGCGGGCAGAACGCCGGTGTCCTAATGGTCGGTCTGTTTGCGGTGGGCGCCACGATGATGGTCGCCATCCCGACCATCCAGGTCCGGCTGACCCAGGCCGCTCCCGATGCACCGACGTTGATGGGCGCGATGAACCTGGCAGCGCTCAACGTGGCGAACGCCATTGGCGCCTGGGCCGGCGGGCAGGTCATCGCGCAGGGACACGGCTTGCTGTCCGCAGTGTGGGCGGGTTTTGCGCTGACGCTGGCCGGGCTTGTGCTGTTCCTGCTGATTTCACGCAAGCGTGCAGTCGTTGGCAGGCCGAGCGAGGCCTATCCCGTCTGACCCAGAAACCGTGCCGGCATGGCCGGCACAGCGGGCAGGTGGTACGTCAAGCCCCGGTCGTGTTATTCCACTTCGCCGCTATCGGTGTCGCCAATTTGCGCGTCGTTCTCGTGACGCATGGCCGCCGCAGCGAGCGTTGTGGCCTGGGCGGACGCGGTTTCCTTGCGTTCGCTATAGCGATCCGTCAGATAGTCGCTGCGGTCCCGGACCAGCAGCGTGAACTTGTAGAGTTCTTCCATGACGTCGACCACGCGGTCATAGTAGGGCGACGGCTTCATGCGCCCCTCGGCATCGAACTCCTGGTATGCCTTGGCCACCGACGACTGGTTCGGAATCGTCACCATGCGCATCCAGCGTCCCAGCACGCGCAGCGCGTTGACGGCGTTGAACGACTGCGAGCCGCCGCACACCTGCATCACTGCCAGCGTGCGTCCCTGCGTCGGACGAATGCCGCCTATCTCCAGCGGCAGCCAGTCGATCTGATTCTTGAAGACCGCTGTCAGCGTGCCGTGGCGCTCGGGGCTGCACCAGACCTGGCCTTCCGACCATTCGGAGAGCTTGCGCAGCTCGACCACCTTGGGGTGATCGGCGGGCACGCTGTCGGCCATGGGCAATTCAAACGGATCGAATACGCGGGTTTCCGCGCCGAAGTGCTGAAGAATCCGTTCGGCTTCATGCACGAGCAAGCGGCTGTAGGACGTTTTGCGAAGCGAGCCGTAGAGCAGCAGGATACGCGGCGGATGCGTGCTGACACGCTGGGATTCCAACTTGTGGAGGTCGGGCGTGTCGAGCGCTGCCGGGACGATGTTGGGGAGATCGACCATCATCGAATCTTCCGGCCTTGCGCGTCAATCACGGCCTCGCCGTCTTCCTTGGTGAAGGCGCCTTGTTGCGGTGCCGGCAGGATGTCCAGCACGACTTCGGACGGCCGGCACAAGCGCGCGCCAAGCTCGGTCACGACGAAGGGGCGGTTGATCAGGATCGGATGGGCCAGCATGGCGTCGAGCAACTGGTCATCGGTCAATGCCGGGTCGGCGAGACCCAGTTCGGCGTAGGGCGTGCCCTTTTCGCGGATCGCTTCGCGAACGGTGAGGCCCGCTTCGCGGATCATCGCCTGCAAGGTCTGCCGGCCGGGTGGCGTGCTCAGATACTCGACAACAACCGGCTCGATGCCCGCATTGCGGATCATCGCCAGCGTATTGCGCGACGTACCGCACGCCGGGTTGTGATAGATGGTGACGGTCATGGGTGTCTCAATGCGATGCGTACCAGTGCTGCGAGCGGTTGACCACGCCAACCACGAGCAGCATCACGGGAACTTCGATCAGCACGCCGACGACGGTGGCGAGCGCCGCGCCGGATTGGAAGCCGAACAGGCTGATGGCAGTGGCGACGGCCAGTTCGAAGAAATTGCTCGCGCCGATTAGCGCCGATGGGCCTGCGACGCAATGCGCGACGCCGAGTTTGCGATTGAGGAGATAGGCCAGCCCGGAGTTCAGCACGACCTGGATCAGGATCGGCACAGCAAGCAGCAGGATGATGAGAGGCTGGTCGACGATGGCGTTGCCTTGGAAGCCGAACAGCAGCACCAGCGTCGCAAGCAACGCGGCAATCGAGTAGGGGCCGAGGGAACCGACCACGCGCTGGTACGTAGCTTCGCCGCGCGCCAGCAATGCCTTGCGGATGAGCTGCGCGACCAGCACCGGCACGACGATGTAGAGCGCGACCGATGCGATGAGCGTATCCCATGGCACGGTGATCGATGACAGGCCCAGCAGCAGCGCAACGACAGGCGCGAAGGCCACGATCATGATGGCGTCGTTGAGCGCCACCTGCGACAGCGTGAAGTAGGGATCGCCCTTGCAGAGTTGCGACCAGACGAAGACCATCGCCGTGCACGGCGCCGCCGCCAGCAGGATCAAGCCGGCGATGTAGCTATCGAGTTGATCTGCTGGCAGCCACCCCGCGAACAGATGGCGCACGAAGATCCATCCGAGCAATGCCATCGAGAACGGCTTGACCAGCCAGTTGACGAAGAGCGTCACGCCGATGCCGCGCCAGTGTTCCGAGACCTGGCCCATGGCGCTGAAATCGATCTTGATCAGCATCGGAATGATCATGACCCAGATCAGCACGCCGACCGGCAGGTTCACCTGCGCCACTTCCATGGCACCAATGGCGTGAAAGACCGATGGCAGCCATTGGCCGAGCAGGATGCCAACGACGATGCAGACCGCTACCCAGACAGTCAGATAGCGCTCGAAGAATCCGATGGCGCTGGGACGTTCTACGGCCCCTGCGGATTGTTGCGCCGTGCTCATTGTTTCGAGGACGCCGAGGCAACGGAACAAGCGGAAACCGACGAGCACGGGTTGCCGCCGCAGCAGTTCTCCGTCAGATAGCCCAGCAAGTCATTCATGGTCTCGAAGCGGGCCATGTAGAGGATCGAGCGGCCTTCCTGGCGGCTGGCCAGCAGTCCGGCACGATGCAATTCCTTGAGGTGGAAGGACAGCGATGACGCTGGCATTTCCATCAGTTCGGCAATGCGGCCAGCGGCCAGTCCTTCAGGGCCGGCCTGTACGAGCAGGCGGAAGACGGCGAGGCGGACGGCGTGGGCCAGTGCCGCCAGTGCTTCGAGAGCGCGATCGGTTTGCATCGTTCGAATGTAGTCGAAATATCGAAGGGATGCAACCATGATTTCGGAGGGAATCGCGAGACTGACGTCGGGGAATGGTGGCGGATTCCATCGGCCAATGCCTTCGATGTTTCCGCCACGCGGCCGAACGACCTTCAGCGCCGAGCTGGCTTATTCGTCAGCCTTTGCGCCTGACTGATGCACGATTTCGGCCCATTTTTTTCCTTCGGAGACGTTGTACCGCGCAAAGTCTGCTGGCGAAGAGCCGATGGGTTCGGCGCCCATGTCGGCATATTGCTGGCGCACGTCCGGACGCTTGAGCGCCGCGGCCGCGTGAGCGGCCAGCTTTTCGACCACCGCGGGCGGAGTGCCGCGCGGTGCCCAGAGGCCATACCAGGTGCTGATTTCAAAGCCCGGCAGACCGGACTCCGCAACGGTGGGGATGTCGGGCAAGGCGCTGGCGCGGCGTGCGGTTGTCACCGCCACGGCACGCAGCTTTCCGGACTTGATGAAGGGCATTGCCGAAGGCATCGAATCAAACATCAACTGGATCTGCCCACCCATCAGGTCGGTCAACGCCGGTGCGCTGCCCTTGTATGGCACATGCTGCATCGAGACCTTGGCCGCCAGCTTGAAGGATTCGCCGGCCAGTTGCTGTGCCGAGGCATTGCCCGCCGAACCAAAATTCAGCGAATTGCCCTGGCGCCTGGCATACGCGATCAGGTCCTGCACGGTCCTGACCGGCGAGTTGTTGTTGACCACCAGCACCAGCGGCACGTCGGCCAGTTGCGTGATGGGAACGAAGTCCTTGAATGCGTCATAGCGCATCCTGGAATAGATGCTTGGGTTGATCACATGCAGCGAGGCATTGGCCAGTATCGTGTAGCCATCCGGTGTTGCGCGCGCGACGGCTTCCGCACCGATCATGCCGCTTGCACCGGGTTTGTTGTCGACGACCACGCTCTGACCCAGGCTCTCGCTCATCTTCACGGCCACCACGCGTGCGAGCAGGTCGGTCGGTCCGCCGGCGGGATAAGGCAACACCAGGCGCAGGGGATGTTGGGGGAACTCCTGTGCCGAAGCGCCAGCGGACAGCATGGCGACGGCAGTTCCCGCCAACGCCAGGGCTGTGCGGAGCCGTGGCCACGCAGCTGTTCTGGTTGATGAAGTGTTCACGTCTCTGTCTCCTTGATTTTTATTGCTACCTTGCCAACTACCTTGCGGGATTCCAGCGCGGCGAGGGCATCGCCCAGGCCGGTAAGCGGATAGACTGCGGACACGGTCGGTTCGAGCTTTCCTTCCGCGGCCCATTGCAGCAACGTGGACATGACAGGCTGCAACGCGGACGCATGTTCCGCGCGCTCATTGGTCGGGGTCCAGCCGATGTAACGGCCAAAGAAGAATCCGTGCAGCGTCAGGTTCTTGACCAGCAGCAGGTTGACGGGGGCCTGCGGAATGGAGCCACTGGCAAAACCGATGCTGAGGATGCGAGCGTTGGGCGCCGCTGCCCGCAGCGCTTGTCCAAACAGGTCGCCGCCGACCGGGTCTACCACCACATCCGCGCCGCGGCCATCGGTGAGTGCCTTGACGGATGCCGCGAGATCTTCGGGCGCCAGCGCATGCGTGGCGCCTCGGCGCAGTGCCTCCGCGCGCTTGGCTTCCGTACTGGCGCAGGCGATCACGGTAGCGCCAAGCTGACGACCAATTTCCAGCGCGGCGAGACCAACCCCGGCCCCGGCGCCGAGCACCAGCACGGTGTCTTGCGCGCGCAGTCCGCAACGCCAGACCAATCCGCAGTACGCGGTGCCATAAGACAAGGGAATCGGCAGCGCCGACGTTGACGGCAGCGATTCCGGTACTGGGTAGACCGTGTACTCGGGGAGGGTCAGGCGCTCCGCATAGCCGCCCCAGTCGGCAATCGCAACCACGCGGTCGCCGGGGTGGAGTCGCGTCACGGCATGTCCGCAGGCCACCACGTGTCCCACCACCTCGGTGCCCGGCACGAATGGAAGCGGCGGGCGTCGTTGGTACTGGCCGGCAATCATCAGGCCTGTGGCATGGCTGACGCTGGCGAACTCCACGGCAATCGTGACCGCGTGCGGATCGGTCAGTTCAGGTTCGGCCACGCTCGCGAGTTCTACGTCCTTGACGCTGCCAAATTGCCTGCATACGAGCGCTTTCATTGCGCCTCCGCGAGTTGGGTTGCCGCCTGTCGCACCACACCTTGCTGCAACCATTGGTCGATGGCCTGTCTGGTGAAGCCCGCCTCCTGCAACAGTTGCACCGTATGCTCGCCGTTGTCAGGCGCCGGACCCACGGGGCGACGCATGCCTGTGGCGGGGATGCCGGCAAAGGGCAGTGCCCCCAGCCCGGGCTGTTCGATGGTCTGGAACGTTTGCCGATGCAAAGCCTGCGGGTGCTGCAGCACGTCGGCATAGGTGCGCACCGGCGCATGAAGTACATCGTGACGGGTCAGTTTTTCCTGCCACGCCGCAGTCGTGCCGGTGGCAACGATCTGCGCTACCTGCTGGTTCAGCAGCGCCGCATGCGCCATGCGCGACGCGTTGTTGTCAAAGCGTGCGTCACTCAGCCAATCCTCACGCTCAAGTGCTCGGCAGAGTTTGGCGAACTGGGCATCGTTCAGGGCAAGCAGCGTCACGCTGCCATCGAGCGTGGCATAGATGCCGTTGGGTGCGCTCACCGGTCCGGCAGCGGATGGACCCGCGATGGCATATTCGAGGAGATTGTTGGCTTGCAGCGCGCAGCAGGCGTCGAAGAGATTCAATTCGACATGGCCGCCGCGCCCCGTGCGAAACCGCCGGCACAATGCGGCGGCGCAGGCCTGGGCCGCGTAGAGGCCGGTGGCGGCGTCCGCCAGCAGCATGCCGATACGCCGGGGCGTGCCGTCAGCGTCGCGATTCGCGAACATGAGTCCGGTGTCGGCCTGCATCACGGAATCCGATGCCGGGTAATCGGCATAGGGTCCCTCGGGTCCGTAGCCGCTGATGGAGACATAGACCAGTTCCGGCCGCCGCCTGGCCAGTTCCTCATAGCCCACGCCCAGCCGCTCCGCCACTTGCGGGCGGAAATTCTGCACGACGACGTCGGCCCGAAGCGCCAGTTCCAGCAGCAGGTCCTTCCCCGCGCCGGTCGTGGCATCGATGCAGATACTGCGCTTGCCCGCGTTATAGGCGATGCCCAGCGCACTGGTGCTGCCATGCACAACACCGACCTTGCGGCCCCAGTCGCCAGTTGGCGGTTCGACCTTGACGATTTCCGCGCCTTGCTGCCAAAGGATGTGTGCGCAGTACGGGCCCGCAATGCCCTGGCTGATATCCAGCACGCGCAGGCCCGCAAAAGGCAGCGTTTCAAGGGTTGGATCGGTGTCGTGCGGGGCGTCTCGCATGGGGGTAACTCAGCATGAATTGGCTTGATGCCTATGCTAGGGTTACGCCTGCAGTGAAACAATCCTTCGATTTGTGCCAGTGGTGTTGACTCGTGATTGACAATAGCTTCGACCTCAACCTGATGCGCCTGTTTGTGACGATGGTGGAATCGCGCACGATGACGCTGGCCGCCGAACGCAGCGGCATGACGCGTTCCAACGTGTCGCGCCGCCTGAAGGTGCTCGAGCAACACCTCGGCGCGCAATTGATGCGAAGGACGACGCGGCACGTCGAGTTGACGGAGGCAGGACAACTTCTCTATGCGCACGCGCTGCGCATGCTCGATGAGCTGCAATCGGCCAGCACCGCGATCGACAGTCTTGGCACCGTAGTGCGCGGCGACGTGCGCATTCGCTTGCCTACAGGCCTGGGTCATCTCTATCTGACGCCCTTGCTTCTGGAGTTCGCCCGCGTCTATCCGCAGATATCGCTGCGCGTGGCGATCAACGACAACATTGGCGATCTGATTTCCGCGGAAGTCGATGTGGCGTTGAAAATTACCTCGCAGCCGCCGGATGATCACGTGGCACGACGCATCTGCGGCGTCGGCTGGTGCCTGTGTGCAACGCCGTCGTTTCTGGAAGGTCGCGCCCCAATCCTCAGTGTGGCCGACCTTGAGCGTTACGACATGATTGCACCGGCATCGCTGGGCCGGCGCTTCACGCTCAAGGTCTGGATGGCAGGCACGCCGCAGACGCTGCGCGTGTCACCGCGCATTCAGTCCGGCGACTATCCCTTTCTGCTCGAGTCCATGATGGCGGGCCTTGGCGTGGCGCTGTTGCCGCGCTATGCCGTCTGGCGGCAGCTACAGGCGGGACAGGTGCAGGAGGTGCTTGCAGAATGCGAGGCGGAGGGCGTGGGCGACAGTGTCTATATGCTGACGGCGCCAAGCCGCTATCCCACGCTGGCGACGCGCACGTTGATGGACTTCATTCGCATGCACCTGGAGCGGCAGGCCGAAAGCTGGGGGCAGAGCGCGAAACGTCAGCAAGCCTGACTCCAACATAACGTTCTCCAGTCACTGGATCGCGTTGCCTTCAAAGTATTGCAATGCAACTCAATTGCATTTATTCTAGTATTCGCAACAGTGTTGCAAATACTGACTGAGCCTGCGCGCCCCGCTTCCTTGACATCCACCCGTCTGACCACCTGGATTCTTATCCTCCTTCTGCTGTTGCAGGGGTGGGCGGCGCTCGCACATGTGCATGGCAGGCATTCCGGCATGGGCGACGGATTGAGTATCGGCAGCAGCGAATTCGCGGCGCAAGCCAGCGTGGCAGGGGACACCACGTTCGCGTTGAACGAGTCCGCCGATGAGGACGGGCAAAGCGAGCCGACGGAAAGTTGCCGGTGCCTCTGGTGCTCCGCGCGGTTGCATGCGGTGGCGTGCCTGCTGATTCTGGCGGCCGTGCTGCTCGGCACGGTTCGCCATGTCGAGCGGCTTGTCTTTCGCGTCATCACACCCGTCTGGCGTACCCGCTTCGTACCTCGCATAGGCTCGCGCGCCCCGCCCGCGATCTGAGTCTTCTGGCGCTCGCGAGTTGTGAGCGCTGTCTCCTTCCCTCCCTTTCCCTTTTTATCGCCGCCCTCACGCGCACTGTCGCGGGATGGCTGCCGGCCGTACCTACCATGCAAAAGAACAAGATGCCGCGCCTCACGCGCATTGCCGCGTTGATTTCCCTTGCCTTCAGCGGCCCCGGTCAGGCCGCGCCTGCCGATCCGCCCGAGACGGTCCTGCCAACGGTAAGCGTGGTGGCCGATACGTCGATCGACATGCAGGGCAAGCGCACCATCGTCACAACTGACAGCACCGGCCTGCCTGCGGTGGTATCCACGATTTCCCAGGAAGAACTGGGCACCATCAACATTGGCCGTGACATCTCGAACATGTTCCGCCGCGTGCCTGGCGTGGTTGCGAACAACATCGACCAGGGCGATACCGGCAACGGTTTTCGCATGCGGGGGTTTGCCACGCAGGGCACGCACGGTGCCGATACCGCGGTGTATGTCGACGGTGTGCCGCAGAACACGCCATCCAGTCAGGCGGGAGCGGGGCACGGTCCGGCCTTTCTCGAATGGCTCACGCCCGAGATGATCGGCCAGATCGATGTCATCAAGGGGCCGGTGTCGGCGCTCTATGGCGACCAGAACCGTGCCGGTGCGGTGCCGATAGCAACGGTCTCGGGCGATGTGCCATCGAGCATCTCGCTCGGCTTCGACCGGTACGACGGCAAGCGCGCTTCGCTCGTGCTGTCTGGCAGCTACGCGTTCCGGCCGGAATCGCCGCCGATCCAGTCGGTGTTCGTGGCCGACGTGTACCGCACGCACAGCTATCGCTACGACGGCAGCACGGACCGCGACAACTTCATGTGGAAGCTGACGACCAAGGTGGGCGATGGTATCTACAGCCTGCGGCTCAACCACTATCGCGCCGACTATCGTTCTGCGGGCTACCTGCTGCTCAGTGACCTGCAATCGGGCAAGGTCGACCCGCGCTCCACGCAGGCGGGCCTGCCCGGCTTCGGCAGCGGCAGGCGCACGATGTTCGCGCTCAACCGCGCGCCGGCGTCCGGGGAAGGCGGCTGGTACGCCACGGTCTACGGCGAAGCATTCGACCGTCAGCGCGGCATCACCAATACCAGTACACAGCAGACCGTGGGCACCGACGACCGCAACATCTTCGGCGGCCGCCTCGCCAACAATTTCGTGTTCGGAGACCGGGCTGCATTGATGATCGGTGCCGAGCTGCGCCGCGATCATGGTGATGCACAGCGGCAGATCTGGATGAATGGCGTGCCGACCGCCAACTACGTCAATGCGCAGGGACTGAACCTGCTGACCTATGGATTGTTCGTGCAGGGGCAGGTCAGGCCGCTCGACTCGGTAAAACTGACTGCGGGCGTGCGGCGCGACTGGTTCGACTACGACATCGACAACCGCAAACTGCCGGGCGCCAGTACACACTATTTCTCGGGCGTGACGACGCCGAAGTTTGGCGCGGTCTGGTCCGTGCTGCCCCGACTCGATCTCTTTGCCAACGTTGCGCAAGGGTTTCGCTCGCCAGCGGCGGAGCAGATCAGCAGCAGCGGCGGTACGGGGCCACTGGGCGCACCCGGTGGCGTGATCTACGATGTGTCGCCATCGAAGGTGAAGTCCTATGACGTGGGATTCACCACCACGCCAGTGGACAGCGTGACCCTGACTGCCGCGGCCTACTACACGCTCAACGAGGATGAGATCGTCGCCCAGCCCGATGGCTCGTTCAAGTCCGTGGGCGACACCACGCGCAAGGGGTACGAAATCGAGGCGCGCTGGCGTCCGCTGCGCCAGTTCTCGATGTACGCCAGCTACGGTCACATCATCGAGGCCCAGGCCAACAACCCACTGCCGAATACCGGTGCAAAGCTGTCCGTGCCACGCCATCAGGTGAAGGTGGGCGCCGAATACAAGCAGAAGGTGCAGGCGGCGATGCTGACGCTGAATGCCGATGCCTACCTGACCTCGGGCATTCCGTACTACATGGGCACGCCGCAGACGCAGTTGCGCGACATGCCCACCTACACGCGCTTTGATCTGCGCGCGGTGCTGGACTGGAAGCAGTATCAATTGTCGGCATATGGCGTGCTGCAACCACATCGTTTCTCGACCGAGGCTGCATACGGCAGCACGACGGGATTGCTGGTGGCGCCGCAGCCCAAGTGGCAATTCGGCGTAGCTGGTCGCTATTTCTTCTGAGGCGGTCACATGCTCGACATCTCCGATCTGGTGGTGCGCCGGGGTCGCCGCACCGTCATTCACCACCTGAGCCTGGCTGTGCCGAAGGGAAAGGTCTACGCGCTGCTGGGCGGCAATGGCGCGGGCAAGACCACTACGCTGGATGTACTGCTCGGATTGGTGACACCCGCCAGCGGTGTCATCACGCTCGATGACATGCCGTTGCAGGACAGGCGCGCCGACTCCGGCCGCATCGCCTATCTTCCCGAGATCGTGGCGCTGTATCCCTATCTCACCGGTATCGAGAACCTGCGGTATTTCTGTGCGGTGGGCGGCATCGATCTCTCGCGTGAGCAGGCCGTGGGCTTGCTATCCGCGAACGGCCTGCATCCCGAGGCACACGGTGTGCGCGTCGCGCAGTATTCGAAAGGCATGCGGCAGAAGGTGGGCCTTGCCATCGCACTGGCAAGGCCAGCGGCACTGCTGCTGCTGGACGAGCCCACGTCGGGGCTCGATCCGGGCGCGGCCGACGAGATGGCGCAGCGTGTGCGTCGCGCTGCTGACGGCGGCATGGCTGTCCTGATGACCACGCACGACCTGCTCAATGCGAAGCAGCTTGCGGATCGCATCGGCATTCTGCGTGGCGGCGTGCTGGTGGCCGAATTCGATGTTGGCACCATCGGCATCGAAGACCTGTTCCGCGCTTACCGGGCATGCATGCGTGACTGCGTGGAGGGCCAACCATGATTCGCGCAATCGTCGTGAAGGAAATGCGGGCGCAGTGGCGTGAAGGGCGGATGCCGATGCTGTGGCTGCTGGGTGTTGGTCTCATCGGCTTGATCCTGCTGGTGTCGGTGCAACGCTGGGAGAGGTTGCAGCAGGAGATCGCGCAGGTGGAAGCGGCCACGCGCCAGCAATGGGACGAGCAGGGCGCCAACCATCCGCATCGTGCGGCGCACTTTGGTCTGTACGCGTTCCGGCCGACCTCGACGCTGTCCATCATCGAACCGGGACTGTCCGACTATTTCGGGCAGGCGCTGTGGCTGGAACCGCATCGACGCAATGTCGGCAGATTCGAACCCGCACAGGATGCCTTGCCGTCGATCCGGTTCGGGGATGTCAGCGCCGGATTCCTGCTGGCAACGCTGCTGCCGCTGCTCGTCATCGCATTGACCTACGATGCCATTGGCGCCGAGCGGCAGTCGGGCACGCTGCGTATGCTGTATGCCAATGGCATGCGGCGGCGAGCGTGGATAGCGGGCAAGCTCGCCATGCCGATGCTGTGCCTTGCCAGCCTTGTGATGATGGCGATGGCCGCAGCGTTGTGGCTGACCGGATCGAGCGGGACACATGCGGACCTCGCGCGGACGCTGACCATGGGCGCGGCCTATCTCGCCTACGCGATGGTGCTCGTGGGTATCGGTGTTGCCGTGTCGATCCGTGTGTCGGCATCGCGCACGGCTTTGCTGGTGCTGCTGGCCTTCTGGCTGGTGACCACGGTTGCCATTCCGGCGGTGGCGGCGGGCGTAGCGGCGCGCGTGGCAACGCTGCCCACTGCGCAGTCCTTCTGGTCGGCCATCGAACGGGACTATCAGCAAGGCTTGCCCGGCGATGGTGACCTCGCAACGCGCGGGCTGCGATACGACAAGGCGTTGCTGGCGCGCTATGGCGTGAGTCGGCTCGATGACTTGCCTGTGGGTGCGGCGGCGATGCGCAGGCTGGCGCGCGATGCTTACGCGGATCGCGTCCACACCTTGCATTTCGACGCGCTCTGGAAGCGGTATCAACGGCATGAAGACATGATGCGCATGGCGGCGCTGTTCAGTCCCGCGCTGGCGGTGCGCAACCTTGCCATGAAGATGGCAGGCACTGACCTCTCGCACCAGCGCCACTACGACGACGCTGCCGAGCACTATCGGCGCGTGGTCAATCGGACTATCGACGAATGGGACGTGGCGCATTCGCGCGGCATGCCTTCGTCGGATGCGCGCTACGCGGATGCTGCACTGTGGCGCGCGATTCCGACATTCCAGTATGCGTCGCCGTCCGCCGCGTTCGCGTGGCGGTCTGCCTTGCCCGAGATCGCGATGCTTGCCGCATGGGGCGTCATGGTGATGCTGGGCTTGGTGTGGTCGATGCGGAGGATGCGTCCATGATGTGGCTGATTGCAGAATGGCGCCGCCTGTATCGACAGCGCAGCGCGCAGATCGGCCTGTTGGTGTTCGGCGGATTGCTTTGCCTCTACGCGGTCTTGTCCGGCGCGCGGGCGGAAGATTGGCGTAGCAAGTTGCGAGCATTGGGAGATGCGGATCGCGCGGCCGTCATCGAGGCGCACACGATGGCGTCCCACCATCGTCCAGCATCGCCAGAGCAGGCCGCCGGTGCCGCATTTCACTTCGCGAAGTCGTCGGCGCCGCACGCGATGCTCGCGCTATCGGGCGGACTCGCCCTGGGCAGCAGCGCGCTCGATGTGTTGCCGCCGGCCGTCAGGGTGACGGTGGAGAGCCGCCACACCAGCAGCCGTCACGACGCCACATTGGCAAATCCACTGCTGCAGCGCTATGGTGGCTTCGATCTTGCCACGGCCATCGCATTGCTGACGCCGCTAGCGATGATCGCGCTCTGTGCGGGCATCGCGCAGGGCGCGCGTGAAGCGGGCACCTGGCGGCTGACGGTGGCGCATGGGTCGGGGCAGGGAAGATGGATTGCCGCCGCCATCGTCGTGCGCGCCGCTGCGGTCTGGATGGTTGGCGCTGTGGCGTCCTCGTTCGCATTCGCACTCGATAGTGGCGCAACCCTCGGGGCATACACCGCGTGGCTCGTGTTGCTCGCTGTCTTTGTGGCATGGTGGGCTGTCGCATGCGCGATGCTGAACCGGTTGCCCGGATCGGAAGCCACGGCCATCTTTGCGGGGCTTGGCTTGTGGGCCGTCACGACGTTTGGCGTACCGGCGATGCTGGGTGCGAGACTGGACCAGCAGATTCCAATCGCATCGCGCCTCGCGACAGTGGTCCAGATCCGCAACGTGCAGCAGCATGCGGAAGCGCAGATGCCTACGCTGGTGGAGGACTGGTATCGTGCGCATCCCGCATGGACACCCACTGTGCCGACGTCGCACAAATGGCCGGTGACCTTCCTGCCACGCTATATCGAGCAGGAAGCGCGTCTCCGCCCCATCATGGCCGCATTCCATGAGACACGGGCAGCGCGGTACGTGCAGGCCGAGCGATGGGCGTGGCTGTCGCCGGCGCTGTCGGCGCTGCACGTTGCAGACCGGCTGGCCGGGACGGATGCGCCGCGTTACGCGCGCTTCGCCGCCGCCGTGGATGCGCATGAGGCAGCCTGGCGCGCGTTCTTCGTTCCGCGTGTGATGAGCTATCGCGGCGTGTCATCCGAAGCGTACGGGCGTTTGCCCGCATTCACATGGGATGGTCAGTCGTCGGAGGGGGCGTGGCGTCTGATATGGCCGCTGCTTGGCTTTGCTGCACTGGGCAGTCTGGTGCTGGCCGGATGGCGGGGCAACAGATGAAAGGGCTGGCGCATGCGGTGATCATGATGTGTGTGAATCGACCGTGATGCCCCGCATGGCATAGCCAGCTTCGCTCATCACATCGGCATGGTGTTCGTCAGAGGTGTGGCGTCATGCCATCGGACAAACTGAGCCGATAGGCGCGGAATGCAGGCCAAAGCGAGGCGAGGGCGCCAGCGGCGATGATTGCTGCCAATACGGGCAACTCGCTGGCTTGCGGCCACACGACCGGTAGTGCCATGCCGAATGTCGATGCCAGCCATCCCGCTGCAAGGAACGACACGCCGGACAGCAGCAGATAGCCAGCGATCGTGCCCACCAGCATCAGGCATACCCCTTCCGCGACGAGAAGCATGAGGACATCGCGCGGACGCGCACCCATGGCGCGAAGGATGGCCAACTCGCGACGCCGTTCTCCCAAGGCAGCCAGAATCGACGACATCAGGCCGGCCAGGCCTACGGCGACCACCATCCACGACATCAGCAGCAACCCTTTCTCGATCATGCCGACGGTATCCCACAGTTCGTCGAGCGCCACGCCAGGCAGCACCGCCATGAGCGGCTCCTTCTGGTCCTCGGCAATCTGTGACTGCACGGCGAAAGCGCGAGACCGCAGCTTCAATCCCACAAGTACGCCAGTCACTGTCTTCGGGGTCAGGTCGAACTTCTTGACGAGTTCCGCAGGGATGGCCATGCCCGGGATGGGCACGCCCGCTTGCCAGTCGAGGTGAATCGCCTCCATGCCAGCCAGGCCGATGTGGACTGTCCTGTCCACCGGCGTACCGGTCGGCGCAAGAATGCCGGTGACGACGAATGGCTTGTCGGCGTGCTTGAGATCGTCACCCATGGCCTCCAGGCCGCTGCCATGGCCAAGAACGATCTTGTCTCCGAGGCGATAGCCGAGCCGACGCGCGACCTCCGCACCCAGAACGGTGTCGAAGATGCCATCCAGGCCTGGCCTGCCGTCTGCGATTCGCAATGGCTGCCTGTCGCCGTATTGGTAATGGCGGAAGTAGTCCGTCGTGGTGGCGAGTACCGGAAATCCGCGATGCGAATCGCCGAGTGACATCGGGATCGTCCACGCGACAAGCGGATGGCTTGCCAGGCGTTGGGCGCTATTCCAGCTCATGTTGTTCGTGGCGCTTCCGAGCCGGAACACCGTGTACAGCATCAGTTGGGTAGGACTCCCCCTTGCGCCGACAACCAGATCCGTTCCTGAGATCGATTGAGAAAACCCTTGCCGGATCTGATGGCGTAGTCGTTCGACGCCAAGCAGCATCGCCGTGGATAGCGCGATGGCGATCACCATCAACACCAGGTTGTGGCGCCGGTTCCAGGCGCTGCGCGCTGCGAGCCCGAGTATCGTGCTCATGGACGTTCTTCCCCGGTTGCCGGCATGGTGAACTGCATGTCAAACCGGGAGGCCAGCCGCATGTCATGGCTGACGAAGACCAGACTCGCGCCCGCGGCCTCGCATTCGCGCATCAGCAACGACATGAAGGCGGACTGGCGATCGGCGTCCAATGCAGAGGTGGGCTCATCGGCCAGCACAAGGCGAGGCCGGCCAAGCAGCGCGCGTGCGGCGGCAACCCGCTGCTGCTGCCCGACCGAAAGCTGGGCCGCAGGCCGTTGCCACAGTGACGCATCCAGATTTAGCCTGCCGAGCAGCATCTCCGCCGCATCGCCAATGGTCGGCCCTTGCGCCAGCGCGCGTTCGCGGCGCTGTCGGGAGAATCGGCATCCGAGCAATACGTTGTCGTTCACGGACAGATAGGGAAGCAGATTCAGTTGCTGAAAGATGATGCCGATGTGTTCGGCACGATGCCGGTCGCGCTGCGCGGCACTCAGCTTGCGCAGCGCGGTGTGCTGCACGACGATTTCCCCCTGCTGAGGCACAAGCACCCCGGCAATGAGGTTGAGCAGCGTGCTCTTGCCGCTGCCACTCGGACCCGAGACGAACACGCGCTCGCCGGCACGCAACTCCAATGCAGGAATGGCAACGCTCGGCGCCGACTGCCCCGGCCAGCGAAACGCGACGTCCTGGATCGACAGAACAGGTTCCATGTCTTTCACTTCCGGTCACCAGGCAATGCGGGCGTTTCGTGGCGACAGGACAGTGCGACCCTGGCGCTGCGGCCAAGGATGCCAGTCGCCACGGGAATGCGTTGGAAAGTCATGCTGCGCCACGGCAAGGGGGAGAGGAGAATTCGCGATATTAATGCAACAGTGTTGCATTGTCGATCATGCCGCGAAGTCTCGGTGCTTCAACCTGGAAATGGAAGACTGCTGCGCGCGTTCGGTCAGGTGGACCGCTCTCATCACGCCAAACGGAATTCGCGCATCCTGGCAGGTAACCTGACCCCGGCATGCACTAGGCTTCTACGCAATCGGAGATGCATGAGAGGTGGAGCATGCGATGCGCGTAATGGGCAAGCTGGTATCCCTCGTCAACCGCCGGGCGTTGCGGACCGAAGGGCACGTGTTCGCGGTAACGCCCGAGCGCATTGCGTGGATGGAGGGCTTTCAGGCGTTGGTGGCGATGGCACCGATGCTCTGCGCGGCGGTGCTGCTCGACCGTTCCGAGATCGCGTTCGGCGCGGTGGCGGCGTTCTGGACTTGCCTGTGCGATCCGCAGGGTTCCACCGCCGGACGGCTGAAGGCGATGGGCATATTCATCGCGCTCGGCGCGGCCGTTCTGCCAATAGCCGCGTACAGCGCGCATTTCGGATTTGCGGCGAGCGTGGCGGCGTTGCTCGTTCTGGTATTTCTCTGTGGCCTGACGCGCTCTTACGGCCCCGTGCTGGGACCGATGCCGGCACAGGCCGGCTTGATCGCTTCGCTGGCCGTGGTCATCGGCATTGCATCCCCTGCACCGTTGTTGGGCGCACTGGTGCAGGCCGGATACTTCCTGCTCGGCTCGTTGTGGACAGTGCTGTTCTGTGTGGTGTTGTGGCCCGTGCCGTTTTCGCAGAGCGCCTGCCGGACCTTGGCATCATTGTTCGGGCGGCTCGCGGACATGGCCGGTGTTCTGCAAGAGCTCGATCCCGGCACCGGGCGGGATGCCGAGCGATGGATCGCGTTCGATACGGTGTATCGGCGCGGCGTGCGGTTGTCGATCGAGCGGGGCAGGGCGCTTGCAGCGCATGACCTGCGGACCGGCGCGATCCTGGGGCCTGGGATCGACGCAGCAGGCAGGGTGTTCTCCGCGCTGATCGCCATCGGGCATTTTCGTCGGCAGACCACACGGATACCCGATCCCGATGTCGCGTCCCTGCTTGACGATCTCCATCGGCTGTTGAGCGATGTGACCCTGCAGGCCGAAGACGGGATGCCATTTCCGCCGCAGTTGGCCGCGCAGGTGGAGATCTTGCTGCAGCGCATCGATGGCCGCAACGACACGACTGCGCGGGCGGTGGCGTTTGCGGCAAAGGCAATCGGCCGCGTGGCACGCCGGGAGGCATTGGAGCCAGCGCCGACCGCAACGTCGGCAACGCCTCGCGGTTGGGGCGTGCCTGACGCCATGGTGTGGCGCCACGCCCTTCGCGTAGCCGTGGCATCCGGCCTGGCATACGTGATCGGCACAATGTTCAGCGTCACGTTTGCCTACTGGGCGGCGATTGCCGCAATCGTGGTGACACAGCCGCTCTCCGCGAACACATGGCTACGCATTGTGGAGCGCGCGGTGGGCACGTTGGTGGGTGGCTCGATGGCCGCGGTGTTGCTGGCGTCACTGTCGAGCCCTGCTGCGATGGTCATGGCCATCCTGCCGCTGGCGGCCGTGACGGTTTCACTGAGACTGGTGAATTACGGGCTGTTCGTGATCTTCCTCACGCCGATGTTCATGCTGCTCTCGGATTTCATCCATCCGTCGGGTGGACTGATTGCCGCGCGCCTGACCAATGAAATGCTCGGCGCGATGGTTGGCGTGGCCGCGAGCTTCCTGTTCTGGCCAGAAAAGGAGCGCCACGTGCTGGAGACCGCGATCAAGGCGTCGCTCTCCGCCAATATGGCGTTCGCCTCCGCCGTACTGCGTCTCGATTGTGATGACGCGTCAACGCTCGACCAGCTTCAGCGTGACGCCGGCCTGGCCAGCACGCGGCTGGAAGTGGCGCGCGAACGCATGCTGCTGGAAGGCTACTGGCGTTCGGCGCGTTTCGAGCGGCTGCAGCAAGTCATCGTCGCGATTCGGTCGGTCTGCGGTGCGGCGGCGGTGGTCGAGGTGTTGCGCAGTGGTTTGCCCGACGAAGCAGACCGTCAACGCGCCGCACGATACGAGGCGTTGACGGCCAGCCTGCTGGCGATGCTGGATGCGGGGCCGGGCGTGCAAGCTGCCCCGGACCCGGCGCTTTACCGTGATACGTCCGGAGACGAACTTGACCTCGCAGTCCGGCATCTCGTGACGACGCTGCCGGACCTCGTTGCCGGTCGCACCGCGCTGGCTACTTCGCCGCCTTGAGTGCCTCGACAATGGCTTTGCCCACCGCCGCGCCGGAAGCGGGGTTCTGGCCTGTGATCAGGCGGCCATCGACAACGAGCTTCTCCTGCCAGGGCGCCACCGAAGAGAACTCGGCGCCTTCCTCGCGCAGTGCATCTTCGAGCATGAAGGGCACATCGTCCTTGGCATAACCGTTTTCTTCGGCGTTCGAGAATCCCGTCATCCGCTTGCCCTTGACGAGCGGCGTGCCGTCGTCGAGCTTGACCCCCACCAGCGCGACGGGGCCGTGGCACACCGCGGCCACGACCTTGCCGCCGTTCCATGCGCGCAGCACGGCAGCCTTCACGTCGGGATCGCTGGCGATATCGACCATCGGCCCCAGGCCGCCCGGAAAGAAGATGGCGTCGTAGTCGAGCACATCGACTTCCGACAATTTGCGGCTGTGCGCCATCCGGCGGATCGCCACGCTCTTGCTGAACGCGACCTGCGACGGGTCTTTCTCGTCGTAGCCGTCAAAGGGTGGGTTGCCTCCCTTGGGCGATGCGTACTCGATGGCAATGCCAGCGGCGTCGAGTACCTCGTACGGATGCGCGACCTCGGGATAGAAGTAACCGGTGCGGCGCTTCTTCGGTCCGATCTCTGCGGCGTTTGTGAGGATGAACAGCACGTGCTTGACGGTCATGGCGGGGCTCCGTGGAATGTGCGCGGGCATTGCGCGATGCGCCGTTAAGCCTAGTCAAATTGGCGCCGGTCCGATAGCGCCTTGCGTTGACGACTTCGATGGGCTAACACCTATCAGGTTGTCCCGTCCGCAATACCTTCACGATCTGCACTGGACCCCGGCAGTGGAGCCTTCGATGACAAGCGATGCCCCCAGCACAATGACTTCGCGCCGCGAGCAGATGTATCCGCGGATCACGGAAGCCGAGATCGAGCGCATGATGCGCTTCGGCACGCCGCACACCTACGAGACCGGCGTGCACCTGCAGACAACGGGCGTGCGCACGCCCGGCATGTTCCTGATCCTGCGCGGCGTCGTCGCCATCATCCAGCGCGACGGCATGGGCAATACGCGTCCCATCGTCCAGTTCGGGCGCGGCGACTTTGCTGCCGAACTGGGTGCGATGTCCGGCAAGCCGTCGCTGGTGGATGCCGTGGCGATTGGTCGCGTGGAGGCGCTGTTGATCGCACCGCGTCAGTTGCGCGCGCTGATCGTGGCCGAGGCCGACCTTGGCGAGCGGCTGATTCGCGCGTTGATCCTGCGGCGTGTGTCGTTGATCGAATGGGCGGCAAGCGGGCCCGTGCTGATCGGTCGCACGGGTTCGGCCAATCTGTTGCGGCTCGAAGGATTCCTGCGCAGCAACGGCGAACCGTATCGCGTGCTCGATGCGCAATTCGATGCCGACGCGGCGGCGTTGATCGAGGAATATGGGGCGGCACCCGGTGAAGCGGTGGCCGTCTGTCCCGATGGATCGGTACTCGTCAATCCGACGGAAGCGGCACTGGCACGCTGCATGGGCATGGTGGATACCGAGGAGCGCCACGAGATTTTCGACGTTGCGGTGATCGGTGCGGGGCCGGCGGGTTTGGCGACTGCGGTGTATGCGGCATCCGAGGGGCTACACGTGGTGGTGCTGGATCGCCGCGCCTATGGCGGGCAGGCCGGTGCGAGTGCGCGCATCGAGAACTACCTGGGTTTTCCGACGGGGATATCGGGTGCGGCATTGACGGGGCGCGCGCATGTGCAGGCCGAGAAGTTCGGCGCCGAGATCCTGATACCGGCCGAGGTGCAGCGGCTCGATTGTTCGCGCTCGGCATCGGATCATGCGGTGCGATTGCAGTTGACCGATGGACGCTGGCTGCGTGCACGCACCATCGTGATTGCGAGCGGTGCGCGCTATCGTCGGCCCGCCGTGCCCACACTGTCGGACTACGAAGGCAGGGGCGTGTGGTACTGGGCTTCGGCCATCGAGGCGCGGCAATGTGCGCAAGCGGAAGTGGCGCTGGTGGGCGGCGGCAATTCGGCAGGGCAGGCTGCGGTGTTTCTGTCGCAGCATGCGTCGCGCGTGCATGTGCTGGTGCGTGGCCCCGGGCTAAAGAGCAGCATGTCGCGTTACCTGATCGATCGCATTGGCGCCGCGCGCAATATCGAAGTGCGACCGTTCACCGAGATCGTCACGCTGCACAAGGGTGACTGCAACGGCCTGATTGGTGTGACGTGGCAGGACCGCCGCTCGGGCGCCACGGAAATGAAGGCACTCAAGAACATCTTCCTGTTCGTCGGGGCCGACCCTGAAACGCAGTGGCTGGGCGATTGCGGTGTGCTCACGGACCGATCCGGGTTTGTGCTCACGGGGCCGCACGCAGAGATGCCGGGCATGGAGCGCGAGCTTGGCGCACTGGAAACCTGCGTGCCCGGCGTGTATGCAGTGGGCGATGTGCGGTCGGGATCGATCAAGCGTGTGGGCGGGGCGATTGGCGAAGGCGCGGCAGTTGTTGCGCAGATTCATCAATACCTTGCCTTGTTCAGTGATCCGCCTGCGGTGGACGAGATGCCAGCCGCGCGAACGTAGGAGCAGATATGTCCAGATTCGTTGCCTTGTGGCGCGCACTATCGATGGTGTTGCTGGCCGCTTTCCCAAGCCTTGCCGGCGCGCAGCAGCAGCCTGCGAAGACCGTGGTGCTGGTTCACGGCGCGTTTGCCGATGGCTCGTCGTGGCAGAAAGTGATACCGGAACTGCAGAAGGCGGGGCTCAGGGTCGTGGCGGTGCAGAATCCGCTCGACTCGCTGGAGAATGATGTGGCCGTGACCCGGCGCGCGATCCGCGAAGCCGACGGGCCCGTGGTGCTGGTGGGACATTCCTGGGGCGGGGTCGTCATCACGGAGGCGGGCAACGATCCGAAAGTCCGCTCGCTCGTCTACGTGGCAGCATTCGCGCCGGACACCGGACAGTCTGCACACGATATCGCCGGAAAATATCCACAGCCGCCCGGGCAGCAAACCTTCGTCAAGGATGCGGACGGCTTTCTGAAAGTCAGCGACGAAGGCGTGCGCAAGTACTTCGCCGCCGATCTCACCCCTACGGAACAGGACGTGATCGCAGCCGTGCAGGGCAGGTTTCATGTGCGCACCCTGACTGCGCCGATCAGCCAGGCGGCATGGCGCACGCGTCCGTCTTTCATGGTGGTGTCCATCAACGACACGATCATCTCGCCGCAGCTCCAGCGCGATCAGGTACAGCGCGCGAAAGCCACGGCAATTGAGGTGCCATCGAGCCACGTCGCGATGCTGTCGCATCCCAAGGCAGTCGCGGATTTGATCGTGAAGGCGGCAAAGTAGGGCGCTTCGACGTGCAACGGCGGCGCGTCGAAGCGGTATCCCATCCTCCACCCATCCCTCAGAACTTGTAGCTCACCGTTCCCAGCACGGTGCGGCGGCTGCCGTAATAGCATCCCGTCGCGGAGATGCACGTGCTGACGTAGCGGCGGTCGAACAGGTTCGTGGCGTTGACGGCCACCTTCACGCCACGAAGCTGCAGCGGCGATTTGGCAAGGTCGTAGCTGAGTGCGGCGTCGAACAGCGTGGCGGCGGGTACGCGGTAGACGTTGGCCGCATCGCCGTAGGACTTGCCGATGTAGCGCACGCCTGCGCCGATGCCGAATCCTTGCAGTGCGGTGGTGTGGAACTGGTAGTACGTCCACAGCGAGGCCTGGTGCTGCGGCACGAAGGGCAGCGCATTGCCGAGCGTGCTGGCGCCGCGTGCGTTGGCATTGGCTTTCAGCACTTCGGTGTCGGAGTACGCATAGGAGGCCACCACGTCGAGTCCGCGCGCGAGGCTCGCCTTGCCTTCGAGTTCCACACCGCGCACGCGGGCTTCGCCGCTCTGCGTGTTGTAGTTGGTGTTCAGCGGATCGGGCGTCAGGACGTTGGTCTGCCGCAGGTCGAACGCCGACAGCGTGACAAAGGCATTCACGCCCTTGGGCTGATACTTCACGCCAACTTCGGTCTGACGGCCGCGCGTGGGTTCGAACGGCGTCCCTGCGCGCCCGGTGCCTGCCTGCGGCTGAAACGATGTGGCAAAGCTGGCGTAAGGCGCGATGCCATTGTCGAACTGGTACACCACGCCCGTGCGCCCCGTGAAGGCGTTGTCGCTCTGCCGGGAGTTGACGGTGTTGCCGGTCTGCGCGGTCAGCGTGTTGGTATCGCTGCCAGCCCAGTCGTAACGGCCACTGAGCAGGAAGGTCCATCGGTCGATAGCGAGGCTGTCCTGCACGTAGCCGCCCACCTGATGGCGGCTCTGGTCCACGCGCGTGCCGAGCGGCGGACGCGTGACGGGTGCGCCATAGACCGGATTGAAGACGTCGATGGCGCGCACGGCTACCAGTTGCGATTCTTCGTAGCGCGCATCCTCGTACTGATAATCGACGCCAAGCAGCAGCGTGTGTTGCACCGGTCCCGTGCGGAAATTGGCTTCGGCCTGATTGTCGATCGAGAACACACCGCTGCGTTCCGGGAAGGCCCAGCCGTAGCGGCTTTCCGTGCGCAGGTCGGGGTTCATCGCCAGGCCCTGCACGCGCTGGGTATCGGTGTCGATGTAGCTATAGCGGGCGTTCTGACGGAACTGCCACGTCTCGTTGGCCCGATGCGCGAACTTGTAGCCGAACAGCATCTGCTCGCTCTCGAACTTGTCGTAGGCGGGTTCGCCGATAAACCGGTTGCTCGGAATGCTGCCGTTGGGATTGGGCAGCAGCGTGCCGGCAGCCGGCAGCGCCGGCGATGCACCGCCGCCGTCGGAGCGGATCTTCTGGTACTGCGCCATCAGTGTTAGCGACGTGTCCGTGCTGGGCCGCCATGTCAGGCTTGGCGCCACCATGACGCGGCGCTCGTCGATGTAGTCGAACTCCGTATTGGTATCGCGCGCGAGTGCCACCACGCGATACAGCAGCTTGCCTTCCTCGTCCACGGGGCCGGTCAGGTCGAACGCGCCCTGAGCGCGGTCATGGCTGCCGGTTTGCAACACCACCTCGCGCGAGGTCTGCGCCTGCGGCAGCTTGCTCACCAGATTCAGCAGGCCACCCGGCGAACTCTGGCCGTACAGCACGGAGGCGGGACCTTTCAGCACTTCCACGCTTTCCAGCGCATACGGATCGATGCGGGGCTGCGAATAGCCGCGCGCGCCATAGGGCAGGCGCAGGCCGTCGAGGTAGCGCAGCGGCACGAAGCCGCGCACGGCCAGCCAGTCATAGCGCAGGTCGGTGTCGCCATACTGGTTCACCACGCCAGGTGTGTATTGCAGCGCCTGCATCACACTCTGCACGCCCTGCTCGTCCATCTGCTCGCGGGTAACCACGTTGATGGTCTGCGGAATGTCGATCAGGGGCGTGGAGGTCTTGCCGCCACTGGTACGAAGCGGCACAACGCCGTCGGCGGCGGCTGAGCGGTCTGCGCTATCCATGCGCACCGTGACCAGCGGGAGTGTGGCGGCACTGGAATCGACCGGCGCCTGGACGATAGAAA
This sequence comes from Cupriavidus sp. SW-Y-13, assembly GCF_009793345.1. NCBI lineage: Bacteria > Pseudomonadati > Pseudomonadota > Betaproteobacteria > Burkholderiales > Burkholderiaceae > Cupriavidus > Cupriavidus sp. SW-Y-13. The sequence goes on from NZ_WHLX01000002.1 coordinate 83,569, forward strand.
AGGTGCGTGGCCCGTTGCTGACGACACGCAGGCCGGAACCGGCCAGCATGCGGGCCAGCGCATCTTCGATCGTCAGCGTGCCACGCACGGCTGGCGCGCGCACGCCTTCGGCGAGACCCGAGGCAAAGAGGATCTGCGCGTCGCCCTGGCGGGCCAGCGCAGCGAGAGACTGTGCCAGCGGCTGGGCCGGAATGTCGATGGGTCGCGCGGCGCTTTGCGCGATGGCACCGGCAGTCAGCATGGCGGCGAACAGGGGAGCCAGCGCGGCAAGCGGGCGCACGGCACGGCGAGAGGCGAGCGCAGCGGCCCGCCGACGACTATTGAAAATCACGAAAACTCCTGATGGCGGGCCGATCGATTCGGCCGTTTCATGGAGTTGCCGTCTCACGTCGTGGGTTTGTACACCTTTGGGGTGAAAATTTTTTGGTGGGCTGATATTGCTACGATCACGCTCCGCTATGCGCTCTTTTTGCTCCCCTCTCCCGCAAGGCGGGAGAGGGGCTGGGGGAGAGGGCCGGCGGTGCAATCACAAACAGGTCGCAATTTGAACCGCATACCCTCTCCCCCACCCCTCTCCCACTGACATGGGAGAGGGGTGCGCATAACAACGCGAGAGGGGAGCAAACAAGCGGGTGGCTTCCGAAGCTCAACGCCCCGACAAATGCACCGCCCCATCGCCCGTGCGCCGTATCGTCACCGGCAGCACACCGGGTAACAACTGCAGAATGGCGTCGACCTGTTCGCGATCGAACTCGCCGGAGAGTCGCAACTGCGCGATACGCGGATCGTCGATAACGATAGGGGTGCCCGAACGCGCCTGCATTTCGGCGATGGCGTCGGCCAGCGCCACACCATCGAACGAGAACTTGTCGCGCTGCCAGGCCAATGCGCGTTCCACATCCACGGTGGCGGTGTCATGCGGCATCTGGCCGTCCGGTCCCACGTCCACGCGCTGGTTCGCGCGCAGTTGGCGGACCTGTCCGCCGGTTTCCACTTCCACGGCGCCTTCGATCACCGTGACGCGGGTACGCCGCGGTAACCGTTGCACATCGAAGATCGTGCCGATATCGCGCACGCGCGTCTGCCCTGCCGTGACGATGAACGCGCGCAGTCCATGGGCGACGGTGAATTGCGCCTCGCCGGTTTCCAGCGCCAGTTGGCGCGAACGCAGGCGCCACGTGATCTTCAGGTTCGTGCCCTTGTCGAGCGTGACCGCGCTGCCATCGGCCAGTTGCACCGTACGTGGCGCGTGCGCGTCGGCGTTGAGTTGCTCGGTGCGATAGGCGGGATCGGCCAGCCATGTCACGCCCGCGAGCAAAAAGAGTGCGGCAGCCACGCCGGCACGCGTCTTCTTCGCGCGGCGGCGACGTGACGCCGCTGCGGCGGTGATGGCTTCCACGGACGGGAATCGCTCGCGCAAATCCTGCGCGAATGGCGACAACGCATCGTCCTGTTTTGAGGGGTGTTCGGGGTTTGGCGACACGGCGCGAAGGGTGCTCATGGTGAGGCGGCTGGCGATGCGGAGTCGAGTGCAGGTGCCAGCAACGACATGGCCCGCGCCATATGACGTGCCACCATGCCGCGCGAGATGCCCAATCTTAGCGCGACTTCATGCTGCGGCAGATCGTGAAGACGGTGAAGGATGAAGACTTCCCGGCAACGTTGCGGCAGTGCGGCAATGCATCGCTCCAGGTGATCGACCATCTGCCGGTGCGCGATGTCCTCGGCCACATCGGGAGACTGCAGGTCCTCGATGCGCGAACCGTCGGCGTGTCCCGCATCGGCATGGGCCTGGCGCGTGCGCTGCGCACGATAGGCATCGATGGCCCGATGGGTGGTGACATGCCGCAGGAAAGCCAGCGGCTGCTTCACCTCGCCGGACGGCGGACGCTCCAGCAACTGCACACACACATCCTGCAAGACGTCGCGCGCGAAATGACGGTCGCCAAAGCGACGGCGCACGTGATCGACCAGCTCGTCGTAGTGACGCAGGAGCGCAGCGAACAGCGGAGGATGAGCGGGATCGCGCAGCACGATCAGGGCGGATGACGACGGGATGAGGGCGCTGGCGAGTATAAATGATAGTGATTCGTATTTGCAAGAACGTGCGGTGGCGCTGTGGTTTATTTGCCTTGGCCTGGAAAACATGGGGTGGCGGCCGCCACATCGCCCGCGCAATGGCACGCGTTGCGGCAACTCGTGCCAGCCTCGCAATCATTGGCGTGCCGCATGGGCTAATCACCCGTGGCCACGTCGCGCAGGAATCGCTCAAGGATGGGGTTGAACAAGGCAGGCGACTCCAGGAATGGCGCGTGGCCGGTATCGGGCAGGCGCAGGCAGTGGCCGCCCCACAGGTTGGCGTACGCCACGCTATCGATGTAGTCGAGATTGACGAAACGATCGTTCGCGCCGTTGACCACCGCGAGCGGCACGGGCAATGACTCCACCAGAGTGCGCTGATCGATGCCCGCCCCCGCACGTGCCGCTTCGAACATGGTCTTGCGTGCGCGGCCATCGGTGCGTGCGATGGCCGCGCGCAGTGCCGGCGTGAAGCTATCGCCAAAGATGGCCTGGCCGAACGTATCGACATCCTCCGCCGAAAACACCTGCTGGCTGCCAAGCCGCATGTGCGGCGCGGGGATGAAGCCGGCCGACATGTCGCGACCCACCGGCGGCGTGCCGCAGATCATGATGCCGCGCACGCCAGCAAAGCGCGACGCCACCTCCAGTGCGATGTGTCCGCCTAGCGACCATCCCACCAGCACCACCTCGTCGATGCCAAGTTTCTCCAGCAGTTCGATCGTTGCATCGGCCAGGCCGGGGCGCGTGTACGTGCGGTCCGGATCGATGGCATTGGAGGATTCGCCGTGGCCCGGCAGGTCGAACGCGATAAATCGGTAAGGGTCCGCGACGTGGCCTTGCATCTGATTGCGGAACACTGCGCGGGATGAGGAGTTGCCGTGGATCAGCAACACGGGCAATGTGCCGTGGCCGGACTCCTCCAGCGCGATCTGTCCGTGAGAGGTCTTCATCAGGGTTTGGCGTGACATGGTCGGCACTCGCGCAAGGCAACGGTTGCGCACCATGCTAGCCCGCATGCGGGACGCAGACTTTCCCGAAAGACGTGAAGTTTGTCGAAATGCGCATTGGCATGCTTCCTGCAGCACGGTACACGCGTGACATACCGACGGCCCGGCAAACAAGGAGCGCGTGATGAAGCAATCCCGCCAGAAGTCCAACGCGATGAACGTGGCAGACCACTGTGTCCGTGTGCGGGGCGCGCGAGAGCACAACCTGAAGAATGTCGACGTCGATATCCCGCGCAACGCGCTGGTGGTGTTCACCGGCGTGTCGGGCTCTGGCAAGTCGTCGCTGGCGTTCGGCACGCTCTACGCAGAGGCACAGCGGCGCTATTTCGAATCCGTCGCGCCCTATGCCAGGCGGTTGATCGATCAGGTAGGCGTGCCGGAGGTCGACAGCATCGAGGGACTGCCGCCCGCGGTGGCGCTGCAGCAGCAACGCGGCACGCCCAATGCGCGCTCCACGGTGGGCAGCGTCACGACCTTGTCCAGCCTGGTGCGCATGCTGTACTCGCGTGCCGGCAGCTATCCACCGCGCCAGCCGATGCTGTATGCCGAGGATTTCTCTCCCAATACGGTAGAGGGTGCGTGTCCGGATTGCCATGGCCTGGGACGCATTTACGATGTCACCGAGCAGTCGATGGTGCCCGACGATGCGTTGTCGATCCGCGAACGTGCCGTGGCCGCGTGGCCGCCGGCGTGGCATGGGCAGAACCTGCGCGACATCCTCGTCACGCTCGGCTACGACGTCGATAGGCCATGGCGTGACCTGCCAAAAAAGGATCGCGACTGGATCCTGTTCACCGAGGAGCAGCCCACCGTGCCCGTCTATGCGGGGTTTACGCCGCGCGAGGTGCGGGCGGCGCTCAAGCGCAAGATGGAGCCGAGCTACCAGGGCACGTTCACCGGTGCGCGCCGCTACGTGCTCCAGACGTTCGCCACCACGCAGAGTGCTTTGATGAAGAAGCGCGTGTCCCAGTTCATGATTGGCCGCGACTGTCCGACCTGCCATGGCAAGCGACTCAAGAAGGCGGCGCTGTCCGTCACGTTCGCGGGCCTCGATATCGGCGCCTTCACGCATCTGCCGCTCGCGCAGGTAGCAGAGATCATGCGTCCGGTGGCGCGTGGCGAGTTATCGCAGCCAGCGGATGCTACCCGCGATATCGTGAGCCGTAAGGCCGCGCGCGCCGATACGGCCCGACGCGTCGCCGCTGGTGGGTCCGCGCATCAGGCCGCACCGGACGTACGGCGCACCCCCAATCTCTCCGAAGAGAAGCGGCTGGCCTCGCAGCGCATTGCGGAAGAATTGATGGAACGGCTGTCCACGCTGCTCGACCTCGGTCTCGGCTATCTGTCGCTGGATCGCAGTACGCCAACGCTGTCGTCAGGCGAGTTGCAACGGTTGCGGCTTGCCACGCAGATCTCGTCGCAATTGTTCGGTGTGGTCTATGTGCTCGATGAACCGTCGGCGGGGCTGCATCCCGCGGATGGCGAAGCGTTGCTCATGGCACTGCGCCGGCTGAAGGCAGCCGGCAATTCGCTCTTCATCGTGGAGCACGACACGCAGACCATGCGTCAGGCGGACTGGCTCGTGGATGTAGGGCCGGCCGCAGGCGAGCATGGAGGTCAGGTGCTCTACAGCGGGCCACCCGAAGGTCTTGCGGGCGTCAAGGCGTCGCGCACGGCGGCGTATCTGTTTGGCGATCAGGCAAGGATGGCGGGAAGGCAACGGGAACCTGCGGGATGGCTGAGGCTTGCGCACGTCTCGCGTAACAACCTGCATCGCGTGGATGCGGAGATTCCGCTCGGCTGCTTCACCGCGGTCACTGGCGTGTCGGGTTCGGGCAAATCGAGTTTGATCAGCCAGGCGCTGCCGGAACTCGTGAACCGGCAACTGGGCCGGGCGAACGACAGCGATGCGGACGAGGAACGCGATCCGCTGTTCGCGGTGACGGACGCGCCGACCGAAGGACGCATTGCGGGCGGCATGGAGTCAGTGCGCCGGCTGGTGCGCGTCGACCAGAAGCCTATCGGCCGCACGCCGCGCTCGAACCTGGCCACCTATACCGGGCTGTTCGATCACGTGCGCAAACTGTTTGCCGAGACGCCCGCCGCGCGCAAGCGGCGCTACACCGCCGGACGATTCTCGTTCAACGTGGCACAGGGACGATGCCCGACCTGCGAAGGCGAGGGCTTCGTGAGCGTGGAGTTGCTGTTCCTGCCCAGCGTCTACGCGCCGTGCTCCGCTTGCCATGGCACGCGCTATCAGCCGCAGACGCTGGAGATCACCTGGCAGGGCCGCAATATCGCCGAAGTGCTGGACCTGACCGTGGATGCGGCCTGCGAGGTCTTCGCAGGGGAAGCCGTGGCGATGCGCTCGCTGAAGGTATTGCGCGATATCGGACTCGGCTATCTTCGCCTCGGTCAACCCGCCACGGAGTTGTCTGGCGGCGAGGCGCAGCGCATCAAGCTGGCCACCGAGTTGCAGCGCGCGCAACGCGGCGACACGCTCTACGTACTGGACGAGCCGACCAATGGCCTGCATCCCGCCGATGTGGATCGCTTGCTGGTGCAACTGCAGGCGCTGGTGGAGGCGGGCAACACCGTGGTGGTGGTGGAGCACGACATGCGCGTGGTGGCGCAGGCGGACTGGGTCATCGACATCGGCCCCGGTGCGGGCGGAGAGGGGGGCCGTATCGTGGGGAGCGGGCGGCCCGCCGATATAGCAGGCATGCGTACGAGCGTGACCGCGGCCTATCTGCGGCAAGCGCTGGTACATCGTCCGTAGCCGACGACGCAGAACACGGCGGCGCGCATGCCGAATCTCTCCGCCTCGGTGCCTTCGCGATGGGGCTTGCGTGGCACCGAAGATCTCGGAGGCGGACTCAAATCGCAGTTCGTTCTTGAATCCGGTTTCGCACCGGACACCGGCGTGGCGAACTTCGGCAACCGGCTGTTCGGCCGACAGGCGTGGGTCGGGTTGTCGGGCAATTGGGGACAGGTGGCCTTCGGTCGCCAGTACACGATGATGTTCTGGGCCACGCTGGATTCCGACATCCTGGGTCCGAACACATTCGGATCGGGTGCGCTGGACCCGACGATTCCCAACTCGCGCGCCGACAATGCCATCTCGTACAAGGGCAAGTTCGGTGGGCTGACGGTTGGCGCCACCTACAGCTTCGGCCGTGATGCGGCGGTGGCCGCGCCAAGCCCCGGCAGCACGAATTGCGCGGGCGAGAATCCTGCCGATTCCAAGGCTTGCCGCGAGTGGTCGGCGCTGTTGATGTACGAGACCTCGCGCTTCGGCGTGGCCGCCGCCTACGATTCATGGCGCGGCGGGCCGGACGCCTTCGCAGGACTCACCAGCAGCGGGCGGAAGGATGACAGGTTGTCGCTCAGCGCCTATACGCTGTTCGATCGGGTCAAGGCCGGGGTAGGCTGGCTGCGGCACGACAACGACGGCAATCCGACGGCGCCGCGCAGCGATCTGTTCTGGCTCGGTGGTTCGTACGACCTGACGCCGGCCTTCAACGTGGCAGGGCAGGTCTATCACCAGCGCTATCACGACAGCGCCAACAAGGCGTGGCTCTATGCGGTGCGCGGTACGTACAGCTTCTCGAAGCGCACAGCCATTTATGCCACCGCGGGGTATATCAACAACAGCGGCCAACTGGCGCAGTCAGTCAGCAGCAACCCGGGCGCTGCAGCTTCGCCGGGTGGCAATCAGTTGGGGGCAATGCTTGGGGTGAAGCATACGTTTTGAGGGAATGGCGGGAGGGAGCGGCGAGGCAGCACAGCAACGGCAAGCAGCCGTTCCCTCTCGAAAAATGGCAGCACCGCTAACGCTGCGCTCCGTGCGCAATCGCCCGCTTGATCATCCATAGAATCTGATCGTTGGCTTTCTGATGGTGCAATTCCACATCGGGATGTCCCGCCTGAAATACGCGGAAGATCTCATCTGCGAATGCCTGCCCAACGGTCTCGACGCCTTCAAAGTCCAGGATCACCGTCTTGAACTTGTCGATGCGCGCAAGCAATCGTTGTGCTTGCGATCGGGAGACGAGGCTTTCCGCACCCATCCTGGCAAGCCTCACCGGCACGATGGTCTTGCTGAACGTGTACTCATCAGGCTCTGCGAACTGATCAAACACCTCGCGTAACGTCCGGGTGCATGCATTGCCGTGACGGAGGAAGACCGTCGTGCCATAGCTTTCACCTCGCCCGTGTTCGAGCAGGAAGTCCGGCTCGTCATGCACATGGTCGAACGTCAGCCCATTGGACAGAATCCGGTAGGTATCGAATGCCCTGGAAGAAAAGAAAATGCCTTCGCCGGAGTGGTGGGTGGGATCGGTGGTTAGCTTGCCCTTGGCTAACTCCAGAATGGCCTGGCGCTCATCTGGAAGATTGCACAGCCGGGTGATTCTTCGAAAGATACCCTCCCCATCGTCACCGATGTAGCAACTTGTGAATGCCACGTTGGCGTAGAGCTGGACCTTCAGCTTCGTGCCCTGGGAGTGATCAATAGCGTTGTTGATCATCTCGGTCACGCCGTACTCCCAAACATTCAGAGCCTCTGGGGTGAGCAGGTCAGTCAGGACGGGCTTCAGGTACTCCGCCCAAACAACGTGTTCCTCCAGGCCGTCCAACAGGAATTCCTTGCTAACGTCCTTCAATATGCCCAGAAAGTACGTTTTCGGACGTTGCCCCGTGCCTGGCACCAGCAAACCGTTTTTCACCATGCGGCCCAGCAATGCTGTGGCTGCCTGGCGTGAGATACCCCTTGCCTCCTGTAGCGGAGCGGCGAGCGCAACCTCCGCCTTATCAGCAAACTGTGCCGCCAGGAACCGAGCCATGCTTGGATCTGTACGCATATGTCAACATCCATCGTCGTCTATGACAACATCCTAGCATCGCGTATTGTCATAGGGACGTGAATTAAGGCGTATATGTGATCTATGTCACATATTTAGCGGCGGCAGCGGCGTTGATCTATGCCTCGGTCTCATCCTGAATCTCCTTGCTGCGAACCCGGCGCGCCACGGTCAGCTTGCGATTGACGCCCGTAGCACCCTGGCAGCCATCGACGAGATTCGAAAAAATGGCGCGCAAGGTTTTCAACGTTGCCGCCAGCTCTTCCGGCGACACACCCGACACCGACGCTCGTTCGATGTCCCACGCGCGCGGTGCCAACTCCGCAACGATGGCGCGGCCTGCAGGCGTCAGTGACATGTGGATGTTGCGCTTGTCTTCCGCTGACGCATCGCGGCGGAGAAAGCCGCGTTCTTCGAGCGCGACCACTGCCCTCGACAGGTAGGAAAGCTCGGCGCCAGTATGGCTCGCCAGATCCGAGAGCCGTTGATGATCTTCATGGCGCAGCGCGGCAAGAATGCGCCATGCCTGCAGATTGATGTTGTGCGGTTTCAGATCGGCAGCCTACAGCACCACGCCGACCGCTTCCACCTCGATCTTGAATCCATAGTGCAGCGCACCAGTGGGCACCACGGCGCGCGCGGGACGCGCCTCGCCGATCCACGCCGCGTAGACCTTGTTGAAGGCGGGCCAGTTCTCGATGTCGTCCACATAGACGCGTACCTGCGCCAGTCCCTCGATGCCACTGCCTGCGGCAACCAGTGCGGCCTTCACGTTGTCCAGCACCTGTTGCGCCTGCGCTTCGAACGAGGCATCGACGAGTTTGTGGCCGTCCACTGTGACGGGCAACTGTCCGGACACGAAGACCATGCCGTTGGCCACCGTCGCGTGGCTGTAGTGGCCGCCGGGCGCTGCCATCGTGGCGGGCTGGATGGTGCGGACTGCGCCATCGCGTTGCTTGTGATTACCATCCATGCAGGCGGCTCCATTCCGTGATCTCGCCGTCCTCGGCAAGCGCTTGATACGAGGGGAACTGCGCACCGGTTGCGCAGGCGTGATTGGGAAGGATACGCAGCATCGTGCCGATGGGGAAGCGCCTGGCGATATCGGCGTCCTTGTTGCTTTCACCGCCTTCGCGCGACAGGATGCCGTGTTCCTGATTGGCGCCGCTCAGGACATAGCCCGGCAGCAGCGTGCCATCGAGGCTGCAGACCTGACCATAGGCGAAGTCGTGCTTCTGCTTTTGCGTGCCGCGATCCCGGCTCATCGCCATCCAGCCCGCATCGACAATGGCCCAGCCTTTCTCCGCCTGATGCCCGATCACGGTGGTCAGCACGCTGAGCGCGAGATCATCGGTGCCGCAGACCCCGACGTTGTGCATCACCAGATCGAAGAAGACATAGACACCGGCGCGCACTTCGGTGACGCCATGCAGGCTGGCGGCCGAGAGGGCCGTAGGGGTGGAGCCGACGCTGACCACCGGGCAAGGCAATCCCGCTGCGCGCAGCCGTTCGGCGGCGCGCACGCAACCGGCGCGCTCCTGCTCGGCCATTGCGGCCAATGCCTCGGGCGTATCGAGGTCGTAGCTGGAGCCCGCATGCGTCATCACGCCACCCAACCGTGCGCCACCTTCGTGCAGCACCGTGGCCACATCGATCAGCGCGGTTTCATCGGGACGGATGCCGGAGCGGTGGCCGTCGGTATCGATCTCGATCCACACTTCGAATGCTTCGTCATGTTCCGTACCGAACGCGACGATGGCGCGCGCCGAATCGACGCTGTCCGTCACGATCTTGAGGTCGCATCCACGACGACGCAGCGCGAGTGCTTGCGGCAGCTTGGTCGCCACCATTCCCACGCCATACAGGATGTCCGTAGTGCCATCGTCAAAGAAGTGGGCGGCCTCCTTCAGCGTAGAGACAGTGATGCCGGTGGCCCCCGCCGCGATCTGCGCGCGTACCACCGGAGAACACTTGCTGGTCTTGACGTGCGGACGAAAGCGCACGCCCAGTGCATCCATGCGGGCCTGCATGTGGCGGATGTTGCGCAGCATGCGCGGGGTGTCGATGATGGCGGCCGGGGTTTCCAGTTGCGTCAGTTGCATGGGCGCGGCAGCGGAAGCGGTCATGGCGTGTGCGTGGGGATTGCGGAGGTTCCCACTGTAGGCGCGATAACGCCACCTGTGGTTAAATTTTGGAACATCAATCGTTAAGCAGAAGTGAATGATCCAGATCGAGGATTTGCGGCTGGTGGAGGCGCTGGCGCAGTGGCCTTCGCTGAGCGCGGCGGCGCGCGCACTGAATGTGACGCCGCCTGCGTTGTCTGCGCGACTGCGCAAGCTGGAGGCGAGCCTGGGGCTCGCGCTGGCCACGCGCACGGCGCGGCGACTGAGCCTGACGGCCGAAGGCGAACGCTTCGCACGGGAAGGCGCGGCGATCCTTGCGCAACTCAATGCACTGCCGGAATCGTTTCGGCGCGAGGACAGCGCGCTGACGGGCACGTTGCGCATCGCCGCGCCGTTCGGCTACGGACGGCAACACATCGCCCCGCTGCTCGCGCGTTTTGCACAAATCCACAAGGGTCTGCGGCTGCAGTTGGACTTGCGCGAAACGCCATGGCCCGACCGCCACGATTCGGACGCCGTGATCCATATCGGCGCGGTGCGCGATTCGTCGTGGATTGCCCGCACGCTCGCACCGAATGCGCGCTGGCTATGTGCGAGTCCGAAATATCTGCGCCAGCACGGAACGCCAACGGTGCCGCGCGATCTGCTTGATCATGCGTGTATCTGCATCCGCGAGAACGACGAGGACGTGACGCTGTGGCGGTGTCGTCCGTCCCTGTCGGGAAAGCCCGATACCGTGCGTATCGTACCGGCCTATACCAGCAATGACGGCAGCATCGCGCGCCATTGGGCGGAGCAGGGATTGGGGCTGGTGCTGCGCTCGGAGTGGGATGTCACCGAGGCCGTGGCGCGCGGCAGGCTGGTGCGCGTGCTGCCGGATTGGGCGTTCGACAGCGCACCCGTGACACTGCTCGTGCCCACACGGCGCGGACGTACCGCGCGCGTGCAGGCATTGATGCAATTTCTGGAGCAGGAACTGGTCAGGCCGCCTGCTGCACCGCCGTCGCGGCGCCGAGCATAAGGTCGAGGTTCTGCACGGCGGCGCCGGACGCGCCTTTGCCGAGGTTGTCGAACACGGCGGCCAGCAACACCTGCCCATGTTCGCGATTGCCGAAGACGCCCAGGCGCAGATCGTTGGTGCCGTTCAGCGCTTGCGGATCGAGACGCTTGAGCGCGGCGGATTCGGCGAGTGGCAATACCTCGACATGACGAGCGCCCGCGTAATGCTCTTGGAGCGTGGCGTGCAGCGTCTCGATATCGGTGCCCGGTGCGAGCAGATCCAGTTCCAGCGCGACGGTCAGCACAATACCTTGCCGGAACGCGCCATAGGACGGCACGAAGATGGGGCGGCGAGCCAGACCCGCGTGCAACTGGATTTCAGGCGCGTGCTTGTGCGCGAGTTCCAATCCATAGACCTGGAAGGGCAGGGCCTGTGCAGCATCGGGTCCTTCGTAGGTTTCCACCGCTGCGCGTCCGCCGCCCGAATAGCCCGACACCGCGTGGATGGTGATCGGATAGTTGTCTGGCAGCAAGCCGGCCTTTGCCAGGGGGCGCAACAGCGAGATCGCACCGGTCGGATAGCAGCCGGGATTGGTGACGCGCAGTGCGCTGGCGACGCGCTGCGCCTGGCCGTCACCCATCTCCGGAAATCCGTAGGTCCAACCGGGTTGCGTGCGGTGCGCCGAACTGGCATCGATCACGCGCACGGCCGGGTTGACGATGGAAGCCACGGCCTCCCGCGCGGCGGCGTCCGGCAGGCACAGGATGGCGATATCGCAGTTGTTGATGGCTTCGGCGCGAGCGCGCGGGTCCTTGCGCTGGCCGGCGGGGAGCGTCAGCAGGCGAAGATCGTCGCGGCCGCGCAGGCGTTCATGGATCTGCAGGCCGGTGGTGCCCTGGTCGCCGTCGATAAAAACAAGGGGGTAAGTCATGGTGGCCTCTGCGCAGTTGCGATAGAGATTGCGATGGATACGATGGATGCGAAAGAGACGCCATCTTGCGCCACCGGATAGAATCGCAAAAGTTGAATTTCATGACGATGAGATTCAGGTTTCCTGAATGATGGATTCGGAGTGCCCATGCGCGAGATCAGCCTGGACCGTTTGCGTACCCTCGTTGCCATTGCCGACCTCGGCTCCTTTGCCGAAGCGGCACGCGCGTTGCATCTGGCGCCGCCCACGGTGAGCCTGCACATTGCGGAACTGGAAGCGCGCATTGGTGCGCCACTGCTGACGCGCAAGCGCGGCGAGGTGCGTCCATCGTCCATCGGTGAAACGCTGATCGAGCGCGCCCGGCGCCTGCTGGCCGATGCCGAGGTGGCGCTGCACGATGTGCGGCGGCAAGTACAAGGATTGACGGGGCGTGTGCGTCTGGGTGCATCGACCGGCGCCATCGCGCATCTATTGCCACAGGCGCTGGCCACGCTGGCGGAGCAGCATCCCGATATCGACGTGCAGGTGGCCGTGCTGACTTCGCAGGAGACCCTGGCGCGACTGGCGGGCGGCACGCTGGAGGTCGGTCTGGTGGCCTTGCCGCAGGCGCGTGTGGCGGGGCTGACGATTCGCCCGTGGCGGCGCGATCCCGTGCAGGCGTTTCTGCCCGCAAGCTGGCCGTGCCCCGCACGTATCACGCCAGCATGGCTGGCTGCGCGGCCATTGATCCTCAATGACGACACCACGCGGCTATCTCGCCTGACGGCCGAGTGGTTCGCCAGCGGTGGACACAGGCCGGTGCCGCGTATCCAGCTCAACTACAACGACGCCATCAAGAGCTTGGTGGCGGCTGGCTATGGGGCTGCGCTGCTGCCGCATGAGGTGACCACGCCCGCGCCCGATGCACGCGTGGTGATGCGCCCGCTGCGGCCGGCGCTGTGGCGTCGGCTGGGCCTGGCGCACAGCGGGGAGCACGTGGATCGCGCGACGCAGTACGTGCTGGACGCGCTATGGGCACTGCGGGCCGCGTAGCGGGTATCGATCTATACCACCATCAACCCCGCATCGGACGGCTTGCGTGCGAACAATCCCGACAGCTTGCGCAATGCCGCAGACAACTGCGCACGCGTGGCCGCGCCGCCCAGGGAAATGCGGATGGCGTTGGGCGAGCCGCTGCCATCGGCAAACACATCGGATGCGGTGACGCGCAGATCTTCATCGCGCGCGGCGCGGCTGAATGCCGCCGCATTCCAGTAGCTCGGCAACGGATGCCAGACGTGAATGCCCCACGGCGTCTGCGGTCCGTTGCCGACCAGCCATTGGCGCGCGATATCCTGCCGCGCGGCGGCTTCCTCGCGGATACCCATCAGCAATGCCAATGCGGACCCATCGTGAATCCACTGTGTAGCCAGCGCCGTGGCGACCGGTGATGCCATCAGCGTCAGCGCGCGAAGCGCCGCCAGGAATGACTCCTGCAACGCCGTGTCCGGTGTCACCGCATAGGCGGTGCGCAATCCCGGACTCAAGCATTTCGATAGCGTGGCGATATACACGGTCTCGGCGGGCGCGATGGCCGCAAAGGGCGGTGGCGCATCGGGCGTCAGCAGCCAGTACGGATCGTCTTCCACAATCGTGATGCCCCGGCGCTGTGCGATACGCGCGAGTTCGCGTCGGCGCGACTCGGGCATCGTGTGCGTGGTGGGATTCTGCAGCGTGGGATTGAGATACAGCAGTTGCACGCGCTGCGATGCGCATGCGGCGTCCAGCGCATCGGGCCGCATGCCATCGTCATCGACGGCGATGGTCACGACTTCGCGTCCCAATTGCTTGGCGGCGGCGCGGATGCCGGGATAGACCAGCGGTTCCGTCGCCACCACGCCATCGGGCGCCGTGCGGCACAGGATCAGTGCGGCCAGCGCGGACTGCGCGCCGGGACATGCGATCACGGATGCTGGTGCAATCGTCCCAAGTATCGGCGCGAGCCACTGCGCACCCGCAGCGCGATCGGGTTGCGTGCCGCCGCCCAGTTGATAGGTCATCAGCAGGCTGGCATCGGCGCGTACGGTCACCTGTGCGAGTCCGCGACGCAGCATGTCGTCGAAGTCGATCTCGGCGGGCGGTGGCGGCACGTTCATGCTCAGGTCCACGGCCTGCACCAGATCGAACGCGGGCGCGGCGATGTACGTGCCCTGCGATCCACGGGCGGTGATCAGGCCGCGCCGGCGCGCTTCGGCCAGTGCACGGGTAACGGTCGTCAAGTCGACCCCCAGCATGGCGGCGAGTTCGCGCTGCGGTGCAAGCCGGTCTCCCGGCGACAACTTCCCGCCTGCCACCGCACGCTCCAGGAAGTCCGCAATCTGCACATAGCGGGGGCCTGCCACAAAGGTGCCGATCCAGTTCGGCAAGTCGGCGTCACGCGGCGTTGTAGGCATGAGGTGAAACCCTTGTATGGATGTTGTCTTACCTTAGCATGCCGCGCATCGCGGGGAAATCCATACAAACAGCATTTCGCCGCGCCCCCGGACATCAAGGTATTGATATGCGCAAGCCATCGCCATCGGCCGACCCGACAAGGGAACGTCGGCGAAAACTCCACACCCCTCTCGTTTCAACGATTCGTCGCGTGGCGCCCCTGGCGTTGCCGCTCTGGCTCACCGGTTGTTCATGGGATCTGCTGTCACCCGGCGGCTCCGTGGCCGAACAGACACGGCACCTGATCGTGTTGTCCACGGCGCTGATGCTGCTGGTGGTGATCCCCGTGATTATCCTGACGCTGGTGTTTGCATGGCGCTATCGCGAGACCAACACCAAAGCCGAATACGCGCCGCGGTGGTCGCACTCGACGAAGATCGAGGTGGTGGTGTGGGGCATTCCATGCGTGATCGTGGCGATGCTGGGCATCATCATCTGGGACTCCACGCACAAGCTGGACCCGTTCCGTCCGCTGGAGTCGAAGGTGGCCCCCATCGAAGTGGATGTCATTGCGCTGGATTGGAAGTGGCTGTTCATCTATCCGCAATACGGTGTGGCGTCGCTGAACGAACTGCCGGTGCCGGTGGGTACGCCGATCAATTTCCGCATCACGGCGGAATCGACGATGAACGCGCTGTTCATCCCCAAGCTCGGCAGCATGATCTACGCGATGAGCGGCATGCAGACCAAGCTGCATTTGATTGCCGACCAGACCGGCGTCTTCGAGGGCCGATCCGCAGCCTACAGCGGCGCGGGCTTCTCGGACATGCATTTCAAGACGATTGCCACCTCGCGCGCGGAGTTCGATGCGTGGGTGGCGCGTGCGCGCGCATCGGGCGGCACGCTTGACGCAGACACCTACCGCAAGCTGGAACAGCCCAGCAGCAAAGACCCCGTGAAGACTTACGCCAACGTATCGCCGCGCCTGTTCCAGGGTGTGGTGGATCAGTACATGGCTGCCAGCGACGACATTTGCCGCGCCGACAGTCCCGTGACCCTGCGCGCCGCACTGCCGCCTCTGCCCGAGGCCGCACCCACCACGCTGGAGCGCTGACACCATGTTCGGAAAACTCTCTCTCGACGCCATTCCGCTGCACGAGCCCATCATCATGGGCACGCTGCTGGTGGTGCTGCTCGGCGGCGCCGCGTTGCTGGGCGCCATCACGTACTTCGGCAAGTGGCGCTACCTGTGGACCGAATGGATCTGCTCGGTCGATCACAAGCGCATCGGCGTGATGTACATCATCATGGCGCTGATCATGCTGCTGCGCGGCTTTGCCGACGCCATCATGATGCGCGCGCAACAGGCCATTGCCGTGGGCGATGCAGCGGGTTACCTGCCCCCACATCACTACGACCAGATCTTCACGGCACACGGCGTGATCATGATCTTCTTCGTGGCCACGCCGTTCATCCTGGGTTTGATGAACGTGATCGTGCCGCTGCAGGTGGGCGCACGCGACGTGGCCTATCCGTTCGTCAATTCGCTGAGTTTCTGGATGTCGGCGATGGGCGCGGTGCTCGTCATGATGTCGATGTTCGTGGGCGACTTCGCGGCCACGGGATGGGTCGCGTATCCGCCGCTATCCGGTCTCGGATACAGCCCAACGGTAGGGGTGGACTACTACATCTGGTCATTACAGATATCGGGGCTGGGCACCACGCTCACCGGTATCAACTTCATCGTCACGATCCTGCGCATGCGTGCGCCGGGCCTGACGCTGATGAAGATGCCCGTGTTCACCTGGACCGCGCTGATCACGAACATCCTGATCGTGGCCATCTTCCCGGTGCTGACCGCCACGCTGGCGCTGCTCACGGCCGACCGCTACCTGGACATGCACTTCTTCACCAGCGAGCTGGGCGGCAACGCCATGATGTACGTGAACCTGATCTGGATCTGGGGCCACCCCGAGGTCTATGTGCTGATCCTGCCGTGCTTCGGCGCGTTCTCGGAGATCATCGCCACGTTCTCGCGCAAGCCGCTGTTCGGCTACACGTCGATGGTTTACGCCACGTCGTCGATCGGCGTGCTGTCGTTCTTCGTCTGGCTGCACCACTTCTTCACGATGGGCTCGGGCGCCAGCGTCAATGCGTTCTTCGGCATCATGACGTCGATCATCTCGATTCCCACGGGCGTCAAGTTGTTCAACTGGCTGTTCACGATGTACCGGGGGCGTATCCGATTCCACTCGTCCACGCTGTGGACCATCGGTTTCATGTGCACGTTTGCCGTGGGCGGCATGACCGGCGTGCTGCTGGCCGTGCCGGGTGCGGACTTCGTGCTGCACAACAGCCTGTTCCTGATTGCCCACTTCCACAACGTGATCATTGGCGGCGTGGTGTTCGGTTGCCTCGCGGCGATGACGTTCTGGTTCCCGAAGGTGTTCGGTTTCACGCTGAACGAGTTCTGGGGCAAGGTGGCGTTCTGGTGCTGGCTGGTGGGCTTCTACCTGGCCTTCATGCCGCTGTACGCACTCGGTCTGCAAGGTATGACGCGTCGCATGAACCACTACAACAATCCCGACTGGCAGCCCTATCTGATCGTGGCGCTGGTGGGTGCGGTGATCATCGGCTGCGGCATTCTCGCGATCCTGTGGCAACTGTTCGTCAGCGTGCGTGACCGCAACCAGAACCGCGACCTGACCGGCGATCCGTGGGACGGACGCAGCCTGGAATGGGCCACGTCATCGCCCGCGCCGTTCTACAACTTTGCGCACGTGCCGCAGATCACGTCGCTGGAGCAGCACTGGGACGACAAGGAGGCCGGCCGTGCATGGCAACAGCCGAAGCAGTACGAAGACATCCATATGCCACGCAATACCTCGGCCGGATTCCTGGTCTCGGTGTTCGGGTTGGTGTTGTGCTTCGGCTTTGTCTGGCATATCTGGTGGATGGTGGGCGCGGGCCTGCTGGCGATGATCGGCACGTTCATCGCACGCGCCTATGACCGCGACGTGGACTACTACGTGCCTGCGGCGGAAGTCGAGAAGATCGAGCGCGCGCGCTTCGATACCCTGCGGACGGTGAACTGAGATGAGTACAACCCTGAAACTGCGCGCGGACGCTGCCACGACTGCTGGCGGTGCGGTCAGCCATCCGCACGGCACCCATGCCGATCATGACCATGGGCATCATGACGAGCAAGTGCAGTCACGCCTGACGCTGGGCTTCTGGTTGTACCTGATGAGCGATTGCCTGATCTTCGCGGTGCTGTTCGCGACGTTCGGCGTGCTGGTCAATAACACGGCCGGTGCGCCTTCCGGCCGCGAACTGTTCGACCTGCGCTTCGTGCTCGGTGAAACCATGCTGCTGCTGACCAGCAGCCTGACGTTCGGCGTGGCGATGCTCGGGCTCGACAAGCGCGGCAAGAGCGGACAGCCGGGCGATGCGCGCCATGTGGTGCGCTGGCTCGTGCTGACGTTCGCGCTGGGCGCCGCCTTCGTGGGCATGGAGATCTACGAGTTCCGCGAACTGCTGCACGAGGGCGCGGGTCCGCATCGCAGCGCCTACCTGTCGGCGTTCTTCATGCTGGTGGGTACGCACGGCCTGCACGTCACGGCTGGCCTGTTGTGGCTGACCGTGATGGTGCATCAGATCCAGGTGTTCGGGCTCGATGGCACCGTGCGTCGCAAGCTCGCATGCCTGAGCCTGTTCTGGCACTTCCTGGATCTGGTCTGGATCTGCGTCTTCACCATCGTTTATCTGAGGGAATTCCTGTGAGCACTACCTATACCCACGCCAGCGAGCATGCTGCGCACGGCTCGCACGGCAGCCTGCGCAGCCATCTGGTGGGCTATGCGCTGTCCGTCGTCCTGACGCTTGTTTCCTTCGGTGCGGTGATGGGCAAGCTGTTGCCGCCGTCTGCTGCGTTGGCGATCATCGTGGCGCTGTGCGTCGCGCAACTGATCGTGCAACTGGTGTTCTTCCTGCACCTGGGGCCACGCAAGGGCCAGCGCGGCAACTCGGCCATCTTCGCCTGCACGGTGTTCCTGATTGCCATCGTCGTGTCCGGTTCGCTCTGGGTCATGCATAACGCGACGTTGAACATGATGCCGATGCAGTCGATCCCTGCGGCGCGTTGATCTTTTATCGGAGCAAGTCTTGTTCAGAGGTAACAAGGACGAGGTCTTCGTGCGGCAGGCGCTGGAGCAGGCGGACTACGCCTGCGGCCGCTGGATCGCCAGCCAGCGGCACTTCGACGTGGACCCCACATCGTTGCTGGAACCCTTGGCCAAGGCCGCCGTGGTCACTGCTGTAGCGATCTATGTGGAAACCGCGCGGCTGAGCCAATTGGAGGTCCAGCGCGCGCTGGCTATCGAGACCGTGGCACAGGCACGCGCGCTGATCGATCGACTGCATCCGTTGGCGTTTGGTGGCGGATGGTATGGGGGCAGGGCGTTGCGGTAGTTGGCAGTCCAGATGGTCAGGGTATGCCGAATCGGAGCCTCAGCGGACAATTTCCGGAGTTGGCCAGCGTGCCGGTATCGAGTTGTCCCGTTGCTGCATTGAATGCATAGCGCCAGATCTGACCATCCCGGAATCCGATGATGTAGAGGTACTTTCCAGATGGATCGAAGACGGGGCCAGTAGGATTCCTGCCCGTGGCAACATCCGGACCCAGAGAGGACAAGGCGCCCGTTTGCTGATCGATTCGATATGCCGAGATCGAGTCGCTTGAGTGATTCGCGACATAGGCGAACCGCCCGGAGGGATCGATGGCAAGGGAATCCGGCTGCCAGCCCGTTGGGACAGGAGCGCCGATCTGCGTCAGTTTCCCTGTGGTGCGGTCGATGGCAAATGCGGTCAGGGTCTGATTGTTGTTCGTGACGTAGAGGTACTTGTCGTTCGGATGCTTGGCAATGTCCGTTGCCAGGGGGAGGGCCGACGGTACCGCATCGGCTATCACGGTCGGCATCTTCGTCGCATCATCGATCGCGTATGCGGAAAGGGGCGTCGCGAGGTTGTTGTGAAGGCCGTAGGCAAACTTGCCGATGGAGTCCAATACGATGTCCTTGGGGTATGCCGGACTCGCAACAGGCGCATCGATTGCCGTGAAGGCGCCGGAAGATGCATCGATCGAGAACACCGACAAGGTGCTCGCGGTGAGATTTGGCACATATGCAATGCCGCCGGCCGGATGGAACGTCATGGTGACAGGTGCGGCCTGGTTGGTGGCGACCGGCGTGCCGAAGGCGGTTAGCGCGCCCGTTGCCGCATCGATCGCATACCCGTGAATCGTGCCGTCCCCGTAGTTCGGCACATAGCCGAACTTTCCGCCAGGGGCAATGGCGAGGTATTCCGGAAAGTCCCCGGCTGGAACGGAGACAGCGTTGTTCAGCGCGCCCGTTGCCGGGTCCACGCCGAATGTGACGATGCTGTTGGTGCAGAGATTGCTCACATAGGCACTGCGCGCTGTCGGGGTGGTGCAGATGACGGCGATGTCTCCAATGTCCGCACCGCTCACCACGCCGCTTCCCGCGTTGACGATGCAGCGTTGTGCCGGAATCCCGGGCCGCAATACCTTGATGCTGTAGGACGCGCCGGAGAGCAGTGGCGTCGGGAACGTGAAGTTGCCATTGGCATCGACAGTCAGCAGATCGCCAGCGTTGTTTTGCAGGATGAGTCCGTTGCCACTCAATCCGCCGAGCGTCCCGCCGATCCGGAATGCATCGGCGCACACCACCTTCACGCTCGCGATCTCGGCATCGCTGACGACACCGGACCCGGCATCGACGGTGCAGAGCTGTGTGGGTGTTTCCGGATGGGTCTTCACGGCGACGCGGTACGACGCACCGGCCTCCAGCCGCGCCGGGAACGAAAAGCTTCCGTTGGACGATACCGCGACGCTGCTGTCGTCATTCAACAGCAGTACCAGGCTCTTGCCCGTCAGTCCGCTGACCGTTCCGCCGACGGCATGCGCGGTTGGTGTCGAAGGTGCAGGCGGTGGTGCTACGGCTCCGGGAGGTGTCACGGACGCGGGCGACTCGGCGTCTGGTGAATCGCCGCCGCAACCGGCCAATGAGAGTGCCGATGCCAGCAAAGCTGTCTGCAAGATCCCGAATAGTCCAATACGTGTTGTGGTTCGCCCTGTCATCTGCCGCCCATCCCCGTTCCATCGTCATGTGGTCTGCCAGCCCATGCATCGACGCGGCCGACATCTTTGGCGTGCAAAGTACCAGAACGAACGGATTCCGGATGTCCCCAGAACGTGTGACAACGTTTTCTCCCCTCTCCCGCTGCGCGGGAGATCGACGAAGCCAGACGACTGGTAGCATGTGCAAGGTGTTGCGCCGTGCCCATGCTGGTTCATATCGTCCGTCTGGAGAGCGAAATCGAATGCGAATCTGCCTGTCGATGATCGTCAAGAACGAGGCCGCCGTGATCGAGCGTTGTCTGCGCACGGTGCGCCCGCATATCCGCGCATGCCCCTCCATGTCAATCGACCCATGAAGACACCCGCTCTCTCCCTCGCCGTATTGCTAGTTGCCGTCGTAGTCGTCGCAGGATGCTCGGACCGCAACACGTCCTCTCAGAAGACTGCGGACAACACGCCAATGACAGCCAGTGCACCGCGCACTGACGAATGGCTCGGAAAGTGGACCGGCCCGGAAGGCACGTTCCTCGAACTGGCCGGCGGCCATGGCAAGTACGACGTCACCGTGCAGAACCTGGATGGTCCGCGCAAGTTCGAGGGCCGGTATGCCGACGGCGGTATCGAGTTCGAGCGTGACGGGACCAGGGAGGTCATTCGCGCGACCAATGGCGCCGAGACCGGCATGAAATGGCTCGCCGACAAGAAGAACTGTTTGACGGTTCGCACCGGTGAAGGCTACTGCAGGGACTGAGTACGCCAAGCCATCGCGTGTAGATTCTTCACGCGGCTTCGGCTTGCATCAGGGCGCTGACATGCGCCGCCGTACTGGTGGCCAATGCGTCCAGGCTATACCCCCCTTCGAGGATCGACACGATGCGGCCATCGCACGTCTTGTCCGCGATCTGCATCAATTCCCTGGTGATCCACTCAAAGTCGCCGTCCTCGAGGTTCATGCCTGCGAGGGGATCCAGGCGATGCGCGTCGAATCCCGTGGAGAGAATCAGGATTTCGGGAGCGAACGCCGTTAGCGCGGGCAATACGTGGGCGGAAATGGCTTCACGGAATTGCCTGGAATCGCAGCCGCGAGGCAACGGAACGTTGACGATATTGTGGTTCACACCCGTTTCGGACCGCGCACCCGTACCGGGATAGAAAGGCGACTGGTGGCTGGACGCATAGAACAGCTCCGGACGGTCGAAGAATGCATTCTGGGTTCCATTGCCATGATGCACATCGAAATCGACCACGGCGACGCGTTCGAGTTTGTGGACTTCATACGCATAGGCTGCCGCGATGGCCGCCTGGTTGAAAATGCAGAAGCCCATCGCCTTCGCCGGTTCGGCGTGGTGGCCGCACGGCCGCGTTGCGCAAAACACGTTGCGCGCCTGGCCGTCCATCACCGCATCCACGCCCGCACACGCCGCGCCGACGCAACGCATCACGGCTTCCCATGAACCCGGCGACATGACGGTATCGCCCGCGTCGAGTGGCACGTATCCATGAGCGGGAATGCTTTGCTCGATCTCTTCGATGTAGTCTGCCTCGTGGATCATCCGTAACTGCTCGACGGTGCCCATCGGCGCATCGCGCCACGCCAGCGAAGCGAAGTCCGGTGTTTGCAGCGCACTGACGACGGCGCGCAGACGTTCGGGAGACTCCGGATGATGCGGACCAGGGCGGTGTTCCAGACACGCCGCGTGGGTATAGATGATCGTAGCTGTCATGTTCGGCTGTCCTCGGTTCAACCGGCAACTTCTCTACATCACATATCAACAAGCGCCGCGGACCATCACGGCGCTACGGTGGTATGTAATATATCAAAACATTCCTGGAGTGTCGCCGGCGAGGGAGCCATCGAGCGGCTTGTGGCGCATCGGGTAAACGATAGGTTGGTGGCGGTCCGGGATCGAGGGCATCGGCCGGCAAGTCGGCCTTCCTTTACCGCCCCCGCGCCGCTATCAAGATAATCACCAGCGCCGCAGCAATCCACGCAGTGCCTGCCAACTGCCACCCCGAGAGCGATTCATGCAGCAGGAGCATGCCGGCCAGCAGGCCGACCACGGGCACCAGCAATCCGAACGGTGCAACCTGGTTGGCGGGATGGCGTTTGAGCAGGCCGGTCCACAGGCCGTACGCCATCACCGTGGCGAACCACCCCAGATAGGCCGCACCGGCCCAGGCGCTGATCGATGCGTCCATCCATTGGTGCTGCGCGCCGGCACCATCGACCAGCCATGTAAGCAGCAGGAACGGCAGCACCGGTGCCAGGCTCGACCAGACCACGAACTGGATGGGGTTGTAGTCGGGATAGTGGCGCTGCAGATGGCGCGCAAGAATGTTCGATGCCCCCCACATGCCCGCTGCGCCGATGGTCAGCAGCAGTCCCGCCAGCGTGACATCGGCGCTTGTGCCACGACCGGCAATGACTTCGATGCCGAAGCAGGCGAGTCCCGCCAGCGCGAAGATCAGGCCGCCGAGCATGGGGCGGCTCAGTCTTTCTCCAAGGAAGGCGAATGCCATCAACGCGGTGAAGAAGACTTGCGTCTGCATCAGCACCGAGGCGAGTCCGGCGGTCATGCCGAGCCGCAATGCCATGAACAGCAAGCCGAACTGCCCGAGTCCCTGCAGCAGGCCGTACGCCGCCACCCATCGCAAAGGCAGCGCAGGGCGGCGAATCATCAGCAATAGCGGCATCGCGGCAAATGCGTAGCGGGCGGCGCCAAGTTGCATGGGCGTGAACTCGCGCAGTGCCAGTTTCATCGCCACGAAATTGAGACCCCAGATCACCACGACCGTCACGGCGGCGGCGAGGTCGGCCATGGACATCGCCGAGGTCGTGGAGGCGGTCGATCTTGCTGCAGTGGTCCGGTTCATTGCGCGGGCCGGTCCTTGCGATAGGCATTCTTCACGGCGATCTTGCCGTCGCGAAACGTGAAGACGTCGACCATGCGCGCCTCGATGCGCTTGCCGTCGCTGGCGCGCGTGCCCCGGAACGTGGACTCCGTGACGCCACGATCATCAGCAACGAAATGAACCGGGTCGCGCCAGCTCGCATCGGGGCAGGTTGCCCACGCCAGTGCGAAGCCTGCCTGCACGGCTTCGCGGCCGATGAAGCTGCGTCCGAGCAGGGCATCGCCAGCCACCGCGTGAAAGGTGCAGTCATCGGTCATGCATGCCATCAGCGCGTGGATGTCGTGGCGGTTCCAGGCGGCGGAGAAGGTATCGAGCAGGGCGAGGTAGTGAGTACTGGTATCGAGGGGCATGGTGTAACCGGTTTGCGTAGAGGAAGAATGCACGGTTGACATCGTATGGGGGCACCCAGCGTGGGCATGGGTCCAGATGCGCCATGGCGTGCGACCAGATGCCTGCGTGGATCCATCGGTGGGGAGGTCTGGCTCCATCGTGTGCCGATCGCCCGGTGCAACATGTCTTGGCCAAAGATCAGCCCATGCTTACAGCAGGAGTACGCCGCCATGTCCTTGCAAGATCCCGTGGTCGACGCCACGGCTCCCCTCGCGCCCTATGACCCCCGGTACGATCCGCTCGTCGCCCGTACACCGGGGCGCGGCACCGAGTACGCGCCAACGTATTGGGTGGATACCGCTGGCGCGCCGCCGCCGGACGATGGCCCCGTGCAGGGCGATATCGATGCCGATGTCGTGATCGTGGGCGCCGGCTTCACCGGACTTTCGACAGCCCTGTTCCTGGCACGAGAACATGGCATTCGTGCCGTGGTGCTCGAAGCGAACCGCACCGCGTGGGGATGCACCAGTCGCAACGGCGGGCAGGGGCAGAACGCGAGCGGACGGCTGTACCGTTCGCAGTGGATCGAGCGTTGGGGGAAATCCACCGCGTTGCGGCTCGATGCCGAGATTCGCGAAGGCTTCGAAACGTTTCGTAGTCTCGTGGAGGAAATTCCCGAATGCGAGCCGCAACCGGGCGGCCACCTCTACATCGCGCATCGCGAGCACAAGCTCGACTTCCTGCGCAACGAGACCCGCGTGATGCGCGATGTGTTCGGATACGACGCCCGCATGCTGAGCGCACAGGAAGTGCGCGAGCAGTATGTGGGCGATGTCGAATGCTTCGGCGCGCAGCACGAGCCCGATGGTATCGGCGTGCATCCGCTCAGGCTCGCTCACGGCTATCATCGGCGCGCCCGTGCGCTGGGCGCGAAGATCCATACGGCCAGTCCTGTGACGGGCTTCGCGGCGCGCGACGGCGTGTATCACCTGCAGACACCGGGCGGCGTGGTCCGCGCACGTGCCGTGGGGTTTGCCACGGGCGGCTATACGAGCTTTGGCCTGCATCCCAGTCTGGATGCCAAGGTGATGCCGATCCTGTCCAACTCGCTCGTGACGCGCCCACTGACCGACGCCGAGATCGAGGCCACGGGATTCCGCACGCATCAGGTCATCACCGATACGCGCACATTGCGCTACTACTACCGCCTGCTGCCGGATCGCCGCATCCAGATCGGCAGCCGTAGCGCCATTACCGGTGCCGATGCGCCCAATCCGCGCCATATGGCGGTGCTGGTGGATGGCCTGCATCGGAAATTCCCCGCGCTGAAGGGGATCGACGTGGACTACTCGTGGTGGGGGTGGGTCGATGTCAGCCACGACATGATGCCGCGCGTGGCGCAGCCCGATACGCACGAAAGCGTGTTCTACGCGCTGGGCTATGGCGGCAACGGCGTATCGTTCTCCGCGCACGCAGGGCGCCGGCTGGCGGAACGCATCGCGGGCAAGCGCGGCGCGGATCTGGATCTGCCGATCTATCGCTCGGCACTCGACTACCCCTTCCTGTTCAATAACATCGGCCTGCCGCAGTCGCGCTGGTTTGCCCCGGTACGTCGTCTTGGGCAGCAGGTGCTGTATCACTGGTATCACGCACGCGACGAGCGGCGGTGAAAGCGACGGTGAACGAAAATGTGGCCCGGAAATTCCGGGCCATTCTCATTTCGGGTCAGGGGGCCGCGCGATAGACCGACTTCCCTTCCACAAAGGTCTCCAGCACCTGGATATCCTTGATCGTATCGGCCGCAACGGTAGTGGGATTGGCCGAGAGAATCACCATGTCGGCGTACTTGCCGGCTTCCAGCGAGCCGCGCTCCTTTTCCTCGAAGTTCTGCCACGCCGAGTTGATCGTGGTGGCGCGCAGTGCGTGGCTGGCGGAGACGCGCTGTTCGGCACCAATGACAGCGCCGCTGGTCGATACGCGATTCACGGCCGACCAGATCAGACGTAGCGGGTCCATCGGCACGACCGGCGTATCCGTGTGGAGGGTGTAGCGCATGCCGCGGTCCTCGGCGGAGTGGGTGGGGCTGATGCGCTGCGCGCGTTCGGGGCCCAGGAAGATATCGCGATGACGGTCACCCCAGTAGTAGGTGTGCAGCACGAAGAACGATGGCATGACGCCCTGCGTCTTCATGTCGTCGAGTTCGGACTCGGTCGCCATCTGCGAGTGGATGATGATGGGGCGCGCATCGCTGCGCGGATAGGCTTCCTGCGCCTTGCGGAACGCGTAGAGGATGTCGGCGATGCCTTCATCGCCGTTGCCATGAATCAGCGACTGCTTGCCGGCCTTGTAGACCGCTGTCACGCGCGCGGCGAGCGTGTCGCGGTCGTAGCGCGGGGATCCGCGATACGCGGCATCGCCGTGATACGGCGTGTGATAGGCGTGTGACAGGTAGCCGGTGTAGCCCTGGATGGACCCATCCGCAAAATCCTTGATGCCACCGATGCGCACCTTCTTGCTGGTGAGCTTGACCGCGTCGGACTTCTCCATTTCTTCCAACGTGGGCCATGCCACCACGCGAATGGAGAGGTTGCCACTCAGCGCGCCACCTTCGAGCGCCTGGATGGCTCCCGCCGACGATGCCCCGTCGTTGGCCGTGGTCACGCCGTGCGCGGCGTAGTTGCCGGAGGCGTAGCGGATGGCCTGCATCGTCTGCGCAGCGGTCTTGGCCGGCACCTTCACCTGCATCATGTTGGAAGCCGATTCTTCGAGCACGCCAGTGGGCTTGCCCGACGAGTCGCGCCGGATCACACCACCTGCCGGGTCCGGCGTGCTGGCGTCGATGCCTGCTGCAGCGAGCGCGGCGGAGTTGGCCACGGAGAGATGGCCGGAGATATGGCTGATGAAGATCGGGCGCGTGGCAGACACCTTGTCCAGGTCTTCGCGCGTCGGATGGCGCTGCTCGGCCAGCAAGGTGTCGTCGTAGCCGGACCCGGTGATCCAGCTTGCGGCATCGGCTTCGGCCAGCTTCGCGCGCAGGCGAGCAAGAATGGTGTCGATGCTGTCCACGGTGCCAAGCGGCGGGCTGTTGAGATCGACATCGAACTGCCCCGTCAGCCCCGAGTACAGAAAGTGACTGTGCCCATCGTAGAAGCCCGGTATCAGCGTCTTGCCTGCGAGATCCACCACCGAGGTCTGCGTGCCGATGTACGCGCGCATGGCATCTGTCGAGCCGGTCGCCAGTACCTTGCCATCGCGTACCGCAATGGCTTGTGCCTGGGTGTCGGCGGCGTCGACGGTCAGCACTTCGCCATTGCGATAGACGACATCGGCGGCGTTACCGCTCTTGTCGACGGCGGCCTTTGCATTCTCGTCGCTGCCGCAGCCGGCAAGCGCCGCGCAGAGCGCGAGGGGAATGAGCGGGAAGAAGGGGACAAGCGTAGGGCGACCCTGCAATCTCACGTTGTTCTCCTGAATCGATATCGCCTGGATTGACGAATGCGGCGATCTTAGAAGTCACAACGTGCAGCCAATGGGTCCATTCGCGCGAGGGCATGAGGCCAGCTGCGAACGGTTCGCTACGAATCGTTAGCGTGGCATGTCGCGGAACACCTGGCCCAGCAACGCGATCCCGGGTTCGATCTGCGCTTCCGCAATCGCGCCGAAGCCCAGACGGAAATACTCCGAAGGGCGATCTGCGCCAAAGAAGTGGATGTCGCCCGGCTCGATCAGCACCCCGCGCCGTGCGGCCAGCCGTTGCAGCATCCACGTGTCGGTGCCGGACGGCGCCTGCATCCAGAGCGACGAGCCGCCCGAGGTGCCGCTGAAACGGCAGTCAGGCATATGCTGCTGCACGGCAGCGGTGATGGTGCGCCATTTGCGCGCGAGCACTTCGCGATTGCGCCTTGCGTGATCGTCGCCATAGCCCATTGACAGGAACAGCGCCATCGCACGCTGGTTGTTGAGGGGAGGATGGCGATACATGAAGCGGCGTAGTGCACGCAGTTCCGCGATAAGCGGCGGGTCGGCCACCACGAAGCCCAGACGCACACCGGGCAACAGGTTCTTGGTCAGGCTTCCCAGATAGATCACACGGCCGCCGTTGTCGAAACTCTTCAGTGCAGGATGATTGCCGCCGAGGTCGTTGTGCTCGGTGTCGTAGTCGTCCTCGATGATCACCAGATCCTGGCTGCGCGCGCGTTCGAGCAATTCCATGCGGCGGTACACGGGCATGGTTGTGCCAGTGGGCGATTGATGGCTAGGCGTGCAGAACACCACGTCGCAATCATCGAGTTGCGGACCGGGCACCAATCCCTGACTGTCCACCCGCAACGGCTTGAGCTGGCATCCCGCTAGCGAAAAGATACTGCGCGCATCGACATAGCCCGGATTCTCCATGCCCATGACCATGCCGCCGTGGCCCAGCAACTGACCGAGCAGATAGAGGGAGTTCTGCGTGCCAACCGTGACAAGTACCTGCGACGGCGTGGCCTGGATGGCGCGGCGCGGCAGGATGCGCTGGATGATCTGTTCCACCAGCAGCGGATCGTCGAGCGTGACCTGATCGTCAACCCAGCGCGACATATGGGCGCGCAGCGTGGCCAGCCGGTTGCAGTTGCGCCAGCGCGCGGCGGTCATCTCGTCGTACTCGACCTGACCGTAGATGAACGGAAAGCGGAACTCGCGCCAGTTCTGCGGCTTGACGATGACCTGTTGCGTCGAGGGACGTTGCCGCAGGCGCGTGCCCCAGTCCAGGGATAGCGGCACGCCCTCGAACAGGGAATCCGGCACGGGCTTGATGCGCATGCGCAGTTGCTGGCGCACGAAAGCTTCGTTGATGAAGTAGCCACGGCGGCTGGCGGGTGTGAGGAAGCCGTCCTGCACCAGTTGCTCGTACACCAGCACCACGGTATTGCGCGAGACCTTCAGCAGCTTGCTGAGTTCGCGCGAGGAAGGCATGGGCTCCGTGGGGAGTTGTGCACCGTCCAGCAAGGCATTGAGCAGGTTCTCGCGCAGTTGCTCCTGCAGACCGCGGCCAGGTTCGAAGGGGCGCAGATACCGCTCCAGCATCGGGGACTTCCTTGTTTGGGTTGATTGGCTCGCTTCTTGCGAACCTGGCACCAGCCCAGGTCGCTTCTGGATCCAAAGCAATTTGCAAGCCAGCCCTACCATTGGTTCCGTTATCCCCATCCCATCATTTCGGAGCTAGTCATGAATCATTCCGTTGCTTCCCGCGTTCGCCGGTGCCTGCTGGCTTGTGGTGTCGCGATGTTGTCCGGTGCCGTCGCGCTGCCGGCGCTGGCGCAATCGACACCATCCGCACCCACCGTCACGATCGGCGTGCAGAGCATGTTTGGCCCGTGGAAGAAGGCCATCGCGGACAAGGAGTTCGAGAAGGCCACCGGATGGAACATCAAGTGGCGCAGCTTCGATAGTGGTGGCGATGTGATGACCGCCATGGCATCGGGCGATGTGCAGATCGGCGTGGCGGGCAGCAGTCCCGTTGCGGCGGCCGTCAGCCGGGGCGTGAAGGTGGAGGTGTTCTGGATTCTCGACAACATCAACGAGGCCGAGGCATTGGTGGTGCGCAACGGTGCGGGGATCGACAAGCCGCAGGATCTGGTGGGCAAGCGCCTGGCCGTACCGTTTGTGTCGACGACGCACTTCCATACGCTGTTCGCGCTGGAGCACTACGGCATCGCCGGCAAGGTGAAGGTCATCAACCTGCAGCCCTCTGACATGCCGGCCGCATGGTCGCGCGGTGACATCGATGCCGCGTTTGTGTGGGACCCGGCACTGGGCAAACTCAAGCGCGACGGCAAGGTGCTGCTGACGTCGGGTGACCTGACCAAGCTGGGCAAGGCCACGTTCGATGCGCTCGTGGTCAGCAAGGATTTCGCGGCAAAGAACGCCGACGGGATGAAGGCGTTCACGCGTGTGCTGGAGCAATCGACTGCAGATTATGTGAAGGCACCGAAGTCGTGGACGGCCAGCTCGCAGCAGGTGATCAAGGTGGCGAAGCAATCGGGCGCCACGCCGGAGGAAGTGCCCGGCGTGCTGGCGCTCTACCAGTTTCCGCTGGCAGCAGAGCAATCGGGCAAGGCATGGCTCGGTGGTGGCAAGGATGGTGTGGCAGCGCGCGCGCTGGCCGCGACGGCAGAGTTCCTGAAGGAACAGAAGAAGGTGCCGGCCGTGCTGCCCGACTACAGCGTCGCCATCAATCCGGCCTTTGTCGAAGCGGTTGGGACGGTCAAGTAAGCATGGCAATCACGTACACGCCGGGAGCGGCAACATGACTTTGAATCTGAACCTCCGCGATGTGTCGGTGGTGTATCCCGGCCGGACCAAGGGCCAGCAGGTCGTTGCCCTGTCCGGCGTGAACCTGCAGATTGCTGCCGGCGATTTCGTTGTGGCGCTGGGCGCGTCGGGCTGTGGCAAGACAACGCTGCTGAACCTCATGGCTGGCTTTATCCAGCCGACCCGGGGGCTGATGACGCTGGGGCACTACACCGGCACCCCACCCGTCGATGCGCAGGCCGGTGCGAGCCTGCGCGACCAGATCACCGGACCGGGCGCCGATCGGGGCGTGGTCTTCCAGAAACACGCGCTGCTGCCGTGGCTCAATGTGCTGGAGAACGTAGCGTTCGGGCTCAAGCTCAAAGGTGTCGCAAAGAAGGAGCGGGAAGAGCGGGCCATGCATTTCCTGACACTTACTGGGCTGGCGGATTTCCGGCATCACGCCGTCTATCAGTTGTCGGGCGGCATGCAGCAGCGTGTGGGCATTGCGCGTGCGCTGACCAATGATCCGCACATGCTGCTGCTGGATGAACCGCTGGGGGCGCTCGACTCCCTGACACGCGAGCGTCTGCAGGAACTCATACTCGATATCTGGCATCGCACCAGCAAGATGATGTTCTTCATCACGCACGACGTGGAAGAGGCGTTGTTCATGGGCACGCGGTTGATCATCATGTCGCCGCGGCCAGGGCGTATCAGTCATGAGATCCCGATCGATTTTGGGCGGCAGTTCCTGCGGTCGCGCAACGCGCGCGAGGTCAAGTCGAGCCCGGCATTCATCGCGCTGCGTGAGCGTGTGCTGGGCATCATTCACGGCGATGAGGAGATCGCGGCATGAACAGCATCCAATCCGTGAATCCCGCATCCAGCGAGTCTGGCATGACGGACATTCCCATGGCTGCGCCAACGCGCACGAGTCTGCTTGCACGTATGCGTCGCGCGGCCCCGGCGCGGCCAGGCGAGCAATACGGCGCGCCCGGCAATGGGTCGAGCTGGCGTATCAGTTTGCTGACGGTGATCGTGGTGCTGGCGGCGTGGACCGCTGCCACGCATTTCGGCTACATCGAACCGCTATTCCTGCCGTCACCGCAATCGGTCTGGTTGCAGTTCATCGACGTGCTGACCGAAGGGTTTGCCGATGCCACGCTGATGACGCACGTGGGATGGAGTGCGATGCGGGTCTTCGGCGCATTCGTGCTGGCCGTGCTGACCGCAGTGCCCGCTGGCGTCATGATGGGCGTGAACCGCGTGGCGCGCGGTCTGCTCGATCCGCTGGTGGAGTTCTATCGCCCGCTGCCGCCGCTGGCATACCTGCCGCTGGTGGTGATCTGGCTCGGCATTGGCGAAGTCTCGAAGATCGTACTGATCTATCTGGCGATGTTCGCGCCGCTCGCGCTCAGTGCCCGTGCGGGCGTACGCTCAGTAGCCATCGAGCAGATCCACGCCGCGTATTCGATGGGTGCCACGCGCTCGCAAGTGCTCTGGTACGTGATCGCGCCTGCGGCGTTGCCCGACATCCTCACCGGCATGCGGATCGCCATCGGATTCGGCTGGACCACGTTGGTGGCCGCAGAGATGGTGGCTGCCACGGCCGGGCTCGGCTTCATGGTGTTGAGCGCATCGAAGTTCATGGTGACCGATGTCGTCATCATGGGCATCCTCGTCATCGGCGCCATGGCTCTGTTGTTCGACGTGGTCATGCGCTGGCTCGAACGTCGACTGGTGCCGTGGAAGGGGCGCGGCTGATCGCTAGCGGGCAGCATTCTTCGCCAGGAACCTGTCCAACTGGCTGGCGAAGGTCTTGCTGTCCTGCGGCGAGAACGGCGCGGGGCCACCCGTATCGATGCCCGAGGCGCGGAGCTGGTCCAGCACGTCGCGCATCGTCAGGCGCTCCTGGATGTTCTCGCGGCTGAACCAGGTGCCGCGTGGATCGAGCACGTGCGCGCCCTTGTCGAGCGCGGCAGCGGCAAGGGGGATGTCGGCGGTGATGACGAGGTCGCCGGACTCCGCCAGTTCGACGATGCGCTGGTCTGCCACGTCGAAGCCCGCAGGCACCTGCAATGACTTGATGAAACGGGAAGGCGGCGTGCGGAGATACTGGTTCGCCACCAGCGTGACAAGGATTTCCACGCGCTGGGCGGCGCGGAACAGGATGTCCTTGATGACAACCGGGCAGGCGTCTGCGTCAACGAGAATCTGCATTGCAGAATACCGGGAGTGGGCGGGCGCCCATTCTACTGCGTGCCTGCGGGGGAAAGCCGTGCGTTTTCGACAATTTCCATCGCTGACGGGAATGCGGCACACCACGCCGAGGCTATTGTCCCTGCCAATACCAAGGAGACAATATGGACCGGCCCGACATCTACACGCGACTCACGGAACTCGGTGTGGCGCTACCCACCGCAACGTTTCCCGCAGCGGCGTACACCATGTGCACGCAAAGCGGCAAGCTCGCCTATCTGTCGGGCCATCTGGCCAAGCAGGATGGCATCGTGTGGAAGGGCCGGCTCGGTGAAACGCTGACGACGCAGGACGGACAGCTTGCCGCGCGTGCCGTGGCCATCGATCTGCTGGCCACGCTGCATGCGCAGATCAAGGATCTGAACCAGGTGCGCCGCATCGTCAAGATGACGAGTCTCGTGAACTCAACGCCTGCTTTTACCGAGCAGCATCTGGTGACCAACGGTGCATCGGAATTCTTCGCCGAGGTGTTTGGCGAGAGCGGCAAGCATGCGCGGAGCGCGTTCGGCGTGACACAGCTTCCGCTCGATGCCTGCCTCGAAATCGAACTGATTGCCGAACTGAACTGACACCGGAGCGTGATCGTGAACGAACTCTGGCGTCTATCGGCAACCGAACTGGCATCGCTGGTTCGCAATCGCGAGGTGTCCGCGCGCGAGGCTGCTGCCTCGGCGCTCGAACGCCTCGACGCGGTGAATCCATTGATCAACGCCGTGGTCGCGCATCGTCCGGAATGGGTGATGGCGCAGGCGGACGATATCGACAAGGCGTTGGCGCGCGGCGAAGACCCCGGCCCGCTGGCTGGTGTGCCCGTCACCACCAAGATCAACACTGACCATGCGGGATATGCCACGACCAACGGCACGCGCCTGCAAGAGGGCGTGGTGGCCAAGGCCAGCAGTCCGGCCGTCGATAACCTCGCGCGTGCCGGTGCCATCCTGCTGGGGCGCAGTAATTCGCCGACGTTTGCGCTGCGCTGGTTCACGAGCAACCTTGTCCACGGCAAGACGCTCAATCCGCGCAATGCGGCACTGACGCCTGGCGGTTCGAGCGGCGGCGGTGCAGCGGCGGTGACAGCCGGCATCGGCTGCATCGGACTGGGCACCGATATCGGCGGCTCGATCCGCTATCCCGCGTATGCATGCGGCATCCATGGCTTGCGCCCCTCGTTCGGTCGAGTTCCGGCTTTCAATGCTGCGCTGCCCGAGCGTCCTATCGGCGCGCAGTTGATGTCCGCAACGGGTCCGATGGCACGGACCGTGGCGGATCTCGAAGTCGCCTTGGCGGCGATGTCGGCGCCCGATGTCCGTGATCCATGGTGGGTGCCTGCACCGCTGAATGGTCCCGACGTGCCGCTGCGCGCTGCCATCTGTTTGCGTCCGGGTGGCATGACGATCTCGCCGGAAGTGGAAGCTGCGCTGCGCGATGCGGGGCGCAGGCTGGTCGATGCGGGATGGATCGTGGAAGAAATCGACGATACCCCGCTGATCCGCGACGCTGCCGAAGTGCAGGAGCGCCTGTGGTTGGGCGATGGTTTCGCGGCGTTTGCCGACGCGGTAGCGCGTGATGGCGATCCCGGTGCTGCCGCCGTGGTGGAGCAAGTGCGCGCCAAGGTCAGTGCGATGCCTGCCGATGTGGTGAACAGTTCGCTGGTGCGGCGCACGACGCTGACGCGGCAGTGGCGTCTGTTCCTCGCGAAGTATCCGGTGTTGCTGCTTCCCGTGTCGGGCGAACTACCGTTCCCCGATGGACTGGACTTGCAGGGTGCGGCAGGTTTCGCGCGGGTATGGGAAGCGCAACTGACCATGCGCGCGCTGCCGGCGATGGGATTGCCGGGACTTGTGGTGTCCACGAACCTGATCGACTCCGTACCGGTTGGCGTGCAGATCGTGGCGAGCCATTTCCGCGAAGATCTGTGCCTGCTGGCGGGCAAGGCCATCGAGGCGCGCGGCACGCCGCCTGCGCCGATCGATCCAGGCGCAGCAGGCATTCACGCTTCGCTGCGATAGTTGCGGGGGGCTTCGCCCAGCATCCGCTTGAACATGGCCGAGAACGCGCTGGGGCTGGCAAAGCCCAGCTCGTCGGCAATGCGGTTGATGGGGGTGTCCGCCTCCAGCATGGTGAGTGCCTGCGCGAGGCGGACCTGCTGCACCCAATGCCGATACGTCATGCCTGTCTCCTTGATAAAGAGACGAATCAGGGTGCGGCTGCTGGCGCCGACCACCTCCGACCATTGTTCGATGGTGCGCTGATCGCCCGGCGACGCGAGAATGGTTTCGCAGATCGCGATCAGTCGCCGGTCTCCCGGCCACGGGATTTCAATCGGCAGTGTCTGTGACGTCGCGAGCTTGTGGAGGATCAGCGTCACGATGCTCCGGTTGCGCGCATCGTCGGGATAGAGCATCGGCTGCTCGACCAGCGCGAGGATCAGTTCGCGCAGCAGCGCATCCACTTCCACCACCTTCACGCGATCTCCGAATTGGCGCGCCTTCTTCTGGTCGATGTAGATCGTACGGATCTGCGTCGCGGTAAGCATCGCCTGATCGTGGACGATTCCCGCCGGAATCCACAGACACCGCTGCGGCGGAATGAACCAGATGCCGTTTGCGCTGGCCACGCGCATCAACCCCTTGCTCGCGTAGAGCAACTGTCCGCGCGGATGGCTGTGCGGGGCGTTGTAGCTGCCTGCCTTTTTCTCGCTCGCGAAAGCCGTAATGACGCGGGGGACTTCCTGATAGTCGTGATAGTTGTCGCTCCGGCCGGTCACGGCGGGTTTGTCACTTTGGCGACGAATTCTGGCATTCATGCGTTTCTTGTCATCGTGGGGCGCGCCTACCATTTCATCACGGAACGCATGCGTTCATCGGATGAAATTTTCGGGAGAGGCCAGTGTTAGCGGAAATCGGACAGGACAGGCGGGAATTGAAATCGAAAACGCTCAAGGTGTTGGCGGGCGTGGGGCTGTTCATCATGGCATTGGCGCTGCGGCCCGGCATCGTGTCGATCGGCCCGCTCGTGCATGCCATTCAGACGGAATTTGGAATGAAGCATGCAGAAGCCGCGCTGCTGACCGCCATTCCCGATATTTGCATGGGCGTCTTCGCGATCTTCGTGCCGGCACTGGGGCGCCGCTTCGGCAGTGATCGTGTGGTGTTGTTCTCGCTGGTGTTGCTCGGTGTGGCGCTCGTGCTGCGCGCATTGGCCGGATCGCCTGCCAGCCTGTTGCTGGCGACATTGCTGGTCGGCATCGGCGTCGCGATTTCAGGGCCGTTGATCGGCGGCTGGATCAAGAGCCATTTCTCGGGCGAGGCGGCGCTTTTCATGGGGATCTACGCGGCGGGGCTGGGTGTCGGTGCCACGCTGGCCGCAGTGGGTAGCGAGTCCATTGCATTGGCCGGTGGCGGATGGCGGCTGGGTGCCGGTATCTGGGCTGTCGTTTGCGTGCTGGCGATTGTGAGCTGGAAGCGGCTGACGTCCACGTATCCCTCGAAGCCGCATGCATCGCATGTGAGTGCTGCGCCGGCCCGTTCACCGTTGCGATCCGGTCGTGCATGGCTGATTGCGGTGTACTTCGGCGTCGGCCAGTTCATCTGCTACGCGTGCTTTGCGTGGGTGGGTGAGAGCAGCCGCGAGTTGCAGATCAACGCGCTGAGTTCCGGTGTCAACCTGGGCTTGTTCGCCGCGATGATCGCGCTCAGCAGTTTCCTGGCAGGCATCGTGACAAGCGGGTCGCTGGATCGTCGGGGCTGGCTGGCATGGTCCGCAATCCTGTCGATCGGTGGCGCGGCGGTACTGTGGCTGTCGCCGGGCACGCTGGGTGCGATGCCGGTGCTCGCCATCGCGGCAGGGCAGGGGGTGTGCTTCGCGTTGGCCATGACGCTGCCGCTGGACAACACCACGTCGCATCATGAAGCCAGCCAGTGGACGGCGTTCATGCTGTTCGTCGGATACCTCGTTGCCGCGTTGGGACCGTTCGTGTTCGGCTTCCTGCGCGATGTGACTGGCGCCTATCGCACACCGTATGGGCTGCTTGTGGCCGCATCGGTTGTGCTGCTGGTGCTGACGCCATGGCTCAAGCCGCGTCTGCGGGAAGCACAGGCAGTGGCATGACGGGAGGCATCACGGGAGATCGCAAGGGCAATTGCAGCGTGAACCATGTGCCGGTGGCGTCGGGTTGCCAGGACACTTCCGCATGAAGTGCCTGCGCCCGGCGCTGCATGCTGGCGAGTCCCCGGCCACGGTGTGCGGCGGGGACGTGGGCGGGATCGAACGGTGTGCCGTTGTCATGCACGCGCACGGTCACTGACTGTGCGTCGTGTCGCGTCTGCACGCGAATGGCGGTGGCGTGGCTGTGCTTGAGCAGGTTGGTGAACACCTCCTGCAAGATGCGGAGGATGTGCAGCGCGCTCTGCGCATCGATCCATTGCAGTGCGGGAATGTCGCCCACCTCCCACGCCAGCGAGATACCGGCCGATTCCAGTCGCGGTCCCAGCCGATAGCGCAACGTTGCCAGCAGCAGCAACAGGTCCGTCGAAACGGGTTCGAGCGAGTCGATGGTCAGCTTCAGGTCGTCGATGCATTCGCGGAGAATCTGCGCGATGTCATCGGCGCGCGCCGTGCCACCCGGATCGCGCTCGACCACGCGCAACGCGCTGATCAGCGATGATCCCAGGCCATCGTGCATGTCCTGCAGCAGGCGTTGCCGTTCGCGCGTGAGGGTGTCGCGACGCTCCACCTCGCGCAGCTGCCGGTGGCTTTCCAGAAGCTCCGCTTCGCGCTGTGCGAGACGAAGCGAAAGATTGGCGTTGGCCTGCGCGACATCGTCGAGCGCACTGACGTAGCGCCGGTACATCAGGTACATGAACAGCAGAAGCTGCACGCATCCCAGGTAGGCCAGCAGGTAGATGCTCTCGATATCGACGCGATAGTTCTGCAGCAGGATGTCGTGCAAGGCGATGGGTGTACTCATCGCGTTCCAGATCGAAAACACCAGCGCTTCCTGCGATCTGGCGCGCCACGCTGCGCGCAGTGCGGCCACCGAGACGACGAGGTTTAGCGCTACCAGCAGCAGTTGCGACAGCGGATAGAGAAAGACGAGGTGCGTGAGCCACGACAGCGGCAATGTGCTCGTGCCGAGGAAGATGACCGTGCAGAACAACACGGCCTCGAAGCGCCGGTAGCGCAGCCCGAGGTAGCGAAAGACAAAGATGTAGCAGGTCAGGATCAGCCAGGCGATGCTGTTGAACGCGAGCCAGCTGAACCACTCCTCCGGGACGGGCAGCGGGTCCGGTCCGACGAGGTACTGCAGCGTATGAAGGAAGTAGGCGCTCGCGGCCAGAAAGCACAGCAGGTAGCGCGATTCGTGGCGACGCCTGAGCCAGACCAGCAAGGAAAAGATGCCCACGGCCAGCAGGCCGCCACTGGACAAGTATGGGAACTGCGTCTGCAGGAAGCTGCGTATCGCGTAGCGCCAGAACAGTTCGCCGCGCGTGCCGATGCGCACCGTCGACATCGCCGCACCCACCTGTCCGACCACATCGATGCGGATGACGAGATCCTTCGGCGCATGGCCGAGTGCAATCCACAGCGGATAGTTATAGCCGTTCCACACCGGGCCGCCGCGCGACTGCCAGAGCTGCTGGCCATCCGCGTAGACGGTCAGGCGCCCCACGGTCTGCCAGCGCGGCGCGTAGAGGTAGAGCGGTTCATTGGTACGCGCGGATGCGCGCGCGGCCGGCAGGTCGAGCTTCAGCCATACGGTTTCGATCTGGCCTGCGCTGACGTCGTCGGGCGCGACATGGCGCGGTATCACCAGCGGCAATGACGTGGCTTCCCAATCTTCGCGTACGTCGGGAAGGGCAAGCTGCGGAGACAGCCTGTCGAGCGTGCCGTCGGGTGTGACAAGCACCTGTCCGGTGATCACATGCCATGGCAGGGATTCGGCGGCAGCGTCATGCAACAGACTGACGACACCCAGCACCATGGCGACGATCCACCGTCCCCAGCCCAGCGGCAAGGCGCGCTCAGACATCGCGCAGCAATCCGTGCTGGCGCGCCACGTTGATGGCTTCTACTTTGGAATGCACGTCGAGCTTGACGTAGATGCGGCGCACATACGTGAGCAAGGTGTGCCGCGATACCCCCATGCGCTGCGCGATTTCATCGTGCGAGAAGCCACGCGTGATATCGCCCAGCACTTCGTATTCCCTTGGCGACAGTTCGGTGGGTTTGGGGCCCGTGGGTGTCTGCGGCGCGTCGGCCGCGGGCGCCTGCAATCGCGTCAGCACCTGCCGTGCGATCAGCGGACTGATCGGACTGCCGCCGTCATGGAGCGAGCGCAACTCGCTGACGATATGCGCGGCGGAGCTGTCCTTGAGCAGGTAGCCGGTGGCGCCCGCCGCAATGGACCGCATGACGTGGCTCTCGTCGCCAAAGACGGTTGCCACCATGACATTGCATGCCGGCCACGCGGTGCGTACGGCGCGAATGGCATCGATGCCCGATCCATCGGGCAGTCCGAGGTCCACGACAAGAATGTCTGCGGCAGTCAATTGCCGCAGCAGCGCGAGCCCATCGTCCAAAGTTGCCGCCGTGCCTGCGCTGCACATGTCGGGCGCGCTTTCCAGTGCTTCGAGAAAAGCGGCCGTAAAACGGGAATCGTCTTCGATCAGTGCAACGCGGATTGGCAGGGAGGGGGCAGTGGACACGGCGGGTGTAGGTGCGGAGCGAGCGAATCGACGCACGACAAGCAGCGGCTCGTGCTACCGCTATACCCCCTCCGAAGTGGGGCATGGTAAATGCACGCCCGTCGCACGATCAGGGGACATACAGCCCGAAACGCCAGGGCTATGATCCAGCCGAATTGTTGCACGCATGGGACTGTATGCAAAGACAGCCCATGGGGGCATGCACCAAAACAACAGGCTCCTGGTGTTGGGAGTCAAGAACTCAACGGGACGGGGAAGGGGTCGCAAATGAAGCACGGCAGCGGGTTGTCGAGGTGGCGGGTGTGGCGGATCGCAGGGGCCGTGACGGTCAGCGTGGCGCTGGCTGCGTGCGGTGGGGATGGCGACGGTGCGGGAAGCAGCGCGGGGAACGGGAGCGGAGGTGGCACCCCGCCTTCGTCTCCTTCCACACCGGATACGCCGCAGTCACCAGGGACACCGGAGACACCCACCACGCCGCAGGCCGTGACATACCTGGGCGTGATCAGCTTCGGCGACACCATCGCCGTGACGCTCGACGCGCCCGCTGCGGGTCAGGTCCGTATCCGCTTCTCCGATTCCGCTTTCGGTCTGGCCGGTGCGGTGATCGGCAACTACGCAAGGAGCGGCGATGTCTACGCCGTTAGCGGCCTCAAGGCGGACGATGCCGAGCCGCCGCCTGCTTTTGTCACTGCGTTACTCAGTTCGGTCACGGCAACGTTCACGGTATCGGGCACCGCGCTGACCGGTGAAATCGCGGGGCTGCCGAAACAGCTTGGCAATGGCAAGCTCACCGGCCAGGTAACGGCCAGCAGTGTGACCGCGCCGGTCAGTGCCACGGATCTGGCTGCCACGTACACCTTCGTGCGCGCCCAGTCCACGTACTACACCAGTTCCGGCAACCTTCAGGTCCAGTATGGTTACGGCGGCCAGATGCGCGTCGGCGCGGACGGGGCCGTGCGGATGTGCCAGACGAGCGCCTACAGCGATGCCTGCGGCATGGGCCTGACCGGCACGCTTGTGCTGGCCGACCAGACCAGTTATCCCGGTGCCTACACGCTGACGTTGGGCGGCAAGGTGTGGGGCCGTGTGTTTGCGCGGCGCGAGAACGGCGTGACGACGCTGTACTTCGATCACAACCAGATGGACACCGGCGGCAATCGCATCGCGGGATCGGGTGTCTTCCGGCAGGCGCAGACCCTCACGATGAATCAGGTGGCAGGCCAGTGGGTCTGCCGGCAACCCGGCGTATCGTATGACGCGCCCACCGGCATCGGCCTGCGCGTTGCGCTGGATGGATCGGTGCAGGAGGAAACACTGACGATCGACGATGCGGGTCTGGTCGTCAGTGCACGCACGAATCTGTCGGCGGCGGTGACGCTGAATGCGGCCAATAATCTGATTGGCATGATGCTCCCTGCTGCCGTACCCGGTGTCCTGTCAGTGAACTGGATCTCGCAGGAAGCCGCAAGCGGCCTTCGCACGCAGGTGTTCATGCCCATCGACGCGCAGACCATGGCCTACTATGCCGAGGTCAATGCCAAGGCATCCGATCCGGTGCAATGGACGTATATCGCGCAGGGCATGTGCCGCAAGGGCTGATTTTTCCTTGACCGATGGTTTTCTCCCCTCTCCCGCACGCGGGAGAGGGGCGGGGGAGAGGGTAAGCCGTGCAATTTGCGACATGTTCAGCAAGCAGAATCTCCGGCCCTCTCCCCCAGCCCCTCTCCCACTGCATGGGAGAGGGGAGCCAACCACGAGCATCTCGAACACTGTTGGTTTTCTCCCCTCTCCCGCTCGCGGGAGAGGGGAGCAACACCGGCCAGCGACTCAGCGATCAAGCCAGATG
Source organism: Cupriavidus sp. SW-Y-13 (assembly GCF_009793345.1). Taxonomy (NCBI): domain Bacteria; kingdom Pseudomonadati; phylum Pseudomonadota; class Betaproteobacteria; order Burkholderiales; family Burkholderiaceae; genus Cupriavidus; species Cupriavidus sp. SW-Y-13. Next base: position 124,474 of record NZ_WHLX01000002.1, read on the forward strand.
ACACGCCACCCAATGATCAACACCGCGCTCGGTGAAGACCGGTGCCAATTCACGGCACTGCGCGGTGGCGTGCGGGCATCGCGTATGAAAGCGGCAGCCTGACGGCGGTGAGAGTGGGCTGGGCAGTTCGCCCGCGATGGACGCCTGTTGCAGTCGACGCGCACCGGGGCGGGCCGAAGGCGCAGACGCCATCAGCGCGCGTGTGTACGGATGGCGCGGCGAATGCCACACTGCATCGCGCGGGCCTTGTTCGACGACCTGGCCGAGATACATCACGGCGATGTGATCGGACATATGCCGCACCACCGCCAGATCGTGCGAGATGAACAGGTAGGCGATGCCGAGTGTCTCGCGCAGGTCGAGCAGCAGGTTCAGCACCTGTGCGCGCACGGAGACATCGAGTGCGGACACGGCTTCGTCGCAGACGATCAGTTCGGGGTCGAGCATCAGCGCACGCGCGATGGCAACACGTTGGCGCTGGCCTCCAGAGAGTTCGTGAGGCAGCCGGTGCGCCATGTCGCGGTGCAATCCGACCTTGTCGAGCATGGCGGCTACGCGTTCACGGCGTGCCGCAGCATTGCCACGTCGATGAACAATCAGCGGCGCTTCCAGCGTCTTGCCGATGGTCGCGCGCGGATTCAATGATGCAGCCGGGTCCTGAAACACCATCTGCACGCGCGGACGGATATCGTCGAGCGCGCGGCCCTGTCGTGTGGTGATGTCTTCGCCATCAAGACGTATCTCGCCCGCATCGACATCGGTGAGTCGCATCGCCACGCGCGCAACCGTCGACTTGCCGCAACCGCTCTCGCCAACGAGGCCGAGCGTCTGCCCGTGCGCCACGTTGAGCGATACATCATCGAGTGCGCGTACCGTGCCGCCTTGGGTGCGGTAGTGGCGCGAGACATGGCGAAGTGCCAGCAGCGGTTCGGTCATGCCGCTACCTCCTCGATCTCGATCACGGTTGGCGAAGGGACGCGCAGCCGCGCGTGGCAGGCCACCTCGCCTGAGCCAGCGGGTTCCAGCACGGGCACCTCGGTCCTGCAACGCGCCACCGCGTGAGTGCAGCGCAGCGCGAAGGCGCAGCCGGCCGGCATGGCCGAAAGTGGCGGCACAGTGCCGGGAATCTCTGGAAGTCGACTGCCCGGTGGCAATGTTTCGATGGCGAGCGAGGCGAGCAAGCCCGCTGTGTAGGGATGCGCGGGACGTGTGAGCAATGCCTCGACTGGCCCCTGCTCGACGACGCGCCCCGCATACATGACCGCTGCACGGTCGGCGGTCTCCGCGACCACGCCAAGATCGTGCGTGATCAGCAACATCGCCATGCCAGTCTCTGCCTGAAGCCGCTTGAGCAATGCCAGGATCTGCGCCTGCGTGGTGACATCGAGCGCCGTGGTGGGTTCATCGGCGATCAGCAGGTCCGGTTCGCAGGCCAGCGCAATCGCAATCATGGCGCGTTGCCGCATGCCGCCCGATAGCTGATGCGGAAAATCATTGGCGCGTTCACGCGGCGACGGCATGCGCACCTGTTCGAGCAACGCCAGCGCACGCGCGTGCGCTTCGGCGTGCGTCACGCGGCGATGCAGGCGCACGGCCTCGATGATCTGGTCCCCGATGCGCATCACCGGATTGAGCGCGGACATCGGCTCCTGAAAAATCATGGCGATGCGATTGCCGCGTATGCCCTGCATCGCGCGGTCGTCGAGCGCAAGCAGATCGGCGCCGTTGAACAGGATCTGTCCGCCAGTCACGCGCGCCACACGGCGCGGCAGCAAGCGCAGGATCGAACATGCGGTGACGGATTTTCCCGATCCGCTTTCGCCAACGAGTGCCAGCGTTTCGCCGCGATCGATGGAGAGCGACACATCGTGCAGTGCCGTAACGTGACCGGTGGCCGTCGTGAAGCCGGTGCGCAACGCGCGAATATCGAGTAGTGCCATGTTGTCAGTGCCGTCGCTGGCGCAGATGCGGATTCAGGGCGTCGTTGATGCCGTCGCCAATCAGGTTGAAGGCGAGTACCGTGACCACGATGGCAAGACCTGGCAGGCCGCAGATGTACCACGCATCGGCCACCTGTTCGCGGCCACCGCCAATGATGGTGCCCCAGCTCATGACGTTGGGATCGCCCAGGCCGAGGAAGGCCAACGACGCCTCGGTCTGGATCGCGGTAGCCACGGTCAGCGTCGCCATGGCGATCACCGGCGGCAAGGCGTTCGGCAGGATCTGCGTGAGGATGAGGCGCGCGTCGCTCATGCCGACCGTGCGCGCAGCCAGCACGAACTCGCGCGAACGTAGCGAGAGAAACTCCGCGCGTACGAGTCTTGCCGTGGCGGGCCATGACACCACGCCAATCGCCACGACAACGGTCGTGACCGATGGCTTGAAGATGGCAACCAGCACCACGGCCAGTACGAACTTCGGTACGGTCTGGAAGACTTCGGTGACACGCATCAGCGCTGCATCGACGCGTCCACCGAAGTAACCGCCGATGGCACCCACGGTAATGCCCAGCGTGGCAGCCAGTGCAGTGCTGACGAGACCGATCAGCAACGACACGCGCGCGCCCGCCGCGAGACCTGTCGCGAGATCGCGGCCCATGAAATCGGTGCCGAGCGGATAGCCGGGATCATCGCCCGGCCACAGCATCGGCGGCCCAGCCATGTCCCACGGATCGCCGGGGAAAATCAGCGGGCCGACGAGCGCTACCAGTACCACCGCCAGCATCAGGACAAGCCCCAGCGTTGCCGAAGGATATGCACGGGCGAAGCGCCACCACGCGAGCGGTGTCGTTGCAACGGGCAGGCGAGAGATCAGCGTGCTCATGTCGTTGCGCCCTTCACAGTCACCGAGACGCGCGGATCGATGGCCGCATACAGCAGGTCCACGAAGATATTCACGACGGTCACCATCACCGAACTCAGCAGCAGGATGCCGAGCAACAGATTGAAGTCACGCGCGAGTACCGATTCAAAAGCGAGGCGACCCAGCCCCGGCCAACTGAACACGGATTCGACAAGTACCGCGCCGCTGAGTAGCGATGCAAGTTGATAGCCCGCCATGGTGACAAGCGGCAATAGCGCATTGCGTAGCGCATGCACCACGGTCACACGCACTTCGCCCGCACCCTTGGCGCGCGCCGTACGAATGAAATCCGCGCCATCGAGTTCGAGCATGGCGGTGCGCACCAGCCGGGTGTACACGGCGAGGTAGAACGTGGCGAGCGTGCAGGCGGGCAGCACCGCGTGACGCGCCACATCGGCCGCCCAGGCCAATCCCGTATGGCCCGCGCTGATATCCACCATGCCTCCCGACGGCAGCCAGCCGAGCCGCGCGGAAAGCAGCACGATTGCCATCAGTCCGAGCCAGAACGTGGGGACGGCATACGCTACCAGCGTGACGAGCGAGACGAGTCGATCCGGCCAGCGATGCACACGCACGGCGGAGAGCACGCCAAGTGCCACGCCCAGCGCGAGCGCGATGCCCATCGCCAGTGCCATCAGCAGCAGCGTGGCGGGAAGCCGGCTCAGGATGAGATCGAGCGCCGGCATGTTCTGGCGATACGAGAAGCCGAGATCGAGCGTGGCAAGCTGACCGAGATAGCGCACCAGTTGCAGCCAGACCGGCTGATCGAGTCCGAAGCTGGCGCGCAGTTGTGCCATGGTCTCCGGACTGGCCGCACCAGCCTCGCCGGCCAGTACATCGACGACATCGCCGGGCGCCAGTTGCAGGATGACGAAGTTCATCAGTGCGATACCGAGTACCACGGGGATCACCTGCAACAACCGCTGGCGCAGGAAAGCGAGGGCGGGGTGGCGCATGGCGTCAAGCCTTCGGTGTCAGCCACGCATCGGCGTACGACGCGAACAATCCGTCGCCCTGCGCAGTGGCCTTGCGGAAGCGTGCGGTGGACACGGTGACCCAGGTCTGCTCCACGAGATCGAGCACCGGCACATCGTCCTGCACGATCTTCTGCCACTGCGTGATCAGTGCCTTGCGTTTGCTCTCGTTGGCTTCGCGGCCAGCGGCTTCCATGATGCGGTCCAGTTCCGGATTCGAATAGCCCGAACCATTGGTCCACGGCGCACCCTTGATGATGTTCTTCGTCCAGAACAGACGCTGCACACCCAGCGTGGGATCGGGCAGGCGGTGCAGGCTGGAGATCATCAGGTCATAGTCCTGATCGGTGAAAACACGACGCAGATAGGTGGCGGTATCACCCGCACGCAATTCCACCTCCACACCCACGCGCGCCAGCGATTGCTTGATGAACTCGGCGGGCCGGCTCGCGGTCACGCCGCCGCCGCCATCGTAGTCGAGCGTGATGCGCAGGCGCTTGCCATCCTTGCCCGGCTTGAAGCCAGCCTGATCGAGCAGCGCCGCCGCCTTCTTGATGTCGTACGGATACTGCTGCGTATCGGGCGAGTAGTAGTTGACCACCGACGATGGCACCGGGCCCGTGGCGGGTTTGCCATAGCCGAGGAACACAACCTTGAGCAGTGCGTTGCGGTCGATGGCATAGGCCAGTGCCTGACGCACGCGCCGATCCGCGAAGTACGGCTTGCGCACGTTGAACTGCGTCAGGAAGATCGTGGCGAGATAGCGGCCATCGTCGGTATTGATGCGGTAACGCTGCTTGTCCTGGAAGCGTCCGAGGTTCGACAGCGGAATGCTGGAGCCCAGTGCCACGTCGATTTCGCCGGCCTCCAGCGCCACGGTGCGCGCGGCGGCATCGGGAATAAAGCGGAAGACCACGCCATCGAGATAGGGCTGGTCCTTCTGCCAGTAGTTCGGGTTGCGTTCCAGCCGCACATGGCTGCCCTTGACCCATTCCTTGAACACGAACGGACCCGTGCCGATGGGCGCATTGTTCAGCGGGTTGCTCAACACATCCTTGCCCTCGTACAGGTGGCGCGGCAGGATCTGCGCGCCATACGTGTTGATGTAGTTGAGCAGGTACGGTGCGGGCGACGACAGGCGGATGATCACCGTATGCGGGTCGGGTGTATCGACGGCCGTGACGTTGGCGAATGCCGCACGGCCAAACGGATGCAGTGTCTTCCAGACTTCGAGCAGTGTGTACTTGACGTCGGCGGCAGTGAAGTCCTTGCCGTCATGCCATTTCACATTCTTGCGAAGCTGGAAGGTGGTGGTCAGGCCATCCGCCGACGTAGTCCAAGAGGTCGCCAATGCGGGCACGGGCCGCAGATTCAGGTCGTAGGCCACGAGCCCTTCGAGCACCTTGCTCGACACCTGGCCGATGTTCATCGTCGTGATGAATGCCGATGTCAGCAGCGTGGGTTCAGGTGACACCGCCACGTTGAGCACGCCGCCACGTATGGGCGCACCCTGTGCAGCGGCGGCGTTCGCGAGTACGTCAGCAGAGAACGGTACGCCGAGGAAAAGGAGCGAGGAAGCAGCAAGGAAATCGCGACGGTTCATGGCAAGCGGGGCAGAAGTTTCTCGGAGGGGTCAGCAAAGCGCAGGCACTGAGTGTAGAAACTGTCCGCTACGGCGTGAACGAAGGATTTCCTCTTTGCTATCGCGTTTCGTGTGGAGAGGGTGGTGAGTGTGGCAATCAGTCGAGCAGATCGGGCTCCGCCTCGACCAGCCCCGTGTACAGACTCTCGAATGCGTGCAGCGATCCTTCGTTGCCGCCAACCTGTCCCTGCGTGTGGCGCGCAGTGGCCTCGTCGATGGGCTGCGGCGTACCGGCGGCTTCCGCCAGCAGTTGCGTGTGCGCGGCGTTCTCCAGTGCGATATACCACCACGCAGTGGCTTCCACGGTGGGGCCGGCAGTCAGGATGCCGTGGTTCTTGAGAATCACGCCCTTGTGGGTCTGACCATCGCCCTTGTCGAGCGCCTGCGCGATGCGGTCGCCTTCGCTGTTATCGACCACCATGCCGGTGAAGTCATCGAAGAGTGCGTGATCCTCGAAGAACGAGCAGGAATCCTGCGTCAGCGGATCGAGCATGCGGCCCAGCGTGGACCACGCCTTGCCATAGGTCGAATGCGTATGCGCAGCGGCCACGATATGCGGATGCGCGTCGTGAATCGCCGCGTGGATCGCAAAGGCCGCCTTGTTCAGCGGCCGCTGGCCCACCACGGTTTCGCCACGGGAGTTCACCAGCAGCAGGTCCGACACGCGAATGCGCGAGAAGTGAATGCCCAGCGGATTCACCCAGAAATGATCGGGAAGCTCGGGGTCGCGCGCGGTGATATGGCCGGCGAGGCCGAGATCGAAACCGAATCGCGCGAACAGCCGGAACGCACCGGCCAGCCGCTCCTGTCGATGGCGACGCTCCGCTTCCACGGTGGGGCGCAATGGCAGCGGATCAAACCAGAACTTCTGTTGCGGTGTGGCGTTGGGCACGATAGACGGCGTGCGTTCAAACGGGAATACGGCGCTCATGGCGAGTCCTTGCAGAGTCGGGAGGTGGGACCCGAGGACCGTACGCCATGCCCGGTGGGAACGGAACGAACAAAGTGGCGTTTCGATATGCGGCATATCGATATCGGGTTTCGTTCGTTCCCATGCGGCATGGCGGTGCCTATGCTGTGACGCTCCCCTATGTCCCACCCTCGCTATGTCTATCTCCGCGCCACCCCGCCAGCTTCATCTGAATCTCAACGCGCTGCATTCGGGCTTTGTCCCGTCGGCGTGGCGCCTGACCGGCAGCGATCCGCGCGCGTTTGTCGATGCGCAGCACTACGTGCGTCTGGCGCAGGTAGCCGAAGCCGGCAAGTTCGACGCGATCTTTCTGGCGGATAACGCATCGATTGCCGATCAGATCAACTTCCGGCCCATCACGGCGCTGGAGCCCACGGTGCTGCTCGCTTGCGTGGCAACGGCTACGACGCATATCGGCCTCGTGGCCACCGCATCCACCAGCTACAACGAGCCTTACAACATCGCGCGCCGGTTTGCCACGCTCGATCACGTCAGCGGCGGTCGCGCCGGATGGAACGTGGTGACCACGGCCGATGCAGGTTCCGCGCGCAACTTCGGCCAGACCGGACCTGCCGAGCACGCGCGACGTTATGCGCGCGCGGACGAGTTCACGCACATCGTCAAGTCGCTCTGGGATAGCTGGGAGGACGATGCCTTTGTCGGCGATCGTGCGGCGGGACGCTTTGTGCATACCGAAAAGCTGCAGCCCATTGCGCATCACGGCGAGTTCTTCGATGTGCAGGGCCCGCTGAACTTGCCGCGTACCCCGCAAGGCCATCCGGTGCTGTTCCAGGCTGGCGGGTCGTCCGATGGGCGCGACCTCGCCGCGCGCCATGCCGAAGCGGTGTTCTCTGCGGCGCAGACTGTCGAGGAATCGGCGGCTTATCGGCGCGATATCAATCAGCGTGCCGAGGCACTGGGTCGCGGACGCGATGCCGTCAAGATCCTGCCCGGACTGACGACCATCGTCGGTGCAACCGAAGCGCAGGCCCGTCAGCGCCGCGACGCACTCGTAGACCTGATTCCATGGGACTACAGCCTGAATCGACTGGCCGGCACGCTTGGTATCCCCGTGGATCGTCTGTCACTCGACGCCCCATTGCCCGACGATCTGGTGCTGCCTGCGAATGGCAATCACACGTTCTTCGCGGCCACCGTGGCTTTCGCGCGGCGTCAGAACGCCACAGTGCGCACGCTGATTCGTGAACTGGCGGGCGGCGGCGGGCATCGCGTCATCGTCGGCACACCGGAGCAGATCGCCGACGATATCGAACACTGGTTCCGCAACGGTGCGGCAGATGGCTTCAACCTGATGCCCGATGCGTTGCCCGATGGGCTGCACGACTTCGTCTATGGCGTGGTGCCGATCCTGCAACGGCGCGGCCTGTTCCGCACCGAGTACACGGGACATACGCTGCGCGAGCATATGGGGCTGGTGAGACCGGCAGGAAGAGTGCGACAGCAGGCCGCAGCGTAAGGTGCCCATGGTTTGCGCCCCTCTCCCGCAGTGCGGGAGAGGGGCGGGGGTGAGGGCCAGCGGTTCAAATTGCGATTAGTCGGCAAGCAGAACCTCCAGCCCTCACCCCCAACCCCTCTCCCACTGCGCGGGAGAGGGGAGCTAACCACGGGCATCTCGAACACTGTTGGTTTTCTCCCCTCTCCCGCAGTGCGGGAGAGGGGCGGGGGAGAGGGCAAGCAGTTCAAATTGCGATCAGTCGGCAAGCAGAACCTCCGGCCCTCTCCCCCAGCCCATCTCCCACTGGGCGGGAGAGGGGAGTACACACCGAGGCCTGCAAGGGTATTCACTAGCGCGCAATTCTTGACGTTGTCGTGACTGCGCCGTCATTATCGGAACCGGATCTCCGATAACAGTACGGAATAGCATGCGGCTGGAAGATTTGAACTATTTTGCGGCGGTGGCGCAGGCGGGCCAGATCGCGCGCGCTGCCGAGGACATGGGCCAAAGCCAGCCCGCGTTGACCAAGGGGATTCAGCGGCTGGAGCAGGAACTGGGCATCCAGCTATTTGTGCGGTCTTCGCGTGGCATGGACCTGACCACCTCCGGCGAAGTCTTTCTCGAACGCATTCTGGCTGTGCGCAGTTCGCTGCACGACGCCATACGTGAAGCGCACGACTTGCATCTCGGCAAGTTGGGCGTGGTGCGGGTAGGTGTGCCTTCATCGCTGACGGGGTCGGTGTTCTCGGATGCGTTTGCCGAACTGATCAGGCAGCGCCCGGCCGCACGCGTGCAGATCACCATCGGCTTGCATGATCCGCTGTTGGCGGCGTTGCATCGCGGAGAGATCGATCTCTGCATCGCCACGTTGTCGCGCAAGCCGGATGCGGACATCGAGCAGACGCCGCTGTTCGACAACGACCTTGTGGTCGTCGGGCGCGAACATCATCCGCTGCACAACAAGCGATCGTTGCGCCTGGCGGATCTTGGCGGCTACCCGTGGTTGTTGCCCAATGCCAATGTCATTGCACGCAAGCTGGTGGATGCATGCTTCACCGAAGCCGGGCTGCCCCCGCCGAACGTGGCGCTGGAAGCCAATTCGTCGGCGGAAGGGTTGATGGCGGTGATTCGCAAGACCGACTTGCTGACCGTGGTGGGCCGCCGCACGCTGACGCAAGCCACGCGCGGGCTGCGTGCGCTCGATGTGCCCAACATTCGCTGGCCGCGCAGCGTGGGTATCCTGCGGCGCGCTGGCAGTTACCATTCGCCGCTGGCGGATCGCCTGATCGAGATACTGGTCAAGCAATCGAGCCACCATCAGTCGTAGACCCTCAGTCTCCGTAGATTCCCACGCGCTGGACGAGGTTGCCCCATGCGGCGGCCTCCGACTGCATCTGCCGGGCGATCTCGTCGGGTGCCATCGGTTTCCAGCTCGACCACACCTCGGCGCGCTTGCGGCGCCATTCCTCCGTCGCACTCGTCTTGTCCATCGTACGGTTCAGCGTCAGGACGATGTCCTGCGGCGTGCCACGACGCACCATCAATCCCGTCCAGCCCGTGCGCTCATAACCCGCAAAGCCCTGCTCCTTGAACGTCGGTACGTCAGGCAGATGCGCGGAACGCTCGGTGCCGGTGACCGCGAGAATCCTCACCTGTTGCTTGGCGAGCAGCGGGCGCAGGTTCACGATGTCCAGCATCATGTATGAGATCTGGCCGCGCAGGATATCCATCAATGCCGCGCCTGCGCCCTTGTAGGGGATATGCGTGGCCTCGAAGCCGAGGTCGTTGGTGAGCTGGAATCCGTAGAGATGCGGCACGGTGCCGTTGCCGAGTGACGCATAGTTCAGCGTACCGTTCTGGCGGCGCGCCCACGCCGCCCACTCGCGCAATGTGCGGCTCGGATTCGATGCCGGTATCGCCAGGCCAATCGGGGCAGCGCCTGTCATGGCAACGGGCACGAAGTCCTGCATGGGCCGATAGGGCAGCTTGCGGAAATAGCTCTGCGTGATCGTGAAATTGGCATTGGCCAGCAGCAGGTCATAGCCGTCTGGCGCCGAGAGCAGCACGGATTGTGCCGCGATCTGACCGGCGGCACCGGGCTTGTTGTCGACGATCATCGGCACATTGCCCAGCGCAGGCGAGAGCGATTTCTGATACTCGCGCAATTGCAGATCCACGGGGTCGCCTGCGCCCGACGCCGTGACGAAACGGATCGGCCGGCTGGGCCATTTCTCGGCGTATGCGGAACCTGCGAGCGCCATGGCTACGGCGCCGCCGGCCTGCATCAGGAACTTGCGCCGGCCTTGTGCTGCATCGTGCTTGGTGAAACTGTTGCCCAACATCGTCTCCTTGTTTTCCTGGCGGTCGGCTCAAGACCTGTGGCGAATGACCGATTCATGGATGGCCGTGACTGCCGCCGTCAATGCCGCGGACGTTTCCAGCACGCGGGCCGGATCGTCGCGGCGTTGAATTTCCGCGGCATGCGTGGGGCGCGCCGCGTCGTCGGGACTCGACGAGAACTTGACCGCGACGAGGGATTGCGTCGGGTTGATGTAGAGGCGCTGGCCGAACCGCCCGCTGGCCTCGACGCTGCCGTCGCCATCGTTGCACTGGAACCAGTAGTGGCGATAGCCGTAGCCGTCGCGGCCGGACACCAGATTGCCGCGTGCGAATCGGGCGTGGTTGTCGGCGGGCTGGAACAGGATGCGGGCGACGTCAGGGGAAACGGGTCCCGATACATCGCCCTGCATCGCACGGCGCACCGTTTCGGCAAAGCGTGCGGCGTCGCGCAGCGTGGAGTTCAGGCCGCCGCTGGCCATCTCGGTGCCGAGTCGATCCACGCTCGTATAGGCATCGTCATCGGCGAATCTCGACCACAGGCGATCCGTCACAAGTTGTGACCAGCGCTGGCCTGTGATGCGGCGCAGTGCCCAGGCAACGGCTTCGGCGGAACCGTTCTGGTAGTACCAGACGGGTGCGTCGTCGTGCGTGCCGGTTGCGTGTGCCACCTTCAGGAAGTCGTAGATGTTGTCGGGCGCATCGTCCTTGCGCGGCAGGATGCCAACGGCGGCGAACAGCCCAAGATCCGGAGGCAATGCGGGCGGATATCCCACGGACACCTCCATGTCGAGATTGCGCTGCACGGTGGCATCGCCGAACGGATTGCCCGCGAGTTCGGGCACGTATCGATGCAGCGGCGCCTGCGGATCGAGGCGGCCTTCGCTGACGAGCATCGCGGCAAGCAGGCCCGTCACCGACTTGGTCATCGATGCCCAGATATGCGGCTGGTGCGCGTGAATGCCGCCGCAGTAGCGTTCATAGACGATATGACCGCAATGCGCGACCAGAAAGCCATCGGTGTGCGTGGCCTTCAGGTACTGGTCGAGTTGCATGGACGCGCCGCCCACTGTCAGCGGGATATCGTCGAGGTGCTCGCCAGCATCGTCACTGGCAACCGGCAACGGCATCGGCTGCGCGGCATGGCGCATGCCAACGGTCGGCGCTACCTCGCGCGTGTGGCTCAGTGCCCACCGCATGAACGGCGGACGCAGTCCGCCGCCGCGCGCCACCTGTTTGTCGAGGGGCGGGGGAAAGCCCTGCATGATGCCGTCATCGCACTCCATACCCCGTACTGTCATGACCTCTCCACGTTCTTGTCCGCGACGTCTGCCAGGGCGGCAGGCGCATGGGCACATAGTGGAGCAGCGCGTGCGGATCTGATATTCCGGAATGGAATTCAGCGATAACGGAGCGGAAAGTGAGACCGGAAGGACGACGGGCCGTCACAGATGCGACGGCCCTGCAGCAGGGCGGGGCTTACGTCGTGCCCAACCGCTCCCGCGTGCGCTGCGCCACATTCTTCGTCCACGGATACGCCTGCCAGTACTGCCGGGCAAAACGCTCGATATCCGCGCGCTGGCGCAGCGACAAGCCGATCATGTCGAGCCCTTGCAGGAACATGCTGCGATGACGCGCGGAAAGCTCGAACGGGAAGGTGCCGATCGGGGTGGTGACCTGCATGGTTTGCAGATCGAAGGCGATGGCATTGTGGCTGTCGGCGTCCACGGCGTTCATCAGTGCCTCGATCACGTCGCGCGGCAGCATCACCAGCAACAGGCGATTGTTCATCGCGTTCGAGTAGAAGATCTCGCCGAAGCTCGGGGCGATCACGGCGCGGATGCCGAACTGCTGGAGTCCCCACACCGCATGCTCGCGGCTGGAGCCGCAACCGAAGTTGGCGCCGCCGACGAGGATGCGCGTGTCGGCGTATTCCGGGCGGTTCAATACGAACTCGGGGCGCAGGTTGCCGTGGGTATCGAAACGCTGATCGAAGAGCACGCCCTTGTCGAGTCCGGCCTTGTCGATGCCGCGCAGGAACTGCTTCGGCATGATCTGGTCGGTGTCGAGGTTCTCGAAACGGATCGCGGCGCCCTTGCCGATGATATGGGTGTGCTCAGACATGCTGCGGCTCCAGTTTGCGAACGTCGGTGATCATGCCGGTGACGGCAGCGGCAGCCGCCATCGCCGGGCTCATCAGGTGCGTGATGGCACCACGTCCCTGCCGCCCTTCGAAATTCCGGTTCGTGGTGGACGCGCAGCGCACGCCATCGGCCAGTACATCGTCGTTCATCGCCAGGCACATCGAGCAGCCCGGCTGGCGCCATTCGAAGCCCGCCGAGGTCAGGATGTTGGCAAGCCCTTCGCGTTCGGCCTGTGCCTTTACGGCGCCGGAGCCGGGCACGACCATCGCGCGTACGCCATCGGCTACCTTGCGGCCCCGCACCACGTCGGCCACCGCGCGCAGGTCTTCGATCCGGCCATTGGTGCAGGACCCGATAAAGACGTGCTGGATTGCCGTGCCCTCAAGTGCCGCGCCCGGTGAAAGATGGGTATAGGACAGCGCACGCTCGACGGAGCGCTGGTCGGCGTCATCCATCTGGTCTTCGGGAAACGGGATGTGCCCCGATACCGGCAGCACCTGATCCGGGCTCGTCCCCCATGTGACATAGGGTTCGATATCGGCGGCATCGAAAGCGAACTCCATATCGAAAGCCGCATCCGCATCGCTATGCAGGGTTTGCCAGTACGCGATGGCATCGGTGCGCTGCGTGTCGTCGATATCGGACGCGCGGCGCAGCACGTAATCCAGTGCCACGTCATCGGGTGCGATCAGCGCGCCGCGTGCGGCAGCTTCTACGGTCATGTTGCAGAGCGTGAAGCGCGCTTCGACGCTGAGATCCTGGATCGCACTACCGCAATACTCCACCACGTAGCCGCGCGCGCCTTGTGCGCCGATCTTGCCGATGATCTTGAGGATCAGGTCCTTGGCCGTGGTGCCCACCGGCAGCTTGCCATCCACGCGGATACGCATGGTCTTTGCCATGCGATAGACCAGTGTCTGCGTGGCGAGTACGTGCTCCACTTCCGATGTGCCGATACCAAAGCCGAGCGCGCCAAGTGCGCCATAGGTGGTGGTATGGCTGTCACCGCAGATCACCACCATGCCCGGACGGATCATGCCGTGCTCGGGTGCGATGACGTGTTCGATGCCTTGCAGCGTGTCGTTGGTATCGAACAGCGGAATGCCGTGGCGCTCGCAATTCGCGCGCAGGTTGGTGGCCTGCAGTGCCGAAGCGGTGTCCGCAATCACGCGAATCTTTGTGGGATGCGTGGGGATGATGTGGCTGACCACCGAGACGTTCTGTCCCGGCATCAGCACTTCGCGCCCTTGCTCGTGCAGCCCGGCGAATGCCTGCGGACTGGTGTACTCGTTCATCAGGTGCAGGTCGCAGTACAGCAGAACGTTGTCGTCATCGATGCGCGACACCGTGTGCGAGTCGACGAGCTTGTGATAAAGGGTGCGGGGAGGCATGTTGCTACCTGGTTAGCGTGTTATGTCTGGACTTACTCGGCAACGATACCGCGTTGCTTGATCAGTTTGGCCCACATCGGCATTTCCTTCTCCAGCCGCTGGCGGGCCGCTTCCGGCGTGGTGGGCGTGGGCTCGAACCCTTCCTTGACCATGCGTTCCTTGACGGGCTGCGACGCGAGCGTGGCATTCAGCGTGGCGTTGAGCTTGTCGATCACGGCCTTGGGCGTACCGGTGGGCGCGAACACCATGAACCATGTTTCGAACTGGTAATCAGGCAATCCGGCTTCGGCGGCGGTCGGCACGTTGGGCATCGACGGCGAGCGCTTGCTGCCAGTCACGGCAAGCGCGGTCAGCTTGCCGCCCTGTACGTGCTGCTGCGCGGCGGACACCACGGGAAAGCTCATGTCGACCTGTCCGGCAATGGTATCGACCAAAGCAGGGCCGCCGCCACGATACGGTACGTGGACGATCGAGACATTGGCTACGGACTTGAACAGTTCGGCAGACATATGGAAGGTGCTGCCGTTGCCTGCGGAGCCGTAAGTCAGCTTGTCAGGTTTCGCCTTGGCCAACGCCACCAGTTCCTGCAGGTTCTTGGCCGGCACCTTGTTGTTGATGACCAGCACGTGCTGCGAACTGGCCACCATGCCGATGGGCGCGAGATCCTTCAGCGTGTCATACGGCATGCGCGGGAACAAGCCCGGATTGATCGCCAGCGACACAGTCTGGAGGCCGATGGTATAGCCGTCGGCCGGCGACTTCGCCACTGCATCGACCCCGATGTTGCCGCCCGCGCCGGCGCGGTTTTCCACCACGATGGTGCCCCCAAGGCTCTTCGACCACGCATCCGTCACCAGCCGGGCCGCGATATCGGCGCTGCCGCCGGGAGCGTAGGGCACGATCAGGCGGATGGGACGCTGGGGATACGACTGTGCCGAAGCGGTGCCGATCACGGCGGTGCAGGCTGCAAACGCAAGGATGCTGGCGAGTTTCATGGGGGTCTCCGTCCGTAGGAATCGTTATGCGAGGCATCCTATCATTTGCCTTGTGGAACATAATTTAGGCACAATCACTTCTTTAGTTCCCACGATTCAGCAATTGACGCGCCATGGACAGCTTCTCGGATATCGCCTTTTTTCTGTGCATCAATCGCCACGGCAGCCTGGCATCGGCAGCGCAGGAACTGGGCGTCACGCCGTCTGCGGTGAGCAAGCGACTGCAGGCGCTGGAAGCGCGGCTCGGGGTGCGGCTGTTGCACCGGACCACGCGCCGCATCAGCCTGACGCCGGAGGGCGAGGGCTACCTGGTGGAGGGTGGGCGCATCCTTGCCGAACTGGAGTCGCTGGAGCGAACCGTGGCAGGCAGCAGCACCACGCCGCATGGGTTGCTGAAGATCGGCGCAACGCTGGGCTTCGGACGCCAGTACATCGCCCCGGCATTGCTGGATTTCGCGCGGCTGTATCCGAAGATCGAAATCCAGTTGCATCTGAGCGAGCGCCCCATGAATCTCACGGAACTGGGCCTCGATGCGGTCGTGCACTTTGGTGAGCCACCCGATGTGCGACTCACGGCGCGGCTGCTGGCGAACAATGCGCGCATGCTGTGCGCCGCACCGTCATACATTGCACGCGCAGGGTTGCCCGCCAGCCCGCGCGACCTCTCGCGCTTCGACTGCATCTTCATTCGCGAAGCCGACGAGACGTTCGGCACATGGCATCTGCGCAGCGGTACGCAGCAGGAGAGCGTCAAGGTGCGCGGCACGATGAGTACGAACGATGGCGCGTCGGCACTGGCATGGGCGCTCGAAGGGCAGGGCGTGATCGTGCGATCGGAGTGGGACGTGGCCGGACATCTGCGCAGCGGCGCGTTGGTGCGGGTGCTGCCGCAATGGCAACTTGCACCTGCCGATATCTATCTGGTCTACAGCGCGCGAAACAATCGCTCTGACAAGGTGCGTGTGCTGGTGGACTTCCTGCTCGAACGGTTTGCCGCGCATCGTGCGGAAACGCGTGCGGGCAAGACGAGTGGCAGCGGACGCTGGTAGTGCGCGCTACGTGATCAGGTCAGCAGCAACAGCGACACCATGCCCACGAGAATCAGGCTCGCGGCCCATACGGTATCGAGATTGAACCAGCTACGTCCCACGAGTTGAAGGCCCACATGCCGATACGTCAGCCATGCCATGGACCCCCCGGCTGCCATCATCGCGAGGGTATGGATCAACGCAACGCACGCAGCCATCGCCAGATTGCGCGTGGACAGTGCGGCCATGGCCTGATGCCCGGCATCCGCATTTGCATCGCACAGCCCGAGATAGATCGGGATCAGCATCAACCCCGCACCGTGTGCAATGGCAATCGCGAACGACCAGAGCGCGAATTGCGTGGGACGGATACGCGCCAGCACGCGTGCATGGCGGCGACGCAGCAACAGCACGATGCCGAAGGCCACGGGCAGCAGGCTCGCCACAATCTGCAAGGGCCGTTGCCATGCAAGCAGCGACGCGAGCATGCCGAACGGCAGCGTCATCGCGAGCACCGCGAGCAGATGGCCCGCACCGAGGTAGCCCATGGCACCGGCCATGGCGCGCGATGTGGCATGAGACGATGGTCCACTCGTGCGCGCCATCAATCCATTGGAGACGGCCAGCGGCCACCCCATCGCTGGATTCAGTCCGTGGTACAGGCCGCTGAACACCACGGCCGCCCACAGGCCCGCGTACTGCCACGCGTCACTCAAGACCGGATCGACGGATAGCAGAAGGAATCGGTCGAGCAGTCGCCGCCTTCGAGCCGGATCTGGTGGGCGCGGTAGCCGTCCGGGAAATCCACCCAGTAGTCTTTCTGCAGCGTGAGTCCGCCATGGGGGCCGACGTTCGCCATGACCTGCGCACCGGGAACGCCATCGGGATAGAACTGGTCATCCCATGTGGAATACAGCGAATTGGTCCAGTAGACGCGCTTGCCATCGCGGCTGATCTCCACCATCTGCGGGCCGCCTGCGAACGGCTTGCCATTGGGATGCGGCGTGCGCCGGACGATACCGCCGAGATGCACGGAGCCCACGAGCTTGGGGCTGTGCGGATCGGTGACATCGTATTGACGCATTTCGCCGGTGCCCCAGCACGACACGTAGAGAAAGCGATCGTCGAGCGAGAGATCGATATCGGTCACGAGCGGCGGCACCGCGCCAAAGCCTTGCAGCAGGGGCGGGAGATCGTCCTTGTCAGCAGGTTCCGGCGAGATGGTCACGGTTTTCTCGGCGAAGAACTGGCCGTCTTCGCGCC
Organism: Cupriavidus sp. SW-Y-13; assembly: GCF_009793345.1. Lineage (NCBI taxonomy): Bacteria > Pseudomonadati > Pseudomonadota > Betaproteobacteria > Burkholderiales > Burkholderiaceae > Cupriavidus > Cupriavidus sp. SW-Y-13. The sequence goes on from NZ_WHLX01000002.1 coordinate 141,536, forward strand.
ACCACGTCCAGATCGATCCTTCGAGATTCGTGGTGTCCACCACAACACCGACAAAGCCGTATTCGCGAATCGGATCGTGCGCAGGCCGCACTTCCAGCGCCATCTGATGCTGTGGTCCGAGGTCGAGCGTCTGCACATTGCGCCGGCCGCGCAGATCCCAGAAATGCAGCCGGTGGCCGTAGCGGTTGGCCAGCAGATCCTCGGGCACGATACCGTTCTCGAACTGCGGCGGCAGCGCCCATTCGCTCGACACCATGTAGTCGCGCGGCAGGTTCCACCAGAAGTCGTAGTGCTTGTCCTGCGGACCGCGGTCGATCTCCCAGCGGCCCAGTACGTCGAACGTCTGGCAGTCCATGATGAAGATGCCGGGCTCGCCTTCCGTACCGTCGGCGCCACCGCCACCGAGGCAACTGACGTAGATCCCCTCCGGGCCGCAGTGGATGGTGTGGGGACGCGAGTAACCGGTCTTCTGGAATACCTCGTCGGGTTCGATCACGCGATGGATCCTGGCCTGCGTGGGATGCGGCTTGGTATCGACGATATACAGGCGTGACGAGCGCATGCCCGGAATGATCAGGAAACGCCGCTCCAGAAACGCATGACCTGTCAGCGGCGAGAGGGCAGACGAACAGGCGTTCCATCCGAAGTGATGCAGCTCGTCGCCCTTGTGCGTCATCGGCACCGTATGTACCACGGTGCCGTATTGCGGCGAGCCGGGTTTGACATCGACAACGGCCAGCGCGTCGGGTTGCGAGCCATCGGGGGAGAGCAGCACCGTATAAGCATATTCTTCCGTCGGTGCGCGCATCGCGAGTTCTGGCGATGCGTGAAACGTCGGGTCGGGTCGCAGCGTCATATGAGGTCTCCTCGATACCTGTACCGCGTCGTGGGTATGGACTCACGCGAAGCGGGAAGAACACCGTACCTAGAGTAGGAGTTGATGCGCACAGGGTCAACGGCGATCACACCAGCGCACTCGGGCCTATAGAATCACGCGTACACATCAGCCTGGAAACCCTGCGCATGACGGCACCCGACACACTCACACGTCCGCCCGCCATTGGCCTCGGCAGTGCGGCACGCGACCTGTATCGCGCGCTCTGGCGCCACGCCCACGGCGTACGGCGCCATCTGCTGGGCGCAGCGGGCCTGCTCTCGGCAGCCCAGTTGCTGCGCCTGACCATGCCATGGCTCGCTGCGCAGGCCATCAATGCATTGCAGCAGGGCCAGATGGACGTGGCCGGGCGCTGGATCGTGTATCTCATCGGCATCTATCTGCTGTCATGGCTGTTGCATGGTCCGGGGCGCATCCTGGAGCGCAACGTAGGCGTACGGGTGCGTAAGCGGCTATCGGATCAACTCTATGCGCGCATTGCCATGGCGCCGCTGGCATGGCGCGATGGGCGCCATTCGGGCGAGTTGCAGCATCGTGTGGTGCAGTCGAGCCGTGCGCTGTCGGATTTCGCGCAGAACCAGTTCGGCTATCTGCAGAGCGCGTTCAACTTTGTGGGACCGATTGTGGCGCTGGCCTTGCTGTCGCGTACCAGTGGCGTGATCGCGATCACGGGCTATGTGGCGGTGGCGATCATCATCCTGCGCTTCGACCGCACGTTGATGCAACTGGCGCGCGCGGAGAATGATGCCGAGCGTCGCTATGCGGCGGCGTTGCTCGATTTCGTCGGCAACGCGAGCACGGTCGTGGGGCTGCGATTGCAGGCCGCATCGCGCAAGCTGCTGGGCCATCGCATGGATGCCGTGATGGTGCCTCTGCGCCGCGCGGTGATGGTCAACGAGGGCAAGTGGTTTGCCGTGGACCTGCTCGGCATGGGGCTGACGTGGATTCTCGTGGTGGTCTATGTGTTGCAGACACGCCAGCCGGGACAGGCAGTGCTGCTCGGCACGATCTTCATGATCTACCAGTACGCGCAACAGGCGGCCACGGTGGTGGGCGCCATGGCATCGAACTTCCAGAGCTTCGCGCGCATGCATACCGACTACGGCAGCGCGGAACCGATCTGGGATGCACCCGGCGATGCCGATGCAGTGACACCAGCCATCGTGGCGGATGCGCCGTGGCAATCGCTGGAATTGCGCGCCGCCACGTTGCGCTACGCAGACGACGCACGCGGCGGATTGCATGGCATCGACTTGAATCTGCAACGTGGTGCGCGCATCGCACTCATTGGTCCGAGTGGCGGCGGCAAGAGCACGCTGTTGCGCATGCTGGCCGGACTCTATCGTCCGCAACACGGCGAACTGCTTTGCGATGGTGCGCCGATTGATTGGGCGGCATTGCGTACGCTGGGCACGCTGATTCCGCAGGAAGCCGAAGTGTTCGAAGCGAGTGTCGAGGAGAACCTCACCTTCGGTGAACCGGCCGATGCCGCCGCGCTGCAATCCGCAGTCCATACCGGCGTATTCGACGAGGTGCTGGAACGCATGCCCGATGGACTGGCGAGTGCGCTGAACGAGCGCGGCGGCAATCTCTCGGGTGGTCAGCGTCAGCGGCTGGCACTGTCGCGCGGTGCGCTGGCGGCGCAGGGCAGTTCGCTGTTGTTGCTGGATGAGCCTACCAGCGCGCTCGATCCGCAATCGGAAGGGCGTGTGTTCGAACGCATGTTCGAGGCGTTTCCCACGGCATGCATCGTGGCGTCGGTGCATCGCCCGAGTCTGCTGTCGCGCTTCGATACGATTGTCGTGGTCGAGGCTGGCCGCGTGACCGATGCCGGACCGCGCGACGCGGTGCTGTCACGGCGCGCCGGGTGAGTCGGTGGGTGGCGTGGGATCGGCTTCGATGCGCAGGCGTGGCAGATACTGCGGATACTCGCGCTGCATGAATGAAATCAGCCCTTCGCGCACCACGCAGCGCAGATCCCATGCGAGTCCCGACGAGGCTGCCGTGCACAGCACGCGCAACTGCATGGTGCGCTCGTTGGCATCGGTGACCACGAGGTTGAAGAAGCGCCGGTCCCATTCCGGCGCGGCGTGGACGATGCGTTCCAGTTCCGCGCGCAACGGTGCCAGCGGCATGCCGTAGTCCACGTGGAAGAAGACCGAGCCCGTCAACTGCGCGCTGCTGCGGGTCCAGTTCTGGAAAGGCTTCTCGATGAAGTACTGCAGCGGAATGATCATGCGCCGCTCGTCCCAGATCCGCAGGACCACATAGCTGCCGCTGATTTCTTCCACACGCCCCCATTCGCCTTCGACGATCAGCACATCGTCAAGACGGATCGGCTGCGTCAATGCCAACTGCAAGCCGGCGATCAGGTTGCTGAACACGGGCTTGGCGGCAAAGCCGGCAATCAGGCCGACCACACCGGCGGAGGCGAGCAGGCTGGCACCCACCTGCCGCGCGCCCGGGAATGTCATCAGCAGCAGCGAGGCACCCATCACGATCGCAAGCGTCATCGCAATGCGCGATAGCACGCGGGTCTGCGTGTGGATGCGGCGCGCATCGATGTTATCGGCCACGTCAACGGGGTTGCGGCCCAGTACGCCTTCCGCGAACCCGCCGATGATCCGCACCACGAGCCAGGTGATGACGATGATCATCAGCAGGCCGTTCACATGCCGCACGCTGTCTATCCAACGCAAGTCATCGGGCGCCGCCTGCCACACGGTTTGTAGCGCCAGCAACGGCAACACGAACCGCGCCGGCGCACGCACCTTGATCACGATGGCACGTAGTACCAGGGTGGAGCGGGTGACGCGCAACAACAGCAGGCCACCAATGCGATGCACGACGAGCGCTGCAATGACAGCGATGACGGCAGCCGTCCAGGTGTTGAACCAGGGATGCGAGAGGATCTGCTCAGCGTTCATTGGATGTGCAATGTGAGGTAGCAATCCATAACGACAGGAGGAAGGAGGGGAAGTTCAGGAGTAACGATTGAATCGACCCTGTGGTTTGCTCCCCTCTCCCATGCAACGGGAGAGGGGAGCAAACCGGCGGCACAGCCAAATCAATCGTCCAGCAAAGACAGGTCGCGCACGGCGCCCTTGTCAGCCGACATCACGAGCTTGGCGTAGGCCTTGAGCGCGCCCGATACCTTGCGCGGACGCGGCTTGGACGGCTTCCAGCCACGGGCGTTCTGTTCCTCGCGGCGGCGGGCCAGTTCCTCGTCGGACACCAGCACGTTGATCGATCGGTTGGGGATGTCGATGCGGATACGGTCACCGTCGCGCACCAGGCCAATGGCGCCACCGGCAGCAGCTTCCGGCGAGCAGTGGCCGATCGACAGGCCCGAGGTGCCGCCCGAGAAGCGGCCATCGGTCAGCAGCGCGCATTCCTTGCCCAGGCCCTTCGACTTGATGTAGCTGGTCGGGTAGAGCATTTCCTGCATGCCGGGGCCGCCCTTCGGACCTTCATAACGCACGATCACGATGTCGCCGGCCTTGACCTTGTCGTTGAGGATGTTCTCGACGGCTTCGTCCTGCGATTCGGTCACGTGTGCCGAACCTTCGAACACATGGATGCTCTCGTCCACGCCGGCGGTCTTCACCACGCAACCGTCGAGGGCGATGTTGCCGAACAGCACGGCCAGTCCGCCTTCCTTCGAGAACGCGTGTTCGTACGAGCGGATGCAGCCTTCGGCGCGATCCAGGTCCAGGCTTGGCCAGCGCGTGTCCTGGCTGAATGCCACCTGCGTCGGGATACCGGCGGGGCCGGCCATGTAGAACTTGCGCACGGCTTCGTCCTTGGTGCGCACGATGTCCCACTGGTCCAGCGCGTCGCCCAGCGTGGCCGAATGCACGGTCGGGGCATCGGTATGCAGCTTGCCGGCGCGATCGAGTTCACCGAGGATGGCCATGATGCCGCCCGCACGGTGCACGTCTTCGATGTGGTACTTGTTCGTGTTCGGGGCCACCTTGCAAAGCTGCGGCACCACGCGCGACAGGCGGTCGATGTCGGTCATCGTGAATTCGATGCCGGCTTCCATGGCGATGGCCAGCAAGTGCAGGATGGTGTTGGTGGAACCGCCCATGGCGATGTCCAGCGTCATGGCGTTTTCGAACGCCTTGAAGCCCACCGAGCGCGGCAGCACGCGTTCGTCTTCCTGCTCGTAATACATGCGGGCCAGTTCCACGATGCGGCGGCCAGCGCGCTTGAACAGTTGCTCGCGGTCCGCGTGCGTGGCTACCACGGTGCCGTTGCCCGGCAGCGAGAGCCCCAGCGCTTCCGTCAGGCAGTTCATCGAGTTGGCAGTGAACATGCCCGAGCACGAACCGCAGGTGGGGCAGGCGGAGCGCTCTACCTCGGCCACGTCGGCGTCGGAGTAGTTCGAATCCGCGGCGATCACCATCGCATCGACGAGGTCGAGCTTCTTGAACTCGATCTGCTTGGTAACGGGGTTGGCCAGGCGCGTCTTGCCCGCTTCCATCGGGCCGCCCGACACGAAGATCACGGGAATGTTCAGGCGCATCGCGGCCATCAGCATGCCCGGGGTGATCTTGTCGCAGTTCGAGATGCAGACCATCGCGTCGGCGCAGTGGGCATTGACCATGTACTCGACGGAGTCCGCGATGATGTCGCGGCTCGGCAGCGAGTACAGCATGCCGTCGTGGCCCATGGCGATGCCGTCATCCACGGCGATGGTGTTGAATTCCTTGGCAACGCCGCCAGCGGCTTCGATCTCGCGGGCGACCAGCTGGCCCAGATCCTTCAGGTGGACGTGGCCGGGAACGAACTGGGTGAACGAATTGACCACCGCGATGATCGGCTTGTTGAAGTCATCGTCTTTCATGCCGGTAGCGCGCCACAGCGAGCGCGCCCCTGCCATGTTGCGGCCGGCGGTGGAGGTTTTGGAACGGTATACGGGCATTTGTGGGTGCTGATGAAGGTTCGCGGGGAAATCGCGTGAAATCAGGCGGGCCAGCGGGATTGGGGCCCATCGCTCGTCCGTGCAGACAACCTCTTGAGTCGCGCCCGGGGCAAAGCCGAGGATTATCCCATATGACGCACGAACGGCGCATCATGTCGATGTGGCGCATGGGATACATCCATGCCCGGTTTGCCGCCTGAAATCGCCCTTCGCCCCACCCTCAATGCGCGGTCTTCCTCAGCATCGCCGTGTCATAGCCCAGTGATCGGGCGCGTTCCACCAACTTCAGGCCTGTCGATTCGTCGGGACGCGCGTCCCGCGTGAGAATCCACAGGTATCGTCCGGACGGTTCGCCGACGATCGACCATTCGTAGTCGTCCCCATGGTCGAGCACCCAGTAGTCGCCCACATAGAACGGGCCGAAGAACGACACCTTGAGCTTGGCGTTGCCGCTGTCCGGCACCACCTTGGCGCGGCCTTCCGAGGTGCGGGCGCCGCCGCCCTTGTCGCCACCGTTGCCGCAGGTATTGATCACGGAGACCAGGCCGTCCTCGCGCAGGGCGTACTCGGCGGTCACGCCATCGCAGCCTCGCTCGAAGCCATTTTCATAGCGCGCGTATTCGTACCACTTGCCAAGGTAGCGCTTGAGATCCACTTGCCTGGCCGGTTCGGGCACTGCCATGTTGCCGCGCTTGCCCGATGAGAACGTGCTGCACGCCTGGACGAGCAACGCGCAACCCACCAGCACGGCGCTGGCGGCAGTGAGATGCAGGACGGATCGTTTCACGGCGGTCTCCGGATGGAATGGTCGGGTCGATTATGCGCATCCTGGCGAAGCGATCAACGCTGCGCGCATCGAATCAGACAAACGCCGACACGCGGCCTGCACTGCCGGCCAGCACACACGCAGGATTTATACGAGCGTGCAAGAACGTCCGGGCGCTACGCGCGCCACGGTGCGCTGGCGTGCCTTGCGGGGCGCTTCGGGGCGCGCGGCTCAGGCGGTATGGAATTTGCGTCAATCGGGTTCCAGTGCGTGGCGATGGCGACAGCCACCCGCGCGGACCTTTTCATCGACGCATTGACCGGAGACGATCATGGCTCAGGAAAACAACGGACGCGGCGGTACGGACAATCGCTATGGCGATAGCGACGACCATCGCGGCGAGACACAACGCAATAGCTGGCAATCGCAAGGTTCGCAACGCCAGCAGCAGGCGGATAGTGGTGGATGGATGTCGCAACGACAGCAGGGCGGCGGTTCGGATTGGCAGGGCGGAGCGTCGCGCCAGCAGGGCGCAGGCAGCGACTGGAATGCGGATCGCGATTTGTCTTCTTCATCGTCGTCCAGCCACTACGGCGGTGACCAGCGCCGCATGGAAGACGAACGCTTCACCGGCATGCGCGCGAACCAGCGCGCGGGACAGGGACGCGAGTCAGGCAGCGGGCAAGGCTATGAACGCAGCGACTATCAGCGCGACCTGCAGAGCTCGCAAGGACGACGCAGCGAGGAACGCTATGGCCGTGGCGAAGAAGGCTACGGACGCCGCGATCAAGGCTATGGCGAAGGACGCTATGGCGAACGCGGCGAAGGCCGGTTCGGCGGTGGCGGCAACCAGCGCTTCGGCCAGCAACGCGGTGGCAGCGGAGATCGCGAGCGTTGGGGCGACTGGCATCAGGAAGATGCCTACGGTAGCGACATGAATCGGCAGCAACAATGGCGCCGCGGCAGCGAGCAGCAGGGCATGCAGTCATGGGGCGACGAACAGCAAGGCACGCGCGGCGGGCAGGGGCGGGGTCAATCGTGGCAGCAAGGTCAGCGGGGGCAGAGCGGTGGCATCGGCCAGAGCGGCTATGGCGGCTATGAAGGTGGCGGCTATGAAGGGTCACGCGGCGGACGCGGCCAGACCTCTCTCGAACGCAGCTACGGCGGCTATGGCGGCGACCGGGGTGCGGGCGGTGGCGAGAGCCGCGGCTACGAACAGTTCACGGGTGCCAACGAGCGCCAGGGGATGACGCGCGGTCAGGGTGGCATGGGTGGACAAAGTGGCTATGGGCAAGGCCGTGGCCAGGGCGGTGGACAGGGTGGCTATGGCTACGACCTTGGCGGCAGCGGCGATATGCCGGCGCGCAAGCGCGTCGGTCCGAAGGGCTACGTGCGTTCCGACGATCGCATTCGTGAAGACCTGTGCGAACGGCTCACGCATTCCGGGCGGCTCGATGTCCGCGATGTGGAAGTGAAGGTGTCCGATGGGGTGGTGACGCTGAGCGGTTCGGTGCAGGATCGCCAGCAGAAGTACCGTATCGAGGACATGGCCGACGAGGTCTTTGGTGTGAAGGAGGTGACCAATCAGCTTCGCGTCACACGGCAGGAAGGTGGGCAAGGCGGCCAGTGGACGCGTCAATCCTCGCAGCCAGGCCTGACCGGCCAGTTGGGGCAGGCCGGCCAGACGGCCAGCCAGAACGTGGCGGGGCAGACCAGCGGCATCAGCAGTAGCGGCAGCGCAACCGGATCGTCCGCCAGCAGCTATGGCGGTGGCATGGAAGCAGGCCGCAGCGGCACGACGCCGGCCGGGACCGATCCCCACGGCGGCACCACGACGCCAACGAAATCGTCTACTTGATAGCTCGTTAGCGCCACATCGGACCTGACGGTCCCTGGTATCGCCCCGCCGGGCATGTCTTGCTGGCGGGGCTTTTTGCGTCGGCTTCGAGACGAGCGGCCAACTATGGATTGATTGCGCGGGGCGCATGGTCTACAAAACCAGAACCCCCGGGGGAGCCGGCAGCGACGCTGCTCTTGCAGCGCGCCGCCGCAATAATGCCAATCGTAGGGGACTGCACATGAATACCAATCCGAATCCGAACAAGGCGTTGTGGGAGAAGGGCGACTTCACGCGGCTGGCGGCGACGATGCGCGATAGCGGCGATCAGATCATCGAGAGCCTTGGCGTCAAGCCGGGCATGAAAGTGCTGGATCTCGGCTGCGGCGACGGCACCACGGCGCTGCCTTCCGCAAAGCGAGGGGCCGATGTGCTGGGCGTGGATATCGCCAGCAACCTCGTGGCGGCCGGCAACAAGCGGGCGAAAGAAGCCGGACTCGACAACCTGCGCTTTCAGGAAGGCGACGCCTGCGCGCTGACGGACCTGCCGGACGCCACCTTCGACCTGGTCGTCAGCATGTTCGGTGCGATGTTCGCGCCGAAGCCCGATGACGTGGCACGAGAAATGGTGCGCGTGACCAAGCCCGGTGGCCGCATCGTGATGGGCAACTGGATTCCGAACGATCCCACGCTCGTGGCGCAGGTGCTCAAGACCAGCATGAGCTACTCGCCGCCGCCACCCGAGGGCTTTATCAGTCCGATGCTGTGGGGCAGCGAGGCAGCGGTGACGGAGCGCTTCGGCAAGGCAGGCGTGCCGCCCGGGAATATTTCCTTCTCGAAGGAAACCTACGACTTCAAGTTCGCAGGCTCGCCGTCGAAACTGCTCGCGGAATTCCGCAACTACTACGGACCGACGATGAACGCGTTTGCCGCGGCGGAGGCCAACGGACGTACCGACGACTTGCAGCGTGAACTGGAGGCGTTGTTCAACGCGCAGAACAAAAGCGGGAATGCAGACACCACGTCGATTCCCGCGACCTTCCTGCGCGTGACCGTCAAGCGGCCCTGACCTGCGGCTGGTCACTTGTGCGGCACGCGTCGGCGCGCCGCACAAGGATTTGCAGGCTCGGACTCATCGGCTTGAGTGCGGCACGCTCGGCGGTCAGCGCACCCGCCAGACTGGCACGGCCATCGCGTATCGCGGCCTCGATCAGTGTCAGGCCGATGATGTCGCGCTGCGCGTGGCTGCCGCCGAACCGGTGCGCAATGAGTCGCACGGGCAATAACAGTTCGATGGTCTGCGCGAACTCGCCGCGCTCGAATGCGATCAGCGCATCGGCCACCGGCAACCCGACATCGCGTGCCATGGCGGCATTGGTGCCTTCACCCTGCGCCGCCGTATCCAGTGCTGCGCGCAATGCCGCTGCGCCATCAGGCCGGCCGGCGCCCAGACTCGCCATGATCGCGTGCACGTCGTTGAACGCGTAGTAGCCGGCTGCGCCGCGTCCCAGCCAGTCGTCGGCCACGGGCTGCCAGCGCTGGCCGACCTCGACACCGCGCAGATGCAGGCGCCACAGCATGGCCGACGCGTCGATCAGATCGAGGGCAATGGCAGGCAGGGGTCGTGCGATGTATCGATCGAAGAGCGCCAGGACTTCCTCCGTATGGCCGGCCTCAAGGTGGAACAGCGCCAGGTGCCACCAGTTGTGCACGGCGAACATGTTGTCGCTGGCCCAGTCGTCGCGTCGGCTGTCGAGCCACGCCACGCCATCGTCCGTACGGCCCTGCATCTCCATGACATGCGCCACGGCATGCACGGCCCACGGGTCGCGCCGATTGATGTCGAGTGCGCGATGTCCCGCCGCTTCGGCGCGGTCGTAGAGATGCGTCTCTTCGAATCCGAACGCCTGCATGCCGAGCAGGTAGCTGTAGCCCGGTGTGTGCGTATCCCAATGCGGCAGCACCTGGCCGATGCGGTCGCGCAGCATCGACGACTGGCCCAGCAGGAAATCGCAGAGATGCGCTACCTGGATGGCGAGCAGGTCGTGCGGGTAATCCATCACGAGGTCGCCGTACTGGCGCAGCGCCTGGTCGAAGCGGCCATCCAGCCATGCGCGCGCGGCGGCGATGTGGCGGCGCTCCCGGTCGTTGGCTTGCGCATAAAGCGCCTCGCCCGCTTCCACGCTCTGGCGAAGCAGCGGTGCCGCCGTGCCATCGCCTGCGGTCACCATCAGGCCGGCGCGGAACGCATGACCCATCGCGAACGCAGGATCGTCCTCCAGTGCGGCGTCGATTTCGGCCAGCGGATCGGCGTAGTAGCCGTTCAGCAGCGCCAGTGCCGCTTCGTATCGCTCGACCGAGCGCGCGTGCTGTGTGGAGACTGCGAGTCCTCGTGCATCCGTATGTGCCATGACGTACTCCGTGCTTGCGTGGCGTCCGCGCCGAGAGGCGCGGAATCGGCAGACATCGTAGGGAACCGCGTGCTCGATGTATCGGGACACACGTCCCGGACAGCATGCCACGTTGCGGCACAACCGGGACAAGCGGAATGTCGGAACCCATCGCACTGCGGCGTGTCGAGCACACGCGCGCGTACATATCGTGCATGCGCGGACGTCGCAAGGCTGGTAAATGTCAGTTGCAAAATCGAACAGAATGTCAGGGGCCTCACCGCTACAGTTGCCGTTCCCAATGCCTGTAGGCGTTTATACGGAGGATCTTGAATGAAGCAACATCTGGCGAAATCCCTGTTGATGGCTGGCGCGCTGGTGGCGTCGTATCCGCTGCTCGCGCAGCAGAACCCATTCCAGCAGGGCCAGCCGATGCCAGCCGCACAGCCATACCAGGCCGCACCTTCCGCTGTACCGGCCGGCGCGACACCGACAGCGCCGGAAGCCGTACCCGCGCAGCAGCCCAACCCCTATGCGCAAGGTTCGATGCAGGGCGTGCAGACCGGTGTGCCGCCCGCACCCGGCGCCGTCGTTGCCCCGCCTGCATCGACGGCCATGACTCCGCCGCCTGCACAGGTGGACCCGGCCAGCATGACGCTGGCGCCCGATGCGCTGGGTACGCGACTGGGCCAACGCAATCCGTACCTCGACGGCGCCTGAAGCCGGCCGGTCCTGCGCCATGTTCCACATTGGGGCATGGCAGTTTCGTGGGGCCGGCGTGAAATTCTTACCGCGTGGCAGTTCAGTGACTACAGTTAGTCCATGCGCCAGCGCCAGGTGCGGCACGGGCATGCGCATTGCGTTACTCCATCACTGAACAGGGTTTGCGCCACGCGCCACGCATCATGCAAGAGCTCGCTTTCCGCACGCTGTTGTACCGGTACTTCTTCTTCGACTGGCTCTTCAAGGATGTGAGTCGGGGCGATGTGCTTGCGCGTGCGGCAGCGTGGCGCTTCAATCAGTCGCGTGCCCACTGGCTGCTGACGTATATGCGTCGATGGCTGTGGTGCGGCGTGCTGCTGTACGGGCTGGGCTGCGCGGTGGAAATGCTGATGCGCCAGCCGGGCCTGTCCGTGATCTTCTATTTGCCCGGTGCGCTCAGCGTGCCGGTCAACGTGGTCATCGTGATCATGTGGGTGGGACTGAAAGCCTGCCCCGGTCCTGTGCGGATGTAATGCGGCTTTCGATCGATGCGTAACGCCGGCCTTCGGGCCGGCGTTTTTCGTTCAAGCGTCTGACACGTCAGAAAAATACCGACTGGCCGGAACGGGGATGCTGTGGCAGAATGTGCCGATGTGAAGTTTTCGTTGTCTCGGGGTTTCCCCGTTTCCTTCTCTTGTTTTGCTCCCCTCTCCCGCAAGGCGGGAGAGGGGCCGGGGGTGAGGGCGCAGCGGTACAAATTGCGGCCTGTCGTAGATAGAACTGCTTGCCCTCACCCCTAACCCCTCTCCCGCAAGCGGGAGAGGGGAATAAAACAGGGGGAAAGAAAAACCCAACATCGCAAAGGAGCCTCAATGACGCTGCACAAAGCGCCGGAGCAACACCGATGCTGATGATCGCGCTGGTTGCGCTGCCCTTTGCCGGCGCGTTGATCGTTCAACTTTGCAAGCGCGGCGGCGCCACTGCGGCGTTCGCCATCGCCGCTGCCACGGCACTGGCCGCGCTTGGCGTGCTGGCCATGGCGTGGCCGGGCATCGAGGACGGGACGGTTTTCAAGTGGCGTCATGACTGGCTGGCGTCGATCAGCCTGAACCTGACCCTGCGGCTCGACGGCCTGGCTTTCACCTTTGCCGTGCTGATTGCGGGTATCGGACTGCTGGTGGTGATCTACGCGCGCTACTACCTGCCGCGTGTGGCGTCCACGGTGCGTTTCTTCACGTTGCTGCTGCTGTTCATGGGCGCGATGCTCGGCGTGGTGCTCTCAGGCAACCTGTTGCTGATGCTGGTGTTCTGGGAGATGACCAGCATCGTCTCGTTCCTGCTGATCGGTTTCTGGTCCTACCGCTCCGATGCGCGAAAAGGCGCGCGCATGGCGTTGACCGTCACTGGTGCGGGCGGTCTCGCACTGCTCGCCGGGGTGCTGCTGCTTGGCCGCATCTGCGGCAGCCTGGAGCTGGCCGATGTGCTGGCGCAAGGCGGCATGGTGCAGCGCCATCCGCTGTATCCGCTGATGCTGGTGCTGGTGTTGATCGGCGCGTTCACCAAGTCAGCGCAATTCCCGTTCTTCTTCTGGCTGCCGCACGCGATGTCGGCGCCCACGCCGGTTTCCGCCTACCTGCACTCGGCAACGATGGTCAAGGCGGGCGTGTTCCTGCTGGCGCGGCTGTATCCGGTGCTCGATGGCACGCCATGGTGGTTCTATATCGTGAGCCTCTGCGGCCTTGTCACGCTGCTCGGTGGCGCGGCCATGGCGTTGCTGCAGCGCGATCTGAAGGGGCTGCTGGCCTATTCCACCATCAGCCACCTGGGGCTGATCACGCTGCTGTTCGGTCTCGATACGGAACTGAGCACCGTGGCCGCGCTGTTCCACATCATCAATCACGCGGTGTTCAAGGCATCGCTGTTCATGGCAGCGGGCATCATCGACCACGAGACCGGCACACGCGACCTGACGAAGTTGCGCGGTCTGTGGCGCTATATGCCGCATACGGGGGCGCTGGCCATCGTGGCGTCGCTGTCGATGGCGGGGGTGCCGCTGCTGAACGGCTTCCTGAGCAAGGAGATGTTCTTCGGCGAAACGCTGGCGCAGGATCTGTTCGGCTATTTCAACTGGATCGTGCCAGCGGCGGCCACGTTGGCCGGCGCGCTCAGCGTGGCGTATTCGCTGCGCTTTATCTATGGCGTGTTCTTCGATGGCAAGCCCGACGATCTGCCGAACTATCCTCCGCACGAACCGCCCCGCCTGATGAAGGTGCCCGTCGAGATCCTCGTCGTGATCTGCCTGGTGGTGGGCCTCGTGCCGAATATCACGGTGGGCGCGCTGCTGCAGATTACGGCGTACGCCACGTTAGGCAAGGCGCCGCCCGAATACAGCCTGAGTCCGTGGCATGGCTTCAACGTGCCGCTGATGATGAGCCTGATCTCGCTGGTGGCCGGCACGCTGTTGTTCTACTTTCGGCGCGAGGCATTCCACCGGCATCACGCCACGCTGGCGCTGCTCAATGCGCGCGATCGCTTCGAGGATCTGATGCAGGCGCTGGGATGGGCGGCAAGAACGCTGACCGCCGCGCTGGAGAACGGCTCGCTGCAACGCTATATCGCGCTGCTAGTGGCCGTCATGGTGCTGTTGCCCGGCTGGTATCTGCTGGGCGCAGGGACGATGCCGCTGCCGGATGCGATGCGCGCATTGTCCGGGCCATTGCCCCAGGCGCCGCTCGATCCCATTACCGGCGCGGGGCTGGCCATCATGGCATTGGGGGCGATCGTGGTGGTGGCCTGCCGGCGCCAACGTGTGGCGGCACTTTCCATGCTGAGTATGTGCGGCTTGTTGATGGCGCTGCTGTTCGCGCGATTCTCCGCACCGGATCTCGCGCTGACGCAGGTGTCGGTGGAGGTGGTGACCATCCTGCTGCTGGTGCTCGCGCTGTATTTCCTGCCCGGCGATGGCGACAAGGCGCGGCAGCCTAGCCGCCCTGCACGCTGGATTCGCGATGGCCTGCTCGCCCTGGCCGGCGGTGCGTTCGCCAGCGCCGCAGCCTTTGCCGTGATGACGCGGCCCTACGAATCGATTGGCGACTACTTCGTCCGGAACAGCGTGAGCGGTGGGGGCGGGCACAACATCGTCAATGTGATCCTGGTGGATTTCCGGGGCTTCGATACCTTTGGCGAGATCTGCGTGCTGCTGGTGGCGGGCCTGGGCGTGCAGGCCATGCTCAAGGGTCTGCGGCTCACCGCTCCCGCGTTCGACCCCAATGGTGCGCCATGGGCAGGGCAAAGCCATCCGTTGCTGCTATCGATCCTGGCGCGGCTGATGCTGCCGCTGACCGTGCTTGTGGCGGTCTTCATCCTGCTGCGCGGCCATAACCTGCCGGGCGGTGGGTTTGTGGCCGCGCTGGTCACGTCGATTGCCTTGCTGATGCAATACGTGGCCAGCGGCGTGTTGTGGACCGAGTCGCGCATCGGCGTCAACTATCGCGTGATGGCCGGCGCGGGCATCGTGGTGGCGGGACTGACGGGACTGGGCAGCTGGTTCTTCGGCTATCCGTTTCTCACCACATCCTTCGGGCACTTCCACATTCCGTTGATTGGCGAAATCGAACTGGCCACGGCGATGATTTTCGATGTGGGCGTCTATATGACGGTGGTGGGGACCACACTGCTGATCGTGTCGCACCTCGGCGTGCGCGACAAGCGCATCCTCGCCAGTACGCATGAGCAGGCACACGCTTCGGCGCAGACGAAAGGAGGGCGATGATGGAAGCCGCATTTGCGTTGACGATTGGCGTACTCACCGCCTGCGGAGTGTTCCTGCTGCTGCGCGCACGCACCTTCACCGTGGTACTCGGCCTGACGCTGCTGTCGTATGCCGTGACGCTGTTCCTGCTCTCGATGGGCCGGCTCGTCACCGGGCGGCCACCGGTCATTGTGGAAGGTGCGCAGTATGCGGACCCAGTGCCGCAAGCGCTGGTGCTGACCGCCATCGTCATCAGCTTTGCGATGACTGCATTCGCGATTGTGCTGTCGCTGCGTTCGCTTGGGTTGTCCGGCACCGATCACGTAGACGGCGTGGAGCGACCATGACCGTCACGCATGCGTTGTTGCTGCCTCTGCTGTTGCCGATGTTCGTGGGCGCATGGCTCGCCATGATGCCCGCGCGCCGCCAGCGCTGGCAGCGCAGTGTTTCCGTGGGCGCAAGTCTCGCGTTGTTGCCGATAGCTGTCGGGTTGTTGTGTGTGGCCGATACCGGCGCGATTCCCGTGGTGGCGATGGGCAACTGGCCGGCGCCGTTCGGCATTGTCCTGCAACTGGATCGGCTCGGTGCGCTCATGCTGGTGTTGACCGCCGTGCTGGCGGTGGCCGCATCGGTGCATGCGAGTTGCGGCGATGCCCGGCTCGGGCGGCATTTCGACGCGCTGTTCCAGTTCCAGTTGATGGGCCTGAATGGCGCGTTCCTGGCGGGAGACCTGTTCAACCTGTTCGTGTTCTTCGAGATCCTGTTGATCGCCTCGTATGCATTGCTGGTGCATGGCGGAGGACCCCGACGTATCGTGCCCGGCCTGCACTATGTGCTGATCAACCTGGCCGGCTCGAGCTTCTTCCTGATTGCCATCGGCATCCTCTACGGTCTGACGGGTACGCTGAACATGGCCGACATGGGTGTGCGATTGCAGGGACTCGATGCCTCATCGCTACCGTTGGCCATCGCCGCCGGTGTGATGCTGCAGCTTGTATTCCTGCTGAAAGCCGCGGCGTTTCCACTGTACTTCTGGTTGCCGCGTGCCTATGCCGGGGCCACGCCATCGGTGGCTGCGCTGTTCGCGATCATGACCAAAGTGGGCGTGTACGCCGTGCTGCGCACACAGGCGCTGATCTTCAATCTCGATGCCGGACCACTCGCGGGCTTCATGCATGACTGGCTGTGGTGGCTGGCGTTGCTGACGATGGTCATCGGTGCCGTCGGCGCACTGGCTGCGCACGAGGTGCGCGTGCTGACGGGCTATCTGGTGCTGACTTCGGTGGGTTTGCTGCTGGCCGGCACGAGCCTGCAGACGTACGAAGCCTGGGCCGCGGTGCTGTATTACCTGCCGAGCACGACGCTATGCACGGCAGCGTTGTTCCTGCTGGCCGGCGCGCTCGATACGCGCCACGATCCCGTCGATCCCGCACTGGAGCGGCCCGTCGGCAAGGCGGGCGGACGCGTGGTGCGGCGCCCTGGCATGCGGCTCGAAGGCGCGTTGTTTCTTGTTGCCATCGTGACGGCCATCGGGCTGCCGCCGATGTCCGGCTTCCTCGGCAAGGCGATGATGCTGCGCGCCACGATGGGCCCATCGGCTGCCGCAGCGTGGTCGGTGATCCTGGGGTCCAGCCTGCTGCTGCTGATTGCAGCCAGCCGCACCGGCAGCCGGCAAGTGTGGAGCGCACCGTATGTGCGGCACGGCGTGCGCTCGCCACGGCGCGGCGTGGTGCTGCGTCGATGGAAGCTGACATGCGCGATGTTCCTGCTCGCGGGCAATGTGGCGCTGGTCCTGTTCGCCGCGCCCGTAGAGCGCTATGTCGATGCCACGGCGGGGCAGTTGTCCGATGTAGCGGCCTATCGTGAAGCGGTGCTTCACACGCCGCCAGCAAAGGAGGCTGACCGATGATCAAGCGGCTGTTTCCGCATCCCTGGCTGAGTCTGGTGCTGGCCATCATCTGGCTGTTGCTGGTCAACGATGTTTCCCCAGGGCAGGTCCTGCTGGGCGCGCTGCTGGGTTGGTTGCTGTCGCTGAAGATCGGGGAGCGGCTGTGGTTGCGGCCGATGGAACTGCGCCGGCCAGATCTGGTGGCGCAGTTGGGGGGCCGCGTGCTCTACGACATCGTTCACGCCAATGTGGAAGTGGCGGCGCTGGTGCTGGGGCCGATGCGGCGCATGCAACCGGCTTTCATCCAGGTGCCGCTGGATCTGGAGCACGAGATGGCGCTGACCGCGCTCATCAGCATCGTGTCGTTGAGTCCCGGCACGCTATGTGCCGAACTCAGCAACGACCGTCGCGTTCTGCTGATCCACGTACTGAACCTGCGCGACGAAGCCCAGCTCGTCGACACCATCAAGTCTCGCTATGAGGCGCCGCTCAAGGAGATTTTCGTATGCTTGCCATCGTGATACCGATTGCCCTGGCGTTGCAGGGCGTGGCATTCCTGCTGACCGTGGCCCGCCTGCTGCGCGGGCCGAGCCTGCCGGACCGCATCATTGCGCTGGACACCTTGAGTATCAATGCCATCGCGCTGCTGGTGCTGTACGGCATGGTCATCGACTCGACACTGTTTTTCGAGATCGCGCTGCTGATTGCGGTGACAGGGTTTATCGGCACTGTTGCGCTGACCAAATACCTGCAGCGCGGCGACATCATCGAATTGAGGTAACGCCATGCACGCGACCATGCACCCCATCGCGGAAATCGTCGTCTGCGTGCTGTTGCTGATCGGCAGCGGCTTCATGCTGATCGGTGCGATCGGACTCGCCCGGCTGCCGGATTTCTATATGCGCCTGCACGGCCCCACCAAATCGACCACACTGGGCGTGGGCGGCGTGGTGCTGGCATCGGTGGTGTATTTCAGCGTGCGCGGCAATGGACTGAGCCTGCACGAATTGCTCGTCTCGGCCTTCCTGTTCCTGACCGCACCCATTAGCGCGCACATGCTGGCCAAGGCGGCGATCCAGCAACGGCTGCCGGTGATCGAACGGACGCGGGGCCGCGTGTGGTCCCCCGCGCGCAGTGTGGCGGATGCGGGTGAGGGGGGGCATCCGGATGCGGGCGAGCCTGGCAAATGAGGCGCCTGTATCACCTTGCCGAGTGATTGGCAATGCGGCCAGTGTCGACATTCTGGAAACAATGTGATGGCGATAATGGCGCGTTTCCGCCATCTCCTAGAATGATTATCATCTCGATTGGATCGCCATTCGGCGGGGGGGAGCGTTTGATGAATGCGTGGTCGAGTTTGACGGTGCCCACGGGCCCGCGCGATGGCAAGGAACGGATGGCCTACGTCGTGGATGACGACGAATCCGTCAGGCTCGCGCTCGATGGCCTGCTGCGCTCCATCGGCCTGCGGGTGGTGACATTCGAGTCGGCGCAGGATTTCCTGGGCTACCCAAGGCCGGACGTGCCCAGTTGCCTGATCCTCGACGTGCGGCTGCGCGGCGAGAGTGGCCTGGCCTTCCAGGAGCAGATTGGCAAGAGCGGCCTGCGCATGCCCATCGTGTTCATGACCGGTCACGGCGATATCGCCATGACGGTCAAGGCGATGAAAGCGGGTGCGGTGGATTTCCTGCCCAAGCCATTCCGCGACCAGGACATGCTCGATGCCGTGGCCAATGCACTGGCGCGCGATGGTGAGCGGCTGGCCGCCGAGCAGTCCAGTGCGGGATTGCGCGCGGCCTACGAGTCGCTGACCCCGCGCGAGCGCGAAGTCATGGCGTTTGTGGTGACAGGTCTGATGAACAAGCAGATTGCCGGAGAGATGAGCCTCAGCGAGGTCACCGTCAAGATTCATCGCGGGCAGGCTATGAAGAAGATGGGCGCCCGCTCGGTGGCCGATCTCGTCAGGAAGTCCGAACTGCTTGGCATCGCGTCAGAATCTGCAGCGTCAGCACAGACGCGCAAGCCGCACTGACGCTCCGACCGCCCGGCGTTTTTTCCGGGACGTCTGCTGCAGCAACACCGCTATCCCAGCGCCACGTCGAGCCAGTGCGCCACGTCGTTGGCGTCCACGGGCTTGAGAAGCACGGCCAGCGCCCCGTTGGCCAGCGCCCGCGTTTTCAATTCCTCGGAAGGAAAGGCGGTGATGAAGACAATGGGCATCCGGTAGCCCAGCGCAAGCAGTTGCTCGTGCATCGCCACGCCGGTCATGCCCGGCATCATGAAATCCGACACCACGCAGTCCATGGCAGCGATCTTGTCCGAGGCGAGGAATGCCTCGGCGGATGCGAATTGCTCCGTGCGACGGCCGAGCGAGCGGACAAGGCTTGCCGTCGCCATGCGGATGGACTCGTCATCGTCGACGATCGCAACCAGTGGAGCGGCTGACTGGGCGGCTGACTGAGCGGAATTCAATAGGACCTGCCTCGATCTCTGGGGGAGGAGCATGGAGGCCACCGTGACGCCAATGCGTTGCAACGGCGGCCATGCCAGTGCATAACGGTATCCAGCGTAAGGCCGGGCAGGGCGCCGGGGAATCATACCTATGTATTAACGTTTCCCATACGTTCGGTCCCGGCCCGGTGCGAAGCCCGATGCGGCCCGCGCGCGCTGGCCGAGCGGACGGCGGGCATACAGGAGTATTAATGTCCAATGCGAATGGACAAGGCTGCGCCACCCGTGTGCAGAATCGTATTTGCCAGACAGCGCGACTAACCTTGAGGCACTGCCGGTGCGATTGACACCGGACCCTTTTGGGGAGCCCTCCATGAACGCCATGCACTACCCGGACATCTCGCCGCGCGGCGCCTGTGCCGTCCAGCCGAATCGCACCGACGCGTTGTCGAACTGCTTCGCCACGAGCTACACGGGCATCATTGCCTTCATGGCCGTGGCCACCGAAGGCAGCTTCGCCCGCGCTGGCGAGCGGCTCGGGATTGGGCGTTCCGCCGTCTCGCGCAGTGTGCAGAAGCTGGAAGAGCAGCTCAGCACGCGGCTGTTCCTCCGTACCACCCGTACCACGAGCCTGACGCGCGAAGGGGAGCGGTTCTTCGAGAACTGCAACCTCGGTGTCACGCACATCATGGGCGCGATGAACGACATGCTGGACCTGCGCCAGGGCCCGCCGCGCGGCATGCTGCGCGTGAATGCGCCGATGGGCTTTGGACGCAAGGTGGTGGCGCCGCTGCTGCTGCAGTTCTCGGAGATCTATCCGGACATCGCGGTGGAACTGGTGCTCGACGACCGGCCCGCCGACTTTGCGGGCGATCAGGTGGATGTCGCGTTTCGTGATGGCTATATCGAGGATTCGAGCATCATCGCCAAGCAGTTGATCCCGATGCAGATGGTGCTGTGCGCCTCGCGTGCGTATGCCGAGCGGCGCGGGCTGCCTGACTCGCTCGAAGCGCTGGCGCAGCACGACTGCATCAACCGCCGGTTCTCGGGCGGCCGCGTTGCGGAATGGGAGTTCCGCGTGGATGGGCAGCCGCGCAAGCATGTGCCGACCGCCAGGCTCACGTACAACGATGCCGATCTCGTGCTCGATGCGGTGCGCGATGGACGGGGCATTGCACAGCTACCGCTTCATCAGGTGGCCGACGACCTCGCGCGCGGCACGCTGGTGACGCTGCTGGACCGCCATGCCCCGGGGGATCGCGGGCACTACATCTGCTACCTGTGCCGCCAGCACCTGCCAGCGCGCATCCGTGTGTTTATCGATTTCATGACGGAGGAGATTCGCGCAGCGGAATCGGCCAGCGCGATGAGCGCGGCAAGTGCAGCAAGTGCGGTGACCGCGACGGCTCGGGCGAATACACGCGTGGCCGCCCATATCGCGCCCCGGCATGCCGAACCCATGGCGGCGTGATATCCGGCCGATATCCTGGCGCCCGGATGCTGCGGCACGCAGGCATGCCGATTGCAAGGAAACCGGCATTCGCCGTGCCGGAGCCACATCATGGATCGCGTTCCCGCCGGGCATGCCGCCCAGATAACGCCAGGTCCTGCCTTGCGCAGGACGCCGAAGAACCTTGCCATCCTGCTCAGAGACACGGTATCCGCGTGGATTGACGACTATGCGCCCAGCATGGGCGCCGCGCTGGCCTACTACACGGTGTTCTCCGTGGCACCGCTACTACTGATCGTGATATCGATTGCCGGCATGGCATTCGGCGCCGAGGCTGCACGCGGCGCGGTGGTGGAGCAGATCGGCGGACTGGTGGGCGTGGAAGGCGCCAAGGCCATCGAGAGCATGCTGGTTTCGCTCAGTGAGCCGGCCAAGGGTTCGCTGACTGCGGTGTTGAGCTTCATTACCCTGCTGGTGGGCGCCACCACAGTCTTCGCCGAATTGCAGTCCGCGCTCGACCGCATCTGGCAGGTGCCGGAGCGCAAGAAGCCTTCTGGAATCTGGGAACTGCTACGTGGGCGCGTGCTGTCGTTCGGCATGATTCTCGGCATCGGCTTCCTGTTGATCGTATCGTTGGTGGCAAGCGCCGCAATCGCGGCGATCGGCCGGTACTGGATGCCGATGATGGGCGAGGACGAGGTGATCGGCCATCTGCTCGACATGGCCATCAGCTTCGGCATGGTGACCGTGGTGTTCGCCATGATCTACAAGATCATGCCGCACGCGGCAGTCCGCTGGCCCGACGTGTGGCTCGGTGCGATCGTCACCTCGGTACTCTTCACCATCGGCAAGTTATTGATCGGCCTGTATATCGGCAAGACAGGCGTCGCCACCGGCTACGGCGCGGCAGGCTCGCTCGTGGTGGTGCTGGTATGGGTCTACTACTCGGCACAGATCTTCCTGCTGGGTGCGGAGTTCACGTGGCTCTATGCCAACCGGTTCGGGTCCTTGCGGGGGCGCGGCGGCGCGCGGCCGAGTGGGGGCTCAGACCGGTAATTCTTGCGTCAGGGAAGAAAAAATCGCCTGTCGCCGTGTCAGTGAGGGTCAACTGCACGGCATGCGCATTTACGGCGCGTTGATCTGCCTTGCCCCCGCTTCTTCGCGCCATTTACATCAAACTCGATATCGTCCCGTTCTGATGCGGCTGCCTTCGGTACGCATCGTTTCGGAGATCACTCATGTTTGAAAAAAGCAAGGAATACACGCGCGAATTCATCCACACGGTATGCGGCGGTAGCAAGCAGGCGTTCCTTCCGACAAAGAATGGCAAGGTGGTGGCGATATGCCTGCGACCCGATCTCAATCCGCATGCCCCCGAGGCGATCCTTTGCAGCAGTGCCGCATCCACTCGCGCGGCAGGCAGGACACTCGCGACGCAGTCGGAAGCCGTTCCACTGTTCATCAGGAGCGAGGCGGACAAGTACCGGTATATCGGTCATTATGCCGCCGTGGAATCCCTCACCACGCCGATGGAATGCTCGCCGTATGTCGAGCACAGCGGCTTCAAGCTTGCGCAAGTCTCGCGTGTCATCAAGCTCAAGTCCGTTGCCGTCTCGAAGTGAGCCACCATGCCGAAACAGCCACCAGATGCAGCCGTCCCGCCCGCGTCTTCCATCCGTCCGCATGGCTGCCGCTACTACGTGACGGTTTCCGCGTGTCTCGTCGTGCTCGGTTTGCTCTATGCGTTGTAGCAAAGAACAAGAAATTCGGCAGCTACGCCATGCCGATTTCCCGCGCCCTCACTTGTCGACTTCCGCAAGCACCTTCTTCGCCATCTCGAGATGGCTTTGCAGCGTAGGCAGCGTGTTGCGTGCGAAGGCTTTTACGTCGCGATCCTTGGTGTCGTCCGTTGCTTCGCGGAACAGCTTGACGGCGTCTTGGTGGGCGTCCACGCCAACCTTCTGCGAGTAGGCCTTGTCGAAGGCGACGCCGCTTAACGCTGACAGTTGCAAAATTTCCTCTTTCTTCGCCGCGTTCGGCGAGGCCGGTAACTGGATGCCGAGTCGCTTTGCAATGGGTTCCATCCTGGCCGACGCAGCACCGTGATCCTTGATCATCTGTGCCGCGAACTGCTTGACCGCTGCGCTGCTGGCTTTCTTTTCTGCGATGCGGCTCGCTTCCATTTCGAATGTGCCGGCTTCGGCGGCTTTGCGCAAGAACATGGCGTCGGCATCGCCTGCGAGGGCGGTGCCGGGTTTGTCGGAAAGCGGTGCGGCGTCGGGTGTCGTCAGGAAGGCGACCGACATCAGCGCGAGCATGAGGCCGACGAACGCGGGCAAGAAACGGAGCGGTTGCATGGCTGACTCCTCTAAGTGTTGAAGGGCCAATGCAAGCGGCATGCCCTGCGGAATTCGCGCATGGCCTAGCGGAACAATGCAGCCGTTTGATCGCGCTCGACCCGCCAAACGTAGCGCATCCGGCACCGCATGGCGACTATTGCATCGGCCACGCAAAAAGGCCCCTTGCCTTTGCGAATCCCGTCCCCAGATCGGCCGCTGGCTCGAAGGAACCCCACCAAAGAGGAATGGGAGGGAGATTTCCTGATGGCAATCATTCGGTTTCCAACAATAAAAACATCACATCATGTCTAAAGTTTCGAGAGTCTCCACGTTTCATGGCAATGTCTGTTCAACAGAGGCGCATCGTACGTCTCTTGCACGAAGGGTTCCGTCTTCGTATCGTTCGATCCATCTTCGATAATTCCCCTGTCTATGCGGAGCTTCTGAATCCCGAGGCAGCTTCCATAGAAAAAATTGCGCTGTGGCGGATCGAAAAGTTGCTGTCCACCGGCTCGGTGAGGCCGGATAGCGGAGATCTGGCGACGGCGTCTCGTCTGGTCGTCACACATAAATACTGCGGCAGGAAATGTTGAATCGCAGGCTGCCCATGCGCTGTCGCTCGATACGCGCATTCACGCCCAACAAACAGCAGCCGGCCTCCCTGGCGGGGAGTGCGGCTGGCGATTGAACTTTTTACACGGGGCGCACGACCAAGGTCGCCCGGCCGTAGCGCATCAAGATCCTCCAGCGTTGTGCCGATATTTGAGCGATGGCCAGTGGGGCCAGAAGATCATTCAGCTATCTCGCACAACGACATCATGGAAGCAAACAGCCGCCTCAAGCAGCACGCGCGTGCATTGACACTCTTACTCGGTATCGCCGTTCTGTCCGGTTGCGGCGGCGGTGACAATCCGCCGGCCAGCACACCTGCCTCGCAACCCGATCCAGCTCCGGTGGTCCCCGTGGTGCCCGTGCCCGCCACTTATACGGTGGGCGGCACGCTCTCCGGGCTCGCTGCCGCCACCTCGGTGGTACTGCAGAACAACGGTGTCGACGCGCTCACGCTGTCGGCCAATGGCGCCTTCAAATTCTCGACTGCCGTGACGAGCGTCTACGCGGTCACCATCGGCACGCAGCCGGTTGGCCAGACCTGCACGGTGACCCACGGCAGCGGCACCACGGCGGCCAATGTGACAGACGTGAGCGTGGACTGCATCAACAATCCGCCGGCCGCCGCTCAGGTATCAACGCTGGCCGGTGGCGGGACCAACGGTTACGTCGATGCCACGGGAAGCGCCGCGCGCTTCAGCCAGCCGGCCGGCATGGCGGTCGATGCCCTGGGCAATGTCTACGTGGCCGACAACGCGAACCACCGTATTCGCAAGATCACGGCTGCTGGTGTGGTGACGACGATTGCTGGTTCCACCCAAGGATCTGTCGACGCAACGGGCACTGCAGCGCAATTCCGGTTTCCGTCCGGCATGGCCATCGACGCGGCTGGCAATCTCTACGTGGCGGACCAGCTGAACCACCAGATCCGCAAGATCGACACTACGGATGTCGTCACGACGTTTGCCGGCTCCACCACATTCGGTGCCGCCGACGGCACGGGCGCGGCGGCGGGTTTCCGCGAACCATTCGCCATCTGCATCGACACTGCAGGCAACCTCTTCGTCGCCGACAGCGCCAACAACATGATCCGCAAGATCACGTCCGCCGGCGTGGTGACGACGGTTGCCGGTTCGACCCTGAACGGGAGTGCCGACGGCACGGGCAATGCGGCATCGTTCTACACCCCGTCCGGCATTGCGGTGGATGGTGCCGGAAACCTCTACGTGGCCGACATGAACAATCACATGATCCGGAAGATCACGCCCGCCGGCGTGGTCACCACGCTGGCAGGCTCGACGACATCCGGACGTGCCGACGGCACCGGCACCGCGGCGCAGTTCAGCTATCCACAGGGCATTGCGGTGGACAGTGACAACAACGTCTATGTTGCCGAGAAAGGCAACAACACGATCCGCAAGATCACGCCCGCGGGCGTGGTCACGACGATCGCCGGCGGCGCACTGAGCGGGAACATCGATGGAGAGGGGCCCACGGCAACGTTCTGGGCACCATGGAGCCTGGCCATCGACAGCGCCCGGAACCTGTACGCCGCCGAACTGGGCAACAACGCTATCCGCAAGATCGTGCTGCCTTGATATGGCCGGGCTGCAGCGGGAGATCGGGAAGAACTTCCGGTTTGCTCCCCTCTCCCACTGCATGGGAGAGGGGAGCGCATAACGACGCCAACATCTCCAAAAAAAGAAGCCGACCCCCTCAACGGGAGGCCGGCTCTCACTTCTAGCGAAATTACGGGACTATCGCGTTCCTAACAGCCCCTCACACCCTCAAATCAAACCGATCCAGATCCATCACCTTTGCCCATGCGGCAACAAAGTCGTTGACGAACTTCGCCTCGCCGTCCTGGCTCGCATAGACCTCGCTCAGCGCGCGAAGCTGCGAGTGCGATCCGAACACCAGATCCACACGCGAGCCGGTCCACTTGACCTGGCCGGTCTTGCGGTCGCGGCCTTCGAACACATCGCGTGACTTCGGTTTCCACTCCACGCTCATGTCGAGCAGGTTGCGGAAGAAGTCGTTGGTCAGCGTTTCGGGCCGGTCGGTGAGCACGCCGTGGGCATCCGGCCCACTATGGACGTTCAGCACACGCAGGCCGCCGATCAGCACGGTCATCTCCGGGGCGGTCAGGGTCAGCAGTTGCGCCTTGTCGATCATCATGTGCTCGGCCGGCACACGGACGCGCGGGTTGATGTAGTTGCGGAACGCATCGGCCACGGGTTCGAGCGCGCCCATCGACTGCACATCGGTCTTCTCCTGCGAGGCATCCATCCGGCCCGGCGAGAAGGGTACGGTGACCTTCTTGCCGGCTTTCTCGGCGGCCTTCTCGATGGCGGCATTCCCGCCCAGCACGATCAGGTCTGCCAGCGAGATCTTCTTGCCTCCCGCATTGAACTCGCCCTGGATGCCGGTCAGCTTGTCGAGCACCTTGCCGAGTTCCGCCGGATCGTTCGCGGTCCAGTCCTTCTGCGGAGCCAGCCGGATACGTGCACCGTTGGCGCCGCCGCGCTTGTCGGAGCCACGGAACGTGGAGGCCGACGCCCATGCGGTCTTGACGAGATCGGAGAGCGATACGCCCGACGCCAGGATCTTCTGCTTGAGCGCAGCCACGTCCTGGTCGTTGACGAGCGGATGGTCGACGGCCGGGATCGGGTCTTGCCAGAGCAGTTCTTCCTTCGGGACTTCCGGGCCGAGATAGCGCGCGCGTGGACCCATGTCACGGTGGGTCAGCTTGAACCATGCCCGTGCGAAGGCGTCGGCGAACTCGGCGGGGTTTGCTGCAAAGCGCCGCGAGATTTTTTCGTAGATCGGATCGAAGCGCAGCGACAGGTCCGTGGTCAGCATTGTCGGCTTGAGCTTCTTCGCCGGGTCATAGGCGTGCGGTACGGTCTCGGGGGCGTCCTTGGCCACCCATTGGTTGGCACCGCCCGGGCTCTTGGTCAACTCGTACTCGAAGCCGAACAGGTTGTCCCAGAAGCCGCTGCCCCATTTGGTCGGGGTGTTGCTCCACGTGACTTCCAGGCCGCTGGTGATGGTATCGGCGCCCTTGCCGGTGCCGAAGGTGCTGTGCCACCCGAAGCCCTGCAGTTCGAGATCCGCGCCCTCGGGTTCGTTACCGACGTGATCGGGTGTGCCGGCACCGTGCGTCTTGCCGAAGGTATGGCCGCCTGCAATCAGCGCGACGGTTTCCTCGTCGTCCATCGCCATGCGGCCGAAGGTATCGCGGATGTCATAGGCCGCTGCCAGCGGATCAGGATTGCCATCGGGGCCTTCCGGATTTACATAGATCAGGCCCATCTGCACCGCGCCCAGGGGATTCTCCAGGTTCCGGCCCGGATCGGTGCGGCTGACTTCCTTGCCGTGCATGTCCTTGTCCGCCACCAGCACGGCCTGGTCGTCGTCCTTGCCGGCGGCGCCCTTGCCGTAGCGCACATCGCCGCCGAGCCAGGTCTTTTCATTGCCCCAGTAGACGTCGCGGTCCGGCTCCCACGTGTCCTCGCGTCCGCCGGCAAAGCCGAACGTCTTGAAGCCCATGGATTCCAATGCCACGTTGCCGCTCAGGATCAGCAGGTCGGCCCACGAGATGTTCTGGCCGTACTTCTGCTTGATCGGCCATAGCAGCCGGCGCGCCTTGTCCAGGCTCACGTTGTCCGGCCAACTGTTGAGCGGTGCAAAGCGCTGCTGGCCACGTCCGCCGCCTCCGCGTCCGTCGCCGATGCGGTAGGTGCCGGCGCTGTGCCACGCCATGCGGATGAACAGGCCGCCATAGTGGCCGAAGTCGGCCGGCCACCAGTCCTGCGAATCGGTCATCAGGGCGGTCAGGTCTTTTTTCACCGCCGCGAGGTCAAGGCTTTTGAACGCCTTGGCGTAGTCGAATTCCTTGTCCAGGGGATTGGTCTTGTCCGAGTGCTGGCTCAGCAGGTCGAGCCGCAACTGCTTGGGCCACCAATCCTCGTTGGTGGTGCCGCCTCCGGCGGCATGGTTGAACGGGCACTTTTCTGTGGACATGCAGGTCTCCTGTGGGGGGTATGTACCTCTGGTTCCAGCCGTCTGTATGCGGTGCCACGCGCGCGGGCAGGCCGCCGCACGAAAAATATAGTTGAGACCTTCCGTCAACCAAATGTGAGCTTTGTAATCGCCCCGATAGGGCGCCGCTATGACAAGCCCTGGCTCGGGGTTTGTCCCACCATGTGCAGGCCGGGCGCGCCCCGATGCGTGTCCTATAGTGTCGATACTCGATACGACAGCGGCGTTTCAGCGCGCGGAGGTTCTTATCATGGCAATCGCTGGCAGACTGGCACGGTGCCTGGGCAGGAACGACAGCCGGTATGACGTCGTGGATCGGGGGCCGGCGGCGCCCATCCCACGCGACCGCCTCGCCCGCATGGTGTTGCTGGAAGACAGTCGCGGCTATCTCGCCGCCGTCATTCCCGCATCGCACCATCTGAAACTCTCGGAGCTACGTGCGCAAACCGGCCGCGAACTGACGCTGGCGCATGGTGAAGGCGTGCGCGAGGTATTCCGCGATTGCCGCCCCGATGCGCTACCTGCGGTGGGATCGGCCTACGGCACACTCACCTGGCTGGACGACAGCCTGCTCGGCCACGACGATGTCTACTTCGAGGCGGGCGATCACCGGGAGCTTGTCCATATGGACGTGGACGAGTTCGCGCGGCTGATGGCCGATGCGCCGCGCGGGCATTTCTCGCATCGCGTCATGTAGCCGCCGTCACACGCTGCCCGCAGGCATCCCGTCGCTGCGGCGCAGCAAATGTCGGCGTGACACCGACATCCAAGTCAGTCTCCGCAGGGTAGGATGAGGCGCATTCCTGTGTCGAGCGTCGGTCATTCGGGCCGCCGCTCTCCCATTTCGCCCCATCCACTGCCCCTGTCGGTATGCAACCGTCATCCCTGCACCGTTTTCTGTTCGGCACGATCATCGTCCCCGTCTCGGTGGCGATCGTGTTCGGCATCGATGTCCTCACGCCGCTGGGTCTTGCGGTATGGGTGCTGTATCTGGTGCCGGTCTGCCTGGCGCTTTATGGCGAAAACGCACGCCTGCCGCTGATCGCGGCGGCCGCCGTGACCGTGCTGGTGCCGGTCGGGTATTACCTGTCGCCCGGCAGCACGTCGAACGTGCTGTATTCGGTCATCAATCGGACGATGGGCGTTGCCATCGTGTGGTTTCTGGCCGTGGTGGTGTATCGCTACATCGTGGCCCAGATCGAAGTGCGGCGCGTGATCTGGCTGCAGGACGCGCAGGTGCGGGTGCTGCAGTCGGTGCGCACGGCGCAATCCACGGGGAATGTCGGTGACGTGCTGATCCGCGCCCTCGCGCAGACACTGGAGGCGCACGTTGGCGTGGTCTATCTGGCCGAGGGCGATCAGTTGCGGCGCGTGGCCGCATGGGCGCTGGCCAATGCCGATACGGTGCCGCAAACGCTGTCGCCCGGCGAAACCCTCGCGGGCCAGGCCGTTGCCGAAAATCGCGTGATTGCATTGGGCGGATTGCCTTCGGACTACCTGCAGATTTCCTCGGCACTGGGCCGCACCGCGCCCAACGAGATTGTGGCTGCGCCGCTGACGGCTGAAGGCGAGGTAGTGGGCGTGATCGAACTCGGCTTCGTATCGATGCGCAGGGACACGGCCGACGTGATCGAACTGCTGGAGCGCATGGGCGAGTCGGTTGGCATGATGCTGCGCGCGGCGGCGTATCGTGGCCGGCTTGAAACGCTGCTCGGCCAGACACAGCGCCAGAGCGAGGAATTGCAGGTGCAGCAGGAGGAACTGCGTGTTTCCAACGAGGAACTCGAAGAACGTGGCCGCGCGCTGATGGATTCGCAGGCAAGGCTCGAAGCGCAACAGGCCGAACTCGAACAGACCAACGTGCAACTGGAAGAACATGCGCAGCGGCTGGAAGCGCAGAAGCGCGAGATGCTGACCTTCCAGGCCGAGCTCGCCGCCAATGCGCGCGCGCTGGAGCGCTCGAACCAGTACAAGAGCGAGTTCCTGGCCAATATGTCGCACGAACTGCGCACGCCACTGAACAGTGCGCTGATCCTGGCCAAGCTGCTGCAGGAGAACAAGGAGGGCACGCTCAGCGACGAACAGGTGCGCTACGCCGCCACGATCCACGCCGCCAATACCGATCTGCTCAACCTGATCAACGATATCCTCGACCTCTCCAAGATCGAGGCCGGCCATCTGGTGATCGAACCGGAGCCGGTGGAACTGGCCATGTTCGCGCGCACGCTGGACAACATGTTCGGCCCGATTGGCGAGCACAAGGGCGTGCCGTTCAGGATCGATTTCATGCCGGGCGTGCCGGACGCCATCGTCAGCGATAGCCAGCGGCTGCAACAGGTGTTGAAGAACCTGCTGTCCAACGCATTCAAGTTCACCGAAACCGGCAGCGTGACGCTGGCCCTGGCGGCGCAGGGCGAGGATGCGGTGCGCTTCGAGGTGCGGGACACCGGCATCGGCATTGCCAAGGACAAGCAGCAGGTCATCTTCGAGGCATTCCAGCAGGCCGATGGCACCACAAGCCGTCGATTCGGCGGTACGGGGCTGGGGTTGTCGATCTCGCGCGAACTGGCGCGGCTGCTGGGCGGTGCAATCACCGTGGTCAGCGAGCCAGGGCAGGGCAGCGTATTTGCGCTGACCGTGCCGCGTACGCTAATGGCCGATGCGTCTACGCAGGCCGGCTTGCTGACGCAGGCGCCGCCGCTGCAGGTTGCCGCGCCACCGCGTCCGGTGCTGCCTGCACCGGCGCCGGCTACCGAACCGCTGGAGCGCGTGCAGCCTGGGTATCCCGCGCCGATCCCCGATGACCGCGACCATCGCACGCGCGGCAGCCGGCTGATTCTCGTGGTCGAGGACGATACCGATTTCGCGGGCATCCTCTACGACCTTGCGCACGAACTCGATTTCGACTGCCTGCACGCCACCACGTCGGCGCATGGGCTGGAACTCGCGCGGCAGTATCAGCCATGCGGCATCCTGCTGGACGTGGCGCTACCCGATCAATCGGGGCTGACGCTGCTGGACTGGCTCAAGCGCGACCCGACCACGCGCCACATTCCCACACATCTGGTTTCCGTCAGCGACCATGCCGAGGCCGCGCTGCACCTGGGCGCCATCGGCTACACGTTCAAGCCCAGCGAGCGAGACAAGCTCGCGGCGGTGATTCGCGGGCTCGAAGCGCGCATGACGGCGGGCAAGCGCCGCGTGTTGGTGATCGAGGACGATCCATCGCTGCGGGAGAGCATCCGCGCGCTGCTGAAATCGCTCGATGCCGAGATCGTGACCACCGACAGCGTGGCCGGCGCAAAGACCGCGCTGAACGGCACGCCCTTCGATTGCGTGGTGATGGACATGGTGCTGCCGGATGGCACCGGGCATGATCTGCTGGCCCATATGGCCGACGCCGAATCCGGCGCCATGCCGCCCGTGATCATCTACACGGGGCGCCAGCTCAGTGCGGAGGACGAACAGCGCCTGCGCCGCTATTCGAAATCGATCATCATCAAGGGCGCGCGCTCGCCGGACCGGCTGCTCGACGAGGTGACGCTGTTCCTGCATAGCGTGGAGTCGTCGCTGCCGCCCGAGCACCAGCGCATGCTGCGCGCGGCGCGCAGCCGCGACGATGCGTTCGATGGCCGCAAGCTGCTGCTGGTGGAAGACGACGCGCGCAATATCTTCGCGTTGTCGAAGGTCATCGAGCCACTGGGCGCCACCGTGGAAATCGCGCGCAGCGGCCGCGAGGCGCTGGACATGCTGAACAAGGTCGATGACGTGGACCTGGTGCTGATGGACATCATGATGCCGGAGATGGATGGCATCACGGCCATGCGCCATATCCGCCAGATGCCGCGCTACGGACGCCTGCCCATCATCGCGCTGACCGCCAAGGCCATGCAGTCCGACCGTGAAGCCTGCCTGCAGGCAGGCGCGAACGACTACATCGCCAAGCCCATCGACGTGGACAAACTGCTTTCGCTCTGCCGCGTATGGCTACACGCAAACTGAAGTCGCGTATCGCTGGCGCCGCGCCCTCTGCCGATCTCATGGGCGAGAGCGAGGGCGAGACGTTGCTGCCCGACGCCAACTTCGAGATCGAGCTGGAACTGCTGCTCGAAGCGATCTTCCGCAAGTACCAGCACGATTTCCGGCGCTATTCGCGGGCGTCGCTGCGTCGGCGGCTGCAGCAGGCGTTGCGCGATTTTCATCTGGCCACGCTATCGCAACTGCAGGACCGCATGCTGCGCGATACCGCGCTCTTTGGCCGATTGCTGCAATACCTGACGGTGCAGGTCAGCGAGATGTTCCGCGATCCCAGCTACTTTCGCGCGATCCGCGAGCATGTGGTGCCAGTACTGCAGACCTATCCTTCGGTCAATGTATGGGTGGCCGGGTGCAGCAGTGGCGAGGAGTTGTGGTCGCTCGCCATCCTGTTCGAGGAAGAGGGGCTGGCATCGCGCACGGTGTTCTACGCGACCGATATCAATCCGGAGGCGCTGGCGGTTGCGAGGGCAGGCGTCTATGATGCGGGCCGCCTGCGTGGTTTCGGAGAGAACTACCTGGCGGCGGGCGGCAAGCGTTCGCTGTCGGACTACTATCACGCGGCCTATGGCAAGGCAAAGTTCCGTTCGCAGCTGATCCGGCAGTCGGTATTCGCGGACCATAGTCTGGCCACGGACAGCGTGTTCCAGGAAGCGCACCTGATTTCCTGCCGCAACGTGCTGATCTATTTCGACCGGCCGCTGCAGGATCGCGCGATCGGTTTGTTTGGCGAAGCGCTCGCACGGCGCGGATTTCTCGGGCTGGGCAGCAAGGAGAGCCTGCATTTCAGCGCGCACGGCGATGCGTTCGAAGCGGTGGCCGCGCAAGAGCGGCTCTACCGCAAGGTGTGAGACGCGCAATGGCAATCCCCGACCTGCGTCCCTGCAGCGCCGTCGTGATCGGCGGATCGGCCGGTGGTATCGAGGCGCTCACCGCGTTGCTGCCGATGTTGCCGGCGCGGCTGGGTGTGCCGATTGTCATCGTGATGCATCAGCATCCGTCCATGCCGAGCCTGTTGCCCGAGTTGTTCACGGCGCGGTGCGCGCTGCCGGTGAGCGAGGCCGACGACAAGATGGCGGTGCTGCCAGGCCATGTCTATTTCGCTCCGCCCGACTACCACCTGCTTGTGGAAGCAGACCCCGACGCAGCGGGCAGCATGCGGCTGGCATTGTCAGTGGAGCCGCCGGTGCGGTATTCGCGGCCATCCATCGATGTGCTGTTCGAATCGGCGGCCATCGCATGGCGCGCGCAGGTGCTGGGCGTGCTGCTGTCCGGTGCGAACGACGACGGTGCGCGCGGGCTTGCTGCAATCCGGGCAGCCGGCGGGCAGGCGTGGGTGCAGGCGCCCGAAAGCGCAAAGGTGGACACCATGCCGCAGGAAGCCATCGCGCGTGGCGCGGCGGAACGCATATTGAACCTGGAAGAAATTGGCCACGGGCTGGCCAGCATTATTGAATGACCCCTACCATGCAACCTCCCGTCAAGATCCTCGCCGTCGATGACATCGCCGCCAACCTGACGGCACTGGAAGCGCTGCTGGCCAAGCCAGGCGTGGAGATCGTGCAGGCCAACTCCGGCGCGCAGGCGCTGGAAGTACTGCTCGATCACGACTTCGCGCTGGCCATCCTCGACGTGCACATGCCCGAGATGGACGGTTTCGAATTGGCCGAATTGATGCGCGGCAGCAAGCGTACCAGCCATATTCCCATCCTGTTCCTGACGGCTGCAGGGGAAGATAGCCAGCGTGCGTTCCGCGGCTATGCCACGGGCGCGGTGGATTTCCTCTTCAAGCCGATCGACGCGCGTGTACTGTCGGCCAAGGTGGATGTGTTCGTGCAGCTCGCGCAGCAGAAGCTGCAACTGGCCGAGCAACTCGAAGCCGCGCAGCAACTGCTGAAGACCAACGAGATGCTGATGGCAGTGCTCGCACACGACCTGCGCACGCCACTGTCTGCCATCATCGCATCGGCCTCGTTCCTGGGCCGCTTTGGCGGCGAAGAAAAGATCCGGCCCGCCACGGACCGCATTGCGCGCAGCGGCCAGCGCATGGCGCGCATGGTGGATCAGTTGCTGCACGTGGCGCGCCTGCATGGCGGCCGTGTGGAACTGATGCCGCAGGACGAAGACCTTCGCGCCATCTGCGCGGCCATCGTCGACGAGTGCGAGGCATCGCGCGGCCAGCCTTGCATGACGCTGGACACCACAGGCGATACGCGGGTGCGTGTGGACGGCGGCCTGATCGCGCAGGTGCTGCAGAACCTGGTGGGCAACGCCATGCAGCACGGCGATGCTTCGATGCCCATTGCCGTGCGCGTGGATGGCACTGCGCGCGATCACGTGGTGATGTCGGTGACCAACGGCGGCGTGATCGATGCCGCCACGCTGCCGCATATTTTCGACGCCTTCCGCTCCGGGCCGGGACGTGCGGCACCCAGCGGCAACTCCGAAGGGCTCGGCCTCGGCCTCTATATCACGCGCGAGCTTGTGGTGCTGCATGGCGGGACGGTGGAGGCCGTTTCATCGCCCGAGCGTGGCCTGACCACGTTCACGGTAACGCTGCCGCGCGAATGCTGCTCGGCGCAGCGCGCGATTCGTGCCTGACGGCGCAAGGGACATGGCACGCATCCTGCGCTCCTGAACCGGAAACCATCCACTTCGGGAGATCGCATGCAACAAGACGACGTGCAGAACCGTGAAGAGAAAATGCAGCGCCTGCGCGGCAACCGGCGCTATACATGGACGCATCCGATATTCCTGATCGCGATCGCACTGATCGTCGTGGGCTACGCGGCCACGTTCTGGTAGCCATTGGCGGCAAATCCGCTGCCTGTAAGGTTTGCACGGTGTGGTGAGGATTGGCAAAGGGAAAGAGCAAGGCCAAGGGCAAGGACAAGGCCAATTCGCCGGTATTGAAGATTTCTGACTCCGATATGAAATTTTCTTTGACGCAGGCGCGCGCAGGGGCGAATGGGGCACGATAGCTGGTCAGTTCGCCGCCCATGCGCCCAAAAACCGGTCGTTCGCCCCGCGCGCCCCCGCCATGCAATGTTCCGTCGGATTCTTCAACGCCGTGCCCATGGCCGTGCTGTTCATCACGGTGGGGCTGGGTTACCTGATTGGTATGCTGCGGGCCGGACCTATCCGCCTGGGCGGGGTCTGCGGCACGCTGATCGTGGCGCTGCTGCTGGGCCAGACCGGCTGCCAGATGCACGGCGAACTCAAGGAAGTGTCGTTTGCCCTGTTCATCTTCGCGATGGGCTACGCGGGCGGGCCGCAGTTCTTTGCGAACCTGAATCGTTCGAGCCTGCGCTACATGGCGCTGCCCCTGATCGAAGCCGTGGTGGTGCTGACCGTGGTACTGGCCGCCGTGCCGTTGCTCGGGCTGGACGCCGGCACGGCGGCAGGGCTGGCGGCGGGCGCGGCCACGGAATCGGCGGTCGTTGGCACGGCAGCCGAGGCGCTGCGGCACCTGAACCTCGATCCTGCCGAGGTGAGCCGCATGGAAGCCAATATCGCCACGGCCTATACGCTGACCTATCTCGTCGGGCTCATCAGCATCGTCTTCTTCACCAGTCAGATCGCTCCGGCACTGCTGCGCATCAACCTCAAGGAAGCGTCGAAGGAGTTGGCCACACGGCTTGAAGCCGCCTCGGATGACGATGTGGCCACGCATCCGGCGTTGCCTCGCCTCGTGGGGCGCTCGTACCGCGTGGAGCAGGCGGCGGGGATGACGATCAACGGGCTGGAGACCCGCATTGGCGGGCGCACGTTGCTGATCAGCGTGTTCCGGCATGGCGAGCAGGTGGAGCCAACGCCGGAGCAGGTGCTCGAAGCCGGCGACATCGCCGCCGTGATCGGTGTGCGGGACAGGCTGCTGAAAGCGGGCGACCTGATCGGTCCCGAAGTGTTGCTGCCGCCCGGCCATGCCGATGCCCTGCAACTTGGCGAGCAACACATCATCGTGCGCAAGCCTGCCGTCAATGGCCGCACGCTCGGCGAACTGGCGCACGCGGCCACGCAGCGTCATATCCGTACCGCCTGGGTGCAGCAGATCGTGCGCTCCGGCATGAGCCTGCCGATCACGCGGGCCACGCGGCTGCAGCATGGTGACCGCGTGACGCTGGTCGGCGTGGAACCGGCGCTGTCGGCGGCCGGGCAGGAACTCGGCACCGAAGTCCGCACGACCGATGTCACCGACCTCGTGTTCCTGTGTGCGGGCATCCTCATCGGGCTGGTCGTGGGCAGCCTGACGCTCAACGTGGGCGGCATTCCGCTGACGCTGGGCAGTGGCGGCGGCGCGCTGCTGAGCGGGCTGGTCTTCGGATGGATTCACTTCAAGCGCCCTACCATTGGCGATATGCCTGCGGCTGCCGTGCAGTTGCTGAAGGATCTGGGGTTGGCGGTATTCGTGGCGTGCGTGGGGCTTTCTGCTGGCCCGGCTGCGATCTCGTTGATCCGCGAGCATGGTCTGGTGCTGCCGCTGATCGGGCTGGCGGTGTCGCTGGGGCCGGCTTGCCTGTCACTGTGGATCGGACACAAGGTGCTCAAGATCGAGGGCCCGCTGCTGGTGGGTGCAATTGCCGGCCAGCATGTGAGCACGCCGGCCATCAGCGCGATCATGGCGTCCAGCCAGAGTTCGGTGCCGCTGCTGGGCTACACGGTGACCTATGCCATCGCCAACGTCATGCTGCCGGTGCTGGGGCCGATCATCATCGCGTTGGCCCACGGCATGCAGTAACGCGTCGCACGTACGAGGACTTCATGAATCCACTGATTGCGCATCCCGCCATCCTGTTCGTGGTGTTGATCGTGCTGATGGCGATTGCCACGGCGCTTGGCGCAGTGGTTCTGCGCCGGATCTATCCGGTACCCGGCGACAATCGCGACGATTTCAACCTGGTGCAGGGCGCCACACTGACGCTGCTGGCGCTATTGATCGGCTTCACGCTGTCGATGGCAGTGGGCCGTTATGACCAACGCAAGAACCTTGAGGAAGAGGAGGCCAACGCGATTGGCACCGAGTATCTGCGCGCGGATCTGATCGAGGGACCGGAGGCAGACAAGGTGAAGGCGCTGCTGATCCAGTACCTGGACCAGCGCATCATCTATTACCGCACGCGCGACAAGGACGAACTAAGCGAGATCGCGGTGGCGACGGCGCGTATCGAAGACGAGATGTGGAAGACGGTGCGCGACGTGGCGCGCGACAAGCCCAATCCGATCACCGGGCTAGTGGTGTCAGGCATGAATGACGTGATCAATTCGCAGGGCTATACGGAGGCGGCGTGGATCAACCGGATTCCGGTGGCCGCGTGGTGCCTGATGATCGCCATCGCGTTCTTCAGCAACATGATGCAGGGCTATGGCATGCGCGGCAGCCACGTCAAGGCGGTGCTGATCGTGGTGCTGCCATTGACGGTGTCGCTGTCGCTGGCGCTGATCTCGGATATCGACAGTCCGCGCGGCGGACTGATACGCGTGGCGCCGCTGAACCTGTTGAGTCTTGAGGCGTCGCTAAAAAAGTAGGTGCTGCATCCGCGTCTCACTTGCGCCGCATTTCCGCAGTTTCACTTCTGCAACGTCCCGTGCCGCTGCGCGCGGCTATGGCGACGTGTCCGGCCGTCAGGCCGCGCCCTGCTTGCTGTGGCGCGCAAATTGCATCGTGACGGGATTGCTCAGGGTTCCCGTGCGACTGTCTTCACGAGGCGCACATCTGGCCGATATCGAACCGGGAAACGTTGCGCGCGGCCTTCGCGTGCCTTGGTCGCCCGGAAACGCTGAACCACCGCTGGCCTCCGGCCAACGGCGCCCGATTCCATTTTGTCGGAGGTTCAACATGTCCCGCTATATCGTGCTCGCAACCTTTACGGACCAGGGGGTCCGTACGGTCAAGGAGACCACCAAACGTGCGGCTGCCGTCAGGGAAGCCGCCGGGCAATTTGGCGTCAAGGTCACGGATGTCCTCTGGACGCTAGGCAAATATGACGTAGTACTGACGATGGAAGGACCCGACGATGCCGCGGTCACCGCCTTCGGCCTGACCATTGCCGCTCAGGGCAACGTGCATACCCAGACGCTGCGCGCATTCGATGCAGATGAAATGCAGGCCATCATTGGAAAGATGCGCTGAGCGGTACTGCAGAGAAGGGCGGGAAGAGGGGGCTCAGCCCTTCTGAATGACGACGATCTTCAGCGCTTCGGCACCGCCGGCGATCGCCAGCAGGCGATCCACATTGGGATGGGCACCCGGACGGTTGCGTGCATCGGCGGTGTGTTCGGCGAAGACGGCCAGGGCGTGCTCTGCAGCGCGTGCGTCGAGCGTGCCGAACGCCTGCTGCAGATAGTTGTACACGGCGAGCGAACCCTGCTTGCCCTGCACATTCTCGATGCTGGCCACGACGGCGCCGGCGGTGTCTACCAGGTCGATCCGGGCAATGCCGTCGATGGCGGGCAGTTGCGCGAGGTTGTCCTTGAATACGTTGCCGGGCTGGATCATGGAAGCACTCCGTGTTTCGAGAAGACAAACAAAAACGGACGGTCCGCGATGGACCGTCCGTGTCTGCGTGATGCGTTGGTAGGCTCGATTGGACTCGAACCAACGACCCCCACCATGTCAAGGTGGTGCTCTAACCAGCTGAGCTACGAGCCTGTAAGAAGGCGCGAATTCTATCTAGACCTTGGCCGGAGCGCAAGCATTTCTTTTCATCACGCGGCCAGCGTCTGGGCGACGAGGGCCGCTGCGGCTGCGCTGGACATGCTGACTGCCAGCCAGCATCCCAGGAGAAGGGCGCCGTTTTTCATGTCAGCGTTCGATCACCGGCGCATGCACCGGGGCGATCGACTCGTGCGTCGTCTGCGTACGCTGCGCGGCCTTGTGGACCATCGTATAGGCGTAGTCGATGCCCATGCCGTAGGCGCCCGAGTGTTCCTTGGCCAGGCTCGTCACGGCGTCGTACGTTTCCTTGTTCTTCCAGTCACGCTGCCATTCGAGCAGCACTTGTTGCCACGTCACCGGCACCACGCCAGCCTGGATCATGCGTTGCATCGCATAGTCGTGCGCTTCCTTGGTGGTGCCGCCGGAGGCATCGGCCACCATGTAGATCTCGTAGTCACCTTCGAGCATGGCGCACAGGGCAAACGTGGTGTTGCAGACTTCGGTCCACAGACCGGCGACGACGATTTTCTTGCGGCCATTCGCGGCCAGTGCGTCGCGCACCTTCTGGTCATCCCAGGAATTCATCGAGGTGCGTTCGAGCGTTTCCTTGCCGGGGAAGACGTCGAGCAGTTCGGGGTAGGTATAGCCGGAGAACGATTCGCTCTCGACGGTGGTGATCGTGGTCGGCACGTCGAAGATCTTGGCTGCCTTGGCCAGGCCCACGACGTTGTTCTTCATGGTCTGGCGGTCCATCGACTGCACACCGAAGGCCATTTGCGGCTGGTGGTCGATGAAGATCAGTTGGCTGTTGCGCGGGGTCAGGACTTCCAGCTTGGCGTTGTTGGCGTTCGACATGGTGATTCTCCGGTATAAAAAGGTGTTCAATAAGTTTGAGGTTTTATCGGGCAGCGCTGGCTTCGCTTCGTTGGCTTCGTTTCGCTTCGTTGCGTGGCTGCGCTGTCCATGGGTTGAACTATAGCGGTGGCCCCGCCGGAGAAAAACCGGGGTTCGCTGTCATAGTTGTTCAAATTTATTGAATCCATAGCGAAAGGCTAAAAGACATCCGGGCAGCAGGGAAAAAGGGGATTGGGTCATACATAGGTGTGAGACCGCGCCAACGAGTGCGCGATGGTATCCACCCTACGACGGCGCCTACGATGACATCACTCTGGCGGCAACGGTCGCCAACCCACTCATCGTGCAAGGAGCTTGCAGCCATGGCCCAGTCGCTTTCGTTCAACACTCCACCAGCCCCGAAGGCCATCGTCGTTGGTGGTTCGCTGGGCGGCCTGCTTGCGGCGGTCTGCCTGCGCGCGGCCGGCTGGGACGTGCAGGTCTTCGAGCGCTCGCCCCAGGCACTGGATAGCCGTGGCGGCGGACTGGTGCTGCAACCGCCCGTGGAAGCCGCGCTGGAGTTCGCGGGCATCCATGCCGGATCGGACTTCGGCGTGCCGTCGCGCGATCGCACCTTCGTCTCGCGCAACGGCTCGGTGCGCCGCATGTACATGCCGCAGACACAGATCGCTTGGAACGGGCTCTATCAACGGCTGCGGCAAGCCGTGGACCCCGCCACGCTGCACGCGGGCGAGACGTTCGTGTCGTTCCGCGAGGAAGGGTCCGGCGCGGGCCGCCATGTCATCGTGCGGTTCGCATCGGGCCGCGAGGAACGGGGTGATCTGCTGGTGGCCGCGGACGGTCCGTTGTCGGCCGTGCGCAGCCAGGTGTTGCCGGGCGCCGCGCCACGCTATGCCGGATACGCGGCGTGGCGCGGCGTGCTGCCGGAGCGGGCGCTTACTGAAGGCGCGCATGACCTGTTGCAGGGCACGTTCGCCTTTCAGGACGGGCGTGGTCATCAATTCCTGACCTATGCGATTCCAGGCGAGGATGGCAGCGTGCGCATTGGCGAGCGCCGCCAGAACTGGGTCTGGTATCGCCCGGTGGCCCAGGGCGCCATGCTCGATGCGGTGCTGCGCGATCGGCAGGGCCAGCAGCACACGCACTCGCTGCCTCCCGGCGCGATGCGCGACGCCGAGGTCCGGACGCTGCAGCACGACGCACGTGACCTGCTGGCGCCGCATCTCGCCAGCCTCGTCACCGCGACGCCCGATCCGTTCCTCCAACTGATTCAGGACTACGAGGCGCCACGCATGGTGTTCGGCCGGGTGGTGCTGATCGGCGATGCTGCATTCGTCGCGCGTCCACACACCGGTGCCGGTGCGGGCAAGGCAGCGGCCAACGCACTGGCGCTGGCCGAGGCATTGCGTACCGGCGGCAACGCCAACCGGATCGACGTGGGACTTGCGGAGTTCGAGGCGGGCCAGCTTCCTGCGGACAGGCAACTGGTGCGCTGGGGCATCACGCTGGGACGCCGCATCATGGGTGGGGCGGTGGCGCAGTTGGCGTGAGGGGTTTGAACGCTACCTACTTCCACGCATACGCAATCCCCGCCCCATACGTGATTTGATTGCGCGTGCCGCGCTGGCTGACGATGGGACTGTCGGCAGCGTCGCCGGCAATGCGCTGCATGTAGATCATCGCGCCGGCAAACCAGTGCTTGTCGATCTGGTAGATCGCGGCCAGCCATCCCGTGTATTGCTCCAGTCCGCCACCGGGGCTGTAGATGGGCAGGCCGCTGGCGGTGCTGTCCGCTTGCGTCACACCGAAATAGGTCTGGTTGAAGCTGCGGCTGACCCATGTCAGCCCGATACCCGCGCCGAGGAATGCGCGGCGGCTGACGGGCAGCCATGCCGTGCCCGTGGCGTTCACGCGCACGCCGCCATATTCGATCCCGGCATTGGTCATCACGTTGACACCGCCGCGCAGACGGTACGGAATCGCGCCGCTCGCGATGTATTCGTAGCCGATGTAGCCACCGGCTTCCACGGTGGTATCGATCTCGTGGATGCGCGATACCACGGGATCGTCGACATCCTTGCGACCGAGCCGCAGCGATACGGCAGGGCCGTATTGCCAGCCGGTCAGGTTGCCGAAGTTGAATTGCGCGTAGGGGCCATACCACTCGAGCAGGCGTCCGCTGTCGGTGGTGTAGCGCAGGCCCGGCAACACGCCGAGCATGCGCTCGTTGCCGCCTGCGTATTCCGTGGTGGAACCGATGCCGAGGCCGACCATGTTGGGGATCGCGCCGGGCAGGTCGAACGGCGTGGCGTCTGCGTGACCAGGGATCCCGCCCAGCAGCAGGGCACAAGTCGCGGCGGTGAGTCGGGATCGGCGCATGGCGATGTCGGCATTCGTCAGGATCGGACGAGTGTGCGACGGATGCCCCGCGATTGGTATTGAGACTTTTAGTGCGCCGAGTTAAGCAGCGGCATGCGCCTTCCCCGCCAGCGCGTGCGGGCAGGGAAGGCAAGCTGACAACTCAGTGCGCGGGCGTCATCGATGCCCTGACCGCCTTCACATTGCGCTCGGAAACCGGCGCGGCGCGGTTGTTCCAGCCCTGGCGCAGGAACGTGGCGAGTTCGGCCACTTCGGCGTCGTTCATGCGATGCGCAAAGCCGGGCATCACCAGGATCGACGGCGCCTTGGCCGTGGATGGCGTGCGTGCACCAGCCAATATCACGTTGACCAGCGCGGTCGGGCTGTCGGCATTGACGACCGTTGCCCCATCCACGCGCGGGAACACGCGCTCCGCACCCTTGCCGGTGACAAAGTGGCAGGCCGCGCAGTTATCGAGATACAGCCTTTCGCCGAGCGTCAGGTTCTTGGCGGCCGTCAGCTTGCGGATCGTGGCGTCTGAACCTTGGGGCTTGATCGAAGCCGCTTGCGACGGTACCGGCGACAGGCTCTTCAGATATGCCGCCATCGCAGACAGATCGGTGGTGCGCATATGCGACGTGCTGTGCTCGACCACGGCGGTCATCTCGCCCGCCACGGCAGCGGTGCGGTTACGTCCGGTCTGCAGATAGTCGACGATGTCCTGGTTGGTCCACTGCGGCATGCCGCGCAGCGATGGTACGGGCCAGCCATTCAGATCCCCACCTGCGAGGTACTGCGCATCGGCGCTCGAATCGGCTTTCTCGTTCATCGCGAAACCACGCGGCGTGTGGCAACTGCTGCAATGGCCGAGCCCTTCCACCAGGTACGCGCCGAGCTTGACCTGATCGGTCCATGCCTGGCGCGGCTGGAAAGGCTTGTCCGAGGTGAACACGTAGTTCCAGGCCAGCATGCCCCAGCGCAGGTTGAACGGGAAATCCATGCTGGTCTCGGGCGGCTGCGCGTTGCTCGGTTTCACGCCTTCCATGAAGAACGCGTAGAGCGCATGGATGTCCGCGTCGGTCACCTTGCCGTAGTTCGGATAGGGCATGGCCGGATACAGGTGCTGGCCATCGGCCCGCACACCCTTGCGCACCGCATCGGCGAACTGTTTCTCGGTGTACTTGCCGATACCGTGCTGCTTGTCTGGCGTGATGTTGGTGGAATAGATGATGCCGTGGCCGCTGTCGATGGCCAGGCCGCCGCTGTACTCGGGCTTGCCCGTTGCGCTGTGGCAGGCCATGCAATCGCCCACGCGGGCCAGGTAGGCACCGCGCTGGATGAGCGCGGGGTCCGATGCGGCAAGTGCCGACGGTGCCATCGATGCCGCTGCCGTGCCGAGCGTGGCGGCGATGAGGAAGGAACGTAAGAATGTCATGGTCGTCGTGATCAGGCTTGCACCAGCGGTCCCGGGTTCTTGAGGTACTGCTTCTTGATGGCGTCCGCGGCCATCAGCGTGATGGCACCGATGGTGGCAGTGGGATTCGCCTGGAAGTTCTGCGGGAACGCGTTGCCGCCCGGCACGAACACGTTGTGCACGTCCCACGATTGCAGGTAGCGGTTCAATGCGGAGTCACGCGGCGACGTACCCATGATCGCGCCGCCCACGTTGTGGGTGGACACGTACTTGGTGATGTCCCAGTGCGAATCGAGCGCGAGGAAGCTCTCGGACATCGCATCGGGCTTCATCTCCTTCGAGATCTTCAGCACGATCTCGCGCAGATAGCGTTGCAGCTTCAACTCGTTCTCGCGCCAGTCGAACGTCATGCGCAGCAGCGGCTGGCCCCACGGGTCCTTGTAGCGCGGATCGAGATCGAGGTAGTGGCCGCGATACGACATGCACGTGGTGGTGATGCTGATCTTCATCGAGCGACCGTACCAGTCCACCATGCCTTCCTTCCAGCCCTTGCCCCAGCTTGGCGTGCCGGGCGGCAGCGCGGTGCCGATGGGCGCACCGGTTGCCTGCGAGCTATGGATCTTGGCGCCGCCGATAAAGCCCAGCGACGGACCATCGAAGTTGCCCGGCGAGATGTCGTTGAACATTTCACCCGTGGCGCCAGCCGTGGCAAACGGGTTGAAGTGCTTGTCCTTGAAGAACAGCGTGGCGCCACCATTGCTCAGGAACGCATAGTTGCGGCCCACGGTGCCGGTCTCGGAGATCGGATCGTACGGCTTGCCGATGCGCGACAGCAGCATCAATCGCACGTTGGCGAACTGGAAACTCGACAGCACCACGATCTTCGCGGGCTGGAACACCTCTTTGCCTTGCGCGTCGATATAGGTCACGCCGCGCGCGGTCTTGCGATCCTTGTGCAGATCCACGCGAATCACGTTCGCATTCACGCGATACGAGAAGTTCGGCATGCGCTTGACCACATCGAGAATGGTCGTTTGCGGCGATGCCTTCGAGTAGTTCAGGCACGGGTACTTGCTGCAATATCCGCAGTAGTTGCACGGTGCCAACTGCGCGCCGTACGGATTCGTCCATGCCTGCGACACATTGGCCGACGGAT
Source organism: Cupriavidus sp. SW-Y-13 (assembly GCF_009793345.1). Lineage (NCBI taxonomy): Bacteria > Pseudomonadati > Pseudomonadota > Betaproteobacteria > Burkholderiales > Burkholderiaceae > Cupriavidus > Cupriavidus sp. SW-Y-13. The sequence continues at coordinate 186,058 of NZ_WHLX01000002.1, forward strand.
TCGGGAACGGGTGATAGCCCATCTTCCGCGCAGTGTCGGCGAACATCGAGCAGTTCAGCGTGTCCTGCAACGCAGGCAGCGGATACGGATTCGAGCGCGGACCTTCGAACGGATCGCCACCGGGCTGCACCTGGCCGCGCAGGTTGCCGGTGTTGCCGGAGAGACCGCAGACCTTGTCGAAGAAATCGTAGTACGGCTCGATCTCGTCCCATGTGAACGGGAAGTCCTTGATGCGCATGTCCGCATCGAGCGTGCCGCGCTTGTACGCCTTGTCCGCGTAGGTCTTGAGCTTGATATCGGTGGGCGTGGGACGAATCAGCACGCCGGTCCAGTGCAGGCCGGAGCCGCCGACGCCCGTGCCGGGCGCAAAGGCGCCCCACTTGCGCGTGGGCAGCGCGGTTTCATCCTGCTTGTAGCGTACGGTCAGCGCGGCATCGCGCGGCGTGGCAAAGACCTTGTTGCGCGTGGCATAGCCGTACTGGTCGGCAGGCTTCGGATACGCAAAATCCTCGGGCGGCCGATCCGGGCCGCGTTCGAGCGCGCGCACCTTGAGACCGGCCTGGGCCAGTTCGATGGCCATCAGCGATCCGGCCCATCCAAGGCCGACGATGACGACATCGACGTCGTCGTTGGTGATCTGGGGCATGTGTGTGCTTGTCGTGGGCGTGAAGTGGCCAGCCGCGCGATAGGTCGCACGGCGCGCGTCACGCCTGAAATTCGAAAAAGGAAGAAGCGCCGCTCAGGCGCGCTTGCCGCTCACGCTGACGGGGCCGAGCGGGTAGGGCACGTTGTGCTGGTCCACCCATTCGATGTACTGCGCGCGCGCACCGGGGAAGCCGATGGCGACCCAGGCTTTCATGTCCTTGTTGCCGCCATACATCGGATCGGCCAGATAGCCGTTCTTGGTATCGCCCAGCAGTTGCGAGAAGAACTGCGAAGCCTTCAGCGAGGTCTCGCCCAGCGCGGCAAAGTCCACGGTGTCTTTCTGCAGCGCCGTCAGCAGGGCGTCCTGCTCCTGGGCGGAAAGCTGCTGGAACGGCTTGGCGTGGCGCGCGTTGGCGGCCTGTTGCACCAGCGCGATACCACGCCGATACACATCCTGCGGCGCGTACGGCAACTGGAAACCCAGCGTCTTCGGCGCAGTGATGTTGTGCGGGCCCTGCAGATAGATGTCGTTGCCAAGCCCGCCCTTGAGCTGCTGATCGATGAAGACGGGGACGTTGGTCTCCAGCGCGCCAGGACCCTTGCCCTCGGCCGGAATCAGCCGGTCGCACGCGGCCAGGATGAACTGCCACTCGGGCGCGCTGAAGAAGACGGGCTGGTAGTGCTGCAGATGCACGTCCTCCAGGCCCTTGGCGCGAAGTTCGTGAAGCGGAATGGCCGCGACGGGCACGGCAACTGCGGTTGCCTTGAGAAAGTTGCGACGTGAGAACGGGGGCGTAGACATGTGAGGTCCGTTGTTATCAGGCGTCGTCCCCACGCGAATCTCTGATTGGCAGGCGTGGCGCCTACCCCGGATCCGTCTCACGCTGGAAAAGGTCGGTCATCGTACCTCTAAGTTGTTATGGAATGCAATGATTAGATTGCTAATTGATTGTTCGTGTGGGTGGACAGTGGTGGCTGGGGCTTCTTTTCTTTCTTTTCTTCCCCCGCCGCGTCAGCGTGCCGCGCGCACTCGGGTCAAGCAACCCATCCCTCAACCCGCATCCATCTCCGCAAACAGCAGCTTCGCCACGCGCGTGGCTTCGCTCCCTGCGGGGATGCCGCAGTACATCGATGCCTGCAGGAACACCTCGCCGATTTCTGCGCGCGTGACGCCGTTGTTCAGCGCCGCCCGGATATGGGTCTTCAGTTCGCCGGTGCGGCCCTGCGCGGTCAGGATCGACAGCACGCCGATGCTGCGGGCGCGGCGGTCCAGGCCGGGGCGGTTCCAGATGTCGCCCCACAGGTTCTTGATGGCGAATTCGCGCATGGGTTCGCTGAAGGCGTCGGTGCCCTTGGTCGACGCCGCAACGTATTCCTCGCCCAGTACTTCGCGGCGAATCTGCTCACCCTTGTCGAACAGTTCCTGGCTCATGCTTCGCTCCCTTTGCGTTTTGAAGGATTCCGGTGGCGGTTGCCAGCCGATGCAGCAAAGTCTGGAGTGGTGCGCAGGAGAAGGAAAGATGCCTGCGTAGTTCTCATGTTCACCAAAAGTGATTGCCGGGTAGGGACAACCCCGGTGAGAACAAGAAGTGAACACGAGAACAGCGTTCGCATCTTTTGCGAGGTCCGGTTCCGCTCATAGACTGGCTTCACATTGGCGGGCCGGACTGACCGGCTGCCTTCCTCGCAAGGTCATGAGCATGCAAAACGTTTCGTCGGAATTCAACGCGCTGGTGCTGTCGCTGATCGGGGCTGATGCGATTGGCTCCTACATTGCCGGAGAGATGGTGTCCGGCGATGGCGCAACACTGTCGTTGACTGACCCGGCCAGCGAGCAGACCCTGCTCGTGTTCGCCGATGCCAACGCAGAGGTGGTGAGCGCCGCAGTACGCAGTTGCCACGCCGGCCAGAAGCAATGGGCCGCATTCTCTGCGCAACGCCGGGGCGAAGTCATGGCGCAACTGGGCAAGCTGATCCAGCGCGATGCCGAGCCGTTGGCCCGCCTCGAAGCGATTACCAGTGGCAAGGCCATCAAGGCAGCACGTGCACAGGTGGCTGCGGTGGCCGAGATCTTCCGCTACTACGCCGGCTGGACCGACAAGTTCCTGGGTAACGTGATTCCCGTACCTGGCGGACAACTGAACTACACGTTACGGGAGCCGCTGGGCGTGGTGCTGACGATCACCCCATGGAATTCGCCGATTTACCTCGCTGCATGGAATGTCGCGCCAGCGCTCGCCATGGGCAACAGCGTGCTGCTCAAGCCATCGGAACTCACACCGCTGACCGCACTGGCCATGGCCAGGCTGGCTCGCGAGGCGGGCATGCCTTCGGGCACGCTGAACGTCATCAATGGCCTCGGCAAGACAATCGGCGATGCGGCCATCTCGAATCCGCTGGTGAAGAAGGTCGTCTTTGTCGGCTCGACGCAGACCGGGCGTGCAGTGAACGCAGCTGCCGCACAGCGCCCGATTTCGTGTTTGCTGGAGCTGGGCGGAAAATCGGCCAATATCGTGTTTGACGATGCGGATCTGGCGCAGGCTGCTCGCGCCGCCGTCACGGCAGCATGCGCCAACACCGGTCAGAACTGTGCCGCAGGCTCGCGCCTGCTCGTGCAGCGCGGCATCTACGACGAGTTCGTCGCGGCAGTCGGCAAGGCAATCGCCGACTATCGCATTGGCCATCCGTTGGATGAGTCCGTGGAAGGCGGCCCCATCAACAATCGCGCGCAGTTCGAGCGCATCAATCGCATGGTCCAAATCGGCCTGGACGAAGGGGCAGAACTGGTGACCGGCGGTGTGAGCGAAGCCACGGGCAACGGTTTCTACGTGAAGCCCACGGTGTTCAAGCATGTGAGCAACGACATGCGGATTGCGCGTGAAGAAGTCTTCGGACCCGTGGTGGTGGCGATTCCTTTCGATACGGAAGCGGAAGCGGTGGCCATCGCCAACGACAGCGAGTTCGCGCTGGCCGGCGCCGTCTGGACGCGCGATGTGGCGCGCGCCCATCGCGTGGTCGCCAAAGTGAATGCGGGCCTTCTGTGGATCAACATGTACCGCGACATGCATGTCGCCACGCCATTCGGTGGCAACGACAGCAGCGGTTATGGCCGCTCCAGCGGCGCCGAATGCCTCCATGAATACACCCGGACGAAAAGCGTCTGGGTGCCGATTGCCGAAGGCTGCTGAACGCCAGCCCTTCCTTTTCTCATTCTTCTTTCAGGTTTCAACATGGAAAACTTCAAGACTGTTGGCGTGATTGGCCTGGGCAATATGGGCCGTGGCATGGCCCTGACGCTGCAACGTTCGGGCTACGCCGTGCTGGGCCTGGACAAGTCGGAGCAGGTTGCTGCTGTCGCACGCGAGGCTGGCATTCCGCTGGCATCGAGCCTGCCGGAACTGGCGCGCGCGTGCTCGGCCATCGTGCTGTCGCTGCCGACCTCCGCCATCGTACGCGCCGTGCTGGAAGGCGCGGAGGGCCTGCTCGCCAATGCCGCTCCCGGCACGCTTCTGATCGATACGACGACTGCGGATCCGCAAATCACGCGTGAACTGGCTGCGGTGCTGAAAGAGAAGAACATCCGCTTTGTCGATGCACCAGTGAGTGGCGGTCCGACGGGTGCAATGAAGGGCGAACTGACGATGTTCATCGGCGGTTCGGAAGAGGACGTGGCCTATGCCAATCCGATCCTGTCGGCGCTAGGCACCAAGCGTTTTCATATCGGCGATGTCAGCGCGGGCCACGTGGCCAAGCTCATCAACAATCTGCTGACGGCCTCGCACCTGGTCACTGCCAGCGAAGCTTTCCGCCTGGCCAACGCAGCCGGTATCTCGACGGAACAATTGATCGAAGCCGTCAATGCGGGGTCGGGTCGCAGTGGGGTGACGCTGTTCAACTACCCGACACGCATCCTGAACAACACGTACAGCTCCGGCTTCACGATGCAACTGATGCGCAAGGACGTGAATCTTGCCGTGTCGCTGGGTGATGCCCTGGGCCTGAGCCTGCCGACGGTGTCGGTCATCGGAGACATCTGGAAGTCGAGTGCCTCGGCGCTGGCCGACGGCGAAGACTTCAACCGTATCGTCAACTTTGAACGCGACAAGTCACCTGCCAAGGTCTGACCGCGCCCGAAACTTGCTTTTTTGTTTGAGCGCCGTACCTGTATAGAGGTGGAAACCACCCGGAGGTGCGGCGTCGATTCCCAATCGTCTCTTCCCGCCAACCACCGCCTGGTTCAGCCAGCCGGAGAACCCTGAAGCTCGTATGCAAGCACCATCCCACTGAAATTGGAGTGAAAGATGTCGTTCCCGCGGATTCTCGTTTCCTGTGTTGGCCTTTCCATCGCGATGCTGTCGAGCGGCGCTGCGCTGGCGGAGTTTCCAGATCGCCCCATTCGCCTGGTGGTGCCCTTTCCTCCGGGCGGCAGCGTGGATTCCGTCGCCCGACTGGTCTCGGTGCAACTGAGCGAACGCCTCAAGCAGCAGGTGGTCATCGACTACAAGCCAGGTGCGGCGACCATCGTCGGCGCCGAAGGCGTGGCGCGCTCGCCTGCGGATGGCTACACGCTGCTGCTGGGAACCTCCACCACCTTTGTGGTGAACCCCATCATCTATCGCAAGCTGAACTACAACGCGGACACGAGCTTCGATCCCATCGGCGTGCTGGGAAGCAATTCGCTGGTGCTGCTCGCCAACAATGGCGTGGCGGCGCAGACGCTCCCGCAACTGCTGGCCGACATCAAGGCGAAACCGGGCACCTACTCCTATGGCTCGCATGGTACGGGTTCGACAGTGAACTTTGCCGGCGAGATGCTGTGGAATGCGGCGGGTGTGAAGGTGCTGCACGTGCCTTACAAGGGCAGTGCGCCGGCGATGACGGACGTCATGGGCGGGCAGATTCCGTTGAGCTTCGACGCGGTGCCAGCCTCGGTTGCTGCCTTGAAGAGCGGAAAGATCCGGGCGCTGGCTGTCACCGGTCCCAAGCGCAATCCGATGCTGCCGAATGTGCCGACCATCGCAGAAAGCGGTTTCCCCGGTTTCCGCATGGACTCGTGGTTCGCCATCGTGGCACCGAAGGGTGTCCCGGCTGCGGTCAAACAAAAGCTGGTGACGGAACTGGCGAAGTCCATGGCGGACCCTGGCTTGCAGGAGAAGCTGGTGAACCTGGGCTTCGAGCCGGAGTACGGCACGCCGGCGAAATACACCGAATCCGTCAAGGCGGATACGGCGACGCTGACCCCCGTGGCGAAAGCCAACAACATGATGCAGGACTGATCCGGAGTTCGATATGTCCCGTTCTGCCGCCCTTGAATTCGCGGTCAATCATCTGGAGTCGGGCCAGTTGTTTGCCGACCTGTCCCGACGTGTCTCCATTCGTTCAGAAAGCGATATGGGCGCGGACCCTGCCACGCTGGGACACTACTTCGATGTCGAGATCGTGCCGTGGCTCCAGCGGCTGGGTTTCGAGGTGGAAGTCTCGCCGAATCCCGATCCCAAAGGTGGTCCGTTGCTGGTGGGGCGACGTATCGAAGATCCTGCGCAACTCACGGTGCTGACCTATGGCCATGGCGATGTGGTCAACGGTCAGGAACCAGGTTGGCGGAAGGGCGCTGGTCCGTGGACGCTCGCGGTCGATGGCGATCGATGGTACGGACGCGGAACCGCAGACAACAAGGGCCAGCACAGCATCAACCTTGCGGGGCTGGAATACGCGCTGGCGGCGCGCGGTGGGAAGCTGGGCTACAACGTCATCGTGCTGATGGAGATGGGGGAGGAGGCCGGCTCGCCGGGACTGCGCGAGTTCTGCGAAGCTAATGTGCAGCAGTTGCGTGCGGATCTGTTCATCGGTTGCGATGGTCCGCGTGTCAGGGCGAACCGACCCACGCTGTTTCTCGGCTCACGTGGCATGGTGAATTTCAGTCTCACCGTTCAGGCGCGGGAGCGCGCGTATCACTCGGGCAACTGGGGTGGTGTGATTTCGAATCCGGCGACCATTCTCGCCAACGCGCTGTCGACTATCGTCGATGCACGCGGGCAGATGCTGGTCCCCGAGCTGTTTCCGCCCGCTATTTCCTCCGCCGTCAAAGCGGCACTGGCCGACATCGAATTGGGTGGTGGCAAGGATGACCCCGAATTCACGCCTGGGTGGGGCGAGCCCGATCTGTCCCCTGCGGAGCGACTGGTGGCGTGGAACACCATCGAAGTGCTTGCATTGGGTGCCGGTTCCGCGCAACGCCCCGTCAATGCGATTCCCTCCGCAGCGGTAGCGCATTGCCAGTTGCGCTTCGTGGTGGGCACCCCGTGGCAGGATCTCGAAGCGATTCTCCGCAGCCATCTCGATGCGAACGGCTTCCCGGAGGTTGCCATCAAGGTGACCATGAGCGGTGCGGCTACGCGGCTGGATGTGGAACACCCGTGGGTGAAGTGGGTGGCTGGCTCGATTGAGTCCAGCACGGGTACGTTGCCCGCGATTCTTCCGAACCTGGCCGGCACGTTGCCGAATGACGTCTTTGCGGATGTGCTCGGCCTTCCCACTATCTGGGTACCTCACTCTTACCCGGCTTGCGCGCAGCACGGGCCGGACGAGCATATGCTGACGAGTGTGACCCGCGAGGGCCTGCGGATGATGGCGGGACTCTACTGGGACCTTGGCGAGCACGCTGGCCTCCCGGTGTCCAACGCGGCCTGACCGGATTGAAGGATTGACAGGGCGATATCGAAAGGTGTTCACTCGGTCAGATCGAACACTCCGAGATATCTCCCGTCATGACGTTGGATCAGCTTCGCGCTTTCGTGGCAGTCGTCGAACATGGCAGCATCCGCGCGGCGGCGAGGTCGCTGGACCTTGCGCAAAGCGGGCTGACGCAGCAGATCAAGCGACTGGAATCGTCGCTGGGCGCCAGCCTCTTTGCACGGGGGAACCGGGGCATTGTGCTGACCGGCCCGGGAGAAACCTTGCTGGCGCGCTCACGCATCATCCTTGGCGAATGCGAGCGGACGGAGCAGGAGTTCCAGAGCTTCCAGGGAAATCCGGTTGGCGCGATGAACGTCGGCGTTTCTTCCGAGGCGTTTGCTCGCGTCGTGCCGCCGGTGCTGCGCGCATTCCGACAACGATTCCCAAGTTTCTCCGTCCATCTGGCGAGTGGCCCATCAAGTTCGCTGCTGTCCGGCATCCGTGAAGGAAGGCTCGACTTCGCGTTGACACTGGTGTCGCGCAAGACGGACATGACAGACCTCACCAGCACGCGGCTGACCAAGTCGGACCCCGTCATCGTATGCAGGGTCGGCCATCCCAACGAGAAGGCGCGAAGCATCAAGGCGCTGGCCGACTGCGAGTGGGTGAATACGAGACCGCCGGGCCAGGCGGGGTTGCCTTCCAATCGTCTTGTCGACCTGTTTCACAACGCTGGATTGGAGACACCGAATATCGCGGTGACTGTGGAATCGCTCTATGACACGCTCAATCTGGTGTCGAGGACCGACCTGCTGTTTCTCTCCCCGAGAATCGCCCTCGAACAGGAGGGGTTCATGGGAGCGCTCAGGGAAATCCGCATCGGCGAGGCGATACCGCCGGCTGACCTTTGTCTGGTGCAGCGTACGGCGGTACCGCTTCCTCCCATCACCGGAGAGTTCGCGAAGATGCTGATTTCCTACAGCAGGATGCTTCGCAAGGGAGGTACTGCGGGAGGGTGAGCGTAGGTGGCTATTGTCCCGCCACCGCCTTCGGCCTCACCGAATCCACCGTCCCCTGAATGAACGCCTTGATCTTCTCCACATCGTCGGCAGTCAGCTTGCCCGTGAAATCAGGCATGCCGCGTGCCATGAACGGGCCCTTGAAGACGATGCGGTCGAGATGCGAGATGGACTCGGCGCTGACGAAGCCGAGGTTCGGGATATTGCCGCCACGATCCACGCCCGGTACGCCGTGGCACATCACGCAACTGCTCACGTAGAGTCCGGCGCCGTCGTTGACCTTGGCCGCGTCGTACTTCACGCCGGTGAGCAGGCCATCGGTGCGGTAGCTGGCAAAGGCCGGTGGCTTGGCCTGTCCGCCGAGCGCGAATGTGTAGACGGTGCCGGGGCCCTGGCGGTCGGTGGCGCGTTGGGCCTGGCCGTACACGCCGCCCCATCCCACGGCGATGGAGATGAACTGCCGGCCATCGACTTCATAGCTGACCGGCGCGGCGATGACACCTGTACCCGTTGGCGTTTCCCAGAGCTTGCTGCCGGTCTTCGCGTCGTAGGCCACAAATCGGCCATCTGCCGTGCCCTGGAAAACGAGGTTGCCAGCGGTGGTCAGCGTGCCGCCGTTCCACGGTGAAACGTGTTCCTGCGACCAGACCGTCTTCTGCTGCACCGGGTCCCATGCCAGCAATCGGCCGAACGGCTTGCTCTTCGGTGGTTCCGCGTTGAGGAACTTGGCGGTGTTCCATCCCGTGTTGCCGCCGGGCTGCATCGGTTGCGCGCCGTTGAAGGTCCAGTTCTTGTCGTCGAGCAGGTTGACCGGCACGTTCTGCGCGGGCAGGTAGACGAGTCCGGTCTGCGGATTGAACGACATCGGGTGCCAGTTGTGCGCACCGTAGGGGCCGGGGATCGAATCGAACGGTTTGTCCGTGGCGCGGGCTTCGGCCACATCGACAGGCCGTCCCTTGGCGTCATAGCCCGTGGTCCAGTTCACATCGACAAAATTCTTGGCCGAGATGAACTGGCCGTTGGTGCGGTCGATAACGAAGAAGAAGCCGTTCTTGGGCGCGTGCAGGATGACCTTGCGCGGCTGGCCGTTGATGGTGAGATCGGCCAGGATCATCGGCTGCGTGGACGTGTAGTCCCAGTTGTCGCCGGGCGTTTCCTGGTAGTGCCATTTGTACTGGCCGGTGTCAGGGTCGAGCGCGACGATCGATGCCAGATAGAGGTTGTCGCCACCAGCGGGGCTGCGCTTGCGATGCGACCATGGCGAGCCGTTGCCCGTGCCCACATACATCAGGTTCAGGTCGGGATCGAAGGTCATCGAGTCCCATGCCGTGCCGCCGCCGCCCGCTTCCCACCACTTGCCGGCCGGGTCCCAGGTCTTGGCGGCTGTCTCCATCGATGCATCCTCGAATGGTTTCGAGGGATCGCCCGGCACCGTGAACCAGCGCCATTTCTGCGCGCCGGTATTGGCGTCGTAGGCGGTGATGTAGCCGCGCACGCCAAACTCCGCGCCGCCGTTGCCGATGATGACCTTGCCGTTGAACACACGCGGCGCGCCCGTGATGGTGTACGAGAACTTGCGGTCGATGATCGTGTCCTTGTCCCACAGTTTGCGTCCCGTGGCGGCGTCGAGCGCAATGAGTCGCCCGTCATAGGACGCCACGAACACCTTGCCTTGATACAACGCAACGCCCCGGTTCACCACGTCGCAGCAGCCACGGTAGCCGAGCGCGCGGTTCACCTTGGGATCGAAGGTCCAGAGCCGGCGGCCCGTGCGCACATCCACGGCGTGGACCACGCTCCATGACGCGGTCACGTACATCACGCCATCGACAACCAGCGGGGTCGATTCCACGCCGCGCGTCGATTCGAGTCCGTATGACCAGACGAGGCCCAGGTCTTTCACATTGTTGGCGTCGATCTGGGTCAGGCGGCTGAAGCGGGTTTCTGCGTAGTCGAGTCCGTAGCTGGGCCAGTTCTGTGTGGTCTTGGCATTGGCGCGGATGTAGTTGCCATCCACCTTGGCCGTGGCCGCGCGTATCTTGGTCGCGGACATTGGGGATGAATCGGGTGCGGCGTGGGTGGCCAGGGGCAGGGCCAGCAGGCAGGCCGCGGCAAAGCGGGGCCAATGCGGGCGCCGGAAGCGCCACGTCTCGTGCGTCATGTTGTCTCCTCTGCGGGTTTCTTGTTGTGCGCTACGGTACTGCCGGGACGCTTACCGCGCGGTAAGCCGATACAAGCCTAGTCGATCAGAATCGTCGCTGCCAAAGGAAGTGGTAAATTCGGCGGGCTTTCCCTGACATGCGCTCCCTCTCCTCATGACTTCCTTCGCCAGCATCGCGGCCATTTCCTTGGACCTTGACGACACCCTGTGGCCCTTCGGCCCGGCGGTGATCCGTGCCGAGCAAACCTTGCATGAATGGCTGCTGGCACAGGCGCCGCGCACCTCGACGCTGCTGACCTCGCCGCAGGTGCTGGGCGCCTTGCGAACGAAGTTCGAGGCATCGCGGCCCGATCTGTCGCACAACTTGCGCGAGCTACGGCTGGGTTCGATCCGGATGGCGCTGGAGATGTCTGAGGAAGATCCGGCACTGGCCGAGTCTGCCTACGACGCGTTCTTTGCTGCGCGGCAGCGTGTGGATTTCTTCGAGGATGCGTTTCCGGCGCTGGAATGGCTAAGCGCCCGATATCCGCTGGTGGCACTGTCGAATGGCAATGCCAGCCTCAAGGTCACGGGCGGGCATCATTTCTTCAAGGCGGCGTTGAATCCGGAAAGCACGGGATTGGCGAAGCCCGATGCCGCGATCTTCCGCGCTGCAGCAGACGCAGTGGGATGCCGGCCGGAGCAGATGCTTCACGTCGGTGACGATGCGGATCTGGATATCGTCGGGGCGCTGGCGGCAGGTTGCCACGCAGCGTGGCTGGTGCGTGGGGATTCGGTGGGGGGTGTTGACACTGCGCCGGCGTGGACACGCGGCGGCAGCGCGCCGCATCTGGTGGTGCGCGATCTTTACGCGCTGTGCCGGGCCATCGATCCGGCCTGCCCGGTGGCAAAGCAGATGCCGGCCGCCGCGTTCGCGTAAGCGCGGGCGGCCGATTCCGGCGTTATTCGCCAGTTTTCTCCGGCGGCACGGCTTTGCCGAGCAGCTTGCCAAGCAGGCCATTCTTGCTGGCCGCCTGCTGGCGTTGATTTTTCGGTGCCGATCCGGCCCGGTTGGCCCCGGCCTGCTTGAGGCTGTTGTTGATCTTGAGGCCCTTGTTCTTCTCGAGGTCGGTTTTCTTCACGGACGTCGTTCCATTGAGTTAAGGGCGGGATTGTACGCGGATCGGTCGGGCAATCAGTTGCCTTCCCGCGAGTCGCCCTTGATTGCCTGCTTTGTGGCGTAATAGCCGCGCTTGGTGGTGTCCTTCACGGCATGGCCGGCAGCCTTTGCGCCATGCCCCACCGCACGCGCCGCCTCGGCAAACGCGTGCCCGGTCTTGCGGCCCGCTTCCTTCACGTCTGCCTTGAAGTTGTTCTTGAATTCGCGGGCATCCTCGCCCACGGTGGCGTGCGCCAGCGGCGTCGCCAGCGCTATCGACATGACGACGATGGCCGTGCGAAAAGTGATGCGGAATGTCATGAGCAGGAATCGATGTGGTGGGGGCCGGTGGCTATTCTACTTCTCCTGCGCACCGGCCTCTTTCCACGATCCGCGCGATCAGCGCGATAACGCACCGCATTCCGTGATCGCACTGTAGACGAGCGTTCGCAACTGCCGCCGCACCGGATAGGCCGATGAGGGCAGCAACTGTGTCAGGAACAATCCGATCAGGTCTTCTTTCGGATCGACCCAGAAGAACGTGCTGGCCGCACCGCCCCAGAAGAAATCGCCAGCGCTGCCAGGAATCATCGTGCTGACCGGGTTGATCGTTGTCGCGAACCCGAGGCCGAAGCCCACGCCTTCATAAGTGGCCTCGCTGAACATCGAGCGCGACAGGCGCGGCAGGTCCACGCCGCCGGGCAGATGGTTCGATGTCATCAACGCAAGCGTCTTCGGTCCCAGCAACCGCACGCCATCGAGTTCGCCGTCGTTCAGCAGCATCCGTGCAAAACGCATGTAGTCTGCAGCGGTGGATACCAGTCCGCCGCCACCGGACAGGAAGCCGGGCGGTTGCAGATAGGGGCTGGCCTGCGGATCGTCCTGCAGCATCGGGCCACGCGGCGAGATCACCTTCGACCCCAGCGCGCCGATCGCATAGCACGCGCAGAAACGGTCGGCCTTGTGTTCGGGCACATGAAAGCCCGTATCGACCATGCCGAGCGGATCGAAGATGCGCTGCTTCAGGAAGACATCGAAGGGCATGCCGCTGATCTTGCCCACGAGATAGCCGAGCACATCGGTGGCCACCGAGTAGTTCCACGCTTCGCCGGGCGAGAACTCCAGCGGCACGGTGGCCAGCTTCTCGATCATGTCGTCGAGCGTGCCGGCCGTGGCCAGTTCGCCCAGCTTGAGCTTGCGATACGCGGCATCGACATTGCTGTTCTGCTGGAAGCCGTAGGTCAGGCCCGAGGTGTGGCGCAGCAGATCGATGACCAGCATCGGTCGAGCAGGCGGACGCGTCTGGAAACTCTCCATGAAGCCGCCCGCGAAAACGCCGAGGTTGGCCCATTCAGGGATGTACTTGCTGACGGGGTCATCGAGTGCGATCCGGCATTCCTCCACCAGCATCATGATGGCCACCGACGTAATCGGCTTGGTCATCGAGTAGATGCGGAAGATGGAGTCCTCGGCCAGTGGCACTTGCCGCTCGCGGTCGGCCATGCCGAGCACGGTGTTCAGTGCGAGTTCTCCGCGCCGCCAGACCTGCACCAGTGCGCCGGGCAGCTTGCCGGGCGCAACATACTGCTCGTCGAGAAACTTTTCGATCCGGCCTAGCCGTTCCCGGGACATTCCCTGCGTGTCATGCATCGTCGTGCGTCTCCGCTTTATCTACGCTGTCAGCGTACCCGGCCGGAGCAGCATTCATGCGGAGGGTTTGCGTTCCCGCCATGCCAGCAGCCCTGACCATCCGAGTGTCATGCCGGCGGCGGCCAGCAGGATCAGCACCGCGCCGCCAATCTGCGACGCCAGCAACTGATGTCCGAATGCAAGCCGATCCACCAGAATAGCCACGACAGGATAAATGAAGGACAGGGCGCCTGTCAGGTGGGTCGGAAGTTTCTGAATCGCGCCATAGAGCAGGATGTACATCAGGCCCGTATGGATGAACCCCATCGTCGCCAGCGTGGCCCACGGCAACGTTCCGACAGGCAGTTCGGCCTGCAGTGCCATCGGCAGCAGCATCACGGTGCCTACCAGCACATGGATCATGGCGATCAGGTGCGGCGCCACGCCCTTCAACTGCTTGGCGATCAGCGCGGCCAGCGCGTAGCAGAATGCCGCGCCAAGCGCCAAGGCAATGCCCGTCAGGTAGTTGCCGTGCGAAGGTCCACTGTGCGGCTTGCCTTGCACGATCAGCAGCATGCCAGCGAATGCCAGCAGCAGCCACACCACCTTGGCCACGGTGATGCGCTCTCCCAGGAACAGCGCGCCGAGCGCCACGAGCATGAACGGTTGCGTGTTGTAGACCGCGGTGGCAATCGAAATCGATGCGCCTTCATAGGCCGAGAACAGCAGCAGCCAGTTGGCGACAATCGCCACGCCGCCCGCAACGGCCAGCAGCACCTGGCGCAGGGAGATGCTGCCGGGCTTTAGATATCCACGCGCGAAGCAGACCGGCACCAGCACCAGCGCGCCGAACGCGCAGCGCCAGAACACCACCTGCGTGACCGGGCGACCAGAGATCACCACGAGCCAGCCGATGGTGCCCGATATCACCATGGCCGCCGCCATTTCCAGCATGCCCCGCGTGCGGTCTTCCATGACCTGTCTCCAGCAATGTTCCTGAAACGAGGGTTGCAGTTTAAGACTGGCTGCCTACAATGCACAGGCGAAAAAGCAGGTGAATGGCGGTTTCCGCCGTTCTTTGACAGGCAAAACCGGAAAAATACCGATGTCACTCGACGATCTCGACCGTCGCATCCTGGCGCTGCTGCAGCATGACGGCCGCATGCCGATCAAGGCACTGGCCGAACAGATCGGACTGTCGGCGCCCGGCACCTCGGAACGGTTGAAGCGGCTGGAGGATCGCGGCGTGATCCGTGGCTTCACCGTGGACGTGGAGCCGCGCACGCTCGGTTTCTCGATGCAGGCCATTGTGCGCATCCGCCCATTGCCGGGCAAGTTGCAGGCTGTGCAGAAATTGATCGAAGGGATTCCCGAGTTTGCCGAGTGCGACAAGGTGACCGGCGACGACTGCTTTTTCGGCAGACTCTACCTGCGATCCATCGAACACCTGGACCACATCCTCGATCAGGTCACGGAGCTGGCCGAAACCAGCTCGTCCATCGTCAAGTCGCAGCCAGTGAAGCGGCGATTGCCGCCGCTGTAGGGGCGTCGTTAAGCCGCAGAAAATTTGAATCCATGGATCGATTCACCAAGGCTTGATCCTCCTTAAGATCTGAAGGTGAACCCCACGGTTACAGTCCGCGCCATCCCGCACTACGCGCATGGCCGAACTGATGAACCGCAGTTGTTACCGTCTCGTCTTCAACCCGCATCGCGGCATGCTCATGGCCGTCGAGGAGTCTGCTGCGAGCCGGGGGAAAGGTCCGAATGGAGGTCGGAAGGCGACAACCGGAAATGCCAGGACAGACACCGTGCGCTTCGCCCTGCCGACGCTGGTGCTTGCGGCGTGGATAGCGGTGGGTTTGCCGGTCAACGGCTGGGCCCAGGTGGTGGCGGACCCGAACGCGGGCGCGCATCGTCCCACCATCGGCCAGACCGCGAATAGGCTGTCGCAGGTGGATATCACGCGGCCTTCGCGTGCGGGAGTTTCGACGAATGCCTACACGCGCTTCGACGTGCCCCACGCGGGTGTCATCCTCAATAACTCGCCGACCGCGATCGCAACGCAGCAGGCCGGGTACATCAACGGCAACCCCAACCTGCTGCCTGGTGGCTCGGCGCGCATTATCGTCAATCAGGTCACCAGCGCGCTGCCGAGCCAGTTGAAGGGCTATCTCGAAGTGGCCGGGCCGCGTGCCGAAGTGATTGTGGCCAATCCGAACGGCATCTTCGTCGATGGCGCCGGCTTCATCAACACCAGCCGCGCCACGCTCACCACGGGCACACCGATGTACGGCGGTAGTGGCAGCCTGGATGCCTTCCGGGTGAACGGTGGTCAGATCACGATTCAAGGTAAGGGACTGAATGCCGCAAACGTCGATCAGATCGATCTGATTGCGCGTGAGGTGAAAGCCAATGCTGCGTTGTATGCCAATCGACTCAATGTGATCGCCGGGGCCAACGAGGTCAACCATGACACGCTGGCCGCTACGCCAATCGCCAGCGCCAGCCCGGCCCCGGCTTTCGGCATCGACGTGGCCCAGCTTGGCGGCATGTACGCCAACAAGATCATGCTGGCCTCCACCGAGCGCGGTGTGGGGGTGTCGCTGGCGGGTGTGATGGCCGCGCAGATGGGCGATATGACGCTGAGGTCGGACGGCAAGCTCGTCATGTCCGGGCAGAGCAGTGCGAGCGGTAACCTTGGCATCTCTGCCCGGGGCGGCATCTCTCATCGGGGCACGACCTATGCGCGGGGCGCCGTCGACCTACGCACCGATGACACGCTCAAGCACAGCGGGATGCTGGCGGCGCAGCAATCGCTGGGCATCAAAGCTGGCGATATCGCGTCGACCGGTACGCTCGCGGCCGGCATCGACGCAGACGGTGCGACGGGCAAGGCAGCAGACCTGACGATCAAGGCAAGCGGTGCCCTCGCCGCGACAGGCCGGAACATTGCGAGCGGCAATGCCACGCTCCACGGCGCCGGCGTGAACCTGGCGGGGAGCCAGACCACCGCACGCGGCAATCTGGATATTTCCGCCAAGACTGGAGATCTGGACCTGCGGGGCGCGTCGACCACCGCAGGCGCTGCGTTGACGGTTTCGGCAGCCGGCGCGCTCGACAATCGCGGCGGAACGCTCTACGGCCAGCGCGTCACCATCGATCAGGTAGGGGCGACGCTCGACAACTCGGGCGGCCGGATACTGGGTGGCCAGGACATCGACATCAAGGTGGCGTCGATGTGGAACCTGGGCGGTGACGTCGAGGCGAATCGGGACGTTACGGTATCGGGTGCCGTATCGGGCAGCGGATCGATGATCGCGGGCCGCAACCTGAGACTGACGGTCGACGGCGACTACACCAACGACGCGAAGAACCGGCTCGGTGCCAACGGCGACATGCGAATATCGGCCAGCGGCACACTAAGCAACACCGGCGCCCTGGCCGCCAAGGGTGCGCTGACGGTCGCCGGCAAGCACGTGGTCAATGCAGCGGTGGGAAAGATCAATGCATCGAGCACCTCGGTCACTGCCGACACCAGTGTTTCGAACGCGGGGCGCATCGAAGGCACCACAGTCAAGGTCAACGCCCCGACCATCGACAACACAGGCACCGTGATTGGCGAGGACGTCACGGTGCAAGGCACTGACATCACCAACGATGGCACATCGGCATTGATGGCAGCAGTTCGGGACTTGAAGCTGTACGCCACCAGCTCTGTGCGCAATCTCGATGGCGCCACGCTCTACAGCGCAGGAAACCTGCAGATCGCCCGCGATGGCACGCGCGACGCCACCACGGGATTGCTCACCGAGCAGACGAATGTGCTCATCAATCGCTCCGCGGCAATCGAGGCCGAGGGTGACATCGACATCGCAGCGAAGGACGTCCGCAATACACGCACGCGCATCGTGACCGAAGCGGGTACGCCAGTGCAGACAGCCGTGCAGACGCTCAAGCTCTGGCAGGCGGGTCTGTCAGGCAGGGCGTTGAACTATCACGCCAGCATCACGTTTCCTGGCTGGAAATGGGGCACGGAGAATGCGTCAATCAGCGCGGACCAGGCCAATGCGTTGCGTGCGCCGATCACGGTGACGGTGAACAAGTCCACGGTCACCAAACTCGACACGGACAAGAAGACGCTGTCCTTCACGGATTCGCCAATCGAGGAATTTTTCTCCGTAGGCTTCGGGACCAACTGCGATGCCGAAACCGGCATCTGTTCGCGCCCGATCGCCACGCGCGCGACGCAGTATTACGAGGCGATCCTCGACAACGGCGACACCTACAGCATCACCTTCTGGCCCGATTGGGACCCGAACATCCATATTCGACCGGACGATGTCCGCCTCGCCAACTTCGGTACCGACCACACCGAGGTCTCGCGCGCCACCATCACGACGACTGCGACAGACCGGCTCATCAGCGCCACCGAAGCCGCGAAGATCCAGGCTGGCGGCAACATCCGCATCAACAGCGAGGGCGGCAGCATCTTCAACCAGTCATCGACCATGGCAGGGGGCGCGAACCTCGTGCGTGTTGCCGGGAAGGTCGAGGATGTCGGCACGGTGTTGCAGCAGAGAGTGACCACGCAGGACACCTCGACGTTTGTCTGGCACCGACGTACCGGGCCTGGCACGAAGCAACAGGTCGTTGCCTACCCCAGCGCACCGCAAGCCCCGACTACCGTCGCCGCGCTGGCCGCCATCGCCACGGCGAATCAGGCAGTCAAGACCAGCGCGCGGAAGGTCTCCGTAAAGTCGGTGGATACCGTGGGGGCAACGCTGACAGGAAGCGGGATGTCGCGCGGCGGCAAAGGCGGCACGGGATTGACCGCCGATACCTTGCCCGGACAGCCCCTCGCCGGTGGCATTCCAAACCTGACTCTGCCGACCAACGGGCTGTACACGATTCGTTCGGCGCCGGGCGACACCTACCTCGTCGCCACGGACCCGCGCTTCACGCAATACTCGCGATTCCTCTCCAGCGACTACATGCTTGGAGCCTTGGGCATCGATCCGCAGATGACGCAGAAGCGTCTTGGCGATGGCTTCTACGAGCAGAAGCTGGTCCGCGACCAGATCACCCAACTGACGGGCAGGACGTTCCTCGCCGGGCACACCAGTCAGGTGGACGAATACCAGGCACTGATGAGCCAGGGGGTAGCCGTCGCCAGCGCCTTCGGCCTGATGCCCGGTATCGGACTGACTGCCGAGCAGATGCGCCAACTCACGACAGATATCGTGTGGATGGTGTCGCAGGACGTCACCCTGCCCGATGGCTCCACGCAATCGGTGCTGGTGCCAAAGGTCTATCTTGCGCACGGCAATGGTATCGACCTGAACAGCACGGGCGCGCTGGTCGCCGGCAAGAGCGTGGAGATTCAGGCAACGGACAATGTCGCGAACAGCGGCGCCATCGTTGGCGATAAGTCCACGAAGGTGATCGGCAACAACATCGTCAATCGTGGGCGGATCGGTGGCACGGGTACGACGGTGGTGGCGGCGCAGGAGGATGTGCGCAACCTGGGCGGCCGGATCACCGGCACCGATACGCTGGTATCGGCCGGACGCGATGTCATCAATGCGGCGCAGACGATCACGAACACGACGACACTGGCCAACGGCAACAGCGCAAGCGCCACGGGCGTGGGTGCCATTGGCACGATCTCGGCCACCAACAACGTTGCCGTGCTGGCCGGGCGCGACATCGGCATGGCGGGCGGTAACGTAAGCGCCGGCAACGACGCCCTGCTCGGCGCAGGCCGTGACCTCGACCTCGGCACGGCCGCCACGGGCACCACGCAGGATGCCACCGCGCATGGCGGTCGCGATTACCTGCGTGAACAGACCACCCGTGGCGTCGGCAGCCGTGTGCAGGCGGGCGGCAGTGTCACGGCGGTAGCCGGGCGCGATGCCACACTGACCGGCTCGGCTATCCAGGCAGGCAGCGACGCCATGCTGCTGGCGGGACGCAGCGCCACGGTCACCGCATCGCTCGATACGCAGACGCGCGATGCAGGATCCTCGAGCAACAAGCGATCGCAATTCACGCAATCGTCCTATGACGAAGCCGCGCGAGGCAGTTCGGTGCAGGCTGGTAACAACGCCACGCTGGGCGCCGGGCAGGCTGCAGCGGCGGCTATCCTCGAAGCCAATGGCATCGCTGCCGTACCGGCCGAGGCGAGCGGCACTGGCAACCTCGCCGTGCTCGCCTCCTCCGTCACTACCGGCACCGCTACGGCCAAAGGTGGCGCGGTGGCACTGGTAGCCACGGGTGATGTGACCATTGGCACGGTTGCCGAGCAGCACACATCCGATGGCTGGTCGCAATCGAAGACATCCGGATTCCTGTCGAAGAAGGAGACGACCACGATCACCCGTTCGCGCGACACCGTGGCGGTGGGCTCGGTGATATCGGGCGATACCGTATTGGGCAGCGCCGGACGCGATCTGGCGGTCAGCGGATCGACGGTGGCGGGCACTCAGGACGTGGGACTCGAAGCCGGCCGCAACCTGACGATCGGTGCGGCGGAGAACACCAGCGAAAGCCACAGTTACTCACGCACGACAGCCAGGGGCTTCGGCGCCACGGGTGGCGGCCTCTCCTACGGCTCGCGTGACCAGAAGGACACGATCAACGACAACGCCGTCACGCAGACCGGCAGCCTCGTCGGCAGTACCGATGGCAATGTCAGCCTGAAGGCCGGGAGCACGCTACGCGTGACAGGCAGCCAGTTGATCGCCGCGAAGGATCTGACAGGCGTGGGCGCCGATGTGGCGATCGAAGCCGCCAAGGGCCGCGCGCATCACGACGAAACCCACGAGATCAAGCAGACCGGCCTGACGCTGGGGGTTAGCGGCGGCGCGCTCGGCTCGGCAATCAATGCGGGCCAGAAAGTCAGCTCGGCGACCAAGAGCCAGGATGGCCGGGCGTCGGCGCTGTGGGGTATCGCAGCAGGTCGCGACGCCTATGACGCGGCCAAGGGCGCTGGCGATGCCATGAAGAGCCTGGCTGGCGGCTCAGGACCGCTCGGCACCGCCGTGACCCTGTCGCTGGGCAGCAGCAAGAGCAAGAACACGCTCACGCAGGACAACACCTCGCACACGGGATCGAAGGTGCAGGCTGGCGGCAAGGCGGTCTTCATCGCCACGGGTCAGGATGCCAATGGCAACAAGACAGCCGGGAACTTGGACATCGTCGGCTCCAGTATTGCGGCCACGCGGGTGGGACTGGCGGGCCAGGGCAAGGTCAATATCGTCTCTGCGACCGATACCTACGAGACCCACACCACGAACAAGTCGAGCAGCGGCAGCATCGGCATGTCCTACAGCGCGCAGGGCTTCGGCGTGTCGGCGTCAGGGTCGACGAACAAGGGCAACAGCGACACCAGTGGCGCGACGCAACTCAATAGCCGCATCACGGGCAGCGAATCGGTGTCGATCGTCTCGGGTGGCGACACCAATATCCTCGGTGGCGTGGTCAGCGGCCGCAAGGTGTCGGCCGATATCGGCGGCCACCTCAACCTCGCCAGCTACCAAGACACCGAGCAATCCCGCGCCCGCCAGACCAGCGCGGGCGGTGGTCTGAGCTTCAGTCAAGGCGGCGGCCTGAGCGGCTCGCTCTCGGCATCGACGGGCAAGGCCAACGGCAACTTCGCCAACGTGGCCGAGCAATCCGGCATCTATGCAGGCGACGGCGGGTTCGACTTGAACGTCAAAGGCAACACCGACCTCCAGGGCGCCCTCATCGCCAGCACGGCCACGAAGGACAAGAACTCGCTGAAGACGGGCACCCTGAGCTGGGACGATATCGAGAACAGATCGGACTACAAGGGCACGTCGTTCGGCGTGGCCGGTGGCTTCACCTTCGGCCCCAAGGTCAAGGACGAGAAGACCGGCCAGACCTCGGGCAAGAACACCGGCGGCGTGAGTCCCATGATCCCGCAGCACAAAAGCGGCCGCCAACGCGGCACGGCGCAGTCCGGCATTGCGGAGGGCACGATCCACATCACTGACGACGCCAACCAGAAGCAGGACGTAGCCACCCTGAATCGCGATACGACTGATACCAATTCGACCGTTCGCAAAGGCCCCGACCTCAACAACTTGCTGAACAAGCAAGCGGACACGATGGCTGCGGCGCAGGCGGCTGGCGAGGCTGTGGCGAAGTCGGTGGGGGATATTGCCAGCAGCAAGCTCAAGGATGCAGCGATAGCCCAGAGCAAGGCAGAGAAAGCGTTCGACGCCGACCCCAGCGAAGACAATCGCGCCAACTTGGCAAAGGCCACCGCGGATGTCGAAGGTTGGAAGGACGGCGGCGAGTATCGCGCTGCCTTGCACGCGGCCGGTGGCGCAATGATTGCGGGGCTGGGCGGTGCAAATGTGATTGCTGGCGCGGTCGGTGCCGGGGCGTCATCGCTGGCGGCTGGGAAACTGGCTGAATTGGGCAGTGCGGTGTCGGGAAGCGTTGGCAGTGGGAATGCCAACCTCGACGAAGCGATTGGGAACCTTGCGGCGAATATCGTGGCTGGGGGGATTGGGGCGGCTGTAGGTGGTGGGGCTGGAGCGGCTACCGGGGCGAATGTGGATCGGTTTAATCGGCAGTTGCATCCGGAAGATAAAGCAACGGCCCGACGAATTGCCGAGAAAGCGGCAGCCGACGGTATCACCAAACCCGATGGCTCGCCAATTTCGGTTGCTCAGATTGAGGAAACCATGCGGTCTGGAAGTTATCGCGGTGAGAGCGCCGGCACAATCATTGCCAAGGATGATCCGAATGCCATTTATGACTCGGGCGCGAAGTTTTCCCAGATTGGCGACGGTCCTATGATGATGCAGGTTACCTCTAAACCCAAACCTCATGTTGCGTCGCTGATTCAGTCGATGACTGGCGGCGACGATTCTCCTTATACCTGGGTCGGTATCCCATCTGGTAAGAGTAGTGGACCAATTTACTCGACAACAAATCCGTATGTAGGCGGTACTTGTGCTTCGGCAGAATGTGCAGCGGGATTGGGACAGCAAGGGAGAGGTCTACTGCCAGATTACATATCCGGAAGCACTTCTGCATTATCTGGAGTTGTAGGAACTTCAGTGAATCTCCATGACGGTACCGCCTATCTGCACGGAGGAGTTACACAGGCGAATCCCCGGTCAATATCGTTTAAACCGGGTCAATCCATAACCGTGGGATACATATTTGGCGCAAACAATGCTAAGGCAGTAAGCTCGTTTTTGACAGGCAGCGGCACCCAAGCTTTTCTTTCTGTTCCCACACCTTGGAATGTGAACGCAGTCGTCTCTGTTACGCACGCCTATGGAGGGCGCTCCGCACTTGAATTTGGAGTGTCACCACGATCAAAAATATCGTTCGGCGCCTCCCCATGGAGTCATTCTGCACCTCTGAATAAGCCACAAAATGCACAGGAGAAATAGCTATGATTGCCCCAGGAGGGCCAGATGAAGAAACATGGTCAAAAATGTCTAAAAAGTCCAAACGCAATTACTGGATAGTTAGTTTGATTTCTTGGTTAATTATTTTGATACTCGTCATCTACAAAATTACTTTGTCCTGACATCCAATCGCGGCATCTTCGATCTAAAAAGCCTTCGACACTACTCGAGCGACGAAAACCGCACCAACCTCGCAAAAGCGACATCCGGTGTCGATGGCTGGAAGGAAGGCGGCGAATTGCGGCGAATATCGTGGCTGGGGGAATTGGGGCTGCGGTGGGTGGTGGGTCCGGGGCGGCTACTGGGGCGAACGTGGATCGGTTTAATCGGCAGTTGCATCCGGACGAACGCAAATGGGCGAAGGACAACGCCAAGGAGTTTGCGGAGTTTTATGCGGAGAAGACTGGCAAGGAACTGACGGACGAACAGGCGCAGCGGATGTTGTTGGCTAGTGGATATCGCTTGGTCGATGACATGGCGAGCAAAGGGGTCGCTGGCGACAAATACGCCGTGGCATTTATCAGCGCGAATGCTGGGAGTCTATTCAGTGCGACGGCAGAGGAACGCCGCGATCCGGGGCCGCTTGGTGGGCCGTTGACGCCGGAGCAGAGGGCGATGCCGGCACACAATCCGAATCCTCAATTGGGTATGGCTGCCGGTGCAGGGCTTGGGCTTGTGGCGGTTGGCACTGTTGCGCCGGTCGTCGCTACTGGATGGGCGCTAGGGACGGCATATGACTACGGTAGCGATACTCTCAATTATTCCTCGGGGCTTAGCGATAGTCCACCCGATGTACGGAAGTCTGTTGGGGTTGGCGGAATATTTGCGGCATTTTCGCCAATGGGATTAACGATGACTCATTTTGGAAAAGGTATCGGGGCCAAAATAGTCGCTGGAACATACAACGCAGGACGAGCAGGCACTGCCTCCTTTGGCGCATCCTCCATATACAGCCCAGATCAAAATCCCGGATTGGCAGGAGGGCTCGGGTTCGGATCCGCCGCTCTAAGTCCTATCGTTCGCTACGCAGTTCCAGGGCGGGTTGGCATATTTGTAGACAGTGTCATCCAAATCACTCCTGGCTCTCTGCAAAAAATAATTGAGAATAGCCACAAGGAAACCAAATGAATTTACCTGATGAACGAAAAAATATATACCGGCGCCTCCTGGCTGGATACTTGGGGATCGCCCTCTTAATTCTGCTTGCTTTGGCTTTCTCATTAGCTCAGGGTGCCGGATGGAAGCCCCTAATTGGGGGGCTCCCCGCCTATGTGTCCCTATTTATAGTGGTCACCTATTACTTCATAAAAGATATTCGCAGACAACGGCGCAGAGAAAGAGGGGAACCAGAGCCTCCACCAAAGAAAAGCTATTGGGAACAAGATTGAGCAAGCCGCGGCAGCACGCTCGGCTCGGCGATCCATGCCGGCCAAAATGTCAGTTCCGCGAGCCTATTGGGTAGCCCCTGGTGGCATCAGTGCCGGTTTTATACCTTGGGCACGCTCGATACCAAGCGATCGAATCAATAAGTGAACGGGAGCAAATAACATGCGCGGACCCAGCTCAGATGAATGGGAAAAAATGTCGTCAGGTGAAAAAAATCCTATTACATTTTTATAATAACCGTTTCGGTAATTTTGATAGCGCTAGCGTTCAAGACTTTCTTGTAGTTATTTTCTATGTTTAATCTAGAGGGCGGCGCAAATCAGTTCGATGATTTTCAAAATATTTTGATTAAAATCATGTCCGGATCAACGCAGAATTCGATAGAAAATTTTGCAAATGGACAACAATAAATCATCCAGAAGATCCCTTCTGCGAAGGGCCATCGGCGCCTACCTCGCCCTCCTTGGCTTACCGGGAACGATCCTCGTATTTTCGTATGCGCAGGGTGCAGATTGGCTACCTGTATTAGTTGGTTTTCCCGTGATTCTGACAATTTTTGCGAGTACTGCCTATCAACCTATCAAAGAACTACGCGTCCACCGTCGTGCAGAACGTGGTGAGCCGGAGCCACCGCTCAAAAAAAAGCTATTGGGAGCAGGATTAAGTAAGTATCAGTGCGCGGATCGACGATAAATGTCGGAGGAGCATTGCAGACACCAACACGAATTGGTGAGGCTGGAATCAGCGAGCGATTATCGTAGTAGGGAGGGGCGCCAGCAAGATCGTGGCTCGGACGTACAGCGACGGGTTAGCAGGTGCAGCAGCATTTGGAAGCTCGGCCGTTTTTAGCCCGTCGCAAAATCCTGGCCTCTCAGCCGCTCTAGGATTCGGGGCGGCTGGCGGGGAAGCGTTGCTTCAGCACGTAGCTCCCGGGCATTCCGGCGTTCTTGTTAATGGTCCATCCAACTGACTCCAGGAGCTTTTCAAAAAATTATTGAAAATAAAAATAAGGGAAAAAATGAAGCCGCACGATGAGAGAGAACAGATTTACCGAAGAGTGCTTTACGCCGGAATCGCAATTTTGCTACTCATGGGATTAATTTTTTCACTTTATCACGACGCTGGATGGAAACCATTCATCTCGGTTTTCTTATATACGTAACATTTTTCATATTTGTAAATTATCACTTTGTCAGAGATATTCAAGCACTACGGCGAAAAGAAAGAGGAGAGCCAGAGCCTCCGCCAAGGAAAAGCTACTGGGAGCAAGATTGAACCCTTCCCCCACAAAAAAACCCCGCCGTCCGGCGGGTTTTTACATCCAGCAAACCAAAACCTCAACGCTTCCGCGACGGCTAATCAAGTCCCCCGCGTGCGTGCCGACGATGCCCCCGCCGATGCCGAGGTGGGTTTCACCAGCCCGCCAAAAAACACCCCTACTTCCCCTTCACCGCCTTCGCCTCCAAATCCCACAACTTCCGATCACTCGTGGAAATCGCCACAGCCCCATGAGCCAGGGCAGTGCGGATATCGTCCTGATTGCACACGAATCCCGACGTCACGATGGGTGGCAGTGCCTTGCGGTCGGCTTCTGGCAGATGCGACAGCATGGGCGCGGGCATCAACTGCACGAGGTTGGGGTCGCTCTGTTCCAGCGCCTTGACGCTGCGTGGCCATGTAGAGCGATCGGTGACAAAGACTTTCTGCATGGTCACCATGCCGGCGCGGTTGGCGCGCTGGATGGTGGCCACGCGGGTCGACACCAGGCTTGTGACCCCGATGTCGGCCAGGTACTCGACGCCGCCCTTGTCTTGCGACAGCCCTTCGCAGCTATCGATATTGACGATCACGTATTTGCCGGCCTTTGTCAGCGTGGCGATCACGGGCTGGAGCTTGCGCAGTTCCACGTTAGCCACGATGGCCACTTCGGCTTCGCTGCCGAGGATGGCTTCGACCTGTTCCACGCCGTAGAGCGTGGCGATAACGGGGTGGCGTGTGAGGCGGGCGCCGAGAGACCTGTCCATGTTTACTTCTTGCTTTCGTGGGCCAGCACGTCGGAGAGGCCGAGCTTGCCCGGATTGAGGATGTTCTGCGGATCGAGCGCGCGCTTGACGGCTTCCAGTACCGGGAATGCCGTGTCGAGCGAATCTGCCATGTACGGCGCGCGCAGCAGGCCAATGCCATGGTGGTGGCTCAGCGCGGCATTGTATTGGATCAGCACCGCGTTGGCGGCATCCCATGCGGCGCGATACCACTGTTGGCGATTTTCCACCGCCACGTCACCGCGCAGCGAGAAGTACAGGCAGGCGCCATCCACATAGGCATGCGACTGATGCGCGGAGCCGGCCAGCGTGCCCGGCACGGCATTGATCGCGGCCACCACGTCGGTGTAGATCGCGGCGAGATCGCTCCACGGGCCGGCCATTTCCAGCGTATCGGCCACGAAGCCGGGACTGCGCTTGAAGCCTTCGGCGCTCTTGCCGGTGAGGTAGCGCGTATCGAGCCAGCGTTCGAAAATGGCATCGCCGTCGAGCTTGTCGCCGAGTCCGGCGCAGACGCGCGTGCTGATCGCCATCACGGCATCGACCATTTCCTGTGCGCCTTCGTCGGCCACGAGCAGCACGTTGGTCTCGGGCAAACCGAACTGCACGCCGCTCTCCAGTTCGTCATAGAGACGCAGCGCCGCCGGATTGGCGCCTTGTTGCATGATCTGGCGGCACGCTTCCAGCCCGATGGCGAAGCTGCTGAAGCCGTAGGCGATGGCGCGGCCATAGTCCGGCAGGCGATGGAGCTTCAGCCGCACGCGCACGATCACGCCAAGCGTGCCTTCGGAGCCGACGAACATCTGCATCAGGTCAGGACCGAGCGCCGCACGCGGATAGCCGCCCACGGTGACCAGGCTGCCATCGGCCAGCACCACGTCCATGCCGACGATCATGTCTTCGATCTTGCCGTATCGCGTGGAGAGCTGCCCGGCACCACGGCAGGCCACCCAGCCACCCACGGTGCTGATGGCGTACGACGACGGCCAGTGGCCCATCGTCATGCCGTATTCGTGCTGGATGGTCTGCTCGAAGATGTCGCCGAACATGCCCGATTCCACTTCGACGATCTGGCTTTCTCGATCGAAGCCCAGCAGGCGGTTCAGTTCGCAGACGTCGAGCACGATGCCGCCGCGCACCGGCAGTGCGGCGCCGGTCACGTT
This sequence comes from Cupriavidus sp. SW-Y-13, assembly GCF_009793345.1. Taxonomy (NCBI): domain Bacteria; kingdom Pseudomonadati; phylum Pseudomonadota; class Betaproteobacteria; order Burkholderiales; family Burkholderiaceae; genus Cupriavidus; species Cupriavidus sp. SW-Y-13. The sequence goes on from NZ_WHLX01000002.1 coordinate 213,371, forward strand.
GCTGCGGCCCGCCGATACGGTGACGGGAATCGCGCCGGCATGGGCGATGCGCATCACGGCCTGGATCTGCTCCACCGTTGATACGCGCACGATGGCGCCGCGCGGCGTGGCCGGCTTGCCGCCGGTCTCGGTCATCATCGAACCGGCCCACCAGTCGCGCGTCCAGTTCACCACGTCGCCGGTGCGGGTCAGCACTTCGTCGGCGGCGCCGCGCAGGGCATCGAGCGTGGCGGTGTCGATGGTCACGGCATCGCGCTGCAGCCCCGGCGCGTCCGGCGTCTGCGTGATGCTGGCCGCGAAGTGCGGGGGCGTGTGCTTGCCGACGACGTAGTTGCCGCGGTTGTAACCGCGCTTGATGGCTTCCTTGCTGATCATGCTGTCTCTCCCATAAGGACGGATTTTTCGAGGGCAACGGCGGCCAGGTAATCACTGACCTGCCGTGCCACGGCCTGCCCGGACAATCCGAGCTCGGCCTGGAGGATCTGCGCCACGCGTGGCGCGGCGACGGCGGATGCATCGCGCGCCATCAGGCGTGCGCGGATGCGTCGCGAGAGCACGTCATCGACGGTGCCAGCCAGTTCATGGCGCACCGCGTAGACGATCTCGGCTTCGGTGTGCGGCAGCCCTGCGACGATGGGCTTCGCGAGCGATGGGTCGGCCTGCAGGATGTCGCTGACAAAGCGGGCCTCGGTGCCGTAGCGTTCGCCCAGGTGCGCGGACATGCCGCCCGATGCCACGATGGCCTGTGGGTCGTAGCCGGCCGCGCCCAGCAGGTATGCGGACTTCGTGCGGCATTTGCCGCGCTTGCCGATGACTTTCTGCACGGCATCGATGGTCTGCTCGGCCATATGGCGCGAGGTGGTCAGCTTGCCGCCGACAATCGTTACCAGCCCGTCGTTGGCGACATGGATCTCGTGGTCGCGACGAATCTCCAGCGTCTTGCCGCCGGGCGGCGCCACAAGCGGCCGGCAACCGGCAATGCTGCCGACCACATCCTCGGGCTGCAGGTCGGTCTTGAGCGCCGAGCGCGCACCTTCGAGCAGGAAATCGAGTTCCTGCCGCGTGCACATGACGTTGTCGAGATCGCCGTCGTAGTCTTCGTCGGTGGTGCCGAGGTAGGACACATCGCCCCAGCGCGTGATGGTGGCGCGGCGGCTGCGGCCGGGCACGGGGATCGTCACCGTGCAGTCGTTGCGGATCTTGAGCCAGGGGATGGCCACGTGCACACCCTTGGCGGGGCGGATATGCAGCGTCTTGTCCTCGCCCTTGCGGCGGCCGGTCCAGTCGCGCAGCCACACGCCAGTGGCCATGATCACCGCGCCGGCGCGCACGCGGATTTCGCGGCCATCGGCGTGGACGATCGCGCCATCGACCTTGTCATGCGCGTTGCGCGTGATCTCCATCACCTGCGCGTGATTGGTCACTGCGGCACCGTGGAACGCTGCGGTGCGCGCGATGTCGAGCGTCAGCCGCGCATCGTCCACGCGTGCATCGAAATACAGGAAGCCGCCCTTCAGGTTGGCTTCGTTGAACGTGGGGCAGTGCGACAGCACTTCGGCCTTGGTCAGCTTCTGGTGCAGGATGCCTTCGCGCCAGCCGCCGGCCAGGTCGTAGGTCCACAGCAATCCTTCGAAAGCCTTGGCCAGGCGCTTGTCGAACACGCCGTCGCGCTCCATGACGGGGAACAGGAACGGCAGGCGCTGCACCAGATGTCGCGCGTTGCGGCGCAGGCGTTGGCGCTCCAGCAGTGAATGGCGCACGAGCCCCAGGTTGCCCTGTTCGATGTAACGCAGGCCGCCGTGGACCATCTTCGAGGATTTCGACGAGGTGCCCGAGGCGAAGTCGCTTTTCTCGACGAGTGCCACGCGGTATCCGCGCAAGCTGGCGTCGAGTGCGGCATAGGCGCCAGTGACGCCACCGCCGACGATGAGGATATCGAACGTCTCGCTGGCAAGCCGGTCGAGCTGTTCGGTGCGCACCAGCCGCAAGGGCTCGGTGCTGGTCATGGCGGCGCGTTCCCGATTGGCGCCGCGGGATGGCAGAACCATCATGTTGCTGAGGTCTCCAGATCGTATCGTTCAGTGCGCGGCAAATGCCTGCACGTGGTTCAGTTCGGAGGCCACGCGCGCGTGCCAGAGTGCACGTCGTTCGGCCCGTTCGTCGTTGCCGATGCGCGGCATGAACACCGCATCCGGCTCCGTGGTGGTACGCGCCTGCTCCAGCGAATCCCAGAGCAGGCCCTGCGCGCCGGCCAGCCACGCAATGCCGCGCAGGCTGGCGCGATCGGTTTCCTTCATGCGATGGATGGGCAGGCCGGTGAGATCGGCCTGCATCTGCAGCAGGGCATCGCTGCCGGACAGCCCGCCGCCGACCACGAGGCTCGATACATCGACGCCCGCGATCTCACGGTTGGCATCGATGCAGGAGGTCACCGAATGCGCGATGCCGGAGAGGATGGCGTACGCGATCTCGGCCTGCGTGGTCGCCATTGACACACCATTGAGCGCGGCGCGGGCCTCGGGCTGCATCTGCGGCACCCGCAGGCCGGTCAGGGCGGGAATGAATGTCACGCCGCGCGATGACGGCACCGTGGCGGCCAGCGCGCTGATCTGCTTCGCATTCTCGAACCAGTGCAGCTTGTCGCAGACCCAGTTCAGGGCCGAACCAGTGGTGGCCACGAAGGTTTCCACCGAGAAGTGCGAAACCCCCTGGCAGCGCCGTGCGGTCATCGTCAGCGTGCTGTCGGACTGGCCGGTGTGTATGGGCAGGTCGGGACCGATCACAAGATCGACAAAGCTGCCTGTGCCGTGCAGGCACATCGACTGGCCGGCGTCGAGGCAACCCAGTCCCACGGCGCCAGCAAGCTGATCGCCCGCGCAGGCGAGGATCGGTACGTCGATGCCGAGCAGATCGGCGCGCGTGCGCCCGAAATCGTCAGCGTCCTGGCGCAGGGCTGGCAGCAGTTCATGCGGAAAGCCGAGCGCGTCGATCCATTCGTCCAGATAGCGGTTCTCGCCGAGCACGTAGGCGCTGCACGAGGTGGCATTGGTCGGCGTGGTCACGCACGCGCGCTCTGTGGAAAGATGCCAGAGCAGCCACGTGTCGACGGTGCCGAAGGCGAGCCGCCGCTCGCGCAAGGCATCGGCCACGGCAGGTGTCTCGCGCAGGTGCCGCGCGGCCCAGAGATAGGGCGAGCGCACGCCGGCCGGGCGGCCCACCATGCTGCGCAGGCGCGGGTCCCAATCGGGCGCGAGCCGATCCAGTTCGGCGGCGTAGCGCGTGTCCTGCCAGACCATGGCAGGCACCAGCGCGCGGCCGGTACGCGTATCCCAGAGCACGGCAGTTGCGCGTTGCGTGGCCACGGCCAGCGCCACGACTTCGAGTTTCCCGCGTGCGGCTTCGGCCAGCGTGGCGCGGCAGACGTCGAGCGTCTTGTCGAGCAGTACGTTGGCATCTTGTTCGACCACGCCGGGGCGTGGGGAATCGACCTGCAGGGGCGTGTATTGCAGGCACGAGACATGGCCGTCGGCGCCGACGACCGCTGCCCGCGTGCCGGACGTCCCCTCGTCGATCGCGAGGATGACTTTCCTGTGTGGCATTCGGATTATTTCTCGGTGGCAGGTTGCATGTATCCGGCGCTGTCGCGTGCATCGCTGCGGAACTGCGGCGCGTCGGTTTCGTTATCAGGGTGGATCGCCGTGCGCGTGGGGTCCCAGCGGATCACGAAGCAGATGACGCTGGCGATGAGCGGCACGACGGAGAGAATCAGGAAGGTGGTTTCCAGCCCGTAGCGGGCACGGAACAGCGGGAACACCAGCAGGCCCAGTGCCGCACCGATGGCGCCCAGCGCGCCGATCACACCGTTGGCACCGGCCCGCAGCTCGCTGCGGAATGACAGCGACGACAGGCTCTTGCCGTTGGCACCCGGGCCGCCCGAGTGAAACAGGATGAAGAGCGAGGGCACGACCACGGCCACCCACGTCGGCATCTTGCCGTTGAACAGGCCCAGCGTGAGCAGCATCACAAAGACCGCCGCGAAGCCAAATGCCGAAGCGCGGCGCAGACCGAGCTTGCGGCCGATCAGCGGCGAGAGGAAGCCGCCGAAGATGCCGCAGACATTGAAGACCAGCGCGCCAATCGTCGCGTAGACGAAGTCCTTGCCGAACAGCGCTGCGCTGATCAGCGGCAGATACCAGCCGATGCCGAAGTACTGGATCGACTGACCGATCTGCACGGTGGCGGCCAGCACGGTACGCGGCAGGTAGATGCCACGGAAGATCAGCAGCACGTTGGCCAGACCGCGACGGGCGAGGTTGGTGACGGGAATGCGCTCAGCAGCAGGCGCGGCCACGAACGGGCGGCCGTAGATGCGGGTCATCGCCACCGCAGCGGCTTCGAGACGCTCCTTGCGCGCCAGCCACGTGGGGCTTTCCACGAGGAACAGCGCTTGCAGGATCAGGATGCCCACGCCGAAGACTGCGGTGGCGGCCACCGAGTAGCGCCAGATCGTGTCGCCAACATTCCACGAATAGAACAGCAGCGCCAGTACCAGGTTCAGGCACACGGCCGTGTACCACATGCCCTGCCATGTATTGAGGCGGCTCTTGAGCTTGACCGGCGTGAACTCGGCCAGCACGGCCATGGCGATGGCGAAATCGATCCCGTACGCCGCGCCCACGAAGAAACGGCCGACGAGGATCTGCTGGAAGTCCGGTGCCATCACGACCAGCACGGCGCCGGTAACGGCAAACACCTTGGCGAGGATCAGCGGCTTGACGCGGCCCCAGCGGTCGGCCATCCATCCGCCGATGGGGTTGAATGCGATGGCGACCCACGATGCGAACGAGGTCAGCAATGCGACCTGCCCGGGTTCGAGCTGGAGGTTGCGCGTCATCGGCCCGAGGCCGGCGCTCAAAGCGGAATTGGAGAAGGCGTCGAGGAACAGTCCGCCGAGTGCCAGCCACCAGATGACGCCGGCGCGGCCGCGAATGCCAGGACAGGAATCTATGAAGGCGATGACATCGTCGATGCCACGAAGCTTGATGGCAGAGGTTTGCACGGCGGTCTCCTTATCGTTGTTCTGTAAGAGGCCGCGCAAATTGCACGCGCTAAGAGACCATCTTACAGATGGTCTCTTATCTAGATCTGCCCGGGCAATGTAGGGGTTTGCCGAGGCAGTGTCAACCGGGGAAACCCGCCCCTTGTCCGTTTATTGGGCCACAACGGGCACGGTGAAGAGCGGGTGAGTGATCAGCGTTCCGTCAGGCGGGATTCACGAGTTCGATGCTGTTCCGCTCGCGCTTGGCGCGATAGAGCGCCTGATCGACTTCGCGCAGCAGGGCCTCGAAATCGGGGATGCTGGCAAGCGTATCGGTGTCCGCCACACCGGCGCTGAATTCGAGCGCGAAGGGCAGCCAGGGCGTGACAGGCCCGTTGTGCAGCGCGTCGCGCAGGCGCTTGAGAAAGCCGTGGGCCTGCGTCACGTCGGTGTACGGCAGCAGGATCAGGAACTCCTCGCCGCCCCAGCGCACCAGCACATCGCGCTGCCGCTTCAGGCGCATCACCGTGTTGGAGAACGCCTGCAACGCGGCATCGCCAATCGCATGGCCGTACTGGTCGTTGATCGACTTGAAGCGGTCGAGATCGATCATGGCAATCGCCAGCGGATGCGGATCGGTGCGTGCGCGCTGCCATTCTGCTGCCACGATGTCACCGGCGCCGCGACGGTTCAATGCCCCGGTCAGCGAATCGGTACGGCTGAGGTTCAGGATGCGCTGGCGCAGTTGCTCCTGCAGCGCCAGTGCGTAACTCAGCGTGAGCAGGAACGATACGAGCGCATCCATCAGCAGCGCGTCGATGGTCGGGAAGAACGGCGCGTGAAAGGGCAGCGGCGGCAGCGGATGCAAGGTCAGCATGATCGCGCCGGAACCCTGAAAGGCGAGCAGGACGGCTTGTCCCGCCAGCAACCCCCATGCGCCGCGATAGCTGCGCGCCATGCGCCATGTCACGCGCGCCTGGATCGCAATCGAAGCGAACATGCAGAGGCAGAACCACGGCAGGGTGTAGGGGCTATGCAACGCAAGCAAGGCACCAGCGAGATACAACATGGGCACGCCCAGCAGCATGCGCAGATGCCACGCGCGCGAATGGCCGCGTTCCAGCAGGTGATAGAGCGCCAGAGTATGGGCGCCCACTGCGGTCATGAGCAGCGTGGTGCCCACCGCATGCGCGCCGGCCGGTGTGAAAACGGGCAGCCAGGCGAGCGATCCGGAAGGCACGCCGGGCTGCAGCAGCGCCGCCACGTGATAGGCAGCCATCAGCAGGTCGCCGGCCAGCCACCAGTGCAGGGAAGTATTGTGCTTGCCCAGTCCCAGATAGGAGAGGCATAACAGCAGCGTCGTCATCAGACCAAAGGGCGTGATGACGGCAAGAAGGATTACGGGGTCGTTCAGGAACATTGGCGGGGGCGCGCCGACAGGAAGGGCGAGATTTTATCCCGCGCCGGGACGCCGGTGTACGGGCCTGCCGGGAATATCGGTGCGTCCGGGCGGGATTTACGTTCGCTTACATCCCGCGCTTGATCCGGAGAGGCATCACTCGCCCGATGTGGCGAGATCGTGGCTAGAAGCTCGCCGCCAGCCCCAGCGAAAAGCCGGAAACGTTGTTGCCAAACACATAGCGGACCACGGCGCGAATCCGGGTAACAAAGACCTCGTGCGCACTGGTATCGAGTTCCAGCCCGGTGCCGAGCGTGGTCAGCCGGTTGAAGCCGAGCACATTGGCCTGGCTGCCGAGGTATTGGGAATGCGAAAGCTCCAGCACGTAGCGCACTGGCCGGTCCAGTGCCCGCAGGTTGAAAAGGGGCGCGCGCCAGCGCGCGTAGAGATTGGCAGTCTGCGCCGTGGCCGAGCCCTTGACCCCGGCCGATGTGCCGCCAAAGGTCTGCAGATAGATGTTGGTGTACCGGAGCTCGACGTCAATGTCGTGTTCGGGCCGGTAATGCTCCCAGTCCAGCATCACCGCGCCGCCCAGGCCGTAGGCGTTGAGCGATCCGTTGTCCAGAAAATTGATCTGCTCGTCGACGGCGCGCTCGACCACGACCTTGGCGACGGCAAGGTCGCTCGAAACATTGCCGATCGAGGCGTTGAAGATCGGACGGAACACCAGCTCTTTGTCTGCCGTCAGCGGAAAATCCCAGCCGATTCCCACCGTGCCCGAGAAGGTGTTCCAGCGGGTGGGAATCTGGCGGGAGTCCGAGCCGTCGGTGGCGACGAAGGTCGGGTCGTAGCGGCTGTACGCAATCGCCCCTTCCAGATACAGGGGGAAGGATTTGCTGATGGTGAAGCCGCCGCCAAGCTGGGACATCATGATGCCCGGGTCTCCGCTGGTGGCGTTATTGATCGACAAGGAACTGGAGGCCAGGTCCGGCACCACCGAATACGCCATCAGAGACATCACCCCGTTCGCCTGTTTCTGCACATTTGCGCCGGTAATGCGGAACTGCGCATCAGCCGGGGCGGCGGCGCACAGGCAGGTGGCGGCAAGGGCGAGGTGTTTCAGGCGCATGCGGGGTTGCCGTACATGGATGGGGTTGGCGCTCCCATGGTCGCAAGGATTCGCCGCCGGCGGAATTCAGTTTTCTCACGATGCGAGTTTAGGAAATCCGGTGTCTCTCCCACAACCCATTACGGCGAAGTCCTACAGGGGATTCTCCAATGGTTTCCTAAACTGTCCCTGAGCCCTGCTTCCGACGCCATCCGGCCTGCCAGGCTGGCTGCGGACGGGACCGGGCCTTCCTGAACCGATTGAACCGATCACAAGGAGCGCGATCATGAACAAGGATCAAGTGAAGGGCCGCATGAACGAGGCCAAGGGCAAGGCCAAGGAACTGGCCGGCAAGATGACCGGCAAGACCTCGACCGAAATGAAGGGCAAGGCCGAGCAGGTAGCCGGTCGCACCCAGTCTTCGTATGGCGATACGAAGGAAAAGATGAAGAAGAATCCGAAGTAAGCGAAGTAAGCGAAGTAAGCGATCGTTCAAGCGATCGTTCGGAGTGAAAAAGCGGGGCGCCGGCCGCCCCGCTTTGTTGTTTGCAACACGCGTTGTTCGGCAGTTCGAGGGCTTGACCTCTGAAAGGCCACTGTTGCAGAGAACCAGCCGTCAATTCGCATGGAGCGCCCGGAGCTGCATCCGACTGGTTTCCAGATCCAGTGAGCTTTGTGCTGTGAACGCCATCGGATACGGGTCCATGTGGATAAGTCCGCTGATTTCAAACAGCAGAACGTTGTATCGGTGCGGAGCGTCTTCCTTGAGCAGCGGTTGAATCCTGAGGGTGCCAGGAATCAGGCGCGGCTCGAAGTTGTCGATAGCACGGTGCACGACGCCGATAATGTCGTCCCATCTATGTTCTGACAGATAGCTGCCTGCCATGGCCGGCACACCATAGTTCAGGGTTGAACTGGCCGCGTGCGGGAACCGCTTGCGATCGATCTCGTCTTCGCGATTGGTGGTATTGAGCAGGTAGGTGAGATCACGCTGGATGATTTCGAGCATTTGCGCGCGTGTCACCGTGTATTCGGTCGCATTTTCTGCTGGTCGCGTTGGCGCATCATCCCGCAGCCTGTCAAACAGTGTGGGCAGCAGTTGCGCGCTGGGGCGGCGTGGGGCGCGATGTTCACTCACGGCCAGTCCTTCCAGCGGTGCGGGTGGCAAGATCCGGCACCCCGACCTCCATCCTTGACCATCCGGTCCTTCCCGGTACCTGCCGAGGTTGGCGCAGAAAGCCCTCTCCGCGCCGATAGATACTTCAAGTCGCACATACTCGTCTCACTGACTCGTTGACCGATTCCGGTGCCGATGATAGTCGAATACACAAAAAAAGCGATAGGAAAATCAGATTTAAGAAAATATAAATACTAATTTAAGAATAATTCTATTGATGTCGAGTCATATCTATAGCTGCTATGTGATTCTGTAATCGATAAACGTATAGTAGAAATACTAAAAATTTGGATTGAATTTTATCGAAATCAATAGATGTGTATAAATAGGTGTTGGAAATTGCATGCGTGGAGATTTTAAAATAGCCTGATCAAGGCTGTTTTTTTCTGCAGCCTTCCGGGCAAAAGAACTGGCCCATTCAGCAAAATTCAAGAAGGGCTTCGGATGGATATCTCACGGCAGGCGCTATTTGGCCGACTCAATCCCACGTTGTTCAAGGCGATAGAAAGTGCGACCGCCTTCTGCAAGCTTCGCGGCAATCCGTACGTGGAGCTGGTGCACTGGCTGCACCAACTTCTGCAGACCCCCGACGGTGATCTCCAGCGGATGCTACGGCATGCCGGGGCAGACCTCCAGACGCTCGAGGCCGACGTCACGCGCGCATTGGCGACCCTGCCGGCAGGGGCGAGCTCGATCAGCGACTTCTCGTTTCAGATCGAATCGGCCATCGAGCGGGCGTGGGTCTATGCCACGCTGGCGTTTTCCGATGATCGTGTGCGTGGCGCTTACCTGCTGACAGCATTGCTCAGGACACCGGAGTTGCGGCGATCGGTTCTTGGCATCTCGAACCAGTTTGCCAGGGTGAGTGCGGAGGATCTGGTTGGCATGGTGCCGGCTCTGGTTGCCCAGTCGCCCGAGAGTGTGGAGGCAGCCTACGATGGCAGTGGCTTCTCGCCGGCTGTTCCAGGCGAGGCAAGTCGTGCATTGGCGCCGACGAGGTCCGGCCAAAACGCTTTGAGCCAGTACTGTCGTGACTTGACCGAGGAGGCCAGGGGAGGCCGACTTGACCCCGTGATTGGTCGCGAGCACGAGATTCGCACCATGACGGACATTCTGCTGCGCCGCCGGCAGAACAACCCTCTCTTGACGGGTGAGGCCGGCGTCGGCAAGACGGCGGTGATTGAAGGGCTGGCACAGGCCATCGCCGTGGGCAACGTACCGCCGAGCCTGAAGGAAGTCCGACTGCTAAGCCTCGACGTAGGTGCCTTGCTGGCGGGTGCCAGCATGAAGGGAGAGTTCGAGGCGCGGCTGAAGGGCGTGCTCGAAGATGCAGCGAAATCTCCACAACCAGTGATTCTTTTCGTGGACGAAGTGCACACCCTCGTTGGCGCAGGCGGCGCGGCCGGGACCGGAGACGCCGCAAACCTGCTCAAGCCAGCGCTGGCCCGCGGTGCTTTGCGGACCATTGGTGCCACTACGTGGAGTGAGTACAAGCGCCATATCGAGAAGGATCCCGCACTGACGCGTCGATTCCAGGTGCTGCAGGTGATGGAACCGGAGGAGATTGCCGCAGTCGCCATGGTGCGCGGTCTTGTGGAAACCTTCGAAGCGCACCACCAGGTGTTGATCCGTGACGAAGCCGTGCGCGCGGCAGTGAAGCTATCGCATCGCTACATTCCTTCGCGCCAGCTTCCGGACAAGGCGATCAGCTTGCTGGACACGGCTTGCGCGCGCGTGGCGCTATCGCTCCACGCGCCGCCAGCTTTGGTCGAGCGTCTGCATCAGCGGCTCGCGGCGGCAAGGGCGGAAGCAAGTCTTCTGTCCAGGGAGGCCAGTCTCGCCACGCCTGACGAATCCCGCATGTCAGCCGTCGAGCAGACGATCCGGGACACCGAGATTGAACTTGACGAGGCCCAGACCCATTGGCAGCAGCAACGAGCGATTGTTGCGGAGATTCATGAGCAGCGTCGGATCGCCGCGGCTTTCGACGCGGCGGACGGCACGCCTTCATCCCGGATGGATCTGATCAGTCTGGACGCATCGCTTCAGGCCATCCAGGGGGATGCACCCATGGTCTTCACCGATGTGGACGAAGCCGTGGTTGCGGCAATTGTGGCCGACTGGACTGGCATTCCTGTCACACGCATGGTTGCCGACGAAGTCGCCACCGTAATGGCGTTGCCCGAGACACTGGGCAAGCGTGTCATTGGTCAGCCTCACGCCCTGGATCAACTGGGTGAACGCATTCTGACGGCGCGCGCACGGTTGACAGATCCAAAGAAACCCCTGGGCGTCTTTTTACTGGTGGGGCCATCCGGGGTTGGCAAGACCGAAACGGCATTGGCGCTGGCCGACGCGCTTTATGGTGGCGAGCAGAATCTCATCACCATCAACCTCTCGGAGTTTCAGGAAAGTCATACCGTCTCGACTCTCAAGGGGGCACCGCCCGGCTATGTTGGCTATGGGGAAGGGGGTGTGCTGACCGAGGCCGTACGTCGCCGTCCGCATAGCGTGGTATTGCTCGACGAAGTCGAGAAGGCCCACCCGGACGTGCATGAGGTCTTCTATCAGGTCTTCGACAAGGGCTACATGGAAGATGGGGAAGGACGCTACATCGATTTCCGTAACACGATCTTGCTCCTCACCAGCAATGCGGCCTCCGACCTGCTGACCAGCCTTTGCGACGATCCGGCGCTGATCCCGGAGCCCGCAGCCCTGCGCGACGCGTTGATGCCCGAACTGCGCAAGGTATTTCCTGCGGCTTTCCTCGGGCGGCTCGTGGTGGTGCCTTATCTCCCGCTGGCATCTGACAACCTGGATCGGATCGTTCGTCTTCATCTGGATCGCGTGGTGGCGCGCATGCGCGATCAGCACGACATTGCGCTGACGTACGACGATGCGGTGGTTTCGCACATCGTACAGCGTTGTCCGGTTGGTGAGACCGGTGCCCGGCAATTGATCAGCTTTATCGAGCAGATCGTCCAACCGCAACTGGCTAGACGGTGGCTCGCGGCGCTTTCAGAAAAGCGCAAGCTCGCCGCAATCGAGATCTGCCTTGCCGAAAGCAAAGCAATGTCGCTCGTCTATCGCACCGAGTACACCTCAGCAGCAACAAAATTCCCGAGCCAAAACGCGACTTCGGAGTGCCACAACCCTCAAGTTCCGTTAGAGCATTTCTGAAGCGAGGTATCGCAATGCGTGTGACCTACAGGACGGTAAGTACAGCTTGCACGACACTGGAGGAACGCAAGGAATACGGGCAAGTTCCTCCTGCGGACAAAGGATATGTGGCGGAGAAGGTGGAGTACGCGCTGCGCTTTCCGCGGGTCACGACAGTTCGCAGAAAGGATGGCACCACAACGCAGGCGCTGTTGCAGCAGCTCGTAGTGAGCGCTGCGATTCGTGCCGACGAATTTCTTGCGGACTTCTACTGGCATTACAAGGCGGAGGTTTGCTTTGACATGAGCTTTATACCGCCGAAGCCATTTCTAAGCAGAGGGAGCGTCGCGGAAGGGGCGAATCGCCGCCATAGTCTGAATCCGTTTCCTCGTGGCTACGTTGCCGGGTTTCTCCGTCGGCCAGACATCATCCTTGTTGAGGACGCCCACGTAAGGTGGCCGGGGCTATCGACCTCCGACCACGAAGGCGAGCCTCATGTCGACAATTTGCGTCGAGTTGTCGAGATGAAATTTCCGGGCGACAGACTTCCGAAAGACCAGCGAGACGACTATGTACGAATTGCAGCCGGATCGTTAAGCCGTCTGGTTATTGCAGACGTGATTGACTGTAATGGCAATCTGAACCGAGTGCGGAATGCAGTTAGTCAGCCCTCTTTGCAATCTTCTTCCTCCGCAATAAAAGAGCGAGCACCTGTTCGATCGGAAAATCCGATAACCGAACCGGCCTTCTACGAGAAATGGCTACATCAGGTTGAAGACGGAGTAACGCAACTCCAGCGGGAAGTGGATTCCTTGGTTGAAGGAGCTCGCCTGGGGATTCAGGAGCTTTCCGTCGAAACACAGGCGTGGCTGCGGAAACGGGCGGTGTGGCTCTTTGAGACCGGTCATTGGATACGGGATGTAGCAACTGATGCCTGGACATGGATCGATGAGACCGGTCAGGCCGTCATTCGCTGGACCCGCGAAGGCATGATCGCCGCATGGCGAGAGATCCAGCAAAAAACCGATCTGGCGTGGGAACAAATCAAAGAAATTGATTGGGGTCAGATCGTGATTACCGTGGCCGGTGCGGTGGCAGTGGTGGCCTTGGCTATAACCGGCGTGCTCCTTATTGTCGCTATTTCCGAGACGATGCTCGCTGCGCTACTCGCTCTGCTTGCGATTGGCAGCGCAGGATCCTTGGCTGCAGCATGACGCATCACTGCCGGCCTTGACCTATGACTCACACCATGACTTCCTTCTCCCCATTGGCACCGACCGAGGCCATTGAGCGCTACAGTCACGAACTGACATTCAGGGATCCGTCGGATAGCAATCGTATCGTTATCCGTCCTGCGCTGATCGGTACGCTATTTTTTGAGCGAGGATCACAGCCGATGGTACGTCGGGGACTGTTGGACTGTACGGATCGCTTCCTAACAATGTTTTCACAGAATCTTTTTGGAGAATTTGATGGAAAATCAAGATACTCTAAAAGAACGAAAAATGGCGTCGAATCCATCCGGAGGTCAATAGTTTCTACGCAGCCTAATGGTCGTGTTCATTTTGCTCTATCCGATGTTACTGAATTTGACAGTGCACCAGAATTCTTAATTGAAATGTTAACAGGACAGGAGCTACTCGAGAATAGATATGGCGTTCTTTCTCATCTCAAATTTGTGCTGCCTTGGTCGTTCGCTGAAAATACAGAAGGGATAGATAAATTTCATGAGCTGATGACCTTCTGTTGCAAAGCGCTGCCAATCCGTGGTGGCTACGGCGGGCTCAGTTCCGTCTTGCCCTATGACTTCGATCGTCACTTGCCCATGGAATATCAACTGTCAAGACGATTTCAAGGCTTGGAAGTGGACGCATGGGCACTGGCGGAGGCATATGACTATCAAGACAACCACATAAAGAGCACGAATTGGTACACGGTGCTTGGCGACCCTCTGCTGGAGAAACTCGGCAGTGAGGCAGACGTCAGAGCCGCGCTTTGCCGTGAAGACATTCTGATGGAGCGGCACGGGCAGTGCCTGGTGATCCGGGCGGGCGACTATCCGCTACTGGGCGCGCCGGAAGAGGGGCCGTTGGAGCCCTACATCTTTGTCAACCGGGTGATCCGTCCTTTGCGCAAGCCGCTGCGCGGATCCATGCATTCCTACATGGAGGGTGTGGAGAGGTTTGGTGAAGAAGAAAGCCGGCGCTGGGTCGCGCGCTTCGATGAACCAGAAGGTCCGATCGATGACAGCACGCCGCAGCCGAGTCGAGGCGCGTCAGCGCTGCCGTTCCAGACGTGCCCTCGTAGCGGGCGGTGGGTGGCCAACCACCTGGGCAATCGGATCGCGCAGGTCAAGGCGGGTGATCCGATGCCGGGTCCCGAACGTAGCGATGTCGGGAATCAGGTTGTCTGGTACTTCGTGCGCGACATTGAATGAATGCCAATCAGGCAGGATGCATTGACTTTCCTTAAGCACTGGATATGTGCGGGAGGAGAGAATGAACGCCGGGAGTCTGCTACAGAAGAGAGCCATGAATGCCTCGTTGAATCTGCCGGGCACGGCTGACCGCTTCGATAGCCGTACCGTCATGCTGAAGGGCGACGGTCTTCCGGCATTGATGGGGCAGTCTGCGCTTACGGTTGCGCGCGTCGAAGGGCGCGAAGACCTCTGCGAATTGTTCGAGTACCGTGTCACGCTCAAGACGCCAGATAGTCTGAACGCCGTCTTTGGACCTGCCGCAAACTTGGACATGTCTGCGTTGCAGGGTCGGGAACTGACGATTGTCATTGAGCTGGATGGGAGCGGAACGGGCCGGGCGGCGCGCATCGGTTCAGGCAGCCGCGAGATTTCCGGGCTTGTCACCGAGGTGAAAGGGCCGACTAGCGAGGGACGTTGCTTCGCCTATACGCTGACGCTCCGTCCGTGGCTGTTCCTGGCGTCGCTCACATCGGACCACAAGATATTTCAGCAGAAGACAGTCATCGAGATACTCGATGAATTGCTGGTCGACTATGCGTTCCCGGTGGAAATGCGCTTGGATGTGGCGCGCTATCCGACGCGCGAGTACCAGGTCCAGTACGGCGAAGCCGACTACACCTTCTTCAAGCGACTGACTGAAGAATGGGGAATCAGCTTCTTTTTCGAACACTCGGACGGCCGCCATCGGCTCGTGCTGACGGATGGTAACGGCGCCTTCCGCAAGCCCGCGAGCGCTGCATATCACGCGGTACGATGGCACGATTCGACGGGGCGAATCGACGAGGAACATCTCTACGAGTTCTCGACGATCGACTCGCTCGTTTCGGGCGCGTGGGTTTCAAACGACTACGATTTCGGCAAGCCTCGGGCGGACCTGAGCGTCGGGACGCGGGATGCGCGTCGCACGGCGCACGCTGAACACGAGGTCTACGAGTGGCCGGGGGATTACGCGCAGCCTGCCACTGGCAATGATCCATGGAAGGAAGGGGACATGCTCTCCCGTGTCCGCCTGGAAACGCTGCGCCAACACGGCACCCGGGTGGCGGGGAAGGGGAACCTTCGAGGGCTACCGGCGGGATGCACCTTCACACTCGCGCACCATCCGCAGGAAGCTGCCAACACCGAGTACCTGGTTTTCGCCACGCATCTGACGCTCGAGGATGTGGCGGAAGAATCCGGACAGCCGCAGCGCTGGGCGTGCGTATTCGCATTCGAAGCCCAGGTAACGAAGGAGGTCTATCGTCCGGGCCGGGAAGTGATGAAGCCCCGCACGCATGGACCGCAGACCGCGATGGTCGTGGGACCCGCAGACCAGCAGATCTGGGTGGACGAGTACGGACGCGTGAAAGTCCAGTTTCACTGGGATCGGATCGGACAGCGCAACGAGAATAGTTCCTGCTGGCTACGCCAGTCCTCCGCCTGGCAGGGCAACCAGTTCGGCGCGAGCCACTTGCCGCGTATCGGACAAGAAGTGATCGTGGATTTCATGAACGGCGATCCGGACTGCCCGATCATCATTGGGCGAGTGCCCAATCGCGTGAATATGCCGCAATGGGAGCTGCCAAGCCAGCATGCGTTGTCAGGGTTCCGCAGCAAGGAGCTCCACGGCGAACGACACAACACCTTCCTGCAGGACGACACGGATGGGCAGATCCAGACACAGATCGGCAGCGACCACCACGCGTCACTGCTGAGCCTCGGCTATATCACGCGCGTTGCCGATGCAGAGGGACGGAAGGAAAAGCGAGGGGAAGGTTTTGAGTTGCGCACCGACGGCTGGGGCGTACTTCGCGCGGGTCAGGGCATGCTCGTCAGTACCGAGGCTCGCCCCGATGCGCAGGGGCACCACAAGGACATGCATGAAACCGTGCAGCGACTCGCGCGCGCAGACGAGATCCAGAGGAGCCTCGGTGATCAGGCCACACACCAGAAGGCGCAATCCGGCGAGCAACTTGACGTCGCCCAGGCGCTCAAGACGCTCAGCGACGAGATCCGGGGGACGGGCGAACAGGGGGAGCTGAGCGCGCCGCACCTCGTACTGGCGAGCGCAGCAGGCATCGTGGCCACCGCGACGGAAACCACGCACCTGCACAGTGACCGGCACACGGCGATCACGGCAGGCGGGCATCTGTCGATGGCTACGGGAAAGAGCTTTCTCGGCAGTGTCACGGATCGAGCGGTGCTGTTCGCCCAGAAGCTGGGCATGCGCCTATTCGCCGCCAAAGGGAAGATCGACATCCAGGCCCAGTCCGACGACATCGAGATCATCGCCCAGAAGGTACTCAAGCTCATCAGTGTCTCTGCGGTGGTGGAGATTGCCGCGAAGAAGGAGATTTTGATCAACGGCGGCAGCAGCTACATCCGCATCAACGCGAGCGGAATCGAGCATGGCACCAAGGGGCGTTGGAGGGCGCATGCCGCGTTGCATGAGATGCCGGGGCCAATGTTTCTGACGCGGGACATGCCATCCATGCCTCAGGGTGTCGCCGGGAGCTACAACCAGGCTTTCGTTGCGACATGGGCCGGAACGAGCGTTCCAGCATCGAGGATTTGCTATCGCCTGCGTGACGCAGCGGGACGGATTATCGATGAAGGGATGACGAATGACAGCGGCGAAACCGGCTTATCAGAGAGCCTCGTGCCTGAAGGAGTAGTGGTGGAACTGTATGACCGGCAACCGGATGCTACATGAGCGAAAAGAAAGAAAACCCTCTGGGACGCGGCGACGCCATCCATACGCCGGCAAGCTGGCAGGACCGTGCGAAGGTGCTGGCCTCGTCATGCGACAAGATCGTTCCGCCTGCCGCTGACGGCATCGTTGGGCAGTGCATCTACTACTACCGACCGTTGCATCGGGAGTATGTCAGTAAAAGCGGCCTGACGACTTGGGAAGCCATCAAAGCGTGGCTGAGCGCTTGGAACCCATGGGATGACCAAGAAGCGATCCGCAAGTTGCTCGCGAACAGGGATGCCCTGATCCAGCCGTCGAGCGATTCTCCGCTGTGGTCGCGCGCGACGAACTTCATGATGCGTCACATCGGTTGTGGCCACCAGTTGCCGAACTATTACATCGGCTACGGGTACTACTACTGCTCGAATTACGGGGCGAAGCTGGAACCGCGCCTGAGCCTGCAGGGAAAGGCGTGGCTGGAAGAGGCCAGGCTTCTCCTGCAGAACAATATGGAGGACGGTCTGGGTCAGAACATGAGAGGGGGCACGATTGTGATCTCATGCAAGTACAACGCGAAGCGCGGATTCAGTATGAACGTTCCCCAGTACGAGCTTGAACTGGACAGTGAGCGATTCAAGGAGTTTGCGTTCAAGACGCATGTGCCGTCCTATCTAGACGCGGGATTGGCGCAGCTTGCGATGGATGATCTGCGCAGGATTGCCGGCCAGCCAAATATCGAGGAATGGCTGGACGGCGACACGTGGGAGCAAGCGGTGGATAGCGGCGTGGAAGTTGGCAAGGAGAAGATCAGGCGTCCGGTGAGAACGGCTACGGAGACGGGGGAAGCGTTGGTTGGTTTGATACGGGATTTGTGGAAATGAGTCGCCGCCTGTTGTTGCGAATAGTGGTCCTTGGGCTGATGCTGGGGGCCGTCGGATATGGATGCAGGGGATTCTGGATGTGGACGGAACATGCGAGAGTACTGGCGGAGGACAAGCCCTATGGCGGGGCGGACTTCCGGATAAAGGGGCACCAGGCCCTGTGGTTAAAAGTCTCGCCGCCATTGATTACCTTCAAACCAATGGAGGAGCGAAGTCGGCCAGGCATTGCAGAGCCGACTGAAAAATGGATGTACTCATCGTCAGAGCGGCTCAGTCGCTATACCGTGCGCTTCTTCTCGGGCAACCTTCAGCAAGATCTAACCAAACGATTCGAGCAGTTTGCCCAGAACGCAGCGTGGTGGGTCAGCCCTGACTGGAAGGTGATCTATATCGCGACGCAGTGGCTGGACTATAACCAGGCGAACGGCCCCGATGGATATGGTGTGTCGTACCACAAGCTGTGGAAGAGCGTAGATGGCGGCCTGACATGGAACCGCCTGTCGTGGCCTGAGAGCCATAACATCAGCCAGCTTGCGTTTCTCGATGCGAATCGCGGCTATGCCATTGGATGGGGGCCGAGGATCTGGCGCACGGCAGATGGGGGTCAGCGGTGGGAGGAAATCAAGGCGCCGCCGCTAGCCTATCAGGTCGATGTAGCGCGCACGCGTGCCGCGCAGGCCGAGGTCCGCAGTGATGCGCCGGTCGTTCGGAATGCACGCTTTATGTTCACGTCGTCGTCCCTGGCGGACAACGGTGTGTACTTCTTTGCTTTCTTTTCGCCACAGCCATACGGCGAGAAAAAGAACGTCAGCCTGGTGTATGCCTTGCGCTGGGATGACCCGGCGGACATCTTTGTGCGTGCCGTCGAACCGCGCGGTGCGGAGATGGCGATTCCGGAGGCGACCGTGGTCGACACGTTGTGGGTGCCGGAGACGGAGCAGGGCATGCGGGGCCACCGGCTTTACCTGCTGACGGAACAAGGCATGCCCCATGACTACAGCATTCCACATGACTCGAACCGCAAACGTCCGGCGGGCATCTGGCGATGGACAGGAACAGAGGCCACGCATTTAAAGACCTTTAGCGACGACATATCTCCCGCAGCGCTGTATTCGGGGCGAGATGGCTTGCTGATGATCGACGCGAGCAGCAGGAATGGGCATGACATCGCACTGATCAGCCGGAACCATGGCGAGAGCTGGGAGAAGCAGGACGAAGGATCCGGAGCCGCCGGCGGGCATTTCGAGAACGGTGGAACCACCAAGTGGCGCTACTTTGGATACACGTTGTACAGGCGTGAAATTAGCTGACCTTGTTCGCGTAGACATTCAGGTGTTACGCGATTAAGAAAGCCCGGGGGGCGAGGCCCCCCACCTTCCCGCCATCAAAAAAACACACTCAATCCATCCTCGGCAACACCCTTCCCGGATTGAGGAGGTTCTTCGGGTCCAGCGCCCGCTTGACCTGCCACATCAGTTCCAGCTCCACCGCAGATTTGTACTTGATGAGGTCGTCGCGCTTGGCGACGCCGATACCGTGTTCGGCTGAGATGGAGCCGTTCTCGGCGTAGGCCAGGCCGTCTACCAGGTCGGAGATGGGCTGGTACCACTGGGCCAGGAAATCCTTGGCGTCGCGGTCTGCGGGGCGCAGGGGGTTGAAATGGACGTTGCCGTCGCCCATGTGGCCGTAGATCACCATGCGCGTGGCAGGTTCCAGTGCGAGCACGGCGGCGGAGGCGGCTTCGATGAACGGCGCTACGCGGGAGAGCGGTACGGAGACGTCGCACTTGATGCTGCCGCCGGTGCGGGTCTGGGCGTCCGAGATTTCTTCGCGGATGCGCCAGAACTGCTGCACGTCGGCGAGGCTCGATGCCACGGCGGCGTCTACCACCAGGCCCTTTTCAAGTCCGGCTTCGAGGATCTGCATCAGCTCTCCGTTCAGGCTTTCCTCGTCGGTGCCCGATGTCAGTTCGATCAGCACCATCCAGTCGTGGCGGTTTTCCAGCGGTGAAGGGACATCGCCGAGGTAGCCGAGCACGAGCTCGAGTGCGGGAGAGGAGATCAGCTCAAAGGCCGTGACAGCCTGGCCGGACAGCGCGCGGGCTTCGCCGAGCAGTTTCACGGCGGCGTCCGGGCTTTCCACGGCAACGAAGGCCACAGCGGTGGCGCGCGGTTGCGGCATCAGCTTCAGCACCGCACCGGTGATGATGCCGAGCGTGCCTTCGGCGCCGACGAACAGGTGCTTCAGGTCATAGCCGGTGTTGTCCTTGCGCAGGCCCTTGAGCGACGAAAAGATGCGGCCATCGGGCAGCACCACTTCAATGCCGAGTACAAGGTCGCGCATATTGCCGTAGCGCAGCACGGCGGTGCCACCGGCGTTGGTCGACAGGTTGCCGCCGATCTGGCACGACCCTTCTGAGCCGATACGCAGCGGGAACAGGCGGCGGCTGTCATCGGCGGCGGCGCGTGCGGCGGAGAGCGTGACGCCGGCTTCGAGCGTCATGGTGTCATTGACCGTGTCGATGGCCAGCACGCGGTTCATCTTCTTGAGGCTGATGACGATGGCCGTGCCGCTGTCATCGGGCACCGCGCCGCCCATCAGCGAGGTGTTGCCGCCCTGCGGCACCACGGGCACGTCGTGTGCATAGCACCACGCCATCACCTGGCTGACCTGTTCCGTGGTGGAAGGCAGCACGACGAGCGGTGACTTGCCGTGATAAATGCGGCGATAGTCGGTCACGAACGGTTGAGTGTCGGCCTCGGCGCTCAGGCAGCCGTTGGGGCCGACGATGGCCTGCATGGCTTGCAGCAGCACATCGGAGGAGGGCAGGGCGGTCATCTTCGGTATCGGTCAGTAGGCGGCGCCCGGAGCGGCGATCGCGTTGGCCCGGTCGGGCAGGAATTCGGCGGCGAGCTTGCGTGCGGCGTTAGCATAGACCAGCACATCCACGCCCGTGGCCACAAACGTGCAGCCCAGGTCGAGATAGCGGCGTGCCAGCGTGTTGTCAGAAGTCAGCGTGCCGGCAGCCTTGCCGCTGGCAACGATGGTACGCATCGCCTGTTCGATCTGCGCCTGCACTTCGGGGTGGCCGGGCTTGCCGCGATGACCCATCGACGCGGCCAGATCGGCGGGGCCGATGAACACGCCATCGACGCCATCCACGGCGCAGATTGCTTCCAGGTTCTGCATGGCAGTAACGGTTTCAGCCTGCACCAGCAGGCAGACCTCGTCATCGGCCACGTCGAGATAGTCCTTGCGGGCACTCCATTGCGAAACACGCGCCACGGCGCTGCCCACGCCGCGCACGCCAAATGGCGGATAGCGCGTGGCGCGCACCAGCGCGGCGGCCTGCTCGGCGGTGTCGACCATCGGCACCAGCAGCGTGCGCGCGCCGATATCGAGCAACTGCTTGATCAGCGCGGTCTCGCCCGATACGGCACGCACCACCGCCTGCGAGCGGTACGGGGCCAGCACTTGCAGCGTGCGCAGGATCGAGCGCACATCGTTGGGCGCGTGCTCGCCATCGACGAGTAACCAGTCGAAGCCAGCCGTGGCGGTGATCTCGGCCATGTAGGGCTCGGCGCCGGACATCCAGAGGCCGATTTGCGGCTGGCGTGCGGCCAGTGCGGCCTTGAACGGGTTATGGGCGGGCATGGAAGGGGCGTCTCCTTGAAATGTCTGGGGCTGGCTGTCGAAGATCCTGCGGATCAGCCAAGCTGGCCCTGGCAGAGATACTTGGTATGCATGTAATCGTCAAGTCCATGGCGCGATCCTTCGCGGCCATAGCCGGATTCCTTCACGCCGCCGAACGGTGCGGCTTCCGAGGCGATGGCGCCTTCGTTGATGCCGACGATACCCGCTTCCAGCGCCTGCGCCACGCGCCAGATGCGCCGGACATCGTTGGAATAGAAGTACGCGGCCAGGCCGAAAGGCGTGTCGTTGGCGTCGCGCACCACCTCGTCCTCATGCGTGAAGCGGAACACGGGGGCCACCGGGCCGAAGGTTTCCTCGTGCGCCAGTGCCATATCGGGCGTGGCACCGACGAGCACCGTGGGCGCGTAGTAGTGAGGGCCGTCGCCGGTGCGAACGCGTTCACCGCCGACCACCACGCGCGCGCCGTGGCTCACGGCATCGCGCACATGGCGATCGATCTTCTCCACGGCGCGCGCATTGATCATCGGACCGATTTGCGAGGCGGGATCGGTGGCGGGGCCAACATGCAGGGCGCCGACGCGTGCGGCCAGCTTCTCCACGAAGGCATCGTGTACGCCCGCCTGCACGTAGACGCGGTTCGGGCAGACACAGGTCTGGCCGCCGTTGCGGAACTTGGCGGCCATCAGGCCATCGGCGGCGGCGTCGAGATCGGCATCGTCGAACACGATGAACGGTGCGTTGCCACCCAGTTCGAGCGACAGCTTCTTGAGCGTGCCCGCCGACTCGCGTGCGAGGTGCTTGCCGACCGGCGTGGAACCCGTGAACGTGATCTTGCGCACGCGGGGGTCTGCCAGCCAGGCATCGACGACGGCTGGCGTGTGTTCGCGCGAGGCGGTGACGATGTTGAGCACGCCGGCTGGTAATCCTGCCTGTTCTGCCAGGTGAACCAGTGCGAGCGCGGTGAGTGGCGTGTCTTCGGCGGGCTTGGCCACGACCGTGCATCCCGCAGCAAGTGCTGGCGCGATCTTTCGCGCGATCATCGCCAGCGGGAAGTTCCACGGTGTGATGGCGGCGACTACGCCGACCGGTTCTTTCAGTACGAGCATCCTGCGGCCCGGCACGGCTTCCGCGATGACGTCGCCGCAGATGCGCGTGGCTTCCTCGGCAAACCATTCCACGTACGAGGCGCCATAGCGTACCTCGCCCACGCTCTCATGCATCGGCTTGCCTTGTTCGGCGGAGATGATGCGTGCGAGGTCCTGCTCGTTGGCGAGGATCAGGGCATGCCAGCGCTTGATGATCTGCGCGCGCTCACGCGCCGTGCGGTGGCTCCAGGCAGGGAATGCTGCTGCGGCGGCGTCGGTGGCGCGTTTTGCGTCATCGGCATCGCTGTCGGGGACGCTGGCGATGATGTTGCCGGTGGCGGGGTCGGTGACGTCGAAGCGGGCGCGGCTGTCGCACCATTCGCCCGCGATGTGGTTTTGGGTGTGGAGGAGGGGGAGCATGCGCGAAGGTTGAAGCGTAGTCGTGGTTGAAAGGCTGGCCCTCACCCCCGGCCCCTCTCCCGCTGAGCGGGAGAGGGGAGCAAACCGAGGGGAGAGCGGGGGTCGTTGGTTAGCTCACAATCCCCACATGCCAGGGCACGAACTCATGGTCACCCAGCCCCAGCAGTTCGCTCTTGGTCGGTTCCCCCGACGCGGCCCGCAGGATGTGCGCGAAGATCCGTTCGCCCATCTGCGCCACGCTCAGTTCGCCGTCGAGCACGAGGCCGCAGTTGATGTCCATGTCGTCTTCCAGCCGGTGATACATCGGCGAGTTCGACGCGAGCTTGATGGTCGGTGCAGGCTTGGAGCCGAACATCGAACCACGGCCCGTGGTGAAGCAGATCAGGTTGGCGCCGCTGGCGATCTGGCCGGTGGCGGCAACGGGGTCATATCCCGGCGAGTCCATGAACACGAAGCCGGCCTTGTCGATGCGCTCGGCGTATTCGTACACGGCCTGTAATGGCGTGGTGCCGCCCTTCATCGCGGAACCAAGCGATTTCTCGAAGATGTTGGCGAGCCCGCCTTGCTGATTGCCGTGTCCCACCACGCCATTGAATTGCGCGTTATGCCCGGCGGTATAGCGTTCCCACCACGCCAGCCGATCCAGCAGCTTCTGACCCACCTCGGGTGTCACCGCGCGCCGCGTGAGCATGTATTCCACGCCATGAATCTCCGGTGTCTCGGAAAGTATCGCCGTGCCGCCATGCCGCACAAGGATATCCATCGCCGCACCGAGCGCCGGGTTGGCCGTGATGCCCGAGAAGCCATCGGAGCCTCCGCATTCGAGACCGATCTTGAGATGGCTCGCGCTGACCGGCTGACGCGTGAACGCGTTGGCGGCTGGCAGCATCGATTCCACCGCGCGGATACCTGCTTCAATCGTCGCGCGCGTACCGCCCGTGTCCTGCATGACAAGCGTGTGCAGGTTCTCGCCCGGCACCAGTCCCTGCGATTCCACCAGTGACGCCACCTGGTTGCGCTCGCAGCCCAGGCCGACGATCAGCACGCCAGCCAGGTTTGCATGTTGCGCATAGCCCGCCAGCGTGCGGCGCAGCAGATCGAAATGTTCGCTCGGCGATGACATGCCGCAGCCGCTGCTCTGCGCGAATGCCACCACGCCATCGACATTGGGAAACGCGGCAAGCCGTTCCTTGGTGAAATGCGCGGCAATGTGCTTGATCGCCGTGGCCGAGCAGTTCACCGACGACAGGATGCCGACGAAGTTGCGCGTGCCCACGCGGCCATCGGGGCGCACGAATCCCATGAACGTCGCACGCTCCGATTCGGGCACGTAGTCCACGGGACGCACATCGCGGCAGAACTCGGGATCGCGATAGAAATCCACGAGCCGCAGGTTGTGGCTGTGCACGTGATCGCCCGGTGCGATGTCGCGGTCGGCCACGCCGATCACGGTGTCGTACTTGCGGATCTGTTCGCCCTGGGCGATGGCGCGTGCGGCGATCTTGTGGCCGGCGGGCACCTGGGCGCGCGCACGCACGCCCAGTTCTTCCAGACGCTGGCCCAGCGTCAGGTCGGTGCGTGCGATCAGCACATTGTCGTTGGCGTGCAGGCGAATGACGGGGTTTGGGGTCACAGTTGGCAAGGGATGCAGGTCAGCTCTGGGCGAGCATGTCCTTGAGTTTCAGGCGCTGGATCAACTGCGTTTCCTGCGTATACACCTCGGCCACGTACTTCTTGTAGTCGGGGCCATCGAGATACATGATCGGGGCGTCGAGCTTGGCAGCGACGGACTTGAACTCGGTGCTGGCCACGGCATCGCGGAAGGCATCGCGCAGTTTCTTCTCGATGTCGGCGGGCAGGCCCTTCGGCGCGCCGATGCCGTTGGGCGCTTCCACCACGAGGTTGTAGCCCAGCTCCTTGAGCGTGGGCGTGTCCTTGAAGCGCGGCGTGCGCTGCTCGCCCCACGTGCACAGCAGCCGCAGCTTGCCAGCTTCCACATGCGGCGCCCACGAACTGGAATCCGCGAGCAGGTCTACCTGATTCGCCAGCACGTCCTGCAGCGCCTGCGATCCCCCCTTGTAGGCGATGGCGTTGAACTTCACGCCTGCGGCCAGCGCAAACTGCTCCATGCCCACATGCGTGGCGCCACCGATACCGGCGTGGGCATACGTGATGCGGCCGGGATTGGCCTTGGCTTCGGCGATCACATCCGCCAGGGTCTTGAAGCGCGAGCCGGCCGGCACGGCAATGCCGAACGTCTGCCCCGAGGTGCGTGCGAGATACGTCAGTTCATTGCGCGGGTCGAGCTGGAGCATGCCGAGCTGCGAGAACCGCGTCACCGAAATCGGAATCTGGCCGATGGTGTACCCATCCGGGTTGGCGCGCGCCAGTGCCTTGGTGCCGATCATGCCGGACGCGCCCGCGCGGTTTTCCACGACGATGGATTGCTTGAGGATGCCCGACGCCACCTGGCACAGCGCGCGCATCGACTGGTCTGCCGTGCCACCAACGGGCCAAGGGCAGATGAACGTGATGGGGCGGTCAGGATACGTCGCGGCGTGCGCCGCGCGCGGCATCAGCAGGCTGGTGGTACTGGTGGCAGCAGCAGCGGTGGCGGCGGCACTGCCTAGCAACAGGCGGCGGCGCATCGGGCTGGCGGGATGGCCAGGTTTCATGGGGGTTGTCTCCGGTCAGGATCGTTGTGTGTCGCAACGGGTCTTTGCCCATCGCCATGCCTGCATTGTGGACATGCTGGTCATAACCATCCAATCAAAAATTGGCATTGCTTCATAGGCTTTGGGTTATGTAGACTCCACGGCATGGCACATATCGACCGCGCCTTCCGCTCCAACATCAAGCTGCGTCACCTGCAATTGCTGGTGGCGTTGGACGAATTCCGGCATCTGGGCCGCACGGCAGAATTCCTGTCGGTCAGCCAGCCTGCGGTGTCGAAAGTGCTGGCCGAGGTGGAGAAGATGCTCGGCATGACGCTGTTCACGCGCTCCACGCGCGGCACCGAACCTACGGCAGCCGGCGAATCGCTGGTGCGCTTTTCGCGCTCGGTGCTCGCCCAATACGATGTGACGCGTGATGAGATCGAAGCGGTGGCCAGCGGCGCAGCAGGGCGCGTGCGCGTGGGATCGATGGGCGCGACCTTGCCGGTGCTGCTGGCGCAGGCCGTGGCGCGGCTCAAGGATCGCTCGCCGCGCGCGACTGTGCTGATCGAAGAAGGCGATCTCACGCACCTGCTGCCGCGCCTGCGATTGTCGGAACTCGACCTGATCGTCGGGCGGCTCGAACCGGCATACGCCGCGCCGGACCTTGTGACCGAGGCGTTGTACGAGGAGCCGATGGTTGCCATCGTCGCGCCTGCGCATCCGCTGGCCAGAAAGAAAAAGGTTGGCTGGGCCGACCTCGCTGCATATCCACTCGTGCTGCCGCCGCCGTGGGCATCGCTGCGCGTCAAGATCGAACAGGCATTTTTCCGGCACGGGCAGCAGCCGCCCGCCGATATCATGGAATCGTCTTCCTACCTTGCCGTGACCACGTTCGTCGCGCAGCGGCAGGCGGCGGGATTCGTCGCACGGTCGGTGGGTCGGCAGATGCAGGCCGAAGGACGCTTCCATGTATTGGCGATGGATGTGGAAGTGGAGTTGCCGCCCGTCGGACTCATTACGTTGCGCGAACGTCGCCTGCCGCCGAGCGTGACCGAACTTGCCGCATGCCTGCGCGAGACGGCGCAAGATATCGTGCAGAGCAGCGCGAAGAACGTTCCCACGCGTCGCCGCAAGACCTCAACATCCCGCAAGACCGCAGTCAGAACCTCATGAC
Organism: Cupriavidus sp. SW-Y-13; assembly: GCF_009793345.1. Lineage (NCBI taxonomy): Bacteria > Pseudomonadati > Pseudomonadota > Betaproteobacteria > Burkholderiales > Burkholderiaceae > Cupriavidus > Cupriavidus sp. SW-Y-13. The sequence goes on from NZ_WHLX01000002.1 coordinate 240,273, forward strand.
AGACGCTTCCAAACTTTCTCGTACGCGCCAGACCGATGTGATCGTGCTCGGTGCCGGCATCGTCGGCGTATCGACGGCACTCGCTTTGCAGCAACGCGGCCATGCCGTGTGTCTCGTGGATCGCAACGCCCCGGGACGCGAAACGTCCTATGGCAACGCCGGCATCATCCAGCGCGAAGCCGTGCAGCCTTACGCATTTCCGCGCGCATGGCAGGCGATCCTGCGCGTGGCGGCACGGCGCGGCAATGACGTTCACTATCACTTGCGTGCGCTGCCGTCGCTGGTGCCTGCACTTGCACGGTACTGGCATGCCTCGGCGCCGCAGCGCTATGGTCCGATCGTTACGGCCTATGCCGCGCTGATTCGCCATTGCATCGACGAACATGCACCGCTGATCGAGCGTTCCGGCGCGCAGGATCTGATTCGCAAGTCGGGATGGCTGGAGGCGTATCGCACGCCTGCCGCGTTCGAGATCGCCGCAAAGGACGCGAAGGAAGTGGCGACCACGCACGAACTTCGCCATGCGGTATTGGATAGCGCGGCACTGGCTGCACAGGAGCCGGCATTGCGGCAGCCACTGGCGGGAGCGGTGCATTGGCAAGATCCGTGGACCGTCAGCGACCCCGGCGAACTCGTGGCGCGCTATTCCGCGTTGTTCGAGCGCGAGGGTGGCGTGTTCGTGCGCGGCGATGCGGAGACGCTGCGGCAGCAGGGCAGTGGGTGGACGGTGCGCACGGCCGATGGGGATGTGAGCGCCGAACACGCGGTGATCGCGCTCGGACCGTGGGCGGCAGGCTTGACGCGAACGCTCGGCTATCGGCTGCCGCTGTTCGTAAAGCGCGGGTATCACCGGCACTATGAAGTGGCTGCCATGCCGGAACGTCCGTTGCTCGATACCGAAAACGGCATCCTGCTCGCGCCGATGCGCCAGGGGCTGCGACTCACGACGGGCGCGGAGTTCGCCCATCACCACGCTGCGCCAACGCCCGTGCAGTCCGAGCGTGCGGAAATGCTCGCGGCCGATCTGGTATCGCTGGGCAAGCCTGTCGAAGCCAAGCCATGGATGGGCGCACGACCCTGTATCGCAGACATGCGCCCTGTGGTGGGACGCGCGCCGCGTCATGCGGGGCTCTGGTTTCATTTCGGACATGGGCATCAGGGCTTGACGCTGGGGCCGGCCACCGCGCGGCTGCTGGCCGAATTGTTCGATCGCGAGCCGACTTACGTCGATCCCACGCCTTACGATCCGCGACGATTCGGTAACTGACCACGCCGTGTTTCCGCAAATGGCGCCGGATTTCCGTCGATCCGCGCCAACCCGGATGTTGGCGCACGCGGCGCGGTGGTAATCTCGCGCCATTCCCTGCCACCCGGACTGCCGTGCGTCACGTCGATCCCGATCTCTGGCGAACCCCCGCCGACCAGCAAGCCTACGAGGAAGCGCGGCGTCGCGTGCGTGGCCTGCGCTTTTTCTATCTCCATCTGGTGATGTATATCAGCGTCAATGCGGCGCTGATCATCGCTGGGTTGCTGTCATCGACGCATCGTCCATGGGGCGGTGCGCCGCTGATGGGCTGGGGCATTGGGCTGGCTGCGCACGGCATCGTGACGTGGAGCCGTGTGGGCATGCTGGGACGAAGCTGGGAAGATCGCAAGATTGCCGAGTACATGGCGCGCGATCAGGTGCGTACGCTGTCCACGGAGAAGCAACTCGTGGAAGCGCAGATGCGGCTGCTGCAGGCGCAGATCGAGCCGCACTTCCTGTTCAACACGCTGGCCAATGTGGTCAGTCTGATCGACCCCGCGCCGCAGAAAGCCACGCTGATGCTCGAACACTTCATCGCCTATCTGCGCGCGTCGCTGGCGGCCAGCCGCGCCACGCAGGGCACCGTCGCGCAGGAAGCACGGCTGCTGCGCGACTATCTCGCGCTGATCAAGATCCGCATGGGCGACCGGTTGCAATACACGGTCGATATGGATGCCTCGCTCGATGGTGCGCCGCTGGCGCCGATGCTGTTGCAGCCCGTGGTGGAGAACGCGATCAAGCATGGGCTGGAGCCGAAGATCGAAGGCGGCCATCTGCTGGTGAAGCTGGAGCGGCGCGGCCCGCGCATGCTGGCGACCATCGAGGACGATGGCATGGGCTTCAAGCCCTCTGGCGGTTCCGGTGTGGGTCTCGCCAACCTGCGCGAGCGGCTGGCCGTGCTCTATGACGGCGACGCGCATGTACGCATCGAAGACCGCGCGCCAGGCACTGCCGTGCTGATCGAGATTCCCTTGCCCCGTACATTCCGAACCGGAGACGCTGCATGAACCCCACCGTGCCCACGGCGTTGATTGCTGATGACGAGGAACATCTGCGTGCGCATCTGCGTGGCAAGCTCGCGCGGCTGTGGCCCGAACTCGATATCGTTGCCGAAGCGGCCAACGGCATCGAGGCCGCTGAAGCCATCGCCCGGCATGCACCCGCCGTGGCCTTCCTCGATATCAAGATGCCGGGGCTGTCCGGGTTGGAAGTGGCGCAAGGCATCGAGACCGATACGCGTCTCGTGTTCGTCACGGCGTACGATGAATTCGCGCTCGATGCGTTCGATCGCGCGGCTGTGGATTATCTCGTCAAGCCAGTCACCGACGAACGACTCGGCCGCACCATCGAACGACTGCGCAAGGCACTACAGGACGCTGCGCCGCTGCCGGAACTCGCGCAACTGCTGGGGCAACTCACGCGCGGACAGGCCCGCAACGAGAGTGGCGCGGGTCCGCTGCGGTGGGTGAGAGCGAGCCGTGGCAATGTGACCAGCCATGTGCCGATCCAGGAGGTGCTGTATTTCCAGAGCGACGACAAATACGTGGTGGTGCATACGCGCGAGGGCGAGCACCTGATCCGTACGCCGCTGCAGGAACTGATCGACGGACTCGATCCCGAGGTCTTCTGGCAGGTGCATCGCTCGACCATCGTCAACATGGAACACGTGGCGGGCACGCGTCGCGACGATTCGGGAAGACTGTTCGTGCGGATGCGCGAGGGCGACACCGAACTCGCGGTGTCGCGCGCCTACGTGCATCGTTTCAGGCAGATGTAGCCACCGCACTACTGGCGATCCATGAACTCCTGGATCTTGCGGCTTTCCCAGTCGCGCCCTCGGCGCGAGAGTCGGGTATAGACCAGTACGCCGTGTATCGCAAGGCCAAGCCCCCATGCCAGCGTGGTGGTCAGCGGCCAGGGCCAGCCGTGCTCCGCATGGTGTGACCACGACGGGCTGGGGAAATAGAAGAAGCGCAACCACAGCCAGCTGTTGACCACCACATAGACCATCAGGTGGATATACCAGCCACGCAGCGCCCGTACCATGCGGCGCGCGCGCCAGTAGGCCCACGCTTCATCGCCAGCGTCGCGGGAGGGGGGAAACCTGGATTCGTGTCGCATCGGAAAACCTCGTCATCAATCGGTTGGGATGTGACAGGTATATGCCACGCCGCGCGCACATACCAGAGGCGTGGGCCGAATCGACAGGAACACGACGCGACTGACAGGAAAGTGGTGTGAATGACTTGTCTGTTTTCGCGCCGGGCACAACAAATGGCGCGTAGACCCGCCGCAAACGGAGGGAGATTGCGGCGATGGCCGATGTGGCTTGATGGCTGTCAAGGCTGTCAATGCGGTGTGGGCGCTTAATCGATTGCGCTGCTCCGGCATGTGGTGGGGCAGGCAAACGGACTGCTCCCATGACCTTCCATACAACTCTCCCCCTCATCTCTCTGCTGGCTGCGTTCGCACTGACTGCCGGCGCTGGCGCGGCTGCCGCGCAGGAGCCGATCCAGCCCATCGTGGCGCACAAGGTGATCGATCCCGCGCGCGTCGAACTCGGCAAGAAGCTCTGGTTCGAGCCGCGGCTGTCGCGCTCGGGATTTATTTCGTGCAACTCGTGCCACAACCTCAGCATGGGGGGCTCGGACAACCTCAAGGTGTCGATTGGCGACAAGTGGCAGCAAGGTTCGATCAACTCGCCCACGGTGCTGAATTCGAGTCTTAACTTCGTGCAGTTCTGGGATGGCCGCGCAAAGGATCTCAGGCAACAGGCGGAGGGGCCGATTGCGAATCCGGTGGAAATGGCCTTCACGCACGCACTGGCCGTGGATACGCTGAAATCGATTCCCGAATATGTGAGCGAGTTCAAGACCGTCTTCAAGACGGATCGCCTGACCATCGACGAAATCACGCGGGCCGTGGCCGCGTTCGAGGAAACATTGGTCACACCCAATGCGCGCTTCGACAAATGGCTCAAGGGCAATCGCGCGGCAATCGATGCGCAGGAACTGCGCGGTTATCAACTGTTCAAGTCCGCAGGTTGCGTGGCGTGCCACAGCGGCACCAACCTGGGCGGCTCGTCGTTCCAGAAGATGGGCCTGGTGGCGCCGTACAAGACAGGCAACCCATCGGAAGGACGCGCGGCCGTGACCGGCAAGGATGCCGATCGATTCAGCTTCAAGGTGCCTACGCTGCGCAACGTGGCGCTGACCTATCCGTACTTCCACGATGGCGAGGCGGCCACACTGACCGAGGCGGTGGATGTGATGGGTCGCCTGCAACTGGGCCGCACGTTCACGCCGCAGGAGAACGCGGACATCGTGGCTTTCCTGCATACGCTGACTGGCGATCAGCCTCGTCTCACGATGCCGATCCTGCCGCCGTCGCGGGACAACACGCCCAAGCCCAAGCCGTTCGAATGACTGCGCCGATGTGCCGCAACCTCCGGCACGTTACGTAACACGTAACGGCGCCAACACGATGGGCCGCCCGTATCAAACGCGCGGCCCGTTTGTATTCCGAGGTGCGAAACGCATGGCGGGCGCGGGTTTGCGGGCCATGCGGTGCGAGCCTGGCCCGTGTGTTTGCAGCGCACGCTTCAATGGCACGGCGGTTGCCTTCTCGGTGTCCATCCCAACACAGAACGAGAGAGGGGCATCGTGCAGAAGGAACAATACTGGATTGGCGTGGTGGTCAGCGTGGCGGCGTTGCTGGGTGGATGTGCCAACGGGCATGATGGCAAGCCCGGTGCGACCGGATCGGCTGGCGTGCAGGGCGTACCGGGAGATGCCGGGGCCGCTGGTGCGACGGGTGCAACGGGTTCCACGGGGGCAACGGGTGCAACGGGTGCAACGGGTGCGCAAGGATCGCAGGGCGCGGCGGGTACTGCCGGTGCTACGGGTGCCACGGGGGCGACCGGCGCCGCAGGCGCTACAGGCGCTACGGGCGCTACGGGTGCTACTGGAGCGACTGGCTCTACAGGAGCGACGGGTCCTACCGGAGCCACTGGCCCGACAGGACCTACCGGCGCGACAGGGCCAACCGGTCCGACACCGCTGGCCGAAGTCGGTGCGGTGGTCAGCAGTGTTGGCGATACCGTCGGCACGCTCGGCACGGGTCCGCTGGCGGCAGTGACGGCGCCAGTCGGATCGGCCGTCAAGCAGACCGGCAGCCTGGTGGGTGGCCTCTCGCCAACGGTGCTGGCCGATCCGGTCAATCAACTGCTGACTACCACCAACACGGCCATCGTGCCGTTGACCTCGGTCCTGGGCAACGCCACGCAGACCATCGGCGCCACGACCGGTCTTGGCGGCTCGCTCGATAATTTGCTGACGGCTGTAGGGGGCGTCGTGAATCAGACCGGTACGACGATTGCCCAGACCCACGTGCCGGTTGTGGGTGAGGTCGGCGGCATCGTGGCAACCGTGGGCACGGCGGTGTCGGCACTGGGCGGAGCGGTCGTGACGCCGGGCGGCACCTCGCCCGCGAATCCGCTGGCACCCGTCACCAGCCTGCTGGGCAGCCTCGGCGGCATAACGTCGCCGGGCGGGACCCTGCCAGGTGCGCCCGCCGTGCTCGCGCCGGTGAGCCATCTGGTGACATCGACCGTGGGCGCCGTCACGAACGCGACGGGCGGCGGCCCGCTTGCGCCGGTCCTGAAGCCGGTCACCGATGCACTGAAGGGTGCAACCGGCGGTGGCGGTACGACCAGCCCGGTCAGCCCGGTTGGCAACCTGCCGATCGTCGGCGGCCTGCTCGGTACGCTCGCACCGCAGCGGTAGCGGTTGGTGCGATGGCTGGGTGCCCGGGTATGTCTCGGACACCCGCCATCCGATTCCCGCTACGACCGCACGCCGAACAATCCACGCCAGAACGAATCGAAGGTGCCGGTGTCCTGTCGTGGGTGTCGCTCTTCCTCGCTGGCGGATGCTGCCGCCTGTGGCGGTGCGTTGCGCGATTGCTGGAGCGCCCAGACGCTGTCCGCGACGCGCGCCGCCAGGCCGGCTTCGCAATCGCGACCGAGCAGGGCGCCAAAGATGACGTCGCGATTGTGTCCGAGGTCGGCAAAGCGCATGGCGATAGTCACCATGCGCTCGTAGTGTTCCTGCGCGATGCGCTGGGCTTCACGCTGGGCCGCGCGTTCCTGTTCTTCCTCGGCAGCGTGCTCGGCCTGCCAGCGCTGCATCTCGCGTTCGAAGACCTCGTCGTAGACCTGGCGCTGCACGGCATCGGAGAGGATGGCGTAAGCGTTGCGTACTTCCTGGAAGGCGTCGTGGGCCTCGGCTTCGCGGCCGAGGTTCCGGTCGGGATGCCATTTCATCGCGGCACGACGGTATGCGCGTCGGATCTCGTCCTGTGTGGCGTCGGATTGGACGCCGAGCGTGGCGTAGAGGGTGGTCATGGGCCGGAGGCTGCTGCGAGGGGACGGCGGGTGGGCGTTCATCCTAGCATGGGGTCGGACGCGTGGAATGACGCTGGCGTTTCATGGGCAGATCTGCCAACATTGCGCCCCCTTACAGACCCGGCAAATCACCGCAGTTGCATCATGGCCTCACGAAAAGCACATCACGCCACAGGCTGGGCGGCGGCCGTCATCGCCGTCGCCGTGGCCTGCAAGCACGGTATCGGCGGGTGGCACTGGATGAGCGCGGCGGTGTTCGTGGCAGCGGTGCTGGGCAGCACGGCGCCCGACTGGATGGAAGTGGCGTGGTGGTCGAAGTCGCGCCGCCTGTGGATCACGCATCGGACCTGGACGCATTGGGGCGTGGCGTGGCTCGGTCTGCTGGCGTGGTCATACACGGCGTTGGGCACGCATGCCATTGCGGCGCCCGCATTCGGCTTTGCCTGCGGGGGCGTCATGCACCTGCTGGCGGACTGGCCCAACCCGCTTGGTGTGCCCTGGATCGCGGGGCGTCACTCGTTGAAGTTGTGGAATAGCGGACGCTGCGACCTGATCGTCGTTGCCGCCTCATGGATGATCGCGCTGGTGGTGTCCGATGACCTCTGGTTTCAGGGGCGCCACAGTCTCGTGCTGCTCCATCACCTCGGCTTGGGATCGATTTCTTTCTAAAGCCTTTCATCGAATGGCTTTCAGACAGCGGCGCGAACAATATGTTCATCGGCAAGGATGAAACGCATTGTTGTTGCAAATGCATATTGCGCCGCCGCAAAGCTGCCTTATTCTTTCCTCCACAGTCGCTCAGATTTGTTTGGAGGTAAAGCCATGAACCACACCGTGTTTGCCCAACAACCGCCCGTTCGTACCCAGGCCGATGAGCCGGTCACCGCGCTCCAGCACCAGGACATCGTGGCCGCTTTCACGGCGCAGCCCGGCGGCCCGGTGGCATTGCTCCACATGCTTTACCCGCGCACCGATGCGCGCACGCATCGCAGCCTCGACATGCTTGTCAGCGCGTTGCAGAACCACGGCCTGCACGATGTGGCCGCGCTGGTGGCGTCCGAAGCGCATTACCTCGCATTCCGCAACGCGCCGCAGGCATGGCGCGCACTCAATGAAATCCGCCATGACTCGCTGGCCATCGGCGTGCATGTCTACTACCGTGGCCTGCGCGGTGACGCCGCGGAGAAACTGCTCGATGCCGATGCGCATCGGCTGCATCACTAAGTCCGGATCAGCAACGCGACTGGCAGCATCGCGAACACATCGCGAGCGCGCAGCCATCCCGCTTGTGCGCTGACGGCATTGCCGGTCAGCGCATCCAGCCATTGCACGTCGCCATCCCCATCGCCGATGTGAATGCCCGTATCGCGCCAGCAGTGCGGCGGGATACGGGGCAGCGACGGGTCTACATGGCGAGCGGCCAGTCGTGTGACCGCAACCACGGCCTGCGCGTTGCCCTGACGGCGCCGGAAGGCCAGCACGCTTTGCGCCAGTTCGCCGCTGGCCTGCAGGGGTTCGTAGCTGCCTTGGGCGAATAGGGATGGATGTTCGCGCCGCACGGATAACGCCGAGCGGATCAATTGCTGCTTGATGCGGCCGTCGCGCCAGCGCGTCAGCCATTGCGCCCAGCCGGCGCGGCATTCGAGTTGGTTGCGAAGCCTTGCATAGTCGGGCGCGCGCCGATTGTCGGGATCGACCAGGCTGAAATCCCAGCCTTCGTTGCCCTGGTAGCGATCCGGCACGCCAGGCGCGGTCAGTTGCAACAGCGACTGTGCGAGGCCATTGAGTGCGGCACACGGGCCGATGCGTTCGGCAAAGCGGCCGATGTCTTCCAGCACGCTTTGCGCGTCGCCCATCGCCAGCGCAGGCAGGAATGCCTCGCTCGCCGACTCGTAGGCCAGGTCGGGATGTGTCCAGCTGCCATGCCGCTTGGCCTCGCGAATGGATTTCTGCTGCCACGCCAGGATGCGGTCGATGAAATCCTTTTGCGCGTTTTCCGTTGAGAGCGATTGAGAATCGGCGGGCCACGCGCCGATCAGCGTTTGATAGAGCATCAGCCGGTCCACGCCATCGGGGCCGTGTGGCGACGCCAGCAGCAGCGGGGCGAGTCGCGCTTCCCAGCCGGCCACGGCTTCGGCCCATTCCTCCGCGAGTTCGCTCAATACCGCCAGCCGCATGCGGGCATCCTCGCCACGCTTGTGATCGTGCGTGGCCACGGCCAGCATGCCGTGCGGCCAGTGTTCGCGTCGCGTCTGCATGCGAGCGTGAAATCGCTCGGGCGCCATGGCCATCGTGCCCGGATCACTGCCTACCTCATTGCGCGACAGCAGCCGGCCATAGCGATAGAACGCGGTGTCCTCGGTGGATTTCGCGGCCAGCGCGGGCATGAGTTGCTGCAGCTTGGTGCGGATGGCGATGGCGGGTTCGTCATCTCCCTCGTCGCGCAGAAAGCCGAGAATGAAATCGAGTGCGGCCGTTTCATCGGGTGCCAGATGCAGACGGGCATGGTTGGCCGCGGTGCCGATCATCTCGGCGTCGAACGTGGTATCGCGAGGATGATCGGCCGGTGTCGATGCGTAGTAGCTGCGATACACCGGGATCTCGCAGAGGAACGCGGTCAATGCATGGCGCAGTGCATGCAGTGTGAGATCGCGCGTGCCGGGATTGGCGCGCGCCACGGTGTGCAGCCGGTGGCAGACGCCATCGAATTCTGCCACGAGATGTCGCGCCAGCACCCGGTGTCGTCCTGCATGCACATAGGCCGAGAACGGACGCGCATCGCCGCTGATCTGCATCCACAGCATGTTCAGCGGCGCTTCGCCATGGGTGTCGTGCAGCACGGCGCTCACCTCGTCCATGAAGTCATAACCCGTGGTGCCATCCACCCGCCAGTTGGGCGGCAGTGGCTCGTGCTCGCCGAGGATTTTTTCGATTACGAGCCATGGATGCATGCGCGCGAGGTCGCCGGGGCGGCCCGGGCGCAGGGTATCGAGCCGCTCGCGCACGCGCTGGCAATAGCGGGCCGGGTCGGCCAGACCGTCTACGTGGTCGATGCGCAGTCCGTCGATCCAGCCTTCGCGATACAGGCGGAAGACCAGTGCGTGGACGGCCTCGAACACATCGTCGGCTTCTTCGCGCACGCCAGCCAGTTCGGTGATTTCAAAGAACCGTCGCCGGTTCAGCGTGGCCGCGCCCGTGCGCCACCACGCGAGCCGGTAGTGCTGGCGCTCCAGCAGACGATGCAGCGCGGCAGTGTCTTCGGGAAGCGTATCCACACCGGGTGGCAAGGTCAGCGGCAATGCGAGATCACCGTATTGCAGCATCGATTCGCCAGCATCGTTCCAACGCGTGGTGAAACGGCCTGCGTTCAGCGCGTCCCAGTACGGATCGCCAAGGATCGGCAGCAGCACCTTGCCGCGCAAATCGGGGTCGGGTGACTGCCAGTCGATGTCGAAATAGTGCGCGTACTCGCTTTGCGTGCCATGGGCGAGGACATCGCGCCACCACGCGTTGTGCGTGGCATCGGCGGCCATGTGGTTCGGCACGATGTCGATCACGATGCCCAGTCCCGCGTCACGGGCGCGCCGGGCCAGCGAAAGAAAACCTTCTTCGCCGCCGAGCTCCGGATTGATGCGAGTGAAGTCGATCACGTCGTACCCGTGCGTGGAACCGGGCCGCGCCGCAGTGATCGGGGAGAGATAGAGGTGGCTGATACCGAGCCCCGCGTAGTAAGGCACCAGCGACTCGGCATCGGCAAACGTGAACGCGGCGTGCAACTGGAGCCGCGCCGTGGCGCGGGGCACCCCGGCGTGAGTCAGATCGGCAGCTTCGTTCATGGCACCATCAGGCGGGATGCAGACAGGTAATGCAGCAGTGTTCCGGCAAGGTGCCAGCGCTGAGTTGGGCAACGGCGCCGGACTGGCTCGCATGCAGCATGCGACCTCCATCGCAATTGACGACCACAGGTTCCTCGCCAAGGTTAAGCCAGATCGACAAGCGGCTACCGTCGCCCAGTTGCCAGCGTGCCACCAGTGCCTTGTCCGCGAGCAGCGTCACGCCGAGCGAACGGCTGCCTTGCAGGCGCGGCATGATCTCGTTTCGACGGATCGACAGCAACTCGCCGTAGTAGTGATTCCACGCGCGGCAATAGCCGTCGGTGTCATCGCAAACCGGCCGCGACTGCTCGAAGGTTTCCGCGGCATTGGGATCGGGAATACGCGCGGCGTCGGCCTCATTGCGGAACGCAGCGGATGCACCGAATTCACGCCGCCGTCCGTCGCGTACGGCCTGCGCCAGCTCGGGCGGATGGTCGGTGAAGTACAGGAACGGCGTGCGCGCGCCATGTTCCTCGCCCATGAAGACGAGCGGAATCTGCGGGCACAGCAATTGAAGCGCCACCGCCGCGCGCAGTGCCTCGGCCTCGGCCAGTGCCGCGAGCCGTTCGCCAAAGGCGCGGTTGCCGGTCTGGTCGTGGTTCTGCAGGAACATCACGAACGATGTGGGAGAGAGCGATGCGCTAGGCTGGCCACGCCGGACTTCGCGGCCTTGCAGGGGACCATCGCCGTCGTCGCCACCCATGCCGCTGCGATGCGGCGATACCTCGCCTTGCCATGCAAAACCCTCGGCAAGAATGCGTGCGAGGTGATGCAGGGCGGGCGTGCCGAGAGAAGCGGGCGGCGTGGCGCCGGGCAGGGCCTGCTGATACTCGCGATAGTAGCCGTCGTGCTCGCCGGTCAGCAGCACGTGCAGCGCATGGTGGGCATCGTCGCTCCACTGCGCGTCATAGCCGGCATTGAGCAGCGCGGCGTCGTTGTGGTCGTTCTCCAGAACCAAATGCAGATATCGGCCCGGCAGGCATGCGCGCAGTTGCCTGGCGAGTTGCGGCAGCCATCCTTCGTCTTCGATAGCATGTACGGCATCGAGCCGCAGTCCGTCGAAGCGGAATGATTCCAGCCAGTAGCGCGCGTTCTCGCCAAAGAAGCGGCGCACCTCGGCGCGGCGGAAGTCGATGGCCGGGCCCCATGGTGTCTGGCGATCCTCGCGGAAGAACGCGCTCGCGTAGCGATGCAGGTAGTTGCCTTCCGGTCCGAAGTGGTTGTAGACCACATCGAGCAAGACCATCATCCCCAGTCCATGCGCGGTATCCACCAGCGTGCGCAGTTCGTCAGGCGTGCCATAGCTGTGCTCGGGTGCGAACGGCAGTACGCCGTCGTACCCCCAGTTGCGCCCGCCCGGAAATTCCGCGAGCGGCATCAGTTCGATGGCGGTGAAGCCGAGCGCGGCCAGCCGGTGCAGTTGCGCAGTGGCGCCGGCATATCCTCCGTACAGGCCTACGTGCATTTCGTAGACGACGGCTTCGTGCCATGGGCGTCCGCGCCATTCGGTGTGACGCCACGCGAACGAATCCGTCTCGGTGGCCGGCAGGCACACCACGCTGGCGCCATGGACATCTTCGGCCTGCTGGCGAGATGCGGGATCGGGGACGATGGTGCCGTCGTCGAGCCGGAACCAGTAGCGCGCGCCGTGGCAGCACGGCGCGGCACCTTCGTACCAGCCATCGTCGCGTGCCACCATGGGCGTGGGCGGCAGTCCGGCCACTTCCACGCGCAGCGCCTGGCCCTGTGCCGCGGCATCCGGTGCCCAGAGCCGGAACAGGACCCGGCCATCGGCCAGCCTGACGGGACCGAAGCGATAGGCTTCCTCGCCGTCTTCGCCGCAAGGAATCAGGCGCGCATCGGCGCCCAGGGTTTGCCAGTTGGGTCCGGGCGGCGTGCCCGGACGCGTAGCCATCGGTGCAGCGGTCATCATGATGCGCTACCTCAAAGCAAGAGTCAGGGCGACCCGTCAGGCCGGCGAGGGCGCCGTACCGGACTGGGCGGGAGACAGCACGGGCGCCTCGGGCATCGCCACGGGACGGCCCTTGCGCACGGTGTCCACCACCGGTGCGACGGGTTCCAACACAGGGTCCACCACAGGCAGCGTGGCGAGTGCGGGATTGAGCGCACCATACATTGCCAGATACTGACGCGCGGGATTCTCCCAGCCGAAATCGGTTTGCATGCCGGTGCGCTGCAGGCTGCGCCAGTGCCGCGTGCGGCCATACCATCCTAGTGCACGCGCGATGGCCGAGCGCATGGCTTCGACACTTTCGCCATCGAAGACGATGCCATTGGCGCGAGCGGCGGGCGCGGCTTCGTCGCCCACGTCGCGCACGGTGTCGGCCAGGCCACCCACGCGCGAGACGATGGGCACGGTGCCATAGCGCATCGCGTAGACCGGTGTGAGCCCGAACGGCTCGAAGCGGCTGCCATGCAGCAGCATATCGGCCCCCGCGTGCAACAGGTGCGCATCTTCCTCGCGATAACCAATAGAGACGCCCACGCGTTGCGGATACTTCTGTGCAAGCGCTACGAATGCGGCTTCCAGCCTGGGGTCTCCGCAGCCGAGTACCGCGAATTGCACGTCTGCGTGCGTATGCAGCGCGGCCTCGATGGCATGAAGCGCCACATCGGCCATCTTCTGATGCGTCAGCCGGCTACCCATCGCGACGATGGGGCGGTCTGGGTCTTGCGACAAACCATGACGGGCCTGCAGTGCAGCCTTGCATGCGCGCTTGCCGGCGAGCGAACGTGAATCGTAGCGCTGTGGCAGCAAGCGATCTGTCCTGGGCGACCATGCCGAGGTATCCACACCATTCGGGATCGCGCCCAGGACATCGGCGCGGTGATTGAGCAAACCATCGAGGCCGTGTCCAAAGTGCGGCGTGAGCACCTCGCGTGCATAGGTGTGGCTCACGGTGGTCACGCGGTTGGCGTAGCGGATGCCGGCCTTCAGGAAATTGAGCTTGCCCCAGAACTCGATGCCGTCCGGCGTGAGGTAGCTGGCAGGAATGCCCAGCGTGGGGGCCATCTCCATCGGAAACACGCCCTGAAAGGCCAGGTTATGGATCGTGCAGGCCGAGGGGATGTCGATGCCGCGCGCGTGCATCAGCAGTGGTGTCAGCCCCGCATGCCAGTCGTGTGCGTGGACGAGGGCCGGTACGGGCAAGGGTGTCTCGCCAGCGGCGATGGCCGTGGCGGCGTGGGCCAGTGCCGCAAAGCGCTGGGCGTTGTCGCAGAAATCGCGGCCGGTGGCGTCAACATAGAGCGACCCGGGCCGGTCGTAAAGCGACGGGCAATCGAGGAAGACCACGTGCACGCCCGAATCGGGCAGCAGGCCATGCATGAGCCGTGCGGGACTATGGCCCGGCGGCAGTGCCATCGGCAATCGGATCGCGCCGAGACTGCGGAGATCGCGCGCCTCGGCCATTGCGCGCGGATAACCAGGCATCAGGATGGTGACGCTGGCGCCACGCTGCTGTAGCGCGATCGCCAATCCACCTACTACATCCGCCAGCCCGCCGGTCTTGGCCAGGGGATGGGCTTCCGCCGCCACAAACAAGATGTTCGCGTTCAAGGTGAGACTCCGCTCGATTGTTGTTATGCCTGGCCACTGCTTCGGCTTGATGCCCGGCCGTCCGGAGACGACGCGAGCGAACAACAATGCGAACTTTGTGCCAGCTTGCTGCACTGCGCGATGGCCGCTTCAAATCGGGCGGCGGCGGGCGGAGTGCCCCCCCGCGCCGCAACATCCGTGCAACCTCGATGTATAAGCTGCCCGCGTGGTTGTAGAAAGTGCCGCAGCGGGCAGCGCCTGCCGGCGCGGGCTTTCCTATTTGCAGCGCTCGCTGAAGCTATCGACGCCTTCCATGCTGTCCGCGATTCGGCGCGGCCCCTGGACATGGCCGCTGGACCGCCGCAGCAGGCAGACCGGCACTGGATCCACGTGCCAGACGCGCTCGCAATATTCGCGAATGGCGCGATCCGAGGAAAAGCGGCCCGAGCGTGCAGACGACAGCACGGACATGCGCTGCCAGCGCTCGGTGTCGAGATAGGCCGTGGAGACCTCGCGCTGGCATTGCAGGTACGACGCGAAGTCCGCCATCAGCATGTAGGGGTCATGCTGCAGCAGGCCGTCGAACAGGGGACGGAACACGGCTGCGTCGCCCTTCGAGAAGAAGCCGTGCTGCACGAGGTCTACCACCGCGCGCAGTTCCGGGCTGCTTTCATAGTAGCTGGACGGGTGGTAGCCGGCTGCGCGCAGCGCATAGACCTCGGTAGCGTTGAGTCCGAAGGGGAAGAAGTTGTCGGCGCCGATGGCATCGCGCAATTCGATGTTGGCGCCGTCCATCGTGCCGATGGTGATGGCGCCGTTCATGGCGAACTTCATGTTGCCGGTACCCGACGCTTCCTTGCCTGCCAGCGAAATCTGCTCGGAGACATCGGCGGCGGGGTAGATCTTCTGCCCGTACGTGACGTTGAAATTGGGCAGGAACACTACCTTGAGCCGGTCGCGTACCTGCGGGTCGCGATTGACCACCTCGGCCACCGACGTCACAAAGCGGATCATCAGCTTGGCGTAGTGGTAGCCCGGCGCGGCCTTGCCGGCGAACAGGAACGTGCGCGGCACCACCTCGGCGTGCGGGTCTGACTTGATCTGGTGATAGAGCGCGATGATGTGCAGCACGGCCAGATGCTGGCGCTTGTACTCATGAATGCGCTTGACCATCACGTCGAACATCGACGAAGGATCGACGATCACGCCCGTGGTTTCGCGGATGACGTGCGCCAGGTCCTGCTTGTTGGCGTGGCGCACGGCCTGCCACTGCTCGCGGAAGCTGGCGTCGTCGGCAAGCGGCTCAAGGGCCTGCAAGCGGTCGAGGTCCTTGATCCAGCCGTCACCGATGGCTTCGTTGATCAGGCGCGTCAGTCGTGGATTCGAGAGTGCGAGCCAGCGGCGGGGCGTGACGCCATTGGTGATGCTGGTGAACTTGTCGGGCCACATCGCGTGGAAATCCTGCAGCACGTCCTCGCGCATGAGCCGCGAATGCAGTTCGGCCACGCCGTTGACCGCGTGGCTGCCCACGCAGGCGAGGCCCGCCATGCGCACGTAGCGCCCGCCCTGCTCGTTGATCAGGGAAAGCCGTGCCAGCCGCGTCTCGTCGCCATAGAAGCGGATGCGCACCTCGTCGAGGAATCGCGCGTTGATCTCGTAGATGATTTCGAGATGGCGCGGCAGGATGCGCTGGAACAGGTCGAGCGGCCATTGCTCCAGCGCCTCGGGCAGCAGCGTGTGATTGGTATAGGCAAACGCGTGCCGCGTGATGTGCCAGGCATCGTCCCAGGCCAGGTCGTGGTCATCCACCAGCAGGCGCATCAGTTCCGCGATACCCACGGCGGGGTGGGTATCGTTCAACTGCACGGCGAACTTCTCGTGAAAGCGCGTGACCGGAATGCCGTGCGTGGCCAGCAGCCGCAGCATGTCCTGCAGCGAGCACGCCACGAAGAAGTATTGCTGCTCCAGCCGCAGTTCCTTGCCCTGCACCGTTTCGTCGTTGGGGTACAGCACCTTGGTAAGGTTCTCGGACGTGACTTTCTTGTTCACCGCGCCAAGGTAATCGCCCCGGTTGAAGGTGTGGAAGTCGAACGCCTCGGTGGCTTCCGCACGCCAGAGCCGCAGCGTGTTGACCGTATTGACGCGGTAGCCGAGGATCGGGGAATCGAACGGCACGCCCACCACGGTCTTCTCCGGCACCCAGCGCACGCGGTAGCGGCCCCGGTCATCGGTGTACCGCTCGGTATGCCCGCCCAGCCGCACCTGCACAGCCCATTCGGACCGCTGGATTTCCCACGGATTGCCATGGCGCAGCCACGTGTCGGTGGTTTCCACCTGTTGGCCGTCGATCAGGCTCTGGTGGAAGATGCCATATTCGTAACGGATGCCGTAGCCGAGCGCGGGAATTTCCAGCGTGGCCAGGGAGTCCATGAAACAGGCAGCCAGACGGCCCAGGCCGCCGTTGCCAAGACCGGGTTCGTCCTCGTGCGAGAGGATGTCGTCGAGGTCGAGGTCAAGCGTGGCCATGGCCGCGCGCACCTCCTCGACGATGCCGAGGTTGACGAGGTTGTTGCCCAGATGCGGACCCATCAGGAATTCGGCGGACAGGTAAGCCACCGTGCGCGATGGCTGCATCTGGTATGCCTCGGCCGTGCTGATCCAGCGTTGCACCAGACGGTCGCGCACAGTGTGCGCCAGTGCCTGGTAGAGATCGTTGCCGCTGGCGTGCCCGGGCAGCTTGCCCTGCGTGTAGAACACGTGATCGAGGAACGCGCGCCGGATCGTGGCACTCGACATCGCGGTGCGCGTGTCGTCACCATGTTCGCCGTGCGGCGCACCCGAATGGGTGACAGGGGACTGCATTTCGCGGATTGCATCTGCAGGGTCCGGCCGCAGCCGGGATGCATCGGTCATTTGCGGAACTCCTCGGCAGGTGTCAGGTGGATTGGTACTACGGTTAACAGATTCAAGCCAGTGAAAGGTGTGGAGGACCCAGCCGCACCGGGCTGGTATGGAAAATGCTCTGAGGAAGACCTTCCCGAAAGCGCTTTCCGTCGGCGTGAACGATCACGCCAATCGTTTCCCGAACTATTGCGAGGCGCGCCATGGCGACCCATATTCCGCACGATCCGGTGCGCCGGCCCGACCGCCGGCCAGACCAGAGCCCCGACCACAACAAGGAAAAGGGTGACCAGCCGGCGCGCAACTTGCCGGACAAGCATCCGCCGCCGCCTTCCGCGGTGGCGCGTACCCGTGCAGAACGTGCGAGCGGCTGACTGGTTGACCGTACCGGTGGCTGTAAAACTTGCAAGCCGTGCGCGCTGCGAGCACATCGTTGTTGCGCTACCGCCTATGATGAGAGGGTGATGCGCCGGCCATGACGCCCGCACACGACCGTTCGCCCCGCTTCCGAGAAAAGCAGCGCCCACGCCATAAGAGAGGGACCCCCCATGTCTAAACGGGAGACGGCTCGCCTGACGCCGGTTGCCGCATCGCGTCACGTGCCGCCCGCGCTGCATAGCGCAGACAGTACGATGGAAACCACGCCGTGGCAGACCTGGATCGACGCGCTGGACGACACTGCAGTCTTCGAGACCACTGCCAGCGGCGCAGTGCGCAACTGGAGCGAGGCCGCGCGCAAGGTCTTCCTGTATGACGCGGACGAAGTACTGGGTTGGCACCTCTCGCGATTCCAACCCCCAGGGAAGGACACGACGGACACCACGGAGGCCATGCTCCAGGCGTTTGCCACCGCACGGGCCGATGGCCGCGCCCGGTTCAAAGGCTGGCAGGCCCGACGCGATGGCAGCATCTTCGTGGCGGAAACCACGTTGACTGCGCAACCCGATGGCTATGTCGTGGTCTGCCGCGACATCACGGTGGAATACGCAGCCGGAGAACAGGCCGCCAACGCCGAGGCCCGGTCTGGGCAATTGCTCGACGTGCTGGATAAATTCGTGGCGTGCGCGGTGTGCGAACTCAGTGTCGAAGGCGAAATCCGGAGCTGGAGTGCGGGTGCGCAGTCGCTCTTTGGCTATACCGCCGCAGAAGTCGCTGGCAGTGCGGTGGGTGTGCTCTATCCACGGCGACCGGATGGGCAGCCGGGCGAGGCGGCTTCGCTGGAGGCGGTGCGTGGCAAGGGCGAGTGGGTGGGCGAAGAACGCTTGCAGCACCACGACGGCGCCATGCTGCGTTGCGAAGTCCGCCAGGTGTTGCAGCGCGATAGCCACGGCAGCGTCAGCGGCATCCTGTGGACGGCGCGCGATATGTCGGATACCGCGCGGCTGGCCGAACTCGAACATGCGGGGCATCGTGTGCAGGCGTTCCTGGCGATCCTGGCCCATGAGTTGCGCAATCCGCTGGCGCCCATCCGCAATGCGGTGGACGTGATCCGGCTGATTCCCGTCAGCGATCCGCGCATCCGGCATTGCTCGGAAATCATCGGCCGGCAACTCCACCTGCTCACGCGGCTGGTGTCCGATCTCATGGATGTGGGTCGTGTCACCAGTGGCAAGCTCAAGGTGCAGCCTGTGCCCATTCTCTACAACGAGGTGGTGTCCGCTGCCGTGGAGGCCATGCGTCCAGCCATCGAGAATGCGGCCCAGCAACTTGCCGTGGCGCTGCCGTCCGGACCGGTGTTCGTCAACGGCGACGCAGAGCGCCTGGAACAGGTCATGTCGAACCTGCTCAGCAATGCCTCCAAATACACGGCGCGGGGCGGTGCCCTTGCGGTGACGGTCCGTGTCGCGGACGCCAACGTGATCACGTCGATCGCTGACAACGGACGCGGCATTGCGCCGGCTGCGCTGGACCGCATCTTCAGCCTGTTTGCGCAGGAGGGCGATGACACCGCGCGCACCGGACTCGGCATCGGACTGGCGCTGGCGCGCGCAATTGTCGAAGCGCACGGCGGCGTGATACAGGCCACCAGTGCGGGCGAGGGTCATGGCAGTACGTTCACGGTGATCCTGCCCCAGGTAGAGATGGACGGTGCCAATGTCCCGCGCGCCACCATGGGCGAATGCGCGGGCAAGCGCATCCTGATCGTCGACGACAGCATGGATTCCGCCGACAGCATGGCAGAGCTGCTGACCGTGCTGGGCCATGAAGCGCGCCCCGTCTACACGGGCATGCGGGCGGTGGAGCTGGTGCGTGAATTCGCACCCGATGTGGTGCTGCTCGACCTGGAGATGCCCGACATGAGCGGCTTCGAAGTGTTGCCGCTGCTGCGCGCCGCCCACACGGGCATGCGTGTCTTTGCGCTGACCGGACGCGGGACGGTCGAGGATCGCCGCCGCACGGAAGCTGCGGGATTCGACGCGCATCTGGTCAAGCCGCTGACCGTCGACGCCCTGTGCCGCGCGCTGCAATTCTCGGGTGCCGAAGGGAACGACGCCGGGGCGCATTGACATCGTCGTCATATCGCCTCGCCCCGTAGCGCGGCAATGCGGCCGCGCACATCGTTGCGCGAGAACGTGTCACGCACGGTGGGGTCCAGGCGGCGTTGCCAGTTGGGATGCGCGTCGATGGTGCCGGGCAGGTTGGGCTGTTCGCGCAGCGCAAGCAGGTCTTCCACGGGCACCAGCCGCAACGGCGTGGCGGCACGGCCCAGCCAGGCAAGGATGGCTTCCACCGGGGCGGCGTCAGGGCCGGGTTGCGCGCCACGCACCGCATTGGCTTCGCACATCGCTTGCCACAACGCGCCGCGCTCCTGTGCACGCGCATCGAGCAGGGCGGCCTCGGTGTCGTGCTCGCCCAATTGGTGCAGCCGTGCCCGCCACCGGATGTCGTTGCCCGACCACCAACCCACGATCGTGGGCAAGTCGTGCGTGGTTGTCGTGGCGATGGCCTGCGTCGGCCATTGATCGGGTGGCAGGAATGGCGCGATCACCGGTTCGGCCGCCGTGGGTGCCTCCGTTGCAGCGGGAGTTTCACCCTCCGCTTCGTCTTCCTCGCTGGCCTTGCGTTCGAACCACAGCACGTCGATGCCCAGCACGCCGCGCGCCGACAGTGCGGCGTTCAGGGTCTCCGGCACGGTCCCCAGGTTTTCTCCGATGATGATGGCGCGATGCCGCCACGATTCGATGGCGACGAGCCGCAGCATGTCGTCGAGCGGATAGGTGAGATAGGCACCCTGGCTGGCTGGCGCGCCCGCAGGCACCAGCCACATGCGCGCCAGTCCGAGCACGTGGTCGATGCGCAACCCGCCTGCATGGGCGAGGTTGGCGCGCAGCATTTCGATCAATGCGGCATAACCATGGCGCCGCAGTCCACGCGGCGAAAACACTGCCACGCCCCAGTCCTGCCCCAGCGGGTTGTAGAGGTCGGGCGGCGCGCCCGCGTGAAAGCCGTTCAGGATCTCCGATTGCCGGGTCCATGCGTGGCTGCCACCGGGATCGGTGCCCACTGCCAGATCCGCAATCACACCGATCGCCATGCCCGACCGCCGCGCGCATTGCTGCGCGGATTCGAGCCCTTCGGACGTCAGCCATTGCAGAAAGGTGTGGAAGCCGATGGCATCGGCATGCGTGGCGGCGAATGCGGTGACGGCGGCCGCATCGGGACTCCGCAATGTTTCGGGCCACTGGCGCCAGTCGGCTGCCGTGTCAGGCGTCTCGCGCATGCGATCCGCCTGGATGGCCTCGAAGCATGCATGTGCCAACAGCGCCTTGCCGCCGCGTGCGCGGAATGCGGAGAACGCTTGCTGCTGCGATGGCGTGAGCAGCGCGTCGTGCCGATCCCATAGCCAGCGCAGCACCGCCAGGCGCAGTGCGGAGACGGCCGTCCAGTCGATCTCGGTGCGCGCTTCGGCGTCCGCGAATGGCGAGCCGAGGGCGAGTGCCGCAATAGCCTGCGCCACGGCATCGTCACCGAACACGTGTGCGGGGTCGGCGTAGAGCGGGTTGAAAAGGATGCGGCTCGATGGCGCGTAAGGGCTGTAGCGTCCAGGCAGCGCGGAGAAGCCCGCATGCAGCGGATTGATCGCCACGGCATCGGCGCCGGCCTGTGCGGCAGCTTCGGCGCACTGCGCGAGCGTGGTGAGGTCGCCAAGGCCGCGCGACGCGCCATGACGCAGGCCATAGAGTTGCACGGAAAGGCCCCATGGCCTGGTGGCGATCACGCGGCGCGGCGAATCGGCCAGTGCATCGGCTACGCCAAAGCAGCGCGGCGGTGCAATGGCGAGCGTGGTCTCCACATCGCCCAGCCGCAGATGGTGGTAGCCCCATTGCGAAACTGGCGCGATTTCCATCTCGCCATTGGCCTTGCGATGCGCGATGCCTTCGACAATGCTGCCATCTTCCAGCGTCAGGCGATACGGACGCTGGGGCATGGTGTGAATCCACGGCACGCTGACGGGCTGTCCCAGATCTGCGGTGATCAACGGCGGCAGCGGGTGCGCGGCATCGTCGGCAGCCAGCCAGGCCCGAGATGCCTCGCATTCACCCGGTGTGCTGCATGGCAATTCGAGCGCGGTCAGCACCGTGTGCAGCGCGTCGTCGGACAGCGTCTGTGGACGGTTCCAGGCGTCGCGCCACTGCAATTGCAGCCCGGCACGTTCGGCCAGATCGCGAAGGGGTCCGTTGGTACTCATGAATGGCGGCTCACGATGAAGGGTCCTCTTCGCGCGGCACGGCGGCCGACAACAACGCCAGGCCATGTGCCGCCACCTTGTAGGCAGGCCGGCCTTCCGCATCGAGCGCCACGGGTTCGTCTTCGAGATCGGGCGCGGCACTGTCGAATAGCAGGCGCCAGTCCTCGCCCGGCGTGGGCATGCGGAAGAACACGTCGTCATGGCTCGCATTGAGGCACAGCAGGATGACCTCGACTTCTTCCTCGCGGCTATGCGTGGCGCGACGCAGTGCGAGCGTGCGGTCTTCGGCATTTGCCCACTGATCGCTGCTGAGTTCGTTGCCATCGGGACCGAACCAGGCGATGTCGGGCAGGCCCGGTGCCGGTTGCGAGCGGCCATGCACGAAGCGGTTCTCGGTAAGCACGGGCAGTTGCCGGCGCAGCGCCAGCAGGCGGCTGACCACGCGCATCATGGGCGCATTGGCCGGACTGGCGGCATCGTCCCAGTTCAGCCACGACAGTTCGTTATCCTGGCAATACGCATTGTTGTTGCCGCGCTGGGTGCGTCCCCATTCGTCGCCAGCAGTGATCATCGGCGTGCCCTGCGAGAGCAGCAGCGTGGCCATCATCGCGCGTGCTACGCGGCTGCGTGTCTCCAGGATGCCTTCGTCGTCCGTCGGGCCTTCCACGCTGCCGTCTGCGCTCCAGTTGGCGCTGGCGTTGTCGTCGTTGCCGTCCCGGTTGTCCTCGCGGTTCTCCTCGTTGTGCTTGTGCGCATAGCTGACCACGTCGGCCAGCGTGAAGCCGTCATGCGCGGTGATGAAGTTCAGGCTTGCCCATGGCTTGCGATGGCGATGATCGAACAGATCTGCCGAACCCGTGATGCGCGCGGCCAGTTCACCGCGCTGGCCCGCGTCGCTGCGCCAGAAGCGGCGTACGTTGTCGCGGAACTTGTCGTTCCATTCGGCAAAGCCGGGCGGATGGTTGCCCACCTGATAACCGCCGGGTCCAAGATCCCAAGGTTCGGAAATCAGCTTGGTGCGCGACAGGACCGGGTCTTGCAGGATGGCGTCGAAGAACCCCGAGTTGGGATCGAAGCCATGCGGCTCGCGCCCCAGCGTGCTGCCAAGGTCGAAGCGGAAGCCGTCCACGTGGAAGTTCTCCACCCAGTAGCGCAGGGAATCCATGACCATCTGCAGCACGCGCGGATGCGAGAGATTCAGCGTGTTGCCGCAGCCGGTGTCGTTGATGTAGTGGCGCTCGTCGCCGGGCACCAGCCGGTAGTAGCTGGCGTTGTCCAGGCCGCGCCATGACATCGTCGGCCCCAGCTCATTGCCTTCGCAGGTATGGTTGTAGACCACGTCGAGCAATACCTCGATGCCTGCCGCATGCAGCCGGCGGATGGCGATCTTGACCTCGTGGTGCTGGCGGCCGGACAGGTAGAGCGGTTCCGGCGCGAAGAACGAGAGCGTGTTGTAGCCCCAGTAGTTGCGCAGGCCCCGCTCGATCAGGAAGCGGTCCTGCAGGAAGGCGTGGATCGGCAATAGCTCGATGGACGTGACGCCGATGCGATGCAGGTGGTCGATGAAGCGCGGATCGGCCAGCGCGGCAAAGGTGCCGCGATACTGCGGCAGCAGGTCCTCGCGCAACATCGATGCGCCACGCACGTGCACTTCATAGATCGAGGTTTGCGGCCACGGGTGTTGCGGCGGGCGGTCGTCGCCCCAGTTGAAACTCTGGTCGACGACGATGCCCTTGGGCATGGTCGGCGCACTATCGCGGCGGTCGGGTGTGAGGTCCGCGCGCGGGCTGTTGAGGCGGTAGCCGAACAGCGCGTCAGACCAGCGCACCGGGCCGCTGAGGGCGCGGGCATAAGGGTCGAGCAGCAGCTTGTGCGGATTGAACCGATGGCCACGTGTGGGCTCATAGGGACCAAACGCGCGAAAGCCATATTGCAGGCCCGGCTGCGCGTGCGGCAGATAGCCGTGCCAGATTTCGCCGGTGCATTCGGGCAGCGGCAACCGCTGGATTTCCTTGCGCCCGTTGCCGGAAAACAGGCACAGGTCGATACGGCTGGCGTTGGCCGAGAACACCGCAAAGTTGACGCCCAGCCCATCCCAGTGGGCGCCGAGCGGATAAGGCTTGCCGGGCAGCAGCCGATCCACCGTATTGCTCGCCATGCGCGATCCTCCTTGTTATCTTTGTTGTGGTTGTTCTGTCAGTCTTGTTGTCGTACTGCCGTGGTGTCGTGGAGTCGTAAGGCGGTGCGAGGCTTACCCCGGTGAGTCGGGCGCGGGGCGCAGGATCAGCGTTGCCAGTGGCGGCAGCGTCAATGCGAGCGAGTGGGCCTGGCCGTGCGACGGCGAGGCATCGGTGGAGACACGGCCACCATTGCCCACGTTGCTGCCGCCGTAGATGGCGGCGTCGGTGTTCAGGCTCTCTTCCCACACACCCGCACACGGCACGCCGAGTCGATAGCCCTCGCGCGGCACCGGCGTCATGTTGACCACCACGAGCACCACATCGTTGCTGTGCGGCGCGGCGCGGCGCAGATAGGCAAAGACACTGTTCTGGTGATCGTCACCCACGATCCACTGGAAGCCTTCGGACCGATGATCCATCGCATGGAGCGCGGGCAGGTCGCGATACAGCCGGTTGAGATCGCGCACCAGCGAATGCACGCCACGATGCGCGGGCTGGTCGAGCAGCGGCCAGTCCAGTTCAGTGTCGTGATTCCACTCGCGCCACTGCGCGAACTCGCCGCCCATGAACAGCAGCTTTTTGCCGGGATGCGTCCACATGAAGCCGTAGTAGGCGCGCAGGTTGGCAAACTTCTGCCAGTCGTCGCCGGGGGTCTTGCCGATCATCGACCCTTTGCCATGCACCACCTCGTCATGCGATATGGGCAGCACGAACGCTTCGGACCATGCGTAGACCATGCCGAACGTCATGTCGCCGTGATGCCAGGGCCGATGGATGGGTTCGTGCGACAGGTAGCGCAGCGTGTCGTGCATCCAGCCCATGTTCCACTTGAAATGGAAGCCGAGTCCGCCCGACTCCACGCTGGCCGTGACGCCGGGCCATGCGGTGGATTCTTCCGCAATGGTCAGCGCACCGGGGCAGCGCTCGCGCACCAGGCTGTTGAGTTCGCGCAGGAACGCCACGGCTTCGAGATTCTCGCGGCCACCGAAGCGGTTCGGCACCCATTGCCCGGCTTCCCGGCTGTAGTCGCGATAGAGCATCGAGGCCACTGCATCCACGCGCAAACCATCGGCATGGAAGTGTTCCAGCCAGTGCACCGCGCCGGCCAGCAGGAAACCACGCACCTCGTTGCGGCCGAGGTTGTAGATCAGCGTGTTCCAGTCCTGATGAAAGCCTTCGCGCGGGTCCTGATGCTCGTAGAGCGCGGTGCCGTCGAATTCGGCCAGTCCGTGCGGATCGGTCGGAAAGTGCGCGGGCACCCAGTCGAGAATCACGCCGATGCCGGCCTGATGGCAGCGATCGATAAACGCGGCGAAGCGCGCAGGCGAGCCAAGCCGCGAGGTGGGCGCAAACAGCGACAGCGGCTGGTAGCCCCACGATCCGCCGAACGGATGCTCGGTGATTGGCAACAGTTCGATATGCGTGAAGCCAAGGTCGCGGATATAGGGCACGAGCCGATCGGCCAGGATGTCCCAGCCGCGCTCGGTATCGTTGACCACGCGTTGCCACGACAGGACGTGCAGTTCGTAAACGGACATCGGCGCGGCGTACGGATCGGCCTGCGCGCGTTGTGTCATCCACGCCTCGTCGTTCCACTGGAACGGCGGCGCATCATGACCCGCACACGCCACAACCGATGCCGTGGCCGGAGGAATCTCGGTGGCCTGCGCCAACGGATCGGCCTTGTCGGGGACGGGTTGCCCGTTCGGTCCGGTCAGGTCGTACTTGTAGCGGCTGCCACCCTGCGCACCCATGGCGCTGGGAACGAACAACTCCCAGATACCTGAGCCGTGCCGCAGCCGCATGGGGTGGCGCGCGGGATTCCAGCCGTTGAAGTCGCCAATCACGGACACGCGTTGCGCATTGGGTGCCCACACGGCAAAGCGCACACCGGCCTCGTTGTCGAGCGTGACGCACTGCGCGCCGAGGCAACTGCCGAGTTCAAGGTGGCGTCCTTCGTTGAAGAGATGCAGGTCAAGCTCGCCAAGCAACACGTGATAGGCGTAGGGATCGGTACTGATCTGCTCGCCGCCATCGGGCCAGCGTATGCGCAGCCGGTAGTCCTGCGCCACGGGATGCCCCTGCGCAAAGCCGGGCAGACGGCCGGCGAAGACGCCATCCGCATGCAGCCGCAACATATCCCCCACGGCTTCGCCGCGCGCATCCGTCAACTGCAATGCTTCGGCGCCGGGCACGATGGCGCGCACCACGATGCCGTGTTCGTCGCGATGCGGGCCGAGCACGCCGAATGGGTCGGCCAGACGGCCTTCGCGCAGGGCATCGATGACCGGCGTGGGCAGCGTGGGGGCAGGCAGGTCGAGCGTGGCAGCATCATTTCTGGCCATCGTCGTCTCCCAGCTTGCGCACCAGCCGCGCCAGTCCGCTGGCAGGCAGGTCGATCCATGCCACGCGATTGGCCGCTTCGTAACCCACTTCATACGCGGCGCGTTCCAGCAGGAACAGGTTCAGCAACGGCGCGAACTGCGCGGCGGTGGCCCACGGCTGGCCGGCGTTGTTCATGGTGTCCTCGTAGCCATGCAGAAACGCGGCATTGGCCGTCTCGCGGAATCGATCCAGCAACGCCGCGCGGCGATCCGCCTGCGCGGGCGGCAGTTGCGAATGCGTGCGTTCCTGACGGTCGGTGCCCACCATGGCCGCGGCATAGTCGAGCGAACGCAGCAGCCCCGCCACATCGCGCAGCGGCGAGGTCTTGCGGCGCCGGAATGCCAGCGGCTGACGCGGCTCGCCTTCGAAGTCCACCAGATAGGTATCGTTCTGCGCGATCAGCACCTGGCCGAGGTGGAAGTCGCCATGGATGCGGGTTTGCAGGCTGCCCGACGCGGCAGTGGCAAGTCGCGCCACAAGATGCGGCAACCGGTTGCGCGCAGCCAGCAGGGTGTCGATGTCCTGCGCGAATGCGCCCTTGGCTTCGCTGCGGCGCGCGTCGAGCAGATCCAGTGCTTCATTCAGCGAGTTCAGCGCTTCTTCGGCCCACGCATCGGCCTGATCGTCGCCGGCGGTTTCCGGTGCGAAAGCAGGTTCGTCGGTGGCGCGCGCCAGCACGGCGTGCAGTTGCGCAAGCCGCTGGCCCAGTGTGCCGACCATCGTGGCGTAGCCCTTCAACGCCTCGTCGAAATCTTCGTCGCTTTCGGTGGCGGGCAGTGCGTCGTCAATGGCGCGGCCCAGGTAGTCGAGCGTCCAGTCCCAGCCATCGCCCTGATTCAGGATATAGCGCTGCAACAGCATCAACGTGTGCGGCGTGCCGTCCGTGCCCGTGCGTACGACCTCACCGAGCAACGCCGCGGAATGCGTGTAGCCATGCGTGGTCAGGTAACGCGTCATCTCGGCTTCGGGATGGATGCCGCCTGCCACGCGTCGCACAAGTTTCAGCACACCGGTGTTGCCATAGGCCAGCGAACTGTTCGACTGTTCGGCGGACATCCACTGCACTGGTTCGGATTCGAGCGGCGCGTCGGCGAGTCCTGGTTCGGGAAGGAAGCGGATGATGCCGTGCGTGGTCTCGGCCTGTACGCTGTCACGCATGGCCTTGATCACCGCACGCGCATAAGGTTCGACGACAAAGCCATCGGTGGCCACACCCACGCGCGCCCCGCGTCGCACGCGCGCCATCGACAGGCCATGTACGAGTTGCGACATGCCTTCGGTGGATTCACGGTCCCACAACAGCGCGACGGGCAACTGATAGCACTCGGTGCGGCCGGGCAACATCACCTCGACCTCGCAGTGCCACACTTCCTCGGTAGTGCCCACACGCGCAATGGGCCATGCATAGGCCACGTTCACGCGCTCGATCCGTTCCCCCTTCGAGGCGAACCAGCGGCGCC
Organism: Cupriavidus sp. SW-Y-13; assembly: GCF_009793345.1. Lineage (NCBI taxonomy): Bacteria > Pseudomonadati > Pseudomonadota > Betaproteobacteria > Burkholderiales > Burkholderiaceae > Cupriavidus > Cupriavidus sp. SW-Y-13. Next base: position 268,033 of record NZ_WHLX01000002.1, read on the forward strand.
GCGCCAGATAGGGCGGCAGTACCTCGGTGGTCAACGCCCGGCGCGCGGACTCGGTCAGTTCCGAGCGGCCAGCGTTGTTCTGCACGACAAGCGTGACTTGATCCATCATCTGTTCCGGTGCATCCACGTGCCAGGAAGGCGGCTGCGCATCCTCGCTGAGCACGAACCAGTAGAAGCCGTAGGGCGGCAGCGTCAGCAGGTATGTGAGCTGGCCGATGGCCGGGAACGGGGTGGCGCCAAGCATTTCCACGGGCACGCGGCCCGCGAATTGGGAAAGATCGAGTTCCACGGCCTGCGGGGCGCGCGAAAGGTTGGCCACGCACAGGATGTGTTCGCCGTCGTATTCGCGCAGGTACGACAGCACCTTGCGATTGCCGGGGAAAAGGAAGCGCAGCGTGCCGCGCCCGAATGCGCGATGCTGGCGGCGCAGCGCCAGCATGCGGCGCATCCAGTTCAGCAGCGAATGCGGATCGCGGTTCTGGGCCTCCACATTGACGGCTTCGTAGCCGTAGAGCGGACCCTGTAGCGGCGGCAGCACCAGCCGCTCGGGGTCGGCGTGCGAGAAGCCGCCGTTGCGGTCGGGGGACCACTGCATCGGCGTGCGTACGCCATCGCGATCACCCAGATGGATGTTGTCGCCCATGCCGATCTCGTCGCCGTAATAGATCACGGGCGTGCCGGGCATCGAGAACAGCAGGCTGTTCATCAGCTCGATGCGTCGGCGGTCACGCTCCATCAGCGGTGCCAGGCGGCGGCGGATGCCGAGGTTGATGCGCGCGCGGCGGTCGGAGGCATAGACCTGCCAGAGATAGTCGCGCTCGCTGCTGGTGACCATCTCCAGCGTGAGTTCGTCGTGGTTGCGCAGGAAGATGGCCCACTGGCAGTTGGGCGGCACTTCCGGCGTCTGCCGCATGATGTCCGTGATCGGAAAGCGATCTTCGCGCGCAATGGCCATGTACATGCGCGGCATCAGCGGAAAGTGGAACGACATCTGGCACTCGTCGCCCTCGATGCCGCCATCGGGGCTGGCCGCGCCCGTGGTGTCGGCGGTGCCGCCGCCACTGCTGCCGCCGAAATACTGCTGCGCGTCCTCGGGCCACATATTGGCCTCGGCCAGCAACATGCGCCCTTCATAGTGTTCGTCGAGGTGTTTGCGGATCTTGCGGATGACCTCGTGCGTCTCGGGCAGATTCTCGTTGCTGGTGCCTTCGCGCTCGACGAGGTAGGGCACGGCATCGAGCCGCAGGCCATCGATGCCGATGTCGAGCCAGAACCGCATCACCGACAGCACTTCGTTGAGCACCTGCGGATTGTCGAAGTTCAGGTCGGGCTGGTGCGAGTAGAAGCGGTGCCAGAAATACGCGCCGGCCTCGGCGTCCCAGCTCCAGTTGGATTTCTCGGTATCGCAGAAGATGATGCGCGTACCCGCGTATTTCTGGTCGTTGTCGGACCACACGTAGTAGTTGCGCGCCGCCGAACCGGGCTTGGCCTTGCGGGCGCGCTGGAACCACGGATGCTGGTCCGACGTATGGTTGATGACGAGCTCGGTAATCACGCGCAGGCCGCGCGCATGCGCCGCCGAGACAAAGCGCTTCACTTCCGCGAGCGTGCCGTAGTCGGGGTGGACGTTGCGGTAGTCCGCAATGTCATAGCCATCGTCGCGGCGCGGCGAGGGATAGAAGGGCAGCAGCCACACCGTATCGACACCAAGGTTGACCAGGTAATCGAGCTTGGCGAGCAGGCCCGCGAAATCGCCTACGCCATCGCCGTTCGCGTCGTAGAACGACTTGATGTGCAGTTGATAGATGACCGCGTCCTTGTACCAGAGCGGGTCGGCGTTGAGCAGTGCGGCGTTGGTACGTTCCGATAGTCGCTTCATGCCGGGTCTCCCGGGTTCTGTTGCGGCGTTTCCTGCGAGGCTTGCGGCGTGACGTGCCAGAGGGCGAACGGCAGCGTGTGCGGGTCCAGGCGAATACGCTGGCGCTTGCCCTGCCACGTAAAGCGCTTGCCGAACATCTGGTCTTCGACATCGACCGTCGCGTGGTCGGGCAGGCCCCATTCCCAGAGCGGAATCTCGATATCGCTTTCACGCGGCGCGCGTGGGTCCAGGCTGATGGCGGCCAGCAGCACGTCATCGCCAAACACGCCCGGACCGCCGGTATCGTTGGGCATGAAGCGCGCGAAGTACAGCACGGCGTCGTCGCTGGCGTAGTAGAAGCGCACGCCCAGGTGGCTCTGCAGCGCAGGATGGTTGGCGCGGATCTGGTTGAGGCGCGAGATTTCGGCCACGATGTTGCCGGGCGCGTTCCAGTCGCGCACGCGCAGTTCGTATTTTTCGGAGTCGAGATATTCCTCTTTCTCCACGCCGTTCAGAATCAGCGGCGCGCTCTCGCAAACCTCGAAGCCGTTGTACATGCCCCAGAGCCCTGACAGCAGCGCAGCAAGGGCGGCACGGATCAAGAACGCGGGGCGTCCGCCATCGTGCAGGAAGTACGGGTTGATATCGGGCGTGTTGACGAAGAAGTGCGGACGATAGAACTCGCGCAGCGGTGTCTGCGTCAGCTCGGTCATGTACTCGGTCAGTTCGGCCTTGGTATTGCGCCACGTGAAGTATGTGTACGACTGCGCAAAGCCGAGCTTGGCCAGCCGCGCCATCATCTTGGGCCGCGTGAAAGCCTCGGCCAGGAACAGGGTGTCCGGATACTTTGCACGGATGTCCGCGATCAGCCACTCCCAGAACGGCAGCGGCTTGGTGTGCGGATTGTCGACGCGGAAGATGCGCACGCCTTGATCGGCCCAGAACATCACCACATCGCGCAGCGCGGCCCACAGTTGCTCGCCTGCGGGCGGCGTGGCGTAGAAATCGACGTTGACGATGTCCTCGTACTTCTTCGGCGGATTCTCCGCGTAGCGCAGCGAACCGTCAGGACGATGCGAGAACCATTCGGGATGCTCGCGCAGCCACGGATGATCGGGCGAGCACTGGATGGCGAAATCGAGCGCCAGTTCGATGCCGAGGTCGGCAGCGGCGCGGCGCATCCGCTGGAAATCATCCAGCGTGCCGAGTTCGGGGTGCAACGCGTCGTGTCCGCCTTCGGCACTGCCAATGGCGTATGGGCTGCCTACATCGCCAGGTTCGGCCTTGAGGCTGTTGTTCTTGCCCTTGCGATGCGCTTGTCCGATGGGGTGGATCGGCGGGAAGTACAGTACGTCGAAGCCCATCGCACGAATGGCTGGCAGACGGCGGATCACATCGTCGAACGTGCCGTGCCGATTGACGTCGCCACTCTCGGAACGCGGAAACAGTTCATACCAGCTTGCGAAGCGTCCTGCGAGGCGATCCGCTTCCACGGGCATTGCGGTCGGATAGCGGCTCGCGAACGGACGACCGGCCGGTGTCAGCATGGCCGCGCGCATTGCGCTGTCGGTGCGCGGCGAGAGCAGGATTTCCAGGCGCAGCGCGTCGTCACCCGATGCGCCAGCAAGATCGGCAAGGATCTCGCGGGACTCTGCAATCGTGCTGCCTTCCGGTGTGTTCAGCGTTTCGGCAACGAGCCGCGCCCCTTCCTCGATTTCTAGGGCGATGTTCACGCCGGCCTTGCGTTTCTTGCCGACCTCGTCGAGCCAACTGGCGAAGGTATCGCGCCATGCCTCGACCGTGAATTCGTGACGACCCATCGCGACGATGGGGAAGCTGCCGCGCCAACGGTCGTTGACGACGGGTGCCATGGGCGAGGCATGCCACACCTGTTCGCCGGGCGCGCGCCATAACACTGCGGCCGCGAGCTTGTCGTGCCCGTCCATCCAGATATCGGCGGTCACTTCCACGCGCTCGCCCACGGTGCGGCGCACAGCAAAGCGGCCATGGTCTGCCGTGGGAGCGAGGTTTTCGATGGCGACGCGCGGGGCGTCCATCGCAGCGGCGAGCGTGCGGTCGGTGCCCTTGGCACCGTTGCGGCGCTTGGACTGCGCGGGCAACGTTGCGGGTCGAACCGCGGGCCGTGCCTCGAACAGCCGGATATCGGCAGGCGGCAAGGTGATCGTGCTGCTGGGATCGAGCGTGGCATCGGCCTCCAGCGTGCCGCCCGGGCCGCCTTCGGTAGGGTAAAGCGTGGCGGCGGGCTGCGGTAGCGCGCTCAGCACGCGGTCCGCGCCGAACGAGGCGGGCGCGATGGGGCACGGATTGAGCACGACCGTCAGCGCGGGTGCACCCGCTGTGCCATTCGCCAGATGTCGGGGCAGGCGGGCCAGGACAGTGAGCGGCGCGTCGGGGCCACTGAGCTGACGTACCGCGACGGCGGGCTCCGCGTCACGCGCCTTGAGCCAGTTGTTGGCTTGCAGGAGTTCGTGGGTCAGGTCGTACGGCGCATCGACGATGTTGTCGGGATGGCCATCCGATTGCGTGACGGGCGAAGTGTCGATGCGATGCGCATGCGCCGCGCCGGTTTCATATCCCGATGGCACGAGCCAGCCGTCGCCAATTGCGGCCGCCGTCCACAATGCGCGACGCGCGGCCAGCACGTCGGCCCCGTCCGGGGCCAGCGCGGGGGCGGCCAGTACACGGCCAAACCGGCGCAGGCGGGCGATCTCCTCCATCAGCCAGGCGCTGCGGTAATCCCACCACGGCAGCGATGAAAATGCGCCGTCGAACGGTGCCTCGGCCAGATCGTCGAGTTGCTGCGGCGTGGTGCCGGGCGTCCAGGCGAGGAAGGTCGGGACGGACGCCGCGTCGCTGCGGCGCAGCGTCTCGATCAGTTCGCGCCAATGGCGCCCGGCCACCCGCGACGGCGCGCGGCAGCAGAAGCCGGCCACGCCAGCCGACACCGCTTCGGCCAGTTGCGCGCTCCACCACGCCACCAGTTGTTCGGCAGTGTCCGCGTCGAACCAGCGGGCGCGCACGCCGGGCAGGTGGTTGTCCGTCGCTTCGGGACTGCCCGCCGGGCGGGCATGATCCACCCAGCCGTCATGCTGGGCTGCTGCCTCGTGCGGCAGGCGATCCAGCGCAAGATCCAGCAGCGGCGCCAGACCGCGGCGCCGGCAATTTTCCAGCGCGGCGCGCAGCGTCTCGGGCGGTATCTGCGGCACAGTCCAGCCGGACAGCAGGATATGGTCGAACCCGAGCCGCGCCGCACGTTCCAGCGCTTCATCCTCGACTGCCCGGGCATTTATCAGGTTGAGTTGGCAAATCCGCACGTCACACGTCCTTGGCCGTGAGCGCCCTGGGGCAGGGTGGGCGCGGGAGAGTCAATTCGGGACAAGCATGCGAGCGGCATGCCAACGCGAACCCACGTGGGGCCAGATGGCGGGAAGTGCGGTGCAGCAACGGTTTCGGACAGGTCCGGCTTTGGCGGGCAAAACCGCCGCATGTAAGAAATACATGGGCCAGTGGTCGCAAGTAGTAGGAATGCCCGGTTCCGCCACCTTTCCAACCGGCGGGAAACCTTGTCAGCATTGGGTTTGCGCGGAAAAATGCATGCGCGGTCCTTCACCCGTTCGGGTCAGGACAGCGGCACTTTTCCACGCAAAGGGGGGAAGCGGCGGAAGGAAGAAAAAGCGGGAAAAAGCGGGGCGGGATCAGCCCGCCCGGTAGACGTCCAGACGGTTGTAGAGCGTCTTGAGGCTGATGCCGAGCGCCTTGGCAGCCTGGCGTTTGTCGCCATCGAACTTGGCGAGGGTGGCGAGGATGATCTCGCGCTGCGTATCGGCCAGCGTGGTGCCCACGCGGACGCTGACCACGCCATCGACCGTGGTCGGGCGCGGTGGTTGACCCGCCAGCCCGGGGTTGCCGATCTCGATCTGGCGGTCTGCCAGGATATAGGCGCGGTAGATGGTGTTCTTCAGTTCGCGCACATTGCCGGGCCAGTCATAACGCGCGAGCCGCTCCAGCGAACCCGGCGCGAAGCTTTTCTCGGTCTGCTCCATCGCATTGAATTCTTCGAGGAAATGGCGCGCCAGCGGCACGATATCCTCGGTGCGCTCGCGCAGCGGGGGAATATGCAGCGGGAAGACGGCCAGGCGATACAACAGGTCTTCCCGTAGCTGGCCGCCGCGCACGGCATCCATCGGGTCGCGGTTGGTGGCTGCCAGGATGCGCACATCGCTGACCATGGGGGCGTCGCCGCCCACCCGATGGAACGACCGGCTTTCCAGCACGCGCAACAGCTTGATCTGCATCTCCAGCGGCATCTCGGTGACTTCGTCGAGAAACAGCGTGCCGCCCTGTGCCTGTTCGAAATATCCCGCCTTCTGCTCCAGCGCGCCCGTGAAGCCGCCTTTCTCGTGCCCGAACAATTCCGATTCGATCAGCGTCGGCGCAATGGCGCCGCAATTCACCGCCACGAAGGGGCCGGACTTGCGGGTGCTGCGTTCATGGACGGCCCGGGCCACCACTTCCTTGCCCGCGCCGCTTTCGCCCACGGCGAGCATCGTCACGTCGGTGGCCGCCACACGATTGAGTTGGCCGATCAGGCGCTGCATCGCCGGCGCGGTGCTCTCCCAGAACAGCGAGACCTGGGCGGGCACGGCGCGGCGCCCCGGGGTACGGAGGGCGGGCAGGGCGGAGCGTCCGGAAGGTAGCGTGGCGGTGGTTGACACGGATCGGGGAGTCGACGGTTCCCGGCAGCAGATGGCTGCCGGCGATGCACGGACTCGTTGCAATGGTGGATGATGCCTAGCATGCTATCTGCTCGCGCGCCGGGTGGCTACCGCCTGGGGCGCTGTCGCGGCATGATCCCACAGGCGTGTAAGACAGACACCGGCATAACCTTGAAGACTCGATCGCTACACTTCAGGCTATCGTTGTGCGCGTGCCATTCCCGTACAGGCTGTTGCGGGGTGCTGCCGTGCACAATGACAGATCAACCCAGCCCCCGGGCCCATGACAAACAGACGCCGGTCCGACGACGCCATCCGAATCTCCTATGCCACATATCCTGATCGTTGACGACGACGAAAACGCCTGCGCGGCGCTGGCGGAAATCGTGGCGATCGAAGGCTTTTCGTCCGGTACGGCCGGAAACCTTCGCGAAGCGCGCCTCCAGATCGGCTGGCGCATGCCCGACGCCATCCTGGCCGACCTTCGCCTGCCGGATGGCAACGGCATGGAACTGTTCGACGAAGTAGGTTCGAGCGGCGTCGAGGTGATTTTGACCACTGGCTATGCCAGCGTGGAATCCGCCGTGGAGGCGCTGCGCCTGGGCGCCACCGACTATCTGGTCAAGCCGATCAACGTCACGCGCCTGCAGACGGTGCTCAAGCGCATTGCCACCACCAGCGAACTGCGCGCCGAAGTGCATTCGCTGCGAGGCGAATTGCGCCGGTATGGCCGCTTTGGCCGCTTGCTCGGCAGTTCCGAAGCGATGCAGGTGGTGTACGACCAGCTGGGCAAGGTTGGCCCCACGGAGGCCACGGTGCTGCTGATTGGCGAAAGTGGCACGGGCAAGGAACTGGCGGCGCAGACGGTTCACGAACTGTCCGCTCGCCGTCGCCAGCCGTTCCTCGCAGTCAATTGCGGCGCCATCTCGCCCACGCTGATCGAGACCGAGATGTTCGGCCACGAACGCGGCAGCTTCACGGGGGCAGACCGCCAGCACAAGGGTTATTTCGAACGCGCCGATGGCGGCACGCTGTTCCTCGACGAAATTACCGAGATGCCGCTGGAATTGCAGGTCAAGCTGCTGCGCGTGCTGGAGACCGGCTCGTTCATGCGGGTGGGCACGAACCGCGAGACGCATGCCGATGTGCGGGTGCTGGCCGCTACCAATCGCAACCCCGAGGAAGCGGTGGCGGAAGGCAAGCTGCGTGCGGACCTCTATCACCGGCTCAATGTGTTCCCGATCGAATTGCCGCCGCTGCGTGCGCGCGGCGATGACGTGGTGCAGATCGGCAACACCATGCTCGAACAACTGAATGCGGAGCAGGGCACGCAGCGCCGGTTCTCGGCGACCGTGCTGGAAAGCCTGCGCATGCATTCCTGGCCGGGCAATGTGCGCGAGCTTCGCAATTTCGTGCAACGCGCCTACATCATGGCAGACCAGGATGTGATCACCGAAGTCCAGATTCCGCTGCAGGTGGCCGCCGCGCCCAGCGCGGGCAACGCGGTGGTATCGGTGCCGGTGGGCATGTCGCTGGCCGAAGCCGATCGCCAGTTGATATTTGCCACGCTGGAGCAGTGCTCCGGTGTGAAGAAACATGCGGCGGAAATCCTGGGTATCAGTTTGAAGACTTTGTACAACCGTCTGGAAGATTACGCAGCCAAGGGCGAACTGCCCGAGTGGCTGCGCGCATCGCGCAATGGTGAGGCCAGCCCGCCTCCAGCCTCGTGAAGCGGGATTTCGCACGCCGCATCGCGGGCGCGACGCTGCAGCGCACGGTTTTTGCGTGGGGAGTGAACGGCGTTTTCCGTTCGAATCGAATGTCTATGGATCACCATGGCTGACGCAACACCCCCACCTTCGCCATCCAGCGGCCCTTCCCCCGAAGGCTGCGATGCCTGCGATGCGCCGGCGCCGGTACACGGTATCGATGAAGTCTGCGCGCTGATCGAGCAGGTATCGCACGATTTGCGCTCGTCGCTGAACGCCATCCAGAGCTGGAGCTATGTGCTGGACCGTTCCATCGGTACGGTGGCGGCCCCGGCACAGCGCGCACTGGACGGCATGCGCGCGGGCATGAACCAGCAACTGGCCCTGATCGAGGAAATGGAAGAAGGGGTGCGCTTGCTGGCCGATGCGCGGGCGTCCGCCTGGGCCGAGACCGACCTGCGCGTGGAGGCTGGGCAGGCCATTGCCGACAAACGCCCGGCGGCCGAGGCGCGCGGCGTCATGATTGGATCGCTGGAATGCCAGGACCATGACGGAGAAGGCGGGGCCAGTTTCATGGTGCCGGGCGACTCCCTGCGTATCGCGCCGCTGCTGCGGCACCTGCTGACGCACTGCATCTGGCGCGCGCCAGCCGGCGGATCGGTACGCGTACACCTGACTGCCGAGGCGGATTACGTGAAATTCCGCATTACCGAAAGCGCGCCGCTGGAGCGTTCCCGCGGCGAATCGCGTCTCGCGGCGTTGTCGGAATTCTTCGACCGGCGCCCGCCTCCCGAAGGCGGTCACTCGCCCCGGCAAAGCGCCTCGCTGCTGTTGACGCGCCGCATGGTGGAAATGCAGGGCGCGGTGTTGACCGCAGAGAACCAGGACTGCGACAGCGACAACGTCTCCGTGTGCATTGCGGTACGTTTCCCGCGCACGTCGGGTGCGGTAGCAGCCTGATCGTGACGCAGTAGTTTTTACCGCAGGGCGCACAAACTGCAGCGACGGTTGCGCCTCCCCAGCCCCGCGCTGTGCCCTGCAGCCGACCTTCCACGGCTGGCCCATCCCTTGCATCGTCTCTCCTCGGAAACCCAATCCGGAGAGACGCCATGCCAAATGCCAAGCCTTCCGCAAAGCCGTCCACCAGGACCTCCGATAAATCGGGCAGCACCAGGTCCGACAAGACACAGGACAAGGCCCACAAAGCCAAGACCTATCAGTCTGCCGTGGACGATGCGCTCGATATGACGTTCCCCGCCAGCGATCCTATTTCGCCCGGTGCTGCCCAGCATGCCGAACGGCAGACGCAGACTGCGCGCGACGATGTGGACTGGAAGCTCAAGAAAGGCAGCGAGCACCAGCCAGCGGGAGATACCGCCGCAGCGGACCGTCCGGGCGCCAGCGACAAGGGCGCCAAGGCGGCAAAGGGCGGGAAGAAGCACTGAAGCCCGCACAACGCGCCAATCCTTGGGGTGCGTCGCTGCCGCTGCACGCGCGACTCCACCACCGCATTGCAACATGCCTTGAACGGAGCCACAGGATGTCTACGATCATCGCAGGACGTTTCGAAACGTTTGCCCACGCCGAGACCACCGCAACGCGTTTGATGGCGAAAGGCGTCAGGCAGGACGATCTGACCATGTTTTATGTGAACCCGCCGGGACAGCACGGCACCTACCCGATTGGCGGCGATGAAGCCGTGGACCCGGGTGCGAAGCACGCGGGCAGGGGCGCCGGGCGCGGCGTGTTGATGGGTGCCGCACTCGGTGCCGGTGTCGGTATCTGCCTGGCCGCTGCATTACGCGCCTGGTATGCCGCACCGCCGCAACCGTGGGTGCTGATCCTGGTACTGGTGTGTGCCACGGGAGTCGGTGCGTATGCAGGATCGCTGATGGGCGCGTTGTCGCAGACCAGTGGACGCAATGTGCGGGTGCGGCATGCCGGTGTACTGCTGGCCGCGCACGTCAGTTCCGACAACACTTCACTAGTGGCCAACGAACTGCGCCAGAACGGCGCACAGGATGTTGAGCGCGCCGATGGCCAATGGCGCGATGGAAATTGGGAAGACTTCGATCCGCTGGTGCCGCCCGTACCGGTGGGTCGTTGATGATTCGTGGATGTCGTACTCGTGAATGTCGTTCACCTAGGAGGAATCGCACATGAAGCCCTTGGACCCGCAAGTACCGCCGCAATCGCCATCGGCCGCTCAGGCCCGGGGCGCATCGATCATCGGTGACGCCGAGCAGAAGAATGGCATTGGCTGCGGACCATTCGTGATGGCCGCCGACACGCTCGAAGGCAACAAGGTCGTGGACCCGTCGGGCGAGGAAATCGGCACCATCGACCACATCATGCTGGACGTGCTGGGCGGGCGGATTGCCTATGCCGTGCTGGCGATGGGCGGCTTCCTGGGCATCGGCGAGAAGCTGCACGCACTGCCATGGTCGGCATTGACGCTGGATACGCGCCGCAAGTGTTTCGTGCTGGGCGTGGAAAAGGAACGCATCAAGGCCGCGCCCGGTTTTGACAAGGAGCATTGGCCCACCATGGCCAACTCGCAATGGGCCACCACCATTCACGAGTACTACGGCATCTCGCCGTACTGGGAGAAGGATCGATACGATCCGTGGAACTGAGCCTGAGCGCTCCATACGAGACAAGCCCCGGCATTTTCCGGGGCTTTCTTGTGGCGCTGTTGCGGCCTTATACCTTGTGGTTCACCTGTCCGGGCGGCTTCTCGGCAGGGTCCGCGCGCATGCCGGTGGCGCGTTCCGGCTGGCCCGGCGGCAAGGGGGGTGGTGGCACGCGTGTGGTGAGCTGATTGGAAACGCCGAGGATGCCGGGCGGCGTCGATGCCGCTTTCTCGATCCGCTGCGACAGGTCGATATCTTCCACCTGTCCCGATAGCGTGACGCGTCGATCCACCACGTGGACGGTGACGTTGTCGGGCATATCGCCCCCGCAGATTTCGGCCACGCAGGTGCCGACGCGTTCGCGCAGCATTTCGTCCTCTTCTTCCGGACGGGTTTCGTTCAGGGCTTGGCTTTCCGTGGGCATGGCAATCCTTGTGTGAGTACGACTGAGCGATGGGACGCAATCGTCATGCCTGCCACGACGCTTGCCGTACGTCGCCATGCTTGTAATAACGACACGTCACGGCGCGGGACGACGGTCGTGTAGGACGCCACCGGCTTATCTGTCAATCGAGTGCTTCCTACAATGTAGACAGTCTGGACAGAAAGGGAGGGGCTTCATGGACAAGCCCGTGCATCGCCGGATTCTTCACCTTTTCGACCGGTTCGCCGGTGCTGCAACGCGGCAAGCCGGGTCTCCGGCGGCCTTCGTGCTCGCGTTGTTCGTGGTCGTGGTTTGGGCGATCACAGGGCCGATGTTCGGCTACTCCGAAACCTGGCAACTGGTGATCAACACCGGCACCACGATCGTGACGTTCCTGATGGTGTTCCTGATCCAGCAGAGCCAGAACAAGGATTCGGTTGCCGTGCACCTGAAACTCAACGAGTTGCTGGCGTCGCATCGCGAGGCGAGCAACCATCTGGTGGCCATCGAGGATCTCGACGAGGAAGAACTGCGCCAGTTGGTGGAGTTCTACCGCAAGCTGGCCAAGCTGGCCGATGAAGAGGGCGGCGTGAAATGCAGCCACTCCATCGACGAAGCGCACCAGAACCACCAGGACAAGATGAAAGCGCAACGGGCACGGCGCGGCGATGCGCAGGATATCGCCGCTGGCAGCCGCACCGGGCGCGCGCCGCAAAAGAATGCCGCATAGAAGAATGCCGCAGGCACGCTTCTGGCAACGCGTGCAGGGAAACTTCAGCGTAGTCCAACCCATGTAGTCCAACGCGGCCACAGTCCGCACAGGAGCCCACCTTGGCAACGACGGCGACTCCCGAAGCAGTGGCGCACGGCAGGGCGGGCGAGCCTGCGATTGCGCCTGACGCAGAACAGCGTACCGACCACCGCGATGTCCGCGTGGTGCTATATGGCCGTGCGGATTTCAACGACCCGGCCAGCCATCAGGGCACCACGCTCAAGGGTATTGCGGAGCGGGTGGCGCGGCTCGCGGGCTTTCAGTTCGCGGGCAGCTACGATGCCAACACGCATGTGCCCTCGGCAGGGCGCTTCTACTTCATTCCCGCAGATACGCTGGTGGGCGTAGACACCGCGCGCCAGCTTGGCATCCAGAGCCTTGCCGACCTGTTCGGCGGCGTGGTGCCGCATGCCTTTATCGGCACGAAGGCGATCTCGCACGGACTCATCGCACCCGATGCGCGTGCGCCGGAGGGCTGGAGCGAAGAGTTTGCCGCACAGGTGAAGCCGCATGTGCTGCCCGGCTTCACGGCATTCACGCTCGACGACGCGCGCCGTGCCGCGCTGGCGATGCTCGACGAGGGCGCGGTGCGCATCAAGGAACCTTGCGGGATCGGCGGGCTCGGACAACAGGTGGTGGCGGACGAGGCGGAACTCGATGCCGCGCTGCAATCCCTCGATGCGGAGCGCGTGGCGGACGAGGGGCTGGTGGTGGAGCGCAATCTCGACGCCGTGACCACGTTCAGTGTCGGGCAGGTGGAAGTGGGCGGGCTGCAGGCCAGCTATTGCGGCACGCAGGATCTGACGCCGAACAACTCGGGCCAGCAGGTCTATGGCGGGTCCACACTGCGCGTGGTGCGCGGTACGCTGGAAAACCTGCTGGCGCATCCGATCGAAGCCCACTTGCACGAGGCTGTGCGCGCCGCCATCGCCTATCACGCGGCGGCAGTGGCGTGCTTTCCCGGCGTGCTGGTGTCGCGCTGCAACTATGACGTGGCGATGGGCACCGCCGGTGGCGTGCAGCGGCTGGGCGTGCTGGAGCAATCCTGGCGCGTAGGCGGCGCCACGGGCGCGGAGCTGGCAGCGCTGGCCGCGTTCCAGGCAGACCCGGCCTGCGTGCGTGCCACGGCCTGCACGCGGGAAATCTATGGCGCCAACCCCAAGGTGCCCGAAGATGCCGACGTTTACTTCCAGGGCGAAGACCGCAACGTCGGCGCACTGACCAAGTACGCGAGACTGGAGTCCGTATCCGATGGCCACACATGAAGAATCCATAAAGATCCATACCGATGGAGGCATGATTGCCGGCACGGTGATTTCACCGGCCACCAAGCTGCCCGGCGTGCTGTTCGTGCACGGCTGGGGCGGCAGCCAGCAGCAATACCTGGCGCGCGCGCGGGAGGTGGCCGGTATCGGCGCCGTCTGCATGACGTTCGACCTGACCGGACACGCCGGCACCTCCTCCCAATACGAAACCGTCAGTCGCATGCGCAACCTGGCCGATGTGCTGGCCGCCTACGATGTGCTGGTGCGGCATCCTGAAGTGGATCGCAACGCCATCGCCGTGGTGGGCAGCAGCTACGGTGGCTACCTCGCGGCGGTGCTGTGCGAACTGCGGCCCGTGCGATGGCTGGCGTTCCGTGCGCCCGCGCTGTACATGGACAGCGGCTGGGAGTCTCCGAAGCGGCAACTGCATGTGGATCAGGACCTCGTGGCGTATCGCCGCAAGGTGGTGCCCGCCGAGACCAATCGCGCGCTGCGCAGTTGCGCCAATTTCAAGGGTGACGTGCTGGTGGTGGCGTCGCAGCACGACAACATCGTGCCGCATACGGCGGTACTCAGCTACGTGGATGCCTGCATCCAGGCCAGCTCCATCACGTACCGCGTGCTCAAGGGTGCCGATCACGGGCTGACCACCGAGGACAGCCAGCGCGCCTACACCAAGCTGTTGCTCGGCTGGCTGCGCGAGATGGTGACCGAGGCACGGACCGGTCCGGCGATTCCCTCGCGTCCGGCGAAGGCATCTTCCCCCATGGCGGATGCCGACGATGGCATCGATCCGAACAGCGGCGCAGACGCCGCGAAGCAAGCCATGGCCGTGGCCGATGGCGATGAGGACGACAACGATCCCCAGCGCATCGCCGCGCAGCCCGCCCGTGCCGCGGAATAGCGACGGTTTGCAGGACTTGCAAGTTTGCAGCGAAGATGTGTTTTGAGCCGGTAATAACTGCAATGCCTGGCGGCATGGCCGGACGCGCACGGGAGCCAGTCGATGGCACGCCTTGTGCGTCTGCGCAGCCACATGAAAGCCGCCACCACTCCCGCCGCAGAACAGGATCGTCCGCCAGCCGGTGCGCCCATCGAGGTGGCGTTGCGCAAGATAGGGCTGCATCACGTCGACGACGGCGAACCCGGTATCACGCGTCGACGCAGCGGCAAGGGCTTCGTGTATGAGACGCCCGCAGGCAAGCGCGTGGATGCCGCGACACAGGCCCGCATCGACGCGCTGGCGATCCCGCCGGCGTACGAATCAGTCTGGGTGTGTTGCGATCCGGCTGGACACCTGCAAGCCACGGGTCGCGATGCGCGCGGCCGCAAGCAATACCTCTATCACGCGGACTGGGCCGCGCTACGCGACGCTGACAAGTACGCGCGGCTGATGGCATTCGGTCACGCGCTGCCGCGCCTGCGGGGCCGCCTGTCACGCGATCTTGCGCGCAACGGCATGCCGCGCGAGAAAGTGCTGGCTGCCGTGGTGACGCTGCTCGATGCCACGCTGGTACGCGTGGGCACGCCGCGCTATGCCGAAGAGAATCGCACGTATGGCCTGACCACGCTGCGACGCAAGCATGTGGCCGTGCGCGGCAGCCGGTTGCGCTTCCAGTTCACGGGCAAGAGCGGCGTCACGCACGATGTGTCGGTCAACGACGCGCGGCTTGCACGCATCGTACGCAATTGCACCGAACTGCCGGGTCAGAGTCTGTTCAAGTACAAGGACCCCGACGGCCAAGTGCGCGAAATCGGATCGGCGGACGTCAACGCTTACTTGCAGGAAGTCACGGGCGGCGAATTCACCGCCAAGGATTTTCGTACGTGGGCCGGCAGCGTGCATGCGCTGGCGCTGCTGCGCAAGACCTCTGCCGATAGCGAAACCGCGCGCAAGAAGGCGGTGGTCGATGTCATCAAGGAAGTGGCACGCCGGCTACGCAATACGGTGGCTGTCTGCCGCAAATGCTATGTCCATCCCGATGTGCTGGCCGCGTTCATGACCGACACGTTGCACGCTTTACCGGCACCGCGTGCAGGCGTGCGCCTGCGCATGGACGAGGCGCGGCTGCTGGTGTTGCTGGAAGCCACGCTGGCGCCCCCGCGCGCGTCGCGTCGCGCCGCATGATCCGTGCGCGATGACCGGCACGCCTATTGCATGGTTTCACGCATCAACAACAAGCAGAACGTGCAATCGAGGCCAAGGTGGAACACGCAGTCATCAGTTGCCTGCAGGCTGACAGCAGCAGCCCGGCAATGCATTCTTCGGAAGCCGCCTATGTGTCGCTTCCCGCTGCTGAATCTCTCCCCCCTGACGTGGCGCCACGCGCCCCCACTGCACGGCCACGCGCCGTGCGTGGGTCCGACGCGCGCCAGACACGCGTGTTGATGCAGGCATTGTGCGAGATGCGGATCGAACTCGGTGGCAACGAGGCGCCGTGGTGTCCGGTGACCATGGAAAGCCGACAACTTGCCACCAGGGCGCTGTGGCAGAACCGCGAACGCGCGCTGTATGTGCAACCCGATATCGAACGCGATGTCGAAGCGCGCCTCGATGCGGGATTCCGCCACGCACGCAACGGCGCATCGCGTGACGCCGCAGCCGAATTCAAGCGCGCCTACCTGCTGCTGTGCTGTGTGCTGGCGCACGCGCGAGATATCGCACCCTGACTGTCGCCGCGCCAGTCACGGGCCGATGTAGCCTGGCAGTCCGCGTGCCTTCTTGCTCAGTGCCAGTTGCACGGCGTTTGCCAGTGCCGTGGCAAAGCCGTGGTGGGTATCGAACGATGGCGCGATGTGCTTGCGGAAGAAGTCGGCCCAGCGGAAATCGGGATAGGCCGCCTTGACCTTGCGATAGCCACCGGAGAGTTGCACGAATGCCTCCAGGGTGCGATACGGATCATCGCGCATGCCGTGGATATCGGGCGGCAGTGCCGAGATCGGGCAACGCTTGCCGTGCTCGTCGTAGGGATGAACCATGTGGTGATCCACCATGTATTTCCAGAACTCGCGCGTGGACAGGTGACTGAGATCGGCCCGCACGATGGCGGGCACCATCACGATGCCCATCTCGTGCCACGCGCGTACCCAGTGATGATGGTCCACCACGTAGAGCGATTGCTCCGGGCCAAGAACCACATGGATGCGATGCTTGTCCAGGAAGGCGGGCAGGTCCGCATGGGAGAGCCGCCGCGTCACGTGGATTTTCTGCTCGACGTGATACTTGCCGGCGGTGATCTGCGTGGGCCGCAAATGATCCACGGGCACCATCAGCCCCGCGCCCTCGCGCAAGACGCGCTTGCGTTTGCCCTTGCCCGAGGGCTTCTTATCCTTCTTTGACGTCGCGTCCGGTGTGGCTTTCGGTGTGGATTTGGGTGTGGTTTTTTTCGGCATGGCAAGTCTTGGCGGCTGAGGCAACGACTGGGCGCTGCAAGCTTCATGCCTTGCATTGTTCGCGTGGAGAAGGCAATCCTTGCCATCGCTTGTAACCCCGCGTGTAACCGTTACGCGATGGCGCGGAGTGACGACCCTGCGCCTGTACCAGACGGCGACGGCACGGATTTTGCGCCTGGTTTGCGCGATGCCAACTATGAGGAGGGCCCATGTCGACACCGAAGAAAGTGCCGGCCCAGCATCAGTCGCGGCAACCCGGCGTGGAGGCACACATGGAGCCTCGGCCGGACAGCGGCGCCGACGACTACGTGGGCAGCGGACGATTGAAAGGAAAGGTGGCGCTGGTGACGGGCGGCGACAGTGGCATCGGGCGTGCCATCGCCGTGGCCTTCGCGCGTGAAGGGGCCGATGTGGCGTTCGCCTACCTGGACGAGCACGAGGATGCGAAGGAGACCGAGCGCCTGATCGAGGAAGCCGGGCAGGGGGCGCTGGCCTTGCCTGGCGACATCGCGGACGTGGCCCAGGCAGACAAGATCGTGGCCGATACCGTTGCGCGCTTCGGCCGGCTCGACATCCTGATCAACAATGCGGCGGAACAGCATCCGCAGGACGACATTGAAGACGTGACACCGGATCAGGTGGAAGCCACGTTCCGCACCAATGTCTTTGCGATGTTCCACGTCACGCGTGCCGCCATGCCCCATCTGGGCAAGGGCGCATCGATCCTGAACACGACCTCGGTAACCGCCTATCGCGGTAGCGCGCATCTGCTCGACTACTCGGCGACGAAGGGCGCCATTGTCGCGTTCACGCGCTCGCTGGCACTGCAGGTGGTCAAGCGCGGCATACGCGTCAACGGGGTGGCGCCGGGTCCGATCTGGACGCCGCTGATTCCCTCCACGTTCACGGCGGAGGAAGTGTCGGAGTTCGGCAGCAAGACCCCGATGGGGCGGCCCGGCCAACCCTTCGAGGTGGCGTCGGGCTATGTCTTCCTGGCCTCGGATGCGGCCAGCTATATCACTGGCCAGATCCTGCACATCAACGGTGGGGAAGTGGTCAACGCATAGCGTTCAAGGTGTGAATTCAACACGGAGGAAACGATCATGTCATCGATAGTTGCCGGGCGTTTCGCGTCCATTCCCGAGGCCGAGCAAGCGGCCCAGAAGTTGTACGACAGGGGCTTTTCGGTCTGGGATGTGTCGATCATGTCGGTCGATCCCGGCGGCGCGCGCGCACCGGGCGTGCTGCTCGCCGCGCGGGCCGGCGGCGAGCGCCGGGAAGAAGTGCTGTCCGTGTTGCGCGAGGGGGGCGCCGCGGATTGCGAACGCGCCAAGGGTCATTGGGAAGGCGGACGCTGGACCGATTTCGATCCAAAGCGCGCCCCCTCGCTGGTGGATGCCCCGGAGGGCGAATGCTGGCCTGTGCCAGGCAAGCGCGAAACGGCGGATTCCGCCCATACGAACCATGCCGCCCCGGTCGCCAGGGAGGCCGTGGCGGAAGACAGTACCGGTAACGAAGACCCCGGCAGCGAACTGGAGCACTACGTAGACCGCCAGGTCGCGAGCCATAACTAGTCAGGGGGCATATGTCGCGCAAGGAAATGGCGGAACTCGATACGCTGCGTCCCACGCAGATCACGCTAGGCCTCTACCAGATGCATGAGAAGGCGGAGGTCAGCAACAAGCCGCGCAGTGACGCGGCGCGCAAGCGCTTCATGGAAAGTCATCGCATCCAGACCATCGCGGGTCCGGGCGGCGCACTCTATATCGCCGATCATCACCATTGGGCGCGTGCGTGGCTCGAACTGGGCTGGGAGTCCGCGCCCGTGGAGGTGATAACGGATCTGAGCAATCTGTCGCCCGGCAAGTTCTGGAAGCGCATGCGTGCGATGGGGCATGTGCATCCGTATGACGAGCATGGCAAGCGGCTCGAGATCGATGCACTGCCTGCCACGCTGATGGCGATGCGCGATGATCCGTATCGCAGTCTCGCGGCATTCACGCGCAATGCCGGCGCGTATCGCAAGCCAGGCAATGCATACGGTGACTTTCGCTGGGCCGCATTCTTCCGTCGTCATGTCGAGGAAGACTTGCAGAGCATCGCAGGGTTTGCGCGGGCAATGACGATCGCCATTCCGCTGGCCCGCAGCAGCAAGGCCAGGACGCTGCCGGGTTTTATCGGCAAGTACGTGCCGGAGTGATCGATAAAAAAACACCGCCTCCGCGCATGACGCGGAGGCGGTGTTGTCGTGCGCAGCACCCTGTCAGCTTTTGGATTTGTGCTGCGGCTTTCCCTTCTGGCTGGTACTCGCCATCTTTTTCAGTTCCGTCTCGCTCATCGACTTTGCCATCGACTTCGAGGCGCCCTTGAGCGTAC
This sequence comes from Cupriavidus sp. SW-Y-13, assembly GCF_009793345.1. Classification (NCBI taxonomy): domain Bacteria; kingdom Pseudomonadati; phylum Pseudomonadota; class Betaproteobacteria; order Burkholderiales; family Burkholderiaceae; genus Cupriavidus; species Cupriavidus sp. SW-Y-13. The sequence goes on from NZ_WHLX01000002.1 coordinate 287,199, forward strand.
TGGCCTTGCGCTCGCCGCGCTTGGCGGACAACGCCGCGCCTGCGGCCATCTGCTGCGCCTTGGATTTCGCTGGCATCGCTGACTCCTTCGAGAAAAATTCGAGACCTATATGCGACCGAGGACCACAAGGATGACGACGATCAGGACGATAAGCCCCAGGCCACCGCTCGGGCCGTAACCCCATCCGGAGCTGTAGGGCCATGTCGGCAAGGCACCCAGCAACAGAAGAATAAGAATGATCAGAAGAATGGTACCGATGCCCATGTTTTGCTCCTTTATTGTGGCGCTGGCGCACGGCGGAGAATGCATGTCCGCGCGCTTTGTCCCGGTATGTTCAGGTTAGGACAGCGCCGGTGCGCATTAAGGCGGGCAGGGGCTGAAATCGGTGTAGGAATATGACGACGCCACATGGAAAATGCCGCAGCGCACCTTGCGGGCGTGCTGCGGCAATATGGCCGACGCGGTAAAAATAGCGGCGTCAGAATGCGGCGCGATAGATCGACAGGGCGTCCGCTTCGGTGACTTCGCGCGGATTGTTCACCAGCAGGCGCGTCTGCAGCATGGCGTCGCTGGCCATGCGAGGCAGGTCACTTTCCGCTACGCCCACTTCGCGCAACGTGCGCGGAATGCCGGTAGCCTCGACCAGTCCTTCGATATGCGCGATCAGTGCAGCGGTCTTGGTTTCGTCGCTGCCAGTGGTGCCGGGCAGCACCACGTCGCAAAGTTCGGCATAGCGCTTGCAGGCGGCTGGCGCGTTGAACTTCATCACGTGCGGTAGTACCAGCGCATTGGAGAGACCGTGCGCCACGTGGAAGATGCCACCGATCGGATAGGCCAGGGCATGCACGGCGGCCACGGGTGAGTTGGCAAATGCCTGTCCCGCGAACATCGCGCCCAGCAGCATGGCTTCGCGCGCGTTGCGGTCGTGGCCATTCTCGCAGGCGAGCATCAGGTTCTGCGAAAGCAGTTGCAGGGCGCGCACCGCCAGCATGTCGGAGACCGGGTTCTTCAGATGCGCGCTCGTATAGGCCTCGATCGCGTGGACCATCGCGTCGATGCCGGTGGCAGCCGTGGCGCCGCGCGGCAATCCCAACGTGAGTTCCGCATCGAGAATCGCCAGGTCGGCAAACAACTGCGGCGCGACCACACCCATCTTGGTGGTCTCGCCCGTGGTAACGATGGATACCGCCGTGACTTCGGAGCCCGTGCCCGCCGTGGTCGGCATCTGCACGAGCGGCAGCCGCGTGCCGGTGACCTTCTTCACACCGTACATGTCCTTGAGCGATTGCGTGGCCGGCAGCAGCACGGCAATCAGCTTGGCCACGTCCATCGACGATCCCCCGCCCAGCCCCAGCACCACCTCTGCATGGGCAGCGCGCGCGCGCTCGGTGGCTTCGAGCACCACGTGTTCGGGCGGGTCCGCGATGACGTCGTCGATCACGGTGACTTCCCACGCATGCTTGCCGAGGTCATCGAGTGCAGGGGCCAGCAGCCCGCTCTTCGCGAGAAAGCCGTCGGTGACCACGCAGAGGCGACGCGCCTGCGGAAAGGATTCGCGCAGCAGCGCGCCAAGCCGGCGCGCCGCGCCGAATTCGACGATCACGGTTGGCGCGGTCTGGAAACGGAAGGGGTTCATCGATGTCTCCGGATGTCTAGGATCTCTGAGTAGTGGGCCGCCTTACATTTGCAGGCAAAGATACTTGATCTCGAGATATTCCTCGATGCCATGGCGCGAACCTTCGCGGCCGACGCCGGATTGCTTGATGCCGCCGAACGGCGCCACCTCGTTCGAGATCAGGCCCGTATTCAGGCCCACCATGCCGTATTCGAGTGCTTCACCGGTGCGCCAGGCGCGAGCGATATCGCGCGTGTAGAGGTAGGCGGCGAGTCCGAACTCGGTGGCGTTGGCGGCGGCAATCGCGTCTTCATCGCGCTGGAAACGGAACAGCGGTGCCACCGGTCCGAAGATTTCTTCGCGCGCCACGCGCATGTCGGCGGTGGCATCGGCGATCACGGTCGGCGTGTAGAACGTGCCGCCCAGCTTGTGCGTGCCGCCGCCGGTCAGCACGCGGCCGCCCTTGGCTGTGGCGTCCTCCACGAGCGAAGCCACCTTCTTGATGGCCTTCTCTTCGATCAGCGGTCCGATCACCACGCCGTCTTCCAGCCCATTGCCCACGCGCAACTGGCCGGTGCGTTCGGCAAACTTTGCAGCGAACGCATCGTAGATGCCGTCCTGGATGTAGAAGCGATTGGCGCAGACGCAGGTCTGTCCGCCGTTGCGATACTTGGCCGCGATGGCACCTTCCACGGCAGCATCGACATCGGCATCGTCGAACACGATGAACGGCGCATTGCCGCCGAGTTCGAGCGACAGGCGCTTGATGGTGGGCGCCGATTGCGCCATCAGGATGCGGCCCACTTCCGTGGAGCCCGTAAACGACAGCTTGCGCACGATGGGGCTGCCGGTCAGCACCGCGCCAATGGTTTTCGAATCACCGGTAACCACTTGCAGCACGCCTGCGGGCACGCCGGCGCGATGCGCAAGTTCAGCCAGTGCAAACGCAGAGAGCGGCGTCAGCTCGGCGGGCTTGATGACAATGGCGCAGCCGGCAGCCAGTGCGGGCGCGGCCTTGCGCGTGATCATCGCAGCCGGGAAATTCCACGGCGTGATGGCGGCGCAGACGCCTACCGGCTGGCGCAACGTGACGAGGCGCTTGTCTGCGGCAGGCGTGGCCAGCACTTCGCCATCCACGCGCTTGGCTTCTTCCGCGAACCACTCGATAAAGCTGGCGGCATAGGCGATCTCGCCCCTGGCCTCGGCCAGCGGCTTGCCTTGCTCGCGCGTCATCAGCAGGGCGAGGTCGTCGGTGTTGGCGATCATCAGGTCGAACCAGCGGCGCAGGATCGTGGCGCGCTGCTTGCCGGTCTTCGCGGCCCATTCCTTCTGCGCGGCCTCGGCGGCAACGATGGCACGTTCGGTCTCGGCGGCGCCCAGGTCCGCGACGCGGGCGATGACCTCGCCCGTGGCCGGATCGGTCACATCGAACGTGGCGCCGGAGTCGGCGGCCACCCAATTGCCATCGATATAAGCCTGTTGGCGGAACAGCGAGGGGTCTTTGAGTTGCATGGCGGGGGTTTCCGGGTTGCGTGGAAGTTCGGGTTGCCTATGTTCAATAGGTTGAACTAGTATTCGGTATGTGGAACGACCATCAAATCATACGCCCATGCCGGAAAGACTGCCAGTGGGGCGTGGCCGTTCCCTCAATCTTGAATCCGTCGCTACTGCCGCCTCATGCCCAAGTCCACTTACTCGCCTGACGATGCCGCACGCCCCACCTCGCCAGCGGTGGTACGCGCCGTCCAGGTGATCGACGCCATCGCCGCCGCGTCCGATCCTCTGACGCTGGCCGACCTGACGCGGCTGACCGGCGCACCCAAAAGCTCGCTGCACGGCATGTGCGACACGCTCGTCCAGTTGCAACTGCTCAAGCGGCTGCCCAATGGCGCGATGGCGCTGGGTCCGCACGTCATGGGCTGGGCCAATGCCTTCCTGTCGCAGACGCAGATCACCGGGGAGTTTCACGCGATGTGGAGCGAGACCGATGCGTTTCACGATGCCACGGTCACGTTGTCGATGCTCGACGGGACAGAGGTGGTCTATCTGGCATGCCAGAACGGCGACCGGCCGCTCGGTGTGACGTTCCGCATCGGCATGCGGCTGCCCGCGCCTTATACCGCCACGGGCAAGGCCATCCTGAGCACGCTGCATACGGCGGATGTCCACCACATGTTTGCCCATGGCCTGCCGCCGCCGCTCACGCGCGCGAGCGTGGCATCGGCCGCGCAGTTGATCGACGAACTCGAGCAGGTGCGCAGCGACGGCTATTCGATCGACAACGGGCAGATGAGGGAAGGCATGACGTGCTTTGGTGCGCCGGTGTTCGATGCCACGCGATCGGTGGCCGCCGGGGCCGTGGCGGTGAGTTACCTGAGCAGCGAGATCGACGCGGCTACCGGGCAGGCGATCGGGCGGCAGGTGCGCGCGCTGGCCAATCGGCTGTCGGCACGGTTGGGTGCGGCCATCCCCTGATGGGGGGAGGGCTGTGACGGGCGTGCTGTGGGGTTCCCGCGTAGACGGATTCTTTTGCGCGACATCAATAGTACGGCTTCGTTGAATGGCTAGCATCCGACAGTTCCTTTCCCGGATGCCCGCAATGACTGCAGTCACGGCCGATGCCACCGGCCGCCTTCCAGATTCTCCTCCCGAGACGCCGTATTCCACTTCCGAGCAGCGCATCATCCGGCGGCCCCAGCTTGTGGCGCCCGCCGGTTCCCTCGCCGCACTGCGCATGGCGTTGCAGCACGGCGCCGATGCCGTCTACCTGGGGCTGCGCGATGCCACCAACGCGCGCAATTTCGGTGGACTCAATTTCAGCGAAGACGATATCCGCAAGGGCGTGGCCGAAGCCCATGCGCGTGGCGCAGAGGTGCTGTTCGCGATCAATACCTTCGCGCAGATGGGCCAGGTCGAACGCTGGCACCACGCTGTGGATGCGGCGGCTGGACTGGGCGCCGATGCGGTGATCATGGCCGACGCCGGCCTGATTGCCTACGCCGCCAGACGGCACCCCTCGCTGCGCATCCATCTTTCCGTGCAGGGTTCCGCTACCCATCTCGACGCCATCGCGTTGATGCGCCAGCAGTTCGGCATTCGCCGCGTGGTGCTGCCGCGCGTCTTGTCCGTGCCGCAGATCGCGAAGCTGGCGCGGCAGACCGATATGGAGCTGGAGGTGTTCGGCTTCGGCAGCCTGTGCGTGATGGCGGAGGGCCGCTGCCTGCTGTCGTCGTATGCCACCGGCGATTCGCCGAACAACAAGGGCGTCTGCTCGCCCGCGCACGCGGTGCGATGGGACGAACACGACGGCACGATGGACGCGCGCCTCTCGGGCATCCTGATCGACCGCTACGCGCCGGGTGAGCCCGCCGGCTATCCCACGCTCTGCAAGGGACGGTTCACGGTGGAAGGCGAGCGCGGTTATGTACTGGAGGAACCCACGAGCCTGAACGCGGTGTCGCTGTTGCCGGCGCTGATCGACATGGGCATCGCCGCCATCAAGATCGAGGGTCGGCAACGCAGCCCGCGCTATGTGGCCGATGTGGTCGGTGTGCTGCGCGCCGCCATCGACGACGCCTGCCGCGATCCGAAACGCTTTTCCCCGCGCCAGGAATGGCAGGCTACGCTGGGCCGCCACGCAGAAGGCGACCAGGTGACCCAGGGGGCGTACGACAGGCCCTGGCGCTGACGTCTACCGTCTCCCGTCGCGGCAACTTCTGTTCCCCACTTTCCATCACAACCATGCCCACGTCCCTCGTATTCCCACCCGAGCGCGATGACTTTCGCATTGCGCTCGGGCCCCTGCTTTACTACTGGCCGCATCGGTCGGTCCTGTCCTTTTATGCCGCTGTGGCCGATCTGCCTGTGGATCGTGTCTATCTGGGCGAGACCGTCTGCACGCGCCGCCATGAATTGCGCTTCGCCCAATGGATTGAGATTGCGCAGATGCTGCGCGAGGCGGGCAAGCAGGTGATCCTGTCCACGCCGGTGCTGGTCGAGTCCGAATCGGATATCGCCGTCATGCGCCGCGTCTGTGCGCAGGACGATTTCCTGGTGGAGGCCAATGACCTCGGCGCGGTGCGCTGCATGGAGCGCCGGCCTTTCGTCGGCGGTCCGCATCTGAATGTCTATCACGCGGACACGCTGGCGTGGCTGGACCAACTGGGCGCCGTGGGGTGCACGGTGCCGGTGGAGATGGACGGGCGCTCGATGTTGTCGTTGAGCGCGGCCCGCCCGGCCGGCATGACGCTGGAGGCGATGGTGTGGGGACGCATGCCGCTGGCGTTCTCGGCGCGTTGCTTCACGGCGCGCCATCATCGGCTGCGCAAGGATGCCTGCGAGTTCCGGTGCCTGGAGTATCCCGACGGCCTGGTGGCCAACACGGGCGAGGGCCAGGCATTCTTCACGCTCAATGGCATCCAGACACAAAGCGCAACGTGCCTCGACCTGTGTGGCGAAGTCTCGAACATGGCAGCCGGGGGTATCGACTACGTGCGCGTGAGTCCGCATGCGACCGGCACATTCGAAGCCATTGCGCATCTCGACGCCATCCGGCGGGGCGATTCCATGGCGGCGCCCAGTCCCGCGATGCCGGCGGGCGCCCAGCCGAGCAACGGGTATTGGACGGGTGCCCCGGGCATCCAGTGGATTGCGCAGGAGCACGCAGAGGCATGACGATCCTGAACACGATGATGACGCGGGTGCATCGGCGTATGCCTGCCCCGCTGCGCGCGGCACCGTTGGTGGCTGCACTGGAAGCGATGCGTCGCGCGGGATGGATGGAGCCGCCTGCTGCGCTTGAAGGCCGGACCTTCTCGCTGACCGTCGACGACATGGGGCTGGAAGTGCGTTTTCGCTGCCGGGACGGAAAATTCCGGGCTGGACCGTTCGACGGCGCCGAAAGCGATCTGACGCTGCACGCCAATGCGCTCAGCTATCTGCGTTTGATCGGCGGGGATGCCGATACCGATACGCTGTTTTTCCAGCGGCGGCTGTCGATACGCGGTGACACGGCACTCGGGCTCGAAGTGAAATACTGGCTCGATGCCGCGCCCCGGCCCGAGTGGCTGGGGGCACTGGCGCGGCGGCTGGCGTTGCTGTTTCCGGAGCCTGCGGCGACGCCGGCGCAAACGACTGCGCACGCATCCTCGCCAACTTCCTCGCCAACTTCCTCGCCAACATCCACTGGCTAGAACTCGGGCATGACGCTGCCGTAGTGCGTGCCGCGCTGCTTGTAGCAGTGGCTGGCACGCAGCACGGCACTTGGCGCGTGGGCGAGGTCGTCCATCGCATGGAAGCGTGCGAGCGTTGTGGCGAGTTCCTGTTCGCTGCGCGCATGAACCATGGCGAAGAGGTTGTACTGCCACGTGGGCAAGCGACGCGGACGGCGGAAACACATCGTGACGTACGGCACCTGGGCCAGCCGTACCCCGACCGAATCCACGCGATTGTCGGGCACATTCCAGACACACATGACATTGTGCGTATAGCCGAAATGGCGGTGGCGCAGGATGGCGCCGAAACGCCGGATCACGCCGGACTGGCGCCACGCGGTAAGCCGTCTCAGCGTTTCTGGCAACGACAATCCGCTACGCCGCGCGAGCGCGTGATAGGGATGCGGCGTCAGCGGCAGGCCCACCTCCAGCGCGGCAGCCAGACGCCAGTCGGCCTCGTCGAGCGCTGGCCGTACCGGGTGCTTGAGGCTGCTGGGTTTGTCCAACGCGTCCGGTCCGTGGCAGCCGTGGCCGGGCGCCAGCGGCAGGCCCAGGTCGGCCCGGTACTCCCTTTCCAGCGGCAGGTCGATGGGGCGCTGGCCCACATCCGCGCCAATGCGGTTCAGCACCTCATCGAGCAGAACCTGATCCCGCGCACCGGCCACGAACCAGAGGTTGAAACGATGGCCGTCGCGCACGTGGCTCTGGCTGATGGCGGGATCGTCGTTGATGCGCTCCACGACGCGCTCAAGTCGGGCAACGGGAATGTTCAGCGCCGCAACGGTGCTGGCCCCGATGGTATTCGGTGCGAACACGGCACCGATTCGGCTGATGCGGCCGCTGCCCACATCGCGTGCGAGCAGGCTCAGAACGGTGTGTTCGGCGAGGTCGAACGCCTCGCCAGTGGAAAGGTAGGGACGCGCATGGAGCGGGAAGTCGTGCTGGATGCGCTGGTACAGCTTGTTTTCATCGAACATGGCAGACGGGCGACCGGGACTGGACGCGTAACAAGGCGTGGAGTCAATGCGCAGGTGCCGTGTCTTGCTATGAACCGGAGCACGCCCGCATCATGCGGGCATCATGTGGAAGTTGGACCGTCCCCTCGTTGATACGGGTCAAGCGGCGTCCAGATGGTAGGCCGACGCAATCGCCGTCGCCCGTTGCTCCATCCGTACGGCGAGCAGCGCGATACCGAGTGCGGCCAGCGGGGCGAGTGCGGCGATCCACGGCAATGCGCCGAGCCCCAATGCACGTTCGACCACGACGCCACCCAGCCACGCCCCAAGACCGTTACCCAGGTTGAACGCCGCGATGTTGAAGCTCGAGGCAAGGTTTTCACCAGCGCCGCGCGCATGGCGCAGCACGCGCAGTTGCAGCGGAGAGACCGTGGCGAACGCTGCGATGCCAAGCAGGGCGATGAAGACGGTCATGCCAGCCTGGTGGTGCAGCGTCAGCGTCATGGTGGCAAGCACCAGGGTCAGCGCCAGCAGCGCGCCCAGGAGAGCGCCCGTGGGACGGCGGTCCGCCATGCGTCCGCCGATGATGTTGCCGACGATCATGCCGCCGCCGAACAGCAGCAGGATGGGCGATACAGCGCTTTCGCCGAACCCTGTCACGCGCGTCAGCAGCGGCTGGATATAGGTGATCACCGCGAAGACGCCCATCGATTGCAGCACCGTCATGAGCAGCCCGAGTTGGACCTGCGGCCGGACCACCGTGCGCAGTTCATCGATCAGGCGAACCGGCGCGGAGTCGTCGCGGCTCGACTTCACCAGCAGCGCGATCACGATCAGCGAGATCACACCGATCACCGTCATTGCCCAGAACGTCGAGCGCCATCCCATATGCAGGCCGAGCCAGGCACCAGCCGGCATGCCGAGCAGCGTGGCGAGGGTCAGGCCCGAGAACATGATCGAGATAGCCGATGCCTTGCGGTTCGGTGGCACCAGGCTGGTGGCGACCACTGCGCCGACGCCGAAGAACGTGCCATGCGTCAGTGACGTGACCACGCGCGCAATCATCAGCGTGGTGTAGTCCGGCGCCAGCGCGCAGGCGGCGTTGCCGATGGTGTAGATCGCCATGAGCGCCATCAACACCGCCTTTCGCGGCATGCGGCGCGTCAACAGCGTCAGGATGGGCGCGCCGGCAAAAACGCCCAGCGCGTAGCCGGACACCAGCATGCCAGCGGCGGCGATGGTCACGTGAAGGTCTGCCGAGACCTGCAACAGCAGACCCATGATCACGAACTCCGCGCAGCCGATGCCGAAGGACCCGGCAGTCAGCGCATAGAGTGCGGCCGGCATGCGTGAGCCGGTGTTGGGAGCGAGGGTAGGGGGCATGGGGTTTCGTCTGAGAAAGCGGGCGCGGGAGGAAGTCCTGCAGAGGCCCGCAGAGAGAGAGTGGTCAGGGGCGAAGTGTGGGGCTTCTCGATCTTATGAAAAACGGGCAATATCCATAATCAGTTTCAAGAATCAATTGAGAATAATGGATCGCATCGGTGACATTTCGTTGTTCCTGCGCGTGCTCGACCTGGGTTCGATCAGCGCTGGCGCCCGCAGCCTGGACCTCTCCGTCGCAGTGGCCAGCCAGCGGCTGCAACGGCTGGAGCGGGAACTGGGCGTCAGGCTGCTGCATCGCACCACGCGGCGCCTGCATGCCACCCCCGAGGGGGCGGTCCTGGCCGAACAGGGCCGCGCGCTGGTGGAAGACCTCGAAGCGTTATCCGGATCGCTGCGGCAGGCGGGCAGTGGCATCACGGGCACCTTGCGGGTAACCACGTCGGCGTCTTTCGGCCGGCAGTACATCTCCCCGCTATTGCCGGAATTCCTGCGCGCGCATCCGGGCGTCAACCTCAGCATCAACCTGAGCGACCACGTGCTCGATCTGGTCAGCAGCGGCTTCGACCTTGCCATCCGCATCGGCGCGCTGGAGGATTCGACGCTGGTGGCACGCAAGCTGGCGGACAACCGCCGGCTGCTTTGTGCAAGTCCGCAATACCTTGAGGAACATGGCATGCCGCAAACGCCGGAAGACCTGGCGCGGCATCAGTGCCTGGTGCTGGTGGGTGCGCAGGGGCGGGCCGATGTCTGGCGTTTCGAAGACGGCAAGGGGGGAGAGATTGCCGTGCGCGTGAGGGGAAGGGTGGAGGCGAACACTGGCGAACTGTTGTCCGATGCCGCGCTGGCCGGCTTCGGCATCGCGCTGCATTCCACCTGGCATGTCTGCGACGACCTGCGCACGGGCCGGCTGGTGCAGGTGTTGCAGGACTACCCGCTGGCTGTCACCGGCATTTACGCGTTGATGCCGGAGCGCCGACTGGTACCGCCGCGTGTGCGGGCCTTCGTCGATTTTCTTGCCGAGCGCTGGCAGACATCGCCGCCGGGCAGTTCGAGCCCGGCCTTGGGTTTGCCGGAATCCTGACCTACATTCATCTGTTTGGCAACCACCCGCCGGCAACCATGCAACGGATTGCCTAATTCTTGAGCAGTCCGGTGCGAACCCGCGAAAACTGGGCTGCAGCGCGCCAAAGGCACAGATTATCCACAGAAACTGTGGATATCCTCAACGTGGGGCATCCCACCTTGGCGCAGTCGGGTTTTGGCTATGCTGTGGCACCAATGTCGCTCAACCGTCCGCTTCATGCTCGCTATGCGCAGGATCAGGATTGTCGTCGTGCCGATTGCCGCCGTGCTGGCTGTCTCGCTGGCCGGCTGCGTGTCCTATTACCGCGTGCCATCGGACGCCCCTTTCGCCAGTGTGCGGGTGGTGAGCAATACCGACGACCGGACTACCTTCAACGTGCTGGACCCGGCCGGGTGCCCCAAGCCGTATCCGCGCGTGCTGGCCGGTACGGGCAAGCAACTCGCGGCAATGGGGCGCGATTCCACGCTCGACATGGCAGGTAGTTCGCCCGAGCCGGCATCGCGCACGCGTGAGCGCAAGGTGGTGCCGGGCAAGCGTATCTATATTGCCGTGCTGTCCTATGCCGCGCCGCCGGCAGAGGAAATGCGCTGTGCGGCGGGGGTATCGTTCGTCCCGCAGACGGGCGGTCAGTATGAAATCCGGTTCCAGCGCGACGAGGCTGCGACGCATTGCGGTGCGCAGGTGCTGCGGTTGCAGCCAAGGGCGGATGGTAGTGCCGCGTTGGCGCAGGAACCCTCGCAACAGGGGTTCCGGGCATTGCGTGCGGAATATCTTTGCGAGGCGCGCCCGGCGCAATGACGGGCCGCGCCTCTGTCTTGCAGAAGAGCGCGAAGCGGATCAGCCTGCCTGTTCGATCAGGAAACGCTCCGGACGCTTGCCCAGCCAGGCCGGTGCGCGGCCACGGCCCGACCAGGTCTTGCCGGACTTCGGATCACGATATTTCGGGGGCAGTGCGGACGCTGCCTTGGGCGCAGCGGCATGGGAGCCGGCCGGGCGGCCACGACGGCGCTTCGGCGCAATATCGTCGGCGGTCAGATCGTAGTCCGACATCAATTGCCGAATCTGCTCGATCACGTTAGCCACTTCATTGGCGCGCACTTCGCTGAGCTTGGCTTCGAGCGCTTCTTTTTCAGCCAGCAGTTGCTTGTAAGTCGGCATTTTATAGATCCCCGTTACAGTTGGCGGTAGTTTACCGTGGTCGCAATCTGGTCCGCATACCAAAAATATTACAAAGTAATTCCGAAAAAGCACGATTCAAACGTCGAATTGTGTAAAAAAAACTTCTCCGGAAGGGTGCAGGGCTGTAGCCAACTCCGATTTATCGGACTTTGCAGGACCACGTCACTGCAAAAATATCGCCGCAGGCCAACGCACCGGACAAGATCCTATCAGACCTGTAAATCACGGCAAACTATTCGGCCCCGATTTTCCTTTGCGCAATACCAGCAATTCCGCGAAAAAACCGCGTGACACTGGCTTCCGGACGGGGCCCCGAGATGCCAGATTGGCTGTCAGCATTGATATTTTTGTCATGTTGCCGTGTGGGCGAAGGCGCTACGGGCTAAATGAACAAGCCGGATTCACAATAAAAAACCCCCGGGCGGAAAGGTCCCAGGGGCTGAAATTCCACCGGTCATCCCAGGTGGAGGAGACATCGTTGTCGGTATCGGATTTTGCTTAGATTGCCCATCCGCCCGCATAAAACGCGGCGAGCGCCACGGCAATAGCCACCGTACCGATATTGAGCTTGCGCCATTCACCCGCCACCAGCCGGCCGATCACCAGCGTGCAGAAGCCGAGCATGATGCCAGTGACGATATTGCAGGTCAGCACGATGAATACCGCGCAGACCAGACCGGCCAGGGAATCGACCAGATCGTCCATATGCAGGCGCGACACGCTCGACAGCATCAGCAGGCCCACGTACATCAACGCGGGCGCCGTGGCATACGATGGCACCAGCGCCGCCAGCGGCGAGAAGAACATGACGGCCAGGAACAGGGCGCCCACGGTCACGGCTGCCAGACCGGTGCGCGCGCCAGCGGCCACGCCCACGGTCGATTCGATATAGGCCGCTGCGGGTGCGCCGCCGAAGAAGGCCGAGAAGATCGAGCTGACCGAATCCGCCGTCAGCGCACGGCCGCCGTTATGGATGCGGCCCGTGGCGTCGAGCTGGTTGGCCTGGCCGGCCACTGCGCGGATCGTACCGGTGGCATCGAACACGGCGGTCATCACCAGTGCCAGCACGCTGGGCAGCACGGCTGCAGACAGCGCGCCGCGAATGTCCATCGCGCCGATCAGCGAGGCCTGGCCCGGTGCGGACAACGTGGGCAGTGCAAAGATGCCAGTGAACTTCACGGCCGGATCGAAGGCGAGGCCCAGTGCCGAGATACCGACGATCACCAGCAGGATGCCGCCGGGCACGCGGCGACGTTCCAGGCCGAAGATCGCCGCCAGGCCCAGCACCGACATCATCACGGGGAAGGCGGTGATGTGGCCCAGTGCCACAGGCAGGCCGGGGCCTGGATTCTTCACCACGAGACCCACTTCGTTCGAAGCGATCAGCAGCAGGAAGAGGCCGATGCCGATGCCCGCACCGTGCGCTACGCCGGCAGGCAGGTTGCGCAGGATCCAGGAGCGTACGCCGGTCACAGAGATGGCCGTGAAGACCACGCCCATCAGGAACACGGCGCCGAGCGCCACGGCGGGGGTCAGCTTCTGTCCGAGCACGAGACCGAACGCCATGAAGGCGGTCAGCGAGATGGCACAGCCGATGGCGATGGGGAGTTTGGCCCACAGGCCCATCAGCAGCGATCCGAAGGCCGTGGTCAGGCAGACGGCCACGAACACGGCGCTGGTGTCGAACCCAGCCTTGCCGAGCATGCCCGGCACCACGAACACGGCATAGACCATCGCCATGAAGGTGGTGATGCCTGCCACCACTTCGCGGCGCTGCGTGCTGCCGCGCGCGCTGATCTGGAAATACTGGTCGATCTTGCTGCCGGGCTGCGGCGGCGCACTGGCCACGTCCTGCACGTCCGTCACCGACGGATAGGGCTGTTCGATCATGGTTGTGTCTCCTTGCTGGGGCGCTGCGCACGTCCGCGTACGGATCGGGCGTCAGCCTCGTCTCACGTGGTTCCGGGTGCGAGGTCGGAGTCCCGGCGGCATCGGCAAGGGTGCGGGCGTCTCGTTCCTCGGTGTCCGGCCTCTGGTGAATCGTGATGAGCGACCAGGGGCCGGGTGCCGTTCGACGCCTCTGACGGGCGGGATCCGGCGAGGCTCAAAGGTAGGCGAGGCATTGCGGCGGTTCATCACCGGGGGCGGATGCGGAACATGCCGCGCGCCGAATAACCACGGGCTGGCGGTGCTTTCGACGGCTCAGGGATTTCCCTCGGTGGGTCCTGCGGTGCGTGTCATGCGTCACAACGCATGCGATTCCATGGAAATCCCGCACCGATGGCGACAGTTTCACTAAAGCTGGCCGCAAGTGTGGCCGATAGCCCTTTGGCAACACCCATATTCATAGACCGAGCCAGCGGAGCACAGCATGACCAGCGCGATGAGAGACATCGACGAGCGCACCAACCTGACCAACAACAACCAGTTCGAGTTGCTGTTGTTCCGACTGGGCGATGCAACCCACAGCGGACAGTCCGAACTGTTCGGCATCAACGTTTTCAAGGTCAGGGAAATCCTGGTCATGCCATCGGTGACCACGGTGGTGGGCGCCGGCCCGTCGATCCTGGGCATGGCCGATATCCGCGGCCAGGTCATTCCGGTGATCGACCTGCCGCGCCTGCTGGAATGTTCGCCGAAGTCGGGCCTCAACATCATGCTGGTGACCGAGTACGCGCGTTCGACGCAAGGCTTTGCCGTCGAAGCCGTCGAGGAAATCGTACGGCTCGACTGGAACCAGGTGATCTCCGCGGAGACCAGCGTCAAGGGCGGCCTGGTAACCAGCATCGCCAAGCTCGATGTGGGTGGCGACAACCCGCGCCTGGTGCAGGTGCTAGACGTGGAGCAGATCCTGCGCGACGTGCTGCCCACGCGCCAGCCCGATGTGGACCCCGCCACGGTGGGGCCGCAACTGACCATTCGCCCCGGCACCAAGATCCTGTGCGCTGACGATTCTGCACTGGCGCGTGGCCTGATCGAGAACGGCCTCAAGGCCATGGGCGTGCCCGTGGTGATGACCAAGACGGGCCAGGAAGCGTGGGAAATGCTCGGCCAGATCGCCGACCTGACCGCCAGCCAGGGCAAGACCATCCGCGATGAAGTGGCACTGGTGCTGACCGATCTGGAAATGCCCGAGATGGACGGCTTCACGCTGACGCGCAAGATCAAGGCCGATGCACGCCTGAAATCGCTGCCCGTGGTCATCCACTCGTCGCTGTCCGGCGAGGCCAGCGAGGAACACGTGCGCAAGGTTGGCGCCGATGCGTATGTGTCGAAGTTCCTGGCGAAGGATCTGGCGGATACGATTCGCGGCGTGCTGGCGCGGCATCCGTAAGGGACGTATTTTCCCTGTCGGTTTACTCCCCTCTCCCGCTCGCGGGAGAGGGGCGGGGGAGAGGGCCAGCAGTTCCACTTGCGACACGTCGTCAAGCAGAACCTCCAGCCCTCTCCCCCAACCCCTCTCCCGTTTCACGGGAGAGGGGAGTAACATCATCGGTTGCCCCTTCACCCTGTTTTGCCCAAAAAAAAGGCACGCCAGCTCCTTCGAGCGCTGGCGCGGGTTGGCGGGCTGTCAAGAGGGCAATTATCCACGCAAGCTGTGGATAGTTCTGCCTCTCGGAAAGAATGCTACTTCGGCTGCGCCACGGTGCGCAGATACGGCTTCAGCGTCTTGAATCCCTCCGGATACTTCTTCTTTGCATCCTCGTCGGAGACCGACGTCGGGATGATCACGTCGTCGCCCGGCTTCCAGTTCACGGGCGTGGCCACGGTGTGTTTCGCATTGAGTTGCAGCGAGTCCAGCAGGCGCAGCACTTCGTCGAAATTGCGTCCCGCGCTCATCGGATAGACCAGCATCGCCTTGACCTTCTTGTCCGGTCCAATCCAGAACACCGAGCGGATGGTGGCGTTGTCCACGGCGGTGCGCGGACCGCTGCCGCTGGCCTCGGGGTGAATCATGTCGTAGAGCTTGGATACGCTGAGATCGGCATCCCCGATCATCGGGTAGTTCACGGCCGTGCCCTGCGTTTCCTCGATGTCCTTGGCCCAGCGCGAGTGATCGGTCACGGGATCGATCGACAGGCCGATGACCTTGGTGTTGCGCTTCTCGAACTCGGGTTTCAGCTTGGCCATGTAGCCGAGTTCGGTGGTGCAGACCGGCGTGAAATCCTTGGGGTGCGAGAACAGGATGGCCCAGCTGTCGCCGATCCACTCATGGAAGTTGATCTTGCCCTCGGTGGTTTCTGCAGTGAAGTCGGGCGCGGTCTCGCCAATACGGATAGCCATGATGAAAGTTCCTTCGATGAGATGGGCAGGGGGATGGGACCACGGAAATGCGCAATCCAGTATAGGAACTGGCGCGGCAAATGGGGAGTGTAGCGGTATCGTGGGCGTCACACGCGGCGGTGTGTGGTGAATCGCTCAGTCCGCACGCTCCAGGTCCGCGATCACGGCACGCAGGAACCGCGCGGCCTCGCCGCCCGTGACCACGCGGTGATCGAATGTCAGCGACAGCGGCATCACCCGGTGTACTGCCGGCACGCCATTGGCGGCCACCACCTCGGCGCGTATACGGCCCGCGCCGAGAATGGCGACGGTGGGCGGCACCACGATGGGCGCCGCGTATCGTCCCGCGATCATGCCGAAGTTCGACAGCGTGATGGTGTTGCCGCGCATCTCCTCTGGCGCGATGGTACGTGCCAGTACATCGGCGCGCATGCGGTCCAACCCGGCGCGCAGGTCGGCGGCGTCGCGCTGGCCCACGTTGCGCAGCACGGGCACGAACAATCCTTCCGGCAGATCCGCGGCGATACCCACATCGATCCGTTCGAGCAGATGCCGGCGTCCGGTCTTGCCTTCGTACCACGCATTGAGTGCGGGTTCCGCACGCACGCCTGCCACGAGTGCGCGCACGAGCCGGATGGTGACGTCGCGCCCTGCGGCGGTGACTTGCCACGCGTGAAGGTCGGCATCGTCCATCACGGTGGCAGCGGCCACTTCGCTCTGCGCGCGGGCCATGTTCTGCGCCATGGCACGGCGTACGCCACGCACGATATCGGCGGGACCGTTCTCGGCCAGCGTGGTGGCTACGCGTTGCACATCGGTGGCGGTGATCACGCCATCGCGGCCGGAGGGGGTGACCATCGCCAGATCGACTGACAGTTTGCGCGCCAGTGCACGCACCGCTGGCGTGGCGCGCAGGCCGTGGCTGCCTTGCAGACCTGCCGCGCCGACGCGCGTTTCGCCTTCGCGCACGACATGTGTACCGACCTTGACCGCACCCACTACCGTGCCCGCATCATCGGAAGCGCCCGCGCCCTCGAAGCCCACGAGCGGTGCACCCAGGTGCACGATGTCGCCCGGTTGCGCGAAGAGTCGCGCGACCTTTCCGCTGAACGGCGAAGGAATCTCGACGATGGCTTTCGCGGTTTCCACCGAAAGCAGGGGCTGGTCTGCGGCAATGCTGTCACCGGGCTTGACGTGCCACGTCACGATCTCGGCTTCCTGCAGGCCCTCTCCAAGGTCGGGCAGCTTGAAGGTCCGCATCGTTGTCTCCCTCTGGTTTCTGAACGCTAGGCGGCGTCGAGCGCGCGGCGCGCGGCATCGACGATCTGTGCCACGGACGGCAGGTAGCTGTGTTCCAGCCGCGCCAGCGGCACCACGGTGTCGTAGCCGGTCACGCGCTGCACCGGTGCGCTCAGCGAATACAGTCCCGCATCGGCCAGGTTCGCGGCAATCTCGGCGCCTACGCCCGCAGTGCGCGGTGCTTCGTGAACGATCACGCAGCGACCACTCTGCGCCACCGATTCGAGGATCGTTTCCATATCGAGCGGCTTGAGCGTGGCCACATCGATGACCGCTGCGGAAATGCCTTCGTCGGCCAGTTGCTCCGCAGCGGCGAGCGTCTCCTGCACCATCGCGCCCCAGCTCACGAGCGTGATGTCGGTGCCTTCGCGCAGCGTGAAGCAGGCGTCGAGCGGCAGGGCCTGACCATCGTCGAGCACTTCTTGCCGGAACAGGCGATACAGCCGCGTTGGCTCGAAGAAGATCACGGGATCCGGATCGCGTATGGCCGCGAGCAACAGGCCATAGGCACGCGCGGGCGAGGACGGCATCACCACGCGTAGCCCCGGGATATGGGCGAACAATGCTTCGGGGCTTTCGGAATGATGCTCGGGCGCATGGATGCCCGCACCGCTGGGCGCGCGCACGACCATCGGACAACCGAGCCGACCGCGTGTGCGATGCCGCATGTGGCCGGCGTGATTCAGGATGTTGTCGATGGCCGGATAGATGAAGCCGGCAAACTGGATTTCGGGCACGGGCTTGAGACCCATCGCCGCCATGCCGATGGCTGCGCCGACAATGCCGCCTTCGGCCAGCGGGGTATCGATGACGCGTGTCTCGCCAAAGCGCGCCTGCAGGCCAACCGTTGCACGGAAGACGCCGCCGTTGACGCCGATGTCTTCGCCAAGCAATACCACGTCAGCGTCGTGCGCGAGTTCATAGGCGAGGGCCAGGTTCACGGCTTCCACGAGATGCAGTTCAGCCATGATCGGTCTCCGTGCTGGCGTTCGTCTGGGCGTAGCGTTGCGCGGTGTCGAGCTGCGCGGCCATGGCATCGGGCAACGTTTCGTAGAGGCAGTCGAACATGGCCGAGACATCGGGATGCGGCAGCGCCAGATAGGCTTGCACCGCATCGGCCACGGCCTGCTGGCATTCGCCGATCAGCGCTTCCTCACGCGTGGCATCCCATGCACCGAGGCTCGCCAGATAGGTGCGCAGGCGCGAGATGGGTTCGTGGCGCCAGGCTTCCTTGACCGTGGCATCGTCACGGTAGCGCGACGCATCGTCAGCAGTGGTGTGGTCGCCCAGCCGATAGGTTACGGCTTCGATCAGCGCCGGCCCGCGGCCCTCGCGCGCACGTTGGATCGCGTCGTCAACACGCTGCCGCACGGCGATGATGTCGTTGCCATCGACCTGTTCGCCGGGAATGCCTGCCGCAATGGCCTTCTGCGCCAGCGTGGCCGCCGCCGTCTGCCTGGCACGCGGCATCGAGATGGCCCACTGGTTGTTGTTGATGACGATGACTAGTGGCACCTGCCAGGCACCAGCCATGTTCATCCCTTCGTAGAAAGCCCCGTTCGACGTGCCGCCGTCGCCGATGATGCAGACGGCCACGGCACCGGGCTTGCGCTGCTTCAGCGCGAAGGCGATGCCCGCCGCATGGCCCACCTGGGTGCCGATGGGCACGCAGTTGCCAAAGTCGTGCGGCACTGCGGCAAAAGCACTGCCGCGTTCGTCGCCCCCCCAATACAGCAGGCTCTCCGTCATCGTGACGCCCCGCACAAATTGCGCAGCGTGATCGCGATAGGACGGCACGAGGACATCGTCGGTTCGCATCGCCGTGGCGACGCCAACGCCCACCGCTTCCTGCCCCAGCGCCGACGCAAACGTACCGATCTGGCCGGTGCGCTGCATCGCAATGGCCTTGAGATCGAACTGCCGGGTCAGCACCATGGCGCGATAGAGCGGCAGCAACGCAGCCGGATCGCGGGCAAAGTCGGGAAGGTCGGGTGCGGGAACACCCTCGGGGGAAAGATAGCGGGTAAAACCAATCTCAAAGCGCGCAACAGTGCCCATGTGGTGGTCCCCTTGTGCGATGCGGCGCAGCATCTCGTGAACGCTGCTGCTTTCGACTATAGGAGACGGAAAGAGGAATGGGCGTGCGGTGGCGCGCGTTTGATTTCGATTGCTGTGGGCGTGGTTTACTCCCCTCTCCCGCTTTGCGGGAGAGGGGCGGGGGAGAGGGCAAGCGGTGCAAATTACGATGTGGTCGGCAAGCAGACCCTCCGGCCCTCTCCCCCAGCCCCTCTCCCATTGCATGGGAGAGGGGAGCAAAAACAGAGCGAGAGATCTACACCGGCTTCCAAACCGGCGATGCCGCCACCGATACCTTCTTCGGCAAAATCGACTGCCCCGTGAACGCATCGGCAATCCGCTGCTGCTCCGCCAGCGCGGGCGCATCCACGGGCTGCACCTGGTAGGTCCGCCGTGCATTGGCCGCTTCCACCGTGGCGGCATCCAGCCCGATCAGCGGGGCGTGCCACGCAGCGGCTTCCGTCGGATTGGCCTTGAGCCATTCGCCCGCGCGCTTCAGTTCGGTGTAGACCGTGGCCAGCACGTCCGGGCGGCGGTTTGCGTAGGGCGTGGCAGCCAGATAGAACCTCCGGTAGCTCGACAGCTTCGAGCCGTCGCGCAAGATCCTCGCATTCGCCTGCCGTTGCACGGCAGCGAGGAACGGGTCCCAGATGACCCAGGCCGCCACGCTGCCGCGCTCGAATGCTGCGCGGGCATCGGCGGGCGTGAGGTAGGCCGGTTCGATATCGCGCATCGACAATCCCGCTTCGTTCAATGCTTCGAGCAGCAGGTAGTGGGCGCCGGCGCCCTTCGAGAACGCCACGCGCTGACCCTTGAGTTGGGCGACCGAGCGGATCGGTGAATCGTGGCGCACCACGATGGCCTGCGCCGTAGGCGAGGGTGCTTCGATCGCGTAGTACGTCAGGTTGGCACCAGCAGCCAGCGCGAACGGCGGCACGGCATCCGCTACATCTGCAGTCAGGTCGAGGTTGCCGACGTTGAGCGATTCCAGCAGCGGCAGGCCGGATGTGAACTCATGCCACTGCACGGTGACCTTGCGCGGCGCGAGCGCCTGCTCCAGCGTCTGGCGAGATTTCAGCCAGATCATCAGCGTGGAGGATTTCTGGTAGCCGATGCGCAGCGTCTCGGGCTTGTCGCCGGTTTGGCCATGGGCGATACCCGTCAGGAGCGAACCGCCGAAGCCAGCCGCACCGGCCAGCAGGATGCGCCGGCGCGCGGGGTTGGACAGTGACATGCGAGTTTCCTTTTGTTTTCTTGACCCAGCGGGGCAGCGTAAGACGCCGCATCGTCACACCGGAACGAAGGAAACCGCGTTTGCTTATGCGTTCCTTCGCATATGCACCCGCCGTATAACGCGGCGCGATTTGATTCGTTGTCTGCGCGATGGCGGTTCCCTACAGTGCAAGGCTTGTGCCCTTCCCCCAGAGAGCCCGTCATGAGTTTTGCAGTCGATACCCTCCAGGATTTCGAGATCCGCCCGTTCGATGCCGCGCTTGGCGCCGAAGTGGTTGGACTCGACCTGAACCAGCCGCTGTCCGACGAGGATTTCCGGCGCGTCCATCGTGCCCATCTCGATCACCACGTGGTGGTGTTTCGAGACCAGCGCATCACGCCCGATCAGCAGATCGCGTTCAGCCGCCGCTTTGGGCCGCTGCAGATCCACGTGCTGAATCAGTTCCAGTTGGCTAACCATCCCGAAATCCTGATCGTCTCCAACGTGCTGAAGGATGGCAAGCCGATCGGTCTCGGCGACGCAGGCCATTTCTGGCATTCGGATCTCTCGTACAAGGAAACGCCGAGCCTGGGCTCGCTGCTGCATGCGATCGAACTGCCAGCGGAAGGCGGAGACACGCTGTTCGCCAACATGCACGCCGCGTGGGATTCGTTGCCTGCCGAGCTGCAACGCAAGGTGGAAGGACTCACAGCCGAACACACCTATCTTGCGCGCTACGCCGAATTGCAGAAGCGCAGTCCGTGGCGTCCAAACCTGACGGCCGAGCAGATCGCGCAGGTCAGGCCGGTGATCCAGCCCGTGGTGCGCACGCATCCGGAGACGGGTCGCAAGGCACTGTTTGTCAGCGAGCATTTCACGACGCGCATCGTCGGCCTGCCCGAGGATGAAAGCCGCGCGCTGCTCGATACCTTGTTCGCGCACAGCGTGAAGCCGGAACACGTCTATCGCCACCTATGGCGCGAGCACGACCTGGTGTTCTGGGACAACCGCTCGTTGCTGCATCTTGCAGCCGGCACGCCTGACCATCTGCGTCGCGTGATGTACCGCACGACGATCGAAGGCGACACACCGTTCTGATCGGTCATTCTGATTGGCCGTCCTGATCCCGCATCGAATCATCACCCTACCGAAAAAGCCCCGGAGTCCCCGCATGTCCCTGTTTTCGTCCGCCACTACCTTGACCCGCCGCGCCACGCTGGCCTTGCTGACCGCCGGCCTCGCCGTGACCGGCACGGCCCATGCGGAAGGCAAGATTCGCATTGCCGAGCAGTTCGGCGTGGTCTATCTGCTGCTGAACGTGGCGCGCGATCAGCAACTGATCGAAAAGCACGGCAAGCAGCAGGGCGTCGATGTGAAGGTGGAATGGACGCAGCTCTCCGGTGGCTCGGCCGTCAATGACGCGCTGTTGTCGGGTGCCATCGATATCGCCGGTGCAGGTGTGGGCCCGCTGCTCACGCTGTGGGACCGCACGCACGGCAAGCAGAACGTGAAGGGCGTGGCGTCGCTAGGCAACTTCCCGTACTACCTTGTTTCGAACAATCCGAAGGTGAAGTCGATTGCCGATTTCACGGAAAAGGATCGCATTGCATTGCCGGCGGTCACGGTGTCCGTGCAGTCGCGTGTGCTGCAACTGGCGGCGGCGAAACAGTGGGGCGACAAGGAATTCAATCGCCTCGACAAGTGGACGGTTGCCGTGCCCCATCCGGACGCCGCTGCGGCAGTGATTTCCGGCGGCACAGAGATCAACAGCCACTTCGGCAATCCGCCGTTCCAGGAGCAGGAACTGGCTGGCAATCCGAACGCGCGCATCGTACTGAATTCGTATGACGTGCTCGGCGGTCCTGCATCGGCGACGGTGCTCTACGCCACCGAGAAATTCCGGAATGAAAACCCGAAGACGTATCGCGCTTTCGTCGATGCACTGGCCGAAGCCGCGCAGTTTGCGACGAAGAATCCGGAGGCCGCCGCCGATCTCTACATCCGCGTGAACAAGGCGAAGATCGATCGCGCGCTGCTGGTCAAGATCCTGAAGAACCCGCAGGTCCAGTTCAAGATCACGCCGGAAAACACGTACGCGCTGGCCGCGTTCATGCATCGCGTGGGCGCCATCAAGAACCAGCCGAAGTCGTGGCAGGACTATTTCTTCCAGGACGCAGCCACGGCCAAGGGGAGCTGATATGGCAGAAGCATTGCATGGCGGCGCGCGCTTGCGCGTGGTGTCGCAGCCGCAGCCGTTGCTGCAGGTTGATCGCGTATCGCTGGAATACCGCACGCCGCAGCGCGTGGTACGTGCCACGCATCAGGTGAGCTTCGACGTGCACGCGGCGGATCGCTTCGTGTTGTTGGGACCATCGGGCTGCGGCAAATCGACATTGCTCAAGGCCGTGGCTGGCTTCGTGCCGCCCGCCGAAGGCGAGATCCGGCTCGAAGGTCAGCACGTGCGCGCGCCGGGACCGGACCGCATCGTCGTGTTCCAGGAGTTCGACCAGTTGCCGCCGTGGAAGACGGTAAAGCAGAACGTGATGTTCCCGCTGCGGCAATCAGGCCGGATGTCGAAGGCGGAAGCTGCCGATACGGCCATGCACTTTCTGGACAAGGTAGGACTGGCCGCGTTTGCCGATGCGTATCCGCACACGCTGTCGGGCGGCATGAAACAGCGCGTGGCCATTGCGCGCGCGCTGGCGATGCGGCCCAAGGTGTTGCTGATGGACGAGCCGTTCGCGGCGCTCGATGCGCTGACGCGACGGCGCATGCAGGAAGAACTGCTCGCGCTGTGGGACGACGCGGCGTTCACGCTGCTGTTCGTCACGCATTCGATCGAAGAAGCACTCGTGGTGGGGAGTCGCATCCTGTTGCTGTCGCCGCATCCGGGCCGGGTGCGAGCGGAGCTGAACAGTCACCAGTTCTCGCTGGCGAGTCAGGGCAGTGCGGAATTCCAGCACGCCGCGCAGCGCATCCACAACATGCTGTTCGAGACGCCTGCCGAGACACACGACGCGCAGGAACGCGTGATCGCAGCAGGGCATTGAACATGACGACGATTCAACCGACCATCCGCCCCGAATACGAGCGCGTACTCGAACCGTTCACCGCCGTGCCGCTGTCGCGCGGACTACCGTGGTATCGGCAACTGTGGCAGCAGGGCTGGCTGCGCAAGGCCGTGATCCTCACCGTGCTGGCCGTGATCTGGGAAATCGCCGCGCGTATCCAGGACAACGACTTGCTGCTGCCAACCTTCCTGGCCACGGCGCGTGCGTTTGGCGATGCAGTGGCCAGCGGCGAGTTGCCGGGCAAGGCTGCCGTGTCGTTGTCGATCCTGCTGCAAGGTTACGCGGCGGGCATCCTGCTGGCGTTCGTGCTGACCACCGCAGCCGTGTCTACGCGTATCGGACGAGACCTGCTGGAGACGCTGACCGCGATGTTCAATCCGCTGCCGGCCATCGCATTGCTACCGCTCGCGCTGCTGTGGTTCGGGCTGGGCAGCAAGAGCCTGATTTTCGTGCTGATTCATTCCGTGCTGTGGCCGTTGGCACTGAATACGTACGCGGGATTTCGCGGTGTGCCCGAGACACTGCGCATGGCCGGGCGCAACTACGGTCTGCGCGGATTGCGCTACGTGGTGCGGATCCTCGTGCCTGCGGCGTTGCCGGCAATCCTGTCGGGCCTCAAGATCGGCTGGGCGTTTGCATGGCGCACGCTGATTGCGGCCGAACTGGTGTTCGGGGCATCGTCGGGCAAGGGCGGGCTGGGCTGGTACATCTTCCAGAACCGCAACGAGCTTTATACCGACCGCGTGTTCGCGGGGTTGGCGACGGTGATCCTGATCGGGCTGGCCGTGGAAGGGCTCGTCTTCACCACGCTCGAACGGCTGACCGTGCGCCGCTGGGGACAGCAGCACTGAACCATTGGATGATTGCCGAAGGCGGGCAGGCGGCGTATCGTGTCGGGTCATGAACGCGATCCATCATGCCGCCGCCCAGGGCTTCTCGACCCAGGCCGATACCTACGCCCGAGGGCGTCCCGACTACCCCGCCGCGCTGGCCGACTGGCTGCGCGACACACTAGGGCTGGCGCCCGGCAAGGTCGTGGTCGACCTCGGTGCCGGCACAGGCAAGTTCACGCGATTGCTGCTGCCTACGGGCGCCAGGGTGATCGCCGTGGAACCCGTGGACGCCATGCGCGCCCAGCTTTCCTCGAAACTTCCCGATGTCCAGGCGCTCGCAGGCAGCGCGGAGTCGATGCCGCTACCCGATGCGAGCGTCGATGCCGTGGTGTGTGCGCAGGCGTTTCACTGGTTCGCAAATGAAGCCGCCATGCGCGAGATCGGCCGCGTGCTGAAACCGGGTGGCCGCCTCGGCCTGATCTGGAATGTGCGCGACGAATCGGTGCCCTGGGTGGCGCAACTCACCACGATCATGACGCCCTACGAGGGCGATGCGCCGCGCTTCTACAAGGGCGACTGGAAGACAGTATTTCCCGCCGAGGGATTCGGGCCGCTGGCGCTGCAGAAACTCCCCTATACGCACGATGGCGATCCGGAACAGGTGATCGTCGACCGCATCATGTCGGTGAGCTTCATCGCATCGTTGCCAGCGACGGAACAGGACGCCGTGCGCGCAAAGTTGCATGCGGTCATCGCCAACGATCCGGCGCTGCAGGGGCACGACACGGTGGCGTTCCCGTACAGCACCGAGGCGTATTGCTGCGAACGCCGGTAAGACGCGGGATCAGGTAGCCGGCGCCATCTGTTCGCGATAGCGTCCGGCCAGCACCTGGCTCAGGATCAGCGCGGCCACGGCACACACCGCCGCAAACAGATAGACCGCCGGGTAGCCACCTTGCTTGGCGATGAGACCGGCGATGGGGCCGGTCAGACCCAGCGCGAAATCGAGAAACAGCGAGTAGGCGCCGAGTGCCGATCCGCGATTGGTCGCCGGCACGCGCTTCACGGCTTCCATGCCGAGCGACGGGAACACCAGCGAGAAACCGAAACCGACCACGGCGGCGCCAACCAGTGCCTGCCACGGTGCGTGCGCCATCCAGATAATGGCCAGGCCGGCTGCTTCCACCGCAAACGACACCAGTGCCACCGGATAGCCGCCGAAGCGTGTGATGCTGTTCGCCATCAGCAGGCGGGCCAGCACGAAGCAGGTGCCGAGCGCTGTCAGTGCCAGCGCTGCGTGATCCCAGCCATGGCCCGCGTAGTAGAGCGTGATGAACGCGGTGATCGCGCCGAATCCCACCGAACCCAGGGCGAGGCACAGGCCGAATGGCGTCATCGCACGGAACACGCGACGGAAGGGCAGGCGCTCGCCCTTGAGGATCGGCACGGGTGCGCGGCGGCGTGCCAGCAGCAACGCGATGCCCGCGATCAACGTGGTCACGATGCCGATGATCGCCAGCCCGCCATGACCGGCCAGTAGCACGCCCATGGGCGCACCCACTGCCAACGCACCGTAGGTGGTGATGCCATTCCACGAAATCACCTTGGCCGTATGACGTGCCCCGGCACTGCCGATGCCCCACGCGATCGTGCCCGTGGTGACAAGACTTTCACCCGCACCCAGCATCAGGCGCGCCGCGAACAGCCACGCCAGCCCGAGCCAGTCGGTGCCGGCGAACAATGCCGCGATCCATGTCAGCAGGCCGCTGCCGGTGACCAGTACGAGTCCGGTCAGTACCGAACGCTTCGGGCCTTGTGTATCGCACAGCGTGCCGGCCCAAGGGCGGCTCAAGAGCGTGGCCAGGTACTGGATGCTGATGGCAAGGCCCGCCAGCACGGCGCTGTAACCCAGGTCGCCGTGGACAAAGCCCGGCACCACGGCAATCGGCAGGCCGACGGCGAGATAGGCAATGAAGTTGAAAAAGACAACCGAAAGAATGCGGCGCGTCACATCGCCGGAAGTGGGTTCGGCATGCGGCGGCGTGACCGGTAAGGGGCTTGAGGCAGACATCGTGATCTTGGGGGCACTGGAGGGAACGGGCATTCTCCATCGCACGTATGACGACCTAGGGAAAACCCGCAAGTCGCCATCATACCGGGATTGCCGTGGGTGCGTGGAAGCGGTTGGTGACGCCAGGTGAGACAAAACCCCGGTTGTTGCTGGATTGACAACAACGGGGCCGTTCTATACGGTGGACGGCCGTTCCGACCGCCAGACCCTTCCTCCATGCCACGCAAAGCCGCCCAGTTATCCGAAGCCGACAAGCACTCCGCCGACGGTGGCGCCATTGCCGTGGACCGTGCGCTGTTCGTGCTGTCGGTGTTTCGCGAGGGTGACGGCGCGCTCGGTCTGGCCGAACTCGCGCAGCGCAGCGGCCTGTACAAGAGCACGTTGCTGCGGTTGCTGGCATCGCTGGAACATGCGCGCATGGTGCAGCGCCATGCGGATGGGCGCTATGGCCTGGGGCCCGAGATCGCGCGGCTCAATGCGGTCTACGCCGCGTCGTTCTCGCTGGAACAAGTGGTGATGCCTGCCTTGCGCGAGCTGGTGCGCGTGACCAATGAATCGGCCGCGTTCCACGTCGAGCAGGGCGAGCATCGGCTGTGCCTGTATCGCGTGGATTCTCCGCAACCGGTGCGCGACCACATCCGCGCTGGCGATCTGTTGCCGCGCAACCGTGGTGCCGGTGGGCGCGTGCTGCGCGCCTTTGCCGGGGCGCGTGGCGAGGTCTATCAGAAGATCCGCGACGAAGGGGTGATCGCACTGATCGGGGATCGCAGCCCCGATATTGCGGGTGTGTCGGCGCCGGTGTTCGGCCCCGATGGCGCACTACGCGGGGCGCTGACGCTGACCTGCCCCACGCCGCGTTTCTCCGACGGCTTTCGCGAGCAGGTACTCGATGCCGCGCGGCAGTTGACCGCCGCGCTGGGCGGTACGTTTCCAGCGGTGAAGCCCGCAACGTCGGGCAAAGCGCCGCCGCTCGACGACTGATCGAAAGACCGGCATTTCGCCGGATTGCCGGGACGTTCCTTCACTCGGTCACGCGCGTGTTCGCGCCGATATTTCATTGCGTTACAACGCCGTGGTACCCGGCTTGTCGGGGGTGCCGCCGCGCCTTGCGTGCGGGCTATGATGCGTGTTTTCGCGCCGCACCTATCCTCCGTTATCCGCGTCGGGGACCCGTTTCAGGGTTAACGCGAATAACGGCAGTCGCCCCCGGTAGCGTCAGAGGACACCGATTCCCTTGCACCTGGCTCAGCAGACCATTCTGGTCGTCATGATGGTGGTTTTTTCCAGCACGCTTGTCATGGGCGCGGGGCTGGTGCTTGCGCTGCGCGCGAGCGAGGCCGGCCGCCTGTGGGCCACCGGACATGTGCTGGCATCGGCGGCGGGTCTTGCCGTGGCGGCCAGCGTCGGCCTGGGCAACGGTTCGCCGCAGGTGGCCGCGCTGGGTGCCGGCGCGTATGTGGTGGGCCGGCTCATCATCTATCGCGGCGTACGTGTCTACTACGGTCTGCCCGATCACCGCCTGTTGCTGCGCGGCGTTGGTGCGGTAACCGTGGTGCTGCTGGCGCTGGCCAGTGGCCTGCCCGACGGTCCGTTGTTCGTGCATGGCATGGCGTACGGCATGCTGGCGATGCTGTCTTTCAGCACCATCATCACGATGCTGCGCAGCCGCCGTGGCCGTACGAGCATCGGTGGGCCACTGGTGCTGGCTTCGCATCTGGTGCTGCTCGGCGCGCAGGTGGCGGCCCTCAGCTATGGTGCCGCGTTCCGGGGCATCGCTGTCACGCCGTTCTTCCTGCAGACCAGTGCGTCCGTCTGGCCGCTGACGCCGCTGATTGCTGTACTGCTGGGCCTGTTCGGCTTCAGCCTGATGGCGATGGAACAGATCATCGCGCGCAATGAGAGCGGCGCGCGGCTCGATGCGCTAACCGGTCTGCTGAACCGCGGGGCGCTGGATGTGACGGCCATGTCGATGGCGGCACGTTGGCAGCGCGAAGGCGAGGCGCTGTCCTGCCTGGTCATCGATGTGGACCATTTCAAGGCCGTGAACGACCGGCACGGCCACCATGCCGGCGACCATGTGCTGCGCGAAATCGCCATCGCACTGGACAACTCGCGCCGCGCTTCGGATATCGCTGGTCGCTATGGCGGCGAGGAATTCTGCATTCTGTGTCCGCATACCGACGAGCACCAGGCCACCGCGTTGGCCAACCGCATCCTGCGCAAGGTGCGGCTGATCGAGCTGCCCGCAGGCGAAGGGGCTGGTTGCGGCCACGCGAGCGTGAGCATCGGCGTGGCCCAGCTTCGCGGCGGTGCAACAGGCCGGGAAGGACTCTGGCGCAGCCTGTTCGCGGAAGCGGATCGCGCGCTGTATCAGGCCAAGCAGCGCGGCCGCAACCAGTTCGTGGTGGGGTCGAGCATGGTGGTGGAGGCCGCTCCCGCCACTTCATCTGCTGAATCTGCAAAGTCTGACACTGCCGTGCCGTCAGGGCTGCCTGTCAGTGCCGACGCGGCGGACACGCCGGCACTGACCACCGCCTGAGGCGGGATGATGCATGTCATTTTCTGATTTCACTTAAGTGTCAAAATTGAAACATTCAATAATGTTTCAGTGATTTCGGACGCAAACTCGCATCGGACTGCCGATCCCGGCAGCGCAGGGAGATTCCGATGTCCGAATCGAAGCGTTCCCGACGTTCGCCATCCCCAACGCCTTATCTCGGCATTGCCTTGCTCGGCCTGGCCCTGCCTGCACCGACGCGTGCGCAGGGATCGTGCAATATTCCGCTGGGCGGCACCTACACCACCACGGTGGCATGTACACCGGCCGTCCGCACGGCGGCGTCCCTCCAGACCCTTGATGGCGCATCCTTCTCATCGGCCTCCGGACCCAGCCTGCGTGCGTACGGCCAGCAGGCCGATGCGACGATTTCGGTGTCTGGCAGCACGGTTTCCAATGCCAGCGCCATCGCAGCCAACGCGATTGGCGCGCAGGTCAACGGCGGGCTGGGCAACGCCACGATCCGCTTCTCGGGCGGACCCACCTCGGTCACGGTGTCGGGGGCCGCAGCGCTCGATGCGGTCTCCGTCATCAACAACACCCTCGGCAGCAGCCTGATCGACGTGGCGGCGGGTACGCGGCTGGACATTCGCAATGAGGTCATTGGCGACGAGCACGACGGCATCGAGATCAACGCCCCGGGCGGCGGCAATGCCACGGTGACGCACAACGGAACCGGCACCATCTCAACGGCTGGCGGCAACGGCGTGTGGATCAAGGCAACGGGGGCAGGCGAGACTTCGGTGCAGATCGGCAGCGGCGTGTCGATGGTGATCGACAACACCGGCACGATACTCAACGACAACGCCGAGGAACCCGGTCCCGAGGCGGGCGCCGCGAATCACGCAGGCATTCGTGTGCGCCAGGCCACCACCGGCGCGGTGTCCGTCAACAACGCCGCTGCGATCCAGGCAATTGCCGAGAACGGCATGGGTATCCTCGTCGAAGGGGGAACCGTCGGCGCCACCACCATCGTCAATACCGGTGCGATTTCCACCGATGGCACGGCCGGGTCCGCGATCCGCACGGGCAGCAAGGGTGGCGACATCGCGATCCGCAACGCCGGACGGCTGTTCACCACGGGCATCAATGGCCATGGCATTTACGTCAATCCGTCGCCCGGCAATGTGCAGATCGAGAACACGGGCGAGATCGCGGTGGGTAGCGCCGCCGCACTCGACGGTTCGCGCGGCATCTACGTGATTGCCACGGGCGCGGGCAACGCCACGATTACCGGCACGGGCGATATCACGGTGCTCGGCAATGCCGCGACCGCACGCAGTTTCGGCATCACGGCGAGCGCGGTCAACGGCAATGTGGGCATCGACTATAGCGGCGCGTTTTCCGTAGCGGGCTTTGGCGCCGCCGCGATCCGCGCGCATTCCACCAACGGCGAGGCGACCGTCAACTACACCGGCGCGCGGATCGAAACGTTCCACAGCAATGCCAACGGCATCTACGTCACGAACGATTCCACGACTGCGCTGGCATCCATTGCCGCGAGCGGAGTCATCGTCACGCACTCGGATGCCGGTACGGGCGATGGCTCAGGTGCCGGGGCATTCGGCCTGCAGGCCACCACGCGCGGCGGCCCGGTGTCGGTGCGCTTCACGGGGACGAGCATCGACGTGAACGGCTCGGGCGCGGCCATCGTGGCGGGTAGTGCCACTGGCACGGGCAACACCGGCGAAGGCACGGTCACCATCGAGAACGCCGGCGCGCTGACGGCGCGTGGCAACCTGCAACGCGGCATCTGGAGCTTTTCGCGTACGGGTGCGCAGACCATCACGAATACGGGCGCGATCCAGACGCTCGGCAACTTGTCCTCGCAAGGCATCTACGCGGTGGGCACCGGCGCTGCCGATATCACGGTGGCAAATGGTGGCGCGATCACCACGCGCGGCGTGGACTCATCGGGTATCGACGCCACGTCGGTGGGCGGCAGCGTCGACGTATCGAGCACGCAGCCCGTTCAGGGCGGATGGAGCACGAGTGCGGGCATCAGAGTGGGCGGCGCCACGCAGCGCGTCCGCAACGGTGCGAGTCTTGGGGCGCTGAGCGATTTCGCAGTGGCCGCGGATGCCGGGTCGGCGGGCAACCTGTCACTGGTAAACGCAGGCCAGATGACCGGCGTGGTCACGGCATTCACGTCCGCCTCGACGATCGACAATACGGGCACATGGTATCTGCGCCGCTTCGCGGACCTGAACGGCTCGGGCGCACGCGATATCTGGCGCGTGGCGGTATCGAACCTGGGCACGAGCGGTGCCAACGTCGTGAACAACAACGGCACGCTGTGGCTCGCGGCGCAACCGGGGGCAGATGGTGCGGTACGCACCCCGGCGGATGCCATCGTCTACTTCGACACGCTCAACGCCTACTTGCCGCTTGGGCAGGCAGCGAACACTCCCACGCTGGGCGGTGCGGTGCAGGGACAACTGCTTGGCGTGAATACGTTCAACAACACCGGCACGATCGACCTGACAGGCGGTGGCACGGCGGTGGGCAACGTGCTGGTCATCACGGGCGGACAGACTGCGGGGGCGAATGGGGGCGGTCAGTTCGTGTCGAACGGCGGGGCGTTGAAACTCAACACGGTGCTTGACGAAGGCGGCGCCGCGAGCCGCTCGGACATGCTGGTGGTGGATGCCACGTCCACGGGCGCAGGCGGCCCCACGCGGGTATCGGTGACCAATCGCGGCGGCGATGGCGCGTTGACGGTGGCCAGTGGCATCCCGTTGGTCGAGATCATGAACAAGTCTCCTGCCGCGAGCGATCCGAATGCGTTTGCGTTGAACGGCCGTGCGGTGGCGGGCGCGTACGAGTACCGGCTGTTCCGTGGCGACCAGAACGGTGCCAACACCGATGTCTGGTATCTGCGCTCGGAGCGCAGTGTCGATCCCACACCGCCCAGCCCGCCGCAGCCGCTCTATCGTCCCGAGGTGGGCGCGTATCAGGCCAACCAGCGGCTGGCGGGCCAGATGTTCGTCCATAGCCTGCATGACAGGCTTGGCGAGTTGCAGTTCGTCGAGCAGCAAGGCTTCGATCCCGCGCAGGATAAGCCGCGTGCCGCCTGGCTACGCGCAGTGGGCAACTGGCAGGGGGCGCGCAGCAAGGATGGTGTGTTCAAGACATCGACCGATTCGTTCCTGCTGCACGGCGGCCTGGAACTTGCCCGCTGGCGCGAAGGCCCGAACACCGATCGCGGCCATGCGGGGTTGATGCTCAGCTATGGCACCGCCACGACCGATGCCGAAGCCCTGGGCAACGGCTTCCGCGCCAAGGGCAAGGTCGAAGGCTGGAGCGTGGGAGCCTACGGCACGTGGTA
This sequence comes from Cupriavidus sp. SW-Y-13, assembly GCF_009793345.1. Lineage (NCBI taxonomy): Bacteria > Pseudomonadati > Pseudomonadota > Betaproteobacteria > Burkholderiales > Burkholderiaceae > Cupriavidus > Cupriavidus sp. SW-Y-13. The sequence continues at coordinate 319,361 of NZ_WHLX01000002.1, forward strand.
TCAGAACGACGAAAAGAAGCTCGGGGCCTATGTCGATACGTGGTTCCAGTACGGCTGGTTCACGAACCGCGTGCAGGGCGACTTGCTGCCGAGCGTGAAATACAACGCGCAGGCCCTGGCGCTATCGGGTGAGGTTGGCTATGCGGTGCCAATGCGCGATGGCTGGGTGGTGGAACCACAGGCGCAACTGATCTACGCGCACTACGACGAGGATGATGTCACGGAGCCGAACGGCACGCGCATCCGGGGCGCCGATTCGTCGGGGTTGATCACCCGGCTTGGTGTGCGTACGCATCGCACCTGGGAGCGCGACGATGGCAAGCGCGTGCAGCCTTATCTCACGCTGAACTGGTGGTACAGCAATACGGACAGCACCATCTCGTTCAATCAACTGCCGGTGGACACGATGTATCCGCATAACCGGTTTGAAGTGAAGCTGGGGGCGAACGTGGATCTTGGGAAGCGACTGACGGGATGGGCCAATGTGTCCGGGTCCTGGGGGCAGCAGGATTATTACCAGTACGCGGTGAGGGTGGGGGTGAGGTATGCGTGGAAGTGAAATTGCTTAACTATCCCGCTTGGTTTGCTCCCCTCTCCCGCGAGCGGGAGAGGGGTTGGGGGAGAGGGCAGGAGGCTCTGCTTGCCGATCGTGTCGCAATTTGAACCGCTGGCCCTCTCCCCCGCCCCTCTCCCGCAAAGCGGGAGAGGGGAGAAAACCGAGCGAGAACGTGGCGCCTCACAACCCCAACACAATCCTCCCACCCCCCACCGCCCTGGAACAACAAGACATCATCCGTCGATTCCCCTCGCGCTCGGCCCTTGTCAGCACCACATCCCGATGATCGATGTCACCGGCCAGCACCTGCACCTCGCACGATCCGCATAGTCCTTCCTCGCAGTCGCTTTGCACGTCGATGTTGGCGCAGCGTAAGGCCGTCAGCAGCGTCTGGTCTGCAGGCACTTCCAGCGTCAATCCCGAATCCTTGAGCTCCACCGTGAACGCCTGCTCCTTCGATGGATCGAGCGTGCCCAGCGTCGAGCTGAAATGCTCCACGCGCAGTGCGTCTTCGGGCCACGTTGCGCAATAGCCTTCGAGTGCATCGACCATGCGTGCCGGACCGCATGCGTAGATCTGCGTCACATGGTCGGGCTGCCCGAGAATCTGCGCGAAATTCGCGCGGCCGTTTTCATCGCCGACATGAAGCTGCAGACGATCCCCATGCAACGCCACCAGTTCGTCGAGCATCGCCATGGCCGCGCGTGAGCGTCCGCAGTAGTGGAACGTATAGTCGATGCCGAGCGCCTGTGCGCGTCTTGCCATCGCACTGACAGGTGTCACCCCGATACCGCCGGCAATGAAGATCGCCTTGCGGCATCCTTCATCAAGCCGGAAATGATTGCGCGGCCCGCGCACCTTGATGCGATCCCCCGCGCGCAGGTTCGCATGTATCCATGCCGAGCCGCCACGGCTTTCGGGTTCGCGCAGCACCGCCACTTCGAATGCTGCGGAGTCCGCTGGGTCGCCGCACAGCGAATACTGCCGTGAAATCCCGGTGTGGCCGCACTCGACATCGATATGCGCACCGGGCGCCCAGCGGGGCAGGGGTCTGCCATCCTGCGAGACCAGGCGCAGCTTCACCACGTCGATGGCGGCGGGCGTGACCGATTCCACGACGAGCGTGCGGCCCACGCTGCCACCCGTGGGCTCACCAATGCGCACCGCATCGCGCGGTGCAAGCACCGCAGGATTCGTCCGCTCGGGATTCCGCGCCGGGTCCCATTCGACCCACAGATGTTCGGGACCCCGGAAAGAGGTGTTGGGTACGTAGGTGAACTGCTGCTCGGCCAGCCGCAAATGAGGCAGCCGCGCCGTCAGTTCCTCCAGGAAGACCTGCATCTCCATGCGAGCGAGGTTCTTGCCCATGCACTGGTGCGCGCCGTAACCGAAGGTCAACTGATCGCTGGCATTGTCGCGATGGATGTCGAGCAGATCCGCATCGGCGAAGTGCCGCTCGTCATGATTGGCCGACGAGGTGACGATCAGCAGCTTGCTACCCGCTGCAAGCCGGATGCCGCCCACATCGGTATCGCGCGTCACAACGCGGCGCCATGCAGCCACCGAGCCGTTGTGCCGCAGGCATTCCTCCACGGCATTGGGAATCAGCGCCGGGTCTTCGCAGATCTCGCGCCAGACATCGGGATGCTGCAGCAACAGCTTGATCGCATTGGCCGATGCATTGGCCGTGGTCTCGTGCGCGGCCACGATGCCCGCCATCATCATCGAGTGCAGATACGAATCGGTGACCACGTCGGGTTGTTCGTGCTGGCGCCGGATGCCGTACTGCATCCATCCCGGACCCGACGGGTCTTGCCGCATCTTGTCGAGAATGCGCCCGGCCAGTTGCCAGAAGTTGCCCACGGCATGCGCCACGGCTACCTGTTCCTCGGGCTTGGGTCGGCCCCACGTATTGACCGTATGCGCAATGGAATACTGCCGCAGCAGATCCATGTCTTCCTCGGGTACGCCGAGAAAATGCAGCGCCACGGTCAACGGCACTTCCCACAGCATCTGGTCGACCAGATCGGCGCGGCCATCGTCGATGAAGCGGTCCACATACTCGCGCGTGAGTTGCCGCACCATCGGCTCGTGATGCGCAAGTTCGGCGGGCGTGAACGGCTCCATCAACGCGCGGCGGCGCGGCATGTGCGCGGGCTCGTCCTCGTTGACGAGCGTGCGGTTCATCGCATACCCGTACGAGGCCAGCACGGCATTGGCCGCGTCGCCGGTGGGCGTGATCTTCTCCAGCGCGATGGCGGGGCTGAACGTGATGTTGTCGCGAAAGATCGCCTTGATGTCGTCGTAGCGCGTCACCACCCAGTAGCCCAGCTTCGGGCTGTAGAACACGGGCTCCTGTTCGCGCGACCAACGCACATAGTCGGGCGGGTCCTGCTGATAGCCATCGGTGAACGGATCGAAGGCTGCCGCGTCATGGCTGATGGGGCAGCCATTCGGCGCGCGCAACGCGGTGTGGTCGATGGGGCAACCAGAGTGTGTGGACTGGCTGGTGGACGAGTTCATGCGCGGTACTCCAACTTCCATCATCAATCGAGCGAGATCTTCAGCTCCTGGATCAGGCGCGTCCAGCGTACGGTTTCACCGCGCAGCAGTTCGCTGAACTGTGCCGGGGTGTTGCCCACGGGCTCCACGCCGAAGTCCACCAGCTTCTTGTTGATGGCCGGGTCCTTGATCGATGCCACCACCTGACGGTTCAGCGTGTTGATGACTTCGGGCGGCGTCGCAGCGGGCACCACCATGCCGACCAGTGCGGCCGCCTCCACGTTCTTGTAGCCGAGTTCGGCAAAGGTGGGAACGTCAGGCAACTGCGGCAGGCGCGTGGCATTGGCCACGGCCAGCGGTCGTACCTTGGCCCCCTTGATGAAGCCTGCGCCCGCTGCGAAATCGACCATCATGGCCGGGATCTGGCCCGCCGCCACATCGGAGAGTGCGGGCGCGGCACCGCGATACGGCGCGTGCGTCATGTTCAGGTGCGCTTCCACCTTGAGCAATTCCATCGCCAGATGATGCGGACTACCTGCACCGGCTGATCCATAGTTCACGCCACCGGGGGTGGCCTTGACCTGCGCGATGAACTCCTGGGCGGTCTTGGCCTGCGTGCCGGGACCGACAACGAGGATCATCGGGAATCGGCCCAGCAGCGTTACGGGCGCCAGATCTTTCGTCGGGTTGTACGAGAGCGTCTTGTAGAGCGCAGGATTGAAGACGAGCGTCCCGTTATCGGCGGACAGCACGGTGTAACCGTCTGCTGCGGCGCGTGCGGTTTCCGAAGCGCCAATGGCGGTATTGCCCCCCGGCTTGTTATCGACCACTACAGGCTGGCTGATGCGCGTGGACAACCCCTGTCCAATGGTGCGCGCAAGGAAGTCAGATCCGCCGCCGGCGGGGTAGGGCACGATCCAGCGGACCGGCTTGGACGGATACGCGTCTGCCGCCTGGATGGGTGCGGCTGCGATGGCGAGGAAGCTGAAAAGGGATGCGGCGAGCAGCGCGAAGGGCTGGCGGCGGGGCATGGATGTCGTCTCCTTGGATATGGCCGCTCGATGTTCGAAGGCGGCGGCCTGTTATCCGCAGATCATATACGCATTGCCCCGCTCGCTGCGGTGCGGGAGAACCCCAAGGAAGCGGGGGCACAAGCCCCCGTGTTTACTCGGGTCGCTTCGGGATATTGACTGCGCGCTGCACGGTGGGGCGCGCATTGAATACGTCCAGCACGCGGGAGACTTCGGGCAGGTCCTGGATGCCGACGAGGTCGCCGGCTTCGTAGAAGCCCAGCAGGTTGCGCACCCATGGGAACGTGGCGATATCGGCAATGGTGTAGTCGTCGCCCATGATCCACTGGCGGCCCTTGAGGCGTTCATTCAGCACCTTGAGCAGGCGCTTCGATTCGGCCACGTAGCGGTCGCGCGGACGCTTGTCCTCGTAGTCCTTGCCGGCGAACTTGTGGAAAAAGCCCACCTGTCCGAACATCGGCCCGATGCCGCCCATCTGGAACATGACCCACTGCAGCGTTTCATAGCGCAGCGCCGGATCGGCGGGAATGAACTTGCCGGTTTTCTCGGCCAGATACACGAGGATGGCGCCGGATTCCCACAGCGCCAGCGGTTTGCCGCCGGGGCCATCGGGGTCGATGATGGCGGGGATCTTGTTGTTCGGATTCAGCGACAGGAATTCCGGCGAGTTCTGGTCGTCGCGGTCGAAACGCACCAGTTGCGGCTCGTAGGGCAGGCCGGTCTCTTCGAGCATCAGCGAGACCTTGATGCCATTGGGTGTATTCAGCGAATACAGCTGCAGGCGCTCGGGATGCTGCGCCGGCCATTTGCGGGTGATCGGGAAAGCGGACAGATCGGCCATGACGTGAGGTTCCGTATGCAGGAAGAGTGCGAAAGCGCCTATGGTAATGGCTTTACGCGGAACCTGCCTGGCAGCACTGCGCAGTGCCCGCCTCGGGGTCGACCCGGGCGGGCACCGATGTTACGGCAGCACGGGTGGCACGTAGGGCAGTGTCCGCGCCAGCAGCCAGAGCAGGATCAGTACCACGGGCGTATGGGTCAGAAACTGCGCGAACGTAAATCCCACCAGGTCGCGCGCCTTCAACCCCAGGATGCCCAGCAGCGGCAGCATCCAGAACGGATTGATCAGGTTGGGCAGCGCCTCGGCGGCGTTGTAGATCTGCACGGCCCAGCCCAGATGCACTTGCAGGTCATTGGCCGCCTGCATCACGTAGGGCGCCTCGATGATCCACTTGCCACCGCCCGACGGCACGAAGAAGCCCAGCACCGCCGAGTAGATGCCCATCATCAGCGGGAAGGTCTCGCCTGACGAGATGCTGACGAACAGCGTGGACAGGTGATGCGACAGCGAGGCCCCGTCCGTGCCTTGCGCCATGGTCAGCATGCTGGCGATGGCACCGTAGAGCGGGAACTGGATCAGCACGCCCGTGGTGGCCGGCACCGCTCGCGCCACCGCATCGAGGAAACTGCGCGGACGCCAGTGCAGCAACATGCCGATCAGCAGGAAGATCAGGTTGTAGGTGTTGAGTCCAGAGATCGCCACCAGCAACGGCTTGCCCGACAACTCGTGCCATACCCATCCGGCCCCGAGCGCCACGATCACCAGCGTCAGCAGCGGGCTGTGTTCGAGCCGTTCGCCGGGCCGTGCGCAGACTGGCGCCGCGTGGATGGGCGGCTCGATGTCGACACCGAGGTCGGCAGCGGTCCGGGCACGTGTGGGGGATGGCGCGGTCCAGTAGGCGATCAGCGTGGACAGCACGAGTAGCACGGCGGTCACCACCAGGCTCTGCCAGAGAAAGATGGTCTGGCTGAATGGGATGACGCCGGTGATCTTCAGCAGGCTCGCCGGCAGGCTGGCGGGGTTGGCCTGCAACTGCGCGGCGGACGAACTGAGTCCCATCGCCCACGTGGCGCCGATGCCGAGGTACGCCGCGGCGCCGGCTGCGCGATAGTCCATGCGCAGTTCGGTGCGGCGTGCCAGCGCCTTGGCCAGCAGCCCGGCAAAGATCAAGCTGATGGCCCAGTGCAACAGCGATGCCACCACACTGACGAACGCCACGTAGGCCACGGCCGAGCGGCCATTGCGCGGAATGCGCGCGGCACGCTCCACCAGCCGCGCCATCGGCGGCGAACTGGCAATCACGTAGCCGGTGATCGCCACCATGGCCATCTGCATCGTGAACGGGATCAGGCTCCAGAAGCCGTTGCCGAAGGCTACCGACACCGCGCCCGGCGAGGCACCGATCGACATCGCGCCGATGGCCACGGCGAGTACCGTCAGCGCGACGAAGACATAGGCATCGGGATACCACTTCTCGCACCACGCGGTGACGCGCAGTGCCAGGCGTTCAAGGGCTGGCGCATCGGCGTCCGCAGCGATGCTCCGCACGGCGGTGCCGGCGGTAATTTCATTGTGTATCGACATGACCGCATCTCCCGTTGCCTATGCCTGCTTCACTTGCGGCGCACGCGGCACCTGCGTGCCCATGCCGCACATTTGCTCCAGCAGATGCGCCGCCGCGAGCAGGTCGAAATCGCCGCGCGGACGACCGACCAATTGCAGGCCCACGGGACGGCGATCCGAGGTGAGGCCGACCGGCACCGAGATCGTCGGGCAACCCGACAGCGTCAGCACGAACGTGAGATACATCCAGTCGATGTAGGAAGTCAGCGGCTCGCCGTCGATCTCGGTCGGGAAGCGCTGCGCCACGGGGAACGGTGCGACGGCCACCGTCGGGCAGGCGAGCACATCGTATTCGCCGAAGAACGCGGCCACGCGCTGGAACAGTTCGCCGCGCAGGCGCTCGGCGCGCGCCACATCCGCACCGGTCTGCTGCAGGCCTTTTTCAATGTTCCAGATGATCTCGTCACAGATGCGTGCACGGTGCTCGGTGAGCAGCGGGCCGCGCACGGCGGCTACGAGGTTGGCACGCAAGGTCTGAAACGCTTCGAACGCGCCGCTGAAATCGGGATGCGCGGCCTCGACCTCGGCGCCCACATCCGCAAAGCGCAGCGTGGCCTGGCGGCAAATCGCTGCCACTTCGGCTTCGACCTTGCCGATGCCGAGATTGGTGGAGAACGCTACGCGTGCCGGGGCACGTGGTGCGGCGATGGCCTGGGTGAATGGCACGGCAGGCGCGGGCCACGACAGCGGATCGCGCATATCGAAATGCGCCTGCGCGTCGAGCATCAGTGCCACATCGGCCACGCTGCGTGCCATCGGTCCTTCCACCCAGAGCGGGTCGTAGGGCATCACCGATGCAGGGCGCGGCACGCGACCCACGCTCGGGCGCATGCCGACGATGCCGCAGAAGCTGGCGGGAATGCGCAGGCTGCCGCCCAGGTCATTGCCGGTGGCGAGCCACACCATCCCCGCGGCCAGCGCCGCTGCCGATCCGCCCGACGAACCGCCTGCGGAGCATTGCGTATTCCACGGGTTGCGCGTGGCACCGAACACCGTGTTGAAGGTGTTGGCACCGGCGAACTCGGGCACGTTCGACTTGGCGAGCGGGATGGCGCCGCGCTGCTCCAGATTGGCGACGGTCAGGTCGGAGTGGGTCGCCACGTTGTTGGCGAAGATCGGCGAGCCATAGGTGGTGGGTGTGCCGGCCAGGTCGTTGTAGTCCTTCACGGCGATGGGCAGGCCCGCGAGCCATCCGGGTGCTTCGGACACGGCAGGGTCGGCCTTCGGAAAGTGCCGTGCCGCTGCGCGCGCCGCCTCGAAGTTGCGGATCGGCAGTGCGTTGACCACGGGGTCCACGGCTTCGATGCGGGCGATGGCGGCGTCCACGAGATCGAGCGGGGACACTTCGCGCCGCCTGAGCAGCCGCAAGGCCTCGGTGGCGCTCAGCTTGCAGAGGCTGTCGTCCGGAAGGATGGTGGCGTCGTGGTTTTCATCGATGGCAATGCTGGGGGTCATGCCTGTCTCCTGTCTGTTGTCGTGGCCCTGCGGCGCCGCGCTGACCTGCCACTGCAGAGGGCTGACTTGTGGCGCCGGGACGTTTTGCAGAATAATGGCCGCACCAACGGGGCGGAAATCACATCTGCTGATGACGCCCATAAGCTTTGCTAAGCCCCCCGCAGCGTATGGATATCCGCCAGATTCGCACCTTCGTCACCGTTGCACGGTTCGGCAACGTCACCCGCGCGGCCGAGGCGCTGCACGTGACCCAGCCAGCCGTCAGTGGACAGTTGCGCCAGTTGGAGGAGTCGCTGGGGCTGCAACTGTTCGCCCGCACGAAATCCTCGGTAACGCTCACACAGGCAGGACAGGAGTTGCTGGCGCGCGCCGAGAAGGCGCTCGAAGCCTATGGCGATTTCATGCATGCGGCCAAGGCGCTGCAGGGCCATATCGAAGGCAACCTGCGCATTGGCGTGGTGCTGGTCGATCCGGCATTGCTGCGCGTGGGGCAACTGCTGGCGGTGCTGGTGCGGGAATGTCCGGCCTTGCGGATCGACCTGCAGATGGGGCGCACGCCGTGGCTGGTGACGGCGTTGCAGGGCTCCGAGATCGACGCTGCGATCATGCTCGCGCGATCCGCGCCCAGCGGCTGCGGCATGCAGGTGCTGCAGTCATTGACGTTCCGGCTCGTGGCGCCTGCGGCATGGGCGGATAGGGTGGCATCGGCTTCGCCCGCGCAACTGGCCAGCCTGCCGTGGTTGCGCATGACGCCACGCAGTGCCCATCAGGAGCTGATGGCCGAGATACTCGCCAAGGCGGGCATCGTGCCCATGGAGACCGTGCTGGCCGACCACGAACTGCTGATTCGCGAACTGGTGGTGGCCGGCATCGGCATCGGACTGCTGCGCGAAGATCTGGCGCAGGATGCGCTGGCCGCAGGAGAGATCGTGTTCGTGGACGAGCATCGCGCGCAGACCAACGTCGCGTTCGTGTACCCGGAGGAGCGCGAGAACGAACCGGTGATCCTGGCCGTGCGCGAGGCGTTGCGGGAAATCTGGCAGCCCTAACTCACGGACTGGTCTTTCAACTCGGCCGCGAGGAAGTCCACGAATACCTTTGCCCGCGCAGGCAGGCGACGCCCAAAGCCATGCAGCACCTGCAGTGGCACGGGGCGCAACGCCACCCGAGGCAGCACGATGCGGAGTTGGCCCGCATCAAGGTCCGATTGCACGGTCGTTTTCAGTAACTGGGCGATGCCGAGACCCTGCAGCGCAGCGGTCTTGAGCGCGTCGCCGTTGTCCGCGTCGAACACACCCTGCGATGGCGGCCACGGACCATCGACGAAATCGAGCGGTATCACGTCGCCGCGCAGACGGTAGCGGACATGGTGGTGTTGCGCGAGGTCCGCGATGGATGCCGGTTCGCCATGCCGGTCGAGATAGCCGGGCGAGGCCACGAGCACCAGCGGCATCTGCCCCAGCGGCTTCGCGTGAAGCGTGCTGTCGGCGGCATGGCCGGCGCGCAACGCCAGGTCGAATCCTTCGCGTACGAGATCGACGTGCTGGTCTCCGAGACTGATGTCGAGGGAAAGACGCGGATGCCTCGGCAGCAGCTTCTGCGTGATGGCCCCGAGCAGCGCACGGCCGAGGTCGCCGGGCATGCTGACGCGCAACCTGCCTGACGCGGCGTTCGATGTCGCCAGCACTTCGCTGGCTTCCTCCAGTCCACGTACGAGTGGAGCGACACGGTCGTAGTAGGCGCGTCCCTCCGCTGTGAGCAGGAAGGCACGTGTGGATCGCTGGAAGAGCCGAACCCCGAAACGGGCTTCGAGGCGCGAGATGCTTTTAGACACCGCGGAAGGTGTGGTGCCGAGCAGCTTGGCTGCGGCGGTAAAGGAGCCGGCCTCCACCGCGCGTACGAAGGCGGCGAGTCCGTGCAGGCGTTCCATCGACATTGATGACAGATTGGCACAAGTGAAGCGTCCATTGTAGGTCTCCCCGAGACTGTCCGCTGCCCATAGATTCCATGCCGGAACCATCAACATTGGAGTCACGGATCATGAAACAACTTGAAGGCAAGGTAGCGGTTGTCACAGGCGGCAATAGCGGTATCGGTTTTGCCATGGCCAGCCGGTTTGTGCAGGAAGGGGCCAGCGTGGTGATCGTGGGGCGTCGTGCCGATGCCGTAGAGGCTGCCGTGCAGCAGTTGGGCGCGCAGGCCATTGGCGTGACGGGCGATATTGCCGACCTCGGCACGCACGACCGCGTGGCCGCGCTCGTGGCGGCGGAGTTCGGCGGGGCAGACATCTATGTGGCCAATGCGGGCATGAACACGATCACCCCCTCCGATCAGGTCGGCGTGGAGGAATACGACATCCAGTTCGCCACCAACACGCGTGCCGTGTTCTTTGGTGTGCAGAAGATCGGGCCGTTGATGCGGCGCGATGGCGCCATCCTGCTGGTGAGCTCCATTGCCAGCGGCAAGGCGCTCGACGGCCACGCGGTCTATGCGGGTAGCAAGGCCGCCATCGAGGCATTTGCGCGAAGCTGGGCACTGGAGTTCAAGACGCGCGGCATTCGCGTCAATGTGATCAGCCCCGGCCCCGTCGATACGCCGATTCTCGCCAAGCTGGGCGTGGCGGCCACGGAGCGCCCGGCTTTCGAGGCGATGATGGCCGGTGCCATCCCGCTTGGCCGCATGGGACGGGCCGAGGAAGTCGCTAACGCAGCGTTGCTGCTGGCGGGCAGCGAGGGCAGTTTCATCACGGGTGTGAACCTGCGCGTGGATGGCGGTATCGCCCTGGCCTAAAGTTGGCAGGCCGGAAAGCCGTAGAATCTCCGGATATCTCTGGAGAATGTCCGAATGAAGGCAGTAGTCCTCGCCGCAGCCCTGCTGCTGGCATCGGCGGCACACGCGCAAACGACCATCGAGACGGCGGCACAGGCGACAGGCAACATCGCCGCGCCGCTGGGCCTGGAACTGGGCAAGACGCGCTGCGCCCGCATCACGCAGGGTCCGAACCATGTGCGGGCGGGCAAGGCCGCCTGGGCCGGTGGCGATGCCATCGAGATCCGCAGCCTGGACCGGTTCAACCTGCCGGGGCTGACGCGGGTCATCGTCAATTGCGACGCCCAGGACACTGTGGCGCTGGTTACGCTGACTTTCGAGCGCACGGCGTTCGAGGACACGCGCAACAAGCTGGATAAGCGCTACGAGGTCAAACGCAAGACCGATGCGCATGCCGAGAACGGCTACGCCGAATGGCTGGCCACCAACGGCAGCATCGAAATGCTCCACGCCAAGGAAGGCCGCCAGTTCACCGTGGCGTATTGGGGGAAGGGCGCCAAGGCGCGCTACTTTGCGTACAACGGCGGCGCGGCGAGTGCGCCTGCAGTGAAAGCGAAGGCCGCCGACAAGACGCCTGCTTCCGCGCCTGCTGTGAAACAGCCCGCAGCACTGTAAAGACGCGGCACAAAGTCAATGGCCCGCCGTGCAATGCACTGGCGGGCCATATTTTTTAGAACGGTAGCGTCAGGTAGTACTTGCCCAGTTCCGTCAGTTCGCCATCGGCGGCGAGCAGGCTCGTGTAATGGGTGTCATTGTTCCAGCGTCCCGTGAACCATGCATAGCGGAACACGTCCGTACGCTGCTCGCAGATGGCCACCATCTCCTGCATCTGGCGCTTCTGCTTCTCCACGGTATCGATCTGCGCACCATCGTTGTTGCTGTGCCAGTTGGCGAACTCGGTCACCCAGAACGGTTTGCCATACTTCGCCAGCCGGTCCAGTTGACCGCCCAGCCCGTAGTCGTACCAATGGAAGGCGAGATAGTCGATACGCGGATCGCGATTGGCATTGGCCGCACGATACGCGGTGTAGAACGCATCGAGCCACACTACGGGGTCGGCATAGCCGGGCATCGTGCCCCATGTGATGGTCGGGCCCACGAGCTTTACACCGGTACGCGCGGCGATGCTTTCGTAACGCGGCCATGCGGCGGCTGCGGCAGCAGGCGTGAGGTTGGCCTGATCGGTCAGGTTCGGCTCGTTGAGCAGCAGCACGTACTTGACCTTCGGATGCGCGAGCAGCCAGGTCTCCACGGCCGTGGCATCGAAGTTGTCGTTCCACAGCATGGGCATGAAGTCCATGGCGTAGGCCGTGTCGGCATCGGCAGGCGCCGATGCATTGGGCCGCGATGCCCAGTTGTACCACCACGAGATACCCGGCGCCAACGCCACGAAATCGGCCTTGCTGGCAAGGTCGTAGGCAATGCCGCGCTTTGCGCTCTTGGTGACGCCGGGGGTGGCAACGGGCGGTGTGGTTACGGGGTTGGTGTTGGTGCCGTTGTTGCCATTGTTGCCGGTGGGCGTGTTGCCGGAGCCGCCGGAGATGGGACCGCTTTCACCGCCACCGCAGGCGGCGAGGGCGAAGGTGAGGCATAACGTGGCGAGGAAGCGAGTGGATGGGATGAGCATTGTCGTTTCTTCCGGATATTTTCATTTCCCGCTGGGTTTGCTCCCCTCTCCCGCTTCCATTTATTTCCCCTCTCCCGCAGGGCGGGAGAGGGGTAGGGGAGAGGGTGGGGGTATCAAATTGCTACGGTGTCGCGAATTGAACCGCTGGCCCTCTCCCCCAACCCCTCTCCCGCTGTGCGGGAGAGGGGAGCAAAAACTGGAAGAGAGAGAGTTGGTTACAGCGAATTCAAGAACGCCCCAATCGCATCCCGATCCGCCTTCGGCAGAGCCTCATAACGCGTGCGGGCATCAGTCGCTTCACCGCCGTGCCAGAGCACCGCTTCGGTGTAGTTGCGGGCGCGGCCGTCGTGCAGCAGGCGGACGCTGGTTTCGTCACCCTGGATGAAGCGCAGCGAGCCGATGCCCCACAGCGGCGCGGTACGCCATTGCTGCGGATAGGCGCGGCTTTCGGCCAGGGTGTCGGCCAGGCCCGGACCCATGTCGTGCAGCAGCAGGTCGCTGTACGGATGGATGGTCTGCTCGCGCAGTTCCGCAAACGGATGGTTGTTGCCCGTTTTCATGGTCGGCGTGTGGCAGGCCACGCAGCGGATTTGCGCGAAGAGGTCGCTGCCGCGCGCGATCTGCGCGGGGTTCACGTCATGCTCGGGCGAGACGCGTACGCCATCGGGGAAGCCGCTCCGCAGCTTGCGCTGGGCCGGCACGCCAATCAGCGAGAGGTAGTGCGTCATGCGCTGCAGTTCGTTCTCGGTGACCGAGGGCGCGACGGTGGAGCCACGGCAATCCGATGCGCCACGCTGGCAGCCGGGGCTCGGGAACATCGGCGAGGTGACCCCCATGTCCTTGATCAGCGCGTCGGCTACCTGCTGGCGAATGCTGGCCTTCGATGCCTTCCAGCCGAAGCGGCCCACGTGCGTCTTGCCCGTCTCCGGATCGACGATCAGGTTGGGCACGCCCTTGATGCCGTCGCCATTCGCATCGTTCGGATCGGCTTGCGCCAGGATGGTGGCTTCAGGCAGCGCTTCCAGCAGGCCCATGCCGATGACCTGCGGCGCCTGCCGTGCCGAGAAGCGTGCGGGCACGGGTCCCTTGAACGTGAAGACCGGCTTGACCAGTTCCACCTTCTCGCCATCGGGCAGCGTGCGCACCGTGGTTTCGAACGAGTTCGCCGTCACGTCATACGCCGGTGCCGTGGCACTTTGCGCGTGCTGCTGCACGTTGTTGCCGTACGTCGCATCGGGGCCGCCTTCGGCATTGGCGGTCAGAATCGACATCGTGTCGAGCTTGGCCGTCAGCGACAGCGGCTTGCTGCGGCCGTTGTTGGTGTGGCACTCGATACAGCGCGGCTGGTTGTAGCGTGCGCCAAGCTGGCCGATGTGCGCGGTGAAGACCGGATTGTCCTTGTCGTGCTCCGAGTGCGTGCCATCGGCAAACGAGGTGTGGAACAGGCGGCGGCCCTCCACAAAGCGCTGCGTATTGGCGATGCCGATATTGTTCGACATCTGCTGGAACACGCGCATCGGCTCCTCGGAGTAGTTGTACGAGATGCTGGCCGTGCCGCCAAGCAGCGTGTCGTCAGGCAGCGGCGCGGAATCCAGGTTCGGGGCGATGCCGTACCACGGGCGCATGCCCACACCCACCACGTAGAGCTGTTCGAACGAGTAGTAGCGGCTGCCACCACCATCCACCACCGGATCGCGTTTCAGGCGCGGCGCCGGTGCCAGTTCGATGGGGTCGCCGATCTTGAGCGGGCTGTGCGGATCGGTGCGCCAGTTCGAATCGAAGACGATCATGCAGTCTTCCTTCGGCTGTCCTTCGCGGCAGATCGGCAGGCCGCCTTCCTTGGCGTTGTTGAAGCCGGTATTCATGGCCCAGCCGTAGTCGCGCACGTTGGGGTCCAGCACGTTGCGGAACAGGCTGAATGTGGTGCCGTCGAAGATGCCCTGGTTCACGCGCAGGTACATCTCGATCTTCTGGCGGCCCGCTGGCACGCCGTCGCGGATCTCGATCCCGAACGTGCGGTTCTGGAAGTAGAACGTGGGGAACGTCAGGTAGCGGCCGGGCCCCGCATCGGGGGCGGTCCATGCCTCGCCGCGCTCGCGGGCGTGGCGCTCGGTGGGGCGCGATCCCATCAGCGTCACGAGCGTGCCATCGGCTTCGCGATACTGGATCTGCTCCATCATCGGCGTGTCGGCCGCGAACAGCGGAGTCCATGCCTCGGTCGGGGTGGAAGACGTAGGCGGGGGCGTGCCGCTTCCGCCATCGCCACCGCCGCCGCAGGCGGTGACTGTCAACAACGTGGCCAGCAATAGCGCCGGCACACGGCAATACGCGTGAGGTTTCTTCATGTTATTGACCCTTCGTTCCCTGTTCGCGAACCATTCGGTTTCGGAGTACTTCTCGCCGTGGCGATGACCTGCATGTCGTCGGCTTCTTCAGCCGGGGGCGATTATCGACAGGGCGATTTATAGATGTCAATTGTCATGATTTGGCGCACGCGGTGACAAATTTTGCGGACCGGGTGACAGGTCGCGTCACTTGGCGAGGGCGCGCCATCTGGCGGCAGGCACGCGCCGTGCAGACGTAAAAAAGGCCGCAAAAAGCGGCCTTGGAACAGGGTAAAGGGTGATTGCCACCCTGCGCGGAAAAGCAACACTGCGGCAGCACTGCGACTGGACTGCCGTCCAGATGTCACTCTTCAAGCGTTTCAGTGAATGCTTGTCGGCGTCAAGGATCAGTCGTCCAATGGCCGCTGCATCGCGGAGCGCTCCAGCAGCACGGGGATCGATTTCGACGTGGGCGTGTTGCAGAGATCGGCCACGCTATCGAGCGGCACCAGCGGATTGGTCTCGGGGTAGTAACCGGCGATGCAGCCGCGCGGAATGTCATAGGCCACGATGCGGAAGCCATCGGCGCGCCGCTCGATGCCGTCGTGCCAGACGGTGTGCATGTCCACCCAGTCGCCATCGGCAAAGCCCAGCATTTCGATGTCGGCGCGATGCATGAAGACCACGCGCCGCTGGCCGAACACGCCTCGGTAACGATCGTCGAGCGCATAGATCGTGGTGTTGTACTGGTCGTGCGAGCGCGTGGTCATCAGCACCATCATGCGCTCGCCGTGCAGCGCGCGGGCGCGGGCGATGGGGGTATCGGGAATCAGCGGGTTGATCAGGAACTCGGCCTTGCCTGAGTGCGTATGCCATTCACGCTCGCGCGCCGGCACGTGCAGGTGGAAGCCACCCGGATGCGCCACGCGCGCGTTGAAGTCTTCAAAGCCGTCGATGACCTCGGCGATCTTGTCGCGAATCCGCGCGTAGTCCGCCGCGTACCAGCGCCAGTCCACGGTGGCGCTGCCCAGTGCGGCGTGCGCCAGCCCGGCCACGATGGCGGTCTCGGACATCAGGTTCTCCGAGGCCGGCGTGTTCATGCCGTACGACAGATGCACCTGCGACACCGAATCCTCGACGGTCACGCCCTGCGGCACACCGTTCTGGCGATCGATCTCCGTGCGGCCCAGCGTGGGCAGAATCAGCGCCGTGCGGCCATGGATCAGGTGGCTGCGGTTGAGCTTGGTGGCGATATGCACGGTGAGGTCGCAGGCACGCAGGGCTTCCCACGTGCGCGGCGTGTCCGGCGTGGCAGCGGCAAAGTTGCCGCCGAGCGCGATGAACACGTTCACCTCGCCACGCAGCATGGCGTCGATGGTATCCACCACGTCGTGACCATGCTCGCGCGGCGGATCGAAATGAAAGGCTGCGCCGAGCTTGTCCAGAAACGCGGGCGTGGGCTGTTCTTCGATGCCAACCGTGCGATTGCCCTGCACATTGGAGTGTCCACGTACCGGGCACAGGCCCGCGCCAGGACGTCCGATGTTGCCGCGCATCATCATCAGGTTGGACAGCAGCTGGATGGTCTGCACCGAGTGCTTGTGCTGGGTGAGACCCATGCCCCAGGTGCAGATCACGCGCTTGCCGCGTGCATAGATGGCGGCGAGCCCTTCGATCTCCGCACGCGGCACGCCGGATTCGCGTTCGATGACGTCCCAGGGTTCGGCGCGCAGGTCGGCGGCGAAGGCGTCGAAGCCGCGCGTATGCGTGGCGATGAATTCTGTGTCGAGCACGCGCGGCTGGCTGGCGGCTACGGCATCGTCGTCGAGTTCCAGCACGTGCTTGGCCACACCACGGATCAATGCGAAATCGCCGCCCAGCGTGGGACGCACGAAGACCGAGCAGATCTCGGTGCTTCCATTTGTCAGCATTTCCATCGGACTCTGCGGACTCGTGAAGCGCTCCAGTCCGCGCTCGCGCAGCGGATTGATCGACACCAGCGTGGCGCCCCGCTTGGCGCAATCGCGCAACTCGCCCAGCATGCGCGGGTGGTTGGTGGCGGGGTTCTGGCCGAACAGCAGGATGGTGTCGCAATGCTCGAAGTCGTCGAGCGTCACGGTGCCCTTGCCCACGCCAACCGTCAGCGGCATGCCCCGGCTGGTGGCCTCGTGACACATGTTCGAGCAGTCGGGAAAATTGTTGGTGCCCACCATGCGCGCGAACAGCTGGTAGAGGAACGCGGCCTCGTTGCTGGCGCGCCCCGAGGTATAGAACGCAGCCTGATTGGGATCGCGCAACGCACGCAGCCGCGCGCCGATCGTCGCGAATGCATCGTTCCAGGAAATAGCCTGGTAGGTGTCGGAAAGTGGATCGTAGATGACGGGATCGGTGAGGCGGCCGTGTTGCTCCAGCTCGTAATCGGTCTGCGCCATCAGCGATGCTACCGTGTTCTGCGCGAGGAACGCCGGCGTCACGCGCTTGCTGGTGGATTCTGCCGCCACGGCCTTGACGCCGTTCTCGCAGAACTCGAACGTGGAGGCGTGTTCGCGGTCTGGCCATGCGCAGCCAGGGCAGTCGAAGCCATCGGGCTGGTTCTGCCGGAACAGCATGCGGTAGTCACGGCCCGCCACACGCTCCTTGAGCAGGTTGATGGCGACGTACTTCAGCGCCCCCCAGCCCGCTGCCGCGTGGGTATAGGGTTCGATTCGGGGTTTGGACCGTTGTGCCATGACGCGTGCTCCTGCCTGTTCGGATGATGTCGTGACCGCAGCGTAGTGGCTGAGGAGGCGGCACCCTTCCTTGCATACCGACCGATTGCCGGTTCGCACGGCGCCGTATCCGGTCATCAGACCAAAGGATAGGACGCCGCAACAAATTGGCTACCGCACGACCCCGGTGTACAGATGCGCTTCGCGGCACGGCTGCCTACCATTCGATGGCGGGCTTGCGGTGCAGGCCCAGGGCGGGACACCAGACGGTGTGCCTGCGCATTCGAAGCTTAGAAGGAGCCGAACATGGTTGCAAAGCACATCGTTCCCATCGTCGTGGCATGCGGTCTGGCCGCTGTCAGCGCGCTGGCGTCGGGTATGGCCGACGCCGCACAGCCGCCCGTGCAGAAGAAGGGCCATCCCGTCTACAACATCGACCGCCAGCGCGATCCGTTCACCGACGGTGCGCGTTACCAGGTGTCGCCTGCCGACGAGGGGCGCTTCATTCTCGTGGGCCGTGACCTGACAGGCGTTTCGGCCCCTCCGGGCGGCGCACCGGCATGATTGCCGCTCGCGCCCCCATCGGAGAGACCACCATGCCATCTTCGGGTGTGTCGTATGCGCAGGTCGGGCCGCTGCTGGCCTGGCTCTGCATCTGCGCGGCGAGTGCCGGCATGGCGTTTGCGACGGTGGCCTGGGCGGGCGTGTGATGGAACCGCGCCCGGTTCAGGTTGCGTTCAGGCCGCTGCCTCCACGGCCTCTACGGCGGCTGTCCTCAGCGGCAGCCGGACGATCATCTTCGCGCCGCCTTCGGGTGGCGATTCGGCCTCGATGCTGCCACCGTGGGACTCCACGATATTGCGGCAGATCGACAGGCCCATGCCCATGCCGTCCGGCTTGGTCGTATAGAACGCATTGAATAGCTGGCCCATGGCCTGCGCCGGAATGCCGGGGCCGGTGTCGCTGATGATCAGCAGCACCGCATTGCCCGGAATCTCGCGGCTGGCCACGGTCAGGCGGCGCCGGCCAGCGGTCTCGGACATCGCCTGGATCGCATTGATCATCAGGTTCACCAGTACCTGCTGCAACTGCGTCCAGTCGCCAAGAATGTGCGCGGTGCCGGCGTCGAGTTCGGTGACGGCCGCGATCTGGTGATCCTGCATTTCGCGGCGCACCAGTTCCACGGTGTCTGCCAGCAGGTGGTCCACGGCGATATCGATGTACTTGGGCTCGGCCTTCTGCGCCATCGAGCGGATCTGGCGAATGATGTCGCTGGCTCGCGTGGCATCGCGAATGATCTGGTCGATGGAGTCGCGCGTTTCCTCGATATCGGGCGGCGTGCGCTGCAGCCAGCGCTGCGCCGACTCGCCGCAGGTGACGATGGCCGCGATGGGCTGCGTCACCTCGTGTGCGATGGACGCCGCAAGTTGTCCGAGCGTGGTCACGCGCGCCACATGGGCCAGTTCGTCCATGGTGCGATGCAGCGCCTGTTGCGTCAGCGTGGCGTCGGTGACGTCCATCAGGGCGCCCACATACTCGTGGTTGTCGCCATCGGACGTACTGCGGCGCGCTACCAGATGCACATATCGAATGGCGCCGTCGGGCATCAGCAGCCGATGCTGTAACTCCACGAGCGGCGCACCGTTGAGCATATCGGCATGAGTGCGATGCGCAGCGGCCAGGTCATCGGGATGGACCCGCGCCATCACCAGCCCAAGATGCACCGGACCGCCGCGCGCATAGCCGAAGATCCGGTGCGCCTCGTCGGACCAGACCATGGTGCCAGCGGGCACGCGGATGGCGATACTGCCGGTCTTGCTGAGTTTCTGTGCCTCCGCCAGGAACGATTCGCTGCGCGCCAGTGCGGCTTCGGCCTGGCAGCGCCGGTCCATGTCGGCCAGGTTGCGCAGGGCCAGCAGGGTGGTGGTGCCGATGGCCAGCAGCGCGAATATGCAGCGGGCCAGTTGGCCACCTTCATCTTCGGCGCTGGGCGAGACGATATAGGCCGTCAGCGTCAGCAGCAGCGATGCCCAGGCGGCCACGCGCGTGGCGCCGATGGAACCGGTCAGCGCCACAAGCAGGATCACCACCACGTACAGCACCGCGATGGCGAAATCCAGCGGCGTGAATGCGTCGATCAGGAAGACGCCCAGCGCAAGCGAGCCGGCGGTGCCTTTCAGCAGCCGGTTGATGGTCGAGTTGTACATGCCCAGTCCAGGCGGATTGACGGTAGGGCGCTCTATCAGCAGCATGGCCCGACGCCGATACTAATGCCGAATGACTGCTTGGGAAATCATATAAAGGTATGGTGGCCTGTTTGCCATGCGAAACGGCAATCCCTGGGCGCCCTGCACAAGGCCCGTGGCCGCATCCACGCCATCATGGCAGCGAGTTCTCCCCCTGAACCGTCGGGCCGTTGAACCGTCACCCCCCAAATCCTGGCGTCTGGCTGCGCACTTTTACGGTGCATCGCCACCCGCCAGCCGTGGATGCATCCCCAGGAGTCGCCATGACCATCACTTCCCTCGACACCGATGCCGGCCTGGCCGTCACCGAGATTTCCGATCACCTGAACCAGTTGCTGGCCGATGTCTTTGCGCTGTACCTGAAGACCAAGAACTTCCACTGGCATATGTCCGGTCCGCATTTCCGGGACTACCACCTGATGCTGGACGAACAATCGGCGCAGATCTTCGCCATGACCGACGACGTGGCCGAGCGCGTGCGCAAGATCGGCGGCACTACCCTGCGCTCCATCGGCAACATCGCTCGCCTGCAGCGGCTGCGCGATAACGACCAGGAAGCCGTCTCGGCCAAGGACATGCTGCGCGAACTGCACGCAGACAACCTCAAGCTGGTGGAAGCCATGCTCGACGCCCATGCTGTCTGCGACGACCACGCGGACGTGGCCACCGCCAGCCTGCTGGAGAACTGGATCGATGAAGCACAGCGCCGCGCGTGGTTCCTGGCGGAATCGGTGAAGTAAGGCTGCACCGCGGCTGTATCGCTGCAAAACACCGCCCGCCCTGTCGCGGGCGGTTTGTCAATTGTACGAATCGATGTCTCGACCTGCCCCCTGGGCACGGCAGTATGATCGCCTTCACATCGCACCGGGCGCCGTGATTGGCTGGCGCCCGTCAATCTGCCGTGAGAGCGCGCCATGCACCTGGGGAAATCGTACTCAATACCCGAGTTCACGTTCTGGTCGAGGCGGAAGATCTACGCCGCGCTGGCCTGCGGGACGCTGCCCGTCATCCTCTATCAGTTTTTCGAGGTGAAGTGGCTGTCGATCCCCACCGCCGTGGCAGTGCTGCTGGGAACGGCCACGTCGTTCATCGTGGGTTTCCGGAATGTGCAGACCTACACCCGCGCGCAGGATGCGCTGCAGGTCTGGACCGAGATCCTGAACGGCAGCCGGTGCCTGGGCGTCATGAGCCGGGATTTCCTTGCGCATCCGGCGGCCCGGCGCGAATTGATGCTTCGCCACTGCGCATGGCTGACCGCGCTGCGCTACCAACTCAGAGTGCCGAAGATCTGGGAGAACGCGGGCAAGGTGTCCAACGTGGAGTACCAGCAGTACTACAGCATTCCGGAATGGGAAGTACCGCTCGACAAGGCACTCGCAAAGTATCTCCAGCCGGAGGAACTGGCCTCGATCGTGAACGCCGATCACAAGACCTCGCGGCTGCTGGGCAACCAGTCCGCCACCCTCAAGCGCCTGCTCGATGCCGGCGAGATCTCCAGTAGCTTCTACATGGAGCTGGGCGGATCGATCCGGGGCTTCTTCAACCAGCAGGGCCGGGCGGAGCGAATCAAGGACTATCCCTATCCGCGCCAGTACGCCATCGTCAACAAGATCTTTGTCCGCACGTTCTGCCTGCTGCTGCCATTCGGCATCCTGACGGAGTTCGAGAAGCTCAACGCCAGCGTGTCGGGCTTCATGCATGGGCACATGATCTGGCTGGTGATTCCCTTCAGCGCGATGATCTCGTGGATGTACCTGGCCCTGGAGCAGGTGGGCGAGAGTACGGAGAATCCCTTCGAGGGCAATGCGAACGACGTGCCGATGGCGCAGATCTGCCGCAGGATCGAACGCGAACTCATGGACGTGCTGGGCGAGCCCTGTGATGCGCCGGAGCCGGAGGCGGCGCGGGGCGTCGTGCTCTGACAGGCGGTCATTGATAGCTCATCGTGAACGTGGCCAGTGCGTTGACCGTGCCGGGCGTCACAGTACCGGTGGAGATGTAGCGCACGCGCAGCGCAATGTTGCTGGTGGTGCTCGATGGCCCGATCAGGATCTGGTTCACGGTGCCGGCCATGGGCGAGTCCGGCCCGAAACTGATCGTTTCGCCGGTGGCACGGGTGATGCGCAATTGCACGTTCCGCGCGGTGGAGGCGGCTGTCAGCGTGAGCAGGTCGGTCTGGTTGCCAGGTGTGGTGGCGTCGGACAGCGTGAGATAGACCGTGGACCCCGCATCGCAGGTCAGGCCGATCTGGAATCCGGTTTCGCCAGCCGTGGCGCCCACGGGAGTCAGCATGGACAGAACGACGGTTGGCAGCGTGACACCGATATTGGGCGTGGTGACCGTGCAGGACCTGGCTGTGACCTGAGAAGCCCCCATGCCGACTTGTGATAGCGGCGACGATGAGGTGTTATAGGGTACGTTGTGGCTGATCATATTGAACATGACCGGAACGCTCACCGTGCCGCTCGTGGTCACCTGTCCGGTCTTGATCAACTGATAGGTGAACGAGTAGTTGTTCGTGGTGGGGTTTGGCGAGGTGACGTTCGGTGCGAACGAATCCCACTGGCCGGAACTGATGTGTGACAGGACCTTGTTGCCGTAGTTTACGCTGATGACGCGTACGCCGATTCCGGGAAGGGAGGTCTGCCAGACGTCCGGGACAACGGACGATACCGACAAGAGCGGAAGGTACTGGAGATAGAAGCTGTTGCCTGTCACGAAGTCGTTGAATGGGCATCTCACCGTGGTGGTCGTGGAGACCACCTCGCTCAACGCGGTGCCCGATGGGGCATCCCGGGCAACGGTGATGGCGCTGAACGAGATGGTGGCGGGCGTGGTTGACATCGTGCATTGCGGAACCGACTGGCCATACGCGGCCGGTGCCATCGCCATGCTGACCAGCCACAGCGCCGCGCGAGCGATTCTCCAGGCACGGTGAAAGGAAGCGAAGCGTTGGGTCATGGCACGGGTCCTTCGTTCAGGTCAGGGAGTAGCCCGGCGCGGCGCACGGCCCGATACCGTGGCGTCAATCGGCTCGCAAGGCGCTTCCACGACAACATGGCGCTTGAGCACCGCATCGTGAGGTGGCAACTGATAAGGGATTCGGCACTGGTCCGTGCTGGGCGAACCCCAACGCACCGTGAGCGTGCCGCTGTCTTCCACGCCCCGTACGAAAATCCGGCCAGCCTGGCCGACAATCCCGACGTCGTGGCCGGCCTCGTTCACCACGGCTGCGCCGAACGGCAGCGCCGACCCGTCCGGCGCGCGGCTTACCAGGATGGCCGTGCGGCCGCTCAGCGTCTCGAACTGGACGCGGACCACGGCATTGGCACGGGGCACCACCTGCCTGCTGGTGGCGCGGAACTCGATGTCGGCCGGCATGCCGCGTGGGTCGATCTCGATGGCATTCAGCCCATATGGCACGAGGTACGGCACCACGGCATAGCCGAAGCGGTCCACCCGCACGCCCGGCATATTGAGTACGCGTGCGCCGCGTGCGGACTTGGCCTCGACCAGCGCCACGGTATCGGCAACGTAGTTCGCCAGCGTGACGCCACCGCTGTGCGCCACCAGGGCACCTTGCAAGCCCACCGAGAACTGCGATGTATGCTCGCTGGCCGAGGCCGACCCGGATAACGTGGTGTAGGGGCTGCGGTACTGGATGTTGCCGCTACCGGTTGACGTGGCGCTGGAGCGGGTGCCGCCGATGCCGTAGCTGAGTGCGCTGTCCTCCAGCGCGGTGCCGGTGATCAGCAGTTGCTGCGAATCGCCGCTGGCGCGGTCGCTGGTGTAGCCGAACGACAGTGTCGGCATGCGCGGACTGCGGCCCAGCGGCACCGTAAAGCCAGCAAAGATCTGGGTGCCGAGCCGGCCGGTCGTACCATCGATCGTGCGCGAGACCGAGAAGTTGTAGGTGAAGGACACGCCCAGCATCCGTGCCACGTTGTTGTAGCCGATCTGGAACTGGTTCGCGGTGCCGTCGCGGTCCCAGTAGTCCAGCGAACTGCCCGTGAGGTAAAGGTTGCCCCATGGACCGGGAAGTTGCTGGTTCACCGTCACCTGGAACTGGGTGCGCCGGCGCAGCACGGTGGGTCCGTTTTCGCTGTCGGCGTAGGAACGGGCCAGGAAGGCATCCCTCATCTGCCAGAACCCGCTTGACGCGTAGCGATAGGCCGCCACCGTAAGGTTGGTGCGCGTGGATGGCACCACGTTGCTGTAGCTGACCCGATAGCTCTGGCCGGAGTTGGAGCCGGGACGGGGCACGTCGGCATGGGCCTGCGTGATGTCGAGCGCGAAGGCACCCATCGAAGTGTTCAGTGCAGCGCCCAGCAACGCCGCCTGATAGCTGTTGGCGTAGACCAGCCCGCCATAGCCGGTGACCAGGTTGGAGAGGCCATACTGAAGGGTGGCCTGCATGAGCTTTTCGCTCTGCGTGACGCGCGTGTCGCGATAGTCGCCAGCCGTGAAGGAGTAGCGCGCACTGCCCGGCCGCAGCAGCTGCACCACCGATGCATAAGGCACCGTGAACGTGTGCGACGAACCGTCGGCTTCGGTCACGGTGACCAGCAGTTCGCCGCCATAGCCTGTGGCGTAGAGATCGTCGATCTCGAACGGTCCGGGCGCCACGGTGGTTTCGCGCAGACGGATGCCATTCTGGGAGATCGACACGCGCGCGTTGCTGCGCGCCACACCGCGCACCACCGGCGCGTAGCCCCGGCTGGAATCCGGCAGCATGCGGTCGTCAGTGGCGACGTTGAGGCCGCGAATCGAGTAGCTGTCGAAGATTGCCCCGTCGGTGAAGGCGTCGCCCAGCGTGAGCTGGCTGCGCCATGAGGGGATGTCGTGCTGCAGATACGTGGCGATGTTCTGGTAGTCGAAGCCACCCTGTCCGGCGGGCATCCAGGTCATCGAAGAGCGCTGCCGCAGGTGCCACGATCCCACGTTTACGCCGGCGTCGATACCCAGGAAGCTCGTCGTGGAAGCATTGGCGCCGGTGGTGTGATACGAGTTGAACGTGTAGCCCACCGTGGCCGACGGGATGCCCGCATCCCAGAACTCCGGTGGCACGTACCCTCGTGGCTGATGCTGCTGCAGGGCCTGGGGCACGCTCAGGTCCAGCCGCAGGTCACCCATGTTGAACGTCCAGGTCGCCTCCGTGGCAATGGCTGCCAACGACGCGCATGAGTCGGGTGTGGTGCCGGCCAGCACGGTGCGGCCTTGTGGCGATAGCGCTTCGAGGTCGAGTTTCATGCGCGTGGCCAGGGGCCGCGTGATGCAGGGCGCCACGTCGCCATCCGTAGCATCGAAACGCACCGCCTCGCGGCCGGACCACTCGCCGTTGACGAAGACATCGACGATGTAGTCGCCGGGGACGATGGCGTTGGCGCGCGAGAACGGCGTGATATCGATCGGGTTGCCGCTGGACCGACGCAGCAGATCATCAAGGAACCGCACGTCCGGCTTGTCCTGCGCCTGTACCGTGGCGGCCTGCAGCAGGGAGGCAACGGCCCACCAGAGCGGGCTACGGCGACACCGCTTGTCCATGCTCGCCATGGCGTCATCGTCCGGAATTGACAGCCTTGTCCATGGAACCTTCCGTGGCACCTCCATAGTCGTTGATAAAGCTGAACTCGACACGCTCCGGCGTGGCGGCTGGCACCGTGGCGGGCTTGCCGATATCAAGTTCCAGCGTGCCGCCCGGGGCGATCATTCCGCCACCGCTGTTGGCGAACGACTCGCCGCCCGCCGTGGCCTTCACGCTGCCGAACGTGATGTGATAGGGCGTGGGGTTGCTGCCCTCCAGTGCATAGCCGTCGTCTTTCCGACGAAAGCTCCACGTCACGCTTTGTGCCGCCGCGGCGGCGCCATTGGCATCGAGCGATGCCGGGCGGTAGAAGAGCTTGATACGGGTGCGGAACGCGAAATTCAGAGAGTTGCGTGGCGCATCGTCAGAGGCGACCACGGACGGAACCTCAAGGACATTGACCCAGTAAAGCGTTTCGCGGCCAGTCGGCGGGGGGTCTCCTGCAAGAATGATCCGCATGGTTTGTCCGTCGCCGGGATTGACGCGGAACAGCGGCGGAGTGAGCAGGAACGGAACGGCTGCGTCGTCGGGAGGCGCGTCGGGGTTGCCCGCATCGATCCAGGCCTGCACGAGCGACGGCGAGGTGCCGTCGTTCGTCGCCCGCAACGACACCTCGCGCTGGGGCTCCTGGTAGATGACGCGCGTGCCGTTGAGTACCACCGACGCGAAGGCCGGCGAGATGCCGGCCCACAGCAACAATGCCACCGCCGTGGCACGACAAGCGGTTTGAAAATTCGGCATGGACGCTCCGCAGGCAGTGGTTGAACATACGGAGAGCCCGCCAGGGGCTCTCCCTTACGCAACCGGCGGGCAGCCGGTCAGGGGTACACGACGGAATAGACAACAGAGGTCGATACGTTGCCGGACGTCACGGTGCCTGTTGCCACATACTCGGCGCTGTAGTTCAACGTGGCAGCACCCGAGGCCAGTGCAACCTGTTGCGAGTTCTGCGAGCCGGCAGCCGCGCCGAGCGTAATCGCCGACATATCCGCGTTGCGCAGCGCGATCTGGACGTTACCGGCCGGCGTGCTGGAGGCACCGTTGATCAGCCGTCCCGTGGCCGCGTCGATGGTGGCGCCCGGTTCGAAATAGACCGCGGCATTGCCCGTGGCGGTGGAACAGCCCGACAGGCGGATGCTGAAGGGCGTGCGGCCGGCAGCGGTGCCTGTCCCGCTCAGTGCGGAAGTCGATACAGCCGGCAACGTCACGGTGAAGCTGCTGGAAGTGCCACCGTTACCGCCGATCGTGCAGGTCTGCGACGATACGCGGCCAGTGAAGGTGATGGTGCCGTCCGAGGCAAAAGCGGCACCCGGCAGCACAGCGGCGGCGACAAGAAGGCCAGCTATCAGGGTTTGGCGAATGGTTTTCATTTTGACTTCTCTCTATATCTAGTGAATGAAGCCGCCGTAATGACGGGGGCGCTCAGGCTGATTGGAATATTGCGTGGGTGGTAATCGCCGCGCGACCTTGAATCAACCTGTAACGCCTGAAGTCTATGAATGGATGGACGCCCGTTTAATAGCTGATTTACTAGTTTTTGAAATCGGGAAATGTGCGCTGCGCAGGACTGTGACAATGGCCGTGTTTGTCCCGCCCTCCCGGCGCACGACGGGAAGGGGTGAAATAGTCGTTTCTTGAAAAGCAGTGTGGTGCAAACGGCAGTGTCTCGCATCGCCCGAACGGGTGTAATGACGGGGATATTATGTTTGCGGTGCCGTGCAGATATTGAGGATGTCTGTTTCTTGTCTTGGAAAGACAGACTGTTATTATTTTGCTCTTATTCTGATTTGATTAAATCTGAGTTCTGTCCCTGCTCGTAAATAAAAAGGATGAAGGCAGGGCGAAATAGAACTGGGAGGCAAGCGGAGGGGCGAGGGGAGGGCTGGCGGTTCAGGACACGATAGCCGCGATTTGAACTGCCATGCCCTCACCCCCAACCCCTCTCCCATTCCATGGGAGAGGGGAGAAACAGGGAGTAAGCAGAATTCAAGCCGCCACCTTCCCCCGGAACACGTGGTACTGGTACAGGTTGTACCCCAGCATCACCGGCAACATCAGGCCGATACCGATCAGCATGAACACCAGCGTGCGGTCGTCGGAGGCAGCGGCCATCAAGGACAGCTTGCCGGGCACGACATCGGGGAACAGGCTGATGGCCAGCCCGCCGAACGACACCAGGAACAGCAGCACGGTGGCGCGGAACGGCGCACGGCGGCTGCCGGTCCAGGTTGTTGCCGCGATCCACGCCACGGCGCCTGCCGCGATCACACCCAGCGCCAGCAGGACGGCGAGCACGCCATGCTCGTGCCAGCGCTCGGTGCCGATCAGGCTCAGGCGCAGCGTGGCAAAGGACAGGACCAGCGCGCTGACCACGGTGACCGGCAGCATCAGCAGCGTCCAGTTGCGCGCGGCGTTCTCCACCGGATACGGTGTCTTCTTGATCAGGTAGGTCGCGCCCAGCAGCGCATAGCCTGCCGCCACGCCGATCGCGGCGAAGAGCGTGAAGACGGCGTTCCACGCCCCTGGGTTCAGGCCGGTGATGACGCGGCCCAGGATCACCCCTTGCGACACGGCTGCAACGAGGCTGCCGAGTCCGAAGACGCGATCCCACAGCACGTTGCGCTCTGCGGCGTGACGGAACTCGATGGCCGCGCCGCGCATGATCAGCCCGGCGATCAACGCCATCAGCGGTACATACAGGTGGGGCAGCAACAGCGCGTAGGCTGCGGGAAACGCGCCGAACAGGCCGCCGCCGAGCACCACGAGCCAGGTTTCGTTGGCATCCCAGACGTGGGCGATCGATCCGATCATCGCGTCGCGCGCACTGCGTTCCGGCGCGAACAGGCTCAGGATGCCGATGCCCAGGTCGAAGCCATCGGTGACAACGTAGCACGCCAGCATCAGGCCGAGAATGCCGAACCACAGCGTGACAAGCAGGGTATGGGGAGAGGTTTCCATGGTCTTTGCCTCGGATATCAGTAGGTGCCGCCACCGGCAACGGGTGCCGTGCGTGCGGCAAGGCCCTGCATCGGCGCGGCCAGTGTCAGGTCAGGCCCTTTTCGCAGCCAGCGCGAGGCCAGCCAGGCGAACGTAGCGAGCAGAACGAGGTAGAAGGCGGCGAACATCGCGATGCTGCTGGTCACGTCGAGCGTGGAGATGGCCGTGGAAACACCGGCCTCGGTGCGCAGCAGGCCATAGACCAGCCACGGCTGGCGTCCCACCTCGCGCACGATCCATCCGCACTCCACCGCGAGGTAGGGCAGCGGAATCGCCAGCACCCAGGCGAGCATCAGCCAGCGGTGTTGGGCCAGGGCATCGGGGTTGCGCCGCGTGCGATACACCACATGCGCGGTGCGCAGGGCCAGCAGTACCAGCAGGAAGCCGATGCCGGCCATCACACGGAACGAGTAGTAGAGCAGCGGGAGCATCGGCGGCTGGTCGGCACGCGGAATGTCTGCGAGGCCCGTGACGGTGCCATCTACCTTGTGCGTGGCCAGCAGGCTCAGCATGCCCGGCACTTCGACGGACCAGCTATTGCGCTGCGCTGCCTGGTCGGGCCATGCGAGCAGTGACCACGACGCGGCAGTGCCCGGTGCATTGGTATGCCAGTGGCCCTCGATGGCAGCACCCTTGGCGGGCTGCGTGCGGAACACGTCCACGCCGCTGCCGTCGCCCAGCCAGACCTGGATGGGCGCCACGATGACGAGCAGCAGCATCGCCAGCCGGAACGACTTGGCAAAGAACTCGGGATTGCGGCGCTTGAACAGATACCACGCGGAGATGCCGGCCACGACCACGAACCCGGTTTCCAGCGCAGCCAGCCACATATGGGTGATGCCCCAGACCGCATCGGGATTGAAGATTGCACGCAGGTAGTCGGTCACGACGATCTTGCCGTCGACCACCGCCACGCCGGCTGGCGTCTGCATCCACGAATTCGCCACCATGATCCAGAACGCGGAGAGCGACGAACCGAGCGCGACCATGCCGGTGGCGAACAGGTGGACCCCCTTCGACACGCGGTCCCAGCCGAACATCATGATGCCGATGAAGCCGGCTTCGAGCATGAACGCCATGGCGCCTTCGAAGCCGAGGATGTTGCCGAAGAACTGGCCCGTGAACTGCGAGAAGCTGCTCCAGTTGGTGCCGAACTCGAATTCCATCGGGATGCCGCTGACCACGCCCACGGCGAAGTTCAACAGCAGCAGCTTGCCCCAGAAACGCGCGTGGCGGTACCACCCGAGGTCGCCGGTGCGCACCCAGAGCGCTTCCACGATGAAGAGCCAGGCCGCCAGACTGATGGTCAGGATGGGCCAGAGGATGTGGAAGATCGCCGTGAATGCGAACTGGGCGCGCGAGAGGTCAAGAACGTTGTCGATGGCCATGGCGGATCACCGGGAACGGTAGCGGATGGCGGGCTCGGCTTCGGGCTCGCGCGCCGGCTCTGTCACGCCGCAGGTGTTTTCCATGGCCGAGGCCAGGATCATCGCGTCGGCATTGAGGGCCGGGGTGCGCGAGCGCTGCGGCTGATAGACGGCGGCCATCTTGCCGATGGGCTGCCCGGTCAGTGCGCAGGTGCCCGCCTGGCGGGCGATGCCGATGGTCCAGATCTGCTCGCCATAGCGGCAGTGCGTGGCATCGCGCCAGCTCACCACGGCCATGGCACTGCTGGGCCGCTCGATGACGGTGACGATCGGTGCGTGGGCACGATGCGCATGGTCGTCGGCGGTGTAGGTCGTGGGCGCAGGGGCTTGCGGATTCAGCAGGGCGATGGTGCTCAGCCACGCGTCGCACGAGTGATCGAAGGGCGCATCGGGTGCATCGAACGTATCGCGGCTATCGGTAGCAGCCGGTTGCAAAACTTCAGTGGCATCAAACATGGGAGCTCCCTGGAGTAGAGGTGACCTTGACACGCCAGCAGTAAGGCGTGTCACCGACGAAGCGCTTGAAAACGGTGGTGAAATGGGCCTGCGAGCGGAAACCGCTGCGCATGGCCACTTCCAGCACGCTGCCTTGACCGCGGCGCAGCAGATCCTGCGCGTGCTCGATGCGGCGGCGTACGAGGTATTCGTGCGGACGCATGCCGGTGGCGCGACGGAATTGCGCGGCAAAGTACATGCGGGTGAGGCCGGTGCTGCTGGCGATATCGGCCAGGCCAATCGGTGCGGCCAGGTTGTCGTCGATGAACGCGATGGCCCGGCGCAGGCGCCACTGCGGCAACGCGGTCTGCGTGCGATGGTTGGTGGCGGCGCGCTGGAAGTGATTCGCCACCACGCGGGCCACGATGGCCAGCGCCACGCTATCGGCAAACATCCGGCCAAGGCCCGGGTCCTGCGTGTGTGCCACGGCCAGTGCCTGGCCCAGTCGTTCGAGCGCCGGATCGGTATGCACGAACGGATCGTCGAGCAGCAGCTCGCCGGGGTGCGCATGGCCGAACTGGTCTTCGTAGCAGGCGGCCAGCACGGCTTGCGGCACGAACAGGTGCAGCAGGTCGCAGGCCGAACCGTATTCCGCACGGGACGCCACGCCGGGCGCCGTCACCTGCACGGAACCGGCAGTGATGCGGCCATCGAACACCGGCATGCCGCCGCAGAGCAACCGCACCGAACCGGAGCGCAGCGCCAGCGAGATGCAGTGGTGCGCGCCGTCGCCATCGTGGGACACGGAGACAGGATCGCTGCCATCGCAGGTCCAGCGCGAGATCACGATGCTATCCGGGCGGCGGGCCTGCAGCGTCTCGGCATCGGGCGGCTGGCGCCATTGCTCTTCACGATAGACAAGGGCCGGCGCACGGGCTGCCTCGACGCGCGGCGAGGGCGGCATCGGGGGGCGGGTGGCTTCGGGCAGTTCGAGGACGTTGGTCGAGAGGTCTTTCATGGCGTGGCGTTCCGTATATCCGTAAGAGGGGGGTCAGGCGGCGTAGCGAAGGAACGCCACGGCAATGAGGATCAGGTTCATGACGGCCAGCACGATCCAGCCGTACATCAGCATCAGGCTTTCCCGTTCGTCGAGGGCACTGTCATGGTGCACATCGGTCTCGGCGGTGCGTGGGCTCATTGGTTGTGCTCCTGGGTGGCATGGTGGACAGGAGCAATGGCCTGCGCCCACATCCGGTACACACCCGCACCGGCCAGTCCAATCGCCACGACGGCGGCGATGGACAGTATCGAGATGGGAAAGAGACGGGATTTCATGCTGGCTGGCTCCTCGGCGAGTCGGTGTCTGGCTGGGATGAATCGTAGGAGCCGCCCATGGGTGGTCTCAATTGGCGAGTGGATGAGGTAGGGTTAAACGTTGGTATAGGTTTGCCAAATCGCACTCACCTTTTCGTAGGTGACGGATGGGCGGATGGATAAGGCGGGGAGGGATGAGGATGGTTCTTTCAGGAAAGACCTAGGGCTTTCCGGGTGGGTTTCTTGTGCCGGGGAGTGGGTTTGCTCGTACCTCCCGGTTTTCTCCCCTTTGGTTTGCTCCCCTCTCCCGCTTGCGGGAGAGGGGAGCAAACCGGGCGGGAGAGGGAGAAAAGAGCAAGCAGAGGGGCGCAAACAAACGAAACAAGCGCCCCGGCAGGCTGCCGTGCAATCCCGACACAATGTCTGCAAACACGATCACGTGAACAGGCGGCAGGCGCCACTATCCGTCCATCGAAACCTTCGGATGGGGCAGCCATGCGTGGCGTTCTGGAAGTGCGGTGCGCCTCGCTTGCCGCCGTTGCATTGACCTTGGGGGCGCTTGCCGGCTGTGCCGGATTCGGCGATGCGCGACCCACTCGGCACCTCGCGGCCGTATCCGGCACGGCGCATAGCCTGCCGGCCATGCACGGCCAGTGGCCGGCGCAGGACTGGGCAGACCAGTTCGGCGATCCCCAACTGGGTGCGCTGACGCGGGAGGCGGTGGCGGGCAGCCCCACGCTGCAGGCCGCATTGGCGCGCCTGGCGTCGGCGCGTGCGCTGGCGGATGGCGCGCGCAGCGGTCTGTATCCGGAGATCGGCATCCAGGGCGGGTTCACCCGCGAGCGGATTTCCGAGACCGATACGCTGCGCGGCACGCCGCTGGCAGGACGATGGGTGGATCAGGCGCAACTGTCCGGCGCACTCTCGTATGACCTGGATTTCTGGGGGCGCCATCGTGCCGAGCTGCAGGCCGCACTGTCCGGCGTGAGCGAGGCCGAGGCGGAAGCCGAGTCGGCAAAGCTGGTGCTGACCACCGGCGTGGCCCGCGTCTATACCCGGCTGGCCACGCTGTACGCCTTGCGCGATGTCACCACGCAGACTATCGACCAGCGGCGGGAGTTGGCCACGCTGGGCCGGGAGCG
This sequence comes from Cupriavidus sp. SW-Y-13, assembly GCF_009793345.1. Lineage (NCBI taxonomy): Bacteria > Pseudomonadati > Pseudomonadota > Betaproteobacteria > Burkholderiales > Burkholderiaceae > Cupriavidus > Cupriavidus sp. SW-Y-13. Next base: position 352,002 of record NZ_WHLX01000002.1, read on the forward strand.
GCTTGTGGCGGGGCTCGATACGCAGGTCGGCACGACGCTGCAGGACGCCGACCTGGCCGGTGCCGAGGCCGACCTGACCCGCCTGGACGACGACATCGCCGTGGCCCGCCACCAGATCGCCGCCTTGCTAGGCAAGGGTCCCGACCGTGGGCTCGCCATCGCGCGGCCCGTGCTTTTGTCGATGTCGGCCAGCCAGCCCGTGGCCAGGCTGCCCGACGATGCCCATATCGGCCTGCTGTCCCGCCGTCCGGACCTGGTGGCAGCCCGCTGGCGCGTGGAGGCGGCCTCGAAGGACATCGAGGTGGCGCGCACCGCGTTCCTGCCCGATGTCACGCTCAACGCCATGGCGGGCCTCACCACCATCACTCCCGCCGATTTCCTGCTCGGTGCGAGCCGCGCGTTTGCCTTCGGCCCATCGCTGCACCTGCCCGTGTTCGAAGGCGGCCGGCTGCGCGCGGATCTGCACGGCCGCTATGCCGCCTACGACGCCGCAGTGGCCGACTACAACCAGACACTGATACAGGCGCTGCGCGACACCGCCGACACCGTGGATGGCCTGCAGTCCACGGCAACCGAGATCGCCCAGCGGCAACAGGCGCTGCAACTGGCCGATCACGCTTACCAGCTCGCCGCCCGCCGCTGGCAGGCCGGACTCGTCAACCAACTGGCGGTACTCGCCGCGCAGTCCGAATTGCTGGCCCGGCGCCGTGACGTGGCGCAATTGCAGGGCCAGCGGCTCGATCTTCAATTCCGACTGATCTGGACGCTCGGCGGCGGCTACGAAGGACATCCGCCCGTGGCATCGCTCAACGAACCGGCATCGGCCAATACACCATGACCGCACAGACTTCCCCCAATCCGCCGTCCGTTCCTCCGGCCGCTCCTCCGGCCACGCCCGCACCCGCCGAGGTGGCCGCCAATCCTCGTGCCGTCCCGCGCCGCCGCCTGATTGCCGTGGCAGCGCTGGTCGCCGCCGCAGGCATCGCCTCGGCCACGTGGTGGGTCGACGATGGCCGCTTCCAGGCGTCCACTGACGACGCCTATGTGGGAGGCAACATCGTGCAGGTGACCTCGCTGGTGCCCGGCACCGTGGTGTCGATCGCGGCGGACGACACGCAGCGAGTCACGCAGGGCGGTCAACTGATCGGACTCGATCCGACCGATAGCGAGGTGGCGCTGCAGCAGGCCGCCGCGCAACTGGCGGAGACCGTGCGGCAGGTGCGCACGCTGTACGCCAACAACGGCACGCTGCAGGCGGATATCGCCCAGCGCGTCGCCAATATGGAGAACGCCCGTGACGATCTGCGCAGGCGGATGTCGGTCGATGGGACCGGCGCCGTATCGAAGGAAGATGTCGATCATGCGCAGTCCACCCTCAAGGCGGCACAGTCGGCGTTGCGCGCGGCGCAGGAACGGCTGGTATCGAACCAGGCATTGACCGACCACTCCACCGTGGCGGCGCACCCCGAGGTGATGAAGGCCGCCGCGCTCTATCGCGCGGCCTACCTGACCCATGCCCGCTCCACGTTGCCGGCCCCGGTCACGGGGTTCGTGGCGCGGCGCGCGGTGCAAGTGGGCCAGCGCGTGGCACCCGGCGAGCCGCTGATGGGCGTGGTGCCGCTGAACCAGATCTGGGTGGACGCGAACTTCAAGGAAAACCAGATGGCCGATATGCGCGTGGGCCAGCCCGTCACGCTCTATTCGGACTTCTACGGCTCGCACGTGCAGTACAGCGGCAAGGTGGCAGGCTTCTCGGCCGGCACCGGTGCCGCGTTCTCGGTGCTGCCGGCGCAGAACGCCACGGGCAACTGGATCAAGGTGGTGCAGCGCCTGCCGGTGCGCATCGCGCTGGACCCCGCCGAACTGGCCGCGCATCCGCTGCGGCTGGGCTTGTCGATGCGGGCCACGGTGGATGTGCACGATCACGGCGGCGCCTCGCTCGGCAAGCTGCCAACGGTGACGCCGCTATCCACGGATGTCTACGCGGCGGTGGGCCGCGATGCCGATGCGAGCATCGCCCGGATCATCGCGGCCAATCTTTGACGGAGGGGAAGGGCGTCGCGAATGCGGCGTTTCAGCGCAGCCAGCGCTGCCACGCCGCAAAACCTGCCACGAGCAGGCAGGCCGGCGCCACGATGGCCAGCAGGTTCGATCCCGCCAGCAGCACGGCCTGCTGGTCGATTTCCTGCGAGAGGCTGACCAGCGTCAGGCCAGGCGGCAGGTGATAGGCCAGGTAGGGATCGATGCGTCCCACAAGATGCGTGCGTGCCACGGCCTCGCCGTACTGCAGGCATTGCGCCGCCGTGCCCGTGCCCGCCGCCGACGCCACTTGCCGCACGATGTTCTTGAACTGGTAGGTGTGCGAGAAATCGTCGAGCGACGTTTCCATGAACGAGAGCTTGGCCACCAGCACCAGGGCGAACGGTACGGCCACACTCTGCAACACCAGCGCCTGCAGCATGCGGTCCATCGACAGGTCCGACATGATGCGCGTGGCCAGCAGCCATGCCGCTACCGCGATCATCACGTAGCCCAGCGCGAGATAGCGGCGCGTGCCCGGCAGCTTGCCGCCGTACAGCACGAACAGCACGGCGGCGACCATGCCGAACGCGCTGCTGATGGTGGTGATCATGCCCGTGGTCTCGAACGGAAACCCGAGGCCGAGCTGCATCAGGATCGGCATCAGGTAGTTCCACAGGCCGGCCGTGAACGAATAGATGGCGAAGAAGGACAGCCCGACGAGGTAGCGCTTGCCGCCGAGCCGGTGGGTGTTCAGCCAGGGATCGGGACGCAGGTGCAGGCGGATGAAGGCCAGCACCATCAGCGCGGCGCCGGCCAGCGGCCAGGCCACCACGTCGAGTGCATCCGACGCCGTGTATAGCCGGAGATCGGCCAGGCCATGCACCAGTGCCAGTGCCCCGGCACCGAGCAGGATCACGGTGAGCCAGTCCATGGCGGCGAGCGTGTCGAGGTCAGGCGCGCGCGGCGGCGTCACGCGGTGCGGGTAGGTGACCGAGACCAGCAGCAGCGTGGCGGCCGAGGCGATGGCCTGCACCACGAAGATCGTGCGCCATCCGGCATCGAGCATCAGGACGGCCGTGACCCATGGGGCGGCAGCCAGCATGCCCAGCGCGCCGACCACAAAGGGCCACAGCAGGCGCGGGCGCTCGGTGGGCGTGGCGATGAGCTGGATCAGCGTGCGCGCTGCAGCAAACAGCCCGCCGGCGCCAAGTCCCTGTACGGCAAGCGCCAGCGAAAGCTGGGTAATGTTGTTCGAGGCGGCGCAAAGCAGGCTGCCGGCGATGGCGATCCACAGGCCGGCGATCGACACGCCGCGATAGCTGAGGTATTCGGCCAGCCGGCGCAACATCAGGTTGGCGACGATGGCGGCGGCGGCATAGGCGGTGAAGCACCAGAGAAATTCGTCGGGCGTGGCGTAGACACCCGCCCGGATCTGCACGGCGGCAGTGGCCAGGATGGCCGTGGCGACGAAGTCGACACCGGTGGCGCATCCCAGGGCCAGTCCCATCAGCGCCACACCACCATGCGTGACGCGCGGCAGCGCACTCAGCGGGACGGCTGGCATGCGGTCGCGGCAGCGGGGCAGTGCACGGGGCGGGCCGGTTTGACCGAAGCCTTGGCGCTGGCGTTTGCAGAGGCCGGCGGGAACACGCTGTAGTCATAGCGATCGGCAGCAAACGGGCTGGTGGCCGGGTCGTCGGCGGCATGGGCGGCGCCCCCGATGAGGCAGGTAGCAGCCAGCAGGACGCGGGCAGTGCGAACGAGTGTGGTTTTCATGACGATCTCCTGTGCCGTGCAGCAGGAAGGGTGGAGGGAAGCTTGAGCCTATGCGTGCGCGTGAAGCGGTCTTTTCGCGGTATGGACGCCGTTTTCGCAACCGCACGGACCTGTGCAGAGGGGCGCTGAAAGCACGCCGTAAGCCAGGCCGTACAAGGGAAAGCGGCGGTTTGCCGTCCTTTTCGTATCCGGCGGATTCACTATACGAAGGCATAGTGTTAATGGCTGTCCTGACTCGCTAACATGAGCGCCATGAGATTGAAGTGAGGTGCCAGCTTGGCTACGAAACAGGTCGTCGCGATTGTCGATGACGACGAATCCATCCGCACTGCCACTTCCCGACTGGTTCGATCGCTGGGGTGGGAAGTGCATACCTACCCGTGCGCCAAAGCGTTTCTTGCCGCCGATGCCACGTCCGTGACGTGCATCGTCTCGGACGTGCAGATGCCGGAGATGAGCGGGATCGAAATGCTGCGCCTGCTGAAGGCGCAGGGCAGTACCGTACCCGTGATCTTCATCACGGCTTTCTGTACCGAATCCATCCGGCGCGAGGCGCTGCGCGCCGGCGCTCTGGCCTTCCTCTGCAAGCCCGTGAATGGCGCCGAAATCCAGCGACACCTGGATGCCGTCGCCGCACATGCCGTGGGTGCCGATGCTTCCCAGCCGCCCCGCGCCTAGCGTGGCGGTCTTCCGATCTGCCTGACCAGCCTGAGCACGCGCCGCATGCCGGATTTCCTTCATTCCGCCTCACCGCTCCCGTTCGGCGCCTCCGTCGTGCCCGATCCGGCCGCCACCTTTCGCTGGATGCTGGTGCTGGCCGTGGTCATTGCGCTGGCGGTGTTTTCGTTCGATGCCTTTACGCACTACCAGGTGGCAGTGGCCGTGCTGTACGTGCTGGTGGTGCAACTGGTGGCGGTGTCGGGTTCGGCCAGGCTGACCGTGATCGCCAGCCTGGCGTGCGTGGTGTTGACGCTGGCGGCGTTCGTGCTGACGCATGAACCGGCCAGTACGATGGGCGCGCTGGGGCGCTGCCTGGTGAGCCTGCTGGCGATTGCCGCGGCCACGGCGCTGTCCATGCGGCACCTTCGCACGGACCGCCGCATGCGCGAGCAGATCGAACTGCTCAACTTGTCGCACGACGCCATCGTGATCTATGACATGCATGGCGTGGTCACGTTCTGGAACCGCGGCGCCGAGATACTGTATGGCTGGCCCGCCGACATGGCGGTTGGCACGGATTTCCACACCCTGACCGATTCGCGTTTTCCGCAGCCGCACGATGTGGTCTACGAGATGCTGTCCCGCCAGGGCCGCTGGGAGGGCGAGGTGGAACGCCGCCATCGCGATGGACACGGCCTGATCGTGGCGAGCCGTATCGCGTTGTGGCGCGACAGCCAGGGGCGTGCCATCGCGTTGATGGCCACGAACAACGACATCACCGAAAGGCGCCGTGCGGAGATGGAGCTGGCGCGCAACGAAGCCTTTCTGGCCGACGCCCAGCGCCTGAGCAAGACCGGCAGTATCCAGCGGTTTCGCGATTCCACCGAGATGAACTGGTCGGACGAGGCATTCCGCATCCTCGGCTACGGCACGGAGGAAATCCCCCGTTTCGAACGTGTGTTGGCGCGCACGCATCCGGACGACATGGACGTTGTGAAGGGCATGGACGCCGCGATCCGCCGGGGCGAGCCCCACATCGACGGCAAGCACCGCCTGCTGATGCCCGACGGCGAGGTCAAGCACGTGCATTTCGTGGCGCGGATCAACGAACGGCCCGGCCAGCGGACGGAATACGTGGGCGCGGTCATGGACATCACGGCAGCCGTGGCCGCACAGGAGGCGCTGCAACGATCACTGACGGAGTTGGCACATGTGTCGAGACTGACTACACTTGGCGGGCTGGCGACAACGATGGCCCACGAAGTGACGCAGCCGATTGCGGCCATCGTGACGTGCGGGGATTCGGCGCTGCGGTGGATGGATCGGCCCGACCCCGACGTGCCGGAAGCCAGGCAATCCGTGGAGCAGATGATCCGCGACGCGCAGCGGGCGTCCGAGATCATCAAGCAGATTCGCGGCATGGCGCAGAAGCGTGAGCCGCAATGGGCGGCGGTACAGGTCAACGCGCTCGTGCGCGAAGCCCTGTCGCTGCTGGCGCGCGAGTGTGCCACGCATCAGGTGCAGCTCGATGTACAGTTGCCGGAGGAGGCGTGGGTCGTTCCGGGCGATCCGGTGCAGTTGCAGCAAGTCATGGTGAATCTGCTGGTCAACGCCATGCAGGCCATGTCCGAAGCGGGCAGCGAACGGCGCGTGCTGCGGGTGAGTACCTTGCTGGCCGATGCATCGCATGTCCGGATCGTGGTCAGCGACACCGGCCCAGGGTTTGCGGACGGCGATGCCGAGCGCATTTTCCGGGCTTTTCATACAACAAAAAAAGACGGGGTGGGCATGGGGTTGTCGATATGCAGGTCCATCGTGGAAGCGCATGGCGGCCAGATCTGGGCCACCTCGGGCAATCCCGGGGCCAGCTTCCATGTGGAACTGCCGCTCCGGAGGGAAGGGGAATCATGAATTCAGCAGTCTCAACCGATAACGGGCCCTCCATGGTCTACGTGGTCGATGACGACGAGTCGATGCGCAAGGCCGTGATGATGCTGCTGCGCTCCGTCGGCTACCAGGTGGAGGCCTACGCATCGGCTACGGACTTCCTGGCCGCGCCCATGCAGGACGTGCCCAGCTGCCTGATTCTCGACGTGCGCCTCAAGGGCCAGAGCGGCCTGGCCGTGCAGGAACAGTTCGCCGCCAGCAAGATGCAGATTCCGATCATCTTCATGACCGCGCACGGCGATATCGCGATGTCGGTCAAGGCCATGAAGGCCGGCGCCATGGATTTCCTCGCCAAGCCCTTCCGCGACCAGGACATGCTCGACGCCGTGGAAAGCGCCCTGGCCCGCGATGCAGCCCGACGCGAGTTGGACCGCACCGAATCGGACCTCCGCGTGCGCTACGCCGAACTGACGCCACGCGAGAAGGAAGTCATGGGCTACGTGGCCCGCGGCCTGCTGAACAAGCAGATCGCCGCCGAACTGGACCTCAGCGAGATCACCGTCAAGATCCACCGCGCACAAGGCATGAAGAAAATGGGCGCCAGGTCGCTCGCGGATTTCGTGCTGAAGGCCGAAGCGCTGGGGATTGTGGAATCGGCGACGAATGGGGGGAAGTAAGGCGGATTCCGCCATTGTTTTTACTCTCCTCTCCCGCAAGCGGGAGAGGGGAGCGCATAGCGACAGGTAGCAGCAACACAAACAAAAAAGCCACCCCGCAGGGTGGCTTTTGTCCTTCAAATCCACACCAGACCGATCAGCCCTTCAGCACCACGCCAATCGCATTGGCCACCACGCCGACATTGCTATCGTTCAACCCGGCCACGCACATGCGGCCCGAGCGCAGGATGTAGACGCCGTGCTCGTTGCGCAGGCGATCGACTTGCTCGGCCGAGAGCCCCGTGTACGTGAACATGCCGCGCTGCTTCACGTAGCGCGACAGCTTCTCGCCGCTCACATGTTCGCGCAGTTGATCGTGGATGGCCTGACGCATGCGGGCGATGCGCTGGCACATCGCGGCCAGTTCTTCCTCCCAGCTCTTGCGCAGTGCCGGCGTGGTCAGCACGCGAGCCACCACGCGCGCGCCGTGCGTCGGCGGGTTGCTGTAGTTGGCGCGCACGGCGCCAGTGAGTTGGCCCAGTACGCGGCCAGCTTCGTCGGCGCTCTGGCAGATCACGCTCAGGCCGCCGCAACGCTCGCCATACAGCGAGAAATTCTTCGAGAACGAATTCGCGACGAGTGCCGGCACGTTCTGGCGAGCCAGTTCACGTACAGCGAAGGCATCGTCATCGAGGCCAGTGCCGAAACCCTGATACGCCATGTCGACGAACGGCAGCAGCTTGCGTGCCTTGAGTACGCCGATCACCTGGCGCCACTGGTCTTCGTTCAGGTCCACGCCAGTCGGGTTGTGGCAGCAGGCGTGCAGCAGTACGACGTCGCCCTGCGGAATCGCTTCGATGGCAGCGAGCATCGCGTCGAACTTCAGGCCGCCGGTTTCAGCGTCGTAGTACGGATAGCTTTCCACTTTGAACCCGGCGCGCTCGAAGACCACGCGATGGTTCTCCCAGCTCGGGTCGCTGATCCACATCTTGGCCGTGGGGAAGTAGCGGCGCAGGAAATCGGCACCCACGCGCAGCGCGCCCGAGCCACCTAGCGTCTGCAGCGTGGCGATGCGGCCTTCGGCGCGCGCGGCGCTGTCTTCGCCAAACACCAGCGCCTGCACGGCCTGGCGGTATGCGGCCATGCCAGCCATCGGCAGGTAAGGGCGCGGACCCATGTCGGCCAGCAGTGCGGCTTCGGCTTCGGCCACGGCCTGCATCACGGGCAGGCGGCCTTGATCGTCGAAGTAGATGCCGATGCTGAGATTGACCTTGCTGGTGCGCGGATCTTGCTGGAAATCTTCGTTCAGCGAGAGGATGGGGTCGCCGGGGAATGACTCGATGTGTTCGAACATGGGAGGCTTCTTCTGGTTCAGGGGGGCGGGCGGCTTCGATGCGATGCCGCCCGCGCCGGATCACTGGATCTGGGCGCTGGCGACGGGCAGGGCCGCGCCGGCGTTCTTTTGCCGGAGGCGATAGCTTACGCCAAGTACGGCCAGCCAGACAGGGATCAGATACACAGACAGGCGCAGGCCCGGCGTCATGAACATCACCACCAGGATGCCGGCCAGGAACGCCAGCGTCAGGTAGTTGGTCAGCGGATAGCCGAGGCTGCGGAACGACGTGGTCTCGCCAGCCTTGCGCTTGGCGCGGCGGAACATCAGGTGAATGATGCTGATCATCGCCCAGTTGATGATGAGTGCCGATACCACCAGACCCATCAGCAGCTCGAATGCTTCGCCGGGCATCAGGTAGTTGACCAGTACGCAGAAACCGGTGGCAATGGCGGACACAGCCAGTGCAGCCAGCGGAATGCCGCGACGGTTTACTTTCAGCAGGGCGCGCGGGGCGTTGCCCTGTTGCGCCAGGCCCAGCAGCATGCGGCTGTTGCAGTAGACGCCGCTGTTATAGACCGACAGTGCAGCGGTGAGCACCACCACGTTCAGCACGGTTGCCACGATATCGCTGTTCAGCGCGTGGAAGATCAGCACGAACGGGCTGCCGCCGGTGACCACCTTCTGCCACGGATAGAGCGACAGCAGCACGGCCAGTGCACCCACGTAGAAAATCAGGATGCGATAGATCACCTGGTTGGTGGCCTTGGGAATGCTCTGGCTCGGGTTGTCGGCCTCGGCGGCGGTAATGCCCACCAGTTCGAGTCCGCCGAAGGAGAACATGATCACGGCCATCGCCATCACCATGCCGCCCAGTCCGTTGGGGAAGAAGCCGTTGTGCTGCCACAGGTTGGCCACGCCGGCTTCAGGACCCGCACCGCCGGTAGCCAGCAGGTAGGCGCCGAAGACGATCATGCCCACGATGGCCACGACCTTGATGATCGAGAACCAGAATTCCATCTCGCCGAACGATTTCACGCTGGCAAGGTTGATGGCGTTGATGATCACGAAGAAGCCCAGCGCCGAGACCCATGTGGGGACATCGGGCCACCAGTACTGGACATAGAGGCCCACGGCGGACAGTTCGGCCATGCTGACCAGGATGTAGAGCACCCAGTAGTTCCAGCCAGACATGAAGCCGGCGAAGTGGCCGCAGTACTTGTTGGCGAAGTGGCTGAACGATCCGGCCACGGGTTCATCGACGACCATCTCGCCCAGCTGGCGCATGATGAAGAAGGCGACGATGCCGGCGAGGGCGTAGCCGAGCAGGACAGAAGGGCCTGCAAGCTTGATGGCGGGGCCGATGCCGAGAAAGAGGCCGGTGCCGATGGCGCCACCGAGCGCAATCAATTGGATGTGGCGATTCTTCAGGCCACGCTGGAGCGTGCCCTGGCTGTCGGTTGCATGCATGGAGTTGTCTTTCCTCTACCCATTCTTGTGGAATGGCGCGCGCCTCTATCAACGGGCGCTTGAAAAAAACGCCGACGCGGGTAGCGCCGGCGCGCAGGGGTCCGCGCCGGCAGCCCGAGAGGATACCGGTACACGGTTGGAAAAGCAGGGGTTTAGGGCGACCCGGACGGGAATCCGGGCGCCGGCGTCACACTTTCAGCGTGCCGCGTTCGATCTGGTCGCGTTCGAGTGACTCGAACAGCGCCTTGAAGTTGCCTTCGCCGAAGCCATCGTCACCGGCGCGCTGGATGAACTCGAAGAACACGGGGCCGAGCACACCTTTCGAGAAAATCTGCAGCAGCAGACGGGGCTTGCCGTTCTCGGTGGTGCCATCCACCAGGATGCCGCGCGCCTTGAGTTGATCCACCGGTTGGTTGTGGCCGGGCAGGCGGGTGTCCAGTGCCTCGTAGTAGTAGTCGTTCGGCGCGGTCATCAGTTCCACGCCCGACAGTTGCAGGCTGTCGATGACTTCGATCAGGTCGTCCACCAGGAAGGCGATGTGCTGGATGCCTTCGCCATTGAACGCCATCAGGAATTCTTCGATCTGGCCGGCACCCTTCGACGATTCCTCGTTCAGCGGAATGCGGATCATGCCGTCCGGCGCGGTCATCGCCTTGGAGGTCAGGCCGGTGTACTCGCCCTGGATGTCGAAGTAGCGGATTTCGCGGAAGTTGAACAGGCGTTCGTAGAAGTTCGCCCAGTACGCCATGCGACCACGGTAGACGTTGTGCGTCAGGTGATCCACGAGCTTGAGGCCGTGACCCTTGGGACGGCGGTCCACGCCTTCGATGAATTCGAAGTCGATGTCATAGATCGACTTGCCGTCTTCGAAACGGTCGATCAGGTACAGCGGCGCGCCGCCAATGCCCTTGATGGCCGGCAGGCGCAGTTCCATCGGACCGGTGGCGATCTCGATCGGCTGGGCGCCGAGCATGAGCGCGCGGTTGTACGCCTTGTGCGAATCCTTCACGCGGAAAGCCATGCCGCAGGCGCTCGGGCCGTGCTCGGCGGCGAAATAGGCGGCTTCGCTGTGCGGCTCGTTGTTGACGATGAAATTGATGTCACCCTGGCGGAACAGCAGCACGTCCTTGGAGCGGTGGCGGGCCACGAGGGTGAAGCCCATCTTTTCGAACAACGGCTCCAGCACATTGGGCGTGGGCGAGGCGAATTCGACGAACTCGAAGCCTTGCAGTTGCATCGGGTTTTCAAAGAGATCGGCCATGGTCGGTGCGCTCGGGGGCGAGTGTGGGGTGAAATCGTAGTAAAGCCAGGCGGCTTTCTCAGGTGCTTTGGGCGACGCTTGCGGCGCGCTGCAACGTGGAGAAATTGTAGAACTCGCCGCGCTAAATAGGATTTCGTAAAGGCCGCAGGGAAACCCTTGGATGTGAGATAAAATTTCGCCGCACTCACTCCTCAGGAAATGAAAATGCAGCAAAACGACCTCGACCGCACCGACCGGCGCTTGCTTGGCATGCTGCAGGAACATGGCCGTGTGTCTAATCTGGAACTGGCCGAGGCGATCAACCTGTCGCCGGCCCAGACATTGCGACGTCATCGCCGCCTGGAGGAAAGCGGCATCATCAAGCGCTACGAGGCCCGGCTCGATAGCGCCGCGCTGGGGTTTGGCGTGACAGCGTTCATCCACGTGACGATGGAGCGCGGCCATATTCGCGACCTGTCCAAGTTCAAGGGACTGGTGGCGGAGCTCGCGCAGATCCAGGAGTGTTTCTCCGTGACCGGCGATATCGACTACGTGCTGAAGGTAGTAGCGAAGGATCTGAAGTCGCTGTCAGACTTTTTGCTCGATACGTTGATGCGCATCCCCGGCGTGAGCGGCGTGAAGTCGAGCGTGTGCCTCGACGAAATCAAATGCACGAGTGCGATGCCGCTGGATATCTAGCCGAGTTTCGCCATGGCATCGGCGATGTCACTGGCCGACTCCGGGCGCACAAGCCGCGCCACTTCCTGACCATCGCGCATGAAGATCAGCGTGGGCCAGAGCTTCACGCGGAACGAGCGGCCAAGCGGACGTCCACTGCCATCTTCCACCTTGATGTGATCGAGGTCGCCATGCTCGCGGAATGCGGTTTCGATCAGCGGCTGCGCGCGTTGGCAGAAACCACACCAAGGGGTGCCGAATTCGATGACGAGCGAGCCGGGACGGGAATCGATGTCGGCACGCTTGGGTTCGGTGGCGGCGAAGGTGGTGGTCATGGGCATGGGGTGGCTCCGTGAGGTATTGGGGCATTTTGCCAGTGGTGGCGAAAACACGTATCGCTCCCGCACGGTTTGTTCCCCCTCCCGCTTGCGGGAGAGGGGCTAGGGGTGAGGGCCGGCGTCTCAAGCGCGAACAACGCTTCGACATAGCGACGCCCCGCCCTCACCCCCACCCCTCTCCCGCCGGGGCGGGAGAGGGGAGCGCATAGCTGCGGGTGTCAGCGAGTACTGATCGCTCCCTCCCGGTTTGTTCCCCTCTCCCGCATGCGGGAGAGGGGCTAGGGGTGAGGGCCAGCGTTTCAAGCACGAATAACGCTTCGACGTAGCGACGCCCCGCTCTCACCCCCACCCCTCTCCCGCCGGGGCGGGAGAGGGGAGCGCATAGCTGCGGGTGTCAGAACCTGCATGCCGTTGCAAGTTCGGCCCCGCCGAAATCTCCCACCACCCCGGCAGCAAATCCTTCACCTCCGCCCGTCCATACCGATCGTCGATCAGCCACACGACCCCGCGATCCTCCTGCGTCCGAATCACCCGGCCCGCAGCCTGCACCACCTTGCGCAGCCCCGGATACAGATACGCGTAGTCATATCCCTGCCCGAACGTTTTCTCCATCCGATCACGCAATTGCTCGTTAATCGGGTTCACCTGCGGCAAGCCCAGCGTCGCCACGAACGCGCCAATCAGGCGGTCGCCGGGCAAGTCCACGCCTTCGGAAAACACGCCGCCCAACACCGCAAAGCCGATGCCTCGGCCACCCGCCACAAATGCATCCAGAAAAGCCGACTGGCCGGCCTCGTTCATGCCGCGTGCCTGAGCCCAGGTCGGAATATCCGGATGACCTTCCGCCAGCAGAGCCGCCGCCTGCTGCAGATAGTCGTGGCTGCTGAAGAACGCCAGGTAGTTGCCGGGCCGCTGCGCAAACTGCGCGGCCATTAGCGCGACGATGGCAGGCAATGACCGTTGCCGCTGTGCATAACGCGTGGAGATATGCCGCGCCACATGCACGTCCAACTGCTCCGCACGAAACGGCGATGGCACCTCGACCCACACCGCGCTATCCGGCAGGCCCAGCAGATTCCCGTAGTAATCAGCGGGTTGCAGCGTGGCCGAGAACAACGTGGTGGAGTGCGCCGCGCCAAAACGCGTGGCGAGGTAGGGCGCGGGCAACAGGTTGCGCACGCATAGCGATGCATCCACCCCTGCACGCAGACGCGGTGTGCGCGTGATATCGAACAGCGAATGCTTGCCGCCGTACTCGGTCAGTTGCTCGGCCAGACGCAGGAAGTGCATGGCATCGAAATAGAAGCGCTCAAGCAGGGCATCATGCCGCTGCGGATGCTCGCTCATGTCGTCGATGATCGCAGTGCAAAGCTGCACCAGCGCCTCGACGAACGCTGCGGGCTCCTCGTCGCGTGTCTCGTACTCGGCCTCGCTGGATTTTGCCAATGCATTCCATTGCCGATACACGCGATCCATCGGCTTCTTCAGCACCGCCGGTGCGGACAGTCGCACGCCACGAAACGCCGCATGATCGAGCGTGGATGTGTACATCGCGCGGCCACGATCCACGAGGTTGTGCGCTTCATCCACCAGCACGCTCACGCGCCATTCGTTCATCACCGTCAGCGCGAACAGCAGTGCGCTGCGATCGAAATAGTAGTTGTAGTCTGCCACCACCAGATCGCTCCAGCGAATCATTTCCTGGGCGAGGTAGTACGGACACACCTGATGCGCGCGTGCAATGTCGCGCGTGGTCGCGCGGTCTAAGAACGGCGCGTGACTCGCCGCCTCGCGTGCGGCGGGCAGCCGATCGTAGAACCCCTGTGCCAGCGGGCACGATTCGCCATGGCAGGCGAGATCGGGGTGCTCGCAAGTCTTGTCGCGCGCAGTCAGTTCCAGCACACGCAGCGGCGTATCGGCGGCGTTGCGGCGTAGTTGCGCCGTAGCGTGCAATGCCACCGCGCGACCGGTAGAACGTGCAGAGAGAAAGAACAGCTTGTCGATGCGCTGCGTCGGCATGGCCTTGAGCACCGGGAACACGGTGCCGATGGACTTGCCGATACCGGTGGGCGCCTGTGCCAGCAGCGTGCGCGCGGAGACGTTGGCCTTGTACACCGACTCGGCCAGCAGCCGCTGCCCTTCGCGAAACGTGCCATGCGGAAACGCCAGCGCCTGCAATCCGGCATCGCGCGCACTGCGATGCGCGAGTTCGCGTTCGGCCCAGACCTTGAAGCGCCGGCAGCTATCCTCGAAAAACTCACGCAGCGTGGCCGCATCGAATCGCGCCTTCAGCATGCGCTCGCGCTGGCTCACGATATCGAAGTAGACCAGCGCCACTTCGATCTTTTCGAGCTTGCGCGATTCGCATAGCAGCCAGCCGTAGATCTTGGCCTGCGCCCAGTGCAGCGCTTGATGATTCTCCGGAATCTCGATCTTCTCGCCGCGCACCGTCTTGATTTCCTCCACGCGATTGGCCACCGGATCGTAGCCATCGGCGCGGCCCCGGACGCGCAAGCCTTCAAACTCGCCCGACAGCGATACCTCGGATTCATATCCCGAGCCACGCCGGCTCGTGACCACGCCATGTCCGGCCACGCCTTCCTGTGAGGTGGGCGAGGGTGTGAAACGCAAGTCGAGATCGCCCGCCTTGGCCGTGAATTCGCATAACGTGCGCACGGCTACCGTATAGCGGGGCGTTTCGATGACAGGAGTGGGGGAGGTGTCGGACAAGGCGCAAATCGCCGAAGGATCGAAGGACTGTATGAATATACAGTGATCGGACACCGACAGGAAATCTTCACGCGGGAATTTATGATGAACACCACGTTCGACTGGAGCCCCGCCGATGACTTCGATGAAGATCGCCACGTTCAACATCAACGGTGTGCGCACGCGCCTGGCCGCGTTGCTCAAATGGCTGGAGCGCGAGAAGCCCGACGTGGCCTGCCTGCAGGAACTCAAGACCGTGGACGAAGGCTTCCCCATCGACGAGATCCGCGCGGCCGGTTATGGCGCGATCTGGCATGGGCAGAAATCGTGGAATGGCGTGGCGATCCTGGCGCGTGGCGTTGATCCTGTGGAGGTACGGCGGGGTTTGCCGAGTGGCGAGGGTGGCGCTGATCCCGATACCCAGAGCCGCTATCTCGAAGCCGCCATCGAAGGCGTGCTGGTGGCCTGCCTCTACTTGCCCAACGGCAACCCGCAGCCCGGTCCCAAGTTCGACTACAAGCTGGCGTGGTTCGAGCGATTGATCGCCCATGCGCAGACGCTGTACGACAGCGGCCATCCAGTAGTGATCGCCGGGGATTTCAACGTCGTGCCGACCGATGACGATATCTACAACACGCGCTCGTGGCTCAAGGACGCGCTGCTGCAACCCGAGAGCCGAGAGTGCTATCGGCGTCTGCTGGCACAAGGATGGGTCGATGCGCTGCGCACGCAGCATCCGGACGAGCGCATCTACACCTTCTGGGACTACTTCCGCCAGCACTGGCAAACCAACTCAGGGCTGCGTATCGACCACCTGCTGCTGGGGCCGGGTGTGCAACTGCACGATGCAGGCGTGGACCGATGGGTGCGCGGCGAAGAAAAGGCGAGCGATCATGCACCGACGTGGGTGGTGATCGATACCGGCAGGGGCGTGGCAAAGAAGGTCGCAGCAAAGAAGGTCGCAGCAAAGAAGGTCGCTACCAAACAGGCCGCACCAAAAAAAACCGCCGGGAAAATCCCGGCGTCGGAGAAAACAGGGACGTCCACCGCGAGAGCGGGACGGCGGACGTCGGGCACCTGAACCTGACTACGGGTCAGGGGCCACAGAAATCGTTCAATCGGCCACTACTCGACCATTCAGGCCGGCACAGCCTCGAATGCCTCGCGTGCCTCATGTGCGCGCACTTCATGCATCGAGCCACCCACGGCGCCCATCAACATGTCTGCCGCGGCATCCAGCCGATCGGTCGAACCCGACATCCGCGCCGTGATGATCCCGTTCTGGATCGCGCCATACAGCACGCTGGCCAATGCCATCGGCGGCACCGGATACGGCTCGCCACGTTCGATCTCGGCGCGGCGCAGCAGGCGGGCAATCCATTCCTCGTGCATGCGGTAGTGCGCCTGCAGCGGGATGCGGATGGCATCGGGCAACGCCAGCACTTCGGCGGACAGCATGCCAGCCAGGCAGATCTGGTTCAGCTCGATGTCGTTGCGCAGCGGGCGGATGTACTGCCATGCCTGCTCACAGAGCGACAGTGCCGGGTCGATGGCGGCCAGCCGGGCCTGCGAACGTTCGCGGTACAGCTTCACCACTTCCTGCACCAGATCGTCCTTGGCGGGAAAGTGGTAATGAATACTCGACGTCTTCACACCCACCAGTTCCGCCAGGTCGCGATAGCTGAATCCGTTGTAACCGCGTTGCCGGATCAGCACGGAGGCATGCTCGAGCAACTGGTCGCGCACGGACTGCGCGGCTTGCGTGGATTGCGTTTTCATGACATCTGTCCTTGGCCTCGTGAGCCGCGGACCCTCCAGTTTCGCCGCTGTCCTCGTGGCTAAATGGACAACGACTGCGCGACGAGTGAATACAGCGCTCCGGTCCCGAAGCAAAGCAACACCCATCCGCCCACGATCAGGGCGCCGTCACGCAAGTTCATGATGGAAACTCCGTATGTCTGGCCCGGTGGCCGCCCTGGTTACTGCGCAGGAGGGCGGCCGCCGGTGCGGGGTCAGGCCAGCGCGCCGTCGGTGTAGACGTCAACGCTGCGTTGCGGTTCGGAAGAGACGCCAGTGCGATCCAGGCCGGCGACGGTGCGGGCACCACCGCTGTACGGGTCGAACGGAGCAGCCTTGGCACCGTCGGTGTACGGGTCGAAGGTGCGCGACGGTTCAGCCGAGACACCGGTCCGGTCCAGGCCGGCCACGGTGCGGGCACCATCGGTGTACGGGTCGAACTTGCCGATCTTTGCGCCATCGGTGTACGGGTCAGCCTTGCCAACGCGTGCGCCTTCGGTGAACGAATCGAACTTGCCGGTGCGTGCGCCATCGGTGAACGCGCTGCGGCTGTCCTGTACGCGATAGGTGTAGCCGTAGACTTCGCCAGCCTTCTGGGCGGCGGGTGCGGCTTGCGCAGCGCCTGCAACGAAAGCGGCGGCGAGGGCGGCGGCGGTGATCAGGGTCTTGGTGGCGGTCATGATGCTCTCCTGGCTTTGGCCCGACGCTCCGGTTTGTGTGGAGGCTCGTCGCGGCCGATTTCTGTGTGGCAATCCGTCGGTCCTTGCTAACTGCTATCTACTGCTAGATAGAGAAGCGTTCCTAAAAAAAGACCGGCTCCCGGTACTGACAACAAACAACTTGTATTGCGTGGCGCGTCGCGCTTTTGGCTTTTTTGCTACCGCAGTGCGTCGTCCATGGCTCGAATATTATCTACTACTAGATAGATACGCAAGGAGAATTTGGAGAAATTCCGATGTACAAGGTGGAGGAAGCGCTCTAGATCGGCCGGATATTGGCTCGATCAGAGCGCTAACTTGCTGAAACTAAAGAAAAAACGATGGAGCAGGGTTGCGGGGCTTTACTTCGCAAACACCTGGCTCAGGTCGCCGAACGCCTTGAATTCCAGTGCATTGCCCGACGGATCGAGGAAGAACATCGTTGCCTGCTCGCCCACTTGTCCCTTGAAGCGCACATGCGGTTCGATCACGAACTTCGTGCCGGCAGCGCGCAGCTTTTCGGCCAGTTGCTCCCATTGCGTCATCGACAGGATCGCGCCGAAATGCCGCACCGGCACGTTGTCGCCATCCACGGCACTGGTGGCGCGATGGCCGCACTCGTCGGGCGAGAGATGGGCCACGACCTGATGGCCGTAGAAATCGAAGTCGACCCAGGCATCGGAACTGCGGCCTTCCGGACAACCAAGCAGATCGCCGTAGAACTGGCGCGCGGCGGCAAGGTCGTGAACGGGAAAGGCAAGGTGGAACAGGGGCATGGCGCTCATGGCGTGGTCTCTTGTATGGGGTACGGGTTGGGTGTCGTTGATTGTAATCAGCAAGACTCGTAATATGAAACGAATCATTTCTTGGCTGAGTATCGAAAATCTCGATGCTTGGTTTCGACCGTGTTCCGCAGTTCTTTCATCCCTTCCTCCCCGTGATCCGCTATTTCAAGACCTTTCTCACTGCCGCCGAGACCAGTTCGTTTTCCGCAGCGGGTGCGCGTCTGGGCCTGACCCAATCGGCGGTAAGCACGCAGATCCGCCGGTTGGAGGAGGATCTCGGCTGCACGTTGTTCGACCGGTCGGGTAAATCGGTGACGCTGAGCGAGGAGGGGCGGCAGAGGCTGCCGGAGGTGGCCCGTCTGGTATCGATCTACGAATCGATGAAGGGCGCACGCTCGCAACAGGACCTGGCGCCGCTGGATCTGGGCGCGGTATCCACGGTGCAGTCCACGCTGTTGCCGCGTGCGATGCAGCGCTTCCGCATGGCGCATCCCGATACGCACGTGAACATCGTGCCGGGCATGTCCACGCAACTGCTCACGCAGGTGGATGCGCGTGAACTCGACATCGCGGTGCTGGTCAAGCCACGCCTGGGCATTCCGCAGGAATTGAAGTGGGTGACGCTGATTCAGGAACCGTTCGTCGCCGTGGCGCCAATGGGAACAACCGGCGATTTGAAGACGGTGCTGGAGACCGTGCCGTTCATCCGCTACAACCGTCACTCCACGGGTGGCCAACTGGTGGACCGCTATCTGAAGCGCCACCGCTACTGGGTGCGCGAGGGCATGGAACTGGACGAACCCGCCGTGATCCTGCAGATGGTGGCCGAGGGGTTGGGCTGCGCAATCATTCCTTCGGCGCTGGTGCCGTTGCGGCAGACGCCTGGCATCGTCGAGATCGCGATGCCGGGCGCGCCGCTGGTGCGGGAGATCGGGGTGCTGGTGCGGCAGTCGGCGCTTAAACGCGCACCTGCTGCCGCACTGATCGACGCGTTCGTGGCGGTGAGCGCCGAACGCTAGCGATGGATCACGCCTGGGCCGGTTGCGGCGCAGGCTGCTGCGCGGGCCGGCGCACCATCAGCGCCAGCAGTGCGGCCAGCAGACAAGCCGTGCCAGCAATGTAGAGCGCCGGGGAATAGGTGAGCCAGAACGTGCGCGACATCCCTGCACCAAAGGCCGCTGTTGCCGCGCCGATCTGGTGGGCGGCGAAGATCCAGCCAAAGACCATCGGCGCGCGCTCGCGGCCAAACGTGGTGGCCGCCAGCTTGATCGTTGGCGGCACCGTCGCGATCCAGTCGAGACCGTAGAACATCGCGAAGATCGACAGGCCGTAGAGCGTGAATTCCGAATGCGGCAGCCAGAACAGCGACAAGCCGCGCAGCCCGTAGTACCAGAACAGCAGCTTGCGGCTGTCGTAGCGATCCGAAAGCCAGCCGGAGAGGATGGTGCCGACGAAGTCGAACGCGCCCATCATGGCCAGTGCCGAGGCGGCGGGCACTGCGGACATGCCGTAGTCCGCGCACAGCGAGATGAAGTGCGTCTGGATCAGGCCGTTGGTCGAGAGGCCGCAGATGAAGAACGTACCGGCGAGAATCCAGAACGTCTGCGTGCGCGCAGCGTCGCGCAGCACCGTGAACGGTCCGCGCCACGAGAGCGGGGCAGCAGGGGCCGGCGCAGCGGGCACTGTGCCCGGCAGGTCGCCAAACGCCACCAGACCTACATCGGACGGACGGCTGCGCATGAAGCCGAACACGACGAAGGCCAGCGCAGCGCAGGCTACCAGCACCGGCAGCACGGCCACGCGCCATCCCATATGTTCGATGAGCCAGGCGGCCACGGGCAGGAAGGCCAGTTGTCCTGTTGCGGAGCTGGCTGTCAGCACGCCGATCACCAGCCCGCGCCGCGCGGTGAACCAGCGATTGGCCACTACGGCGGCCAGCACCAGTGCGGTGAGTCCCGAACCTACGCCGAGCATCAGGCCCCACGCCACAAACAGTTGCCAGAGTTCCGTGGAGACTGTTGCCAGCGCCATGCCGCCCGCGATCAGTGCGAGCGCGGCACACACCACGTTGCGCACGCCGAAGCGCTCCATCAGGATGGCCGAGAACGGTGCCATGATGCCGAACAACGCAAAGCGGAACGCCAGGATCGAGGAGACCTTGTCCGTGCTCCACCCCATCTCGGTACTCATGGGTTTCAGGAAGGCGCCGGGCAGACCGAGCGCGGCGGAGGTAGTGAGCATCACGCAGAACGTGATGGCGGCGACGATCCACGCGTAGTGGATACCGCGCCGGTCCAGCTGGCGGGAGAAGGCTTGCGCGAACATGGGGCGTTATCTGAGAAGTGGGAGGTGAGAAATCAGGCGACGGTGTTGTGGGAAGGGACATCGGTCAGCCAACGGCGTGCGGCATCGAGGATGTCGTCGGAAATCGCATGGCCAGCCGTGGCACGCGCCAGCGTGATCGCACCCACCAGCGTCGCCATCTGTACGAGCGCCATGCGATCGGCTTCGGGGCCGGGGTGTTCTGCCGTGGTCTTCCACGTATCGAGCAATTGGCCGATGCCATCGACATAGGCCTCGTGCACGGGCTTGCCCGCCGGTTCGCGCGCGACATCGATGGCGAGTGCGGAGGCGGGACAGCCGTGTCCAGCCGCATCGCGATGCGCTTCGCTGAGGTAGCGGCTCACCAGTTCATGCCGTGCGGTGGCCGAATCGCTTGCCTGCGCCACGGTTTCCTGCCAGCGCGCATTCGCATCTGTGAACGCGCGCGCACATCCTACGGCTGCGAGTTCATCCTTCGACGCAAAGTGTCCATAGAAGCCGCCATGCGTGAGTCCGGCTTCGGCCATGACCTGCGCCACCGATACGCCATGCAGGCCGTGCTGCCTGAATAATCGGGCCGATGCCTTCTCGATGGCTGTCCTATGCTGTTCTGCGACGACTCGTGATGCGCGCGCCATGTTGACTCCCTGCTCCGTGCGATCCGCAAAATTGACCTTGACCGCAGTTTAGATGACAACCATAATTTAAGCAATAAATGACGGTCATCATGTATAAGGCGATCGGCATTCATGTTGTGGCTGTACGACTTCCATCACTCTCGAGGAAAACCTGTCATGTTCAAACTGTTCGATATGTCCGGCCGCGTGGCCGTTGTCACTGGCTCAACCAAAGGCATGGGCCTCGAAATGGCGCGGGCACTAGGGCAAGCCGGCGCTCGCGTGGTGGTGTCGGGGCGCGATGCCGCGGTCTCTGCGCAGGTGGCGGCGCGGCTGGGCGAGGAAGGTATCGACGCCACAGGCATTGCGTGCGATATCGTCGACACCGACAGCGTGCGCGCCTTTGCGAAAGACGTGCTCGCGAAGTTCGGCCGGGTGGATGCGCTGGTGCTCAACGCTGCCGGCTCCACGGCTGTCGGCTCGATGCTCGATCAGGGGCCGGAAGCCTTCGATGAAGTGATGGCCGGTAACGTGCGCGGCAATCTCGTGCTCGTGAACGCGCTGGCGCCACAGATGATCGAGCGGCGCGATGGCTCGATCCTGTTCATGTCGAGCATTGCCGCCCGACGTGGCTCGGCCATGCTGGCGCTGTACAGCATCTCGAAGGGTGCGACGGATCTGGCCATGCGCAATCTCGCGCAGACGCTCGGGCCGTACAACATCAACGTGAACAGCATCAACCCGGGGCCGGTTCGCACGGACTTTTCGCGCGACGCGCTGTGGGGCGACCCCGAGCGCGAAAAGATGCTGTCCGCAGGGATTCCGTTGCGACGCATTGCCGAAGCCAGCGATGTAGCGGGCCTTGCAGTACTGCTGGCCTCGCCGGCAGGACGCTATATCTCCGGGCAGACGATTGGCGTGGATGGTGGCGCCACGGCCTGAGGCACGGGTGGAAACTCGCGTGAAAGCTCGCGCGAAAAACGTGCGCGGCGCACCGTCATCGTGCGCCGTTCGCACTGCCTTTGTGCGGCATGAAAAATAACGGGAAATAGCCAGGAAAACCGCTTTATTTCTGCGGATTGGCGTCGATACAGCGAGCATTGGGACCTATCACCAGACTCGCAAAAAAAGACACCTCTCCAAAGGACCATCGTGGCCGCTTTCCTGACTCCTGCCGTACGGTTGATGGCACGCCTGACCATCACGCGCAAGCTGGTGCTGTTGTCCGTGCTGTTCCTGATTCCACTGTGCGGCGCACTGTTCGCCGTGATGCAGCAGTCCGTGCAGTCGATGCGCGATACGCGTAATGAAGTACTCGGATTGAAGCTCGTCTCGCAGGCACTCGATTTCATGCGCGAGACGCAGGTGCGTCGTGGCGCGGCCAATGGCGTGCTGCTCGGCAACACCAGCTTCAAGGCTACGTTCGATGCTGCCGATGGCAAGGCCGCGCAGCATCTTTCCGCGCTGCTCGCCGACGCATCAACAGTGACCGCGTTCGACGTGGTGCCCGATGCGAAGAAGCTCGACGAGGCATGGCAGCAGATCCGCAAGCTCGGACTCGATACGCCTGCCGGTCCGCTGTTCGAGCGCCATACCACGCTGGTCAAGCACACGCGGCTGTTTATCGGTGACGTGGCCGACCACTCGACACTCGCGCTCGATCCGGAGGCAGGCTCCTATTACCTGATCAACCTCATGGTGGGCCCGATGCCCAAGCTGGCGGAGTTGGGTGCGCTGGCGCGCGGGCGTGGCGCGGGCATCATCGCGCAAGGTGGCTACTCCGATGCCGCGCAGCAGGCCGAATTGGCTGCGCTGGCCGAACAGATCCAGGATGGACTGGAGACCGTGCGCCGCG
The DNA here is from genome assembly GCF_009793345.1 of Cupriavidus sp. SW-Y-13. NCBI lineage: Bacteria > Pseudomonadati > Pseudomonadota > Betaproteobacteria > Burkholderiales > Burkholderiaceae > Cupriavidus > Cupriavidus sp. SW-Y-13. Next base: position 374,845 of record NZ_WHLX01000002.1, read on the forward strand.
ACATCGCGCGCGTGCTGGTCGACACGCCCGCCTATCGTGGCCGCGTGGAGGCTGCGGGCAAGCAACTGGCGGCGATGGACAACTTCTATCGCACGCTCAAAGTGAACATGCTGGGGTCGAGCGGAATCAACATCGATGCCAAGACGTATTTCGCAGAAGGTACGGCCGCCATCGATGCCGTCTCGGCGGTCAATCGGGAATTCACGTCACTGGCCGGCGAGATGCTCGAAGAACGGATCGCCGCGCACAAGCGAAAGTTGGCGGCATTGATCGTGGTGGCGGCGATGACCGTGGGCGGCGCGCTGTACCTGTTCGCCGGTTTCAGCCGAGGCATGCGCGACGACGTGCATGACGTGGCGCATCTGGTGGCCCGTATTCACGATGGCGACCTGAGCGTGCATATCGATGCGCACGGGCGCGATGAATTCAGCGATGTGAAGCGGCACCTGATGGCACTGGTGGCGTCGTGGCGCGGCCTCATCGGTGAGACGAAAGAAGGCGCCGAGAACGTGCTGGTGGCAGCCGAACAGATTGCACAAGGCAATACGGACTTGTCGCAGCGCACCGAGGAACAGGCATCGTCGCTGGAGCAGACGGCGGCGAGCATGGAGGAGCTGACCTCGATCGTGCAGCAGAACGCGGGCAATGCGACGGAAGCCATGGCACTGGCGGGCGATGCCGTGCGCATTGCCACAGAAGGCGGGCACGCCGTGTCCCGCATGCAGGAGACCATGACTGACATCGAGGCCGATTCGCGCCGCATCGTTGACATCATCGCGGTCATCGACAGCATTGCTTTCCAGACCAATATCCTGGCGTTGAATGCTGCTGTGGAAGCCGCGCGCGCAGGGGAAGCGGGGCGGGGCTTTGCCGTGGTGGCGGGGGAAGTGCGCACGCTGGCGCAACGCGCGGCGAACTCGGCGAAAGAGATTCGGCTGTTGATCTCGCAGTCAGCGGATCGCATAGCAAGTGGCACGGCACTGGCCATCGATGCGGCTTCCACCATTGGCAACGTGGTAACGGCGGTGCAGCGCGTGACATCGGTGATGGACGACATCAGCCGCGCCTCGCACGAGCAAAGCAGCGGCATCGCACAGGTCAATCAGGCGGTGACACAGATGGATCAGGTGACGCAGCAGAACGCCGCACTGGTGGAAGAAGCCGCGGCAGCCGCGCAGGCGCTGCGAGAGCAGGCGGAAAGGATGGAAAGGTCGGTGAGTGTTTTCAGGTTGGGGGTGTAGCCGACAGCAAAGCGTTTCTTGTCACGCTTGTTTTGCTCCCCTCTCCCGCTAACACGGGAGAGGGGAGCGCATAGCGACGGTCGTCGCCTAGTGCGCAACACGAATGTTGTTCTCAACCTCCGTCACGCCGAACGTATTATCAGCAAGATCCTCGATATCGAACTTCTGGCTGCGGCGATGCACCGTGCCGCCCAGCGTCACCTTGCCGTTTGCCACATCCACCGTCACCTCGCTCACATCCACGCCGCTGCCGAACGTCAGCCGCTCGCAGATCTCGTCGCGGATGCGGTCGTCGGTGCGGGTGTAGCCGCGCGGGCCCGTGCGCTTTTCTCCGTCATCGGTGCCGAACCAGTCGTTGAAGACTTCTCCGATGCGGTGGCCGAGGTTGTAGAGCACACCGTGGTCGTCATCGTCGTCGCGGTCATAGCGTTCATCCCGGCCGTAACGTTGATCGTCTCCCGCCTCGCGCCAGGTGCCGCCACGCGTGGCATATCCGCGATGATCGTCACCGTTGTCGCGCCCGCCGAGATAGTCGCGGCCATACGATTGGGCGCGTGAGGGGCGGCCCTCTCCCCACTCGTCGACAGGTTCGGTCCAGTAGCGGGTATCGCTGCGCAAATCGTTGAAATAGGTGCCCCGTCGCTGGGCTGACGCGTAGCCATGTTGCGGCCCGCGTTGCTCGGCGCGGCGGAGCCATTCCTGGTCGGCGTTGCCGAAGCCGCTATCGCGTCGTCCTTGATGCCCGCCGTATGACTGCTGCCGGTCATCGCCAACATCGCCGTAGTCGCCGTACTCGCTTGCATAGCGGCGGCTCTCGTACTGTTGGCGCGTGCGCCACGACTGGTCATCTTCCGGAAGCCTGCCATAGCCGCCGTTCAGACCATATCGCAGGTCGCTGCCCTGATATCGCAGATCCCCGTCATCGCTGCCACGGTAGCCGCTCGGTGCAGGCCCACCGTCGCTGAGTTGACCCGGCGCCAGCCGCTGTCGCTGGCGGGCATTCTCCCAGCGGTTGTCGGAGGATTCGGGCAGCCAGTCGTCCTGACCCATCCAGCGTGTGCCGGCATTGTCATCCCAGGGGTCACCCAGATCATCGTCACGAAGGTTTTCGGTTGCGCGCCAGGTGTTGCCCCGGCGATAACGCTCGGAATGGTAATCGGCCATGTTGCGCTCCTGTTCCAGAAGGTTGCGGGTTTGCCACGCGTCACTTGGCAGCAACGCCTTGCACGTCTGGCAATTCCGGAAACAGCGCAAATTCCGTACCGCGCCTCCCAGCCCTTGTCGCACCGTGGGTTGGCGGCAATGGGTGGACAAGACGCCATGCAACCATTGCGCGGTTGCGTGTAAAGACTTCCTGTCGAAGGAACGGGAACGTCCGGCTACGTACGGGTTACGGCGCCTTCACCCGGCGCACGTTCGCCGGTGCCGGGGCAAGCGTGGTGGCGGTGGGAGGCGTGGGGGACGCTGGACGAACCGGCTGAGCGGCAGAAGGCTCGCTGCGTTCCATCCGCCCCGGCCGCACAGGCGCGATGCCCTCCACGGCGTTGAAGATATCGCTGTGAGCGTAATGGGCAGCCGTGTCCTCCAGGAATCCGGGACGCTGCACCGAGGGAGGTGGCAAGACGCTGTCGGCCAGCGCGGCCGTATGCAGGCAGAGCATCAGCAAGCGCAGCAGCAACACGATGCCGCGAATGCGGTAGCGAATGACCGGGGGATGATGCGGACGTGGCGGCGCGACGACGCCCGGCCGCAGTTGTGGCGGGATCAACATGGCAGTTCTCCGAGGGAGCCCGAGGCTCCGGTTAGGGTCGAGCGTGGCGCCGCGCTCGATGCGTCTAATCGCAGAGAACATGCCACCCGTCAGAAGGCGACGGGCGAGGGGGATGCAGCACTTCGGAATAGGAAAAACGGGCGGAAGACGTGGCGTCCACCAACACTGGTCGGGCAGACGGTTGGGCCTGACCCAACACGTTGCGCCGAGTCAGATGATCAACAAATCAATGCGCGCCCGGATGCTGATGGCCGGGATGGTCCACATGCACGTGGCCGGGCGGTGGCATCTGGATATCCGCGCTGCACGCCGGGTGTTCCTCGTCGTGTTCATGTGGTTCCAATGCACCGGGTACGCGTCGGCTCTCCAGTCCGCCAGAACGCAGCCAGGCCAGTGTGGCTTCTGCCGCGCGATCGATCAGTTCGCCGCAGCGCGTATAGTCGTACGGCGAGACATCGAGTGGGCAAAGCGGCGGCACCACGGCAATGTGCGCCTGATCGCCCCAACGCTCCAGGTCATGCACGAGTTGCCGGGCCACCAGCAGCGATAGGGCGTTGAATGCATGCTCCATCGCACCGCGCGGCGGGCGACGCTCGTCGCAGGCAAAGCCGGCAGGCAGTACGACTACGCGCGTGGCGCCGAGGCGGATGGCCGTGGAGACCGGCGTGTTGTTCGCCACGCCGCCATCGATGAGCTTGCGTCCCTCGACATCCACAGGGGGAAACACGCCGGGAATGGCGGCGCTGGCGAGGACGGCACTGACCATGTTGCCGGACGAGAGCAGCACCTCGGCGCCGGTATGCATGTCGGTTGCCACCACATGCAGCGGGATGGACGAATTCTCGATGCGTGCATCGCCGAAATGCCGGGTCAGTAGTCGCTTCAGTCCGAATGACTCGACAAGATGGCCGCGATTGCCGACGATCATCCCCAGCATGCTGCGCCAGGACCAGGGCAGGATCTCGGCACGCGTGATACTGCGCCACAGGCTCTCCAGTCTGGCCGTGCCTTCCACATCGGGATTGTTGGCGAAGTAGGCGCCATTGATCGCCCCGGCGGACGCGCCGATGACAAAGTCGGGCTTGACGCCCCATTTCACCAGTTCGCGCAGCATGCCAACCTCAACCGCGCCCAGGCTGCCGCCGCCGGCGAATACGAATGCAGTCTTTTCCATGGTCGTGTCACGGGGCCCGGTCCCCCGCCAGATTCGTTGTGTGTCGTCGTGCGGAGAGGATAGGCCACTTTGGCGTCGGCAAAAAGAGGGCCGAAACCCGGAGGCTTCAATTTTTGTCGATATGGAAATGGCAATTAACCGCCAAGCCTTCCGCGCATCAGTGTTGTCGGCCGGCAGGAAGCGGAGCGATAAAAAAAGTCCGTAGCGGTTGGCTACGGACTTTGGGGTGACGCTTGAACGAGAGGAAGGCGGCCAGATCAGGCGGCCAGTACATCGTTGGCGGCGGGCGAGGTGTTGGGCAGCATCGAGCCGTGATCACGGTAGTTGATGTGCCACGCGAAGGCTTCTTCGAGCAGGTGTGGCGTCTGGCCACCGCGCAGGCAGGCGCGGCGGTAGTAGTCCATCAGTCCGTCGCGGTAGGCGGGGTCGGCGCAGTTGCGGATCACCTGCAATGCGCGCTCGCGTGGGGCCAGGCCGCGCAGGTCGGCCAGGCCGTGTTCGGTGACGAGGATGTCCACGTCATGCTCGCTATTGTCCACGTGCGACACCATCGGCACGATGCTGGAGATCCGGCCGTCCTTGGCCACTGACTTGGTCACGAACACGGAAAGATGCGCGTTGCGTGCGAAATCGCCCGAGCCGCCGATGCCGTTCATCATGTGCGTGCCGCCCACGTGCGTGGAGTTCACGTTGCCGTAGATGTCGCATTCGAGCGCGGTGTTGATCGTGATAAGACCCAGGCGGCGCAGCACTTCCGGATGGTTGCTGATTTCCTGTGGACGCAGCACGAGCTTGTGCTTGTAGCGCTCGATATCGTCCAGTACGCGGCGGTACACGGGGGCGGAGAGCGTCATCGACGAGGCCGAGGCAAAGCGCAGGCGGCCAGCGTCGATCAGTTCGATGGTGCTGTCCTGCAGGACCTCCGAATACATCGTCAGGTCATGGAACGGCGAATCGGCCAGCCCGTGCAGCACCGCATTGGCGATGGTGCCGATGCCGGCCTGCAGCGGCTGCAGCGACGGCGACAGGCGCCCGGCGCGGACTTCGCGTTCCAGCAAGGCATTCAGGTGTCCGGCGATCTGGCGCGTCCCGGCATCGGGCGGCAGCGCATTCGACGGGCTGTCGTCGCGCTGGGTAATCACGATGGCGGCGATACGCGAGGGATCGACCGGAATGTAGGGCAGGCCGATGCGCTGCTCCACGGCGATCAGCGGAATCGGCTGACGATACGGGCGCTGCACCGGAAAGGCGATGTCGTGCAGCCCTTCCAGACCCACGGGCATGTTCAGGTTCAGCTCGACGATGATCTTGCGGGCCATCTTCGCAAAACTGGCCGAGTTGCCAACCGAGGTGGTCGGCACGATGCCGCCCGATTCGGTGATGGCTGCGGCTTCGATCACGGCGATATCCACCGGGGCGATCTGGCCGCCGCGCAGCTGCTCGACGGTCTCGCCGAGATGCTGGTCGATGAACATGACTTCGCCAGCGTTGATCTTGCGGCGCAGCGTGGCGTCGGACTGGAACGGCATGCGACGCGCCAGCACATGGCTTTCGGCGAGGATCTTGTCGGTGTCGTGCCCCAGCGAGGCGCCGGTGATGAGGGTGATCTGCAAAGGGTCGGTGGCCGCGCGGCGCGCCAGGGCCATGGGCACGGCCTTGCAGTCGCCGGCACGGGTGAAGCCGCTCATGCCGACTGTCATGCCGTCCTGGATCAGCGTTGCAGCCTGGTCGGCCGACATGATCCGGTCCTGGAGTGCGGCCAGGCGAATGCGGTCGCGGTACATCTAGTCTCCTTGCTGGGGGCTGTCTGATATGCCGCCAGGGGCCTCGTGGGTCCGTGACGAACGTTGCGTCTTGGAGGCGCGAGGCACAGTGTAGCCAGCGCTTAATATTCTCACCATGATTTAAAGCACTGGGTGCCAGTCGATTTTTTCATAGAGGAGGGCGCCATGCGGCGTCGTTCGGAAGGTGCCGCCACCATACCCAAGCGCATTCAGACGCGTCGTGATCCCGCGCAAGCGGTTAACACAACAGGAACACGCCATCAACACGCTGGCGCGAACGGCCGCATCCAGCAAAACTTCATGCGCATTTCATCTTGGCGGGATTACTATCCAGACCAGTGTTCGATGTCCTGAATAGTGATTTCACGAGAAGGGGAGCGCAGCATGGAAATATCGCAGGTGACGTCGATGTCCGAAGCCGATCCAGAAGCCGCACCGGACCCTGGGCAAGATGCGCCGCTCGACGCGCCGTTCTCGAATCTGGAATCGCGCCGCCACCAGATGTTTCCCACGCTGACGGGGGCGGAAATCGATCGGATCCGCCGCTTCGGCACCGTGCAGACGTGGCGGGCAGGCGAGATGATCTTCGTGACTGGCGATACCGGGCGAGGCATGCATGTCGTGTTGTCCGGCCGCGTGCGCATCGACCAGCTCGACGGGTTTGGCGATCGCCATCCGATTACCGAGGAAGGCCCGGGGCAGTTCCTGGCGGAGGTAGGCCAGCTCACCGGCAAGCCGGCGCTGGTCGATGCGCTGGCGCTGGAAGATTGCACCATCCTGGTGATCGCGCCGGTCAATCTGCGCGCGCTGCTGGTGGCCGAGGCCGATCTGGGCGAGCGCATCATGCGCGCGCTGATCCTGCGCCGCGTCGGGTTGATCGAGCGGGGCGGCGGCCCGATCCTGGTCGGCAAGGGTACGGAGCCGCTGCTGCTCTCGCTGCAGGCGTTCCTGCGCCGCAATGGCCATCCCCATCGCGTCATCGATATCGAAACCGAGCGCGACTGCACCTGTCTGCTCGATTTCAGCCATGCACCGCAGAGTGATTTTCCGCTGGTGATCTGTCCGGACGGCAGCGTGCTGCGCGCCCCCGACGAAGGCCAGCTTGCCAGTTGCCTCGGGTTGGTGCCCGAGTTCGACCCGGACCACGTCTATGACGTGATCGTGGTCGGCGCAGGCCCAGCCGGGTTGGCCACTGCGGTCTATGCGGCGTCCGAAGGGCTGTCGGTCGCGGTGCTCGATTGCCGCTCGCCGGGCGGCCAGGCGGGTGCGAGTGCGCGCATCGAAAACTATCTGGGCTTTCCCACGGGAATCTCGGGCCAGGCGCTGGCGGGACGCGCGTTCGTGCAGGCGCTCAAATTCGGCGCGCACCTCGCCATTCCGCTCGAAGCCCGCAAGCTCCATTGCGGCGCGAACCCTATCGAACTCGAACTGGACGATGGCCGGCGCATTCCCACGCGCACCGTGGTGGTGGCCAGCGGCGCGCAATATCGCCGCGCGGAGATCGACGCGCTGGATCGTTACGAGGGCCGTGGCGTGTACTACTGGGCGTCGCCGGTGGAGGCCAAGCTGTGCAAGGACGAGCACGCGATGCTGGTCGGTGGCGGCAACTCCGCCGGGCAGGCGGCGGTGTACCTTGCCTCGCACGCGGCAGAGGTGCACATGCTGGTGCGTGGCGAGGGGCTGGAGGCCACGATGTCGCGCTACCTGATCGATCGCCTGAAGAGCCTGGACAACGTGCATCTCCATACGCACGCACAGATCACGGCCATGGAAGGCGAGGGCTGGCTATCGACCGTGCGTTACAAGGAGCGCGCGCGGGGCCCCGAATGCGTGGCGATACCGATGCGCCATGTCTTCCTGTTCATCGGCGCCGCACCCAACACCGAATGGCTGCGCTCTTGCAATGTCGCGACCGATGACAAGGGCTTCATCCTGACGGGCTATGACGCCCACCAGTCATGCACGGATCGGGCCGATTACACACTGGAGACCAGCGTGCCGGGTGTGTTTGCGATTGGCGACGTGCGATCGGGATCGACGAAGCGCGTGGCGGCCGCGGTGGGTGAAGGGGCGGCTGTGGTGTCGCAGATTCATAAGTATTTGGCGGAGGTGGAGGCGAAGGTTTAACGTGCGTCGCCTCCGGTTTTCTCCTGCTGGCTCGCCCCCTCTCCCGCGTGTTTTGCTCCCCTCTCCCGCGTGCGGGAGAGGGGCTGGGGGAGAGGGCAGACGGTTCTGCTTGCCGACATGTCGCAATTTGCACTGTTGGCCCTCTCCCCCGACCCCTCTCCCGCCTTGCGGGAGAGGGGAGCAAGAGAGGGGAGTAAACAAGAGCGCGGGAGAGAGGAGACAACAAGAGTGCGGGAGAAGACCGCCCCCCAAAATGAAACAACTCTCCACAGGACACCCGTCCCGCTCAATCCTCCGCGTTTTCCCCAACTGTCCCGATTGACCCGGGACTCTCGCCTCATGTCAGGCACGGCATCGATCTCCACAATGGCTCCTACGGATTGGCCATCGCCATCCGCTTTTTCCGGAGTTTCAAGTTGGAGTAATCACGATGTTGAACGCAGCAAAGACCCTTTTCACCGCTTCCGCACTGACCCTCGGGCTGAGCACCGCCGCACACGCCGGCGCCTGGAGCGAGGTATTCATCCCATCGACGGCATCGACGCAGCACGCCAGTGCGGCAGTTTGCAAGCGCGGCGGATTCGATCCGTATTCGGAAGGCATGCGGATCGGGCCGCGCGATGCCTATAGCGACGGCGGCAATCGTCAGGGTCCGCGCGATGCGTTCACCGACGGCGCGCGCAGCATCGGCCAGCAGGGCGCCTGTGCCTCGCGCGCGGCGTGAATCACGCTGACGGAGCATTGCCCCGTTGAATCACTGCCCGGATGCCCTGCGCACCGGGCAGTTTTCTTTTTTTCCTTGCGAGTGAATACACGTGGAGTCCCTTATCCGCCGCGTACCGCACGCACTGCGTTTCGCCTGCCGCACTTTGCGCGGGCGGCATGTGGCGCTGATGTCCGCGCGATGGGGAACGTTGTCTAAGATAGGTGAGTCGCCCGGCACGACCGCACGCGGTGAACCTCTGCCCGGTATCGGCAACGATACGGGCCGCAGGCACGCCGGTCCGCTCGTATCCTGCCCCGCGCGCGACGCCGCCATGCCGATGCTCAAGCAGCAGATTCGCCTATGCACCAGCCCTGACCGCGTACGTCTGGCGTATGCGATCACGGGTAGCGGGCCGCCGCTCGTCAAAGCGGCCAACTGGATGAGCCATCTGGAGTTCGATGTCGGCAGTCCGGTCTGGAGCCACATGCTCTACGCGCTGTCCGAACAGCACACGCTGATCCGCTATGACGAGCGCGGTTGCGGGCTCTCCGATCGCCATGTCGATGACCTGTCATTCGATGCATGGCTGCGCGATCTCGAAACCATTGTCGATGCCATGGGCGTGGATCGCTTTCCGCTGCTGGGCATCTCGCAGGGCGCATCGATTGCGGTGGCCTATGCCGTGGCACATCCCGAACGGGTGAGCCACCTGATCCTGCATGGCGGTTATGCGCGGGGCCGGCTCAAGCGCAATCCCGGTCCCGAGATGCAGGAGGAAGCCGAGTTGATGATCCGGCTCGCGGAGATTGGCTGGGGTCAGGAGAACCCCGCGTTCCGGCAGTTTTTTACCACGCAGTTCATTCCGGGCGGTACGGCGGAGCAGCATCGATGGTTCAACGAGCTGGAGCGTGTGTCCACCTCTCCGATCAATGCCGCGCGCTTCATGCGGATCTTCAACGATATCGATGTGGTGACGCTGTTGCCGCTGGTCACTTGTCCCACGCTTGTCCTGTACGCCGTGCGCGATGCGCGTGTGCCATTCGATGAAGGGCGCCTGATCGCGAGCATGATTCCCAATGCTCACTTCGTCCCGCTCGACAGTGGCAACCATCTGCTGCTGGAAGCGGAGTCCGCCTGGGATCGCTGGATCGACGAGGTGCGGGCCTTCCTCCCGCCGCCGGCGCCATCGGCAGATCCCGCCTTCGGGGCGCTGACCCGTCGAGAACGCGACATTGTGGTGTTGATCGCGCAAGGCCGCGACAACGCGCAGATCGCGGCACTGCTCGGCCTGTGCGAGAAAACCGTGCGAAATCACATTACGAGCATTTTCTCGAAACTCGAAGTCGAGAATCGCTCGCAGGCTATCGTGCTGGCGCGGGAATCGGGCTTCGACCGGCAGCACCTCTGATACGCATCGGGCCAAACCGGCTTTTTTGTTCCTATATTTCGTGCTTGACGAGACAGGTCTGTCTACCAATAATGGCGAGACAGATCTGTATCACGTTCTACGTTTCTCGTTCCTCATCCATTCCTGGAGATCACGCATGTCGAATCAAGCCGAAGCCCGTCCGCCGTTCCCGCCGTTCACCCTGGAAACCGCCACCGCAAAAGTGCGCGCCGCCGAAGACGGCTGGAATTCCCGCGATCCCAAGCGCGTGGCGCTGGCGTACACCGTGGACAGCGCATGGCGCAACCGCGCCGAATTCGTGAACGGTCGCGAACACATCGAAGCGTTCCTTGCGCGCAAATGGCAGAAGGAACTGGACTATCGGCTGATCAAGGAATTGTGGGCACACGACGGCAACCGCATCGCGGTGCGCTTCGCATACGAGTGGCGCGATGACTCCGGCAACTGGTACCGGTCGTATGGCAACGAAAACTGGGAGTTCGACGAGAACGGCCTGATGCAGCGTCGCTTTGCGTGCATCAACGATGCGCCGATCAAGGAGGCGGATCGCAAGTTCCATTGGCCGCTGGGACGCCGGCCGGATGATCATGCGGGGTTGAGTGAGTTGGGGTTGTAAGCCGTTTCACTTACCCTTGGTGTGTTCCCCTCTCCCGCGCGCGGGAGAGGGGAACAAGGAAGCGTTGCGCAAAACTACTGCATCGCCTTCAAATTCCCCACCCGCACCAGCATCTCCGTGAACATCTGCATATCCAGGTTCAGATCGGAGACTTCCTTGTATTCCTTGGCGTTGTGCGCGGTGTATTTCTTGCCGGGCATGGCCGGGCCGAAGTTGATGGCGTTGGGCATCAGCTTGGCCGTGGTGCTGCCGGCGGTAGGAACGGGTTTGGCTTCCAGGCCCGTGGTATCGCCGTAGACATTCAGCAGCGTGGAGAGCCATGCGCCCTTCGGATCGCGGGCCATCCAGTCGCCCTGGTCATGCTGGATTTCAAGCGTGGTGTGCGTCGTGCCGGCCCATGCCTGAACGCGCTCGGCGATCTTCGCGCGCAATGCGTCGGGTGTGGAACCGCGCGGCATGCGCACGTTGGCCGTGACTTCCAGCTTGCCGTTGCGCTCGCGGATCAGCGTCGGTGAAATCGTCAGCGGACCCATGAAATCATCGCGATACCCCACGTCGAGCTTCTCGCCGAGGTAGCCCGTGCCATACAGGTCGGTCAGGTAGCGAATCGCGTGCGCGTACTGGTTCTGTGCGAACTTCACCCCCGATTCCTGCAGGAACAGTGCGAGCCGTGGCACCGGGTTCACGCCTTCTTCCGGGCGCGAGCCGTGGGCGGATGAGCCCGTCACCTTCACGTCGATGCCGTCGCCGTTGCGCGCGATGTCGATGGCGAACTTGCCTTGCGCGGCGTACTGCGCGATGAAACCGGCGCGCGCCTTATCGAGCGCGGCAGCCGTGGCATCGAGATCGCCACCCGTGATGCGTGCCGTGGCGGTCTGCGGAATCGCATTGGCCGATGCCGCGCCTGCCATGGCGACGATGGCAGGCTGCTTGCCATCGGTGGCCTGCACCGGGAAGCGCACCGTCAGCGCGCCCGACCCCTTCTCCGCAACAACCGCCGGGTACTTGCTGTCGAGCACGATGTTGTACTCGGGCAGGGCGGTCTTGTCGCGGTAGTACTTCATGCCGTCGCCACCGGTTTCCTCGGTGGTCTCGATCATCAGGCGGATCGAACGCGCCAGCGGCACGCCGCTATCGCGCACGGTCTTCATCGCGAAGAGCGCGGCGGCAATCGAACCCTTGTCGTCGATCGTACCGCGACCATAGAGGTAATCGCCCACGCGCGTGACCTTGAACGGGTCGAGCTTCGTGCCATCGTCGAGCACCCATTCGTCGGCCACTACCGGCACCACATCGGCGTGCGTGAGGATGCCGAACGTTTCCTTGCCCTGGCCCGGCAGCGTTACCTCGAACACGCGGTTATCCACGTTGCGGAACTGCAGGCCGAAGTCCTTCGCCATGCGCTCCACCACCTTGCCGAACTCGATGATGGCCGGGTTCTCGTGCTGCGGCACTTTCTCGTCGCGCACGGTGCGCAGCGCCACCATCTCCGTGATGCTGTCGAGCACCGCCTGATGGTTGTGCACGCGGTTGTAGACGCCCAGCAAGCGGCCGATGTTGACCAGGTCGTCGCCCTTCAGCGGCTTCTTCGCGCGATAGGCGCGCACCGATGGCGCGAGTTTCGGATCGGCCTTGACCGCGGCATCCAGAAAGGCCGCGAAGCTGGCAGGCGGCGTGGCGGTGGCGCGGGCCACGATCTGATCCAGCTCGGGTTTCACCAGCGGGGCGGCGATTGCGGCGGGGGTGCCGGTGGCAATCAGTGCGGCAGCCAGCAGGGTCGCCACGGGCAGCACTACGGTCAGGCGGGTCATCGGTTGTTGTCCCTTCGTGTTTTTGATGTGCCCGAATGATAGCGATGGGGGCGCGTGCGTGGAAGGGCATTGCGATAGCCAAAATCAATCGTAATTCGACGATTGATAATAGTAATTTCCAATGAGGATGGTTGAAACGATGAATTGTACAAATCACATGCCCGCCGGGAGAATGCACTCCATCGCCACAACACGTGGCGCCCCAACCAACCCAAGGAGCTATACCCATGCTGCAACACCGTGAAGGCCAACGCGTTCCCAACGTCACTTTCCGCGTCCGTGAAAACAACGAGTGGAAGGACGTGACCACGGCCGATCTGTTCCATGGCAAGACGGTTGCAGTGTTCTCGCTGCCCGGCGCCTTCACGCCTACCTGCTCGTCGACGCACCTGCCGCGCTACAACGAACTGGCCCCGGCCTTCCGTGCCGCTGGCGTGGACACCATCCTGTGCGTGTCGGTCAACGACACCTTTGTGATGAACGAATGGGCCAAGGACCAGGAGTCCGAGAACATCGTCATGATCCCCGACGGCAACGGTGAATTCACCGACGGCATGGGCATGCTGGTGGACAAGGCCGACCTGGGCTTTGGCAAGCGCAGCTGGCGCTATTCGATGGTGGTTCGCGACGGCGTCGTGGACAAGATGTTCATCGAGCCGGAAGAGCCGGGCGACCCGTTCAAGGTGTCGGACGCCGACACGATGCTGAACTACATCGCCCCGAACGCCAAGCGTCCGGATCAGGTGGTGGTGTTCTCGAAGGTGGGCTGCTCGCACTGCGCCAAGGCCAAGCAACTGCTGTCGGACAAGGGCTTCGAGTACATCGACGTACCGCTGGACAACAAGATCCGCGGCAAGGTGCTGGGCGCCATGGCCGGCAGCATGACTGCACCGCAGGTGTTCATCAACGGCAAGCTGATCGGTGGCGCCGAAGCGCTCGAACAGCATCTGGCCGCCTGATCGCCTGATCGCAACGATCCTCCCCCCGCCCGGGCCCGGTTCCCCCGACCGGTGTCCTGGGCACTTATTCCCCCGCAACGTCCCGGCAGTCGCCGGACCCGATGGCACCGCACGCTGCAAGGCGGTCCGGTGCCATCCCATCCGCCGATTGAAATTTTTCAAGCCGTAGCAGGCAGCATCACCCGATTCAGGAAACGCATCATGAAAACGATTCAGACCGACGTGGCAGTGATTGGCGCAGGCACCGCAGGGCTGGCCGCGTATCGTGCGGCCATCGCCGCCGGCAAGCGCGCCGTGATCATCGAGGGCGGCGAGTATGGCACCACGTGCGCCCGTGTGGGCTGCATGCCGTCGAAGCTGTTGATCGCTGCCGCCGAAGCCGCGCACGAAGCGCGCCACACTGCAGCGTTCGGCGTGCACGTGGATGGTCCGGTGCGTATCGAAGGCCGCGAGGTCATGCAGCGTGTGCGCAACGAGCGCGACCGCTTTGTCGGATTCGTGGTGCGCGGCACCGAGAGCATTCCGGAGGCGGATCGTCTGCGAGGCTTCGCGCAGTTCATCGACAACACGGTCCTGCAAGTGGGCGATGACACTGTGGTGCGCGCCAGCCGCGTGGTGATTGCCACGGGTTCGCGTCCCGCCGTGCCGCCGTCGTTCAACGTGTTCGGCGACCGCCTGATCATCAATGACGATGTGTTCTCGTGGGAAGACCTGCCGCGTAGCGTGGCCGTGTTCGGTCCTGGCGTGATCGGTCTCGAACTGGGTCAGGCGCTGTCGCGGCTGGGCGTGCGGGTCCGTGTATTTGGTGTAGGTGGCGGCGTGGGTCCGTTGTCCGATCCGGCGATCCGCGCCTACGCAGCCGAAGCGTTCAATGCGGAATTCCCGTTGTTGCCGGATGCCCGTGTGACCGACATGCGCCGCGAAGGCAACGAAGCCGTCATCGCGTTCGAAACGCCGAGTGGCAATGTAGCGACGGAGCGCTTCGACTACGTGCTGGCCGCTACAGGTCGTCGTCCGAACGTCGACAAGCTCGCACTCGAGAACACAGCCTTGAAACTCGATGCGCGCGGCGTGCCGGTGTTCGACCCCATCACGCTGCAGTGTGGCGATGCCCCGGTGTTCATCGCCGGCGATGCCAACAACGTGCTGCCGCTGCTGCATGAAGCATCCGACGAAGGCCGCATCGCGGGCGAGAACGCGGCGCGCTGGCCGGACGTGCGAAACCTGACCCGACGCGCCCCGATTGCGGTGGTGTTCTCGGACCCGCAGATCGCGATGGTCGGCAAGCGCTTTGCCGATCTGACCCCCGGCAGCTTCGTCACTGGCGAAATCAGCTTCGAGGACCAGGGCCGCAGCCGCGTCATGCTCAAGAACAAGGGGCTGATGCATGTGTACGCAGACCGCGCCACGGGCCGCTTCCTCGGCGCCGAATGGCTCGGCCCGCGCGCCGAGAACATCGCCCACCTGTTGGCCTGGGCGTATCAGCAGGACCTCACCATCGCGCAAATGCTGGCGATGCCGTTCTACCACCCGGTGGTGGAAGAGGGTTTGCGGACTGCGCTGCGGGATGCTGAGGCGAAGCTGGTGAAGTTGGCGGAGGCGGCTTAAAGCAGGTTTGCTTTCCCGCTGGTTTGCTCCCCTCTCCCACAAAGTGGGAGAGGGGCTGGGGGAGAGGGCGGGCAGCTCTGCTTGCCGATAACGCAATTAGAACCGCTGGCCCTCTCCCCCGACCCCTCTCCCGCGGTGCGGGAGAGGGGAGCAAACAGGCAGGTGGAGATACAACAATACAGACCTGTCTACTATAATCCCCTCCATGACCACCCCATCCGCCCGCGATCGCATTCTCGATACCGCCGCCCGGCTTTTCTACAGCCAGGGCTACCGCGCCACCGGCATCGACCGGATCATCGCCGAGTCCGGCGTCGCCAAGATGTCGCTGTATCGGCATTTCCCGTCGAAGAACGACCTGATCCTCGAGTATCTTCAGCGGCGGCACGATCAGTGGATGACATGGTTCGAGGCCGGCGTGCGCAGCCGCCTCGCACAAAGGCCCAATCTCGATGTGTTCGCCGATACATTGGGCGAGTGGTTCGCTACAGACGACTATCGCGGTTGCGCCTTTATCAATATGGTGGCCGAGACGGGCAGCGGGGCGGGTGACGATCCGCGACTGCTGGAGGAGTCGGTATCGCACAAGGCGTCGCTGCAGGATTTCGCCCGCGACATCGCGGCGGAACTGGGGCTGGCCGAGTGCGAGGCCGTGGCAGCGGAAGCCATTCTCTGCATCGAAGGCATGATCATTCGCGCGCAAACCACACACGATGCGTCGGTCGTGGATGCCGGACGGCGCACATTGACGCGTCTGCATGCCGCATACGTCTCCTTGTAAGGACGGCGTAACGCGCTGAAACATAGCCATACAAGGTAAACCCTGATGCCGCGTTAAAATGCGTCTCTCAGTTGCCGGCCGCCCCATTTTTGTCGCGCCGGCGACGTTCGGGATGCTCCAGTGAATGCACTCAACAACGCCCGGCGCACCGAGATCGATCTGATTCGCGGCATCGCGCTGCTCTTCATCGTGGTCGATCACGTCAACGGCAGTGTGCTGGCCGACTATACGATCCGCAATTTCCAGCTCTTCGACGCTGCCGAGGTGTTCGTCTTCCTGGCCGGCTATTCGGCCGGCGCCGCCTATCTGGCGATGGAAGCCCGCGACGGTGCCAGCGCCGCGCGCAAGCGCCTGCGCCGCCGTAGCTGGGAAATCTACAAGGCGTTCGTGCTGACCGGCGTGCTGATGCTGCTGTTCGGTCTGGTGCTCGCGCTCTGCAAGGTGCCGGCCCCCGCCGTGCGTGCCACCGAAGCGCCCGACTTCATGGCCCAGCCAATCGCCACGGTCTTGCAGGTAATCGGCCTGGCGCGCCAGCCTTTTGTTTCCGATGTATTGCCGATGTACGCCGTGTTCATCGGCGTGGCGCCGCTCGCCATTCGTTGGGCACGTGCGCAGCCGCTGGCATTTATCTGCGGCAGTGTCGCGCTCTGGCTGATGTCGCCGGCGCTGTTGCCGCTGCTGCCGAGCAGCGAGCCGCGCGGCTGGAGCTTCAACCCCTTCGCCTGGCAGTTGATGTTCGCCATGGGGTTGTTGGCACGCCTGCGTCCGGACTTTATCCTGCCGCAGCAGACCATCGTGCGTCGCGCTTTCACGGGCGGTGCCGTAGTGGTGGCGCTGGTGTGCATGGCCGCCGCCTATCTCTGGATGCGTCCCCACGTCTATGAAACCTGGCTGCCCGCATGGGTGCCGACGATGGTCTTCCCGCTGCCGAAGCAGAGTCTTGCCGCGCTGCGCGTGGTCAGCTTCCTTGGCCTGGCATGGCTGGTCTATCTGGCCGTGCGCGCGGGATGGGTGGAGCGCCTCGCGCGATTCATGGGCCCGGTGGTCCAGATCGGCCGGCACAGCCTGTTCTGCTTCGTGCTGGGCGCCGTGGTCTCGGTGGGGATCGAAGGATTGACCTACGGGTTTGCTGGCGGCCGACCCACACGGCCGGTGGCGCTGACCGGGGACATCGTCGCCGTGGCCGTGCTGCTGCTGGTGGGCGGCTGGTATGGGCGCCGCAAGGATGCGGCCAAGGTGGCCGCAAAACTGAAATCGAAATCGAAGATCGTGTCGGCCTGATTCCCGTCAGGCAGCGCCCGTCCGCGAGCGCACCCAGGCGATGGCCCGCTCCAGATGGGCCGAAGTGTCGCCGGCCCGGTAACTCATGATCACGGGCGAGACAAAACCCGGCGCATCAATCGGCACGTAACGCACGTCGTCCCGGTGCAACCGTTGCACCGAGGCCGGCACCAGCGTGATACCCAGCCCGGCTGCGACGAGTCCCAGCGCAGTCTGCAATTCATTGGCTTCCTGCACGATTTTCGGCTGCAGCCCCTGCATGCGAAATAGCGACAGTACGTGATCGGCATAGCTGGGCCGAGGCCGTGCGGGGTAGAGGATCAGCGGCTGCCGCGCCAAGGCGTCGGCATCAAACGGGCCGGCTGGCGCCGCCGCCGTGGCGGGCATGGCGGCCACCAGAGACTCGGCCATCACCGCCTCCTGAACGATGGCCGGATCGCTGAACGTCAGTCGGCCAAAGGCGAGGTCGATGCGGCCGGATTTGAGCGCGTCCAATTGCTGCACCGTAATCATCTCGGTCAGTCCAACTTCCACACCGCTGTCATCGCCGCGCAATTCGCGGATCAGGTCGGGCAGCACGCCATACAGCACCGACGGCACGAAGCCGATCCCGAACCAGCGCTTCTCGTTGCGGCCAATGCGCCGCGTGCCATCGAGTGTCTCTTCCAGCCGCTGCGTCAGTTGCAGCGACTGCTCCAGCAGGAAACGCCCGGCCTCCGTCAGCCGCAGCCCGCGCCCGATACGGTCGAACAGCGCCACGCCGATTTCTTCCTCGAATTGCCGGATCTGCCGCGATAGCGGCGGCTGTGCCATGTGCAGTCTTTCCGCCGCACGCGTCACATTGAGTTCCTGTGCCACCGCCTGGAAATAGCGCAGATGACGGAGTTCCATATCCCTTGCTCCTTCCCTTCGATCTATACCCTGCAGGTATCAATCGAGACATCATCGGTCTTGGACACCCATTGCGTCAACGGCCATACTCGACTGCACAACGAATCCGTATGGAAAAAGTATGACCACGACGATTTCTTCCATTGAGGCCATCCTGGTGGACCTGCCCACGATCCGGGCGCACCAGTTGGCCATGGCCACGATGCAGCAGCAGACGCTGGTCATCGTGCGCATGCGCTGCAGCGACGGGGTGGAGGGGATCGGCGAGGCCACGACGATTGGCGGCTTGTCCTATGGCGACGAGAGTCCGGAAGGCATCAAGCTGACCATCGACACCTACCTGGCGCCCGCACTGGTGGGCGAGGACGCCGCCAACGTACACGGTGCGATGGCACGACTGAACAAGGTGGCGCGCGGCAACCGGTTCGCGAAATCGGCGCTGGAATCAGCCATGCTTGACGCGCAAGGCAAGCGCCTTGGCGTGCCGCTGGTCACGCTGCTTGGCGGCGCGGTGCGCGAGACCTTGCCGGTACTCTGGACATTGGCCAGTGGCGATACGGGCCGCGATATCGAGGAGGCCGAGCGCTTTCTGGCGGAGCGTCGCCACAACACCTTCAAGCTCAAGATCGGCCGGCGCAGCGTGCGTGACGATGTAGCGCACGTCTCGGCGATCAAGCGGGCGCTGGGCGATCGTGCCCGCGTGACCGTGGACGTGAATCAGGCATGGAACGAGGCCGATGCGGCCACGGGCATCGCGATGCTCGAAGCGGCTGGCATCGACCTGATCGAGCAACCCACGCCACGCGACCATCCCGCTGCGCTGGCGCGATTGTCCCAGCGCTTTGTGGTGCCGATCATGGCCGACGAGTCCGTGACTGGCCCGGCCGATGCGATGGAACTGGCGCGGCTCGGCGCCGCCGACGTCTTCGCGCTGAAGATCGCCAAGTCCGGCGGCATCTTCGGCATGCTGCGCACGGCGGCCGTGGGCGAGGCGGCGGGCATCGCGCTCTATGGCGGCACGATGCTCGAAGGCGCGGTGGGCACCATTGCTGCCGCGCACGGCTTCTGCACGCTGCCACAACTGGCATGGGGCACCGAATTGTTCGGGCCGCTACTGGTGAAGGACGATATCGTGACCGAGCGTCCCGTGTATCGCGACTTCGCACTGCACCTGCCCACTGGGCCGGGGTTGGGACTCGACATCGACGAAGACAAGCTCAGACACTATCGTCGCGCCTGAGCCGCTGACAGAACAAAGCAACAAGGAACGGAGACAAGATGAAATCGCTGCACACATTCGCCATTGCCGCATCGCTGCTGTTCGCGGCTGCCGCACCGGCCCACGCTGCCTACCCCGATCATCCGATCCGCTGGGTGGTGCCGTTTCCGGCCGGCGGCGCGATGGACAACATCGCGCGCACGCTGGGGGAAGACATGTCGAAGACACTGGGCCAGGCTATCGTCGTGGAGAATCGGCCGGGAGCTGGCGGCAACATCGGCGCCGAACTGGTGGCGCGTTCGCCTGCAGACGGCTACACGATCATCATCGTCGCCAACGGCATGGCGGTGAATCCGGCACTGTATGGCAAGCTGGCCTATGACCCGGTCAAGGATTTCGCGCCGGTCTCGCTGCTGGCCGTGGTGCCTAACGTGCTGGTGACCAACAAGGCGAAGAACTCCGCGAAAACCGTGGCCGAGGTCATCGCCAATGCGAAAGCCAAGCCCGGCAAATACACCTATGCATCGGCCGGCAACGGCACGTCGATCCACCTCGCCGGGGAGCTGTTCACGTCCATGGCGCAGGTAGACCTGCTGCATATTCCGTACAAGGGATCGGGCCCAGCCATTACCGATCTGCTCGGCGGGCAGGTGGACTACATGTTCGACAGCATCACCTCGGCCAAGCCCCATATCGACAGCGGCAAGCTGACGCCCATCGCCGTGACCACGAGCAAGCGCTCGACGGCGTTGCCGAACGTCCCGACCGTGGCCGAGGCGGGTGTGCCAGGCTACGAACTGTCCCCGTGGTTCGCGGCATTCGTGCCCGCGAAAACGCCGCAGCCCATCATCGACACGTTGAATCGCGCAATGGTGGATGCCCTGAAAAAGCCCGCTGTGCAGCAGAAGCTGGCCGGCATCGGCGCAGAACCGATCGGCAGCACCCCGGCCCAGTTGAAGGACCATCTGGCCAAGGAAACGGTCAAGTGGGGCGCACTGATCAAGGAGAAGGGGATTCGGGCGGATTAAAGCGACTTCTCTCCCACTGATTGTTTTCTCCCCTCTCCCGCACGCGGGATGTACAGACCGGAGACATGGGTAACAGGTGTTCGGAGACATGGGTAACACGTGATCTGCGCGTATCACAGTACGCGCAGGTCGAGTTCCCCTATCTCAAACCGGCTGAACCAGATGCCGAAGCAGCCGTCCTCCTTCTTTGGGCGTAGCGCGATGCGCTGTCCGATGAAAGCCTTGCCAATCTTCACGCGTCGTCTCCGCACTTCTATCCGCGCGTTGCTGCCCACTTTATAGACCAGGTCCGTCGACAGGTACTCCACTTCCGGCAGCGATTTGGGATAGGCGATGGTGCTGGCACGGTAGTGCTCGAGCGGCACCTCCATCTTCAGCGCCTCGTGCGGGCGCTGGCCGTTGTAGCGTTCGCGATAGTGATCAAATGCACGCTGGGCTTGCGCGTTATCGACAAAGCAGCGGTCCTGCAATAGCTCGACCTTGAGCGTGCGATGAAAGCGCTCGTCCTTGCCCTGTGTCTGAGGATGATATGGGCGCGAATGACTGACGGCGATGCCCAAGCGCATCAGCCACACCGTCAGCGCCGTATAGCCCAAGCCGTCCGCACCTCCGCCCCAGGGCGGTCCGTTGTCCATGGTCATGCGCTGTGGCAACCCATAGCGCTGGAATGTCGCGATCAGTCTTGGCTGGACCGTTTCGCCGCGCTCATCGCCACACGCAGCCAGGCACAGGCTAAAGCGCGAATGGTCATCGAGTACCGTCAGCGGATGGCAGTGCCCGTGGCGGTTGGGCACATGGCCTTTGAAGTCCATCTGCCACAGGTCGTTGGGCTGCGCATGCTCGAAGCGCCGGAGCGGCGCCTGCGCAGCGGCCATGCCTTCGCCCAGTCGGCCGTGGCGACGCAAAATCTCGTGAACGGTACTGGGCGCCGGCACCCAGGCCGTGCCCTCGTTGTGCAGCAATCGCGCCAGCTTGCGAGCGCCCCAATAGGGGTTCTCGTCGCGCAGCACAACGATCCGCTGCTCGATGTCCTCGTCGGTCCTGGCGGGACTCAGTTCCGGCCGACGGCTCTGGTCGGCGAGCCCATCCGGGCCTTGCCCGTCATACCGCTGCAGCCACTTGTACAGCGTCTTGGGCGAGATGCCGTAGCGCCTGGCCAACTCGCGACGATTCGCTCCCGGCTGGCTGGCCAGCACCATTAATTCCCTGCGTTGATCCATGAGTGACACTTCCTTCCACGGCATGGCAGGTCTCCCAAAAGACACTGCCAGCCAGTCTAGATGTGTTACCCATGTCTCCGAACAGGTGTTACCTATGTGTCCGGGCTATACACGCGGGAGAGGGGCAGGGGGAGAGGGCAAGAGGCTCTGCTTGCCGATCACATCAAAACTTGCACCGCCGGCCCTCACCCCCAACCCCTCTCCCACTTCGCGGGAGAGGGGAGTCAAGTCAGAGGGAGTGGATCAAGGCACCACCGTCAAAAACAAATACGCCGCAAAAATCACCAGATGCACCACCCCCTGCAGGATCGTCGTGCGACCCATTCCCAGGGTCAGTGACGCGACGATCATCGTCAGGAACAGCAGCACCATTTCTTTCGCACCCAGCCCCAGTTCCAGCGGTCGGCCGAGAAACACGAAGACTGCGGCCACCGTAGGAATCGTCAAACCGATACTGGCCAGTGCAGACCCCAGCGCCAGGTTCAGGCTAGTCTGGATGCGGTCGGCGCGCGCGGCGCGCAGGGCGGCGAGCCCCTCGGGCAGCAGCACCAACGCGGCAATCACCACGCCCACCACCGCGGGCGGCAGGCCCGCGTCTAACACGGCGCGCTCCACCGATGGCGACAGCATCTTGGCCAGGGCCACCACGGCCACCAGGCACACGATCAGCAGCACTGCACTGACGGCCGCCACCTTGCCGGGCGGGGGCGGCGCATGCACGTTCTCGTCGCGGCTGCCTTCCACGAGAAAGTAATCGCGATGGCGGATGGTCTGCACGAAGACGAAGCAGCCATACAACACCAGCGACATCACGCCGGCAAAAATCAACTGCGAGGAAGACAGCACCGGACCCGGCGTCGTGCTGGTGAAGTTGGGCAGGACCATTGTCAGGCCAAGCAGCGTGACGAGAATCGCCATGGCGGCGTTGGCACCCGGCGCCTGGAACGCCTGCTCGCGATGATGGAGCGCGCCGACAAACAGGCACACCCCCACGATGCCATTGCAGATGATCATCACGGCGGCGAACACGGTGTCTCGCGCCAGTCCCGCTTTCTCGGGGCCGGACGACAACATCACCGATACGATCAGCGCCACCTCGATCACCGTCACGGCAATCGCCAGCACCAGCGTGCCGAATGGCTCGCCTACCTTGTGCGCCACGACCTCGGCATGGTGCACTGCGGAAAATACTGCCCCGGCCAACGCGGTAGCCATCAGCGCCACCGTCCATCCCTGACCCGTCAGAAGAATGCCCAGGCCAAATGCGACCCAGGCGGCCAGCGGAGACCAGACGGTCCACGCCGGCAGCTTGTTGGAAGTTGCCATTGCTCTTGATTCCTTGCTTGTTATTGTCACTCGCGGGCGCGAGCGCAGAACCCGCAGGGCGCGGGCGCAAGTTAGTCAGGCAGCGGGGAGGGGCCGCAGTTCCCCAAGGGCGTGAAGTTTCGGGCGCTCAGTCTGAGGAAGCGCAACCCGAAGCCGATTTCACATCGTTGGCGGCACGGTCCGGCGGCGCGGGATCGAACTCGCGCAGCGCGGGATGGTGGCGGTAAATCCACCGTGCCGCGACGATGATGACGGCGAGAAATGCGAGGACGTATCCGACAAAAGAGACAGCATTCATTGTTCTGACCTGAGTGGATGCGGCTCTGATGGCCGGTGGCCGGTCAGTATGGGTGGCGATTCCTGCAGAAAACACCCTCTATTGGTGGGGCGAAGGCATCACCCAAGTGGGGGCTGCGGGTGATGAATGGAAGCTTCCGATCTACCGCGCTGTGTGGCAGGACGGCGGCAGGCCACTGCGGTGTCCCTTGCTGCTTTCAACCGTCCCGCTCTTTCCGCAAGCTCCGATTTTTCCTACCTAGTAGAACTCGCGTGTGTGGGCAAAAGCGGCCGCATTACTACGACTGCGTTCCAATAATCGTATAAATACTATCAAATCAAGTGAAATCTAATTCTGTATTTAATATTGCTTATTTAAAATTATTGAATATTGATGTAAATCACATTGTGAATATTGAATAACATTTTCTTGTGTGAAATAGTGCACCGCGTTCGCCGTAGGTCACTGGGACAATGGGCACAAAAATCAGACAAGAGTCATGAGGCAAGAATCCTCGCTTCCGGTCTCGTTCGGAGAAAGCAATGAGGACGCGGGTGCGGCGCAATCGGACACCGGTCTGGAATCACTCTGCCTGATCGCTCGCTTCCACTCCATCCCGGTGGAATCCGATCAGATTGCACATCAGTTTCGAGCAGCGGAGCGGCTCTCGACGTCAGAATTGATTCTCGCAGCGCGTCATCTCGGCATGTCCGCCAGGTCGACGCGTATCCGGGCGGACCGGCTGTCTAAGGCCGCGCTCCCTGCCATTGCGGTCGGGCGGGATGGTTCCTTCGTCGTGTTAGCACGCGTCGACGAGGGCAAGTGTTTGATTCATGACCCGAGCGCGCACCGTCCCGAAATTCGAGATGTCGCAACGTTTTCTGAGTGGTGGACGGGGGAATTGGTTGTTCTTGCGTCGCGCGCATCGTTGGCTGCCGAATTGAGCAAATTCGATTTCACATGGTTTATTCCTGCGGTCATCAAATATCGGCGACTGTTTGTTGAAGTGGTAGTTGTTTCTCTGGCCTTGCAACTATTCGCCTTGGTCACTCCACTGTTCTTCCAGGTGGTCATGGACAAGGTGCTGGTACACCGAGGGCTGACCACCCTTGACGTGATTGCTTCCGGCCTGCTTGTCGTGGTTGTGTTTGACGTGATCCTGTCTGCCTTGCGAACGTATGTGTTTGCGCATACGACAAGCCGCATCGACGTTGAACTCGGCGCCAAACTGTTCCGCCATCTGTTGGCCTTGCCAATGAGCTATTTCCAGGCACGTCGTGTCGGAGACTCTGTTGCCCGGGTGCGAGAACTGGAGAACATTCGCAGTTTCCTGACAGGGAATTCCAT
Organism: Cupriavidus sp. SW-Y-13; assembly: GCF_009793345.1. Taxonomy (NCBI): domain Bacteria; kingdom Pseudomonadati; phylum Pseudomonadota; class Betaproteobacteria; order Burkholderiales; family Burkholderiaceae; genus Cupriavidus; species Cupriavidus sp. SW-Y-13. The sequence goes on from NZ_WHLX01000002.1 coordinate 399,420, forward strand.
TACGGTTGTGCTGGACCTGCTGTTCTCGATCGTATTTCTGGCGGTGATGTTCTATTACAGCGGCTGGCTGACGCTGATCGTCCTGATTTCTTTACCGTGCTATGTCGTGCTGTCGCTGCTGTGGACGCCACTGCTACGTGCTCGATTGCACGAAAAATTCAATCGTGGTGCGGAGAATCAGGCGTTCCTGGTGGAAACCGTTAGCGGTATCGATACGGTCAAGGCCATGGCCGTGGAGCCGCAATGGACGCGCAAATGGGACAACCAGCTTGCCGAGTACGTCAACGCAGGCATGCGGACAACGGTGATCAGTACGGTAGCCAATGGCGGCATCACCCTGGTCAGCAAACTGGTGACAGTTGGCACGATGTATTTCGGTGCCAAGCTTGTAATCGAGGGCGATCTGACCGTCGGGCAACTGATTGCGTTCAATATGCTGGCTGGCCAGGTGGCCCAGCCCATCATGCGGCTGGCGCAGTTGTGGACCGACTTCCAGCAAACAGGTATATCGCTGCAAAGGCTTGGCGACATCCTGAACACGCGGACCGAAACAGTCGGCAGTCGCAGCAGCATGCCAGCACTAAAAGGTGCGATAGCGCTTCACGAGGTGGTGTTCCGTTATCGACCGGATATGCCTGAGGTGCTGCGCAACCTGTCACTAAAGATCGTGCCTGGTGAGGTCATTGGCGTCGTAGGGCGCTCGGGATCGGGCAAGAGTACGCTGACCAAGTTGATCCAGCGCATGTACACCCCGGAGCAGGGGCGAGTTCTGGTGGATGGCATCGATCTCGCCCTGGTCGATGCGACTTCGCTGCGGCGCCAAATCGGCGTCGTGCTCCAGGACAACACCCTTTTCGCGCGTTCGATTCGAGAGAACATCTGCTTGACAGATCCGGGTGCTCCGCTCGAAGCCGTCATCCACGCGGCACGACTGGCCGGGGCGCATGAGTTCATCTCCGAACTCCCGGAAGGCTACGACACCATCGTTGGCGAGCATGGCGCAACGTTGTCAGGAGGACAAAGACAGCGCATTGCCATCGCCCGTGCCCTGATTACCAATCCACGCATCCTGATTTTCGACGAAGCGACCAGTGCGCTCGATTACGAGTCGGAACGGATCATCCAGGACAATATGAAGTCTATCTGTCGAGGCCGGACGGTGGTGATCATCGCGCATCGTCTGTCTGCGGTACGCGAGGCGAACCGGATCATCGTGATGGAGCGCGGAAGGATCGTGGAGACAGGTTCGCATCATGAACTGCTTGCCACTCCCCACGGTCACTACGCGCGGCTTCACGCCCTGCAGGCGGGTTGAGCATGCGGGCGATGAAACTGAAGCTTGCCGCTATCGGCGAATTGGTGGCGCGGCACAACCGTGTTTTCGGCCACGCGTGGCGTGAACGAAAATCACTGGATCCAGTCGGTCGAACGCGAGGTGAAGCCGAGTTCTTGCCCGCAGCCCTGGCTCTGGTCGAGACGCCCCTGTCTCCCGCGCCGCGAGTGGCGATGTGGTTGCTGATGGGCCTTGCGGTAATTGCGTTGACGTGGGCCATCTTCGGCAGGATCGACATTGTGGCAACTGCGCAGGGCAAGATCGTGCCCAACGATCGGACCAAGCTCATTCAGCCACTGGAGACTGCGAAAGTCGTGGCCATCCATGTGCATGACGGGCAGCAGGTGAAGGTTGGGGACGTACTGATCGAACTCGATCCCACCGCCGCGCATGCCGATCAGCGCCGGCTACAGGTAGAACAGGTGAACGCGACACTCCAGGCCGGACGCGCGCGAGCCATGATGGATGCGTTGACGGGAAACACCCAACCCACGCTCGAACATCCCGCCGGGATTCCCGAGTCCGAGTACGCAGAGGCATTGCAACTGCTGGAAGGACACTTCGCCGAGTACGCATCCCGCCGTGCCCGGCTCCAGGCGGATCTGCGCCGCCGTGAAGCAGAGCGCCAGTCCACACTTGAACTGGTGCGCAAGCTCGAACAGACGGTGCCACTTGCACAGCAGCGGGCGAGAGACTTCAAGGACCTCGTCGCGAGGAACTTCGTATCCAAGCACGGCTACTACGAGCACGAACAGGCGCGAATCGAACAAGAGGCCGATCTGGCAGCACAACGCAGCCGGTTGAATGAAATCGATGCGGCCATTGCCGAGGCGCGCAGCCAGCTATTGGCACTCACAGCCGAAACCCGGCGATTGCAACTCGACAGCTTGCACGAAGCCCAGCAGAAGCTCGCTGCATTGACGCAGGAACTCCGCAAGGCGGATATGCGAACCACGCTGACGCAACTGGTGGCACCGGTCGACGGCACCGTGCAACAGCTTGCCGCCCATACGGTGGGCGGTGTGGTGACCGAAGCCCAGCCGCTGATGATCATCGTCCCGAAAGACAACCCCATCGAAGTCGAAGCCTTCCTGGAAAACAAGGATATCGGCTTCGTCGCAGCGGGCCGTACCGCCACGGTGAAAGTGGAGACATTCCAGTACACGAAATACGGAACGATTAACGGCACCGTGATGTCGGTCTCCGACGATGCGATCAACGACGAAAAGCGCGGATTGATTTACGCATCGCGTATCCGGCTCGACACCGCAGAAATGCTCGTCGACGGGCGCAAGGTCAGATTGTCACCCGGTATGGCGGTGACTGCTGAAATCAAGACGGGAAAGAGGCGGGTGATCGAGTATTTCCTTTCTCCGTTAATGGCGCATGGGTCGGAGAGTTTGCGGGAACGGTAGAGGCGGCACCGACCAATCTCTCAGGTAACTGGTCGCAAATTTCGAGGAGCTGTTTATGGTCAAACTCAAGAATGAGTCGGAGCGGGGCACTGATAGAAGTTGCAAGAAAAAGCTGTGGCGGCTGATTACCGCCGTCTACGTTGTTCCATATCTGATTTTGGCAGCTATTGCCATCTTCTGGCCTGCTGACTCCGCATTTCTCGGCGTTGATTTCAGAGATGGCTGGGTTACCAACGCGGTGCCATCTATTTCGGGTTATGTCGCTCAATCAGCGTTCCCTGCGGCAACCGCGGCCTATTTTGTGTTGTCCGGATTATTGTCCTTGCCCTATCTAGTTATGGGGTTACGTGATCCTGTTGCTGTGATGAGTTTCGGTTCATATCAGAAAGTCGAAGAAGGGAAGAGAAAATATAACTCGCGGATTATGCCGGTGCGTCTGCTTTCCTTTGTTTTCTGCATCTTCGCAATCTGGGTTATGTGGGCGCAGCCTGGATATCAGTTTGATTCTATTCCGGTTCATGAAAACCGGTGGGCCTTGGCATTGGGCGGAGTGTTGCTCAGTTTTTTCCCCGTGGCCTGCATATTTATAAACTCTGCTGGACTTTGCGTGCGGTACCTGATGAACCTAACTCTTTCGGATGAGTGTCGGTAATTGAATATGCATAGTGCGATCCTAATGAGTTTCTCAATTGTCTTGGCGATATCAGCTCATTCAACTCTAATGCATTTTTACGCAGATGATGAGGTGGTTATTCCTCTTTGGAGATTAATTTTTCCTTCTCCTTCAAGAGGGAAAATTGTTTCGATACTGTGCGCAGTATTGAGTGGGTTTTTCCTGTATGGGGCGATTATTTTATTGGATAACCCTATGAGTTGGAAGTGGCAGGCTTGGAGAATGTTTCTTGTCATGGGGGGCGCGCCACTTGCGTTATATGCAACGTATTTGATTCGACGAGTCAAGCGGGATCCGCTGGGAAATCTCGTTTTTGTTCCATCCTATGCCACGAGTTCCGAGTGGAAGGGACCAATTCTGTTTTCTGCAGTAGTTTCCATCATTTCTATGATTGTTTAAGGAGATTGTTATGTCAATTGCGGTTGCAATCGGTTCAAATTGGTCGAGACTTGCATCGAAAGGATTTGACGCGTTCGGAAATTTTCAAACGGGATGGGAACTAGGAAGTTCGAAAAATGCTCATGAGGCATTTACCAATCTGCTGAACTTTGCAGGACAGGTTGCGCCAACGTTGGGTCCTTTAGGGGCAGCGCTGGGGGTCGGTCTCAATAAGGCTGCGACGGTAAACAACACCGTATTAGCTATTGACAAATTCAATAAGGGTAAGCTTGAAACATCTGATTTGCTTCAAGTAACGGGATCCATCCTCGGAGGCCTGGCTGCAGTTGCGGTCGTTCTTGGGGGATCAGTCCCTCTCAGTGTAGTAGCAACTATCGCTTTGATTGGCCTGGCGGCTGGCCCGTCAGCTAGGGACGCTGTCAATGATGCGGTAAATGAACTCGGCAGGCGCGTACTAGGCGGTGGCACGGACATGCCTATCGACGACATCCGCGATATCGTCGGGCGAGCGGCAGTAACGCGCAGCCCAATCATTCTCGATCTTGATGGTGATGGCGTGGAAACGCTTGGCATGGGCTCGGGCGTTTACTTTGATCACGACGGCAACCGTTTCGCCGAAAGATCCGGCTGGGTCGGCAAGGATGATGGCCTCCTTGTCTGGGACCGCAATGCCAATGGTGCGATCGATGATGGCTCGGAGCTGTTTGGCAATTACAGCGGGCTGTCGAATGGTCAAAAAGCGGCCAACGGATTCCGTGCGCTGGCAGACCTCGATGGCAACAAGGACGGAAAGATCAACGCGTCTGATGCAGACTTCGCGAATCTGCGTGTCTGGCGCGACGGCAACAGTGATGGCGTGGTGCAGGATGGTGAACTCCTGACGCTCACCGAGGCAGGGGTAAAGAGCCTTAACGTCGGCTATAGGGAATCCGGTTCAGGCGCAGGCGGGATGGACGCCAATGGTAATGACCACCGCCAGGTGGGTAGCTACGAACGCACCGACGGCACAGACTCGACGATGTCCGATGTCTGGTTCAAGGTTGACAACGCCAAAACTCGAGAACGCGATGTTCTCAAGGTAGATAGCAGCATTGCAGCGTTGCCGGAACTGAAGGCAGCCGGCAACGTCCGCAGCTTGCATCAGGCAATGATGCGTGATGAATCGCGGCGTCTGAAAGAACTGGTCGTGCAATTTGGTGCTGAGGCGGATCGCACAACGCGCCAGTCGTTGATGAACGAGCTGATCTACCGCTGGGCGGGTGTGCAGGATGTCGACCCAAATAGTCGTGCGGCCACGCAGATATACGGCAATGCCATCGGCGATGCGCGGAAGCTGGCGTCGCTGGAAGCGTTCCTTGGCGACCCTTATTTGGGCACTTGGTGTTGGGGTACTCGTGATCCGAACCCCCACGGTTCCGCTGCCCCGATCCTACTGCAGGCGTATGACAAGCTTGTTGATTATGTGTACGGGCAGCTAATGCTCCAAACGCATTTCCGAGAAGTGATCGATGCAGTTCGCGTCTCGATCAGCGAGGAAGGCGTGGCTTCATTCGATGTTTCAGGAGCCGTTGCATTGCTGCGCAGCGCCTTCGACAAAGACGAAAAAACCGGGGTGGCGCTGATGAGCGAGTTCGGAGCCGCGATGAAGACTTCAGGTACGTATGGCTCCCAGTTGCTCGCCGCGGTGAGAGGCGCGGGAGACAGTTCCGCTTCGGGAGGTTTCGCGTTTCATCTCTCGAATCTGGGTTTCGCAGGTATCGTCGGCGATGCTGGGAGCAACACGCTCACTGGCACGGATGAGAAGGATGAGCGGCTGTTGGGAATGGGTGGAAACGATTATCTCTACGGCAAAGGTGGCGACGATCTGCTGGACGGAGGCACTGGCAACGACTCCCTCGATGGAGGCCAGGGCAATGACGTCCTGCTGGGCGGAGACGGCAACGATTCGCTCAGCGGCGGTGATGGGAATGACATCCTGGACGGTGGTGCTGGCAATGACCGGCTGTACGGAGGTGATGGAGCGGATGTATTCCGTTTCGGAGCGGGGCACGGATGGGACAGGATTGAAAGCGGCACCTCATATCCAGGCGTCCAGCGTGTCGATACGGCGGAGTTCACGGCCTATGCCAGTGCGGATGTGAGGTTCCGTCGGTATGGTGATTCGTTGGTGATGCGGCATGTCAATGGGAAGGAGGGGCTGGTAATCGACTACTTCTTTGCCGAGACTGGGACGGTCAGTACGGTGAAGGAGTTGGTGTTTGCCGACGGCGAGCGGCTGTCACTGAATGCTTTGCGGGATATGGTGCTGGTGGGTACGGACTGGCACGACACGATCTATGGTCACGACCGTGCGGATGTCATCCGGAGCCTGGCTGGCGACGACGTGGTCTACGCGTTGGGCGGCGACGATGATGTGGAAGGGGGTGCTGGCAACGACCGTCTGGACGGTGGTGACGGGAACGACAGGCTGGACGGAGGCACGGGCAACGACTCCCTCAATGGAGGCCGGGGCAATGACGTCCTGCTGGGCGGAGACGGCAACGATTCGCTCAGCGGCGGTGATGGGAATGACATCCTGGACGGTGGTGCTGGCAATGACCGGCTGTACGGAGGTGATGGAGCGGACGTATTCCGTTTCGGAGCGGGGCACGGATGGGACAGGATTGAAAGCGGCACCTCATATCCGGGCGTTCAGCGTGTCGATACGGCGGAGTTCACGGCCTATACCAGTGCAGATGTGAGGTTCCGCCGGTATGGTGATTCGTTGGTGATGCGGCATGTCAATGGGAAGGAGGGGCTGGTAATCGACTACTTCTTTGCCGAGACTGGGACGGTCAGTACGGTGAAGGAGTTGGTGTTTGCCGACGGCGAGCGGCTGTCACTGAATGCTTTGCGGGATATGGTGCTGGTGGGTACGGACTGGCACGACACGATCTATGGTCACGACCGTGCGGATGTCATCCGGAGCCTGGTTGGCGACGACGTGGTCTACGCGTTGGGCGGCGACGATGATGTGGAAGGGGGTGCTGGCAACGACCGTCTGGACGGTGGTGACGGGAACGACAGGCTGGACGGAGGCACGGGCAACGACTCCCTCAATGGAGGCCGGGGCAATGACGTCCTGCTGGGCGGAGACGGCAACGATTCGCTCAGCGGCGGTGATGGGAATGACATCCTGGACGGTGGTGCTGGCAATGACCGGCTGTACGGAGGTGATGGAGCGGATGTATTCCGTTTCGGAGCGGGGCACGGATGGGACAGGATTGAAAGCGGCACCTCATATCCAGGCGTCCAGCGTGTCGATACGGCGGAGTTCACGGCCTATGCCAGTGCGGATGTGAGGTTCCGTCGGTATGGTGATTCGTTGGTGATGCGGCATGTCAATGGGAAGGAGGGGCTGGTAATCGACTACTTCTTTGCCGAGACTGGGACGGTCAGTACGGTGAAGGAGTTGGTGTTTGCCGACGGCGAGCGGCTGTCACTGAATGCTTTGCGGGATATGGTGCTGGTGGGTACGGACTGGCACGACACGATCTATGGTCACGACCGTGCGGATGTCATCCGGAGCCTGGCTGGCGACGACGTGGTCTACGCGTTGGGCGGCGACGATGATGTGGAAGGGGGTGCTGGCAACGACCGTCTGGACGGTGGTGACGGGAACGACAGGCTGGACGGAGGCACGGGCAACGACTCCCTCAATGGAGGCCGGGGCAATGACGTCCTGCTGGGCGGAGACGGCAACGATTCGCTCAGCGGCGGTGATGGGAATGACATCCTGGACGGTGGTGCTGGCAATGACCGGCTGTACGGAGGTGATGGAGCGGACGTATTCCGTTTCGGAGCGGGGCACGGATGGGACAGGATTGAAAGCGGCACCTCATATCCGGGCGTTCAGCGTGTCGATACGGCGGAGTTCACGGCCTATACCAGTGCAGATGTGAGGTTCCGCCGGTATGGTGATTCGTTGGTGATGCGGCATGTCAATGGGAAGGAGGGGCTGGTAATCGACTACTTCTTTGCCGAGACTGGGACGGTCAGTACGGTGAAGGAGTTGGTGTTTGCCGACGGCGAGCGGCTGTCACTGAATGCTTTGCGGGATATGGTGCTGGTGGGTACGGACTGGCACGACACGATCTATGGTCACGACCGTGCGGATGTCATCCGGAGCCTGGTTGGCGACGACGTGGTCTACGCGTTGGGCGGCGACGACGATGTGGAAGGGGGCGCCGGTAACGACAGTGTGTACGGTGGTGACGGGAACGACAGGCTGGACGGGGGCACGGGCAACGACTGGCTCGAGGGTGGTTATGGCAATGATGTGCTGCTGGGCGGAGATGGCAGTGATTCGCTCATTGGCGGTGATGGCAACGACACCCTAACTGGAGGCAAAGGCAACGACCGGCTATACGGCGGTCAAGGCGCCGACACCTATCACTTCTCCCGCGGAGACGGTATCGACACCATTAGCGACTACGACACCACCGCCGGCGTGTCAGACACCCTTCAGTTCGGGAAAGGCATTTCCAGCAACCAACTCTGGTTCTCTCGTTCTGGTAACGATCTCGCTGTAAGCATCCTTGGTACGACCGACAAGGTGATAATTGACAGTTGGTTCTCGAGCAAGAGCTACCAGATCGAGAAGTTTGTTGCTGGGGATGGCAAAGCTGTGGAGAGCGGTGCCCTTTTGAATCTGGTCAATGCCATGGCTCAGTTTTCACCACCGGGTGCAGCTCAAACATCGATGCCTCTAAGTTTTGGGGAGCCGATGCAAGCTGCCATGATCGCTGCATGGAAGTAGTGAGGTAGAAAAGAGGGCGCCGGAGTGGGCGCCCTTTCCCATTTGACGCATCGGGAAGCCGTGGGGTGATGATCGAACGGCTTGCGATTGGCTTCGAACCTGCCGGTCAAAACAGGGAAGGCGTGCCCCTATCGTCGCCTTTCCTGTCATCGACCTTCGGCGCAGCCCCCTTCGCCCCTCTCACCACCGGCGCCGCCTCCGCCCGCATCCCTTCCGCCGGAAACAACTTCAAAAAACTCCGCGCCACCTCCGGATCACGCGTTTGCAGCCATGCATCCCATTCGGCGGGCGGGACGATGACGACCGAGCGTTTTTCGTCGCCGGGGCGATGCATGCGGTTCAGTACGGGATGCGATGCCGCGTTGACCGTGAGCATCGTGAACGAGAGCGACTGGTCGGGCCATGCGCGCCAGAGTCCAGCGATGCCGAAGGCGGGGGTATCGGGCAGCCAGATCTTCCAGCGCTCGGCTTTGCCCGGTCGCTCGGGCGTACCGTCTTCGGGATAGGCATATTCGTAGAACGCGCTCGCCGGTATCAGGCAGAGCTGGCCCTGCCGCCATGCCGGGGCAAAGGTGGGTTTCTGCCCGACGGTCTCGCTGCGTGCGTTGGTGGTGTCGTAGCGTTTGGCGCCGGGTGGGATGCGTGAGCGGGGCACCATGCCGAAGGTGGCGAGCGCCGCCTCGCGCGAACCCTCGACCCCGGCTCGCACTATGGGGGCGGTGTAGTCCGGCCACGTTTCCTCGGGATACACGCCCGGGGGCGGTTCCACGCCGAAGATCTCGCGCAGGATGCGCAACTGCACGGGGGCATAGTTGGTACACATGACGGGGCATCCCAAGGGCCTGCGATGCTTCCATGGTCGGTGTGCGGGCGGGGCGGGTCAAGCGGGATCACCACCAACTGCCGGGTGTTTCACGCTTGGCGCTCAGTACGTCACCGTGACCGTCACGGTATCGGTATAGCTGCCCGGCTGGGGTGTGATTTGCGGTGGCACGCGGCCATAGACGGTGATCGTTGCCGCCGCGCCGGTGCCCGTGCCGCCGACAGTGGTGGTGCCGCCCGTGCCGTCGCCCCATGGAATCGTGTGGTTGCTATCGGTGAACAGTTGATAGCCGACGGTCTGCGTGCCTCCGGTGCGTGTCATGCGACGCGCCGCCACACTTGCGCCGCTGCCTCCTCCGGCATTGAGCGCGATGGAGTAAGGCGCGTTCTTCGTGCACTGAACGGTCAACTGGCTTGTGGCATCGTGGTTGGCGGTGAGCAGGCCCATCGAGCCGAAGTCGAGCGTGGTGGCCGAGATATTGCAATCGGCCACCACGGTTGCGGTGGCCGTGAATGTGATAGGAATGCTGTTGCCGGTGATCTGGCTGCAGTCGGGTGGCAGCAGCAGGTATTCGATATACGTGACCTGGGCATTCAATCCAGTGAACAGCGAGGAATAGGGACCGATGCCAGCGCCGGTCTGGTTGGCCAATATCCGGCCGTAGTAGTTGGCGGTACCCGAGCCATTGCCGAGCAGCGCGCCGAAATCGAGCATCACGGGTGGCGCCGAGGCGCCCGTGGTGCGCGATCCCCAGACCTGGCTGCGATCGCTGTTCGAGTAGATGTTGAAGTTCAGCGTCTGCGTGCCGTTGGCCATCACGCGCGGCACGACTGAAGTCCCGGCTGCGCCCGTGCCGATGTTGATGCACGCCCGCACGCGCACCGACACTGCCAGCCCCGTGCATGACACCGTGATTGTGCCCTGCACATCGGCCACGTTGCCGCTGACGGGGCTGTAGTTGCCAAACGCCATCGATGGCGCCGTGGCCGTGCAGACGGCCCACGCGCCCGGTGCGCACAGCAGCAGCGCCACGGCGAGCACGGCACGAACGAGCGCGCGCATCATGGGGTGCCTGCCTCGCAGGGCACCGGGCCGAGACGCGGCAGGGCATCGTCAGTGGCTGTGTAATGCAGCCGTGCCGTGCAGATGCCGTCCGGTGTTTCCGCGTGGAAGGTGTTGTCATCGTTGAGCGACTCAAAGAACGCGAGTCCGTCATAGCCCACCATCGTGCGCACGCCGCTTTCCAGATGGATGACAGGCGTGCCTGCCGGCAGGGGTTGCCCCAGCGCATCCGTCAGCACCACCTGACCGCCGCGATACGACTCGATCGAGAACGTGGCCAGCGCGCCGGACTGCAGCGCGGGTGCGATCGATAGCCGCGTGGAACTGAGCCGCGTGTTGACGGGCAAGGCCAGCGCATCGATCTCGATGCGGTTGGCGTCGTATGGCAGCAGGTTCGGCACGAGGATGTGGCCACTGCCGTTGGTGTTGCCGATGCGGCGGTTCTCCACCAGCACGGGCAGGTCAGCCACGCCACCGGTGGACACCAGTGCGAAGCTCTGGTCGATGCGGCGCCCGGCCAGCACGGTCCCGTCCATCGCCACCAGCGATCCGCTGGCCCCGAACTGCGTGCTCACACGGCCCTGCAAGTCCTGCACCGCGCCGTAGGCATCGCCATAGCGGCCCCGGAAGTTCGCCTGGGCGAAGCCGCGATACGTTCCCGCACCCTTCTGCCCGCCCACTTGCCAGCCCCATCCGCCCTCGTAGGGCGTGGCGTGGCTGACGGTGCCGATCATGGTCGGCTTGCCATCGTCGCGTCCCACGGTGGCGGATGCCGTGGTGCTGTTGTCGATCAGGAACGTGAGCGTAACCGATGCGCCGTACGAAGACCCTGCCGCGAAATCGCGATAGGCGCTCGCCGTGAACGAGAGGCGCCGGCTCCATTGCGCCGTCCACGCCAGCGATCCGATGCGCGCCGCACCGTAGACGGGGTCGGAGAGATCGATGTAGCTCGCGGCGATATTGCCGTTGCGTCGCACGGGCATCGAGACCGTGGCGCGATAGAGTGCATTGGGCATCGGCGCGCCGGAGCGCGCGGCTAGGTCTGTGTAGTGGCCGAATGTGCGCGTACCCTGCAGGTCGATGCTGAAGCGCGGCGTGCGCCACTGGTAGCCGAGCCCGAGCTGGTTGCCGCCCGCCGCACTGACACTACCAGACAGGTTCAGTACGCCCGTGGCCGGCAGCTTGAACAGCACGCCGCCGCCTGCGATGCCCACGCCGCGCGAGGCCTCGGCATGGCCCTCGACGGTCAGCGTATCGTTCACGCCGTAGCGCATGGACCCATTTGCAGCGGGTGCCGAGTCATAGCGAAACGAATCGACACCGTACTGGTCGCGCAGGAAGCCGACCTCGACCGAATAGTCGAACAGGCCGGTGGCGAGCAGCCGGGAATCGACGTAGAGCGGCACCGTGGTGCTGACGTCACGGCCCAATGCATCGCGCACGACAATGGTCGCCTGGCCGGCACCGCTCAGCGCGGGCGCGTTGTTGATGACGAACGGCCCGGTCGGTACCTGCCCCGAATACTGGCGCACGTTGTTGATGTAAAGATCGACAGCGCCGGGCACGGCGGCAGAGCCGGCCAGTGCGGGCAGTGGATAGGTGATCAGGTCCGGGCGCAGCCCGAAGTTGCGGCGCCACTGGAAGCCGCCGAGCCGCACCGGACGCGACCACGGCAGCGCGCCCGTGATCATGTCGCCGATCAGCACGGATTGCATGCCGCTGGGGTCCGCATGGGTCCAGTTCGAATCGAGCCGGACGTAGCGGCTGTCCCGCCCGTAGAACGATGCCACGCCGGTATTGCTGAACACGCCGCCGGGATGGAAGAAGCGCTGTTCGCTGTAGAGGCCGAGGTCCTGCCCCGAGTCTGGTTGCGCATAGGCTTCGTAGTTCAGCACGAAGCCGCGTCCCGGTGTCACGGGCGGCCGCGCCCGGTTGCGTGCGCCAAGCTGGGTGGGCATTCGCTGCGCGTCGTCGACGGTCAGGTACACGCGCTGCATGGCGGGTTCATAGCGATAGGCCACGCCGGGCAGGCGGTCCAGCGGCACCATGCCCTGGGGGTCGGCCAGCGTTGGGTCCGCGCGCAACCCCAGGTCGTGCAACTCGTCGATGGGCGTTAGCAGTTTGCCGTCGCGGTCTGCGAAGCGGGCGACGCTTCCGGTCGATTCGCCGTTGACCATGACCTCCAGGTAGGCGGTGTGGCCGGGCACCTTGTCGATTGCCTGCGCATGGAGCGCGCTGGTCCCCAGTGCGGCGGTCAGCATGCACGCGGCGGCGGCGATGCGGCGCATCACGATGCGCTGCGGGCAGCGCGACGTTGGCGATGGCGCGGGCGTGCATGTCATGAGCCCGGGTCTGGCCGGCCCGGCAGAACGGGCAGCGATTGCGGCTCGCCATTGATGGCGGTCTCCAGACGCAGGTTCGCGACTGGCATGAAGTTGGGCGGTACGCGGATCTTCCACGTGCGCAGCGCACCCGGCAGCGCGTAGCCGAGCAGGCCCGCCGTGAGCGTCACGCGCTGGCTGCCGTTGACCAGTGCGGCATCGCTCACGCGTGCGTGGCGTGCGCCGCTGTTGCGCATGCCGAGCCACCAGTCGCCCTGGTCGCGCCACAGCGACAGCGCCAGCCGGGGCATCGGGGCATCGACAGGCGTGCCCGCGAACACCGGCACCGAGTAACGCAACTGCACGCGCACGCCCGACTGATTGGCGGGGGCGTTGCGTTGGGGCAGTTCGTCGATCAGCAGCCGGTAGGCCGATTCACCCGGTGTTGCCGTGTTGCCGGGCCGCACCACGCGGATCATCTGCTCGGCCTGGCCGCCGATGCGTACGATGGGCGGGCTGGCCACGACATCGTCGGCAGCCGTCAGTACATCGGCACCGTCAGCCTGTGTCCAGCGGAAGACGCGTACCTGTGCGTGAATGGGCGTGTCGGCCGTATTGCGCAACGTGAGCGCAGCAGCGCCGGCACCGGCAGGAAGGTCCACCCGTACCGGCGAGATCTGCAGCGAGGTAGCGGATGCCGGCAGGCAATAGCACGCCACGGCCAGCAGTGCTGCCGTCCATGCCTGCCTTGCCCGGCGCCGCCATGAGGCGACGCGCGGCATCAGAAGTTGATCGTGGCGGTGACCGTGCTCGTGTAGGTGCCTGCGGCGGGTGTGGCCTGCGGCGGCACGCGGCCGTACATGGTGAGCGTTTGCGCGGCGCCGCTGCCCGTGCCGTCCAGGGTATCGGTGCCCGGCGTGTTGCCCCATACCTGCGTGCGATTGCTGTCGCGATAGATCTGGTACTGCACGGTGGCGGCGCCAGCGTTTGTCAGGAGCCGGTTGGCAATGGTGCTGCCGGCGGTGTTGCCGCCATCGAGCCCCACCTGGTATGGCGCGTTGTTGCTGCAGGTGACGGAGAGCGTCGAAGCCTGGTCGACATTGGCGGCCAGCACGCCCTGCGAGCCGAAGTCGAGGTCGCTGGCGGCAATCGTGCAGTCGGCGGTCAGCGTGAGCCGCACGGTGAACGTGGTGGTCTTGATGGCTGCGCTGAGCCAGCCGGGCGAGGTCGACAGTACCGCGAACAGCGCGAGGGAAAATCCTGTGCGAAAGCGGCGAGACGGTGCCATTCCGATCTCCATAGCAGCAGATGCTGCGATGGTAGCGACCACTGCATCACTCGGCACCCGTTCTTACGATGTTCAACGGTGTTTAATCCATACAGGTGTGTGACATAAGGCGCGCTGAATACGATCCAACTGCCCAGAAGCCGCACCAGCCAAGGGATAGCGGCGGATTTCCGGCGGAATGTGGGGGATGGCGGGGGCCATTTGGCGGATTTCCGGAGGGGTCGCCGTGACCGTGACGGTCGTTTGAAACACCTTTCGCAAACGCTGCGGGGTCGTCCCGGTGCGTGCGGCGACGTTGTTCGCACGGTTCCTATAATGCCTTGGCGGGGCGGTGAAAAGCCGTGCCGCGCCATGCGTGCTTGCAGGCAGGGGCGCGCTTCCCAACCATCTCCACACCCAATGGGGAGACAACCATCATGATGAGTAGCGAAGCGGTGCTGACACAGGCACGAGCCGCGTTGGCGCGTGTGCCATACCAGGGCCATCAACTCCATCCCACGATCCACCTCCGCCTGTCTGACGGTGCGCTGATTCTTGAGGGCGAAGTGGCCGACATTGTCGACAAGACCCGGGCCGTAGCCCATCTGCGCCGCGTGGACGGCGTGACCACCGTGATCGATCATCTGCGTATTGCCAACGGGGGCCCCGTCGTGGGCGATGGCGACCTGCGCGCCGCGGTCTGCGAGCGGCTGCTCAATGCCATCGATTTCCGCAACTGCAAGATCTGCGCGAAGGTGAAGGGACAGTTGGAGCCCGTGCGCGAGGCCGTGGGCGAGCGCGCGGGGTGGATCGAGGTCTCCGTCCATGACGGAGCGGTGATGCTCAGTGGGCAGGTCATCAGCCTCTCGCATATGCGGCTGGCCGGCGTGCTGGCATGGTGGTCGCGTGGCTGCCGCTGCGTGGTCAACGACATCGTCGTGGCCCCGGCCGAGGCCGACAGCGACGAGGAACTGTGCGAGGCCCTGCGGCTGGTGCTGGAGACGGACCCGTTTGTCGACGCCTCGCGGATCCGTATCCGTGCGGACCACCGCGTGGTGGTGCTGGATGGCTACGCATCGAGCGACGGGGCGCGCAAGCAGGTGGAGCGCGACGCATGGTACGTCCATGGCGTGGAGGATGTCATCAACCACATCGCACTGAGTAGTTGAGGGGTGGGGGTGTCTCCTGTGGTGGGTCCCGACTTTCCTTGCTGTTGCGCGCGCCCAACTTCCCCCGGAATGGCGCAGGCGCTACATTGGAGGTCCAAAAAAACACAGGAGACACCATGCCGTTCTTCCTCCGCCGCCTGGCGATTGCCGCCGCTGCGACCCTGACCTGCGGCGCCGCGCTGGCTGCCGGCCCCGATGCCGCGCTGCTCGATGCGGCGCGCGCTGCGCAACCCGCTGTGGTGCAATCGCTCAAGGACATGGTGCTGATCGAATCTGGCAGCGCCAATATCGCGGGGCTGAACCGCATGGCGGATTACACCGCAAAGCGCTTGCAGGCAGCGGGCGGCCAGGTAGAGCGGCTGCAGACGACGAGCGGCGCGCCCATGGTCAAGGCCACGTTCAAGGGCACCGGCAAGCGCCGCTTCATGCTGATCGGCCACCTCGATACGGTGTATGCGGAAGGCATTCTCGCCACGCAGCCGATCCGCGAGGAGGGCAACCGGCTCTACGGACCGGGCATTGCCGACGACAAGGGTGGCATTGCCGTGGTCCTGCATTCGCTGGATATCCTGAAGGCGCAGGGGTGGAAGGACTACGCGCAGATCACGGTGCTATTCAACCCGGACGAGGAAATCGGCTCGGGCGGCTCGGGCGAGATGATCGCCAAGCTGGCAGAGCAGCACGACTATGTACTCTCGTGCGAGCCGAACGTGGCCAAATCCATCGCCAAATCCGAATCATTGCTGCTGGCGGCAGCCGGCACGGCTACAGCCACGATGCAGGTCAAGGGCCGTTCCTCGCATGCTGGCGCCGCGCCGGAACTGGGCCGCAATGCGCTGATCGAACTGGCCTATCAGATGGAGCAGACGCGCGACGTGGCCAAGTCCGTGCCAGGCTCGCAGATGAACTGGACCCGCGCCAAGGCCGATGGCCCGTTGAACCAGATTCCGGAGACCGCCAGCGCGCAGGGAGACGTGCGCATCACCGCCAGCGGCGCCGCGCAGAAACTGCAGACAGCGCTGCAGGAGAAGATCGGCAGCAGCCGTCTGGTGCCGGAGACGCAGACCACGCTGACGATGGAAGAGGGCCGCCCCGCCTATGTTGCCGACGCCCGTTCGAAGGAGTTGGCCGCGCAGGCTCAACGTATCTACGCGGAGCTCGACGGCCGCTCGCTGATCTTGATTCCGGGCACGGGTGGCGGGACTGACGCGGGATTTGCGGGGCGCTCGGGCAAGCCGGTGGTGCTGGAGAGCTTCGGCCTGTCCGGCTTTGGGTATCACGCGCGGGATGAGTACGTGGAACTGGACTCGATCGTGCCGCGGTTGTATCTGATGACGCGGTTGTTGCAGGAGGTGGGGAAGAAGTAGCGGTTTGAACTACCGTAGTCAGGCTCCCCTCTCCCGCAAGCGGGAGAGGGGAGAAAGGAATAGCGGGAGAGGGGAGCACCCCACCAGCAAGAATCAATCGCTCAAGCCGCCAACTGTTGCACCGGCGCCGCCCCAAAGTGCGGATGCCTTGAAAAAATCTCCGCAGCCCAGTTCACGAACACGCGCACCTTCGCAGACAGGTGCCGGTTCTGGGGATACATCGCCGATATCGGCAACTCTTCCGTGTGCCAGTCCGTCATGACTTCCACCAGACGTCCGCTGTGGATGTAGGGCTCCGCCATGGCGCGCGAGATGCGGGCGATGCCGTGGCCTTCCACTGCGCAGCCCAGGTACACGTCGGCGTCGTTGGTGGAGATCGCGGAGGGCAGCAGGATCTCGCTGTTCTCGCCGCCACGGCTCAATGTCCAGGGCATTTCCCGGCCGGTACGGTTCGACAGGAAGTTGACGGCCTTGTGCTGCGCCAGCTCGGTCAGGTCATTGGGTGCGCCAAAACGTCGCAGGTAGATCGGCGACGCATAGAAGGCCAGCTTCACCTGGCCGATGCGGCGCGCCACCATGGCTTCGTCGAGCGTGCCTA
This sequence comes from Cupriavidus sp. SW-Y-13, assembly GCF_009793345.1. Lineage (NCBI taxonomy): Bacteria > Pseudomonadati > Pseudomonadota > Betaproteobacteria > Burkholderiales > Burkholderiaceae > Cupriavidus > Cupriavidus sp. SW-Y-13. The sequence goes on from NZ_WHLX01000002.1 coordinate 416,645, forward strand.
CCCGCAACACCACATCCACGCCTTCCTTGAGCAGATCGATCGGCTTGCCGTTGATCGTCAATTCGAGTTTCAGCTCGGGGTAGGCGTTGAAGAAGTCCTGAAGGTGAGGCATCAACACGAGTTGTGCCAGCCCGCTGGTGGTATCCACGGCAAGCGTGCCGCGCGGTGAGTTGTTGTGGCGTGTGAGCGACTGTTCCGCTTCCTCCACGTCGGCCAGGATGCGGACGCAGCGTTCGTAATAGGCGGCGCCATCGGTGGTCACGCTGATGCGGCGCGTGGTCCGGTGCAGCAGCTTGACGCCCAGATGCGTCTCCAGGTTTTGAATCAGGCGGGTAAGCGTGGCCTTGGGGAGGTCGAGCGACTCCGCCGCGCGCGCAAAGCTGCCGACATCCACCACCCGAGTGAATGCCTGCATTGAGACTAGACGATCCATGATGTTGCTTTCGAAAGGAGTGAGAGCAGGCTACGTTCCGAAGGATGGTCTGGCGAGAGTGGTCCGCTGCATGTCAAGTGCGCGGCCTGGATTTGCTGCCGGCGGTCCGCCAGTGGCGGCCGGAGCGGGGACGGGTGGAGGGTGGGGCGTCGGCGTTTGCGCTGTTTCCCCAAGTGCGCAGATGCCGAAGGACCGGAGTGAATCACATTTCCTATATCCATTTCAAGCGGTGTGGGTACGCTTTGTCGATTATTCCAGCGCAGAAACAGTGCATTGGCAATAGGTTGCTTTATCCCATCATAGTCAATCACCATAATTCGCTGCATCGCAACACAGTATCGACGGCCATTGTCCGCCGCGACCGCCATGACCAAAACCCCGATTTCCCGTAGTTCCGCCGCGCAACCGGCCGTAGAACAGGGCGAGGCGTATGTGGTCCAGCATGTGGTGCCCGTGGGCGACCACGAGATCCGGGTCTGCGTGTGTTACCCCGCAGGTTATTGGCCGGCGGCCGGCAATACGGCATTGTTGCCATGGCTGGTGTACCTGCATGCAGGTGGTTTTGTCGATGGTGGGGTGGAAGCCGCCAAGGAACTGGCGCGGGATCTGGCGGAGTCCGTCCCGGCCGTGGTGGTGACGCCGGGCTACTCGCTGGCGCCGGAGAACCCGTTTCCGGCCGCGCCCGAGGACGCGGTCAGCACGGTGGCGTGGGTGTTGAAGCACGCGAAGAAGCTCAAGGTCGACAAGCTGCGCTTTGCGCTGGTGGGCGAGGAAGCCGGTGGCAACCTGGCCATCGCCACGGCACAGATGCTGCGCGATCGCGGCCTGCCGCAGCCGGCCGGGCAATGGCTGATCCGTCCCGTGACCGATCCTTGCCTGCAGCATGCTTCTTCCGGCGGCCAGGTGCCGATGGAAACGCTGCGCAAGCTGGCCTGCAACTATCGCGACTACCTGCCCACGCCGGCAGCAGCGGTTCACCCCTATGCCGCCCCGGCATTGGCCTCGCGCCTCGGTGGACTGCCAGACACGCTGGTGCAGGTAGCAGAAAAGGATGCACTGCGCGCGGAGGGCGAAGCCTTCGCCGCGAAGCTCGGAAAAGCCGGCGTACCGGCCCGGGCGTTGATCATGCCCGGCGTCTGTGGCGACGGGGTCGAACATTCCCATGAAGATTGTCAGGCATGGGTGAAAGAAGGTGCGCGGTTCCTGCGCGAGAAGTTCGCGAAGGCCGACGACGCCTCGTAATCCGGTCCGAACACCGGCCGATACCGGGCATGTCCTGACGGTATCGCTTCAACAGCCAGCGCCTTTTGAGGCTGGCCTTCAGTCAGTGGCTTTGCCTCGCCCACCCAGGGCGGGACACCCCTTTGTTGTTCCCGTTTTCCGGCCCATCGGGCTGGCGGGCGGCGTTCGGCCCAAATTTTTGCTTTTCCAGTTGAAGAAAACCCGACGTAAAACGGAGTGAAGAAGATGAATCACAAGTCTCGACGCACGCTGATCGCCTTTGCCATCGTGGCAATCCTTGGGGCAGGCGTGGCAACCTCGATACTGCGCCCCTGGCACGGCGGTGAGGCGCAGGCAAACACCCCGCCTCCGGCACCCGCAGTGGAAGTGGCATCGGCAGTAGGGCAGACCATCACGGAGTGGGATGAGTTCTCGGGCCGTATCGAAGCCGTGGATCGCGTGGAGATTCGACCGCGCGTCTCCGGCACCATCGAGACGGTGCATTTCCGCGAAGGCTCGATCGTGAAGAAGGGCGATCCGCTGTTCACGATCGATCCGCGTCCATACGCCGCGGAAGTGGCCAAGGCGGAAGCTGCCGTGGCCGCAGCGCAGGTGCGTGCCTCGCTGGCGCAAACCGAAAAGGCGCGCGCGCAACGGCTGCTGGACGACAACGCGATCTCCAAGCGTGAGTTCGACGAGCGCATCAACACGGCCAGCGTGAGTTCGGCCGACGTGCGTGGCGCACAGGCAGCGCTGGAAGTGGCGAAGCTGAACCTGAGCTATACGCGCATCGTGGCACCGGTGTCCGGCAAGGTCTCGCGTGCAGAGATCACGGTGGGCAACCTCGTGGCCGCAGGCGCATCGTCGCCCGCGCTGACCACGGTGGTGTCGGTGTCGCCGGTCTATGCCAGCTTTGACGTGGACGAGCAGAGTTATCTGCGCTACACGGCGCCGGGCGCGACGGGCGGCAAGAACGACCTGCCGGTGTTCCTCGGCCTGGCGAACGAAGATGGCAATCCGCACGAGGGCAAGATCCATTCGGTGGATAACCGCCTGGATACGCGCAGCGGCACGATCCGCGTGCGCGCCATCTTCGATAACGCCGATGGCCGGCTGCTGCCGGGTCTGTACGCCAAGGTGAAGCTCGGTGGCGGCACGCCGCATCCGGCGGTGCTGATCAACGATCGCGCCATCGGCACGGACCAGGGCAAGAAGTTCGTGCTCGTCGTCGACAAGGCCAACAAGCTGGCGTATCGCGAAGTGGATCTCGGACCGACGTTCGAAGGGCTGCGCGTGATCCGCAAGGGTCTGCAACCGGGCGAGAACATCGTGGTGAATGGTCTGATGCGTGTGCGTCCCGGTGACACCGTGGCGCCCAAGAGCGTGTCGATGGCCTATCGCAGCGAACTCGAACCGCGCGCGACCACGCCGGACCGCAAGCAGGCGGCAGACGACGCCAAGGCCGAAAAGCCCAAGGTGAGCTGACGCGCCCCGCGCACAGGCAGTACTGAACTAAAAATCGCCCCCAAGGCAGTTTTGACATGGCGTCCGCCACGTGCGGACGGCCAGGGGGACTGCTTTCGCCGAGACCAAGATGAATCTCTCGAAATTCTTTATCGATCGCCCGATCTTCGCGGGCGTGCTGTCGGTGCTGATCTTCCTGATCGGCGCCATCTCGATGTTCAAGTTACCGATCTCGGAGTACCCGGAAGTGGTGCCGCCGTCAGTGGTGGTGCGCGCGCAGTTCCCGGGCGCCAACCCGAAGGTGATCGCCGAGACCGTGGCCACGCCGCTGGAAGAACAGATCAACGGCGTCGAGGACATGCTCTACATGAACTCGCAGGCCAACAGCGACGGCACGCTGACGCTGACGGTAACGTTCAAGCTGGGCACGGACCCCGACAAGGCGCAGCAGCTCGTGCAGAACCGCGTCTCGCAAGCCGAGCCGCGCCTGCCGGAAGACGTGCGCCGCCTGGGTATCACCACGGTCAAGAGCTCGCCCGACCTGACGATGGTGGTCCACCTCGTCTCGCCGAACAACCGCTACGACATGACGTACCTGCGCAACTACGCGCTGATCAACGTGAAGGACCGCCTCGCGCGTATCCAGGGCGTGGGCCAGGTGCAGATGTTCGGTTCGGGTGACTACTCGATGCGCGTGTGGCTCAACCCCGAGAAGATCGCCGAGCGTCAGCTTGCCGCGTCTGACGTGGTGCGTGCCATCCGCGAGCAGAACGTGCAGGTGGCTGCCGGTGTGATCGGCCAGTCGCCGTCGCTGCCGGGTACGGACCTGCAACTGTCCGTGAACGCGCAGGGCCGCTTGCAGTCCGTGGAGGAATTTGGCGACATCATCGTCAAGACCTCGCCGGATGGTGTAGTGACGTATCTGAAGGACATCGCGCGTATCGAACTGGGTGCATCGGAATACGCGCTGCGCTCGCTGCTGGACAACAAGTCCGCCGTGGCGCTGCCGATCTTCCAGGCGCCGGGTTCCAACGCCATCCAGATCTCGGATGACGTGCGCAAGACCATGGCCGAACTGAAGCAGAACATGCCCGAGGGCGTGGACTACAGCATCGTCTATGACCCCACGCAGTTCGTGCGCCACAGTATCGAAGCCGTGACGCATACGCTGTTCGAAGCCATCGCGCTGGTGGTGCTGGTGGTGATCCTGTTCCTGCAGACGTGGCGCGCATCGATCATCCCGCTGCTGGCAGTGCCGGTGTCGATCGTCGGTACGTTCGGGCTGATGCACGCGTTTGGTTTCTCGATCAATGCACTGAGTCTGTTCGGGCTGGTGCTGGCAATCGGTATCGTCGTGGACGATGCGATTGTGGTGGTGGAGAACGTCGAACGGAACATCGAGGAAGGACTGACGCCGAAGGAAGCCACGTACAAGGCCATGCGCGAAGTCAGCGGCCCGATCATCGCCATCGCGCTGACCCTGATCGCCGTGTTCGTGCCGCTGGCTTTCATGTCCGGCCTGACCGGCCAGTTCTACAAGCAGTTCGCGCTGACGATCTCGATCTCGACGATCATCTCGGCGTTCAACTCGCTGACGCTGTCGCCGGCCCTGTCCGCGCTGCTGCTCAAGGGCCACGATGCGCCCAAGGACTGGCTGACGCGCGGTATGGACAAGGTGTTCGGCAAGTTCTTCGCGCGCTTCAACCGCTTCTTTGGCCGCAGCTCGGATAGCTATGGCCGTGGCGTGACCGGTGTGATTCGCCGCAAGGGTTCGGTGTTCGGCGTGTATGCCGTGATGCTGGTGGCCACGTGGGGCGTGTTCCAGATGGTGCCGAAGGGCTTCGTGCCCGCGCAGGACAAGCAGTATCTGGTGAGCTTTGCCAAGCTGCCCGATGGCGCCACGCTGGACCGCACCGAGGACGTGATCCGTCGCATGTCGGAAATCGCGCTGAAGCATCCGGGCGTGGAATCGGCTGTGGCCTTCCCGGGTCTGTCGATCAACGGGTTCACGAACAGCCCCAGCGCTGGCATCGTGTTTGCCACGCTGAAGCCGTTCGACGAACGCAAGAGTGCAGAGCTGTCGGGTAACGCCATCGCGGCGGACCTGAACAAGCAGTACGGTGCGATCCAGGATGCGTTCATCGCCGTGTTCCCACCGCCGCCGGTTCAGGGCCTGGGCACCATCGGCGGGTTCAAGATGATGATCGAGGACCGCGCCGCGCTAGGCTATGACGCGCTGTTCGATGCGACCAATGCGTTCATGACCAAGGCGCGTGCCACGCCGGAACTGGCTGGCATCTTCAGCAACTATCAGGTGAACGTGCCGCAGCTCGACGTACAGCTCGACCGTACCAAGGCCAAGCAGTTGGGCGTGCCGGTGACTGATGTGTTCGAGACGCTGCAAACGTATCTCGGCTCGGCGTATGTGAACGACTTCAACAAGTTCGGTCGCACGTATCAGGTGAAGGTCCAGGCCGATGCGCAGTTCCGTCAGCACGCCGAAGACATCCTGCAACTGAAGGCGCGTAGCTCCACGGGCGAGATGGTGCCGCTATCGTCGTTGGTGAAGGTCAAGCAGAGCTTTGGTCCGGACAGCGTGATCCGCTACAACGGCTTCACGGCGGCTGACATGAACGGTGGCCCGGCCCCGGGCTTCTCGTCGGGTCAGGCGCAGGCTGCGGCAGAACGTATTGCTGCCGAGACGCTGCCGAAGGGTATCGGCTTCGAATGGACCGAGCTGACGTATCAGGACATCCTCGCCGGTAACGCAGGCATCTGGATTTTCCCGCTGTGCGTGCTGCTGGTGTTCCTGGTGCTGGCTGCGCAATATGAAAGCCTGACGTTGCCGCTGGCCGTGATCCTGATTGTGCCGATGAGCCTGCTGGCTGCCATGACCGGTGTCTGGCTGACGCGTGGCGACAACAACATCTTCACGCAGATCGGCTTCATTGTGCTTGTGGGGTTGTCAGCAAAGAACGCGATCCTGATCGTGGAGTTCGCACGGGAGCTGGAGCATCAGGGCCGCACTATCGTGCAGGCAGCCATCGAGGCTAGCCGTCTGCGTCTGCGCCCGATCCTGATGACGTCGTTCGCGTTCATCATGGGTGTGGTGCCGCTGGTGATCTCGACCGGAGCCGGTGCCGAAATGCGCCATGCGATGGGTGTGGCGGTGTTCGCCGGCATGCTGGGCGTGACGTTCTTCGGGCTGTTCCTGACGCCGGTGTTCTATGTGTCGCTGCGCCTGCTGGCCACGCGCCGCGAACGCCGCGAGGCGGTAGCCCGGGATGCATCGGCCTCGCACGCCGTGGCCTCCGCAGAGTAATGGTGAAAGACATGAAAGACGTCAACAACGTGATGAAGCACTACCTGCCGAAGCTCGCGACGCTGGCCGCCGCACTGGTGCTGGCCGGCTGCTCGCTGGCGCCGACGTACAAGGTGCCAGAGACGCCGACCGCCGCCACCTTCAAGGAGGCGGACGCCGCCGCGACGGAAGGCGCGCAGTGGAAGACGGCGGTGCCGTCCGAGGGCGAGCATCGCGGCGACTGGTGGAAGGTGTTCGGCGATGCCGACCTCGACCGCCTGATCGACGCGGCCAACAGCTACAACCAGGACCTGGCCGCTGCGGCGGCCCGCCTGAAGCAGGCGCGCGCCTTTACGGGTGCCACGGAGGCGGACTTGTATCCGCAACTGAGCGTCGGCTTCGATCCTACGCGTTCGCAACCTTCGGCAGCATCGCAAGGTTTGCCGGATGGCACGCGCGTTGCGGCGCAGACCGTGCTCAAGGCGCGCGCGTTTGCGAGCTACGAGCTGGACCTGTTCGGCCGCGTGGCCAGCAGCGTGAATGCGGCGCGTGCGGAAGAGAAGGGCGCCGAGGATCTGTATCGCTCGGTGCAACTGGCGCTGCAGGCGGATGTGGCTACGTCATTCTTCGCGCTGCGCACGCTCGACAGTGACCGTGAGTTGCTGAACGCAACGATCAAGCTGCGCGAGGATGCGCTGTCGCTGCTGCGCAAGCGCTACGAGGCTGGCGAGACTACCGATCTCGATCCGGCGCGCGCCGAAGCCGAACTCGGCACGGCGCGTGCGGATCTGGCCGGTATCGAGCGTCGCCGCGCGGCGCAGGAGCATGCGCTGGCGGTGCTGACCGGTGTGGCGCCCTCGCAGTTCGCGCTGACGGCGAAGACGTTCGACACCGTGCCGGTGGCGGTGCCTGCGGGGCTGCCATCCGAACTGCTCGAACGTCGCCCCGATATCGCGGCGGCGGAGCGGCAGATGGCGGCGGCCAATGCACGGATCGGCGTGGCCAAGGCCGCGTTCTTCCCGCGCATTTCGCTGACGGCGCTGTTCGGGTTCGAGTCGGGCGATTTGTCGAACCTGTTCAAGTGGTCATCGCGCACATGGCTGCTGGGTCCGCTGGTGGGAACCACTGTGGCGCAGACCGTGTTCGATGGCGGACGCAATAGCTCGAACCTTGCCGGCGCCCGCGCCTCGCATGAAGAGAGCGTGGCGCGCTATCGGCAAACGGTGCTGGTGGCGTTCCGCGAGGTTGAGGACAGTTTGTCCGACGTGCGTTGGCTGAGCCAGCAATCGACGGCACTGGACAGCGCCTTGGCAGGTGCCAAGCGCGCACAGCGCATTTCGCGTAGCCGCTATGACGCGGGTGCCGTGGACTACCTGACGGTCATCGACGCCGACCGCACCGTGCTGCAATCGCAGCGCGATGCGAATGCGGTGGCGGGTTTGCGTGCGGCGGCGACAGTGTCGCTGGTGCGCAGCCTTGGTGGCGGTTGGGGGCCGGTGCAGGAAAGTGTGGCGAAGAATTGAGGGTGGCTGCATAGAACCATCGCCCTTCGCTATGCGCTCCCCTCTCCCATGAAGTGGGAGAGGGGTGGGGGAGAGGGCGGGAGGTTCTGCTTGCCGACCACATCGCAATTTTCGCCGCCGGCCCTCTCCCCCTGCCCCTCTCCCGCCTTGCGGGAGAGGGGAGCAACCCGAGCGGGATTGGGAAGCATCCTACAGTGCCATCCCACAAAAACTGGCGCGATATCTCCAGCCTTCTACACTGGAGCTATCGCGCCATTTTTGTCTGGAGGGCCGCCATGCGAACGATTCTGGTGCTGATCATGGCGGCGCTGCCGCTTGTGGCCAGCGCCCAGCTTTCCACCAGCGGCTCCATCGCCGTGGGCGGCTCGGCGCACGTCAAGGGGCCGGTGACCGTGCTGGGCACGTTGAGTGTCGATGGCAATGTCTATGCCAAGGGGCCGATCACCGCCGCGTGGTTTGCCTCGCCGGGACGGGGATATCCCTCCGCGCCGCCCGGCCGATCTCTCCTCAAGGTGTTCAACGGGCCGCTCACCGTACAAGGGTCGATGGTGGTGCATGGCGACCTCGTCGTCGATGGCCCGATCACCGTGAATGGCCCGATCGAAGCGGGCGGCGGCCTCGATGCCGATGGACCGATGGTGGAGCGTCAGGCGCGCTGATGTAGCACAATGGCGACTTCGCTGACTGCCTCGATTTCGTCATGGCTCATGCTGCATCGCCGTTGGGACTCAGGAGCATCGCTCTGTTCGAAGCCGCCAAGGGCGCGCTGGTCATCCTCGCAGGGCTTGGACTCGTGGCGCTGCTGCACCGCGATGCGCAGGCGCTGGCCGAGATGATCGTCGCCCGGCTTCACATCAATCCTGCGAGCCACTATCCGAAAGTCTTTCTTGCCTTGCTGGCCGACCCCTCCAATGGGCGGCTCTGGGCCATCGGCGCGTCGGCGGCGGTGTATGCGCTCATGCGCTTTGCCGAGGCGTACGGACTCTGGCATGGCCGCGCGTGGGGTAACTGGCTGGGTGTGTGGTCGGGCGGCATCTATATTCCCGTGGAACTGTACGAAGCCATACGCCATCCCACGTGGCTGCACGTGGGGCTGGCCATTGCCAATGCGCTGATCGTCGTCTATCTCGTGCAGTCGCTGGCGCGGCACAAGGTGGCATAGTGCATCCAATCTGCTAAGGTAGACGCCCCCGCCGCGGTGCCTGGCGGCCGGCGTGTCAGACAGGCACCGATATCCGAGACATACAGAGACCCATCATGATTCACGAAATTGCACAGATCACGATCAAGCCCGGCATGGAAGCCCAGTTCGAAGCGAACGTGGCCAAGGCCAAGCCGCTGTTCCTGCGTTCGCGTGGGTGCCACGGCGTGAACCTGCAACGCTCCATCGAACAGCCGTCGCAGTACGCGCTCGTTGTGGCCTGGGAGACGGTGGAAGACCATATGGTCCACTTCCGCGAGTCCGATGAGTTCCAGGAGTGGCGCAAGCTCGTCACCGACTGCTTTGCGGCACCGCCCGCCGTGCATCACGTCAACACGGTGCTTTGAGCGGCCCATACGAACCTTGCGCCGGGATCGAAGCGAAAGGAGTCAGTCCATGAACACCCCTCCGCCGCGCCCCCGGCATTTCTCCATGCTCCGCGACCTGCAACTCGCGGATTTTTTCACGCTCGCCAACGCGGCGTGCGGCATGGGGTCCGTCTTCTACGCGATGTATTTCGTCGCGGACCCTTCGCTGCGGTATTTCTATATCGCCGCGGCCCTTGCGCCCGCCGCGTTCATCTTCGATGTGCTTGATGGTCGCATCGCGCGCTGGCGCCATGCCCATTCGGCGCTGGGCCGTGAACTGGATTCGCTCTCGGACATCATTTCATTCGGCGTAGGCCCCGCCACCCTGGCCTTTGCGGCCGGCATGCGCGGCGGCTGGGACCTGGCCGCGCTGATCTACTTCGTATGCTGCGGCGTGAGCCGGCTGGCGCGATTCAACGTCACCGCCGAAACCCTTGCGGAGGGCAGCACGGCAGGCAAGGTCAAGTACTTCGAAGGCACCCCGATTCCTACCAGCGTGGTGCTCACCGGCGTGCTGGCGTGGTGCGCATCGGCGGGCAAGCTCGGCGATGCGCTGCCCGGCGGCGCTTGGGCAATCGGCGGCGGCACCTTCCATCCGCTGGCGTTGCTGTTCGTGCTGAGCGGCAGCCTGATGATCAGCAAGACGCTGCGCATTCCGAAGTTTTGAGTGGCCGGCCCCCGCGCAAGGCAGAGGGCCGGATTCATACTGGCGGTGCCAGCGGCTACACGATATCCACGACGAGATTGCGCTGCGCCAGCAGCTCGAAATGCACGGGTTCATCCGTGGCGCCCAGGATGGTGCGAAGGTCCCGTTTGAGACTGTCGATGTTCTGCAACGTCACGGTACGCCCGTCCCAATTGTTCAGCATCCGCTGGAACAGCGGCCACGACGCCGTGCGAATGATGCCGAACCATTCGGTGGAGCCCACGGGCGGCAGACCTATTTCGTTGATGATGTAGTGCTTCAGCAGGGTGCCAAGCCCCGGATTCTGAAACGCGCCCGTGTGCATGATCGCGCCCACGCCGATGTCCGGGTTGTGCGTGGCATACGCATTGCGGATGCCCAACGCCCCATGGTTGCTGACCTGGTCGCCAAACTTGATGAAGTTGCCCTGCTTGCCATCGGCAAACTGCGTGTAGCTGTTGATCTCGCAGCCTGGGCTGATCACGAAGTAAGTGTAGTTCCACATGGTTGGCTCCTTATTTCCACTGTGCGCCGGAGGCGGTCGGCCACCAGCCGGTCAGTTCGATCTGCCCGCGGCCCATGAACCATGTGTTGAGCGGGTTCGAGACGCGCAGCACCTGGGTGGTGCCGGCGACGAAGTCCATGCGGATGTCCATGTTGGTGGCATCCAGCGGAATGTCGGTGATCTGGCCCGTCAGCCCGCCTGAAATGCGGGTCTTGCGTTCCTGGGGCTGTCCGCCGCTGGTATAGGTCACCGTTGCATTGACGATGTACGAGCCCGTGTTGTGCAGCGACAGGTTCAGCGCCGAGATGTCGGCGATATAGCGCGGAATCACGATCGTCTCGCCCGCGAACGACGAGAACTCGTAGGCGTACGCCACCGGGTCGTTCTGCTCGACGATATTCGCCTTGCTCGGGAAGATGCGCTTCTCGACGTTGTCCACCGTGCTGGTGCTCTTGTACGAGCCCTTGAGCGAGGCGGACTGGTCGCTGCCGGTCATGGCCGAGACGCCGTCGACCGAACCCGTGATGCTGAACTCGCTCTTGTCCTGCCGCGAGCCCAGGTTCACGCAGCCGTCGGTCAGCCACACCTTGGTGATCATGCCGAAGCCCTGCACGATGTTCGCGCCATTGGTCTTGTGGACGCTCTTGGCAACGTCGTAGATCTCCTGGTAGTTGTCGAGCATGTACTGCGCGGCGTTCTCGACATAGGCCACCCCATAGGCGGAACCCTGCGACGTCAGCGATCCCTTGCTGCCGAATTCCCATTTGCTCTGCAGGCCGATGGTGACTTCGGTACCCGTCGTGGGATCGAGATAGGGCACGTCGAACTGCACGCCGGCGGTGGTCTGCCTGACGTGGCCCTGTTCCAGGTGCCAGTCCACGGAGGCACGTTGTTCCGTGGGCGTGAGGTCCATCTGGTGGTGTGCCAGCTGGACATGGGTATCGCTGGGATCGAACCAGCCCAGGGCCCCTACCTGGATCTCGGGGTCGAGTGTCCAGTTGCCCCACGCGTAGCGCTCGGTGTTGCGCAACAGGTGGGTCAGCTGGACGTTCCATTCTGTGCCTTCGGTGCCGTTGATGTTGCTCGGCTCCGCAATGATCTCGTAGCCGGTTGGCTCGTTGTGAGACATGGATGATTTTCCTTTCATAAGATGGGTCAGCGGGTACAGCCGGACGCAGTAGAGACCGGAACCCGATCATCCATCCATGGATCAGGATTTGTGTCCGTGTCTGACAGGGACGAGACCCAGCGGTGTGGCATTGCGTAGCCATCGAAACTATTTAATTCGAGCGACAAAATCCTGAAATCGACGCGCGGTAATCCATGCGCTATGGTCGGCCACGAACCGAACCCCTGCCTGGAGCCGCTGTCGTGCCGATTTCCACCCTGACCCGGATCACCTTTTCGTCCTTGCTCATAGCAGGCGTCTCTGCCTGCAGTACGTCGCAGAGCCCGTCATCGCCCTACAAGATGACCACGTCCACGCCGCCGGAAATCACTACGCCTGCGGTGGTGGAGACGCGCATCGGCAAGCTCGAATTCTTCGACGGTGTGCCGACTGCCGAGACCGCGCAGAAGGCCTACGACAACATCGATTTCGCACGCGGCGTGGAAGTGTTCCTGAACGGCATTCCCGGCGCATCGCTCGTGGCCATCCGCACCGGACTGCGCGAGGTGGGCGCGGTCAACAATACCGTCGGCATTTTCGAGACGCTGATGGATTCCTCGTCGCTGTTCCTGACGCCGAATACGGAGTCGGTGTACTTCTGGAACTGGCTTGACCTCAAGGATGGTCCGATGGTCGTCGAGACGCCGCCGAACATCCTCGGCGTGGTCGATGATTTCTGGTTCCGTTTTGTGGCGGACCTTGGCAACGCGGGACAGGACAAGGGCAAGGGCGGCAAGTACCTGTTTGTGCCGCCGGGCTACAACGGCCCGCTGCCATCGAGCGGTTACTTCATCGTGAGATCGCAGACCTACGGCAACCTGCTGTTCGGACGCGGTTTCATGCAGCATGGCGACCCCAAGCCCGCCGTGGCCAACATCAAGTCCGGACTCAAGGTGTACAGGCTGTCGGAGGCCCGCAACCCGCCGCAGATGAAGTTCGTCAATATGTCTGGCCGCGTCATGAATACGGTGCACGCCAACAACTTCAAGTTTTTCGAGGAGGTCAATCAGATCATCCAGGAAGAACCCGCCGGCGCGTATGGGCCCGATATGACCGGGCTGTTCATGGCGATCGGGATGGAGAAGGGCAAGCCGTTCGCGCCGGATGCGCGCATGAAGCGCATCCTGACTGACTCGGTGGCGGTGGGCAACGCCACGGCGCGTGCGATTGATTTCCGTAACCGCAGCCAGGAAGCGCTGATCTACCCGGGCCGCCACTGGACCACGCCGTTCATCGGCGGCAGCTATGAATGGCTCAAGAACGGCGCGCGCAATTTCGACGCCCGCACGCTGTTCTTCTATGCAGCCACGATCGATACACCAGCCATGGCCATGGCAATGCCCGGCATCGGCTCGCAATACGCGGCGTCGAACCTGGATGCCGCCGGCAAGCCGTTCGATGGCGGAAAGACCTACCGCATGCGCGTGCCTGCGAATGTGCCTGCCAAGGATTTCTGGTCAGTCGTGGCGTATGACACGCAGACGCGCTCGATGCTGCAGACGGACCAGCAGTTCCCTAGTCTGTCCAGCGAGAAGTCGATGCAGAAGAACGCCGACGGCACCGTGGACGTCTATTTCGGGCCCAAGGCACCGGCTGGCAATCCGGCTAACTGGATCCAGACGATTCCCGGCAAGAGCTGGTTCACGATCTTCCGTCTCTACGGTCCGCTGCAGCCGTGGTTCGACAAGACGTGGAAACTCGAGGACATCGCGGAAGTGTCCTGAACGTCGATGTCAGGAGGATTTCCGGTTGGGGCGGGGGCGTCTGCAGAGTTTGTCCGCGAGGACTAGAATCCTTGCAGTCTCTCCCGCAAGCACGCCAACAAGGCGGCACTCCCAAAAGGAAACCCTCCATGTCTCATCTCTTCGATCCGTACAAGATCGGCGGCCTCGCGCTGGCCAACCGCATCGCCATCGCGCCGATGTGCCAGTACTCGGCAGAGGAAGGATCGGCCACGGACTGGCACATGATCCACCTTGGCAATATGGCGCTGTCCGGTGCCGGATTGCTCATCATCGAAGCCACTGCCGTGTCAGCGGAAGGGCGCATCTCGCCGGCCGATCTCGGCCTCTACAACGATGCGAACGAAGCGGCCCTGGCCCGGGTGCTCGGTGCCGTGCGCAAGCACTCCCCGATTGCCGTGGCCATGCAACTGGGCCATGCCGGCCGCAAGGCGTCGAGCCAGGCGCCATGGGATGGGGGCGCGCAGATTCGCCCCGACCAGCCCACTGGCTGGCAGACGGTGGCGCCGTCCAACGTGCCTCACAGCCCCGACGAAGCGCCCCCGGTGGCGCTTGACAAGGATGGTCTCAAAAAGGTGCGCGACGATTTTGTGGCGGCCGCCAAACGCGCGGCGCGTCTGGGCATCGACGGTATCGAGGTGCATGGCGCGCATGGGTATCTGCTGCACCAGTTCCTTTCGCCCATTGCCAACCATCGCACTGATGAATACGGCGGCAGCCTGGAGAATCGCATGCGCTTTCCGCTCGAAGTGTTCGACGCGGTGCGTGAGGCGTTCCCGGCGGACAAACCGGTCTGGATGCGCGTGTCGGCCACGGACTGGGTGCCGAATGGCTGGGATATCGACGGCACCATCGCGCTCTCTCATGCACTGAAGGCGCGCGGCTGCGCGGCGATTCATGTGAGCACAGGCGGTGTCTCGCCACAGCAGGCCATCAAGATCGGACCGGGATACCAGGTGCCCTACGCGCAGCGCGTGAAAGCGGAAGTGGGCCTGCCCACGATGGCGGTGGGGCTCATCACAGAACCCGAGCAGGCAGAGGCCATCGTCGCCAACAACGAAGCCGACGTGATCTCGATTGCGCGCGCGATGCTGTATGACCCGCGCTGGCCGTGGCACGCCGCGGCGAAGCTCGGCGCGCAGGTGTCTGCCCCCAGGCAGTACTGGCGCTCCCAGCCGCGCGGGCTGGAGCATTTGTTTTTCGATATGAAGCACGGGCAGCGGTAAGCGTCAGCGTTCGTTCTCCCGATTGTTTGCTCCCCTCTCCCGCCTTGCGGGAGAGGGGCGGGGGAGAGGGCAAGCCGATCAAATCTCGACATGGTCGGCAAGCAGAACCTCCAGCCCTCTCCCCCAACCCCTCTCCCACTTGCGCGGGAGAGGGGAGCCCATCACATCCCCCGCATTCCCCCCGCACCGCACCATCCCTCAAACGCCCATAACGAAGGGATAACCATGATTGCCGCGCCCTGACGATGGCGCGACCATCGGCCTCAATAGATTGCAGCGGCATTACAAAATGCGGGTGCCCCACGAGCGGCCCGCGCGTCACAGAAGTAGTCGTAGAACGAACTCTGGGAGACACCATGCAAGTCTATGACAGCCTCGTCTATATCTGCGCCATGTTGCTGCTGTGCATGTATGCCTATCTGGGCGTGCAGTCGCAGAGCCTGGCGTTCAAGTACGTCTCGCCGGCCATCGTCGGCGTGCTCGTCTTTGCCTATTCGCTGATGCCGATGCGCCCTATTGGCTGATGCCCGCAGGGCGTTCTCGCATCGTGTTCATGCGCCTGCGCGAAGCAGGCCGCTGATGGCCGCGTGAAGTTCGCCGGGCACTACGGGCTTGTGCAGCAGCGCGGTGCCGCCAGCGTGGACATTGCGCAGGCGATCGGCGGCGGTATCGCCGGTGATGATGATGGTGGGAATCTGGCGGCCCGCGCGTTCGCGGATAGCCGCCGTTGCCTCGTGGCCGGTACGCTGACCGCGAAGGCGATAGTCCGCCAGGATCAGGTCGGGCACGAAGCCGCTGTCGACCACGGCGAGCGCGTCTTCTTCGGTTTCGGCGGTGCGGCTCGGACAGTTCCAGACAGAGAGCAGTCCGGCCATCGCCTCGCGGATGGCGGCGTCGTCGTCAATTACAAGGACGCGCAGGCCGTCGAGCCGCACGGCGATGTCGGGATGCGCAGTTTCCTCGGGCGCCGTCCAGGCCAGCGGCAAGCGCAGCCGGAAGACCGATCCCCGGCCGGGGGCGGACGCCACCGTCACGCGCGTCTGCATCGTGCGCGCAAGTCCTTCGACAATCGCGAGCCCCAGCCCCAGTCCCTTGCGCTGGTCGCGCTCCGGATTGCCGAGCTGGTGGAATTCCCGAAAGATCTCGACGTGCTGCGCAGCGGGAATGCCGATGCCGGTATCCCAGACTTCCACCGACACATGAAAGCGCCGGATCCGGCAACCCACGAGCAGCCCGCCGCTGTGTGTGTAGCGGATAGCGTTGGCAATCAGGTTGCGCAGGATGAGTTCGATCAGCGTGGGGTCACCGAACAGCGTGGCCGTGGTGTCGCGCGTGCGGTAGACCAGGCCGCGTTCGTTGGCTTGCGGCGCGAACTCGTTTTCCAGCTTGTGCAGGATCGGCTGCAGCCGGAAGGGTTTGGGGCGCGGCGTCACCACGCCGGCATCGAGCTTTGAGAAGTCGAGCAGCGTGTTCAGCATCTCGCGTGCTGCGCCAGACGATGCCTCGATGTGGTCAAGCAACTGGCGCTGATGAGGGTCGAGCGACGTGCGGCCCAGCGAGACCAGGAACAGGCCAAGTGCATGCAGTGGCTGGCGCAGGTCGTGGCTGGCCGATGCCAGGAATACAGACTTGGCGCGATTCGCTTCTTCGGCGGCGCGCTGCGCATGGCCCGCGCGTGCGGTCTGGTTGCGCAACTGTGAAATCAGCTCCACGTTCTCGAAGCGCAGCGCAATGGCATGCGCAGCTACGCGCGAGTAGTTGCGCGCAAACACGATCAGCACAAACAGGTAGAGCGGCGTGCCGAGGAACATCGGCAGGTAGGCCACATCGTGCGTGTTCAGGAAGACGATCCACACCGGCACGATGGCAGGCACGAAGAAGCCCACGGCCACGGGCAGGCAGGCCGAGAAGACTGCCAGCGCGGCGGCGCTC
Organism: Cupriavidus sp. SW-Y-13; assembly: GCF_009793345.1. Classification (NCBI taxonomy): domain Bacteria; kingdom Pseudomonadati; phylum Pseudomonadota; class Betaproteobacteria; order Burkholderiales; family Burkholderiaceae; genus Cupriavidus; species Cupriavidus sp. SW-Y-13. The sequence goes on from NZ_WHLX01000002.1 coordinate 433,414, forward strand.
ATACCGGCGATCAGCGACAGCACGCAGATCACCACCGCCGGCGAGCGGATATCGAGATAGAGCCATGCGGCCAGGCCCCACAAGCTGCCGATCAGCACCAGCATGGCGGTCATGGCGCGGGCGTAGCGGCCCGACCCGGATTCGGTCAGCCGGCCCGGCAGGGCGAAGCGGCCAAAATGCGCGAGGGCGCAGAGCGCCACCGTCGCGGTGGCCCACGGCAGGCCGCCCGGGTGTCCATCGGTCAGCGCCAGCCCTAACCCCAGGATCAGCGCGGCCAGTGAGCAGCCGAGCATGGCCATGCCGAAGCTCTGGTCGATCAGCTCCATCTGCCCTGTGAGCAGGCGCGGCTCGGCGTAACGGGGAAGCAGGGGCAGGCGGCGCAGCAGGGGCGGGAGCGACAGGGCCATGGTTGCGCGGAATCAGCGCTGGGCCTGCACGAGGCCGCGCCGCTGCGCTTCCAGAATGGCCTCCACGCGGCTGACCACGCCCAGGTGATCGAGGATCGCCGCCACATGAACCCGCACCGTGTTTTCGGACAAGCCCAGGTGATAGGCAATGACCTTGTTCGAGCGGCCCAGGTTGAGCTGGTTCAGCACTTCCAGCTGGCGCGGTGTGAGCTGGCTCGGCTGGTACGCGGATGTGGCCAGGGTGCGGTGTTCCTCCGCGGGAAAATGCGTGCCGCCCGCCAGGCAACCCGCAATGGCTTGCTCGATCTCGTGCGCATCGGCGGACTTCGGCAGGAACCCGGCAATCTCGCGGCGCGCTTCGGCCGGGATCGCCTCGATGCCGGAGGTGCCCGAGACGATCACGATGCGCGCGGCCGGAAAGTGCCGCCGCAGCACCCGTATGCCCTCGATCCCGTTCAGGCCAGGCATCTGGATATCGAGCAGCACGATATCCACGGGCTGGGTGCCATGCTGCTCCACGGCCTGCATCACGGCGCCAGCCTCGATGATCGACGCCACGCTGGGGCTGTCGGCCAGCAGCAGCTTCAGGCCGGTGCGAAACAGGGTGTGATCGTCGATAAGCAGCAGGCGGGCGCGCGACATGGGGGCAGGACGCAAGTGGCGGAAACGGCAGGTTCCTGATTGGACTGGATTCGACGCGGCTTGTCCATGCCCGCACGGCCTCGATCGATAGAAGTAGTCCGGAAAGATTATTGGCAGCGTAGTAGGCCGGTGACAGAGTCGGCCATGGACAAATTCCGCGACTTGTCCATACCACTTCTCATACCCGCTACCTCCCGGCTGCGGGTATTTTTTTTCTGGCGATTGAGGACGTCAGGCGGCCTTGCCTCGGCCTTTGACTTCCTGAAGTGACCTATGACAATCACGGATAAGTGGCGCGGAAGTCCCCCACTCACCGTACCCCTCACGCAACAAACGCCCGATACCCCTCTTTTCATGTATTGCAAACGGTACATGCAATGCTGTTACAATCGACACGTTTGCTTACAAAAAGTGATTTTTGTAGCAGAAAAAATAAATATATCGGGGTGGAGTCTGCTATGAAGGTTGTCGTTCCCTTCCTGTTTTCCGCATTGGTTGTCGTTGCCGGGTGTGCACAAAGCCCGGAGTCGCAGTTGGCGCCGCGTTCGCAGACGGTGCGTCTGTGCAATGGCAATAGCTGCACGGATCAGGACCGCCGTATCTCGACGTTCCAGGGCGCCCCGGTGGATGCCGAGGCCGAGCGGCGCTTCAACGCGCTGGTGCAGGTGGCCGAGCGCAATCCGAACGCGGCCTATGACCTGGGTTTGCGCCTGCTGCGTGGCGATGGCGTGGAGCGCAACAGCTACCAGGCAATCGAATGGCTGCGCAAGGCTGGCGACAACGGCCACGTGCAGGCCCAGTTGGCGCTGGGGCGTCTCTACCTGATGGGTTTCGAGGAAATGGGCTCGGACCCCGCCGAGGCGGAAGCCTGGCTGACCCGTGCGGCGGCCAAAGGCAACAAGGAAGCCGCCGAACTGATTCCGCAAGCGCAGGCCGCCAAGAAGGACGAGCAGGCCCTGTATCGCGTGCGCGAAGCCTATCGCAAGTCCTGGATCGGTTGGTACAGCGGTTATCCGTACTACTACGTCTGGGGCAATTCCGGCTGGTACCTGCGTTAGGCATGGGTTGAGGCCTGCGGCAGGTTTGCCACGCAGGCCACTTCCGCCCCCGCTCGCGCCGGAACACTTCCCGCGTGGGCATCGCTCCCTGAATCTCTTATCTATCCGTCTACAGGAACGCGTTTCTCATGCAGAAGAAGACATCTTTGCGCCTGGCCACCCTGGCCGCTTCCCTGGTTCTGGCAGGTTGCGCCGGCATGCCCGGTGGCGGCGGTTCGATCACCACCGGCAACGCGCCGACGGCCGCCACGGGCGCTGCGGGCGGCGCCACCAGCGTGAATGCCAATCCGACGCTGGAACGTTGCGACAAGCCGCTTGGCACGCTGGCGGTGGACGATGGCCGGGGCAAGGAGTGGTATGCAAGCTTTGGCGCCACCACCAAGATCACGACCATCGAGCCGCTGATCCGCCTGGCCGTGCAGCAGTCGAACTGCTTCGTGATCACGTCGGTGGGTAACAACCGCACCGAGAGCAAGCTCACCGCGATCACGGACAAGCAACGCAACTCGGGCGAGTTCCGCGCCGGTTCGAAGCAGCAGAAGGGTCAGCGCGTGGCCGCCGACTACTACATGGAACCGGCCATCATCATCGACAACGATCCCACGGGCCAGTTGGCCGCGGGCGTGGGCAGCCTGTTCGGCAGCGTGGGTGCGCTGGTGGGCGGCGCCATGTCGAGCAAGGTCTCGGTCGTGACGCTGACCATGATGGACATCCGCTCGGGCGTACAACTGTCGATCTCGGAAGGCAATGCGACCGCCACCAATTTCGGTGCGGCGCTGGGCGCGTTCGGCGGCGGTGCCGCTGGCGGCCTGGGCGGTTTCTCGCGCACGCCGGAAGGCAAGGCCACCGTGGCGGCGTTCATGGACGCCTACAACAACATGGTTGTCTCGCTGCGCAACTACAAGGCCCAGGAAGTCAAGGGCGGCCTGGGTCGCGGCGGTCAACTGAAGGTCGGTTCGTAATCTGCCTCGCTGATCTCCTGGCCCGCCCCGGCGGCGGGCGGGAGATCGACCCGCCTCGTCCTGAGGCGGTTTCTTTCCAGCTTGATGTTTGGGTCGACGTTCTAGTCGATCAGCCTGCCGTCCGCATCGAAGAACGGATGCAGCGGGCCGTGGTCGCCGCTGGCGGCCAGATGCGTGACCAGTCCGTGCGACGGGTGCCACCAGTGCAGCAGGTAGCCAGGCGGCTCCATGCGAAAGCGCGACGCGGCTTGCGGATCGAGGTCGAGCGCCACCTGATGGGCCGGTCCCGGCGCGGTCATCGCAATCGTGCCGCCGAAGCGTCGCGTGATGTGCCGATGCAAATGGCCGCAGATCACGCGTTCCACCTGCGGATGGCGGGCGATAACCGCTTCCAGCGCGGCGGCGTTGTCGAGCCCCTGCACGTCCATGTGTCCGATCCCGGTATGAAAGGGCGGATGGTGCAGCATGACCAGCGTCGGGCGCACGGGAGCGGCATTCAGCGTGGCGTCGAGCCAGGCCAGGCCATCGGGTTGCACGCGGCCGCCGGGCTGACCGGGCTGCGTGCAGTCGAAGCCGATGAGCCGCAGCGGTCCGGCATCGATGGCGTAGTGCATCGGTGCCTCGCCATCTCCGGCTTCGAACAGGTAGTCGTGATCGGGAAAAACGCGCCGCAGCGACGTGCGGTGATCGTGATTACCGGGGAGCAGTTTCACCGGCATCGGCAGGCGCTGCAGGATATCGCGCAGGAAGCGGTATTCGTGCTCGTCGCCGAAGTCGACCAGATCGCCGGTGACCACCACGATGTCGGCCAGTTGCGGTGCGGCCAGGATGGTGTCGATCAACGCGTGCAGTGCACCGGCGGTGTCCACGCGGCGATAAGACAGCTTGCCGCCCGCCTTGATATGCAGGTCGGTGATCTGGGCGACGAGATAGGGTTTGCCGAGCGCGTCAGGCGTGTTGGGCGTGTTGGGCGTGGCTACGGTCATGCGGCTTGTGGAAGGGTGATCAGGTGATTGGTGTCGATGCGCAGGCCCACGCGCTGGCCGGTCTGCCAGGCGTCGCGCCGTGCCGTATCGACGATGAGCGGTGCACCGGCGCCGACATCCACCAGCAGACGTGTGTGATCGCCGAGGAATAGCGCGGTCACGATCGCGCCTTCCACATGCGCATGATCGGCCTCGACCAGCGTGACGTCCTCGGGGCGGAACATCAATCGCACCGATGCGGACACCGGCATCTCCTGTGGCGGGCCCATCGGCACGGTGCCGCCCGGCACACGCCAGCGGCCGGCTTCGGCTTGCCCTGTCAGATGGTTCATCGTGCCGATGAAGTCCGCCACGAAGGCATTGGCTGGCTGGCGGTAGATATCCTGCGGTGTGCCGGATTGCGCAATGCGGCCACGGTCCATGACGATGATGCGGTCGCCCAGCGCCATGGCTTCGGCCTGGTCATGGGTGACATACACCGCCGTGATACGCAGGCTGCGCAGCAACTGGTTGATATCGGCGCGCAGGGTGTCGCGCAGCTTGGCGTCCAGCGCGGTGAGCGGTTCATCGAGCAGTAGCACGCGCGGCTGCACGGCGATGGCGCGGGCCAGTGCCACACGTTGACGCTGGCCGCCCGATAGCTGATCGATGCGCCGGTCCGCGAGCGGTTCCAGATGCATCATCGCCAGCATTTCATCCACGCGGCGGCGACGCGTGGCGGCATCGGTGCGGCGCACACGCAGGCCGTAGCCGATGTTCTCGGCCACGGTCATGTTCGGAAACAGCGCGTAGTTCTGGAACACCATGCCCACGCCGCGTCGCTCGATGGGTTGGTCCGTCACACGCGTATCGCCGAACCAGATCTCGCCGCCGGCATCGGCCTGCTCCAAACCGGCGATGATGCGCAACGTGGTGGTCTTGCCGCAGCCCGAGGGGCCGAGCAGCACGACCGTTTCGCCAGCGCCGATGTCCAGGTCGAGCGGTTGCAGCGCGACGGTGCCATCGGCAAAGGTCTTGGCGCACTGGCGCACGCGGATCGAAGTCGGTTCATGCATGGCGGGTCTCGGCGGCAGGGCGCGTGGTCGTTTGGGGGGAGGTAGCGAGCGGGGCAATGGGCTCGGCAACGGCATCCGGCGTGTGGCGGCGTGCGCGAGCACCCAGCGCACTCATCCACTGCATGAAGACCAGCAGCGGAATGATCATCACGAAGAAGACGATGGTGTAGGCGGAGCCGATTTCCAGCCGCATCGACGCGTAGCTGTCGGCCAGTCCTACGGGCAGTGTCTGCGTGGTGGGGGTATGCAGCATCCACGTCAGGTTGAATTCGCCCATCGACAGCGTGACCACCATCAACGCGCCGGCCAGGATGCCCTGCCGGCAATTGGGCAGCACCACGGTGAAGAAGCGTTGCATGCGCGTGGCGCCCAGGCTGGCGGCGGCGTCTTCGAGCGTGCGGATGTCGATGGCCGAGAGAATCGCCAGCACCGATCGCACCATGAACGGCAGCGTGAACAGCACGTGGCCGATCAGGATGAACACCCAGCTTGTGCGCAGGCCCTGCAAGCTGCCGTAGAGCAGGATCAGCCCCAGCGCGGTAGCCAGACCCGGCACCGCCACGGGCAGCATCAGCAGTTCCTCGATCAGCCGCGTCACGCGATTGCGGCGCAGTGCCATGTAGTACGCGGCAGGCACGCCGATTACCAGCGTGCAGGCCAGGCAGGCCAGCGCGATGCCCACCGACAGAAAGATGGTGTTGCGATACAGCGACCAGACTTCGACGAGCCAGCGCGTGGTCAGCCCGCTCGACAATCCGACAAAGATGTTGTTGGTGAGACCGGCCAGCACGGACAGCACCACGGGTACGGTCATGAATGCGCAGACGGCCAGCGTGAGTGCGAGTTGCAGCCAGTATCCGGTGCGGCGGGGTTGGGACGTGACAGATGTTTTCATCGATGAAGTCCCTCAGGCCGTGGCGGCAACGGCGTCGCCGGAGTACCAGCGCGCCAGCGCCAGCAGGGCCCAGGTGACTACGCCAAGCAGGATCGACAGCGCGGCGGCCATGCCGAAGTTGGCGTAGTTGGTGAACTCGTTGTAGATGGTCAGCGGCAGCACGTCGAGTTGCGTGGCCAGCGTAAAGGCGGTGCCAAACGCGCCCATGCTCGTGGCAAAGCAGATGGCACCGCTCGACAGCATGGCCGGCATCAGCGCAGGCAGCATCACGTCGCGCACCACGCGCCACGGGCTGGCGCCCAGCGAGCGGGCCGCTTCTTCCAGCGAGGTATCGAGCTTTTCCACGGCGGCCATCACGGTCAGGATCACGCGCGGAATCGAAAAATAGAGGTAGCCGACGAACAGGCCGGTCAGCCCATAGGCAAAGGTCCAGCGCTCGCCAACGAGTGCATCGCCGATGTTCGCCAGCAGGCCATTGCGTCCGCCGAGCATGATGACCATGAAGCCGATCACCACGCCGGGGAACGCCAGCGGAAACGTCAGCATGGCCACCAGCATGGGCTTGCCCGGCACGGTGTGGCGCTGCAAAAACGTGCCCGAAATGCCGGCGATCACCAGCGTTGCAAACGTGACGAGCGCGGACAGCACCACGGTGACCAGCAGGCTGTGCAGATACCGTGGGCTCGACAGCACGATCCAGTACACACCCGCGCCCTGCTTGCCCGTCAGGCTGACCTCGATCAGCCGTGCCATCGGCAGGCAGAAGAACGCCAGGAATACCACGAGCGCTGGCAGCGCGAACAGGAAGAGGGCGGGGGAGCGTTGGGTCATGATCGAGGGTGGGCTGCGCGGACTTAGCGCACTTCCTTCAGGTACTGGTCGCTGAATGCCTTCTGCACCTGGGCCATCTTGCCGAAGTCCACGGGCTTGGCGCGTGCGTAGTCAGCGGCCGGCAAGAAGCGCGACTGCACCTCTGCTGGCATCGGCACGTTGCGCACCGGACGCAGGTAGGCGTTGGCCCACAGCGCCTGGCCTTGGTCGGACAGCACGAAATCCAGCACCTTGCGGCCGTTGTCGGCATGCGGCGCGTTGTTGACCAGGCTCATCACATACGGCACCACCAGTGAGCCTTCCTTCGGAATCACGAAGGCCACGTTGGCGCGGTCCTTGTACTTGGCGCGATAGGCGTTGAAGTCGTAGTCCAGCAGGATGGGGATTTCACCGGAGAGCACGCGCGCATAGGCGGTCTGCTTCGGCACGATGGGCTGGTTCTTCTGCAGGTCGCGGAAGAACTTGAAGGCCGGGCCGAAGTTGTCGAGCGTGCCGCCCAGGGCCTGGTTCACGGCCACGGCGCCCACATAGCCGACGAACGCGCTGGCCGGGTCGAGATAGCCGATCAGGCCCTTGTATTCGGGCTTGAGCAGGTCAGCCCACGACTGCGGCACGGGTTTGCCGCGCAGCGCATCCACGTTGACCATGAAGCCGAGCGTGCCCGAGTGGATGGCGAACCAGTTGCCCTGCGGGTCCTTGAGACCGTCGGGGATGTCGTTGAAGTGCGCGGGCTTGTACGGCTGCGTCACGCCATCGGCCTTGGCCTGGATGCCGAAGGTCACGCCGAGGTAGGTCACGTCGGCCACGGGGGCGGCCTTCTCGGCCACGAGTTGCGCGAGCGACTGGCCCGAGTTCTTGTTGTCGTGCGGCACGGTGACGCCGGTCTTTTCCTTGATCGCGCGGATCTGCGCGGCCCAGTCGGCCCATTCCGGCGGGCAGTTGTAGCAGATGGCGGTCTGCGCGGCGGCGCCCTGGCTGAACGTGGCGGCAAGCGTGGCGGCGGATGCGGTGATGGCCAGCCAGCGCAGCGGGCGGCGCCAGAAGGATTGCGTCGACATGTAAGGCTCCCTGGTGAAGTATCGGATAACGGGGTGAGTCTGACGAAGGTGCGGCAACAGCGAACAAAAACTCGAAGTCAGGCGGGCGGACCGACGGTGCCATCGATACGCAGCGCATGCGGCAGCAGCAACGCGCTGTCATCGGCGCCGTTCTGGGTCATCTCTTCGATCCTGGCACCGGCGCCCTGATGGCCCAGGCGGCGCAGCAGGCGCGCAATGGCCTGGGCGCCGATATCGGCGTTGGGCTGCACGACGGTGGCCAATGGCGGCTCGACGAGCGCCCCGAGCGCGATGCCGTCGTAGCCGAGCACCGACACATCGCGCGGCACACGTAGGCCCAGGCGTTTCAGGTCGGAGATCACGCCGATGGCGAGCAGGTCGTTGGTGCAGAAGAATGCGGTAGGCGCGGAGGTGGTCCCCATCAGCGCGCGAATCTGGTCGGCGTTGCTGGCGGTGTGCGAAGGCAGGTTGACCGGTTCCAGCACCGGCAGGCCGTTGGCCTGCATCGCATCCTCGTAGCCGGCAAAGCGCTGCCGTGCACGGTCCGATGCGGTGAAGGCGCCTGACACGACAGCGATGCGCTGGTGCCCGGCGGCGATCAATGCCCGGACGCCTTCGGCGGCGCTGGTGCGGTTATCGACGGAGACGGAATGGCGCGGCTGCCCATTGGGTTGCCCATTCGCACGCATGGTCACCTGGTTGTAGGCCAGCACGTATGGCACGGCTTCCTGGTCGAGCTGATCGAGCACGTTGCTGTCGCAGGCATCGGCCACGGTCAGGACCATGCCATCGACGCGATGCCGCAACAGATATTCCACCCGCTCGCGCTCGCGTGCCGGATCGTAGTTGCTCGTCACCAGCATCAGGGAGTAGCCTGCGGACATTGCCGCTTCTTCGATGCCGCGCCAGCATTCGGCAAATACGGCGTTGTCGAGGGTGGGCAGCATCACGCCGATGATGCGCGTCTGCTGGGCGCGCAGCTTGGCGCCGAGCAGGTTGGGGCGGAAAGACAGGCGCCGTGCGGCGTCATGCACGCGCTGGGCGGTGGCCTCGCGCACCAGTTGCGGATGGCTGAAGACGCGCGAGGCGGTGGCCAACGATACCTTGGCGGCCAATGCCACATCGGCCAGGGTCACGCCATGGCCGGGTTCGGCCGAAGCAAGGCGGGGCGTGAGTGCGGCACGACGGGATGGCGGCATGGTTCCTCTCGGATCGATCGCTCGAACACTCAATGAAAACGTTTTCATTGAAGCGCCGAAAAATCAGGCGTCAAGGAATATCTGCGCTGCACTGCCGCAATTTGGTCAGTGCAGGCTCCCGCGCCTGTCATTGCCGCGCATTGTCACGGGCAGGTGTGACGGGACGATGACAGGCGGGAATTGGCGCGCCGCCGTTACTTCGTCCTGGGTGCCGCGCTGAACGTTTTGTTGGCGATCTTCCACACCCCGTCGATCTGCAGCAAATTCATGTAGTCAGTAAAGACCACTTCCGGATAATCGAGCACGATCTTGGCCGTGGCCGCATTGCCCACCACGTCGAAGCTCGCGATATGGCGGCGGCGCTGCGCCTCGTCCGGCTGCGGCTCACCCTGGAAGCGCTTCGAGAATTCCTCGACGGTCAGCGAGTGCAGGGCGCCGTCGCGGAAGGAAATGATGCGGGCGTCGGCGTGGAAAGCCGCGAAGATAAACTCGGCCCGGCCTGTGCGATGGGCTTCCAGGTATTGCTCCAGCGGGGCAAGGGCGGGAATGTGCTGCGAGGTGGCGGCGGGGTTGGTCATGCTTGTCTCCGGTTTGTCTGGGGTGGAACGGCCGATCATTGTATCCGTAAATTGTATGCAAAATAGTGGGTGCGTCGACGGATGCGGGCTGGGCCACCCTCCCAAAGCAGTAGGCGGCAACACTCAAGTCGGGCTGGCGCATGCCGATAGATCAGCAGTGGGAGTGGCATCTGCCCACAGCTGATTCGTACAAGAACGATACCTAGCCTGTTTGAGCGCAAAGCCTTGTCACGACCTCTGACGCCCTCCATTGCCGATTGCCTCGAACACAAATTGCTGCGGCCGGTATTCCAGCCGATCGGCTCGCTCGTCACGGGCGATGTATTTGGTTACGAGGCACTGATCCGCGGCCCGGCAGGCTCGCCGCTGGAGAGCCCTATCGCGTTGTTCGCCGAAGCGGCGCGCGTGGGCAAACACGTTGCGCTGGAGCGGCTGGCCGCGCGTATCTCGATCCGCACGTTCATGGACCTGGGCCTGCCCGGCAAGCTGTTCCTGAACTACAGCGCGGATTCCCTCCGCGACATCGAAGATACGCGTGACGAGGTACGCGTCTTCCTGCAGGGGCAGGGGCTGCCGTCGGACCGCATCGTGCTGGAACTGACCGAACAGGCGCCGCTGGGGCCGATGGAAACACTGGCCAAGGCCGTGTTCTCGATCCGTAGCCGGGGCGCGCAGTTCGCGCTGGACGACTATGGCACCGGCCACGCCAGCCTGGGGCAGTGGATCGCCTTGAAACCGGACTACGTGAAGATTGCCCGCGTGATCATCGACGGCGTGGCATCGTCGCCGTTTCAGCGCGAGGCACTGCAGGCGCTATGCAAGCTGGCGCGGACATCGGGCACGCAATTGATTGCCGAAGGGATCGAACGAGAGGACGACCTCGTGGTCTGCCGCGATCTGGGCATCGACCTGGCGCAAGGTTACCTGCTGGCGAGACCCTCGCCGGAACCGCCGCTGACGTTGTCGGACGCGTCGCTGCGGGCGCTGCATCGGGGACGGTTGCGGTTGGCGAAGTAATAAGTAGCGGGAGAGGGGAGCAAACCGAGAGGCGAAGCAAACCTACAACGCCGCAGGCGCCGAAGCCGCGGCCCCGCTCGCTGGCACCATCTCCACCGGCGCCTCCACCTCCGAAGCCGGCACCGCCTCCACCACCTCACCCGGGTCCAGCGCCATGCCGTTGTCGGTGGCAACCGATGGCGACGAAGCCGGTGGCAACGCCTCCGCCTCGGTAGTCGGCAGCACAGGCCGCCGTGGCGTAGGTCTCGGCGCTGACACCGCTTCTTCAGCCTTCTTCGACGCGAACAGCTTCTGATACCAGCCGCGCACCGTATCGGTCAGTCCCGAATACCAGGTCCGCTGATCGACTTCCGCAAAGCGGGCGCGACCATCCACCACCCGTGCACGGATGGCGCGCTGATAGAAATCACCGACGATGGGTAGCGCGCTGTGGGCGCCCTGGCCCCAGTAGTCGCTGCGCAGCGTCACGCGGCTGTCGTTGAAGCCCACCCAGGCACCGGCCACGAGCTGCGGATGCATCAGGATGAACCAGCCGTCGGCGCTGTCCTGCGTGGTGCCGGTCTTGCCGGCCACGTCGGCGCGGATGCCGTAACGGCTGCGGATGGCCGTAGCCGTGCCCCGGTCCACCACGTCACGCATCACGTCGAGTAACGTATCGTTGGCCGTGGCCGACAGCGCGCGCTCTGGCGAGGCAGGCCGGAACTGCGCCAGCAGGTTGCCTTCGCGATCCTCGATGCGCGTCAGCATCGACGGGGCGATGTACTGCCCGCCATTGGCGATGGTGCCGTAGGCCGACACCATTTCCCTGAGCGTGACCGGACTCGTTCCCAGCGCCAGTGACGGTACTTCTTCCAGCTTGCTGTCGCGCACGCCCATGGCGCGTGCCAACCGCGCCACGCGCTCGGGCCCGATGGTCTGCACGAGCTGCGCGGTGATGGTGTTCTTCGAATAGACCAGTCCGTCGCGCAGACTCATGGCGCGTCCCGTTGGCGGGGATTCGTCGGCAGGGCGCCAGATTTCGCCGCCGGCGAGTTTCATTTCCACGGGCTGGTCGATGAACGTTTCGTCGGGGCTTTCGCCGCGAGCGAACGCGGCGCCGTAGACAAACGGCTTGAACGTGGAACCGGGCTGGCGGCGCGCCTGTGCCACGTGGTCGAACGCGTCGACGCTGAAGTCGCGGCTGCCTACCCAGGCGCGGATCTCGCCCGTGGCTGGGTCCAGCGCCATGAAGCCCGCCTGCACGCGGGTCTTGGTCTGACGCAGTGTCTGCATGAATACGTTGTCGCGCATCAGGTGCTGCAGCACCTCGTCCTCGGGTTGCCCGGCCGCCACGGCGTTGCGGAACTCGGGGGTCTCGCGCACGAATGCCTGCACCAGTGCGCGGCTCTCCCCCCATCCTGCACGTGGTGCCCATGCGGCATTGGCAATCGATTGAAGCTGGTTGCCCTGACGTGCCACGGCCTGGTTGGCTGCCGCCTGGAGCCGCGAATCGATCGTCGTGCGGATGACCAGTCCGTCCGTATAGAGGTTGTAGTCGTGGCGGTCTGCCCACGCGATCAGCCATTTGCGCAGTTGCTGGGCAAAGTGGGCGGCCGGGCCCGGCTCCTCCACCTGGCGCTCGAAATCGATCCGCAGTGGCCGCTTGACGAGGATCGCGTAGCGTCCGGCGTCCAGCTTGCCGCGCTTGACCATCTGCCCGAGTACGACATTCCGGCGCTCCAGCGCGCGCTGGGGGTTCTGCACCGGGTTGTAGTAGCTGTTGCCCTTGAGCATGCCGATCAGCGTGGCGGCTTCAAGCACGTCGAGCTTGCGGGCGGACTTGTCGAAGTACGTGCGCGCGGCCATCTCGATGCCGAACGCGTTGTACAGGAACGGCACCGTGTTCAGGTACGTCTCCAGGATTTCTTCCTTGGAGTACAGCGCCTCGATCTTGAACGCGGTGATGGCTTCCTTGAGCTTGCGCGTCATGGTGGGCGCCCGGCCGATATCGTCCGGATACCGGTTGCGCGCCAGCTGCTGCGTGATGGTGGACCCGCCCTGACGGTCGCCCGAGAACGTGTGCAGCGCGGCGGAGGCCGTGCGGCGCCAGTCCAGCCCATGGTGCTGATAGAAGCGATGGTCCTCGGTGGCGATCAATGCATCGACCACGTTGGGCGAGATATCGGCCAGGGTCACCCAGTCGCGATTCGCCCAGCGGTAAACCGCCAGTTCCTTGCCGTCGGCCGAGAGGACCTGGGCGGGCTGTTCGGACTTGGCCTTGCGGATATCGCTGATGCCCGGCGTGAACGGGATCAGGACGATGACATAAAGCAGGAATAGCGCCGGGATGGCAGCGACAGCCAGCAACGCGGTGCGCCGGGTAGGGCGGTGCAGGTGCTGGCGCAGCGGTGCGAGCCGTGGGGCGATATGGGTCTTGTAGAAATCCGGGCGCATCGAGGCAGGCAGGGCGGACGCGGGCAAAACGCCACGAAACCGTCAAATGCCTTTCACAGAAAGGCTGCATCGTACCAAACCGCGGATCGGGAAAACCCGTATGTTTTGGTGCGAAAAAACAACGAGACGCGGCTTTTCGATGTACTCGCACCAAAGTGCGGCCAGACCGTCACATGAATTTCACATTCGATTGAAACAATTCGCCTGCCCCCAACGGTCATCGTTTCGGAAAGTGACAGAAATGTAAGGTTCACACAGCCGGGACGAGGCGGGGAAGCATCTCAATGTCTTAACAAAACGAGAAACTCACAGTGAAGAAAGCTCTATTTGCGCTGGCAGCTGCAGGCGCCTGCACCCTCTCCGGCGTGGCGTCGGCCCAGTCGGCTTCCAACGTGACGCTGTACGGTATCGTCGATGCTGGCGTCGAATTCGGCAACCACGTGACCCAGTCCAACGGCGCTGGCCAACCGGCCACCGTGGGCAATTCGGTCCGCATGAGCTCCGGCAACCTGTCGGGTTCGCGTTGGGGCCTGCGTGGTGCGGAAGACCTCGGCAACGGCCTGAAGGCGATCTTCACGCTGGAATCGGGTTTCGACATCGACACCGGTACGTCGGGCCAGGGCAGCCGCCTGTTCGGCCGCCAGGCTTTCGTCGGCCTGCAAGGCACGTTCGGCGCCGTGACCCTGGGTCGCCAGCAGAACTCGCTGTACGACCTGTTCGGCGCCTACGACCCGATGGCTGTCGGCCCGAAGTTCTCGCTGAATTCGGTTGACTCGGCCTTCAACGGCCGCGCCGACAACGCGCTGAAGTACACGGGCAAGTTCGGTGGCCTGACCACCACGGCCTTCTACAGCACGGGCCGCGACAACAACGGCGAAGTGCCGGGCGACTACAAGGCTGGCCGCAACTTCGGCGCCGGTGTGGCCTACGCCGCTGGTGGCTTCTCGGTGGGCACCGCCTACGACCAGTACCAGGGCGCCACGACGGCTGTCTCGGACAAGGCCGTCAAGCGCTGGGCCCTGGGTACGTCGTACGACTTCCAGGTAGCCAAGGTGTTCGCCGGCTATCGCTGGATGCGCGATGACGGCATCGCCAGCGCCGCGACTGCCGCCACGCGCAACAACGTGTACTGGGTGGGCGGTCTGTACCGCGTGACGCCGGCCCTGTCGCTGACGGGTGCCGCGTACTACCAGGACACCAACAACAGCGACAACGATCCGTGGATGTTTGTGCTGTCGGCCGACTACGCGTTCTCGAAGCGTACCGACGCATACCTGAACATCGGCTACACGAAGAACAAGGGCAACGCCGCCCTGAGCATGAGCAGCTCGATCCCGGTTCAGGCAGGTTCGAACCAGACCGGCGCCGTGGTCGGCATCCGTCACCGCTTCTAAGCAGGAGACACCGGCAGACGGGGCCTTTCCCCCCGCCCCTGCCGGATAACAAACGCCCCTCACCCGACTTGGCGGGAGGAGGGGCGTTCTGTTTTGGGGGGCGCGTTCGCAGGGTCAGTTGGGCACGGCACCGTTGTCCGAGGCGCGCAGCCGCTCCAGCGAGCGCGTGAGCATTGCACCCTCCTCGGCATCCACCGTAGCGTGAAGCGTCTCTATGGCATGGTGCAGCCGGTCACGGTCAGGGCGCGACAGGTGGCGCGCGGTCTCCATCGCTTCCAGTTCCTTGTCCACACGCTTGGTCAGCTTGCGCACGAACTCGGGATCGAGCTGGCCCTGGCTCGCACCATGGGCGATGTGATAGATCAAGGCGGCCAGACCGTCGGCGGTGGTTTCCGTGCTGGCAGGAGGATTGCGTTTCATGGCGACTCCGTTTTGCTGGGCTGTTTCATTCTAGAAAGTCCACCGATGGAAAGACGTTGCGATGTGTTTCCGAAGTGGGGCGAATGTGATGCCTGAGCCGCTACGCTTTCTTATTGCCGAAATATTTCATCACCAGAATGTCACGCAGCCGGTTCCGCAGTACAAGTCGGGAACCTCGGATGCGACCGCAGTCGCCTCGGACCGGCGTGGATGCCTTGTCGTTAAGCCACGGAAGCTCACGGTTGCAGACAGAAGCGCCGGGCATGGCGAGGACCTTTGTGTAGAGCGGGGAATCGGGCCGTCTTCAGGACGGCTCTTTTTATTTGGGGCACTGCAACAGCCTCGGGACGTTCCAGCGGGATCGACGAATGTAGTTGTTCCCGGACATGGTGCATTCGCTGAAGCCGTCAAAGACAACATCCACGCCTTGGCCACTAGAGAGTTGAATAGCTTCCGCCGCGAAGTGTCAATCCGGGTCGGCGCACGCCTCGAGAGCGCGGCGGTATTCCCTTTCCTCATGCCTGGTATGTTATTAGACGTCGTTCCATAACAGTTATATTCCATTCACGGGACTGGATTAGCGGTTATTCATTCGCAGCGCACACCTTTCGTCTTCCTGTTCAGTAACGAAACAGGGAGCGTCTTCATGTCATTCTCGCCACCACGGTGCTGATGACCCTCAATACGGGTGCATTGCTTCTGCTCGCTGGCGTGATGGCACTCGCTATCGAAAGACAGGGAGGGAGGCTGATCTCCACGCGTACCCTGACCCGAACCCGCCTCGAATACACCCACTAGTTTTGCAATATGGCTTACATACCCTGGTCCGCAATTTTTCTGGCGATACCGACAACATTCGTCCCCGGATTACGCCGGCTCGGTTTTGTCCTGCTGTTGTGGGGATATCTCACGGCCTTCTATATCGGACAGCTAGACCGCTTCGCAGTGGACTCGCTTGTTGGGCTTCTTCTTTGCGGCTATGCAATTACCCAAAGCAAGGCCTATGTTCGATGCGCCGGACATTTACTTTTCGTCCTTCTGGCTTTCGGACTCAGCCTGCATTGGTTACCAGGGTTTCATAACGTAAAGGCTCTGGGGCCGATTCGCTTCACCCCGGACGCCGTGCCTTTCACCATGTATCTCAATCTGGACAAGCCGCTGATTGGTGTCTGGGTACTCGCTGTCGTGCCGTGGTTGAGGCTCTCGACATCCTTTTGGAAGACTATTCTCGCGGCGCTGGGAGGTTTGATGGCCACGGCGTTGGTTTGCCTGGGAGCCGCACTGATCTTGGGGACGGTAGCCTGGGCGCCAAAATTGCCGGCTAGCTCTGGAATCTGGCTGATTAACAACCTGCTCCTGGTCACGTTCGCTGAGGAAGCCTTGTTCCGGGGGTACTTGCAGGGCGGCCTTCAACGCCTGCTCCAAGGCTGGCGTTGGCAAAGTGCAATCGCGATTGGAACGACTGCGATTCTCTTCGGTGCGTCCCACGCTGCCGGTGGCTGGCAGTGGATGGCTCTAGGCACCCTCGCCGGAATCGGCTACGGCATCACTTATCGCTTCGGTGGGTTGTCTGCAGCCATCGCGGCTCACTTTGGCCTGAACGTTCTGCACTTCTTCCTGTTCACCTATCCAATGCTGCAGCCTGGATAGGTCATATTCCTAGGAAATTCCGAAGCGAATTTCAGCAATCTCCTGATGGCCTCAAATGACGTACGCGGCGCAATATCGTCCACGTCGCAGGTCGCTGATGTCAGGAGTGAGCGGTGAATGTCGTCTCCAACTACCCGAGTCGCTTGTGCTAGATAGCGCGCTCGGCCTTCTCTGCACGCAGTTGAACCAGCACCTTCGCCGGCGTCTTGCCACTGCGGAGGATATGGTCGTGGTGTCCAACCTCCAGGAGCCTGGCGGTGGGGCGGTCACGCTCGTGAGCAACAAGCTGGTGTTGTTCCTGGCCTGTGTGGAGCGGGATACCGCGGCCCATCGCGTGTCGCCCGGTGGCGCCGTGCAGACCAGCACGGTGCGCGGCGCGGAACCGTTGTTCCTCAATCTTCTGGTGATGTGCGCGGCCACCTTCAGTGGCCAGGCCTATCCCGAGGCGCTGCGCCTGCTGTCCGAAGCCATTACGTTCTTTCAGGGTTCGCCGGTGTTCGATCACCAGAACGCACCCGGACTCGATGACCGCATCGACCGCCTCGTGGTCAATATCGAAAACCTGAGCCGGAGCGACCTGCACAGTCTTTGGGGCGTGCATGGCAACCATTACCTGCCATCGGTGCTGTACCGGGTGCGGCTGATCTGCCTGGACCCCGCCACCGTTCGCCGTCGGGAGCCCGTGATCACCCAGCCCGATGTGGGCGCGCGGCCCCAGTGAGCACGGACCATCATGGACACCTATCGCATCGTCAGCCGTCTCAGCGTGCGCCATCCCTATTTCGAGGCGGGTTGGCCGGCAGGACTGCAACTGCGGCCAGAGTCGGACAGTGCCGCGTTGATGACCCGCTTCGGCCTGCTGCTGCGCGGCGATGCACAGCGCTATGTCGTGCTGGCGAGCGATGCGCGGCGCGAGGCGCTGTGGCGGGAGCGGACGTCGTGGCCGGAAGGCGGCCTGGTGTTCACGCTGGCGTCCTCAGATCCGCTGTGGGCGTACTACACCGATGTGCGTGCGCTCGGCACGCCGGTTCGCGTGGTGATGCCGCTGGCGGTGCCCGATTGCGCGAACCAGGACGCCTGGCTGCAGGCGGCGCCGGTCGAGCAGACCCTGGCATTGCCGGTCAGGCAGACGATCTGGAAGTACCTGCTGCTGGGTGCGTGGGGTGACGAACTGGCGGTGGTGGATGCGGCGGATGGCGTCTCGTTCACCGGTCCGGAGAAAGAGACCTTGCCGAATGGCGATACCGCCGTGGTGTTCCGCGCGTGTGCGCCGCTTGCGCTCGCAGAGCGGCCGGGACACCGGTTTCAGTTGCGGCGCGGCACGGGACCGGCCGGGCGCCTGCTGGTGCCACGCCTGCCGCTGGCCGCGCCAGCGGGTCTGCGTCGGGAAGTCGTCGATGGTGTGCTCCGCGATGTATCGGAGATCTTTGTCAATCGCTAACCTTTTCATCGGGAGTTTTACATGGGTGCAATGAAGACGCCTGGCGTCTATATCGTAGAAAAGAACGCCTTCCCCAACTCCGTGGTGGAGGTGGCAACCGCGGTACCGGCATTCGTGGGCCATACGCAGATTGCCGACAATCGAAACAAGCCGCTCGCCATGAAGCCGTGGCGCATCAGCTCGATGGCCGAGTACCACCAGTACTTCGGCTATGCGCCGTTTCCGCGCTTCGCCATTGCCGAGAAGACGGACCCGTCGGCACTCGCGGCGTTCCGCGTGGCCGGCAAGGACTACGTGCTGGCCATGCCGGAAGGCAAGGATGGCGGCGGCTACCTGCTGTACTCCGCGCTGCGCCACTTCTTCCAGAACGGCGGCGGCCCGTGCTACATCGTGTCGGTCGGCGGCTATGACGAGGACCTCGACCCCGACAAGTTCAAGGCGGGTGTGGAGGAACTGCTGAAGGAGCAGGAGCCGACCATGCTCGTGATTCCCGAGGCCATCAAGTTCAAGAAGGACGTCTGCATCGATCTGCAGCAAGCCATGCTGGCCCATTGCGGCGACAAGATGCGCAACCGGGTGGCGATCCTGGACATCTGGGGTGGCGACAAGCCGCGTACTGACCCGGCCGGCGATCCGGTGGCGGAGTTCCGCAACGCGCTTGGCATCAACTTCCTCGACTTCGCGGCGGCCTACTACCCGTGGCTCAATACCACCGTCACCGGCGACAAGGACATCAGCTACGAGAACATCGCCAACCCGGACGTACTGGCGCAGTTGCTGCGCGCGGACCTTGGCCTGCCGGATAACCTCCCCGACGACGCGCCGCCCAAGGTGCGCGATCAGTCCGGCGCGATTGCCGATATCTCGAAGGACTGGAGCACGGCCACGCCGCCGCTGTCCGACGATGCGATCCTGACGCACAAGGTGCTGCTGAACAAGACGCTGCAGTCGATCAGCCCGCTGTTCAACACCATCCTCGGCGAAGTCAAGTACCAGCTCAACCTGCTGCCGCCGAGTTCGGCCATGGCTGGCATCTACACGATGGTGGACAACACGCGTGGCGTCTGGAAGGCGCCTGCCAATGTGAGCCTGGCGGGGGTGGTGTCGCCGTCTGTGTCGATCTCGTCCGCCGACCAGGAAGAACTCAACGTTACGACGCAGGGCAAGTCGATCAACGCGATCCGCAGCTTTATCGGCGAGGGCGTGCTGGTCTGGGGAGCGCGCACGCTCGACGGCAACAGCCTGGACTGGCGCTACATCAACGTGCGCCGCACCATGATCATGCTTGAGGAATCGTGCCGGCTGGCCGCCAAGGCGCTGGTGTTCGAGCCCAACGTGGCGAATACGTGGGTCACCATCCGAAGCATGATCCAGAACTTCCTGACCAGTATCTGGCGCCGCGGCGGATTGGCCGGTGCCGTACCCGAGGACGCCTTCAGCGTGCACGTGGGACTGGGCGAGACGATGACCCCCGACGACATCCTGGAGGGCATCCTGCGCGTGACGGTGCTGGTGGCCATGGTGCGGCCCGCCGAGTTCATCGAGATCACGTTCCAGCAGCAGATGCAGAAATCCTGACGGACTTTCCATTTTTGACGGCGTAACTAGGGAGAAGTGTCATGGCAGATGACGGTTCCGCACAATCGAAGGAAGTTTGGCCGCTTCCGAAGTTTCATTTCCAGGTCAAGTGGGATTCCACGGTGATGTCGTTCGAGGAGGTTTCGGGCCTCGATATGGAAGCCCAGCAGATCGAATACCGCCAGGGCGACAGCCCGGTGTTCTCCACGGTCAAGATGCCGGGGCTGAAGAAGTTCGGCAACGTGACCATGAAGAAGGGCGTGTTCAAGGCCGACAACAAGTTCTGGGACTGGTTCAACCAGATCAAGATGAACACCATCAAGCGGGTGCCGGTGATCATCAGCCTGCTCGACGAGTCCGGTAGCCCCACCATGGTCTGGACGCTCAACAACGCGTGGCCGGCCAAGATCACCGGCACGGACCTGAAGGCGCAGGGCAATGAAGTGGCCGTCGAGACCATCGAGATCGCGCACGAAGGGCTGACCATCGCCAACAGCTAGCATGGAATTCGAGAAATCGCGCGATGGCACCAGCATCTTCATGCCGGTGTCGTTCTCGTTCCAGGTGGAATTCACGCGTTTCGGCCAGGGCGCCGACTGCTCGTTCCAGGAGGTCTCCGGCATGGGCGTGACCATGGAGACCGAGGACGTGCAGGCGGGTGGCCAGAACGCGTTTGTCTACAAGCTGCCCAAGGGCGTGCGCCAGGAGAAGCTGGTCATGAAGCGCGGCGTGGCCAACGACAAGTCGCCATTGGTGGGCTGGTGCAAGGACACCCTGGAAAACGGCATGACCCAGCCCATCGAGATCCAGGACGTGAAGGTGTACCTGCTGGATGAGACCGGCGTGAAGATTCGCGGCTGGACCTTCGCGTCAGCGTACCCGGTGCGCTGGAGCGTGGATGACCTCAATTCCACCAGGAACGAGGTGACGATCGAAACCATCGAATTCGCCTATCTCAACTGCGTGCGGGAGATGTGAGACATGACGCTAGAGATCCGACAAATGGTGATCCGCTCCGAACTGAGCGGCAACGCCGGTACTTCCGCGCAATCGGCCAGCGCCGGTGGCAACACCAACTCCGACACCGACAACTCGGACGAGGGCGACAACTGCTGTGCGGCGGATGAGAACGCCAGCAACAAGCATCGCGAGGCGCGCAATCTGCTGCGCACGCTACGCGTGCAGATGGCCTCGCTGCGGGAGCGCTAGATGACGGATGCATCGGCCGCGCTTACGCCACTCAAGATCGTCGCCTGCACCGAGGCCGATGACGGCACCATCTCGCAACAGGATGGGCCCGGCACGTCGATCTCGCTGCTCATCAATCCGTCGCAGATGAAGCACGAGCGCCGCACCTGCTTCGTGCAGCGCAAACCGATGGGCGATACGGGATCGGGACGCAAGTTCAGCCATATGCAGCCGGGCAAGCTGTCGTTTTCGCCGGTGTTCGACGGGTCGGGCGTGGTACCGCGCCCCAAGGACAGCACGATGCCGGTCGAAGTGGAGGATCAGCTCCAGTCGCTGAGCAAGGTGATCTACGCGTACAAGGGAGTCGTTCATGAGCCCAGCATCGTACAGATCATCTGGGGCAAGCTGCTGTTCCAGGGACGCCTCACGAGCTTCAGCGTCGACTACACGCTGTTCCGCCCGAGCGGCTCGCCGCTGCGCGCCACGGCGGCGCTCGCGTTCGATTCGTACACCAGCAACAAGCAGGCCGAACTCGAGGCCGGAACAAGTTCGCCCGACCTCAGTCACCTCGTACTTGTGCGCGATGGCGATACGCTGCCGCTGTTGTGCGAGAAGATCTACGGCGACGGCCGCTACTACACGGCGGTGGCCCGCTACAACGGGCTGCGCCAGTTCCGTTCGCTGACACCGGGTATGGAACTCCATTTCCCGCCGCTGGAGTAACCATGGCTGACTACCCGACGATCGATGCCGAGGGTGTGCTGCGCGTGACGGTGAAGGCCGACGGCACCAAGTACCAGAACCTGCCGCTACTCGGCATTACGGTGCGGCATGCATTCAACCGCATTCCGTGGGCCGAGGTGGTGATCCGCGACGGCGACATGCCCACCGGCAAGTTCAAGCGCGCGGACCAGTCGGTCTTTATCCCCGGCGCCAAGATCGCCATCAGCGCGGGCTATGGCGACGACGAGACGCAGATCTTCAGCGGCATCGTGGTGCGCTTTGGCGTCAAGATAGACGGCCAGAACGATTCGCGCCTGACCATCGAGTGCCGGGACGTGGCCACAAGGATGACGAGCGGCCGCCGCAACGCCAACTATGTCGACCAGACCGATAGCGACGTGATGGCCACGCTGCTGTCGTCGCACGGACTCGATGCCACGGTCACATCCACCAGCGTCAGCTACGGCGAACTTGTGCAGTACTACAGCAGCGATTGGGATTTCCTGCTCGCGCGCGCCGAATTCAACGGCATGCTGGTGAATGTGGAGGACGGCGCGGTCACGGTGGCGCCGCCCGATGCCAGTGGCGAGCCGGTGTTCGGCATCAAGTGGGGACGCGATCTCTACGAGTTCAGCGCCGACATCGACGCGCGCATGCAGTACACCGAGGCGCTGGCCACCGCGTGGGATCCGTCGCAGCAGAAGGTCGTGCAGGGTAGCGCGGCCAAGCCCGGTGCACTGAGCGGACAAGGCAACCTGACGGGTGCCACGCTGGCCGCCGTGGCAAGCCCCGCCACGTTCGGGTTGCAATCGTCGACCACACAGGTGGCGGATTCCCTGACCACGTGGGCCAAGGCAACACAGACCAAGGCGGAACTCGCGCGGATTCGCGGCCATCTGCGCTGCATGGGGACGGCGCTGGCCAAGCCTGGCGCGATCGTCGCGGTCTCGGGCGTGGGCACGCGGTTCGCGGGCAAAGTGTTTGTGACCGCCGTGGAGCACGCGCTGGTGAGCGGCTTCTGGCATTCCGACGTGGAATTCGGCATGGAGCCGCAGTGGCACGCCCGCCGCGACGATGTGGAGGCGCCGCGGGCGTCGGGCCTGCTGCCTGGCGTATCGGGGCTGCAGATCGGCGTGGTGGTCAAGCTCGATGGCGATCCGCTCGATGCGCAGCGCATCCAGATCAAGCTGCCGGTCATGCAGGCCGAGACCGAGCCGGTATGGGCGCGCCTGATCCAGGGCTATGCGTCGAACGGCTTCGGCGCCTTCTTCCTGCCGGAGGTGGACGACGAGGTGATCGTCGGCTACCTCAACGACGATCCGTGCCACCCGGTGGTGCTGGGAGCGGTCTATAGCGGCAGCCACAAGCCGCCCTACGCCATCGAGGCGGCCAACAATACCAAGGCGATCGTCACGCGCGCAAAGCATGTGATCGAGTTCGACGAGGAAAACAAGATCATCACGGTCACCACGCCAGGCCACAACAAGGTGGTGCTGGACGATACCGCCAAGTCGATCCTGATCCAGGACCAGCACAACAACAGCATCAAGCTGTCGGAAAGCGGTATTGCCTGCGATAGCCCGTACGACATCACGCTCAATGCGCAAGGCAATATCAAGATGACCGCGAGCCTGGCAATCGAGATGACCGCGCAGGCGGACGTCAAGGCGTCTGGCCTGAACATCAACTGCGAAGCCCAGGTGGGCTTTGTCGGCAAGGGCGCCGCTACTGCGGAGCTGTCCGCTGCAGGGCAGACTACGGTGCAGGGCGCCCTGGTCATGATCAACTGAGGGAACGAGATGCCACCCGCCGCACGCCTGACGGACTTGCACACCTGCCCGATGCAGACCCCGGGCCTGCCGCCCATTCCGCATGTGGGCGGTCCGGTCATCGGGCCCGGCGTGCCCACCGTGCTGATCGGCAAGCTCCCTGCCGCCGTGGTCGGCGACAACGCGGTGTGCGTGGGTCCGCCGGACGTGATCGTCCAGGGCTCGGCCACGGTACTGATCGGTGGCCGGCCCGCCGCGCGCATCGGCGACGCGACGGCGCATGGCGGCGCTATCGTGCTGGGCCTGCCCACCGTGCTGATCGGAGGCTGACGATGAGTCCGTTTCTGGGCCGGGGCTGGCAGTTTCCATTGCAGTTCGATCCGCGCACGCGCCAGGTGGGCATGGTGGCGGGTGTGGACGATATCGAAGAGAGCCTGCGCATTCTGCTGCGGACCCATCCGGGCGAGCGCGTGATGCAGCCCACCTACGGCTGTGCGGTGCGTCGCGCGGTGTTCGAGACGCTCAACGAGAGCACGCTGACCGAGCTCAAGGAGATGATCCGCAAGGCCATCCTGTTCTTCGAGCCACGCATCCTGCTGGACCGTATCGACACGACGTTGCTGACGCTGGAAGGGCGGGTCGATTTCCGTCTGCATTACATCGTGCGGACAACCAATACGCGGCACAACCTCGTCTATCCGCTGTATCTCGACCAGGCGACATCGCCGGTTGCCACCTACTGAGCCTGCATGTCCAACGGGACCCGACAAGACGAGCGGCTGGCCGATACGCTGCGCCCCGACCATGTGCTGCCGGACGAGATCGGCCTGGCCGAACGCGTGCGCATCACGCTCGCGCAGGCCGCCAGCCTGAGGTTCGGTGCCGGTGCTGACCGCTGGGACACCGCGCTGCGCCAGGACGAGAGCGTGGTGCTGGCCGAAGTGGCGACATTTCCGCTACCACGGCTTGAGCAGGAATTTGTCGCGGCCCTGGATCGCGAGGGCGAGGCCGCGCTGTGGGCGCGCATCTGGCGCCTGGTGCGTACCTACGATGGGTGGTGCTGGTGGCTGGCCGGACGAGAGGGTGTAGCCGGATCCGCGCTGGGCGAGGCGTTGCTCGCGCAGATCGAGCAGGGACTCGCGGGAGTGGTCACCGCGGGGCGCGCGGCATTCGGTTTGCCTGGCGGCGGTGCTGACGATGCGCCACTGCATCCGGTGTGGTTGCGCCCCGACAGCGCTGCGCGCGTGACGCCGCTGACGGGTGCGCCTGCGCCGGACGACCGGCGCGCACGCCGGCAATGGCTGCGCCGTGCCTGGCTGGCACTGACGCTGGCGATTCAACGGTTGCAGCCGCAGGCGCAGGCCCTGTTCGAGCGCAGCCTGGGTGGCGGCCGTCATGAGCCGGCCATGGGCCTGCTGCTGGCCACGCTTCAGTTGTTCCAGTACAGCCGTGCGCCACTCAACCGCTTTCCGGAGCGGCTGATCGATTTCTACTATCGCGATGTCCTGCGACTGGCGCCGCGCCCCGGTTTGCCCGAGCATGTGCATCTGTTGCTGGAGCGGGAGCCGCGTCACAAGGGGATCGTACCGATCGCGGCGGGCACGCGGTTCGTGGGCGGCAAGGACGCGCAGGGCCAGGTGCTGACCTTTGCTGCCGACGGACCGTTGGCACTGACCGGTACGCGCGTGGTGGCGCTCTGCACGCAACGGGTGGAGCGCGATCCGCTGATTTCTCCCGAACGAGAGTTCGATTTTGCTACCCGGCTCAAGGTCGAGCAGTTGCCGCTGCAGGCGCCGGACGCCGCCTATGTGGATCGTCCCGCGTGGTGGCCCTTGCTCGGCGGGACGGTACGCGGCTCCGCGTCGCTGGCGCAGGACGCCTTGCTGGGCTTCGCGCTGGCCTCGCCGCTGTTGCGGTTGAAGGAGGGTACGCGCGAAATCCGTATCCGCCTGCAGTTTGCGCACCCGGCGGCCAACGACGAGTCGCTGGTGCGCGCACTGCGTACGTCGCGCGCGCAACGTGACGTTGCATGGCTCACGGAAGCCTTCCGTGCCTATGCTGCCTATGAGACGCAGCATTTTCCCGGGCGGCCACGGCCGGGCGGGGCGGCCCCTGCGCTCGACCCCGAGACGCTTGCACAGGCGGCATGGAAGCGCGCGCCCGCATTCGAGGCCGATGTGCAACTCGCCTTTCTGGTGGCAGCGTGCCTGGCTTGCGACGATGCCGCCGTGTTTGCCGAACGTCTCGGCCGACTCTTCGCGGTATGGATGGTGGCCGGCGACGAGCAGTTGCGGCTGGTGGACCTGCTGGCGTTGCGCGCGCATGCGGCTGCGCTGCGCGGCCAGGATGGTGCCGGCGAGGGCACGGCCGATATCCGTGACGAGCCGCGGGTCGAGATCGACGATCCGCTGATCCTGATCTATCCGCCGCTCAATCCCGGCGCGGAGGCCGCGCTGCCCGAACGTGACCTGATCTTCGAGCGCGTCTTCGCCAGCGTATGGCAGGCCCGGCTGAGCACGGCCACCGGATGGCTGACGGTCGACAAGGTATTCACGCATCGGCGCGCGCCGGCTTCCGATACCTGGGGCGGTGGGATGGAGCTCGTGCTTCGCCTTGGCGCCGACCAGCCTCCGGTCGTGCCGTGCATATCGACGGTACACGGTGGGCAATGGCCGGCGCAGGCCATGCTGCAAATGGCGGTGCAGACGCGCGGCAGGCTGTACGCGTTCAGCCTGCTCGGCCAATACGCGCTGAGCGAGATCAACCTCACGGTCAACGTGGATGACCTGCGTGACGTGGTGCTCTACAACCAGCTTGGACGGCTCGATCCGTCCAAGCCGTTCCTGCCTTTCGGACCGACGCCCACGCCCGGCAGCTATCTGCTCTTTGGAAGCCAGGAACTCGCATGCAAGCCCTTGCAACTGCTGCATCTCTCCTTCAACTGGGCCAACCTGCCGGACCTTCCCGGCGGTTTTCCCGAGCATTACGCGCGCTATCCGGGTGACTGGCGGGCAAGCGGTTTCCGGCTCGGCACGGCGGTGCTGACGGACGGTCAGTGGCGTAACGGCAACGAGGCGTTGTTGCCGATGTTCTCCACCGTGCATGGACGCGAGCGCCTGCTGCGCGAGCACCGCCTGGTGTTTCCGGGCGCCGCGCTGCGCCGGCTCCATCGCGCCACGCCACCGCGGCCGGCGGCACAGCCGTTCCTGTACGGACTGGGCAGCCGCAACGGATTCTTCCGGCTCGATCTGGCCGAGCCGCCCACGGCCTTCGGCCATGGACTCTACCCCACGTTGCTGAGTACCACGCTCACCCGCAACACGAAGCTCAAGCGTCCTGCGGCGCTGCCGCGCGAGCCGTATACGCCGACGCTGCAAGGGCTGGCCCTGCATTACCAGTCAACCCAGGATATCCGCCTTGTACCCGGCGACGGCAGCGACGCGGACCAAAGCCTGTTGCAGCGTGCCTATCACCTGTACCCGTACGGCATCGCTGCGATGGTGCCGCAGCACGGACAGCCGCCGGGCCTGCTGCCGCGCCATGCTGGCGACGGCAATCTCTTCATTGGCCTGAGTGGAGACGATCTGCAGGGCACGCTCAGCCTGTTCTTCCATCTGCGCCGCGAGGAGGCTGCGGAGCGCTGGGGCGATGCCGTGCCGGAACTGCATTGGGCCACTTGGCAGGATGGCCACTGGCAGCCGCTGGCACCGCATATGGTGCTGTCCGACGGCACCCAGGGATTGCTGCGCTCCGGCATCGTGCAGTTGAATCTTCCGGCCGGCATGACCGCCAATTGTGCTTCGCTACCGGGAGCGTGCTACTGGCTGCGGCTCGGCGCGGACTGGGGGTTCACGCAGCTGGCTGGTCTCTACGGCGTGCATGCACAGGCCATCACGGCAACGCGCACGGTTCTGCCGGAGGGTGACCAGGCCCCGATCGCGGTGCCGCCGGGCACCATCAACATGCCCGGCGAGCGTGTGCCCGGCTTGCGTGCGGTGGTGCAGGTGGGGCCGGCGGACGGGTGGCGCGCGGCGGACCGGCCCGAGGCAGTGCGCATGCGCGGGGCTGAGCGACTGCGTCACAAGCTGCGCGCGGTGACGCGCTGGGACTACGAGCGCCTGCTGCTCGACGCGTTTCCGGAGGTGTTCAAGGCCCGGTGCTTCGCCCACCACGAGGCCACGCTGATCGACCCCGCCGGCCGGCGCCACCAGCATCTGGCCAATCTGCCCGGGCAGGTCCTGCTCGCCGTGGTACCGCATCCGCAACCGGGCGAGCTGTTCCGCAGCACCGAGGCGCCGCGCTTCGATGCTGCGCTGCTCGAAGCGATGCGCGCGCACTTGCAGGCTTGCGCGCCGGCAGGGGCACGCGTGCTGGTGCGCAATGCCGCCTATGAGCGCGCGCAGGTGCGCTGCATCCTGCGACTGGTATCAGGCAGCCATCCCGGCGCCATGTTGCGCCAATTGAACCAGGCGCTCGTCGAATACCTGTCGCCTTGGCACGCCGATGGCATCGGCGCCGATTTCGACTGGAGCGTGCGGGCCGACACGCTCGAGGCATTCCTGCGCGCCCAGCCCGGCGTGGATGCGGTGGGCAAGCTGTCGATGCTCCATATCGTGCGCAACGACCGCCAGTTCAACGTGCTGCATGACACCGCCACGCACACGATCCGGGGCGAAGCGCGTACGTTGCGACCCGCGCAGCCGTGGAGCCTGCTGTTGCCGACGCGCCGTCACCTGCTGGAGCTGCACGACGACATCGGCCCGCTGGTGCCGCACGTCACCGGTATCCGGCGGCTGGAGGTTGGCAGCACGTTCATTGTCGGCCGCGCCGCGCCGAACCCTTCCGCGCAGGTGCGTGATGACCAGTAGGAACCGAGAATCCCTCAAGCGCTATTTCCGCGAAGGCGCGCTGCCAAACGAGGACCATTTCGCCGATCTGATCGACTCCATGCTCAACATGAGCGACGAGGGCTTTCGCAAGACCGTCGAGCATGGCTTCGAGGTGTACTCGCCGCTCGGCCACGACGCGCTGGTCAGCTTCTTCCGCGATCAGGACCCGGAGCGGCCGGCATGGCGCTTCGGGCTGGGTGCCAACGACGAACTGCTGGTGCAGGGCCGCACCAGCCCATTGGCGAACGGGGCTGGTGCCGATACCGGCGCGGGGCAGGCGCAGGCATTGCCGCCAGCCGTGCTGTGCCTGGACCAGGACCGGCGCATTGGCGTGGGGACAGAGAATCCGCGCGCGACCCTCGACGTGGCCGGCGTGGTGCGCGCCACGGGGCGGCAGGGCGCGCTCGCACGCCAGCACGCCCTGCCGCTGCTGGCCAACGGTGAGTGGCAGGACCTGACCGACGACCTTGAAGGGTGTCAGGCGCTCGAAGTGGTGGCGGGCGCGGGGCAGCGCGGCAAGGGGCGTTTTGGCCTGGTGCATGCGATTGCGATGAATACGTACAACCCGACGCTCGGCCTGTTCGACTTCTTCAACCGCAAGCGTGGCATCCGCAGTACCCATGGCTTCTATAGCCGGCGCTGCGACCGGCTCGAACTGCGCTGGAACGGCACCAGCGGCCGCAATGCGCGCTACCGGTTGCAGATCCGGAGCGGCTGCGATTTCGGCAGCGGCGTGCACATCCAGGCGCAGGTCACCCAGCTCTGGTTCGATCCCCACATGAGCGAGGGCCAGTCATGAGCATCCTGCTGCGTCGCGCCTCGCCTACCGCGTCGGTAGTGCCGACGGCCCTGCCGTCGCCGCTGGAGCCCGCTGCCGACAGCGCCACCATCGAGCGCCTGAGCGACGACCCGCCGTTCAGCTATCCGGACCTGCGGCAGCACGGCATTGCGCTGACGCAGGCATTGAGTGGTGAGTGGTGGACCGACTACAACTATCACGACCCCGGAGTCACGCTGCTCGAGGCGCTGTGCTACACGATCACCGAGAACGTGTTTGGCGCCGACGCCGAGATCGCGGACCTGCTGACCGCGCCCGATGGCCGCATTCACTATCGGCGTCACGCCCTCCACGGTGTGGAAGACGCGCTGCCGTGCCGGCCCACCACCGATCTCGACCTGATGCGCTACCTGCTCGATCGCGTGCCGGCAGTGCATCAGTTGCGCCTCACCATGCCGGACCACGACGGGCTATGGCGCATGGCCCTGCGCGTACACGATGGCGATGATGTTGCCGCAGCACGCGATACGGCCCGCGCCTATCGTGCGCAGCGCAACCTGGGCGAGGACATCGCGACGCTGGCACAGGTGTTGCGCCCGCGCTGGTGCGCGTTGCAGATACAGATGAGCGTGGAAGGGCCGCGCGACCTCAATGACATCCTGGTGGAACTGGTGCAGCGCTGTGCGCGGCTGGTCAGCGCGGCGCCCCCGCGACGACCGGTGCAGGCGCGTCTGGCGCAGCGCGACGCGTTCGGGCGGCCACTAGGCACGAGCCGGTTGTTCGAAGGCCCGTCACTGCAATGCGGCTGGATTGCCGAGGAGGACCTGCGGCGCGACGCCGCCGATGCGTCCGCGCGGCGGGACAGCCGCCTGTATTTCAGCGACCTGGCGCGCGCATTGAGCCAGATCGACGGCATTGCCGATATCAGCGACCTGCGGCTCGTGCTGCAAGAAGCAAGCGATGCGGGAACAGGCGACGATCATGACGACGACGGTGCCGACAGCCTGCAATGGCAGGGCGAAGACTGGGCGCTGCAGTTGCGCTGGCCGGAGACGGAAGCGGCATTGTCGGGCTGGACCGTCAGCCGGCGTGGCAGCCGTATCCATCTCGATGCGCGTGAACTGGTGGCGCAACTGGCCGATGCACGGCAGGCGGCGCGTATCGCCAGCGTTCCGCCACGCACACGCGCCTATGCGGGTCAACTGCTGCCTCGGCCGTCCGGCCACTACGTGCCGGAGATCCCCTACCTGTCCACCTGGCACCACCTTCCGCCGCTGTACCGTGAGGCCCACTCGGCGCCGCTTGCCGATGCCGAACGCCAGGCGCAGTTCGGCGCTTATCTGGCATTGCTCGAACAGTGGATGGCGCATGGCAACGCGCAACTACAGCATCTGCGCGAGCTGTTCAGCCTGGCGCCGCAGCCGGACAGCAGCTACTGGTGGGAGCCGCTGGGCCCGGCGCAGGTGCCGGGCCTGGCCGGGGTCTGTGCCGAGCCGGGCGATGAGACAGCCCGTGCGCTGGCAGCGGGTGACGACGCGCTGGAGCGCCGCAGTCGCGTGCTCGACCTGCTCCTCGCGTTGCACGGTGAACATTGCGACCAGCACAGCATCCAGGGCTTTGGCTACTACTTCGATGCCGCGGGCTGGCAAGCGCATCTGTACGAATGCAAGCGGCGCTTCGTGCAGCGCATCGTGCGCCATACGCGGGACCGCGCGGGTGCATTCGACTATAGCCGGCCATCGTTGGGCCGGCGCGGCAATACCGCGCCGCTGCAGGAACGCATCGGACTGCTGCTTGGTTTCACGCAGACCCATAGCCGGTTGCTCGCAGGCGGACTGTCGGCGCTTGGCATGCGTATCGACGATGCCCATGCCCATACCCGGCGCAATGCCACCGAGCCACCGTCCGATCTGGAAGCGCTGACGATGGGTGCGCCGCTGCGCACGCGCATCGCCGAACACTATGCCGAGGATACGGAACTCGGTCAGGTGGCGGATCGTCTCGCGTATTACTTCACCGATCTCGCGCCGCAGAGCTGGCCCGGCGCGTTGCTGCGGTGTGCCGCGCACGGCGGGCGCTATCACCAGGGTGCAGGCGGGGATGGCGCGCCGCAGCTCTGGCTTGGACCCGACGAACACGGTGCCTGGTGGCCGCTCGCGGTGAGGGAAGGGCCGGGCGGCGTGCTGGCGCCTGCCCTCTATCTTCACGAGTTTGCCTGCCGCCTGCAACGCGAGTCCGAGGGCCTGCATCTGGTCGAGCATATCCTCTTGCGGCCGTTCGGCGATGCGCCATCCGAAGCGGACGTGCCGGCTGACTTCTACCCTCATCGGCTCAGCGTGATCCTGCCTGGCTGGACAGCGCGTGGCGCGGTCCAGAGCTTCCGCGATCTCGCGGAGGAGACCATCGCGCTCGGTTGTCCCGCGCACCTCATGCCGCATGTCCATTGGCTCGACGCGGCAGATCTGGCTGCATTCGAACTGGATTTCGAAGCATGGCTGCGTGCACGGCAGGCACAGGCCAATGCGCCCGATGACGCCGCCGTCGTGGCGCATCTCGATACCTGTGCCGCGGCCATGCGCCATCGGTTGAGCGCGTCACGGCGCGGAGACGCGCGATGAATGCACCGCTGCGCCTGCCGCACGTAACCGGACATGCCATCGAGACGCTGTCGTGGACCAGCGTTGGCGCCATGGAGCGAGAGGCCGCGCACGCCTATCAGGCGCGCCTGAGCCGCTTTCTCAACGGCCGTGGACGCGAGGTGATCGCACGGGTGTTCACACGGTTGTCTCCGCCTGGCGAGCACTGGCGCATCGATCGGCTGGAGATCGATACTGGCCCGCTGGCGGAAGACGCCGGCGAGAGCCAGTGGGCCGCCGTACTGGAGGCGCAACTGGTGGAGACACTGACCCGGGCGCGTCGTGCGAGCGGCGGGGCCAGTTTGACCGATTGGGCCCAGCGGGTCATTGGGACCGGAGGGAACGTTGCGTCCGCGACCGCCCCGCGACCGGCAGACCACCAGGCGCTGGAACACTTCCTGTTTTATCTCCAGCGAGGCCATCTGCCCTGGTCGCATAGCCCCATGGCGGGACGGGCGTTGTCCGCATGGCTCGCGCTGCTGGCACGCCGCATCGGGCCGCGGCTGTGGTCGATGCTGCAGCGGTTGCAGCCAGGCGACTACGTTCTCGCGCGGCTTAGCCGCATTACGCCGCATGAGGGATTGCAAGCCCTGATCGGCGTGCGCTATCGCGAGCTGGCGGACAGCCTGAGCACGCTCGACGCGCAGGTGCTGGCACCCTTGCAGGCGCGCGGTCGTCTCAGTGCCTATCAGGTACAGCAGTTGCAGCAAGCGTGGCGGGTCTCGGCGTTCCGTCTCTTGTGGGGTCAGCGCGCGGGCAATCTGAGCGCGGATGGGTTGCGCCGGCTTCAGCGTGAACTCGGTGCTGCGCTGGTGCGGCAACTGGGACAGGGTGGATTCGGGCAGTGGCGGCCATCACTGCAGCCCGTCGCGCATGCCGAGGCGTATGGTGATGGCGGGCATCCCCCTCCAGGCGGCCGGGCGCGACCGGCGCGCATGCTGCCACGCCTTGACCAACTGCTACTGGGTGGCGTGATTGCGGCAGTCGAGCGGTCTGGGCGAAGGAAGAAGCGTACGGCACCGGCAGATGATCGAACGCATCTGGATACGTCATACACAGCGCGCGCCCTGCCGGCGAACGATGCTGTTTCGGTGGTGAACCCTGCGCGTGTAGCGTATGCCGCTGTGGCCGACACTACGCCGACCATCGCACCAGCGCGCGGCGAGCGCCCGGTCGAGGCTGCACTGCGTCGGCTTGGGGCCGCGCTCGATGGCAGTGCGCCATTGCGCGGGCACGCTCTGCAGGTGCTGATCGACGATCTGCATGCGCGTGTGCCGAACGAACTTCGCATCCACTTGCAAGGCGCCGCGTTGCGTCGTGGCGAGACCGGGCGCTGGTTGCCGCAACATGGCATTGCCACGGTTTGGCGCATCGTGCAGATCCTGGCAGGTGCCGCCGAGACCGCTGACAAGCTCGAGGTCAGCGCCACGTCAGGCATCCCCCAGACCTCCCTCGCGCTGGCCTCCACGGTGGTAGCGACGCGTGGCGCGCACTGGGCGGAATCGTTGAGGCAGTTTTCGCTGGCTGCGGTGTCGCGTGGCACGCGGCCCGGGCGCGGCCGGCGTGCGGGAGTGTCTGCGCTGCAGGCATGGCTGGTGGCGTACACCTTGCGTGAACTGGCTTTGGGAGAGCGTGCGCCGACCGACCAGCGCGGTTGGCAACGGTTCTGGGAGCGGGCGGTGGCGGCATGGCAGCGCGGAACGTCTGGTGTGCGCCCGGCACGGCCGCAGCGGCAGCCACCGAGGTGGCCTTTGATGCGGCCCCGCAAGCGATCTCCCGAACGTCCCCTCGAAAGCCCCCTCGAAAGTCCCTTCGAGCGTCGCCTTGAGCCTCCCGTCGAGCTTGCGCACGAGCAGGCCCCGAAGCGGCCGCTGAAGCGCTCACTGACTGACCGTGCGCCAGGCCATACCGCGCCCGTGCTGCATCCTTTTGAAAGACGGCCGTCGGCGCGCAATTTTCGCTGGGAAGCCTTGCATACCGTCACGACCCTGGAAAGTCGCCTGTCGCATCTCGCGGCATTTGCGAAAGTGCCGCGCGTGCGGCGAGACTGGATCATGCGCAACCGTTTGAGCGAATGGCTCGCCGAACCATCCCTGTGCGCGACGTGGATGGCGCGCACCGCCCCGGCACAGCGCTGGGAATTGCTTGCCGTCCTGCGTCCGCGTGACATCGGTACCCTGCGCCGGACCAGCGATGTGCTGCAGTCGGTGCAGGCCGCATTGCTGCCCAAGCGGACGGCGGGTGAACGCCAGCGCAGCCATTGGCAGTTCCTGACGGGGCACGTGTTTGCGGCGGATCTGCCGATCGCGCCCGCCATGCTCGCGCGGCGCTATGCGATCCACCTTTGCCGGGAGCAGACCGCCGGCATGGCGTCGGGCGAAGCTGCGGCCGCGTTGGCGCAGCCTGCCCACGCCACGCGGAGCGCCCCGTTGCGTCAATGGCTCGCCCGCGTCGCGGCGGCCCTGGCGCCGTGGCGCTGGCTCTCGTTGGCCGGCACGGCGATATCGCGGGCCGCCGCACGGATCCTCAACCGCGCTCCCAGCCCCGCAGAACAATGGGAGGTGCGCCAGCCCATGCGCGGGATCAGCGCGCTTCAGCCCGGCGGAACAGCCGCGCCGCCGGCCATCGGCGCCGCAGCGTCCCGGCAGTCTTTTCCCATGCACACCATGTCCGCAGACGATCCGCACTACATCGACAATGGCGGCCTCGTGCTGCTGGCCACCTACACCCAGCGGCTGTTCGCCATGCTGAACTTGCTGGAAGGCAACGCGTTTCGCGACGCGGCGGCCGCCTCGCGCGCGGTGCGCTGTCTGGCGTATCTGGCGGAAGGGCATGACGGGGCCAGCGAGGCCGAATGCGTATTGCCGAAGTTGCTCTGCGGCATGGCGCAGTCCGCACCCTTGGGCGGCGACGCTGCGGGCGATCTGGACGACGCGCTGGACGACGCCACGATTGCAGTGCTCGACAGTCTGCTGGACGCGGTGGTAGCGCACTGGACCGCGCTCGGCAAGACCTCGCGCGACGGGTTGCGCCAGACCTTCCTGCAGCGCGAAGGCCGGCTTGCGCGCGAGCATACGGAAGGCGGCATGCATTGGCGGCTGGTGCTGAAGACGGGGGCCTTCGACATGCTGCTGGACCGCCTGCCGTGGTCCTTCGGCACCATCAAGCTGCCCTGGATGCGGGAGGTGCTCTATGTCGACTGGCGCTGAATCCGGGAATCCGGGAATGGATGCTTCCGTGCGCGCACGCCATACCGAGGCGTTGCGGCGTGAACTGGACTGGCTTGAGGCAGCGCTCGACCAGCGCTTCCGCCAGCATTTCGCTCACGAGAGTGCGCCCGAGCCATTGCCGCCGGCTCCGGCATTGCCTGCGGGCAGCGCGCTGGCCGAGGTGGTCGCGCAATATGATCTGGGCGAGTGCGAACGGCTGGTGCTGGCGCTGGCCATGGCGCCCCATCTGCGGCCCGCTGCGCTCGACCTGTTCTTCGTCAAGAACCGCGATTTCGATCGCGGATTCAGCGAGTTCGGCGGCGCCAGGGCATCCCGCCACGCGGGCTTCCTGCCGACGGGCGAGACGGCGGCATTCCTGGTTGCCGGTGACGACCTGGCAGAGCGCATCGCCACGCTGGAGCTATTCGATGCGCAGCGCGCCTTCGCCCGTGGGGGGCTGGTGTCGCTCGACGGAGACGTGGGCGGCGAGCCACAGTTGAGCGGTGCGCTACTGCTGAGCGCGGAAGCGCTGCAGCGCCTGCAGACCGGCGTCTGGCACAAGCCGGACTACAACGCGCAGTTTCCGGCCAAGCGCATCACCACGGCCCTCGCGTGGGACGACCTGATCCTGGCGCCCGAGGTGATGGACGAGCTCGCCATGATCCAGACCTGGTTGCAGGCGGGCCCCGCGCTGATGGACGAATGGGGCATCGGCAAGGCCGTCAAGCCCGGCTATCGCTGTCTGTTCCACGGTCCACCCGGAACCGGCAAGACGCTTACCGCCACGCTGCTGGGGCAGGGCGCCCAGGCGGACGTCTATCGCATCGACCTCTCCATGGTCGTCTCCAAGTACATCGGCGAGACCGAGAAGAATCTTGCGCGCGTCTTCGACCAGGCGCAGAGCCGCCGCTGGATCCTGTTTTTCGACGAGGCCGACGCGCTGTTCGGCAAGCGCTCGGCCACGCAGAGCAGCAACGACCGGCATGCCAACCAGGAAGTGGCCTACCTGTTGCAGCGCGTGGAGGATTTTCCCGGCGTGGTGATCCTGGCCAGCAACCTGCGCGGCAATATCGACGACGCGTTTTCGCGCCGCTTTCAATCCATGATCTATTTTCCGATGCCCGACGCGACCCAGCGTCTGCGGCTATGGCGCAGCATGCTGTCGCAACCGGGGCGGCTGGCCGACGACATCGACCTGGTGGAGCTGGCAGAGCAGCATGAGCTGTCCGGCGGCGCGATGGTGAACGTGCTGCGGTTTGCAGTGTTGCAGGCCAACCGCGAAGGCGTCACGCAATTCACGCGTGCACACCTGCTGGCGGGACTGACGCGGGAGATGCGCAAGGAAGGGAGAACCGCATGAAGCGCGCATGGACCGGCCTTGTTGTCTGGGTGCTGCTGGTGGTCCTGTACGGACTGTTACCCGCGCAGCCTGCAAGTTCCGTGGGTGCCTCGGATGCGAGCGTCGCGTCGGCCTCGGCGCCGGCCGCTGGCAGTCGTGCCCCGGCTGCCGCATCCGCACCGGCAGCGCCCGCAGCAGCGACGCCCGCGCCCGCTTCGGCGCCGGCCGTATTGCCCTCGACAATGCTTCCGGCGTCCAGCCAGGCCTGCCCACCGATCAATCCCAACACGTTTCCGCCGCTGGCCTGCGTGCGCCCAAGCGAACCGCTGGCGCTGGAGAAGACGGCCGTCACCTCGTTGCCGAATGCCGTGGTGGATCAGGACTACAGCTACCGATTCATCGCTACCGGTGGCGAGCCGCCCTATACGTTCGAGGAGATTCGCGAAGATCCCCGGCGCGGTCTTCCCGCCGGGCTGAGCCTGACCGCCGATGGCACCGTCACCGGCACTGCCACCCAACGCGGACGCAAGTCGTTCGTGGTGGCGCTGCACGACCAGACCGGGCAGGGCCTGCGCCAGACCTTCTCGATCAACGTCGTGGCACCGCGCGGGCTGAAGCCGGCCGGCAAGGCGCCTGACACTCCAGCCGGCACCTCGCCCGCGACCACCATCCAGACGGTTTCCATTGCCGCCACCCAAACACCGGTACGCGGCCCGAACCTGATCGATACGTGGGTGCTGACGCAGGAATTGCTCAAGCAGGTCAATCCGGTCATTACCGAAGGCGATACCACGGCATCCGATGCCCCGGCCGGCACCACAGCAGAAGGGGGCGCCAGTGCGGTCGATGTGCCAGCCGCGATCAATGCCGCGCCCGTGGTCACCGAGGGCGATGGCCTCGACGAATTGTCCGCCGCGGGCTCCGCCCAACTGGAGATCTTGCTCAAGCCGCTCGTCGGGGTGGAATATCCTACGCGCGCGATGTTCGCCGCAGCGCTCGATGCGCATGTGTGCACCTATGCGGCCGCGCTGACCGATCGCGTGGCGCAGACGAATCGGCAGGCCTCACCCACCGCTGAACAGTGGCGCGACCGCTGTGCCGTGGCATGGCAGGGTCCCTCGCCCAAGGCACCGGTGCAACTCTCCGAGGCTCCGGTCAAATGGCAGGACCTGCCGAGTACCCTGTTACCGGCCCGGGTCCGCAACTGGCTGATCGAGCAGGCACGTCAGAGCCACGATGCCGCAGTGAGCAACGCGCCCGGATGGCAGGGCACCGGCTGCAACTGCTTTACCGATGCCGCCGATGGCCAGGTCTACGGATTCGTGCCGCACTGGAGCGATGCGGAGAAAGGGCCCAAGCTCGATTTCAGCCTGTACGACCGTCTGGTGAACTACGCGCAGCCATTCGATGACGATGGCAATATCCTGCAATTGCAGCCAGGCGCCGCCGAGATCGAGTTCTACCGTGCCGTCCATCGCTACGGCAGCAAGCTGGACATGACAGTCTATCGCCGCGACTGGCAGTTCCTGCAACGCCTGCCGGAAGATCAGCGTCGCCGCATCGCGGGCCAGGTGGCCCTGCACACGGCACAGATGCTCAACACGCGCTTGAGCGATTTCGGCGCGCGCTGGCAGGATCGCATCCCAGGGCTGGCCAGCGATACCTACCTTGGCGACGGTGTGACCTTGTTCCTCGACCAGTTGCCCTCGCCCGCCGACGCGGGGTTCGCCACCTTCGCGAGTTTCCGTGAACGTCTGATCCGGTCGATCATTGCCGAACTGCACAAGCAGAAGCGGCCGATCACGCTGAACCTGATGATCAGCGCCGGCGACCTGGTGCCGGCACTGCGGGACGCCAACGGTACGGGAAGCTCCAGCGCGGCAGTCAATCCTGCCAACCGTGCCGGCACGAAGAGCAAGGAGCCGTCGGCGGCGGTCGCGCTGCCGCGCCCGCCGGGCTGGACCTTCGGCGACCTGTTCGACATCCTCGTGTTCGCCGAAAACCCGCGCTTCCAGGACGGGCGCATTACCGCCGCATCGGGGGCGTACCACAGCAATACCAACGTGACGGTGAAGTACATCGTGCTGCTGCCGGAACCCACCACGCGCAGCAAGAAGGTGTTGCGCGAGGCGGTGGAGACCACGACGGACCTGGTGGGCACCAATCGGGCCATCATGGTGCGGCGCATATTGCCGCTGATCTCGGTGGGCAGCGCCGAGCCGCAGCAACTGGCCGACGACCTGGCTTACTTCAACGACAACTTCGGTGGCGTGGCGCTATGGCCGCAACCGCTCGCCAATCCGCTGCTACTGGCGCAGACGGAGAAGACCGTGCGCAGCACTATCCTGGCCAACGAGGCACCGGTGAGCCAACTGTGCAACGTTGTGTGCGACTGGCGCTGGGCCCTGCGTGGCGTGTTCTGGCTGCTGATACTCGTGGCGGCCGTATCGCTCGTGCCGTACCTCTTCTCGTGCCGCGTGCGCGCGCTGGGCCGTCCTTATCAGCTCTACCTGCTGCTGGCGGCCATCGTGCCATTGGTGATCGGCGGATTGCTGCTGCGATGCGATCCCGACCTCGCCTCGTCCGAGATCGCCAGCCGGCTGCTGGTCGGTGTGCTGGTGGTCGTGATCCTGAGCATGCTGTATCCCCTGCTCAAACCGCGCGCGGAGAGGCCATGACCACCTCCCTCGCATTCGTGCTACGTGCTCAGGCCCTCCCGCATCGCATAGCGCGTCAGCTCCGCAATGGTGCTGATGCCGAGCTTGCGATAGGTGTTCTCGCGATGGCTGGCCACCGTCTTGTCGCTCAGGAACAGCATCTGGGCGATGGTCCGGGTGCTGTGACCCTCCGCCAGCATCTGCGCGACCTGACGCTCGCGCGCCGTCAGCTGCGGCAAGCGGATGGCTTCCACCACCGTGCCGCCCTGGCGGCTCGCGTGGAGCACGGTGCCGATCAGCTCGCCACTGAGAAAGATCTGATTGGCCATCACGCGGCGGATCGCCCGTGCGAGCTCGTCGTAGGAATTCTCCTTCAGTACGTAGCCCGACGCGCCGGCGTCCAGTGCGGCCATGACGTCGGCGGGCCGGTCGTTGACGGACAGGCAGAGCATCTTGCAGGGCGTGGACTCCGCGCTCAACCGACGGATGACCTCCACGCCGTTGAGGATGGGCATGGCGATATCGAGTACCAGGACGTCAGGGCGCTGCACGCGCGCAATCTGCAGCATCTCCATGCCGTTACGCGCCTGGGCGAGTACCTCGATATCGTTCTCGCGCTGAAGCAGGGCGGCCAACCCCTCGCGCATCATGCTGTGGTCGTCGGCCAGGGCAACCCGGATGCTCATGGCGATAGTACGGGGCAGGCGCACTCCGCCCGGAATTCGGATCTCGGCTCGGAGTGGCGTTCCGAGTGGGAGGTGGGCCACCACTCGATGCAGGCATGCACGCCCGCGCCGGTGCGTGCGTCCAGCCGCAAGCGCGCGCCAATTGCTGCGAGGCGCGACGGCAAGTCGCGCAGACCGTTGTGACCGCGCATCGGTGTACATGCAAGGTCCGGATCGAAGCCGGGGCCGTTATCGGACACCGTCAACGCGATGCCGGGCGGGTAACCGGCGGTCTCGCGCAGTCCGAGGCAGACATGGGCGCCGGGCGCATGCTTGCACGCGTTGAGCAGCAGTTCGCGCGCGGCACGCATCAGTTGCTCGCACACGAGCGGTGGGGGCAGGGTGGCGAGGGTCGGGCAGTCGGTGTCGATGGCACATCCGGTCATGCGCGCAACCTCGGCGGCGAGTTCGATGCACTGGTGTGCCAGCGGCGGCGGCAGCGCCGGCAAGTCTCTCTGCGCCATCTGCTGCAGCCCGCCGATCACGCCGCGCGTGGTCTGCAGCGCATCCTTGACCAGTTGCCGGGCATGACGCAGCGCAGCTTCGCCGCCATCCCCCGGAGACTGGGTGGCGCGATCCAGTTGCATGAGCGCAAAGGCAAGCAACTGCGCCGGACCATCGTGCAATGCGCGCGCAATGTCTTCCGTATGGCGCGTGGGATGGCCGCTGTTGGCGCGTGCCGGCCGCGCGCACCGTGGGCACTGCAGAGTTCCGTAGGGAAGGGCGGAGCGTCCCCGGCGCGATGGCCTGGGACGGCATGTGCAGGGAACCGGCAAGCCGCGCGCGGATATCGTGCCATTGACAGGTGTCGATACGGGCCACGCCGTGGCCCTGGCTGCGCCAATGCTGCACCGAGGCCCCATTCCTCGTTTCTTTCCAGTCATCCAATACCCGTCAAAAGTATTACTGCAGTCTTGTTGCCCGATGACACTGTCTGCGAGACGAGATGTCTGCCCTGCGGGCTCTTGTCGCCTCTTCAGCCGGAAGCGTCCCGACAGATTGTAGGAAAACTACATGGAAAAAATTCAGAATTAAAAAACTATCAAGGTACTGTTGCACGCGGGAAGCGGGACAATGACCTGCGCGTTTCCCGCAGGCGGTAGCGTATGACCCATACGGGGGAGATTTCGTCATGCCGACTTACATAGAACGTGAACGCGAACCCGACCGGGAGGAAGGCCATGCATCGGCGGAGTCCGGCCGGGCGCCCAGCCATCCCATGCAGGCGGTGGCGGATGCGGGCGCGCGCAATCGTCTGCCGCCAGCCCTGCAAACCAACCTGGAAGGGCTATCCGGGCAATCACTTGCCGATGTGCGGGTCCACTTCAATTCGTCGAAGCCCGCGCAGATGATGGCCCATGCCTATGCGCAGGGACGCGACATTCATCTCGGACCGGGTCAGGAGCGACACCTTCCGCACGAAGCCTGGCACGTGGTGCAGCAGGCCCAGGGCCGTGTACGGCCTACCGCGCAGCTCGCTGGCGGGACTGCCGTCAACGATGATGCCTCGCTCGAAGCGGAGGCCGAGCGGATGGGCGACATGGCCATGCGCTCGCCGGAGGCGCCGGTGCAACGCGTGGCGCAGATGCCCGACAGTGAGCCAGCGTTGGTGCGGCAGCCCGTGCGCAGCAGCAACGCGCCCGTGCAGCGCGTGCGCTTTGCCAATAGCAACAGCTTCTACGGGCCGCAGCATCCGGTGTTGCCCTTACCCGGCGATATGCGTGACGCGCTGGGTGCCACTTACCGGGGGCGTGTAGAGCGCCAGGAAGTGATGATCGACTTGTCTGCGGCGGGACAGCAATGGTTGAACCAGCATGCACCCATTCCCGGTGGGGTTGGGGCACTCTGCTGGGCGGAGATCCTCGACACCGACTGGCGAGACCTTGGCAAAGGCATGCCGGCGATCGAGGTGGCCCAGATGGACCTGGAGTTCTTCAATCATCAAGCCGATTTGATGAGAGACCTCGGCAACAGATTCGCGTTCGATCTGGTGATCCGTCCCGGCACTCCACTACGCGTGGCAAGCTTCGTGCTGCAGACCGATGCCCAGAACGCGCTCAACCTCGAACCCTCGAACAAGCCTATCGAACCGCAGGTGGCGCAGGCCATCACGGCGAGATTCGTCAACGACAATGCGCTACGGGCGCGCATCAGGCAGAACGTTCTTTCCACGTTGCTTGGCGCGGGCCAATATCAGTGGATACTGGCCAACTGGACGAGTATCAGCCAGACCCACGACGTGTATATCGATGTCGATTTCTATCCCAACCGAATGCCGGACCGGGGCGGACTCCTCCACAAGGACTCGATCGGCGAGACGCTCTTCGTCAATCTCACCTACAACAATCCGCAGGCGGGCGCCTCTCCCGAATACGCGTACGACAACCAGGGTCATGCGCCTTACGAACAGAATTTTCCGCAGAGCGCGCACACCTTGCTTGCCGATACGCGCCAGGCAAACCAGGGCAAGCCGGACACCATCGAGGGTGTAGACCTGCCCGCGCACGGGCGTGTCAGCTTCATTGACCCGGCGATCTGGCATGCCACGCCGCTATACGGGCGAAGACTGGAGTTGCCATCCTATGGCGATGCCGACGATCTGACCTACGACCAGGTACGGCAGGATATCGGCCAGAACGTTCCACGGGAACATCACGCCGAGGCACTGGGCGTGATTGCAAACCTGCACGGTGCCGTCAGGGGCGCCCAGATCAAGACACTCTACCGGTCGCACGAGATGCTCCGGTACGGGCGTACCGCAGATACCGCCATTCGGGATACCGCACCGCAGACGCGCCGGCAGCGCGCGCGCAGCGTGGATCTGACCAACCATCCGGAACGCCTTGCGGCGCTCCAGCAGCAGGCGACCCAGCCACGGTCGTTCATTCGCACCTGGGTCATCCTGCGGAGGAAGCCGCAGCAGCCGCAGCAGCAGGGGGGCGGAAATCCGTAGCGGAGAGGGCCCGCGGTTGGCGGACCGGCGGCTACAGCCCGTGGAAGATATGGCGCAGAACCTCCGGATACTTATCCCGTTCCGCAAGGACCAACGCCTTCACGTCCGCCTTCTGCGCAGTCGTGAATGTTCGCCATTGAGCATGCATCGGCGTTCTCGCCTTGGCGTTCAATGACGCCGCCAGGAGCGCCGCAGCGCGCGTGTCCTGTTGGTACAGCTTGTACTTCGCGGCGTTGGCGGGAATATCGGTCAGCAGGTGGACATTGCTCTTGTCCCGGGTTTCCCGCAGGATCTGCTTGATCAGCGTGGCCTGCGAGCCGGTATTGTCCTGCATGTCGCGGTTGACCCCGTCCTTGTAGGACTTCTTCTGCCAGGGGTCGAAGTCGAGCTTGCCGTACTGCGCTTTGGGCGAGTCATACGGACGCTCGGCACCGGGCACGTAGGTGACGATCATGTCGTCGACGTCCTTCATGGCGGCGAGGTTGGCCGTGGAGGCGGCCATGCGCAGTTCGTCCGCATTGGCTTCCCTGCCGGTGTCGGGATTCGCCGAACCAAGCCCGGTATAGAGGTGTCCCAGTCTCGATTTGCGCTTGCGGATCGCATCGAAGTCGCTGGCGCGGTCCTTGAGATTATTGAAAAGAATAATCTCCCAATAGGGCTGCGGGTTTGCCTTCTTGAACTTGCTGATACTCCTGCCTACCACGGCATCCATGGTCTTCTCATAAGCCGCCACGGCAAGATCGTCGCGGCTGTTCTTCGGGCGCCCTTTCATTTCGACTTCGATGCGCAGCGGATGACCAGTCGCGTTGTAGTAGGTGGTCGCCACGGCCACCGACGCGCTCAACAGGCCATCTAGGGAAATGAAAGCACTGTCGGGATTGTCGGTCCGCTGAATGCCCTGCAACTGGGCCGCGTCGAGGTCGCTGACATAGGCCGGATTGCCCTCATCGCCAACCAACGCCGCATGCAGCGTGCGACGGGCGTCGGATAGCTGCTCACGGATATTGCCATCGTGACTGACCATCGGCACATTGTCGCGGGACAGGTACACGTCGCATTCGATGCCATCGAGCCGGGGCGTCGCGTCGCGGGTGGTCTCGGCGTAAGCCGAATCGAATGCGGCCTTCGAGTTCTCTGCGGGGCGGTTCAGCCGGCGCGAGTCAGTGTCCTTGATCAGGCCGCCGCGTGTGCGGTTGGTCGGGCCGCCGCCGCGATGCGCGACGATACTGACGCCAGGGCGTTCCGCCATCTTGAGGCGGAGCTTGCGGAGTTCGGTGTTGATGTCGGCCGAGCTGGTCTGATCGTGCAGCCAGTAGTCGAGCGGCCCGAGCATGCTGTAGGTCTCGAAGTTCTGTGCGGTGGTTGCGGTGCCGCTGGTCGCGGCGTCCTGTACCGCCTCCAGTGACCGGTCGTGAATCGCCGAGTTTTCTGGCGCCGTGTCGGCGGCGAGATCCGGCTTGGCCTCGATGTAATCGAAGAACGTCTTGAGTCCGGCCACCACCGGGGTAATGCGAGGCACGGCCGACCGCTTGTCCAGTTCGCCAGCGATGCGGTTGAGCTTGCGATAACGCTGATACTTGAGCGGGGCATGGAGCGGCTTACCGGCAATCCCCTCCGCCTGCTTCCTGTCCTTGTTGGCGGCGAGTTCGGGGTCGCCGTAGAGATCTTCCTTGCGCTGCACGACGGGCTGCAAGCCGGCCGCCTGGCGCACGGCCGTCCTATGCGTGCCGGTATCGGACTGCGACTGCCAGGCCCGCATGCGCGAGGACGCGGGGCTGGCATCGGCCAAATCCTGTATGCGCCGTTGCGCGACGGTGGCGGGACGCTCGTCGGCAATGCGCCGTGTGCCGTGTTGCGCGGCCGGAATCTGCGCTGGTGTGGACAACTGCGGCTTTTCGATTTTCTTCTGCATGACGAAGTCCCCGATATGCGGTCGCGCTAACCATGGCACGGAGCGACCCTATCAGAGTGCGGGCGATTGCGTATGCGGATGTCGTGGGGTGTCGCACGCAGGCGACAAGCGGA
Source organism: Cupriavidus sp. SW-Y-13 (assembly GCF_009793345.1). Taxonomy (NCBI): domain Bacteria; kingdom Pseudomonadati; phylum Pseudomonadota; class Betaproteobacteria; order Burkholderiales; family Burkholderiaceae; genus Cupriavidus; species Cupriavidus sp. SW-Y-13. Next base: position 477,909 of record NZ_WHLX01000002.1, read on the forward strand.
CCTCGTTCCCGGAGATGTGGTTCTTGGTGCACCACTCGCAATCGACTGCGAGTCGGCGTTTGACATTGGGGTCGCCAAGTTCTTCAATGGTCCTGATGCCATGCACCTGGTCAACGCCATGCCGAAAATCGCCGTCCTCCTGCTCGTGCCGATATGGCTGGCCGGCTGTGTGTCGGTCAGCAGCAGCGATCCCAATCCGCCGCAACGTACCACTGTGGTCACCCCGGCACCGGGCACGACCACGGTCTGCAATCCCGGACCCTGCTAGGGTGCTGTTTCCGTAACGTCGCGGATCTGGCGCATGATGCCTTCCGCGAACAGCACCGGGCCGAGGATCGGAATGCCGGCCTCGCGCAGCGCATCGGCAGTCCACGTATTGCAGGTGTAGAAACCCGCGTATCGCGCCGTGGCCCCGAAATACAGCCCGCCCGTATAAGGGCCGTCGCCGAGACTCACCGGCGCGCCGCTGGCATTGGTTTGCACGCTGCGATTCAGGAAGGCGCGCAGGCGCTGGATGCCTGCGGCGTCCACGTCGAGCCGTACCACGTTGTCCTTGCCGAACGCGGCAGCGGGGGTGTCCCGCAGGATCGTCAGCAGCAGCACGCCCTCACCGGGTAGCAGCGCAGAAAGCAGCGTCATCGGGCCGCGCTCGCCGCTCATCAGATAGTGGCGATCTCCGAATCCGAAGCAGAGATAGTTCGAGCCTTCGTAGCCCACGGTGACGCGCAGCAGTTGCGCGTCGGCATCGACCGTGCGGATACAGACGTCGGTATGCCAGTCGCGTTCCACCACGTCGATGAAAGTCACTGGCGGCGCGGCACGCGCGGCTGGCGTGGCGCATCCCGCCAGCAGGAATGCTACGGCGATGGCTGCCGCGAGCGGCAACCGGCGGGCCGGTGTCATGGCGCGCTTGCCTTCGGCACGGTGCTTTCGACCAGTCCGATCATGGCCGTGCGGAATGCTTCTGCATCAGCACCGGCTGCCACCTCCAGCGCGGCCCGGTCGAAGGCTGCGGAGAGCAGGGCGGCCAGCGCATTCACTGTCGCATCCGATGTCGCATCGTGCGGCAGGTTATGGCCGAGCGCAGCCTGTAGTCCTTCACGTAACGTCCGACCCGCATGCTCGGCGTCGAGCGCGAACATTGCCGAGGGGCCAAGCACGGCGGGACCATCGACGAGCAGCAACTGCGTGCGCCCCGGCACCGTCATCGCGTCGAGGTAGGCCAGGCTGCCAGCCACGAGCGCATCGCGCACGGGCAGATTGGTGGGCGCGGCGCGCTCGATCTCGTCCGCGACGGTACGCGCTTCGTCTTCGAGCAGGGCGCGGAACAGGGCCTGCTTGTCCGCGAAATGGTGATACAGCGCGCCGCGCGTGATACCGGCGGCAGCCACGATCTCGGGCGTCGATGTGCCGGCATAGCCCTTTTGCACGAACAACTGCCGCGCCGCCGCCAGCAGGGCAGTACGAGTGGCCTGCGTGCGTTCCTGGTTGGATCGCGCTTTTGCGTCTTGCATACATGCAGCCTGTATGTATAAGATGGAGAAAGATGCAGTCTGTATGTTACGTCAGGCAGTCCGCTTCAGCCAACCATGGAGACAACACGATGAAAACCACCAGCTTTTACCCCGTCATCATGACTCGCGACGTGGCCGGTACGGCTGCGTTCTACCAGCGCCATTTCGGATTTCGTCCGCTGTTCGAGGCGGACTGGTACGTCCACCTTCAGGCCGAGGCCGATGCACAGGTCAACCTCGCCATCCTCGACGTCGACCATGAGACGATCCCCGCCGAGGGACGCGGCAAGACGGCGGCGGGGTTGCTCATCAATTTCGAGGTGGAGGATGTCGATGCCGTGCACGCGCGCCTGAAAGACGCCGGTTTGCCGATCCTGCTGCCGCTGCGAGACGAAGCATTCGGGCAGCGCCACTTCATCACCGCCGATCCCAACGGCGTCATGCTCGACATCATTACGCCCATCGCCCCGTCCGCAGAGTTCGCGGCGAGCTACGACGATGACGCGCGGCCGGCCTAGCCCAATGCCCATCCGCCCAGCGCGCAGCCAGCCACCACCAGCCACGGCGGCACGCGCCATACCGTCAGCGCGATCACGGCCAGCACCGCCAGCGCGAAGTCGGGGGCCGAGTGGACGGCGCTGATCCAGACCGGATCGTAGAGCGCCGCCAGCAGCAGCCCCACCACGGCGGCGTTGACGCCGGCCAGCGCCGCGCGTGTGGCAGCGTTGCGGCGCAGCCGCTCCCAGAATGGCAGCGCGCCGAAGACCAGCAGGAAGGACGGGGCGAAGATCGCCACCACGGCGAGCAAGCCTCCACCCCATCCGCCCATGCGCGTATCCGCCGCGCCGAGGAATGCGGCGAACGTGAACAGCGGACCCGGCACGGCCTGCGCGGCGCCATATCCGGCAAGGAAGGTATCGGCATCGACCCAGCCCGGCGGCACCACGGCCGCCTGCAACAGGGGTAGCACCACATGGCCGCCGCCGAAGACCAGCGCGCCAGCCCGGAAGAAGGCGTCGAACAGCGTTAGCGCATGATGGGCGGAAGCCTGCGCGGCCAGTGGCAGCAGCACCAGCAGCGCGGCGAAGGCCAGCAGGCAGACTACGGCAGTACGGTGTCCGACCGGGATGGGCAGGGGTTCGTGGGATACCGGTGCACCAGCGTGAAAAAGGCGGGTGCCGATGAGTCCCGCCAGCACCATTGCCCCGACCTGCATCCACGGCGAAGGCAACAACAGCACGGCGATGGCCGTCAGCGCCATCATCGTCAGGCGCGGCGCGTCGGGGCATAGCGAGCGAGCCATCCCCCAGACGGCCTGCGCTACCACGGCCACGGCGGCCAGCTTGAGGCCGTGCAACGCGCCGGCCGGGATCACGTTGCCAAAGCGGGACAGCCCCATCGCAAACAGGATCAGCGCCACCGCCGACGGCAGCGTAAAGCCCAGCCACGCCGCCAGCGCCCCGCCGTAGCCCGCGCGGGACAACCCGATGACCATGCCCACCTGGCTACTGGCCGGACCCGGCAGGAACTGGCACAGCGCCACGATATCCGCATAGGACGACTCGCTCAGCCAGCGGCGGCGCGTCACGAAGGCTTCCCGGAAATAACCGAGATGTGCCACCGGCCCGCCAAACGAGGTCAGGCCCAGGCGCAGGAACACGGTGAAGACTTCGAGCAGGGCACGCATAGGGGCGGGGAGGGCTGTGGTGCCGCGAGGGTAGCATCGCCAGACGTCGTGCGCATGTCGCATGTCAGCGTTTGCCCGACGGCGCAGGCGGGGCAAGTGCCGGTAGACTATGCGCCACGCGCCGGGGGTCACAGTCCTGTCGAGAGCCTGGCGCGCAAGAAAGCATTCCCTCGGGTTTCCACTTTGCGGAACGCGCCCCATGCACGCTACCGGCAGGTCCCCGCTTTCGTTGTCTGTCTCGTTTGCGCTGAAGGGCTGGCTCCTGCCGCCCGCCATCGTCCTGTCCACGCTGTCGTTGCCAGCCGGGGCCGACGAGACCACGCTGCCCGATGTGGTGGTCAGCGCCAACCGCGCCGAGCAGCGCCGCTTCGATGCGCCCGCCGCCATCGACAGTATTCCGGTCAATCCCTTCACGGCCACGTCGCCACTGGTCAGCCTGTCCGAACTGACGCTGACCAGCCCCGGCATTGCCGTGCGCGACCGCCAGAACTATTCGCAGGATCTGCAGATTGCCGTGCGCGGGTTTGGCAGCCGCTCTACCTTCGGCGTGCGCGGGGTGCGGCTGTTTGTCGATGGCATCCCGGCCACGATGCCGGACGGGCAAGGGCAGGCGTCCACGTTCGACCTCGCCAATGCCAGCCGTGTGGAAATCCTGCGCGGACCGTTCGCGCAGATGTATGGCAATGCGTCGGGCGGCGTGGTGCAGGTCTTTACGCCCGATCCGCCGAAGTCCGGCTTCACCGGGCGCGCCTCCACCGGGTTTGGTTCCGATGGACAGTGGCAGGCCGGTGTGACGCTGGGCGGCGGCAATGAGAAGCTCGGTGCCACGCTCGATGCGTGGACCTACCAGACCGATGGCTATCGCGATCACAGCGCGGCGCGCCGTTATCAACTCAACGCCAAGATCGTGGCGCAGCCGACCACATCCACGAAGATCACCGGCCAGTTCAATTACTTCAGCCAGCCGCTGGCCGAAGACCCACTCGGGCTCACCCGCGCGCAGGCCGAAGCCAATCCGCGCCAGTCGATTGCCGCCGCCACGCAGTTCAATACTGGCAAGGACGTGGAGCAGACGCAGGCCGGTGTGGTGGTCGAGCATCGACTGACGGAGCAGGACAACCTGAACTTCCGGCTCTATGGCGGTGGGCGGCAACTGACCCAGCGGCTCGGGTTCAGCGGTGCGGCGCCGACGTCGGCGGGTGGCATCGTCGATCTTGATCGCACCTATGGCGGCGGCGCGCTGTCGTGGACGCGCAAGACCACGGCCAACGGTTTGCCGCTGCAATGGACGGCCGGTATCGAGGCAAATGGCATGCGCGATGCCCGCCATGGCTACGTCAACAACAACGGCCAGCAGGGCGCGCTGCGTCGTGACGAGACTGATGAAGCGGCAGACTATGGTGCTTTCGCCCAGTTCAACTGGACCGTGCATCCAGCGTGGGAAATCGTTGGCGGCGTGCGTGCCAGCATGGTGCGGCTGCGGATCGACGATCACTACATCACGGCAGCCAGCCCTGACGACAGCGGCACGTCCACGTACCACAACGTCAGTCCGGTGCTCGGCGCCGTCTGGCATGCGCATGAAACACTGAATGTCTACGCCAATCTCGGGCGTGGCTTCGAGACGCCGACGCTGACGGAGGTGGCCTATGGCCCGGGCGGCACGGGCGCGAACCTGGGGTTGCAGGCATCCACCAGCCGGCAGGGCGAGATCGGCATGAAGTGGCAGTCGGGCGGCCAGCGGGTGGACGTGGCGCTGTTCGATGCAGATAGTCATTCGGAGGTGGTGCCGCAATCCAACGACAACGGCCGCACGGTCTACCAGAACGTGGACGGCGTGCGCCGGCGCGGACTGGAACTCGGCTGGCGCGGCGCGTTTGGCGCGGCACAGCGGCTGACCGCAGGGCTCGGCTATACCTATTTGTCGGCGTACTTCGGCGAATCGTTCGTCAACGCGCAGGGCGCGACCGTGGCGGCGGGCAACCGGTTGCCGGGCACGGCACGGCATAGCTTTGGCGCCGAGGTGGCCTACCGGCCGTGGGGACAATGGATGGTGGGCGTGGAAGCCAAGGCGGACAGCAAGGTCTACGCGGACGATCTCAACACGCAGGCCGCGCCGGGCTATTTCATCGTCAACCTGAAGACCGGCTACACGTTCAAGGTTGGGGCCACGCAGCTTTACGTTTTCGGGCGCATCGACAACGTGGCGGACCGGCACTACATCGGCTCGGTCATCGTCAACGAGGCCAACGGGCGCTACTACGAACCCGCGCCGGGGCGGCGATTCTTCGTGGGATTGCGGGCATCGATGTAGCAGCGGTCATCGTGCCCCCCCTTGCCAGCGCCGTGCCGAGCGCCTAAGGTGGCGGTTCTGGCCGGCATCACGCCGGCAGCCCCCGCCCTCAGCCGTCATGCCGTCCGTCACACCCCCCGTCGATTCTGCTTCCATGCCTCACGATCCCAAGCTGCGCATCATGCTGTGGGTGGTGGCGGTGGGGTTCTTCATGCAGACGCTGGACTCCACCATCGTCAACACCGCGTTGCCGTCGATGGCGCGCAGTCTGGGCGAGAGCCCGCTGCGCATGCAGTCGGTGATCATCGCGTATTCGCTGACGATGGCGGTGATCATTCCGGCGTCGGGCTGGCTGGCCGATAAATTCGGCACGCGCACGATCTTCCAGATTGCCATCGGTCTGTTCGTGCTGGGATCGCTGTTGTGCGCCTGGGCGCCCACCTTGCCGTTCCTGACCGCCGCGCGCGTGGTGCAGGGCGCGGGCGGGGCGATGCTGCTGCCGGTGGGGCGCTTGTCGGTGCTGCGTACATTTCCGCGCGAGCAGTATCTGCAGGCGCTGAGTTTCGTGGCCATTCCGGGCATGATCGGTCCGCTGATCGGCCCGACACTCGGTGGCTGGATCACGCAGACGTTTTCGTGGCACTGGATCTTCCTGATCAACGTGCCCGTGGGCATCATCGGCGCGCTGGCCACCATCCGCTACATGCCCAACGCGCGGCTGCCCGGCATCGGGCGATTCGATGTGGCCGGCTACGCGTTCCTGGCCATCGCGATGGTGACGCTGTCTTTTTCGCTCGACGGATTGGCGGGCATGGGCTTCCAGCACGCCACGGTGCTGATGCTGCTGATCGCGAGCATGGCGGCGCTCACCGCCTACGTGTTCCACGCGCGCCGCAGCACCATGCCGCTGTTTCCGCTCCAGTTGTTCGGTATCCATGCCTTTAGCGTAGGGCTGATGGGCAACCTGTTCGCGCGGATCGGCAATGGCGCCATGCCGTTCCTGATTCCGTTGACGCTGCAGATCAGCCTGGGATATTCGCCGCTCAATGCCGGCCTGATGATGGTGCCGGTGACGGTGGCCGGCATGGCGTCGAAGAGCCTGGCGACGCAACTGATCGAACGCTACGGCTACCGGCGCGTGCTGGTGGTCAACACGTTCGTCGTCGGACTGGTGATGGCATCGTTCGCGCTGATCTCGCCCACGTTGCCACTGCCGCTCACGCTGCTGCAACTGGCGATCTTCGGTGCGGTGAATTCGATCCAGTTCACGGCCATGAACACGGTCACGCTCAAGGACCTGAGCGGCGTGACGGCCAGCAGCGGCAACAGCATGCTCTCGATGGTGCAGATGCTGGCAATGAGCCTGGCGGTGACCTCAGCCGGGGCGCTGCTCGCGACGTTCCAGGCGGGCATCGGCTCGCATCACTTCGATGTGTTGCCCGCCTTCCATGCAACGTTCCTGTGCGTGGGGCTGATTACGTCGGCGTCGGCGTGGATTTTTATGCAGCTGGACGCGGAGGTGGCGGTGCCAGCGAAGGCACAGCCGTCGGAAGAGGTTTGATTTACCTCGTTCTCTCTTGGTTTGCTCCCCTCTCCCGCATGGCGGGAGAGGGGTAGGGGGAGAGGGCCAGCGGTGCATATTGCGATCAGTCGGCAAGCAGAACCTCCGGCCCTCTCCCCCGCCCCTCTCCCACGTTGTGGGAGAGGGGAGCAGACCATCAGTGAGTCAGTTCCCGAAATACCCCACAAACCTCCCCATGATCGGCGACAGCACCCCCGTCCGATGCGCCATCAAGATATGGCTGGCCGCATCCGGCCCCGCGATCGGCCGATACGCCACGCCCGGAATCCCGGTGCGTGAGTAAATCTCCGGCAACACCGATACCCCCGCACCGCTCGCCACCAGACCGATGATCGTGGTGGCCTCCCTCGCTTCCTGTGCAACGTTGGCTGCGAAACCTGCGCGGTTGCACAGCGTCGTCACGTGATCGAACAGTCCACAGCCGAGTCCGCGCGGGAACAGCAAGAAACGTTCAGCCGATAGCGCACTGATATCGATATCGGCATCCTGCGCGGCCAGCGGATGCGCAACGGGCAGAACGGCCACGAGACGGTCCACCAACACCTCGCGCACGGTGATGCTCGCGGGCGGACGGAATTGAGGGGAAGGTCGCAGGAACGCGATATCGATCTCGCCGTGTTCCAGTTGCTGCAGTTGCTGCCCCGTGGACAGATGCACGAGTTCGAGCCGTGCATGGCGATGCGCCTCGCGGAACGCATGGACGGCGCGCGGGAACATGTCCTGCATCGGCACCGATGCGGTAAAGCCCACACGAATCTCGCCAGCCTCGCCGGATGCCACCTGCTTCACCACCTCGCGCGCCTCGTCGAGATTGGCAAGCGCGGCGCGGGCCTTCTCCAGGAACAGTTCGCCAGCCGGGGTAAGCGCCACGTGGTGGCGGGAGCGCTCCAGCAGCGGACTCCCCAATTCATCCTCAAGTGCCTTGATCTGCACGCTCAGTGGCGGCTGGCTGATGTGGAGGCGCCGGGCTGCCTCGCTGAAGCTCAGCGCCTCGGCCACAGCCACGAAATAACGGAGTTGGCGAAAGTCCATGATAGGGATTCGGAATAACCAGCCATCTGAAAACGTATTGGACAGTATCACGACCCGAACTCAGAATGCGAGCACGTTCTAAACCAAGACTCACAGGAGACAACCATGCTGCGCGGGCTCGCTCGTATTCGTTTTCCAATGGGCGGGAGCCGCCCCATGCTGGTTTCGCTGGCGGCGGCGCTGGCTTTGGGGAGTGCCGTGGCGCACGCCGACGCCTATCCTGACAAGCCGATCCGCCTGGTCGTGCCGTATGCCGCCGGCGGCGCCGTGGACATCGTGGCGCGCGCCGTGGGCCAGCACATGAGCGTCGTGCTCAAGCAGCCCATCGTCGTCGATAACAAGCCGGGCGCCAGCACCAATATCGGCCTCGACTACGTGGCCAAGGCGCAGGCAGATGGCTACACGATCATGATGGCGTCGAACAGCTTGGCCACGAACGCCGCGCTGTTCCCCAAGCTCAGTTTCAACCCGGCCACGGATTTCACGCCGGTGGCGCGCGTGGGCGAAGCCTCGCTGGTGGTTGTGGTGCCAGCCAAGTCGAGCATCACCTCGTTGAAGGGACTCGTGGCGCAGGCCAAGGCGCAGCCGGGCAAGCTCAACTATGCGTCGGCGGGCAATGGCAGTTCCGGGCACCTTGCCGGCGAACTGCTCAAGGACGCCGCCGATATCGATGTGTTGCACGTGCCGTACAAGGGCGGCGCGCCGGCCATCACCGACCTGATCGGCGAGCGCATCACGTTCATGCCGATCAATCCGCTGGAAGTGGTGGCGCATATCAAGGCTGGCACGCTGCGCCCACTGGCGGTGGCGAGCGCCAACCGTTCTGCATTGCTGCCGAACGTGCCGACCTCTAAGGAGGAAGGGTTGCCCAACTTCACGGCCTCGGTCTGGTGGGGCCTCGTCGCACCGGCCAAGACGCCCGCGCCCATCATCAAGCAACTGAATGCGGCGGCCAATACGGCGCTGGCTGACCCCGAGGTGCGCAAGCAGTTGAACCAGCTTGGCGTGACCATCGTGTCCGGCACGCCCGAGCAGTTCGGCCAGTTCGTGAAGACCGAGACGGCTACGTGGCAACACGTCATCAAGAAGGCCGGGATCACCGCTGATTGAGCCCCTGATTGACCCGCATTCAAGCATCAACGATTGAAACTGGAAGTCCCCAATGTCCGAGCAAATCTCTCCCCGGCCTTCGATCCTCGTCGTCAGCGCCCACGCGGCTGATTTCGTCTGGCGTGCGGGCGGTGCCATCGCGCTGTACGCGGAGCGCGGCTACCACGTGCGCATCGCGTGCCTCTCGTTCGGCGAGCGCGGTGAATCGGCCAAGATGTGGCGCCAGCCCGGCATGACAATCGAGCGCGTCAAGGCGGCGCGTCTCGAAGAAGCGCAGAAGGCGGCAGACATTCTCGGCGGCACGCTGGAATGCTTCGACCTTGGCGATTACCCGCTGCGCGTGCCCGACGAAGCCTTGCTGCGGCTGGCCGATATCTACCGCGAGATTCGCCCGGAACTGGTGTTGAGCCATTCGCGCGAAGACATCTACAACTTCGACCATCCGCTGGCGACGCACGTCGCGCAGGAAGCCCGCGTCATTGCGCAGGCGCATGGCTACAAGCCCGAGGTGCCCGTGATCGGCGCGCCGCCTGTGTTCCTGTTCGAGCCGCATCAGCCCGAGCAGTGCAACTGGAAGCCCGATGTGCTGCTGGATATCTCCTCGGTGTGGGAGAAGAAGCAGCGCGCGTTCACGACGATGGCTGCGCAGGAACACCTGTGGGAGTACTACACCCGCGTGGCGTTGCAGCGCGGCGCGCAGGCCACGCGCAACTCGGATCGCAAGATCCAGCATGGGGAAGGTTACGCACGCGTCTTTCCGCAAGTATCGGAGGTGTTGGCATGAGAACGGTTGCCTATCGCAACATCCTGCGCGCCGATGGGCGCGATATCGAGACGCTTGGCAAGCTCGGCGTGGCCACGGTGCATGAAGCCCAGCGCCGCACGGGGCTGATGAAACCCTATCTGCGTCCGATCCAGTCGGGCTCGGCCATCGCGGGCAGTGCCGTGACGGCGCTGATGCATCCCGGCGACAACTGGATGATTCACGTGGCCGTGGAGATGATCCAGCCCGGCGACGTGCTGGTGGTGGCGCTGACCAGCGACTGCACCGATGGCGTGTTCGGCGATCTGCTGGCCACATCGCTGAAGGCACGCGGCGCACGTGGTCTGATCCTTGATTCTGGTTGCAGGGACGTTGCCACGCTCAACGCGATGGGCTTCCCGGTCTGGTCGCGCGCGATCTCGGCACAGGGCGCGGTCAAGGAAACCGTGGGCGCGGTCAACGTGCCCGTGATCTGTGCTGGCGCCCAGGTGCGGCCCGGCGATGTGATCGTGGCCGATGACGATGGCGTGGTAGTGGTGGCTCGTCCGCAGGCCGGCGAGGTGGCGCGCAAGGCGTCGGAGCGCGAGGCACTCGAAGGCGCCAAACGCGAGACCCTTGCATCGGGCGTACTCGGACTCGACATGTACAACATGCGCCCGGGACTTGCCGCCAAGGGGTTGGTCTACTCCGATCAGGCCGTGGACTGGTACAGCGGGGCCGACGAAGCCTGACGCAACCAAAGCGCGAGAAGCACCATTCGCCGCGCTGCATCTGGTATAAGACGCCCCAGAACGACAAGCCGAACGCCTGCGTAACCGTGTTGCCGGGCGGATCGGCCAAGCCCTGGGGAGACAGATGGAACTGCGCCAGCTTCAATACTTCGTGCGTGTCGTGGAACTCGGCAGCATGAGCCGCGCCGCGCTTGAACTCGACATGGTGCAGTCCGCGGTCAGCCAGCAGATCAGCCGTCTCGAAGGCGAGCTTGCCACGCGGCTGCTGCGGCGCACGCCGCAGGGCGTAACGCCCACCGAGGCGGGCCTCGCCTTTTTCCACGAAGCCCAACTCACGCTGCGCCACGCCGAACAGGCGCGCCGCGCCGCGCATCAGGCCCGGCTCTCCGGAACCGTCAGCGTGGGGCTGGCTCCGACCACGGCATCGGTGATCGGCGTGCCGCTGATCCGCGCCATGCGCGAACGCTATCCTGATGTACGGCTGCATGTCGTCGAAAGCCTTTCCGGCCATCTCACCGCCATGCTCAACGCGCGCCAGCTCGACCTGGCCGTGCTGTTCGATACCCACGCCGCGCGCCGCTGGACCGTCATCCCGCTGCTGGAGGAAACCCTGTTCCTGATCCAGTCACGCCAGGCACTGCCACAAGGCAAGGCCGATCCGCCAACGCTGTGCCAGATGGCGGACCTCGCCGAGGTGCCGCTGATCATGCCCACGGGTGTACACGGCTTGCGTAGCACTCTGGATGCCGCCTTCGCCCGCGCCAAGGTGGCGCCGCACGTGACGCAGGAAGTCGATTCCCTGGCCATGCTCATGGACGCCGTCGACATGGGTTTCGGCGCCACGCTGCAACCCTGGGCCGCCGTGGGCCGCTATCCCGACGCGGCCACGCGCTTCCACCTCGCCCAGATAGACGACCCGGCCGTCATGCGCCGCAACCTGCTCTGCAGCCTATCCGACGACGAACTCTCGCCAGCCGCCCTGGCCCTGCGCGTAGTGCTGGGCGACATCGCGCGCGGACTGGTGCGATCAGGAGAGTGGCGGGGAGCGAGGTTGGTGGAGGGGGTTGCCTGAAAGGCAGGAATTACTCGGGCGCGTAGTGGGCCCCGGCAGCACTTGCCGGTCTCCCGTCAGCCATCACAAATCGTGATGCCCCCATGCCAGACAAGGGCTTAGCAGCGATCCGTCGCGCGGATACAGTCGCTGCACAGACCCACGAAGGCATGAAACATCGTGTTCCCACTCCTCAAAAAGACCTGCCGGCAGGGTGCTTGCGCATGAGTTCGCCGATGATCGATGTACTGGTGATCGGCGGCGGCAATGCTGCGCTGTGCGCGGCGCTGATGGCCCGTGAAGCGGGCGCCAGCGTGATGCTGCTCGAATCCGCGCCGCGCGAATGGCGTGGCGGCAATTCCTCGCATACCCGTAACCTGCGCTGCATGCACGACGCGCCGCAGGACGTGCTGATCGATGCCTATCCCGAAGAGGAATACTGGCAGGACCTGCTCAAGGTCACGGGCGGCCTGACGGATGAAAAGCTGGCGCGCCTGGCGATTCGGGCGTCATCGACCTGCCGCGACTGGATGCGCAGCCATGGCGTGAATTTCCAGCCGCCGCTATCGGGCGCGCTGCATGTGGCGCGCACCAATGCGTTCTTCATGGGTGGTGGCAAGGCGCTGGTCAACGCGTATTACCGCAGCGCGGAGCGTTTGGGCGTGAGCATCCGCTACAACGCGCCGGTCGATCGCATCGAACTGGACGGAGGTCGCTTCGTCGCGGCGTATATCGGCAACGAGCGCATTGCGGCGCGTGCCTGCGTGCTGGCGGCGGGTGGCTTCGAATCGAATCGTGAATGGCTGCGCGAAGCCTGGGGTCAGAACGAGCGTGGCGAATGGCCGGCCGACAACTTCCTGATCCGTGGTACGCGTTTCAACATGGGCGTGCTGCTCAAGCACATGATCGAGGCGGGCGCCGACGCCATCGGCGATCCGTCGCAATCGCACTGCGTGGCCATCGACGCGCGCGCTCCGCTCTATGACGGCGGCATCTGCACGCGGATCGATTGTGTGTCGCTGGGCGTGGTGCTGAACGCCAATGCCGAGCGCTTCTACGATGAAGGCGAAGATTTCTGGCCCAAGCGTTACGCCATCTGGGGCCGCCTCGTGGCGCAGCAGCCGCAGCAGATCGGCTATTCGATCATCGACGCCAAGGCCGTGGGCCGCTTCATGCCGCCGGTGTTCCCCGGTGTCAAGGCCGACACGCTGCCCGAACTCGCCCGCAAGCTCGGGCTGGACGAGGCCACTTTCATGCGCACGATCGGCGAATACAACGCCGCCTGCCGCGTGGGAAATTTCGATCACACCGTGCTGGACGATTGCCACACCGAGGGCGTGACCCCGGCCAAGACGCACTGGGCGCGTCCGCTCGATACCGCGCCGTTCTATGGCTATGCCCTGCGGCCCGGCATCACGTTCACGTACCTGGGTTTGAAGGTCAACGACCAGGCGGCCGTGCATTTTGGCGGTCAGCCTAGCGACAACCTGTTCGTTGCCGGCGAGATGATGGCCGGCAACGTGCTCGGCAAGGGCTACACGGCCGGTGTGGGCATGGCCATCGGCACCGCATTCGGCCGGATCGCGGGCACCGAGGCAGCACGCGCTGCAACGGGTGTGGCATCACAGGAAAAGGACTATGCAACATCTTGAAGCGTTGACGCGCGAGGCGGCGGCGCTGGCCAACGGCGACATCGACACCATTGGCGCCAGTGGACTCCATGGCCTGCTGCCGCTGACTGCGGACGAAGAGGAAGTGGCACGCACGCTGCAGATCTGCAACGCATGCCGCTATTGCGAAGGATTCTGCGCCGTGTTCCCGGCGATGACGCGCCGGCTGGAGTTCCCGAAAGCCGATATCCACTACCTTGCCAATCTCTGCCACAACTGCGGCGCGTGCTATCACGCCTGCCAGTACGCGCCGCCGCACGAATTCGCGGTCAACATTCCGCAGGCCATGGCGAAGGTGCGCGTACAGACCTACGGAGATTTCGCGTTCCCGGCGGTGCTCGGCGGACTCTATCGTCGCGCCGGTATGACCGTGGCATTGGCGCTGGCCGGTGGTCTGGTGCTGTTCCTGCTGATGGTGCTGGCCATGCGCGGCTCGCTGTGGCACGCGCCGCTGGCCGGCAACTTCTACGCGATCTTTCCGCACAACCTGCTGGCCGCGATGTTCGGTGCGGTATTCCTGTTCGCGATGCTCGCGCTGGGTATCGGCGTGACGCGGTTCTGGCGGCAGGTCACGCCGGGCACGCGCGACGGGGAATCGCACGGTGCGGCGGCCGGTGGTGCAGCACACGATGCGCTGCGGCTCAAGTATCTGGATGGCGGTCATGGCAAGGGCTGCAACAACGATGACGATGCGTTCACGCTGTTGCGTCGCCGCTTCCACCATTTCACGTTCTACGGCTTCATGCTGTGCTTTGCCGCTACCACGGTGGCTACGCTGTATCACTACCTGCTGGATCTCCACGCGCCATATCCAGTCACGAGCGTGCCGGTGCTGCTGGGCATTGCAGGCGGTATCGGTCTGCTGATCGGGCCGGCCGGGCTGCTCTGGCTGAACCTGCGTCGGGACCCTAAGACGATGGACGCTGCGCAGAAGCCGATGGACCGTGGCTTTATCGCGCTGCTGTTGCTGACCAGCGCGAGCGGACTGGCTCTGCTTGCCTTCCGCGATACCGGCGCCATGGCCGCGCTGCTGGCCATACACCTGGGCATCGTGATGGCACTGTTCGCCACGCTGCCCTATGGCAAGTTCGCGCACGGCATTTTCCGCAGTGCTGCGCTGCTCAAGTTCCATATCGAGAAACGCCGGCCGGCTGACCTTGCCCTCGGCTCGGATTGAATCTCGGGCAAACAACATACCCAATCGAACCCCATCCAGGAGACACCCCATGACGAAACCCGGTGTGCTGAACATTCCGTCGATGCGCGACCAGTGCAGCGAGGCGGAGTGGCAGGCGCGCGTGGACCTGGCCGCCTGCTACCGGCTGGTCGAGCTCTACGGCATGGCCGACATGATGGCGAACCACATCTCCGTGCGCGTACCGGACGAGGACGATGCCTTCCTGATCAATCCCTACGGAATGATGTACGAGGAGATCACCGCCTCATGCCTGATCAAGGTGGACCATGACGGCAAGATTCTGTCGAAGCCTGACTTCGGTGAGCTGAACTACGGCATCAACAAGGCGGGCTACGTAATCCACAGCGCCGTCCACCATGCGCGCCCCGAAGTGGCCTGCGTGATCCACACCCATAGCTGGGCGTCGATGGCGGTGTCCTCGCTCGCATGCGGACTGCTGCCAATCACGCAGACGTCCATGCGCTTCCTGAAGATCGGCTACCACGACTACCAGGGCGTGGTGCTCGACACCGCCGAGCAGGCATCGCTGATCGAAGACCTGGGCCGGGGCGAGGCACTGATCCTGCGCAACCACGGCGCGCTGACCGTGGGCAACACCGTGGGCGAGGCATTCAACTGGATGCACCGGCTCGAACTGGCCTGCCGCTCGCAGGTAGCGGCGATGTCGTGCAACACGCCTTTCCAGGAAGTGCCCGCCGATGTGCTGCAGGAAACGTGGAACAACTACCAGCCCGGCACGCGTCGGCCTTATGGCGTGATGGAGTGGCCAGCTCTGCTGCGCAAGCTGGACCGGATGGACCCGGGATATCGGGATTGAGCCTCGGTTTTCTCCCGGTTTCTCCCCTCTCCCGCAAGCGGGAGAGAGGCGGGGGAGAGGGCCAGCAGTGCAAATTGAGACAGGTCGGCAAGCAGAACCTCGTTGCCCTCTCCCCCAACCCCTCTCCCACTGCGTGGGAGAGGGGAGCAAAACAATACAAAACAAAAAATTCTACGGAGACAACCATGCATCGAATCGTCCCCCCAACGCTGCATTCCCGATTGCTCACGGCCTGCGCGCTGGCCCTGGGCGTGACAGTGGCCACGCCTGCCATGGCCGACGACTATCCCGTCAAGCCCGTTCGCGTAGTAGTGGCCTTCACCGCCGGCGGCACAACAGACATGCTCGCCCGCAGCGTCAGCCAGCAGATGGCACAACGATTGAAGCAGTCGTTCGTGGTGGACAACCGGCCCGGTGCAGGCGGCAATATCGGCACCGAGTACGTGGTGCGTGCGCCGGCTGACGGATACACGCTGCTTGTGAACTCGGTGGGACCGATCTCGATCAACCAGACGCTTTACAAGAAGCTCAACTACGACCCGCTGACCGATCTCGTCCCTGTGGTGCAGATCGCCGATGTGCCGAATGTGCTGGTGGTCCATCCGTCGCTGCCGGTAAAGACGTTCGAAGAATTCGCGGCCTATGCCAAGGCGAATCCCGGCAAGCTCAACTACAGCTCTACCGGCGTGGGCACGTCATCGCATCTGTCGGGATTCATGCTGACCGAGCGTATGGGCACGCAGGCCACGCATATCCCCTACAAGGGCGCCGATGCGCTTAACGACCTGCTCTCCGGCCGGGTGCAGTTCATGTTTGCGACGATTCCTTCGGTCATGTCCCATATCCAGGCCGGCAAGCTGCGGGCATTGGCAGTGACCAGCGCCAAGCGGTCACGCTCGCTGCCAGATCTGCCCACCATCGCGGAGAAGGGCTTTCCGGGGTTCGAGGCCGGATCGTGGTTTGGCTTCTTCGCACCGAAGGGTACGTCGCCCGAGGTGGTGGCGAGGTTGAACAAGACGGTCAACGAGATCCTGCCGTCCCTGCAGGCGCAGATGATCCGCGAGGGGGCCGATCCCGTGGGCGGCACGCCAAAACAGTTCGGGGACTTCACGCGGGCAGAGTTCGTCAAGTGGAAGGCCGTGGTGAAGGCGTCCGGCGCCACGGTGGATTGATCGATGGCGACGAGGTCCGAATCCGGCGCGGCACCGCTGCGCATCCTGTTGTCGATGGCAGCGCTCGATGCCCATCGTGATGCCATCGACAACGCCATGGCTGGTCATGCGTGGGAGCCGGTGTCCGCACCAGACATCGACGATCCGCGTTCCGTCGATGCCGATGTCGCCTTCGTCTCCCGCGACGTCACGGGACTGTCGACCAAGCATGAGGTCCTGCCGGCCACGGAACGGTTCTACAACGCGATGCGCGAGGCGCCGTCGTTGCGCTGGGTGCATACGCACTCGGCCGGCGCGGATCGCGCGATCTTCCTGCAACTGCGGGAACGTGGCGTGGACGTGACCACGTCGTCGGGATCTAACGCGGGAGTCGTGGCGCAAACCGCGCTGGCGGGTGTGCTCGCGCTGGCCCGGCATTTTCCGCAACTGATGGATGCCCAGCGTGCGCAACGATGGGCGCCGCTGATCGGTAGCGGCATGCCGCGCGATCTGCAGGGCCAGCGAGCGACGATCCTGGGGTGGGGTCCGATCGGCCAGCAGATTGGCGCGGTACTGCGCGTGCTGGGCCTGTCCGTTACCGTGATCAGGCAGCGTGCCACGCCGGCCGGCGAGGGGTTCGCCACGGCCACGTTCGATGTCCTCGACGCGATCCTCCCGCAGACAGACTGGCTGATCCTGGCCTGCCCGCTGACCGACCGCACGCGTGGGCTGATCGATGGCGCGGCGCTACAGCGCCTGCCAGCGGGTGCGCGACTGGTCAACGTGGCACGTGGCGAGATCGTGGACGAAACGGCGCTGATCGAGGTATTGGGCAATGGTCATCTCGGCGGCGCCTATCTGGATGTCTTTGCGCATGAACCGCTGCCGGCCACGTCGCCACTCTGGATGCTTCCCAACGTCATCGCCACGCCGCACAGCGCGGGATTCTCCGATGGCAACGCCGCGCGCGTGGTGGAAATGTTCCTCGACAATCTCCGGCGCTGGACACGCGGCGATGTTCTGATGAACCGGGTCACGGGGTAAGTCGAAAAAATGAGAAATTGAGAACTTTCCACCGTGATTTGCGGAAATTTCCGCAACCTGCGAGAGAGCGTGGCGCGCACAATACAGGGATCGCAACCATCACTGTTTCTATCCGGAATGCGTCCGGTCCGCGCCATGCCCAGCCTTGCATTGTTCGTCCAGCCCACGTTCGCTACGCCGCCGGCCACCACCACGCGTACGGCATCGTCTGCCGTGCGCGTCAACAAGCTGCCGCGCATCGTGCTGGCCGACGATCATCCGTTTTGCCTGATGGCGCTGGCGGAGCAACTGCGCGCGGCCATGCCGTGCGAGGTCGTGTCGTGCGAGCACGGACATGCGGCCTGGGCCGCGCTGCAGGCGCAGGATGTTGCCATGCTGCTGACCGACATCGACCTGCCCGGCATGGATGGCCTCACGCTGGCCCGATCCGTCCGGAGCCGGGAACAAAGTAACAAAGTACCGCATCTACCGATCGTCGCCATCTCGGCCACTGTGAGTCCGGCCATAGAACGGGCGTGCCGGGCCGCTGGTATCGATCTGGTGCTGGAAAAGCCGGCTAGCGCCGAGATGCTGGCCGGTGTCCTGCGTGCCTGTCTCCCTCATACCGATTGAGTCGACGGCTTCACCCTTTCCAGGCCGAACAGCGGATCACGCTGCAGAAGTTGCCACGATGAAAGTGCGGTTCCTTGTCGGCAATGACATCGGCCTTGACATTGCCGAACGTGGTATCGGGCTTGTGACGGATGCCATCGTAGAACGCCTGGATGATGTCCTCCTTGAAGTGTTCGGTGCGTGGATGCGCATGCACCACGGCTTCGCGATCCGCATCGGCGAACGTGTCGTAGCGGATGCCAAGCACGTCCATCTCCACACCCGCCGTGACTAGCGCAATTTCAGGTGCCATGAATTCTGGGACGCCCGGCGTGGTGTGTAGCGCGATGGCCGTCCATACCTTTTCCACTTCGCGTTCGCCGATGCCCCGGCTGCGCAAAAAGTCCGCGGCGGCGTTGGCACCATCTACTTCGAATCGCTTGTCGGCGCTGCCATGTGCATGGGTCAGCCCCATGTCATGAAACATGGCGCCTGCGTAGAGCAGTTCGGGGTCATAGCACAGGGCGCGATGCTTACCGGCCAACGCTGCCCAGTAATAGACGCGGCTGGAGTGATGGAACAACAGCGGTGATTCGGTATCGCGCACGAGTTCGGTGATCTCGCGAGCCAGTTGGCTGTCGGGGATGGCGATGTCGCCGGTGGTGAAGCGCATGGTGGACTCCTTCGCTTGGGGTTGAAGCGAGTGTAGGAGCGCGGTAGGATGGCTTCAATCGTCGTAATACGACGATATAGGACAAACTGACGTTAACAGGACGCTGCCATGCCGGCTTCGCGAAACATTGGCCTGCTCGCCATCGAGGGTGTGCAGTTGCTGGACGTCTCGGGGCCACTCGATGTGTTTGCCGAGGCCAACCGCCAGGCCGGGGCCGAGATCTATCACCTCGATCTCGTGGCGCTTGGTCGCGGCCCGGTGCGGGCCTCGTCGGGGGTGCGCCTGATGCCGGACATCGTCATCGAGGACGATCCCAGGGCGCGCAAACTGCCTCGCATCCACACACTGCTTGTGGCGGGCGCACCCCACGCCGCAGACGCGGAGGTGGCCCCGGCATTGCTCGACTGGCTGCGCCGTGTGGCGCCGACGACGCGGCGTTATGGTTCGGTGTGCAGCGGGGCGTTCCTGCTGGCCGAGGCCGGTCTGCTCGATGGACGCCGCATCACCACGCACTGGGCCGACGCCGACGCGCTGGCCGCAAGGTTCCCGCATGTCACTGTCGATGCCGATGCCATCCACGTGCGCGATGGCAAGCTGCGTACCGCGGCAGGGGTCACGGCCGGCATGGATCTGGCGTTGTCGCTCGTGGAGGAAGACCTGGGCCGGGATATCGCCATGCGCGTCGCCAGCCAACTGGTGATGTTCTTTCGACGGCCCGGTGGCCAGATGCAGTTCAGTCGCCGCGAAACACCCGCTGCCAATCGTTCGGCACTGCAGGAACTCCAGCGCTGGGTCGCCGCCCATCCCGCCGAACCGCACGATGTCCCCAGCCTGGCTGCACGCCTCGGCGTCAGTCCACGGCATCTGTCTCGTCTGTTCCAGGAAGAGGTCGGTGTCACACCCGCGAGTTGGGTGGAGGGCGCCCGCGTAGCCGCCGCGCGGCAATTGCTGGAGGAAGGCATCATCGCGCCGAAGCAGGCAGCGGCAGCCTGCGGCTTCACGAACATCGATACGTTCAGGCGGGCATTTTTGCGCGTGGTGGGGGTAACGCCGGCGGACTATCGGAAGCGATTTGTGGGGGTGTTGGGGTAGGGCGTTTCGGAGTATTCCAACGCCCTTCGCTATGCGCTCCCCTCTCCCATGCCAGTGGGAGAGGGGTGGGGGAGAGGGCAGGAGGTTCTGCTTGCCGACCACATCGCAGATTGCACCGCCAGCCCTCTCCCCCAGCCCCTCTCCCGCCACGCGGGAGAGGGGAGTCAACCAAGAAGCGGTCGATAGAACTACATATTCAACGCCCGCTTCTGCACCGCAAGCGCGGCCTCGCGCATGACCTCCGACAGTGACGGATGCGGGTGGCTGATCATGCCGATGTCTTCCGATGCTGCCTTGAATTCCATGGCGACCACGCCTTCGGCGATCAGGTCCGAGGCGTTGACCGAGATGATGTGTACGCCCAGCAGTTCGTCGGTGTTGGCATCGGCGATCATCTTGATGAAGCCTTCGGGGCGGCCCAGGCCGAGCGCGCGGCCGTTGGCGGTCATCGGGAACTGGCCGGTCTTGTAGGCACGGCCTTCGGCCTTGAGTTGGGCTTCGGTCTTGCCGACCCAGGCGATTTCCGGTGCGGTGTAGATGACCCACGGAATGCAGTTGTAGTCGATGTGCGGCTTCTGGCCGTCGATGACTTCGGCCACCATCACGCCTTCGTCCTCGGCCTTATGGGCAAGCATCGGTCCGCGCACCACATCGCCAAGCGCGTAGATGCCGGGCACCGACGTGCGGCACTGGTCGTCCACCGGGATGAAGCCACGTGCGTCCGCTGACAAGCCCACGGCATCGAGACCGAGGTTGTCGGTATTCGGCACGCGGCCGATGGAGACGATCAGACGGTCGGCGTCGAGTTTCTGGTCCGCGCCATCGCGGTCCTTGTAGGCGATGCTCACGCCCTTGGCCGAGGTCTTGATCTCGCCGATGTTCACGCCGAGGTGAATCGCCAGCCCCTGCTTGTTGAACTGCTTGGCGGCTTCCTTGGCGATGGCTTCGTCCACCGTGCCCAGGAACGTCGGCAGCGCTTCGAGCAGCGTCACCTCCGCGCCCAGCCGTCGCCAGACGGACCCGAGTTCGAGTCCGATCACACCAGCGCCGATCACGGCCAGCGTCTTCGGCACCGAATCGAAGGACAGTGCGCCCTCGTTATCGGAAACGATCTTGTTGTCCACGGGCACGTTAGGCAGGTGTCGCGCCTTGGAGCCCGTGGCGATGATGACGTTGCGTGCGGTATAGGACTTGGCGTCCTTGCCCTCGATGGCTTCCACGGTGACCACGCCGTCCGCCGCGCGGCCCTTGAACTTGCCGTGTCCCTTGATCCAGGTGACCTTGTTCTTGCGGAACAGGAACTCCACGCCGCCCGTGAACTTGTCGACGATAGCCGCCTTGCGGCCGATCATCTTGGCGAGATCCAGGGAGACACCCTTGACGTTGACGCCGTGATCCGCAAGATCGTGCTGCGCCTGCTCGAAATGTTCGGACGATGCGAGCAGCGCCTTGCTCGGGATGCAGCCCACGTTGAGGCATGTGCCGCCGAGGCGAGGCTTGCCGCTGGGGTCTTTCCACTCTTCGATGCAAGCCACGGTCTTGCCGAGCTGCGCCGCGCGGATGGCCGCGATGTACCCGCCGGGGCCAGAGCCGATCACGATCACATCGTAGTCGGCTGTGGCCGATGCGGGAGCGCCGCCGCCTGAAGCTGCGACCGGTGCAGGTGTTGAGGAGGGTGCAGGGGAGGGGGCTGGTGAAGGGACTGGAGAAGCAGAAGGCGAGGAAGGTGCAGGCGCCGCCGCCGTGGCCTTGGCTTCGGTGTCCACCACGGCGATGACCTGTTCGGCCTGCACCGTCGCCCCATCTGGCTGAACGATCTGCGCCAGTACACCGGCTGCGGGGCAAGGCACTTCGAGCGTGACCTTGTCCGTTTCGAGTTCCACGAGGATCTCGTCGATGGCCACGGCCTCGCCGGGCTTCTTCTTCCACTGCAGCAGCGTAGCTTCCGAAACCGATTCGGAGAGCTGGGGCACCTTCACTTCGATCGTGGCCATTAGGGTTCCTTAGGTAGCCGTGGCGAAAGCTTCCAGTCTAGGAGAGTGCGCTCACGGCTACCTGAAGGATGACTAAGGGTTTACCCTTGATGTGTGATGCGTCTTAGTGGCCGGCGCTCTGACCACCGTCGACGTGCAGGATCTCGCCGGTCACGAACGGTGCCGATTCCAGGAAGAGCACGGCGTCCACGATGTCGCTCATTTCGCCCATATGGCCCATCGGGTGGAGCGCGCCCAGCGCAGCGTGGGTTTCAGGGGCGTGCATCGGCGACTTGATGATGCCAGGCGACACGGCGTTCACGCGAATACCGCGCTTGGCATATTCCACAGCCAGCGACTTGGTAGCGGCGTTGATGCCGCCCTTGGTCAGCGAGGCCAGCACCGAAGGCACACCGTCGATGGCGTGGTCCACCAGGCTCGTGGTGATGCTCACCACGTGGCCGCGGCCCTGCTTTTCCATTTGTGCGATGGCGAGCTGCGTGATGTGGAAGAAGCCAGCCAGGTTCACGCCGGTCTTGGTGGCGAAGTCTTCGGCGGTGTATTGCGTGAACGGCTTGGCAATGAAGATGCCGGCGTTGTTCACCAGCGCATCCACGCGGCCGAATTTCTCGATGGCGGTGGACACCACGCGGCGGGCCGTGTCCGCATCGGCGATATCGCCTGCCACGGCAAGGATATCGGCGTCATCGGACGGCTTGATGCTGCGGGCCGTGGCCACCACGCGGTAGCCGCGTTGGCGATAGGCCTTGACCAGCTCGGCACCGATGCCTTGCGAGGCGCCCGTGACGATGGCGACCTTGGTTTCGTTGGAGGAGGAGGTGGTTTGCGTGCTCATGATGGGATCTCGTATCTAGGTTGACCTTGGCGATTTGCCAATCGAACCGACGTGGTCGATGGATGCAAATTTAGGTGACGATCCGCCTCAGTTGAACGGCCTGGCGGCACAAAGACTTGTGCGTGGGGGGAACAAGTGCAGTCCGAGGCCAGTCAACGCCGCAACAAAAAAGGCCGGTGCCACTGGCGCCAGCCTTCTGAGAAAAACCGGTTGCGATCGCGAACGATCGCCGGTGGTCAGCGCAACGTCGCGCGCAATCCCGCCAACCCATCAACGGCTTCGGCCAACTCCCCATTCAACACCCGCATCAGTTCCGCAGCCGGCAGCGCTCGCGCCAGCGGCACCGCTTGTCCCGCCCATTGCGCGGCGAAAGCTGCCGAGCCTTGTGCCTTGGCGGCGGCGTGGAGCGCTTTGCCGGCATCGTAGGCGATCGGATAGTCCGGGGCCGCTGGCGCGTTAGCCGCCATGCCGAGTGCCGTGAAGCGGTTAGTGAAACCGCGTGCGGCGCGGCCCGAGATGGCTTGGGTCAGCGTGGTAGGTGGTGTCTGCGCCGAGGCCAGGATGGCGCGATACGCGGCATCGGACGACGTTTCGGGACACGCCACGAAAGCCGTGCCGAGTTGGGCGGCCGCCGCACCGAGGGCTAGCGCCGCTGCGATGCCGGCGCCATCCATGATGCCGCCCGCCGCAATCACGGGCAGGCGTGTTTCACGTACCAGCACGCGCACCAGCGCCATCGTGCCGAGTCCTTCGTCGTATTGCTTCGGATCGAACACGCCGCGATGGCCGCCGGCTTCGATACCCTGCGCGACGATGGCATCGATGCCCGCCGCTTCGATCAGCCGTGCTTCCTCCCGCGAGGTGGCCGAGGCCATCAGGTAGATGCCGGCGTCGTGCAGCGCGCGGATCTTGGCCGCGTCGGGCAGCCCGAAATGAAAGCTGACCACGGCAGGGCGTTCTTCGAGCAACATCTGCAGCATGGCTTTATCGGTCTGGAACGACTGATAAATCTCACGCAGCGATTCGGGCGGCTTGGCGCCGAATTCCGCAAAGACCGATGCGAGGTAGTCGAGCCATGCCAGTTCGCGCTGGCTGTCGGCCTGCGCGGGCGTATGGCAGAACAGGTTGATGTTGATGGCTTTGGACGTCAACGCGCGGGTATCGGCGATGGCCTTGCGGGCGGCCTCGGCATCCATCGCACCGACCCCGAGAGACCCAAGGCCGCCCGCGTTGCTCACGGCGGCGGCCAGTGCCGGGGTGCTTACGCCGGCCATCGGCGCCTGGATGATCGGCGAGGTCAGGCCGAGACGGTTCAGGAAGATCGAAGCGGACGAAGCGGACCAGGTGGGCGAAGTCATGTTGCAGTCTCCAGATAAGGCGCAGCCGGCGAGATGGATTTCATCTCGAAACAAGATGAAAGATGCAATGTAAATGCTGATTTCGCGATGATAGGGGAAAGCGTGCGACTTGAGTTGTTCCTCAGCGTATCAAGTCATGTGCCAGCGCCGGGGTTTATCCGCGGCGGGGCGGTTCCTATAGTTGGCCGCAGGTTCGCATCCCTTGATCAATGACTACCCCGGAGACTGCCATGAGCACCATCGAATCGAAACTGGCCGCGCGCGGCCTGACACTGCCGCCGCCGCCCCAACCGCTGGGCAGCTACACCGCCGTCAGCCGTGCGGGCGATCTGTTGTTCATATCAGGACAGTTGCCGTTGCGTGATGGCAAGGTGGCCTGGACCGGGCAAGTGGGCCGCGACCTGAGCGTTGCAGAAGGCAAGCAAGCGGCGGCGCTGGCCGCATTGAATGTATTGGCGCAGATTCGTGCGTATCTCGGCAGTTTCGACCGGCTTGATCACATCGTGCGCGTGGAAGGGCACGTTACGAGCGCGCCGGGCGTGTTCGATCAACCCGCCGTGCTCGACGGTGCATCGGACCTGTTTGCGGAGGTATTGGGCGACAAGGCCGGACATGCGCGCGCGGCCTATTCGCAGACGCAGCAGCCCGGCAATGCAGCGGTGATCCTTGTGGTGATCGCGCAGATCAAGGATTAGGCCGCGCCGCGGGTGCCTGCCGGGACGACGGCTGCCGGCACCGGCGTGGACACGTGTGCGGCGTACAGCCGCTGCGCACACACCGATCCCACCACGGAGAGTGCAACGGCTGGCAGCATGTCGTATTGCAGATGCGTGAACTCGCCTACCAGCACGATGGCCGTCAGCGGCATCTGCATCGACGTGGCGAGGAAGGCTGCGCCACCGATGACGGCGCAGGCGCCCACCGGGATATTGGGCAGGAACATGTTCCAGAACCCTGCGGCGATCACACCAATCAGCGCGCCGCAAGCCAGCCCGGGCGTCAGCAGTCCGCCCATCGCACCCGCGCGCAGCGAGGAGCAGATGATCGCGAGCTTGAGCGCCAGCAGCGTGATGGCGAGGCCGATGGCGATCTGGCCAGTGAAACCGAGCAGCGCGGGACCTTTGCCGTTGCCCGGCAGTTCGGGAAAGACCATCGCCAGCAGGCCGATCAATGTGAAGTTCAGCAGGCAGAGCACAGGCAGGCGCCAGGAACGCGCGGCGTGCAGGCGTGCAGTGGCGGTGACTTTGGCAAACAGGTGGGCGGCGAGTCCGGCGATCGGTCCGAAGAGTGCGGCCCATGCAAGCAGCGGCAAGCCCGGCGTGAAGGCGGGCAGCGTGTACTGGACTTCCGACCCGAGACCCATCGAAGCGACCAATGCCGCGACGGTCGACATGAAAATCGCCAATACCGCCGTGGAGGGCTGAAAACTTTGCAGCAGGACTTCGAGCGTGAACAGGGCGCCTGCGAACGGGACGTTGTAGACAGCGGCCAGTCCGGCGCCCGCACCTGCGGCGACTATCCGGCGTTGCCAGGGGGCGGGCAGGGCGAATGCTGCCGACAGGCGTTGTCCGATGAGCGCGCCAATCTCGCGCGGTGCCACTTCGCGGCCCAGGGGCGAACCCAGCGCGACGGTGACGATCTGCAGCAAAGCGTGGCAGACCGTGGTGAAGACAGGCATGCGGGGTGGTGCAGGCAGCGAGACGTCCGCCTCGCCCACCGCGCGCCGGATACCCACCAGCGGGCGGCCGAAACGATAGAGCAGGAACCATCCGGCACCTGCCACGATGCCGGCCGCGACAAGTGCAGCGAGCCGGCGCAGCGGCGTGGCATGTTCCACGCCCGACAGAAAACTCTGATGGCCGATGACTTCGGCCAGGCTGTAGTGATAGGCCAGATGCTGGATGGCGTGCAGGAGCATCGCCAGGGCCATGCCGCCCAGTCCGGCGCCGACGGCGGTCAGCGCCGCTACCAGGGGCAGGCGCCAGCCGCCACGCGGAACATTGCGTGCGGCGGCGGGCTCGACGATCAGGTCATGTGGCCTTGCACCCATACTCAGGCGCCGTCGAAGAACGGGTTACGCGGACGGTCGATACGCGGCACGTAAGTGGCTGCCTTCATCGACGTCATCTTCGCCTGCACCTGCGGCTGCGTGGCATACGTCGCGTTCGACACCGTCGATGCCTGCGCCTGCGACAGCTTGGCTTCGGCCTTCTGCAGATCCACCGGGTAGTTGTAGTCCGTGCGGAACGGGTCGTAGCCTTCCTTCTCGACATTGACCAGATCCTGACGGACCTGGGCGCGCGTCAGCGGCTTCGGTGCGCGGATGCCTTCCTCGGCCGATACCTTGGCTTCGGCGGCCTGGATGTCAGCCGGATAGTTGTCGTTCGACAGGGCCGGATCGTAGCCAGCCTTCTCCACGGCGATCAGGTCGGCACGCACCTGTGCGCGGGTTTCGGCGCCATTCTGAACGGTGCTTTGGGCGAAAGCCATGGCGGGCAATGCGAGGATTGCGGCGCTGGCGAGCAGGGTCAACTTCTTCATGATGTGCTCCTTGCACAGAGGTTTAGGACTTCAAGTGATGCGACGTTGTGGAAGCGTCGGAAGTCATATTGCTCGTCCAGGGAGGGCGTGATTTTCAGATTCGCACGCAGGATTCAGGGATGCCACGCCTCGGGGCCGATCCGCAAACCGGGGCGGGTGGACCGTACTATCTACTTGTCCAGTGTCACCTTACTCTCGGCATAAGCGGCCTGCTGCGCGAGGTTGGCTCAGGTCACCTTGTTCACTTCGGTATCGGCGGGCGACAGGATATTGCCGTCCTTGTCCATGGGCGCCATGCGCGGCACAGGTTTGCCGGTGCGCGTGTCGATCAATACCGAGCGACGTTCGCCACGCGTGAAGCGCTGCGGCTCGCCCCATTGGCCCAGTGCCACCACGACCGGGAACCGCAGCGGCCAGCGGTCACCGATGACATCGAGCGTCCGTGCGAGCCCAGCGTCAGAATGCGGGCTTCACATTTTCCACGGCAGCACCGGTCAACTGGTAGCCGGCATCGCCCATCATCGTTTGCGACGCCTTGACGCGCATCGTGCCGCTGACCGTCACCACATCCATCGTGCGGAAATTGCGTGACGCTTCGTTCGCCACCACGTGAACCACCTGGTTGGCTGGCGGGGGTGGCGTATGGATACATGCGCCAAAGTAGGGCACGAGCAGGAACTCGCGGATCGCCTCCCCCTCGCCTTCGAGCGACACCACATACCCCGTCATCCGCGCACCGCGGCCGTCGAGCGCAGGATTCATCGGCGCGTTCTGCCAGTACACCTTGGCCTCGTCGAGCGCCTGCTGCGCACGCGGATCGTCGTCCTCCAGTTTCGCGATGTCGAGGCCCTTGAACGGCTTCATCGGATCCCAGTCCGCAGGACGCAGCGTCTCCCAGGCAACGGTTTCGATGCTCGGCGCCGCGGCCGGGGCTGCAGGTTTCGAGACCACCGGCGGCGTACGGGGCTTCGACGCGGGTTTGCCAAAGAACGCCTGCCCGGCCGCCATCAACGCGAGCACGCCCGCCGTGGCCATGGCGGCAATGCGCAGGGATCGCGGAAGTTTGCGGGGAGCGGAACGGCGGGGCATGGCAGGGCGGGGACGGCGGGTGAGGGGGCATTCTAGCGCGGGTTTGCTCCCCTCTCCCATGAAGTGGGAGAGGGGTTGGGGGAGAGGGCTGGAGGTTCTGCTTGCCGACCGCATCGCAATATTCACCGCTGACCCTCTCCCCCGCCCCTCTCCCGCAAGCGGGAGAGGGTGCAAACACAGGGATGGCTCCAAATTTGCAACCATTCGAAACCGTCCGCATCCTCATGTATCTTGGGCCCTGCCAGACACACTACGATACAAAGCCTGCATGGAAGCAGGCAGGGGTGGCTGATATAACGCGGATCGAACAAGAACAATGCGCGATCTCCCCTCATGAATCTGCAGTCGTTTTCCTCCCCCGCTTTCTTCGAGAATCCTTATCCGCTGTATGAACAGATTCGCCAGGCCGGGCCGCTGCTGCCGCTTGGTCCGAATGTATTCGTAACGGGCCGCCATGCCGTGATCGACGCACTGCTGCGTGACCGGCGCATGGGCAAGACGTATCTGCAGAGCGTGCAGGCGCGCTACGGCGAGGCCGCCACGCAGCAGCCGGTGTTCCAGGCGTTGAGCCGCACCTTTCTGATGATGAATCCGCCCGCGCATACGCGGCTGCGGGCGCTGCTGATGCAGGCGTTCAACCAGCGGCAGGTGGAAGCCATGCGACAGATCGTTGCCGCCACCACGCAGCGACTGCTGGATCGCATCGGGCCGCAGGCCGAGTTCGACATCGTGGCGGATTTTGCGCTCCCGTTGCCGGTGGAGATCATCTGCCGCATGCTCGATATTCCGCTGGAGCACGGCGAACGCCTGGGCGCACACGCCGCGCGGCTGGCGTCGGCGCTCGATCTGGCACCGCTCGATGCCGACCAGCTCGCGCTGGCCGATGAAGCGGCGCTGGTGCTGGAGGCGCATTTCCGCGATGTGGTGGCACAACGGCGCGCGCATCCCGGTGACGACCTGATTTCCGCACTGGTCGCCGCGGAGGAAGACGGTACGACACTGAGCGTGGACGAGATTGTTTCGAACGTGATCCTGCTGTTTGTGGCGGGCCACGAAACCACGTCGAACATGATTGGCAACACGATGATTGCGCTGTTCCGCAATCCGGACCAGTTGCAGCGCCTGCGTACGGACGCATCGCTCGTACGCAACGCGGTGGTCGAGTGCATGCGCCACGATGGCGCCGTGCAGATGGTGGTGCGTACGGCGATGGAAGACGTGGAAGCTGGCGGCGCGCATGTGCCGCGCGGCAGTATCGTCTTCATGCTGCTGGGCGCGGCCAATCGCGATCCCGCCGTGTTTGCCGATCCGGACCGCCTCGATATCGAACGCGATGCCACGGCGGCGCTGGGCTTCGGCGGTGGTATCCACTATTGCCTGGGCGCGCGTCTCGCCATGATGGAAATCGAAGTGGCGATTCGCGCCTTGCTGGGTCGCTTTCCGGACCTCAGGCCTGTGGATCTCGAACAACTCGCCTGGCACCGCCGCAACAACCTGCGCGGCGTGCAAGCGCTGAAGGTCAGGACAGCGGGCCGCTGACGGCAATACTGGCGACGGCGAGCTTTCCTCTCGCCGCCGCCGGCATCACCATCACCATCACCATCACCATCACCACTACCACCACCATCAACTCATGACGGCTTGTCGTCTTCCTTGCGCGGGCGCGTCTGGCCCGGCATGGCATTGAACACACACCGATGACCGGCACCGCCCAGTTCCGAAGCCAGCGCGGACAGCGCCATGGTCACGAGCAACAACATCCGGCGCATCGACATGTTGGCCTCTTTACTTCTTGTCCACGTCGAGCACGGCCTGCGCAAACGCGGTGGGCGCTTCCTGTGGCAGGTTGTGGCCGATGCCGCCAGTGATTTCGCGGAACTCGTAGCGGCCCGTGAACTTGCTGGCGTAGGCGCTGGGCTTCGGATGCGGGGCGCCGTTGGCATCGCCTTCCATCGTGATGGTCGGAATGCTGATGTTCGGTGCCTTGGCGAGTCGGTCTTCCAGCGCGTTGAAGCGTGCCTCGCCCTTCGCCAAGCCCATGCGCCAGCGATAGTTGTGGATCGTGATGGCCACCTGGTCGGGGTTATCCAGCGCGGCGGCGCTACGGTCGAACGTGGCGTTGTCGAATTCCCACTTCGGCGAGGCCAGCTTCCAGATCAGCTTGGCAAAGTCGTGCGTGTACTTCTTGTAGCCGATCTCGCCGCGCTCGGTGGCGAAGTAGAACTGGTACCACCACTGCAGTTCGGCTTCCGGCGGCAGGGGTTGCGCGCCGGCTGCCTGGCTGCCGATCAGGTAACCGCTGACCGAGACCAGGCCACGGCAACGATCCGGCCAGATGGCGGCCATGATGTCGGCGGTACGCGCGCCCCAGTCGAAGCCGGCCACCACGGCGGTCTGGATCTTGAGGGCGTCCATCAGGTCGATCATGTCGGCGGCAATGGCAGCCTGTTCGCCGTTGCGCGGCGTCTTGGCCGACAGGAAGCGCGTGCTGCCATAGCCGCGCAGGTAGGGGATGATCACGCGGTAGCCGCGTTCGGCCAGCAGTGGTGCCACGTCAACGAAGGCGTGGATGTCGTACGGCCAGCCGTGCAGCAGCAGCGCCACCGGGCCATTTGCCGGGCCAACTTCAGCGTAGCCTACGTCGAGCACGCCGGCCCGGACCTGCTTGATCGTCTCGAAGCGGGTGTGCGTGCCGGGCTGCGTAGCCGGCAGCGCAGGTGCCTTGACGATGCCGGAATCCGCATGGGCGGCTTCGGACAGACCCAGTTGGGCGGCGGCCAGCGTGGCCGCTGCCGTACCGAAGAAACCGCGACGAGACAAGCTGAAGTTTTCCGACATGTTTCTCTCCTGTGTGTGTGTGGTAACAACCTGGAGAGAAGTCTAGGAACCCGGCGCACGTGCCATGTGTCTGCCGACCACGGCTTTTGTATCGGCGTGTATATGGCCGGGCAGGGGCGTACTCGGTGATACAAAAAGGTCTACAGCACCACAAAGACAAACCACAGCACAACCGGGGCAATCACCGTCACCGCCGCGCCGTAGATCAGCAGTTTCCGGAAGAACGCCTGCCGATCCACGTTCTGCGCGTTGGCCAGCACCAGCGCGCCATTGGTGGAGAACGGGCTGACATCGACGATGGTCGAGGCCACGGCCATCGCCGCGATAAAGCCGATGGCGCTGACATCGGAACCCTGCTGCAGGAACGGCACGGCCAGCGGAATCAGTGACCCCAGCACTGCCGTAGAAGACGCAAAGGCCGAAACGACTGCACCGACAAAGCACAGCAGCAAGGCGGCCACGAGCGGGGAGGTGAGGTTTGCCACGCTATGGCCCACGAAATCGATCGTACCCATCTTGTCCATCACGCCCACGTAGGTGCTGACGCCAACGATCAGCATGATCTCGGGCCACGACACCTGGCCCAGCGCCCGCTTCTGCTGCTCCGGCGCCATCAGCGTCAGCAGCACGGCGATGGTCAGCGAGACAAAGCCGATATCGAGCTTGAGCCAGAGCGTGAGCACTGCCAGGGCGACCAGGCCGAACACGGTGAGGTATTGATAGAGACCGGCAGGCGCGTCGGCATCCTGCCCACCGGCGCCGCCGAGCAGGGCATCGCTGTCGCGGTCCATGGTCTTGCGCTCTTCCATTCCCGCTTCGGCCTCGGCATCGCCGTAGATCTGTGCGCCTTGTGCGGGGATGGTTCGTGCCGCAAACGGCGCACCGATGGTCAGCACATCGCCAACGGGCGAGGTGGCAGTGGCCACTGCCGGCGCGGACTTGCGCATCAACCGCAGGCCGCCGAAGGCCACGAACAGACCTGCAGCCACGGCCAGGTTGACGCCGAAGCTGGCGAACGCCGTGGCCATCTCGTTGAGCGGCAACCCCGCTTTTTGCACGATTTTGTTGGTAATGCCGCCATAGATGCTGATCGGGGAGAAGCCGCCGCCCTGCGCGCCGTGGATCACCATCAGGCCCATCATTAGCGGATTGATGCCGTAGCGCGCCGCGAATCCGAGTGCGATGGGCGCAATGATTGCCACGGCGGCGGGGCTTACCGCGCCCACGGCAGTCAGCGTTGCCGCGATCAGGAACATGATCCATGGAATGGCCGCGATGCGTCCGCCCACCGCGCGCACGGCCAGCCTGACCAGCCAGTCGATGGTGCCGTTGTTCTGCGCGACGGCAAACAGGTAGGTGATGCCCACCAGGGTCAGGAACAGGTCGGCGGGAAAGCCGAGGAGAATTGCTTTCGCCGGCATGGCGGCCACCCAGGAACCGACGATAAAGGCGCCGACGAACGCCAGTGCGCCCATGTTGACCGGTAGCACCGTGGCAATCACGAACATCAGTCCGAGCACAGTGATGGATATCAGGTGTTGCGACATGGCGAACTCCATCGCAGGCGTGCACGCGATGCGCGCCTGACGGAAACAGCAAAGGAAAGGCTGGCGGCACGTGGCCGCCGCGCGGGCAGGGCGCTGCTAGTGCAGCGGCGGGCGCAGGCGGGAAGGAACAGGCATGTTGTCTCCGGTGTGGCGATGCCTCGGGCGGGCATCGATGAATTCGTTGTAGGGAGACAATAGGGTGCCGCGGACGCGGCATCAATTAAGGACCGTCCGCGATCCTTACGGAAAGCGGAACGGTACGGCCAGCCATCGGCAATGACCGGCCGGATGAGGCGATCAGTGCGATTGCCCTGCGGCGTCGAGAATCAGGTTCGCCACTTCCTGCGGATGCGAAATCAGCGACACATGGCTGGATGGCAGTTCGATGGTGCGCGCCGACATCCGCTTGGCCATGAAACGCTCCAGATCGGGATTGATCGTGCGGTCTTCGGTCGACACGGCGTACCACGTGGGCTTGTCACGCCACGCGGCCACCGTGGTCTTGGCCATGGTGATGGCGCGGCCCATGGGCTGCTGCACGGCATAGTACGCAAGCGCCTCCTTCGGCGGCAGGTCACCTGCGAAGTCGCTGACGAACGCCTGCTCGGAGAGCTTGCCGTAGTTGTCGAACCATTGCAGGCCAGCGGAGGCCGGCGCGGCGGGGAACTTGCGGGTCAGCGCGGGGTAGTCCTCGCCAGCATCGGGCGCACGCGCCGCGATATAGACGAGGCCCGAGACCTTCGGATCATCGCCGGCCTGCGTGATGACCATGCCGGCATAGGAGTGGCCAACGAGTACTGTCGGGCCGTTCTGCTGGGCGATGGCACGCTTGACGGCGTCCACGTCGGCATCGAGCGAGGTGGTCGGGTTCTGCACCGAGGTGACGTGCAACCCGTGCGCCTGCAGCAGCGGAATCACTTTCTCCCAGCTGGAGCCATCGGCATACAGGCCGTGGACGAGCACCACGTTCTTCACGGGCGTGGGATGGGCGGGGGGCTGCGCGGCATGGACAAGGCCGGCGACGGAAACGGCGGCGAGGGCGGCGATGGTGGTGATCGCGGAACGGATGGAGCGGGAGAATGGCATGGGACTTCCTTCTGGATACACGGGATAACAAGACTTTGGAAAGTAGCGAACAACGTGTGTTGCTGGCCCGAAGTATGTGCACCCGCCAGAGCGGCAATTCCTCGATTTCGAGAGTCCTTTTTTCTTCGCACGATGGCCGTATCGGGTGTGCGGCAAGGGTCTTCTGGCGTGTTAACGGCACGCCATTTGTGCGACGCAGAAAGCGGGGCTGTCGTTGAATCACTGCTGGTTTCTCCCCTCTCCCGCGTGCAGGAGAGGGGAGAAAACCGAAAGGAAAAAAGCTACTCCGCCTGCCCCTTCAAACTGCCCAACGCCGCTACCCCCTGCCACGCGCCGCTATCGATCGCATCCACGATCAACTGCAGTATCGCCGCCTCTACTGTCTTGCAGGCCAGGCTCAGCCGTGCAGCACCCGCCACGCAGAGAAACACGCGACGCGAGAGCGTGGAATCGGAAATCGGTACGCACACGAATGCGCCGGGTGCCTCGTTGGCCAGTGCGCTCCACGGCAAGATCGTCCAGCCCATGCCGGCGTTGACGGCAGAGAGCAGGACGGAGACGGCACTGGTCTCGGCGACGAGATGCAGTTCGAGGTTGGCGGCCACGAATGCGCGGTCGGTCAGCACGCGCACGGAGTTGGGAAAGCTGGGCAGCAGCAATGGCAGCGCGGCTACCTCGGCCAGCGTGAGCGGCTGGTTGCCGTGACCGCTGGCGGCGGGGCCCACCGCCATGAGGTCTTCATCGAGCAAGGGAATCAGGTGCATGTTGGGACGCTGCTGCGCGTCCATGGCGATGCAGAGATCGAGCTTCTGCGCGGTGACGAGCTCGGCCAGGTCGGCGCTGCTGCCTTCGACGATTTCCACGGTGACATCGGGCACGTTGGCCGTCACCAGTTGCAGCAACGGCACGGCCAGCACGCGCGAGGTGCTCGTCGGCAGCCCCACGCGCACGTGGCCAGAGGGCACATCGCGTCCGTGGCGCACGGCGGCGTGCGCTTCTTCCATCTGGCGCAACACCATCTTGGCGTGGCGATACAGGATCTGTCCGGTCTCGGTGGGCCGTGCACCGAAGGGGCCGCGCACCAGCAGCTTGGCGTCGAGTTCCGCTTCGAGGTTGACGACGTGCTGGCTTAACGAGGGCTGCGCGATATGCAGCGCATCGGCTGCAGCGGTAATGCTTTCGAGTTCGACGATGCGCGCGAAATAGCGAAGCTGCCGGAAATCCATGGCGGGGCCTGACGGTTGGGAGATGCCCGACTCTAGCACCTTGCGTGCAGGCCGGGCACTCGCACGGCTATCGCGCCGCAGCAGGATCCGCGACAGGAACCTCGATCATGCAGCCGCGCTCGCCGCCCAGCGTCAACGTCAGTTGTGGTGGTCGGCCATGCGGCACCTGCGGAAAATGACCGCGATCCGCACCGGCGATGGATACACGCAGGCGACTTCCTTCGGCCAAGGTCCACGCGATCGGCAGCAGCGCAAACGTCAGCGGCACGGCGCACCCCGGCGTCAGCCGCTCGGCATCGGCCTTGCGGTGCGCACGATAGGGCCACGTGGTGCGGTACTCGGCGGGGCAGGGCTCTTCCTTGCGATGCGAGGCGCGCAGCATGCCTTCGGTGATATAGCGCACCGTGCCGCTCGCTTCGACCTCCGAGAGATAGACGAACACTGCGGCGTCGGGCTGGGACGATGCCACATCGAGATGCGCGATCACGTGCCCGGCAATGGCCATCGGCGCGGAGAGTGGCGCGGAATCGAAGTGCGGCAGCGCGGCTTCGTGCTGGTGCCAGTCCGCGTAGTAGTCCTCGATATTGGCCGCACCCAGCCGCTCGTAGCGCGTCTGGCGGCCGGTGGTCCAGTCGAAGCTCACCTGCGTGGAAAGCGCGGTGGTTTCTGCCTGTGCGCGAGTCGAGAGCACAGCCTCGTCGTTCAGGTAGAGTCGCGTGTTGCCCGGAGCGGGTGGCCACGCATCGGCCGGTTTCCACTGGTTGTCGTGGATGCTGTGGTAGTGCACGCGTGCCTCGCGATCGAGGCCGGTGGGAAGGTCCAGCAGATGATGATCGAAGAAGCGCAGCACCTCGGCCAGCAGCGGGAATTCGGACGAAGGCTGCGCACGCCACGGCGATACGTTCGTGCGCGCGCCGTGATCCCATGGACCCAGCAGCAGGCGGCTGTCGTGCGACGGCAGCGACAGGAACCGCGTGATCGCGCCATTGGCGTAGCCGCCGCCGTCATACCAGCCCGAGATCGAATAGACCGCGACGTCGGACGCGATGCCATCGAGATAGCGATACGGGCTGCAGCTACCGGAATCAAGCGAGGGATCGTGGAAGGCCGCCCCGTCGCGATACGCGAACTCGGGTGCCAGATCCGCCAGCGTGAAGTTGTTGCGATGCTCGGCGACCGCAGCCTGCACCAGCGCGCCATCGGTGTCTTCATCCACGCGCTCGGGGCCAGCAAAGCGCGGGTCGTTGAAGTACGGAAAGCCAGCTACGAGGTCGCGGCGGTCCTGATCCAGCGCGAGCATCAGTTCGTCGTACGCCTCCACCCATACCTTCGACAGCATGCCGCCCGGATAGAGCTGTTCACTGTAGATGTCCGACACCGAGAACAGTGGGGCGATGGCCTTGACGGCGGGGTGTCCCGTGCTCGCAAGGAAACACGCGGCGGCACCCAGGTACGAGATACCCGTCGAGCCGATCCTGCCGCTCGACCACGGCTGGTTGGCAATCCATTCGGCCACTTCGTAGTAGTCGTCGCGCTCGGTGGGGGAGCGCAACGCATCGCGCGTGCCAAAGCTCGCGCCCGTGCCGCGCACATCCACCACGACCACGGCATAGCCTTTTGGTACGAAGGCATCGCGATACTTGGCCGCATTGGGGCTGGGCTCGGCACCGGCGCCCGTTAGACGGAATCGACGGTAATACGGCGTGAAGATGACCACGGCCGGTACGCGCTCGGGCACGACGGAACCGGCCATCGACTGCGGCAGATAGATGTCGGCAGCGAGGCGGCAGCCATCGCGCATCGGCAGGTATTGCGAGAACGGCTGTGCGGGGACGGCGAAGCGGGACGGGCGGCTGGCAAGATAGGCGGACGGCGGCGTCAGCCAGGCGTTGCCACGGGTATCGAGGTCGGACATCGTTTTTTAGGGGGGCAAGAAGTGCGCAGAGGGAACGCTGCCATGGTAAGGAGCCACCCGTTGCCTGCGGAAAGACGAAATTCCGATCTGGCCATAGGTGTGCCCTATGACCCGTGCGCTGCGGCGCGCAACCGCGCGGGCGCGTGCACGGTCAACGCGCACGCCAGCGATGATGTTGCATTGCAATAGTGCTTCCTGCCCCATGTTTGCGCGCAAACCTCGCGCATGCACTGGGGCATAGCCCTTGCCTATGTTGGCATCGGCAAACCGTATTGGTGAATCGCCGCGCAGATCCATACCATCGACATGAAATTTTCATGGACTGCTGTTGTTGCTTCGATTGGAGATTGTTGATGTACCGACGTTTGATGGCTTCCGCTTTCACCCTGCTGGCCGTGTTGAGTCATGGCGCCGCCCACGCGGACGAATCCTTTCCCAACCGGCCGATCCGCATGATCGTGCCGCAGTCCGCCGGCTCTGGCGGCGACGTGGTGGCCCGCCTGCTCGGCGAACGGCTGTCGCAGGACCTCGGCCAGTCGATCGTGGTCGACAACCGCCCCGGTGCCAACGGCATCGTTGCCATGAGCACGGTGGCCAAGGCGCAGCCCGATGGCTACACCGTCCTGCTGACCGGCGTGTCGCAGCTCAGTTTCAACCCGCACCTGTACGCCACGCTGCCGTACGATCCGCAGAAGGACTACACCTTCATCTCGCCCGTGGTCGATACGCCATTCGTACTGCTGGCCAGCAAGGCCAGCGGCATCACGTCTGTGCAGAGCTTCATCGACAAGGCCAAGACCAAGCCTGGTGGCCTCTCCTTCAGCAGTGCCGGTGTGGGCAACTCCACTCACCTGGCGATGGAAGTCGTGGCTGACAAGCTCGGCTTGAAGATGACGCACGTGGCCTACAAGGGTTCGGGTCCGGCGCTCACTGGCGTGGTGGCGGGCGAAGTGGACGCCATGGTCAGCGTGCTGGGTGCGGCATTGCCGCAGGTGACGGGCGGCACCGTGGTGCCGGTCATGATCATCGGCCAGAACCGTGTGAAGGAATTGCCGAACGTGCCGACTGTGAAGGAAGCGGGGATCGATGTGCCGCTGATGCCGAGCTGGTACGCGCTGGTGGGGCCGGCAGGGCTGGATGCGAAGACCGTTGCGAAGCTCAATGCGGCGGTGCAGGCCGCGCTGGCCGATCCGCAGGTCAAGGCCAAGCTGTCGGCACTGTATCTCTATCCGGTGGTGGGCAGCCCCGCGCAAATCAAGCAGCGCGCGGCCTCGGAATCGAAGGTCTGGGGTGATTTCATTCGCAAGCGCGGGATTCAGAGTTCGTGAGATAGCCGCGACAGCTTTCTCCCCTCTCCCGCAGGGCGGGAGAGGGGAGCGAAATGGCGGCGGAAGAGGGGAGAAAAGATGAGCGTGAGAGGGGAGAACACTCACGCATCACCGCCTCAAAATCCGCACCGGCCAGCGGTGTCGCCAGCAAGAACCCCTGCACCTCGTCGCAGCCCACATCCTGGATCTTGCGCAATTGCGTGGGCGTCTCCACCCCTTCGGCCACCACATCCATCTGCAGCGCGTGCGATAGCGTGACGATGGCCTGCAGCAATGCGCGGCCTTCCACCTCGTGGACATCGAGCTCGCCCGTGAAGAAGCGGTCGATCTTGAGTTGCTTCACGCGGAAGCGCTGCAGGTGGGCCAGGCTGGAATAGCCGGTGCCGAAGCCGTCGATGGCCATGTCGTAGCCCCGCTCGCGGAACTGCGCCACGATCTGCGCGGTCTTGTCGGCATCGTGCATGGCGACGCTCTCGGTGACCTCGAACATGAAGCGGGACGGGGACACAGCGGCAGCGGTCACGATGGCATCGATGCGCTCCACAAGATCCGTGACAGCGAACTGCACCGCCGACAGATTGATGGCGATCTGCGTGGCTGGCAGCCGGGCATCATCCCAGCGGCGAATCCATCGGCATACCTCGGCCACCACCCATTCGCCAATCTGCACGATCTGCCCGGAGCGTTCGGCCACGCCGATGAACTCGGGCGTCGGCACCTCGCCATAGAGCGGATGCCGCCAGCGGATCAGCGCCTCGGCACCGGTCAGGTTGCGGTTCTGCGTCTTGAACTTGGGCTGGAAGGCCAGGTACAGGCTGCCATCGTCCACGCCGTGCGGCAGGTCGCGCTGCAGCACCATCGCCCGGTCGGCCTTCAGGCTCATCTCGGGCGTGAACACACGGTACGCGTTCCGTCCGGCGGATTTGGCGGCATACATCGCGATGTCCGCGTTTTGCAGCAGTTCGTCGGCGGTGGTGCCGTCTTTCGGATAGAAGGCGATGCCGAGGCTGGCAGCGGTGCGAAGACGCGCGTTATTGGCCAGCCCTTCCTTGCACAGTGTGCGCAGCAGTCGCGACGCCACGTCAGCCGCCTTGCCTTCTTCGCCGATTGCGCCGAGCACCACCACGAATTCATCGCCGCCCACGCGGGCCACCAGTCCATCGGTGCCGGTGGCGTCGACGAGGCGCGTGGCGCAGTCCTGCAGCAGCGAGTCGCCCACGGCATGGCCGAGTGCATCGTTGATGCCCTTGAACCCGTCCAGATCGAGAAACAGTACGGCGAACGGCGCGTTGGTGCGCGATGCCTCGGTAATGGTTGTTTCGATATGGCGCAGCAGCGACACCCGGTTCGGCAGGTTGGTCAGTGCATCGTGCGTGCCGAGATGATCGAGGCGGCCCCGGGCTTCGCGCAGGGAAC
Organism: Cupriavidus sp. SW-Y-13; assembly: GCF_009793345.1. Lineage (NCBI taxonomy): Bacteria > Pseudomonadati > Pseudomonadota > Betaproteobacteria > Burkholderiales > Burkholderiaceae > Cupriavidus > Cupriavidus sp. SW-Y-13. Next base: position 517,081 of record NZ_WHLX01000002.1, read on the forward strand.
TGACCAGCGCGCTGTTATGCCAGCCGAGAAAGAACAGTGTGCCAGCCAGCACGAGGAACGAGGCGACGGACACCAGCGCGGCGAGCCAGTCGGCGCCAATGGCGTTCACGGTCAGGCAGACAGCGCCGGGCGCGAAGCTGGCGGCGGCCATGCCGGTGTAATGCATGCCGGCAATGGCCAGGCCCATGACCAGCGCGCCAGCAAAGCGCTTCACGACGACATAGTCGTCGCCCGCATTGCGCAGCCGGAACGCGATCAGCAGGGCCGCCATCGACGCCGCGATGGCCAGCAGCACCGAGAGCGCGACGATGGGCATCGAATACTGGATACCCGGCGCCATCTTCATGGCGGCCATGCCGCAATAATGCATCGACGCAATGCCGAGGCCCATCAGCGTGCCGGCCAGCACAAGCCGCTTCGGCGTCAGCGAGCCGCGCGTGACGGTGGCCAGCGCCAGATAGGCGCTGGCGCTGGCCAGCAGGACGGAAAGGGCGGTCAGCAGCGCGTCGAACCCGATGGCGATGGGCAGCGACAACGCCATCATGCCGATGAAGTGCATCGACCAGATACCGATGCCGAGCGCCACGCAGCCGCCAGCCAGCCAGCGTTGCCGGCGTCCGCGTTCGGCGTCTGAAGGAATCCGTGCGGCAAGCTCCAGCGCGGTGTACGCGGCCAGGGTTGCCACCATGACGGAAAGGAGCACAAATAGGGGGTGATAGCTGCCGCTCATGCGTCGTCTGCCGTCTGGAAATTCGGACAATGCGCCCGTCCTGAAACCGCCGCGCGGTGCGTCTCCATGAGAAAGCCACCCACGTGACGAGGGGTCCCGCCCAGTATGTGCGGCCACCGGAACCCGGTGAATAACCCGGTTTGGTTAATTTCCGGTTTCTAAGGGTTTCCCTGGGATGCGCTGCGCATTGTCCTGCGGAAGCACGTCAAACGGACGTTTTGCCGTGCGCGGAACCCGAACCAAAAATTCCGAATCCCCGCATTCGTCGATTTGGGGGATCTGTCAATTGGCCGAAAACGTCACCCCGTACGCTGCCGTCCTGTCAGACCGACGATGCCACGCGCCAGTTGGCACGCGCACTACAACAGCGACAGGGAATCCCGACAATGAGCAGAAAGCACCAAGGCCGCGCCGCACGCGTGGCCGCTGGCCTGGCCCTCACCACCGTACTCGCCGCCTGCGGCGGCGGCGGCGGCAGCAACGGCGCCACCACCAGCCCCGCAGCAGACACCCCCGGCACGTCCACGGCACGCAAGGTGCTGCTGATCGGCGTGGACGGTGCTACCTATGCCCAGGTGCAGGCCGCCATGGCGCGCAAGACCATGCCCAACCTGGCACGTCTGGCCGTCATGCCATCCCACACCGGCGGCACGCCGGCCACGTTGACGGCCCAGCCGCCGCTGCCATCGGCAAGCTGGGCGACGGTGCTCACAGGTAGCTGGGCCAACCGCCATGGGATTGCGGATGATGGCGACCTCGCTGCAACCGTCGATGCGCAGGGCAACACGGGTCCGAATGTCCCGACACTCTTCGAGCGTATGCGTATGGCTGACGGCGCACGCAAGCTCGGCGCAGCCACCACGTCGCCGCTGCTTCCTGCATTGCTTGCCAAGGCACGCACGGGCAGTGCGCTCGATACCGCCATCGATTGCGCGGGCGTGGATCGCTGCGTGGCCGAACAGGGACTGACGATGGTGCGCGCCGGCTACGATCTTGTGCTCGCGCAGTTCGGCGCCCCGGCGTTGGCCGCTGCGGCCGACGGTTATCAGGCGGGCAGCTACACCGCAGCGCTTTCCGCATTCGATCAATCGCTCGGCCAGTTGCTCGATGCGGTGGATGCACGCAAGCAGGCCAACGCCGGGGAAGACTGGCTCGTGGTGGTCACCACGCCGTATGGGCTGGACCGCACCGGTGTGCCCACCGCCGTGCCCACCTTGCAGAACCGCACGGCCTTCATTGCGTTGAACCAGCCGGTCGATATCAGCAACAATCGCGTTGCCGCACCGGTGCCCGATAGCGATCAGGTATTGGCCGATACGCCTGCCGAGGCGGACATCCTGCCGACTGCGCTGTCCTTTGCACGCATTGACGTGGCCGCGTCCGCGCGAAATTTCGATGGCATCGCGCTCCAGACACCGCGCGGTACACGCGATATCGGCATCGCGGCCGGGGATTACAACGCTTCGCTCGTGCTGTCGTGGACCAACCCCGCCACGGCGGCCGACAGCATTGTCGTGCTGCGCGACGGCGTGCAGGTGGCCACGCTGGCAGGAAATGCGACGAGCTTCACCGATAGCAACTTCGACCTGCCCACCGGCCTGCATCGCTTCAACTACACGCTGCTGCGCAACGGCATCGCCACCTCGTATCTTGCGCAGTTGAACTACACGCGCCCCATGCTGCTGGCCGATACGCTGCGCAATCAGCTCGCCATCTACTACTCGCTCGATGCGAAGCCGCCGGTGGATGTGAAGAATGGCTCCACGCTGACCGCGGCTGTTGCGGGTATCGACGGGGGCAGCCTGGTGACCGACAACTTCAAGACCAACGCATTGCGTGTGGATTCGCGCACGGGCAGCTATCGCTTCACACCTGCCGCTGCGGATTTTGCGCTGTCGCCCCAGTTCACCCTGGGCTTCTGGTTCCGCACCGACTGCACGCAGGGCAACAGCATCGGCGAGCCGGTCATGTCGAACAAGAACTATGCATCGGGTGGCAATGCGGGGATCGCCATCGGACTGTTCGGCAGTTGCGAACTGCGCTTCAACATCGGCAGTGGCAGCGGCAAGCGCGATGACATCAACGGCCTGAAAGTCAGCGCCAATCAGTGGGTCTATGTGGCACTCGTGGTGGACTCGGTGGCCAGGCGTTTCAGCGGCTACATCATCGATCCGCTGCGCGGCATGCAGAAGGTGGATAACAAGGCGATTGCCAATACCGATGTCACCAAGCTCAACGGGCTGGGCGTGGGCTGGGCGCTGAACAACGACGCCACGTTCAACTACGTGGCAAACAACGCCGGGGCGTTGAACGGTGCGATGGACTTCAACGACGTAGCCGTCTGGACCCGCGCGTTGACCGCCGACGAGTTGCTGAGCATCGACGGATCGCACAAGCCGCTGTCTTCACTGAACCCCTGATCCCCTGATTACCTGCGGCCCCTTGCGTTCTCCGCATGGGGCGCTGCCTCACGGAACTGCCGAACATGAACCTCACTCGTCCTTCGATCGACGCGCGCACCATCTTGCGCCGCATGCTGACCGGCGCGCTGTGCGCCGCCGCCATTGCCACGCTGGCCGCCTGCGGTGGCGACGGTGGCAGCGATAGCGGTAGCGGCGGCACCACCGCCACGCCGGCTTCCGAACTGCGCCCCATCGACGCGCCGGCCCAGAACACGCCGACCACCCGTTGCGCTCCCTGAACAACTCCGAGAATCCAAGAATCATGACAACAAGCAGCAGACGTCAATTCCTGAAGCTGGCCGGCACGGGTGCCGCAGCCGCCGGCCTTACCGCACTTCCGCCGTCCATCCGCCGCGCGCTTGCCATTCCCGCGAACAACGCCACCGGATCGATTCGCGATGTGCAGCACGTCATCATCCTGATGCAGGAAAACCGCTCGTTCGATAACTACTTCGGCACCTTCAAGGGGGTGCGCGGTTTCGGCGACCGGTTCCCGATTCCCACGGCGGGTGGCCGTAACGTCTGGCAGCAGCAATACACGGTGGGCAGCCCCGCGCGCGACATCTATCCGTATCACCTCGACAGCACCGCGGGCAACGCACAACGTGTCAGCGGCACGCCGCACACGTATCCCGATGCACAGGCGGCATGGGACCTGGGTCGCATCGCCAAGTGGCCGGATTCCAAGAACACGCAGTCGATGGGCTACTTCAAGCAGGCCGAGGTGGACTTCCAGTTCGCACTGGCCAACGCGTTCACGCTGTGCGATGCGTACCACTGCGCGTTCCACGGCGGCACCAACCCCAACCGCGTGTTCCACTGGACCGGCACCAACGATCCGCTCGCCACGGGTGGCGGCCCGGTGATCGACAACAGTCAGGACACCATCGGCGCATCCACCAGCGGCTATCGCTGGACCACGTATGCAGAGCGCCTGCAAGCCGCAGGCGTGACGTGGAAGGTGTACCAGAACATGCCGGACAATTTCAGCGATAACCCGCTGGCCGGCTTCGTCAAGTTCCGCCAGGCCAACGAAGCCCGCGGCAATGCATCGAGCGGCAGCCCGTATCCGGCCTGGACACCGGCTGACGATGCAGTCACGCCGCTGCTACGCGGCATCGCCAACACCATGCCCGATAGCGGCTTCATGCAGAGCCTGCGCGACGATATCGCGGCCGGCACGCTGCCACAGGTATCGTGGATCGTGGCACCGGCCACGTACTCGGAACATCCGGGGCCGTCGAGCCCGGTGCAGGGCGCGTGGTACACGCAGCAACTGCTCGACATCCTGACCAGCAATCCCGATGTCTGGAGCAAGACCGTCCTGCTGATCAACTTCGACGAGAACGACGGCTACTTCGATCACGCGCCGCCGCCGTGCGCACCGGCCAGCAAGACCGATCCGCTGACGGGTGGCTCCACCATCGACAAGATGGATGCCGAGTACCACACCGATGGCAAACCATATGGTCCCGGCCCGCGCGTGCCGATGTATGTGGTGTCGCCTTGGAGCCGGGGTGGATGGGTGAACTCGCAGGTGTTCGATCACACGTCCGTGCTGCGCTTCCTGGAGCAGCGCTTTGGCGTGCTGGAACCGAATATCAGCGACTATCGGCGCGCGGTCTGCGGCGACCTGACCTCCGCGTTCAACTTCGTCAATCCAAACAACGAAGTGTTGCCCACGCTGCCGAGCCGCACGAAGACGTCGGCCGATGCGGTACGCGCCGCGCAGCAGGCGCTGGCACAGGTGCCGCTGCCTTCCGCCGCCGCGCAGCAGAGCAACGCGGCGCGCCAGGAACCGGGTTCGCGACCGTCGCGTGCCTTGCCGTATGAGTTGCATGTCAGCGCGCGCGAGAACGCCAACGCCGCCAACCAGATCGCACCGAACCAGCTCACGCTGATTCTTCGCAACACGGGACGCGCTGCGGCGGTGTTCCACGTCTACGACCGTCTGCATCTGGATCGCGTGCCGCGTCGTTATGCGGTGGAGGCGGGCAAGGAACTCTTCGGCGTGTGGGACACGCTGGCCGATGGCGGCTAGTACGACCTGTGGGTGCTGGGGCCGAACGGTTTCCACCGCAGCTTTGTTGGCGATACCTCGGCATCGTCCGGCGCAGGTCGTGCCTCGCCGGAAGTGCGGGTCTGCTACGACCCCCCGCTCGGTACGGTGCGCCTGACGATGATGAACCTGGGCACGGCCACCTGCCAGTTCAGCATCAAGGCCAACGCCTATCGGAACGGAGAAACGCTGACGTTCGATATTCCCGCCGGCATGCAACTGGACCAGAGTTGGCCGGTTGGACGGCAGGGCAACTGGTACGACTTCACTGCGAGCGTGCCGCAGGGCGGCTTCCAGCGGCGCTTTGCAGGCCGGATGGAAACGGGCGCCGATGGCGTGTCTGATCCGGCGATTGCCAAGTCGGTGATTGATGCGACCGTGATCGAGTAAAGCGCGAAGGAAGTTGAGCGACTGGTAGTTTTCCCCTCTCCCTCCGGGAGAGGGGCAGGGGAGAGGGCAAGCGGTTCAAATCCCGAGGCGCTCGGCAAGCAGACCCTCCGGCCCTCTCCCCCGACCCCTCTCCCGCCTTGCGGGAGAGGGGAGCAAACAAGAGGAGAGTTGATGCTAACTCGCATCCGCCAGCAAATGCCCATCCACCTCCACCAGCCGATCCAGCCGAATACTTTCGCCGGAATCCAGCAGCAGGAATTCTTCTTTCTTCAGATTGACGATGTCCGCGATCCTCGCGGTGCATTGCTGAATATCACCGTTGGCGTCGCGATAGCGGATCACTGCCTGTTTGCGCAGCGTGGCCACGTCTTCCAGACGGTCATGGAATTCGCAACTGATCGGGGTGTAGTCCATGGCGAAGCTCCGGTTACTCGCGCGCTTCCACGGCGCGCAGCAGGTTGTTTCGCAAGGCCACGACCGACGCTTGCAGTTCGGCGAAGGCTTTGTCGTCGAGTCCGGTTGCGCCGCCGAGTCCTGTTTCCGACTGTCGTTCGCGCAGCTCGCGGCCGTTCGCGGTCAGCCGTATACGGACGAGCCGTTCGTCGGCCGGATCGCGGCGGCGTTCGACGTAGCCCATGGCTTCGAGTTTCTTGAGCAGTGGCGTTAGCGTGTTCGACTCCAGGAACAGTTTCTGTCCGAGGTTGCCGACGGTCTGGTCGTCTTCCTCCCAGAGCGCAACGATGGTGATGTATTGCGGATAGGTCAGCCCCAATTGTTCGAGGATGGGCTTGTAGGCTTTGCCAAAGGCAAGGTTCGCGGAATAGACCGCGAAGCAGAGAAAGTCTGACAGCCGCGCGGGCTTGGCCTTGGGTACGGACGGTTGCTTGCTGCTGTCAGTCATGATGTATCCCGTTGAGAGTCGGATGCGAGTGTATCGCATCCGACTGATTGGGGTTGATTACGCGGTCACTACGTTGATGGCCACGTCGATGTTGCCGCGGACAGCCTTCGAGTACGGGCAGATGGCATCGGCGGCGTGCGCCAGCTCCGTGGCCTGTTCGTGGGCGATGCCAGGCAGCGTCACGTTAAGGCGAGCCTGGAGAAAATACTCGGCGCCGCTCTGGCCGAGATCCACTTCGATATCGACGGCCAGGCCATCGGGCAATGCAATCTTGCGCTGCTGCGCGGCGAGGCCGATGGCAGCGATATAACAGGCCGACCACGCACCGGCAAAGAGTTGCTCGGCCGTGGGATGCGACTCGATGGATGTGAAGACGTGTTCCGGCGCGGCGTCGCGGCCGGGGGAGAGCTGGATATCGAGCTTGCCATGTGCGCGGCGCACGTTGCCTGCGGCCGGAGTGGTGTGGGTCTTGCCGGTGAAGAGGACTTTTTCGATCTTGCTCATGATGTCTGGCCTACAAAGTATTTCGGGTGGAGTTCCATCGCAAGCGACACAATCGCATACGATGGAAATTATCTTGGTGCATGGCAAAGCCAATGTCAAGGAGGAATTTGCACCGGGCGGCGGACGGCCGGGGCAGGCGCCGCGTCGCTCACGCGAGCGTTAAGCAAAGTTAATCCTCTGCCGCTTCGAGTTCTCTAATAATGCGTTTTTGGCAGACCCAAAGCGGTGGATGCATCGCAGTAACTTCAAAATTAACCCATTTTTCGGTACAAATGAGAATGAGTCTCATATAGAATTGCGACCGAGCTGGTACAGATTGCATCCAATCCAGCCACAAACACCGGGTCGAAGTCGTTGGTCAGCAGGAAAAGGGGGAATCTGTCATGCGCGTTCTGATTGTGGAAGACGATTCGCGAGTGAGTCATTGGCTCAGTGCCAAACTTCAACAGAACGGGCACGACTGCCGCCTGACGAATACTGGCGAGCAGGCGCTGGAATTGATCGGCAGCGAAGCCTTCGACGCCGTGCTGCTGGACCGCATGCTGCCCGGCATCGACGGTATCAGCGTGCTGAACGCGCTGGCCGACTATCCGCATCCGCCGGTGATGGTGCTCTCCGCCGTGGACCAGCCGAGCGACCGTGTAGAAGGGCTGCGCGCTGGCGCTGGTGACTATCTCGGCAAGCCATTCGATTTCACCGAACTGCTGCTGCGGCTGGAAGGCATGGTCAAGTGGCGCGCCACACCGAACGATCCTGACTGGATCACGCGACTGGAAGACCTCAGCATCGACTGGCGCGAGCGGCGCGTGACGCGTGGCGGCCAGTTGATCGACCTCACCGAGAAGGAGTTCGCGCTGCTGCAGGTGCTGGCCACCAATGTTGGCCGCACGGTGACCCGCGCGATGCTGCTCGAAAAAGTCTGGGGATATCAGTTCGATCCGCAAACCAATCTGATAGACGTCCATGTCTCCAAGCTGCGCAGCAAGATCGACCGGAATTTCCCCCGGTCGTTGCTGCGTACGGTGCGCGCGGTCGGTTATGTCCTGGGCTGAGCGCGTTGCCCACCTGCTGGAAACGAGCACGTTCCGCCATGCGTCCATGGTGGCGTTCATCTTCCTGCTGGTGGCCGTTGGCACGGTGCTGCTGAGTGCGCATCAGATCGACGCGTTGCTGCACAGCCACGTGCGCGATATGGTCTTGGCCGACGTCCGCACGCAGGAGCGCAGTCATCATTTCTCCGATGCGCAAAGCATGGCCGTGGCTCTCGCGCGCGACGACAGCCGCGAGCGCGAGGGCAGCAAGTCATTGGTGGTGTCGCCTGCGGGCACGCTGCTGTTCGGAGACCCCCAGGTCAGGACCGCGCTGCAATGCGAGCCGCCCTGTGCCTTGCAATGGCGCAACGTGACCGTCAGCGATACCAGCGCGCGACTCGCGCAATTGTTCGGCGTGCAGGTGCCGCTGGCCGATGGCGGCGTGTTCTTCAGCGGCTACGACATCCTGCCGATGCGCGAACGCCTGCGCGTGATTCCACTGGTGGCGGGCGCTGGCCTGTTCGCCGTGCTGCTGTCGAGCCTTGCGATCGGACTCTATACCAGCGTCCGCAGCATGCGGCGTGTGGACCGCATCCGCAGTGCACTGCGCCGCTATGTGACGGGCGAGCGTGATGCCGTAGTGCCGTGCGGACGCGATGGTGACGAGTTCGACCTGTTGGGTCAGGACATCAATCACGTGTTGCACCGCGTAAATCGGCTGATGGAAGAGGTCAAGAGCGTGAGCAGCCATCTTGCGCACGAACTGCGTACACCGCTGACGCGCCTGCACAACCGGCTGGAAACGCTGACGGAGAAAGTCGATCCCCAGATGCGCGACGATGTGGTGGGCGCGCTGGAAGAAGCCGAACGCATCCAGCGCATGTTCCGTGCGGTCCTGCGGATCGGCGAGGTGGAAGCGGGCCGTTGCGAGCATGCGTTCGAATGGTTCGAAGCCCGCACGCTGCTCGAAGATCTTGCCGAATACTATGCGCCGCTGGTGGCGCTCTCGGACATGGAGTTGCGCATCGAGACCGAGCCGGGGCGCGAACTCTATGGTGACCGCGCGCTGCTATTCCAGGCGTTGTCGAACCTGCTTGAAAACGCCATCAAATACGCGAGAAAAGACGGGGCGGGGAAGGGCGAGACACTCGTGCTGCTGGCGCGGCGCCGTGGCGATGGCATCGCACTGGGCGTGGCCGATCATGGTCCGGGCATTCCGCCCGGGCTGCGCGGGCAGGCGGTGGAGCGGTTCCGGCGTCTGGGCGGGACCACGCAGTCGGGCAGCGGTCTCGGCCTGGCATTGGTCAATGCCATTGCGCGATTGCACGGTGCGCGCCTGTCGCTCGAAGAAAACGAGCCGCATGGGTTGCTGGCCGTGCTGCTGCTCGACCGCCGCCACTGGAATGCAAAGACCGGGCTGAAGGACGCGCTCACGACTTCGTAGCGCGCCCGCCGATCCTGCGATATCAGGCCGTCTCGAACATCTCGGCCAGCAACTGTCCGAATCGATCGTAAGCCGCATTCGCACCGGCGATCACCGCATCGTGCGCCTGTGCCGGCACGGCATCGCTATCGAGCGCGGCCACGAAATTGCGCCATGCTACGGCACGGCCTTCCGGATACGCAGCGAGGTTGCGTGCGCCGAACTCGGCTGACAGGCCCAGGCTTTCTTTCGCGGCCTTGAACAGGAAAGCGGCGCCGAGCGTGGAGCCTTCGGAAACATAGAGCCAGCCCAGTGCCTCGGGCATCGCCACGCCTGCGCTGGCGATGTCGCCCGTCGGCGCGTCCCACTCCAGATCCTTCAAGTCCGCCAGCGATGCCTCGGCGCGTCCACGTCCGTCGAGATCGGGCACCGCAGCGCGCACGGCGGCATCCGCAAACAGGTGCTCCACATCGCGCTGGAACAGATACTGCGCGGCAACAAAGCGCGCATAGCCTTCGCGGCTCGCAAACGGATCGGCGCTTTCCATCAGCGTGTGCATGCGCTCATGCTGTGCAGCGGTCTCTTGCTTGAGGCGGGAAGACAGCGTGGGCTGCGCGACTGGGTTCGTGGTCATCGGCGAGACACTCATAAATGATTCGAGAGGGTGAACAGCGGTCACTCTTTTTACGTGATCGCACTGCGCAAGGCACGTTAACCTTGCTTCATGTTGGATACGTACTTAATTCGCCTGCGACAGTGTGTGTGTCTGCGCGGGCAGGTCGCCCAGCAAGTGCTGGTACTGGTAGCGGAATGCCGTGCCGTCTGTGCCCAGCAGGCGCGGTAACGGCGTGATGAAGTTCTTGCGGATCTCCACGGTGATGCGCCAGACCGGCACGGTGCGCGTCGGCGCCGTCTTGGCCTTGCGCGCGTCGTTGCCATCCAATGCATCGAGCGATGTGAAACTCTCGACGGCAACAGTAGCGATATCGCTGTCACCCAGATAGCCATGCGAGGCGGCGGCCATGCGCTGGCGCACCATCCGCTCCATCTGTCCGGCTTCGATGGATTCCGCAGGGTCCTCGCGGAACTGCGCGATGGCATGCTCCAGTGCCGAACTGCCCATGTTGATGGCCAGGCCGATGTTGCCCAGCTCCATGAACATCATGGCGCCGGCGATGATGACAGGCAGCGCAAACGCTGCCTCGACGGCCAGTGCGCCACGGTTGCGGCTGGTGGGGGGAGTGCGATGACGCATAGCGAGGGAGATCAGCCGTGAAACAGCACGAACGCCGCGCCGGCAGCGATCGCGAAACCATAGGGGATGCCGGGCGTAGTGTGCGAACTGAGCGCCAGCGGCGTGGGTAGCGGCCGATGCAGCCATGTGCCGAGCCGTGACACCCGTGCGGCCAGGAATCGCTCGATCCTGCGCAGCAAAGGCAGGCCAAGCGCCAGCACACCGCCCGCCAGCGATGTGACCACGAGGAACGCGGATACCTCGTTGCCCATCCACAGGCACAGCACGGCCACCAGCTTCACATCGCCCGCGCCCGCCCAGTGCATGGCAAACAGGCCGTAACCGACTATCAGCACGATGGCAGCGGCAAGGACGCCGCGTGCAATGCCGGGCCATGACAATGCTTCCGATCCTTGCAGGCCGAGCCACGCAAGCTGCATCAGCCACAGCACGAGCAACCCCAGCACCAGACGATTGGCAATGCGTCGGTAAAGCAGGTCGGAGAAGCCGACCCAGAGCAGCACAGGCGGCAACACCCACCCGGCGAACGCCAGCGACCCCGTCATCAGCGCACGTGAACGCCACACCGGGCGTACGGAAATTGCGGAAAACGGGGCGACATGAGCGAACTCCGAACGAAACTCGAATGAATAGCGGACCCGGCCGAGACATATCGGCCAAGTCCGTATTGAGAATCAATGTTGTTCGTGAGGCAAGTTACGGATCATTAAGAATTTTTGTGGTTTGAAGCTGGCGGGGGCGCATAGCAGCGGGCGAGGGCTTGTTTGCTCCCCTCTCCCGCAACGCGGGAGAGGGGCCGGGGGAGAGGGCCAGCGGTGCAATCACCAACAGGTCGCAATTTGAACTGCATGCCCTCACCCCCACCCCTCTCCCACTTACGCGGGAGAGGGGAGCGCATAGCGGAGGGTGTCGGTCTCTATGACACGCTCGGCAAGCGCATCACAGAAACATCCCGCCCGACACTTCCATCCGCTCGCCAGTCATCCAGCCCATTTCCGGCGAGAGCATGGCGGCTACTGCACCGCCGATATCGTCGGGCTGGCCGACGCGGCCCAGTGCGGTGTTGGCGGCGACGAGGGCATTGACCTGCGGGTTGTCGCGGACCACCCCGTTGCCGAAGTCGGTGGCGATGGCGCCAGGGGCCAGCGTGTTGACGCGGATGCCGCGTGCGCCGAGTTCCTTGGCCAGGTAGCGGGTGAGCACCTCCACGCCGCCCTTCATCGTGGCGTAGGTGGTCTTGCCCATGCCGTAGAAGCGGGCCAGGCCACTGGAGACATTGATGATCCGTCCGCCATCGGCAAGCATCGGCACCAGGGCTTGCGTCAGGAAGAACACGCCCTTGAGGTGGATGTTCATCAGGTCGTCGAATTCCGCTTCGGTGGTCTCCATGAACGAGACGTTGGAACCCGTGCCCGCGTTGTTGAACAGCGCGTCGAAGGTGTCGCGACCGAACGTTTCGGAGAGCGTCTGGCGCAGCGTTTCCGCGAACGCCTTGAACGTGCTGGCCCGGCCGGTGTCGAGTTGCAGCGCGACGGCCTTGCGTCCCGCGCGTTCCACGGCGGCGACGGTTTCCTGCGCGGCGTCGGCGCGCTGGGCGTAGGTGATGACCACATCCCAGCCTTGTGCGGCCAGATGCAGTGCGGCGGACTTGCCGAGGCCACGGCTGCCACCGGTAATCAGGGCGATGCGCGAGGAGGAAAGGGTCGGGTGGGTCATGGTCGGGCTCCTGGGTAGTGAGATCTGACTGGATCAATTGGGTCGGTCCAGTTACTCTACTGTTCGAGATGGCGCGGATAAATCACGCCACACCGACATCACTGGTCGAATTTCGCGATCAATGGTCTTGCCCCATTTTTCACGCGCCCCCACGCCCCACGCCCCATGACCGCCGAACTTCCGTCCACCGCCGACCTGCGGGTTTTTGTCCTCGTCGCACAGCAAGCCAGCTTCACGCAGGCGGCACTGCGCTTGCAGGTGCCGCGCTCCACCGTATCCACATCGATCAGCCGGCTGGAGAAGCAGCTCGGTGCGCGCCTGCTGCAGCGCACGACGCGTCGCGTGGTGCTGACGAGCGAGGGCCAGGAACTGCTCGGCCGCAGCGAACGGTTGCTGGAGGAATTCGAGGAACTGGCAACGCTGTTCAGCACAAGCCATCAGCAGTTGAGCGGCCTGCTGCGCGTGGATATGCCGCTCGGCATGGCTGCCGGTGTCGTCATGGCCGCGCTGCCTGAATTCATGGCGCGGCATCCCGCCTTGCAGATCGATGTCTGCAGCACGGATAGGCGGGTGGATGTCATTGCAGATGGGTTTGACTGTGTGGTCCGGGCCGGGAGCGTCGTGGACGAGTCACTGGCATGCCGGCCGATTGGCCAGATGCCGCTGGTCAACGTCGTCAGCCGCAGCTATGTGGCAGCGCACGGCGTGCCCGAGAAGTTGGACGATCTCGCCATGCATTGGCTGATCCATTACATGCCCAACCCGTCGAGCACGCCCATGGGATTCGAGTACGAGGAGGGCGGCGTGACCCGCAGCGTGCCGATGGCCCATCGGGTGACCGTGAACAACAGTGCCGCATACAGCGCGGCATGCCGGGCAGGATTCGGCCTGGCCCAGATTCCGCTTGCCACGGCGGCGCCCGATCTGGAGACGGGTTTGCTTGTCGAAGTGATGACGCGCCACGTACCCGCACCGATGCCGATCAACCTGCTGTATCCACATCGCCGTAATGTTCCGGCCCGTGTCCGTCAGTTCGGGGATTGGTTGAGCGAGAGGCTCGGCAACTTGCTGTCCTGAGTGTTAAACCGGAAAGCAAAAACGCCCGCAGCATTGCGGGCGCCTTGTCGTGGCGAGGCGGGTCAGGCGGCCTGACTCACACGCTTCGCCCCAGACAACTGGTTCGCATAGTCATGGTTGACATCCCTGTGCCCGACCTCATCGGCGCGCACTACCAGGACCACATCGCCCGGATAGGGAGGAAAAGGGCAGGAAAATGCCCCGGCCATTCAGCCGGGGCGCCAGACTCACTCGGGCATGATGTCAGGCCGGTCGCGCGGGAACTGCGCGAGGGTTTCGGCGCTGATGTTCAGCGTCTGCATCACCATTTCCGGCGGCGTGTGGGCGAGCCAGTCGGACAGCGAGACTTCCGCGAAGTGATCGGCCTTGAAGACCTCGACGAAGATCAGGTCGGTATCGCCCACGTTCTGCACGTAGTGGCCCAGGCCCTTGCGGACATAGCCGATATCGCCCGCGCGGAAGTCGGCGGTCATCGCCTTCGGTCCCGTATCGAACACGGTCACGCGGCCCTTGCCCTTGACGTAGTACTGCCATTCGTCGGCATTCGGATGCCAGTGCAGTTCGCGCAGCCCGCCGGGATGCACGGTGACCAGCGCCGCCGCGATGTTCTTCGAGATATGGAAGTTGCGGCTGTCTGCGATCTGCACCTGGCCGCTGCGGGTTTTGCGCACCGGCACGGAGTCAGAGAGCGAGAACGTCACGGGGAGCGCCGGCGGACCCTTCTTCGACGACGCCGCGCGCTGGGCCGCGGCAAGGGGGCCGGGCTGCGTGCCCTGGAAGATCCACAGGTTATCGACCGGGATGTTCTTGAACGCTTCCACGGGCACGCCGAAGTTGGCGGCCAGGATCTCGGGCGGTGTGTGCGCAACCCAGTCTGTGAGCAGCAGCGTGTTGAATTCCGATGCCATGCCGCTATCGAACGCGATCAGGAATTCGGCGCCCGTGGTGCCCGCCCCTTGCAGCGAATGGGGGAGTCCGGGTGGGAAGTACCAGAGGTCGCCGGCCTTCACGTCCTGCACGGAAGGACGGCCTTCCTCGTCGAGCGTGGTGATGCGGCATTTGCCGTCGAGCATGATGGCCCACTCGGCCTGCTGGTGCCAGTGCATCTCTCGAATGCCACCTGCGGAGAGCCGCATGTTGACGCCGGAGATGTCCTTGGAAATCGCAAAGTCCTCCTGCGTGACCTCCCGCGCCCAGCCGCCGTTCTGCACGCGCTTGTGCGCGTTGTTGAACGACGCCCAGAACTGCGGCATGCCGTTGACATCGGTAGGCGGCGCGTTCTGCGCGGACGGGAACTGATCCGCCAGCGCGCGGTTCTGCGGGCCTGGGTCAGTGAGGTCCTGCGGATTGCGTGCGTTGATCGCGCCTTCAGGCGGACGATCGGGGTTGCCGAATGTCGCGGCATGCGCCGTGGCGGCCGCGGCGAGCGCGGCGGCCGCCGCACCCATCATTACGTTGCGTCTGGCCAGGTTGGTCATGGTGTACCTCGCGGGAAAGTCAGAGGAGGACAGGAAGCCCTGCGCGGGCTGCGCCGATCAGGCCCCGTTGTAGTTGATCTTCAGCGTCTGGTCCTGCAGCGACTTCTTCACGTGCGTGGCCAGCTTCTGGCCAGGGGCCTTCTTGCAGGCTTCGACAACGTGTTCGACGGTGCGCGGCGTGTCCACCGTGATCTCGTCGTTCTCGCGCACGCCGAGTTTGTCCTTGCTGGCGATCCAGTACACCACGGCGGGCTTGTAGGCCTCGCTGACCGACAGGAATTCCTCGCAGGTCATCTTGAACGGCTTGACGGTCTTCACGTCTGCAGGGGCTGCGGCGCTGGCGATCAGCGGCGTGGCGAGCACGGCGGCGAGCAGGGAGGCGAGGATCGGAGTCGAGGCTTTCATTTGCAGTTCCTTGAAAGTGAATGAGGGAATCTTCGAAGGGAAGGGCATGTCTGCATGGCCATTCCTTGAGACCGATCATAGGAGCGGCGCCGCCACCGACATTGCCCCAATACATGAGCGATTGCCGAAACACATGGTGGTGCCGGGCACGAACCCTGCTATACCTGGCCAGACGTGATTTGATAGGCTGTGGCACGGGTATGTGCGCATTGCAGTGGTGCGCGAGCGCGATACCGTGTTGAAAACAATGACTGAACTGGCGCCGCCATGGCCGCCATCCGCCCCCGAATGGATACACCTGATCGCCTGCTTCGCTGTTTTCTTCGCATTGCCGAACTCAAATCGCTGTCACGGGCCGCCGAGGATCTGGATCAGACGCAATCGGGTGTCAGCAAGCAACTGTCCACACTGGAGGCGCAACTGGGCAAGCCCTTGTTCGTGCGCACCGGGCGCGGCGTGGCCTTGACGGAAGCCGGGCAGAAGCTGCAGGAGGCCATCGAGGGACCGTACCGCGCCATCGATCAGGCCGTCGATGCCATACGCCAGGCGCATGGCACCACGCAGGGCACGGTCAGGCTGGCCATCGTGCATACGGTCAGCTATTACTTCATCGCCGATGTAGTGGCGAGCTTCGTCAGCACGCATCCGAACGTGAATCTATCGCTGATGGGGCGCAGTTCCGCCGATGTCGTGGCGTTGGTGGAGGGGGGCAAGGCGGATCTCGGCGTGGTCTACGACACGGCCGTGGACACCGCAGCGCTGACCGTACATCCGCTGTTCGAGGACGAGATGTGCCTGGTGACGCGGCAACCTTCCCATGGCACACCGGCGGAAGACGGGGTGGACCTGCGGGACCATTCGCTGCGTCTCGTCGGTTTTCCGCAAGGCTATGCCTTGCGTCGAATGATCGAGAGCGCGGGGCTGCGGCCTGTGTACGTGACCGAGGCTGAGACCGTGGATGCGATGCTCAAACTGGTCTCCACCGGCGTGGGCGAGTGCATCCTGCCTTGCCGCCTGCCCGAGCGCCTGCTCAATGAATACGGGCTGCACAAGATGAAGATCCGCGCACCGCTGCTGCGCCGCCGCATGGTGGCGGTCACGCACGCCGCGCGCCACGCGCTGCCGCTGGCCGATACGCTGCTGGAATGCGCGCTGCAGGTCGCACGCTCCCTCGACACACCGACGCAGCCGTGAAGGCTGCTGTGGTGAAAGCCATGACCAACCTGTGACCAGATGAGATAGCTGCTATGAACACCACGTCATAGCACGTGCGAGGTCTGGTTTTCATACTTCTTCCTGCATCGCCGGGTTTCATGCCGGCGAGCCCACCACGGAGAGAAGACATGAACGCCCCCCTCAGAGACAAATCCTACTTCGACACGCGCGCCACGACCGAGATGGCCAGGCACCTGCGCAACAAGCCGCGCACGATGCAGGAAACCATGGCCTATGCCTGCCGCATCCTGGCCATGACCGAGCAGGAAGCCGGCCTGGCCGGGCAGATCAGTGTGCGTTCCGAACGTCCGGGCGCCTACTGGACGCTGCGCTTCGGACTCGGCTTCGACGAAGCCACGCCAGCCGATTTCATCGAAGTGGACCGCGATCTCAATACGCTGACCGGCGACGGCATGCCGAATCCGGCTACACGCTTCCACCTGTGGGTGTATGACGCAAGGCCCGATGTCCATTCGATCATCCACACGCACTCGCCCTGGGCCTCGGCACTTGCCGCCGCGCGCCAGCCGCTGGTGATCTCGCAGATGGACATGACGCCGCTGCACGACGATTGCGCGTTCCTGGGCGAATGGCCCGGCGTGCCCATTGCCGACCAGGAAGGCGTGATCATCTCCGAGGCGCTGGGTGCCAAGCGCGCCATCATCCTCGCGCATCACGGCTACCTCACGGCAGGCAAGAGCTGCGAGGAAGCGACCTATCTCTCCGTCTACCTCGAACGCGCCGCGCGCATGCAGATCCGTGCGCAGGCATTCGGTGCGCTCACACCCGTCGACGACGCACTCGCTCGCGAGGCCCACGACTACCTGCTCAAGCCATCCATCGTCAACGCCACGTTTGCGTACTGGGCACGGCAGACGCACGGCATTGCGCCGTTGCCTCCCGCCTGAACCGCCGCTGTTCACCCAGAATCCAAAAGGAGCGTCACGATGAACACCATACCGACCACGCGCTCACGTCGCGCGTATGTCACGGCGGGCCTCGCCAGCATGATGGGCACCACCATAGAGTGGTACGACTTTTTCCTGTACGGCACCGCTGCCGCACTGATTTTCAACAAGATCTTCTTTCCCGCATTCGATCCGCTGACCGGTACGTTGGCGGCCTTTGCCACGTACTCTGTGGGGTTCTTCGCCCGTCCGCTGGGCGGCATCGTCTTTGGCCACTTCGGAGACAAGGTGGGCCGCAAGTCGATGCTGCTCATCACGCTGTTCATGATGGGCATTCCCACCATCCTGATCGGCCTGATCCCGTCGTACGAGAGCATCGGATACTGGGGCGCCGTGGCGCTGGTGCTGCTGCGCCTGCTGCAGGGCGTGGCAGTTGGCGGGGAGTGGGGCGGCGCCGTACTGATGGCCGTGGAGCACGCGCCGGAAGGCAAGAAGGGCTTCTTCGGCAGCCTGCCGCAGGCGGGCGTGGCGCCGGGACTCGTGCTGTCCTCGCTCGCGCTGGGCATGGTGGCGACGCTGCCGGAGAAGGACATGCTGACGTGGGGTTGGCGTATCCCGTTCCTGGCCAGCGTGGTGCTGTTGGCAGTGGGCTGGTTCATTCGCGCGAAGGTGGCCGAGTCGCCGGACTTCGAGCAGGTGCAGAAGAAGGGCGACAACGTGGAGATGCCAGCGCTGGTAGTGCTGCGCCGCTACCCGCGCCAGGTACTGACCGTGGTGGGCGGTCGGCTGGCCGAGGTGACGTGGTTCTACACGGTGGTCACGTTCTCGCTGGCCTATGCCACCGGCACGCTCGGTATCCCGAAGACCGTGATGCTCGATGCCACGGTATGGGGAGCCGCCATCGCGCTGTTCACCATGCCGCTGTTCGGCATGCTGGGTGACCGCATCGGTTTCAAATGGGTGTTCATGGCGGGGACCGCTGGCATCCTGCTCTTCGCACCGCAGTTCTTCGCGCTGCTGCAGACACTCGATCCGCACAACATCACGATTGCGCTATCGATTGCCATCGGCCTGGTCTACGCTGCCTTGTACGCGCCGGAAGGCAGCCTGTTCTCGGCGCAGTTTCCGGCGGAGGTGCGATACAGCGGGATTTCGATCGCGGTGCAGGTATCGGGCGCCATCGGCGGGGGTTTGGCGCCTATCGTGGCCACGTCATTGCTGGCATACGGCGGCGGCAATCCCACCTATATCGTGTGGTATCTCGGCATCCTGAGCGTCATCGCCTTCTTCAGCGCGGCCTGCATGCGTGGCTCGGATTTCGTCAGTGCGCCCATCGCGGCAGTCCCTGGGAGCAAGCGCGTATGAACCGGCCCGCCATCGACTATTACTTCTGGATGAATTCGGACTGGGCCTACCTGGGCGCGGATCGACTCGATGCACTGGCCCGTCGCCACGACGTGGAGATTCGCCACAAGCCCGTGGACCTGCCCGATGTGTATGCGCGCACTGGTGGCATGCTGCTGGGAAAGCGCTCTGCGGAACGGCAGCAATATCGGGTGACCGAACTGGCACGCTGGTGCCGCAAGCTCGGTATCCCGGTCAATCCGCAGCCACGGTATATGTGTCCCAACGCCGATCTGGCTTCGCGCATCGTCATCGCCGTGGACGCGCAGAAGCAACCCGTGCTGGAGTTGTACAAAGCGATCCTGCGTGCGGAGTGGTGCGAGGAACGTGACATCTCGTCGGAGCAGACGCTGCGCGAGGTGCTGGCCGATCAAGGCTTCGATGCAGATGCCTCGATTGCGCGCGCAAACCTGCCGGAAATCGAGGCAACGTATCGCCGCAACACGGACGAGGCCGTGGCTGCAGGGGTGTTTGGGTCGCCGTCTTACGTGTTCGAAGGCGAGTTGTTCTGGGGGCAGGATCGGCTGGAGATGCTGGAGGAGGCGGTGGTGGCGCGGGTTTGATGTCCTTGCTCACCGCTTGTGTTGCTCCCCTCTCCCGCATGCGGGAGAGGGGTTGGGGGAGAGGGCGAGCGGTGCAATCACCAACAGGTCGCAATTTGAACTGCATGCCCTCTCCCCCACCCCTCTCCCACTCGCGCGGGAGAGGGGAGCGCATAGCGCCGGGTGATGGCTTTCTTGACGTTCTCGTTTACCGTCCCCGCTCCAGAATCTTGTAAAGATGCGAGCGCGAGATACGTAGTTGTTCCGCGGCGCGCTTCTTGTTGCCGCCGTTGCGGGTGATGGCGTCGAGCACCGCCGCGTGGGCAACCTCGTTCATGTCCGTACCGATGATCTGCAACGCATCGGCAGGCGGCGTGATCTGCGGTTGCACGACCTCCGTCACAGCGACGTTCCGCGCTGCATCGCCTCGCGCAAAATCCGCAACCCGAAGTGTCTGTCCATCGCAGAACACCAGCGCTTCCTCGATGCGTTGCCGTAACTGCCGCACATTGCCGGGCCATGGTTGCCCCGCGAGGTGGCGTGCCACGTCGTGATCGATCTGCGGCGCCGGCATGCGGTTGCGCGTGCAGAACGCTTCCACGAAGTGCTGCAGCAGCGCCGGGATATCCTCGCGCCGTTGCCGCAGCGCCGGAATGCGCAACACCACGCCGCTGAGGCGGTAATACAGGTCGAGTCGAAAGCGCCCTGCGTCGATCAGTTCCGAGATATCGCGATTCGTGGCCGACACGAGCCGGAAATCCACGCGTTGCGCGCGGCGGCTGCCGAGCCGTTCCACCATATGGTCTTCCAGCACGCGCAGTAGCTTGACCTGCATTTCCATGGGGATGTCCGCGACTTCGTCGAGGAACACCGTACCGCCTGCTGCCTGTTCGAGCTTGCCCGCCTGTCCCTGCCGCTGGCTGCCCGTAAACGCACCGGGCGCATAGCCGAACAACTCCGATTCGATCAACGTGGCGGGCAGGGCGGCAAGGTTCAGACTGACCAGCGGACGCTCACCTTGCTGTGCGTCGTTGCCCGCCGCATGAATCGCACGCGCCACCAGTTCCTTGCCCGTACCGCTTTCTCCGAGGATCAGCACGGGCACGTCGAGCCGTGCGACGGTCTGTATTTCTCGCCGCAGCCGCTGCATCGGCGCGCTCTCGCCGATCAGGCCGAGGGAGGGCGCATCGTTGCGCACGCCCGGCACGCTGGCGAGAACGTCGCGCAGCACGGTCTCCGGTTCCGCGCGATGCAACACGATCAGCCGGCAAGCGCTGTCTTCGAGACACACGCCAACGTAGCGTTGGTCGTTCACCGTGACGGAGAAAAGCGTGCGGCCATCCTCCGCGCGATCTGCAGTGCGGAATGCTGCTTCGGTGGCCGCCGCAACGGTGGCGTCTGCGCAGAGGCCCATGGCAAAGCGCGGCTGCTGCGGATCGAGGGGATAGGCAAGCACGCCAAGTGCCGGTGCGGCCTCCTGCGTCGATGCCTTCGGTGTAGTCAATGCGGACACCGTGTCTCCTGAAGCGTCCTGTGCGCGGACACTTTTCTGTCGTTGTGGCGGACATGGTAGCGGCGGCTGGCAGAAACCTCAATGAAATCAGCACACGGCACGCCTGGCATGACTCATGCGCTATATGGCAGACGGAAGATCGTGAAGACAGGGAGACACATGTGAGCTGGCAGCCTGAAGTCGATGAACTGGCGCACCGCCGGCGGTTAGCCGCGCGGATGGGCGGCGAGGACAAGGTGCGACGGCATCGTGAGGCCGGCAAGCTCACCGTGCGCGAGCGCATCGATCAATTGGCCGATGCGGAATCGTTCCGCGAAGTCGGTGGCCTGAGCGGCAGTGGACGTTATGACAGCAACGGCCGCCTCATGGACATGACCCCGTCGAACCTCGTCATGGGCCGTGCGTGCGTGGATGGGCGCCCCGTGGTGCTGGTGGGCGACGATTTCACCGTACGCGGCGGCGCCAACGACGGGGCCGTGGGCGACAAACTGGTTCACGCCGAGAAGATGGCGCACGACCTGCGGCTGCCGATGGTGCGGCTCGTCGATGGCACAGGTGGCGGCGGGTCGGTGCGCAACGTCGAGATCAAGGGCCATACGTTGATTCCGACCATGAAGGTGTGGCAGCACGTGGTGGAGAACATGGCGGTGGTGCCGGTGGTATCGCTCGCGCTGGGTTCCGTGGCGGGCATGGGTGCGGCGCGCGTGGCCGCCAGCCATTACTCGGTCATGGTCAAGGAGACCTCGCAACTGTTCAACGAGGGGCCGCTGTCCGTGGAGGCGCGCGTGGGCCAGACCGTGACCAAGCATGAACTGGGCGGCAGCCAGGTGCATACGCGCAATGGCGTGGTCGATGACGAGGTGGCCACGGAGCAGGAGGCCTTTGCGCGGGCGCGGCGCTTTCTCTCGTACCTGCCGCCGTCGGTGCTTGAACTGCCGCCGCGCGTGGCCGTCGAGGACAGTGCGACGCGTCGCGACGACTGGCTGCTGTCTGCCATTCCCCGCGACAGCCGCGCCGACTATGCGATTCGCCCGATCATTCAGGCACTGGTGGACCACGGATCGTTCTTTGAAATGGGGCGGCAGTGGGGCTGCGCCGTCGTGACCGGGCTCGCGCGCCTGGATGGCTGGCCTGTGGCCGTTATCGCCAGCGATCCTTCCTTCCATGGCGGCAGTTGGGATAGCGCCAGCGCAGACAAATTCACGCGCTTCGTCGATCTGGCGCAGACGTTCCACCTGCCCGTGGTGAACCTCGTCGATACGTTGGGGTTACAGGTCGGTCTGGAAGCGGAGATGGCAGGCGTGATGCGGCAGGGTGTGCGTGCGCTGGCCGCCGTCTACCAGACCACCGTGCCGTGGTGCTCCATCCTGCTGCGCCGTGCCTATGGCGTATCGGCCGCCGGCCACCAGCATATGGGCCGCTTCAACTTCCGTTACGCATGGCCATCTGCCAACTGGGGCGCGCTGCCCATCGAGGGTGGTCTCGACGTGGCCTACAAGGCCGAGATCGAAGGCGCCGATGATCCCGTGCAGAAGCGCGCAGAGATCGAGCAGCGCGTGCGCAGCCTGAGTTCGCCATTCCGCAGTGCGGAAGCCTTCGTCATCGAAGACATCATCGATCCGCGCGATACCCGCACGTTGCTATGCGAGTTCGCCAATCTTGCGGCGCCATTGCGCGAGGCCGGCGAGAGCCGCTTCGGCATCCGGCCCTGACACCACACACATTAGAAAAACGGAGACAACCGAATTGAAAAAGCTCTTGATTGCCAATCGGGGGGAGATTGCCCTGCGCGTGATTCGCGCCGCGCGCGATCTCGATATCGCCACCGTGGCCATCTACTCGCAGGATGACGCCACGTCGCTGCACCGCATGCTGGCCGACGAGGCCGTGGCGCTGAACGCATCCGGGCCTGCGGCCTATATCGATATCGCAGCCGTTATCGCTGCGGCGGCATCCACGGGTTGCGACGCAGTGCATCCCGGTTACGGCTTCCTGAGCGAGCGCGCGGACTTTGCGCAGGCGTGCAAAGCCGCGGGCATCCGCTTCGTGGGTCCTGATGTCGAGCACCTGGCGCTGTTCGGTGACAAGGGACGTGCGCTGGAACTGGCTGCGCAGAACGATGTGCCGGTGATGCCGGCCACGCATGGCGGGGCATCGCTGGACGATATCGAAACATTCTTCGATGCCCAGGGCGGTGCGGGTGTGGTGATCAAGGCCGTGGGCGGCGGCGGTGGCCGTGGCATGCGCGTGGTGCGCAAGCGCGAGGATCTCGCGGAAGCCTATGCACGCTGCCGTTCCGAGGCTGCATCCGCGTTCGGTGTGGAGGCGCTCTATGCAGAGCGCTTGGTGGTGCGTGCACGCCATATCGAAGTGCAGATCGCGGGTGATGGTGAACAGGTCATCGCACTGGGCGAGCGCGACTGCACATTGCAGCGGCGCTTCCAGAAACTCGTGGAAATCGCACCGAGCCCGGTACTGAAGCCGGCGTTGCGAGACGCCATCATCAAGGCGGCGTTGCGTCTGGCCCGTCGCGTGAACTACCGCAGCCTGGGCACGTTCGAGTTCCTGGTGGAAGAGACCGAGCGCGGCGAGCAGAAGGATTTTGTCTTTATCGAAGCGAATCCGCGCTTGCAGGTCGAGCATACGATCACCGAGCAGGTGACTGGCGTGGACCTCGTGGCGCTGCAACTTGCCATCGCCGCAGGCGGCACGCTGGCCGATGCGGGTCTCGATCCGGCAGCGCCGCCGCAACCGCGCGGCTTTGCGATTCAGGTGCGGATCAACGCCGAGACGACCGATGCGCAGGGATTGGCGCGTCCGGCGCACGGACGACTGGAGCGCTTTGACGCGCCTTCGGGTCCGGATGTGCGTGTCGATTCGCACGGTTATGCGGGCTATGCGCCGTCGCCGAACTTCGACACGCTGCTGGCCAAGCTCATCGTGCGTAGCGCCACGCCAAAGTTCGAAGCGGCCGTCCGGCGCCTGCAGCGCAGCCTTGCCGAGTTCCGTATTGCCGGTGTGCCGACCAACCTGGAGTTGCTGCGTGCGCTGGTGCAGCGCGATGACTTCCTCGCGCAGGATGTCCACACGCGGCATTTCGAGGCGATCCTGCCCGAACTGACCGCAGCCGCCGAAGCGATTGCCAATGCGGATCGCGCGCAGCATTCGCTGTTCAATGCCCCGGATCGCGCACAAGCGACGACGCACCACGCGCATCCCGAAGAGACCGTGGATGAAGGACTGGTTGCCGTCCGCGCGCCACTGACGGGGCGCGTGGTCGAGATCACGGTGCAGTGGAGCGATGTGGTCAAGCCGGGCCAGACCGTCGCGGTGCTCGATGCGATGAAGATGGAACACGCGATCGTTGCCGAGGGCCATGGCCGCGTGGTGGATCTTCGGCTGGAGAAGGGCGCCATGGCGTCCGAGAACCAGATCCTGATCGTGCTGGAAGAGGCCGAAGGCGACGGCGTGGCCGTGGACGCCACGGGCAAAGTGGATCGCAATGCCATCCGCGCGGACTTGCAGCGCGTGCTGGATCGACACGCATGGCTCGACGATGCCAATCGTCCGCAAGCCGTGGCGCGTCGCCGCGCACGCGGGCAGCGCACTGCGCGCGAGAACGTGGCCGATCTCTGCGATGCGGATACGTTTGTCGAGTACGGTGGACTGGCGCTGGCTGCGCAGGCATCGCGCCGCAGCCATCAGGACCTTGTGGAGAACACGCCGGCCGATGGCCTGATCACCGGCATCGGCAATATCAACGGCGATCTCGTGGGACGCGAGAACGCGCGCAGTGCGGTGATGGCCTATGACGCCACGGTGCTGGCAGGCACGCAAGGCAAGCGCAACCATATCAAGACCGACCGTATCGTCGAGGTGGCATTGCGCGACGAACTGCCGCTCGTGCTGTTCGGCGAAGGTGGTGGCGGACGACCCGGCGACGTGGACTTTCCCTCGGTATCGGGCCTGTATCAACCTTCGTTCGCCGCGTTTGCCGAGTTGAGCGGCAACGTACCGGTGGTGGGCATCGTGTCGGGCCGCTGCTTCGCAGGTAACGCCGCATTCGTGGGCTGCTGCGACGTGATCATTGCCGACAAGTCCACGAACATCGGCATGGCAGGACCCGCGATGATCGAGGGCGGTGGTCTCGGTGTTTATCGTCCTGAGGACGTGGGGCCGGCTGCCGTGCAGTATGCAAACGGCGTGATCGACGTGCTTGTCGAGAATGAAGCCGAGGCGGTGCGCGTGGCGCGTCACTACCTGTCGATGTTCCAGGGACGCGTGGCGGACTGGAGCGCCCCGGACCCGATGGCATTGCGACACGTGGTGCCCGAGAACCGGCTGCGCGTGTATGACACGCGCAAGGCCATCGAAGGCATTGCCGACGTGGGCAGCGTGCTGATGCTGCGCGGCGGTTTCGGCGCGGGCATCCACACCGCGTTGGCGCGTGTGGAGGGGCAACCTGTTGGTGTCATCGCCAACAATCCGTACCACCTTGGCGGGGCCATCGACGCCGATGCGGCAGACAAGGCCGCGCGATTCATGCAACTGTGCGATGCCCATGGCCTGCCCATCGTGTCGCTGATCGACACGCCGGGGTTCATGGTGGGGCCGGATTGCGAGGCGCAGGCCCAGGTGCGCCACGTCTCGCGCATGTTCCTGACGGCGGCCAAGCTGCGCGTGGCGCTACTGGCAGTGACGTTGCGCAAGGGCTACGGGCTGGGCGCGATGGCCATGGCGGGTGGCGGATTTCGCTCGGCGAGCTTCACGGTCTCGTGGCCGACGGGCGAGTTCGGGCCGATGGGATTGGAAGGTGCGGTGCGCCTCGGCTTCAAGAAGGAACTGGAAGCCGTACCGGACGGCCCGGAACGCAAGGCACTGTTCGATCGATTGGTGGCGCAGTCTTATGAGCGCGGCCACGCAGTCAACACGGCGGCTGCCGTGGAGATCGATGCCGTGATCGATCCGGCCGAGACCCGCAAGTGGATTGCGCAGGGCATGGCATCGGCGGCATTGCGCGGCAAGCGGGAACGTCGCGGTTTTGTCGACGCCTGGTAAGCGGGGGCGATGCCATGACACATCAGGTTCCTGATCTGGATGCGCTCGCACTTGGCGGCCTGCGCGTGCTCGAAGTGGGCACCGGTCCCGCGCTGGCCTATGCGGGCAAGCTGTTCGCGGACTTCGGCGCCGAGGTCATCAAGGTGGAAAGCCCCGCCGGCGATGACTGGCGCGGCATGCCGCCGTTGATCGATATACCCGGTGCCCAGCCGCAGAGCGCGCTGTTTGCGTGGCTCAACACGAACAAACGGAGTGTCACGGCCGATGCGAAGGATCGCGCGTGGCTGGCGCAACTCGCGCAGACCTGTGATGTCGTGCTCGATGGTCGTGCGCTGGGCGAGGGCTTGCAGGTGCTGGCCGCGCCCGTTTGGTCGGACGCCGAAGCGGCGCCACCACGGCACACGCCCATCGACATCGTCCTGACGTGGTTCGGGGAAAACGGACCCTACAGCGAGTACAAAGGCAGCGAAGCCATTTGCCGCGCGCTGGCGGGCGCGGTGCATGGCAGTGGTCCTGTGGAAGGGCCGCCGCATATGCCGCACGACATGCAGAGTGCGATCGTGTTCGGTCTCACGAGTTTCTCCGCTGCGGTGGCGGCGTTGATCGGGCGGGCCGATGGCAGCCGCCGCTACGTGTTGAGCGCGCACGAATCGATCTTCAGCGTGGTGGAGATGGAAGCGGGCATGGTGCAGGACAATCGCCACCCGCTGCGGCGTCTTGGCGTGAACCGTTTCTGCGGCACGCATCCGGCCGGCATCTACGAGACTGCCGAAGGGTGGATCGGCATCTTCACGCATACGTTGCCGCAATGGCAGGCGCTGTGCGAAGCCATCGGTCGTCCGGATCTGGCCGGCGACGAACGCTACAGCAACGGGCCGGAGCGCATGGCGCGCGCCGACGAGATCGATGCGCTGCTACGGCCTGCGATGTTGCATCGCACGGCCCGCGAGTGGTTCGAGATGCTTGGGGAGATGAAGCATCCGGCCGTACTCGTGCCGACCATGGCGGAACTGCTGCAGCAGAAAGTCCACAGGGAACGGGGCGCCTTTGTGCCGGTGGAGACTGGCGGCGTGACGTTTGAAGGTCCGGTAGTGCCGCTGCGGCTCGACACGGCCGGTCCGCTGCCGGGTGGCAAGGTGCCGAAGCTGGGCGCTCACGACGCGCTGTATCGCGCCACGGGTCTGGATCACCCCCCATTTGCTGCACTGCAACGCACGGCGGCCGGAAAGCTCCCGCTCGAAGGTATTCGCGTGATCGACCTGACGATGGGATGGGCGGGGCCGCTGGCATCGCGCACGCTGGCCGATTTCGGTGCCGAGGTCATCAAGGTGGAGAGCACAGGTTACCCGGACTGGTGGCGCGGCGCGCATTTCACCGAGGCGTTCTATCGCGACCGGCTTTACGAAAAGAATGGCAACTTCAACCTGATGAACCGCAACAAGCGGGGCATCACGCTGGATCTGACGCGTCCCGAAGGCAAGGCGCTGCTGCTCGACCTCGTGGCGCAGGCCGATGCGGTCATCGAAAACTACTCCGCCGAAGTGCTGCCGAAACTGGGCCTCGACTACGCCGCGCTGCGTGCGCGCAACGAGAGACTGGTAATGGTATCGATGCCCGCGTTCGGCCTGGGCAACGCGTGGAGCAATACGCGCGCCTACGGCGGCACACTGGAGCAGGCCAGCGGGTTGCCGCTCTATACGGGGCATCCGGATGGCCCGCCCGCGATGACGTCCTACGCTTATGGCGACCCGGTCGGCGGCCTCAATGCCGGCGCAGCCATCCTGCTGGCGCTGTTCGCGCAGCAGACCACGGGCAAGGGGCGGCACGTCAACCTGTCGCAGGTAGAGGCGATGCTGTCGATGGCAGCACCGTTCATCGTCGAGCAGTCGGTCACCGGGAGCGTCGCGCCGAGACAGGGCAATCGGCATCCGGTGAACGTGCCGCACGGTTGCTTCCGGACGGCTGGCGACGATGCATGGGTGGTCCTGAGTGTCACCGATGCGCAATGGCCCGCGCTGTGCGAGGTCATCGGTCGCGCCGATCTGGCGGCGGATGCTCGGCTGGCGAGCGCATCGCAAAGACGGGAAGCGGCACGCCGGATCGATGAAGCCATCGGTGCATGGTGCGGCACGCTCGGCGCCGATGCAGCCATGCAGCGCCTGCAAGGTGCCGGCGTGCCCGCTGGCGTAGTGCGGCCCATGTGGCAGGTGCTGCAGGACCCGCATCTGGTGGCGCGGGGCTTCTGGTGCGGGCTTGAACGCCAATACGGCGGCCCCTATGCGGCCAGCACCGCATGGTTTCGCGAGACGACCGAGGCCATGCCCGTGCGGAATCCGGCGCCGACGCTGGGCGAGCACTCCGACGAGGTGCTGGCACGCGTGCTTGGCCTGAGTCCGGACCAATTGGCGGCACTCGACGCAAAGGGCATCACAGGCACGGCCGCGCGGCCCAAGGGCGCCCGTAACGCTTGATATCCGTATTGCACATAACAACGAAGGAGACAAAAGATGAGCGAGAAAGCACTGGCACGGAAGTGGGGCATGGCGATGGCATCGGCACTGATGCTCGGCGGGATGATGCCGGGGGCAGTCATGGCGCAGCAAGCCGCCTGGCCCGGCAAGCCGATCCGGCTGATTGTGCCGTTTCCTGCGGGGTCGTTCACGGACACCGTGGCGCGCGTGGTGTCGGAGCGGCTGACGAAATCGCTTGGCCAGCCCGTGGTGGTGGAGAACAAGGCGGGCGCCAACGGACTGATCGGCGCCACCGAGGTGGCCCGTTCGGCGCCGGACGGGTACACGGTGATGGTGACCAATTCGAGCAGCGTCACGATCAATCCGCAGGTGTACAAGAAGGGCGGCTACAAGCCAAAGGACTTTGCACCGGTCACGCTGATCCTCGAAGCGCCGTTCATCCTGGTCACCAACCCGGACTGGGCGCAGAAGCATGGGGTGAACACGGTGCAGGACCTGGCGCGATACGCGGCGCAGCAGCCCGGCAAGATCAGCTACGGCTCGGCGGGGCCCGGCAACATCGCGCATCTGAGCTTTGCCATGCTCAACAACCGCGCGAAGATCCAGACCACGCACATTCCATACAAATCGGCGGCGCAGGCACAGATGGCGGTGATCAGTGGCGAACTGGACACCGCCTTCGATACCTGGAGCGCGCTGCCGCAGATCAAGGCCGGCAAGCTGAAACCCATTGCGGTCAGCGGCGTGAAACGCATGGCCCAACTTCCGGACGTGCCCACCGTGGAGGAAGCGGGCTACAAGCCCTTCGACGCCACGTTCTGGATCGGACTGCTGGCCCCGGCCGGCACGCCGCCGCAGATCGTGCAGAAGCTTTACTCCTCAATGCAGGGCATTCTGGAGGATGAAAAGGCCCGCGCGGCCTTGAGCCAGCAGGGCGAAGTGGTGATGATCGATCCCGCCCGCTTTGCGAAACGCGTGGAGCAGGAGGAAGCCAGTTGGGGCGCCGTGATCCAGAAGGAGGGGATTACGCTGGATTAAGGAGCGGCTCCGCTGATCCATCCTCGATCGCCGCGCCAGTGTGCGAGAATGTGCGCGTCCTGGCGCTGGAGCATTGCCTCCGGGCGATTGAGAGAGGCGTTCGTGGAAGTATTTCGTTTTTTCCGCAGGAAGCGATCCAAGCCTGCACCCGTGTCCAAGCCCAGACCGGCAATCGTGCCGGCTGCTGGGACGGAGAGCCGTTCCCGGGATTTCCAGGACACGGCAGGCTCTTATGACCGCGTCTTTGCGCGGGTCATGGCCACGGTGGAGGGCATCTCCGAGGCCGAGTCGCAGGAAATCCTGGCGTTCGTGAAGAGTAGCGGTTCCGACGGCCTGAACCTTGCCGGCTACTTCGAGCAGGTCTATGCGCGCTATTTCAAGGGCCGCGCGTGGACCTGGACCGAGTACGACGACTGGGCGCGCATCTTTGCCCAGATGGGCCAGTTTCCCTCCACCTGGACGGATATCGACAAACCACGCAAGCCCAAGACCCGTGCCGAGGAACTGCTCGGGCAGCGCACGGCGGATATCCGGGCCTTCCTGGATGCCGAGGGCGTGCAGTACCTGCCGACGGCAAAGAAGGAACAGCTTGTTGCTATCGTGGAACTGACGCCGGCGCTGGCGGACTCTGCGCTCTGGCAGGCGGTGCTGGCGAAACGGCGCGAGGAAGCCGATGCCGCGCTGGAGCGTCGGCCCCGCCTGCTCTATGACCTGCTTATGCGGACGATTGCCTATCGCGCCAAGAGCGAGCGGGAGTTGCAGCGCGCCAAGGCAGCGGGTGTCAAGCGCTTCGATGTCATGCTGGCCATCGAGGCGGACCGCAAGTTCGTGGAGATCGCGCGCCAGAAGGACCCTCAGGCCGTGCCCCCGTTCTATCCCAACGATTTCACCTTGCTGCGGCCCATCATCGATAACAACAATACCGGCCGATAGTTAGGTCCAATCGTTCGGCCCAACAGTTTTTTTACGTGATCGCGCCGAGCGTCACGCGTGTGGCAGTTACAATTTGGCGATGCATTGTTATCTCGCCGCCTCTCGCCTTACCTGCCCCCGCTGACACATGGATCACAACCTAAGCCTCATCACCACCCTCGCTGCCGGCTTCGGTATTGCACTCGTCCTGGGATTTCTCGCCGAGCGCATGAAGATTCCGGCCCTGGTCGGCTATCTTGTGTCTGGCATCATCATCGGCCCCGGCACGCCCGGTTTTGTCGCCGATGTCGACCTCGCTTCCCAACTTTCCGAAATCGGCGTGATGCTGCTGATGTTCGGCGTGGGCCTGCATTTCTCGTTGCGTGACCTGCTGGCCGTGAAGCGTATTGCGATTCCGGGTGCCGTGGTGCAGATGGGTATCGCCACCGCGCTGGGCATGCTGATTGCCTGGGCGTGGGGCTGGAGCTGGGGCACCGGGCTGATCTTCGGCCTGTCGCTGTCGTGCGCCAGTACCGTGGTGCTGCTCAAGGCGTTGGAAACCCGGGGTGTGCTCGAAACGATGAACGGGCGCATTGCGGTGGGCTGGCTCGTGGTGGAGGATCTGGCCACGGTGCTGGTGCTGGTGTTGCTGCCGCCGCTGGCGGGGTTGCTGGGCGGATCGACGGAAGGGCATGCGCAGAGCACGCACGGGATCGGCATGACGATCGTGCTCACGCTGCTGCAGGTGGTGGCCTTTATCGCGCTGATGCTGATTGCTGGCCGACGCGTATTGCCGTGGCTGCTGTGGCAGATCGCCAAGACGGGCTCGCGCGAGCTGTTCACGCTGTCGGTTGTGGCGGCCGCCATCGGCATTGCCTTCGGCGCGGCGCAGATTTTCAGCGTGTCGTTTGCGCTAGGTGCATTCTTCGCGGGCATGGTGATGCGCGAATCGGAGTTCAGCCACCGGGCCGCCGAGGAATCTCTGCCGCTGCGTGACGCATTCTCGGTGCTGTTCTTCGTATCGGTCGGCATGCTGTTCAAGCCGGCGATCCTGCTGGAGCAGCCGCTGCATGTGCTGGCCGTGGTGGCCGTGATCATCGTGGGCAAGTCGCTGGCCGCGTTCGGTCTGGTGCTGGCCTTCCGCTATCCGCTGAATACGGCGCTGACCGTATCGGCCAGCCTGGCGCAAATCGGCGAGTTCTCCTTCATCCTGGCCGGCCTCGGCGTGGCGCTCAAGCTGATGCCACCAGACGCCATGAGCCTGATCCTGGCCGGTGCGCTGATTTCGATTGCACTGAATCCGCTGCTGTTCGCGGCGATCGAGCCGGTACGGAACTGGATTCTCTCGCGCTCGGCCCTGGCGCGCGACCTCGAGCAGCGCGAAGATCCGTACGCCGAACTGCCGATGACAACCGAGCGCCGGTTCCTGGAGGGGCAGGTTGTGCTGGTGGGCTATGGCCGCGTAGGCAAGCGCATCGCCAAGGCCATGCAGGAGCGGGGCATTCCGTTCGTGATCGCCGATGAGAACCGCGAACGCGTGGAGGGCCTGCGCAAGGCCGGGTTTGCGGCAGTATCGGGCAATGCGGCGGACCCTGCCGTGCTGATCCAGGCTCACATCGCCAATGCCGCCATGCTGGTGGTGGCCGTGCCCGAGCCGCTCTATGTGCGGGCGATGGTGGAGACGGCGCGCACGCTGAACCCTGGTATCGAGATCGTGCTGCGCACGCACAGCGAGGATGAATCGGAACTGCTGCGCAAGGAGAATCTCGGCGCGGTGTTCTATGGCGAGGAAGAACTCGCCAAAGGCATGACCAGCCATGTGCTGGGACGTTTCGTGCCCGCGGAAGCGGCGGCCGGCGCCCATTGAGGGACTGGCATCGAGCCTTCAACGATGACGGCGGCTGACGAATTCCGCCGTCATCACTCTCCTGTCATCTAAGTCGTTCACCATGTGCGCCCGTAGAACCAGCCTTGCCAGCGCGGCAGGACCGGCGGGCGACTGATGCGAGGGACCCCCTGGCCGAAGACGCGCGGCACTACGGGTCAATCAGAACTCAAGCATCAGGGAAGTCTCAATGCGTTACCTCAAGTCTGCAATCGGCATGGCAGCAGCCATGACCGTCGCCTTTGCGTTTTATGGCTGCAATGGCAGCGACGACAACACCAGCAGCAACAGCGGCACCACCACGCCGCCTGCAACCACCACGCCCACCCAGCCGACCAATCCGGCGCCCACGCCCGAAGTGACGGGCCGCTGGACCACGGGTGACCTGCACGTGCACACCACCCAGTCCGACGATGCGCGCAGCAAGCTTGTCACCGTGCTGGACGAGGCGCTGGTGAAGAACAGCCTGGACTGGACCGCAATCACCAATCACCTGCGCACGGCGCTGCGCGACGACAACGACGTGGCCATCGTAGGCGGCCCGGTGGCGTTCTCGAAGGCAATGGCCGATATCGAGATTCCCGCCGTGAAACAGTTGCAGGCCAACGGCAGCTATCCGAACAAGCTGATTTTCTCGGCGTTCGAATGGGACATGCCCACGCACGACCATATGAACGTGGGCATCTTCACGGGCGCGCCGCTGGCCACCGCCACGAAGGCCGCCAACCAGTTCGAGTACTACTTCACGAATCGTGCCGCTTCGTTCTTCAATGCCGCTGACGTCGCCGCCTGGGATGCCGCCGGCACGCGTGCCTACACCACGCATGCGGATGCGGTGAAGGCCGTGGCCTGGCTGCGCGACAACTATCCGGACACCAGCTACGCGCTGATCAACCACCCGTCGCGCAATAGCGGCAAGTACACGGTGGCGGACTATCGGGATTTCAACGATGCGGCGCCGCGCGTGGCATTTGCCGTGGAAGGCATGGTCGGTAACCAGATGGAACCGGATCGCGGTGGCTACACCACGGCCTATGTCGATGCCAATCTCAAGAATCGCGTCTACGGTGGCGTCGATTACGTGGTGGCGCAGGTCGGCGGCATCTGGGATGCCCTGCTGGGCGATGGCCGCCGTTTCTGGAACGTCGGCAATTCGGACCACCACTTCAAGACCGTTGGCACCAACAGCAGCGGCTATTTCCCGGGCGAGTACTCCAAGACCTATGTGTGGCTGGAGAACAAGTATTCGGGCGTGCAGGCTGTGTTGGAAGGCGTGCGCTCGGGCCGCATGTTCTCCGTCTACGGTGACCTGATCAATGCGCTGGACTTCAACGCTTCGGGTGCTGCAGGCAAGTCCGAGATGGGCGGTGAACTGAAGGCCAAGGCTGGCGAGACGGTCACCATCACCATCCGCTTCAAGAGCCCCGAGCGCAACAACTACCAGTATCCGATCGACAGCGGCATCAATGTCAACGTGAAGCCCACGGTAGACCACGTCGACCTGATCGCCGGCGATGTCACGCCGCGCGCGGCAGTGGGCACGCCAGGCTACAGCAAGGAGACCAATGATTCGACCAAGGTCATTGCCACCTTCACGTCTGCCGACTGGAAACTCGATAGCGAGGGGTACAACACGGTCACGTACACCTTCAAGGCAGCCAGGAATCAGTACTTCCGCCTGCGCGGCACGAACCTGGGCATGAACGTGGCCGGTGAAACGCTCAACGGCAACCCGCTGCCCGATGCCAAGGTAACGGTGGCCGAAGATCCCGCACGCTTCAACGCGATCAACGCGCGTAACTACAACGACCTGTGGTTCTATTCGAACCCGGTGTTCGTGAGCATCGGCTCGTAAGATCGAGTCTGACTGTTGGCGGCCCGTTCCGGTTGCACCGGGGCGGGCCGTTTTGCTTTCCACGACGCAATAAGCGAACGGCAACGGACCGCTTGCCAGTTTGCAACCCGCCTGGCGCCTCGTCCGCGCATCCTTGAAGCGTTGGTCCCCTCGCCGACGCATACCCATAACGACCACCGCATGGAAGTGGGCGCATTGCCCCTGCCATCGATCCGGGTCGAACATTCAAGGAGACATCCATGAGAGACCGACATGGTTGCGGGCTACGTGCGCGCGCCAGTTCCCGCGTGCGCCCGCTGCTCGCGTATTTCGCGATTTGCGCGCTGACCGTCGCGGTCAGCGCATGTGGCGGCGATGACAATAGCAGTAGCACATCGGGCACCAGTACTTCGACGGGATCGGATTCTGCCGGCACCACGACGACAGCCACGACGCTGGCGGTGGTCAAGCCCGTAGTGGACTGCTCGCAGCTTGCTGGCGTCGATCTCACAGGAATCGGTGGTGTGGGCAGCACGATCACGTCGGCCACGGTCACCACGGCCACGATCAACGGTGCGGCGGTGCAGTACTGCATGGTGAAGGGCACGCTGGCCCCTGCGAACACCTTCCAGGTGGCACTGCCGGTCAGTACGTGGACACAACGATTTGCGGCGCTGGGCTGCGGCGGCCTGTGCGGCAGCGTCAGCGATCCGAGCCAGGATACGTCGTTCAGCTTCAGCTACAAGTGCCCGCTGGTGCAGCAGGGCGGCTTCGTGACGGCGGCGACCGATATGGGGCATACCTCGTCCGATGCAACTTGGTCGTCCGATCCGCAGAAGCAGGCGGATTTCGCCTATCGCGGACAACACGTCACCACGCTTGCGGCCAAGAAGCTGATTCAGGCGTACTACGGCCAGGTGCAGAAATACGCGTACTTTGTGGGTTGCTCCGATGGCGGTCGCGAGGCACTGATGGCTGCGCAACGTTATCCGTCCGATTACAACGGCATCATCGCCGGTGCGCCGGCCGCCCACTTCCAGACGCAGAACTCGCTCTATCACGGCTGGAACGTGATCTCGAATAGCACGACCGGCGACAACACCGGTAATGTGGTGCTGTATGCCGACAAGGCCAAGGTGCTGCACCAGGCAGTGGTGGCAGCGTGTGGCGGCACGAGCGGTGCGCCGGACGGTCTGCTGGCAGACCCGCGCGTCTGCAACTTCAACCCCGTCTCGATCCAGTGCGCGGCGGGTGCAACGGATACCAGCAACTGCCTGACCGCGGCGGAAGTCACGACGGCCAGCCGCATCTATAGCGGTCCGCTTGACACCACCACGGGCAAGCGCATGCTGGCGGGCTCGCCGCAGTTCGGCTCGGAGGCGAACTGGATCGGCGTGGAAGTGCCGAACTCCAATTCGACTGCCGCAGCCGTACCGGTGACCGGCCTGTTCAGCAACATGATCGTGACGGGTGCGTATAACCTGATCTTCACGGGTTCGCCGACGATGCCGAACATCAACACCTTCGGCTATCACGACGGGAATTTCTTCCTCGACTACCTGCAGGCGAACCACTCGCTCAACGATGCCACCAATCCGGACCTCTCGGCATTCAAGCAGGCGGGCGGCAAGCTGATCTTGTGGCACGGCTGGGCAGACCAGCACATCTCGCCGCTGTTCACGATTGCCTACTACGAGGCGATGCAGGGGACCATGGGCAACGCAACCGTCGACGAGTTCACGCGACTCTATCTGGTTCCGGGTGTCAGCCACTGTGGCGGTGGTGAAGGCAATCCGAACATCGACCTGGTTTCGCGCATCACGGCGTGGGTGGAGCAGGGGGCCGCGCCCAGCGATGTGATGACGTACCAGACCGATGCCACGAATGCCGTCACCGCATCGCGGCCTGTGTATCCGTACCCGGCCGTGGCCAGGTACAAGGGGTCAGGCGATTGGCACGATGGTGCGAACTACGTCTCGGGAGCTGCGCTGTATAACGTGGCCACGGCAGCGTGGGCGGGTTCGAGTTTCTACACGCCGTACTCGGCGAAGACGCAGGGCGTGGCAGCGCCTTAATTGTTGGGCTTGTTTTTCTCCCCTCTCCCGCTTGCGGGAGAGGGGCGGGGGAGAGGGCCAGCAGTGCAAGTTGCGACGATTTTGGCAAGCAGAGCCTCCGGCCCTCTCCCCCAGCCCCTCTCCCATTTCATGGGAGAGGGGAGCCCAACCCCAACCGCACCATCATCCCCGCAAGCACCAGCATCGTCACGCCGATCAGTCCATCCAGCACTCGCCATGCAGCGGGACGCGCAAACCAGGGCGCCATCCAGCGTGCGCCATATCCCAGTGCAGTGAACCACAGCACACTGCCGCTGCTCGCGCCCGCGATGAACCAGCCGCGCATTGCAGCGGGCTGCTGCGCGCCGATGCTGCCCATGAGTAGCACGGTATCGAGATAGACGTGGGGATTCAGTAGCGTGAAGGCCGCCGCCTGTGCCAGCGCTGCGCCACGGCCGATCCGCTTGGCGCCGGATTCCGCAGTGGCCTGCATCGCCTGTGGCCGACGCGCGCGCCGGAGTGCCTGCCATCCATAGAACGCGAGAAATGCCGCGCCCGCGAACGCCAGTGCCCGCGCCAGCCCGGGCCGATCTCCAAGAGCTGCCGCCATCCCCATCACCCCAGCCGCGATCAGCAAGGCATCGGCCACGGCACACCAGAGCACAACGCTTCCCACATGTTCGCGGCGCAGTCCCTGGCGCAGGACGAAGGCGTTCTGTGCACCGATGGCGATGATCAGGCCAAGGCTCAATACGAGCCCTTGCAACATCACGGCAGAGGCAGAAGGCAGGAAATCAGGCAGGTTCATGCCACGCAGCTTGCTGTGCGCATGCGCTTCAGTCCAGCGCCCGGTTTCGCGATTCCACATTGACCGCTGCCACCGCAACGGCTGCCGCCAGCAACATTGCCGAGATCATCGCCAGTGCCAGCGTGAAGTGGGTCGCCATCACAGGCGCGATGATCGACGGTGCGAACAGTCCGCCGAACCGAGCGACCGCGCCTGCCGTACCCATGCCGGTTGCGCGCAAGGAAGTGGGAAACACCTCGGGTGTGAACGCGTAGAGCCCGCCCCAGGTGCCCAGCAGCGCAAAGCTCATCAGCAGCGTGGAGCCGATGACTACCACCGGCGATGTACCGAGGCTATACAGCAGGCAGCCCAGCGCACTGAGCAGCAGAAATCCGATCAGCGTGGGCTTGCGTCCCCAGCGTTCCACGCCATACGCCGCCAGCGCGTAACCCGGCAGTTGCGCCAGCGCCAGCACCACCAAGAAGACCTGTCCGCGCATGAACGCGAAACCCTGCGTGCTCAGTCGGATCGGCAGGTAGACGAATACGCCGTAATACGCGATGGAAATCAGCAGCCACGCCAGCGCGAGCGCAATCGTGCGGCGTCGCAGCGTCGTGGTGAACAGCGCGAATACCGATTGTTTGACGCTCGTATCGGCCTGCAGTGCCGGGATGTCCACCGTGCGTCCGTTCTCGCGGGCCACGCGTTCGAGCACGCTGCGCGCCTTGTCCGGTTGCCCATTGCGATTCAGGAACAGCGGCGATTCCGGCACGTGAATGCGCAGCACGATGCCGATCAGCGCGGGAATCCCGGTCACGAAGAAAATGATGCGCCACGCATCGTTGCCATAGTCGCTGGCCACCAGGGCGAGGACGGCGAGACAGATCGTGCCAAGTGCCCAGAATGCCTCCAGCAACACCAGCCAGCGTCCGCGCCGATCCTTCGGCAGAAACTCGGCCATCATCGTGTAGTCCACCGGCAGCGTGCCGCCCACGCCAATGCCGGTCAGCAACCGCAGCGCCAGCAGCCAGGTGAGATCCGGCGCGAAGGCCGATGCCACGCCACTTACCGCGTCGATGCAAACCGCAAGCAGCAGCGCAGGCCGGCGACCCACGCGATCGGCCAGTCGCCCGAACGCAAAGGCGCCCAGCACCATGCCGATAAAGAAGAACGTGCCAGTCTGAAGCGCCTGCGGCACCGTGATGCCGAATGTCTTGGCGATCGACGGCGCGCTGAAGCCGATGGATAGCACCTGCATGGCGTCCGCCGCCCAGACGAGTCCGAAGATCACGAAGAGGCGGCGCTGGAATTTACCGACACCAGCGGTTTCAATGGCCTGGTCGAGGCCCATCAGGGTAGATGACATTGGAGGCGGCATGTCAGGTTGTTGCGGCAGGCAAACATTCTAACTCGCGCCCCTTACATCGGCTTCATCACCATCAACGCAAAGACAACCACCATGGCGATGAAGGCCGGATAGCCCAGCAGTTCCCAGCGGCGCGCGTAGCGCCAGTACAGATCGGGCAGTGCGGTACCCTGCGCGTGCGCCTCGACAGCCATGCGATGCATGCGGATCTGATACCAGACCACGGGCAGCCAGCAGATGCCAGCCAGTGCATACAGTGCGGCTGAAGCCACGATCCAGAACGCGTTCAGTGGATACCCGGCCAGATGAAGCATGTAGGCACCGGACAGCGGCTGGATGATGACGGCCGGCGTGGTGAACCACCAGTCGGCCCGCACCACGAGCCGTGAGACGACGGCAATGGCTTCCACGGATCGCGAGCGGTTGGCAAAGAACAGGTAGAACGCCGTGCCGAATCCCGTACCGACCAGCAGCACCGACGAAATGATGTGAACGACCTTGATGGCTAGGTATTCCATGATGGTTGCTCCGTGTAGAGGATCAGAAGGATGGCGAGGATCGGCAGGTTCTTGAGCACGGGTCCG
The DNA here is from genome assembly GCF_009793345.1 of Cupriavidus sp. SW-Y-13. Classification (NCBI taxonomy): domain Bacteria; kingdom Pseudomonadati; phylum Pseudomonadota; class Betaproteobacteria; order Burkholderiales; family Burkholderiaceae; genus Cupriavidus; species Cupriavidus sp. SW-Y-13. Next base: position 556,083 of record NZ_WHLX01000002.1, read on the forward strand.
AACGGGTGCCACAGGAACTCGGGCATTGCGATGGCGATCACGAGCGAGTAGCCCAGCACGATTGCCGCCTGCAGCGCCCAGAGTCCGCGGCCCCGATAGAAGAGACAGGCCATGCCCATCGCGGCGTCCACACCCACCGCGCCGTAAAGCGCCACGGTGGCTAACGTGCCGTCGAGTCCCACGGCGTGGAGCATCGCGAGGCTGTCTGCAATCGGATAGGCGAACAGCGTGACGAATGCGGTTGCCAGCCAGATCATCGCCATCACGGCGCGCAGCATCGGCAATCGCCACGCGGCCATAGCGTGCTGGCGCAGTGCCGGTGCGTCGTTGCGCGATATGAATTGATCGATTGCCAGCGGCGGACGGCCGAGCGTTTGCGTCATCGGTGCAGCATCGGCATGACAGCCGTACTGCAGCATCCGCCAGTTGTCAGTTGTGAGCTTCGAGCCAGGTACGAATCCCGCCACGCGGGCTGCAATCGTCATGACGGGGCGCGGGATCGTGATCCAGCGCGCAGGCGGGAATTGCATGCCTGCGCGGTAGGCGTCGAGCATCGCGCGATAGGAAACCGGGTGCAGGCCTACGACGTCAATCGATGAGGCCGAGGCAGTTGAGGATGCAATCGCCAGCATCGCAGCGTCCACGACATCGTCCACATGGACCGGCTGGAACTTGGCATCGCCCAATGCGGGCACGGGAATCAACGGCAGGCTGGCAAGCGTGCGGAACATCCGCGCGGAGTCACCGTCTTCTGCGTAGACGAGCGAGGGATACAGGATGCGCGACGACACCGGCAACTGGCGCAGCACATCGTCGGCGGCGCGCTTGCTCTGGAAGTAGGGCGTGTCACCGTCGATTGCGCCAAGCGCCGACACCTGGACGATCCGTGTGACGCCGGCTTCGGCACTGGCACGAAACAGGGCGGCCGGTGCGCGGTGATGGATGGCGTCGAAGCGATTGGCGCCTGTCTCCACGATGATGCCCACGGCATTGACGACGACATCCATCCCTTTCACGCGCGGCAACCAGTCTTCGACGCTGAAGTCGCTGGTGTAGTCGATCGCTATGTCGTTCGCAAAGATCGGCGTCCGCATGCCGCGAAATACTTCATGACCGCTTGCTTCCAGGCGCGCACACAGTGCCCGACCAATGAGGCCCGTCGCCCCACACACCAGAATCCGAAGCCGTCCGTCCGTTGCCATGTTGGCTATCCCCTGAAAATACTGTTGTTTCTGTAAAGACAGAAATCTATCGACAAAAAGAAACGGGCTGACCATGCCCGTTACCGCTGTTTCCGTGTCTTCAGTTTCGTCTGCGTACCGCGTTGCTGATCTTCGCCGTCAGGCCCAGCGTCTTCATCAACGTCTCGGGTTTCAGACGCAGCATTTCGTCGGACAGCGTGCTCATGGTGTCGATGAACTTCAGCGTGTCCTCGATCCGCTCGCGCGTGCCGTCGTCTTCATCGGCCATGCCGGGATTGTCGAGACATTCACGCAACGCCACGGCAGTGGGATCGATTTCGCGCTGCCGGCGACCTGCCACGATCAGCTTGAACAACTCCCAGACATCCGTCGACGTCTCGAAAAAATCGCGCCGCTCACCCTTGATATGCACCACCTTGACCAGATGCCACGACTGCAACTCCTTGAGGCTCGTGCTGACATTGGAGCGCGCCACACCCAGCGTATCCGTGATTTCTTCGGCATCCATGGGACGCGCGGCCAGGTAGAGCAGGGCATGAACCTGCGCCACGGTGCGATTCACACCCCAGCGCGAACCCATCTCTCCCCAGTGCAGCACAAAGCGTTCGGCAATCGGTTTCAGTTCCATGTGCTGAAGTCTATACCTTCAGTTGTTTCTGTCAAGACTGAAATTACCAACTCCACCGCACCCCCAGATTCCCGCCGATGTTGTTGCGGCGTACGCCATCGCCGCTCGCTCAAGCGGTCACGCGTACCCGCCCATCCTCCGACCACAGCAGTTGCACGCGCTGTCCCGGGTAGAAACTGCCTTCCGATGCCGGCTGCGTGATGGCCTGCAGGCGGCCGTCGGGAAGCCGGACGGTGATTTCGTAGCCGGGATGACGGTCCACGGCGGATTCGATTTCGTGCCCGGCGAGGCCGCCGGCGAGTCCACCCGCCACGCCTGCCAGCAGCGAACCATGGCCGTGACCGATGGCGCTGCCCGCGACCGCACCAAGCAGGCCGCCGCCGAGTTCGCCGACGAGGCTTGAGCCCTGGCTGCTGTCGTTGATCTGCACGCTGCGCACGCGTTCGACCGTGGCCATCGTCACGGTTTGGGGCAGCGAGGTTTGTCCCGCGCTGTAGACGCTGCCGGGCGGCGCGAATTCGGCGCAGCCTGTGGTGAGCAGCGCGCTTGCCACCAATGCGGCAGCAAGCGGCAGGTTCAATGATGCGAGGCGACGTGTGGAAGGCATGACCGGCTCCTATCCCGATGATCCGATGTTTGATAGGAACCACTCTACGGCGCGCCGTTGTGCCGACATTTCCGGAACGCCGGGGTTTTGCGCGTCTGCCGCATGCATGGCGATGCATCGGCAACAAAAAACCCCGGCGCCAGGCCGGGGTCGGTACGACGGACTATCGGTGGATCAGGCGCGGCGTGCCGTCAGCCACTGGTTCGACGCCAGCGGCTCGGTGCACATGCGCACTTCACCGATCTGGCCGAGGAAGCCATTCGACGTCACGTTGTTGTAGACACCACCGCCAATCAGGAAGCGGCTTGCGGCGCTGACGGTGGCAATGCCGCGCGTGTTCGACGTATTGCGCAGCACGGGCGCACCTTCCACGTACATCACGGTCTCGTTGGTCGCGGGATCGTTGACCACGGCCACGTGTACCCATTTCTCGGCAATGATCTCGCCGGACCAGCTTGCCGCAGCGTTCCTGGTGCCTGCCGTGCTGGGCGTGACTTCCCACTGCACTTCGCGCAGGCTGGAAATCGCGAAGATCAGCGGGCTTTCGTCGCCATCGCCGCTGACGGAGCCGGCGATATCACCGCGCCGGCCTTCGCGCTCCATGATGTTCATCCACGCGTTGTTGCCGGCTGTCCACGAAGCGGGCACCTTGATGAAGGCTTCGATCGTGTAGCCGTTGTCGAAGGTCTGCGCGTTGAGCGCCGCAGTGGTCTGCGTGGCGAAGAAGCTCATCCGCTTGGGTGAGTTCGTCGAGTTGGCAAACTTCACGCTGCCCGGCGCCGCCGACAGGTAATGGTGGTCGTTGGACCACGTCATGTCGCCCAACTGGGCCGTGCCGCCGTTTGCCAGGGCTTCACGCGAGATCGGATTGGCACCCGTCTCGTCGTTGATGACCTGCCCCACCGGCACTGCTGCACCATCCGTGCCGCCGAAGAAGCGCCAGTGCGCCACGGTGGATGCCACAAGCGGGTAATCGCTGCTATCCGCAGGCGCTTTCTTGTCCGTTGTGCTGGGCTCCGTGTAGTTGGCCAGGATGGCGGCCTTGGCGCGATCGTTGATCGGATCGTTGCCGGCAGTCGGGGTGGTGAAGTCGGGGTTGAAGCGTGCGAAGCGCTTGCGGAAATCGAAGTCGATCTCGAACTGCTGGTTCTTGTCCGTCAGCACTGCCACGTCGAACTCGTTGAGCGTCTCGGTAGGCTTCTGCGGCACCCACGGCGAGAACGAGATCACCTTGATCTTGTTGTGGGTGAGATCGAATTCGTAGAGACGCATCAGGCCGTTGCCGCCCATGTACGCCATCTGGTAGTCCACCACCATTTCCTCGACGGGGTTGCCGAAGTCGTTGGTCTTCGTGAGATGCGCCGCGCCGTGGTAGTGGCCGTTCAGCGTCATGAAGATCTGGTCGTTGTCCTTGATGAGCTTGTCCCAGAGCATCAGGCCATAGGGCACTTCCAGCGGGCTGACGCCATCCGGACCAATGTTGAGCAACTGGTGCGTGGACAGGATCACCGGGACTTTCGGGTAACGCTTCAACACATTGCGTGCCCACGTGATGGCCGCATCGGAGGCGCGCCACGACATCGACAGCACCATGAAGCGGTTGCCGTCCACTTCGAAGAAGTGATACTCGTGGAAGCCCGACGGATCGCGGCCGCCGAAGGTAGCCTGACGCTGCGCGCGCGTGGTCGGGAAGGTCTTCAGGTACGGCTCGTTGGCGAGGTTGCGCTGTGCATCGGTGTTCGATGCCTGGCTGCCAGCGTTGACGTAGTCCACATCGGAGATCACGTCGTGGTTGCCGGCCAGGATCGAGTACGGCGCGCGAGCCGCCTCCATGACTTCCATGGCTTCGTCGGCAATCTGCCATTGCAACGGCTTGGACTGCTGGTCTACCACATCGCCCAGGTGAATCGTGAACGGGATACGCAGGGCAGAAGCGTTCTGCGTGATCCACTTGGTCTGCGCGAGGAACGGCGTGGAGCCGTATTTACGCTGGAACTGCAGGTTCTCGTCGGTGGTGGCGTAGCGCGAATAGAACTGGGTGTCCGGCAGCACGGCCAAGGCGAAGCTCGATACCTTGCCATTGGGTGCAGTGCCGCCCGGGGTCGTACCCGGCGTGGTGGCCGGCGTACCCGGTGCCGCATCGTCACCGCCGCCACACGCAGCCAGCAGTGCCGAGCCGCCGAGTGACAAGCCCAGACCCGCCCTCAGCAGCAGACGGCGCTGCCGGTCCGGAATGCCTTCGAGCGTTGCGGTATCGATGGCGGCGTGCTGCTTCCCCGTTGTCTTGCTTTGCATTTCAACTTCCCTGTTGACCCACGAAAACCGAAGATTCTGTGTGGCTTGCGTGACAGGGTGTTGATTGGAATGTGAAGGTTTGGTTGCGGTGGGCTTTCGGTTTGCTTGTGTTTGTTTCCCCTCTCCCGCGAGCGGGAGAGGGGTTAGGGGAGAGGGCAGGAGGTTCTGCTTGCCGACTTGTCGAAATTTGAACTGCTGGCCCTCTCCCCCGCCCCTCTCCCGCAAGGCGGGAGAGGGGAGCAAACAATCGGAGTACGAATATCACTCCGGCTGAATATTCGCCTCCTTCACAACCTTCCCCCACTTGTTCAGGTCCGATTGAATCAGCGCTGCGTACTGCTGCGGCGTGCCGCCCTGTACCTCGATCCCGGCAGACTCCAGCTTCGCGCGAACTTCAGGCAGCTTCAGCGCCGCATTGATCTCGGTGTTCAGCTTCGCGACGATGTCCTTCGGTGTACCGGCCGGTGCGAGGAAGCCGCCGTTGGTGTTGGCATCGTAGCCCTTGAGACCCTGCTCTTCGGCGGTCGGAACGTTCGGCAGCGTCTTGGAACGATTGCGCGTGGAAACGGCCACGGCGCGTACGTGTCCGGCGCGTACCTGTTCCTGAATGGCGCTGATGGTGTCGATGTAGAGCACGGTGCGCCCCGCGATCAGGTCGGGATGCGCGGCGGACGAACCCTTGTACGGCACCAGCAGCGTGGGCGCGCCGCTGACCATGTGGAACATCTCGGCGGCCATTTCCTGTGCGCTGCCACGGCCCGACGTGGCGACCTTGGCCTCATTTGGATTGGCCTTCATCCACGTGACCAGTTCGGGCAGCGTCTTGGCGGGCAGCTTGTTGTAGACCGCGAACACGAGCGGAATCTCGTGCGTGTAGACAATCGGCTCGAAGCTCTTCTGCGGGTCCCAGCCCAGATTCTTGAACAGGAACTTGTTGATGTTGTGGCTGCCGCCGACGATGCCGATGGTGTACCCATCGGGCTTGGCATTGGCGAGCAGTGCAGTGCCCAGGTTGTTCGATGCGCCGGGGCGGTTATCCACCACGAACGGCTGGCCCATTTTCGTCGTCAGCTTCTCGGCTACCACGCGCGCAACGAGGTCGATGCCGCCGCCTGCCGGTGCGGGCACGATGATCGTGACGGGGCGGGTGGGATAGCTGCCTTGTGCTGACGCGATGCCAGCGGCCATGCACAGTGCGGCGGGCAGGGCCAGGGTCTTGATGAGGGGAAGGATTCGCATGGTTGTCTCCGATTGCGTACTGGTGTTCTGGTCAACTTGTGTCAACTCTGGTCTGCGCATCGGGCTCACCCGATGCGCATGAATAGGGGTGCGGTGCGTCAGCCGCGTCCGACGTAAGGCATGTGGCTCGCCATGACGGTCATGGTCAGCACATTGGCATCGAGCGGCAGCGATGCCATGTGGCGCACGGCGTTTGCGACATGGCGTGCATCCATCATCGGTTCCGGTGCTGTCGTGCCATTGGCTTGCAGCACACCGCGCGTCATGCGCTCGGACAACTCCGTCAATGCGTTGCCGATGTCGATCTGGCTGGCGACGATGTTGAACGCGCGGCCATCGAGCGCCAGCGCCTTGGTGATGCCGCTCACGGCGTGCTTGCTTGCGGTGTAGGGTGACGTGAACGGACGCGGCACATGGGCCGAGATCGATCCGTTGTTGATGATGCGGCCACCTTGTGGCGATTGCCGGCGCATCAGGCCGAACGCGGCGCGTGCGCACAGGAAGACGCCGGTGACGTTGGTGTCGATGACGCTGAACCATTTTTCCAGCGGCAGTTCGTCGATGGGCACGGCGGGTGCGTTGACACCGGCGTTGTTGAACACCATGTCGAGCCGTCCGAATTCGCGTTCGATGGTGTCGAACAGTGCCTGCACGCTCTCGGGATTCGTGACATCGGCGGGCACAGCCATGGCGGTCTGGCCGCGCGTGGCGGCATCGGCCACCAGTGCCTGCAGCGGTTCCGCGCGACGGCCCGCCAATACCACGGTCCATCCATCGTCGAGCAGGGCCAGCGCGGTGAGCTTGCCAACGCCGCTTCCGGCGCCGGTAACGAGTGCGATCTTGCGAGGGGTGTTCAAGGGTGTCTCCTGTATTTGTTCTGGATGTTCTGCAAGGTTGTCAGTGGCCCACCGTCATCGACAGGTCGCCGATACCTGCCACGCAGGCGGTGATCACGTCGCCGGGTTCCAGCGCGGCCACGCCCGATGGCGTACCCGTGAAGATCAGATCGCCGGGCATCAACGTCACGGAGCGCGACAGCATTGCCACGAGTTCGGGTATCGGGAACAGCAGTCCCGACACATCGCCGCGCTGACGCTCCACGCCATTGACCGCGAGCCGGATCGTCCGCTCGCGCGGATGGCCGCAGACGGCGGCAGGCACGATGGGGGTGCAGGGCGCCGAAGCATCGAATGCCTTCGAAGGCTCCCATGGGCCGCCAACTTGCTTGGCTTCGAGCTGCAGGTCGCGCCGCGTCATGTCGAGCCCCACGGCGTAGCCCCAGATATGGCGGGCTTCCACGTGCGAAGGATCGATGTCGCGTCCGCCCTCGCCAATCGCGACGACAAGTTCCACCTCGTGGCAGAACGATGTCGTCTCGGGCGGATAGGGCAGCGTGCCTTGCGCGGGCACGATGGCCGTGGCCGGTTTCATGAACCACGCAGGCATTGCCGTGGGTGCGGGTTCGTCGGGCTGCCAGCGGTAGTTGCGGCCGATGCAAAAGACGCGCGCCAGCGGAAAGCGCGCAGTGCTATCGGCCACGGGAAGCCAGGGCTGTGCGGCGGGCGGAAACACGAAGTCGGTCATGTTGATGTGTGCCGTGCGCGTCAACGTATCAAGTGGTCAGGCTCATGGCCGGACGCTCGCCCGCAAGCGCCTGCGCCACGCTGTCGAGCACCATCTGCGCCATGGCGCCGCGTGTTTCCCACGTGGCGCTGGCGCGGTGCGCCTGCAGCGTGGTGCGGTCGGAGTCGCGCAGCGTCTGCGGTACGCGCGGTTCGTCCACGAACACATCGAGACCGGCACCGGCGATGCGGCCACCTTCGATGGCTGCCACCAGATCGGTTTCATTGACCAGTCGTCCACGTGCCACGTTGACGAGGAAGCCTTGCGGACCCAGTGCATCGAGCACGGCGGCATCGACGATGCCTTCGGCCTTGTCGGCGGCAGCGCATAGTACGAGTGCGTCGCTGGCACGCGCCAGCTCGCGCAGGTCGGCCACGAATTCGTACGAGAGATCGTCCATGCGACGCAGGTCGGTGTAGCGGATCGGGCAGCCAAAGGCTGCAGCGCGTGTGGCCACTGCACGGCCCACACGCCCCATGCCGACGATGCCGATGTTCATGCCGCTGAAGCGGCGCGCCAACGGAATCGCGCTCGGTTGAGGATGCAGTTCCCACTGACCGTCGCGCACGAATCGATCGCCCGCTGCGATGTTGCGGCACGCGGCAATCAGCAGGCCGATGGCCAGATCGGCCACGTCCTCGGTCAGCGCGCCCAATGTGGCAGTCACCGGCAGACCGCGCTCGCGGCAGTACGCCAGGTCCACCGCATCGGTGCCCACGCCGTTGACCGCCACCACCTTCAGGGCAGGCAATTGTTCGAGCATGGCCCGCTGGATACCCGTATGGCCGCCCGTGATCACGGCTTCGACGGCGCTGCCATGCTCGCGCAGCCACGCTGCCTGATCGGCGATCTCGAAAAACTTGTGGACGGTATAGCGCGCGGCCAGTTGTTCGTTGGCGGCCGGGATGAGGATGGGATTGAGCTGCAGTACCTGGGGCTTCATGTCTCTCTCGTGTGGATCGTGGCGTCTTGCACGTTGAGGGACATAGTAGTGATGACTTGATTTATGACGCAATATTGATCTATAAAATCAACATAACTTTTTTTTGGCGAGTGATGGGATGAGTTCCTGGATTTCGATGGATGAGGTATGCAGCCGCCTGGGTGTGCGCCCGCAGACCATCTATGCGTATGTGAGTCGCGGCAAGCTCGAAGTGATGTCCGATCCATCTGATTCCCGCCGCAGCCTGTATCGTGCGGAGGATGTGGCGGGGCTCGCCAGGCGCAAGCAGGCGGGCCGCAAGCACGAGACGCTGGCAACCAATACGCTGTTTGGCGCGGAGCCGAGCATTCCCACCTCAATATCGACCTTCCTGCGTGAGCGGCTCTACTACCGGGGGCAGGATGCAGTGGCGCTGGCAAAGACGGCCAGCGTGGAAGAGGCGGCGCAACTGTTGTGGAGCGCGGGGCAGCCCGTGGATTTCTCGTGCGGGGATCGCGTCACTACGCCGGGACGCGTCGCTGCGTTCACGATGCTCGCGGGCCTCGCCGCGACGGGACATTCGACCCATGGCCGCATGACGCGGGTGCTGCATCAGGAGGCGCAGGGTCTGGTGGGGAAGATCGCCAATGCATTCGGCGCGGCAAAGGTCGCGCAGCCGCTGCATCTGCGATTCGCGCAAGGCTGGAAGCAACCGGCGAAAGTGGCCGAACTCCTGCGGACGGCCATGGTGCTGCTCGTCGATCACGAACTGACGAGTTCAGCGTTTGCATCGCGCATCGCGGCGTCTACGGGTGCCTCGCTCCCGGCGTGCTTGTTGTCGGGCATGACCACGCTGTCGGGGCCGCTGCACGGCGATGCCTCAGGGCGGGTCAAGGCATTGTTCGACGAGGTGGAGCGGCAGGGCGAGGATCACGTGATCGCGCATCACCTGTCCACCGGCGTACCACTGGCCGGCTTCGGCCATCACCTCTATCCGGATGGCGATCCACGCGCCACGGCGTTACTGGCGATGATCGATTTGCCTGAAAACATTGCGCGCTTTATCGAGAAAGCCAGCGGCCTGACGGGCCTGCAACCCAATATCGACGTGGCACTGGCCGCGCTGGTCACGCACTACGGATTACCGGATGACGCGGCGTTCGCACTGTTTGCCACGGCGCGAAGCGTGGGGCTGCTGGCACATAGCCTGGAACAGTTGGGCGTGGCGCAGGTGATACGACCGAGAGGACGGTATGTGGGGGTGATGCCGGAGCGGTGAATGAGTAATGCGAGGAGGGGGTTTTGCTCCCCTCTCCCACTTCATGGGAGAGGGGAGCAAACCTGCAGCGGGGGCAAGCCTGCAGGTTCGCGCTATCAATAACTCGCCGTCAACCCCAGCCTGAAACTACGCGGCGCACCATAAAACGCCGAGCCGGTGCTGGTGTAGTAGTTCTTGTCGAACAGGTTGTACAGGTTCAGCGTGACGGCCACCTTCTTGGTGATCGGATAGCGCGCCATCAGGTCGACGATGGAGTAGCTGCCTTGCGTGAATCGCACCTTCTGCGGGCCCTGGTTGTTGGCGTAGATGCTGCTCTGCCAGCGCAGGCCGCCACCCACCGTCAGGCCATTGCCGATGGCGGCGATGCGGTAGGTGGTGAACAGCTTGAACGAGTCTTGCGGAATCGTGGTGTTCAGCGGTGCGCCGTCGCGGTCTGACGAGATGTTGCGCGTGAAGCCGGCGGACGCTTGCCAGTCGGTGGCAAGGCGGCCCGACAGTTCCAACTCATAGCCCTTGGTCTTGGCGCCCGATGCCCCGTAATAGGCTTGCGAGCCGTCCGGTGCCAGCACGCCCGGCAATGCCACGGCCAGGTTGTCCTGCTTGACCAGGTACGCGGCGGCGCTGGCGTTCAGTGCGCCGTCGAAGAAGCTGGCCTTCGTGCCGACTTCGTAGCCATTGCCGACGAGCGGATCGAGGAAGCCGCCGTTGACGTCGCGGTTCGACTGCGGCTTGAAGATGCTCGTGTAGCTGGCGTAGGCGGAGAAGTTCTTGTTGAAGTCGTAGACGATACCTACGTACGGCGTGATCTTGCCGCGCTCGGAGCGGTTGCTGTTTTCCGACGGCGAGCCGTCGAGGTACGACTGGGTCGTATCGTTCTTCCACGAAGTGATCCGCGTACCCAGCAGCACCGACAGCGAATCGGTCGGACGCAGACGCGCCGTGGCGTAGGCGCTGGCCGTCTGTTCGAAGAAGTCATAGGTGCCCTGGCGCGGGTTGTACGGAGCGGCCGGGTCCGTGCCATTCCACGTATAGATGTTCGGTACCGCGCTGCTCCAGTCATCGAAGAACCACGCGCCGAACGTCGGCGCAGCAAACACGGTACGCGCCAGCGTCGTCCCCACCACCAGTTCATGCGTGCGGCCGAACAACTGGAACGGACCCGTGGCGTAGAGGTCGAGCGAGGTCTGTTCGGGTTTGCCCATCCAGCGCGACGCCCACAGGTTGACACCGGAGCCCGTGGCGCGGTCCGGATAGCCGCCGGCTGCGTAGCCGAGCACTTCGTCAAAGGTGTTGCGGTCGTGGCTCAGCGTGCCCTTGATACGCCACCCATTCGTGAAGCGATGTTCGAGCGAGCCAAAGAACGTCTGGTTCGAGCGGTACGAGTAAGCCCAGTCCGCAGCAGCCGATTTGGAGCGTGCCCAGTTGGTCGTGCCGCCATCGGCAAAGAACAGCGGCAGTCCGGAGCGTGCGTGGCCGGTCAGGTCGAAGCTCTGCCAGGAGAAGCCCACTGTGGCCAGCGTGCGCGGTGTCAGGTCGGCTTCCACTACGCCATAGAAAATTTCGCGACGTTCGTGCAGGCGCTCGATATAGCTGTTGTTCTCCTGATACGCGGCAACAAATCGGCCGCGTACGGAGCCGGACTTGTTCAGCGGCGTGGAGACGTCGGCCTCGGCGCGGCGGTAGTCCCATGATCCGCCTTCCACCGAAGCGGATGCTTCGAATGTCGACGTGGGCTTCTTGCGTACGAGGTTGATGGTAGCGGCGGGCGAGCCCAGGCCGTTCATCAGTCCCGTGGCGCCGCGCACCACTTCCACGTGATCGTAGATGGCCATGTCGGCCGACTGGAACAGCGAGTTGTAGTTGCTGTTCAGTTGCGGCACGCCATCGATCTGATAGTTCTCGACGGCAAAGCCGCGCGAATAAATGGCGCTCGAATCCGAACCCAGGTTGCCGCTCTGGTTGATGGTCAGGCCGGGCGTTTGCGCGACCACATCGGCCAGTTGCGTGAGGCCCTGGTCCTGCATCTGCTGGCTGGTGATGATGCTGATGGACTGCGGCGTTTCGCGCGGCGAGAGACCGAGCCGCGTAGCGGTGCTGGAATAGTCGCTGGTGTAGGAGCCGGTGCCCTCGGTCACGCCGTCGCGTAATCCCGCCGCGCTGACCGTCACGGGCGCGAGCATCACGCCACCTTCGCCGGACCCCGCACCCGCACTGGCATCCACGGCACCGCTTGCGGCTTCCGTGCGGCGCAGGCGATAGCCGCCGCTGGCGCCATGCACGGCCTCCAGTCGATGTCCAGCCAGCAACGCGGACAAACCGGCATCGACGGAATAGCTGCCCTGCAGCCCGCCGCTTTGCAGGCCCTGCGTGAGCGCGGGATCGACAGCGATCAGGATGCCGGCTTCCCGGCCGAAGCGTGTCAGCGTCTTGTCCAGCGGACCCGCCTCGATGGCGTACGAACGGGCGCTCGGCTGGGCGTCCTGGGCCATTGCCACGGCGGGCAGGAGCGCCGCGCCGCCAACGGGCATGGCCAGCAATGCCGCCTGCAAGGCGCGCACGATCGGCTTGCGGGCAAATCCGTGGCCGGGAAGTCGATGAAGCATGGTGCAGTGTTCCTCTGTGTTTGGGTGTCGGCGACCTGCGTGGCTCCGCAGAGAGGTCGCTATGTACTTGACCCGCGAATCGAAGAAACCTGCCGAAGAAAATGAAAAATTCTTGAACGCCGCCTAGCGCGGCAGCACCGTGACCCAATACCGCGTCACCGAACGCGTGCGCACGGGCAACGCTTCCTGCAGCAGCGCGAGCACTGCGTCGGTATCCTGCAGCGGAAACGCGCCCGATACCGTGAGGTCGGACAGCGCGGGATCGCAGCGCAAGATGCCACGGCGATAGCGTCCCAGTTCGGCGATAAAGCGCGGCAATGGCATGTCGCTGGCGACGATCATGTCGTCGAGCCATGCGGCGTTGGCGGGATCGAACGCTGCCGGAGGCTCCACGGCAGTCGCCGTGAAGCGCGTCTGCTGACCGGCTGGCAGGCGCAGCGTGATGCCACCGAGTTTGGGCGATATGGCTACCGCACCTTCGGTCACGGCCACCAGCACGGGATTGTCGTGCGACTGGCCCGCGTCCTGGTTGACATCGCGCACCGTGAAGCGGGTGCCAAGCGGCGCGATGCGGCCGAGCCGGGTGGCCACTTCGAACGGACGCCCACGCGGATCGTGCGCAGTGACGATTTCGATCTCGCCTTCGCGCAGCACAAGCTGGCGCTGCGTGGCGCTGAAGCGGACATCGATTGCGGTGGCGGTGTTGAGCGTCACGCGTGTGCCATCCGCCAACGTGACAGTGCGCTGTTCCCCGGCGCGCGTAGCGTGATCGGCGGTCATCTGGCCGAACGGCAGCGGGTCTGCCACTATCCACGCCCCGGCACCCGTCAACGTCAGCGTGCCGAGTCCGGCCAGCGCCTTCATGGCCTGACGGCGCGAGGCCTGGTTCTTTACAGTGTCCAGTGTCTGGCGTGCCATCTCAGGCGGTACGTGCCGAAGTCCGCTGCGAAGCTGCTCACCCATGCCTGACATGCGTTGCCACGCAAGTTCGTGCGCCGGATCGGCTTCGCGCCAGCGCGCGCAAGCGGCTTCATCGTCTGCGGAGGCTTCGCCCGACTGCAGTACGGCCATCCAGTGCGAGGCCTGGGCGATAACGGTGGGGGCGGGTGCGTTCATCCGCTCAGCCGTACACCGCGTGATAGCAGTGTTCGAATGCCTTGCCCATCGCCTTCTGCACCACGTTGACCGTGACGTCGAGCACTTCGGCAATTTCGCGATAGGTCATGCCATCGAGTTGCGACATCAGGAAGGCGTCGCGCGTGCGCGCCGGCAACTGGTCGAGCACGCAACTCACGGCGGTCAGCGCTTCGAGGACCAGCGCACGGGTCTCGGGGGATGGGGCAGTGGCTTCCGGTTGCAGCGCCAGCGCATCCAGGTAGGCACGTTCGAGCGCGAGCCGCCGGAAATGATGGGCGGCCAGGCGGCTCGATACGGTAGTCAGATAGGCGCGCGGTTCGCGCAGCGCCGAGGCATCGTTCGCGAGCAGCAGACGCGCGAAGGTGTCCTGCGCGAGATCTGCCGCATTGTCCACATTGCCGAGCTTGCGCCAGAGCATGTTCACCAGCCAGCTGTGGTGATTGCGGTAGATCGATGTGAAAGCATGCCCCGCGGATGCGGCGCTGAGGTCAGCCAAGGCCATGGCGCACGTAACGATACCGGCGTCAGGCGCCTGTCGTAATTGAGAATTATTTGCATTCTAATTCCATCGTTCCGATGCCACAAGCGCCGTGCAGCCGGTGTCGTAAGCAGGTGACAGACGCCATGTTTGTCTTGTTGCTTCAGACCGGACGCTGCCATCCGCCGCCAAGTGCCTTGTACAGCAGCACGGATGCCTGCAGCGCGGACAGACGCAACGTTGCAGCGGCATCCTCGGCATCGTGCAGCGTGCGCTGGGTGTCGAGCAGCGTCAGCAAGGTTTCGGCTCCGGCGCGGTAGCGATGCTCGGCCAGCACGAACGCGCGCTGTGCCTGCCTCAGTTCCTCGTCCTGCTTCTCGCGCTGTGCGGCGACCCCGTCGATCGTATTGAGCGCCAGTTCCACGTCGGCCGTGGCGGCGACGATGGCACCCCGGTAATCGGCGAGCAGTTCCTCGCGGCGAGCTTCGGCCCGATCCTTGCCCGCCGACAGCCGGCCGGCGTTGAAGATCGGCGCGAGCAGGCCAGCGGCGAGTGCGTAGGCCGGCTGGTCGAACATCATGCGCGGACGATCCGCAGAACCGGACGCGCTGGCCGTCAATGTCAGGCGCGGCAACATCAGCGCACGGGCCACGGCGATATCGGCCTGCGCCGAGGCCAGCCGTGCTTCGGCAGCCGCCAGGTCGGGACGGCGAGCCATCAAGGTGACAGGCAGGTCCGGCGAGACGAGCGGCGCGCGCAGACCATTCAGCGATGCGGTTTGCATCTCGATCTGCGTGACGGGACGGCCCAGCAGCGTGGCCAGTGCCACGAGGCTGTCGTTGGCGCGCTGCCGCAACAGCGCTTCCGAACGCGCCTGACGCGCCACGAAGCCACGCTGCTGCGCGAGTTCGAGCAACGTGGCTTGTCCCGCAGCGCGGCGCGCTTCGACGATACCGAGCACACGCTGCGCGTTTTCCGTCAGACGCTGGGCGATCACCACGCGTTCGCGCAGGCTCGCGGTTTGCAGCCATGCCAGTGCCACTTCACTGGTCAGCGCCAGATGCGTGGCGTCGCGGTCGAAGCCGCTGGCACGCCATGTTTCCAGCGCGGCAGTGCGACCCGCGCGCACGCCGCCCCAGAGATCCACTTCATAGCTGGCCGCCAGCCCCAGCCGGAAATCATTGGACGTGGTGCCCACGGCATCGGAGCGATAGTAGTTGCGGCCGGCATCGGCATTGGCATTGAGCTCCGGCCACAGCGGCGCGGCAGCGATGACCACGCCCGCGCGTGCCTGTCGCAGGCGCGCTTCGGCGGCGGCGAGTCCGGGATTGTCGGCCAGGGCCTGCTGCACAAAGCCATCGAGTTCAGGGCTGCCGAGCGATTGCCACCACGCGGCGCTGAGTGCATCGCGTCCGCCTGCCGCACCAAAGCGCCAGGCGTCAGGCAGGGTGACGGGTAGCGGAGCAGGATCGGCAGCCTGCGTGGCACAGCCCGATACTGCCGAGAGGAGCGCGGCCATTGCCGCCGTCTTGCGCAGGAACATCATCATCAATCTTCAATCGCTGTTGAGTGCCTGCACGGGGTCCAACCGTGCGGCATTGCGGGCCGGCATGTAGCCAAACAGGAGTCCCGTGGCCACGGCGCAGCCGAACGCGCCGAGGATGGCCGTCAGGGAAAGGATGGCCGGAATGCCCGCCAGTCGTAGCGCGATGCCGACCAGTGTGCCGCCCACCACGCCGACCACGCCACCGATGACGGAGACCACCACGGCCTCGGTCATGAACTGGCGCAGGATGTCGCGCTGGCGCGCACCGGTGGCCATGCGGATGCCAATCTCGCGCGTGCGTTCGCGCACCGTCATCAGCATCACGTTCATGACGCCGATGCCGCCAACGAGCAGCGAGATCGCGGCGATCAGTCCGAGCATCATCGTCATCGTGCGTTCGGTCTCCGCGCTGGCGCGGATCGATTCCGCACGGTTATAGACGCGCACATCGCGCTGGCCGCGCTGCACGGCCATGGCGTCGATGATCGCGTCTTCGGTCTGCTTGGCAAGCTGGAGCTTGCGAATGGCCACGGCCACCCACGTGGGATATGGCGTGCCGAAGATGCGCGCGCTGGCCGTGGAATAGGGCACCACCACGCGGTCGTCCTCGTCGGCGTTGCCAGCCAGCGCGCCTTTCTCCTGCAGCACGCCAATGACCTGGAAGGGCACGCTGTCCAGCAGGATGGTCTGGCCTACCGGATCGGTGCCGTCCTCGAACAGCGCTGTGCGTACGCGCTTGCCGATGATTGCCACCTTGGCCAGCGTGCGTTCGTCTTCGTCATCGAAGAACACGCCTGCGGCCAGGGGCCAGTCAAGTGCGGCCTCGAACTGCGTGGTCACGCCGCCCACCTCGGTGCGATGGTCGATATTGCCGCGACGCGCGATGGCGAAGCCTTCGAGATACGGCATGGCGATATCGACATTCGGTATCTCGCGCATGGTCTCCACATCGGCCAGCGACAGTGGCCCGGTGCGGTCGCGGCTCGTGGCCGGTGTGGCCGCCACGTACATCTTGTTGGCGCCGAACACCGCCATTTTCTTCATGACCTGGAACTGCGAACCGCTACCCACCGCCAGCATCACGATCACGGACGCCACGCCGATGATGATGCCGAGCAGCGTCAGGCCCGTGCGGAACGGGTTGATCCATAGCACGCGCCACGCCGCGCGCAGGGCTTCGTGCAGGTCGCCTACCAACCCGGTAAAGCGCGTATCGGGATGGTTCGATGCGCCGAATAGCGGCGGCCATGCATCGGCCGCGCGTGCAGCGGTGTCGGCCACGGGCGCGGGGCCGGTGTCCGCGATGATCTCGCCGTCGCGGATTTCGATCACGCGGCGCGCCCGCGCGGCGATTTCGCGGTCGTGCGTGATCAGGATGACGGTGTGGCCGGCATCGGCCAACTCCACGAGCAACTGCATCACCTCGGCACTGCTGTGCGAGTCGAGTGCGCCCGTTGGCTCGTCGGCCAGGATGATGCGGCCGCCGTTCATCAGCGCGCGGGCAATCGACACCCGCTGTTGCTGTCCGCCAGATAACTGGCCCGGACGATGATCGAGCCGCTGTCCCAGCCCGAGCCGGGCGAGCAGCGCCGTGGCGCGGGCCTCGCGTTCGGATGCGGGCGTTCCTGCGTAGAGCGCGGGAATTTCCACGTTTTCGCGTGCGGATTCCGTCGCGATCAGGTGATAGCCCTGGAACACGAAGCCGAATGCCTCGCGCCGCAACCACGCAAGCTGGTCCGCGTCGAGTGCAGCCACATCGCGGCCAGCTACCTGATATGTGCCGGAAGAAGGACGGTCCAGCGCGCCGAGCAGATGCATCAGCGTGGACTTGCCCGAGCCGGAGCTGCCGACAATGGCGACGAACTCGCCGGCATGGATATCGAGCGACACGCCGCGCAGCACTTCGGTGGCCGGCGCGCCATCGTGCCCGCCATAGTGCTTGCGCAGGCCGCGCAGCGACAGCAGGGGCGTGGAATCGGTATCGGTCACAGATTCGGTCACAGGCGGAACCCCGGCATGTCGTCGTCGGGCTGGCGCTCGCGTACCACGACCTTGTCGCCTTCGCGAAGGCCATCAATGACCTGCCCGTTCAGGCGATCGCGCACGCCCACGCGCACGGTGCGCTCCTGTGTGCGTCCGCTGGCATCCATGACGCGCGCGGTGAAGGTGTCTTCCTTGCCGGTGACAGGACGCAGCGCCACCATCGGCGCCACGGGCACGTCGCGCGCTTCGTTGACGACGAACGATACCTGCGCAGTCATCTGCGGCATCAGCGCGTCGTCGGCATTGTCCACATCGAACAGGGCCGTGTAGAGCACCACCTTGCTGGCCGGCGTGGCGGGTTGCGAGGTCTGCGTGGAAGCGGCCGGTGTGGCGGTGAGCGGCGGGGCGGGCAACACTTGGCGCACCGTGCTTTCCCATTTGCGCGTGCTGGCGCCCAGCGTGTTGAATCGTGCGCGCATGCCGGGCCGCACGCGGCGCACATCGGCCTCGGAGACCTCGGTCCAGACGGTCATCGTGGACAGATCCGCCACGCGCAGCAGCGTGGGTGTCTGATAGGTGGCGTTGAGGGTCTGGCCGAGACGCGCTTCCAGCGTGACCACCGTGCCCGACATCGGCGCGTAGATGCGCGTATAGCCCAGCCGCGCAATGTCGCCGTTCAGCGTGGATTGTGTCTGCTCGATCTGCGCGCGCAGGCGGTCGATGCGTGCGGCGGTGGCGCGCATATTGGCCGTGGCGGTCTGCACGTCTTCCTCGCGCGTGGCGTCGTGGCTGGCCAGGCTGCGCTGGCGCGTATCCTGCTGCGTGGCCAGCCAGTGCAGCGCCTGCTGTTCTGCGAGTTGTGCCTTGAGTCCTGCAAGCTCGGCGCGGCCTGCATCCACCGTGGCGCGCGGCACGCTGGGATCGATCTCGGCCAGCAACTGGCCTTTCTTGACCTGATCGCCCACCTTGACGTGCAGTTGCGTGATCTGGCCGGAGACCTGCGCGCCCACATCGACATAACTCAGCGGATGCAGCGTGCCGATGGCGGTGACGCTTTGCGTGACGGTGCCCTTGGCGATGGTGGCGGTGTCGTAGCTGGTGCGTTGGCCGTTCTGCCACCACGCGAGCGCGCCGGCCGCTGCCAGCAACAATGCCGCGCCGAAGGCAAGGCGGACGGTCTTACGGGAGGTTCTGATGTTCTGCATGATGGGTAGCTCAGGCGGCAAGTTCGGGCAGCAAGTTCGGACAGGAAGTTCAGGCGGCAAGCAGCCATCCGCCACAGCCCAGCGCCGCCGCCACGGCGCCAGTGAGCGGAACCAGGCGCGGCGTCCACGTGAGTAGCGAGGTAGCGGCGAGCGCGCCGAGGGACACGCTGCTCACCCATACGATGATCCCGATGCTCAGGCCCCATCCCTGCACGCAGGGCACCAGCAGCGCGGCAAGACAGGCCCACGCGGCCAGACGCAGACCGCGCACGGTGGTGTCGGACGCAGGCTGCCCATATACGCGCTCGAAATGGCGGTCCATGGCCAGCGCGAAGCAGATCGTGCCGGCCACGGCGCCACCGAGTACGCTGACGATGTGAAGGGTATTGGCGCTCATCGGCGGCCTCCGGTGGCGAGACGAGGTGCGGACGCGCCCGTACCGAGGCGATGGCGCAGATACGTGGCGGTCCACAGCAGCGCTGCGCCGCATGCCAGCGCACCGAGTTCCACGCCCGCAGCGCGCCAGTCGCCGTGATAGAGATAGCGTCCGAGGTGCCACGGCGTGGTGATCGCGTTCAGTACGGGCAAGGCCACGCAGAGCAGGCCCGCGCCGCCTAGCTGGAGCCGCCACGCGCGCGCGGGCGGCGTGACCGCTGCATGGAGCGCGGCGGCCAGCCAGATCGCGAAGAACGCGCCGATCTCCCATTCGTGGCGCTCGTCGAGCGATACCGGCAGAAGACGGTTGGCCCACAGGAAGCCGATGCACGCGATGCACAGGCTGGCCACGGCGGCCACGTTCAGGCGATCGATGGCGTCGTAGACGCGTGCGCTGTGGCGGCCGAATTCTTCGAGTTTGCGATTGCGCCGCTTGACCGAGAACAGCAGCAGGCCGGTGGCCATCACGCCCGCACCCGCCAGGCCGCTCAGGAAGTAGAGCCAGTCCACCATCGTGCCGCCGAAGCGCGCCAGATGCAGCGATCGCAGTACGGAGCCGGCGATCAGCGGCGCTGGCGCGTCGCCGTTGCCCACCATCTCGTCGTCGAATTCGGCGGAGCGGAAGGCGCCGGTGGCGGCGTCGTAGTGATAGTGGCGCGCGGCGGCAAAGTCGATGCCGTCGTAGTGGTAGGGGCCGCTGAACTCCACTTCGGCATTGGCATGGCCCGGGTGCGTGATCGATACGCGCTCGATGCTGTCGTTGCCCTGGCTGTCACGCGAGAGCCTGGCTTGCGCGTCCGCGAACATCGCCGGCAGATTCGGCAGCGCACCTGTCCGCGTGCCTGCGGATCTTGACGCGGCTTCTCGGAAGTGCGCGCCACCCATTTCGTCGAACAGGGCGCGCTGGTCGGTATAGAACATGCGCACGCCGGCCGGCATCGTGTCTGGCCACCAGATGATCAGGCCCGTGTACGAGATCACGAACAGGAAGGGCAGCACCAGCACGCCTAGCGCGTTATGGGCGTCGAGCCACGAACGCTGCCCCTTGCGCGGCCGGAACGTGAAGAAGTCCGCAAAGAAGCGCTTGTGCGTGACGATGCCGCTGACCAGCGCCACGAGCAGCGCCATCGTGAAGAAGGCGACGATCCAGACGCCCACCATGCCGCTGTGCAGCTCGTAGTGGAAGGTGATGAAGTGGCGTCCGCCTGCCGTATCCCGGGCGGGCGGCAACAGTGCGCCCGACTCCGGGTCCATGCGGATCTCGGGGCCACGCTGGCCATCGTAGTGCAGGTGAACGGCGTAGTCCTCGTCGCCCGGCAACTCGATCTGCCAGTGCCCGGCATCGGCGGCGTTGAGTGCCAACAGGCGCTGGGCATTGGCCAGCGCGCGCGGGATATCGACGGCAGGGCGTGCCACCGTCTGGCGCTCGGGCTGCATCCAGTGCGTGATCGGTTCGTAGAACACGCTCAGGGCGCCGGTCAGGAATACGGCGAACAGCAGCCAGCCCATCCAGAGTCCGACCCACGTATGCAGCCACGCCATGCGCTGGCGGAAGCCGCCGGTCATGCCAGCCCCCGCGCGATCCAGGCCACGGCGGCAACAGCCAGCACCAATACCGATGGGGCCAGCACGCCGAACCAGGCGCCGCGCGTGGTGCGGGCGGCGAAGGCCCAGATCACCGCTGCGGTGTAGATAGCGTAGCTCGACAAGCTCGACGCCATCACGGCACTGGCGCGTTGGCCGGGTAGCAGCGCGGCGGAGGCAACGATAATCGACGAAGCCAGCAGATAGCCGCCGAATACAGCGGAAAATAGTCTGGAAATGACAGGGAACGCAGGGTTGGACGTCATCGCGGGAGTCAGGCGGCACCCGTCGATATGACGGGTCTCACCTTACATGACCCGCGAGATGGCGAAACCTGCCAACCGTTCTTGAAAAAAGTGGTGCCCGGCGCGCTCGGTGCGGTGTTCCTTCATTCCAGATTCAGCGCGTCCGGGTAACATTCGCGCTGACATAGATATCGGGGCCAACGTCCGTATCGATCCCGCACCCATGAAAATCCTTATCGTTGAAGACGACCCCATGCTTGGCGACGGCCTCCAGCGTGGGCTGAAGCTGATCGGGCATGCCGTGGACTGGTTCCGCACGGGTGCGGAAGCGGACAGTGCCATGGCGGTGATGCACTACGACGCGGTGGTGCTGGACCTCGGCCTGCCGGACGACGATGGCGTGGCGCTGCTGACACGCTGGCGCCGCCAGGGGCGCCTGACGCCGGTGCTGGTGCTGACGGCGCGTGACGCCGTGGCGAGCCGCATCGGCGGGCTGGACGCCGGCGCTGACGACTACCTGATCAAGCCGGTGGCGCTCGACGAACTGGCGGCACGCTTACGCGCGGTGAGCCGTCGGACGGCAGGAATGCCCGAGCCGGTCTGGAGCCATGGTCCGCTCGAATATCATCCGGCCGCGCGGCTGGCGCTCTGGCACGGCAAGTCGGTGGACCTGACGAGCCGGGAGTCTGAACTGCTGGAAATCCTGCTGAGTCATCCGAATCGTGTGCTGACCCGGGATTTCCTGCGCGACAAGCTCTATGCGTGGGACAAAGGTACGGAGAGCAATACGCTCGAAGTGCATATCCATCATCTGCGCCGCAAGATCCATCCGGCCATCGTCCGCACGCTGCGCGGCGCAGGCTACACGCTGGGCGCGCCCGATACGCTTGACGCGCCGCCAGCGGACCTTGCCGAGGGAGGCAAGACATGACGCTGCAGCGCCGGCTGATACTGGCCGTGCTGGCGGCGGTGGCCTTTGCATGGCTGCTGACGAGCGCGCTGGTCTACCTGAGTGCCCACGAAGAAATCAACGAGTTGTACGACACCGCCATGGTGCGCATGGCCCAGCAGATGCAGGCGGTACTGCCGTTGATGAACGCCAACGCGAAATCGCCGCTGCCATCGAGCGGGCCGCAACCAGGCGATACGGATCTTGGCGATCTGGGCGACGCGGGGCTGGGCGACCTCGCCATTGCCGCATGGCGCCCGGGCGGCGAAGCCCTGCACATCGATCCCGATGGCGACCGACTGCCCCGCATGCCCGCGATTCACGGTTTCACCAACATGACGATCGATGGAGCGAAGTGGCGCCTGTATTACCTCGACGATCCCGCTGCCGGCTGGCGGGTGTGCGTGGGGCAGATCGTGGCCGAGCGCAACGAGCTGGTGGTGTCCTATGTGCAGGCGCAGGCCCTGCCATGGCTGTTCGGTCTGCCGCTGCTGACCACGCTGCTGGTCTGGGCGATCCGGCGCATGTTGCGTCCCCTCCTGGCGCTCTCCCACGCCATTGCCGCACGCACGCCGGGCGATCCCACGCCGATGTCGCTGGAGGGTGCGCCCCCCGAATTGACGCCATTGGTCCGCGCGATGAACACGCTGCTGGAGCGGGTTTCCACGCTGCTCGAACATGAGCGCCGCCTGACCGCCGATGCCGCGCACGAGATGCGCACACCGCTGGCCGCGCTGAAGGCACAGTGGGAGGTGGCGCGCCGCTCGCCCGATACGGAAGAACGCGCGCGCGCTGCGGTCAATGTGGAAGTCGGCATCGAGCGGCTGAGCCATCTGGTGTCGCAGTTGCTCACCATGAGCCGGCTGGAGGACGAGGAACCGCTGGCTGCGGGCGAAGCCGTGGATTGGCAGCAGATTTCGCAGCAGGTTTTCAGCGATTGCCTGCAGCTCTCCGACCGGCGCCATGTCGATATGGAAATCCTGTGGCCCGCGGATGGCGGCAAGCCGCTGGAAATCTGCGGCGATCCGGTGCTGCTGGGTACGATGCTGCGCAACCTGCTTGACAACGCGCTGCGCTACAGCCCGTGCGGGTCCGTGGTGACGCTGGCCTTCGGGACCGACCATATCGAGGTGGCGGACCACGGCCCGGGCGTGGCGCCCGAACATCTGGAGCGTCTCGGCAGCCGATTCTTCCGGGCTGCTGGCCAGCAAGAGCAGGGCAGCGGGCTGGGTATTTCGATTGCCCGGCGCGTGGCCTATCTGCATGGGCTGACTGTCGAACTGTCGAACCGGCCGGCTGCGGCGGGCACCGGGCTGGTGGTGCGCATACGCCGGCTACTCCCGGAAGCCACGTGACCGCTGTGCCTCCGGGCCGGTGGGTGCTCTCGGTTTCCGTCAGTCCGGCTTGATACCCGCGCGTGCCACGATCGGCTTCCAGCGCTGCTGCTCTGCGGCAATGAATCGGGCGAATTCCTCGGGTGTACTGCCCACCACCAGCGCCGCGTCGGCGCCCAGGCGCTCCACGGAAGACGGGCTCCTGACCGCCTTGATCGTGGCTTCGGCGAGCTTGGCGGCAGCCGGTTGCGGCAGCGTCGCGGGCGCCATCAGTCCATACCATTGCGTCATTTCAAAGCCGGGATACCCTTGCTCGGCCACGGTGGGCACGTCCGGCAGTTGCGGGATGCGCTGGGCCGTGCCCGTGGCGATGCATCGCACCTTGCCCGTCTTGATGAACTGGAGAATGGCCGGTGCACCGATGGCGGCGGCATCGAGCCGGCCCGAGAGCAGGTCGGTGATCTGCGGACCGCTGCCGCGATACGGCACGTGCGTGATAAACGTGCCCGTGGTTGCTTTCAGGTATTCGAACGCCAGGTGCCCGGCGCTGCCATTGCCCGCGGAGCCGTAGTTCAACTTGCCCGGCTTGCTCTTGGCGAGCGCGACGAACTCCTTGAGGTTTTTGGCCGGCACGTCCGGATGTACCACATACAGGCTTGGCACCTTCGACAGCAGCGAGATGGGCCGGAAATCCTTGACCGGGTCATAGGGCAGCTTCGGAAAAATGTACGGATTGACGGCGAGCGTGCCGATATGGCCGAGGATCAGCGTGTGGTTGTCATCGGCGCGCGCCACCTCGCCCATGGCGATATTGCCCGCGCCGCCCGGCTTGTTCTCGACGAACACGGACACGCCAAGCAGCTTGGTCAGTTCTGCGGCCGTGGAGCGCGCCACGATCTCGGAACTGCCACCCGGTGCAAACGGCACGACGAAACGGATGGTCTTGGACGGCCACGCCTGCGCGCGGACCAGGGACGGGGCGAGGGCGCTGGCGCCAAAGGCGGCGAGCAGCGACAGCGCGTGCCGGCGATCGGACTGGAAATTGGACATGGTTGCTCTGCCAGGTTGTCTTACTCGGGTTTGACGTTGCCGTCCTTGATGACCTTCGCCCATTTCCGGGTCTGTGCGTCGATGAAGCGCGCGGCTTCGGCCGGAGGCGCGGCCACCACCTCTCCGCCGAGTTCGGCGACACGCTGCTTGATTTCCGGGCTGCCCATGACCTTGTGGAGCGCATCCGAGAGCTTCGCCACCACGGCATCGGGCGTGGCGCTGGGCAGGAACGCGGCGTTCCATTCGTAGACTTCGTAGCCGGCCACGCCGGCCTCCTGCATGGTCGGCACGGACGGCAGCGCGCTGGTGCGCGTGTCGCTGGTCACCGCGAGCGGGCGCAGTTTCCCGGCCTTGATGTGTTGCAGGCTCGACGCCACGTTGGCAAAGAACAGCGGTACCTGGCCCGCGATCACGTCGGTCATCGCGGGACCGCCACCCTTGTACGGCACGTGTAGCAGATCCACGTTGGCGCGCTGCTCGAACAGCACGCCGGAAAGGTGCTGCGCCGATCCATTGCCCGACGATGCATACGCCACGGTGCCGGGTTTCTGCCGGGCCAGTGCGAGCACTTCCTTCACGCTGCTCGCGGGAAACGAGGGGTTGGCGACCAGCACGTTGGGATAGCGCGCGAGCACGCCTATCGCGCGGAATGCCTTGGCCGGATCGTAGGGCAGGCGCGGATAGAGGCTCGGATTCACGGCATAGGACGACGCATCGACCATCAGCGTGTAGCCATCGGGCGCCGCCTTGGCTACGTAGGACGCGCCGATCTGGCCGCCCGCGCCGGGACGGTTCTCCACCACCACGGTCTGTCCCAGTTCGCGTCCCAGCGCAGGGGCGATCAGGCGCGCCATCAGGTCCGCGCCACCGCCGGGTGGGTAAGTCACCACGATGGTGATGGGGCGCGCTGGCCATGGTGCGTCGGCGGCATGCAGCGGGGCAGCAGGCAGCGCCAGGCATGCGCCGCTGGCGAGCGCGAGGTGGGTGAAGTAACGCATGGTGTCTCCGTCGTGTTTTATGGATTGCGGTGGGCGGTGGGCGGTGGGCGGTGGGCGGTGGGCGGTGGCGCGTCAGCGGATATCGGCCGTGTAGCGGAACGCGTAGGCGTCGCCACGGGTGAGCCGGTACTCGACGCATTGGCCCTGGATGTCATAGGCCTGCCGGGTCACGAGCGCGCAGGGGTGGCCGTCGGGCAAGGCGAGCGATGCGGCCTCTTCGGCGTCGAGCGGGCGGAACGTCACCTCGTCCATCGCGCGATGCACGGTGATGCCGCATTGCTGCCACAACAGCGGATAGAGCAGATCGCCCCAATCCGAGACGGGCAGGTCCTGCAAGGGGGCGCAACGCGGCAGCGGCAGCCAGATGGATTCGATCAGGCGCGGTTGCTCCGCCACCCAGCGGCGACGCGAGATGGCCAGGCCACGTGCACCGGTCTCCAGCCCGAAGCGGCCGGCCATGGTCTTGTCGAGGCGCACCGCGCGGCACGACAGGATTTCCGAACGCGGGATGGCGGCGGATGCCGTTTCGGCTTCGCTGCGGAAACGGAAGAAGCGCATCATGCTCGCGCCACTGAGCCCCGTGCGCACGAAGGTGCCCTTGCCCTGCAAGCGTTCGAGCAGGCCCTCCTGCACCAGCACGGCAATCGCTTGGCGAATGGTGCCGAGCGCGATGCCGAACTCGGTGGCCAGCGCACTTTCCGCAGGAATGGCCGCGCCGGGCATCCATTCGCCCGAGACGATCTTCTGCTGTAGCCGGGCAGCAATCTGCCCATAGCGGCTTAATCCGGGGGCAGGGGTGGCAAGGTCTGGCATAAGGTTGGCGTTGTGAAGTCTGGAGCGTCCGTGTTAGATTCGACTCCTATAGAGGACTAGAGTACCCGGATGGGCCGTCGATGCCATATCAGGGCTTACCCGCACAGGAGATTTCCCCGTGTCCGAGACGAAAGACGCCACGCTGCTGGTCGATTGCCATTTCCATGTGTTCGATGCCGGCATAGCCGTGGCCGGCGCGCGCTATCGCCCACCCTATGGCGCCACGCTGGAGGGCTGGCAGGTGGCGATGGGGGGGCATGGCGACCTGCATGGAGTGGTGGTGCAGACCAGTTTCCTCGGCACGGACAACGGCGCGTTGCTTGCGGCGCTGCGCAGCATGCCGGAGCGGTTGCGAGGCGTGGCGGTGGTCGATCCCGGCATTGAAGACACGCAACTGGCCGTGCTCGACGAGGCCGGTGTGCGGGGCATCCGCCTGAACCTGTACGGTGACGATGGCTGGCGACGCATCGCGACTGCGCCGTGGCGCGCGTTGTTCGGCCGGATTCACGAACTCGGCTGGCATGTGGAAATCCATACGGGCAATGGCGAGGGTGCCGCCGTGTTGTCCGCGCTCGATGCTGCATTGGGCGCGACGCGCGTACCGGTGGTGCTCGACCACTTTGGCCGGCCCGGTCCGGCGGGCGCGGATGACCCTGTGTTCGACGTGGCGGCTGACGTGCGCACGCGCCGCGCGCTGTGGGTCAAGATCAGCGCGCCCTATCGACTGGCGGATGTGCAAGGCTGGCCGATGCTGATCGGGCGATGGGCCGAGGTGGCCGGGACCAATCGTCTGCTATGGGGCAGCGACTGGCCGTGGACCAACCACGAAGCGCCGGCCCGCGCCGACGAATGCCGCGCCGTACTGGCGTGGATCGCCGCGCAGCCTGAACTGGCCGACGCACTGCGCTGGCGCAACGCCGCCGCCCTCTATGGATTTGACGGAATTGCCGGATTTGCACGGCGTGGGGACGCGCAGCGCCTATAATGCACCGGCTCCCCGATTCCCCTTCGCGCCATGCCTGATTTGCCGGTTTCTCCCATTCGCCATGATGGCGCCATCGTCATCGGTGGTGGCCCGGCTGGCCTCATGGCGGCCGAGATGCTCGCCGCGCAGGGCGTGTCGGTGGAGGTGTACGACGCCATGCCATCGGTGGGGCGCAAGTTCCTGATGGCAGGCCGGGGCGGGATGAACATCACGCACGCCGAGGCTGCCGACGCCTTTCTTGGCCGCTACGGTGCACGCGTGGACCGGATCGCGCCGCTGCTGGAGACTTTCGGCGCCGACAAGCTGCGCGCCTGGGTGCATGACCTTGGCATCGACACCTTCGTCGGCAGTTCCGGGCGCGTGTTCCCCACCGACATGAAAGCAGCGCCGCTGCTGCGCGCATGGCTGCATCGCCTGCGTGAAGCGGGCGTGGGCATTCATACGCGGCATCGCTGGATCGGGTTTGCGGATGCTGTCGATGGCTGGCACGTGCTGCGTTTTGCCAGCCGCGACGGCGAGATCGAAGTGCAGGCGCGCGCCGTGGTGCTCGCGCTGGGCGGCGGCAGTTGGGCCCGGCTCGGCTCCGATGGTGCATGGCTGCCGATGCTGGCCGCGCGTGGCGTGGATGTGGCACCGCTGCAGCCCGCCAACTGCGGCTTTGATATCGCGTGGTCCGAACTGCTCCGCACGCGGCATGCGGGCGAGCCGGTGAAGGCCGTGGCGATGGATGTGACGCTCGACGATGGTACGACGCTGCATCGGCAAGGCGAATTCGTGATCAGCGAATCGGGTATCGAAGGCAGTCTTGTCTACGCACTCTCCGCGCCGATCCGCGATCTCATCACGGCGCACGGTTCCGCCACCATCACGCTCGATCTCGCACCGGGACGATCCGCCGAGGCGGTAGCTGCCGAAGTGGCCCACCCGCGCGGATCGCGCTCGGTGTCGAGCCATCTGCAAAGCCGGCTGGGCATCACCGGCGTCAAGGCGAGCCTGCTGCGCGAGGTGCTGTCGAAAGAGGCCATGCACGATCCCGTGGCGCTGGCCGCAGCGATCAAGGCACTGCCGCTGCGCCTCGAGCGCGCACGGCCCATCGACGAAGTCATCAGCACGGCCGGCGGTGTTCGTTTCGAAGCGATGAACGACCAGTTGATGCTGACCGCGCTCCCCGGCGTGTTCTGCGCCGGAGAAATGCTCGATTGGGAAGCGCCGACTGGCGGCTACCTGCTGACTGCCTGCTTTGCGAGCGGGCGCGTGGCGGGGGCAGGGGCCGGACACTACCTTCGAGGGTGATGCCGACCCGCAGCCGTTAGCGCACCGGACGGAACGCTTTGCGCAATTCCTCAGCGAACAGTTGCGGCTGCTCCCATGCCGCGAAGTGGCCGCCCTTGCTCACCTGGTTGTAATAGTTGAGCGACGGGTAAGCCTGCTTGCTCCAGCTCTCCGGCGCCCGGTAGATTTCATGCGGGAAAACGGTGATGGCAACTGGCACCTTGATCTCGCGTGTCTTCTGCGCATCGGCGCTGAAATTGTTGTTGTTGTTCTCCCAATAGAAGCGTGACGACGCGGCGCCCGTGTTCGTGAGCCAGTACAGCGTGATGTCGTTCAGGATGGCATCGCGCGTCAGCACATTTTCCGGCACGCCATTGCTATCGCTCCAGGCGGCAATCTTTTCGTACGTGAACGATGCGAGGCCAGCCGGCGAGTCGGAGAGCGAATAGCCGATGGTCTGCGGACGCGTGACCATCATCGCGCCATACGCGGCGTTGCGGCCGAAGAACGTGCTCAGCGATTGGAAGGCGTCGCGCTCGGGTGCCGTCAGGCTAGCCGGCGCCGGATCGCCCGCGAGGATCGACTTCATCAGCGGTCCGGGCACGGTAGCCGGCATGTTCAGGTGAATTGCCAGCAGCCCCGGAGGCGCCAGACGCGCCAATGCATCGGAAACCACCGAGCCGTGATCGCCGCCCTGCGAGACGTAGCGCGTGTACTTGAGGCGCTTCATCAGCACGTCCCAGGCACGCGCGGTGCGATCCGGACCCCAGCCCAGTTCACGCGGAATGCCCGAGAAGCCGTAGCCCGGAATCGACGGGATGACCACATCGAACGCGTCTTCGGCTCGGCCACCATAGGCTGTCGGGTCCGTGAGCGGGCCGATCGTCTTGATGAACTCGAAGATGGAGCCGGGCCAGCCGTGCGTCAGGATCAGCGGCATGGCGTTGGGATGCTTCGAGCGGACGTGGATGAACTGGATATCCACGCCATCGATCCGCGTGACGAACTGGGGCAGTGCATTCAGTTGCGCCTCGGCCTTTCGCCAGTCGTAGTCCTTGCCCCAGTACTCCACGAGCGATTTGACCCGCGCAAGCTGGATACCCTGCGAATCGTCTGCAACGGTTTCCTGGTCAGGCCAGCGGGTGGCGGCGATGCGGCGGCGCAGATCGTCGAGCTGCGCTTGCGGGACATGAACCTTGAACGGGCGGATGCTTTCGTCGCCTGCCGCTACCTTGCTGGCGGGCGGCGTGGCCGAGTTGGCGGGCTCTGCCGCGTGAGCGTGCGGTGCGTGGGCAACCAGCGCCAGGCTGGCCAGTGCGGCGCTGACCGCGAGGGCAAAGCGAGTGGAAGACGTGCGAGGGATGCTGCGGATCGAGACGCGTGACATGGATGGGCTCCTTCCTGAACTGCGCGTTGTGTTGGTGTTGGTTTTCGACCGTTGGGATCGTTCACGAACTGTCGTGACGGACGGAGTCTAGGGAGCCAGTGGTTGTTGAACGTGTCGCGTTACGCACGATTTGAACCGCTGTGTATCTATCCGAGGCCGAGATACAGAGCGATACGGAAGTGCAATGGCAGGCGGTCGTTTCGCCATAGGGCAACGGGATTTGGCTTTTCGCAACGCTCTTGGATCTCCATCCTTTATCTGTAAATGAGAATCGGTTACATTGTCGGGACTTGTCTCAGGTTGTCCTGTCATGACCGCCATCGATCCCGGCGCGCACTCCCACGTTGAATCCCTGTACGGACGCCATCACCAATGGCTGCAAGGCTGGCTGCTGCGAAAGATTGGCAATGCCTGCGATGCGGCCGACCTGGCGCAGGACGTGTTCGTACGCGTGCTGCACCGGAAAGTGGCCGACATCCGCGAACCGCGCACCTATCTCGGCACCATCGCCAACGGGCTGGTGATCGATTTCTGGCGGCGGCGCGAACTGGAACAGGCATGGCTGGAAACACTGGCGCATCTGCCCGAGGCCCACGCGCCATCTCCCGAGAGCCGGCTGCATTTCCTTCAGACCCTGATGGAAATCGATCGCATGCTCGACACGCTGAAGCCGCGTGTCCGCACTGCCTTCCTGCTTGCACAACTGGATGGGCTGACTTGCCCGCAGATCGCCGAGCACATCGGCATGTCGTTGGCCACCGTCGAGCGCTACATCGGCCAGGCATTGCGCCGATGCTACGAACTGCGGTTCGGCACCGAGTAGATGCCGGCTTCGCAGGCAGACCTTTCTTCGGAGATCGTCGATCAGGCCATCCAGTGGGCTGTGCGACTACTCTTCAATGATCCGAGCGATGACACGCGGCAGCGCTTCCTGGCATGGGAAGGCGCGGACCCTCGGCACAAGCTGGCATGGCAGCGCGTGCAGTCACTGCGCGAAGATTTCCCGCGCATTCCCGCACCGCTCGCGCTGGAGACGCTGCAGACCGCCGATGCCATCCGTGGCCGCCGACAGACCGGGCGCCGACAGGCGCTCAAGGTGCTGGCACTCGGTGGCGTATCGGTACTGGGGCTGTCCACCGGCTACCACTACACGCCATGGCAACGCTGGCTGGCGGAAACCAGCACCGGCGTGGGCGAGCAGCGTACGTTGACGCTGGATGACGGCACGGTCATCGTGCTCAACACGGACACCGCAATCGATATCCGCTTCGATGCCGAACGGCGGGACGTCCTGCTCCGTCGCGGCGAGATCCTCGTCACCACCGGCCACGACGCCACGCGACCCTTCCGCGTCCGCACAGCGTTCGGCACGATGCGCGCGCTTGGTACACGCTTCACCGTAAGACTCGATGAGGACGTGGCGCGCGTGAGCGTGCAGGAAGGCGCCGTGGCATTGCATGACGGCACCGCTGCGACGGCCGTTGCCCAGACAGGTACGACCTGGGACATGTCGCAGGTCACCAGCACGGAACGCCCCGCCTCCGCCATATCGCCCGATAGCTGGGCCAACGGCCAACTCTCCGGCAGCAACATGCGCCTGGCGGACGTACTGGCCGAACTGGCGCGATACCGGCATGGCCGCATCGATTGCGATCCCTCGGTGGCAGACCTGACGGTGTCAGGCGCCTACCGCATCGACGACACGGACCGGACTTTGCGCTTCCTGGAGAAGGCGCTGCCGATCAAGGTGTCTTATTTCACGGGGTATTGGGTGAAGGTGGGGAGGGGGTGATGGCCGTCCGCATGGACCAACGCCTGTCGCCATGCGCTCCCCTCTCCCATGAAGTGGGAGAGGGGTGGGGGAGAGGGCAGGAGGTTCTGCTTGCCGACCACGTCGCAATTTTCATCGCTGGCCCTCTCCCCCTGTAGTGGTCCAATAAACCTGGACACCTCAAAAGGTAGACTTCGAGTCAACTGGAGAGGTGAAAAAATGGCACGCAAGGGCTTTACGGAAGAGTTCAAGGCTGACGCCGTGAATCTGGTACTGGAGCAAGGCTATTCGGTTACGCAGGCGGCCAAGGCGCTCGGCGTGGGTGAGACGGCGCTGAGACGCTGGCTTGGCGACCGGCAGCCGAAGGCAGCGCCGGTGGTTGTTGGACCGACGAACATGTCGCCAGACCAAGCGCGTATCCGCGAGCTGGAGAAGCAAGTGGCACGACTCGAACGGGAGCGTGACATCCTAAAAAAGTCCACGACCTTCTTCGTCAAGGAACTCGATCGCAATACGAAGTGATCGAGCAGGCGGAGAAGGTCTGGCCGGTGGCGGTCGTGTGCAAGGCGCTTGGCGCGCCGCGCAGTAGCTACTATGCGTGGAAGGCTCGGCGAGCCAGGCCCAACATGCAGAGCGAGGCGCTCGTGGATAAAGTCAGGCAGATACACGAGGAATGCGGTCAAAGCTATGGGACGCGCCGCATGTCTAAAGAGCTTCGCCGCGCGGGGCACAAGGTGGGGCGGCATCGGGCCAGGAGCTTGATGCAGCAAGCGCAGGTGGCGGTGCAGCGCAAACGGCACCACTACTACTCGAAAGGCGGCAAATCCTCGGCAATCGCGCCGAATCGGCTGAACCGGCAGTTCATGGTGTCGCTACCCAATCGGGTGTGGGCGGGCGATATCACGTTCGTGTGGACGCAGCAGGGATGGATGTACTTCGCTGTGGTGATCGATCTGTTCTCGCGTCGAGTGGTCGGCTGGGCCTTCTCGGCGTGCGCCGACACCAGCCTGGTCACACGGGCACTGAACGTAGCCCTCGGCAACCGAAGGCCAACGGATGGATTGCTGTTCCATTCGGATCAGGGCAGTCAGTACTCAAGCCTGTCGTTCCAGGCCAAACTGCAGAAAGAAGGCATTACGCCAAGCATGAGCCGGGCGGGGAATTGCTGGGATAACGCGGTGGTGGAGCGATTCTTCTGTGCACTCAAGGGCGAGCGCATCAGGGACCGTGCCTACCGCAATCACGCGGAGGCGAAGGCGGACATCACGGACTACGCGTTGTTCTTCTATAACCATCGCAGGCTTCACTCGGCGACGCAAGACATGCCGCCGGCCGAGTACGAGGCTTTAAAGAGTAGGTCTGCCTGAAAAAGTGTCCAAGATTACTTGACCACTACACCCAACCCCTCTCCCGCACGCGGGAGAGGGGAGCAAACAGGCAGGAAGCTCCAGCGTCGTTACAAATTTATTCGCTATGAATTGAGGGGATTGGCTTGGCTGTCCGGCTTGGTAGGTAGGAACACCCTTCAACCTGCCTGGACTCCGAACCATGTCGCAACCGCAATTCCGCCGTCAGCTTTCCCGTTTTCCTTCCTCATGTCGCTTTCCCCTGAAGCCTGTCACCGCCGCCGTGTATCAGGCGATGCTCTGCCTTGC
This sequence comes from Cupriavidus sp. SW-Y-13, assembly GCF_009793345.1. NCBI lineage: Bacteria > Pseudomonadati > Pseudomonadota > Betaproteobacteria > Burkholderiales > Burkholderiaceae > Cupriavidus > Cupriavidus sp. SW-Y-13. The sequence continues at coordinate 589,308 of NZ_WHLX01000002.1, forward strand.
CGTTGGCTCGGGAGCGGTGTCCTTCGATGCCTACGCGCAGACCACGGAAGCCACGCTGCCTACGGTCACAGTGAGCGCCGCAGTGCCCAATGAAGCCAGCGAGTTGCCCGCACCCTATGCCGGTGGCCAGACCGCACGCGGTGGCCGTCTCGGCATGCTGGGAAATCGCGGCAACATGGATACGCCGTTTTCCACAAGCAGCTATACCGCGCAGCGTATCGAGGACCAGCAGGCTGTGACGTTGGCCGATGTCCTGAATGCGGACCCGTCGATTCGATTCACCGGCCAGACCGGTGGCGTGACCGATTCGTTCATGATTCGCGGCTTCCCGATCAACGAGGGCAATCTGTCGGAAATCGCCTTCGACGGCGTGTACGGTGTCTCGCCGAACTATCACCTGTTCCCCGAATACATCGAACGTGTGGAAGTGCTCAAGGGTCCGGCTGCGTTGCTCTATGGCATGTCGCCGAATAGCGGCGTGGGTGGCGTGGTGAACGTGGTGCCCAAGCGTGCCGGCGATGTCGATCTGAACCGCTTCACGCTCGACTATGGTTCGGACGCACAGGTGGGCGGTGGTGTCGATCTGAGCCGTCGATGGGGCAAGGACAAGGAGTGGGGCGTGCGATTCAACGGCCTGCATCGGCAGGGCGGCACGGCGCTGGATAACCAGAAGTCGCGCAGTGAAGTGGCTGCCGTGGGGCTCGACTATCGTGGCGAACGCCTGCGAGCTTCGCTGGATCTGATCGAGCAGTATCAATGGATCGATGCACCGACGCGGCCGTTCCTCGTGGCGTCCGGCATCAAGGTTCCTGCGGCGCCGGACGGGCGGCGCAATGTCACCCAGCCGTGGACCTGGTGGAAATCCAACGATGTCTCCACGCTGCTGCGTGTCGAGTATGACGTGGCCGACAACGTGACTGTCTATGCCGATGCCGGCGGCACGCGCTCGGACGTCTCCCGTCTCTCGGATCAGACCCCGACCATCCTCAACGCCGCTGGCGATACGTCTGCAGCGGTGCAGAACTGGCGCTTCCAGATCAACCGGATGTCGTTCGATACCGGTGTGCGTGCGAAGTTCGATACGGGTCCGGTCAGGCATTCGTTCGCCGTGCAAGGCAATTTCTATTCAGACCGTATCGCCAATGCGAACGTGGCGGGCACGCCGGTCCAGTCGAACATCTACAACCCGGTGGTACGCCCGGCGCAGTCCATTGCGCCGCCGAAGTATGTGCCGAAGGTGTCGGACTCCACGCTGTCCGGCGTGGCGCTGGTGGATACGCTGAGCGCGCTCGACGACCGCGTCGCGCTGACGCTCGGCCTGCGCTATCAGCAGGTAGAGTCGAGCAACTACAACACGGCGACGGGCGCGAAATCCGCCAGCTACGATGAAAGCGCCGTGACGCCGCTGGCCGGCATCGTCTTCAAGCCGTGGCGTAATGTGTCGTTCTATGCGAACTACGTGGAAGGGCTGAGCAAGGGCGATATCGCACCGGCCACGGCGTCGAATGCCGGGCAGGTGTTCGCGCCGTACAAGACCAAGCAGCAGGAGGTGGGCGTCAAGGTGGATTCTGGCTCGCTGCTGGCAACCCTGTCCGCGTTCCGCATGACCAAGCCCAGCGGCCAGTTGTACGGCACCGTCTATGCGATCGACAGCGAGCAGCGCAATCAGGGTCTGGAGTTGACCGTGGCCGGTGAAGTGGTGCGCCGCGTTCGCCTGCTCGGTGGTGTGACGTGGATCGACGGCAAGCTGACGCAGACCAATAGCCCGACAACGCAGGGCAATCGTCCGGTCGGCGTGCCAAACGTCATGGCGAACCTCGGTGCCGAATGGGATCTGCCGTGGCTGCAAGGGCTGACGCTGACCAGCGGGATGAACTACACGGGCCGCGTCAACGTCAACCAGGCCAATACTCAGCAGGTGGCATCGTGGACGACGTTCGATTTCGGTGCGCGATACCGGACGAAGGTGGCGGGCAAGGCCACCACGTTCCGCGCCACGGTTATCAACGCCTTCGACAAGAACTACTGGGGCGGCGTGGCGTCGTACAGCACCATCTCGCAAGGCGCACCGCGTACGTTCCTGGGTTCGGTCACGGTGGACTTCTGATGCAAGGTCCATGTCGATGAGCTATCGCGCGGTCTTCGGCGCGATCGTTGCCACGATGCTCGTTGCCGTGGGCACGCCGGCATGCGCGGCTGCGGAATCCGTGCGCGACGGTGCAGCGGAGGTGCGTTTGTACGCGATACCGCCGGGGCCGCTCGACAAAGTGCTGATCCAGTTTGCGTCGGCTTCGAAGATCGATCTGGTCTTCGAGGCTGACGCGCTGCCCAAGCGCCAGAGTGCCGGGCTGGCCGGGCGCTTCGGCGTGCTCGAAGGCATACGCAAGCTGCTGGAGGGCACGGATCTCGACGTGGCCGATCTGCGCGACGGCGGTTATGCAATCCGCAGGACGTCTGCTGCGTCGACCAATGGCGTGGACGCACCGCTGACGCTCCCTACCGTGACGGTGTTTGGCCGGCGCACGCCCGTGCGGGTTGTTGAAGGAGGCGAGGCTGGTCTGGGACTGCTGGGCAATGTCGATGCATTCGACGCGCCCGTCAGCACGCGAAGCTTCGATGCACGTGCCATCCAGGACCTCCTGGCGTACAGCGTTGCGGATGTGGTCGAGACTGATGCGTCGGTGCGCTCGGTCAGCAAACCAGGCGGCATTCTCGACGCCTTCACGATTCGCGGATTTCCCTATAGCAACGGGAATTTCGGGGAGATCGCGTTCGATGGGGTCTACGGCATCGCATCGAACTATCGCGTGGCCACAGGCTATGTCGAGCGCATCGAACTGATCAAGGGGCCGACCACGCTGCTGTACGGCATGTCGCCGGGCGGTGCCATCGGCGGCGCCATCAACATCGTGCCGAAGCGCGCGGAAGAAGATCGTACCGAAGTCGGCGTGGACTACGGCTCGGTCAATCAATTCGGCACCTCGGTCGATGTCAGCAAGCGGTTCGGCGACGATCGGGAAATCGGGGTGCGTGTGAATGGCGGGTATCGGTTGGGAGACACCGCGCTCGACAATCAGCATCGCAGTGCAGGTTCGGGAGCGCTGGCGCTCGACTATCGCGGCAGCCGCCTGAAAGCGAGTCTCGATGTGATCGGCCAGCACGAAACAATCTCGGCGCCGTTCCGGCTGGTGCATATCGTGCCCGGTATCGCAGTGCCGGCCGCGCCCGACGGACATCGCAATATCTCCCAGCCTTGGGAGACCTCGCGCATCAACGATGGCTCGGTGCTCGCCCGCGTGACCTACGACGTGGACGATCGCTTCCAGCTCTATGCCTATGCGGGCGGTGGCCGCACGCGCGTGGCCCGTGTGTTCCCTATCACGCCGACCATCCTCAACGAGACCGGCGATGTGTCGGTCTTCGATACGAATTACCGGTTCGAGGTGGATCGATCCAGCGCGGAGGCCGGTGGACGCTGGAACTTCGACACCGGCCCGCTGAATCATCGGCTCGCGCTCGCGCTGAGCGGCTACCGGGATCAGCTCAACCGGGGGCTGGTGAATTCATCGATCACCTCGCTCACCAACCTCTATGCGCCGGTTGCCTTGCCGCAGCAATTCATTCCCGAACCGGCCAGCGTGCCCAAGGTGTCCTCGACGTTCCTCACCGGCATCTCGCTGGCTGACACCATAGCCATGCTGGATGGCGCGTTGCAGTTCACGGCCGGTTTGCGCTACCAGCGGATACGGTCCGACAACTTCAATCCGGATGGCGGCACCATCGCCCAGTACGACAAGGGCGCCGTCTCGCCAATGTTCGGTATTGTGTTTCGGCCGAGCCAGTCGGTGTCGCTCTATGCCAACCGCGTCGAGGGCCTGAGCAAAGGCGAAGTGGCGCCGACGAGTGCCTCGAATGCAGGAGAGGTGCTTGCCCCGTATCGCACGACGCAATACGAAATTGGCTTGCGGTTTGCGCGGCAGCAATTGGCGGCCAGCTTGAGTGCATTCCAGATCAGCCGTGTAAGCGGCGTGATGTCGGGCACGCGCTACGGTGCCGATGGAGAGCAGCGCAATCGCGGACTGGAGTTCGCGGTGCGCGAAGAGTTGCTGCCCGGTGTGCGTCTTAGTGCCAGTGCCATGTGGGTGGATGCCGCGATTACCGAAAGCCCGGCATTGAGCGGGAAGCGCCCCATCGGCGTGCCGTCATGGCAAGCCAACGTTGGCGTGGAACTGGATGCGCCACCCGTTCCGGGACTGACCTTCACGACGTTCCTGACCTACAGCGGATCGCAGTATGTGGATGCGTCCAATACGCAGCGCATCCCGTCGTGGACGCGATGGGATCTCGGCCTGAGATATCGGCTGGAAGGCGGGCGTTATCCCACTACGCTGCGCCTTGCCGTGCGCAATGTCCTGAACCGGCGTGGATGGGTGGCCGTGGATGCGTATGGCGGGTTGGCGCAGGCTGATCCGAGGACGGTGTTGGCTTCGGTGACGGTGGGGTTTTGAGGTGGGTATTCAAACACCGCTGGTTTGCTCCCCTCTCCCATGTCATGGGAGAGGGGAGCAAACCGAGAGATGACGTCGAACGTCTTCTGGCGGAGCGCCGCGCGCAGCGGTCAAATGTCCAAAGTGTCCATACACGACATTTGTACCGTGCCGTTCAATTGCCCCCCACCAACGTCCGCGCTTCCACCACCTTGTCGCGATACGCTTCGAAGATCCGGCGCAGCGCCTGTTCCATGTTCAGTTCAGGCTTCCAGCCCAGTTCCTCGATGGGGTTGTCGATCTTCGGCACGCGGTGCTGCACGTCCTGGTATCCCTTGCCGTAGAACTCGCCCGACGAGGTCTCCACAATCTTCGTCTGCTGCGCGTACTCGGCGTATTCCGGATACTCGGCAGCCATCGACAGCATCATCTCGGCCAGTTCGCGCACGGAGTGGATATTGGCCGGGTTGCCGATGTTGAAGATCTTGCCGCTGGCCACGCCGTTCTTGTTCTCGATGATCTGCATCAGCGCCGAGATGCCGTCCGAGATATCGGCGAAGGCACGCTTCTGCGCACCGCCATCGACGAGCTTGATCGGCTCGCCGCGCACGATGTGACCCAGGAACTGGGTGACCACGCGCGAGGAGCCTTCCTTCGATTCGAAGATCGAGTCCAGCCCGGCACCAATCCAGTTGAACGGACGGAACAGCGTGTAGTTCAGGCCCTGCTCCATGCCATAGGCGTGAATCACGCGGTCCATCAGTTGCTTGGAGCAGGCGTAGATCCAGCGCGGCTTGTTGATCGGGCCGTAGACCAGCGACGAGGCTTCGGGGTCGAATTCGTCGTCGGTGCACATGCCGTAGACCTCGGAGGTCGAGGGGAAGACCAGATGCTTGCCGTACTTCACGGCGCTGCGCACGATGGGCAGGTTGGCCTCGAAGTCCAGCTCGAACACACGCAGCGGGTTACGCACGTAGGTGGCCGGGGTGGCGATGGCCACGAGCGGCAGGATGACATCGCACTTGCGGATGTTGTACTCGACCCACTCCTTGTTGATGGTGATGTCGCCCTCGGAGAAATGCATGCGGGGGTGGTTCACCAGATCGCCAAGGCGGTCGGAGGCCATGTCCATGCCGTAGACCTCCCACGAGGTGGTTTCGAGGATGCGGCGCGTCAGATGGTGGCCGATGAAGCCATTGACGCCGAGGATCAGGACTCGCTTTTGCTGCATAAGAAATTCGAAAAAATGGAGTGAACAAAAAAGAATTCAGCGGGAGGGGAGCGGTACGGGCCTGTTGCTCACGACCACCCGGCGCCAGTCGCGGTCCACGACGTAGAAGCGCAAGGCTGGCGAGAGTTCCAGGTAGGTCTGGGGCGACATCACGGCGAGCGCCGGAGCCTTGCCGGCCCAGTCCTTCGCAAACGTGGCAATGTCAGGCACTGCACGTTGCGGTTCCATCTCGGCGCCGAAAGTCAGCTCGTCCGCCGAGCCCACCATGGTGAGCGGATGCCCGACGTAGAACGGCAATGTATGGTCCAGCATTTCCAGGGCATAGAGCTTCATGCCGGGTGTCAGGATCTGCTTGACCTGGGGCGCAAGGCTGGCGCCGGAGGCCGGCCCGCCTACGGTCTCATGACCCAGCAGCGCCACGGTGAAGCCAACGTACATGCCGAGCGCATACACCGCCACGCTGCGCAGCACGCCACGATGGAGCAAGAGGAACGAGACGGCGATGGACAACAGCATCAGCACAAATGCCAGCGCGGCCCAGATCGCATAGGCGCGCCAGAACATGTTGGGCGTGTGGTTGGCGTTGAGCGTGGCCACCACGGGGCTGGCCAGCAGGCCACAACTGGTCAGCACGGCCATGCCCATCAACTGCTTGCGCCATGCGCGGGCGTCGATCTTGTCGAGCGCCACGCCCGCCAGGATGCCCAGTGCCGGAAACACGGGCACGATATAGCCGGGCAGCTTGGAATGCGACAGGCTGAAGAACGTGAAGATCGCGATGGCCCAGACCCCGGCCATCAGGGCCGGGCGGAACGTTGTCCGGCGATGCGCGGCGGGCAGGCGGATGGCGGCACAGATGCGCGGAAACAGGCCGATCCATGGCAGGAATCCACCAAGAATCAGGGGTACGAAGTACACGATCGGTCCGCCCCGCGCATGCAGGTTGGAGGTGTAGCGCTGCCAGTGCTCGTGGATGAAAAAGAAGTGCAGGAACTCGGGATTGCGGGTGGAAACCAGATAGAACCACGGTGCACTGATCGCCATCATGAGCGCGGCACCGGGCAGCAGGTACAGGCGTCGCCACAGGTTCCAGTCGCGCGTGATGCAGGTATAGACCACAAGGACCAGGCCCGGCAGTGCGATACCGACAAGACCCTTGGTCAGGATCGCCACCCCCATCGCCGCCCAGCTCGCCAGCATCCATGTCCTGCGTTGGGACGCGGTGTTATCGGGGTGTTGGGCGATCAGCATGCAGGCCAGGATGCATGACATGACGCCGGCCAGGGTCATGTCGAGCGTATTGAAGTGCGCCGCCACGCTCCACATGGGCGCGGCCAGCAGCGCCAGGCCCGCAAACGCTGCGGCACGCGGGCCGAACCAGCGCCAGGTGGCAAGCATCGTCATGACAATGCCCAGCAGCCCGGCCAGTGCCACGGTCAGACGCGCCTGCCATTCGCCGATGCCGAACAGCGCGTAGGCGACCGCCGTTGCCCACATATGGAAGGGCGGCTTCTCGAAGTACTTGAGTGCGTTGTAGCGGATGGTCACCCAGTCGCCGGTGGTGAGCATCTCGCGCGAAATCTCTGCGTAGCGGCCTTCGTCCGGACCCACCAGATGGCGCAACCCCAGCGTGCCAAACCAGAGTACGAGCGCCACGCCGACAAACACCGCAATCCACATCAGATAGGCGTTGCCCGTTGCGAGCGGCCGATAACGGGGCAACGGTACGTCATGCGAAATAAGCGGGGGGCGCTGGGCCTCTCGTTGCAGCATCGATGAGTGTCAGGAAACGGTGATGTCGATCGCGACGGACCCGTGAGAACACAGGCCGGCACGTTTTTCCCGAGACTATCGAATGGACCTTAATCGAACATTAAGCTGTGTGGTTTCCAACACCAAAGCATCAGACCGTGACAGGAACGGCGCGCTTGCGTGCTCCCTGTACGGCGCCAGGCGCGTCGGCGCGGCATAGTAGTTAAGCTAGAATCGCGAGGAATGATTCTTATTTGTAAGTTCGAGGGGTATGGACGCGCGTCCCAGCATTCTGATCGTCGACGATCACATCAATATTCGTGACCCATTGGCCACATACTTCCGCCGCTTCGAGTTCGAAGTCGAGACCGTGGGCGACGGCAAGGCCATGCGGCAACGGCTGGAGGAACGTTCTTTCAGCCTGATCGTGCTGGACATCATGCTTCCCGGCGAAGACGGCCTGTCGTTGTGCCGCTTTGTGTCCGAGCGTGTGGGCACGCCAGTCATTCTGCTGACGGCGGTGGCCGAACAGGCCGATCGCATCGCAGGCCTGGAAATCGGCGCGTCCGACTATGTGGTGAAGCCTTTTGATCCGCGCGAACTGGTGGCCCGGATTCGCAGTGTGCTCCGGCGCAATCGACCCGCGGAACATCGCGATATGGCGCTTCCTCCTGCGCAGCCCGAGTATCGATTCAGCTTTGGCGGATGGACGTTTGATACGCGATCCCGCGAACTCCGGAACCCCTCCGACACCGATGTGCCGATCAGCACCGCCGAATTCCATCTGCTCCGCGCGCTGGTGGAGAACGCCAATCGTGTGCTGAGTCGCAGCCAGTTGCTGAATCTCACGCAGCGGTCCGATACCGCCACATTCGATCGCAGCATCGACAGTCAGGTCAGCCGCCTGCGCAAGAAATTGGAGCCGGACCCCCGGCGTCCGGAAATGCTGAAGACGGTGCGCGGCGACGGCTACCTGCTGACGAGCCGGGTGCTGGCCGAGCCGGTATGAAGTGGCTGCCGCGCAGTTTGTCGGGGCAACTGATTGCGCTGTGGCTCCTCGCGCTCGTTGCCGCGCACGTGATTGCCGTGGTGGCGCTGACGTGGTGGCGCGCGGACAACGCGACCATCCATCCGCTATCGATTCGCACCATCGAAACACGCGTGCTGTCGGCCTATCGGGTAGCCGAGCGCTCTGCCGACGCCGAGGCCGTGCTCAAGGACATCAGCCTGCCCGATACCACGTTCACGCTGGCCATCCATCCCTTGGCCGGCTTTCCGGAGACTGGCGAACAGGAAGCGGCGATAGCCAAGCGACTGCGCACGTTGCTGGGGATATCGAACGATGTGCCGGTGTATGTGCGGCTGGAGCGGGTGGGGCCGGGCGCGCTGGAAGGCGGGCGTCCCGCGCACCGGAACGGGCTCGACCATGCGTTTCGGAGCGATCACGCATGGGGACTCGACATCGACGTCAGGCTGCCGAATGGCCAATGGCTGTTGAGCCGCAGTCTGCCGACGATGTTGCCTGCGCACTGGTCGCGCGTATTGAGTTTCTCGTTGCTCGTGGGCATGTTGCCCACCGCGCTGATCGCGCTGCTGTTTGGCCGTCGCATCATGCGTCCGCTCAGGAATCTGACGGAAGCATCGAAGCGCGTGAGTCGTGGCGAACAGGTCATCCTGCCCGCGCCTGACGGACTCAGCGGCATCCGCGAGATTACGCAGGCATTCAACGACATGCAGGCCAGTCTCACGCGCTTCGTGAACGGCCGCACGCAGATGGTGGCGGCCATTGGCCACGATCTGCGCACCCCGCTGACGTCTTTGCGCATTCGCGCGGAGTTCATCGATGATGAGCCGCTGCGCGATGCCATGGTGCAGACGCTGGACGAGATGAGCATCATGGTCGAGGAAATCCTGGGCTTTGCGCGTGACGATGCCCTGCGCGAGCCGACGCAAGACGTGTGCTTCGAGGAACTGGTCCGAGAGGTAGTCGATCAGCAGACCATTCAGGGACGATCAGTGAGCTTCAAGAGCGAACTGGCCTCTGACGTGTTGTATCGCTGCCGCCCTGTGCATCTGAAGCGTGGACTGGGCAACATCATCGACAATGCGACGCGCTTTGGCGAAGTTCGCGTCAAGGTCCGGTCCGATGCTGTACCGGGAGCGTTGCGCATCGAGGTGGATGACAGCGGGCCGGGTATCGATCCCGAACATCTGGAACAGGTCTTCGAGCCCTTTGCGCGGCTCGATGCGGCCCGCAGCACCGAGACCGGCGGTCTTGGCCTGGGCCTGGCCATTGCACGCTCGTGCATTCGCGCGCACGGTGGCGATGTCACGCTGCATAACCGGGAACCAGGCGGCTTGCGTGCCGTGATCGAGCTACCTGCCTAGGCGGCGATTGTGGCGAAACGTGGTAGTCGATCCGGCGTTGCCACATTTCGCCACAATTCAACAAATCCCAGCAACACCAAATAGTAATCATTCGCATTTTGACGGGTATGCCCGCTGTCTGGCGGCGTCGATTTGCAGTGATGACCTCTTTTGACGGGGAGGGTGATTGCTCCAGCGAAGGCTCGGCTGCACGTCAAGACCGAATGTCCTTCCTCTGGAGTTTTCCGTGCAGCAAAGAAAAATAGCCAATGCCATCCGCCTGCTGGTCTCGGGCGCGTCCGCCGGTCTCGTCCTGTTCCCGCTCGCCGTCCATGCCCAGTCCGCCACCGAATCGGTATCCGGCGCGGCCAGCGGCAACGTGCTGCCGCAGGTCACGGTCACCGGTCGTGGCATTGAAAACACGAACGATGCATCGCTCGGCATTTCGCGGCTGCCGGAAACGGTCAAGGAAACGCCCAAGACCATCAACGTGGTGCCGAGGGAAGTCATCGAGCAGCAGCACGCCACGTCGCTGGAGCAGATCCTCAAGAACGTGCCGGGCATCACGATCTCCACCGGCGAAGGCAACGGCGGCCAGAACGGCGACCAGTTCCGGATTCGCGGCCTCTCGGCCAAGGGCGATATCTACGTGGATGGCCTGCGCGATTTTGGCGCGTACAAGCGCGATGCGTTCAATACGGAAAGCGTCGAAGTCATCAAGGGGCCGTCGGGCGAGAGCTTCGGCGTGGGTAACGTGGGTGGCCTGATCAACCAGACCACCAAGAAAGCCAACCTCAACACCAGCACCAGCATCGATCAGGGCATCGGCTCCGATGCCACCTATCGCACGACGCTGGACAGCAACTTCAAGCTAAACGACACCTCGGCCCTGCGCATCAACGGCATGTTCCAGAACGGACGCGTGGCCGATCGCAACAACGTGGACGATGACCGCCGCGGCGTCGCCATCGACTTCGGTACGGGCCTGGGCACCAGCACGGAATGGCACCTGAACTATTCGTACCTGCATCGCAGTGGCGCGCCTGATTTCGGCGTGCCGCTGGCCGCGGGGTCCGATGGCATCCTGCGTCCGCTCACGCAATACGGCGTGCCGGGTATCTCGTCGTCCACCTCGTACGTGCGCAACACCGACCGCGATACCACCGATGCGCACATCGTCTCGTCGAACTTCTCGACCAGGCTCGACAACGGCATCACCATCAGCAACGACACGCGCTTCAGCTTCTACGAGCGCGATTTCTCGTCAACCAATCCGGCCTCGCTGACGTACGCCAACCTGCAGACGCTGCTGTCGGGACGCAACGTCGCGCTGCCGTATGGCGCGGGCGGAGGCACCACCTACCTGCAGCGCGGCTGGGGTGTGCAGAACGTGTTGAGCGCCAAGGGCGAGTTCATGACCGGCAGCATCCGCCACAAGGCGATGGTCGGTCTCGACACGATCTACCAGCGAGATCATCGTGACCAGGGTAGCTGGACGGGCCGCAACAACAACCAGACCGTGGTCAACCCGGTGTTCTACAACAGCCCGAATGCGACGGTTGCCTACAACAACACGCGCGACGCCAACGCCACCAACGTGGGCGTGTTCATGAGCGACCGCGTTTACTTCAACGACCAGATCTCGCTGCTGGGCAGCTTGCGCTGGGACTACTTCCGCAGCGAATACGCCACCAGCGCATCGACGCTGGGCGGCAGCGCAGACTCGAAGAAGCTGAGCCCGGCCATCAGCGCCATCTGGGAGCCGACCAAGGACTACATGTTCTACACGTCGTTCTCGCGCACGTATCGTCCGGTGGGCACCGACATCGCCGTGGCAGTGGGCGGCGTGGGTTCCGAAGTGCCGCAGAACGGCTTCAGCAACGAGCCGGAACGCGCGGACACCATCGAAGTGGGCGCCAAGCTGGACTTCCTCGACAAGCGGCTCGGCCTGACCGGTGCGCTGTTCCAGACCAAGAAGAGCAATGCGTACACGGTGGACCCGGCCACCGGCGACATCACCAATGGCTTCTCCGATTCTGGCGAAGGCCGGCGTATTCGTGGCGTCGAGCTTGGCCTGAGTGGCCGTATCGTCGGTGGCTGGACGGCTAGCGTGGCGTATGCCTATCTGAACGGCGAAGTCACGTCGGCCTCCACGGCGACTACCGTCGGCAACACGGCGCCGGGCGTGTCGAAGCACAACATCACGCTGTGGACGGCGTATGACATTCCGCACTCGCTGCTGCCGGTGCCTGGCCAACTGACGATCGGCGGTGGACTGCAGTACGCCACGGGCTACTGGGCGGATTCGGCGAACACCGCCAAGATGCCGGACAACTTCTCGCTCGACGCAATGATCGCGTACAGGCAGGGCAAGTACCGTATCTCGCTCAATGGCTACAACCTGACGAACCATCTGAACTATCAGTCGTCGTTTGGTGCCGTGCGTGCGGTTCCGACTTCACGTCGGACGGTGCTGCTGAACGTTGGCATGACGTTCTGATCACGGGCAACTGCGTGGCGATTGTCGGGCTTTGCGCAGACGCAAGGCCCGGGGGGGCGGAGCCGCTACCATACGGAGTCCGCGCCCCTCCACCTGCTTACCTCCGAACGCATCATGCTCGTACAGATTCCAGATGTCCTGACGCCCGAACAGATCCGCTATTGCAGGGAACGGCTCGAAAGCTCGCCATGGGTGGACGGGCGCGTCACGGCGGGCGATCTCGCTGCCAAATCCAAACACAATCTCCAGTTGCCGGTGGACAGCGCCGAGGCACGCGAACTCGGGGAACTGATCCTTACCGTGCTGGGCGGGAATTCCACCTATCACTCTGCGGCATTGCCGCTGCGCGTGTTGCCGCCGATGTTCAATCGCTACGACACCGCGATGACGTTCGGCAGTCACGTGGACAACGCGATCCGCACCGTGCCGGGCTCGGGCGGCATGCGTATCCGTGCCGATGTATCGAGCACGCTGTTTCTCTCCGATCCCGATGAATACGAGGGTGGCGAACTGGTCATCAAGGATCTCTATGGCTCGCACACCGTCAAGCTGCCGGCGGGGCACATGGTGGTCTATCCTTCGTCCTCGCTGCATGAGGTCACGCCCGTGACCAAGGGCGCGCGATGGGCATCGTTCTTCTGGGCGCAGTCCATGGTCAAGGACGATGGGCAGCGCAGCATGCTCTACGAACTGGATCTCGCGATCATCGATATTCGCCAGCGGCTCGGCGATGACCAGGCATCCGTGCTGGCATTGGTCAACCACTATCACAACCTGCTGCGTCGCTGGGCCGAACTGTGAGCAGCATGCACATTCCCCCTGACACCGTTTCGCTGGACGACTACGAACGTCGCTTCCACGAACGCGTGGACGCGCCGATACGAGCCTACATCTCGGGCGCCGCCGCCGATGGCGTGACGCAGCGCGACAACCGCGCCGCGTTCGACCGGGTCAAGCTGATGCCGTGTGCGTTGGCCGATTTCTCCAATGCTTCCGCACGATCGATTCTGCTGGGTGAAGTCCTCGAATCGCCCATCCTGATTGCACCCACCGCGTATCACAAGCTGGTGTACCCGGCGGGCGAGTTGGCAACCGCGCAGGCCGCATCGCTGACGCGCACGTGGATGACGGTCAGTACGCAGGCCAGCACGCCGCTTGAGGAAGTGGCGCGCATCGGCAGTGCACCCGTCTGGTTCCAGCTCTATTTCCAGCCGCGATGGGAAGACACGCTGACACTGGTGAGACGGGCGGAAAACGCGGGATACAAGGCGCTGGTCCTGACCATCGACGCCACGATCAGCGGCGTGCGCAATATCGAACAACGCGCGGGCTTCCGGTTGCCGCCCGATGTCCGCCCCGTCAATCTCGATGGCATGGCGCCGATGCCGACATTCGATGCGCGCAACGGCAGTCCGGTCTTCAAGGGGTTGCTCGACAACGCGCCCACGTGGGCCACCCTGCAGGCGCTGTGCCGTGAAACCCGCTTGCCCGTGGTGGTGAAGGGCCTGCTCAATCCGCTGGATGTGCCGCGCGCCATCGAGGCTGGTGCGGCAGGCATCATCGTGTCGAATCATGGAGGCCGCACGCTCGATACCGTACCGGCGACGCTGGATTGCCTGCCGGGTGTGGTGGCGGCGGTCAACGGCGCAGTGCCTGTACTGCTCGATGGCGGTGTCCGACGCGGGACCGATGTGTTCAAGGCCATCGCGCTCGGCGCCTCCGCCGTTATGATCGGTCAGCCCGTGTTGCATGCACTGGCCGTGGGTGGCATGCCGGGCGTAGCCCACATGCTGACGTTGCTGCAAACCGAATTCGAAATCGCCATGGCCCTGATGGGTTGCGCGACGCTCGATACCATCGATCGGTCGAAGGTCATCACGGCGCTGTAGGTCCTGCCATATGTCGATGCGATCGATGCAATAAAAAAACGCCAACCCGCGAAGGTTGGCGTTTTTCTTGGAACGTACTACCGGAACAGACGCGATCAGAACTGGTTCATCGTGTTGTCCTTGCCCGCTGCCTTCAGGGCGGCGTCGCCGCTGAAGTATTCCTTGTGGTCGTCACCGATGTCCGAGCCGGACATGTTCTGGTGCTTCACGCAGGCGATGCCTTGGCGGATTTCCTTGCGCTGCACGCCAGCCACGTAGCCCAGCATGCCCTGGTCGCCGAAGTATTCCTTGGCCAGGTTGTCCGTGGACAGTGCGGCGGTGTGGTACGTCGGCAGCGTGATCAGGTGGTGGAAGATACCGGCTTCGCGTGCGGCATCGGCCTGGAACGTACGGATTTTCTCGTCGGCTTGCTTCGCCAGTTCCGTGTTGTCGTACTCCACGCTCATCAGTTGGCTGCGTTCGTAGGCCGACACATCCTTGCCTGCGGCTTGCATCGCGTCATAGGCTTGCTGGCGGAAGTTCAGGGTCCAGTTGAACGACGGGCTGTTGTTGTACACCAGCTTGGCGTTCGGGATCACCTTGCGGATTTCCTTGACCATGTTGCCGATCTGCGCGATGTGCGGCTTTTCGGTTTCGATCCACAGCAGGTCGGCGCCGTTCTGCAGCGCGGTGATGCTGTCCAGCACGCAACGTGCTTCGCCCGTACCGGCGCGGAACTGAAACAGGTTGCTCGGCAGGCGCTTCGGACGCAGCAGCTTGCCATCGCGCTTGATGATCACGTCACCGTTGCCCAGTTGGTCCGGGGTCAGTTCTTCGCAATCGAGGAACGAGTTGTACTGGTCGCCCAGGTCGCCCGGCGTGTGGGTCACGGCGATTTGCTTGGTCAGGCCGGCACCCAGCGAATCGGTACGCGACACGATGATGCCGTCGTCCACGCCCAGTTCCAGGAACGCGTAGCGAATGGCGCGGATCTTGGCCAGGAAGTCCTCGTGCGGCACGGTGACCTTGCCGTCCTGGTGGCCGCACTGCTTCTCGTCGGACACCTGGTTTTCAATCTGGATGCAGCAGGCACCGGCTTCGATGAACTGCTTGGCCAGCAGGTACGTTGCCTCGGCATTGCCGAAACCTGCGTCGATGTCTGCGATGATGGGCACCACGTGCGTCACGTGGTTGTCGATCTTTTCCTGGATCGCAGCCTTGGCAGCGCCAGTGGCAGCGTCCAGTTCGCGGAACAGACCGCCCAGTTCACGGGCATCGGCCTGGCGCAGGAACGTGTACAGCTCGCGGATCAGCGCGGTCACCGACGTCTTTTCGTGCATCGACTGGTCCGGCAGCGGGCCGAACTCCGAGCGCAGCGCAGCGACCATCCAGCCCGACAGGTACAGGTAACGGCGTTCGGTGCTTTTGAAGTGCTTCTTGATGGAGATCATCTTCTGCTGGCCGATGAAGCCGTGCCAGCAACCCAGCGACTGCGTGTACTTGGACGAGTCGGCATCATAGGCGGCCATGTCGGCGCGCATGATCTTGGCCGTGTACTTGGCGATGTCCAGACCCGTCTTGAACTTGTTCTGGGCGCGCATGCGTGCGGCGTATTCGGGATTGATGGCATCCCAAGCGCTGCCCTGCATTTCCTTCAAACCAGCAACTGCCTTGATGTCGTCTTGATATTGGGCCATGTGTCTCTCCTAAGGGCTTGAGCGCTTCCGCAAAAAGTTTTTGGGGGTGCTTCACGGTTTGTCGAAGCGAACCGCATGGACAAAATTGTAGTCCTCGCTTGATGCGTTGCAACAAGGTCTTATATAAGACATAAGACTTAATTTATCGTTATATTTCAACGGGATAGCTATTGTATTTCGCGATGTGGAACGATTTTTCAGGCCACGAAAACATCGCGCCGGAGAAATCCGGCGCAAATCCCGCAATGTGAAACGTGCTTTCAGGTGTCGAAGCGCGGAGGTCAGGCGGCCATGCGTTCGGTCACCTCGCAGGAAGGTCCGTCGGTAAGGGCGAGCTGGTCGGCCAGTTTGCGCAATTCGAGAGGATCGGGGCGAATCCGCAGCCAGAGTGAACGGCTGCGCGGCTAGTGAATGTGGCTGCGCACGAGGAACGATCCCCAGACCCAGCCTCCCTCGACGCGGCACCAGTCGTCGGCCTTGCATTCGTAGAGGCGCAGGATCTGGCCTTGTCTGAGGATGCCGATTACCCGACCGACGCCGCCTGGGATGTCATAGAGATCGACGTCCGAGATGATGAACGTGTTCGTCTGCGGCGAGGCGCTTCGACCCAACGCCATCATCGGGGCCAGTCCCTGGATGGGTTTCGGCACGTTCTGAGCCAGCACGCCAGGTTCTGCGGCATTGAAATTTCCGGTCGGGTCATATTCGCAGGCCCAGAGCGTGCCTTGCGTCTGACCCTGCGAGCAGGTGTTCTTGGCGCAGCCCAGCTTCGTGGTCGCGCGCCATATCACCTGAGTAAAATGGCCGGTCACTTTCTTGGGGTTATTCGCAGGGTTGCAGGCGTCTCCGAATACCGATCCGGAATCGTCTTCCCCAGCCAGTTTCGGTGAGGGGTTGTCGAAGTTGTAAACATTGCTCTCGCAATACCACTGCCGGGCAGCCTCCTTCGCGGTGCGGCTGGGCCATCCGAATGAGAGATTCTCGCCATAACGATAATTGGGATCGGCCCCACATCCGCGCGGACTCTGGTGGCAGAAATACTCGTCGTTATTGGCGTTCTTGGCCTTGTGGCAGCCGGCCACCCATGCCTTCGCGTTATTGGCCAGTTCGGTCGACCATGTCAATGGCGCCACGCCGTGCCTGGCGCGATAGGTATTGTGCTCGGTGCACATTTCCAGGTCGTCGCCGGACAGGCCCGCGCATCCTGTTCCGGTCGACCCGGTTGATCCGGTCCCAGGTCCTGTACCGGGAACCACCTGCGCGAAAGTGCCGCAAATCAATCCCAACGCATTGACGTGCCGGCCGTATCGACCTTGCACACCGACGGCCGCCTCGCCGTTCGGGCACGGCTGAATCTCGGTGGGGAAACGGGAAAATCCCGGAGGCTCCTGACCGAGCCTGAAATTGCTGCGATCCGGGCCAGTGGTGGAGCGGCAATTCAGATCGATGGTCAGGACCTGACGATTCCCCTCAGTGAATAACATGCCGAGGCCCGACACGATTTTGCCGGCGCCGCACGTACCTTGAGAGGGGCCGCCCCCATTTCCGCCGCGCGTTGGCCCATTCGACTGCGTGCCGATCGAACCGTCAGGGTTGATGGCGCCGCAGGTAATCGACATCTGATCCATCCACGCACCCGAACGCACGCGCATGCCAATCAGGAACTGGCCGGCAGGGCATACATCCCGGGCACTGGAGTCGCCGCCTCCGCCCACCGGCGCATATTCCTTGGCGGCGAGGGCGGGAAAGGAGTGGAAGGCCGTGAGCCAGACCAGAAGGATCATCGAAACGATCGCAATCCGGTTTGGCGAGGTGGTGTCTGCTGCCGTGCGCGTTGTCATCGCAGGCCCCCCATTTGTTGTTTCTTGTTCTTGCACGCGGGACATGTGGATGCGGGTCCGGGCAATGGCTCCAGCCTAGAAACGCGCGTTCGAAATGCAAATGCACTTCGCTTCCATCTGATCTGCAAGACGTTTCAACGATAGATATCTGTCGGGGTGTTGCTGTGCGGTGAACGGCGCATCAAATATCGTGCGGCGGTTCTGATACCGAATCATTCTGTGTAATATCGCCATTACTCAATTTCTGACCTGACCGGGGTATGGCGGATCTTTCAGGCGAATCGTCGCTGCTCGAGATCGCGGATCGTTCGATCCAGAATGTCTTCCTGGTAGATGCCTCCGGGAAGATTCAGTACGTCAACCGGAACTGCTCGGCCACGCTGGGTTTTGCGGCGTCCGACCTCATTGGTCTTCCCATCCTTGATCTCGTGGTCCCGGGCGATCGTACAAAGACGCTGAACGAGGCCCAACAAGTCCTGGCCGGCAAGCGTCGCGAGGGATTCGAAAACCGCTATCAGCACCGCAGTGGTGCCGATGTTCATTTCCGATGGTCCGCGCGATGGCTGGAAGCCAACCAGCTACGACTCGGCATCGCCCAGGATGTCACGGACCTGCACCACAATCGCTGCGGCTTGCTACTGCCCGATACCGTGGTGGACGCATTGGCGTCTTCCGAACGCGATGTGCTTTTTCTATTATTGACGTCGGCATCCGAAGCGCAGATTGCGGATCGGACAGGCATGAACCAGCGCGAGGTGCTGACGTGTGTTGCCAGCATTTATCGCACGCTCGGTGTCAGAGGCAGGCTGGGATTGTTCACGCTCTGCCTGGGCGGACTGGAGTCCGCGTCGCCGCATGGTGGCTAGCGTGATCGATGGTTGTGCTTCAGTAGTGACGCATCAGGCAAATCAAGCGGACCGAACGCGGAAAGGCCATGTGTCCTGTCCCATCGCCGCACAGAAAGGATGGATATGGACTATCAACTTCAAGGCAAGTTGGCGCTGGTCAGCGGATCGAGCAAGGGTATCGGATTTGCCATCGCGGCAGGACTGGCACGCGAAGGCGCGGAAGTCATCCTGAACGGGCGATCGGATCGTTCCGTGGCCGAGGCGCTCGATAAACTGGCGGCCACGGTGCCCAACGCGCGCGTGCACGGCTATGCAGGCGACCTGTCGACCGTTGCAGGCGTGGAAGGTCTGGTCGCAAAGTTTCCCACGGTCGACATCCTCGTCAACAACCTCGGGATGTTCGACCCCAAGCCGTTCGAGGACATCCCCGACGCTGACTGGCAGATGTTCTTCGACGTCAATGTCATGTCTGGTGTACGGCTGTCGCGCGCCTACCTGCCTGCGATGAAGAAGAAAAACTGGGGACGCATCGTATTTATCAGCAGCGAGAGCGGCGTCCAGATTCCCGTCGAGATGATCCACTACGGCATGACCAAGACCGCACAGCTCGCCATCTCGCGCGGCTTGGCGGAATCGTGCGCGGGCACGGGTGTCACGGTGAATGCCGTGCTGCCAGGACCGACAAGCTCGGAAGGCGTCAGCGATTTTGTGGAGAAGCTGTCCGGTGGCCAGTCGTTCGAAGCCTTCCAGAAGCAGTTCTTCGAACAGGCTCGTCCCTCATCGCTGCTGAAGCGCTTTATCACACCGGAGGAAGTGGCGAACCTGGTCGTCTATGTCTGCTCGCCCGCATCGGCGGCCACCAATGGCGCGGCATTGCGTGCCGATGGCGGGGTGGTGCGCTCGGCGTTCTGACGTTGGCCCGAGTCCGCGCCGAGGCCATCGGCGCGGGTTACCCTGCGGTGCGCTTCATGCGCGTGGTGACCGAGAACGTCTCTGCCGGATGGATCGTTACCGATACCTCGAACGTTTCACCGGCCTCATCGAAATAGCGACGCACGATCTTCAGGACCGGCGCGCCCAGTTCGAGCCCAAGCGCATCGCCAATGCGCACATCCTGCAGCGTCGAGGCGCGCACCTCCTGTTCGATCTCCGCAATCGGGCGGCCATGACGTGATTCGATCAATGAGCTGACCAGCACGTCGGGTGTATCACGCACAGTGGCTCCGATATCGGCATAGCTGGCATCGACATAGATGTCGGTCCACGCCATCGGCGCAGCACTGTCACCATCGTCCAGCCGGACGCTGGAAATGCGCAGCCACTGCGTATCGGGTGCGCCGCCCAGGTCGGCTGCCACTTCGGCTGGCGCGGTCACAGTCTCCACCGACTGCACCACGCGGCGGTGCGCTTCACCAAATTGCATCAGGTCTTCCACCGACGCCAGGGTCGGCTTGAACACGGCTTTCGGCCGGGTGGCCTCCACGCGCGTGCCCACGTTCTTGCGGCGCGACACCAGCCCCATGTCCTGCAACTCCTGCAACACCGCCCGAATCGTGTAGCGGCTGGCCTGGAATTGCTCGCATAGCTCGAACTCGGTAGGCAGCAGGGCGCCTACCGGGAAACGGCCCGTGGTGATGCCGTCCAGCAGCGCGCGGCTGATCTCTGCGGAATTTGTCTTGCTCATTGGCCCTTTCACTGCACGTGCACCATTTCAGGGTTAACACTGATTTCTCAAATATGTTCGAACATATTTAATGGCGTATATGTTCGAACATATACGAATTTCTGCACGATTGCCACAAGGTCGCACCATGCCCAACTACACGATTCCCGCCGCCAGCACCGTTGTCGATTCCGCGTTGTTCCGAGATGCCTTCGGCACCAAGGCCATGCGCGAGATTTTCTCGGACGGCGCGCTGGTCCAGCGATACATCGACGTCGAAGTCGCCCTGGCCAAGGCCGAGGCCCGCGTCGGCGTCATTCCCGCGGATGCCGCCGAAGCCATCGCCCGGGAATCGCGCATCGAGCGGATCGACTTCGACCACATGCGCGAGGAAACCGACATTGTCGGCTATCCGATCCTGCCGCTGGTGCATCAACTGGTGGAAATGTGCGGTGAAGCCGGTCGCTACGTCCACTGGGGTGCCACCACGCAGGACATCATGGACACCGCCGTGGCGCTGCAGGTGCGCGATGCGCTCGACAGCATCGATGCCGATATCCGCGAGCTGCGCCGCATCCTGGCCGACCTCGCCGTGAAGCATCGCGATACCCCGATGGCTGGCCGTACCCACTTGCAGCAAGCGCTGCCGGTGACGTTCGGCTACAAGGTGGCGATCTGGCTGGCGATGTTCGATCGCCATCAACAGCGACTGGCCGAACTGCGCCCGCGCGTGGCCGTGGTGGAGTTTGCCGGTGCTGCCGGCACGTTGGCGTCGCTGGGTGACAAGGGGTTCGACGTGCAGCGTGCGCTGGCTCAGGAACTGGATCTTGGGGTGCCGGCAACCACCTGGCACGTAGCACGTGACGGGTTTGCCGAAGCCGTGAACCTGCTGGCGCTGATCACCGGATCGCTCGGCAAGATTGCGCTCGACATCATGATCATGGCCTCCACGGAATTCGCGGAGGTCTACGAGCCTTTCGTGAAGGGGCGGGGCGCCAGCAGCACCATGCCGCAGAAGCGCAACCCGATTTCGAGCGAACTGATGCTTGCCGCATCCAAGGCCGTGCGCCAGCACGCCGGCCTGATGGTGGATGCCATGGTGCAGGACTTCGAGCGCGCCACCGGCCCGTGGCATGCCGAGTGGATCGCCATTCCCGAGAGTTTCATCCTGACTGCCGGCGCACTGCATCAAGCGAAATTCGCGCTGGGCGGCCTGATCGTCGATGTGCCGCGCATGGCGCAGAACCTCGGCATTTCCAAGGGTTTGATCGTGGCCGAGGCCGTGATGATGCGCATGGCGCCCCATATCGGCCGCCAGCAGGCGCACGACGTGGTCTACGACGCTTGCCGCACCGTGAACGAGAAGGGCGGCACGCTGGCCGAAGCACTGCTCGCATTGCCCGCTGTCACGCAGCACTTCGACCGTGCGGCCATCGAACACATGGTGGACCCGGTGAACTATCTGGGCCTCGCGCCGCAAATGGTGGATCGCGCCATCGCGCTGTCTGGCGAAGTGGCCTGAGGGCCGGCATTCGGCTACCCGTCCAGAGGAGACAGACATGAATACCGCATCCACACAGATTCCAGACGTTCCAACACCCAGGCGCCTGCCCTGGTATCGCCGCCTTGGCATGCAGGTGCTGGTGTCGCTGATACTCGGCATCGCGGTGGGCTTCGCGTTTCCGGCATTCGCGGCCAAGCTCAAGCTGCTGGGCGACATGTTCCTGTCGCTCATCAAGGCCGGCGTCGCGCCGCTGGTATTCCTGACCATCGTCCATGGCATTGCTTCGGCGGGCGACGTCAAGAGTGCGGGGCGCGTGGGCTGGCGATCCATTCTCTACTTCGAGGTGATCTCCACCATCGCGCTGATCCTCGGCATGGTGGCTGGCAACCTGCTGGAGATCGGCAAGGGCATGAGCAGCGTTGGCGCGGCCAGTGCGGCGCCAGTGGTCAAGGCGGCTGCACCGCAGGGCTTCCTGGAGTTCATGGCGCATATCGTGCCGGACAACTTCGTGGGCGCATTCGCCAAGGGCGAACTGCTGCAGGTCGTGGTGCTGGCCGTGATGGTCGGTATCGGCATCCTGGCGATTCCCGAGACACGTCGCGTCAAGATCAATGAAGGGCTCGACAACATCTCCGAGGTGCTGTTCTCGTTCATCAATCTCGTGATGAAGCTCGCGCCGATCGGCACGTTTGGCGCAGTGGCCTACTCCGTGGGCAGCAACGGCTCCGCCGTGCTGCTGGCGCTGGCCGAGTTCGTGCTGAGCTTCTATGCCGTGGTGATCGTGTTCATCGCCGTGGTGCTTGGCCTTGTGGCGCGACTGGCAGGGTTCAGCCTGTGGCGATTCCTGCGTTACATCAAGGACGAGATCCTGATCGTGCTGGGCACGGCATCGTCGGAGAGTGCGCTGCCTCGCCTGCTGATCAAGCTGCAACGCCTGGGCTGCGCCAAGCAAACGGTTGGACTGGTGCTGCCCACGGGTTATGCCTTCAACCTTGATGGCACTTCCATCTTCATGGCGATGGGGGTGATGTTCATCTCCCACGCCTACGGTGTGCCGTTGTCGCTCGATCATCAGCTTGGCATTCTGGTGCTGATGCTGCTGACGTCGAAGGGGGCCGCAACGGTCTCCGGTGGTTCCTTCGTCGTGTTCGCCGCCACGGTGACATCGACGGGCGTGTTGCCGGTGGAAGGGCTCGCGGTGATCTTCGGCGTCTACCGTTTCCTGTCGATGGCGATCTCCACCTGCAACACCATCGGCAACAGCGTGGCGACGGTGGTGGTAGCCAAGTGGTCCGGCACGTTCGATGCCGACACTGCGAAACGTCATCTATACCCGGAGCTGTATCCGAATACCGCGCAGGCCGATGCCGCACTCGACGACGGCAACCTGCTGGGCGAGGACGCCGATCAGGTCGGCCCGCATTCCAGCGGCATACCGCTGGCGCGCGCCACGGCCCGCTAATCCCATTTCATAAAAAATTCAGGCAGGAGACAACCCATGCAACCCTTCACTCCCTTTGTGCGCGCCGCACTGGCAGTCGTCACGCTTGCTGCCGCTACGTCGGCCCACGCACAGGCGTGGCCCAACAAGCCGATCACATGGATCGTGCCGTTCGCGGCGGGTGGTCCCACCGATGCACTGGCGCGCAATATCGCCGAGCGCGTGTCACGCGAGGTGGGGCAGTCGATCATCATCGACAATTCGCCTGGAGCGGGCGGCACCGTTGGCGCGACCAAGGCTGCGCGCGCACAGGCAGATGGCTACACGATGCTGGTGGGCCACATGGGGTACATGGGCGCAGCGCCCGCGCTGTACAAGAAGCTGCCCTATGATCCGGTGAAGGATTTCGCGCCGGTGTTTCGCTTCCCGGACACGCCGATGGTGCTGATGGTGCGCAAGGACCATCCTGCCAAGGACGTGAAGGCGCTGGTCGAGTACGGCAAGCAGAATCCCGGCAAGCTGTTCATCAGCAATGCGGGCATGGGCTCGACGTCCCACCTCATCGCGGCGATGTTCGCGTCGGCGGCGGGCATCAAGGTATCGCTGGTGCCGTACAAGGGCGCAGGACCGGCGCTGATCGATGTGATTGGCGGTCAGGTCGATGGCATGTTCGACCAGACCAACACCGCGTTGCCGCAGATCACGGAAGCGAAGGTGCGCCCGCTGGCGGTGACATCCGCCACGCGCGTGTCCCAACTCAAGGATGTGCCGACCCTGGCTGAAACCGTGGTCCCTGGCTTCGAGGCCGCTACGTGGTACGGCATCTATGCACCGAAGGGCACGCCGCAGCCGGTGATCGACAAGGTGCAGGCGGCCTACCTGAAAGTCATGAACGACAAGGCATTCACGGATCGACTATCCGCCCAGGCTATCCAGATGCTGCCGGCTGACAAGTACACGGCCAGTGCGCTGGGAAAGCACACGGAAACCGAAGTGGCGCGCTGGAAGGTGCTGGCAGCCAAGGCGAACATCTCGCTGGATTGAACGATGACGATGACGCGCACAGAGCACGACGCCTTTGGGCCAGTGGATATTCCTGCTGACCGGTACTGGGGTGCCCAGACCCAGCGCGCGCTGGCCGTGTTCGATATCGGCACCGAGCGGCTTCCCGAGTGCCTGATCCATGCATTCGGGCTGCACAAGATGTCGGCGGCAGTTGCCAATTTGCAGTGCGGCCAACTCGACGCCGATATGGCGCAGGCGATTGTTGCGGCAGCGGCCGAGGTGCGCAGCGGTGCATTCGATGCGCACTTTCCGCTGACGATATGGCAGACCGGGTCCGGCACACAGACCAACATGAATGCCAACGAGGTCATCGCCAATCGCGCTAACGAGCGTCTGGGCGAACCGCTCGGCACCAAGCGTCCGATCCATCCCAACGATCACGTCAATCGTTCGCAGTCGTCCAATGACAGCTTTCCGACCGTGATGCACCTGAGCGCCGTGCTCGAAATCGAGGATCGGTTGCTGCCTGCATTGGCTGCCCTGCGCGATAGCCTGCAATCACGCGCGGTGGCGTTCGCGGACATCCTCAAACTGGCGCGCACCCATCTGATGGATGCGGTGCCCACTACGCTGGGCCGCAGCTTCGAGGGGTTCGCGGCGCAGGTCGGGCATGGCATCGAACGCGTGGAAGCCACGATGCCGCGCCTGCTGTCGCTCCCGCAAGGCGGCACGGCGGCGGGTACGGGACTCAACGCACCCGCAGGATTCGCGGAAGCATTCTGCGCGGAGGCGAGCCGCCTGACTGGACTGCCATTCCGCCCGAACCCGTGCAAGGTGGAGGGCATGGCCGCGCACGATGCGTTGCTGGAGCTGTCCGGCGTGCTGAACGTCATCGCGGTCTCGTTCATCAAGATTGCGAACGACCTGCGATGGATGAGTTCCGGGCCACACTGCGGAATCGGCGAACTGCTGATGCCCGATGACGGCCTGACCTCATCCATCATGCCGGGAAAGCGGAATCCCACCATCCTGGAGGTGATGGTGCAGGCCGGCATGCAAGTCGCTGGCAATCACGTCACGGTCACGATGGCGGGGGCATCGGGCAGCTTCGAGCTGAATGTGGCGAAACCAGTGCTGATCCACAACGTGCTGCAGTCGATCCGTGTACTGGCCGACAGCGCGCGCGCCGTGGCGGAACGCGTGATTCCCGGACTGGAGCCGGACCGCGAGCGGCTTGCGCGCCAGCTCGACAGCCCGCTACTGGCTGCTACAGCGCTCAATCCACACATCGGCTACGACCAGGCCGCGCGCATCGTGGCATACGCCAAGGCGCATGGCGTGGCCGCACGTGAAGCGGCCATTGCGCTCCAGATCCTGAGTGGCGACGAGTATGACGCGCTGGTGGATCTGGAGCGGATGGCGCGGGGAGGCGGCTGAGTGCTTTGGCGAAGGCGTATCTAAACTTCCTTCGTCTCGAAAATCAGCAACTCCATCCCGGCCTGTGCGAAGTTTGCCAGGTCAGCCACTGCGGCAGCACCTTCTGGCGAAGCAAGCGATGCCTGAAGGTCTGCCATCGAATCGAAGCTCAGTATCGCTGCCAAATGGAACGGACCATCCCCTCCGATGGGCCCGTCGTTGACCTCGTAGCTGCGCAGGCCGGGCATCGTCTTGGCGATGGGGATGTGTCGGGTGAAGTAGTGGGAATCGAACTCGGCCGTGTCGGCGGGCGTCTTGTATAGCGCGATGAGCTTTGCCATTTGCTTTCTCCAGTGACGAAGCGCACTTGGGTGCGCGCTTCCTGGAGCGAAGCATAGGGGCGTTCACGCGGCTGGCGTATGCGCCGTCCGCATGATGATTGACGATGGTCAGAGGAGCCCCAGAGCGCGCAGCCTGGCATGAACGCGATGATGGGCGACGTCATCAATGTGGCCGGATGGACATCGGGTCTGGCGCCGCGGTGGGAGGGCGTGGCGAAAGACGCCAACATCAGCCTCGATTGACTGCCTGCGGCGCGTTACAGCCGATATTGCTGCGCCTGCAGATAAGCGTCGCGGGAGGGCAAGAGATGCGCGGCGCAGAGGGACACCAAGGCATCGATATCTCCCTTCTGCAGCGCCGCGATCATTTGCCAGTGTTCCTTCTGCGCGCGCTCGCGATACTCGGCAGAAACAAGCGAGGCAAAGCGGATCGGGTGGGTCTGTCGTGCAAACTCGGCAATCGCCTTTTGCAGCGTCTGGTTGCTGCAAAGGCCGAAGAGTTCGCGGTGGAAGGCCAGGTTGACGCGGAACACGGTGCGCGCATCGCCTGCTGCGACGGCGGCATCGTGTTGCTTCTGGATGGCAATCAGATGCTCGATGCGTGAAGGGACGCGTTCCATATCGATGCGCCTGGCCGCTTCGGTCTCCAGCATGGTCCGGACTTCGTACAGTTCCTTGACCTCCTGAGCCGAGAAGGATCGGACGAGCGCGCCCACATTCTTGCGCCGCTCGATCAGTCCCATGCGATCCATGGCGGCCAACGCATCGCGTACGACGTGACGTTTGACGTTGAACCTGACCATCAGGTCGTCTTCGACCAACCGCTCTCGCGGATGAAGCCGGCCGAAGACGATGTCTTCCTCAAGGGCGGCAACCATGCCGCTCAGCACATCCAGCGTTGTAGGAGAGGCTTCACCGCCCGTTTCGATGGCGGCGCTCAGCGTGTCGGAGATGGACATCGGGCGAGTCGCGCCGGGCCAATGGCCCGGCACAGGATGACGTGGCGGAAGGAAAGCCGTCATTTTGACCTATTTTTCGATGCCCCAAGCGTCGCGAGGTTACTCTGCCTTGCCCGGTACTTTCCCTCGCGCTTCCACCGCTCGCAGGAAATCAAAGTCCACGCCCTGATCCGCCTGGTTCACGCTGGTGAGAAACAGCTTGCGATAACCACGATCCGCAGTGGGTACGGTCACCGGGTTTTCCTGCTGCCGCCGGGCCAGTTCTTCGTCGCTGACATCCAGCGTCAACTCCCGTCGCGCTACGGACAGGCGAATGCGGTCGCCGTTCCGGACCTGAGCCAGCGGACCGCCAATCGCGGCTTCCGGTGTGACGTGCAGCACGATAGTGCCGAAGGCCGTGCCGCTCATGCGGCCATCCGAAATCCGCACGATATCCTTGACGCCGGCCCGCGCCAGTTTGCGCGGAATGGGGATGTAGCCTGCCTCGGGCATTCCGGGCGCACCCTTCGGGCCGATGTTCTTCAATACGAGGATGTCGTCGGCGGTGACATCGAGATCATCGCTGTCGATGCGGTTTGCCAGATCCTCGGCGTTCTCGAAAACCACCGCACGACCCTCATGCTCCATGAGCTTCGGATGCGCGGCCGACTGCTTGATGATCGCGCCACCGGGCGCAAGATTTCCTTGCAGCACGGCGATGCCACCTTGCGGATAGATGGGGTTGTCGCGCGAACGCACAACGTCCTGCTGGAACCCCGGGCCGGCTCGTTCGATTTCTTCGCCCAGCGTACGGCCCGTCACCGTTAACGCATCGAGCTTGAGCAGCGGCTTCAACTCGCGCAGCAGCGTTGCCATGCCCCCGGCATGGTGGAAGTCCTCCATGTAGTGATCGCCGGAAGGTTTCAGGTCCAGCAGCACCGGCGTATCGCGCCCCATCCGGTCCAGGGCGGCCAGATCGATGTCATAACCCATGCGCCCTGCGATGGCTGCCAGGTGCACGATGCCATTCGTCGAGCCGCCAATCGCCAGAAGCACCCGCATCGCGTTTTCAAAGGCAGCGGGGGTGAGGATCTTGTCGATGGTCAGCCGCTCCTTCGCAATGCGGACCGCTTCGGTTCCCGTCTGCTCTGCCACGCGGATGCGGTCGGCTGTCACGGCTGGCGGGGACGCACCACCCGGCACGGTCATCCCAAGTGCCTCGGCAATGCAAGCCATCGTGCTGGCCGTGCCCATGACCGAGCAGGTCCCAACGCTGGCCACCAACTGATTGTTCACGTCCGAGATCTCTTCCGCATCGATTTCCTCCGCGCGGAACTTGCCCCAGTAGCGTCGGCAATCCGTGCAGGCGCCTACACGTTCGCTGCGGTGCGAGCCGGTCAGCATCGATCCCGTGATCAGTTGAATGGCAGGGATACCGGCGGAGGCCGCGCCCATCAACTGGGCAGGCACGGTCTTGTCGCAACCGCCGATCAGCACCACGGCATCCATCGGCTGCGCGCGAATCATCTCCTCGGTGTCCATCGACATCAGGTTGCGCAGATACATGCTCGTGGGCGCCGAGAAACTCTCGTGAATGGAAATCGTCGGGAAGTCCATCGGCAGGCCGCCGGCCAGCATCACGCCGCGCTTCACGGCCTCGATCAGTTGCGGCGCGTTGCCATGGCAGGGGTTGTAAGCGCTGCCGGTGTTGACGATGCCGATGACAGGACGATCCAGCGCGGCATCGGTGTAGCCCGCGCCTTTGATGAACGCCTTGCGCAGGAACAGCGAAAAACCGCGGTCGCCGTAGTTGGTGAGGCCCTTCGATATGCCGGTGGCTGCGGCTTCGGGAGCGATGTCATGGCGCGAGGCGGCGCCTTTGGGGTCTTGGTCTTCGTTGGGCATGGGGTTTCCTGCTGGTACTGGGGACAGGCTCGCACCTGATGTTTCGTTGGACTGAAGCATAGCCCATGTCCCCTCAGATTGTCGTCAGTGATATCACCTATATTATTAATAATATGGTTGACTAGGATTCGGCCTAGCCTCGGCGCCTGGCCGAGTGCGCTTCTATACATAACGACATGGAAGGAGATCCTATGCATCGACCATCTAAATCAGGCGGTATTCACCGTCGACAACTGCTGGCAGGGGCGATTGCCCTGGCCAGCACCATCGCGTTTCCTGCGCTGGCAAGGGCCGACTATCCGGAGAAGCCCATCAAACTGGTGGTGCCCTACACCCCAGGAGGTGCGACGGATGTCATCGCTCGCGTGGTGGCGCAAAGACTGACGGTTTCGCTCGGGCAGCCGGTCGTGGTGGAGAACAAGGCTGGCGCTGCAGGCAACCTGGGTGCTGCCTATGTGGCGCGAGAGAAGCCCGATGGCTACACGCTGATGTTGGGCGCGCTGACCAGTCACGCCATCAACAGCGTGTTGTTGCCGGCGTCCGCAGGTTTCACGATGGACAAGAGCTTTGCGCCGGTTGCGGTGGTGGGGCGCGTGCCGCTGGTCGTGGCGGTCGGGCCTTCGTTCAAGGGCAAGACGCTGGCCGACTTCATCGGTACGGCAAAGGCGAAGCCTGGCGGTTTGAACTATGGGTCGTCGGGCAATGGTTCACCGCAGCATCTTGCGGCGGAACTGTTCAAGCGCCAGGCCGGTGTCGACCTCACCCACGTGCCATACAAGGGCAGCAGTCCCGCGCTGAACGACTTGATGGGTGGGCAGGTGGACGTGGTCTTCGATACGCTGCCCGCCACCCAGTCGTTCATCAAGGGTGGCCGGTTGCGTGCGCTGGCTTCGGCCACGCCCCAGCGCGTGCTGCCCGATGTCCCCACGGCAGGTGAGGCGGGGCTATCGGGGTTCGAAGTCAGTTCGATGTTCGGCCTGCTGGCGCCTGCAGGCACGCCGCCGCCGGTCATCGGCAAGCTGAGCGCCTCGCTGAAAGACATCATGGCCCTGCCGGAGGTCAAGGCCGCGCTGATTGGCCAGGGTGTCGTGCCGGTCTACACGACACCGGACCAGGCCCGCACGCAGATTGACGAGGAGGTGGGGCGGTGGGCCAAGGTCATCCGGGAGTCGAACATCCGGGCCGACTGAGAGGCCGACTGAGAGCCTGACCGAGTGGCCGGCTCAGACCGAACGCATGAGTCCACCGTCGATGCGGATGTTCTGGCCCGTGATGTACCCCGCGCCCTCGGACAACAGGAACGATATGGTCGCGGCCACTTCCTCGGCGGTGCCATATCGTCCCATCGGTACGGACTCCCTGCGCGCATCGACCTCGGGAAGGCTGTCGATCCATCCGGGCAGCACGTTGTTGATGCGGATGTTCTTCGGCGCATAGGCGTCGGCGAACAGCTTCGTAAAGCTGGCCAGACCGGCGCGGAACACGGCGGATGTCGGAAACATCGATGCCGGTTCGAACGTCCACGCGCTGGTGATGTTGACGATCGCACCGCGGCCTTGTGCTTCCATGAAAGGCGTCACCAGACGGATGGCACGGATCGCGCTGAGAAAGTACACATCCATGCCGATGTGCCAATCCTCGTCGGTGATGTCGAGTACCGGGCCTCGGGGGCCGTGTCCGGCGGAATTCACCAGCGCGTCGATCCGCCCCCACTTATCCATGGCCAGGTCCACCAGGCGCCGAACATCGTCATTGGACTGGTTCGATCCGGTGACACCGATACCGCCCAGCTCTTTGCCAAGGGCTTCGCCCTTGCCGGATGAGGACAACACGGCAACGTGGTATCCGTCCTGTGCGAGCCGGCGCGCGGCTGCTGCGCCCTGGCCGGAGCCACCGGCAGTAATCAAGGCAACCTTTGAAGCGGTCATTTCCTCTCCTGAAATATTCGAGGATGGTAGCGCTATCCGGCCAGCCTTTCACGCGTCACTCCGGGTGCACACCCGCTTCTCGCGTGACCTTGCCCCACTTTGCTATCTCCGCCTTCTGAAAAGCGGAAAAGGTGGAAGGGGTCATCGCGTCAGGTTCCACGCCGAGCGCGCGCAGCCGCTGCAGCACAGCAGGCGTGTTGACGACCGCGGAAATCTCGGCGGACAACCGCTCGACGATTGGCTTCGGCGTGCCAGCCGGCACGA
This sequence comes from Cupriavidus sp. SW-Y-13, assembly GCF_009793345.1. Lineage (NCBI taxonomy): Bacteria > Pseudomonadati > Pseudomonadota > Betaproteobacteria > Burkholderiales > Burkholderiaceae > Cupriavidus > Cupriavidus sp. SW-Y-13. Next base: position 620,304 of record NZ_WHLX01000002.1, read on the forward strand.
AGATTCCCTGCCACGACTGCATCTCGAAACCCTTGAGACCCTGGTCGGCCAGCGGCTGGATGCCCGGCAAGCCCGGCAGCGGATGTTTGGATGACACGCCAATGGCTCGCACGCGTTTGCCGTCGAGCATCGGCTTGGCAGCGGCCACCGTTTCGAATACCAGATCGATCTGGCCGCCGATCAGGTCGGTCATCGCTGCGGCGCCACCTTTGTAGGAGATCTGCTGCAGCTGCGTGCCGGTGATGCTCTGGAATAGCTGCCCCGACAACTGCTGCGAGCTTCCCGGTCCTGCCGTGCCAAATGTCAGCGAACCGGGCTTGGCCTTGAGTGCAGCAACAATTTGCTCGACTGACTTGTAGGGACTCTCGTTGGCTACGACCAGCACGTTGCTGACCGTGCCGACCAGGTTCACCGCGATGAAGTCTTTCAACGGGTCATAGTTGAGCTTCTTGTAGAAGAATGGATTCACCGCATGCGTGGTGATCGTGCCTTCGATGATCGTGTACCCGTCCGGCTCGGCCCGTGCAGCCAACTGCGTGCCCAGGATGCCGGACACCCCCGGCTTGTTGTCGATAACCACCGGCTGCCCCAGCCGCTTCGACAAACCTTCGGCCACGATACGCGCCGTGGCATCCGTCACGCCGCCCGGCGAGAACGGCACGACGAGCTTGATGGGCTTGCTAGGCCACGTATCGGCCCGGACGCCTGTTGCAACTGTCGCCAGCGACATTCCGGCCATTGCCAGGACAATGCATACGGCACGACGGCCCAGGGTTTTCATGATCAGTCTCCATCTTGTTATAGGAAGGTGTTGAAGGGGTTTGCCCGTCAATACTGTGGCCGTCCGGCGTCCCCGCCTTGCGCGGCCTGGCGGAACGCCTGCGTGATCAGGCTGGTGGCGACCGTGGCGAAGTAGCGGGCGCCGAATGCGCCGTAGTGCCGTTCGTCCTCGGGGGTGAGCGCAATGATTCCCGCGCATTTGTCCTGCGCCTGGATGGCACGCAGCGCTTGTTCGATGGCGGCCGCCACGGCAGGGGCTTTCCAATCGTTGCCGTAGCCCATTGCATGCGCCAGATCGTTGGGGCCAACGAACACGGCGTCGATACCGTCCACGGCTGCGATGGCTTCGGCATTCTCGATGCCCGTTGGGGTTTCGATCATGGCGATGATGGCCACGCCCGCGTTGCTGCGCGTCGTGTGTGCCGCGCCGGGAAAGGCGCCGTAGCCTGCCGCCCGTCCACTGAACGCACTGCCGCGTCGGCCGATGGAGGGATAGCGCACGCGTTGCACCAGTTCGCGCGCATCGTCGGCTGTCTCGATCATGGGTATTTGCACGCCACTGGCGCCCATGTCCAGCACACGCGGGATGTCTTCCAGGAAGCAGCGCACGACGGGGATGATGCCACTGCCCCGCGCTGCGCGGAGCATGTGCTCGGTGGTCTCGAAGTCGGCTGCGCCGTGTTCGTTGTCGATGATGACGAATGTGAAGCCGGCATAGGCGCACATTTCAACGATGGCGGGACTGGGCAATGCGGTGAAGATGCCGCGCAGAGGCTGACCACTGCGGAGGAGCGCCGGAAAGCGGTCGTCAATGGGATGCTGGATGGTCATGTCTCGCGCCTTGTCGGATTGCCGCGGCTCGTGGGTGGCCGGGTGAAGGCATTCTGCGACGAGGCGAGTTATATTTCCAATATTACTTCTGTATCTGATTTATACAGTTCCTGTATATGTACAACCCCATCGAACTCCGCGTCCTGACCTCGTTCCTGGTGCTGGCCGACGAACTCAATTTCACGCGGGCCGCGCGCAGGCTCAACATGACACAGCCTCCGTTGAGCCTGCAGATCAAGCAGCTCGAGGCGCAGCTCGGAGCGCAGCTGTTCGAGCGGACCAAGCGCAGCGTGCGGCTGACGCCAGCCGGGCAGGTATTGCGCGCCGAGGCGGAGAAGCTGTTCGACATCGAGCATCGCGCACGTCAGATGGTGATGCAGGCCAACCGCGGCGAGGACGTAGGCCACCTCGGCATTGGTCTGACGGCGATCTCGGCCATCGAACTCGTACCGGACATCCTGCGACGGTTCTCGGCGCGTGTCCCCGGCGTCCTCTACTCGCTACGCGAAATCAGTTCCGAAGCGATGATCGAGGCACTGCTGCGCAACGAACTCGATGTCGCCATCCTGCGGCCACCCGTCACGGACCCTCGTTTGCAGGCACGGCGCCTGATGTCGGAACCGTACGTGCTGGCCGTTCCCGTCGATCATCCGCTGGCGACGCAGCGCAAGGTTTACGCGCGCGATCTGGATGGTCAGAGCCTGGCCACGCTGGAGCGGCGCTTCGGCCAGTACGCCCACGATCTCATGATGACCTGGCTCGCCGAACACAACGTGGTGCCGGCGCGCATGCATGACGCCGCCCGCCACCACGCCATGATGTCCATGGTGGCAGCCGGCATTGCTGTGTCGCTGGTGCCGGCATCGGCCGCAGCGCAGCCGATCAAGGGCGTGATGTATCGCCGGCTGGCGGATCGGGATGTGCCTGCGCTGGAGTTATGGGTGGCATTCCACAAGGAAATCGGCAATCCCATGACCCTGCCATTCGTCACGCAAGCCGTCGAATCCGCGTCAACGTACAAGGTTGCTGCCAAGTAATGGTGTTGATACGGCTTGGCGAGCAGGTGGGATTCGCTAGGAAGCCGACTTGCGACACAGGCAATAGACGAACTCCTGGGAACTACCCCATGGGGTACGGTGGTACTCGGTTTTGTGTTCCACGAGTTCGAACGAATCGCCAAACTGGCTGTGCAGCGCTTCGGCGGAGTACCGTTGGACTGGCAGGCCGCTGCATTGCGCAGGGCCGTTTTCGCCAAACGATCCGACGATGGCCCACCCGCCTTGTCGAAGTGCGCGCATCACTTGTTCCACATACTCGATACGCTGTGCAGGGTCCGTCAGGAAATGGAATACGGCGCGATCATGCCAGACATCGAAGTGGTTGGCAGGAAGGTCGAGCTTGAGTACGTCGCCTGCCAGCCAATGAACCTGGCCGGCGCGGGGGCCCAGACGCATGCGGCAGACATCAAGCGCTTTTTCGGAAATGTCGTTGACCGAAACATCGCTGTAGCCGTTGTCGAGCAGGTCATCCACGAGTGTCGATTCACCACCGCCAATGTCCAGCACGCGGGCAGCAGTCGACGGGCTTGCGGCGCGAATGTAATCCAGCGAGGTGTACAGGTGCGGCGCATACCAGCTCACTTGGTCCGCCGCCTTATGCTCGTAGACATCTTCCCAGTGCGATCGTTCGGTCATGGCGTTTTGAGTGTGTCCTGGCGGAGCGCAACGCCCTCGTCAGCCTGTTCAATCCTGAGCCAGTCACCCGACGGGCGCCCGTGCCAGCCCTTGCGCCGCTGCGCGGCCAACCAGAGCAGTGCAAGTGCCGCTGCGCCAAGCCACGGTAATAGCAGGAGATTCATTGTCTGCCAGCCGAGTTCTCTCAGCAAGCCTCCCGCGCCGAACGAGCACGACAGTCCGACGGCAAAAATGGTCATGTCGTTAGTCGCTTGGGCTCTGCTCTTCTCGGCGGCCGAGTAGGTCTCGGTCAAGAGGCTGGTGCCGCCGATGAACAGGAAGTTCCAGCCTACGCCGAGTAGTACGAGCGCACCTGCGAACGATGCGAATCCCGTGCCGGTCCAGGTGGCAAACACATGAGTCGAAAGCAAGCAGACGCCGGCCAGCATCACGCGGATGGCGCCAAACCGCGCGATTAACGTGCCGGTGACGAAAGAGGGCAGGAACATGCTCAGCACATGGAACTGAATGACAGTTGCCGCATCGCTGATCGCGTGATGATGGTGGATCATGGCGAGCGGCGTCGCTGTCATGGCCAGGATCATGATCCCGTAGCCAGTGGCGGCGCCGAACAGCGCCACCAGATAGGCCGGTTGGCGAACGATCTGGCGCCACGTACGCGCGGCGGTGGCGCCCACCTCACGCGTTGCGATGTCCGGCGGCATATGCAGGAAACCCAGCACGCCGATGGCCACGGCGGAAACCGCTGAGAGCAGCACGAACGATCCAGCGAACATGACGGGCAGCATCGTGCCGCCCAACCTCGCCAGCGCAGGGCCGAGCAGCGCTGCGATTACCCCGCCTGCCATCACCAGCGCGATGGCACGTGGACGAAACGACTCGGTCGCCACTTCGCTGGCTGCAAACCGGTAGAACTGGGCGAACGCCTGGTAAGCCCCGACGAGGAACGTCCTGATGCTGGTGGCCACCCGGCGTGGCATCGCGGTGTTGCCACGATGGGCCGTGCAGAACTACCTGCAGAGGCAGTACGTCACAGCCAAACCACTGACTCGCGACGGATTGATGTCAGAGATCTGGGCGGCTACCCTGCCGGCCAGCGACACCCGTCCCTATATCGCGGAGTTCGTGGCATTGATCCGTGAAACCGGTGCAGCGGCGTTGCCGGACATCGAACTGACACACTGACGGGATGCGGCACCACGGCGCCACGCAGCGGGCGGCATAATGAGCGATCGCAACTTTGTCCCGGCCTCCCATGCGCATCCCACCCATGAAGTCGATCATGGCCTTCGAAAGCGTTGCCCGCAACAAGAGCGTGGGCAAGGCCGCGGAGGAACTGGGGCTGACTGCCTCCGCGGTGAGCCACCAGCTTGGAAACCTGGAGGATGTCATCGGTCAGCCGCTGTTCTTCCGGCAGGGGCGTGGTCTGGTTCTCACGCCAGTCGGTGAACAGTATCTACGGGATGTGACGGGCGTCATCGCGGAACTGAACCGCGCCACGGAACGTGCCGCCACGCCGTCTGCCATTGAAATCCTGCGCGTGCATACCAGCCCGAGTTTCGGGCTGATGTGGCTGCTGCCCAGGCTTGCATCGTTCCAGGCGGACAACGGTGACATCCAGTTGAACCTGTCGTGCTCGTACGAGGATGTCTCGTTCACGGCCGGCTTTTACGATGTGGATGTGCGGCACGGCCACGCGCACTGGCGTGATACGGAAGTCAGGACGTTGCGCAACGAACGCATACTGCCGCTGGCCTCACCGGACTATCTGCGCAAGCATCCGGTGAAAGATCCATCGGCGCTGATCGGACATCGGCTCATCCATTCGGAGACGCCGCTGGTGCGCTGGCACCAGTGGTTCGCGCGCCATGGTGTGGCGGGTGCGCAGAAGACTTTCGATTTCTCGTTCGACCGTTCCTACATGTCGTTGGAAACCGCCGCGCTCGGTCTTGGCGTCGCACTCGAAAGCTCCTTGCTGGCGTCCGTGCTGTTGCGCAAGGGAGCATTGGTGCCAGTGTTCGAAGCCCAATACGCGGTGGAAGTCGCCAGCCATCACGTGGTGTACCCCGCTCAGAACGCCGACCTGCCTCGGGTAGCGCGCTTCCTGTCGTGGCTGGACCGCGAAGTCGGCCGGCCACAGGAAGGCGTGGCGATCTAGCGGAGTACTTAGGGTTTTCGCTCTGCTCCGCAACCCTCGATATCTGAAAATTTCTCAACGATAGTTGAGCCCGAATGCGTTGATCGGCGCCCTGCGCCAGACAACACTGGATCCATCGTCAAGTCGAAACAAAGGAGACACGAGATGCTGGTCCAGAACAAGGTGGTGATCGTCACAGGTGCGGCTTCGCCGCGCGGTATTGGCAAGGCCACGGCCCGCGCGTTGGCCGAACAGGGTGCCAAGGTTGTGATCGTCGACCTGCAGCTTGGCGCCGCACAAGATGCCGCGGCGGATCTGGGCGAAGGCCACCTTGGCCTGCGCTGTGATGTGACGGACAAGGCGTCATGCGACGCTGCTGTCCACGCCACGATTGCCCGATACGGGCAGATCGACGGCCTGATCAACAATGCCGGTATTACTCAGCCGATCCGCACGCTCGACATCGGCGCCGTCAATTTCGACGCCGTGGTCGATGTCAACCTGCGTGGCACGCTCTACATGTCGCAGGCAGTGCTGCCGCAGATGAAGGAACAGAAGCGCGGCAGCATCGTGTGCATGTCGTCGGTGTCCGCCCAGCGAGGCGGGGGCATCTTCGGCGGTCCGCACTACAGTGCGGCCAAGGCCGGCGTGCTGGGGTTGGCCAAGGCGATGGCCCGCGAGTTTGGCGGCGATCACATCCGCGTGAATGCCATCACGCCTGGCCTGATTCAGACAGACATCACCGGCGACAAGCTGACGCCGGAGATGCGCGCGGACATCATCAAGGGCATTCCTCTCGGCCGTCTTGGTGACGCAGGTGATGTCGCCAACGCTTGCCTGTTCCTGGTCAGCGATCTCTCTTCCTACCTGACGGGCATCACGCTCGATGTCAATGGCGGCATGCTGATCCATTGAAGCCACGCGGCCGCGGGCCGCGCCTAACATGTCAAGGCACCCGGGACCACCCGGGGCACCGGCAGGAGACATTCCATGAAGACCAAATACGCAGCGTCGCCCGTTGGGGCTGACGCAGTGATGCCGCACGCCGCTCAGGCGTCGTTCGAATCGCGCACCTATGGCAAGGTGATGCGGCGCCTGATTCCATTCCTGATGCTGTGCTATCTCGGCGCATACCTGGATCGCGTGAATGTGGGTTTTGCCAAGCTGCAGATGCTCAATGACCTCCAGTTCAGCGAAACCATCTATGGCCTGGGCGCGGGCATCTTCTTCCTTGGCTACTTCATCTTCGAAGTCCCGAGCAACGTGATACTCCACAAGGTCGGTGCACGTAACTGGCTGGCGCGCATCATGCTGACTTGGGCGGTTATCTCGGCGGGCTTTGCGTTCGTCAGTACCCCTACGCAGTTTTACGTGTTGCGCTTCCTGCTCGGCGTGGCCGAAGCTGGCTTCGCGCCAGGCGTGATCCTTTACCTCACGTACTGGTTTCCGTCGGAACGCCGTGCCAAGGCGCTGTCGCTCTTCTTCATGGCCATCCCGCTCGCAGGGATCGTCGGCGGGCCGCTGTCGGGCTGGATCATGCATGCCTTCCATGGCGCGCACGACCTGGCCGGCTGGAAATGGCTGTTCCTGATCGAGGCATTGCCGTCGCTGATGCTGGGCGTGGCGATCCTGTTCTACCTCGACAACGGTATCCAGGGCGCAAAGTGGCTGACCGACCAGGAGAAGGCGCTGCTGCAACGCAACGTTGAAGGCGACAACGCGCAGAAGGTGCAGCACGTGTCGATCCGCGCCTTCATGGCCGACCGTCGTCTCTGGCTGATGTCCGCGATCTACTTCTGCGTGGTGTTGGGACAGTATGGCCTGACGTTCTGGCTGCCTACCATCATCCGCAAGACCGGTGTGGCCGATCCGGTCTGGGTGGGCATGCTGACGGCGGTGCCGTATCTGTGCGCCATCGTTGCGTTGCCGCTGATCGGCCTGTCCGCAGACCGCCGCCGCGAACGCAGGTTTCACCTCGCCATTCCCATGCTGGTAGCTGCCGTGGGATTCGCGGCGCTCCCGTTGCTCGGCAGCGTGACCGCAGCCATCGTCTGCCTGTGTATCGCTGCAGCCGGAATCATGGCTTCGTCGTCCCAGTTCTGGGCGCTGCCCACCGCCATGCTGGGTGGCATGTCGGCGGCGGCTGGCATTGCGGCTGTGAACTGTGTGGCAAACCTCGCAGGCTTCTTCTCCCCGGCCATCGTCGGCTATCTCAACGATCTGACCGGCAAATCCACCGCGGGGCTGCTCTTCATCTCGGCAACGGTCGTATTCGGCGCGCTGCTGGTGTTCTTGGTGCCGGCCAAGGCCGTCAACCGCTGATCCCATTTTCTGTCTGGAGTCATCATGAGTCTTACCAATCTCGATGTGGAGGTGCCCGTCTCGTTGGCCGAGCGCGCCTACCGTATCCGCCGCAACGCCATTCTGATGGGAGAAGTGCAAGGGCAGGGTTATGTCGGCCAGGCGCTCGATATCGCTGACGTGCTGGCGGTGTCCTACTTCGGCGCCATGCGCTATCGCCCCGAGGACCCCGAGTGGGAAGGGCGCGACCGCTTCCTGCTGTCGAACGGCCACTATGCGATTGCGTTGTATGCAGCGCTGCTCGAAGCCGGCATCCTGCCTGCAGAAGAGCTTGAAACGTACGGAAGCGACGACAGCCGCCTGCCGATGTCGGGTATGGCGAGCTATACCCCTGGCATGGAGATGTCGGGCGGCTCGCTGGGCCAGGGCCTGACCATCGCCGTGGGTCGCTGTCTGGGCCTGAAGCGCAAGCAGTCGGATGCCTTCGTCTACACGCTCTTCTCCGATGGCGAGCTTGACGAAGGTGCCATCTGGGAGGGCCTGATGTCCGCAAGCCACTGGAAGCTCGACAACCTGATCGCGATGGTCGACGTCAACAATCAACAGGCTGACGGCCCCTCGACACAGATCATGGCGTTCGAACCGCTCGTGCCCAAGCTCGAAGCGTTCGGGTGGTATGTGCAGCGAGTGGATGGCAACGATATCGACGCGGTAGCCGCCGCTTTCGACAACGCCCGCCATCACAAGGGCGAGCAGCCGCGCATTATCGTATGCGATACCCGCATGGGCTGCGGCGTACCGTTCCTCGAAGAACGCGAGAAGAATCACTTCATCCGGGTGGAAGCCCACGAATGGCAACTCGCGCTGCAGGCGCTGGAAGCCGGGAGACAAGCATGAGCCGCACCGCCGATACGGGCAAGACCCGCCTCAAGACGTCCGCAATGATTGCGTCGATCGCCGCAGAAGGACAGGCCACGCGCGCTGCACCCTTCGGCCATGCATTGACCGCGCTGGCCGCGCAACGTCCCGACATCGTCGGCATGACGGCAGACCTGGGCAAATACACGGACCTGCATCTCTTTGCAAAGGCATATCCCGAACGGTATTACCAGATGGGGATGGCCGAGCAGTTGCTGATGGGCGCGGCAGCGGGTCTTGCGCACGAAGGCGCGGTGCCGTTCGTGACCACGTACGCGGTATTCGCCACGCGACGTGCATACGACTTCATGCACCAGACGATTGCCGAGGACAACCTCAACGTCAAGATTGTCTGCGCATTGCCCGGCCTGACCACCGGATACGGACCCAGCCACCAGGCTGCCGAGGATCTGGCCCTGATGCGCGCGATGCCGAACATGACTGTCATCGATCCGTGCGATGCCATCGATATCGAACAGATGGTGCCTGCCATTGCCGCGCACGATGGGCCTGTCTATGCGCGTCTACTGCGCGGGAACGTGCCCGTCGTGCTCGATGAGTACGACTACCAGTTCGAACTCGGCAAGGCCAAGCTCCTCCGAGATGGCGCGGAGGTGCTCATCATCTCGTCGGGAATCATGACAATGCGCGCGCTGGAAGTGGCCAGGACGCTGGAAGCGGATCGTGTGGGCGTTGCGGTGCTGCACGTACCGACGATCAAGCCGCTGGACACGGAGACCATCCTGCGCGAAGCGCGCAAGCCCGGACGCCTTGTGGTCGTGGCGGAGAACCACACGGTGATCGGCGGACTGGGCGAGGCGGTAGCGGGAACTTTGCTGCGCGCCGGCGTGAACGTGCCGTTCCGACAGATCGGTTTGCCCGATGCTTTTCTCGATGCCGGCGCACTACCCACCCTGCACGACCGCTACGGCATTTCCAGTTCGGTGATGGGAGGAACCATCAAAGCCTGGCTGGGATAACGCACCACGATACTGCATGCGCTTGCGACGGGTGTTCGATGTTCCGGTCAATCGCTGGCCGGCATTGAACACCAGGGCGCATCGACTTTCCTGTCGGCACTGGACTTGGAGTGCGCTTGCGTAGGGGGCCGTCCGACATCGGGTATCCTCCGCGGTGCATTTCGTATTGCTTTGAGAGGAAGTTGTGTCGCGCAGCAGTTGGGTCGTGGCGGTTGGGCCACTTTTAGGGTTGTTCATTGTCAGCTTGGGAAGCGGCTTCATGTCTTCCCTCACGTCTCTACGGCTCGACGCCGCAAGCGTTTCGGCAACGATGATCGGCGCCATTTCGTCTGCGTATTTTGTCGGGCTGACTCTCGGTGCGGTAACCAGCGACCGGCTGATTTCCCGAATCGGTCATATCCGCTCATACAGCAGCTTTGCCTCCCTTGTCGCCATCACCTATCTGCTCCAGGGTCTGGTTTTCGATCCCTGGATCTGGCTGCTGCTGCGCCTTGTGAATGGCTGGGCGATGGTAGGGATCTACCTCGTCGTGGAAAGCTGGTTGCTGCTCGTCGGAGATACGAAGTCCCGGGGGCGATTGCTGGCGATCTATATGATCGCGCTCTACGGTTCCATCATGCTCGCGCAGATGAGTCTGGGCGCCATTGGATCTGCGGCTGAGAGCGCGCCATTCATGGTGGCCGGTGTACTCGCGTCCATGGCGGTGTTGCCCATGGCCATTTTGCCGAAGACTGCACCGGACGTAAGTCATGCCGAACCCCTGATGCCACAGGATCTCGTTCGCATGACGCCCGCAGGCGCAATCGGCAGCTTTGGTTCCGGTGTGGGCATTGCGGCGGTCTATACGCTACTGCCGATCTACCTGCAACGAGAGGGCATGAGCGTTGCCCAGGTTGGCCAGTTGATGGCCAGTGCCATCTGCGGCGCGATGGCGTTGCAATACCCGGTAGGACGATGGTCCGACAGGAAAGACAGGCAGAGCGTCCTGCTTGCATTGAGCGTGGGCTGCGCAGCGGTCTCGTTGGCTGTCCTGATCCTTCCGAGTTATCCGCCCTTGTTAATGGTGCTGATGTTCCTGATCGGGGGCAGCATTTTCGCTATCTACCCGGTGGCGGTGAGCCACTCGGCGGATCGTGCAGAGGCCAGCGAGCTGGTACGCGTCATTCAAGGCATGCTCCTGATCAACTCGGTCGGTTCGGCGATCAGTCCCTTGATCATTTCTCCGCTCATGAATCGGTTAGGGCCCAGCGGGCTTTTCTGGGCATTTCTCGTCCTGCACGCTGGCCTGGCGTCCTTCTTCCTGTGGCGACGCAATAGCCATCCATCCCCGACATCGGCCGCGCCATTTGCGGCAACCGCGCAGATGACCCCGATCGGGGCAGAGATCCGTGTGACCGAGGAACTGGCGCAAGCCGTCTCGGAGGCGCGAACAGAGGCGCTTGTCCCGTAACCTTTATTTTTGCGTCCACACCGCAGGCAGTCTGCAGATGAAGCACGATTGATATGAACAGCAAGCAACGCCGCAAAGCATACCGACAAAGCCCCTATCAGATCGAAACGAAGTGGATCTTTCGAGGCGCGCCCGTAATCATCACCCGCATTGCGAGCCCCACCGCAGTCATTGTCGAATTCGAGGGGGCCGGCGCGCGTACCCATGTTCCGACGCGAGCACTGGAGCCTCGCGGCCATACGGGCTGGTGGCAGGCCGGCATCCTGTGAGGGGCCGCACCGTAATGTGCTGGTTGAGTCGCGCTGACTGTTGCGCCAATCGCTACGCACTATTACCTAATGCTGCAATGCGACAAACCTTCTGCTACAATCCGGGAAAACCCCATAAGGGTAAGCCCTGTAAGGAAGGACGCCATGAACACCCAATCCGATATCAAGCTGACCGATCAACTGGAACGAGACCTCATCGAGCGCGAGCTCGGTACCCAGCGTCTGGGCTTTGTGAACGACGCAAAGCGCGTGATTGCTACGGTGCAAAACGTTTTCGCCCGCCTGCAGGCGGAAGCGCGCAAGGCCAAGGTGGTCTACGCGAACGGCTGATCGACACAGCTGAATGAATGGGCGGTGCTCAAGGCGCCGCCAGCACTAAAAAGCCGGTCCTGGCCCGCTTCGAAAGAGGCGGGCCAGGACCGGCTTTTTGTTTGTATTGAGGCGGGCCGCGGAGCTAGCTGCCCGATTGCTCCTCTATCCAGAGCGTCAAGCGAGCCTTGTACGCCTGCTGGATATGGCGGCGCGTGATCTGTTCGGCTTGTTCGGGGTTGCGTGCTTCCAGGGCTTCCACCAGCGCCATATGTTCTTCGTACGAGCCGCGCGCACGTCCGGGGACGGCCAGTGTGGAGCGGCCCAGCAAGGCCATCGACTCGTGCAGCGACCGCAGCGTCTTGAGCAGATAGCGATTGTGGGCGCAGCGATGCAGGGTTTCGTGGAAGAGACGATTGTTCATCGCCAGCTTGTCCGGGTCTGTAGCGAATGACAGGTCGCGTTCGACGATATCGCGCAGCAACGAGATTTCCACGTCGGTGGCGTGTCGCGCGGCGAGCGCCGCAGCGGTGGATTCCAGGACCTCGCGCATCACATACAGTTCGCTGACCATGCTCGCGTCAAGGCGCGTAACCATCATGCCGCGATTAGGCTCATTGACTACCAGCCCTTCGGACTCCAGCCGCGAGAGTGCTTCGCGCACGGGGGTGCGGGACAGGCCGAGCGATTCGGCCAGCTCTACCTCGCGCAGGCGCGTGCCCGGCGGGAGCTGACCGGCCTGGATGGCGGAGCGCAGTTGCTGGTAAGCGCGCTCGGAGCGGGGCAGCGAAGCGCTCTGATCGCCGTCGGTGCCGGCGAGATCCGTAGGAAGCATGTAAGGACTGATGTGGGGATGACAGCAAGGCAGCCATCATACCCGGTCAGGCCTTGTCCTCACTAGTGTGCCGGGGTCTGCCCCCTCGCTTTCTCGCGGCGCCGCCGCGCCACCATGTTCAACGCTTCCACGGCGGTCGAGAAGGCCATCGCCGTATAGATATAGCCCTTCGGCACATGGTGTCCCAGGCCATCGGCGATCAGTGTCATGCCGATCATGATCAGGAAGGCCAGTGCCAGCATGACGATCGTCGGGTTGTGGTTGATGAAGTTGGCCAGCGGCGTGGCGGCGACAAGCATGACCGTGACGGCAGCGATGACAGCAACGAACATGATCGGCACATGATCGGTCATGCCCACGGCGGTGATGATGCTGTCGATCGAAAACACGAGGTCTAGCACCAGGATCTGGCCGATGGCCGCGGCGAAGCTTGGTACGGCGCGGGCGAGGGTGGAGGATTCTTCGTGCTCCGCATCCGGTGACACGTGCTGGTGGATTTCACGCGTGGCCTTCCAGACCAGGAAGGCCCCCCCGGCAATCAGGATCATGTCCCGCCAGGAAATGCCCTTGCCGAAGATGGTGAAGACCGGCTCCGTCAGCGCGACGATGATGGCGATCGTCGCCAGCAATCCCAGGCGCAGGATCAGCGCCAGGCTGATACCGATACGGCGCGCTTTCTCGCGGGTTTCTTCCGGCAGCTTGTTGGTGAGAATCGAGATGAAGATCAGGTTGTCGATGCCGAGGACGATCTCCATGGCCACCAAAGTGGCGAGAGCAGCCCATGCGGAAGGATCGCGGGTGAGGGCAAGCAGCGTTTCCATGCGAACTCCAGTTCAGAGGTAACACAGGCCGGGGGCGGCTGGCCCGCAAGCGGACAACGGGATACATGGTAGCGCACAGCCAGACGCCCGCGAAGCGGGCACAGCGCAATTAGAAGGGATCAGATGAAGAACGAGGTTGTCGAATGGCGATTGTGAAATATAGTATGTGATATACCAATGCGGATTTGAGTGGCTCCGCGTGCAGCTTTCGGCATCACATATCTAAATAAACCACCATCGAGGAGACAACCCCATGAAGATTTGTATCTACGGCGCGGGCGCCATCGGCGGCTATATGGGCGCGCAGCTTGCGCTGGCCGGCGCAGACGTGAGCTTCATCGCGCGCGGGCCGCACCTGGCCGCCATGCAGGCCAACGGCGTTCGGCTCCAGATCGAAGGCGAAGAGCGCGTCGCGAAAGTCCGTTGTACCAGCGATCCGCGCGAACTCGGCCCTCAGGACTACGTGTTCATTACGCTGAAGGCGCACCAGGTGCCGGGCGTGGTCGATCTGATGCAGCCGTTGCTCGGGCCGGAGACGGCGGTGGTCACTGGCGTGAACGGCATTCCGTACTGGTACTTCCACGGCCACGGGGGCGAGTTCGCTGGGCGCACGCTGGAGAGCGTTGACCCGGGTGCCAAGCAGTGGAATGGTCTCGGACCCGAACGCGCGATTGGCTGTGTGCTGTATCCCGCCGCCGAAATCGTGGCACCGGGCGTGATCAAGCATGTGTACGGCAAGAAATTTCCAATTGGTGAGCCCGATGGTACCCGCTCGGACCGCGTGACGCGCCTTGCGGAGATGATGGCCAAGGCGGATCTCGATGCGCCGGTTCGCGACAACATCCGAGACGAAATCTGGCTCAAGCTGTGGGGCAACCTCTGCTTCAACCCGATCAGCGCCCTGACGCATGGGACGCTGGATATCATCACCTCGGACCCTGCCACCCGCGGGCTGTCGAAGCAGATGATGCTCGAGGCCAAGGACATCGCGGAACGGTTCGGCGTGCATTTTCGTGTCGATGTGGAGCGGCGAATCGATGGGGCCGGCGCGGTGGGCGCGCACAAGACCTCGATGCTGCAGGACCTGGAGGCGGGCAGGGCGATGGAGATCGATCCGTTGCTGACGGTGGTGCAGGAGATGGGCCGCATGATCGGTCAGCCGACCCCGATGATCGACGCGGTGCTCGGCTTGATCAAGCAGCGGGATCGCATGGCGCAGGCTACCGCGTCTGCGCCTGTCGCTGTGGCCGCGCCTCAAATCGAGAAAGTGGCGAGGGCGGCGTAACACGCGCGGCGTTAAACGTCCTTCGGAAGTGCCGTCTTTGTGATATACCATATACAAAAGGGCCGGTCCCGCCTCTTCGCCTGTGATTCCATTCGGTTGCCTGCCAGATTCATGAGCAGAACGCATGGGGTCATGCCAAACTGAGCGCGTTGACGTTCAGGAAGAGGCGGGTCGCCGCTGCTCGCCAGACTGGCGGGCAGGGCGCCGGCCATTGACGAGTGTATTCATGTCTGCCCAAAGCGAATCCGAAGTCCAATCGCATGGTCAACCGCCCGCCGGGCTGGCGCTGTCCTTGCAACCTATCAATGCGGGGGCAAGCCTGCGCGACCAGGCGTATGCGATGCTGCGCCAGGCGATTGCCGACGCCGATATCTATCAGTCGCGTGACGAAGTACGCCTTGACGAGCGCGTGTTGTCCGAAAGGCTAGGCGTAAGCCGCACGCCGATTCGCGAGGCCATGACGCTACTCGAGCAGGAAGGTTTCCTGCGTACGGTGCCACGACGCGGTATCTACATTACGCGCAAGACCAAGCGCGAGATCGTCGAGATGATTCAGGTCTGGGCGGCGCTCGAAAGCATGGCCGCGCGTCTGGCCACGCAGAATGCCACCGACGCGGAAATCGGCAAGCTGCGCCATATGTTCGACAGCTTCCGCGACTCCACGCCCGCCGAGCATATCGAGGAATACTCGGACGCGAATATCGTCTTTCACCAGGCGATTGTGCAGTTGTCGAAGTCGCAGGTCATCATGGACCAGATCAAGAACATCTTCGTTCATGTGCGAGCCATTCGAAAAATGACGATCTCGCAGAGCGACCGCGCCGCGCGTTCTATCGTTGATCACCTGCGGATCATCGAGGCGCTGGAAAGACGCGACACGGAGCTGGCCGAGCGGCTGGTTCGCCAGCATTCGCTGGACCTGGCAGAGTACGTGGAGAAGAACTGCGACTTCCTGGACTGACGTCGGAGTGACGTCTTGCACGCTGCCTGGCAGGTGTCAGGGATAGCTAGCCACAACCGATTTCACCGCATCATTTGAACCCCGACAGCCTTGCGGCTCGTTGGGGTTTTTTCGTTGCGCGGTCTGGGCGCAGAGCGTGTCCACGCAGCTTGCTGCGGCGCAGTATCGAAAGCTGCTGAATTCGGGTTTAAACCCCCTTGCATCTTGGTGATATACCACATACTGTATGTCAAAAGCACAAACACACATCATCAGGAGACGCAGCATGGGTGACACTCACACCGAACGGAAAGCGCTGGACGGTATTCGCATCCTGGACATGACGCACGTGCAGGCCGGGCCTTCGGCCACGCAGTTGATGGCCTGGATGGGCGCCGACGTGATCAAGGTTGAAATGCCTGGGCGCGGCGACATCACGCGTAGCCAACTCCGCGACGTGCCGAATGCCGACAGCCTGTACTTCACCATGCTGAACAGCAACAAGCGTAGCCTGACGCTCAATATGAAGACGCCGGAAGGCAAGGCGCTGCTTGAGGACCTGATCCAGCAAAGCGATGTGCTGATCGAGAATTTTGGCCCAGGTGTGCTGGCCCGCGCCGGATTCGACTGGGAGAACATCCAGACCCTGAATCCGCGCATGATCTACGCGTCGATCAAGGGTTTTGGTCCCGGGCCGTACCAGGACTGCAAGGCCTATGAAAATGTGGCGCAGTGCATGGGCGGTTCCGCGTCCACGACTGGCGAATCGCATGGTGTGCCGACGGTGACGGGTGCACAGATCGGCGATTCGGGCACGGGCGTGCACTGCGTGGTTGGCATCCTGGCCGCACTGCTGCAGCGCGAACATTCGGGTCGCGGTCAGCGCGTGGAAGTGGCCATGCAGGACGCCGTGCTGAACCTGTGCCGCGTGAAGCTGCGTGACCAGCAGCGCCTCGAGGCCGGCCCGCTGCGTGAGTACCCCAATACCGAGTTCGATGACCACGTGCCGCGCGCCGGCAATTCGTCGGGCGGTGGTCAGCCGGGCGCTGCGCTGCGCTGTGCACCCGGCGGCCCGAACGACTATGTCTACGTCATCATCCAGCCGCAGGGCTGGGAGCCGCTGATGCGCCTGTGCCGTCGCGAGGACCTGATCACCGATCCGGATTTCGCCACGCCGGAAGTGCGCCTGAAAAAGCTCGCGGCCTGTTTCGGCATCATCGAGCAATGGACCCTGGGCCGCACCAAGTTCGAAGTCATGACCGCGCTCAACGACGCAGATGTGCCGTGCGGCCCGATCCTGTCCATGAAGGATCTCATCGAAGACAAGTCGATGTACGAGCGGGGCTACCTGGTGGAACTGGATCATCCGACGCGCGGTAAATACGTGCAGTTGGGTTCGCCGATCACGTTGTCCGACTCGCCGGTGAGCGTCGAGCGCTCGCCGCTGCTGGGTGAGCACACCGAGGAGATTCTGGAATGGCTGGGACGCTCGCCGGCACAGATTGCGGCGCTACGCGTAGCGGGAGCCGTCTGACGCGAGGCGCGCGGCTCACTGGCCGTCGCCCGTCACCCGTCACCCGTCACTGGCCCCCGACTGGGGGTCCCAATCCCTGCTGAGAGCGCAGGCGCGACACGCACGCGTCTGCCTGAGGAGCTCTGCCGTGCAAACCTGGATTCGCTTCCGCCGCCCCGACGGCGACACTGCTTATGGCCGGCTCGACGATGGCGATGCCGACCGCGTCATCGAATACGATGGCCCTGGCTATGCCGATTCCCGTCCCACCGGTAGCGTCTATAGCTACGCCTCGCTGGAACTGCTCGCGCCGTGCCTGCCCGGCAAGATCGTGGCGCTATGGAACAACTTTCACGCCCTTGCTGCGCGGCTGGAGAAGTCGGTGCCCGTGCATCCGTTGTTCCTGCTGAAGCCGGCCAGCTCACTGGCTGGTCCCGGCGACGCGATCGTTCGTCCGAGCGGCTACGCCGGCAAGATCGCCTATGAAGGCGAACTCGGCATCGTCATCGGCCGTGAATGCCGCAACGTGCCATTGAACGAAGCGGCCGCGCATATCTTCGGCTACACCATCGTCAATGACGTGACGGCGGGCGAGCTGCTCAATGCCGACCCGAATTTCCCGCAGTGGACGCGCGCCAAGGGTTCCGACACCTTCGGTTGCATCGGTCCGGCCATCGTCACCGGATTCGACTGGCGCAGTGCCAGCGTGGTGACGCGCCTGGATGGGGTCGAGCGCCAGAACTACCCGTTGTCCGACATTGTGTTTTCTCCGGAAGAGCAGGTCAGCCGTCTGTCACAGGACATGACGTTGATGCCGGGCGACGTGATCGCAGTTGGCACGTCGATCGGAGTCGGGTCGATGAAGGACGGTTCGGTGGTGGAGGTATCGATTCGCGGAATTGGCTCGCTGGTCAACCACGTGCGCGGCTAACCAGGCAGAACTCAGGGGAATCGGTAATTCCCCTTAATTTGCGTCTATTTGTCACGAAATGCTGCGGTGCATCGACGAAAGTTCGTCGGAATAGTGGGAAATAACTTGCTGATCTTTGATATATCACATACGGTATTTCAGCGTTAGAGAAGTACAGCGAATCGAAAGGGAGGAGACACCGTTCCATCCGACCGCTGACACCAAAAAAGACAGTCCAATCCCGTCAAATTTGCATAGAAGGAAGCAACCATGGCAGAAGTCGGAAACGAGCTGCAGCGTCACGCTGCGGAAGAACATCAGGCACAAACCGATGGTTTTCACCTGGTCATCGACGCGCTCAAGCTGAACGGCATCGAGAATATCTACGGCCTGCCCGGCATTCCGGTCACCGATCTGGCCCGTCTGGCACAGGCCAACGGCATGCGCGTCATCAGCTTCCGTCACGAGCAGAACGCAGGCAACGCCGCAGCCATCGCTGGTTATCTCACGCAAAAACCGGGGGTTTGCCTGACGGTGTCCGCACCCGGGTTCCTTAACGGTCTGACTGCGCTGGCGAATGCCACCACCAACTGCTTCCCGATGATTCTGATCAGCGGCTCCAGCGAGCGCGAGATCGTCGATCTGCAGCAGGGTGACTACGAAGAGATGGATCAGCTGGCCATCGCCCGTCCGCACGCCAAGGCTGCCTTCCGCGTGCTGCACGCCGAAGACATCGGTGTGGGGATCGCGCGTGCCATTCGTGCTGCCGTGTCCGGCCGTCCGGGCGGTGTGTACCTGGACCTGCCGGCCAAGCTGCTGGGCCAGTCGATGGAAGCAGAGAAGGGTCGCAAGTCCCTGATCAAGGTGGTGGACCCCGCTCCGCGCCAACTCCCGGCACCGGATTCGATCGATCGCGCCGTGGAACTGCTGAAGGGCGCCAAGCGTCCGCTGATCCTGCTGGGCAAGGGTGCCGCCTACGCCCGTGCCGACGAGGATATCCGCGCGCTGGTGGAGAAGACCGGCATTCCGTATCTGCCGATGTCCATGGCCAAGGGCCTGCTGCCCGATACGCATCCGCAATCGGCATCGGCCGCGCGCTCTTACGTACTGGCCGAAGCGGACGTGGTGCTGCTGGTGGGCGCCCGCTTGAACTGGCTGCTGTCGCACGGCAAGGGCAAGACCTGGGGCAAGCCCAAGCAATTCATCCAGGTAGATATCTCGCCGACCGAGATGGACAGCAACGTGGCCATCGCCGCGCCGGTAGTGGGTGATATCGGATCGTGCGTATCGGCACTGCTCGACAAGATTGGCAACAACTTTGCCAAGCCGGGCGCGGAGTGGATCAACGCCGTGGACGAGCGCAAGGACAAGAACCTGGCGAAGATGGCCGAGACGCTGGCCAAGGACACGTCGCCGATGAACTTCCACAGCGCGCTGCGCGTGCTGAAGGATGTCGTCAAGGCCAACCCGAGCATCCCGTTTGTCAACGAAGGCGCCAACACGCTGGACTATGCCCGCGCCGTCATCGACATGTACGAGCCGCGCAAGCGCCTGGACGTAGGTACGTGGGGCGTGATGGGTGTAGGCATGGGCTATGCGGTGGCTGCGGCGGTGGAAACCGGCAAGCCGGTGCTGGCGGTGTGCGGTGACAGTGCATTCGGCTTCTCGGGCATGGAAGTGGAGACAATCTGCCGCTACAACCTGCCGATCTGCGTCGTGGTGTTCAACAACAACGGCGTCTACAAAGGTATCGACAAGAACCCGACGGGCGGTTCGGACCCGGCCGTCACGATGTTCGTGCCGGGCGCCCGCTACGACAAGATGATGGAAGCGTTCGGTGGTGTCGGTCACAACGTCACCACGCCGCAGGAACTGGAAGCGGCAGTCAATGAAGCATTGCGCTCGGGTAAGCCCACGCTGGTCAACGCCGTCATCGATCCGGCTGCCGGCACGGAAAGCGGTCGCCTGACCAACCTGAATCCGCAAAGCTCGGCCAGCAAGTAATTCACTTGAATCCACTCGAATTTCACCCCCATTCCTCAATCCAATAGGAGAGCGAACGTGAACCTTCCACTGCACGGCATCAAGATCATCGACTTCACGCACGTCCAGGCCGGCCCCGCCTGCACCCAGCTTCTCGCGTGGTTTGGCGCAGACGTGATCAAGGTGGAGCGCCCCGGCTCCGGCGACGTCACCCGTACGCAGCTCCGCGACGTTCCTGACGCGGACGCGCTGTACTTCACGATGCTCAACAGCAACAAGCGCTCGTTGACGCTGGACACCAAGAAGCCCGAAGGCAAGAAGATTCTCGAACAACTGATTCGCGAATCTGACGTGCTGGTGGAAAACTTCGGTCCGGGCGCACTGGATCGCATGGGCTTCTCGTGGGACCGCATCAAGGAACTCAATCCGCTGATGATCGTGGCATCGGTCAAGGGCTTCAGCGACGGCCACCACTATGAAGACCTGAAGGTCTACGAAAACGTGGCGCAATGCGCGGGCGGCGCTGCATCGACCACCGGTTTCTGGGACGGTCCGCCCACGGTGTCGGCAGCTGCCCTGGGTGATTCGAACACCGGCATGCACCTGGCCATCGGTATCCTGACCGCAATCATCGGCCGCCAGCAGACCGGCAAGGGCCAGAAGGTGGCCGTGTCGATGCAGGATGCCGTGCTGAACCTGTGCCGCGTGAAGCTGCGCGACCAGCAGCGCCTGGATGCCCTGGGCTACCTGGAAGAGTATCCGCAGTACCCGCACGGTACGTTCAGCGACGTGGTGCCCCGCGGCGGCAACGCCGGCGGTGGCGGCCAGCCGGGTTGGGTGCTGAAGTGCAAGGGCTGGGAGACCGATCCCAACGCTTACATCTACTTCACCATCCAGGGCCACGCCTGGGAGCCGATCTGCAAGGCGCTGGGCAAGGAAGAGTGGATTACCGACCCGAACTACAGCACGGCGAAGGCGCGTCAGCCGCACATCTTCGACATCTTCAATACCATCGAAGCCTGGCTGGCCGACAAGACCAAGTACGAAGCGGTGGATATCCTGCGCAAGTACGATATTCCTTGCTCGCCGGTGCTGTCGATGAAGGAAATTGCCGCAGATGAATCGCTGCGCAAGAGCGGCTCGATCGTGGAAGTTCCGCACAAGGTTCGTGGCACGTACCTGACCGTGGGCAGCCCGATCAAGTTCTCGGACCTGAAGCCGGAAATCACGGGTTCGCCGCTGCTGGGCGAGCACAGCGACGAAGTGCTGGCCGGCCTTGGCTACAGCGCCGAGGAAATCGTCAGCCTGCGCGAGTCGCAGGTAATCTGAGCGCGGTGTGCCGGGGAACGCGCGGACGAAACCTTCCGCGCATTCCCCGGCGGCTCGGGCAAGTGCCAGAATGACAGCCTGGAACCCGGGGCGACGATCCACGCCCCTTCCCATTCCTCAGGAATGACCATGCAGACTGCAATCGACTACGAACAATTGGTGTCCGCCATCGGCGACGCCATCATCATCTCCGGCGCCGATGGCGCCATCACGTTGTGGAACCCCGCGGCAGAATACATGTTCGGTTTCACCCAGGAGGAAGCCCTGGGCAAGTCGCTGGACCTGATCATTCCCGAGCGCCTGCGTGCGCGCCACTGGGAGGGGTACGACAAGACCATGGCAACGGGCCAGACCCGCTACGGCCATGACTTGCTGAAAGTCCCGGCGATCAACAAGAAAGGCGAGGCGATGTCGATCGCCTTTACCGTGGCGTTGCTGCACGGAGAGGGCGGGGAGGTTACGGGCATCGTGGCGGTGATCCGCGACGAGACCGCGCGCTTTCAGGAAGAACGGGCGCTGCGCAAGCGCATCACGGAACTGGAAGCCAAGGCGGGCGCCGCAGCCTGAACTTCTTCTCTCTTTTTCGGGGGCGCGCGGATGCCTGCGCGCCCCCGATGCCTATTTCATCGCGGCTGCCATGGTTGCTCCCAGAACCGCTGGCGAAGCGGGCACATGGAGTCCGGCTTGCCGCATGGCGTCGATCTTGGCTTCCGCCGTCCCTGTACCCCTCAAGACAACGGCCCCTGCATGACCCATGCTGCGTCCCGCTGGCGCAGTGTTGCCGGCGATGTAGCCCACCACGGGTTTGCGACACCGGGCTTCGCGCAGGAAGCGTGCGGCGTCTTCTTCCGCAGACCCATCGATCTCGCCCAGCATGAGGATGCCTTCGGTCTGGTCGTCGGCCAGGAACATCTCCAGGCAGTCGATAAAGCTGGTGCCGTTGACCGGATCGCTGCCAATGTCGATGCAGGTCGACTGACCCAGCCCGGCAGCCGTGGTTTGCGCTACGGCCTCGTACATCAACGTACCCGAACGTGACACTACGCCGATCTTGCCCGACGCGTGGATGTGCCCGGGCATGACGCCGATCTTGCATTGGCCGGGCGTGATCACGCCCGTGCAGCCCGGGCCGATCAGGCGGCTGCCGGAACCTGACAGCGCACGCTTGACGCGCACCATGTCCATCACGGGGACGCCTTCGGTCATGCAGACGATCAGGGCAATGCCCGCATCGACCGCTTCCAGGATGGCATCGGCGGCGAACGGTGGTGGTACGTGGATGACCGATGCATCCGCGCCGGTGGCGTCGGCCGCTGCCGCCACGGAGTCGAAAACCGGCAGGCCGAGGTGCGTCGCTCCGCCTCTGCCGGGCGCAACGCCGCCGACCATCTTCGTGCCGTAGGCCAGGGCCTGTTCCGCATGGAACGTGCCTTGCGCGCTGGTAAAGCCCTGGCAGATCACGCGCGTGTTCTGGTTGATCAGGACACCCATTTCACCTGCCTCCTTTTGTCTGCGTGGCGCGCACGGCGGTCACAATCTTTTCGGCCGCATCGGCAAGATCCCCGGCAGACACGATCGGCAGACCTGAATTGCGCAGGATATGCCTGCCCTGATCGACGTTGGTGCCAGCCAGCCGCACTACCAGCGGCACGGTCAGGTCCACTTCGCGCGCGGCCGCGATGACGCCTTCGGCAATGTCGTTGCAGCGCACGACCCCGCCGAAGATATTCACCAGAACGCCTTTGACTTTCGGATCGGCCAGGATCAGGCGGAAGGCTGTCGTGATGCGCTCCGTGGTGGTACTGGCGCCTATATCCAGCAAGTTGGCTGGCTCGGCGCCATGGAGCCTGACGATGTCCATGGTGGCCATCCCGAGTCCCGCGCCATTGGCCATGCAGCCGATAGTGCCGTCCAACTGGACATAGTTCAGCGCGTGCCTGGCGGCCTCGGTCTCGGCCGGGTCCTCCTCGCCCTCGTCGCGCATTGCCTCGATCTCGGGATGGCGGAAGAGGGCGTTGTCGTCGAAGCGGAACCTGGCGTCGAGCGCCATGACCTCGCCGTTGCCCGTGACCGCAAGCGGATGGATCTCCAGGAGCGACGCATCGAGTTCCGTGAAGGCGCGATAGGCCGAGAGAATGAGTGGCGTGGCGGCATCCGCCAGCTTGCCTGACAGCCCGAGTCCGAACGCCAGCCGGCGTGCATGAAACGGTTGGATACCGCAAGCCGGGTCGATCGCCACCTTCAGGATCTTCTCTGGTGTGTGTGCGGCAACCTCGTCGATGTCGGTGCCGCCTTCGGTCGACACCATGATCGTGACGCGCGCCGTGGCGGGGTCGATCAGGATGGCAAGGTAAAGCTCGCGCGAGATAACGCAGTCTTTCTCGATATAAAGACGCCGCACGACCCGGCCGGCCGGGCCGGTGTGCCTGGTGATCAAGGTCCTGCCCAGCATCTGCGCAGCGTTGGCTTGCACCTCGTCAATGGACATCGCGACACGCACGCCACCCTTTTCCGAATGATTGCCCGCGAAACTGCCGGCGCCGTGGCCGCCCCCGTGTATCTGCGACTTCACCACCCAGGCAGAGCCCCCAAGCTTGCGGGCGGCATGGGCGGCGTCGTCCGGCGTAAAGGCCACGCAGCCGGGTGGCACGGGCACGTCATAGCGCCTGAGCAATTCCTTGGCCTGATGTTCGTGGATGTCCACGTGTCTCCTCTCGCTGTTATATGCCGGATGCCGGTCTTGGAAGCGTCGATTTCCTTACAAAAATACGGTATGTAATATATCAAGGAGGGGAGCGTAAGGAAATCCGCGAAAACGAGTAGGTAGGAAGCCCTTCTCCTGCCTCGATAGCGGTCGGGACCTTGGCCGGGATCTATAAGGGAAGCGATCTGAACTTGTCGTCGCCGGCCAGGAAAATAAAAAGCGCGCCATTGGCGCGCCTTTGACTTCAAGACTGAAGAACTCAGCGATTCAATTCGTCCCTGCTCCCGCCACGGCGCGCAGGTACTCGTTCTTCTTGTCGAAGATGAGTTGGCTGAGGAACGGCGCATCGTACGCGGTGAGCAGGTGCGCATGGTACTGCTCGATGTAGCGCGCCACGCGGGCTTTTTCGCACTCGATGCCGCACAGCCATTCGAACATGGGTGCGTCCCAGCGGAACGTCAGTTCCAGTTCGTCGAATGCGGCGTTGTAGGCGGCCAGCTGGACGTCGCGGTCATGATGGCGCGTGTCGTTACCGGCTGACGTTGAAAGGGAGGAGGCGGATTCGCCGGTATGAAGTTGTTGCATGTTCGTCTCCTGAAAGTGCACTGCGGTGAATCTTGGTATGTGTGCAGCTTAGGCAGGACGAACGATTTACGATAATTAAAGTTACATCGAAAAACCATAAGTAAATGCTTATACATTGACGCGATGTCGTTGCGCGGGCCGGATCAACCCCTCGACACCGGTGATCTGCTGGATCAGCGTATGACCTTCCTCCATCAGAAAATGCTTGAATGCCAGCGCTACCGGCGGGAGACGCTTGTTTTTCCGGTGCACGACATACCAGTTCAGCATCACCGGGAAGCCCTGGATATCGAGCACGGCCAGTTTGCCGGTCTGCAGTTCCAGTCCGACGGTATGCGCCGAGAGAAAAGCGATCCCCATGTTGGCGATCACCGCCTGTTTGATGGTCTCGGTGCTCTTGATCTCCATGGCGATGCGCAGGTTGGACAGCCTTCCCGCAAAACCTTCCTGCATCGAGTTCCAGGTGTCAGATCCTTTTTCGCGTGAAACAAACGCCTCCTCCGCCAAGCCGGCCAGAGGTATGTTGCGTTGCCCAACAAGTGGATGATTCGGCGCGGCCACAATCACGTAGGGATGAGGAGCGAATGATTCCGCAATGGTGTCAATACCTTCTGGTGGGCGCACCATGACAGCCAGGTCCGTCAGGTTTCCGCCCAGTTGATGCAGCAATTCCTCGCGATTGTGCACTGCGAGATTCAGTGTCACGCCATCATGCCGATTCATGAATTCGGCAAGCAGGCGAGGAAAGAAATAATCGCCGGCGCTGATCACGGCGACGTTCAGACGGCCTCCGGAAATACCCTTGAGTTGCGCCATGGCATCCTCCGCCTCCCGGAATTGCTGGATGATGCTGCGGCTGTAGTGGAGCATCTCCGTGCCTGCCGGAGTGAGGTAAATCCGCTTGCCGAGCTGCTCGAACAAGGGCAGGCCCACATGGTGCTCCAGCTGCCGAACCTGCGTGGACACGGCAGGCTGCGTGAGATGCAGCTCCTCTGCGGCCCGCGAAAAGCTCAGGTGACGGGCTACCGTCTCGAACACTTTCAATTGCCGCAGCGTTGCATTTTTCATTGCACTGGATTCCTGCAATCTATAAAGGATCGTCAATGATCATAATAAAAAACTTTATGACGTGCTGATCTAAGTTTGAAGTAGCATCAATGCACGAATTCGTGCCGCAATGTCAGGCGCGCTCATTCAGTAGTGAAAAAAACGGGCGGTTCCCCAAACAGGCCAGCCCAGCACTCGCGCCGCAGAGCGCGAAGACACTAATGCAAGGAGACACGACATGGCGCACTTCGATGCGGCAGACGCCGTCACGGCTAATCAAGACGGCGGCCGCTCAGGCGGCCTGCTGGGCAATCGCTGGTTCCAGCTTTTCATCGGCATCCTCTGCATGGGGCTTGTGGCGAACCTCCAGTACGGCTGGACACTGTTCGTCAATCCCATGAACGCCAAGCACCATTGGGGCGACTCTGCGATCCAGGTCGCCTTTTCCATTTTTATCGTGACCGAAACCTGGCTCGTGCCGCTGGAAGGCTGGCTCGTAGACCAGTTCGGACCCCGGCCGGTAGTGGCCGGCGGCGCCATCTGCGCAGGTCTTGCCTGGGTGCTCAATTCCTATGCCACGTCGCTGCCGATGCTGTATGCCGGCGCCGTGCTCGCCGGGATCGGCGCAGGCGGTGTCTATGGCACGTGCGTGGGCAACGCGCTGAAGTGGTTCCCGGACAAGCGCGGGCTGGCAGCCGGGCTCACCGCTGCAGGGTTTGGCGCCGGCGCAGCCCTCACGGTGATTCCCATTGCAAATATGATCGAGAAGTCCGGATACGAGCATGCGTTCCGCACGTTCGGCATCATCCAGGGCGTGCTGATCTTTGCGATGGCGTTGTTACTGGTCAAGCCACGCCCGCCCAAGGGGCTGAAGGCCAACAAGGCCATCCTGACCAATCCCGTGGAGTTCACGCCGGGCCAGATGGTGCGTACACCGGTGTTCTGGGTGATCTATGCATCGTTCGTGGCCGTGGCAGCCGGCGGCATCATGGCCACCGCGCAACTTGGACCGATTGCCCGGGATTTCGGCTTCGCGACGATGCCCATCACGATGCTGGGCATGACGTTGCCGCTGCTGACGATGACACTGTCCATCGACAACCTTTGCAATGGATTGACGCGGCCGTTGTGCGGCCTCATCTCGGATCGCATCGGTCGTGAGAATACGATGTTCGTGATTTTCATTGGCGAGGGCCTGTCGCTGATCGGCCTGCTGGAGATGGGACATAACCCGTACTGGTTCATGTTCTTCGCCGCGCTGGTGTTTCTGTTCTGGGGCGAGATCTTCTCGATCTTCCCGGCGTTGTGTGCAGATACGTTCGGCAGCCGCTTCGCCGCGTCCAATGCCGGCACGCTTTACACGGCCAAGGGGACAGCCGCGATACTGGTGCCGCTGGCATCGGTGCTGTCGCATACGGGCGGATGGAACCTCGTCTTCGCCGTAGCAGCCGCGATGACTGTGGCTGCGGGGCTATCGGCGAAATTCGTATTGCAGCCCATGCGCCAGCGCTTCATCACGGGACATGCCGCTGCGAAACCTGTCAGCGATGCGGGCGGGTACGCAACGGGCTGGTCGGCAGGCAAGGGCGACTAAGCAGGTATTACCCACCTACAACTTTGTAGCCGTACCACTGCACTATCACGGCGACAGCCAGCAAGGAGCGGCACCATGAATGTTTCGCTTCCGCAGTTGAAGGCATTTGCCGCTGTGGCGCGCCAGAAGAGTTTCACGCGCGCCGCGGCGGAGTTGGGGCTGACGCAATCGGCCATCAGCCGTAGCGTGCGCGAACTCGAAGAAGAAATCGACCAGCGCTTGTTCGATCGCACGACTCGCCAGGTGGAGCTGACCGATGCCGGCGAGACGCTCTCCCAGCGGATTTGCCACCTGATAGAAGAGGTGGAGCAAACCCTGCGGGAGAGTCATGGAACGGGAAAGCCGAGCCAGGGCACCGTGCAGATTGCGACCGATCCGGTGACGTCCTCGATGTCGGTGCCAATGTGGGTGGCGGGTTGCCGGCAGGCCTGGCCCGGCATCGGCATTACGCTGCGCGACAAATCGCATGACTCGGTCCTGCAGAGCGTGCGTAGCGGCGAGGTGGATTTCGGTATCGCCAGCAACCCGGCGCCGTGCGATGACCTGTACTGCGAACCGCTGTGCATCGATTCACTGCAGGCGGTATTGCCCGCGGATCATCCGCTGGCAGCGGGGGAGTCCGTGGGCTGGGGCGAACTGGCCGACGCCTCGGTGCTGACCCTCGATCAGAATTCGGGCGTACAGCCGGCGGTGGACCGCGCGTTGTCCACCTATCACGTCAGGCCAGGCTCGCTGCAATTGCTCGGACACTTCGCCGCTATTTTCGGGATGGTTGCGATGGGACTCGGCATTGGCGTCGTGCCGTCGCGTGCCCAGGCCAGCGGTATGGCGCCCGCCGCCGTGCTTCGCCCTTTGCGTCCGCAGGTGACGTCCAACGTCATGCTCGTGCGGCGCAAGTCCCGATCGCTAAAACCTAACGCTGCCGCCATCTGGGACAACCTTCGTGCACAGGAATACGACACCGGGCTGTTGAAGAAAGTAGGGTGAGATCGTGAAACGGATTCATGTGATGCGCCGCCGCATTATTTTTAGTGCCTTAATAGGCTGAATTCATCACGAAAGCGACTGATAAAGCGGATTTTATTCATATTGTTGTGATGACCAACGCACCTCTCGGGGTGCGTTGTCTTTTTTAGGCGCAGACCTCTACTGATATACCACATACCAAATATTTACAGACCTCGCAGTGCAGCATATAATGAATCCACCTTGATCTTCATCACTTAGGAGTTTTCATGAACGCTACGCTGCTTACTATCTTGGCCCTTGGTGTGGTTTCCCTTGGCGTTACCGTCACGTATGTCCTCGCCACGCTCGTGCCGATGGGCCTGCTGACCACTGCTCAGGAGCACGGTCGCTTCGCTGGCCTGGGTTCCGAAGAGAGCGATACCGGTATCGGCAGCTCGGTTTCGGACACCGTCCTGCAACCGCGTTTCCTGCACGCCTGATCGCTCGGTTTCATCGCTGTACCAAGTATCAAGTTCGGGTCCACTGTAGCGGCCGGCAACACCTGAACTGTAGTGGTTTGTCAGTTTTCCTCGCGGCCGTTTCTTCAGCTTCTTATGCCCCTGCGCCTGCGGATCTCAGGTCCCGACGCAGCGCGGTATATCGCTCCACTCGTTCGTTTCCCTGCTTTTTTTGTTCTCGCATTGCTCGGGACTTACCCTATCGCGGGTATTCCGTAACATGCGCCGCACCAATTTCCACTCCAGCTTCGGCATGATGCATTCATGCGAAAAAGATCCCTAAGTAATTGATCTGAAAGGGGAGCGATACAAGCCGCCCAAGGAATTTGATGCACCCGACGCACCAGTCTGCGTTGCGATGATCATGCGTGCTTTCGAATGTCCGCTGTACCAGTCAGGCACACGTTCCAAGGCCCTTGAACTTCGGTGATATACCACATACTGTATAGCACTAGAACGGCTCAGCTGTTCGAGGCAGCAGGACAGAAGGGCAGTCCAAAAACAAAAGCAAAGCAGTAAAAGCAGGATTAAAAGAAACACCAGAAGACATATCAAAACACCACCGGTATCCAACGTAGATGCCATTCCGCAACGGCGGGACACACCGCCAGAAGGAGACACCACCATGGAAAGTCAGCAACGCGCAGGCGCGCAAGCGTCCTGGTATGGTTCGCCGTGGATGCAGCTTGTATTCGGCGTGATCTGTATGGCGATGATCGCCAACATGCAGTATGGCTGGACGTTGTTCGTCAACCCCATTGACGAGAAACACCAATGGGGCCGCACTGCCATTCAGGTGGCATTCACCATCTTTGTGGTGACCGAAACCTGGCTGGTCCCTATCGAAGGTTATCTGGTCGACAAGTACGGTCCGCGCCCGGTTGTGGTGGGCGGGGGGTTGCTATGTGCGATCGCATGGGTCCTCAATTCGGTAGCTGGATCTCTGCCGATGCTCTACGTTGCCGCTGCAATTGGTGGCGTGGGTGCCGGCGCCGTATATGGCACCTGCGTGGGCAATGCGCTGAAGTGGTTCCCCAATCGTCGTGGCTTGGCGGCGGGTATTACAGCGGCCGGGTTTGGAGCGGGTTCTGCGGCTACCGTGGTGCCGATCGCCAACATGATCAAGACCAGTGGCTATGAGGCAACGTTCCTGTACTTCGGTCTGGGGCAGGGCATCATCGTGGTGCTGCTTGGCCTGGCGCTGCTGCCGCCGCCCGCGAAGCTGATGGCGGACGTCAAGGCGACGCTGAAGTCGGCTGCGACGTATAACGCGTCGCCCCGGCAGGTTCTGTCCTCGCCCATCTTCTGGGTCATGTATGCGATGTTCGTCATGATGGCCGCAGGCGGTCTGATGGCGACGGCGCAACTCGGTCCGATCGCCAAGGACTTTGGCCTGCACGATTCGCCGGTGTCGATCCTCGGCCTGACTCTGCCGGCGCTGACCTTCGCCCTGACCATCGACCGTGTGCTCAATGGGGTCACGCGCCCCTTCTTCGGCTGGATCTCCGACCACATCGGACGTGAAAACACGATGTTCATCGCGTTCGCCGTGGAAGCTGTCGGTATCCTGCTACTGTCGAAGTACGGTCATGATCCGGTGGCGTTCGTGGTGCTGACTGGCATCGTGTTCTTTGCCTGGGGCGAGATCTACAGCCTTTTCCCTGCCACCTGCGGCGATACCTTCGGCCCGAAGTTTGCTGCCACCAATGCTGGCATGCTCTACACCGCCAAGGGAACGGCAGCCTTGCTGGTGCCTTTCTCCAGCGTCATCACGGCCGCCACGGGCGACTGGCACGCCGTGTTCATGCTGGCTTCGGGCATGGCTGCGCTCTCGGCGCTCCTGGCGGTGTTTGTCCTCAAGCCGATGCGCGAAGCGCATGCACGAAAAACCGTGCAAGACAGCGCGCCGATTGGCATGCCGCGCGATGCGTGAGAATCTGACGTGAACAAATAGTAGTCGCCTCGCGAGAGGCGTTTGTCCCAGGCCCGCCGCGTGCGGGCTTTTTTGCGCTTGTACCGAGGCACGCACCCGACTGGCTTCGTAGACTTCGTGCAATTAACCGCCAGCGAAGGACCTAAACAATCCGGAGAGAGGGCCTGCCTTTCGGCAAGTCCCTCTCTCCGGATTCATGGTCTCCAACGAGCAGGGGTCGCTGTGGCGCTAACGGCCCAGGGGCAGGGCAGATCTGGTAGTGAGATTGCCAACGAAATCGACGACATGCCCGAGCACAGCATCGTCGGCCAGGATGCGACGATGGCCCAGCCCTTCGGTTGTCAGGAGTCGGGCGCCCGGCCAAGCGCCGGCAATGGCTGCGCCATCCTGCCAACGCACGGTTTTGTCATGGCGGTCGTGAATGACAAGGGCGGGAGGCACCGGCCGCGCGCGTCCGATATCTGGCACATTGAACGTCGACCAACTCGTGCCGAGCCATTGTTCGCTGTTTCGCTGCATCCGCGCCAGAACCCTGGGCGCAATGCCGAGCTGCCAGGCCAACGCCGAGCAGGCATCGTGCATGTCGGCAGGCGAGCCGATCATGACCACGCCACGGGCTGGAAGACCTTCGCGGATTGCCTGCGCTGCGGCGGCACCGCCCAGCGAATGCGCAATGACCGCGTGCACCGGTCCAACATGCCACGCGACCGCCAACAGCGAGCGCGTCATTTCAAGTATCGAGGTTTGCCGCTGGCCACGGGCGCCTGCGTCCGACGCGCCATGTGATAACGCATCGAAAGCCACGACACGCATGCCCGCCGACAGCAGCTTTCCAACCATGGCGTGCCACTGTCCCGCATTGCCGCCCCATCCATGGGCGAGTACCACGACCGGTCCTTTGCTTCCCCAGCGATATACCCGCACGCGGCGGCTGCCGCCTTGCCCCGTTACAAGTGCCCACTCTGTGCGTGCAGCATCGAGCAATCGCAAACCTTCCGCCGGGATGCGTTCGCGTGGAGGCGAAAACCACAGTCTCTCGAGCGCGCGCGACGTGGCGTCGGGAAAAAACAGGCTGCCGGTCTGCCAGCGCAGGCGGTGCCACGCCAACAACCCGGACGTCAAGGTGTTGGTGAGTCGATGACGGAGGCGAAACGGTACCTGCCCGGGTTCGGATGCAGGGTCGACGGATGCAGATGACAACACTTGCGGCACGGTGAGCACCTCCAACAGCTTCTTTGTGATGGCTGACGAGAATATGACTGCAGCCGGTCCGACTTTTTTCGCGTAAGGGAACGACCAGTCGTGCTATTTTTTGGGCAAGAAAAACCGGCAAGAATGCCGTTGGATACACTGCGCGAATGCCCTCGCTGCAGCGTTGTCAATCCCGTTAGCCGGTTTCCTGTAGTACTACTCTGCGCGGGCCGGCGACCCAGGGCAATTCTCACGGACGTCATTGACGAGCCGCCCAAAGGCCTTTCGCGCCATCCCTGCCGCATCGCCCCGGCCCATCAGCCTGAGCGATGACTGGAACGACATCCCGATGCCAGCCATCTCGAATGCGAACTGGCGCGGATCCGTATCCTGGCGCAGATCCCCTTCATCGACTGCATCCAGAACCACCCGTACGATGGTGCTGTGCCAATCCTTGAATGCCTGTACAACGTTGTCCCGTATGACGCCGGGACGATCCCGGTATTCCTGGGACAACGCCATGAACACGCATCCGCCTTCGATCACCGTGCCGGACAACCAGGCCATGTAGCCGTCGAACAACTTCTCCAGCCGGCCGGTGCCGCGAGGCTCGCGCATGGCTGGCTGAATGACGATTTCCGAGAAGCGTTCCATGGCTCTGACCAGAACGGCTTCCTGCAACGCTTCCTTGGATCTGAAGTGCGCGTAAAGCCCGCTCTTCGACATGTTGGTGTCGGCAGCAAGTGTTGCGAGCGACAACTGCTCGAAGCCGACCTTTGTGGCCGACTGCAGTGCCTGCTCGATGATTGCGCTCCGCGTCAGTTGTCCTTTTTGCATGCGCTGGAGAATAGCACGACCGGTCGGTTTGTCAACTTGCCTTGTGCCACACATGGACGATACTGATGTGACGTCAACGCAAAGCGGGCGCTTCCGTTATGTGAAGGCGGAGGAGGATGGTGTGCTTTGTCAGCCGTACGGATGAGAGTCCGAATGGCCAGATCAAGCCATCATTAAAAAACTGTAAAAGTGTTCCACAACAGACCTTACGGAACGCTTAACGTGCTCTATACTCGAATGCACGTCCGCGCACTTTTTTTTCACTGGTGACTGGAGACCGACATGAACAGTACAGCCGTGCCAAGAGGCGCTAGCGAACCGTTCCGGCAACTGCGTGCGTTGCGTCGAGCCCGCAAGCTCAAGCAGGAGGACGTCGCCCGTAAGGCCGGGATTTCCCGGGAGGCCTATCTCAGGGCCGAATCGGGCCAAGCCGATCCGCGCATGTCCACCTTTCTGGCGGCATGCGAGGCGTTGGGCCTTGAAGTCGTACTTGCGCCGCAACACCTGGCTGCAGACGTCAACGCATTCATAGCCAGCCGCAATGGTGGTGTCACAACCGCCTCAATGGCGGGACAACCCGCTGCAGCGCAGGCCCCGTCGGCGCCCGCGCCGTCGCAGGGTGGTTTTGGAACCGGCTCGGCGCCGGGCGAGGGCCACAAGCCCGTTTGACCGAAACAGTGCGCTGAACGACGAGGGCGGGCGAGTCATCGCTCGCCCTCGGCGGATATATGCTTCGCCGCCAGCCCCTGCTGGCGCATATTGCGTGGCCGTGCGCCGCGCATCTCGTTTTCCTGATTCATTCTTGGCCGCCCGTCCTCGTCTTCGCGCGGCGCTCCTGTCGTTCACATTTCCCCGTTTGTTTCGTTGCCGTCGCCTGTCAGCTGGCGATGCCTGCGTGCGTCTATTGTGTTGGTGTCAGTTGTGTTTGACTTTGCGCAGGCGCGTGATTACGATTCGGTAAATTGATTTAACAATACGTAATTTTCTCGGCGACGCTTGAGTTTGATGGCGAGGTGAGAAGGAGACTTCATGACACAAGCACAACTTCATCCGGCTGAAGGCATCGGGCAGCAGGCAGCGGCGTATATGTCCGGGTTCGCCAACGAATTTGCTACCGAGGCGCTGCCTGGCGCGCTGCCTGTTGGCCGCAACTCGCCGCAACGCGTGGCATATGGTCTCTATGCCGAACAGATTTCAGGTACCGCCTTTACCGCGCCGCGCGCGCACAACCGTCGTTCGTGGCTGTACCGCATTCGCCCGGCGGCCATGCACAAGCCGTTTGTCGAGATGGCGCAAGGCCGCTGGCTAAGCCGCTTCGACGAGGTGCCGGCGTCACCGAACCAGATGCGGTGGAGTCCGCCGGCGATGCCGTCTGCCCCAACGGATTTCGTGGACGGCATCGTCACGATGGCAGGCAATGGCGGACCCGAGGCGCAAACGGGGTGTGGCATCCATCTCTATATGGCGAACCGGTCGATGCAGGACCGCTTCTTCTATAACGCCGATGGCGAGATGCTGATCGTGCCGCAGCAAGGCCGCTTGCAGGTGGACACAGAGATGGGACGCCTGACCGTGGAGCCGCAGGAAATCGTGGTGATTCCACGCGGTGTGAGATTCAGCGTGGCGCTGCCCGATGGCGAGGCGCGCGGCTACATCTGCGAAAACTACGGGGCGTTGTTCCGGCTGCCGGATCTTGGCGTCATCGGCTCCAACGGTCTGGCGAATCCGCGTGACTTCCTCACACCGGTTGCCCACTACGAAGACCGCGAAGGCAAGTTCGAACTGGTGGCGCGCTTCCAGGGCAATCTTTGGCGCGCCGAGATCGATCATTCGCCGCTTGATGTCGTGGCATGGCATGGCAACTACGCGCCTTATAAATACGACCTGCGCTATTTCAATACGATCGGATCCATCAGTCATGACCATCCGGATCCGTCCATCTTCCTGGTGCTGCAGTCGCCGTCGGACACACCGGGTGTCGATACGGTCGACTTCGTGATCTTCGGGCCGCGCTGGCTGGCTGCGGAAAACACGTTCCGTCCGCCCTGGTTCCATCGCAATATCGCCAGCGAATTCATGGGTCTGATCACGGGCGTGTACGACGCCAAGGCCGATGGATTTGCACCGGGTGGTGCCAGCCTGCACAACTGCATGAGCGGGCATGGTCCCGATGCCGAGACCTTCGAGCGGGCCAGTGTCTCGGACACCAGTGCGCCGCACCACATCACGGACACGATGGCGTTCATGTTCGAAACCCCAGGCGTTATCCGTCCCACTCGCTATGCGGCGGAGTCGGCCATGCTGCAACACAACTACTACACGTGCTGGCAGGGCCTGAAGAAGCATTTCAACCCTGACGTCCGCTGAAACTCGGAGTATTTCGATATGACCGCCCCCATGACCAGCTGGGTCGAATCGGCCAACGATGGCCAGACCCATTTCCCGCTGCAGAACCTGCCGTACGGCATTTTTTCCAAAGTTGGCGAGACACCGCGCGTAGGCGTGGCGATTGGCGACCAGGTGCTTGACCTCGCTGCACTGGACGATGCCGGACTGCTGCCCGCCGCGGCGCGCGGCACGTTTGCGGCGCCGACGCTGAACCGCTTCATCGCCCTTGGCAAGCCGGTGTGGAGCGAGACGCGTGCGCGGCTGGCCGCGCTGCTGTCAGTAGCGGGTGACCAGAGCCTCCGGGGCAATGCGGCACTGTGTGGCAAGGCGCTGGTGCCGATGTCTGCAGTGACCCTGCACCTGCCCGTCGAGATTCCGGGCTATACCGATTTCTACTCGTCTCGTGAGCACGCGACCAATGTCGGCCGCATGTTCCGCGATCCCGAGAATGCGCTGCTGCCCAATTGGCTGGAGATTCCGATTGGTTACAACGGTCGTGCCAGTTCGGTCGTGGTCAGCGGCACCGCGCTGCGTCGGCCGAATGGCCAGATCAAGCTGCCAGATCAGCCGCGCCCGATTTTTACGGCGTGTCGCAAGCTGGACTATGAACTGGAGATGGGCTTCATCGTTGGAAAACCGTCGACCCTTGGAGACCCGGTGAGTACCGAGGCCGCGCCTGCGCATATGTTCGGCATGGTGATTCTCAACGACTGGAGTGCGCGCGATATCCAGCAATGGGAATATGTGCCGCTTGGGCCGTTCAACAGCAAGGGCTTTGGCACGTCGATCTCGCCGTGGGTCGTCACGATGGATGCGCTCGAACCGTTCCGTCGCGACAATCCGGCCCAGTCTCCCGAGCCGCTGCCGTATCTGCGGCAGCAGGCGAGGAACGCCTACGACATCGCGCTTGAAGTGGCGCTGCAACCCGAGGGCGGCGATGCCACCACGGTATGTCGTACCAACTTCAAGGCGATGTACTGGACGATGGCGCAGCAACTGGCTCACCATACCGTATCCGGCTGCAATGTACGCGTCGGGGACCTGATGGGCTCGGGCACCATAAGCGGTACCACGGCCGATTCGTGCGGCAGCCTGCTGGAAACCACGCGCAACGGCAACGAACCCGTGGAACTGGCTGGCGGGGTCCGGCGCGGTTTCCTGGAGGACGGCGATACCGTGGTCATGACAGGCTGGTGCCAGGGCGACGGTTACCGCGTGGGATTCGGAGAAGTGATGGGGAAGATCCTGCCGGCGCATGCATAATTTGACCGACTGAATTCTCGGACTACACGGTCGCGGGGCGGGGCAACCAAGAGGTTGCGCCCGCCCCGTTACATTTGGGCAGGATCGTTACGGTTACGCCACAGCTTTCGTGGCAGTTAGAGACTACGCTTGGAAAATAATACGGAACTATCCCCGGGTCTTGCGGGTGCCGGCACTTCGCGTGCGTCAACAGGCACTCCGTGTGCGGCGTGCCTGTGGCGGGTTCCGGGTCTACTACTCACCCGACGCGCACGGCATGACATTGGAATTTGGAGTTCGCGCATGGGCGGCAACTGCGCCGGCATTGCATACGCCTGACGCCTGGCAGGCATGGTGCCGGTCGCCATGGCTACCAGACGGCACGGGCTTGCCCGCACTCTCCTCCATGGCGCCGATGTTGCGCCGACGTGTCAATGCGATCGGCAAGGCTGCATTACTTCCGGTCTATGACGTAGCCGGCACCCCGGTGCCCGCGTCCGAAGGCGGCTCCCGCCTTCCACAGATTCCTTCCGTTTTTGCCTCGCGCCATGGCGATAGCGAGCGCGCGTTCGAGATGTTGAGCGAACTGGCCGCAAACGCGCCAATTTCGCCGACGGCCTTCGGGCTGTCCGTGCACAACGCAATTGGCGCCCTGTTCTCGATCGATCGTGGCGAGACCTCGGTCCAGCAGGCCGTTGCTGCGGGGTGCGACACCGTCGAGGCGGCCGTCGTCGAAGCGGCTGCACTCTTGGCCGATGGCGCCGACGAGGTGCTGCTGGTCTGCTATGACGCGCCGTTGCCTGCCGCTTATTCCGAGTTCGCGGATGAACCGGGCTGCCTCTTCGGTTGGGCGTGGCGAATGGGCCGTCCACGTGCCGGAGACCCTGCCATGAGGCTGGAAATTGTGGCGCAGCGCGGGACGAGGGAAGCGGAGGATACGGACACTGCGCATCCTGTGTTGCCGCACGGCCTGGACGTATTGCGCTTCTTCCTGGCCGGCGAACCAGAACTGATGCACCGTGGCGAGCGCGCGATCTGGAGGTGGCAACGCCATGGTTGAACGCCTGGACCGCATGTGGCGCGTTTGCGCCACGGGCTTCTGCTTCTCGAGCTTCGGCATGGGCGGCCTGATGCTGCGGGTGTTCGTATTTCCGGTCTTGTCGTTGCTGCCATGGTCCGATGCCAGTCGTCAACGTGCATGCCGGCAGGTGATCCACCATGCGTTCCGGCTGTTTGTCTGGCTGATGCACACCGTGGGCGTGATCCGCTGCGATGTGCTCCACGGCGAGCGGTTGCGCCGCAATGGGCTGCTGGTCGTGGCCAACCACCCGTCACTGATCGACGTGGTGTTCCTGATGTCGCTGATCCCTCGTCCTGACTGCGTGGTCAAGTCCGCGCTGGTGCGCAATCCGTTCACGCGCGGGCCGGTACTGGCGACGGGCTGGGTCCGTAACGACGTCGGGGCAGCGATGGTGGATGACTGCATCGCATCGCTGCGCTCGGGCAACAACCTCATCATCTTTCCGGAAGGCACGCGCACGCGCCCCGATGGTCCGCTGACCTTGCGGCGTGGCGCCGCCAACGTGGCGGTGCGTGGTGGATTCGCGCTGACCCCGGTGGTGATCCGTTGCCAGCCGCCTACGCTGACCAAGGGCGAGAAGTGGTACCACGTGCCAGTGCACCGGCCACACTTTGTTATCGAGGTGCATCCCGATGTGCCGGTGTCGGACTGGGTGCCGCCGGGCATTGACGACAGTCTGGCCGTGCGCCGGCTCACGCAATCGCTATCCGAATTTTTCTCCAGGGAGATCCGCCGTGACGGCGCTTGAAACAGAAATCAAAGAACTGATCATCTCATCGCTGTCCCTTGAGGACGTGAGCGCAGATGACATCGACCCGGCTGCACCGCTGTTCGTCGAGGGTCTTGGCCTCGACTCGATCGACGCGCTGGAGCTTGGCCTCGCGCTGCAGAAACGCTTTGGCATCACGATGAACGGCA
The DNA here is from genome assembly GCF_009793345.1 of Cupriavidus sp. SW-Y-13. Lineage (NCBI taxonomy): Bacteria > Pseudomonadati > Pseudomonadota > Betaproteobacteria > Burkholderiales > Burkholderiaceae > Cupriavidus > Cupriavidus sp. SW-Y-13. The sequence goes on from NZ_WHLX01000002.1 coordinate 658,575, forward strand.
GCAAGGAAGAGGTCCGCGCGCGTTTTGCCAGCGTCTCGGCACTTGCCGCCTTCGTGGCCGAGCAGCGCGGGCAGGCGCCTGCCTGACGTACCGCCACCGATCTTTCCGCCCAGCTACGGAGTCCGACATGACCCATGACCAAATCTTCGCGCGCGTGGCCGCGGTCCTCGAGGAGAGCTTCGAGATCGACCCGGCGTGCATTACGCCCGAGGCGCGCCTGTACGACGATCTGGATATCGACAGCATCGATGCAGTGGACTTGCTGGTCAAGCTCAAGCCATTGTTGAGCAAGCCGCTCAAGCCCGAGCATTTCAAGTCCGTGCGCACGGTGCAGGACGTTGTGCTGGCGCTGTCGCAACTGATCGACACGCCGGCTACCGCGTGACCCCGGCATGCTCTGGCGCAAGTGGGGATTCGGGCTGCTCACGCTGTCCTATCCGCCAGTGATCTACCTCGGTCTGCAGCATTTTTCGCCGCGGGTGATGGCGCTGGCGCTGTTGGCGCTGGCATTGTTGCGCGCCGGCACGAGCCGTCAAGCCGGCTGGCGCGTCGTGGCACTACTGGCGGCCGGGCTCGCCATGGTGGTCATGGCGTCGGATCATGCGTTGCCGCTGAAGCTATACCCGGTAGTCGTCAATGTGGCGATGCTGTGCGTGTTCGGCTGGACGCTGTGGCATCCGCCCACGCTTGTCGAGCGTCTGGCTCGTATGCGGGAACCGGACCTGCCGCCGAGAGGGGTGGCCTACACACGCCGCGTCACCCAGGTGTGGTGTGTGTTCTTTGCGTGCAACGGCACGATGGCGGCAATCACGGCGTTTGCGGCCAGCGACCGCGTCTGGGCGCTCTATAACGGCGCCATCGCCTACGGGTTGATCGGCGCGATGTTTGCCGGTGAGTGGCTCGTCCGCCAACGGGTGATGGCTAGGGGCGCGGAGAATCGTCATGGTTGAGCGGCATCCGGTGTGGACCGGGTTGGGGGGCGTCATGGCGGCGCTGGCCGCGGCCGATGGCGCGCATCCCGTGGCGTGTGACGGGGCGCGCACCGTGGATACCGTGCAGTTCCTGGCGCGCGCCGCGGCATGGCGGCGCATGCTGGCTCTCGCGCCGGGGCGGCGCTGGGCGATCCATCTCGACGACACCGCCGAGTTTGCCGCTGCACTCTTCGGCGCCTGGCATGCGGGCAAGCACGTGGTGCTGCCCGGAGATACCCGCCCCGAAACACTGGTGGCATTGCGTGCGCAGAGCGATGGCTGGGCCGGCAACCTGCCGGGTGGAGCGTTGCCCGACCCGGCACAGGTCACGGATACCGGGGGCGACTGGCCGAATCTGGCGACGCAGGACACCGGGATCACGCTGTTTACGTCCGGCTCGACCGGCGCGCCAGAGGCGATCGACAAGCGCCTGGGCCAACTCGATGCCGAAGTCCACGCGCTGCAGCAGGCATTCCGCCACACCTGCTCCGACACCACGCGTGTACTTTGCACGGTTTCGCATCAGCATATCTATGGACTGCTGTTTACGGTGCTCTGGCCGATGGCGGCCGGGCGGCCGATGCCGCTCTCGCGACTCGCTTTCCACGAGGAATTGGTGGCTGCCTGCCAGAGCGGTGGCACACCGGCCGTGCTCGTCAGTAGTCCTGCATTCCTGAAGCGGCTGCCCGATGCATTGGACTGGCCGGTAATACGCCATGTCGTACGCGCCGTCTTTTCGTCTGGCGGCCCATTGCCCCCCGAGGCGGCGGCCGCCACGCTGCGCCTGATGGGCCAGTCTCCGATCGAGGTGTTCGGCAGTTCGGAAACCGGCGGCGTCGCCTGGCGCCAGCGCCCGGTAGAAGGCGATCGCTGGACCGCGCTGCCGGGCGTGGCATGGCGGCTCCAGGACGGCTTTCTGTCCGTGCGGTCGCCCCATCTGGCTGACGACAACTGGTATGTCTGCACGGACCGGGCGTTGCCTGCCGGCGACGACAGCTTCGTGCTGGCGGGACGGGCCGACCGCATTGTGAAGATCGAGGAAAAACGGATCTCGCTCACGCAGATCGAGCAGTGTCTGATGGCATCGCCATGGGTGCGAGAGGCGCGTGTGGTAACGATGGAACTGGATGTCGGCGTGCGTGTGGCCGCCGCCGTAGTGCTCTCGGACGATGGGCAGGCGCAGCTGGATGCGTACGGACGAAGCGTCCTGGGCAGTGCGCTACGCCGGCATCTGGCCGACGCTATCGATCCCGTGGCGTTGCCACGTCGTTGGGGATTTCTGGGGGCGCTGCCGTGCAATGCGCAGGGCAAGACGACCGAAGTGATGCTGCGCGAGGTGTTTCGCCGCACAATGCCCGACGTGCGCTGGCTGGCGCATGACGCGGTGTCCGCCATGGCCGAGCTGCACGTGACCGAGGACCTTGCCGTGTTCGACGGTCATTTCCCCAGCGCGCCCGTGGTGCCAGGCGTGGCCCAGGTGGACTGGGTCATGGCACTTGCCCCTCAGAAGCTACCGGTCCCGCCGCGCCAGCACTTCGCGGGAATGGATATTCTCAAGTTCCATGCCGTGATTCGTCCGAACACCCGCGTGCGGGTGGAACTGATCTGGCACGCCGATCTCCATGCGCTGGGTTTCCGCCTGAGCTCCGATGCGGGGCACCACGCCAGCGGCAAGATCGTCTTTCATCGCGGGGCGCCATGAGTTCGACAGGCGCATGGGTCCGTCCGGCGTTTCACCCGGTGGTGCTCGTCCCCGTCTTCGATCACGAAGGGGCGATTGGCGCCATGGTGGACGCTATTCTTCAGCACCCGACACCGTGTCTGCTCGTGGACGACGGCAGTGGTCCGGCGTGCGAGCAGGTGCTTCGCGAGCTCGCCGCTGCTCACCCGGGCCGCGTGCGCCTTGTGCGCCTGCCGCAGAACCAGGGCAAGGGTGCCGCACTCATGGCGGGCTTCCGGGCTGCCGCAGAGTTGGGCTACACACATGCGCTACAGATCGACGCCGACGGCCAGCATGATGCCGCCTGCATCCCGCAGTTTCTGGCGCTGGCCGAGGCGGCTCCGGAAGCCTTGATCTGCGGTCATCCCGTCTATGACGAATCCGTGCCGAAGCACAGGTTGTACGGGCGTTATCTGACCCATGTCTCGGTGTGGATCAATACGCTCTCCTTCGAGATTCGGGATTCGATGTGCGGGATGCGGGTCTATCCGCTGCCTGCCGTGACGCGTCTGATGCGGGAAGTGAATCTGGGCCACCGCATGGAGTTCGATACCGAGGTGGCTGTGCACCTGGTGTGGCGCGGCGTGCGGGTTGTCAATGTCCCGACGCGCGTCACGTATCCGGCCGATGGCGTATCGCACTTCGATCTGTTGCATGACAACGTACGCATCGCGCGCATGCACGCACGGCTGTTCGTCGGCATGTTGCTGCGGATGCCGCGCCTGCTGTGGCGCAAGGTGGTGACGTGAATCCGGCCGATACTGGCCCTGGCGCCGCATCCGGTGCGGCCCGTTCGCGCCACTGGAGCACGATTGGCGAAGTCACGTGTGCCTGGGGTGTCTGGTTCCTGTATTTTCTCCATCGGATCTTCGGTCGGACCCTTTTCCGAATCGTGATCTATCCGGTGGTGACGTACTTCTGGCTGACCCGCCCGCTGGCCCGCCGATCCTCGATGGCGTTCCTGACCCGGGTCGAGCAGACCGCCGGCACGTTTGGCGGCAGGCCGACCTGTCGGCATTCGCTGCGGCACCTGTTCTGCTTTGGCGACACGTTGCTGGACAAGCTGCTGGCCATTGGCGGCCGGTATCGCTTCGACAATGTCCGCTACGAAGGTGTCGAGGTGCTGCGCGAACAGATCGCACGGGGGCAGGGTGGCGTCATCATGACCGCACATCTGGGCTGCCTGGAGCTATGCCGCGCGGTGGCCAACCGGCGCGACGGCATGCGGCTGACGGTACTCGTTCACACCCAGCACGCGGAACAGTTCAATCAGATCCTGTCGCGCCTGGATCCGGAGTCGGGTGTACAGCTCTACCAGATCGTCGATATCTCGCCTGCCACGGCGCTGGAACTATCGGCCAGGGTGCAGGCCGGCGAATTCGTGGCGATTGCGGGAGACCGCGCACCCGCCCACGGCGGCCGGGCCGTGCGGGTGCCGTTCATGGGGGCGCCAGCGCGGTTCCCGATAGGCCCTTACGTACTGGCATCGCTGATGCGCTGTCCGTTGTATGCACTGGGCTGCATCCGGCAGCGCGACGGGTATCTGCTGCGCTTCACCGAACTTGCACGCGAGGTCAAGCTGCGCCGCCCGCGTAGAGAAGAGGCGTTGGTCGAATTGGCCACGGCCTATGCCGCGTGGCTGCAGGCCATCGTCCTGGAGTCGCCGTACGACTGGTTCAATTTCTACGATTTCTGGGCGGACGATCCCGTAACCGCCGGTCGCCAGGTGGCGGCGGCTTCTTGAGACAGGCAGGCCCAATTTCCCATGCCCAAAGCGCTCCATCACGCCATCACGCTGACGCCGTCATTCCATGACCTCGATCCCATGGACGTGGTCTGGCACGGCAACTACCTGCGCTACTTTGAAGTGGCGCGCTGCGCGTTGCTGCAGACCTTCGACTACGACTATCCGCAGATGCGGGAGTCGGGCTACGCGTGGCCCGTGGTTGACCTGCGCGTCAAGTACGTTCGCCCGCTGGTCTACGGGCAGGTCGTCGAAGTCCATGCATCGATTGTCGAGTGGGAGAACCGGCTCAAGATCGACTACGAGATCCGCGACGTAGCGTCGGGGCAGCGCGTGACCAAGGGGTATTCGATTCAGGTGGCTGTCGACATGAAGACGCAGGAAATGCTCTATGTGAGCCCGCCGGTGTTGCTGGAAAAACTTGGAGTGGAGCCATGAAGCGCCGCCACTTCGTTTGCTGCCTTGCGCTCGGCGCGGCGTTATGTGTGGGTGTTCCCGCCCAGGCCGAAAACCTGCTCGGCGGCGTGGCCGCGCGACTGGCCGATGCGCCAGTGATTCGTGGCCAGTTCGAGCAGACTCGCAAGCTGGCCGGTTTCGGCAACCCGCTGGTGTCGCGCGGCGATTTCGTCCTGGCACGCGGACGAGGCGTGATATGGGCCACGCGCGAGCCGATTGCATCGAGCCTGCTGGTCACGCCCGAGCGGCTGGTGATGCGTGGCGCCGATGGCAAGGTGCAGCAGCAGATGCAATCCGATACCCAGCCCGCGATGCGCGTCGTGGGCGAATCCATGATCGCGATGCTGCGTGGCGACCTGCGCAGCCTGCAGGCGCGCTTCGATGTGACGGGCAAGCTGGTCGGCAAGGCCGGCTGGGCGTTGACGCTGACGCCGACCGATGCCGGCATGCGCCGGGTTTTTGTCCGTATCGAACTGACGGGTGACAAGTTCGTGCGCAATGTCCGGCTGGAGGAGGCGGGGGGCGACAGCACCGTGGTTCGGATGATCGACACTGCGGCGGCCACCGCACTCACGCCCGCCGAGGAGCAGCGTTTTGAGTGACGCGGCCGGCGTGGCGATGCGTGGCGGACTGACGCGGCTGGAGCGCTGGCTGGCCATCGGCTGGCTGCTGCTTGTGCTGGCGCTGATCGCGCATCAGTTGCAGTTCTGGCGTGCATCGCGGCTCGATACCGATGTCATGGCGCTGCTGCCGACGAGCGAACGCACAGCCACGGCGGATCGTGTGCTGCGCCGGCTGGCGGATGGCGTGGCACAGGAGGTGGTGGTGCTGGTCGGTAGTCCGGACTGGACACGTACACGCGCCGCCGCCGAGCGTTTCAGCGCGGTCACGGCGAAGCAGGCGGCGCTGCTCAAACCGGTGGACAAGATAGCCGCCTTCGATTTCGACGCCGCGCTGGCGTTCTACCGGCCGTGGCGCGACCACCTGCTGACCGATGCGCAGCGCACGCAGTTGCGTGATGCCAATGTGGATGCGCTGGCGCAGCAGGCGCTGACCAGGCTATATCAGTTTTCCACTGGCCCTCGCCTGACGGACTGGGCCGCCGACCCGCTCGGACTCTGGCAGGACTGGTGGCTATCGCGCGCGGCGATCACGCGGGTGCATGAACGCGATGGCCTGGCCGCATTGTCGGGTGACGGCAAGGAGTGGGCGTTGCTGTCGTATCGCATCACCCGGCCGGCCTTCGCGGTCGATGGCAATACTGACTATGGCGACCTCCTGCACACGGCAGAGGTTGCGGCGCGGCACGGCGACGAAGGGGTGCGCGTGATCGCCGCCGGTATTCCGCTCCATGCGGAAGCCGCCGCCGCACAGGCCAACTGGGAAATGAACGTGATCGGCGGAGGATCGCTGGCCGCCGTGTTGTTGCTGGTGTGGCTCGCGTTCCGCTCACTGCGGCCCATTGTGCTGGTGGGTCTGTCACTGCTGATCGGCACGGCGGCTGCAATTTCGGCCACGGCGGTCGTGTTCGATCGCGTGCATCTGGTGACGCTCGTGTTCGGCGCAAGCCTGGTCGGTGTGGCCGAGGATTTCGGCATTCACTATTTTGTGACGCGGCAGTCGATGCCGCGCGCGACGCCGTCGGCGGTGATGCGATTCCTGCTGCCCGGTCTGGCACTGGCCTTGCTGACGAGCGTGGTGGCCTATCTGGCGCTCGGCGTGGCGCCATTCCCCGGGTTGCGGCAGATGGCACTGTTCTCCGCGGTGGGTCTGGTCTGCGCATTCCTGACTGTGGCGTTGTGGTTCCCATTGCTGGATCGCGGCACGCTGCGCCAGACCCGGCTGTCTGCGTGGCTGGCCGGCAGTCTGGCCCGCTGGCCACGCGTGCGCAACGATCGCCGTACATGGATGGCGCTCGCCATACTGGCCCTGTTCATCGTGCCGGGCGTTTGGCAGGTGCAAGTCGTCGACGATCTGCGGCAACTGCAAAGCTCGCCGCCCGCGCTGGTGGAAGCGCAGCGCACGACAGGGCGGTTGCTGGGAACGCCGAGTCCCGCGCAATTCGTGCTGGTACGTGGCGCCACGCCTGACGAAGTGCTGGCTCGCGAAGAAGCGGTCAAGGCAAAGCTGGCCGGAGCGATTGGCCGGGGCGAGCTGGCCGGCCTCCTGTCGGTATCCGATTGGGTGCCGTCCGCCGCGCGGCAGCGTGCCGATGCGGCGCTGGCGGACCGGCAGGAACTTGCGGTGCGCCAAAGCGTGGCGAAGACGCTCGGCGGCACCATTGCCGCACCGCCCGTCAGGCGCGGCGATGCCGTGCTGACGCTTCAGGCATGGCTGGCGAATCCGGTGTCCGATACGCTGCGCCACCTCTGGCTCGGCCGGGAAGGCGAGGGCTACGCAAGCGTGATGCTGCTGCGTGGACTCGACAATCCGGCAGCGATGCCGGCCATTGCGCGTTCGGTAAGTGAAGTGCAAGGGGCCGAATGGGTAGATCGCGTGGCGGATCTGTCCGGCCTGCTGCATCACTATCGCGTGCTGATGAGCTGGCTATTGCTGGCCGGCGCAGCGGGCGTGGCGTTGCTGCTGGCGTGGCGCTATGGCCGGAGCGGCTGGCGTGCGCTGGCTCCCACGCTGCTGGCTGCGGCAATCAGCGTGGCTGTGCTTGGATGGCTGGACGTGCCACTGCAATTGTTCTCCGTGCTCGCGCTGGCGTTGCTGCTGGGCGTAGGCGTCGACTATGGCATTTTCCTGCTTGAACATCCCGGCGATGGCGTGTCGTGGACCGCCATCGTCCTCGGCGCGGCCAGTACGCTGCTTGCCTTCGGGCTGCTGGCATTGTCCTCGACGCCGGCACTGCATGCCTTCGGCATGACCATGCTCTCCGGCGTGGGTGCCGTATGGTTCCTGTCGCCATGGTTCAGGCCGGCGGCCGGACCATCCCATGACAACGTTGAACAGGGTAGATCCACATGAAGAAGGAACAGGTCGAGGTGCTGATCGTCGGTGCCGGTCCTGCGGGATCGGTGGCGGCGGGGTTGCTGCGCCGTCGCGGCATCCGCGTGCTGGTGATCGAAAAGGAGCAGTTTCCGCGCTTCTCCATCGGTGAGAGCCTGCTGCCGCAGAGCATGGCGTACATCGAGGAGGCCGGCATGTTGCAGGCCGTGGTCGAGGCAGGATTCCAGTACAAGAACGGTGCGGCGTTTTCTCGTGCGGGGCGCCATACGGCCTTTGATTTCCGCGAGAAGTTCTCGCCGGGCTGGGGCACTACGTACCAGGTGCAGCGCGCAGACTTCGACAACGTGCTGATCCACGAAGCCGTGAAGCAGGGCGCCGAGGTTCGCTTCCGCCACGTAGTGGAAGCCGTGGACGTGAGCGGTGCGCAGCCGCTGGTGACAGTGCGCGATCCGGACGGCCAGGCATACGTGGTGGAACCGCGCTTCCTGCTCGACGCGTCCGGCTTTGGCCGCATCCTCCCGCGCCTGCTGCAACTGGAATCGCCTTCGAATTTCCCGGTGCGTGCCGCCATCTTCACGCATGTGGAAGACCGCATTCCCGTGGGGGCCTTCGATCGCAACAAGATCCTGATCAGCGTGCATCCTGCGCACACCGACGTGTGGTACTGGACCATTCCGTTCTCGAACGGCCGCTGCTCGCAAGGCGTGGTGGCGGAGAAATCGTTCCTCGACCGCTATCCGGGCGACGAGATGGCCAAGCTCAGGACGGTAGTGTTCGAGGAGCCCGGGCTAGCCAGATTGCTGGGCGATGCCGGATGGGACACATCCGCGCGGCAGATCGTTGGCTACTCGGCCAATGTCAGTTCGCTGTGGGGCAAAGGCTATGCGCTGCTCGGCAACGCAGGCGAATTCCTCGATCCCGTGTTCTCGTCGGGCGTGACCATCGCCTTCAAGTCGGCCAGCCTTGCGGCCGGGTGCGTGGCCCGGCAACTGGCGGGCGAACCGGTGGATTGGGATACGGACTTTGCGAAGCCGCTCAAGGCAGGCGTGGACTGCTTCCGTACCTACGTGGAGGGGTGGTACGACGGCAGCTTCCAGAAGGTGATTTTCCATGCCGAGGGTGAGCCGGAAATCCGCAAGATGATCTCGTCGATCCTTGCGGGTTATGCATGGGATCGCGGGAATCCCTTCGTGGCGGAATCGAAGCGCCGTCTCAACGTGCTGGAGCAGCTTTGCTCGGCGTGAGTCCTGCCGCTCGATGGCTGGCGGGCGCGGCGTTGGCAGCGATGCTGGCGCTGGGCGGCTGCGCGCCGTTTGCGTCGCATGGTCCGGACGCGCCGTCGGGTACGCGGGCTGGCGAGGTGCCAATGCTGCGCCTGCCACCGGCATCGCTCGGGCGGACGCTGCAACTGCAGCAGCAGATCACGGTGCAATACCCGTCGCCGCAGGGCGAACAGACCCGCGACTTGCTGGCCCTGCTGGAGGCCGACGCCGCACACACAAGGCTGGCCGCCGTGGCGGGTGGGCAGGTGCTGGCGCGGCTGGATTGGGATGGCCGCGACCTGCGCGTGACGCGCGCACCGTGGGCCCCCCCGGAACTGCTGCCCGAGCGTATCCTCAATGATCTGCAGTTGTCGTTATGGCCCGTTGCCGCGATCCAGGCGGCACTGCCGGCCGGTTGGCGCATGGAGGCGTCTGCTGGCCTGCGCCAGCTACGTGCCGGCGACGAAGTCGTGGCGGAGATTCGCTATCCCGACGCGCGGACCACGCTATTCGCGCAACACCGCGATGGCTACCGCCTGACGATACGGACGCTGCAGGAGCAAGGGGGAGCGCGATGACGATCTACCTGAACGCGATGAACGTGATCTGCGCGCTCGGCAGTGGCAACGATGCCGTGCGCACCGCCTTGTGGCGCACCGATGGCCCCAGCGGCGGCGAAACCACCGATCGGTACACGCCCGGCACCCCGTTGCATCTGGGCACGGTGCGGGAAGTGGTCACGGCAGCGGACCTGCCCGCAGATGTGGCGCCAGCCCGGCGCAGCCGCAACAACGCGCTGTTGCACCATACGTTGGCTGCAATTCGTCCAGCGGTGGAAGCAGCCATCGCGCGCGTGGGCCCCACGCGGGTGGCCATCGTCCTTGGCACCAGCACGTCGGGCATCGGCGATGGCGAGGTGGCGGTGCGCGAGCGCCAACGCACCGGCCAGTGGCCGAAGGCGTTCCATTACGGCCAGCAGGAACTAGGGTCGCCCGCCCAGTATCTGGCGCTGGCGCTGGGCGTGGCGGGGCCCGCCTATACGATTTCCACGGCGTGTTCGTCCAGTGCCAAGGCGCTTGGCGCGGCTGGCCGGCTTCTGGAACAGGGTATGGCCGATGTGGTCATCGCGGGCGGCGTGGACACGCTCTGCGCGTTTACAATCGCCGGCTTCCGCTCGCTGGAATCGGTCAGCGCCGCGCGCTGCAATCCGATGTCAGCGCATCGCAACGGCATCAATCTGGGCGAAGGTGCGGCGCTGTTCCTGATGTCCCGCGAGGCTGGCCCGGTGCGTCTGGCCGGTTGGGGCGAGACATCCGACGCACATCATATGTCGGCGCCGGACCCGAAGGGCATCGGCGCGCGCACGGCCATGGCGCAGGCGCTGGATCGCGCCGGCCTGCAAGCCGCCGATATCGACTACCTGAATTTGCATGGTACGGCTACCGAGCAGAACGACGCCATGGAGTCTCGCGCGGTCATGGACTTGCTCGGGCCGGACGTGCCTGTGAGTTCGACCAAACCACAGACCGGGCACGCGCTGGGCGCGGCGGGCGCCGTGGAGGCTGCGCTGATGGTCCTGACGTTGACCGGCAACCCTCGGGGCCGTCTGCCGGCGCACTGGTGGGACGGCGCACCGGACGCGGCGCTGCCGGCGCTCCACGTGGTGGGTGCGGACGAGTCGCTGGGGCGGCCGGTGCGCCATGTGATGAGCAATTCGTTTGCATTCGGCGGCAGCAACTGCGTGCTGGTACTGGGCGAGGGGTAAAGATGACGACGATGGAACCGATATCGAATGTACCGATGCCCCCAGTGGCCGAGGTGATCCCGCATGCGGGAGCGATGCGCCTGATCGACGAATTGATCCACGCCGATGCCGGACACTGCACGGCGCGCGCGACGGTGCGTGCCACGCAGTTGTTTGTTGGCGATGACGGCATGCCTGGCTGGGTGGGCATCGAATACATGGCGCAGACCATCGCAGCCTGGGCCGGCGTGCGCGACCGCGCTGCCGGTCGGGGGCCGGGCGTGGGCTTCCTGCTCGGTTCTCGCCGTTACGCGTGCGACGTAGCGGCTTTCCCGGTGGGCAGCGTACTGACAATTTCCGTGCAGGTGGAACTGGAAGGCGAGAATGGCCTGGGCATGTTCGCCTGCACGCTGGCGATGGATGGCCGCGAAGTGGCCCGCGCCAATGTTTCCGTATTCCAGCCTGCCGACGCGGAGGCTTTTCTCCAGGGGCAGCAGGTATGACAAACAAGACGGTGCTGGTCACGGGGTCCTCGCGCGGCATCGGGCGGGCCATTGCCTTGCGCCTGGCGCGCGACGGCTTTGACGTGGTGGTTCACTGCCGGACACGCCGGGACGAGGCGGAATCCGTGGCGGATGCCGTTCGCGCGTTCGGACGCAATGCCCGGGTGCTGGCGTTCGACATGGCGCGCCGCGAGGCCACGGCGGAAATCCTGCTGGCCGATATCGAGAAGCACGGCTGCTATTACGGCGTGGTCTGCAATGCCGGCATGACGCGCGATGCGGCGTTTCCGGCCATGACCGGCGAGGAATGGGACGAGGTGGTGCATACCAACCTCGACGCGTTCTACAACGTGCTGAATCCCGTGGTCATGCCTATGGTGCAGCGACGCCAGCCGGGCCGCATCGTTACGTTGTCGTCGGTGTCGGGGCTGGTGGGCAACCGTGGGCAGGCCAATTACAGCGCCGCCAAGGCAGGCATCATCGGCGCCACCAAGGCACTGGCCATCGAACTGGCCAAGCGGCAGATCACGGTCAATTGCGTGGCGCCGGGGCTGATCGACACGGAAATGGTGGAAGACCACGTGCGCGACGAGGCGCTCAAGATCATTCCGGCGCGCCGCTTGGGCACGCCGGACGAGGTGGCTGCAACGGTGGCCTTCCTCTTGTCGCCAGATGCCGGTTACATTACGCGGCAGGTGATTTCGGTGAACGGAGGGATGTTCGGATGAAGCGGGTTGTCGTAACCGGCGCCGGGGCGGTAAGCGCCCTGGGTAATGACTGGGCCACAGTGCGCGAGCGCCTGGCCAGCGGACGCAATGCAGTGGTCCATATGCCGGAATGGGACGATATCCGGGGGCTCAATACCCGGTTGGGCGCACCGGTGCCGCCGTTCTCGCCGCCGCCGCATTACACGCGCAAGCTGACGCGATCGATGGGACGTGTCTCGCTGATGGCCGTGATGGCCAGCGAAGCTGCATTGGCCAATGCAGGGCTGGCCGGCAGTCCGCTGGTAACGGGCGGCCGGCTGGGCATCGCCTACGGTTCGTCCACCGGCACGCCTTCGGCCGTCCAGGATTTCGGCCGGATGATGTCCGAGCGCACGACCGAGGACATCAGCGCCACCACGTATATCCGCATGATGCCGCACACCACGGCGGTCAATATCGGCGTGTTCTTTGGCATTACAGGGCGCATCCTGACCACATCGAGCGCCTGTACTTCGGGCAGCCACGGCATTGGTTATGCGTTCGAGACCATTCGCGCGGGCCGCCAGTTGGCGATGCTGGCAGGGGGTGCCGAGGAGCTGGATGCCACCGAGGCCGCTGTCTTCGATACGCTGTTCGCCACGAGTACACGCAACGATGCGCCGGAGCGCACGCCGCGCCCGTTCGACGCGAATCGCGACGGGCTGGTGCTGGGCGAGGGCGCCGGCACGCTTGTCCTGGAGGAACTGGAGCATGCGCAGGCGCGCGGTGCCACCATCCTGGCCGAGATCGTCGGCTATGGCACCAACAGCGACGGCGCGCACGTGACGCAGCCGCAGGCCGGGACCATGGCCCAAGCGATGCGGCTGGCGCTGGAAGACGCCGACCTGTCGCCGGATGCCATCGGCTATGTCAATGCGCACGGTACGGCGACCGACCACGGCGACGTGGCGGAATCGCAGGCCACGCACGATGTGCTGGGCGGACGGATGCCGGTCAGTTCGCTCAAGAGCTATATGGGACATACGCTTGGTGCCTGCGGCGCGCTGGAAGCGTGGATGACGATCGAGATGATGCGGGATGGCTTGTTTGCACCAACGATCAATCTCACCGATCTCGATCCACGTTGCGCACCGCTGGACTACATCATGGGCGAAGGGCGCAGGATCGATACCGACCATGTGATGAGCAACAATTTCGCTTTCGGCGGCATCAATACCTCGCTGGTATTCCGCCGCTGGGCGGATTGATACCGGCGCTATCCACACACCATTACCATGCCGCTCGCCCTGCGTACCGGATCGGTCATGGCCTTTGCTGCCATGGCGCCACCAGTCAGCCGCTGGATGTCTGCGGAAGAGCTGTCACGCCTGGCCGAAATGCGTGCGGAGCAGCGCGCCGAGCAGTTTGCCGCCGGGCGCTGGCTGGCGCGGCGGCTGCTGGCGGTGACGCTGGGCGGCGATGCATCGGAATGGATGTTGTCGGCCGCCGAGGATGCACCGCCTGTCGCCACGCACTCGGGCGGGGCGGTGGGCATGCCGATCTTCGTATCGATCGCACATTCGGGTGATCACCTGGCGTGCGCGGTATCTGACATGCCGGTGGGCGTCGACATCGAGGCCCTTCAGCCGCGCAAGCACCTCGGGACGCTGATCGAAGCCACCACGACCGAAGCCGAGCGCGCGGCGCTGCCGGAATTGATCGCCGGGGGTGACGACGAAGCCCGCATGGTGGCCTTCTTCCAACTCTGGACACTCAAGGAAGCGTGGATCAAGTGCCATGGCGGCAGCCTGTTCCAGACGATGATCGGCCATGTCGTGGAAGCGGTTCCGGCGCCGCTGGAGGCTGCCAATGGGCTGACGTGGCGCCGCAAGGACGCCGTGCTGGCGCTGGCGGCAGCGCTGCCGGTCGGTGACATCGATCTGCCCGACGCGATGAGCTGGCGGCTGGTGTCGCGCGAGACTGTCGACTGAGCGTGGACTGAGCGTGACCGCTCAGGTCTTCTCCAGCGATGCACAGGCCGCGCGCAGGATGGCCGCGTAGCGCTCCAGATGCGGCTCGATCCGGTACACCGGACCGGCGATCGAGATCGCATAACTTTCCCCCGATAACCGCACCGGCCACGCCAGCGCGCCTACATCGGGCATCGATTCACTGAGATTGACATACGCACCACGCGTGCGCGCAGCCTGCAGGTCGGCTTCGACCATGGCGGGCGTGGTCAGCGTACGCGCGGTGAACGGCTGGAATGCCACCTGCGCCAGTACGGCGCCGCGCTCGGCATCCTCCATGGCGCCCAGCAGCGCTTTGCCAATCGAGTTTGCGTACAGTTCGCGCCGTTCGCCTGCGGTGGCGATATAGCGGATGGCGTGCGGGGATTCGAGCACGTCCAGGTACACCACCGCCGCGCCTTCGTGCAGCTTGCCGATGACCACGGTTTCGCCCGTGGCATCGCGCAACTCGGCCATCGTGTCGTGCACGCGGTCCAGCACGGGATCATGACGGGCGATCTGCTGCGCCATGGCCAGCAGGCGTCCCGTCGGGTAGTAGCCTTGCCGGCGCGCGGTTTCGTAGAGATAGCCCAGCGACGTCAGCGTCCGGATGAGCGCATGGCAGCTCGACGCTGGCACCGCCAGCAGGCGCGCGAGTTCCGATAACGACAAGGCCCGCCGCTCCCGCGCAAACGTCTCGATGATCTCGATCACGCGCAAGGCGGTCTTGACGTTCATGGAAGCGGGCTTGGGCGTAGAGTCTTGACGCTCGGACATGTGCGGTGGCTCGGCGGATAGTGGCCGGACTGTATCACGGCGTGGCGAGCGCGCCGGCCTTCGACATTTGTACCGTCATGTATCTGCGCGAGCCGCAGATACGTGCGCATACGGATTCCCGCTTTCGCCACATGGAAGCGATACGTCGCCGCCTTCCAATACATCCATTGCCATCCCAACGGATCTTGAAAGGATCGACATGCTGAATCGAACGCTTGCATCGCTGGCCATTGCGGCCCTGGGTTTCACGGCCGCCACCGGGGCTTCCGCCGCCGACAAGGTGCCCACTACCGTGGTGATCGTGCATGGCGCGTTTGCCGATGGCTCGGACTGGGCCAAGGTCATTCCGTTCCTGCAGGCCAAGGGCGTGAAGGTGCAGGCCGTGCAGAACGGGCTGAACTCGCTGGCGGACGACGTGGCCACCACGCGCCGTGCCATCGACAACCAGCCGGGCAAGGTTGTGCTGGTGGGCCATTCGTGGGGCGGTACGGTGATTACCGAAGCCGGTGCCAACGACAAGGTCAAGGCGCTGGTCTATGTGGCCGCCTTCGCGCCGGATGCCGGCCAGTCCACGGAAGAAGTGGGCAAGGGGTATCCGCCCGCACCGGGCATCGCCAAGTTGGTGGCCGACAAGGATGGATACCTGACGCTGCCGCCCGAGGCGCTGGCCGCCAACTTTGCGCAGGACGTGCCTGCCGCACAGGCGCGCGTCATGGCTGCCACCCAGGGCCCGATCCAGGCCAAGGCATTTGGCGAGAAGACCACCGTCGCGGCCTGGACCACGCGGCCGTCGTGGTTCATCGTCAGCGAAAACGACCGCATGATCCCGCCCGCCCTGGAGCGCGAGATGGCTAAAAAGATCGGGGCGAAGGTCACGCAGCTGCCGACCAGCCACGTGCCGCAGCAATCGCGTCCGGCCGATGTGGCCAAGGTGATTCTGGACGCCGTGCAGACCGTGCAGCGTCAGTAAGCAAGGCAGGACGCGGGGGCGGCGCGTTCGCCTTCCCTCGCGACAGCAGGACGGCAGGACTGGCAGGAGCGAATCATGAAAATCGCGGTAATGGGCGCAGGCGCTGTGGGCTGTTTCTTTGGTGGCATGCTGGCGAAGGCCGGCGAGGGCGTGGTCCTGATCGGCAGGCAGCGTCATGTCGATGCCATTCACGCGCAGGGGTTGCGCTTTGAATCGAAGTCATTCGATACGCGCGTGCACATCGGTGCGAGTACGGACCCCGCTGCAGTGGCCGATGCCGATCTCGTGCTGGTCTGTGTGAAATCCGTCGATACCGAGCACGCGGCCGAGCAGATGCGTCCATATCTGAAACCCGCAGCGGTGATCGTCTCGCTGCAGAACGGTATCGACAATGCCTGCCGGCTCGAAGCCGCGTTGGCGCGGCCCGTCATTCCCGCAGCGGTCTACGTCGCGAGCGAGATGGCCGATGCCGGCCATCTCCGCCATCACGGGCGTGGCGACCTGATTATCGCGACGGGCGAGGGGAGTGCGCAGGTGGCCGAGTTGTTCGACCACGCCGGCGTGCCCA
Organism: Cupriavidus sp. SW-Y-13; assembly: GCF_009793345.1. Lineage (NCBI taxonomy): Bacteria > Pseudomonadati > Pseudomonadota > Betaproteobacteria > Burkholderiales > Burkholderiaceae > Cupriavidus > Cupriavidus sp. SW-Y-13. The sequence continues at coordinate 674,940 of NZ_WHLX01000002.1, forward strand.
CGGTTGTATCGTCCGATGTCATGAGCGCACTGTGGGGGAAACTGATCCTCAACTGCGCCTACAACGCGCTGTCGGCCATCGTCCAACTGCCGTACGGCGAGATTCGCGACGTTCCCTCTGCCGATGCCGCGATGACCGCCATCGTGGCGGAATGCCTGGCCGTGGCACGCGCCTCCGGCGTGACGATCGAAGGCGGTGCCGAGAGCCAGGTCGAACTGATCCGTCGCACGATTCCGCTCGGGCAATATTCGTCGATGGCCCAGGATTTCGCACAAGGCCGTGCCAGCGAGATTGCGTCGCTCAATGGCGAGATCGTGCGTCGGGGCGCATCACTTGGCATTCCGACGCCGGTCAACCTGCTGGTCGTAGCGCTGGTCGGACTGGTGGAAAAGCGCCGCCGCATGGCGCTGCACTGATCGGCAGGATTCGATGCGCCGACCGCACGTGGCAGTGCGTGGTGCAGAGTCCTGCTCCGGGTGAAGCAAGGCGGTCCCGATGGGATCGCCTTCTTTATCGTGCGCTGCGCCGATTGGCCGCGCGATCGGTCAGCCACTCCACGATCTGGCCGCCGTGGGAAGCTGGCACAACCTTGAGCGTACGCTCCGCGATATCAGCAAGGGTATGTTTCTTGAGTTCCGCCTGCATCGCCTTTTCGGCCTGCTGCATGATGGCGTGAATGCCGCAGACGCCGCGCGTGGCCCATGCGGGCGGGCATCCCTCGAACACGGCATTGCGATCGCGAATCTCGCGGCACTCGAACAGCGACTTGTCGCCATCGATGGCCATGACCACGTCGTACACCGTGATGCGCGACGGGGGGCGGGCCAGGCGGAAGCCACCCTTGATTCCCTCGGTAGCCACGACCAGATCGGCTTTTGCCAGCTTGGTGAACAGCTTGGCGAGAAACTCGGCGGGAATACCTTGTAGCTCGGCGAGGTCGCGCACGCTGGCTTCTTCCACCGCGAGTGGCGAACGCGACAGATACAACAGGCAATGCAGCCCGTATTCAACACCTGTACTGATGTGGGACATAGGAAAACTAGGACTAGATAAATCGTAGTTGGAAGCGTATACGAGCATTGCGACTACGGCAAGGGCGGGGGCAGCGCTTTGACAAGCAGGCCGCATGGGAGCGGTCGATAAGCCACTCCCATTGTTGACAAGAAATCAACAATATTTCCTGCGAAAGCCCCTTAATCCGCAAGAGTAAAGCCGGCAGACTGGCCTCCATCGTGACTTTCCTTCCTGGAGCGCTGCAATGCCCGATACCCGCAACCCGTTGTTCCAACCGTACTCGCTTGGCAGCCTGAAGCTGCCGAACCGCCTCGTCATGCCGCCGATGACGCGCTCGCGTGCCAGCCAGCCCGGCGATGTACCGAATGCGTTGATGGCCGAGTACTACGCCCAGCGCGCTGGCGCCGGCCTGATTGTCAGCGAAGGGACGTGGATTTCGCCGATGGGCAAGGGCTATGCCTGGACGCCCGGTGTGTACACGCCGGAGCAGATCGCCGGCTGGCGCAAGGTCACCGATACCGTGCATGCGGCAGGCGGGCGCATCTTTGCGCAGCTCTGGCATGTGGGACGCCTGAGCCACGTCAGCTTGCTGGGCGGCGAACAGCCGGTGTCGTCTTCGGCCATCCAGGCGAAGGGCGTCAATGTGTTTGTGGCTGACAACGATGGCAAGCCGGGCTTCGTCCAGGCATCCGAGCCGCGCGCCCTGAGCATTCCCGAGATCCACGACATCGTCGAGCAGTTTCGACAGGCGGCCCGCAATGCCATGGCCGCCGGTTTCGATGGTGTGGAGTTGCATGCGGCCAATGGTTACCTGGTGAACCAGTTCATCGACTCTGGCGCGAATGCACGAACCGATGAGTACGGTGGCTCGCTCGACAATCGCCTGCGATTCCTGCGCGAGGTGGCCGAGGCGCTGGTGGACGGCACGGGTAGCAAGGATCGCGTCGGCATCCGGCTTGCCCCGCTGACCACGCTGAACGGTTGTGTCGATGCCGATCCGGAGACCACCTATACCGCCGCCGCGAAGTTGCTCGCCGAGGTGGGCGTGGGCTACATCCACATCGCGGAAGCAGATTGGGAGGATGCGCCGCACATGCCGATGGCGTTCAAGCAACGCCTGCGCGCGGTGTATCCCGGTACGCTGATCTACGCCGGCAAGTACACGAGCGCGCGCGCCGTGGCCGCACTGGAAGAGGGCTGGGCCGACCTGATCGCCTTTGGTCGTCCATTCATCGCGAACCCGGATTTGCCGGAGCGCCTGCGCACGGGCGCAATGCTCAACCCCACGGATCGCGATACGTTGTTTGGCGGTGACGCGCGCGGCCTGACCGACTATCCGACCTTGCCGGCCAAGGCGGCTTGATCTGCGCTAGCGGGGCTTGAAAATCAGGCCCTGCTGCGCCACGCCGATCGGGCCGCGTTCGTCATGCAAGGTGGTGCGTGCCAGCCCGATGCCGTTGGGCTGCACGAAGGTCTCCGATTCCGCAGCCACCCATTCCCCTTGCGGCTGACGGTGCAGATAGACAGTGAGATCGGCATTGGCAAACGCGAAGCGACTAAGCGGCACCGCCCAACTGATGCCATTGCCGAAGTCTGCGGCGGCAATCGCGCGGGATGCGGGCGAGATGGGCCAGTCGGCGACTACGGGTACAGCAAAGCGAAACCAAACCGCTGCCGGACCCGGCTCGGAGACGGTGCCCGTTGCCACGCGGGTTTCCATGGCGGTGTAGTGGAACGATGTCTGCGGCGCCATGCCGGGAATCTGGAGCGGCGTGTGGCAAGCGTCGGGCGGTGGCAGCACTGGCGATGCGGGTGTGGCGTGTAGGTCGAGTTCGCGTTCGCGCATGTAGACCGCCGTGCCATGCACGACGGTCACGCCTTCGTGCTGTAACTCGACGCGCACACGGCGCACGGCGCCACCAGGTTGCGGCTCGATGATGGCGCGCAGCGGCGCCACGGGCACTGGCCGCACGAATTCCAAGGTGAGACGCGACATCGACCAGCCCGGCTCATGCGCCATGGCCCGATCTGCCATCGTGGCCAGCAAGGCACCGGGCGCACCACCGTGTTGCGCACCGGGGTTCCAGGGGCCGCGTGACAACACCGTGGACTCGACGGCATCGCCGGAGACTTCGAAAATGCTGGCGGGAAGGGACACGGGTTACCTCTGCAGTGGGAGATTGGCTGGGTGGATAGTAGCGTGTCTTTGCTCCCCTCTCCCATGAAATGGGAGAGGGGCTGGGGGTGAGGGCAAGCGTGTCGTAACTGATCACGCTTTTCGCATAGCGACGGCCGGCCCTCACCCCCAACCCCTCTCCCGCATGGCGGGAGAGGGGAGCAAACAAGCGGCAGTTGTCATGCTTGCGGTTTGTCTACAACACCCCCCTGGCCCTCAACCCCGCCACCGCATCCCCATCCAACCCCAAGCACTCGCGCAGCACCTCATCCGTATGCTGCCCGAGCGCAGGCGGTGCGTGCCGCAGCGTTGGCGGTGTCTCGCTCAGCCGAAGCGGACTGGCCGTGCTGCACACCCGGTTGACCGGATCGGCAACCGCAGACCCCTCAGCGTAGCGGTATTGCTCAACACGCAGCTCACGAGACTGCACATGCGGATCGGCAAACGCCTGCCCGATGTCGTTGATCGGTCCGCACGGCACGGTCGCCGCTTCAAGCAAACGAATCCATTCGCTCGTGGGCTTCGTCCGCGTGATGTCGCACATCATCGGAATCAACGTGTCGCGATTCGCCACGCGGGCGCTGTTCGTCGTGTAGCGCGCGTCGCGGGCCCACTCGACATCGGCCACTTCGCAGAAACGCGCGAACTGGCCGTCGTTGCCGATGGCCAGCAGCATGTCGCCATCGCGTGTGGGGAAATCCTGATAGGGCACCACGCTTGGATGCACGTTGCCCTGGCGCGTGGGGACGACTCCCGCATTGAGGAATCCGGCACCCTGGTTGGCCAGTACCGCCATCGCTACGTCGAGCAGCGCGATGTCGATGCTTTGCCCGCGCCCGGTGTGGTGCCGAGCCTCGATCGCGCCAAGGATGGCCGTGGTCGCATACATGCCCGTGAACACGTCGATGACGGCCACGCCCACGCGCATCGGCCCCGCGCCGGGCGTGCCATCGGGTTGCCCCGTGATACTCATCAGGCCGCTCATCGCCTGCACGAGCAAGTCGTAGCCCGGGCGCGTCGCGTACGGGCCAGTCTGGCCAAAGCCGGTGACCGAACAGTAGATCAGGCGCGGATTCAGCGCCGAGAGCGTTTCATAGTCGAGTCCATACCGCTTGAGGCTACCCGTCTTGTAGTTCTCGATGACCACATCGCTCTGCGCCGCCAGGTCGCGCACCAGCTTCTGGCCTTCCGGCGTGGCGATGTCCACCGTCACCGAGCGCTTGTTGCGGTTGCACGCAGCAAAGTAGCTCGCCTGATTCGTCGAGCCGTCCGCGCCATCGAGGTAGGGAGGCCCCCAGTGGCGCGTGTCGTCACCCGTACCGGGCTTCTCGATCTTGATCACGTCGGCGCCCATGTCGGCCAGGTTCTGCGTGCACCATGGACCGGCCAGCACGCGCGACAGGTCGAGCACGCGCAGGTGACTGAGCGCGCCGGTCTGCCGCGACGGCGAGGGAAGGTTCGTCGGTGCCATGCCTAGGCCACCGGCGCGAAGACAGGAACTGGTGCGCTGCCTTCTCCGTCGGTTTCGGCAAAGCGCACCTTCACGCGTTGCCCGATCCGCACGCTATCCAGATCGGTATCGACGATATGCGTCATCATCGTCACGCCTTCGTCCAGACGGACATAGGCGATGCAGAACGGGTTCGGACCCGCGCGGCGCGTGATGCTGAACGAGTAGATCTCACCGAGGCCGGAGGCGGTCTTCCATTCGGTGTCGCCCATGCAGAACGGACACAGCGTGCGCGGATACCAGTGCGGCTTGCCGCAGCCGGTGCAATGGCGCACCAGCAACTTGCCCTCGCGCGCGGCCTGCCAGAAGGCAGTGTTGTCCGGCAGCTCGTCCGGGGCCTTGTATGGCGTGGAAACATAAGGCGTGGTCATGGCTTGCTTTCCTTTTATTCGCGTTCGAGGATCAGGGTGGCGGAGCCATGGCGCGAGCCCATATAGCCGCCCGTGCCCTGCGCCAATGCCAATCCGCAGTTCTTGACCTGTACTGCCGGATGCGCCTCGCCGCGCAACTGGCGCACGGCTTCGATCACCTTTGTGATGCCGCCGCGATTGGCCGGATGGTTGTTGCACAGGCCGCCGCCATCGGTGTTGATGGGCAGCTTGCCCACGCCCGAGATCAGGTTTCCGTCCATCACGAACTTGCCGCCTTCGCCCTTCTTGCAGAAGCCCAGGTCTTCAAGCTGCATCAGCACGGTGATCGTAAAGCTGTCGTAGATCGACGCGTACTGGATGTCAGAAGGCGTCACGCCAGCTTCGGCAAACGCTGCTGCGCCGGAGATTTTTGCAGCAGACCACGACAAGTCCACCTGGCCGCCGAGCAGGCCCTTGACGTGTTCGCCGGCCCCCAGCACCTTGATCTTCGGGCGCTTCAGCGTGGCCGCGATTTCCGGGCGCGCGACGATCAACGCGCCGCCGCCGTCGGACACCACACAGCAGTCGAGTCGATGCAGCGGATCGGAGATCATCGGCGAGTTGACCACATCCTCGACAGTCACCAGCTCGCGCAGCATTGCATTGGGATTGTGCTGCGCATGATGCGACGCGGCTACCTTGATCCACGCGAGTTGCTCGGGCGTGGTGCCGAACTCGTACATGTGCCGCTGCGCAACCATCGCGTACAGGTTGACGGTCACGGGGTTGAACGGGGCTTCGAACGGCTGGTCGGGCAGGTTGGCGCCCCAGTTGCGCGCCTGCGTGCCGCTCGATCCTTCCGAACGGGGCCGGCCAGCGAGCGTGATCAGTGCCACGTTGCACTTGCCGGCGGCGATGGCCTGCGCGGCGTGCGAGACGTGCGCGATATACGACGAGCCACCCATCTCGCTCGAATCCACATGGCGGGCGTTCAGGCCGAGATAGTCGACCATGTTGACCATGCCGAGTCCGGGCGCGTCGCCCGCGCAGAAGTAGCCGTCGACATCGGCCAGCGTCAGGCCAGCGTCTTCCAGCGCGCCGCGTGCGCTTTCGGCGTGCAGTTGCGCCACGGTCTTGTCCGGTGCCTTGCGGGTCGGGTGCTCGTAGGCGCCGACGATGTATGCCTTGCTATTGATGGTCATCGTGTTTCATCCGTTTGCGTGTTCGATATCAGGCGGCCATCGCCTCGGTGTAGCGTTCCATGTGCAGGTCCGTGTCGCCGAGCAGCACGTCCACCATGGCGAGCGCCTTGAAGTAGTCGCCGACCTCCAACTCGTCGGTCATGCCCATGCCGCCATGCAGTTGCACCGCCTGCTGGCCCACAAAGCGCGCGGCGCGCGCGGTGATGACCTTTGCAGCCGAGACCTTGCGGCGCCGTTCCGCAATGTCGATAGCATCGAGTCCCTGCGCGGCCACGTAGGCCATCGACAGCGCCAGTTCCTTCTGCATGACCATCTCGGCCACACGGTGCTGCAGCGACTGGAACGAGGCGAGCGGCTTGCCGAACTGCTTGCGCGCGCCGAGGTATTCGGCGGTGATCTCGATCAGGCGCTCCATCGCACCGGCAGCCGCAGCGCATTGCGCGGCAATGCCGTGGTCGAGGCCCACTTCGAGGGCGTCGAGACCCTGCGTCGTCAGCAGCGTGGCGGGCACGTCCGCGAGCGTCAGGTCGGCACCGGCAAGGCGGTCCATCGTCGGATAGCTGGTGATGTTCAGGCCCGGTGCATCGCGCTGCACGAGGAAGAGGGCGAGCGTGCCATTGAGGACAGCGGAGACGATGAAGATGTTCGCCGCTGCCCCGTGCCACACGCCGGACTTGGCGCCGTTCAGCACGTAGCCTTCGGTGCCTTGTTTGCGCGCCTGTGCCTGCGCGGTATCGGCGCGATAGCGCGTGGTCGGTTCCAGATAGGCCACGGCGAACACGTTCTCGCCACTGGCGAGTGGAGGAAAATACGCGGCCTGCATTGCGGCGGGCGCGAACTGTTTGAGGATCGCGGCAGCAATCACGCCGCCGGGAATCACGGGTTCCTGCACCAGCGCGCGGCCCAGTTCGCGCTGTACCACGGCCTGCGTGGCCGGGCCTTCGCCAAAGCCGCCGTATTCGGTGGGGACGCAGAGGCCGAGTACGCCCATCTCGGCCAGTGCGGACCAGAAATGTGTGTCGAAGCTGCCGTTCTCGCGCGCATTGCGGCGCCGTGCCTCGAAGGTATATGCCGAGGCGACAAAGCGGCGCAGGCTGTCGGTCAGCATCTGCTGTTCTTCGCTGTAGGTGAAATCCATGTCGTCGTCCTTGCTGAGATGCGCGCTTAGAAACCGATGATCATCTTGGAGATGATGTTTTTCTGTACTTCGGTGGAACCGCCGTAGATCGTGGTCTTGCGCATGTCGAAGTACGTCGATGCAGCGGACGGCGCCCAGTCCGGGCCGCTCGATGGATTGGGTGCGCCGGGCTCCAGCCAATCGGGCGAGTAGGGCCAGCCGTTCGGGCCAGCCACTTCCATCTGCAGCATGGCGATATCCTGCTGCAATTCGGAGCCGCGAATCTTCACAAGCGATGCTTCCGGTCCCGGCGTGCCGGCGGCCTGTGTGGCCACGCGCAACAGCAGCATCTCCAGCGCCAGCAGGTCCATCTCCACACGCGCAATGCGATCGCGCATGCGCGGCTCTTCGATCAGTGGACGGCCACGGCCATCGGTGGCTTCGGACGCGTAGTGCTTCAACTGGCGCAATTCGCGGTAGCAATGGCCGATGCCTGCGATGCCGGTGCGTTCATGGCCGAGCAGGTACTTGGCATAGGTCCAGCCGCGGTTTTCCTCGCCCAGCAGGTTCTCCACGGGCACTTCGACTTCTTCGAACCACGTTTCGTTGACATCGTGGCCACCATCGAGCGTCTTGATGGGTCGCACGGTCACTCCAGGCGACTTCATGTCGATCAGCAGCATCGAGATGCCTTCTTGCGCCTTGGCTTCCGGATCGGTGCGCACGAGGCAGAAGATCCAGTCGGCAAAGTGCGCCATCGTGGTCCAGGTTTTCTGGCCATTGACGATGTACTTGTCGCCGCGCCGCACCGCGCTGGTTCGCAGCGACGCCAGGTCCGAACCCGCGCCGGGTTCGGAATAACCCTGACACCAGAACTCATCGACCATGGGGATGCGCGGCAGGAATCGTTCCCTGTGCGCCTGGCTGGCGTACTTCATCAGGACCGGACCGATCATGGTCAGGCCGAACGGCAGCATGCGCGGCGCGCCCGCTTGCAGTGTCTCGATCTCGAAGATCAGGCGTTGCAGCGCGTTCCAGCCGGTGCCGCCCCATTCCTTCGGCCACGTGGGCGCGCCCCAGCCCTGCGCGTGCAGGATGCGGTGCCAGCGCACGTAGTCGTCTTTCTCCACGCGGCGGTGGCCCAGCACCTTGTCGCGGATGTCGGCGGGCAGGCTGGCCTGCACGAAGGCACGGACTTCCTGGCGGAAGGATTCTTCTTCTTTGGAAAAACGCAGGTCCATGGGTTGTCTCCTCAATGCCACCGATTCTAGGGGGGTGTCGGTCGCTCTGGTTCAGGTTTGCCGAATCCGGTCTTTATCTATGCGGAATGCGCCGCCAGCCTGCGCCCGCGCGTACTGCAGCGCGGTTTCAGCGAGGCAAAGGCGGGCCTTGCCATTTACGAATGGCGCCCCGACGGCTTTGCGCTCATGCTGCGCGCACCACTTCCCGCATTGCAAAGGACGGCCAGCAGTGACTACGCGAATTCATCACCTGCTCGATTACTGGTTGAACGAGGCACCCGATCAACCGTTCATCCACCTGCCGGATGGCACTCAGGTGACGTTTGCCCAGCTTGGAGCGCTGACCTATGTGGCCGAGGTAGAACTGCGGGCGCTCGATGTCCGCCCCGGTGACCGCGTCATGGTGGTGGCGGAGAACTGTCCCGAGCATGCGGCGCTGATCATGGCTTGCAGCCGCGTGGGCGCATGGTCTTGCGGCGTCAACGCACGCATGGCGCCGGGCGAGATCGATGCCTTTGCGGCGCGCGCCGATGCCCGCGTGGTGTACTTCACCGCATCGGCATCGCAGGCCGCCGCAGCGCACGGGGCACGCTTCGATGCCGTGCCGTCCGCGCTCCCGGGCATGGTGCGCTCGGCGGTGCGCGCGGACGCCGTGACGGAGCCCGAACCGTTGCGCGACGAGGTAGCCGCGCTGATCTTCACCTCGGGCACCACGGGTGAGCCGAAGGGCGTGATGCTGACGCACGACGCGCTGATCCACTTTGCACGCGTGACGCGCGACGCACGGGAGATGCGTCCGGCAGACCGCAGCTACGCGTTCGTGCCGATGACGCATATCTTTGGCCTTGGCACGGTGCTGCTGAGTTCGCTGCTGGCCGGATCGCAGCTTGTCATGCGTCCGCAGTTCGATCCCGAGGATCTGCTCGATGCGCTGGCGCACCACGGCGTGTCGCAACTGCAGGGGCCGCCGACGCTGTTCTCGCGGCTGCTGGCCTATCTGCAACAGCAAGGCATCACGCAACCTGTAGCGCCGTCGCTGCGCTACATCTACACGGGTGCAGGGCCGCTCGACCTCGCGCTGAAGCAACGCGTGGAAGCGATGTTCGGGCTGACGCTGCACCATGGCTATGGACTCTCCGAGTACGCGGGATCGGTCCATGTCACGCGCATCGACGAACGGCGTGCCGATACCAGCGCGGGCTATGCGGTAGCCGAAGCCGAGGTGCAGGTCACCGACGCCACGACTGGCAAGCCGCTGCCGCTGGGCGAGCGCGGAGAACTCTGGCTGCGGGGCAGGGGGCTGATGCCTGGCTATTTCCGCGATCCGGAAGCCACCGCTGCCGTGATGCGCGAAGGCGGCTGGTATGCGAGCGGCGACCTGGGCGAGATGCACGCCGATGGCGCGGTCTTCGTGGTGGGTCGCCTCAAGGAAATGATCATCCGCTCGGGCTTCAACGTGTACCCGGCTGAAGTAGAGACGGCATTGAACACCCATCCAAGCATTCAGCGCTCGGCGGTGGTCGGCACGCCCGAGGGCGACGGCAACGAGGAAATCGTCGCGTTCGTGGAACTGCGTCCTGGCTGCCCGCTGGAACTTGCCGCGCTCAAGGATCATCTGCGCAGCCGGCTGGCCCCTTACAAACGCCCCGCGCGAATCATCGCGCTGGCAGAACTGCCTACCAATAACAACGGCAAGATCCTCAAGCGTGTGCTGCGGGAGCAGGCCGGTTCGATGCAGACCCAAGGAGACAAGGCATGATCATTTCCCCTATGCGCAGGCGGCTCATGGCTGCTGGCGCGCTGGCAGCCGCCACGCATCCGCTATCGGTGCTGGCCAACGACCCGTGGCCGGCCAAGCCGGTGCGGCTGATCGTGCCGTTTCCGCCCGGCGGTCCGGTGGACAGTACCGCGCGCATCTTCAGCCAGCGGCTCGGCGAGATCTGGAAGCAGCCGCTCGTCATCGACAATCGCGCGGGCGCGGGCGGCACGATCGGCGCCACCATCGCATCCAAAGAGGCGCCCGATGGCTACACGCTGTTCCTCGGCTCGATTCACCACGCGGTGAATCCATCGCTGATGGGCAAGCTGCCGTACGACATCGAGAAGGACTTCGCGCCGGTGAGCTTCGCGGCGATGTTCCCGGTGTTCGTGGTCGCGCATCCGTCCGTGCCTGCCAACAACATCAAGGAACTGATTGCGTACGCGAAGCAGCCCGGCCGCACGCTCTCATATGGCTCGTCGGGCAACGGTGGTGGCACGCATCTGGCGGGCGAACTGTTCAACATGGAAGCGGGCACGAAGTTGCAGCACGTGCCCTACAAGGGCAGTGGCCCGGCGATGAATGACCTGCTCGGTGGACAGGTACAGTTGATGTTCAGCGATGCGCCGACTGCGCTGCAACACATCAAGACGGGACGTATCAAGGTATTGGGCGTGGCCAGCCGCAAGCGTTCGGGCATGCTGCCCGATGTGCCGACCGTGGCCGAATCGGGATTGCCGGGTTACGAAGCGTATTCGTGGGCAGCGTTGTTTGCCCCGGCCCAGACGCCCAAAGCCGTGCTCGACAAGATCAATGCGGATTTCAACGTGGCGATGAATGACCCGAGTGTGAAGCAGAAACTGCTGCAGGCGGGGGCTGAGGCTGATGCGGGGACGCAGGAGCAGATGCGCAAGCGGCTCCATGCGGAGATCGAGAAGTGGGGGAAGGTGATCAAGACGGCGGGGATCACGGCGGGGTGATGCCTCGACAATCTCCTGACTGTTTTCTCCCCTCTCCCGCTCGCGGGAGAGGGGAGCAACACAATCGGAGAGATTACTCCGTCGCCCACTGAAACAACGGCGCTTCCTTCTCCTTGAACCGCCTCACCGCTTCCTTGTGATACGCGGTGGTAAACGCCACCCCTTGTCCCAGTGATTCCAGCTCCAGCATCGCGCGGAGGTCGCTGTCGAACGACTGGTTCAATGCGCGTTTGGTCAGCGCATACGCCGCAGGCGAAGCACTCGCCAGGCTGCGCGCCATCTGATCTGCACGAGCAAATAACCGCTCCTGTTCCACGATCTCGAATACCACGCCCATCTGTTTGGCTTCTTCCGCGCGAACTTCGCGGGCGCTGAAGACCAGCTCTCGCGCACGCGCCATGCCCACCACGCGCGGCAGCGTATACAACGCGCCGCAATCCGGCACCAGTCCCACCTTCATGAACGGCATGCAAAAGCGCGCACGCGGCGAGGCCAGGATGAAATCCGCCAGCAGCGCCAGGCTGAAGCCCGCACCATAGGCCACGCCATCCACAGCGGCCACCACGGGGCGATCCAGGTCGGAAAGCATGGCGATCCAGCCGTGCAGGTCGTCCATGCGGTCGCGGCCTGCGTCGGCGTCGGTGACGTTCATGGCGCGGATATCGCCGCCCGAGCAGAAGTCGGTGCCGGCGCCGCGCAGTACCACCGCACGAATCGAACGGTCGGCGCGGATGCTCTGCACGGCTTCGCGCAGTCCGTCGCGCATCGATGTGTTCAGGGCGTTCTTCTGTTCGGGACGATTCAGCGTCAGCGTTGCCACGCCGTCCGCAATGTCCACGCGCAACGTCTCCTGCTCTGCCATGTCGGGTCTCCGGAGTTATGGGAATGGCACAGCTTGGCGCATGCACGGCGGTTCGCCTATTCGCGTGTCTGAAAGCCGGTATTCGCCCGCCATGAAGGCCCTCGGTGATTGCGAGGATGGCAAGATTGCGTGCAATCGGGGGATAATCGCCGACTATTCTGGAGACAACGACAATGCGCTTCGATCTGGTCGATCTGAACCTCTTCACGCATATCGCGGAAGCCAGCAGCCTGACCCGCGGTGCAGAACGTTGCCATCTGTCGCTACCCGCTGCCAGCACGCGCATCAAGAACCTGGAAGAACAGGTGGGCGTGAAGTTGCTGAGCCGCAGCAGCCAGGGCGTCAAGGTGACGCCGGCGGGGGAAACGCTTCTGGCGCATGCGCGCCGGGTACTTCGCCAGATCGAGCAGTTGAGTGGCGATCTTCAGGAATACGCTTCAGGCATCAAGGGTCACGTGCGTGTGTTCGCCAATACCACGGCGATGAGCGAGTTCCTGCCCGGCGTGCTGCGCACTTACCTTGTCAACCATCCCGATGTGACGGTCGATATCCGCGAACGGTTGAGTCCCGATATCGTCCGGGCCGTGCAGGAAGGCATGGTGGATATCGGCATTGCGGCCAGCGGCGTGAACATGGATGGGCTGGAGGTGATGCCCTACCGGCTGGACCGCCTGGTGCTGGCCACGGCCCTGAGCCATCCGCTGGCGCAGCGCAAGCGGGTGCGCTTTGTGGAGACGCTCGAATACGACTTCATCGGCCTCCCCGAGGAAAGCGCGATCCACAATTTCCTGAAGCGCGCCGCCGCCGATCTGCAGCGCACGCTGCACTGGCGTATCCAGGTCAGCAACTTCGAGACGGCAGGGCGGATGATCGAGGCGAATGTGGGGATCGGCGTGCTGCCCGAGAGCACAGCCCGGCGTCACGCCAAGACCATGGCGCTCAACATCGTGCAGATCGAAGATGACTGGGCCGAGCGCAAGCTGCAGATCTGCGTGGCGGATCGCGAGGCGTTGCCCGTCTTCGCGCGCAAGCTGGTAGATCTGCTTGTGGAAGACGGCAACACGGGTACTTGAATCAGACCAGTTCCGCCATCATCCCGCGCAACTGGTGCTTGTGCAGCTTGCCGCTGGCCGTAGTCGGTATCGCCGCCACGCGCACGATGCGCGCCGGCCGCTTGTAGGGAGAAAGACGCTCGGCCAGGTAGCTGTGCAGTGTGTCCGCATCGAATGTTTCGCCTTCGCGAATCTCCACGAACGCCACGATTTCCTCGTTGCCGTCCTCTGCGGGATGCCCCACCACGGCGGAAATCCTCACCGTCGGATGGGTATTGATCACGGATTCGACTTCGATCGGATACACGCTGAAACCCGAGCGGATGATCAGGTCGCGCGTACGACCCACGATGAACAGCGCACCGTCGGGGCCGAGCCGTCCGATATCGCCGGTATTGAGCCAGCCATCGGGACGCAATGCCTCGGCAGTCTGCTCCGGCGCGCGGTAGTAGCCACGCATCACGCCGGGGCCCTTTACCCATAGCTCGCCGGGCGTGCCGGGAGGAACGGGATTGCCGTCGGATGTCACCACGCGCAGTGCGGCGCCTTCGACAATCTCGCCTGCTGCACAGTCATCGCGCGGACGGTCGGGGCGTGTGATGAACAGCGATCCCGCGTATTCGGTCATGCCATAGCCATGATGCAGCGGTTGCCCGAACACGGCTTCCACGTTGCGCTTCAACGCAGGTTCCAGGGGACCGCCCCCCGTGTACAGGTAACGCAGGCGCGGCGCACGCAGCGTTGGCGTCCCTTGTCTGGCGAGATGTGCCAGGATGCGGCTGAACATCGCCGGCACGCCCTGCAGGATCGAGATGGCACCGCGCTGCAGTGCGGCACAGGCATCGTTGACGTTGAAGCGTGCAACCAGATACAGGCTGCCGCCGCCTTGCAACGTGGCGAGCAGCAGCGTGGCGAGGCCGAAGATATGGGACATCGGCATCACGGCATAGGCGCAGTCGCCGGGCCCGATGCCACGGCTTTCGACCGTCACACGGGCGTAGTGCAGCAGGCCGCGATGCGTGACCATGACGCCCTTGGGCTGTCCGGTGGTGCCGGAGGTATAGATCAGCGCGGCCACGTCGCGCGCGAGGGCTTCCGGCTCCGGTTCACTATGCTGGTCCACATCGGCCCCCATCAACGGGCCCAGGCCGGGCGGCGTGATCTCGCGGGCACGGTACAGCAGGCCGTGCCGCAGCGCGTCAGGTGATGCGGCCAGTGTGAACAGCATCAGCCGGGGCCGGCAATGTGCGCGGATTTCCTCGATCTCGCGCGGCGTCAGGCGCGCATTGGTGACCACGGGCCACGCGCCAAGCTCGGACAATGCAAAGACCAGCGTGATCAGCGCGAGACAGTTTTCGCCGATGATCATCACGCGGTCGCCCGTGCCCACGCCTTGTGCAGCCAGGTATTCGCGAGCCAGGCCAATGCCTTCCCAAAGCTGTCCGAACGTGACGGTGCGCTCGCCCTCCTGCACGGCAATGGCGTCCGGCGCGCGGCTGGCCCAGTGACGGGGAATGTCGCTGATCCGGGTGTTGATGTCGGCGGCGGGTTCCTGCGGCATGTCGCTGAATTCCTTCATGGAAAAGGGGCCGGACACTATCCGGCACGTCCGCAGTGTAGAGGCGGTGCTGGGGTGCGGCAATTCGTCATCGGGAAAGCACGCCTTCACCGCCGCCGAACTGCCAGGCAACGCCAGCCGCTCGTTTATCGCTTATTCCACTTCGATATTGGCCGTCTTGACCACGTTGCCCCAGAGCGCCAGTTCCTTCTTGATGCGGTTCTGTAGCGGCGCCGGGCCGGTCACGTTCAGGTCGTAGCCCACCTCGGTCATGCGGCTGCGGAAGGCGGGGTCTTCGCCCACGGTCTGCTGCGCCTTGACGAGCTGGTTGGTGATATCGGCAGGCATTCCCGGCGGCCCGACCAGGCCATACCAGCCGGTCAGGTCGTATTGCTTGAGGCCGGATTCCACAAGCGTGGGCACGCTGGGCAAGGCGGGGTTGCGTGTCTTCGACGTGACCGCCAGTGCGCGGACCTTGCCGCCCTGGATATGGCCGATGGCCGTGCCAGTGATGTCGAACATGAACGTCACCTTGCCGCTCATGACATCGGCCATGGCCGGCGAATTGCCCTTGTATGGCACATGCAGCATCTTCACGCCGGTCATCTGCGCGAGCAGTTCGGCGGACAAATGGTTCGATGCCCCCACGCCAGCCGAGCCGAAGCTCACGTCGCCGGGATGCTTGCGCGCGTACGACACCAGTTCCTCGACGTTCTTTGCGGGGAAATCCTTGTTGATCAGCAGGACGTTGGTGTAGTCCGTGATGAGCCCGACGTAGGTGAAGTCCTTCTCGGGCTTGAAGCTGACCGATTTCTGGATCAGCGGCGTCATCGTCATCGTGGGGCTGGCCACGAAGTAGAGCGTGTATCCGTCAGGCTTGGCGCCGACCGTCATGCCTGCGGCAATCGCACCGCTGGCGCCCGCGCGGTTGTCCACAACCACCGGCTGCTTCAGCACGCGGCCCATTTCGGCGGCGTAGATGCGCGCGGCGGTATCCACCGGGCCGCCCGGCGCGTAGCCAACCAGCAGCCGGATGGGCCGCGAGGGATAGGTTTCGGCCACGGCTGCACCGTGAGCCAGCGCCAGCAGCACGCCGGCGAGCATGATTCGCACCATGATTGTCTCCTCCTGTTCTTGTCAGGTTTTTGTCGGAGACCACTGTGCGTCACGTCCGCCAGTCAGGCAATTTGCATTTGTTTAAGGTGGGCTTCGAGGATGCAATACCTGCTGCATCCTCCCGGTTCAATACAGCTGCTCAGTCCAGTTGAATACGCGCCGTGCGGACGATTTCCGCCCATTTCGGCGTGTCGTTGCTGACCACGCTGGCCAGTTCGGTTGGCGTCGATGCCACAGGCTGCAGTCCCATGGCGCTCAGGCGCTGCGAGATATCCGGACGTTTGGCAATGCGTGCCACTTCGGCGGCCAGGCGATCGGCGACATCGCGCGGCGTGCCTGCAGGCAGGAAAAACCCGAACCAGCCGTTGGGCTCGAAACCAGTCAATCCGGCTTCCGCAAAGGTCGGCACGGCCGGCAGCGCGGTATGGCGCTGCGTACCCGTGATGCCGAGCACGCGGAACTTTCCGCTTTGGAGGTACGCATTGGCCGAGGTGACGTCGACAAATGCGGAATCGACCTGTCCGCCCAATACATCGCTGACCAGTGGCGCGGCGCCCTTGTACGGCACATGGACGAGATCGATCCCCGCGCGAATCTTGAACTGCTCGCCATGCAGGTGCGACGAGGTGCCATTGCCATACGAGCCGTAGCTCAACTTGCCGGGGCTGGCCTTGGCCAGTGCGATGAATTCCGCGAGCGTGCGCGCCGGCACACGATTCGGCACGACGAAAAGATCCGACGACCGCGCGACCAGCGAGACCGGCATGAAGTCGCGTTCCACGTTGTACGGCATCTTTCGGTAGAGGCTGGGCGACTGGATCATGGCGGTGATGGCCAGCAGCATCGTGTACCCATCGGGCGTGGCCTTCGCCACGATGTCGTTGCCGAGAATGCCACTGGCGCCGGGCTTGTTGTCCACTACGACCGGTTGCTGCCACGCCTGCGACAACTGCTGGCCGATCAACCGCGCGATGGTGTCTGCGCCGCCGCCTGCCGGATAGGGCACGACGAGCCGCAGTGGCTTGTTCGGATAGGCAGTGTCGGCGCTTGCATGCCAACTTGCGAACGCCATGCCGCCGCCGATGGCTGCTGCCTGGCCGAGCCAGCGTCTCCGTTCATGATCCATGTCTGTCTCCTTGTGATAGGTGTCAGGCTTCCGTCAGCGTTGTGACGCCTGCGTCGGCAAGTTTCTGCACCTGCGTATCGTCGTAGCCAAGCGAAGCGAGGATGTCGCGGCTCTGCTGGCCGAGTGCTTCCCCTGTGTGCCGGTACTGGGGTGGTGTGGCGGAATAGCGCACCGGATGGGCGATCTGCGGCAACGAGCCCGCCATGCCAGCCACCGGTACATCAACCACCAGTCCGCGCGCGCGCATGTGCGGATGCGTGGCCGCTTCTTCCAGCGTCAGCACGGGTTCCACGCAGCAATCCACCTTGGCGAAGACGTCGCACCACTCCGCGAATGTGCGCCTCACAAAGGCCGCGCCGATCTGCTGCTTCAGTGCGGTCATATCCGTGACGGCCAGCGTTACCCACTCGGGATGGCCCATCGCGCTGCAGAACGCTTGCAGGAACTGCGGCTCCAGGCTGCCGACCGAAAAGTGCCTGCCGTCGGATGTCGCGTAGTAGTCATAGAAGCTGCCGCCATTGAGCCGCTCCGATTCCGGACGTGGCGCGCGCGCACCAGCGAGATAGGCCGCACCGGACAGCGCATTCAGGCTGAATGCGGCATCGGTCATGCTGACGTCGATGGACTGGCCTGCGCCAGTGCGATAGCGATGTGCGACGGCCGCAAGCATCGCAAGCGCGGCATGCAGGCTGCCGCCCGCGATATCGGCCACCTGGATGCTCGACGGTGCCGGCGCGCCGCGTCCGCAGTAGCTGGCTGTGCCGGCAATCGAGAGATAGTTGATGTCATGCCCGGCGCGGTCGCGATAGGGGCCGTCCTGACCGTAGCCCGTGATCGAGCAATAGATCAGGGCGGGGTGGATCTCGCGAAGCTGTTCATAGCCAAGGCCGAGCCGTGCCATGACGCCGGGGCGGAACTGTTCCACCACGATGTCGTGCGTCGCAATCAGCTTCCTGACAATGTCGATCGATTCGGGTTGCTTGAGGTCCAGCGCCAGCGACCGCTTGTTGCGGTTGATCCACGCATGCGCCGCCGAGACCCCATGGCGTTGCGGTGACAGGCGCCTGACCGGATCTGGCCGGTTCGGCGCTTCGATGCGAATTACGTCCGCGCCCAGGTCGGCCAGCGCCAGGGTGGCGAACGGCCCCGGCAACAGCGTGGAAAAGTCGAGGATCTTCAGTCCAGCCAGCGGTCCGCTCATGCTCGTAGGGGAAAGAGTGGGGATGCCGCCGATTCTTCCATCGCGTCCGGGCACTGTCGTGGTCCGTTCGGACCAATCGCACTGCAACATGCAAATTGGTTCCTTTGGCGCACGACACGGCTCGCGCGGCTCCGTAGAGTCTGGTTCCAGAAGGCGGCCCAACATGGCGGCCCCCATATGCAAGGGCTGACGCTTGCATCACATGAAGGAGACGAGGAATGTATCTGACGCAAGGGCTGCATCGTTGCATGCAGCAGACGCCGGACAGCCGCGCCACCGTGTTTCGCGGCCGGACCCGCACGTTCCGGGAACTGCATGGACGCGTGGCGCGACTCGCTGGCGCGTTGCAGGCAATCGGTATGGCGCCGGGCGACCGGGTCAGCATGCTGGCGCTGAATTCGGATCGCTATATCGAATACATGCTAGGGGTCTGGTGGGGCGGCGGCGTGCTGAATCCGGTGAACATTCGCTGGAGCGTGCCCGAAATCGTCTATTCGCTCGACGACTGCGACACCGGCATCCTGATCGTGGACGATCAGTTCCTGCCGATGGTGCCCGGCATCCTTGCGGCCGCAAAGCGGTTGCCGCATGTGATCTATGCGGGTGAAGGGCGTGCACCCGATGGCATGCTCGATTACGAGGCCATGATCGATGCGGCCACGCCAGTGGCGGACATGTTCCGTGGCGGTCAGGATCTGGCATCGATCATGTACACGGGTGGCACCACGGGCAAGCCCAAGGGCGTGATGCAGACGCATCTGAACCTGTGGGCATCGGCGGTCTCGCGCATGGCCGAGTATCGCGAAGGACAACGCGTATTCGTATCGCTGCACGTGGCACCGCTATTCCACACTGCCGCCATGGCGCGCGCCGTCGGCCACATCGTGGCGGGCGACACGCAGGTGATCGAGCCGGGCTTCGTACCGGCCGAGGTGCTAAAGACAGTAGAGCGCGAGCAGATCGAAGAACTGCTGCTGGTGCCCACGATGCTGCAGGCACTGCTGGCGGACCCCACGTTTGGCCAGCATGACCTGTCGAGCCTGCAGCGCATCTACTACGGCGCGTCACCCATTTCCGCGGGCCTGCTGGATCGCGCGCTGGCAGCGCTGCCCGACATCGATTTCTTCCATGCGTATGGCATGACGGAAGCCTCGCCGCTTATCACGGTCAATCCGCCGGCGAATCACAGCCACGAGGCACGTGCCAGCGGTCTGTACCGCTCGGCAGGCCGCGCGAGCCTGGGCGTGACCATGCGCATCGTCGATCCGGATGGCAATGAAGTGCCGCGCAACACTGTGGGCGAGATCGTGGTGCTCGGCGCCAATATCACCAGCGGCTACTGGAACCGGCCCAAGGAAACCGCCGAAGCCTTGCGCAACGGCTGGCTGCATACCGGCGATGGTGGCTACATGGACGACGACGGCTATCTGTTCATCGTCGACCGGCTCAAGGACATGATTGTCACGGGAGGCGAGAACGTCTACTCGGCCGAAGTCGAGAGCGTGCTGTCGCTGCATCCCGAGGTGGCGACGTGCGCGGTCATCGGCATCCCCGATACCAACTGGGGCGAGGCGGTGCATGCCGTGGTGGTGCCGCATGCAGGCAAGACGCCATCCGAGACTTCGCTGCGCGAGCACTGCCGTGCGGCACTCGCCAACTACAAGTGCCCCAAGAGCTTTGAATTCCGCACGGAAATGCCGCTGTCGGCGGCGGGCAAGATCCTGAAACGCGACCTGCGCGACCAGCACTGGCAGGGCCAGACGCGCCAGGTGAGCTGATTCCCTTCCATTGATCGAGGACACGAACATGAGCAGAAGCGTATTGGTTGCCGGTGTCGGCATGATTCCGTTCACCAAGGCCGGAGCCAGCGAGGATTATCCGGTCATGGGCGCCAACGCCGCGCGGGCTGCACTGGCCGACGCCGGTGTGGACTACGCGCTGGTGGAGCAGGCGTATGTGGGTTACGTCTACGGCGACTCCACGGCAGGGCAAGCGGCCATCTATGGCGTGGGCCTGACCGGCATTCCCGTCATCAACGTCAACAATAACTGCGCCACGGGATCGACTGCCCTGTTTCTGGCACGGCAGGCCGTAGAAAGCGGCGCGGTGGAATGTGCCATCGCAGTGGGCTTCGAGCAGATGGTGCCCGGCGCGTTGAAGGGTGCTTACACCGACCGTCCGGCCCCGATGGCACGCTTTGTCGACGTGATGCGCGACATCCAGGGCATCGACGAAGCCGCGCCGCGTGCCGCGCAATTCTTCGGCGGTGCGGCGCGCGATTATCTGAAGGAATACGACATTCGTCCGGATACGTTTGGCCGCATCTCGGTCAAGGCACGACAACACGCGGCGCGCAATCCGTTTGCGGTGTTCCGCAATACGGTGTCGCTGGAAGAAGTCATGGCATCGCCCACGGTGTTCGATCCGCTGACGCGCTTGCAGTGCTGCCCGCCTACTTGCGGTGCGGCGGCTGCGATCCTGTGCTCCGAAGCGTTCGCGAAGAAATATGGACTCGATACGCGCGTTGCCATCCGTGCGCAATCGATGACCACGGACCGCAACAGCACGTTCGACGAAGGCGATATGCGCAAGGTGGTGGGCTACGACATGACGCATGCCGCCGCGCAGGCCGTGTACGAGGCCGCTGGCGTGGGACCGGAGGATATCGGCGTGGTGGAGCTGCACGACTGCTTCACCGCCAACGAGCTGATTACGTACGAAGCATTGGGTCTCACGCCGGAAGGCACTGCCGAGAAGTTCATCATCGACGGCGACAACACCTACGGCGGACGCGTGGTGACGAATCCGTCTGGCGGCCTGCTGTCGAAGGGCCATCCGTTGGGTGCCACCGGACTCGCGCAATGTGCGGAGCTGGTGTGGCAACTGCGCGGACAGGCACAGGACCGTCAGGTGCCGGGCGTGCGCATGGCGCTGCAACACAACCTCGGACTCGGCGGCGCCTGCGTGGTGACGCTGTACGAGCGCCAGTAAGCGGAGGTGCCCATGCTCGATACCCGACACATCGGCACGGTGCTGTCCCGGCATAGCGCGGAAGTGGAGGCAGGCCGCCTGCGCTTCTTCGCCAAGGCCACGGGACAGACCGATGCGCGCTATACCGACAAGGCTGCCGCCACGGCTGCGGGTTATCCCGCGCTGCCCGTGCCGCCGACTTTCCTGTTCTGCCTGGAGATGGAAGCGCCGAACCCGCGCGCCACGATCGACCTGCTGGGCATCGATATCGGCAGCATCCTGCACGGCGAGCAGAGCTTTCAATATCACCGCATGGCGTTCGCTGGGGAGCGCCTGCATTTCGAGGTGCGCATTGCGGACATCTACGAGAAGAAGGGCGGCGCGCTGGGCTTTGTGGTGCGCGAGACCAGGGTGACCGATGGCGACGGCGGTGCAGTAGCCGATCTGCGCAGCGTAATCGTGGTACGTGGCAAGGCCAGGGAGAGCAAATGAGCGCAGTTCGATTCGATCAATTGGAAGTTGGCAGCAAGCTGCCCGCCTTCGATGCCGAGCCGTTGAGCCGGCTCACGCTGGCGCTCTATGCGGGTGCCTCCGGTGACCACAATCCGATTCACGTCGATCTGGATTTTGCGAAACGTGCGGGCATGCCCGACGTGTTCGCGCACGGCATGTTGTCGATGGCCTACCTGGGGCGCTTGCTGACCAACTGGGTGCCGCAGGAAGCGATTCGCGAGTTCTCGGTGCGCTTTGCAGCCATCACGCATGTGGGCGATGTGGTGTCGTGCAGCGGCGTGGTGACGGAGAAAGATGCAGCGGCGGGGACGGTGCGCATTGCACTGTCCACGTGCAATCAGCAGGGCGAAATCAAACTGGCTGGCGAGGCGCTGATTGCGCCCGCCGCCTGAACCACACACTCGAACAAGACAGAGGGAGACACGCAATGAGCAAGCTGAATGGCAAGGTAGCGATCGTATCGGGATCGGGCCGCGGTATCGGCCGTGAAATCGCACTGAAGCTGGCGAGCGAGGGCGCCGCCGTGGTGGTCAACGACCTCGACGCGGAACCGGCGAATGCCGTGGTCAAGGAGATCCAGGCAGCAGGTGGCCGTGCCGTGGCTTGCACCGGCAGCGTGACCGATGCAGATTTCGGCCAGCGCTTTGTGCAAACCGCGCTGCAGGAGTTCGGCGGACTCGACATCATCATCAACAACGCGGGCTACACCTGGGACAACGTGATCCAGAAGATGTCCGATGAACAATGGTCGACGATCATGGACGTGCACGTGACCGCGCCGTTCCGCATCCTGCGTGCCGCTGCCGATCATTTCCGTGAAACCGCCAAGGCAGATGCCGCTGCGGGACAGGAAATTTTCCGCAAGGTGGTCAATATCTCGTCGGTATCGGGTGTGATGGGCAATGCGGGCCAAGCCAACTACTCGGCCGCCAAGGCGGCGATCAACGGCCTGACGCGTGCGCTGGCCAAGGAGTGGGGTCGCTACAAAGTCAACGTCAACAGCGTGGCATTCGGGCTGATCAAGACGCGCCTGACCGAAGCCGTAGCTGGAGACAGTGCCACCATCGACATCGCGGGCCGCGAGATCAAGGTGGGAGTCAACGCGCAGTTGATGAAGAACGTGGAAGCCATGATTCCGGTGGGTCGTGGTGGTACGCCGACAGAAGCGGCTGGCGCGGTGTACCTGATGTGCATTCCAGAGTCGAACTACATCAGCGGGCAAGTGCTGGTGGTAGGCGGCGGCCGTCCCTGATTGACCACTTCACAGGACAGGTCATGTCGAACCAGAGCCCATGGATCACCGAGGATCTTTCGATCTTCCAGGACGCTATCCGCAAGTTCATCGAGCGCGAGCTCGTGCCGAACGAGGAGCGGTGGTGGAAGCAGCAGCATGTGGACCGCGAAACGTGGCGCAAGGCGGGCGAGATGGGCATGCTCTGCGCGAGCATCCCTGAAGCCTACGGCGGTGGCGGTGGCACGTTTGCGCATGAAGCGATCATCGCCTACGAGCAGGCGCGTGCGATGGCGACGAGCCTCGGCACCGGCGTTCACAGTGCCATCGTGGCGCACTACATCCTGCGCTACGGCACCGAGGCACAGAAGCGGCACTGGCTGCCGAAGATGGCATCCGGCGAAATGGTCGCAGCTATCGCGATGTCGGAGCCGGGTGCAGGCTCCGACCTCAAGAGCGTAAAGACGCGTGCGGTGCGCGACGGTGACCACTACGTGATCAACGGCTCCAAGACGTTCATCTCGAATGGACTGCTGGCCGATCTGATCTGCGTAGTGGTCAAGACGGACCCGGACAAGGGCGTGAAGGGTGTCTCGATTGTCGTCGTGGAAACGGCGGGCCTGGAGGGCTTCCGCCGGGGCCGCGTGCTGGAGAAGATCGGCCAGAAGGGGCAGGACACGGCCGAACTGTTCTTCGACAACGTGCGCGTGCCGTGCAGCAATCTGCTGGGCGACGAGGAAGGGCGCGGCTTCTACCAGTTGATGCAGCAGTTGCCGCAGGAACGTATGACGATTGCGGTAGGCGCGCTCGGCTCGATGGAGCGCGCGATGGCCGAAACCGTTGCCTACGTGCGTGACCGGCAGGTCTTCGGCACGTCGCTGCTGGAACTGCAGAACACGCGCTTCAAGCTGGCCGAGTGCAAGACCAACGTCACCATCGCCCGCGCCTTTGTGGACGATTGCATGGCAAAGGTGCTGCGTGGCGAACTGGACGGCGAGACGGCAGCGATGGCCAAATGGTGGTGCACGCAGAAGAGCTGCGAGATCATCGACGAATGCCTGCAACTGCACGGCGGCTACGGCTATATGGTCGAGTATCCGATTGCGCGGCTGTACGTCAACGCACGGGTTGGCAAGATCTACGGCGGATCGAACGAGATCATGAAGGAACTGATCGCGCGCACGCTGTAGGAGAACGAGGACAGCGGGGCCTTCTCAGTCGAGCAGGCCCCGCTGTCTTGCGATGGCCACCACCTCCGTGCGGCTCTGCGCGCCGAGCTTGGCGCTGATGCGGCGCAGATGGGATTTCACGGTCAGCTCGGAGACAAACAGCTTCTCCGCGATGGCGCGATTGCGGTGGCCGTGCGAGAGCATGTGCAGCACATCGAGTTCTCGCGTGGTCAGGGCATCGAGACCCATGTCGCGCGTGGGTGTCGAGATGTCTGGCGCAGCGGTAGCTTCGGCAGGTTCCGCATCGGATACGCCCATGCGCGCGAGCAAATCAGGCACGAACCCAGCGGCTACGCCAGGCATCGTGCCTTGCATACGATGAGCAGCGTTCCAGCGCTGCAGCAATGCCACCAGTGGAGCGCCTTCATCGATAAAGCTGCGGCGCAAGCCTTCATGGCTGGCTATCCGCAGCGCTTCGGTCAGCGCATCGAACGCATGTTCGTGTTCTCCTGCGCTTTCCAGTGCCATCGCGTGCAGCAGGCGGAGCTTCAGGAGTCGCCAGTGGCGTTGCTGTGCGGTGGCCGTGGCAACGGCGTGAGCCAGCGCATCGCATAGCGACGCATCCGCCCCGCGCGCAATCTGCAGGCGCCAACGCGCTACGGCGGGCACATCGACTTCATTGGCATACCCTGCGTCATCGAGTGTCTCCCACGCGCCGTGTTGTCCCGCGGCATGCAAGGCCTGCGCGGCGGCATCGAGTGCACCGTCGAGTGTGGCCACGCGTGTGCGCTCCAGCCACGTGGAGCAGATTGCGCGCTCCGACGGCACCCGGCCACCGAGTTCTTCCAGTTCCAGCAGCCTGCGCTGCCACAGGTCACGGTCGCCGCGCGCCAACGCGATGCGCGCACTCAGGATATGGCAGGTGATCATCGAATCTACCGGGCCAGTCATCTTGGCGAAGGGCAGCGTGTCATTGACGAGCCGCGCGGCTTCGTCGATCTGGTCCGCTTCATAGCAGAGCAGGGCCAGGATCACGCCGGCTGCGGCGCGGCCTCCCGTCACTTCATCGGTGCGGTCATGCCACGTTTGCTGGGCACCGCGCAGGCGCGCCATCGAACGCCCCAGCCTGCCGTGGAACAGATCGATGATGCTCTCCAGGCAATCCGCCACGCTGCGCAGTAACGGCATCTGCTGGTGCCGTCCGCCTGCGCAGGCATTGGCCAGCACTTGCCGCGCCTCGTCGTGGCGTCGCACGGAAACCAGCCCATATGCCACGGAATTCGCAAGCAGCCAGTACTGGAAGGAATCGTCCGGCGGCACATGCTGGAGCAGCGGCAGGCCGATCTCGCGGCAGGCTTCGGTGCGGTCCGTCATCGCGAACAACACGCAGCGCAACGTCTCGGCCTGACGCTGCACGGATTCGTGTGCGGCGCTAGTGCGGGTATCGTCAACGATGCATTGCACGGCCTGCAACGCTTCCGCAAAGCGGCGATTGAGCAGCAGCACCCATGCCGCAGTAATGCGCACCCGTGGATCGGCTTCGGAAAGGCGGTCGCGCACGAGATCGAACCAGCGCGACAGCAGCCTGACGCGGCCGTTGTTGAGCAGCGTGTCGGCGTGAAGCGCCATCTCGGCGGTGGCCGCTTCGAGCATGCCGGCGCGCAGCAGATGGTCGATGGCAGGAATCGGTCGCCGCGCCTGCAGATACCATCGCGCGGCGGCAGCATGCAATGCGGTCTCCCGTTCGGGATTCAGGCTGCGCAGCCGATGCTGCAGGAAACTGGCGAACAGGCTGTGGTAGCGATACTCGTCCTGTTCGCCATTGAGCGGAAAGAGAAAGAGATTGTCATGCTCCAGCGCGGCCAGCATCGCGTGACTGTCGTTGCGATCGAGGATGGCATCGCAAAGCGGTGCGGAAAGATGGCTCAGTACACTGGTTTCGAGCAGGAAGCGGCGCACGGGCTCGGACTGCCGCCCGAGGATGTCCTGCGCGAGATACTCGGCCAGATCCGTATTGGTGCCCGAAAACGATGCGACAAAGCGGCTATGGTCGGGATGCTGCCGCAGTGAGAGCGTGGCCAGGTAGATGGCCGTGGCCCAGCCTTCGGTGCAGCGATGGAGCCGGGCGACATCCACATCGGACAGGGTTATCCCGCACTTCTCGCGAATAAACGCGGCGGCTTCTGGCAGCGTGAACCGCAAGGCGCCAGGCTGGAGTTCCAGCAGATGACCACGTGCCCTGACGCGGCCCAGCCCGAGCGATGGCGTGGTGCGCGATGCCACCACGAGCGTACCGTTGGGGGGGAGAGATTCCAGCAGCAACTGCACGAAGTTCAGCACCGCCTCGCTCTGGATGACTTCGAAATCGTCGAGCAGGATGGCGAACGGCTGGCTGACGGCCGCAACGGTAGCGATGACGCCCGCGCCCATGCGCTCTGCGGAGGCGGGCAGCGTTTGCCGCGAGGGGTGCAATACCTGCAATCCTGCGGCGAGGTGGCCGAGGAAACGCGGCAAGTCGTTATCGGCCGCATCGAGCCGCACCCACGCGATGGCGTCGCCTTTTGCCTGACACGCCGCTGCGTACTGCTGCATCAGCGTGGTCTTGCCGAATCCGGCTGGCGCGCGTATCAGCAGCAGTCGGGCACTGTGCGCCGCCAGCATGGCCGCGACCAGATGCGACCGTGCCAGATGCGACGCGGCACAGGCCGGCGGCACAAGCTTGGACGCAATGATCGTCGGCATGTCCTCCGAAACGCCGGGAATCGGCGTTCCGTTCGGACCGTGCGGGCTGGGCTGCATGGGCCGATGTCTCCTGGTTGGAATGTTTTGTGGAGACGATTGTTACACGGCTTGCGCGTTCGGGGAAACCGGATTGCTACGGCTTCGGCGGGGCCAAAGGCGGGGTTCGGGAATCGCAAATGCCGCTATGCCACGGCACTGCCTGCGCGCATTTGCTTTCGGTATCGCTCCACGTCTATCTTGTCGATCTGGGCGGGCTGCATATATTGCTGGGCATAGGCCAGGTAGGCGCCCGATGTCAGGAACAGTTCGAAAATCTCGGGGTCGATATGCCCATCCGCAGCGGCCCGGTACATGATGTCGATGGATTCGGACAGGGTCTTGGCGTTCTTGTAGGGGCGGTCCGCCGCAGTCAGCGCCTCGAAGATATCGGCAACCGCCATCATCCGGGAGAGTGTGCTCATGTCCTCGCGCCGCAGGCGTCGCGGATAGCCTGTGCCGTCCATCTTCTCGTGATGGTTGCCAGCCACTTCGGGCACTTGCCGAAGATGACGGGGGAACGGTAGCCGCGAGAGCATGATTTGCGTCTGCACGATGTGATCTTCGATCTTGTAGCGCTCTTCCGCGGTCAGTGTGCCCCGGCCAATCAGCAGGTTGTGCAGTTCGCCGCGATCATGGAGATACGGCGGGGCGTCGCGCCGGAAGCCCCACGGATTGTCGGGGGCGATGGTGTCATGCGGGCCACGCGGCACCCGGTGTTCCGGCTTGTCCGCGAGCAACGGCTCGCGCACGGGCAATGACGGGGCGGGGCTTGCGGACAGATGCGCCGTGGCTTCGCGGGACAGGCCGATGCGGTCGTCGAGCGTCCGGGTCCACGTGCGCGAAGCAATCTGCAGCAGCCGTGCCTTGCGGTGCGCGTCCATGGCTTCGGTCCCCTGGTTGCATGCGGCGACGAATGCGAAATCGTCGTCCAGTTCTCGCAAGGTCTGCTGGAGCCGCGTCCGCGCGTCAGCAGGATCGTCGCCCGCAGCGATGCCTTCGAGGCAGCCGATCTCGGCCTCGCGCTTCATGACCTCGAATCGCATGCGAACCTCGTGCAGGCGATCGTGGAGAGTTTCGAGCTTGGTCGCCTTGTCGATGATGTATTCAGGCGTGGTGATCTTGCCGCAGTCGTGCAGCCATGCGGCCACATGTAGCGTTTCCCACTCGGTGCCTGTCATCTGGAATGACCGGAAGGGGCCATCGGTGGCATCGCACGCGGCTTGTGCCAGCAGCTTGGCCAGCGCCGGCACGCGAGAGCAATGGCCGCCGGTGTGCGGACTCTTGGCGTCGATTGCATCGGCCAGCAGACGGATGAATGCGTCGAACAGCTTGCGCTGGGCGTCGGCCAACTCGCGGACTTCAATGGAGCCGGCATACAGCGCGGATAGCGTTTCCACATAGGCGAGCTGTGCCGCGTTCATCGGCGTGTCGCGGATCACAAGGATCACGCCACGTGCCTCCGACTTTCGATTCACCACCGGGATGGCTACCGCGCACGTGGCACCGCCATGCGTCATATCGCCCGCTGTGATCGCGGCGAGAGCCGTGCGGTCCAGGCCAGCGTTTTGCGAACGATGTTGCCGGACGGCGTCGCGCACCAGTGATGGCGCTTCATCGAGCGCATAGGATGGCTTCGTCGCTGCGGCATCGTTGCCATGACGGTCCTGGATTGCCGCGGCGCGGATGTCGTTCTCGTCGACCAGGAAGAAAATGCCGGCTGTGCCGCCAGCTTCGGCAAGTGTTTTCCCCAGCAGCACTGGCAACAAGCGCTCCAGACGATCTTCGGCGGCAACCGCCTGCACGATGGCAAGAAAACGCCGTATGGTCTGGCGCATCTGTTCGGCGGCGGCGCCGAGCGCGCCCACTTCGCGGATGGTCGATTGCACGGGCAGTGCCTTGTCGAAATCGAAGCTGCGGATGGCTTGCATGCCATCGGCCAACTGGCTGAGCGGCTTGGCGAGGCGATGGGCCACCAGCCATGTCAGCGGAATGGACAGCAGCACGATGGCGAGCGTGAACAGGATGCCCGTCCATGCCTGTTGTTTGGCGTTCGCCAACAGTTCGTATTGAGGCACGGCCATCAGCAGGTAGAGCGGCTTGCCGGTGGTGGCAGGAATCACGTCGGTGGTGGTGTACCACGTCATGCCGTCTACCGTTATCGACTTGCGCCCCGTCTGCCGGGCGCCGCCCTGGAATGCGGTGGCCATGGCCGTGAGCACCGGAATGTTGTAGTCGGCGGGCGCGGCGAGCAAGTCTGCCTGGATAGCGTCTGGCGCGGCGGACGATTCGGGCAGGCGGCTGTCGATGCCAAGCACCTTGCCGTTGCTGTCGAGCAGCGCCAGCATGGTGCCGGGCGTCGCCTTCTTCTTCGCGAGCATCGTGCCCAGCCAGTCGAGACGGAAGTCGCCGCCTACCACGGCATTGCGATGCGGTGTTCGGAATGCAAACGTGGTGCCGACTTCCTGGTCGGAGAAGAACAGATAGGGGTCCGTGCGCACGGGCGCATCGGAGCCAATTGCGGCCTGATACCAGACCCGTTTGCGCGGATCGAAGCGTTCCGCGTATTCCTGATCCCGGAGGGTGGCCACCGTGCGCAGGTCGCGATCGAGGAAATCGACTTGTCCGATCAGCGCGGGCGCCGTGCCGAGGACACTGCGCAGCACGAAGTACGCCGTGTCGGGCGCCTTGAAGATCGCGCGGTCCGCATCGGACCTCAGCGGCCTGAGATAGAGGAAGGTTCCGTCTGCGTAGCCGATGTAGACCGCCTGCAGCACTGGCGCGCTCTCCAGCGCTTCGCGCGCCAGCGATAGCCACGCATCGCGCTGGTGCGGCGTGCCATCGTTGGCGATGGCGCTGTATCGAATCAGCGTGATGGCCGTCTGTGCCGGTGCCAGCAAGTCCTCCACCTCGTCGCGCATCGTGCCGGCCATTTGCTGGCTGGCATCCGCAGTGGCGGCCTGCAGCGCGGCGCGGGTCACCCAGTAGTTGAGGCCGCTCGCCAGCAGGCCAACGAGCAGGATGATCGCGCCGAACAGCATCCACAGATGCGCGTGCAGCGGCATTCCCTTGCGTGACGACGGCATATGACCTCTCCCTTGTTCTTCTTCGACGATGCTTGCGATGGATGGCAGCGTGCAGCCTTCCAAGCTTCGGTGGGAGTGCGGGATCGGTCAAGCAAAGTATTGGGTACACGCGGGTACACGCCGGACCGTCCGTGCGGCACGGCGTGCACTTTCAGCGGCGGGCGTCGTGCTTCCCGCTCAGGGTGGCACCGGGCTCATCCATCTGCACAGTCAGAATCTCACCTGTCGTGGAGTTGGTGATGTAGAGCGTCTTGCGATCGGAGCCGCCGAAAGCGAGGTTGGTCAGCGAGTGCCCCGGCGTGCCGCGAATCACCTCCACGGGTTCGGCGCGATGGTTGAGCACCCAGACGTAGGCCAGCCCGGGGTTGGCGACGAGCAGGCGGCCGGTCTGATCCATCGCCAATCCATCGGGACCGCTGGGCCCGTAGGACGTGAAGAATTGCCCCGTCTTGGAGACGCTGCCATCGGCCTGCAATGGCATCCGCCATACGCAATTGCCCCGCGTGACGGCCACGAACAGGAAGCGTTCGTCCGGCGAGAGCACGACGCCGTTGGGACTCGGCACATTCGATAGCAGCAGGTCGAGCCGGCCCTCCGGCGAGAGTCGATACACGCGCCCCGTCGGATCGTGCAGGCCAGTCTGGCCCTGATCCGTGAAATACACATTGCCGCGCGCATCGAGCGTCAGGTCGTTCACGCCCTTGAAGCTCTCGGTGTTGCGCCGGCCCAGGTGCGGACGCACGTTGCCTGTCTTGATATCGACGAGAACCAGTCCGTTGCGATAGTCCGTGACCAGCAGTTCATCGGCAGTGAAGAACTTCATGCCGTTGGGCTGGCCGTCCCATTCGGCGATTGTCTCCCAAGCCCCATTGGTATCGATCCGGAAGATGCGACCGTTGGGGATATCCGTCACATAGAGGTTGCCTGCATCGTCCACGACCGGGCCTTCGAGGAAGGAGTCGATGGCGCGTCCGCCCTGATTGGCATCGGACCATGCGGTGTGGCGCTGTTGGCGATAGCGCTCCGGCAGGCTGCTGAACAGCGTGGCTTCGCGGACGACTGGCGGATTCAAGAGAAACATGTGGTGTCCTGACGGAGCGTGACAGATAGGGGTTGGCTACGAATTACTGCTTTTCAAAGCCAGTGCCACTGGCGACCTTACCCCAGAATGCCGTGCGCTCGCCCATTTCCTTGCGGAATGCGTTGGTGTCCCAGTAGCCGGCATCGGCGCCGATACCCTGCGCGTAGGCGCGCATATCGGGCGTGGCCATGGCTGCGGACACTTCCTTCTGCAGGCGGGCCAGCACCTCCGGCGGCGTGCCCTTGGGTGCCCAGAGACCGGTGAAGTTCGTGACGCCGAAACCGCGCACGCCCGCTTCTGCAAAAGTCGGTACGCCCGGCAACGCGGGCAGGCGCTTGTCGCCACTCACGGCCAGCACGCGCAGCTTGTTGCCTTGCACCTGGCCGATCACGCCCGAGATGGACGCCATCTGGAAATCCACGGTGCCGCCGAGCAGCGCGACGGTTGCCTCGCCCGCGCCCTTGAAGGGCACATGCATGAAGTGCGCACCGGCCGCCATCC
Source organism: Cupriavidus sp. SW-Y-13 (assembly GCF_009793345.1). NCBI lineage: Bacteria > Pseudomonadati > Pseudomonadota > Betaproteobacteria > Burkholderiales > Burkholderiaceae > Cupriavidus > Cupriavidus sp. SW-Y-13. Next base: position 706,533 of record NZ_WHLX01000002.1, read on the forward strand.
CCAGCGCTTCGCTGGCGAAGTGGGGTGTCGATCCCGGGCCGCCCGAGCCATACGAGACCTTGTTGTCCCCGGCCTTGGCGGCGGTGAGCAGTTCGGCCAGCGTCTTGTACTTGCCGTCGGCCTTGACGACCAGTCCCATCGGCGCGAACACATACGCGCAAACCGGCTGCAAATCCTGCGCATAGTCGAACGGCAGTTTGCGGAAGATATGCGGCAGCAACGCGTAGGTGGTGTCGTTGGCCAGCAGCGTGTAGCCATCTGGCGCCGAGCGGGCAACCTGTACGGCGCCGATGGTGCCCGTGGCACCGGGCTTGTTCTCGACGAAGAAACTCTGGCCGGTCTGCTCGGTCAGGCGCTGCGCCATCTTGCGTGTGACCGCATCGACGGCGCCGCCCGGCGGATAGGGCACCACGATCTTGACGGGACGGGCGGGCCAGGTCTCCGCGTGAACGCCGATCGAGAGAAACGAGAGGGCGGCCAGGGCCCCCAATGCGAATCGCGGAAGCCACGGGGCGCTGTGTTTTGTTGCGTGCATGTCTGTCTCCAACTTATTGCTTCTTGTCGGGTCCGGCTCTTTCTTTTTCCGGACGCCGTGTTGCCTGATCTCGTATCGCTCAGTCTTTCGTGAGTGCGGGTTCGCGGCTCACGACGCCGAGTACATTGCGCGCTGCGGCAACGCCCATGTTCACGTAGGCCGCGCTGGTCACGCCGCCAATATGCGGACTCAGGATAATCCCGGGCTGGCCGTGAAAGATATGGGGCACAGCCATCGGTTCGACGGCAAAGCTGTCGAGGCCCGCACCGGCAACGTGTCCGGAGCGGATCGCGTTCAACAGCGCGGGTTCGTCGATCAGGCCGCCGCGCGCCGTGTTGACGAGGATGACGCCCGGTTTGCAGCGTGCCAGCACATCGGCATCGAGCATGTTGCGGTTGTCGTCGGTGAGCGGGCAATGCAGCGAGATCACATCGGCCTCGGACCAGATCGTTTCCAGCGGCACGGCTTTCACGTAGTCGGGCAGGTTGCGGGCGTAGGGATCGAAGCCGATCACGCGCATGTCCATGGCGTGGCACATGCGGGCGAGGCGCAGGCCAATCGTGCCGAGGCCCACCAGCCCCACGGTACGGCCGCTCAGTTCGATGCTCTTGTGCGTGGCCTTGTCCCAGTGGCCGGCGTGCATGCGCGCATCGAGCGGCACGATGGATTTTGCGCAGGCCAGCATCAGTGCCAACGCGTGCTCGGCAACGGCTGCGGCATTGGCGCCCACTGCGGCCAGTACTTCGATGCCTCGCGCCGCCGCGGCGGTCTTGTCGATGGTGTCGGTGCCACTGCCATGCTTGGCGATGACACGCAGCGATGGCGCGGCATCCATGACTTCGGCGCCTACGCTGCCATAGCGGACGATGATGCCGACCGGGTCGTGTTGTCTGGCGAGCGACACGAGGTCTGCGGTTTGCGGGGTCTTTCCCGCGAATACGATGGAGAAATCAGCGAGGACCGCGAGGGCTTCTGGCGCGAGGTCCGCACCGGTCACGATGATGGCAGGGCGCGTCGTCACAGCGTTTCTCCCTGCTTCAGCACGCCAGCGGTGACCAGCGAGGCCAGCAGCCACGGGGCAGCGGTGTTGCCTTCCTTGATCTGTGCGATGCGTTTGGCTTCGGCGGCTTCCTTGTGTTCGGCGGCAGCAAGCAGCGATTCGATCTTCTCGCGTTCCACCACGACGACGCCATCGGCATCACCGCAGACATAGTCACCGGGATGCACCGTTACGCCGCCCACGCTGACCGGATGACCGATACGCCCCGCCACTTCCTTGGTGGGTCCGTTTGGATTGGTGCCGACGGAGAAGACAGGGAACTTCATCTCTTCCAATTCGAGGCTGTCGCGCACGGCGCCGTCGATGACGACACCGGCCAGCCCGCGCTGGCGCGCTGCACTCATCATGATCGTTCCCATCAGCGCGGAGGTCTGGTCACCCTTGCCGTCGATGACGAGCACGTCGCCGGGTTGCGCCAGTGCCAGTGCGGCATGGATCATCAGGTTGTCGCCGGGGCGGACTTCCACGGTGAAGGCCGGGCCAGCCAGCTTCATGCTGGGGCGAAGTGCCTTGATACGGCCATGCAGCGCACCGCGACGACCGGCCACATCGGCCAAGATCGCCGGCTGGAACTTTGCGGCCTGGGCGACCACGGTGGCCGATACACGTTCGAAGGTTTGATTGAGGTTGGGCAGCGACATGACTTGACTCCGGAAAGGACGGATACAGGCGGAAATAGCGGGAAGGCTCGGGGAATTCGGGAAACGTTCAGGAACAGGCGGTCAATCCAGCCGGGTGCCGGATGCCTTGATGATCGAAGCCCAGCGCGTGATGTCCTGGCGGATCTGCGTGCCAAATGCCTCGGGCGTGCCGCCCAGGACCAGCGCACCCTGATCGCTCAGCTTCTTCGCCAGTTCGGGCGATTGCAGCGCCTTGTTGAATGCGGCATTGAGCTTGACGACGATGTCCTTCGGTGTGGCCGCCGGGGCGGCGAAGCCGAACCATGTGGAGGCTTCGAAGTTCGGATAGCCCGACTCGGCAATGGTGGGAACCTGCGGCAGGTCGGTCACGCGCTTGAGCGATGTCACGGCCAGCGGACGCAGCTTGCCGTTACGGATATGGGACAGCAGCGTGGGAACCGACGAGAGATAGAGATCGACTTGTCCGCCGATCAGGTCGTTGACTGCCTGCGCCACGCCTTTGTACGGCACGTGGGTCAGCTTGATGCCTGCGGTCTTCTGCAGCAGTTCGCCCGAGAGATGGGCGACAGTGCCATTGCCGGGCGAGGCGATGTTCAACGTGCCGGGCTTGGCCTTGCTGGCCTGGATGACATCGTCCAGTGTCTTGTAGGGCGACCCGACCGGCGTCACCAGTACCAGCGGTGCGCTGGCCACGAGGCTGATCGGCGCCAGATCCTTGAGCGGGTCATAGGGCAGGTGGCTGAACAGCGTGGGGTTGATCGCGAGGTTGCTGGTCTGGCCGAGAACGATCGTATAGCCATCGGCGGACGCCTTCGCCGCGGCGTCCACCCCCAGGTTGCCACCCGAACCCGGCTTGTTGTCCACGACGAAGGTCCAACCGGTTGACTTCGCCACGTTGCTGGTGACTTCGCGCGCAATGATGTCGGTGCCGCCGCCTGCCGGGAAGGGCACGATCACGCGGATCGGCTTGGAAGGATAGGCCGGGGCCGCGTTGGCGGATGGGGTGAACTGGGCGAGGCCAGCGGCGGCAAGGCCGAGGCCAAGGGTAACGGCAGTGACTGCGGTGATGGTGAGCGTGCGTGTGACGCGCATTGTCTGTCTCCGGATCTCGTTTTATATGTGGCGGTGCTGTGAGATGGATTGTTGTCGACCGTTTCATTGCCTACAATGCCGTTTCGCACGACGAAACATGTTGCACGCCATGAACCGGAAAAGTATTGAATCAGGCGCCCCGGAGGCCGACCAAGGGGCAAGCGGCGTGACTGCCGTGACGCGGGCGCTGCGGGTGCTGGAGGCATTCGGGGTCAACGATCCGCAGCTTTCGCTGGCGGAGTTGAGCCGTCGCACAGGCATCCACAAGACCACGGTGCTGCGTCTGGCGCGCACGCTGGCGGCGGACAACTACCTCGTGCAGAAAGAGGATGGAACCTGGCGGCTGGGCCGCGCCGCTGGCTGGCTGGGCGCGTGCTATCAGGCGACGTTCAACGTGCAGGAGGTGGTGGAGCCGGTGCTGCGCGAGTTGACGATCAAGACCGGGGAGAGCGCGTCGTTCTATATCCGCGAAGGGCAGCAGCGGACCTGCGTGGTGCGCGTGGAAGGGCCGCAGGCGATTCGGCACCACGTGCGGATCGGCGCGGCCCTGCCGCTCGACAGCGGTTCTCCGGGACGCGTGATCCTCGCGTTCTCAGGGGAATCGGGCGAACTCTATGAAACGATCCGGCGGCGCGGGTTTCACCTGTCGTTGGGCGAGCGCGAAGCGGAGGTGTCGAGCGTGTCAGCGCCCGTGTTCGGCCTGCACTGGCGATTGCTGGGCTCGATGTGCATTTCGGGGCCGACCGCGCGTCTCGGGGAAGAACGCCTGCTGGAACTGGCGCAGACGGTGGTGGATGCCGCCAACAAGCTCTCGTATGCGATGGCGGGCAGCCAGCGGCCCGCGATGCAGGTGGAAAGGCCCTCGACGTGGCACCCGTGAGGCGTGTGGACGATGGTCAGCGGGCAGTGTCCGCCGGAGGACGGCTGGGGATGGAAAAGCAGAATACGGCGCCGGTGGACGTGTCATTGCACACCTCGATTTCGCCGCCGTGGGCTTCCAGGATCGATTTGCAGATGGATAGCCCCATGCCCATGCCGTAGCCCTTGGTGGTGGCAAGCGAGTCGAAAAGCTGCCCCGCGATGTCCGCGGCGATACCGGGTCCGGTATCGCTGACCGACACCCAGACCATGCCGTGCTCGTCGATTTGTGTCTGGACCGAAATGGATTTTTCGCGGACCTCCACGTCGTTCATTGCTTCGAGCGCATTGGTGACAAGGTTCATGATCACTTGTTGCAGCAGCACGCGATCACCGAACACGATCTCGACGTCCGGCGCAAAGCTTGTGGAGATCCCCACGTTTCCGGCGGCGATGCGTTCCTCCAGCACGCTGAATACTTCGAGAATCGCTTCGTGGATGTCCACGGGCAGTACTTTGGGGCGAGACTCCCGCACCATGGCCCGCAGGCTTTCCATGATCTGTCTCGCCCGCTCGCCGCTGGCCGAGATTTTCTCGATGGCTGCCACGGCTTCCTTGATGTTCGGCGTATCCCGATTCAGCCACCGCACGGCGGCACGGGCGCTTGTACCCAGCGCGGTAATGGGCTGGCCGATCTCATGCACGATGAATCCCGCGAATTCCCCCAGTTCGGTCAGCCGCGCCGCGCGGGCCAGCTTGCCCTGCGTTTCCCGGACGCGGCGTTCGGCGTCCGCGCGGCGCTGGTGTTCGGCTTCCACGCTCTCGTAGAGCTTGGCGTTTTCCAGCGACACGGCCGCCTGCGACGCTAGCACCTCCAGCGTTCTCACCCGTGTGGGATTGAACACCCCGGCGATCAGCGCGTTCTCCAGGTACAGCAACCCGGTGAGTGCACCCTGCTTGACCAATGGCACGCACATGATGGACCGCGAACGGTGGGCGCGGATATAGCTGTCGAGCCCATGCTGGGGATCGTCGCGTGCATCCTCGATGACGACGGACTGCTTGCTGCGCAGCGTCAGGTAGGCAATGGATGTGGAAACCAGCTCCGGCGAAATGGGTTTCCGATCCAGGTTGATGTCCAGTTGCCCCTGTACCAGCCGTGCGTGGGCGGCACCATGCAGCGCGCCATCCTCCAGCAGGCAAAGCACGGCGCGCTCCGCGCCCGCATATTGCAGGGCATTCTGGAGGATGACCGTCATGACCTGCTGCAGCGATATTTCGCCGGACAAGGCACGGACTGCCCGCAGTACCACTTCGGTTTCAAAGCCTTGCTCGTTCCACGACAGGGGATCTTCGAGTGCGGAAAACCCAGCCTGTTTTGCCATCCGCAACGCAGGGAATGCGGTCTCCAGATGCCGCACCTTGGCGTCGGCACCCCAGTTCGCATAGGCGGTCCTGGCCTGCTCCAGATAGCCACGCTGCGCGGATCGCAATCCGCACCGGCCAGCAAACTGCGCGGCCAGTTCCGTGGCGACGCCCAGCACATGCATGTCACAGGCACGCTCGGCCAGGGAGATGGCCGTTTCGTAGAGGGGGAGGCACTGCGCGTCGTCGCCCGTCAGCGATGCATATTCCGCGCAGAGCAATCGTTCGCGGGACAGGAAATTTTCGGGGTTCGCCTGCGCCCAGCGCTGCATCTGGAGAATCCGGTCTGCGGCGTGACGAGTGTGGGTGTCGCGCGCTTCGTCCGTTGCGGATTTGGCCAGCGCGATACGCAGCAGCCCACTGTAGAAGACGAAATCGGCATTCTCCAGAAACGCGGTGGACGCCCACTCGGTATCGATGGCCCGTGCCTCGGCCTGCAACCCTTCGCGCACGTTTCCCCACAGGAATGCGGCCTGCAGGCGGTAGGTCCAGAACGCGAACGCTGCAATGTCGCGGTCGAAGTTGCCGCTGATGCAGTCAGCGAGCAATTCGACGTAATCCACGGCGCCGAGGTTGGGGTCGCGTAGCCCGATATCGAGCGGCACGCCCCTGAGTTCACGGATGAGCCACGCCTGCGCCATGAACGCATCGACCACCAGCGCGAACTCGGCGTCCCGCGCCAGCCTGAGCCCGTCCTCGGCAATGCGTTGCGCGTCGGACAGTGGCCCGCCGGTAAAAATCAGGTTGGTGACAATATGCCGGCGTGAATACACCGCGAACGTCGCGTCGCCCTGACGGTCGGTCAGTACCGTCGCTTCCTCAAGGTGCCGCCGTGCCTCGGATGCCGGCCCTGTCCACGGCAGACTGAGCGCGCCGTAGCACATCTGCACGCGGCCCGCGTACAACCTGAGCCCTCGCTCGTGCGGCAGCCGCATCGCGAGTTCGCTGAAGACGGCGGTGGTTGCATAGTCTCCGTATCGTGCGCCCGCAATAAAGCTCAGACAGACGTATGCATAGCACGAGGCATCGCAATGCCCATATTCGAGACCGAAATTGATCATCCGCAGCATGAGCACTTCCACCAGATCGGGGCTGGTGAACTGCACGGCCGGAATCAGGTCCGTCATGACATCCATCGCGTTGCGGATGCGCGCGTCAACCATCAGATCCAGTTGGATGAGTTCGTCGACGCTACGGTTGCCGTAGAGCGTCAGCAGCCGTCGATACTCCAGTTCGATGTCCCGAATGGGGTTATCCCTGGGGATTTCGATACCGGTTTCTTCCGCGAGGTAGCGGAAGCCGATTTCCACGCCTTTGTCCGGTTGATCCAGTGCCACGTACATGGCCAGGCGCAGCCGGATCCATTCCGCGCGGTCCCGGGCATCGAGGCGGTGCGCCGGCATGGCGGCCAGTCGTTCCGAAGCCGCCGCGATTCGCATCGAGGCGAATTCACACTCCCCGATTCTCAATTCGATCAGCGAGAGCAGGTCTGCGTTTTCCCCGCCATGCCTGTCGGCACCGTTTCGCAACAGCTTCCCGGCGTTGACGAGATACGATATTGCCGACTCGTATGCCGTGGCATCCCTGGCCTTGATGGCGGCCTCCAGCATGATGAGAGCAAACTGACGCCGGCGATTTTCCTCGCCAGGATGTTTTAGTGTCTCTTCACAGTAAAGCAGCCCCTTGTCCAGATGGTTGGCCACGACGAAGACGCTGACCTTGAGCGCGTCTCGTGGCCCATCGTTCCACAGGTTGCAGCCCACTTCCAGATGCTTTTCGTGCTGTTCGGATTCACTCAGCGTCTGATAAACCGCTTCCCTGAACCGGTCGTGCGCGAAGGCATATTGCTCGTCTTTCCATTCCACCAGTTGCTCTGCAACGGCTACCCGCAGTGAACGCTCCACGAGGTCTGCGGGCTGCTGCATGGCCGCCGCCAGCATCCCGATCGAAGATGGCTCTGCCAGGACCGCCAGATACTGCAACGCCAGGCGCGCGTCGTCGGACAGTAGTGCCAATCGCGTTGACAGGAGTTCCACCACGCTGGAGGTGTTCGAGCGTGCCTCGATTTCCGGCAGCGAGGCGGCCCATTCTCCATCGGCCTCGTTGAACACCATGAGGTTGTCGTCGATCAGCGACCGTACAAACTGAATGGTGTGAAGCGGATTGCCGCCCGCACCGCGAAACACCGCGCGCTCCACCACATCGATATTGCCGACCTGATACGCAAGCACAGCGCGGAGCAGTCCGCCCACTTCTGTTTCGGAAAGCGGGCCAATCGACATGCGTTGCACCCGGTTGGCCAGGATAAACGGACGCACGTGAACGCCCTGGTTTTCGGATTGGCCGTCGCGCATGGCGGCAACGAACAGCACTCGCGCGCAGAGCGGATGCCGCATGACATGGGCAACCACCTCCAGCGTCGCTTCGTCCACCCAATGCAAGTCGTCCAGACATAGCATGAGCCGCCGGTCTTGCGCGGTGAATGCACTCAAGAGTCGGGCAACGGCCTCAAGGAACCGCCGCCTTTCGGCATGCGCCGAGACCGCCGGTGTATGCGTGTGTTCGCCCAGCAGCAAGCTGAACTCCGGGAAAATCGTCGTGATCATCGACGACTCCTCGGCAAGCGCTTCCAGAAGGATTGTCTGCAAGCCGTCGAACCGCTTCGGAGAATATCCGAGTACCGTTCTCAGCAAGGCATACAGGGCGCGGGAGAGGCTGGCATAGGGGGTGGCACCATCGCCCTGTTCGCATTTGCCTTGGGCGAACTCGCAGGATTCCGGATCGATGCCCAGTCGGAAATGATCGATCAACGCAGTTTTGCCAATGCCCGCCGGACCTTCGACCAGCCACAACCTGTGTGCGTCGTCTTCGCCCTGCATTGCGCGACGAAGGCTGGCCAGTTCCACGTGACGGCCAATCAGTCTGTTGGTGCGAAATGATGCCAGCGCGGATCGTGGTGCCTGCCGCAGATTCGATGATTGCGGAGCACTGGCGAATTGCCATGTCAGCAGATCGTCAACAACATCGGCCGCCCGTTGGTAACGCTCATCGGGCTCCTTTGCAAGCAGACGGTTGAGAATGCCGACCAGATGCCCACCGACATCGCGTCCGAGATTGGCGATGACGGCTTCATCGGGCGGGCGGGCGATATGGGCATGGATCTGTTCCGAGGTGGAGAGTCCGGGGAACAGCACGTGGCCGGTCAGCATGTGAAAAAACACGCAGCCCAGGGAATACAGGTCGGAGCGTGCATCGAATGCGCGATTGACCCGGCCGGTGGCTTCCGGCGCCATGTAATGCAGGAATTCCCGGTCGATCTCCCATTCCGTTCCGCCGGAAAAGTCCGAGAGCGCGACGTTGGGATGTTGTCCCCGGAATCCTTTCAGCCGTGCGCTGGGATCGTCGCGGTAGATCAGAATATTCGAAGGCGTCAGCCCGCCATGGATGAGGCCAGCGTCGTGTACCAGTGCCAATGCCCGTGCCACGCGTAGCGCGTTGGGCACGAAAATCTCGGGTGGCATGCCGCCGTCGATGAGCGCCATCAGCGCTTCACTGCCACCGGACAGGTCTTTTGTTTCATCCATGGAATTCTTCGGCGCGCTTATTCGAAACGAATGCCCGCGATTATTGCGGATAATCCGGAAAACACCTAGAAATGTGCTTCCGAAGGAACGCCGTCGGAAGCCACGGGGTAATCAGGTTAAACTTCCGGAGCCCTCCCGATACGCGTCCGATGCACAATCCATCCCCGTTCCAGTTCCGCGAAAAATATAACGAAGCGACGCTCGTACTGTCATCGGCGGAGCGCGCCTGGTCCGGACTCCTGGCCGAAGTCCGCGACCATAGCGGGGGCATCATCACACGCAATGCCGGATTGCCGATCAACGAACTGGTGATCGATCCGCACGGCAGTACATCGGCGGTGGTAACGCGCACCGGCTACGGCATCGTGGATCGTACGCTCGCCAAGCGAGGCACGGTGTGGCTTTGCCCGGAAGGCGTGCAGGAAGACGAGGTGTCGATTTCTACGTTGTTGCCCGGCATGCTCCATCTGTACCTCGATCCCGCCTTGTTTACGGCGGAAGCCCTGGGGGACAGCGTTGCCGGCGGCGAAGCCAATACGTTCTATTTCGATCGGGGATTCGAAGACCCGCTGATCGCGCAGATCGGACTGGTCATCCTGGCCGAACTGCGCGAGGCAACGCCCGGCGGCGATCTATTGATCGAAAGCCTGGCGGGCAGTCTGGCCGTGCGGATGCTGCACCGGCGCGCGAATGTCGCCGCATTGCGCATGCGGGGACTGGAGATGGGCGTCGATCTGGCGCAACACCGCATGCGGCGTGTCGTGGACTATATCCGGGCAAATCTGGAAGGCGATATTCGACTGGAGGATCTGGCGGGTATTGCCTGCCTGAGCCGTTTCCATTTTGTCCGTGCTTTCAAGGCGGCTACGGGTAAATCGCCTTACCGGTATGTCACCGATCTTCGCATCGAACGCGCCAAGGCGCTGCTGCGGCTGGGCCAGTTATCGCTGCTGGAAATTGCGGTGGAGCTGAATTTCTCCTCGCAGGCCACGTTCACGCGCGCCTTCCGCAAGGCCACGGGCTACACGCCCGGCCAATATCCCGGCCGGGAGTAGCGTGAGCGTTCGGCTGCCACATCGACAGCAAGATCGGCATACGGATGCGCAAGGATGGCACATCCCGCCCATTTCCATCGTGGAAGAATGTCACGCGCAGAGCGTACTGGCGCGTGGAGAAGAAAACGATGGGTATGGCAACGGAATCCTCGCTGATATTGGCGCATAGCAATAGCAGGGTGCCTTTGCGTCGCGCCGACGCACTGTCCGCGAGCTTTGGCGCGAGCTACACCGGCATCATGGCGTTCATGGCCGTGGCGACGGAAGGTAGTTTTGCCAAGGCAGGCGAACGACTCGGCATCAGCCGCTCGGCCATCAGCCGCAACGTGCAGAAGCTGGAAACCCAACTGTGTACCCGGCTGCTGATTCGCACCACGCGCAACACGCATCTGACCCACGAGGGACGCCGCTTCTTCGATAACTGCCATCAAGGCATTGCACAAATGGCGGAGGCGATGAACGAAATGCTGGAACTGCGCCAGGGGCCGCCCACCGGCCTGATCAAGATCGGGACACCGGCATGTTTTGGGCGAAAGGTATTGGCACCGTTGCTGGAAAAGTTCTCGCACGAATATCCCGATATCTCCATTCATCTGGTGCTGGACGACGGACCCATGGACCACTCGGTGGACGATATCGATGTGGGCTTCCGCAGCGGACGCATCGAGGATTCCAGCATCATCGCCAGACGGCTCGGGCCGATGCGCAGGGCAGTCTGCGCGGCACCATCCTACGTAGACAGGCATGGTCTGCCACGGACGCTGGAGGAACTGGCCCGGCATCAGTGCATCAGCCATCGCTTGAACAATGGCCGTCCCCCCGAATGGGAATTCCAGATCGATGGCCGCATCCGCAAACATGCACCGAAATCCCGATTCACCGTCAACAACTCGGATATGGTGCTGCACACGGTGCTGCAGGGATGGGGCGTTGCCCAACTCGCCGATTTCCAGATTGCCGACCATCTTGCGGCCAACGAACTGGTGGTGACGCTGGCTGACGGACTACCCAACGACCTCGGTCATTACATCTGCTACCAGAGCCGCCGCCATCTTCCAGTTCGCACGCGGGTCTTCGTCGACTTCATGGTCGCGGAGTTTCCGCGATTCTCGTTTGGTGGGGTGGGGCTGGATGCTTGAGAGAACGAAGCAATAAAAAAGGCCGCTCAATAGCGAGCGGCCCCAGTTCTACCAATTCCCTACTATGCCCGACGACGCATCCGCGCCGTCGTCCGTCCCGATTACTTGTTCGGCGTAGCGGCCGGACCTGCCGGCAGGGCTTCGATGCCATCGCGCTTTACGTACGTGGCCGAGGTCACGTAGCTGACGGTCGTGAATGTCTCCACACCGTTGGCACCCTGGCGTTCGCCGGGCGTGGCGTCGGTGTGGCCGACTTCCGCCACGTAGACGCCTTTCCACGGCATGTCGAAGGTGACCAGGCCCTGTTCGTCGGCGTGCGCTTCCTTGGCCCAGCCGGATTGCGTCACCAGTGCCACCTTGGCCTTGTGCAGCGGCTTGCCCTGGTAGAACACCTTGAACTGGCCGGGCTGGCCGGCGGGCACGATGTCGAGCGCCAGTTTCGGCTGCTGCGGCGCGAAGTCCGAGATCCAGCGCGCGGCGGGGTAGTAGCGGCTGGTGACGTCCTGGTCGCCACGCTTGAAGGTGCGCAGCGGATAGCGGGCGTCCTCTGCCACCAGCGCATCGCGTGCGCCGGCCGTGAACGGCAGCGTGAAGCCCGTGGGGGTCTTCACGCCATTGCCCGTCTTCTCGCCACTGGAGGCGATCAGCGTGGCCGTGGGCGCACCGAACTTGTCGAGCAGGCCCGGCGACACTTCGCGCAGGTTCTCGCCAAACTCGCCGAAGCGGAGCACGGCGCCCTGGCCGGCAGGCTGTTCGATCCAGACCTGGTGGGCTTGCGCAGCGGAGGCCAGGCAGAGCAGGGCGCCGGTGAGCGCGGCGAACTTGACGGAAGTTTTCATGACGGTCTCAGGTTGAGTGGAATCAGAAGTCGAACTGCGCGGACAGCAGCACCGTGCGCGGTGCCGCAACGGTAGCGTACGTTCCGCTCACGAGCCAGTAGTTCGAGTTGAAAAGATTCTCGATATTCGCACGGAATACGACCGATTTCCCCATAACCTTGGTGCGATAACGGGCACCGATGTCGTAGCGCGTCCAGCTCGGCATGCTCAGCGTGTTGGCGGCATTGAAGAACAGTGACGACGTATGGATGATCCGGCCGTTCAGGCTCAGGCCCGGCACCCACGGCATATCCCAGTCCGCGCCCAGGTTGAACGTATAGTCGGGCACGCCGTTGGCATCCTTGCCATCGTTCACGCCACCGGCCGTCTTCTTGAGCTTGGCGTCGTAGAACGTGGCGCTGGCCATCAGGCGCAGGCCGCGCACGGCTTCGCCATAAGCGGACAGTTCCACGCCGCGATTGCGCTGCTCGCCGTCGAAGCTGTAGTAGTTGTTCAGCGGATTCGTCACGGCGCTCGGGCGGTCGATCTGGAACACCGACACCGTGGTGGTCATCTTGCCCCAGTCGGCCTTGACGCCGGCCTCGTACTGGTTCGATTTGTACGGCGGGAACACTTGGCCGGCATTGGACGCCGTGACCGGCGCCACGCCGCCGCGCGACAGGCCCGACGTGAAGTTGCCGTACACCGACACGTTCTGCAGCGGCTTGACGACGATGCCGGCAACCGGCGACACGGCGCTCTGGTCGTAGCTGGCCGTCTGCGCGCCCGTGGTGGTGCTGTAGTTGTCCAGCACCACGCGCTGGTGGCGGAAGCCGCCGGTCAGCAGCAGGCGATCGTCGAGCATCGACAGCGTATCGGTCAGCGTGAAGCTGGTCAGCGCCGTCTCCGATGCCTTGGTCGCGTCGATACGCGTGCCGACGACCGGCGGCAGTGGCACCGGATTGTAGATGCTGGACGTGATGGCGCCGGTGGATGACGGCACGTAGGCGTTGCCCAGTTCCTGATCCAGGCGCGCGAAGCTGGCCGTCACCAGGTGGCGAACACCGAACGTGTTGAATTTCGCACGGGCGCCCACGTCCACGGTCGACGTCTTGCTGTACGAGTCGTAGTACGAATTGGTCGCGTTGAACACGCCCTGCGCATTGGCCGGGCCAGACGGGAACGTCTGGTAGGCGGTGCCGTCGCGATAGCCGCCAGCGGCGTAGACCGTCAGGTTGTCCGAAATGTCGTACTCGAGGCGCGACATCACGGCGGTGTCATGCAGCCAGAGTTCGGTGCCGGGATAGAAGTTGCGGTGCGCGGAAGGTGCCTTGGGCAGCGAGGTCACGCTGGGCAGGAAGCCGATCTGCGAGCGGAAATTGTCGGTGCCTTCGTGCTGGGTGTACGTGTCCAGCGTCCAGCGCAGCTTCTTGCCGCGATAGTCGAGCGCCAGCGCGCCCACGCCCAGCTTCTGGCGGCCATCGTCGAGGGTGGTATCGCCGCCCTTGAACACGCCATTCACGCGCACGCCCCATTCCTTGTTCTCGCCAAAGCGGCGGCCTACGTCGGCCTGCACGCCGAACAGGGACTTGCTTTCGTAGGTGGTGGTCAGTCGCGTCAGTGGTTCGTCCTCGGCGCGCTTGGTGACCGCGTTGATTGCGCCGCCGATGCTGCCGCTCGGGCCGATGCCGTACATCAGCGTGCCCGGTCCCTTGAGCACTTCCACGCGCTCCATGATCGCGGCGGGCATGCGGCTCGACGATGCCATGCCGTACAGGCCGTTGAGGCCCACGTCGCCACTGGCCACCGTATAGCCACGGATCTGGAAATCCTCGCCAAAGCCGCCGCGCGAGGTCAGCACCCGTACCGATGAATCGTTGATGACTACATCGGCCAGCGTCTTGGCCTGCGTGTTGTCGAGGAACTCGGCCGTGTAGTTGGTGGTGCTGAACGGCTGGTCCAGCACATTGGCCGAACCCAGCACACCCAGGCCGCCGCCGCGCGCCACCTGGCCGCCGGCGTAGGCGGGCGGCAGGCCGTCGGCTGCGGCAACGACGGTCACTGCCGGCAGCATGGTGCCGTCCGCAGACCCGCTGCTGACCGGGCCATTGATCAGATAGCTGCCATTCGATTGCTGGGATAACTCCAGGCCGGTGCCGGCCAGCAGCGTATCGAGTCCGCTGCGCGGCGTGTAGGTGCCGCTCAGGCCGGCGCTCTGCTTGCCGGTGGTGATTTCGGGCTTGAAGGACAGCATGATGCCGGCATCGCGGCCGAAGCGGCTCAGCGTGTCTTCGAGCGTACCGGCGGGAATGCTGTAGTTACGCGCTGCCTGGGCATGCGCGGCCAGCGGCATCGCCACCATTGGAGCGCCAACCATGGCGCCCAGCGCAATGCGGCCCACCAGGGAGGTCAGCAGTTTGCGACGAAAAACAGGAATTGACTCACGCTTGCGCGCCTGGACCGGACCCATGGACAGACCTTTTGAATGGAAGGGATAGAAGTGCTTACCCTCCATGACCCGCGAGATCTGAAAACGGATCAGCTTTCCCGGAATTATTTTTGCAGTATCGGATTGTCAGCTTCGGCGTCCCGGCATCAGGCGGATTTCGTCCTGGCCCCAGAGCCGGGTCACGGTTTCCTTCTGCAGGAACAACGTGGAACTCAGCGTCTGCAATACCTTGTCGAGGTTGTCCAGCGGGAACGAGCCGGATACGCGTACGCCCGCAATGGACGGGTCGCACGACAGGTTCGCGCGGCTGTAGCGCCGCAGCTCGGCAATGAAATCGTCCAGTCGCATGCTGCGGGCCACGATGAACCCTTCGGCCCAGGCGATGCGCGCGGTATCGGCCGGCCCAGCCTGCTCCACGGCTTCGCGGTTGAAGACCGAGCACAGGCCGGCCTGCATGACATGCGGATGCGCGGTGTTATCGCGCGGGCGAATTTCCACGGCGCCCTGGAAGACGCAGACCTCGGTGTCGTTCTCGCGCTGGCGCACCGAGTAGCGTGTGCCGAGCGCGCGGGCCGTGCCCTGCGCGGTTTCGATGAGGAAGGGGCGCGGCGTCGGGAGCGGGTCCTTGGCCGTGGTGACGAGGATTTCCCCGGACACGAGCCGTACGCGACGTTCGACGTCAGTGAAAGCAAGATCGACCGCGGTATCGGTATTCAGCATCAACTGCGTACCGTCGGTCAGCATCACGGTGCGCCGCTCGCCTACGCCGGTGCGATAGTCGGCGGACCATTGGCGCCACGGCGTGTATTCGCGCGCCGCGGCCGTCAACCCCGTGGCGAAGGCCAGCGTGGCGAGTGTCTTCAATGCATGCCGGCGTGCCGTGCGACGCTGGGCTTCCGAACGCGGTGACGGCACGGTCGGCGCGGTCGGCCCGTGCGTCAGCGCACTGCGGGCGATATCCGCTGTGCCGGGCGATGCCAGGGGCTGCAGCCGGCTACGGACGGATTCGATACGCTGCCAGGCCCGCTCATGGTCAGGATGTTCGGCACGCCAGCGATGCCATGCTTCGGTGACGTGCGATGCGCCATCCGCATCCTGCAACGCCACCACCCATTCGACCGCACGCTCGGCCACGCTTGCGGGAATCGTGGCCGCATCGGCCGTGGCGCGATACCAGGAAGATGTAGGCATGGCGCCTCAGCCTACGAAGGACAGGTCGGCGAAGTAGCACTGCTGCAGTCCCTTGACCACATAGCGCTTGACCGTGGGAATCGAAATGCCAAGGGTCTCCGCTACCTGCGCGTGCGTTTGTCCGTCGAGTTGCGTCAGCAGGAAGGCCTCTCGCACGGCAGGCGCCAGACCGTCGAGCAACTGGTCCAGTTCGAACAGCGTTTCCAGCAGGATCGCGCGATCTTCCGGAGAGAGTTCGACTTGATAGGGCGCCTGCGCCAGTGCATCGAGGTAAGCCCGTTCGAGTTGCTCGCGCCGCCATTGATTCGACATCAGGTTCCTGGCCACGGTGGTCAGGTAGGCGCGCGGTTCGTCGAGCTGGGCTGGCACCCGCTCGCTATTGAGCAGGCGCACGAACGTGTCCTGTGCGAGATCCGCAGCTTGATCGGCGCTGCCCACGCGGCGGTGCAGCCAACCCTTGAGCCATGCGTGGTGGTCGCAATACAGGGATTCGATCGTGGAAGGCAAGGAAGGCAGCGTAGCGCCCGGCGTACTCATGGTCTGACCCGTCATCGGTTACTACATGCTGTCCCGTGAGCGGATGCCCGGCTAGCCTTGCAGTGACACGCAATACAAATGCGAATGGTTATTAATAACAGGGCAGGTGCCGACTGTCAATTTCTCGAAATCCGACTAAAGGCAGGACGTTGTAGCGGGAACACAGTTTTTCCTTCGTTTTCAATGTGATCCATTGCGCATTCCATGATGAGTATCGAATAGTTATCTTCCTTAATTCGTGGTTTTCCCGTATCTCCATTTTGATTCTGACAAACTTGTAATCAAATTAATCTAGAGAAAACCCTGAAGGGGGTTATTTTCGACAAAACTTCCGCTATAAATACGGCACGTGTTGCGAACTGGTGTCACGCTCCACGCCTCTGCCCGCTTGTGCTAGCCTGCGGGCTTTTTTTTGTCCTGGATTTGTGAATTCATAATCCATTATTTCAAAATGGAATCGACGTGCTGTCATTGATTCATCTTCCGAATCAATCCTAATGAGGTGGATGGTGAAAACCCTGCTGTGCATTTATCTTGACTCTTCTGGTATATCACATACCTTATATCCATCCCGGCGCAGCATTACGCGAACATTACGGGACGTGACACGTTGAAGATTACAAATCTGTCATTCATTCAGCGGATTTAATAATAGGAGGATTTTCAGATGGATTCAGAATAAGACAAGTTCCCCCCGTTTGACGGCAGGTCCCATGCCTGCTTGTTCCTCGCCAGGTCGTCCGCATGCCATCATGGCTGCGGCGCATGGATATCACGTGAAGTCAGAATCCACAAAACATAATAAGAAAGACACAGGAGACACGAGAATGCTTGCGACCATTTTCAGGAGTGGATGCCGGTTACCAATGCGTCGACGCACACCCCACCAAAATCCCCATCAATCGAACAAAGGGAGCGTGCAATGACGTACGCATCGACGGGGGCTGCGAGCCCCAAGCCGCAAATTTCCGAGAGCACCCGCTGGAAACAGCTGCTGGTTGGCGTGATCTGCATGATCGCCACGGCGAATATCCAGTACGCGTGGACGCTCTTCGTACCGGAAATCCAGGACGAATTTGGATGGTCGCGAGCCAATATCCAGATTGCCTTTACCATTTTCGTGCTGGTGCAAACCTGGCTGGCGCCTATCGAGGGCTACTTCATCGATAAATTCGGGCCACGGCTGATGGTGGCGTTCGGCGCGTTGTTCATCGGTGCCGCCTGGGTCATCAATTCGCAGGCGACGACGCTGATGGGCTTCTACTTCGGCGCAGTTATCGGCGGGCTGGGCGTAGGGTCGATTTATGCCACCTGTATCAACAATGCGATCAAGTGGTTCCCGGACCGGCGCGGCCTGGCAGTGGGCCTGACGGCTGGCGGCTACGGCGCGGGTTCGGCGGCCACCATCCTGCCGATCGCGGCGATGATCGAGTCGCAAGGCTTCCAGCACACGTTCCTGTTCTTCGGCCTGCTGCAAGGTTCGCTGGCATTCGTGGCAGCCTGGTTCCTGCGCGCACCGCAGAACGTGGAGGTCAAGCTGTCGACCAAGATCTATCAGTCGACGCGCGACTTCACGCTCAAGGAAGCGCTTTGCACCCGTCTGTTCTGGCTGATGCTGGTGATGTTCGTGCTGGTGGTGACCGGCGGCATGATGGCCGTGGCACAGCTGGGCGTGATCGCCAAGGACCTCGGCGTCAAGGACTTCAAGGTTGACCTGCACTTCTTCGTGATGGCTGCGCTGCCGCTGGCGCTGATGCTCGACCGCGTCATGAACGGCATCTCGCGACCGCTGTTCGGCTGGATCTCGGACCACATCGGCCGCGAGAAGACCATGGTGATCGCGTTCTCGCTGGAAGGGATCGGGATTATCGCGCTCGGCTACTTCGGCAGTAACCCCTACGCGTTCCTGCTGCTGTCCGGGCTGGTGTTCCTGGCATGGGGCGAGGTCTACTCGCTGTTCTCCGCACTGGCCGGCGATGCGTTTGGTACCAAGCACATCGGCAAGATCTACGGCGTGCTGTACACGGCAAAGGGGATTGGCGCGCTCTTTGTACCGATCGGCAACCTGATCATGGAAGCGACCGGCACGTGGTCCACGGTGCTCTACACGGTGGCCACCATGGACCTGATTGCGGCCTTCCTGGCATTCACGGTGCTCAGGCCAGTGTTTGCCGGACACGTGGCGGCGTCCAAACGGCAGTTCGTGGAAGAGCAGGGCGGGCGAACGCAGGTGCCGGCTTAACCTCGAATCCGCTTGAAGCAGGCCCCCCTCTCCCGCTGCGCGGGAGAGGGGCGCAAACCGGCTGGGAGACAACAGATTTCCCTACCACCAGCCTTCGATATCGCCCCAGCGCCCACAGCGGAAAATACGCTGTATAACCGTGATACTTCAAATGGAAGATTCGCGGGAAACCCGGCGCATTATGGAAGGGGTGCATCCAGAACCCGTCGGCCTGCTGCGTGCGAATCAGATATTCGACGCCACGGCGTACCGAATCCGATTTTTGCTCGCCCAGCGCCAGTTGCCCCAGTAATCCCCACGCGGTCTGGTCGGCCATGCTGCCGAAGACATGCGTGCCGGCGAGCGCGGGATCGATATAGCTGTCGTTGGTTTCGCCCCAGCCGCCATCATGGTGCTGCTTGGCGCGCAGCCACTCCACGGCGCGGCGCACCATCGGTTGCTGGCGGTCCACGCCGGACAGCGCCAGGCCGGCCAACACGCTCCACGTCCCATAGATATAGTTGGTACCCCAGCGGCCCCACCAGCTGCCGTCGCGTTGTTGCGTCTGGCGCAGATAGTCGATGCAGCGTTCGCGCACCGATTTGTCCTGCGGACGGTTGGTGACGCCCAGCGCCAGCAGCACGCGACCCGAGACATCCTCGGTCGGCGGATCGAGCAGCGCGCCATGATCGGCAAACGGAATCGCATTGAGATAGCTGCGGTCGCAATTGGCGTCGAACGCGCCGAAGCCGCCGTTTTTCGACTGCAACCCAATCGACCAGTCCATCGCGCGATCTACGTGCGGCTTGAAGCGGGCTTCCTGATTCGTGCGCCGTGCGTGGGCGTGGATCATGGCGAGCACTACGGCAGTGTCGTCCACGTCGGGGTAATACGGGTTGGCGTACTGGAATGCCCAGCCACCCGGCCTGGTGCCCGGCGTGGCGTTCTGGTCCCAGTCGCCGGACTGGTCGAGCACCTGACGTTCCGTGAGCCAGTCGTAGGCCCGGGTAATGGCCGCGGCACTTCGCTCGCTGGCGGGTGCCTGTTCCAGCGCCATCAGGCTCCATGCCGTATCCCACACGGGCGAGAGGCAAGGCTGGCAGTAGGCGCTGCCATCGTCGCGATGCACGATCAGCTTCTTCAAGGCGTCACGGCAATCGCGGCGCATCGGATGGTCTTCGGGATAGTCCATCAGCACCATCATCTCGTAGCTGTAGACCATCGGCGGGAAAATGCCGCCGAAGCCGTCCTCGCCGTTCATCCGCTCCTCGCTCCACTTCACCGCGCGGGCGATGGCGCGGCGGCGCACGACGCGCGGGATCAGCGGTTCGAGGGGGCGCACCACGCGGTCGAGCTTCAGGAACGCGCCCTGGAGCCCGCGCTTGCGCGGGAAATACTCGCGCTCCAGCTCAGGGGGTGTGACGAACAGTTCCTGGATATGGATGCCGAGGGGATTGCGAGCCTGTGCGCGCATGGCGCAGAGCACCAGCAGCGGCACCATCGTCGTGCGGGCCCAGTAAGCCACCTTGTCCAGATGGATCGGTGCCCAGCGCGGAAACAGCATGAACTCCACAGGCATGAACGGCGTGGCGCGCCAGGGCACCTCACCGAACGTGGCCAGCAGAATCCGCGTGAAGACGTTCGATTTCGCCGCGCCGCCGCGTGCCAGGATGACTTCGCGGGCGCGCACCATGTGCGGAGCGTCGGGCGAATCGCCAGCCGCCTTCAGCGCAAAGTACGCCTTGACGCTGCATGAGATGTCCACGTCGCCGCCGAGGTAGAGATCCCAGGCGCCATGGCCTTCCAGGCGCTGCGTGGCGCGCAGGTAGCGGGCCATGCGCGCCTGCAGATCGGTGTCGATCTCGTCGACGAAATGCATCATCAGGACGTATTCGGCCGTGATGGTGGCATCGGATTCGAGTTCGAAACACCAGTGGCCGTCGGGGTGTTGCTGCGCCAGCAGCGCATCGCGCGCGCGGACGAGGGCGGCGTCAAGATCGGCCGCCGGAATGGCTTGTGAGGTCATGCTTGCTCTGGACGTGCGCCTGCGGGTCGGCATCGCCATTGCATCTTCAACTGCGGCTGCTCGGGACGTCGCTGGCCTTCACTCATGGCGGCGCACGATACCATCCAGACCAATTGTTTGCAACGCGTGTGGCGGAACAGACTGTTCTTGAAGTTATGCGCGGGCCACTCTCAGTCCGGCAATCACGTTCGCGAGCCGTGCGATGCCGGCCTCGGAGAGATCGTTGGCAGGCACCGTCACTCGCTCGCCCCACGCGTGGAAATGCGTGCGCTGGGAGCGCACATACGACGGGTCATAGTGTTTGAGCGCCAGTTCGGTGAATAGCGCGGGCAGGTTGTGCGCATGCGCCAGCGCCTGCCACTCGGCAATGGTCTTGCGCCCATGCAGCGGCGCCAGGCGCTCCACCTGTGCGGCGAGCCAGTCGGGCCGGTCGCCGAGGTAGGCGTAGTCCTGCAGCAGGTAATCGAGCCGTGCCGGCCATGCCGCCTGGATTTCGATGCAAGGACTGGCGCGCATCCGGCTCACAAGCGGCACAGGCAGGTTCAGTTGCCCGATCCGCGCGCCTTCGCCTTCCACATAGACCGCACGCGTGAAGTCGATCTGTTCGATCACGTTGCCCAGCGCCGTCTCGAAACCGGTCTGCGAAGGTTGCGCGATATCGGGCAGGGCGCCCAGCAGCGATCCCTTGTGCCGCGCCATGCCTTCGAGGTCGAGCACCTGCTCGCCGCGTGCGGCCAGGGCGTGCAGCAGCCGGGTCTTGGCGCTGCCCGTGGCGCCGCAGATCACTACCAGCGGTAGAAGCGGCGCCTGGGCATCGATCATGCCGATCACATGGCGTCGCCAGGACTTGTATCCACCGGCCATTTGCTGGGCATCCCATCCGACCATGCGTAACCACGTGGTCATCGATCCGCTGCGCAGCCCGCCACGCCAGCAATAGATCAGTGGTTTCCAGTTGGCGGGACGATCCGCAAAGGCGCCGCGCAAATGCCGCGCGAGGTTGGCCGCCACCATCGCACCGCCCACGCGTCGGGCCTCGAACGGGCCTGCCTGCTTGTAGAGCGTGCCGACGATGTGGCGTTCCTCGTTATCGAGCACGGGGCAGTTGATGGCACCCGGAATATGGTCGATCTCGAACTCGGCGGGCGTCCGTGCATCAACGATCGTGTCAAAGGCGTGGCGATCTTCCACGCGTGCAAACGGCTTCATGCAGTAACGGTCAGTCCCGGTTCGCCAGCTTCCATGCGGCCCACCACGGCAGCCTGCGCAAAGCCTTCCTTTTGGAAGATCGCCAGCACCTGCTCCACGGCATGTGGTGCGCAACTGACCAGCAGCCCGCCGCTGGTCTGCGGATCGGTAACGATGGCCTGCGCGATATCGGGCAGGCCGGTTTCTATGGTGGCATCCGCGCCGTAGCCTTCCCAATTGCGGCGTGACGCACCGGTGATATGGCCCTGTGCGGCCAGTGTGGCAATGCCGTCGAGCAGTGGCAGGCGAGACCATTCGAGCACGGCGCGCAGCCCGGCGCCGCGCGCCAGTTCCAGCGTATGGCCGGCCACGCCAAAGCCGGTGACATCGGTCAGCGCGTGCACGCCGTCGAGTTCGGCCAGCGCAATGCCTGGCGTATTGAGCCGCGTGGTGGTGTCGATCAATTGCGCGTAACCGGCATCGCCAAGCGCTCCCTTCTTGAGCGCGGCGGACATGACGCCCACACCAAGCGGCTTGCCGAGCACGAGAACGTCGCCAGCGCGTGCATCGCGGTTACGACGGATGCGCGACGGATGCGCGAGGCCCATCACCACCAGCCCGTAGATCGGTTCGACGGAATCGATCGTATGGCCACCCGCAATCGGGATGCCTGCGGCGCGGCACACGGCCTGGCCGCCTTCGAGCACGCGGCCGATCACGTCGATGGGCAACTGGTTCACGGGCATGGCCACGAGCGCCAGCGCCATGATCGGACGTCCGCCCATGGCATAGACATCGCTGATGGCATTGGTGGCGGCAATGCGGCCGAAGTCAAACGGATCGTCGACGATCGGCATGAAGAAATCGGTCGTCGCGATCAGGGCCTGCTCGTCGTTGAGCTGGTAGACCGCCGCATCGTCGGACGTCTCGATACCGACCAGCAGTTCCTTCGGTATCGGCATGCCAGTGCTGCCACGCAGGATTTCCGACAACACACCGGGCGCGATCTTGCAGCCGCAGCCGCCACCATGGGAAAAACTGGTGAGTCGCACGGGCGATGCCGCGTCCGCGTTCGGAGTCAGGTTGCTCATGATCTTGGGAGGCCCGGTCGGGCTGTCAGCGAATAGGCGCCTACTTTACCTCGTTCGCCGCTGACTCTGCTTCCAACGGCACAAAGCGCACGCGTTCGTCCGCCAGCTTGCCGTGAAACATCTCGGCAGGACGCACCCAGCCGCCCGTCTCGTGCGGCCAGAGGTGGACGTAAACCGTCAACACATCGCCGGTTTCGCTGTGCTTCGATTCGAAGAGCCGCCGATAGAGACCGCCCTTGTAGTGGCGGTGCGTGGCGAGTTGCAGGGCCTGGGCTTCAGAGGTGACCTTGTATTGCGGGTCGGTTTGCTGGGTGAAGGTGGAGACGAGGTCGAAGGCGTCGCGGAGGGTGGTGAGGGTGGGGTTTTGCATGGGGTGTCCTTGGCGGAATGCGAAGGACGGGATTCTACTGCCGGTTTGCTCCCCTCTCCCGCGAGCGGGAGAGGGGCGGGGTGTAGTGGTCCAATAAACCTGGACACCTCAAAAGGTAGACTTCGAGTCAACTGGAGAGGTGAAAAAATGGCACGCAAGGGCTTTACGGAAGAGTTCAAGGCTGACGCCGTGAATCTGGTACTGGAGCAAGGCTATTCGGTTACGCAGGCGGCCAAGGCGCTCGGCGTGGGTGAGACGGCGCTGAGACGCTGGCTTGGCGACCGGCAGCCGAAGGCAGCGCCGGTGGTTGTTGGACCGACGAACATGTCGCCAGACCAAGCGCGTATCCGCGAGCTGGAGAAGCAAGTGGCACGACTCGAACGGGAGCGTGACATCCTAAAAAAGTCCACGACCTTCTTCGTCAAGGAACTCGATCGCAATACGAAGTGATCGAGCAGGCGGAGAAGGTCTGGCCGGTGGCGGTCGTGTGCAAGGCGCTTGGCGCGCCGCGCAGTAGCTACTATGCGTGGAAGGCTCGGCGAGCCAGGCCCAACATGCAGAGCGAGGCGCTCGTGGATAAAGTCAGGCAGATACACGAGGAATGCGGTCAAAGCTATGGGACGCGCCGCATGTCTAAAGAGCTTCGCCGCGCGGGGCACAAGGTGGGGCGGCATCGGGCCAGGAGCTTGATGCAGCAAGCGCAGGTGGCGGTGCAGCGCAAACGGCACCACTACTACTCGAAAGGCGGCAAATCCTCGGCAATCGCGCCGAATCGGCTGAACCGGCAGTTCATGGTGTCGCTACCCAATCGGGTGTGGGCGGGCGATATCACGTTCGTGTGGACGCAGCAGGGATGGATGTACTTCGCTGTGGTGATCGATCTGTTCTCGCGTCGAGTGGTCGGCTGGGCCTTCTCGGCGTGCGCCGACACCAGCCTGGTCACACGGGCACTGAACGTAGCCCTCGGCAACCGAAGGCCAACGGATGGATTGCTGTTCCATTCGGATCAGGGCAGTCAGGGCGGATTCAACCGGTCGTCGCAACACCTTTCACCAAGGAGGTGTTTATGGGACGACCAGCGGGATGGATGCAGAAGCTGACAGGCCGAGGAGTGATGCGGTCGCCAGGTGCACCATCGCATCGGCGTGAGACCGAGCGGCGATTTTGGGAGCAAATCGCGACAGGGGTTACCAGTGAGAAGGCTGCAGAGGCGGTTGGCGTGTCGCAGGCAGTAGGCACGCGATGGTTCCGGCATAGTGGCGGCATGCCACTATTTATGTCGATCCCCATATCCGGTAGGTACTTGTCGTTCCAGGAGCGAGAAGAGATTGGGTTACTTTCGCTGCAAGGCATTGGAATACGCGAGATCGCGCGCCGGATCGGACGTAGCCCGTCAACGGTCTCGCGGGAACTGAAGCGTAACGCCGCGACTCGTGGCGGCAAGCTCGAGTATCGGGCGTCGGTTGCACAGTGGAAGGCGGAACTGGTTGCCAAAAGACCCAAGCCGTCGAAACTGGTAGCCAACCCGCAGCTGCGCCGCTATGTGCAAGAGCGTTTGGAGGGCAAGGTACGTGCTTCGGATGGGGGCGAGATCTCTGGGCCTCGGCCATCGCAGTTCAAAGGGAGAAACAAACCGCATCGAGGTGACCGTAAATGGGTCCATGGCTGGTCGCCCGAACAGATTTCCAACCGGCTGCAGATTGACTTCCCGGATGAGGAATCCATGCGCATCTCTCACGAAGCCATTTACCAAGCTCTCTATATCCAAGGCCGAGGCGCTCTCAAGCGCGAACTGGTCAGTTGCCTGCGCACCGGGCGGGCATTGCGCGTACCGAGAGGCCGGGCACAAGCCAAGACCTGGGCGCACGTTAGCGAGGATGTGATGATCTCCAGCCGTCCTGCAGAAGCGGAGGATCGTGCTGTGCCGGGGCATTGGGAAGGTGACCTGATCATCGGCCTGAACCGCTCCGCAATCGGGACGCTGGTCGAACGATCAAGCCGATTCACTATGCTTGTTCACCTGCCTCGAGAGGAGGGTTACGGACTAATCCCCAGGACGAAGAATGGCCCTGCGCTGGCCGGCTACGGAGCTGTCACGATGGCAAATGCACTGAAGAGGACTGTAGTGGACTTGCCTCGCCAGTTGTGGCGATCATTGACTTGGGATCGTGGCAAGGAACTCTCCGATCATGCTCGCTTTACCGTTGAATCCGGAGTGCAGGTATTCTTCGCCGACCCGCACAGTCCATGGCAGCGTGGCACGAACGAGAACACGAACGGGCTCCTGCGACAGTACTTCCCGAAAGGCACCGACCTATCACGGTGGAGCGCTCGAGATATCCAAGCCGTTGCCAATGCACTGAATACTAGGCCGCGCAAGACGCTTGGTTGGAAGACACCCGCAGAAGCCCTGGAAGAGTATCTAAAATCTGCTCAACAATCTGGTGTTGCGACGACCGGTTGAATCCGCCCAGTACTCAAGCCTGTCGTTCCAGGCCAAACTGCAGAAAGAAGGCATTACGCCAAGCATGAGCCGGGCGGGGAATTGCTGGGATAACGCGGTGGTGGAGCGATTCTTCTGTGCACTCAAGGGCGAGCGCATCAGGGACCGTGCCTACCGCAATCACGCGGAGGCGAAGGCGGACATCACGGACTACGCGTTGTTCTTCTATAACCATCGCAGGCTTCACTCGGCGACGCAAGACATGCCGCCGGCCGAGTACGAGGCTTTAAAGAGTAGGTCTGCCTGAAAAAGTGTCCAAGATTACTTGACCACTACAGGGGAGAGGGCAAGCGGTGCAAATTGCGATGAGGTCGGCAAGCAGAGCCTCTTGCCCTCTCCCCCAACCCCTCTCCCGCAGTGCGGGAGAGGGGAGACAACTACCCCGCAATCACCCGTCTCGCAAACCTCTCCAGATAGTCCATCAACTGATCCGCCCCTTTGGCCGCGTCAGCTTCATTTCCGGTAGCAATCGCCTGCGCCATCGCCTGATGGGCCTGCGCGCCTTCGGCGATTTCGCCTTCGTGCTGGTAGGCGTACCAGAAGCGGCGGCATTGCACGATCAGCGGGACCACGGCCTTCACGGCGGAGCGGTTGCGGCAGGCCGCGTGGTTGACGTGATCGAGCGCCTGGTCGGCGGCCATGTATTCGTCGAGGTTGCCGCGCTGGGCGGCCTTGACCATTTTCTGGGCGCTGGCGAGCAGCGCCTTGCGTTGCACGTCTGTGGCGCGGCGTGCCGCGTGGGTGGCGATCAGTCGTTCCAGCACACGGCGGGTGGCGATGACGTCAAGGTGGTCCATGACGTCGATGGTCGAGACCATCAGGCCACGGCGGGGTTGCTGCACCACCAGTCCGATCGACACCATGCGCATCAGCGCCTCGCGCACCGGCGTGCGGCCAAGGTCGGTCAGTTCGGCCAGTTCGGCTTCCACCACGGGGCTGCCGGGGGCGATCTCCAGCTTCGAAATCAGCGTTTCGATGCGGTCGTAGGCAACGTCTGCGGCGCGGCGCTTGCCGTTGTCGACGGCGGGCGCGCCTGAAGTGGTGGTTTTTGGCGTAGGCATCTCGTGCAGGAAAGCCGCGTGGCGCACGCGAGCGGGCGTGCGCACCGCCTTCCGGGGCGGTGCGCCATTATGCCGTACGCGTGGCGCCCGACGCGGAGGCTCAGAGCGTGGCGCCGATCTTGCGCAGTTCGGGGATCGCAGGGGCCTTGGCCACCCACAACGCATCGAACTTCTGGATGGCAGGCTGCGGGTCGTAGTTCGACGCGCTCTTGAAGGTCACCGACGACTGCTTGAGCTTCTCGATCAGGCCCGCCTCTGTGGTCACGATATCGTTGATCTGGTTGTTCAGCGCCTGCGTGACCAGGCCGCGCACCAGATCCTTGTCCTTGGCGTCGAGGCTGGCCCAGATGCGGCCCGAGACCAGCGGTGCAAAGGGCATGAACAGTGCGTTCATCGGCAGCAGCGACTTCGAGATCTTGTCGTAGCGCTGGTTCCAGGACAGTTCGATATCGGCCTCCAGCCCGTCTACCTGCCCGTTGGTCATCGCATCGAACACGGCGGGCGTGGGAATTGGCGTGGGCGCGGCGCCCAGCATCGAGTAGAAATCGCGATAGACCGGCGTCGGGTTGATCCGCAGCTTCATGCCCTTGAGATCGTCCGGCGAGTTGATGTCCTTGGTGGCGAACACCACGCGCATGCCGGTAATGCCCCATCCCAGGCCGATGGTGCCCGTTTCACGCGGCAGGGCGTCGAGCAGTTTCAACGCAGCGGGCGTGCGTACCAGCTTGGCCACGCTGCCGGTGGAGCGCACCAGATACGGCGCGTTGATGGCGG
This sequence comes from Cupriavidus sp. SW-Y-13, assembly GCF_009793345.1. Lineage (NCBI taxonomy): Bacteria > Pseudomonadati > Pseudomonadota > Betaproteobacteria > Burkholderiales > Burkholderiaceae > Cupriavidus > Cupriavidus sp. SW-Y-13. Next base: position 734,151 of record NZ_WHLX01000002.1, read on the forward strand.
CCACGCTGGAGACACGCGAGCCCAGTTCGGCAGCCTGAATCCATCCCATGTCCAGTGCGCCGGATTGCAGTTGCTGCATCATCGCGGATTCGTTGCCGAGCTGGCCCGAGTGGAACACCGTGACGCTGAGGCGGCCATTGGTTTCCTTCTTGAGCGATTCGCCAAACGCCACGGCGGCACGATTCCACGAGTGACCCGCGGGCGTGATCAGACCCAGGCGGAATTCTTTCTGCGTGGCGGCGCGCGTGGTGGAGGTGATCACCAGCGGCGCCGCGGCGGTGGCAACGGCGGCGGTCTGGATAAAGCGACGACGGGTAAAGAGGGCGGTCATGGCAGGCTCCTGGCTTTCGTATCAACGGGTTCGATGGGGAAGCGGACTCAGTTCAGCAGTCCGATGGAAAGGCTGGGGAACAGCGAAAGCAGTACCAGGCCGACGCACGAGATCAGGAAGAACGGCAACGTGATCATGAACATCTTGCCGGGCTTGGCGCCGGTGACTGCCGAGGCGACGAAGAAACTGAGTCCCACGGGCGGCGACATCAGCCCGAGCACAAGGTTGATAACGATCACCACCCCGAAATGGCGCGGATCGATGTGATAGACCTCGGTGGCCACCGGCAGCAGGATGGGCACCGTCATGATCAGGCCCGGGATGCCGTCGATCACCGTGCCGATGATCAGCAGAATGACGTTGGCCAGCAGCAGGAACTGGATGGGGTTGTGCGCCACCGTCTGGATCCACGTTGCCACCATCTGCGGAATCTTTCCGTAGATCAGCAGCCACGAGAACACGGCAGCAGCGGCCACCAGGAACAGCACGATGGCGGAGTAGATCGCCGAGCGCAGCAGGATGGCCGGCATCGTGCGGAGATCGAATTCCTTGGTCACGTAGCGGCCCACGAGGGCTGCGGCCACTGCACCCACGGCAGCGGCTTCGGTGGGATTGGCCACGCCGCCGAGAATCGAGCCGACGATCACGATCGGAATCAGCAGCGTGGGGCTGGCCGTCAGCACCGTCATCGCGCGCTCGCGCAAGGTCTTGCGGGCGCTGCGCGGGTAGTTGTAGAAGAACCCCATGATCGCGATGATCACGAAGAACAGCAGCGTGAGCAGCACGCCCGGCAGGATGCCCGCGATCAGCATGTCGCCGACGGCTACCTGCGCCAGCACGCTGTAGACCACGAACATCACCGAGGGCGGAATGATGGGCCCCAGCATGCCGCCGTAGACGGTGAGGCCGGCTGCAAACGTTTTGTCGTAGCCCTGTTTTTCCATCTCGGGCACCATGACCTGCGCCATGATCGCCACCTGTGCCGTGGCCGAGCCGATGATCGATGACACCAGCATGTTGGCCAGGATGTTCACGTAGGCCAGCCCGCCCTTGACCGAGCCGACGAACGCCATCGACAGATCGACAAGCCGGCGCGTAATGCCGCCGCTGTTCATGATCTCCCCGATCAGGATGAACAACGGGATGGCGATCAGGCCGTAGCTGTCCACGCCCGCGAACATCTGCGTGGGGAACGATTGCAACAGCACGGTATCGCCCGTGGCGAAGATGAACGCGAGTCCGGACAGGCACAGGCAGATGCCGATGGGCACGCCGGCCAGCAGCACGGCGCAGAAGAATAGGGTGGTCACCATGTCAGTTCACCGATTCGGAGTTGCCTACCTGGAATTCGGGGAACGTGCGGCGCGGCGCCAGCTCCAGGTCTTCCAGCAGATTGGCCAGTGCATGCAGGCTGATGGTGATGGCGCACAGCGGCATGATCAGTTGCAGCACCCACATCGGCCATTCCAGCGTCTGCGTGTGTTCGGTGTAGAGGAAGTTGAACGTCTCGGCGGCGAATTCCTTCGCGTCGAAGTGGTAGCTGACGATGCCGACTGGGTCCATCCAGAGCCAGCACATCCACACCAGCGCGAGGCCGAACACGAGCACGCCGCCCGTGGACACCACCTTGGCAACCTTGGCCGCTTTCGGGCCGAAGTGATCGGTGAGCAGACCCACCGCAAAGTCCAGCCGCAGTCGCGTCATGACCGATGCGCCCACGAACGTGAGCCACACCACGGCATAGACCGATGCCTCGTCCACCCAGTACAGCGGCAGTCCCGCATAGCGTGTCACCACGTTGAGCAGAATCAGCACCACGAGCAGCGTCATGAGGCCGCCGAGCACATAGCGCTCGGTGGCAAGCACCGCGTCGGACAGCGCAAGCACCCAGCGTACGGGTCGGGCCACGGGCGCGCTGACGGGGGCATCGACGTCCGCTGTGAGGGAGGGGTCGGGCATTGCGGAAGGCTCCATGTCGAGGGGTCCTGCGTTCCGCCGTCGCCGCGCGCTGGTGCATGATGCGCAGCCGCGGGGCGCTGGCGGATATTTCAAATATATTTGCAGCGGATGCAGCAAGTTGGATGCCAGTGGCTGGCATCCCTACCGGACAGGAGGAAGCCTCAGGCCACCGACTGGTACTGCGTGGGACGCGTTTCCAGCGCCTGGCGCACCACGCGCTCGACAAAGGCCCGTTCTTCTCCGATCAGCGGCAGGCGGGGGCGGCGCATATGCTCGGAGCCGACGCCGACGAGCACGTCGATCAGCTTCAGGTTTTGCACGAGCTTGTTGGAAACGTCGAGGTGGAGCATCGGCGTCATCCACTGGTAGAGCTTGAGCGCCTCCGCAAACTTGCCGGCCTTCATCAGATCGAAGAGCGCCACGGTCTCACGCGGGAACGCGCAGCCCACACCGGCCAGCAGGCCGTCGCAACCGAGCGCGAGTCCTTCGTAGGCCAGGTCATCCACGCCCATGAAGATCTGGTAGCGGTCACCCACGGTATTGCGCAGGTCCGTCACGCGGCGGATGTCGCCGGTGCTTTCCTTCACGGCGGCGATCCACTTGCAATCGGCCAGCTCGGCCATGTGCTCGGGCTTCAGGTCCACGCGGTAGGCAACCGGGTTGTTGTAGACCATCACCGGCTTCTGCGCGGCCTCGGCCATGGTGCGCACGTTCTGCATGGCTTCGCGGGCATCGGCCACGTAGATCACCGAGGGCATCAGCATGAAGCCGGCCACGCCGAGCTTGTTGGCGCCATCGATATAGCGCAGCGCGTCGCGTGTGCTGGTCTCCGACACGTTGGCCAGCACAGGAATGCGGCCGTCTGCGGCTTCCAGCGCAATGCGCGCCACGTCGAGCTTCTCTTCGAGCGACAACGTGCTGGCTTCACCCAGCGATCCGCACGTGACCAGACCATGGATGCCATTGCGGATCTGGAAGTCGATATGGCGGATCGTGCCTTCGGCATCGATGCGTTCGTCGGCGTGGAACTTGGTGGTGACGGCCGGGAAGATGCCGGTCCAGCGGGGATTGCTCATGAAAACTCCTCGGTTGGGAACACAGGGGAATGCGTCTTAAATATCCTGTAAATATATTTAGGATATCTTCCGGGAAAGATCTAGCAAGAGCAATGCCAGTGGAATCCCTGATTGAAAGGGGTGTGGGATGGGTGTTGAAGGGGGCGATGCGCGATGGTTGGGCGCGGCGTGCACCGTGGCGATTCACGGCGCACCGGCTTGAGGAGGAGGGGGCGTCTTGGGCGAGTCAGGCCCGTTTGCGGCTGGCGTTTTCCAGCATGGGCAGCACGCAACCCAGCAATACGTCGAAGGCCGGGCCGATCTCTTCCTCGGGCACGCAGGCGTAGCCGAGCAGCAGGCCACGCTGCACGGCTGCGCCGGAGAAGTACCGTGACAGTGGCCGTACGAGAATGCCGCGATCCCGGGCGAGATTGGCCAGCGCCACATCGTCCACGTGGTCGGGCAGGCGCAGCACGAGGTGCAGGCCGGCGTTGCTGGCGTGCTCGTGCAGGGCGTCGGGGCCAAGGTAACGTTCGATCAGGCCGGACAGCACGGCACGCCGGCGGGCATAGAGCGGTCGCATCCGGCGGATGTGCGCGGCGTAGTCGCCGGCCTGGATGAACTCGGCCACCGTGGCCTGCGTAATCAGGTGCCCCGCGCGATAGAGATCGGCGTGGGCGGTCTTCATGGCAGCGGCCAGGGCCTTCGGCAAGACGATGTAACCCATGCGCAGGCCGGGATAGAGCGTCTTGCTGAATGTGCCGATATAGATCACCGGCGCATCGGGCTCCATGCCTTGCAGCGATGGGATCGGCTGACCCGCATAGCGGAACTCGCTGTCGTAGTCGTCTTCGACGATCCAGCTGCCATGGCGGCGCGCCACTTCCAGCAGCGCGCGGCGCCGCCGCAGGCTCATCACCGCGCCAAGCGGATATTGGTGCGAGGGCGTGACGAATATGAAGCGGGGCGGCGGCGTGGGGGACGCATCGGAATCGTCGAAGGCAGGCAGCGTCATGCCTTCTGCATCCACGGGCATGGGTGTCATGCCGATATCGCTCAGTTGCAGCACGCCCCGGATGCCCCAGTAGCCGGGTTCTTCCACCCACGCCTGATCCCCCGGCGAACCGAGCATGCGCGCCACGAGGTCGATGGCCTGGTGGATACCTTCCGTAATCAGTATCTGGTCCGCGTCGCAACGGGTGGAGCGGGCCACGCGAAGATGCGCCGCCACCGCTTCGCGCAGCGCAGGCAGGCCGCCGCCGTGGCTGTAACTGAGCCACTCCGGCTGCGGCTGCCGCCAGAGCCGCGCGGCGATCTGCGCATAGCGCCGATGCGGAAAGCGGCGCAGGTCCGGCACACCCGGCATGAAGGCGCCCCATTGCACGGGCGAGGCCGATGCGCTCGACAACAGCCGCTGCCCCCGGGGCGACAGGCCCGGCATCTCGGGCGGGGCCTGCGCAGGCAATTCGGCAGCGGTCGCATTCAGGAAGCGTTCCGGCGCGGTGTCCGCCACGAAGGTGCCGCTGCCGGTGCGGGCGCGCAGATATCCCTCCGCCAGCAGTTGCTCGTACGCGTACGTCACTGTATTGCGGGACAAGCCCAGTTCGGCAGCGAGATCGCGTTGCGGCGGCAGGCGGGTGCCGCTGGCCAGCGCGCCGTCGAGGATCGCGCCCCGGATGCACGCATAGAGCCCGCGATTGAGCGGGCGGGCCAGCGCCGCCGTCCCATCGGGGCCGAGCCGCTGAAGTAGCAGGTCACCGCAGATCGATTTCAATTGGCACCATCTGATTTGTGAAAGTGGCGCTAGATTGTAGGGCCAAAACAGATTGCAATGGGGCCGTTCCTTTTTCGATCCCGTCGATCCCGTCGATCCCCTTCGATCCTGCCCCCATCATGAAGAATCAAGAACTGAACCAGTCCCGAGCCCAGCACACGCCGCGTGGCGTGGGCGTGATGTGCGATTTCCATGCCGACCGCGCCGAGAACGCCACGCTGTGGGATGTGGAAGGCCGCCAGTTCACCGACTTTGCGGCCGGTATCGCGGTGCTGAACACCGGTCACCGCCATCCGCGCGTGATGCAGGCGATTGCCGCGCAACTGGAGCGATTCACGCATACCGCCTATCAGGTGGTGCCTTACGCGGGCTACATCACGCTGGCCCAGCGGTTGAACGAAATCGTCCCCATAGGCGGGTCCAACGGCGGACCGAACAAGACCGCGCTGTTCACCACGGGCGCCGAGGCGGTGGAGAACGCCGTCAAGATCGCGCGAGCCCATACCGGTCGCGCTGGCGTGATCGCCTTCTCGGGCGCCTTCCACGGTCGCACGCTGCTGGGCATGGCGCTGACCGGCAAGGTGACGCCGTACAAGGTGGGCTTCGGGCCATTCCCGTCGGACATCTATCACGCACCGTTCCCGAACGCGCTGCATGGCGTCAGCACCGCCCAGGCGTTGCAGGCGCTGGAAAGTCTGTTCAAGACCGACATCGATCCGAATCGCGTGGCGGCCATCATCATCGAGCCGGTGCAGGGCGAGGGCGGCTTCCAACCGGCACCGGCCGATTTCATGCGCGGCCTGCGTGCGGTGTGCGACCGTCACGGCATCGTGCTGATTGCCGATGAAGTGCAGACCGGGTTCGGGCGCACCGGCAAGCTGTTCGCGATGGAGCATTTCGATGTGCAGCCGGACCTGATCACGATGGCCAAGAGCCTCGGCGGTGGCATGCCGCTGTCGGCGGTGAGTGGCCGCGCCGAGATCATGGATGCGCCGCTGCCCGGTGGACTCGGTGGCACCTATGCCGGCAATCCGCTGGCTGTGGCGGCCGCGCATGCAGTGATCGACGTGATTGCCGAGGAACGCTTGTGCGAACGCGCCGCAGCACTGGGGCAACAGTTGCAGGCGCACCTGAACGCGCAGCGCGCAACGTGCCCCGCGCTGGCCGAGGTGCGCGGCCTGGGCTCGATGGTAGCGGCCGAGTTCTGCGATCCGGCAACGGGTGCCCCGAACGCCGAGGCCGCGCTGCGCGTGCAGAAGCGCGCGCTCGAAGCAGGGCTGGTGCTGTTGACGTGCGGCACGTACGGCAACGTGATCCGCTTCCTCTATCCGCTGACGATTCCGCAGGATCAGTTCGATGCAGCGCTGGCCGTGCTGACGCAGGCGCTGGCCGCATAGCGTTGGATGGGATGGCTCAGGGCGCCCCTGCTTGGTGCCCTGACCCTTGCCTCGCAACATCTTGTGGCATGCCGCAGCCTCAACGCGGTGCACGCCTTCCGCAAACTTCCCTCACCGGAAGGGTGCGGAAAACACGCATCCCGACACAGGCAATTTTTCAGTGGTACGCATTTTGCGCAAGACAGGTCACCACGCAACGGATCGCCGGCACGTGGCACTTGTTCGATTCAAAGAGGGTACAGACATGCGTTTCAACCGTTCCACATCACGCCGGACGTTCTTGTCCACCACGCTGCTAGCAGTATCGTCGATGGCTTTGTCGACTGTCCCATCGCTGGCCTCGGCACAAGCCGCACGCGACTGGCCGACCCAGCCCATCCGCATCGTCGTGCCATTCCAGGCAGGCTCCGCCACCGATCTCATCACCCGTCAGCTTGGCGTGGGACTGGGCAAGGAATACGGCCAGACCTTCGTGGTCGAGAACCGCCCGGGCGCTGCCGCGATGATCGGTAGCGAAGCCGCGGCGCGCGCGCCCGGCGATGGCTATACGTTGCTGATGTCCGGTCCTGCATCGATGGTGACGAACCGCTTCCTCTACAAGAAGCTCAGCTACGACCCCGATGCGTTCGAGAAAGTGGCCGTCGTTGCCATCACGCCGAATCTGCTGATGTCGAATCCGTCGCTGCCGTTCCGCACGCTGCCCGAGATGGTGGCGTATGCCAAGGCCAATCCCGGCAAGCTGACGTATGCCTCGTTTGGCTCGGGCACGACCTCGCACATCGCGGGCGAGATGCTGAAGGCCGTGGCGGGCATCGATATCGTCCACGTGCCATACAAGGGTGCAGGCGAGGCCATTCCCGCGCTGCTGGCGGGACAGGTGTCGATGTACTTCGACACCATCATGACGGGCTTGCCGTTCGTGAAGTCGGGCAAGCTGCGCGCACTCGGCATGTCCACTGCGAAGCGCTCGCCGCAAGCGCCCGAGATCCCCACGATTGCCGAACAGGGCTATGCAGGCTTCGACATTGCGCCGTGGTACGGCATCGTCGCGCCCAAGGGCACACCGGCCGAGGTGGTCACCAAGCTCAACGTGTCGATCAACAAGCTGCTGGCCACGCCGGATTTCCGTGAGAAGCTGGCCGTCACCGGCGCCGAGCCGCGCGGCGGCAGCGTGGCCGATTTCACGGCGATGGTCAACGCGGAGATTCCCCGCACCGAGAAGCTCGTGAAGCAGGCCGGCGTCACGCTACAGTAAGCGTTCGTCGATCTACCGTGGCGCTCAGGCAGCGCCACGCCCCCATCCTTACAGACATACCGAACAAGATTCCCATGCTGCCTTTCGACTGGTCCTTCCCCTATCCCTCGCAGAAAATGCCGCTGCTGGCCGCCAACGCGGTAAGCACCAGCCAGCCGCTGGCGGCCCAGGCGGGCCTGCGCATGCTGTATGCCGGTGGCAATGCCATCGACAGTGCCATTGCCACCGCCATTACGCTGACGGTAGTGGAGCCAGTCATGAACGGTATTGGCGGCGACATGTTTGCGCTGGTCTGGCATGAGGGGCGTCTGCATGGCATCAATTCGAGTGGCCGCGCCCCCGCTGCATGGACGCTCGATCATTTCGCGGGCCGCGACAAGATGCCGTCGGTGGGGTGGGACACCGTGACGGTGCCGGGTCAGGTAGCGGGATGGAAGGCGTTGTCCAAGCGCTTCGGCAAGCTGCCTTTCGCCAAATTGTTCGAGCCGGCTATCGAATACGCGGAGCACGGCTTCCTGGTCTCACCGCAGATCGCGCGCCAATGGGCGGCACAGGTGCCGGTGCTGCGCGAGCAACCGGGCTTTGCCCAGGCATTCCTGCGCGATGGCCGTGCACCGCAGGCTGGCGAGCGCTGGCGCTTTCCGGAACAGGCCGCCACGCTGCGCAAGATTGCCGAAAGCGACGGAGCCAGCTTCTACAAGGGCGAACTGGCTGCGAAGATCGTCGAGTTTGCCGAGACCACCGGCGGCGCCATCCGTGGCGACGACCTTGCCGCCCATGAAGCCACGTGGGTAGAGCCGATCTCGCAGGACTTCCGTGGCTATACGCTGCACGAGATTCCGCCGAACGGGCAGGGCATTGCGGCGCTGATCGGACTGGGCATTCTTGACCGCTTCGATATCGAGTCGATGGGCGTGGACAGCGCGGATTTCTACCACGTTGGTGTTGAAGCCATGAAACTGGCTTTCGCGGACCTGCACCGGCACGTATCGGACCCCGCCACGATGCAGCATCCGCCCGCCGCCTTCCTCGACCCGGCCTATCTGGCCGAGCGCGCGGCAACCATCGACATGCGCCGCGCGGGCAAGCCCTCGGCGGGCATGCCGAAGACCGGCGGCACCGTGTACCTGGCATCGGCGGATGCGCAAGGTTCGATGGTGTCGTTCATCCAGTCGAACTACCGTGGCTTCGGCTCCGGGGTGGTGGTGCCCGGCACTGGCATCTCCCTGCACAACCGTGGCGAGGGCTTCAACCTGAAGCCGGGTCACGCCAACTGCGTGGCGCCGGGCAAGCAGCCCATGCACACGATCATCCCCGGCTTTGTCACGCGTCACGGCGCGCCGGTCATGGCGTTCGGCGTGATGGGTGGCTCGATGCAGGCGCAGGGGCACGTGCAGATGATGGCGCGCCTTGCCGCCTTCGGACAGAACCCCCAGGCGATGAGCGATGCACCGCGCTTCCGTGTGGAACACGGCCCGGTGGTCAACGTGGAGGCCCACCTGCCGGCCGATGTGGTGGCCGTGCTGCGCGAACGTGGTCACCACGTGGAAGTGGCGCCGCGCGACAGCCTGGAATTCGGCTCGGCGCAACTGATCTACAAGGCGCAAGACGGCTACATAGCCGCGTCGGATTCGCGACGCGATGGGCAGGCCGTGGGGTATTGATCCGCGCGCCAGCAGGCGGCCGGGTGTTAACGCCCGGCCCAGAATCGCTGTTGCAACGCAGCGATCTCGGCTTCCATCTCCGGCACCGGCCCGATCAGTTCCACCGGTTTCTGGCAATGGTCGAACACATAGCGCGACGGCACGCTCATGGTCGGATTTTCGGTATGGCTGCCGGTGGCCTGCAGCAGCGCGTGCTCGGTCATGCCGAACACCACGCGGCCGATGTTGGCCCAGTACGCGGTGCCCGCGCACATGCAGCAGGGTTCAACGTTGGTGTAGAGCGTACAACTCCACAGGTACTCCGGCGTGAAGTTGGTCGCGGCCACGCGGGCCAATGTGGATTCGGCATGATTGACCGTGTCGATGTTGCATTGCTCCAGCAACACGGTTTCCTGATCGGGGCCAACCAGGATGGCGCCGAACGGATGATGGCCGAGGCCAATCGCGCGTTCTGCTACGGCTTGCGTGCGGCGCAGGTGGCGACGGATCTGGTCCGGCGTGGGGGAGAGGCCCTGGGCGGGAAACGTAGTGGTCGTCATCGATGATTCCTGATTGCTGGATGTAAGAGGCAGGGGCTGGAGATAGCAGGCATCGTGCCAGCCCCGGCAACTATGCGGCAAGCCGCAACGTACGCGTCAACAAGTCCTGAAGTTCGTCCACCGCCTTGGCGCCACGCGACGCACGGCTACGGTACACCGCCACTTCCATCGGACCCAATGGGCCGAGACCCTGCTCGCTGCCGAGAATCTTCAGATGCGGCGGCGCGCTGCACTGCGTGAGCACGGCTACGGCCAACCCGCTTTCGATGGCCGCGATCTGCCCGGCCAGACTGGAGCTGTGATAGACCACCTTGTAGCGCCGTCCCTGCTGGGCCAGCGAATGGATGGCCACCTGACGCGCCAGGCTCGCATCCTCGTAGACGGCGATGGGCAGCGGATCGCGCCGCCAGGTTTCGAACTCGGGCGAGCCTACCCAGACCATCGGCTCATGAAACAGCAGCGTGCCACGGCGTGCGTGGTCGCGCGAGATCAATGCGAGGTCAAGGTCGCCGCTGGCCACGCGTGGAATCAGCGACGTGGATTGCTCGCACACCAGTTCGATTTCCACGCCGCTGTGCCGGGGCGCGAAGCGCTTCAGCACTGGCGTGAGGTACTTCTCGGCGTAGTCATCCGGTACGCCTAGCCGTACGCGGCCGGTCAGTTCCTCGCCCGTCAGCGCGCCTTGCGCCTCGGTGTGCAGATCCAGAATCCGCCGTGCATAGCCCAGCAGTGTCTGTCCTTCCGGCGTCAGGCTCAGATTGCGCGCGCTACGCTCCAGCAAGCGCTGCCCGAGTGCTTCCTCCAGCTTCTTGATCTGCATGCTTACGGCAGACTGGGAGCGATGGATTTCCCCAGCGGCACTCGCCAGCGACCCGGCATCGACCACAGCCACAAAGCATTTGAGCCAGTCCATCTGCAGGTCACGGGGTGTTGTCATCGCCGCCTCTCTACATTCGATTATCGAAAGCATGCATCGCGCATTATGCGCTTTTCATGATCGATGCGACGCGCCAGACTGGTGCCATGAAATCAGATCAGACACTTCACGGCGGCTTGCCCGCACACCAGGGCAGGGGATCGATTCTCAGTGGGAGCGGCGCGCTGCCATTCCTGCTCGGCAACGTATTGCTAGGCACCATCGGCATCTTTGTGTTCGCGGCCAACGCGCATCCGCTCACGGCCGCATGGTCGCGCTGCGCCTTTGGATGGGTCGGCCTCTCGGTGTGGCTGCTGTGCAGACGCGAGATGCGCCATGTCTGGCTCACACGCGATACCGCGCCGTGGGTGCTGATTGCCGCCTCGCTGATGGTGGCAAGCTGGGGCCTGTTCTTCGACGCGATAGGGCGCACCTCGGCAGGCATGGCCGTGGTGCTGTTTCATGTGCAGCCGCTGTTCGTGCTGGGGCTTGGCGGATTGTGGCTGGGCGAACCCGTTGGCCGTGCCCGCCTTGGCTTTGTGATGGTCGCGATGGTCGGACTATTGCTGGCAACGGGACTGCTGGAGCAGGCGGAGAGTGTGCGAGGCACGGGCTACTGGATCGGTGTAGGTGCCTGTCTGCTGGGCGCCCTGTGTACGGCGGGCGCGACGTTGATTGCACGCCGATTGGGAAATCTTCGCGCCGGCGTGCTGGCATGGTGGCAATGCGCGATTGGCACGACAGTGCTGCTGGCCTGGCCGCTGCAGCACGGCTGGCCGCCGTTCGGCGCGTCGTGGGCGTGGCTGGCCGGGATCGGGCTGGTGCACACGGCGCTGGCCTATACCTTGATCTATGCGGGCATGGCAAGGCTGCGCACCGCGCGCATCGCGGTGTTCCAGTTCGTCTATCCCGCCACGGCAGTGCTGATGGACTGGCTCGTGCTGGGACGTGGTCTCAGTGCCCTCCAGATTGCAGGCATCGGCGTGATGGCGGCGGCGATCTTGATGGCGGAGCGGAAGCACGGACAGGTCGAGTATTGAACCGCGTGCCCTCACCCCCAACCCCTCTCCCACTGCATGGGAGAGGGGAGCGCATAGCGCAGGACGTGGGCTTCCAAACGTGCCCCAGACTTGCTCCCCTCGCCCGCAAGCGGGAGAGGGACTGGGGGTGAGGGCTGGCGGGTCCTGACGTGTGGCATCATTCGCCAGCCCAATTCCGAACCCCACCGCCATGACAACTGCCCTGATCGTGATCGATGTCCAGCAAGGACTATGTGAAGGTGAGTACGCCGGTGTCGGCTGGGAAGGGATGGTCGAGCGGATCAACGGCATTGCTCGCCGTGTACGAGAGGCGGGCTTGCCGGTGATTTTTGTCCAGCACGAATCCGCTTCGGATTTCCTGAAGTTCGGATCACCGAGGTGGCAGCTTGCTCCGGGTCTGGATGTACATGCCTCGGACCTGCAGGTCCGCAAGACCACGCCGGACTCATTCCACAACACCGATCTCGCGGCGGTATTGCAGACGCATGGCGTCAAGGAACTGATCATCTGCGGCATGCAGAGTCAGTATTGCGTGGATACCACCACGCGCCGTGCGCTGGCACTGGGTTATCCGGTGACGCTGGTGAGCGATGGGCACACAACCGTAGCCAGCGGGGAACTGAGCGCCGCGCAGATCGCGCGCCACCACAACCAGACACTGGCCGGCATCATCAGCTTTGGCCCACGGGTCACGCTGCAGGCGGCCGCCGACGTACTGCGCGGCGGCGCCTGAACGGCGTTATTCCGCCTTGATTCCCGCCCGCTGCGCCACGGCGCGCATCTTCGGCAGTTCCGATTCGATTTGCGCCTGCGCTTGTGCAGGGGTGCCATAGCGCGGCTCGAAGCCGCTTTCCACCAGCAGCTTGCGCGTGACCGGGTCCGCCAGCGTATCGGCGAGCGCCTTGGTCAGCTTCTGGCGCACGTCGTCAGGCAGGCCGCGCGGGGCGGCGAGGATCGACCATGCATCGATGTCCACGCCCTGGATGCCGGCCTCGGCAGCAGTCGGCACGTCCGGCAACTGGGCCGAACGGCGTGCCGTGGTCACGGCCAGCGCCTGAATTTTCCCCGCCTTGATCTGCGGTGCCACGGCTGTAACGGTGTCGATGGCCAGCGGAATCTGGCCGCCGATCAGGTCGTTCATGGCTGGTGCACTGCCTTTGTATGGGACATGAACCAGTTTCACACCGGCGCTGTTCCACAGCAATTCGCCGGCAAAGTGTGCGGTGCTGCCTTGTCCGAACGAGCCATAGCTGTACTTGCCCGGCTCCGCCTTGGCCTTGGCCACGAGGTCGCGCAAGGTGTGAATACCAGCCTTGGGATTGGCCACCAGCACCAGCGGCAGCCGCGTGGCAAAGCCGATGGGCTCGAAGCTGCGGATCGGATCGTAGGGCAGGTTCGGCTGCAACGCCGGGTTGATCGTGAAGGTCGTGGTGCCCGCAGTCAGCAGCAATGTGTAGCCGTCCGGCGCAGCCTTGGCCACGTAGCTGGCGCCAATCACGGTGCCGGCGCCCGCGCGGTTTTCGACCACCACCGGCTGGCCCAACCGTTCGCCAAGCTGCTTGCCCAGCAGACGCGCCAGTACATCGGTCGCGCCGCCGGGTGGGTAAGGCGCAACGAGGCGAATGGGCCGGCTGGGATAGGTTTCAGCGAGGGCGTTGCCGGAAACGGTCACGCCGAGCGCCACGGAGAGCAGGGTGCTGCGCAGGAGAAAGCGGGAAGACATGAGGACAACCGTACAGAAAGGCCGTGCAGGTTACCCCGCCTTCCGCTCCAGCCAAACAACTGATCTGCAATATGGATATAACGGCGTCCGACTTCCGGCGATTTACCCAAACACCACCAGCGGCACCCCCACATGCACCGGCGATGGCAACACGCTTGCCGGCATGCCGTAGACCTTGGCGAGAATCTCCGGGGTCAATACCTCGGCGGACGGTCCGTACGCGGCGGTGCGGCCATCGGCGAGCAGCAGCAGTTGATCGCACCATCGCGCCGCAAGATTGACGTCGTGCAGCACAACGAGCACCGCCAGGCCATCGGTGCGGCTCAGCGTCTTCACGGCGTCGAGCAGCAGAAGCTGGTGGCGCGGATCGAGGCTCGAGATCGGTTCGTCGAGCAGCAGCGCACGATAGGTATCCGATTCCCGGCAAGCCAGTACCTGCACCAGCGTGCGGGCAAATTGCACGCGTTGTTGCTCGCCGCCAGACAGGCTCTGGTATTCGCGCGTGGCCAGGTGTGGCACATCGGCCAGGGCGAGTGCACGGCGTATGAGCGCGTTCAGTGCCGTGCGGTCGAGTTCCGGGAACGGATATGCGCCCATCGTGACCACTTCGGTGACATCGAGGTCGAAGCCAAGTCCCGGCGATTGCGGCAGTACAGCGCGGCTGCGCGCGAGTTCCTGCACGGGCCATTTGCCGAGCGCACGATCGTTCAGTGTGATGGCGGCATCGTGCGCAGGAATCTCGCCCGCAAGCACGCCCAGCAGCGTGCTCTTGCCCGCGCCGTTCGCACCGAGCACACCGAGCACCTGCCCGGCGCGCAGTTCGAGATCGATACCACTGAGCACTTCGCGGCGACCGCGTGTGCAACGGAGATTTCTGGCGAGCAGCATGTCAGGTCTTTTTCCGCGTCAGCATCCACAGCAGGAACGGCCCGCCCACGATGCTGGTCACGATGCCGATGGGAAGTTCGGCGGGGATGACGACCGTGCGCGACAGCCAGTCCGCGAGTGTCATGGCAATCGCGCCACCAGCAATCGCATTTGGCAGCAGCCAACGATGATCCGCACCAAGTGGCATGCGAATCAGGTGCGGCACGACGAGGCCAACGAACGAAATGGTGCCGGTCACGGCGACGACGGGGCCGACGAGCAGGGCGGTCAGCACAATCAACCGGCGCCGTAGTCGCTTGAGATCGAAGCCGAGGTGTTGCGCTTCGCGCTCGCCAAGCAGCAGGGCATTCATCGCGCGCCAGTCCCGCAGGAGCAAGGCGCAGAGCACGGTCACCAGCGGCACGAGCCACGCCAGCATCTGCCACGTAGCACCAGCAAGGCTGCCCATGTTCCAGAACGTGAGATTGCGCAGTTGCACGTCGCTGGCCTGATACGTGAAGAAGCCGACGATAGCCGCGCAGATCGCATTGATGGCGATGCCGGCCAGCAACAGATTGGCCACGCCGCCGCGCCGCGAACCGAGCCGGTACGCAAACGCGGTGGCGATGAGACTGCCCAGGAACGCTGCCGGTGCAATGCTGCCCAGCCCTTCGGCGCCGAGCACGATCGCGGCCACGGCACCCGCCGCACCGCCGAGCGAGATGCCGATCAAGCCCGGTTCGGCCAGAGGATTGCGGAACAGCGCCTGCATGACCGCGCCGGACAACGCCAGCGCGGCGCCCACGGTCACGGCCAATACGATGCGCGGCAACCGTACTTCGATCAGCACGTTGCGCCACATCGCGTCATCCCCGTCCGTGGGCGATGACCACAGCAGCGGCAACAGCTTGGCATGCGGAATGGAGAGCGCGCCGCTGGCGGCCGCCCAGAGGGCGGTGAACACCAGCATGGCGCAGAGGGCGGTGAAGACGCCCAGTCGGTGCGCGCGCATCAGCGAGCAGCCGATGGCGGCGAAGTTGGCGCTGAAACCAGGCCCGTTTGCAGCAGGCGCAGCGCTTCCGGCAACCGGGGACCAAAGCCAAGCAGCAGCAGGTCATCCATCACGACGATGCGCTTGTTTCGCGCAGCCGGCGTGGCGTTCAAGCCCGGCTGGGCGAGGAATGCTTCCGCGCTTCCGCTGGCGCCTACCGACATCGTCGTGGTGACAATGACATCCGGCTTCAGTGCCGCCGCTGCCTCGGCAGAGAACGGCTTGAAGCCGGTCTGGTTGCCGAGCACGTTCGTCGCGCCCGCGAGCTTGAGCATCGCATTGCCGGCCGTATCCGCGCCCACCGCCTGCATCTTGCCGGTATGGCTGCTCACCATCAGCACGCGCACCGTGCCGCTGACGGGCTTGATGTCGCGCAGTTCGGCGTGCAGCTTGTCGACCAGTGCGCGCCCGCGCTCCGGCATTTCCAGCGCGTTGGCCGTGCCGATGATCCGCTGATCGAGCGCCTCGATCGTTGGCTCGGATGGCAGCGTCACCACCTTGCTGCCAAGCTTGCGCACTTGCTCCAGTGCTTGCGGCGGGCCGCTCTGATCGGAGGCGAGCACGAGATCGGGCTTGAGGCTCGCAATGCCTTCGACCGAAAACGACCGGTAGTAGCCTACCTTCGGC
Source organism: Cupriavidus sp. SW-Y-13 (assembly GCF_009793345.1). Taxonomy (NCBI): domain Bacteria; kingdom Pseudomonadati; phylum Pseudomonadota; class Betaproteobacteria; order Burkholderiales; family Burkholderiaceae; genus Cupriavidus; species Cupriavidus sp. SW-Y-13. The sequence continues at coordinate 750,349 of NZ_WHLX01000002.1, forward strand.
AACTTCAATGCAGACGCCGGATAGATGCTCGACGAATCGGCACCGACCAGCGTCTTGCCTGCATCGAGCGCGTAGACGATTTCGGTGACCGCGCCACCGAGCCCGACAACGCGGGCAGGCGGCGCGGCCTGGGCAAGACCTGCCGCGCACAGCAGGGACAACAGCGCAGGGCGCAGCAGTTTCATCGCTTGGTTCCTTGTTGCCATCACACTGCCATCAGGCCGCCAGTGCCACCGGGCACAGCGACTGGAGCAGCGCGCGCCATTCGGCCAGTTCCGGCTTGCCGGGCTTGCGCTCGCCGAAGAACTGCACGATCAGCTCGCCACTGGCGCCGTACAGCTCCAGCGACGTCACCCAGCCATCGACGGTCGGCTTGTTCACTACCCAGCTCGACACCACGGCCTCGGTATTGAGGTGCAGGTTGAACGATGGATCGAGCACGTTGAACCACGGGCCGGTACGCACCAGCTTCTTCACCGGACCGGTGTGGATCTGCACGATGCCGCGGTTGGCCACGAAGCACATGATCGGCAGGCCGGTTTCCGCGGCGCGGTGCAACACGGTTTCCACAGCGATGTCATTGACCTGTTGCGCAAGATCCTGCCCCGCCGTACGCAGTGCGCCGAGACGTGACACCTTGAACTGCCGCAGCATGGAGAAGAAGTCGTGCGTGTCTTTCAGGCCGCGCCAGTGGGTCCGGAATGCATCGCCATCGGCGGGCACGTCGGCTTCCTGGGTAGCTACGACCGGTTCGATTGTGACCGGTGCGATGGCATCCACCGCATGGCGGTCGATGTACGCCTGCCATGCGGCAGCGTCGGTGGCATCGGTCTTGTAGACCTTGTGCACCGCATCGCCGGCCTTGTCGAAGAACTGGATGCTCTCGCGGCCGTTCTCCGTCACGGCGTAGAAATGCCGCCAGCTGCCAAAGAACATGCGCAGGTCGATGTCCGGGCCGAGCACGATGCCCATGGGTCCTTCGGCTTCGATACCCGTGTACGCACCGTGGCGCTCATGCACGGCATTGTCGTTGCGCGACAGTGCCATCACGGCACCCAGCGTACCGAGGTCGCGGAACAACTCCTGTGCCGTGCCGCCGAGTTGCTTCGATACCAGGCCGCAACCTGCGGCCACCAGTTCGGCCTCCGTCACACCGAGCCGCTGTGCGCGGTCTCGGATGCGAAGCTTGGGCTCTGCTGCCACCAACGCCTCATGACGTTGGCGCAGCGTTTCAACATCCTGTTGTGTCATGTTTGTGGGGACTGTAGTCATTCAATCAGGGCTGGACGTCGAAATTGATGGTCCAGGTCTGCTGGCTGCTGTTCACGTTCGGGTCTGCGTAGGCGATCTTCGTCAGGTGGAAGCGCGCATACGTGGTGCCTTCGCCGCCACGGATCAGGCCGCCGGCATCGGTATTGGCCGCGATCAGGTGAGCGACAGACGGCAGACCATTGGCGGCGGCGGCTGCAGCGGTCGGGAAGTACGAGAACCAGCCGTAGTTCAGCGGGTTCGGATACGTGCCGGTGTAGGCCGGGTTCAGCACGGAAGCCGTCGAATCCTTGACCCACGCCGAGGCAGAAGCCGGTACGGCCAGCGTCAGGTCGGACAGGTCAGCCAGCGTGGCGGTCAGGTTGTTCACGTCGGTGAACTTCGCTGCCACAGGCTTGTTCGACGAATCATAGAAACCAGCCGGGGTCTTGCCCAGGAAGCCCGCGACCGTGCCCGTGCCCGACTCGCCACCGTTCAGCTTCACGTTGTAGCGGTTGAAGGCGATATGCCACGTACCCGTCGAGGTGGTGGTGACGCGGTTCACGAGGTCGTAGTAGACCCAGTCGGTCGAGGCATTGACCTGTGCCGTGTAGACGGTAGCCGGCGCATTGCGATCCACGAAGCGGAAGCTCGGATAGCCCGACGTCGTGCCGCCTGCACCACCGTAATAACCGGTGACCTGGAGCGCGAACACGGTGGACGGCGTAGCGCCCGTGGCATCGGCCGCAGCGCTGTTCGTGGTGATCACGAACGTACGGAACGTGGGATACAGCGAGTGGTCCGTCGCCGCGCCGGTCACGCCGTATTCGAACGTGGCGGAGCCGATATCGTTGGTGCTGGCAAACACGCCGCTGGCCGAGTCCTTCAGGAACACGGCTGCGGGCAGGGCGCCGTTGACCGGATCGGTCGTGGCATTTTTCCAGGCCGACAGGTTGCTCCAGGTGTGGTCGAACGGGCTGCCGAACGCGCCGCCGTTGCCGGTGCCGCTGGTGCCGCTGTTCGTCCACAGCTTGGCCGTACGGCCACCAGTATCCGTCTTGACCTTCAGGTCCCACGCCGTGCCCGAGCACGCGGTCTCGGCCTTTGCGTTGAAGTCGTAGCAGAGCGATGCACCAGCCGCCGGCAGGGCGAAACTCCATTCGGCTGATTGCGTGAAGGCCGTGGTGGCTGCCGGCGGCGTGGTCGTGCCGCCGCCCGTGTTGGAGTTGCCACCGGTGCTGGGCGTCGTGGTGGTGCTGTCGTCGCCACCGCCGCCGCAGGCGGCGAGCGTCAGCGCCAGCGCGGCCACGCCAATTGCGCCCAGCGTGCGGCGATGCAAGGAGAGTGTGTCGTTCTTCATCATGAGTGCTTCCCCGTTGAGTTCTTGTTAGCGAGCGACGTCGAAGTTGAACCGTGCGCCCAGGTAGATAAAGCGCCCCGCCACGGGCCCGAAGTCACTGGCATTCGCAAAATCGCGTTGACGATTGAAGAGGTTGTTGACGCCGACGAAGCCCGTGACGTTGCGTCCGATCTTCTGGTTCAGCACCAGGTCCAGCGTGCCCCAGCCCGGCGAGCGAGCGCCCGTCACGGAGTCGGTCAGTTCGCTGCTCTGGAAGCGCGCGCGCGTGGTCAGTTCGGTAGACGGGAAGATGCGCCAGTCAGCGCCCACGCGGCCCATATGACGCGGACGGCGAGTCAGTTCGGTGCCGGTATTGAGGTCTTCCGTGTCTGTGAAGGTGTAGGCGGCCGTCAGGTTCAGCGTGTTGGTGGCGCGCCAGCGCAGCGAAGTTTCCGCGCCTTGCGTCTTGGCGCGCGCCACGTTGCGGTAGGTGTAGACCGCGATGCCGTTGACCATCTGGAAGTTGGTCATGTCGGTCTGGATCAGGTCCGTCACGCGGTTGTAGAACAGATTCGCATCGAGCGTGACGCGGTCGCGCCAGCTCAACTGGCCGCCAAGCTGGAAGCTGTTCGACGATTCGGGCTTCAGGTTCGGGTTGCCGAGCACCACATAGCCCAGCGAGCTATGGTCGAACAGGTAATGACGTTCCTTGAGGTTCGGCACGCGATAACCCTGACCGTAGTTGGCGCGCAGCACACCCTTCCAGGTTTCGGTGGCCAGCAGGTTGGCGCGCACGCCCACCTTCGGCGCGAAGTGGCTGCCAAAATCGGAATCGTGCTGGCCGCGCAGGCCGAACACCATTTCCCAGGTCTCGTTGAAGATGACGTCGTTCTGCACGTACAACTCGCCCGCTGTGCGTTCGGCGTTGCCCGAGCCCGCAAGCTCGGAGGCACCGTTGACGTTCTGGTTCAGCGTCTCGCGATGGAAGTCGCCGCCGAACTGCCACAGTTGCCGATACCAGGCCGGCATGTCGAACTGCGCGGAGACGTGATCGGTCTGCTGCGCGGAGTTGCGCGTGGAAGTCTGGAAGCCGTTCGAGTATTCGCGCGACGTGCTGTCGTAGGTTTCGTGTACACCGGCCAGCCGGGCACGCACACCATTGTCGAAGCCCCACTGGCCGCCATACGTATAGCGATTGCGGTCGATATCCTCGGTCTTGCGCTGCGGCACGTACTGCGGCGGCGCGTAATACTGGTAGCGCTGCTCGTCGGTCTCGCGATAGGCACTGGCATCGAACCAGAACTTGCCTGCCTTCGTCGGTAGCCATTCGAGCCGGCCCGAATACTGCTGGCGGCGCACCTTGTCGCCATGGCGCGTCCAGTTGTCCGGCTCCACGGCAAAACCCTTGTTATCGAGCGCATCGGCACTGACGCGCGCCCGGAAGTGCTCCGTGCCACCTTCCAGCCGAACGTTTCCGTGCAGCGCGCCGGGCGAGCCGTCGGCGTTCTGGCCGCCATAGGTGCCTGCATCGGCCGTGGCTGCACCACGGAAACCCTTCTCGATGGGACGCGTGATCACATTGATGACGCCGCCCATGGCGGAGCTGCCGTACTGGGCCGAACTGGCGCCCTTGACCACTTCGATGTGATCGACTTCGGTGAGCAGGTATTGCGAAACGTCTACCGTCGAACCAGTGCTGGCGGTGATGGGCAGCCCATCGATCAGGATCAGCACCTGATCCGCCGTCATGCCCTGCAGCGTGACCTCGTACCCCGATTTGCCGTGGATTTCGCGCAGTTGCAGGCCGGGCACGTTCTCCAGCGCATCCTTGAGCGTGCGGGCGTGGGTACGTTCGATTTCCTGGCGGTCGACCACTTCGGTACGGATCGGCGTCTCGTCGAGCGTCTTTTCCGAACGGGTGCCGGTGACCACCACGGTGGAGAGGGACGTATCGGCAGCGACCGGCTGGGCACGAAGATGCGGCGCAGTGGAAAGCAGAGTGCCGGCGACGACGGCAAGGGTTTTCAGACGCATGAAGGGGGCGGACCTGCTCGGTTAGAAACAGACGCAAATGATAATGATTCTGATATCCACTTTTATTAACTTTCCTTAACCGTTTATGGCAACGGTGCGGCGTGGTCATGCGGGGAAGCGAAAAACGGGGAAAGAGGTAGAAAGACGGAAGGAAAGCGAGGGAAGGCGGGGGAAGGCGAAAGAAGAGGGCGGGGTGGGGCGGGGAGGGACGGACGCGCCGGACGAACGTCCGGCGCTGGAAACTCAGTTCAGCAGTTCGAGCAGGGATTCAATCTCGCTGGCGCAGGCGCGGGCAGCGATGGATTCGATGCGGCGATACAGGTCGATAACCGCTTCACCTTCCTTTGTGAGGACGGTGCCACCCCGCGCATCGCCGCCATGTTCGGAGACAACAGCCGGACTCCGCATCGCGGCGTTCAAATCCTGCACCAGCAGCCAGGCACGCCGATAAGACATCTGCATGCTGCGCGCTGCAGCGGAAATGGACCCATGATCCCGAATAGCTTCAAGCAGCGAGATCTTGCCGGGGCCGATGGCGATGACGTCCGCAACGGTCACCCGCATGCGAAACCTGACCTGGGCCTGGTTTTTGGTTTCCGGTTTTTTTGCCATGGCGGGCAGTCTACTGCATCCCATCCCGTGGGAGTGCGCTGTGCTGCTTCAGTGGCATCGATCGTGTCATGCTCCGCCGTTATATCCAGTGGTATATTTCGGGAACCGCGCTGACCCGGATACCTATCGCCATGAAGTTCCGCTTCGAATTGTCACCGTCCATCGATCTCGCTGAAGGCCCGCAGCCGGCTGGCAATGTGTTCAGCCTGCTGGGCGCCATTCGCGAAACCGGCTCGTTGCAGCAGGCTGCGCTGCGCGTGGGGCTTTCCTATCGCTACGCATGGGGCTCGATCCGCCACTGGGAGAGCCTGTTCGATCGCAGCATCGTCACGATGCAACGGGGCAAGGGCGCCGAACTGACGCGCTTCGGCGAGAGCCTGCTGGTGGCGGAAAACCGGGTCCGGGAAGTTGTCGAGCCGGTCATCGAATCGGCAGCGGCGGAATTCCACCGGTATCTGGGCGATTCCCTGACGTCGCGCACGCAGGTGCGCTTCTCCGGCAGGCCAGATGCGGCGATCGACGTCATGAAGGATTCGCTTGCGATTGGCGAGGCCGATATGTCGCTCGATACCGTGTTCTGCGGTGCCGTGGATGGATTGATCTGCCTGCACGAACGTCAGGCGGAGCTGGCGGGTTTCCACGTGTCGCCGGTCCATCAACCGGGCACGCGGCTTCATGCTGCGTTCAAGCCCTGGCTCAAACCGTCGGACGTGCGACTCGTGCGCGTGGCATGGCGCGATCAGGGACTCATGATGGCGCCGCGACTCGCCAGATCGGTCAAAAGCGTGGCGGACCTGGCCTCGCCCGAGATCCGCTTCATCAATCGTGAGCGCGGTTCCTCCACGCGCGCACTGTTCGACCAGGTGGTAGCATCGGGTGGCGTCCATGCCGAGCGGATCGCCGGCTACGAGCGCTATGCCTTCGGCAATCGAATGGTGGGAGAGGCCGTGCAGCACGGAGAGGCCGATGTAGGCTTCGGCCTCCGGTCCACCGCCGAGACGCTCGGCCTGCACTACGTGCCGTTGACGCGCGAAGCGTATTACCTGGCCCTGCGCAACAGCGACCGCGACGCAGCATGGGTCACGGCGCTGCTCGATATGCTCCGGTCAGAACAGGTGGCTGGCCAGATCAGCGCCATTCCGGGCTATCAGCCGGAGCCTTCGCTGCGGCTGATGCCCGTGCATGAAGCCTTGCCCTGGTGACAGAGAGCCGGGCACGGGCGCAGGTCGCGCCGTTCGCAGACGGGGTGATCGAAGAATTTGTAGACTCAGCCCTTCGGTCTTGGAAACTGCAACTCGAACTCCGTGAACTCGTGTTCGACGGAGCGGCATGAGATCGACGCATTCCAGCTACGCAGCACGTCGCGGCAGAACGCCAGCCCGATGCCGGTTCCCCGGTGCGCCGGGTACGAGAAAAATGGCTGGAACATCTTGGCCAGTACGTGCGGCGGCATGCCCGTGGCGGTGTCGCGGAACACCACGCGGATGCCGGTTGGAGTGCCTTCGCAGCGGATGCGGATGTCGCCCTTGCCGGCCCGGCGAATGGCCTCCAGTGCGTTTTTTGTCAGGTTGGTGATGACGAGTGCGAACAGTTGCGCGTTGCCCATCACCAGCATGGGCTCGCACGTTTCAATCGTCACGATGTGCTGATGCTCGGGTTCGAATGGAAAGCGCTCGATGCTCTCGCGGACCGCGCTGCCGATATCGAACAGTTCCTGTCGCGCTGATCTGGGGTCCTTCGAATTGGCCACTAGTAGCTCGATGCTGCTATTCACATGGGCGATGTCGGCTTGCAATCGCGCCACTGCCTGCAGCAATGCCTCGCGCTGGGGGGCGCCGGCGTCCAGCGCGGCAGGCAGGCGGTTGCGTAGCGCGGTGGCCGTCATGCCGAGGCTGGTCAGCGGTGTGCGCAGTTCATGCGCCACGGTGGCCAGCGCCACGGCCATCCCGCGACGCTTCTGTTCCATCAGAAGCTGACGGTCGAGCTTGATGACCACCAGCACGGCAATCACGAAGGCGATGATCGGGATCTGCAGCAGCAAGGATGCCCAGGGTATGCCGGCCATGGAGTGGCCCGCGAGGACGAACATCGCAAATGCACCCGCAGCGCCTGCAATCAGGGCGATGGTCGCAAACGCCGCACTGAAGTGGTACAGCACCACCACGGCGATGATGACGGATTCCGCCCAGACCAGCGAGCCGTGATTCTCCAGGTAGAAAAAGATAAAGGCGAACGGCATCCCGACCGTTATTGCAAACAGGGCATACGCAGGCAGCCACCGTTTGTGCGAGAGCGCCGAGGCAAACAGCAGCGGCACGAACAGCGCCGTGCATATCAGCCTCAGCCAGATGTTCTCGTACGGTTGCGGAAAGACATAGGACCAGATGACGAAGTACAGCGGATGGCCGAGCACACCCAGCGCACCCACCATCTGGATGCGCCGCAGCCGCATGACGCTCTCTTCGTCGAGCAGTGTGGTGCGCGACGCCGACTCGAACACAGCCCGCCATAACTTCATGGCAGGCCGTGTCTGCGGTGCGTCGCCGCTTGCTTGCTCTTGCGTGGCTTCCATCTCCAGCGTTGTCTCCTGGATCCTAGAGGGTTCGGGCGCTTTCGTTCAATGTTGTTGCTCGTCTTTCCCGCGGCTCGCCGGCTGCGTGTTGCGGGGAACGCGGTGCGCGCGGCGCGTGGACGACCATTCTGCCAGCCTGACCTCGTCCCGGATCTCCGCAAGCACACTGATCAACCGGTCGATATCCGAAGCGGCTAGTTTCGCATGCAGAGTAAGGCGCATCAATGCCCTATTCTTGGGGGTGGCCGGCGAGCAGAATACCGCGCCGAAAATGCCGCGTCGCTGCAAGGCATCGCGCAACACCATGACCTGTGGCTCGGTGCCCGCCTCCAGCCCGATGATCTGCTCGGACCCGTCACTGATGTTGTAGCCTAGTTCGGCAATCGCGGTACGCGTATGGCGCGTGATCGCATGCAGGTCGGCGCGCCGGTCGTCCGCTGCCGCAATGAAGTCCGTTGCGGCATCGAACCATGCAATCTCATGCCGCAACAGGCCAGAACTGAAAATGGCCGGCCGTGCTTCCACGGCAAAAAAGTCCTTGAACGCCGTGGAGCAGGTCACGAATCCGGCCCGCCCCGCAAATGCCTTGGCCAGCGATGCCGTCCTGAAATGCACGCGCTCCGAGAGTCCGAGTTCCGGCACCAGGCCGCCGCCGGACGGCCCGTGCGTGCCGAGCGCGTGAGACTCGTCCACCACAAGTACCGATCCCGATTGCTCCGCCACCTCGACAAATTCGCGGATGGGCGCGACGCTGCCCGTCGTGCTGTAGACCGAATCCACCATGATGACGCCCGGACCATTGCGCTCGATCTGCCGCGCTGCATGGCCAAAGTCGTTGTGGCGAACCGGCACGGCGGTGGCGCCTGCCGCGCTGATACCTTCCCACAGCGAAGCGTGCCCATTCGTGTCGATGTACACCGGCACGCCGGGGCCGGCAATGCATTGGACCAATCCCACGTTTGCCGCCCAGCCAGACTGTGCGATCAAGCCATCCTCCGCCTGCATCAATGCGGCCAGCTTGCGCTCGACGCGCTGCTGGGGGGTGTCGCCGTGGCGGAAGACGGAAGACATCAGCAGTTCGGGCTGTTCGTCGAGCAGCGCGCGGGCCTGCGCCTGCACCAGCGGCGCCTCGCCCAGCAGGCAGAGATAGTCGTTGCTGCTCAGGTGAAGGGCATCCGGTCCCGGGGTCCGACCATGCAGCAGATGATCCCCTCCCCACAACGTGCCCATCCGGTCGATGAAATGCGTGTCCATCCGGGTAGAGATCCAGGCCGGAAGCGGCGCGGATTTGCTGCGACTGACAGAATTTGTCAGGTGTTGGTGAAGATCGGAAAACGACATCGGATTCCCTCCAGGTCGTAACTGCCAGGGTTAAAGGTGAAAAACGAGTGAAAAAGCGTGTTGAGAAAGCTTGAGGCTTACAGAGGTAACGCACAGTGGGCCCTCCTGCCTATTGGTACGAACCGAGGGAGTCCCCGATAAGAAACGTCGCCAAATCACAACATCAGGAACGTTTCACCCCCGGCAATCACCGGGAATCTCCTGATCTTGACGAATAACGGGACGCGATCACGCCAAGCATGATTCCGCCAGGCAGATCATGCGTCCGGACCGGTCAAGTCCAGCATGGATTAACGCCCGAGCCCACCGGACGGATACCAGACAATCCGAAAGGGGCGCTGTTATATTGCCAACACCGATTCTGCCGCTCCTCCGCCCATGGCACGCCCGTTTGCATTGGTTGCGTTGATTGCGTTGGCCACTTCCCTGCACGGTTGCGCAGGCGCTCCCTCCATTGGTCTGTTCGGGGCGTATTTCCCGCTCTGGCTGTTGAGTGCGCTGGCTGGCATTGCTGGCGCCGTCGTGGCCTGGCGGGTATTCATCGCAACGGGACTGGTTGAAACGGTCCCGTTTCAACTGCTGGTCAACACAGCGATTGGCCTGATGATTGCCGAAATCGTCTGGCTGATCGGGTCGGGACACATTCCATGAAAATGGCTGGCACCCCCCGTCGTCCCCTGCGCGGGAAACTGATCGCGCTGGCTATCGTAATGCTGGCCGTTCTCCTGTCCGTCTACGCCTGGCAACGCACGGCACGCTATCCATCCTCCGACGATGCTTCGCTGGACGCCGATATGGTGCACGTGGCATCGCCCGTGGGTGGCCGCATCGCCCGCATCCTGGTCACGGAAAACCAGCACGTAAAAAAGGGCGAGGTCCTGTTTGAAATCGATCCGGTGCCTTACCGGCTGGCCGTGGAGCAGGCCCAGGCAGATCTGGCCCTTGCGCAGGCCACGCTGGGCACGCGCCGGCGGGCCATTGGCAGTGAGCAGGCCACCGCATCGGTGGCGTCCGAGCAAATCGCCCGCGCGGAGCAGAACTACGCGCTGACGGTGCGCACGGTGGAGCGCCTGCGCCCACTGGCCGCCGATGGCTACGTACCGAAGCAGCAATTGGACCAGGCCGAGGTGGCCAGGCGCGATGCGGCGGTATCACTCAAGCAGGCACAGACACAGCGGGCCGGTACGGCGCAGGCGGTAGGCAAGGATGACGATGCAATCGCCACTGTGCGTGCCCGCGAGGCCGCATTGGCCATCGTGCTGCGCGCACTCGACGACACCGTGGTCCGCGCGCCGCACGATGGCCGTATCAGTGGGCTGAACGTGTTGTCGGGCGAAGTGGTCCTCCCCAACCAGTCCCTGTTCCTGCTCGTGCATACCGGCGAATGGTTTGCCGTCGCCAACTTCCGCGAAACCCAGCTTGCCGATATCCATATCGACGATTGCGCCACGGTCTATTCGATGATCGATCGCCGCCACGCATTGCGCGGTACCGTGGAAGGCATCGGCGTGGGCATTACCGATACCGACCGGATCAATCTGCCGCGTGCGCTGCCCTATGTGCAGCCCTCGGTGAACTGGGTGCGCGTGGCGCGCCGTTTTCCGGTACGGATCAAGCTCGATGAACCGCCCGAGAGTCTCGCGCGGGTAGGTGCCAGTGCAACCGTAGAGGTGCGCCATGGCGCCGCCTGCCGCTGAACCATTGCGTCGCCGCCCGCGTGACCTGGTCGCGCTGCTCGCACCATTCCCGGGACGCACTGCCGCTACGACCCGCATCGCAGCGGCCAGCACGCTGACGGTACTGATTTCGGCGATTTACGGCACCCCCGAAGCCGCCATCTCCGCCTACGTGATCTTCTTCATCAATCGCGCGGACCGCACCAGCAGCATCGTGATGAGCGTGGCGGCGCTGGTACTGGTCAGCATCATCATTGGCCTGGTGATCCTGCTGGCGGATTTCACCGTCGATAACCCGATGCTGCGCGTGGCATGCATGGCTCTGGTGTCAGCCGCGCTGTTGTTCCTGACTTCGGCCAGCAAGCTTCGCCCGATCGGTGCCATCCTCGCCATGATCATCGGCTTCGGGCTCGACGAGCTTGGACTCGTTCCCGCCGGCGAACTCGCCACGCGCGCGCTGTTGTACGCGTGGCTGATGGTGGCGATTCCCATTGGCGCAAATGTCGTGGTCAACCTCGCCATGGGACCGTCGCCACGCCGCCTTGCTTGTGATCGATTGGCGCAATGCCTGCGCGTGGCAGCGCAAGTATTGCGTGCAGGTCATGCGCGCTCCGATGTGCCCCCTGATGGCGTGCAGCCCGTGGCCGGCTGGCTGAAGCTCGCCAGGCTGGAAGGCACCGTCAACGCTGCGGATTTTCGGGCGCTGCAACAGGCGGCGACATCGACGACGGCCATCCTGATGGCTGTCGATGTGAGCGGCCGGGAACCGGCTGCGCAGTTGCCGCATGGGTTTGCGATGCCGATGGCCGATACGGTTGATGCCATGGCGAGCATGCTGGAGAAGGGCGGGTATCCCGTGGAGATTGAAGTGGTGATGCCAGACGCCAGCCTGCTGACGCCGGTGCAGCAATCCATCGTCGCGGCATTGCGCTCGGCCATCGAGGGCTATGCAGAAGGTATCGAAGAGAAGTCTCCCGCTTCACTACAGGCCGAAAAAACCGGCGGTTTCCTCGATGCCGACGCCTTCACGAATCGGTCCCACATCCACTACGCGCTCAAGACCACGGGCGCCGCCATGTTCTGCTACGTGCTCTATCAGCAGTTGAACTGGCCGGGTATTCACACGTGCTTCATCACGTGCTATCTGGTGTCGCTCGGCACCATGGCGGAGACCGTAGAGAAACTGACGCTACGCCTGACTGGCTGTCTGGTGGGCGCGGTCGCCGGCACGGCGGCCATCGTCTACGTGGTGCCCGAGTTGACCTCGGTGGGTGGACTGCTGACGCTGGTGTTCGTGGGAACGTGGCTGTCGGCATGGGTCGCGCAGGGATCGCCGCGCATTGCCTATGCAGGCTTCCAGATCGCGTTCGCGTTCTACCTCTGCGTGATTCAGGGCGCGGGACCCGGCTTCGACCTGACCATAGCGCGCGACCGTGTCATCGGCATCATCATCGGCAATCTGGTGGTCTACCTCGTGTTCACGCGGATCTGGCCCGTCAGTATCGCCTCGCGTATCGAGACAGGTTTCGTCGCCTTGCTGCGCCAGTGGCAGCAACTCGTTGATGCACGTCCGTCGAGCGCACGGCGTCAGCACGCTATCGCTGCGCTCGCCCTGCAGGGGAGTGTCGCGCAGGATCTTCAACTGGCGCGATACGAGCCGGCTTCGGTCGGCCCCGGTACGGACTGGATCGAAGATCGGCGCAAACAACTAAGTGTGCTCGATGCCATCGCCGGCCCTTTGTTCTTGCTGGCGGAACGATATCCCGGCGATCCGGCCATTGCGGATCGGCTTCGCCGTTTGCAATCGATGGATGCACCAATCCCAACCACTGGTCATACGGCGTCACCATCCGGCGACGACACGCATTCGGTGCTGCTCGCCATGGTCGATCGATCGTTATCCAGACATTCTCCAGGCGATACCTACTCATCTTCACCCCATGCGCAAACCTGAGCTGCTGGCGCTTTCGATGATCGTTCTGGCCTTGAGCGGATGCGCGACATCCTCGCTCGATCTCGCGCCGCCGCAACCGGATCGTCCGTGGCAACCCACGACAACGGCCACTGGCGAAATCGTCGCGGGCGCTCCTGCGAAAGCGGCGCCGCAAGACAAACCTTCCCGTTACACGCTACCGGCCAATAGCGCACTGGCCACGATTGCCCCTCCATCGCAGCTCGACCCGACGCACGCCTATTCGCTGCCCGAACTGATCGATCTGGCGGAATCGTCGAATCCGCTGACGCGTATCGCGTGGAACGATGCGCGCAATGCGGCACTGGCCGCCGGCATCGCGCGTAGCAGCTACCTGCCGCATATTTCGGCGGCGGCGATGGGCGGCTATCAGAACGGGCACTTGTCCACGCCAACGCCTCTGGGGCAGGCGGGTGCCGATGGGTCGCACCATGGCGCGGTATCGGTGCTGTCGCTGCAATGGTTGCTGTTCGATTTCGGCGAAAGGGCTGGCATCGTGGAGGCGGCGGAGCAAACCACGGTTGCGGCCAATATCGCGTTCACGGCGTTGCACCAGCGCATCATCCACGATGTCAGCGTGGCGTACTACCGGTTCCAGGCAGCCCGCTCGCGTTCGGCCACCGTCGAGCAGGCCATGAGCAATGCCGATGCGGTGCTTGTTGCAGCCAAGGCGCGCTTCGATCGCGGACTAGGCACGGTAGTGGAAGTTGCTCAGGCCACCCAGAACCGGGCGCAAACCAATCTGGCGATGGTGCAGGCTCAGGGCGCCCAGACCGACGCCTATCTCGGGTTGATCACTGCGATTGGCATCTCGCCGCTATCGAAGCCACGCATCGCGGAGATGCCCGTGCGGACACTGTCTCCTGCGCTGAGAAACTCCGTCGAGCAGATCGTCGAGAACGCGATTGCGCAGCGACCGGACGTGTTGGGTGCATACGCGGTGGAGCGCGCCAATCAGGCGCGGGTGAGGGCGGCCGAAGCGGCGTTCCTGCCGAAGGTGTTTGTATCCGGCTTCGTTTCGTATGCATCGGGCGGCTCGGCGATTACCGCGATTCCCCCAGTCGGCCAGCAGCCACCGACGGTCAACCTCAACGGCTATCGCTACGGCAACAGCGTGTTCCTGGGCGTGACCGTACCGATCTATGACGGTGGCCTGCGCTCGGCAACGCTGGCGCAGGCGCGTAACGATGTGGACAGTGCCTCGGCAAGACTGACGCGTGCCAAGGAGGAATCGGTACGACAGGTAGTGGTCAGCCAGAGCGCGCTGGAAACAAGCCTGGCAGCGTACGACGCCGCCCGCGCATTGGCCGACGCTGCGCAAACCACCTACAACGCCGCATTCGCGGCATATCGGAAGGGCGTGGGCACCATCACGGAAACCAACCTCGCGCAAAACCAGCTACTGCTGGCACGCAACGCATCGGCCGACGCCTACAGCGGCGCGCTCGCTGCCGCGGCGGGACTGGCACTGGCGACGGGCTCGATAGGGAACGGGCGGTAGGGGTGTGCCGCGTTTGCGGCGTTGCGTTTACAGCTTCTCGGTAGCGAGCTTGGCGCCCAAGCTCACAAACATCGCTCCCATCAGCTTCGTCATCCAGGCGGAAATGGTTGGACTACGTCGAAGGATCGCGGTCATCTTGGACGCGACGAAAACGTAGATGACGCTGGTCGCGATACCCACCATGTTGCCCGTCACACCAAGAACAACGAGTTGGGTCATCGCATCGGAATCCTGTGCGCTCACGAACTGAGGAAGCAACGCAATGTAGAACAACGCGACCTTGGGATTCAATACATCGCTGAGAAATCCCTGCCAGAAGATGCGTCGTAGCACAGTTTTCTGAAGGCCAACGTCCTCCGGAAGAGCGAATCCGCCCTTGGCCCTTATGGCTGTCCATCCGAGATAGATGAGATACGCAGCACCTGCAAATTTCACTACAGCAAATGCTGTCGCAGATGCCAGGATCAACGCAGACAATCCGGTGATTGCGGCGAGCAAATGGACGTACGCGCCGAGATTGATACCCAATGCCGCACTCAAGCCAGCCGCGCGTCCTTTGGCGACCGTCTGGCCCAAAAGGAAGAGCATGTCAGGTCCGGGCACAAGGCAGAGCACCACGCTGGCGCCGATAAACAGCATGTAGGTGTGGATACTCACGGCACACTTCCCCCCCGAACCGGAACAGATGCCAATGTAGCAAACGTATCGCGGAAGCGGACGCCCATGAAGAGGGGTATGGCAAAACACAGCGTATGCGAAATGCCTTCGTCCTTTGCTATGCGCTCCCCTCTCCCATGTCAGTGGGAGAGGGGTGGGGGAGAGGGCATGCGCTTCAATTTGCGACGTGTTGGTGATTGCACCGCTAGCCCTCTCCCCCAGCCCCTCTCCCGCGTTGCGGGAGAGGGGAGACCACACGCTGTATTGATCCCGCCTGCGTCACGCAGGCAGATGACAGACCGCCTCGATATTATGGCCATCCGGATCGAGCACGAATGCACCGTAGTAGTCAGGGTGATAGTGCGCCCGGATACCAGGGCCACCGTTGTCGCGGCCGCCGGCCGCAATGGCAGCCTGATAGAACGCATCGACCATCGCCCGGCTATCCACCCGAAACGCCACATGAATCGGCGGCTGGTTCGGCGTACCCCGGCTGATCCAGAACTCCGGCTTCGCCGGCGGCCCGAAACCCGCCACATCCGTATGCCCGGTCACGCTGGCCGGTATCTCCATGACCTTGACCATGCCGATGGCACCCAGCGCCGCCGCATAGAACGCAAGACTCTTCACATAGTCACTGACTGATATGCCGGTGTGGTCGATCATGGGGTACTCCTTGGTGGGGGGATGATCTAAACGCTTCTCAGCGCCAGGAATGTGCCATTCGGCTGGTGGAAGATGATGCCGTCCACCTCGTCGGACGGGCGCCGGAATTCCACGCGAAACCCTTTCACTTCGCCAAGTTCGAATGTCCTGCCGTCGAGAGGCAGCAATCGGTGGGTCTGCTGCTTGCCGATTTGCAATATGAGGTTGCCGGCGGCGTCGAGACTGACTTGAATCTCTTGCGACCCATGTGAATAAGTGCCCGTGCAAAGCGCGAGAAACCTTGAATCCGTGACATCGCCTGCGGCGACGCGACGAAAAACGATATCGGCAACCATCGGTTCCAGGGGTGCCGAGAGCCGGTCGATCGCACCTTCGCGGTTGTAGCCAAACATCAAGGGCAATTCGTCGGGGTGAATCTCCGATGGCTTGCGCGTGGTCGTGAAGACATCGTAGTGACGGTGGTGAAGCGAGCATGACATCCCACGCCAGCGCCATGTCAACGTGTCGCCTTCATTGCCAATTTGCATGCGACCGTAGGCGGGATGCTCGTACGCACCCGCATACTCGTGAAGCGCGTGGCTCGGTGTGGTTTCGGTCCGGCGACTTTGTTCGCTTGCAGTGCCGTCCACCGACCGCTGCGCCGTTCGCTTCCGGCGCATGTCACTGAAGCGGCCATGCCAGTCGATTGGCTCGAAGCCGCACAAGCGATCCAGTGCGGTATGGGTCAGCAACTCCGTAGCGACGCTTGCAGCATGATTGGTCAATACCGCCACGGCGATACGACGCTCCGGAAGCATGGTCATTAGCGTTCCCCAACCCACCCAACTTCCTGAATGCGTGATCATCCGCTCGCCGCGATATTGACCTGAGGCGAGGCCCATTCCATAGTGGACCTCGCCCATTTCCGCCAGCGAAGAGCGCCCCATATGGACACGCGGGGTGGACATCTCCCGGATGACATTCGCTGACAGGAGCTGTCTGCCATCGACGGCTCCGTCGCTCATCAAACAGCGCATCCATCGGGCGAGATCGGCAATCGATGCGTTCAGGCCGCCCGCAGGCAGGACGCGGATTGGCGTCAGGCTCGCGCGTACGGTCTGATCTTTCTCTTCGATGTGGGGATGTGCGTGGTCCGGAGCGTCAGCCAACGCCTCGATGGACAGGCTGAAATGCCGGAAGCCCAGCGGATGCAGCAGACGCTCGGTAATGAAGGCGTCCCAGCGCATGCCCGTGATGCGTTCCGCGATGTGCCCGGCCACGAGATACGCGAGATTCTGATACTGATAGGTGTCACGGAGATCGCGATTCGGTTCCAGATGCCGCAGTGCAGCCAGAATCTCCTGGGTCGAAAGATCGCCCGGCGAATGGATCCAGTCGTGTCGGGGCAATCCACTATGGTGGCAAAGGAGATCACGTACGGTCACGCGCTCGGTTGCCACCGCATCGAACAGACGAAACTCCGGAAGGTATTCGCGCGCAGGCCGCGTCCAGTCGAGCTTTCCTTCGTCCACCAGCAATCCCAGTCCTGCCGCCGTGAAGGACTTCGTGAGCGAGCACAGCAGGAACTGCGTGTTGGCTGTCACTGGCGATGCGAATCCACGTCGCGGACGCCATAGCCTTTCAGCAGCATCGTCTCCTGACCCTTGATCACGGCAAGCGCGAGGCCCGGCACTTGCCACTCGGCCATCGTCGCTTCCACAAGCCCATCGAAGTCTTCCAACATTCGAACGCTCCTTCCCGAACCGGCAAAGACGCCAAATGTAGCAAACGTATTGGACGAGTGGGCTCCCATGAAATGGGGTGTGGCCGCGCTGTCACACAAGGACTCGTGTTCCAAGCTGGCTTTTGGCCCTTTCACTCCGACCGTCGCGCCAACAACCATTCCCGCAGCACCCGCACAGCGGGCGCGTCCATACGCTCGCGGCGGCGCACCAGGTAGTAGCCACGTTGCGACGGCAGCGATGGACGATTCAGTTGCACGACACGTCCTTCGCGCAGACTGTCAGCGCACGCGTAGTTCGGCGCCAGCGCCGCGCCCAGCCCGGCCTCGGCAGCCTTGAGCGCAAACGTCACGAGGTTGTACTCCGTGCCGCCGGGCAGCGGAAGCTCGATCCCATCATCGAGGTCGCGCAGATAGCTCGCCCACGAACTCGGCGCAGTGGTGTGGTACAGCAATGGGAGGGCGGCGATGCGCGCCGCTGACATCGGCAGTCGACCGGACACGAGTTCACGCGATGCCACAGGCAGGGTGCGGACGCTGTGCAAGAGGTCGGCATGCTCGTCGTCGAGACCGTTTTCCGCAAAGACGATGGCCGCATCGAGCCCCGCATCGCGCAGCGATACGGCCCCGATATGATTGGCGACGTGAATGCGAATCTCGGGATGCGCGGCCGCAAAGCCGCACAGGCGCGGCATCACCCATAGCAGGCCGAACGTGTTCGGCACGGACAGGCGCACTTCGCGCATGCGCTGGGCGGCACCGGAGGTGGCGACGGTTGCCGCTTCCAGCTGATCGAGCAGGGGACGGATACGCGCGAGGTAAGCGGCGCCCTCGTCGTTCAGTGTCAGCCGTGCGTTATTGCGGTCGAACAGCGCTGTGCCCAGAAAGCCTTCCAGATCCAGAAGCTGCTTGCTGACCGCGCCTTGGCTGAGGCCCAGTTCATCTGCCGCCGCCGTCACGCTGCCACGACGCGCGATGGTCTCGAACGTGTTCAGGTTCACCACGGAGGGAATGTGACGCCGGGCAGGATGTTTCATGTCATCAAAAAAAGGAATGGATGCTTGCCGAAACTTCGATATACATCGACATGTGCGTGGGCGCACCATAGCGCGTTCCTACAGAGTTTGCACGCCCCGAGAGGTTGACGATGACGACATCCCCGAGACACAAAGCCATTGAATTTCTTAAAGCCGGAGCGATTGCGGCCGTGATGCTGACGGCCGGTGCCGCACAGGCCGCCGATTGGCCAGCCGGCAAGCCCATCACGCTGATCGTGCCAGCCGCAGCGGGCAGCACACCCGACCAGTCGAGCCGCAAGCTGGCGCAATACCTGGGTGAAAAACTCGGCACTTCCGTAGTGGTGGACAACCGCCCCGGCGCGGCGGGCAGCATCGCCATGCAGACACTGGTGCGCAGCAAGCCGGACGGCTACACCATTGGCTTCGGCAACATCGTGACGATGGCGATCAACCGCAGCCTGCTGGCGCGTCCTGGCTATGACGCGGACAAGGATCTTGTACCCGTGAGTGCGACTACGACCGTGCCGAACATCCTGGCGGTCAATGCAGGATTGCCGATCCGCAGCGTCAAGGAACTGATTGACTACGCACGCAAGAACCCCGGAAAGCTGACGATGGGCTCGGGCGGTAATGGCACTACCAGTCACCTCAGTGGCGAAATGCTTCGGGATCAGGCGCATATCGACTTCCGCCATATTCCCTACCGGGGCGCTCCGCAGGCGCAGATCGATGTCATCAGCGGCCAGGTGGATTTCATGTTCGACAACGTGCCGTCGATCCTTTCCGCGGTGCAGGGCAACAAGCTGCGCGCCATTGCCGTGACCAGCAAGTCGCGACTGCCGGTACTGCCGAACGTGCCGACGATGGATGAATCCGGGCTGCCCGGTTTCGAGGTCAACGCATGGGGCGGCATCGTGGCGCCCGCCGGTACGCCGCGCCCCGTGGTAGAGCGTCTTAACCGCGAGATCAATGCGTATCTGCAACTGCCCGCGACGCGCAAGGATGCCGAGCAGAACGGTTCGGTCGTGGTGGGTGGATCGCCCGAGGCGTTCGCGCAGATGATTGCGAAAGAAAGCCGCAAATGGGGCGATCTGATCCGCAAGGCCAATATCAAACTCGACTGATCGGGAGTTCACCATGTTCGATTTGATATTGCGCGGCGGCGATGTGATCGATGGCACCGGTGCTGCGCGCTACCGTGCCGATGTGGCAGTGCAGGGCGGAGAGATCGTCTTCATTGGCGATGCCGTGGGCCAGCGCGCCCATCGCGACCTTGACGTAGCCGGGATGGTAGTTGCGCCGGGCTTTATCGACAGCCATGCGCACGATGACCGTGCCGTGCTGGAGATGCCAGGCATGGCGCCGAAGATTTCGCAAGGCGTGACCACGGTGGTGAACGGTAACTGCGGCATCAGCCTGGCACCGTACAAGCAGAGTGGCGGCGATCCGCCGTTGCCGCTGCGTACCGTCGATCCGCAATGGCGCTTCGCGGCGTTCGGCCATTATCTCGATGCACTCGATGCCACGCCTGCTGCGGTCAACGTCGCTTCGCTGGTTGGTCATACTGCGTTACGTGCCGTGCATCAGGCAGACCTGGATCGTCCCGCCACGGAAGCGGAAGTCGAGGCGATGCGACAAGCCGCCAATGCCGCGCTGGAGCAGGGCGCGATCGGCATGTCCACGGGCACGTTCTATCCGCCTGCAGCCTCGGCACCCACCGAGGAAATCATTGGCGTGGGCCGCGACCTGAAACAGTTCGGTGGCGTCTATGCCACGCATATGCGCACCGAAGGCGACGGTGTGATCGAAGCCATCGAGGAATCGGCGCAGATTGCACGCGCGCTCGATGTCCGGCTGGTGATTTCGCATCACAAGGTTATCGGTAAGCCGAACTTCGGACGCACGCGCGAAACGTTGGCACGCATCGGTGAACTGGGGCGCAGCCAGAAAATTTGTCTGGATTGCTATCCGTACACGGCGTCGTCGTCCCTGCTGCGCGCGGAGCGACTGGCCATCAGCGATGAAATCCTGATCACGTACTCACGTTCGGAGCCGAAGAGCGCGGGCCGCAAGCTGTCGGATCTGGCGCAGGAATGGCAATGCTCGCGCGCCGAGGCGCTGGCCCGCGTGATGCCCGGCATGGGCATGTACTTCTTCATGGACGAAGGCGACGTACAGCGCGTGCTGGCGTATCGCGACACGATGATCGGCTCCGACGGCATACCGTCGGACGACTATCCACATCCGCGCCTGTGGGGCACGTTCACGCGTCTGCTGGGGCACTACAGCCGCGATCTTGGGTTGCTGACGCTGGAGCAGACCGTACACAAGATGACGGGCATGACCGCGCATGCGTTCGGGCTGGCGGGGCGCGGCGAGATTCGCGAAGGGCATGCCGCCGATATCACCGTGTTCGATCCGCGCACGGTGAAAGACGTGGCGACCTATCTCGATCCGCGGCAACCGTCCGCCGGTATCGCCCGCGTATTTGTGAACGGGCAGGCGGTATGGGAGCACGGCGCCGCAACGGGCATACGACCCGGACAAAGCCTGCGGCGCCGCGCTCGCAACACGACCTCAACCAGCTAGCGCGGCGTCCAGCGCAGCCTGTAGAACGGCACCATCGAGGTCCTGCCCGATCAGCACCACACGCGTACCCTTCGGCTCTTCGGCCCGCCATGCGCGGTCGAAGTAGCTGTCGAAGCGTTGGCCCACGCCATGCAGCACCAGCCGCATCGGCTTGCCGGGCAGTTCGGCGAAACCCTTCACACGATAAATCGTGTGGTTGCCCACCAGCTTCTGCAGCGCGGCGATCAGCGCGTCACGATCGACAGTGCCAGCTTCCACGACCACGGAGTCGAACTCGTCGTGATGGTGATCGGCGTGATCCGGATCATCGGCGTTGCCATGGTGATCCACGCGCAGATGGATCGTGTCTTCCGACGCGCGATTGAGACCCAGCAGGCTGTTCACATCGAGCGAACCGGCCTGCGCCGGGACGATCTTCACTTCCGCAGGAATCTCCGGACGCACCAGTGCTTCGACGGCGGCGATCTGCGCAGCGTCCATCATGTCGATCTTGTTCAGGATCACCAGATCGGCGCTGGCAAGCTGATCTTCGAACAGCTCGTGCAGCGGCGATTCATGATCGAGGTTCGGATCGGCGCGGCGTTGTTCGTCCACTGCGACGGGATTCGCTGCGAACTGACCGGCTGCGGCAGCGGGACCATCGACCACGGTCACCACGGAATCCACGGTAAAAGCATTGCGGATGCTGGGCCAATGGAACGCCTGCACCAGCGGCTTGGGCAATGCCAGACCCGACGTCTCTATCAGCACATGATCGATCTGGTCGCGACGCTCCAGCAACTGCTCCATGACGGGGAAGAACTCTTCCTGCACCGTGCAGCACAGGCAGCCGTTGGCCAGTTCATAGAGTTGGCCCGTAGGTTCGCCCGCATCGTCGCAGCCGATGCCGCAGCCCTTGAGAATCTCGCCGTCGATACCCAGTTCGCCGAACTCGTTGACGATCACGGCGATGCGGCGACCGTTGGCGTTATCCAGGATATGGCGCAGCAGGGTGGTCTTGCCGCTGCCGAGAAAGCCGGTGACGATGGTTGCAGGGATTTTCGAGGTTTGCATGGAATTGCCCTCTCTGGGCCTCAGAAATAGAAGTTAGCGGACAGCTCCGCCGAACGCGGACGTCCCAGCAGCCACTGCTGGCCGCCATTCGAAAACGACTCCGCGTAGTCGCGGTTGAACAGGTTATAGACGCGCAGCGTCAATGCTACCTGCTTCGATACGCGCCATGACAGCGCAGTATCGACGGTGGTATAGCTTGGCACGCGTACCCGGTTGGCGGTATCGGCGTAACGGCCGCCCACGTAACGCAGGCCCGCGCCGAGCGTCCACTGCGGCACGAAATTCCACGTCAGCCACGCATTGGCGGCCTGCTGCGGCACGCTGGTCGGCACGTTGCCGGCGCGTGACACCGAGACGCCGCCCACCGCTTCGTTGAAATCGTCATAGCGCGCGCGTAGCACCGTGCCGTTGACGTCGAGGCGCAGGCCACGCAGCACTTCCACGCTGGCCGATGCTTCCAGCCCGCGCGACGACTGCTCGCCTACCTGCTGCGTGATCGTCGGATTCACGGGATCGCGCGAGAGCAGATCTTTCTTGCGAATCTCGTAGGCCGCAAACGTCCATTCGCCGCGATTGCCCCAGAACGCCTGTTTCACGCCCACTTCCACCTGCTTGCCCGTGGCAAGGTTGAAGTTGCGCTGCGCATCGCTCGTGGTGATCAGCGCGCCCAACGGATCGGTGGCCGTCGCGTATTGCGCGTAGACCGAGACGCTCGGCGTGAACTGATACACCGTGCCCACGCGCCAAGTGGTGTTGGCGAAGGTCTTCTCCCAACCGGTGTTGGCGATCAGATCGGTGCGATACAGCTTGGCATGATCGAAACGCACGCCACCGATGACAGACCACTGCGGCGTGAACGCGATGCGGTGTTCGCCAAACAGCGCGTATTGCGTGGTGTTGGAGCGCGTGCGCGGCGACGTCACGATGCCCGGCGGGCTGAAGAACATCCCCGGATCGAAGTCGTACGCATTGACCGTGGAGCTGCCACCGTATGGCGAGTTGTTCGAATGCGTGAAGTTGATCTTGTTGATGTCGAAGCCGACGGTCGTGGCGTTATCGAGACCGAACACCTTGCTCTTGACCGTCATGTCCGCACGGTTGCCCACCTGTTCCTGGTCATGCAGGATTTCGAGGTAGTCGCCCCGGCGCACCTGCGAGGTGGCCGGCAGGTACGTATAACTCTCGCTGTCGCGCCAGTGGCGATGGCTGGTCAGGTAGTAGAACTGGTTGCGCACCGTGACGCGATCGTTCGGCGTCCATTCGGCATTCAGGCGCGTCCAGCGGTCCCGGTAGCTGATTTCCGCATCGCCGACGTTGTAGTTTTTCTTGCGCAGCGAAGTGTCCAGGCTGCCGTTGACCAGCGGCGTGCCGAGGTACTGCTGCGGATGCTGCGTGCCATCGTCATAGGACAGCGTCAGGTTGAAATCCGGATTCACATCGAGACGCACCGATGCCGATACCATCAGGTTGTTCGAATCGCCGCGATCCACCCATCCCGCCGAGCGGTTGTAGGCCGTGGCAAAGCGGTACGAGAGGTTGTCATTCACTTTGCCGCCACTGTCGAACGCGACGCGTGCGGTTTTCTCGGTGCCGCCCGCGATCTGCAGTTCGTTCTCGATGGGGCCGCGAATCGGTTTCTTCTGCACCACGTTGACCACGCCGCCGATGGCGCCTTCGCCATACATGACCGATGCGGGGCCGCGCAGCACTTCGATGCGATCGACGGACCACGTATCGAACGGGAACGTCACCGTGCCCGATGCCACGTACATGCGCGTGCCGTCGAGCAACTGCATGACCGAGCCCTGGCCCGCGAAACCGCGTGCGGCCAGTGCCGTGCCGCCGTTGCCAGGTGCCGGGTTGGCCGTGATACCGGTGGCGCGGGTCACGGCCTCGCGTACGGATTGGTCGCCCCGCGCGCGGATGGTTTCACCGCTCAATACTTCCACGCTGGCCGGTGTTTCCAGCGGCGTCAGGCCAAGGCGGCTGCCCGTGAACTCGGGTTTCGACAGAGACAGTCCCGGCAATGCGGTCTCGCTGACCGTGACGGCGGGCAGGGTCTTGTTGTCGGACTCGGATGCGGATTCCTGTGCGAACGCGCAGGGAATGTTGAAACTGGCGACAGTGCCGACGGAGGCAACAGATGCGACGAGCGCACGCGAGCGCCGTCCACGCGCGGTACGCGACGAGAATTCAGCCGTGCGCGAGCGGCCAGCGGGATGCGCAGACAGGTTGTATTTCATCGTGAAGCCGGACGACCCCGTCCGGACAATAGGTGTCGATGATGACAACAGGCCGGTATCCGGGCTCGCAGGCTGGAAACTGATGTTTCCGGGACACCATCGCCTTCCCGCGGCAGTGAAGCTGCCACAGTGACCGTCGATCCGACAAACTCAGGATCGACTTGATGGTTCCCAAACCTGCTTACCGTTGCGGGGGCAGCACAGGCTTCGCCGCGAAGGGCGGCATTCCTGTTTCCCGTTTAACCCATGAATGACTCACAGGCACCTGCATCACGTACGGCACGCAAGGGGTGCGTGCCGCGGGCCGCATTTTACTCCTATTGTTTGCTCCCCTCTCCCGCCATGCGGGAGAGGGGAGCAACACCGGCCCGCCAACCGCGTTAGGCTGCGGCGGCTTCCTCGCGCATGCGGCGCGCTTCGTCGCGCAGGAACTGCTGGTAATCGTCCAGGTCGCCGTCGAAAGGCTCGACCCCGCCCTTGGTCACCAGCCAGAACTCGTCGCACACGGCGCGCAGCAGGGCGCGATCGTGGCTGACCAGCATCACCGTGCCTTCGAATTCATTGAGCGCCATGCCGAGGGCTTCGCGGGTGGACAGGTCCAGGTGGTTGGTCGGTTCGTCGAGCAGCAGCAGGTTGGGGCGCTGCCACACGATCATGCAGAGCACCAGCCGCGCCTTTTCTCCGCCGCTCATCGTGCCCACGGCCTGGTGCACCATGTCGCCACTGAAATTGAAGGAGCCCAGGAAGGTGCGCAGCGCTTGCTCGCCACCGCTCTGGCCGGGGGCGCGCAGATGCGGCGGCGTGTCCTTGGCCAGGCGAATCATGTGCTCCATCGGCGTGTCCAGCGGCCGCAGCACGTCCAGCTCCTGCTGCGCGAAGTAGCCGATATTCAGGCCCTTGCCTTCGCTGATCTCGCCGGTAATGGGTTGCAGCGCGTGCGCCACCGTCTTCACCAGCGTGGACTTGCCCTGGCCATTGGCACCGAGAATGCCGATGCGCTGCCCGGCCAGCACGGAGCGGTTGATGCCCTTGACGATGACGGTGGGTGGCGTGCCCGGCTGCGCTTCCTCCGGCGCCGGATAGCCGAAGCTCGCATCGAGCATCGACAGCAACGGGTTGGGGATATTGAGCGGTTCCTTGAATTCGAACGTGAACTCCGCATCGGCCAGCACCGGCGCGATCTTCTCCATGCGTTCGAGCGCCTTGACCCGGCTCTGCGCCTGCTTGGCCTTCGACGCCTTGGCCTTGAAGCGGTCGATGAACTTCTGCAGGTGCGCGATCTTTTCCGCCTGCTTGGCCACGGCGGCCTGCTGCAGCACAAGCTGCTCGGCGCGCATGTCTTCGAACTTGCTGTAGTTGCCGCCGTAGCGCACCAGTTGCTGGTTATCGACGTGCACGGTTACCTGCGTCACTGCATCGAGGAATTCGCGATCGTGGCTGATTACGACCATCGTGCCCTGATACCGCTTGAGCCACGCTTCCAGCCAGACCAGGGCGTCGAGGTCCAGGTGGTTGGTGGGTTCGTCGAGCAGCAGCAGATCGGACGGGCACATCAGGGCACGCGCCAGTTGCAGCCGCATGCGCCAGCCGCCGGAGAAGCTGTTCACCGGCTGGCTGAGTTGCGCCGCGCTGAAGCCCAGGCCCAGGATCAGCGCCTGCGCACGCGCGGGCGCGTCGTGCGCGCCGGCATCGTGCAAGGCCATGTAGGCGTGCGCCATGCGCATGCCATCGTCGCTGGCCTCGGCCTCGGCCACTTCTTGCTGCGCGGCCAGCAACACGGTGTCACCTTCCACCACGAAATCGGTCGCGCTCTGCTCGGTCTCGGGCATGTCCTGCGCAACCTGGCCCATTTTCCAGGACGGCGGAATCGAGAATTCGCCGCTGTCTTCATGCAGCGTGCCATTCAGCAGGCCGAAAAAGGACGATTTGCCGGCGCCATTGCGGCCAACGAGCCCAATTTTTTCGCCAGGGTTGAAAGTGACGGACGCGCGGTCGAGCACGACATTGACGCCACGGCGCAGCGTGACATTACGGACGGAAATCATAGGAGCGGCTTCGGAGAGGACACGCATGATAGCCGACCAGGCGGTGCAGGGCTGTGTCTTTCTGGCAGGAGACCTCTGCCGCCCACCCATCGACACCCCAGAAAAAGCGTCGCTAGCCGCACTCCGATGCCACAACGCATGGCGTCGCACGCTACAAAAAAACGCCGCGCGTCTCGTGAACGCGCGGCGTATGGAACACCACAAGTACTGACTATCCGCCGGAGCGCGACGGGTAAGCCGGGATCCGTCAGTGGATCAGTAGTCCCACTGCACCGGCACGAAGCGGAACTTCTTGCCATCCTTGGCAACGTGTCCGATCGACGGGAAGGCCACGTGTGCGGCGGCCAGCATCGAGCCCGTTTCGGCGGCTTCGTTCAGCAGCGCGATACGGACTTCCGTGGCCACTTCGGGTTCGTGTTCGAAGCCGTTTTGCCAATCGGGATTGTGGAAGCCCACTTCGAAGATCGCGTCGCCCACGAACGTCAGCTTCTCGCCCTTGGATGCCACGTCCACCACGCAGTGACCCGGCGTATGGCCTCCGGTCACGCGTGCTGACACACCCGCAGCCACTTCCACGGTCTGGTCGAACTGGACGATGTTCTCGCTGTAGAGCTGCACGAACGTATTGGCGGCCTTGCGCAGCGCGGGCGGCACCGCTTCCGGCATCACCGTCTTGCTGAAGTCCGGGTTCTTCCAGAACTCCACTTCCGCGGCTGCCACGTGGATGCGCACGTCAGGACGCAGCTTGGCCTTGACGCCGTCGTTGTTCAGGCCGCCCACGTGGTCCATGTGCATGTGCGTGATCACGATGTCGGTGATGGCAGCCAGGTCGATCCCCGCCGTCTCCAGGCGCATCACCGAGCGGCCGGCACGCGAGAAGTATTCGAAGCCGTCGCCCACGCCCGAGTCCACCAGGATCAGGCGGTCGCCGCTGCGTACCAGGGCGATGTTCAGCGCCCAGTCGAACATGTCACGTTGCAGGAAGCGATCGTCGAACCATTGGTTGCGGTCCGATTCGGACACGTTGGTAGACATGGTGGAGGTCGGCAGCGGCAGGACGCCATCGCTGATCAGCACGACATCGACATCGCCCACGCGCACGGCGTAGCGGGAAGACACGAGTTCGCCAGCACTTTCCTTGCCAAGGGCGGCGATCACCGGCTGCACATTGCGGGTTGTTTCGGTCATTTTCAGGTCCTGTTCATCAAGTGGGGTAACCCGCGCTCGGCGGCGGGGTGCGATCCGCTTCATTGCGCGGACATCCTCTCCTCGACAGTCGCGGCGGCTTTCTTTGAAGCTTGTGCAGCTATCGTTGGAACGGATTGTAGGCAGGCAGGACGTGCGCCAGTAGACGCGTGGAAGCGCTCAGCATGTTGAACGGAAGGCAACAATCACCGGA
The DNA here is from genome assembly GCF_009793345.1 of Cupriavidus sp. SW-Y-13. Classification (NCBI taxonomy): domain Bacteria; kingdom Pseudomonadati; phylum Pseudomonadota; class Betaproteobacteria; order Burkholderiales; family Burkholderiaceae; genus Cupriavidus; species Cupriavidus sp. SW-Y-13. The sequence continues at coordinate 778,035 of NZ_WHLX01000002.1, forward strand.
GGGAACGGACCCCGGCGCGCTTCACCTTCTCGCGGCCTCGGCAGGACCGATGCTGACGATCTGTAGGGAAGGCGAGCCGTCGCGGATCACAGGCCATCAGTCCGTGGCGCCGCACACGATGCGCCAAATTTTTCTATCGGATGCGTATTCGCGAGCATCGCATGCTACGTAGACGCCGGTCGGGGAGGGATTTTGGAAGCAAGTTCCGGTGCCTTCGTCGTAGCATTTCTATCCTTCTGAAGGATGAACGATGAGCACGGACACTCTGCGGTATTTCGACTATGCGGCCACTACACCGGCGGACCCCCGGGTCATGGAGGCCATGTTCCACTGCCTGGGGCCCGCTGGCGTATTCGGAAACCCTGCGTCGAACACCCACGCGGCAGGGCTGAAGGCAAGGGACGCAGTCGAACAGGCCCGTGCAAAGGTAGCCGCGCTCATTGGTGCGGAGCCATCCGAGATTGTCTGGACGTCCGGTGCGACAGAGTCGAACAACCTCGCACTCAAGGGCTTTTTCGACAGCGAGCCGACGCGCCGCCATCTGGTGACCAGCAAGCTTGAGCACAAGGCCATTCTCGATACGGCGTCGCACCTGGAGCAGCTCGGCGTGTCCGTTTCCTACCTCACGCCGGACCCATCGGGCGAGATTTCGCCGGCCGCTGTCAAGGCGGCTTGCAGCCATCACACCGGCCTCGTCTCGCTGATGATGGTGAACAACGAGATCGGCACCCTCACCAATATTGCCGAGATCTCGCAGATCGTTCACGCCGCCGGGGCGCTGCTTCACGTGGATGCGGCGCAAGCTGCCGGCAAGACCGCGATTGACGTGAAGGCGATGGGCATCGACCTGTTGTCGATGTCGGCTCACAAGTTCTATGGCCCGAAAGGCATCGGCGCGCTCTATGTGAGTCGCCAGGCGGCATCGCGCATCGCCTGCCAGATGCACGGCGGCGGACATGAGCAGGGGCTGCGATCTGGCACCCTTCCCACGCACCAGATCGTCGGTATGGGAACGGCTTGCGAGCTGGCGCGTACCGAGATGGCATCGGACAACGCACGCATCGCGCAACTCGGCGAACGCTTGCTGAACGGCGTGCGAGCGTTGGGGGGTGTAACGCAGAACGTCAGTGCCGCGACCCGCATCCCGCATACACTCAGCCTGACTGTGGAACTGCCCCGTTTTCTGCCGAGCATGCTGTCCGACGATCTGGCCATTTCTTCAACGTCGGCCTGCAATTCGGCGGCCGGCAAAGCGTCGCACGTGTTGACGGGCGTCGGTCTGGATGACGATGCCGCGGCGCGCACGGTCCGCCTGAGCCTTGGACGCTTCACCACGGCGGAAGACGTGGATTTTGCAATCGATTGCTTCCGCAAAGCGATGGAACGCTGCAGGGATGTGGGCGCGGGCCTGCCGGGCATGCAGATCAGGCAACTCTCGGATGACATGAGCGTGGCGCCGCAGTTAAGCGAAGCCGACGTGCGCGCGGCGCATGCGCTGGGGTTCCGTTCCATCGTCTGCAACCGGCACGATGGCGAGGCTGCCGGGCAGGTCCAGTTCGAATCAATCGCGGAGGTGGCCAGCTCGCTTGGCATGGCCGCGCACTACCTGCCCGTCAAATCCGGCGATGTCACGGCGGAAGCTGCCACTGCCTTCGGCGTGCTGATGGCCGAACTGCCGAAGCCCATCCTTGCGTACTGCCGCACAGGAACCCGGTCGGCCACGCTGTGGCATATGGCTGGCGCCGGGCAAGGCTGACGGGGCGGCAGGGGACTAGCCGGCGTTCTCGGTAGGGGATTTCTGCCGCCGGTTGCGCAGATGCCGTGCACCGGCAGCTTCGGCTTCCGTGACATGACCGGCAGCGGACCCATCCAGCGCCAGCCTCGCGGCGCCTTCCACCACCGCATCCCAATACCGGATGCCGCGGCACCACATGGAAAGCGCTGCACGAATTTCCTCCTCGCTCATGCGCAGCGAATCCTTCTGCAAAAGAAGGTCCTCGAGCATGCCGACCTTGAGGGGCACTTTGGGAGCTGGCTTCTTGGGAAAAGCGAGAGGGAACTGCTTCTGCAATCGTCCGAGCAGAACCACCGTCGGATCCACGTCATTCTTGGGTGAACGCGTGGTTGCCGGCGCCTTGGGAGGCCTGGAGGCGCGCGACTTGCCGCGCCGCGTCTCCTGGGCAGGGTCTGCCACTTTGGCCTCGGCGGCTGCGCCCGTCTTCGGCGATGGCGTCTTTCGTTGCTGGCCTTGCTCGCGAGCCTTCGCTGCGAGGAGCGCCTTCAAATCTGCTAGTTGTTCGAAACCCATAAGTCACTACCCGTGGAAACTGCGCGCCATTGTAACTGGGTCGGTCCTGCACCTGGAGGACGATGCGTCCATTCAGGTGGAAGCCGGCAAATCGACCAGCAACTTTCCGGCCGGCGACAACGTATCGCGAAGTCGCGCGAGCAGATGGCGTTAGGCCCAGAATACACACGCGAACACGTTTCATGCTGCGGCTCACCACTGTGGATTCAGCGCATGGATGCAACGATTCTCGCAAGCGTTTCGCACGCGGCATCGAGGTTGTCGAGGCGCAGGTTCGTCGTGCTGAGTAGCAGGCCCTGTTGCGCGTGACTGCGGCGAAGGTACCAGGCCGAGAGGGCTGAAGGCGCGAGGCCGCGCGAGCGGGCAATGTCGACGACAGCGGTGTCGTTGGCGGTCGGTGGAAGCGGTGCGATCAGGCCAAGGCCCGCAGTCAGCGTGCCAGGCAGGAACGCGTTGAGACGGTCCAGCGCAAGACTGCGGCGCCTGGCATAGAGCGTCTTCATCCGGCGCAGGTGCCGCAGAAAGTGCCCACCCTTCAGAAACTCCGTGACTGCCAACTGGGTGGTCCGGTTCGGAGCCGGCGCCAACACGGCAGCGACCTCGACCAAACGCTCTGCTACCGAGTGCGGGGCGACGACGAAACCGAGACCCAGCGCCGGGCTGATCGTCTTGCTGAACGCGCCTATATGAACCACGCGCTCCGCGCCTTCACCCGCCGCAAGGGCCGGTGCTGCCCGGCCGTCGATCTGTAGCTCTCCCAGATAGTCGTCTTCGATGATCCAGGCGTTCTTTGTCGTTGCCCAGTCGAGCAAGGCGTGTCTTCTTGCCGGCGACAGGGTCACGCCAAGCGGTGCGTGCTGGCCGGGGGAGACCAGCGCCAACAGGGCGTCTGGCGCGCTGGCGATGCCATCTTCCACGCGCAGGCCCTCGGCATCTACGGGGACGGGTTCCACTTCGGCCCCCATCAGTTCCAGCGCGCGCCTTCCGAGCGGGTAACCTGGCTCCTCTATCCACGCCTTGCGCCCGTGCGCGCGCAGTGCCGTCAGCGCAATCATCAGGCCCTGCCGGTATCCGCTGGTGACGATGATCTGATCGGGATGGCATTGCACGTGCCGGCTGACGGCCAGATAGCTGGCGATCTGGGCCCGTAACCCGGGCTCCCCGCGTGGATCGGCGTAGGTCGTGAACGTGATGGCATCGGTGCGTACGGCACGTGTGCGCAGGCGGGCCCAGAGTTTGGCGGGAAACGCGTCATCGGCGGGTACGCCCATCTGGAACGGCAGCGGAGCGCTCGAATACGGGCGAGTGAACCCTGCCAACGGCCCGTCGAGTGGCGATTCCTCGTCGGCTCGCCCGGCCAGCAACCGCGCGCATACGCGGGTGCCTGCGGAGCCGGCGCCGAGCACCAGGTTCTCGGCAATCAACCGATCGTAGACCACGCGGATGGTGCCGCGCGCGACACCGAGCTGCGTCGCGAGATCCCGGCCAGACGGCAAACGCTGGCCGGATGCCAGCCGACCGTCGACGATTGCCTGTCGCAGGCTCGCATGGATCTGGTCGCCGATGGGCACGGCTGTGGCACGGTCCACCTGGATGGAAAGCGTAGCGGGCGCATTCGGGTCGGTCATGTTGGATCAGTCGTTTTGGCAGTTTTTGGGTCTGTTGCTCCAATGCCCGGCGGAGTAACGTGGCTTTATGACATGTTCCGCGCCCGGCGTCGATATACGGACCGTGCGCCCTGACTGCTCTTTACGTCCCTCAACGACAGGAAAGGACCGAGATGACCCGCTTGAACTGGCAAGACATCGCACCTGACGGCGCGAAGGCACTATTTGGTATCCACCACTATGTAACCAGGAAGACGAACCTGCCGGAAGAACTTGTCCACCTTGTGTTTCTTCGCGTTTCGCAGATCAACGGCTGCGCCCACTGCATCGACATGCACAGCCGCGATCTTCGGAAAACCATGTCGATCGACAAGATCACGTTAATACCGGTCTGGGATGAGGTGCACCATCTGTTCTCCGACCAGGAACGCGCCGCGCTGGCCTGGGCAGAGGAAGTGACCCGCGTCAGCGAAACGCATGCCTCGGATGAAGCGTATGCCGCGGCCTCGGCAGCATTCACGCCCAAAGACCTCGTCGACTTAACGATCACGATCGCCGCAATGAATGCGTTCAACCGACTCGGTGCGCCGTTTCGGCTGCCTGTTGCCGCCGAGGCGTGAGCTGGCTTCGAGATGCACACGAGAAATGATGGATATTGGGCGGATCAACGTATCTCCTCAGCAAGTTGATTTCAGCGCCCGACGTATTTGCTCGACAACGAGGGCTTCGATATCCCCCTCGTTTGAACCCGGGGAGAAAACTGCGCAGCAGGCCGCGGCTTCACCAACGGCGCCACGGTAGACCGCCATCACGCTTCCGGGTCCACATCCGGTATGTCCGGTGAGGGTCAGGCCGCCATTAACAACGCCTCGCATAAGACCCAAGGCGTATCCTGGCGAAATCCAGGGGCGCCCGGCAATCGGGCCACCCAGGCCCCGGGTCTCCTGCATATCCCGAAGCAAGTTGGCGGGAAGAAGCTCTCCTGCGAGCAGACGATCCAGGAGAAGAGCGGCTTGTGAAATGGGCCCGATCAGCAATCCGTGATAGACCCAGGAAGGGTCGTATTTCAAGGAATTGCCGAGGTAATCCTGGTGGGGATCCGTGCGCTCCGTGGCAAAGCGGGCCGTCGAGATATCGAGAGGCGCCAAGACCTGCCGCCTGACGGCTTCGTCCAGCGGCAGGTCTGTCGCAGATTCGATGAGCCTTACTACGAGCATGTAGCCAACATTCGAGTAGCGCCAGCCAGCGCCGGGTGCGTATCGAAGCTGGTGGCCGTCAAGACGGCGCATCATCTCCGCCGGTGACCATGCGGCTTCATGGTTCGCAACGGCAGCGTGGTACTCGGGAAGCTCGCCATAGTCTGCTAGGCCAGCCTCGTGCCGCAGGAGTTGGCGCAAGGTGAACGCTTTCTCGGGAAGTAAAGCATCCAGATCGAGCAGCCGGTCACGCACCAGTGTCAGAGCTGTCGCGGCCAATACTGTTTTAGTAAAACTCCACCATGGTACGGCGGGTTCAAATTGCCCAGGAGACGGTAGCGATTGGCCGTTGGAGATAATAGAGATCAGCATTGAGGACATCAAGCGGATGTGGCGGGGTGGTACTAGACCGTAGAGTTGGCAAGATACTCCATTCACCGGTAGCGTAGTTTTCAATGAAAGCGCCAGCCTTTCACCTTGGGCTGGCGTGCGAAGCCACCAGTGGTGAATCTCCGCCCCTGCGTCCGGAAACGACCACATCATCGAGCGGTACAATTCCGGTGCAGAAATAGAACCGTTCTATAATCCAAGACTCGGCTTGGGTCAGTACTACCTAGCAGATCCGCTTCAGTCGCACTTAGTTTCAGCCTCGGTTAGTCACTCGCTCCCCGCAGATCCGTTTTTGCTACGGGGCTACTCGCTCGCATACTCCGGCCTCGCACATGCCCTCGAATCCCCCGCTTAATCAAATCCTCTATGGCCCGCCGGGCACCGGCAAGACCTATGAAACGATTAATGCTGCTCTTGAGATTCTGGCGCCCGAGTATCTGGCAGCGAACATTCGGAACCGCAAGGCGCTCAAAGCCCGCTTCGACACACTGAGCGACTCCGGGCATATTCGGTTCGTAACCTTCCACCAAAGCTTCAGCTACGAAGATTTCGTAGAGGGACTTCGGGCCACTACGGATGAGGACGAGACACTGAAATACGAGGTTGCGGACGGCGTCTTCAAGCTACTTTGCGAGTCCGCCGCCGTGCAGGTAACCGAGAAGGCCGCGGCGCCACTCGATCTCGCAGGCAGGACGGTGTGGAAGATGTCGCTCGGAAATACGCTCGGAAGCGATGCCGGGATCTTCGAAGAGTGCATAGCGAATGGTTACGCGCTACTTGGCTACGGCCAAACTATCGATTTCACCGGAGCCCGGACGCGCAAGGACATCTACGAACGGTTCCAGGCGGCGGGAAGTACCCTTTCCAGCGACGACTATGCAGTAACCGCCGTCACTACCTTCGTCCTCAAGATGAAGGTCGGCGATTTGATCGTTGTCACCGACGGCAACATGAAATTCCGGGCGATCGGGCAATTCACTGGCGAGTACAAGACGCTGAACCGCGACGCGCAGGGCGACGACTACGGACAATGTCGCACGGTGAAGTGGCTTCGCATCTATAAGCCCTCGCTACCCTTCGACCAACTGACGGCGAAGCAGTTTTCCCAAATGACCGTGTACCAGCTATACCCAGGCTCCTTGAATATCGAGAAGCTGGCGACGCTCCTGAACACTAAGTCCGGGCAGCGTAAGCCATTCCAGGAGGGCGAGTCATTCGGCAGCGGCTACGTGATAACGAAGGCCAGCCAAGACGTTCTGGAACTCCGAAAGCCAAAAGGAAATCAACTCGACATCGGCATGCGTATGCTTGGAACGCTTGCCGAACATGTTCGCCGAGGCCAACTAACTATCGAAGATATCAAAGAGAAGCGAGTCTTCGACAAGCTTCCCGATACCACGCTCGAGCCGTTTATTGTCAACGGCTACAACAATATTCTCCCTGCGCTTGTGCAGCGGATGGTCGACGGCGAAGCAGCACCGGTGGATCCGCTCGATCAGGCGGCCACTCGCGACGCGAGAGTGTTGATCATTGATGAGATCAATCGAGGCAACGTCTCTCGGGTATTCGGAGACCTCATCACCCTGATCGAACCTTCGAAGCGGTCAGGGAATGACGAGGCGTTGGAGGTGACCCTTCCATATTCGAAGAATCGTTTCAGCGTCCCCGCAAATCTCCATATCATCGGGACAATGAATACGGCCGATCGATCGCTTGCATCATTGGACCTGGCGCTACGCCGCCGATTCAATTTCCGCGAGATGCCACCTCGCCCAGAACTTTTGGTAGAAGTCGATGTGGCCGGTGTCAGCGTCGCATCGATCTTGAGTGTAATCAACGCCCGTATCGAGATTCTGTTGGATCGGGATCATTGCATCGGCCATGCGTACTTCATGCCCCTGGTCGACACTCCGACACTTCGTGAACTTGGAGCCATTTTCCGAACGTGCATCCTGCCACTGCTGCAGGAGTACTTCTTCGAAGATTGGCAGCGCATCCAATGGGTCCTCAACGATCATCGGAAGTCCGTGGCAACTCACCGATTCATCGACAAACCAGTGAGCAAGGTATCCGAACTATTTGGTGACGACGTTTCTTTCGGCGACCAGAACCAGCGATGGATCATCAACGAAGACGCGTTTTTCGTCCGTGAAGCCTATGTCGGCTTGATCGGTGACACCGGCTCGGAATCGTGACCCAGCACATTACGGTCCGCGAGTACGCAAGGCTCACGACCGATCCAGTCCCGAACCCGTCACTCGACCGCGCCCAAGTCTCAGCTACGGCGTTCGACTGGCTCTGTCGACTCAATTCAGGGATGAGCGCGGCCGGCGCATCGTTGGTTCAGATCGATGACCGCCGCTGGCTCCGCCTAGACAACTACGTAGGAGTGCTAGAAACACCTTGCGGAACAGTGCTGGAAATTCTCCCTAAACATGAGGAGAGCGCCGACACCCTTCCCCGCAGCCGGGCACTACTGCAACGAATGATTACAGCGGCCCTCGACCTACCCGTGCGGGAAGGTAGCGAAACGGCACTAGAACGCTTTGACGCCCCCCTAAGCGAATGGGTCATGGCCCAATTCCTGGCCGCCCTAGACCGTCTCGTCAAGCGCGGCGTCCGGTCAGACTACGTACGCGTCGAAGACTCCGAACGCTTCTTGAGAGGCCAACTCAACGTCTCACAACAAGTCCGACAATCGCCCGGGAAGCAGCACGTTTTCCAGATTCTCCACGATGTCTTCATCCACGACCGCGCCGAGAATCGCCTACTCAGGCTAGCCGTCGAGCTCGCATGCCGCACCACCAAGAGCCCCACGAGTTGGCGCCTAGCCCAAGAGTTGCGAAGCCTCTTTCAAGAGGTCCCGCCAAGTCGCAACGCCGCACAAGACTTCCAACGCTGGCGTACGGATCGGTTGATGGCTCACTACCAAACATTGAAGCCTTGGTGCGAACTAGTGCTATCGCAGCAGATGCCACTCTCGACCACCGGCGGATGGCGCGGCATCAGCCTTCTCTTTCCGATGGAAAAGCTCTTCGAGCGCTACGTGGAAGCGATGCTTACGAAGCAACTCGCTGAAGGCGCTCGGTTAAGTGCCCAAGTCCGCAGCCAATACCTATGCGTTCACGAAGGGCAGGGCATGTTCCAACTTCGGCCCGACTTCGTTGTTACCCAGGGTGAGAAGCGATGGGTGCTGGACACGAAGTGGAAACTGGTGAACGGTGAGAGGAAAGCCAATAAATATGGGCTTAGTCAGGCTGACTTTTATCAGCTGTTCGCGTATGGTCATAAGTACTTGGGCGGCAGTGGCGAGCTTTTTCTGATCTATCCGCGGCGACGAGCTTTCTTAAAACCACTACCCGAGTTTCAAATGGGGCCAGAACTGAAGCTTTCGGTGATTCCGTTTGATCTCGAGAAGGGGCGATTGATTGGTCAGGAAGGAATTTCTCCGATTTTTGCACAGCACTGAGAGCGCTTGTGGGCCTCGCTCGACCGGGTCAATCTGATGATTTTCGTCAGACACCTCCGAGCAGGTGCGCTCGTTCCTTTCGGGGGGGGTGGACGGTAGCTCTCCGATTCGCGCCCACTGTGGCCCAGGTAAGTCCATGGACGTTCGGGCGTTTTCACACACCCTCGACCCAAAGCGGAAGGCCACCCCCGGAGGCGAACTTGAAGCGGGTTGTGTTGCGGCTACATGCCGATGGCCCGTGGCCACCTACGACCGAAGGCGATTCGTCCTGCGCGCTCTACGCTTGCGCATCCAGATCACGAGGCCGGTCATGCTCAGTGCCGCAACGAAGATTCCCATGAACGACATCAGCACGCGTCCCGGCATGCCCAGCAGACGGCCGGAGTGAAGTGGCAACTGCGCCTGCATGAAAATGTCGCCCGCAGTGCCTTGCCCCGGCACCTTCTCGCCGAGGATCGCACCGGTATTCCCGTCCAGATAGAGGACCTCGTTCCCCATGCCGTCGTCATCCCGGTCGTCTTCCGGTGTGAAGAACGCCACGCCGTAGATGCTGAAGCGTTGAGCATAGAAGATGGACCCCGCAGGACGGGTCCAGCCGCGGCGGCGACCTTCGGCCTCTGCTGCCGCGATGGCCTGCTCGCGGCTCAGTATCGGCTCGGCAATTTCCCGCTCGCGACTGCCTTGGCGCACCTGGAATGGCGAGGGCGTCAACGGAGAGAAAACCGACACGAGCGGTCGCATGACTTGCGTTCCCAGATTCAGCGAGACCGAGGTCACCGCCAGCATCAGCAGCAGACCCCACACCCAGACGCCGCCGGAGCGGTGGATATCGAAATTGAGTTTGAATCCGCCCTGGCGCAATCGGAAGGTCAGCGATTTACGCCAGGCGCGCGCGCTGGGAAACGAGACATATAGCGCCAGGAAGCAGTCCACAATCCAGACAGCGGACACCACGCCCATCAGCCACACGCCAATATCGATACCCCAGCCCTTGGGAATGTGCATGGTGTAGTGCAGCTTGTAGAGGAAGGGCAGCAGGTTCTCGCGCGATAGCGATATCTGGCCCCATTGACGCCGCCCCTGCACGTGGCCGCTGGCCGGGTCCACCGCCACCTGGTTGAAGCCAAGGGCGTATGGCGCGCCGGTGGCGGGGTCAATGCGCGCGGCAACACCCAGCATGGCCGTATGACCGGGCTCCAGCGTCAGCGGCAGGAAGCTGACCCGCAGTCGCGGCTCCTCCGCCTCGATGCGGCGCGCCAACTCAAGAGGCGGAAGCGGGCTCTCCGTCGCACCGGAGGTGGCCTGGAACAGCCGGGGATTCACCCACTCGTCGAGTTCATGATCCCAGGCGATCACCGCGCCGGTCAGGCCGGCGATAAACAGGAAACCGGCGATGAAGAGGCCACACCAGCGGTGCAGCACCACCAGCGCGCCACGCATGCGGCCCCGCATCAGAACTGGTAGCGCGCGGACAGCATTGCATTGCGCGGCTCGCCATAGACGTTGCTCGGGAAACTGACGCTGCCGGACAGCGCGTTGTAGTACCGCCTGTTAAAGAGGTTATTGATGTTGAGTTGCAAGTCCAGCTTCGGTATCGGCTGCCATCCCACTACCAGATCGACCAGGGTGTAGGCACCCTGGGCGATGCGGAATGGCACACCGCTCGTGGTGCCCTGGTTGTAAATGGAGTCCTGCCCGTAGATCGAACCACCAATGCGCCAGCCCTGCAATGGGCCGCGCAGCCGGTACATGGTGGACAGCTTGAACAGGTGCCGTGGCGTGTCGGTGTCGAAGATCGCGCCCACGTTGCTGGCTGTGGCGTCCTTGCGATAGCGCGCAATCGCCACGGTGTAGCCAGCCCCCACCTGCCAGTTGGGCGTGATGGCGCCTTGCACTTCGAACTCCACGCCCTGGCTGCGCACCTCGCCGGCGGCCGAGTAGCACACTACGGTCGGGTAGCTGGCGCACTGGGTCTGATCGGCGCTGCGGAAGGCACGGTTGTTCTGGTCGATGCGGAAGACTGCCGCCGAGGCATTCAGCGCACCTTCGAAATACTCGCCCTTGATACCGATTTCGTAGTTCTTGCCCACCACCGGGTCCAGCAGCTTGTTGCTGGCATCCAGATAATTCTGGGGCTTGAAGATATCGGTGTAGCTGGCGTAAAGCGAGTGGTGGGCGTCAAGGTCGAAGACCAGTCCTGCATATTTCGTCAGTTGGTTGTTGACGCTGTATCGGTTGTGCGCACTGACGGATGGCGTGTTGGCGTTGAAGTTCGGATAAGTGTTGACGGTGTCGTTGTAGTCGAACCAGTCCAGCCGTCCGCCCAGAATCAGTTTCAGGCGATCGGCCAGATTCAGGCGCGTGGTGGCATAAAGGCTTTGCTGGCTGATCCTTGCGTCCATCCAGTCCCGTAACGGAATGTTCGGATCTGCGACGGCACCCGGATTGAAGTTGTAGAGGTTGAGGTTGCTGTTGAGCACCAGGCCCTGGCGGCTATTGCCGTTGAAATCGACGTTGCGGTAGCTGGCGCCCAGTACCAGCTCGTGTTTGCGGCCCAGCAGTTCGAAGGGGCCATTGGCATACACATCCGCACTGCTTTGCTTCTCCCGGTGTGCATTGCGCGCACCCAGCTGGCTGTAATTTCCAGTGGCATAGCTGTAGCTGAGGTAATGGCCCTCCATGTCGACATCGGCCTGCGCATAGTAGGCCGAGAGGTGCATGCGCCAGCCGTTGTCGAATCGGTGGTCGAGTCCGATGAAACCAGAGTTCGTGGTCTTGTTCCAGTACTCCCAGTCATTGGCGTAGGAGGTGGATCGCGGAAGTCCGAGATCGCTGCCGTCCCGCGCCACGGGCAGACCGGTGAAGCCGTTGCCGTGCAGTCGGCTTTCCTGATGCAGTCCGCTCAACGTGAGCGTGGTGGCGGGCCCGAGATCTTTCTCCAGGATGCCGTAGAACGTCTGGCCGTTGCTGTTTTCGCCGCGCTTGTAGCTACCGTAGTCCTGTGCCGCGATCACCGCGCGACCGCGCAGCGTGCCGTCCTCCGACAGCGGGCCCGAGGCATCCACCTCCGCGCGATAGCGGTCCCAGCTTCCAGCTTTCACACCGACGGACACCTGCGGCACCTTGGTCGGCCGCTTGCGCACAAGATTGATGGCCGCCGATGGGTTGCCCGCGCCCTGCACGAGGCCGGTGGCGCCACGTACGATCTCCACACGGTCGTAGATCGCCATGTCGGTGGCCAGCAGGTCTTGCGACAGGTTGGAGCTGTCCAGGCCCACGGGCAGGCCGTCGTACATGATGTTGTCCACATACAGGCCGCGTGAATAGAAAGAGGCGCGCTCGGGCCCGAAACGCCGGAACGTGAGACCCGGAGCGGTCTGCACCACGTCGTTGACCGTTGCCAGGCCCTGATCCTGTATGCGTTGATTCGTGATGACGGTGACCGCCTGCGGCGTCTCGCGCAGCGCCAGCTCAAGCTTGGTGGCCGTGCTGACCGGCCCGGAGTCGGTGTAGGAGCCGGTGCCCTCGGTAGTACCGCTCATGCCTCCAGCCTGCACGACGACTTCGGGCAGCGTTGCGCCGTGTCCGGCATCGCCGGTGATTGCTACCTTGCGCAGTACGTAGCCCGCCGATGTCGGTACGGCGGTGTAGCCGCTGCCGCGCAACAGGTGCTCGAATCCCTCTTCGCGACCATAGCTGCCGTGCAGCGCCGGCGCCTGCATGCCGTGCAACTGTCCGGCGTCCATCACGATCGATACGCCCGATTGCTGCGCGAAGCGGTTCAGCGATGTTGCCAGCGGCCCGGCGGGAATGTCATACCGCGTGGCCTGCGCTGCGGTCTGTGCGCTCGCGGGTGCCGGCGTGGCAAGCCAGAGCGCGGCGGCAAAGCTCAGGTGGGCCGCCACGGCTAGCGGGGTCAGCCGCATATGGCGGCGTGCAACGGTCAGGGCTGGGCGCCGGAAGCGGGCGTTGCGGTGCGGTGTTGCGGACATGCTTGCGGTTCCTCGATTCGTGATCTCTCATGGCCTTGACGCATGAAGATCGGAATGCGGAACCGGTTCGAAGAAAAAGTTTATCGGACCGATGCGGCGGGCATGTCGATGTACACGAGGTAGGGCGTCAGTGTCCGGATGCGCAGGGCGGGGTAGTTGATTGCCAGTAGCTGCAGCGCGCGGTCCGTATCGTCCAGCGGCAGGACGGCATTGACGCGGATACCGGTTACTGCGCCGCGGTCGAAGTACAGCCCGCCCCGTCGGCTACGCGCCAGTTCGTCGAGCACATCGGCCAGCGGGCGGTCATTGACCACAAGCTGATGATGCCGCCAGGCATCGTCAAGACTGCGCGCATCAATGGACTCCACCGGACCGATGCCATCCGGCGTGATCCGCACGCGCTCGCCCGCCTGTACGGCGGTCCCTTCGCGCTCCCCGGTCTGACGCTGGCGTGGCGTTTGGGCCAGGACTCTGGATTCGATGACGTCGAGTACCGTGGCGTCAGCCTCGCGATCCACGACGAACCGGGTGCCTAGCGCCCGCATGCTGCCGTCGGCGGTCTCCACCACGAACGGACGGGCGGCATCCTTGGCCACGTCCACCAGTATTTCGCCTTGCACGAGTTCCACGACCCGGCGCGCCGCGTCGTAGCGCAGGTTGACGGCGCTTCCGCTGCGCAGCGTGATGCGGCTGCCGTCGATCAGCGTGTGCGTCTTCCATTCGCCAGAAGCGGTGCGGATATCGGCAAGCAGGTAGGCGGGCGGCCAGGCATGAAAGGCCAGCCACGCGGGCATGACGACGAGACAGGCAAAGGCCAGTGCCATGCCGGCGCGCTTGAGCCGCTGCTGACGGCGCACGCCGGCACCCGCGGCGTCAAGCGCCGAGCGCGCTGGCCGTCCAGAGCCCGCTGTGCTGTTGCGCACGCCACGAACTTTCCCGAGCAGGTGCTCGAAACTTGCTGCGGCCGCCGCGTGACGAGGATCGGCGCGCTTCCATCTCTCGAAATCCGCACGCGCCTGTTCACGTTCGTTGGGGTCGTCGGATGAAAGCGCGACGATCCATTCCGCAGCTTGCTCCAGCAGCAGGTCTTCGGATGATGCGGGGGTGCGTTCGGCAGTCGAGCGATGCGGCATGTTCACAGTGGGTGATCCGCCAGGGCAGCGCATCGGGCCCGGCAATGCAGCAGCGCCTGCACGAGATACTTCCGCACCATGCGTTCGGAAACGCCCATGTCTACGGCGATGGCTGCCTGTGTCTGATCATCGAGATAGTGGCGCAGGAACGCTTCCCGCACGCGCGCCGGCGCGCCTTCGAGCGCATCGGCAATCTGGGCCAGGGCCTCGACGGCCATGGCAATCTCTTCCGGGGAGGGGTAGCCGGGCAGCGTATCGGCAATGAGCGCGATCTCAGCCAGATAAGCCTGCTCCACCAGTTGCCGGCGTGACCGATCGATCAGGAGACGCTTGGCAATGGTGGTCAGGTAAGCGCGCGGCTGGTCAATGCCAAGCAATGCATCACGCGAGCTGATAATCCGCACGAATGTGTCTTGCGCCACGTCCGCGGCATGGTGCGCGCACCCCAGCTTGCCCTGCAGCCAGCGGTGGAGCCATCCATGGTGGCCGCTGTAGAGAGCCTCGAGTTCTTGACGCTGCGCGAGATCGGACGAAGACACGTTTGGCCTGCTACGCCCGGATAAGTCGAGTACGGGGCGCGTTCAGTAAATGAGAATGGTTCGCATTGTAATGCAACTTGGGCGCGCGGCCCAGCGCCGGAACTATTGGAAGCAGATGCCGGCGGCTTCGTCAGGCGAGCACATCATGGTTGGCGCCATTGAGGCTGGAAATGCCAGCTTCATTCGTCCGCACGAAAAGCTGGGATTCGCGCATGTTGGCTTGATGCGGTAGTGGGTACGAAGTTTGGCAAGTGGCTGGCCCTGGTTTTCATGCAGTTCAAGGTCGATCATTGCCGTGATTCGGATGGAGTGAGCAAGCAGTAATTCCCCATCGCTACACATTTCCTTCCCCTAGAATTATCCGTGTCTGCGCTGGCTGGCGATGCCATTCGCGTCGGGAGCCAGCGCCGCATGCATTTTCAGAACATGATTCCCCCATCGAATACCGCCTCGAGATCGCGGACGTCGCGTCTCAATCCCGTACTGGCGATAGCCACGGCCCAATTGTTTGGCACATCCTTGTGGTTCAGCGCCAATAGCGCTGCCGATGACCTCGCCAGGGCATGGGGGCTGACCGCCGCGAATATTGGCATGCTCACGGCAGCCGTCCAGGGTGGTTTCATCCTTGGCACGCTTGTGTTTGCACTGTTCGGTCTGGCTGACAGGTTCTCCGCGAGTCGTATTTTTTGTATTTCGGCGTTGCTGGGCGCCGCCTTCAATGCTGGTTTGCCTGCTTGTCCGGGGACTTCACGGCGGCAATCGGACTTCGGTTCGCCGTGGGTATTTGTCTTGCCGGCATTTACCCGATCGGGATGAAACTGATGATTGGGTGGGCCCCCGAGAGAGCAGGCGCCGCGCTCGCGTTGCTGGTAGGCATGCTGACCCTGGGAACTGCCTTGCCGCACGGGTTGCGCACTGTCGCGGCGCAATGGCCGTGGCAACTCGTGATGGCGGGATCGTCTGTGCTGGCGTGCATTGCAGCCGGTATGGTCATCTACCTGGGCAATGGCCCGCACTTGCCGGCGCGCCGTGCTGACGGACCGAATCCAGGAAATCCGTTGCAAGCCTTTCGAGCCCGCCAGTTTCGCGCTGTTGCCGTGGGCTACTTCGGGCATATGTGGGAGCTCTACGCGTTCTGGACGATGGTACCCATGCTCATCGCGCGCACGTCGCTTCCTGCCCAGTTTGGGGGGCAGGGCGTTTCCGCACTTGCGTTTGCCGTGATCGGTATCGGCGCCTTCGGGTGCGTCTTCGGTGGATGGCTGACGCGTTGGGTGGGAAGTGCCAACGTCGCGCTGACCGCGCTGGTCATTTCCGGTGTGTGTTGCCTGCTACTGCCAGTGGCCGCCGATACGCTGTCGCCTGGTTGGCTGCTGCTGTTCTTCCTGGTGTGGGGCGCCGCAGTCGTGGCCGACTCTCCACAGTTTTCGGCGCTCGCGGCCAAGGCATGCCCGCCGGCATTGATCGGTGGCGCGCTGGCGATCCAGAACTCGATCGGATTTGCGCTGACTGTGGGGTCTATCGCGCTGGTCTCCACACTGCTGGGCGATCTCGGTATGAAGATCTCCTGGCTTCTCCTGCCGGGGCCGATCGTCGGTGTGTTGGGCTTTCTCTGGCTTCGTCGTAGCGCTCGCTGAAAGACTTTGACCGAGCGATCCCCACCAACTGCAACATGCCGCCATTGCGCTCCCCGCCGTCCCCCCGGTGTTAGCGGAGCGCCGGACCCGAGTCGATATCCGGAAAGTGATATAGATGCCTGTTACTTGCCGGTTCGCCGATCCGGATTCCCGCGGGTTGGAACAGGGCGCGACGGCGGTAATTTTCGCTATCGGACTTTGCCGCTGTCTTTGCAAGAGAGACTGCGTCGGCATACGTCATGGGTTCTTTCTCTTTTTCGATTCGAAGTCGCTTAGTCGCTTCGTCAATGCGCACGCTAAAACGGCCGAGGTTGTAGAGCAAGTACATGGCAAAGAGGTTGTCAAAATCGCGATACTCACCTTGCTCTCTTCGGAAATCGAGTGATAACACCGACGGAAAGCGGTCGGGCAGATTTTTGAAGGCAACTTTTGGATCTTCACGCGGTTCAATATATTCCGATGCTTCGAATTTCTTGTATAGAACCACATCCATCTTGTATTGACGCAGATTCCACTGCTCCATCAATTTCAGGGCCATTTCGGTAGGGACATTTGCTGTCGCCGCCGCAACGACGCGCCGACCACGGAGTAGCTGAGGATCGTTGACCTCGAGACGTTCATAGCCTGCGCCGAACTTGAACGCTGCGCCAATAACCTTTGCACAGTTCAGTCTCAGATAGTCGTACTTGACCTCGCCGTGGTGATACTCCGCGTTATTCGCGTGCCGGTGATAGTCGCCGTTGATACGCGAGAAGTATGAAACCAACGCTTGTTTCTCGGAGGATGGCATGCCGAAGACCCGTATACCGATGACCGAGCGCTTATAAACTTCGCCGTAGTCGAGGCCAAAGACCGCAAGAGCATCCAGCGATGAAGTCGTCTTGAACAAATACTCCATCTTGGGAACACCGACCACCAATTCCTTAGTGTAGAAGCGACCTTCATGTTCAGGTGCACGGTCGGCGTAGAAATTTGCGGAATACACCGTTTCGTCGGCTGCTCCATCGCTGCGTACCGCCAGTGCAATATGCCCGGCCGAGCCGCCCTTGGATGTCCCGAAGCTAATCAGAAGTTCGAGGTCGTAAGGATCTCGACGCAAAAATTCGGCCAGTTCCAGAATGTTGTCCGGCTCAGGGCCTTCCGTGGTTCCGAACTCGGCCGCCAGGCTGCTTTCGACAACGAGAGCGAGCACCAGGAGCGATAACTCGGCTACCCACTTTCTCAAATGTGCAAATGATTGATGCATAAACAAAGTCCTGGGATGAAAATGTGATTTCCCCTGTTACAGCATAGTCGGGCAAGAAAGTGATGCAAGATCGTGCGAGGGCGATCTGGTAGGTCTAAAGGCCATTAGTGAAGCAGATATGAAAGCCTAGAATCCAGATCGGATCGGTCTGACCTTCACCGATGTCCAAAGGAGTACCGTGATGAAGAAGATGTTTCTACTTTCCATTTTCAGTGCTCTTGGGCTGTCGACCGCCGTGCTGGCACAGGCACAGCCTGACATAAAAACGGATGTGACTCGATCGCCGGGTCAGGCGACGGCGACGGGGATGGTAACCGCGACAGCCGTTATCACCGCCATCGATGCAGCGAATCGCAAACTGTCCCTCAAGACACCACAGGGAAAGACCGTCGAGATGACCGTCGGCCCCGAGGCCCGCAACTTCGAACAATTGAAGTTGGGAGACAAAGTGACGGTGTCTTATCGGGAGGCGCTGACAGTCAGCCTGAAGAAGGGGAGCGGCGCGGCTTCCATGAAGGAAAAGGAGATTTCCGAACGCTCACAGCCCGGCGAGCGCCCGGGCGGAACGGTGGGGCGCGAGGTTACCGTTGTATCGCAGGTCGTCGCCGTAAATCGTGAGGCGCAGACCATAACGGTCAAAGGCCCACGGGGCAATCTTGTCGATTTGAAGGTGAACGATCCGGATCATATGACAACCGTAAAGAAGGGCGATCGGGTCCAGGCGGTCTACACCGAAGCGGTGGCGGTCTCGGTCGCGCCCGCCTCAGAAAATTAGACGGCTCGCCAAGGCTTGCGGGCGTTGCAGCGGTGTTTCGCCCGCCTTGGACCCATCGGCCGAGGAAGTCATTCGATTGCGCGAAGCGTTGGCCGAGCAGGTACGGTCACTCAAAGCGTTGAAGACGATGACGGCCAGTTATGGCTGCTCGTGTTACGAATGGTTGCACTGAGGCAGTCGCTTCTCGTTTGCACTCGCAATTGGGTAGAGGAAAGGCCGGCCTGTATCGCCGGCCTTAGTACGTTGAAGCGGGCCGGATCAGCAGTTGGCTTTCTTCGCTTGGCCCGGCGGACAGAAGTTGTTGCCCGGCCCGCCCTGGGGACGGGCCGCAGGACCGGAGTTAGGAAGGCTGACGCCCCTCTTCACACTGGGTTAGAAATTAAAGTTCACGCCGCTCTGGCCGCCGCCGGAAACGTTCGCTGCACTGGTCTGCGTCGCACCGGACGCGCTCGTCGCCTGCACCGAATACTGTCCGGCAACCGATGCGGCCGTCAGGGCGATTGGCAGTGTCGGGCTGTATGTGCCGATCATTGGCGCCGCGGCCGGTAACGTCAGCGAATACGCGCCAGTATCAAGGTTGGCGTTCGTCGAGGCAATTTCGTACGACACCGAGTTAATACTCTGCAGCGCGCGTACCGACGCCTGTGCCGATGCCGTGGCCGTGCCGGACACAGTGTTGGTGACGGACGTTGGCAGTGTGATGGGGGCGCCCGAGGTCGATACCGTGGTCGTCGCGCTCGCCGTAACTGGCACATTCCGGATAATGCCGGTTGCATGGCCGGACGGCAGCTTATTGTCGACAACCACTATGTCATAGGTGCCGTTGGTGCTGCTTTGGATAAGCGGCGTCAGGACGAACTGCCCATTGCCATCGGCTACAGTGCCGCGAATGACCTGGCCATTCTGCTCTGCGTAGACCGTGGCGCCAGCCTGTGCGGCAGGCACGAATCCGGAGATCGTGCCGCTCACGGTCAACGGCGTGGCGGTGACTACCGGCTTCAGGCTGTATGAGCCATTGCCCTGCTGGACAATCGACTTGCAAGCATTGAAGTCAAGAATCAGGTCGACCAGCGTGTTCGCAGGCACCGTAAACGGCTGAATGATCTTGTACCCGCTCTGGGTGGCGCTCGGCGTGGCCAGAGGCACCTCGTTCGTCGTGCCCGAGACGACCAGGGAGTTGGCCAGGGAATTGCCTTGGTTCGCGTTCAGCACCAGGCGCACCTGTTGGTACTGGCCAGCGGGTAAGGGTGCGCGGCCAATGTCGAACAACACGCCGTTGGTAAGAGAGAGCAGGTCCACCTTTTGCGGCGCGGGCAGCGTGATGTCCGTCCAGCCACTGTCGTTGTCCCCGGCATTGCTGCTGCTGTTCACCCGCACCTTGTTGACCGTGACATAGACGTGATCAAAACCGCAGGACGGGGCATCGGTCATTGCCACATGCAGGGTGCCATTAGTCGGTGCGTTGTCGCTGCTGCTTCCGTCACCGCCACCGCACGCAACCACGATAAAGGGCACCGGCAAAACGGCGAATATTTTCTTTAGATTAAGCTGGCTTCTCGTTATCATTTTTTTGATCCTCCTCAGGGCTCGATGGAGCCTGCAGCATAGGGGAAGCGCGTTCGCGGCAACGGGGCGGCATTGCAACGATCTGTAACAGGAATGAAACAGCCGTATTCGCCGTTAAGCTGGCTCCGGAGTTCGAGCGCCTGAGTTTGGACGCGGGATATCTCGAGAAAAATTGTCCCGAATATCAAAGCGCGATACGCGCGAAACCCGAAGAGAACGCGAACGTGCCAGTTGTAACGTCGCATGGAGTTGCCCCCCGCCCACAATGGCGAGCTCCGGTTTGGGCATTGCCATTGACGCCCGATATGCAACCCAAGGTAGTATCGATGGTTTCCTTCTTTCTCCCCACAACAAGGAGCTTCCGTGAAGAAATCTGTCGTTGCGATTATGCTCGCATGCAGCGGTTGGGCCGCGAGCGCGGCTGATGTCAATGTCTTCGTTGGAAATACGAGCATCCACGCGCCCGGTGTCAGCATCACCTTTGGCAGCCGAGATAGCAGGGGCTACTACTGGGATGGCGGGGAGTATCGCGATCCGGATTACTGGCGCAAGCACAACGGCCCCAAAGGCGAGAAGTACTACACCGGCCGCGGCAAGGGAAATGGCGGTTGCCCACCGGGGCAGGCCAAGAAGGCGAAATGCTAGTTGCCTTCTGAAGGGCCGGAGGGGCCCCGGGTAATCAGGCAGACGTCGCGCCGACCTGCCACGTGCAACTGACCACTGCAAGACAGCGGCTTGCCCTTATCCTCCGTGGCACTTCTTGAACTTCTTGCCGCTGCCGCAAGGGCACGGGTCGTTGCGGCCGGGCTGGTCGCCTGTCACCACGGCCTCCACGCGCGGGCCCAGGCTCTTCCAGATCTGGCGCAAGTCGTAGACCGCCCAGATCGCCTCGCCAAAGGTTTCCAGGCGCGCCCGGCTCGTGCTGGGCGGGCCATCTTCGCTGTACATGCGGACTTCGGGCTCGCCGGTGTCGTCCTCGGTCAGGGCGACGATGCTTTCGAGCGCGTCGTCCAGCCACTGGGCGACCTCCTTGTCGCGCGGGGCGGCCCATTCCTCGGGCCAGTTCTCCACCACGAACATGAAGCCCAGCGCCCACACTTGGCCAAACGACGGAATTTCCCGCCCATCCATCTCAGGGCGCTCTTCCTGGGGCAGGCTCAAGACGGCGCCGCGGATGTCCATTGCCTCGGGATAGAAGGTTTGGTCATCCTCCAGTGTCTCCACGGGCTGGTCGAGCTGGTGCTCCACCTCATTCCATCGGCGCTGCCACAGCGCCATGAAACGGGTCTGCTGGGCCGCGTCGTGGAACGCGGGCAGCAACGGCAGCGGGCTGCCCTCGGGCACGTCGAGCACAGCACCGTCTCCCAGCAGCATGGGCAGGTAGTCGGAAGCGGGGATGCGGCGGCGCGTGCAGACCAGGGCCGTAAGAAAGCCGTCGCAGAATTCCCATTGTGGGATTTCCTCAGCGCGCTGGCGCAGGTCGTCCAGCAGATCGTCGAGTTCCTGGAATTCGTCGGGCGTAAGAGCGGTGGCTTCGGTCATGGGGTGGGTTCTCGCGGTGCTGGGTGGAGATGCGCTGGACGCATCGCCGCGAAGTATAGCTCCGGTCGTGCGCCGGTCGTGCGCCGCACTTCCGCAAGCGGCCGAAAACAGGCAACGATGCCGATGCCGATGCCGATGCCGATGCCGATGCTTCCTGCAATGATGGTGCGCGAACCGATCCGGTCGGTAGCGCGGCGCGCTTATTCGGCTGGCCGAGGCGGCGCGCCTGGCGGCGCCTTGTAGCGGTTGTAGCTCCAGAGGTACTGTTCGGGAAAACGGCGAATCAACGTTTCCATCGCGTCATTGAGGACAGCAGCTTGGGCGGTTGGTTTTTCCGGCATCTCGCCGGGCAACCGCGTCAGGTGCAGGCGCCATCCGCGCCCGCTTGGCAGGCGCTCGCCCGACGCGAGGATCACGGCTGCTTTAGTCTGTGCCGCCAGCTTTCCCGGCAGCGTCATGGTGAACGCCTGTCGGCCAAAGAAAGGAACCCACACGCCCTCGCCAAGGCTCGGTGCCTGATCGGGTAGCAAGCCCACGGCACCGCCTTCACGCAGCGTCCGTAGAAAGGCGCGCACGCCTTGCGACGAGGCTGCCACAGCGGTCAACTCGGAGGTGGAGCGAGCGCTGTCCATCAGCGTTCGCAGATATTCTTTGCTGGGCGTGCGGAACATCACGGTGAGCGGCATCCGCTTGGCAACGTATCGCGCCGTAATCTCGAAGCTGCCCAGGTGTGGTGTGAGGAACAAGATGCCCTTGCCCTCGGCGCGGGCGGTATCAATGACGTCCCAGTCGTCGCAGATGACGCGCGTGATGCTGTCGTCACTACGAAACCAGATGCGACAGGTTTCGAGGATCATGGCGCCGGCCTCTCCGGCCGAGTGGCGCGCAAAACTCGCATCCGGATAGCCAGCTTGCGCGGCATTCTCCTGGAGGCGTTGCCGATATCGCCCGGGCAACATGTAGACAAGACGGCCTAGCGCACGACCGATGGCGTGCAACACGGGCAGGGGCAGCACTGCCAGCCCGCGGCAAAGTGTTGGCAGCCAATGAGAGCGAGTTTGGGATTCCAAGACCAAATCGAAAACGGGGTTGACTCTTGCGAGTACGTGATGGTGTTTCTACCGCAACCGCCCCCGCAGATAAAGTGCTACGTTGGAAAAGACTGTTGCGCGGCATGGACGGTGAGCATGCCCAAAATATGGTGCTAAAGGCGACGTGCGTGGCTGTACGCTTGACCGCGTCTCATCCCCTAAGCGGGGATCATTTCAACACGAACAGGCTTCGGTGTTTTGCAGTTTTGAACGGAGATTTCGTTTCTGCATTCTGCGGATACGGCGTCGGCGGCAGCTATTGCGGCACATCACATGTCCGGCGTCAGCATTCGATGACGTTGACTGCCAGACCACCCCTCGCGGTTTCCTTGTACTTGGTCTTCATATCGGCACCGGTTTCGCGCATCGTCTTGATGACCTTGTCCAGGCTGACGTGATGACTGCCGTCACCATGAAGCGCCATCCGAGCGGCACCAATCGCCTTGATCGCGCCGATGGCATTTCTTTCGATGCCGAGCCATTCGCGCCGGCACGGTTTTCCACTACGACGGTCGTGCCCAGATGCCGCGCCACGTAATCGCCCCAGATGCGCGCGAGGCCATCCGCACCGCCGCCCGGGGGAAGCGGCACCACCAGCCGTATCGGCTTGGCCGGAAAGTTGTCCTGAGCGAATGCGACAAAGGGCAGGCAAGTGGCGGCCGCAGCACTGCCGCACGCGAGGGCCAGGAAAAAATGCTTCATCTTGATGGAGACGGGCAGCGTCACCAAGACCGCGGAAAGGCTGGTGCGCACGCAGCCGGGCGTGAGTCGGGATCTCGCCCGACTACGGGAGGAGTTGGCTGACCCGCTGTTTGTCAGGGTGCGAGGAACACTGGAGCCCACTGAACTTGCTCGCAATCTACGCGGCACGGTCAGGCAGGCACTAGAAGCCGTCGACCAGGCGCTGGAGGAGGGTGGGGGGTTTCGTCCGTCAGAGTCAACGCAGGTATTCAAGATCGGCACGACGAGTGCCGTCGAACTCCTGCTGGCGCCGTTGCTGCATAGGTTCCTGGAATCCGCGGCACCTAATGCAGGTGCCTATTTTTTCCCGGCGTACGGGGATGTCACGCCCGTCGAGGATCTCGAAACTGGTGCTGTCGACATTGCAATCGGTCGCTTTGACCATCAGGCGCGCAACATCACGTTCTTTCCACTGTTCGAAGAGCGGCGCGTATGTCTCGTGCGGCGCGATCATCCGCTTGGCGACAAGCGGCTTGAACTGGCCGATCTCGCAGACATGCGCTTTATCAGCACGATCAACATGCTTGGACGCGACAACGATGTCGACAACATGCTCAAAAAGCATGGGCTGTCGAAGCGCAAATTTCCGATGTACGTGTCGACGTTGTCCCTGGCACCGTTCGCCATGCAAGGCAGCAACGCGGCAATAACGCTGCCGGTGCGTGTAGCGCGGATTCTTGCAGACCAGTTCGACCTGACCATGCTGGAATTGCCCGAAGAGTTACCAAATCGCATGTATTCGATTGCATGGCATGCACGTTGGGACACGTCGCTGTCACACCGGTGGTTCCGCGATGCTGTCATATCCATGCTCAGGTAGCTCGGCGGCGAGGCATTCGAAGGTCTCCGATCGACCCATTGCAGACGCTCAGATTTGAGCTGCGGGCGACTGAAACTAGTAGTTCAACGGTCATTCCATTGCCTAAAATCGCTACACCCGCCGCTCGATGCATTCGAGCCCCCGCACATCAGGAATCACAAAGCGAGAGTAGGTGCGCGGATCCAACCGTCTTTCTCCAGTTGCTTGAGCTTCCGGTCACCATCGGGCGAGATCGGCCCAAGAATGCGGGGCCAGACATTCGATTCGGCCGACGCCGATACCACGTCGCTGTCGCTTCGCACCAGCTATGCGCTGGCCAATGTGCAGAATCGATTCTCAGGGCGGCCGTAGGAGGCCGCCACAAGCTCTGGCGCGGTTGAGGCGCAGACCGACCGCCTCGGGGAGTCTTCGCGTGCCCGCACCTGCGCCTACGTGCCAACCAATTCAAAGTCCGGCATCTTGAACGTCTTGTTGTTCATGGCGTCGGTAGCGCCATAGAAGCGCATGGTCGGCATGGGGCGCTTGCCCTCGCTCGGTAGCCAGTTGGACTCCAAGCCCCCCGGTGCCCGGGGTCCAACGTAGATGGTCACGCTGCCATCGGGGTTCTTCCTCATCTTGTCCAGATCATAGGAGGACAGGGTGGTGCGGTTGGAATCGCTGTAGATGAAGGCGAACGTGGCGTGGTCGTAGACGGTGAGCGCCCAGAACTGCTTGACCGGCATGTCGCGCGGCACGTCCACCTTGTACAGCTTGCCGGGCTCGAGCCGTTTGCCGTCCTTGTCGGCCAGGGCGACCATATAGTGCGTGGCAGGGGCTACGCCCAGTTCCTTGGGCATATAGGTGCACCAGAAGTACTCAGCGGCACGCTCTATCAGGTCTATCCGATCGTCGTAGGTGAAGGTGAAGCGACGGTTGGCATCGGTTTGCAGTAACGACACATAGTGCCGATCCGGCCAGTAGACGCGCTTCACCATTTCAGTGTCGAACCACTGCTGCAGGAAGAACCAGGCGTCGATCGCTGCCTGACGCATCGCCCGTTTCGCGGTGTCGTCGGGTGTGAACGGCTTGCCCTTCTCGATTCCGAGGGATTTCAGCATCCCCATCATCACCTTGTCCTGCTCCTTCACCGGCTCCACGCTCAGGATCTCGTGCATGTCCGCGAAATGCCGCTCGTCATAGAACGGCAGCGTCGGATACCGCTGGTTGGCCGGGTCGACAAAGCGCTGGCGCGGCGGGCTGGCAGCTTCGGAGAGGTAGTACATGCGCAGCCGTTGCGCATAGTGGTAGGCGTCCTCCACGGACTTGCCGGGCGCGCGTACCGAACGAAAAGCGAGGGCGATCCGGTAGTTTGGTGACGCCACGTGGATATGGCCCTTTGGGATCGGATCCTTGTAGCCCGGCGGCGTGAACAGGTACTTGCCACCTTTGCCCTTGTCCATGCCGGATGGTCCCACGTCGGCAATCGTAAACTGCCACGCGTCCACCACCTGTCCGTAGACGCTGCCATCGGGTCCGGCCTTCGGTACCTCCAGCACTACCGGGCCCTTGCGCAGGTCGGTGTAGGCGGCGATGTAGGGCGTCGAGCTATTGGCGGTGATGGCCTCGAGCCGTGGCGTTGCCGGTGCGGAGTACGCAATGATGTCGTTGTCCTGCATCCCGAGGTCCGCGAACGCTGCGCGACGGAACGCGAAAATCGCAATCGCCGGCATGTTCCAGAGCACGGCCTCGAAGGCGCGGTGGTATTTGATCTGGTAATCGAAGTCTTTGACGGACGGCGCGCTTCCCGGTGGAGGCTGGCCACCCAGAGGCTCGCGACTTCCCTGCGCGGGGGCAGCGCCCGCAGGCTGGGCGTCCGCCGGTGCGCCCGTCGTGGCGGCAAGGGCACCGCCCGCGGTGGAAACCAGGAATTGACGTCGATCCATCGCAATGCTCCCTAACGTTCATCACGTTTCGGTCGTCAGAAGGCGGCGCCGTCGGCACGGCCGGATTGCCGCCAAAAGTCATGTCTTGCGTTACTTGCTGACACGCTCCATCGCCGGAAGCTTCCAGGCGCCTGAGATGATCGCGTCCTTCGGCTGGTAGATACGCAGCATTGCGTAGAAGCCCCCGCTCGGCGATGGCAGCCAGTTGACGCTCTCGGCCGGTCGTCGCGGCGACACGGTCACCGAGAAGCTGCCGTCAGCATTCTTGTGGATGTCCTGTGTATCGCTGCCAAACTTGTATCGGCTGATGGGGTTGTCGATCAGCATTTTCGTCTTCGCGTCGTAGATCGTGAGCGACCAGAAAGCGTCGTTGGGCGGCTCACCCGAGAACCTCACCACGTAGTCGTTCGCCCCATCCAGTGGCTGGCCTGCCTGGTCCGTGTAGCGGATTGGATAGACCGCTTCCTTCTCGCCCTGGCCGCCAAGGTAGGGGCCGGCCACCACAGCACGCAATGGATAGTCGTATCCAAAGCTGTCCAGTCCTCGCACGTAGTTCCAGCCCTGTCGCACTTCCGATGCCTGGGCGACGGCTGATACAGGGATCATCGGTGCATCGTTGATGGCGCGCATCAGGCCCTTGCGCTGGCTCTCGTTGAGCCTGCTCGGATCGAAACCCTTTTCCGTCAGGCCGATCCGCGCGAACTGCTCTGCGAGCGCCTTGTCCTCGATGCGAATCGGGTTGTCCTTCAGCGCCGCGCCCAGGTGCTTGTAGAACCCAAGGGGATCAGTTCCGATATCCGGCAGTGGCGCGAGCGAGGCGGCAGGTGCCTTCCAGTCCTTCTTGCCCACCGCCGACAGCGGGCGGAGGTCGAACGTATCCTGCAGGGCGTGCAGCTTCTTCATATCCTCGCCAGGGGAGACACGCATACGGCCCCACAGCCATACCTTGCTGGTCTTGATGTCCAGCCGTTTGACACCCGCCGGCAACTTTCCTTTCCAGCCCGGGCCGACAAGGGCAAAGCGGCCGGCCTTGGTGCCTGTCACGCGGCGGCCAATGTAATGCTCCAGCTCTTGCCACATGTTGAAGGTGTCCACTACGTAGTAGCGTCCACCGGTGTCCGGAACCGAGAGGATGTAGGGCTCGCGAGACAGGTCCACCACCGCGCTCAGATACGTGGTGTCGTTGTTCGCGGTTGGCATGTCCAGCGCCGACGGCGTGGCCAGGTCCCGCGCCCAGCCGATCTGGTTCAGCGGGGCCCGATAGCTGGTGGAAGGCTTCGGATTTGGCACCTCGATGTATTCCCGTGCCACGCGCTCCATTCTGACTAGCGGATAACCCCAGACGTAGGCCGACAGGCCAAGTTGATACGCATCGAACTCATTCCCCTTCGCGACGTTCTCCGGCGTTCCGGCTGTTTCCAGCAACGGGTCAGGCCAATCCTTTGCCTGACTTGCCGGGATCACACTGCAAAGAACTGCTGCCGCCAGACTCATGGTGATGCGCTTCGAGAGGCTTGTCATCGGGATGCTCCGTTAGTCAGCTGGGCAATATCGGCTCATGCCCAATCTGACCTAGTATGCCGAGCCAGTGCCCGGAAATGCTGCCCCCTTCGCATTTCTCGCAAAGTTTCAGAACGGTTCAGAAATCTTTCATTTCGCGGATGGCCTCGCCCTAGGCACCATGGCCACCATTCGGTGAAATCCGGTCAGTCAGATTCCCGGTATTCAAGGAGCTACCCATGTGTCGTCGAGGGAGAGCAGTCAGATCCATGTTAAGGATCGCCATGCCGCTGTTCGGCGCAACCGTAGCGTCAGCCCACGCGGAAGATTCGGCCGATCTGGCAAAAAAGTTGAGCAATCCTGTCGCAGCATTGATCAGCGTCCCGTTTCAGTTCAACTACGATCGCGGAATCGGGCCGGCCCATGATGGGGATCGACTGACGATGAACTTTCAGCCAGTCGTTCCCATTTCGCTCAATCAGGATTGGAATCTGATATCGCGAACGATCTTGCCCTTTACCTATCAGTCATCGGTCACGCCTGGCTCGGGATCGCAGACCGGACTGGGCGATACGGTGCAGAGCCTGTTTTTCTCACCGAAAGCGCCCACGGCGGGCGGCTTGATCTGGGGAGTGGGGCCGGCAATGCTATTGCCCACGGGTACCGAAAACCAGCTCAGCAGTCGCAAGTGGGGTCTGGGCCCAACCGCAGTGGGCCTCGTTCAACATGGCCCGTGGACCTACGGGATGCTCGGGAACCATATCTGGTCAGTTGCGGGCGACAACGGCAGGCCAGCGGTAAGCAGTACCTTCCTACAGCCATTCCTTGCTTATACGACGCCCACCGCGTGGACGTACACGATCAATACCGAGTCCACCTATGACTGGAAACAGTCGCAATGGAGCGTGCCGGTTCATGCGGGTGTCAGCAAGCTTGTAAAGATCAGGGATCAGCCGGTCAGTTTCGGATTGTTCGCGACATACTGGGCGGATTCGCCTGTCAGTGGGGCACATGGATGGGGCGGTCGCGCCGTGGTGACATTGTTGTTTCCGAAATAACGCCTGGCGCTTTGATGCGGGTATGAAATGCTCCGATCCTGCGGCGTTTGAAGATCGGAAAGAAGACTGGCTGGTAACCGCAGGATGTCGTTGGTACAGTCGCCCACCTCGCATAGAGGAGGGTACCTGCAACGGGATAAACCAGACCGGCAGGGCAGTAGCCGACCCGTTGCAGTCCCCTCAGCATTGCAGTGCCACCGGCAGCTTAGGCCGGTGAACGGTCATGTAGAGTCGCCGCCCCGGCCACCGGAGGTTTGCGATGGGTTGCATCTTAGTTTCGTCAGTTCAACGTTTTGGTCTGCCTGAACGCCGCCAGGATGGCCAGGTCATAGCCGATCTTCAGCAAGCCGCAGGCCAGCAGAGGGGCTCCGGTCCAGCCTATTGCCATGAGGCCACCGGCAAGCATCGGGCCGATCGCTGCGGCCAGGCTGCGCGGTACTGCGGTGAGACTTGCTGCCGCACTGCGCTCGGCGGGGGTGACGACTGCCATCACGAACGCCGTACGCGTTGGCACATCCATCTGGGACAGTGCGCTGCGCGCCAGCAGCAACAGTAGCGTCAGGGACAACGACGGTGCGAACGCCGCCGCAATCAGGAACATGCTGGATGGAATATGCGTGAACACCATGGTGTTCAATAGTCCGATCTTCCGGGCGAGCGGGACGGCGGCGAGTTGGGACGCGGTTGTCAGCAGTCCCGCCCAGAAGAAGAATTGTCCTGCTGCACCGGAAGTCATGCCGAAACGCTGCATTAGCCAAAGCGAGAGCAAGGCATTGACGACCAGGCCGCCTGCGAATGCATCCACGCTAAACAGCATTGCCAGCCGCACGACTATGCAGCGCGATGGACCTAACGGTGCTGGTGGCGACATTGATTGCGGATGTGGATCGGGCAACCTCGCATAGAGTGCCCACAGTGCGATGCCCGACAGCGTGTAGACGGCGAACATCAGACGCATGGCGTCAAGAGACGATACGCCGGCATGCATGGACATCCAGCCCGGAATGGCTGCGGCCAACGCCCCGAACGCTGCGGACAGGGAACCCGCAAGACCGTAGCGTGCAAACAGTGCCGTGCGTGAATCGGGTGTCGCCGCCTCAGCCAGTCGTGATTGTTCCAACGGCAGGAACACGCTCACATCGCCCGAGCTAGGGTTCAGTGTGCCGACGAATGCGACGATCAACAGTGGCCATAGCGATGTCAAGCCCGCAAAGGCCGCACCCGTGGCCGCCATCAGGACGGCGGCCAACATCAGCAGGCGTCGCTGTGCAAAGCGATGGCCGACAAATCCGACGAGGATGGTGGCGAGTGCGGAGCCGATCAGCGTGGCACTGCTGATCGCTCCCACCGCGAACTCGTCGAAGCCGAGGGCCAGCAGGTATGCGGGCAGGAGCACGGCAATGAAGCCATCGCAGAAGCCACGCAACGAGCGTCCGGCAAGAAGCGGCAGGACGGTTGCGTCGACACCGGACGGCACGATGAGGCGGGAAAGCATGGTGTGCCGTATCAATGGTGCAGCAATGGATAGACCACCAGACCAATTAATGCAGCGCCAGCAACAATCATCGGCTCTGACAGCTTCTTGAACTTGAGCAGCAGTGCAACTGTGGCGAGCGCCAGCAACGCAGTCGGGATATCGACGATCGAACGCTTCGCCAGAACGATCACCGCCCCGGTGATGGCGCCGATCGCCGCTGCGGTCACGCCATCGACGAACGCCAGGATCGCAGGCAGCTTGCCGTATTTCTTGAAATACGGCGCAGGGAGAACGGTGAACAGGTAGCAAGGCAGAAACGTTGCGGCAGCCGCGACGCAGGCGCCGGGGAAGCCCGCCACGAGGTAGCCGATGAAGCCCACCGTGATGACAACTGGGCCGGGTGTGATCATCGCGACGGCTACGGCATCGACAAACTGCTTGTCGTTCAGCCAGTGATGCTCGGTCACCACGCCACCGTACAGGAATGGCACGATGGCAAGCCCGGAACCGAATACGAACGCACCAGCCTTGGCGAAGAACACGGCGATTTGCGACAGCAGCGGCCAGTCAACCGTACTCATCAAGCCGCCCGCCGCCAGCGGGGTAGCCGCTATCGCATTCAGTCTGCCTTGCCGCAGCCATTTGGGCGGCGCGCGGCAGAACCATACCAGCACGCCGGCCGCGAGGAACAGCCACGCAACCTCCGATTCGGTGATCACCGTCACGGCGACAAGTACGAGATAGATCAGCCAGAGTAGCTTGTCCTTGCCTACGCTCTTCTTGGTCAGCTTGTAGGCGCTGATGGCGATGATGCCGATCACCGCAGCACCCACGCCGTAGAACACCGACTGCATCCAGCTCAGGCCACCAAAGCGCACATACGTCCAGCCAAGCGCCAACACCATCAGGAACGACGGCAGCACGAAGGCGATGCCGACCAGTGTCGCGCCGAGGATGCGGTAGTGTACGTAGCCGAGGTAGATCGCGAGCTGGGCAGCAAGCGGGCCCGGTGCGAGTTGCGCCAGCGATAGCCCCTCCTTGTAGTCGCCATCGGTAATCCACTGCCGCGTATCGACCAGATCCCGATGCATATAGCCGGCGAGCGCTACCGGACCGCCAAAGCCCAGCGTGCCAAGCTTCAGGAAGTACATCACCAGTTGGCGCAGCGTATAGCCGGGAAGCGCGTGCTCCGGCTCGATCAAGGTGGTTGGCTGGGGCGCGTTCATTGTCTTGCGTAGAGAGTGTTGCGGAGAGCTGGAAGCCGTCGACGAACTGGCGTGTCCTAGCGTTTGCGCGCGCTGGAGAAATGCGTATAGAGCGAGTCGAGGACATAACCGACCTCCTCCAGCAATGCGTCGTCATCGGACAGTCGCTCGCGTGCGCCGGCCAATATCGCTTCAAAGCCACTGGCTTCCGCTACGGGCGTGCCGCCGATGTCGAGCACGTGAACCATCTGGCCCAGTCGCGCCAGACCCTTGTTCTCGTCGAGTGCAAAACTGGCGAGCAGCACCTCGAAGGAAACCCGGTCGCCCACATGCGTGAAGGCGGCGCCATCGAAATCGAAACCGAGCACATCCTCCGGGCACTGGTGTATGTCGTCGAGCCACAGGAACGTGGCGTGGGGATCGATGAAGCGTCGGATCAGCCAGGCGCAGGCAACACGATCCACCCAGAGGTGCTTCCGGGTGGCCCAGCGACGTCCCTGGTACTGCATGGGATCTCGCTGTGGAATGCGGCCGGCCCCGCCTTGCGGTTCGCCCGGCGACAGCATGATGTCGATGGCCGCGTTGAAATCGCGCCACTGCGCTTCAGCGCGGGCCGTGGCCTCGTTCGGGAAGAAATCGATCTTGCGGATAGCGTCGTAGCCGCGGCCGTAACGGCGCGTCATGCGCAGGAGTTCCGCTTCGTCGGCATCGGCCAATGTTGCTCGCGCGCTGGAGACTTCCTTCATCCAGTCTGCATATTCGGCCGTGCGATCGAACAGCGCGCGATATTCGGCATCCTGCTCGGGGGCGGTGGCATGCACGGAAAGCGTCCAGACCTTGCCATCCTCCTGGATCGCGTCGGTAGAGAGGGCTCGCAGTGGCTCGTGCAATCCAGCGAGATCGGGTAGCAGATAGACCCCGTCGCGCAAGGCCGCCGCACCAAGCGCCTTGATGCCGCGCCAGAACCGCATGCGGGCGGTGGCGGCAGATGTGGGCAGGCTGACGATCAGCAGCACCCACGGGGAGGAGGACGGAACAGGAGTCATGCGCCCAGCTTAGTGGGTCGTAGTTCCTGTTTCAATGTTGTAGAGGTCTCTACAAAGAAGGGTTGTGTACGGCAGCTAAGTGTCGATTGCAGCGCAAATGATCGGCGACCCTCCTGTCAGGGTCGCCGATCCTCATCGTCTTACTTCACCGAAAAACGTACCGTCACCGTCTGACCATCGGCAAACGTCACCGTTGCAACCGCCTTGGCCCCCGACGGCAGCGCGATGGCGTCCTTGGCAACCAACGCGTTGTCGTTGCCCGGTGCCAGCGTGGTTTCCTTCTTGTCCGTGCCGGCCAGTACGGTCAGCTTGCCTTTGGCGCCAGTGACGGATTTCTTTTCGTCGTGATCGTCGACGTACAGGCTGATCTTGCCGTCCGTTTTCACCAGTTCGAACTGCATGTCGCTAGCGGTCTGCACCACGCCGCCGTACTGCGCCGGCTTTGCGCCGTGGGCATGGACGAGACCGGCGGTGCCCAGGGCGGCGGCAGCAATGGCGATGGCGATCAACTTCTTCATGGGATAACTCCAGAAAACGGGCGACTTCCAGGGCGTCGCCACGAAGCCCTTGGATCCAGTGCGATCCGTGCAATCAATACGCTTCGCGTCCGCCTTCCTTCACAATCCGCTCGATGGGTTCGCGTCCGAAGGACCAGACGATCACTGGTGTGAGCACGGCATCGAGCAGTGTGGAGCTGAGCAGTCCGCCAAAGATCACGACGGCCACGGGGTGCAGGATTTCCTTGCCGGGCGCATCCGCCGAAATCAGCAGCGGCACCAGCGCAAACGCCGCCACCAGCGCCGTCATCAGCACCGGCGTGAGCCGTTCGAGCGATCCGCGCACCAGCATGGGAATGCCGAATTGCTCGCCCTCGAAGCGATAAAGGTTGATGTAGTGGCTCACCTTGAGAATGCCGTTGCGCGTGGCGATGCCGGTGAGCGTGATGAAGCCCACCATCGACGCCACCGACAGCGTCAGTCCGCCGATCCACATCGCGGCCACGCTGCCGATCAGCGCGAACGGGATGTTCCCCATGATGGCGAGCGTCAGACGATGTGAGCGGTACCGCGAGAACAGCACGAGATAGATCATCGCCAGCGAGCCCAGCGCCAGTAGCGCAATCAGGCGGCTGGCCTGTTCCTGCGCCTGGAACTGGCCTTCGACGCTGACGAAGTAGCCACCGGGCAGCCCCGATTGCGCGATGGCGTCGCGTACGCCGCCGATGATGCGCGACATGTCGGAGCCATCGGTATTCGCGTAGACCACGATGCGTCGCCGGCCGTTTTCTCGACCCACCTGATTCGGGCCGTCGGCTTCCTCCACCGTGGCGATGGCCGAGAGCGGGATGGCGCCGCGCGGAGACTGGATCATGATGCGCGCCAGATCCTGCGGTGTGCGACCGGCATCGGGCAGGCGTACAACGAGATCGAACCGTTTCACGCCTTCGATGACTTGCGAGACGCGCGCGCCTTCGGCGAGCGTTTGCAGGCTCGCCAGCGCATCACCGGGCGCGATGCCGTACTGCGCAGCCTTGCGATAGTCGAGCCGGATATTGACCTGTGGAATCAGCACCTGCTTTTCCACCGAAATATCGACCAGCCCGGGAATGCCAGTGAGCCGTCCGCGCAAGTTCTCTGCGAGTCCACGCAGCGTGTCGAGATCGTCGCCATAGATCTTGAGCGCGATCTGCGCGCGCACGCCAGACAGCAGGTGATCGAGCCGGTGCGAGATTGGCTGACCGATGGCAACCGAGGCCGGCAGCGTGGATAGCTGCGCGCGAATGGCGGCCATCACGACTTCCCGGCTGCGGCCGGAGCGTTTTAGGTCCACATCGATTTCCGATGAGTGAACGCCTTCGGCATGCTCGTCGAGTTCCGCGCGGCCCGTGCGTCGGCCGACCTGGATCACCTCGGGCACCTGCCGGATCAGTGTTTCGGCCAGCGCACCCATGCGGTTGGCCTCGGCCAGCGAGGTGCCGGGATTGAACATCAGCGACATCACGAGCGAGCCTTCGTTGAAGGCTGGCAGAAATGCGCGCGGCAGGAAGGGCACGGTGGCCGCGGCGAGCAGCACCGTTGCCACGGCGGCGGACAGCACCATCCGCGCACGGGGAAAGGCCCAGCGCAGCACCCGCGTTTCCACGCCCTTGAGCCATCGCACCAGCGGACTGTCTGGATGATCGAGGCGCTTCATCGCCGGCAGCAGGTAGTACGACAGCACCGGCGTGACCGTCATCGACACTAGCATCGACGCGAGGATCGACACGATATAGGCAATGCCCAGCGGCGCGAACAATCGACCTTCGATACCGGGCAGCGCGAACAGCGGTACGAACACCAGCACGACGATCAGCGTGGCGTAGACGATGCCCGAACGAACTTCGATCGATGCGCGCCAGATGACATCGAGTACGGACGGCGGGTTGTCCATGGTCCGCCGCTGCTTGAGCCGTCGCAGGATGTTCTCGACATCCACCACGGCATCATCGACCAGTTCGCCGATGGCGATGGCGAGGCCACCCAGCGTCATCACGTTGATCGACTGGCCCAGCAGCTTGAACGCGAGCGCCGTCACGGCCAGCGACAACGGAATGGCGATCAGCGAGATCGCCGTGGTGCGCGCGCTAAGCAGGAACGCAAACAACACGATGGCCACCATGATGGCGCCATCGCGCAGCGCCTCGACCACGTTGCCGATCGATGCCTCGATAAAGTCGGCTTGCCGGAACAGGATCTGCGGCGCAGCCATGCCCGCAGGCAGGCCCTGCTTCAGTTCGCCAAGCGCCTGCTCAAGCTCTCGCGTGAGCTTGACGGTATCGGCTACCGGTTGCTTCTGCACGCTGACGATGACGGCTGGCAGGCCATTGAAGCCCGCGTCGCCACGCTTGACCGCCGCGGCGTGCCGCACCGTCGCGATCTGCTCCAGCAGCACGGGGGCGTTGTCCCGATAGCTCACGGCCAGTCCGCGCAAGTCTTCGAGTCGAGTGGTGCGCGCCAGATTGCGGATCAGGTATTCGCGGCCATTCAGGTCGATAAAGCCGCCGCTTGAATTTGCGGCGAAGTCGCGTAATGCGCGGCTGACATCGGCCAGCGTGACACCGAACTGCGCCATGCGTGCGGTGTCGGGTTCGACGCGCAACTGTCGGACTTCGCCACCAATGGGAATGACTTGCGACACACCGGGCACGGACAGCAACCGTGGGCGCAGCACGAAGTCGGCGTACTCGCGCGCCACCATGGGGCTGACTTTCGCGGCATCGACAGGCAGCGCAACCAGCATGATCTCACCCATGATCGACGACACGGGGCCGAGGATCGGCGTGAGACCACCGGGCAATTGCTCCTTGACCAACGCCAGCCGTTCGGACACCAGTTGGCGGTTGCGATAGATATCGCTGCCCCAGTCGAACTCCGCATAGACGATGGACAGGCCCACGCCCGACACCGAGCGCACGCGGGTGACACCGGGCATGCCGTTGAGTGCGGTTTCGATGGGGAACGACGCCAGCAGTTCCACTTCCTGAGGTGCCATGCCGCCGGCTTCGGTGATCACGGTGACCAGTGGTTTGTTGAGGTCAGGGAACACGTCGACCGGAGTGCGCCATGCGGTGAGCGCGCCGTACACCATCAGGATGATGGCGACGGCGAGCACCATCAGGCGATTGCCAAGGCTGGCGCGGACGATCCAGTTGAACATGGCGCGTCCTTATCGAATCTGATTGATCAGCGAGGCACCGCTCACAACGACGCGGTTCTCCGGCGACAGGCCGCGCGTGACCACGATGGTCCGTGCGTCGAGTATGCGAATTTCCACCGGCTGGGCGATAAAGCGTTGCGCGCCCGACTTGATCCAGACAGTCGGTTCATTGTTCTGGTTGCGCACTACGGCCTCGCTCGGCAGCGCGATACCCTTCACGGTGTCCGACAGATGCGCGATCACGGTGACGGGCTGGCCGACGGCAAACGTCGTCGAACCGTCGGTCAACCGGAATGTCAGCGGCACGGCGCCATTCTTGAGGCTGCGGCCTGCGCCGACGAATGACAGCTTGCCGCCGTCGACGAGCACGCCATTGCGGATACGGCCGACCAGCGAGGCATCCGCACTCTGCGCCTCGATCATGAGCCGTTGCGGATCGACGATCTCGAACAGGATGTCCTGAGCGGTCACCACCTGTCCCGCGATCACATTTGCCGATGCAATGACACCCCCAACAGGCGCGCGCAGCGTATCGGTGGGATGGAGGCTCGTAGCCACGGCCTCGCGCTGGCCCGTCAGGCTTTGCACTTCCGCGCGCGCCGCATCGATATCCTTGCGCGGAATGCTGTCTTGCAGAGATTCCAGTCGTTCCAGCCGTTGCCGGGCCAGCTTGAGATTGGCCGTCAGCGTGGCAAGCTGCGCCTGCTGGTTGCCAATGTCGAACGGCTCGTTCTTGTGCCGCAGCACCGCCAGGATCTGTCCCTTCGAGACGCGTTGCCCAAGCACCGGGAAGCCATCGTGCGGTGCTTCGAGCCAGCCCGGATGACCGGCCTGCACTCGGCCGCCGGCGTTGGGGTCCATCACGACAGACGCGTTCAGCGGCACCGTCTGCGGATGCTCGCCGGCTTGCGGCAAGACGGTGCGAATGCCCATGCGCCGTTGCGCGAGCTTGGGCACCTGCACGCTGCCATCCGGCAGGCGCGCGAGTCCGCTGGCTGTAGCGGTTGCACCCGGTGCATCGAGATGCTCGCCGCCGGGACCATGGGCACCGGGGGCGGCGTTGGCGAACAAGGCATGGCTCGCCAGGAGGGCGACGAGGGTCTGGGTCAGGAATGTCTTCATGATGGCTTTGCCCTTAACGAACGGTGCGGCGACGACGGAGGCGCCATGCCATCACCATCACGAACAGCACGACCAGAACAACCGCGCCGATTTTTACAACGGGGCTCGCGTACCAGTGGCCATGCGCGCCACCGCCCTGCGCCACGTGCAACTTTCCTTCGATCAGGTCCGTGTCGTTACCGGTGAGCAGTGTGAACACCAGCGCGTGGTCTCCCGGCTGCCGCAGTGCAGCCAGCAGCTTTGGCTCGGTGAAGGAGAAGCTGCCGATGTCGGCATTCAACTTCCCTTGCGCCTTCAACGCTCCGAGTTCGACTTCCAACGTTCCGGTCGTGACCGGCTCGTTGGTCACATAGCGATCGACGAGGACGGAGAACTCGCTGTCCTGCAGCGTGCCAACGAGTTCAAAGCTCTCGGTGTTGGCTTCGATGACCGGGCGAGTGGTAGCACCGGATGCCGTAGCGCCCGGCGCATCGAGATGTTCGCCATTGGGGCCGTGGGCACCCGGTGCGGCGTGCGCCGCAGATACGGTCAGGGCCGCGCAGAGCCAGATGGATGAAATCAGCAGTCGGATCATGGCAGCACTCCCAGTGCCTGGTTCAGGTTGGCAATGGCGAAGCCGCGCTGCGCGCGGACGCGGGTCAGTTCGACCTCGGCGTCCAGTGCCTGGTTTTGGGCGCGCAAGACTTCGGGCAGGCCGATCTCGCCGGCATTGAAGGTCTTGCGTAGAAGGAGGGCGCGTTCGGCCAGCGTGGCATTGCGCTGGCTGACGAGCGCAAGCTGCTGCTCGGCCAGTGCCAGCCTCTGCTGCGCGGTATCGATCTCGGATTGCACGACGCGTTCGGCGCGGTCCCGCTCCGCACGTGCGGTCATCAGTTCGGTCTGCGCAGCAGTTTCGCGCGGCAAGTTGCGCGCATCGGTGGCGAACGGAAAACGCACATAGACGCCGACCGTCTGGTCGCTGGGCAGGCCGCCGCCAGCGGAGTCACGACGGTAGGTCACGCCAACTTCGGGCGCGTCACGTCGGGATTTTTGCAGGTAGCCGATCTGGCGTTCTCCGCGCTCGACGGCCCGCAGCGCGGCGTCGAGCCGGGGATGCGGTGCGCCGGCGATCACTGGCGCCGGCAGTTCGTCGTAGCGCAGCGGCAACGCCTGGACGCCCGAGGTCTGCATGAGCCGCGCGCGCATCTCGATGACGCGTGCTTCGCTTTCCGTCATCAAAGCACGGTTTGCCAGCAGATCCTGTTCCGCGAACAGCAGGTCGGTGCGGGCCAGGTCGCCTGCGGTGACACGTCGCTGAACATCGTCGCGCAATGACCTCGCGACGGCCGTGCGGCGGCGCAGCACCTCGTTCTCCGATTCTGCGGCGGCGAGTT
Source organism: Cupriavidus sp. SW-Y-13 (assembly GCF_009793345.1). Lineage (NCBI taxonomy): Bacteria > Pseudomonadati > Pseudomonadota > Betaproteobacteria > Burkholderiales > Burkholderiaceae > Cupriavidus > Cupriavidus sp. SW-Y-13. The sequence continues at coordinate 816,486 of NZ_WHLX01000002.1, forward strand.
GCCAGACCCGTTCGCGCACTTCGGCTGCGACGGCGAGCTGACCGAGCATCATCGAAGATTCCGCCTCAGCAGCCTGTGCGTCCGCCAGTGCGCCCCGCGCGCTACGCTGTCCGGGCATCCAGACGGGCACGCCGAGCGCGACTTCGCTCTCGCGGATGCCGCGCCGATCCGTCAACTGGTCACCACGATGGCGCAGGTCGATAGAGGGCGAGCCCGCGATCAGCGCGTTGGCCTGGACGCGGCTGGCGGCGGCTTCCTGCCGGCGGCCCGCCGTGGTCTGCATGGCAACGGAGCGTTCCCAGGCAACCTCGAACAATGCGTGCAGATCCGTTGCCGGTGTCTGCGCGCACACGTCGGCCAGCATCGCGAACGATGCGGCCAGCAATACGAAAAACTTCTGCATGACTTCCCCAAACGCTTATGGCTCGACAAGCGTCACGGCGGGGCACCGTGTCACGTCAGGACACGGCGAGCAGGAAAGGACAAGGCCCCGCCGTCAGGCGGGCGCGTGAGGTGGACGTAAGGGAGGACCGAAGGCGACGGCGGGCACGGCGCGGGCTGCAAAGGCCGGCTTTACGTGCGTCATGTCAAGCAGAAGCGGCGAGGCCATCGACGGCAGAGCACCAAGGAGGTTCGACAGCAGGTCGAATTCGAGCTGGTGGCTGGCAGAGAGGAAATCGTCGTCCACGTCCGTGCCATCTTCGTCGTGGTGATGATGCGGGATGTTCTCCGCGTGTGCAGCCAGATGCTCGATCGTTTCCACTGCATCGGAAGCCTCGGACGATGCATGCGCGAAATGTCGCTCCGCCGCAGCCAGCGCGTGCAGCGGGAGAATCAGCATCATGAGAATGGCAATGATTCGCGACATGGCGCGGCATTCTACAGGACTGCAGGTATGGGTGGCGGAAGTCCCCGGCCCACGCAATGGAATGAAGCCGCGTCGAGAGCACGAAGGCGCAGAGGCGAACCCTCTTATGGGAAGGGCGCTTTCGTCACTCGGCGACCTGCTCGCCATCGGGATGGGAAAGCGCGTTCCCTGAGCTGGAGCCCGAAGATTGACGGGCAATTACATCTTGGCAATAAAGCCGGATCGTCGATGGCGCTGCATAGAATGCCGCGAACAGTTGGGCCTTCCATTGCGCCGGCTCTGCTGTGGTCCGCTGCATGTCTCCCGATCTTCCTTAGCCCTCGTATATCCATGTCGCCAATCCAGTACCAGGCTTCAGTCTTTTCTTCGTCTATCGACAGCTTCCTGACCCGTCATCGCATAGGAGTCTGGCGTGGTGTGGGTGCCGTGGTGCTGATTGCACTACTGGTAGGTGACTCGCGATGGGACGATTCGCGATTCTCGTCGCTGCTAGCCATCGTCGGTGTACTGGGCGTTGTGGCAGCAACCATCGGGCGCCTGTGGTGTGCGCTCTATATATCGGGCAGGAAGAGCGAGGAACTGGTGGTGGAGGGGCCGTATTCGATGTGCCGCCATCCGCTCTATGTCTGCAATTTCCTGGGCATCGCCGGATTGGGCGCCATGACAGGCTCGATGATCATCGTGGGATTTCTCGTAATTGCCTTTGCGCTCGTCTATCCCGCCGTGATCCGGTCAGAAGACCGTTTGCTGGCAAGGAACTTCCCGTCCTTCACGGAATATTTTGCGCGAACCCCTGCGTTCTTCCCGAACCGTTCGCTCTATCGATCCGAGCGTAGCTGGACGGTGCATCTCGGGTCCTTCCATCGAAACGTGGCCGATTCCATCTGGTTTCCGCTGGCGGCGCTGCTGTTTGAATCGCTGGACCAACTCCATGCCGAAGGCATCTTGCCGACCTGGATCCTGCTTGGCTGACCGGACGCCGAAATGCGAGGGGAGGTGGGGATCAGCGCCGTATATAGAATGTCCACCGCACCTAGAGATCGGAGAGCTGGCCATGGCTGATATCGACAGTTGGCTTGAGAATGCAAAGAAAGTGACGCACGAGGCATCGAGTGATCTCGATATTTCCGGCGTCCAGCGGCAGATTCGCCGCGAGCCTGCGCAGATGGTTCTGGCCGCGCGCCATGACATCTGGCGCGCGGTCGCCTGCGCCGCACTGGCGTCGCTGGTGGCGTTTACCGCGATTGATCGTATTGCTGGCGGCCTGCTGGAAAAGCCCCAGCCCACATGGGTGGCCGCCCCGTCTGCGGCGTCGCCATTCAGCCTGCTGATCGGGAAATGATGAAGTCGCGCACGCTCCGTTTATCGCTCTCCACGCTCGTTGGCGCGCTGGTGGGTGTCCTGGTTGCCATCGGCGGCATCTATTTCACGCATACGAACGAGGATTCGCATACGAGCCTGCACGAGGTGCTGCACGATGCGGTGCCGCTGGATGCCAACGAACGCGGCATCCTGGAGTTGAAGGAGCAGGCGTTTGCCGAGCGCCGGCGGGAAATCGAAACGCGGCTCCGGGCGGCCAACGGCAAGCTGGCCGATGCCATTGCGAAGAATCCGCAATGGACCCCCGAGGTCGAAGCGGCCACGCAGGAAGTGGAGCGGGCTGCGGGGGATCTTCAGCGCGCCACGCTCGTTCACGTGTTTGAAATGCGTGCGGGGCTGAAGCCCGAACATCGCGCGGCCTATGATCGTGTGCTGGTGGATGCCTTGCGTCGCGGGTCGCAGTGACCGGACTATCGACAGACAATTTCCTTGCCGAACGCGCTGCGGACGGCGATCAGCACGCCTTTGGCCAACTGGTGCAACGGCACGCGCGCGCGCTCGCTCAAGCTGCACGCTCGTTCGGCATTCCAGAGACCGACATCGACGATGTCGTGCAGGACACGTTTATTGCTGCCTGGCACGCGCTGGACGAATTCGATCAAGAGAAGGCTTTCCGTCCGTGGCTGTTCCGCATCGGTCTGAACAAGATGCGCGACCTCTATCGATTTCGGCGTGTCAGGCATTTTTTCTTTGGTGCAGCGGACGTCAATGACGCGGCAGTCGCCGACGTCGCCCCCACCGATGCGCCCGGTCCCGAGCGCGAGATTGGCGCGCGGCGCGAACTCGCACATATCAACAAGACTCTCGACAAGCTGGACCGCGCATCGCGCGAAGTCATCATCCTCACCTCGTTCGTAGAGATGTCACATGCCGAGGCGGCTGCCGCGCTCAATATCTCGCCCAAGGCAGTGGAAAGCCGGGTGGCACGGGCGCGGGCAAGGCTGACGGCGCTACTGGAAGCCGAAGAAAAAAAGATTTAGTCGCATTGCGAGGGGGCCTTGCATCGGGCGCCGTATTGAAAAGTGGAGCAGCCAATTTCGGCTTCATCTTTTCTCGCAATGAATCAGGTGACCTTCTCATTACCCACGATCGCGCGACAGGCGGGTGCCGCTGCCGCGCTGATGTTGATGGCGGCAGCAACAGTCCATGCAGCGGAAGCCCCGCCTTATGCCGATCTTCTGCGGCAGTCTCTGGCATTCGCACCGACCATGGCTGCACAAGCGGCCACGGTACGCGCTGCAGGTGCTGACGCTGCGCAGGCCCGCGCATGGCTCAATCCGCGTATCGACACGGTGATCGAGAATCTCGGCGCGCCTGCTGCGGATGGCTCGAGCCAACGTCAAAACACCTACACACTGAGCCAGCCGCTGGAAATCGGCGGAAAACGCGGCGCACGCATTGCAGTGGGCGAGCGAAATTTCGCTGCCGCGCAGGCGCGAGAGCGGCAAATCCAGGTCGCCTACTCGGCGGAACTGGCTGTCGCGTATGCATCGGCGGAAGCCATGCTCGCGCGCAAGACGCTGGCCTCCGAAAACCTCGGACGCGCCAACGATGAACTGAAGGCGGCGCGCGCGCTGGTGGAATCGGGCAAGGAAGCCTCGTTGCGCACCGCGCAGGCGCAGGCCAGTGTCTCGGCTGCGCAGGCTGCGGAAGCCGCCGCGCAAAACGATGCGACACAAGCGCTCGCGCGATTGTCCGCCATAACGGGCGCTACCGAACCCTATACCAGCCTTACCAGTTCGCTGCTGTCCGTGAAGCCGTCGCTACCCAATCAAAGCTTGCCAGCGGCCGATTCCTCCAGCGTGCTGGCAGCCGAAGCCGAACGCAATGCGTTGGACGCTCAGGTCGATGTCGAACGCAAACGCTGGATTCCCGATATCGCGCTGAGCGCGGGTGTGCGCCGCTATGGCTGGACCAATGCCAGCGGGTATGTCGTTGGCGTGACCGCATCGATTCCGTTGTTCGATCAAAACCGCTATGGCGTGAACGCAGCCGTCGAGCGTGTATCGGCGGCACAGGCCCGACTCGACAACGCGAGACTTGAGGCCGTGGCGGCACGCCGCTCGGCGATCTCGCAGGCCATGGCCACTGACCAGCAGCTTGCCGCTGCAGCCGTAGGCGAGCAGGCTGCCTCGGAAGCCTATCGGCTCGGGCGCATTGGATACGACTCCGGCAAGACCCCGCTCGTGGAACTGCTTGCCGTACGGCGCGCACTGGTGGAAGCGCGGCAATTGACGATTGATGCCCGACTGGCCCGCGTGCGCGCGCTGGCGGCGATGGCGCAGGCGGACGGCCGTCTGGCATTTGAGGAAGCACGATGATGACGAAGAACGAGCGCCGGCAACCGAGCTGGCCCATGATCGCCGGAGTTGCCGCCGCAGCGGCACTGGTTGGCTTTGGCGTGGCGCGCGGCCTGGGTTCGGGTGCCGAGTCCGGCAAGGCGGCTGCTGCACCGGAGAAGGTCGCCGCTTCGGCTCCGGCCGCCGAACCTGCCGAAGTGAAGATTCCCGGCGAGTATCTTGCTGCGGCCAATATCGCTGTAGAGCCGGTATCGGCCGGAGGTGTCGGTTCGGAGCTGCTGGCGCCGGCGACAGTGTCTGCGATGCCCGGCAGCGAAGCCGTCATCGTCTCGCGTGCTGCGGGTGCGGTACTGCGCATCCAGCGCAAGCTTGGCGATGCCGTGCGAGCCGGCGACGTGCTCGCACTCGTGGATAGCCCCGAGGCCGCCGCCATGGCTGCCGAGCGCAAGGTGGCGCAGGCCCGCGCGGATCTCGCACGCAAGACGTACGAACGCGAATCGAGCCTGTTCCAGCAAGGCGTGACGCCCCGCCAGGAGATGGAAGCTGCGCGCATGGCGCTGGATGTGGCGCAGGCCGAGGTGCAACGCGCGGCAACGGTGGCGCAGGCTGCCAAGGTATCGAGCGATGGTCGCTCGGTGGCCGTCGTCAGTCCCATCGCCGGCAAGATCACTGCGCAGGCGGTCACCCTCGGCGCTTATGTTGCACCTCAGGCTGAGTTATTCCGCGTGGCCGGATCGGGTGCCGTGCAAGTCGAAGCGTATGTGACTGCCGCCGACACCAGCCGCATTGCCGCCGGCAGCGACGCAACCATCGTGCTGGCCAACGGTGCGCCGCTGGCTGGCCGCGTGCAGGCCGTCACGCCGACGGTCTCCGGCAGTGCTCGCGCCGCCACGGTGGTGGTGACGCCAGTGGATGCGAACAACGGCCTGATCGTGGGTGAAGGGGTGCAGGTGCGTCTGCATACCAAGGCTGCCGATATGAATGCGATGTCGGTGCCCGAAGACGCCGTGCAGAATCTCGATGGCCGCGATGTGGTCTTTGTGCGCACGCAGCAGGGCTTCCGTCCGAAGTCCGTACTGGTGGGAACACGTAGCGGCGGTGTGGCGCAGATCCTGTCGGGCGTGCGCGCCGGTGAGCAGGTGGCTACGCGCAATGCGTTCTTGATCAAGGCAGAAATGAACAAGGCCGGCGGGGACGACGAATGATCGAAAGCATCCTGAGCGGCGCCGTCCGCTTCCGGTGGCTCGTGCTGTTCCTGACCGCTGTAGTGGGCGTGTTCGGCGCATGGCAGCTCAACCTGCTGCCCATCGACGTAACGCCGGACATCACGAACAAGCAGGTGCAGATCAACACCGTGGTACCGACGCTGAGTCCCGTTGAAGTGGAAAAACGCGTGACGTACCCCATCGAGACTGCCATTGCCGGCCTGAACGGCGTGGAGAACACGCGCTCGCTCTCCCGCAATGGCTTCAGCCAGGTGACGGTGATCTTCAAGGAAAGCGCCAACCTCTACTTCATGCGCCAGCAGGTCACTGAGCGGCTGGCACAGGCGCGACCCAATCTGCCGGACGGTGTGGAGCCGCAGATGGGTCCGGTGTCTACGGGGCTGGGCGAAGTCTTTCACTACAGCGTCGAGTACCAGTTCCCTGATGGCAAGGGTGCCACCGTGAAGGATGGCGAACCCGGGTGGCAAAGCGATGGCAGTTTCCTTACTGACCGTGGCGAACGTCTGTCGGATCGCGTGTCGAAGCTGGCCTACCTGCGCACGGTGCAGGACTGGATCATCCGGCCGCAACTGCGCACCACGCCGGGCGTGGCGGACGTCGATTCGCTCGGAGGCTACGTCAAGCAGTTCGTAGTGGAGCCCGATACGGCAAAGATGGCGGCTTACGGGATCTCGTACTCGGAGCTGGGCCAGGCGCTGGAGGATGCCAACCTGTCCGTCGGCGCCAACTTCATCCGCCGCTCCGGCGAGTCGTATCTGGTGCGCGCCGATGCCCGTATCAAGACGGCGGACGAGATCGCACGCGCCGTGGTGGCGCAGCGGCAAGGCGTGCCGATCACGGTGGGTCAGGTGGCCAACGTCAATATCGGCGGCGAACTGCGCTCGGGTGCGGCAAGCCGCAACGGCGTGGAGACCGTGGTCGGCAGCGCGCTGATGCTGGTGGGCGCCAATAGCCGCACAGTGGCGCAGGCCGTGGGCGACAAACTCGACCAGATCACCAAGACCTTGCCTCCCGGCGTGGTGATCGTGCCCACATTGAACCGTTCGCAACTGGTGGTCGCGACGATCGAGACGGTAGCCAAGAACCTGGCCGAGGGTGCGCTGCTGGTCGTGGTGATCCTGTTCGCGCTGTTGGGTAACTGGCGCGCGGCGCTGATTGCCGCGATGGTGATCCCGTTGTCGCTGCTGATCAGTGCCATCGGCATGAACGGCCTGAACATCTCGGGCAACCTGATGAGCCTGGGCGCACTGGATTTTGGCTTGATCATCGACGGCGCCGTCATCATCGTCGAGAACGCATTGCGCCGCCTGGCCGAGCGCCAGAAGCACGAGGGTCGCCTGTTGACATTGGAAGAGCGCCTTGAAGAAGTCATCGCATCGTCGCGCGAAATGGTGAAGCCGACGATCTACGGCCAGCTCGTCATCTTCCTGGTCTTCCTGCCGTGCCTGACCTTCCAGGGCGTGGAAGGCAAGATGTTCTCGCCGATGGTCATCACGCTGATGCTGGCGCTGGCCTCTGCCTTCGTGCTGTCGCTGACGTTTGTGCCCGCGATGATTGCCGTGCTGCTGCGCAAGGAGGTGTCGGAGACCGAGGTCAAGGTCATCGCGGTGACCAAGCAACGCTACCGGCCGTGGCTGGAACGTGCCGTCGCGCGCCCCGCGCCGTTCATCGGCGCAGGCGTTGCGGTGCTGGCGCTGGCCGCGCTGTCGTTCACGTTCGTTGGCCGCGAGTTCATGCCTACGCTCGATGAGCAGAACCTGAACCTGTCGTCGGTGCGGATTCCGTCCACGTCGATTGACCAGTCTGTGGCAATCGACCTGCCGCTGGAGCGCGCGGTCATGACGCTGCCCGAGGTGCAGACCGTGTATTCGAAGGCCGGTACGGCAAGCCTTGCTGCGGACCCGATGCCGCCGAATGCATCTGACAACTACATCATCCTGAAGCCCAAGAGCGAATGGCCGGAAGGCATCACGACCAAGGAGCAGGTGATCGAGCGCATTCGCGAAAAGACCGCGCCGATGGTGGGCAACAACTACGACGTGACGCAGCCCATCGAGATGCGCTTCAACGAGCTGATCGGTGGCGTGCGCAGCGATGTAGCCGTCAAGCTCTATGGCGAGAACCTTGATGAACTGGCCGCCACGGCGCAAAAGATTGCGGTGGTGCTGCGCAAGACGCCGGGTGCAACGGACGTGCGCGTGCCGTTGACGGGTGGCTTTCCCACCTTCGATCTGGTGTTCGACCGCGCCGCCATTGCACGCTACGGCCTGACCGTCAAGGAAGTGGCCGACACGATTTCCGCTGCGATGGCGGGCAGGGCTGCAGGCCAGGTGTTCGATGGTGATCGTCGCTTCGACATCGTTGTCCGCCTGCCCGGCGCACAACGCGAGAACCTCGATGTGCTCGGCGCATTGCCCGTCATGCTGCCAGCGGTGGATGGCCAATCGCGCGCCTCCGTTCCCTTGCGCCAACTGGTGCAGTTCCGCTTCACGCAGGGCCTGAACGAAGTGAGCCGGGATAACGGCAAGCGCCGCGTCTATATCGAGGCTAACGTTGGTGATGGTCGAGACCTGGGTAGCTTTGTCGACGATGCGGCGGACCGTATCGCCAGGGAAGTGAAGCTGCCACCGGGAATGTGGATCGAGTGGGGTGGCCAGTTCCAGAACCTGCAGGCCGCCACCAAGCGGCTGGCAATCATTGTTCCTGCATGTTTCGTGCTGATTGCTGCCGCGTTGTATCTCGCCATCGGCAGTGCAGTGTTGACTGCTACGGTGCTGACGGCTGTACCGCTGGCGCTGGCCGGAGGCGTGTTCGCACTGTTGCTGCGCGGCATCCCGTTCTCGATCTCGGCGGCAGTTGGTTTCATTGCGGTGTCAGGCGTGGCGGTGCTGAACGGACTGGTGCTGATCTCCGCCATTCACAAGCGGATGGAAGACGGCATGGCGCCGAACACTGCCGTGATCGAAGGCGCGATGGAGCGTGTGCGACCTGTGCTGATGACCGCGCTGGTGGCATCGCTCGGCTTTGTGCCGATGGCGATTGCCACGGGTACGGGCGCGGAGGTGCAGAAGCCGCTGGCAACGGTGGTGATCGGCGGGCTGGTGACGGCTACCGTGCTCACGCTGTTCGTGCTGCCGGCGATCTGCGGCATGGTGCTGCGGCGCCGTGCATCGCAGTCGCCAAATACCGCACCGATGCTGGAGTCGTAATCATGGATCCATGGGAGCACATCGATGCTTGAAGTCCTCGCCAATCGAACTTACCGGCATCTGTTTCTTGCGCAGGTCATCGCGCTGGTGGGCACTGGTCTTGCAACCGTTGCGCTTGGCTTGCTGGCGTATGACCTTGCCGGTGCCGATGCTGGCAGCGTGCTGGGCACGGCGCTCGCCATCAAGATGGTGGCCTATGTGGGGATTGCGCCCGTGGTGGGCGCTTTCGCGAACCGGCTACCCCGGCGCGCGTTCCTCGTGTCGATGGACCTGATTCGCGCAGGCGTGGCCATCTCGCTGCCCTTCGTGACGCAGGTATGGCAGATCTACATCCTGATCTTCCTGCTGCAATCGGCATCGGCGGCATTCACGCCGACGTTCCAGGCCACGATTCCCGATGTATTGCCGGAAGAGAAGGACTACACCCGCGCACTGTCGCTGTCGCGCCTCGCCTATGACATGGAGAGCCTGGCGAGCCCGGCGCTCGCAGCGGCGCTGCTATCGGTCATCAGCTTCCATTGGCTGTTTGGCGGCACGGTGGTCGGCTTCCTGATTTCGGCTGCAATGGTGGTGTCCGTGCGGTTGCCGCAATCGCGCGCTGTCGAGCGTTCGGGCAGCATCTACGCGAAGACGTTTCGCGGGATGTCGATCTATCTGCGCACGCCGCGTTTGCGCGGACTGCTGTCGCTGAATCTTGCTGCAGCGGCCGCGAGTTCCATGGTGATCGTGAACACGGTGGTCTACGTGCAGAGCAAGCTGCAGCGTCCCGCTTCCGATGTGCCATTCGGTCTGGCCGCGTTCGGCTTTGGATCGATGCTGGTGGCGTTGTTGTTGCCGCGCCTGCTCAACGACCGTCCCGATCGTCCTGCGATGCTGACCGGTGCCACGATCATGACGGCAGGGCTGGCCTTCGGCATTGCACTGACGGGATTCGCGCCCGCCGTGGAGTGGCCGGTATTCCTGCTGACGTGGTTCGTCATCGGTATTGGCTACTCGATGACGCAGACCCCGAGCGGCCGGTTGCTGCGGCGCTCCGCCACGTCCGCCGACCGTCCCGCCGTGTTCGCCGCGCAATTCTCGCTGTCGCATGCCTGCTGGCTCATCACGTATCCGCTGGCCGGACAGATCGGCGCGCGGTTCGGCATGACCGCAGCATTCGCCGCGCTTGCCGCGATCTCGGCGGTGGGTGTGCTGGCCGCATGGCGCTTCTGGCCTGCCAACGATCCCGACATCATCGAACACCATCATGCAGAAGGCGATACCGCACACCTTGCAGAAGGCGACCGTACCGGTGAGACCAGCCATCGCCACGCGTTCACCATCGACGACGATCACCCGCGCTGGCCAGACTCGCGCTGAGTTTCACGACTGGATTGGGGAAGGAGCAGACCGCATGAAGTTGCTCGTGGTCGAGGATGAAGTACGGGCAGCCGAGTATCTTCTCAAGGGACTTTCGGAATCGGGCTTCAGCGTCGACGTGGTCAACGATGGGCTCGACGGCATGCATGCGTTCAGGGAGGGCGAATATGACGCCGTCATCCTGGACGTCATGCTGCCGGGCGCGGACGGCTGGGCCGTCATCCGCTCCATCAAGACGCTGCGCGATACGCCCGTACTGTTCCTGTCGGCACGCGACGAGGTTGCGGATCGCGTGCGCGCGTTCGAGCTGGGCGCTGACGACTATCTGGTGAAGCCCTATGCGTTTGCCGAACTGCTCGCGCGTTTGCGCCGCTGCCTGCGGCAGACATCGGCGCGCGATTGCGAACGCATGCAGGTGCGCGATCTCGACATCGACCTGCTCGGCAGACGCGTGTATCGCGGCGGTAAATGGATCGAACTGACCAACCAGGAATTCATGCTGCTTCATCTTCTGGTACGCCGGCAGGGCGAGGTGTTGTCGCGCGCGATGATCGCCTCGCAGGTCTGGGATGTGAACTTCGAAACCAACACCAACGTCGTGGATGTAGCCATTCGTCGTTTGCGAGCCAAGGTGGACGATCCGTTCGACATCCGGCTGATCCATACTATTCGCGGGATGGGCTACGTGCTCGACCCGGATCGGGGCTGAACGGATGCCGATTGCGAAGTCATCGCGTCATACCGGCGAGCACGTGACCCCATTTGCATGGCGCGCCACGCTGCTGGCGCTCGTCACGATCGCGCTGCTGGTCGGCATGTTCAAGGCGCCGTGGCGCGGCGAATCGGCCACGCATGACGCGCGCGAGATGCTGGCTGCGGAGGTAGCTGCCGGGCATTCGCACGATGGCGACACAGGCATCGACACCGGAACCGAAAGCGTGTCCGGCCATGTGCATGGGCACGATGCATCCGATCACCAGCACGACGTGATGCACCTGCCGCCGGTGGTGCATACGATGCGGTGCCGGCTGGACTACGGCTGGCGAGCCGCTCACGTGCCGCAGCGATTGCCCGGGTCTCCGTGGCAAATCGAGCGGCCACCGCGTCAGCACACCCCTCTCGCCTGACAGGCCGCGCTGCGGCCGCCCCAACATCCAGAAATTTCGGAGTTTTATGCAAATGCCGTTATCACACGGAGGCTGGAACGCGCCCCTATTGCGCCGCTGCCTCATGTTCGTGACCCTTGCCGCGTTGCTGCTGTTCGCCATGAGCGGCGCAGCGTTCGCGCACGCCGTTGCCGAAGGCGACAAGGGCTACATACAGGAAATCACCGGTGTCCATGTGCTGCCCTTCATCTACCTGGGCGCAAAGCATATGGTGACCGGATACGACCACATCCTGTTCCTGCTGGGTGTGATCTTCTTCCTCTACCGCCTGCGGCACATCGGCCTGTATGTCAGCCTGTTTGCCATCGGGCATTCCACCACGATGCTGCTGGGCGTGTATTTCAACATCGGCATCAACAGCTACATCATCGACGCAATCATCGGCCTGTCCGTGGTCTACAAGGCGCTGGACAACCTCGGCGCCTACCAGCGCTGGTTCGGGTTCCAGCCCAACACCAGGGTGGCAACGCTGATCTTCGGCTTCTTCCACGGCTTTGGCCTTTCGACGAAGATCATCGAGTACGACATCTCGCCCGATGGCCTCGTCCCCAATTTGCTGGCGTTCAACGTCGGTGTGGAGATCGGCCAGTTGCTGGCGCTGTCCGCCATCCTGATCGTCATGGGCTACTGGCGCCGCACAGGCAGCTTCCTGCGCCATGCCTACACCGCCAACGTCGCCATGATGTCCGCCGGTTTTGTGCTGATCGGATATCAGCTCGCCGGCCTCTTCGTGTCCTAAGGATTCTCACGCATGTACAACACCGATATTCCGGCTCGCGCAGAGCTGCCGACTTCCGCGCAACTGTTTCGCTCCACCGCCATTGCTGCTGCAGCAGCAGTCGCCATCCTGATCACGATCGTGCTTCCTTCGGAGTATGCGATCGACCCGACAGGCGTGGGCCGCGCTCTCGGGCTCACGCAGATGGGGGAAACCAAGGTACAACTCGCAGCGGAGGCTGCGGCCGATGCGGCTGCCGACCGTAAGGCAGCGCAAGCGAGCCTGCAACCGAGAACGCAGCCCGAGCAGGCGCATGGTCACGACCATGCATCGCCTGATGCGCATGCCCACGACGCGCCGTCGGCGTCAGTCAGCGCTACCGCCGCCACTGCCCAGCCGCCAGCAGCGCCGCAGCCCGCTGCCGCAGCAGGGCGTTCGGACAAGGTCAGCCTGGTTCTGCGTCCTGGTCAAGGTGCGGAAGTGAAGCTCACGATGAAGGCCGGCGACAAGGCGTATTTCGATTGGACGGCCAATGGTGCCGCCGTCAACTTCGACGCGCACGGCGACGGAGGTGGCCGATCCATCTCGTACAAGAAGGGCCGTCAGGTTGGCGAAGACACCGGGGTCATCCAGGCAGCGTTCAACGGCAACCACGGCTGGTATTGGCGCAACCGTGGCGACAAGGACGTGACGATGACGCTGTGGACGCAGGGCGACTACACGGAGATCAAACGCGTCGACTGATCGGCGATCGGCGCTCCAGACGCATGACGTCGCGGCCCCGCCAGCCGGCTGGTTGGTGCGGCCGCGACGTTGCGGATCGACGCCGATATTATCCGGACGCAATCTTGTTGGGACGACGTCTGCATGGATCGCCAGATCGTGGCGTCGTCCGCATGACTTATCGGAGTTCGTGATGGACCGGAACGCCCCCGGCGCTGTCGTGGAATCGCCTGCGAGGCTAGCAGATCGCCGTCCTGTCATGGAGCGTAGGGAAGAGGGGTGTTGGCAGCGAGCTACAGCCACCATTGCAGCTACAGAACCAGCGGCACCTCCACACCCACCGGCGCTACATATTCCGTCATGCGTCGGCGCGAGAGATCCATATGGGCACGCACGATGTCGCCTGCCGTTTCGGGATCATGGCGCGCGATGGCCTCGATGATTTCGTCGTGCTGGTCGGCCGCCTTGCCGAGATCCAGTTCCATGTCGACGGGTGCGGGATGCCGGTAGAAGATCTTCCCCAGCCGCGCATGGTCGATCAGGATTCGGCGCAGGCTCGGCATCAAATACGGGTTGTGCGCCATCTTGCCGATCTGCAGATGGAACTGGTCGTTGTTGAGCACGCGGTTTTCCACGTCGTTCCGCTCGATGGCTTCGCGGAAGCGGCGCTGGATGGCCTTCAATTCCTCGATCTCCTGCGCGGTGGCGTTCGTCGCGGCGAGTTGCGTGGTGGCGATGTAGATCATCGGCGCGGCCAGGAAGAAATTCCGTAGCGACTGGTGGTTCATCGAGGACACCCGCGCCGCACGGTTGGCTTCCAGTTCGATATAGCCCTCGGCCGCCATCTGCCGCATCAGCTCCCGCACCGGAGGGCGTGACAGGCCAAATTCCTCGCTCAGCGCCAGCTCGTCCACCACTGCGCCAGGCGCCATATCCATGCTGACGATCCGCCGGCGCAATGCGTCGGCGAGCAGCGCCTTGCGATCCACCGATGCGTCGGAAATCGGCGCGTCGTCCGCGCCCGCCTTGGTTCTTGCCATCTCAGACCCCTGTCTATCAATCGTAGACATTCTAGGCCAACCGCCCGGCCAATCACTCATCTCCTTTGAAAAGTGCTGCGAAAGCAACGCTGCGGCGTATTTGATCTTGCCGCGCGTAAACCCTCATAGCTGTTTGTCTATCGTAGAAATATTCTTTGTCTACAAATGATAGACACGAAAAAGGGCGCGGCCAGAGACATCCAGGCAGGCGCTCAGGAGTGAGGCTCACATGACGAAAGTAACTGCGATACCGGCTGACGATTCCACCTGCGGCTGGTTTCACCTAAGCCGGGCACGCAAGCCGATGCCGGCGCGTTCCGGCAAGACCAGCGCGCGCTGGGCGATCATCGGCGCGGGCTTCACAGGCCTGGCCGCTGCCCGCCAGTTGGCACACCGGTTCCCGGACGACACCGTGGTGCTGGTCGATGCGCAGCAAGTGGGTTTCGGCTCATCCGGCCGGAATGCAGGCTTTGCGATCGACCTCCCGCACGACATCGGAGCCGACGACTACATCGGCGACATCGCCACGGCCCGGCATTGCATGAACCTGAACCTGACCGGCCAGCGCATTCTCAAGGGGTTGGTGGACGAGTACCGGATCGACTGCCAGTTCCGCGCGTCGGGCAAGTACCAGGCGGCCATCGAGGATCGCGGCATTGCGGTGCTGGACGCGTATCGGCGCGGGCTCGACAAGCTGGGCCAGCCGTACGACGTGATCGAAGCGGCGGACCTGCCCGGCCATATCGGCACGTCGTTCTATCGGAAGGCGCTTTTTACGCCGGGCACCGCGCTGATCCAGCCGGCCGCGCTGGTGAAAGGGCTGGCCGACAGCTTGCCGCCCAATGTGGAGTTGTACGAAAACACGCCGATCACCGATGTGGAATACGGCGACAAGATCGTACTCACGCATCGCGGCGGCAGCATCACCGCCGACACGCTGATCCTGACCAACAATGCTTTCGGCCAGCGCTTCGGATTTCTCCAGGGCACGATGCTGCCCGTCTTCACCTATGCCAGCCTCACGCGTCCGCTGACGGCGGCCGAGCAGGCGCAGCTCGGCGGCAAGGAATTCTGGGGCCTGATCCCGGCCGACCCGTACGGCACCACGCTGCGCCGCACGCATGACAACCGCATCCTGGTTCGAAACAGCTTCAGCTACAACGCGGATGGCCGCAGCCATCCCAAATATCTCGAACGCTTTGTGAAAACCCATCGCGATTCGTTCGAGCGGCGCTTTCCGATGCTGCCGGGTGTGGAGTTCGAATACACGTGGGGCGGCTCGCTCGCGCTCTCGCGCAATCACATGGGCCACTTTGGCCAGCTCGCACCCAACGTCTTTGGCGCGTTGTGCTGCAACGGACTCGGCATCACGCGGGGCACGGTCACGGGGCACCTGTTGGCCGAGCACCTTGCCGGCGAGCGCAATGAACTGATCGACTTTCTGCTGGCGTCGCCGGGACCGAACCGCAATCCGCCGGAGCCGTTCCTGTCGATGGGCGTCAACGCCAATCTGTGGCTCGGCCAGCGCCGGGCGGGAAGGGAGGTCTGAACGCATCACGCATGGATTAGCTGCACCCGAAGAAGGCCGGACCCAACGCAGGTCCGCGCACGACACGGTCAAACAGGAGACAAACGGTGGCAAACAACGTATCGATCGAGGACGTTCCTCTGAATGGATTTCATCAACTGCTATGCATCCGCTCGGGCGGCGGCTGGCTGCTGGACGGCTATGTGCTGAGCATCATCGGCGTGGCCATGGTGCCGCTGGCTGCCGCGCTGGACCTGAGCAGTTTCTGGCAGGGCATGGTCGCGGCATCGGCGCTGATCGGCATCTTCTGCGGCGGCTTTCTCGGTGGCGTGCTGACGTGCAAGCTGGGCCGCAGGAAGCTTTATTTCGTGGGTCCGACGATCTTCGTGCTCTGCTCCGTGCTCCAGTACTGGGCCACCTCCGGCGAGGAACTGTTCTTCATGCGTTTTCTGATCGGTATCGGCGTCGGGTTCGAATACCCGGTGGCTGGCGCGCTGCTCGTCGAATTCCTGCCGAAGAAGTATCGCGGCCCCCGTCTGGCGATGCTGACCATCCTGTGGTTTGCCGGTGCGGCACTGGCCTATATCGTCGGCAATGCGCTGCTCGGTTCCGGGCGCGCCGATGCATGGCGCCTGGTGCTGGCCAGCCCGGCCATCATCGGTGTGGTGTTGCTGGTGATCCGCATGGGTACGCCCGAGTCGCCGCGCTGGCTGCTGAGCAAGGGCAGGGCGTCGGAGGCGGAACGCATCATCCGCAAGGTCTACGGCCCGACGTTCTCGCTGCGCAACCTGCCCGAGCAGGCGGCCGAGAAGAAGGTATCGCTGCTGTCGCTGCTGCACTCCGGCTACGGCAAGCGCATGCTGTTCGTGTCGGTGTTCTGGAGTTGCTCGGTCATTCCCGTGTTCGCCGTCTATGCCTTTGCACCGACCGTATTGCAAGCGCTGAACCTGAAAGGCGAGTGGGCATCGCTGGGGTCGGTGGCCATCACCATGCTCTTCGTGGTCGGCTGCATCGTTGCCACGCGACTCATCAACACCATCGGCCGCCGCAGCATGCTGATCCACAGCTTCCTGTGGTCGGGCCTGGCGTTGCTGGGGCTGGGCGCGTGCTCGGACGGCAACCAGATGCTGGTGCTCGCGTTGTTCGGCGCCTATGCGCTGTTCATTGGCGGAGCCCAGGTGCTGCAACTGGTCTATCCCAACGAACTGTTCCCGACCGAGATTCGCTCGGCGGCCGTGGGGCTGGGCGCGTCGCTGTCCCGGATTGGCGCCGCCATCGGCACCTGGCTCGTGCCGATCTCGCTGCAGACCATCGGCATCGGCCACACGATGTACGCCGCTGCCGGCGTCACGCTGGTCGGTCTGCTGGTCTCGCTGTTACTCGCACCGGAGACGCGTTCGTTGAGTCTCCAGGAGGCGGCCTCGCTGAGCCGCTGACCCACCCCTCATTCCCTTTATCGAATTCCCGAAGTTACGGAGAGCATCATGAAGTTTCAAGGTATCTACACGCCGGCCATCACACCGCTGACCACCGAAGGCAAGATCGACAACGCCGCGTTTGGCGATGTGCTGGAGTCTCTGATCGAAGCCGGCGTGCACGGCATCATCATTGGCGGCTCCACGGGCGAGTACTACGCGCACACCACGGAAGAGCGCCTTGCGCTGGCCGCGTACGCCAAGGAAGTGATTGGCACCCGCGTGCCGCTGATCGTCGGCACGGGCGCGGTGCGCACCGAAGAATCTGTGGCATACGCAAAGGGCGCAAAGGCCATCAAGGCGGACGCCATCCTGGTTGGCTCGCCGCCGTATGCGCTGCCGACCGAAGCCGAAAACGCCATCCACGCGCTGACCGTGGACAAGGCCGCCGGCCTGCCGGTCATGCTCTACAACTATCCGGGTCGGATGGGTGTGTCGATGGGGCGCGAGTTCTTCCGCACGGTGACGTCGGCCTCGAAGAACTTTGTCGCCATCAAGGAAAGCTCGGGCCAGACATCGCAACTGCATATGCTGGCCACCGAGTTCCACGATATCGACATCTCGTGCGGCTGGGACGATCAGGCGCTGGAATTCTTTGCCTGGGGCGCACGTAGCTGGGTCTGCGCTGGCTCCAACTTCATTCCGCGCGAGCACATCGCGCTGTATGAAGCCTGCGTGATCGAGAAGGATTTCGATAAAGGCCGCCGCATCATGTCGGCCATGATGCCGCTGATGGATTTCCTGGAAGGCGGCAAGTTCGTGCAATCGATCAAACACGGCTGCACCGTGGCAGGACTGAAAGCCGGCGGTGTGCGCGCACCGCTGCAGGATCTTGAAGACACCGAGCGCCGCCGCCTGCAGGCGATCATCGTCGAACTCAAGCGCGTGGTGGCGACCATCGTCGGGGAGAAGGCGTAATGGCTCAACTCCTGACTGCTGTAGAGTACGCCGCCATTGCAGACAAGATCACGCTGCCGACGCAGGCTTTCATCGACGGAAAGTTCGTCCGCGCCGTATCGTGCAAGACGTTCCAGACCAGCAATCCGGCAACGGGACAGGTCTTGACGGAAATCTCAGCCTGCGATGCGCGCGATGTGGATGTTGCCGTGGCCAAGGCCAAGGCTGCGTTCGAGGATGGCCGCTGGCATCGCCAGTCACCGGGCCAGCGCAAGGCCGTGCTGCTGAAGTTCGCCGACCTGCTGGAAGCGCATGCTCACGAACTGGCCGTGATGGAAAGCCTGGATAGTGGCAAGCCGATCCGCGAATGCCAGAACACCGACATTCCCGAGACCATTCATACGATCCGCTGGCACGCCGAACTGATCGACAAGATCTATGACAGCACGGCGCCCGTGGGTTCTGCTGCGTTGTCGCTAGTGGTGCGCGAGCCGATCGGCGTGGTGGGGCTTGTGCTGCCGTGGAATTTCCCGCTGCTGATGCTGGCGTGGAAGATCGGTCCGTCGCTCGCGGCCGGATGTTCGATCGTGGTCAAGCCTGCCAAGGAAACCACGCTCACCGCACTGCGCGTGGCCGAACTGGCGCATCAGGCAGGCGTCCCTGCGGGGGTGTTCAACGTGCTGCCCGGCGGCGGCAAGGAAGTGGGCGAGCCGCTCGGCATGCACATGGACGTGTCGATGGTCAGTTTCACGGGTTCCACCGCAACCGGGCGGCTGTTCCTCAAGTACGCGGCGGAATCCAACCTCAAGCGCATCGTGCTGGAATGCGGCGGCAAGAATCCTGCCGTGGTGCTCAAGGATGTGGAGGACATCGACGCCGTGGCCCAGCACGTGGTCAACGGTGCCTTCTGGAACATGGGCGAGAACTGCTCGGCATCGTCGCGGCTGATCGTGCATGCCGATATCAAGGACGAGTTGCTGGCACGCATCGGTGTGCACATGCGCGACTGGAAGATGGGCGATCCGCTCGATCCCGAGCATCGTATCGGCTCGCTGGTGAGTGAAGCGCACTTCCAGAAAGTGCGTTCGTACATCGAGCATGCCGATGCAGAGCGACTGAACGTGACGTTCGGCGGTGGCACCAAGGGCGAATCGTTCGTGGAGCCGACTGTAGTAGATGGCGTACCGCCGGAGAGCCGCCTGTTCCGCGAGGAAATCTTCGGTCCCATCCTGTCGGTGGCCACCTTTACCGACATCGATGAGGCTATCGCGCTGGCGAACGACTCCGTGTATGGGCTGGCGGCATCGGTCTACACGAGCCACCTTAACCGCGCGATCCGGCTCTCACGCGAGATTCGCGCGGGCGTGGTGACCGTGAACTGCTTCGGGGAAGGCGATATCACCACACCGTTCGGCGGCTACAAGGAGTCCGGTTTTGGTGGTCGTGACAAGTCGATCTGGGCACATGACCAGTACACCGAGATCAAGACGATCTGGATCGATGTACCATCCACGGCCAACTGAGCGGTAGTCCCGCCAATCCCCTAACCACCGTTTCATCACAAGGTAGTCATGCAAAGCAAACAGGCAACGTTGATCGGACTCTTGGCCGTACTTCTCTGGAGTTCGATCGTCGGCCTGATCCGTGGCGTCAGCGAGAGTTTCGGCGCCACAGGCGGGGCGGCCCTGATGTATTCGGTCGCCTCGGTGCTGCTGTGGATATCGGTAGGGCCGGTGCGGATCAAGGCGCTGCCACGGGCATACCTTTTCTGGGGCAGCCTGCTGTTCGTGTCGTACGAGCTGTGCCTGTCGCTTTCCATTGGCTACGCGAACACTGGCCGGCAGGCCATCGAAGTGAGCATGGTGAATTACCTGTGGCCCACGTTCACCATGATGGCCGCGATCCTGTTCAACCGGCAACGGGCGAACTGGCTGATCGTACCGGGCTTTCTGGTAGCCATTCTCGGCGTCACGCTGGTACTGGGTGGCGATCAGGGACTCGACGCTGCCAGCCTGGCGGCCAACGTGCGCGACAACCCGTTGAGCTATGGCCTGGCGTTTTCCGGCGCCGTGATCTGGGCGGGCTACTGCACCGTGACGGCACGCATCGCACAGGGCAAGAACGGTGTCACGCTGTTCTTCATTCTGACCGCGTTGACGCTGTGGGCCAAGTACCTGTTCACGGGTGGCGAGGCGATGTCCTTCACCTTCGGCGGCGTGGTTTATCTCGCACTGGCCGCCTGTGCGATGGGCTTTGGTTATGCGGCGTGGAATGTCGGCATCCTGCACGGCAACGTGGCGGTGCTGGCAGGCGCGTCGTATTTCATCCCGGTGCTGTCCGCCGCACTCGCCACCACGTTGCTTCACGCGCCGTTGTCCTTCGCATTCTGGAAGGGCGCGGCGATGGTCGTGGCCGGGTCCATCCTCTGCTGGCTCGCCACACGGGGGAAGGGCGCCCGGACCGCACCATCTGGCGGATCGAGCCAGGCGACATAGCCCACTCACATTCCGGGGGCAACGTACCCCAAGGAAACACCCAATGACATCGGAGAGAGACAAGCGCACCCAGTGGCTGTGCAAGGCAGCCCTGTGCGCGATATCGGCATCCACCTCGGCGTCCGTCTTGGCGCAAAGCACAGTGACGCTGTATGGCGTGCTGGACGAGGGGATCAACTACACCAACAACGTAGGCGGACACAGCCAGGTGGCGATGGCCAGCGGCTTTCCGCACGGCAGCCGCTGGGGGCTGAAGGGCAGCGAGGATCTCGGCGGCGGCACCAAGGCCATCTTCCAGCTTGAAAACGGCTTCGATGTCGATAACGGCCGCGCCTTCCAGGGCGGTGCACTGTTCGGTCGGCAGGCATATATGGGCTTGACCGGGCAGCGATGGGGTTCCGTGACACTGGGTCGCCAGTACGACTCGGTGGTGGACTACCTCGCACAGACCACGGCGGGCGGCACGTGGGGCGGCTATATGTTTGCCCATCCGTACGACAACGACAACCTGATCAACACCTTTCGCGTCAACAACACGGTCAAGTACACCAGCCCTGAACTGGGTGGCGTCAAGTTTGGCGGCATGTATGGCCTCAGCGACGACACCAGGTTCTCGAACAATCGCGTGTTCAGCGCAGGCGCGCAGTACGCGAGGAACGGGCTGACACTCGCCGCTGCCTACCTGCAGGCCGACAATCCTTCGGCCTCGTCATACGGCGCCATCAACAACGGCGGCGACCAGAACCTGCCGGGCAGCCGCCTCAGGATCTGGGGAGCAGGGGGCACGTACGAAACAGGCAAGTTCCAGTTCGGTGTCTCGTACGCCCGGACGGAGGTGACGGACCCGCGCAGTTCCGCCTACGTTGGCGACATCACGCCGCCATCGGGCACGCTCGGTGCACTACGCTTCGACAACATCGAAGCGAACATCAAGTACCAGCCCGCCCGGCAATACTGGTTCGGGGCGATGTACGCGTACACGCGCGCAACGTTCGACGCCACCTCCGGCAAGACGCATCCGGTCTATCACTCGGTGGGGCTGATGGCGGACTACATCTTCTCGAAACGCACGGACATCTACGTGCAGACGGTCTACCAGCACGTGGGCGGCGACAAGACCGGCAGCGTGCTCGATGCGGCCTACGTGGTTGGTGCCGCGGGCGTGGCGTCAGGCCAGAACCAGGTGATGTTCAGGCTGGGGCTGCGGCACTTTTTTTGAACGGATTTTCGCTGCGTTCGAGGGCCACCTGCTGGAGGCAAATCAATTCCTGTGCAAATTGTTGATATCTCACCGAGGACTTTATGTATGGTGATCCTCGGCCTTCTTCACATGAACGTCCTCAGTGAGAACAGAGATGAAACAGTGCATTCACCTGGAACCAATCAGAGCGCGGGAACAGCATGGCGATGGCGTCCGTGCGCCTGAAAAACGAGCCGCCGCAGGGCGCATTGCCGGGCTTTCAGCCGTCGCTGCAGCAGCCATCGCCATGGCGGGGCCGGCAAGCGCCACGGCAAGCAGCGCTGACTATGCAAAGACGCGCTACCCGATCGTCCTGGTTCATGGCGTGACGGCCGCGGCAAAGATAGCCGGCGTCATCGACTATTGGTACGGTATTCCCAAAGTGTTGCGTGCCAACGGCGCCACGGTATACGTGGCCACGGTGCCCTCGTTCAATAGCGATGAAGAGCGCGCGTTGGCATTGCAGTCGTACGTACGCGCGGTGAAGCTGGAGACCGGCGCTGACAAGGTCAATCTCATCGGCCATAGCCAGGGCGGCACAACGGTGCGTGTGGCAGCGGCCATGTCACCGCAGGATATTGCGTCGGTAACCACCATTGGCAGCCCAAATCGCGGCAGCGAATTCTTCGATGTCATCGATAGCCTGATCAGCGGTGTCGGCAGCGTTCCGGTGGCGGGACCGGTGCTGGTCGGCATGGTTCAGGGTGTGGCCAATGCCTTGGGCTGGATGAATGGCGTCGTCAACGGACAAATGTGGGATCAGAACAGCCCAGCCGCTTTGCAGGTCCTGACCACGCAAGGGGCCGCCGCGCAGAACGTGCGCCTGGACGCCACACTGGCGCCCGGTTCCAGATCCGCATTGGGGCCTGACTGCAATACGCCGGGGGCCGCGGTGGAGCAGAGGCAGGCGCGCGATGCAACCGGGAAACTCGTCACCCACACCCAGGCTGCCTATTCCTGGACAGGGCACGGCGGCCCGGTCAACGTGTTCCGTTCCAATCTGTTCGACTTGTCCACACTGCCGCTGTCCGCGTTCGCAGACATCATGACCCTGAAGGGATCAGGCCCCAACGACGGGATGGTTTCAGTGTGTAGCAGCAAGTGGGGTCGTGAACTCGGCTCCTACTACTGGAACCACCTTGACCAGATCAATCAATTGTTCGGCATGTACCAGGATGCGGACCCGCGCACGGTGATCCTGAACCACGCCAACCGCTTGCGTAATGACCGGCTCTGAATCCCGGTCAGGGGTTGCCCTGGTACTGCTGGTGGGTGGGCTTGCGGGTGCGGCAGTGTACTGGGCGACCTTACCTGCCGAGCCGGCAACGCGTTCACCGCTCGCGCGATCCTCGATGGACGCGGTATCTGACATTTCCGTGCCGCTGGCGGATGCCGCGCGCATGCCTGCTATCGGCGCAATGCCCTCGCTGGCGGGTGTCGATATCCCGCCCGGTCCGGAATCGGATGCGCGAGGCAACCTGCGTCTGACGCGCGCCCTACGGACTTACTTCGATTTCTTTCTAAGTGCCCGCCATGCCTCGGGCGACACGCAGGCATTGGATCCGTTGGTCTACGACGATATTCGCAAGCACGTGCCGCAGCCGGCTGCCGGGCAGGCCATGCAACTGTGGCAGCGCTATCTCGCCTATCTTGCCGA
Organism: Cupriavidus sp. SW-Y-13; assembly: GCF_009793345.1. Taxonomy (NCBI): domain Bacteria; kingdom Pseudomonadati; phylum Pseudomonadota; class Betaproteobacteria; order Burkholderiales; family Burkholderiaceae; genus Cupriavidus; species Cupriavidus sp. SW-Y-13. The sequence continues at coordinate 839,767 of NZ_WHLX01000002.1, forward strand.
GATGCAGCGGATACCCGCGAACCAATCTGTCGTCGACGGGACCGGCGCACCGGACGCAGCACAGATACAGCGACTGCGCGCCCACATTGCGGACCGCAGCGCAGTGCAGTGGCGACATCTGCCTGATGTGGCGTCGATCTGGTTTGGCGACGAGCAGACCTATGACGACGCCATGCTCGCCCGCCTGGAGGTTGCGATACAGTCCGGACTCGACGATGCCGAACGGGAGCGCCGCCTGGCGGCACTGGATGCCGCGCTGCCCGAGCCACTCCGTGCCGCGCGTGAAATGAACGCCAGGCCGCAGGCGATCACCGAAACCATTGCCAGCATGAAGGCTTCCGGACATAGCGCACAAGAGATTGGCGCAGCGCTGGCACAGACATTCAGTCCGGAAGTGGCGCAGCGCTATCAGCTACAGGCACAGGCCGACCACGCCTGGCAGCAGCGCTATGACGAGTATGCGACCCGACGCACGCATATCGAAACGGTCGCTGGTCTATCTGACCAAGACCGCGCGCAACAGCTTGCCACGCTGCGACAGCGAGCTTTCTCCTTACCCAGCGAAGCCTTGCAAGCGGAAGTCATGGACAGGGCCGCGGCAGCGAAGCGGGCCGGGGGGCCATAGCGGCGCTGCGGCATGTCTTCTGACGGCTGTGGTGTCATCAGCCGATCCGTCACTTTCCCAATCCCGAGAGATTTTCGATTCTCTTCGCATACGTCACCCGCGCTCCCCCCATGGGCGCTGACGTGCTTTCCCGAAAAAGCTGCCACGAGCGGGAACTTCTGCTCGGTCGCGTCGGCGTATCTTGCGCGCAGATTGTCGCTCACCCATGACATCCAACACGGGGCCGGCGATACGCACAACGATTCAAGCCTACCTACCGGAGTTGCCCGTCATGACTGGTACTGCGCGCGAGCACGCGAGGCTGTTGCCTCCTTATCCATCCTCCATCGCCAGGCGCTGCGCCAGCGTCGCCGCGCTGGCAGTCGTCGTCTCCTTGACCGGCTGCGTCAACTACGGCGGCATCCACAGTGACAGCCAGATCGCCACGCCGGGCCAATACGCCACCGCTGACAGCCTGCCAGCGCAGGGTGGCCAGTGGCCGTCGTCGGCATGGACCGATCAGTTCGGTGATCCGCAACTCACGCAGCTCGTGGAGGAAGCGATCCGGGGCAATCCCACCGTAGCGGAAGCCAAGGCCCGGCTCGACAAGGCGAGTTCGTACGTGGACGCATCGCGTGCCTCGCTCTTCCCGCAGGTGGGGGCGAGTGCATCGGCCACGCGCCTGCGGCTCTCGGAGAACCTGGCGCCGCCGCCCTTCGGTGGCAACTGGTACAGCGATTTCAGCACCCTTGCCAGCGCGTCGTGGGATCTGGACCTGTGGGGCAAGAACCGCGACCGCGTGGCGCGCGCTGTGTCCCAGCAGAAGGCCGCCGATGCCGATCTGCAGCAGGCCCGCGTGACGCTGGCCACATCGGTGGCCCGCACCTACAACCGCCTGGCGCAACTGTATGCCTTGCGCGAGATCGCCCGCAAGGAAGTGGCCGACCGCACGGCTATCGGCGCCATTGCCGATGACCGTGCCGCCGCCGGGCTCGACACGAACGTCGAGACACAAACGGCCCGCAGCAACGTGGCAACCAGCCAGGCGAGCGTGAGCCAGTACGAGGGCGAAATCGAAGTGGTGCGCTACCAGATGGGTGCGCTGCTCGGTGAAGGGCCGGATCGCGGGCTGAAAATCGCGCAACCCACGCTCAGCGTCGGCGCGCCTGTATCCCTGCCTGATGCGCTGCCTGCCGACCTGATCGCAAGGCGCCCGGACATCGTCGCGGCACGCTGGCAGGTGGAAGCGGCGTTGCAGGACGTGAAGGAAGCCAAGGCCGAGTTCTATCCCGATGTGAACCTTTCCGCGAGCCTCGGGCTCGATGCGCTGGGATGGGGCCGCCTGCTGAAGGCGTCGAGCCGACAGATCAGCGTGGGGCCGGCAATCCATTTACCGATATTTGATGCCGGCGCACTGCGCGCGCAATTGAAGAGCCGCTATGCGGACTTCGATGCGGACGTGGCGAACTATGACCGGACGCTCGTCAATGCCTTGTCCGAAGTGGCTACGCAGGTATCGGCCATCCGCGCTACCGATCGGCAATTGACCGATGCCCGCACGGCGCAGGACGCGGCAACACGCGCCTACACGCTGGCGGTAGGCAACTACAAGGCGGGACTCTCGCCGCAACTGCAAGTGCTGCAGGCCGACCAGATCCGACTCGCCGCCGCGCAGTCCGTGACCAATCTGGCGATGCAGCGCCGCGACCAGCAAATGGCGTTGATCCGCGCGCTCGGCGGCGGATTCGACGCACAAGCGGCCGGGCTGGCCATGCCCGACCAAGCCGCGCATGCCAATAAAGAAGGAGTCTGAACATGAACGCCGCCACACAACAGCCCGATACCGCACAGCCCGCCGCAGTGCCCACGACAAATCACGGCCTCCGCCGTCGCCTGATGGCGCTCCTCGCACTCGCCGTGCTCGGCGCTGGCGCGGGGTCGGCCGCCTACTATCTGCTCGTTGCGCGCTACCACGAGAGTACCGACGACGCCTACGTGAACGGAAACGTCGTGCAGATTACCCCGCAGGTGACCGGGACTGTCATCGCCGTACGCGCCGACGACACGCAGACGGTGCAGGAAGGCCAGCCACTCGTCGAACTCGATGGCGCCGATGCGCGCGTGGCGCTGCAACGCGCGGAGGCCAAGCTCGCGCAGACCGTGCGTCAGGTCAAGGGCCTCTTCGTCGACGATGCGCAATACGCCGCACAGGTGGCGGTACGCGAGTCGGATCTGGCACGCGCACAAGACGATTTGAAGCGCCGGCTGTCCGTATCGCAAAGCGGTTCGGTTTCGCAGGAGGACGTCTCGCACGCGCGCGACGCAGTCCGGACGGCACAGGCTGCGCTCGACGCCGCCCGCCAGCAACTCGCCGCGAATCGCGCGCTCACGATCAACACGACGATTGCCACCCATCCGGATGTGCAGGCCGCCGCAGCGCAGGTGCGCGACGCCTATCTCGCCAATGCCCGCAACATCCTGCCGGCGCCGGTCATGGGGTATGTGGCCGAGCGTTCGGCACAGGTGGGCCAGCGCGTGTCGCCCGGTACGCCGCTCATGGCCGTGGTGCCCTTGCAGGACGTGTGGGTCGATGCAAATTTCAAGGAGGTGGAACTGGCGCATCTGCGCGTGGGCCAGCCGGTCTCGCTGACGTCCGACGCCTATGGTTCGTCGGTGGTGTATCACGGCCGGGTCGTCGGCTTCTCCGCTGGCACGGGGTCCGCGTTCTCGCTGCTGCCAGCGCAGAACGCCACAGGCAACTGGATCAAAGTGGTGCAGCGCGTACCCGTGCGCGTCGCGCTGGATCCGCGCGAGCTGCAGCAGCATCCGCTGCGCATCGGGTTGTCGATGCAGGCTGACGTGGATGTGCGCGACCAGAGTGGTGGGGCGCTCGCCCACGCGGCGCCGGCCACCTACGAGACCAACGTGTTCGCCAAGTACGGCAGCGACGCCGATGCGGAGATCGCGCGCATCGTCTCCGACAACGCCGGCCTCGGGACATCGCAGGCCGCCGCAGGCCATCTCCGGAATGCGCCGGCCAGCAAGGCAAGCGCCACGTAATCCGTCGTGCTGCCGCGCGTCCCTTGACATTGAAGTTCATCAGGCTCCGTCATGTCCCAGATCCAGGCTCCACCCCCGCCCATGCAAGGCGGCCAGCTTGTACTGGCCACCATCGCGGTGGCACTTGCCACGTTCATGAACGTGCTCGACACCTCGATTGCGAACGTTGCGATTCCCACGATATCCGGCAACCTGGGCGTATCGGTCGATCAGGGCACGTGGGTGATCACCGTGTTCGCGGCGGCCAACGCCGTGTCGATTCCCTTGACCGGCTGGCTGACGCAACGATTTGGAGACATCCGCCTGTTCGTGGGGTCGATCCTGCTGTTCACGCTGGCGTCGTGGCTCTGCGGCATCGCGCCCACGTTGCCCATCCTGCTTGTGGCGCGGGTGCTGCAAGGCGCAGTGGCCGGACCGCTGATTCCGATGTCGCAAGCCATCCTGCTGGGCTCGTATCCGAAGCAGAAGTCCGCCACGGCACTGGCCCTGTGGGGCATGACGGCAACGGTCGGCCCCATTGCGGGTCCGCTGCTTGGCGGCTGGATCACGGATAGCTATAGCTGGTCGTGGATCTTCTACATCAACATTCCCGTCGGCATCTTTGCCGCCTCTGTGACGTGGATGCTGTATCGCAAGCGGCAGGGTCCGACACGCAAGACGCCCATCGACGTCGTGGGCCTGGGCCTGCTTGTCGCCTGGGTGGGCTCGCTGCAAGTCATGCTCGACAAGGGCAAGGACCTCGACTGGTTCAACTCTCCCGTCATCGTGGTGCTGGGGATCGTCGCCGTCATCAGCTTCCTGCTCTTCCTGATATGGGAATTGACCGATGCCAACCCCATCGTCGATCTTCGGCTGTTCACCCAGCGCAATTTCCTGGGCGGTACGGTGGCGATTTCCATTGCCTACGCCGTGTTCTTCGGCAACCTCGTACTGTTGCCGCAATGGATGCAAGAGTACCTGGGCTATCGCTCTGTCGACGCCGGCCTGGTCACCGCGCCGCTAGGGATCTTTGCGCTGCTGGTCTCGCCGATCGTGGGACGGGTGCTGACGCCGAGCAACGCGCGTACCGTGGCGACGCTGTCTTTCATCGGCTTTGCGGGCGTGTTCTACATGCGGACGCACTACGTGACGCAGATCGATACGTGGCACCTGGTGCTGCCGACGCTGCTGCAGGGCATTCCGATGGCGCTGTTCTTCGTGCCGCTCACATCGATCATCCTGTCGGGCCAGCGTCCCGAAAAAATCGCCGACGCAGCGGGACTTTCCAACTTCGCGCGCGTGTTCTGCGGGGCAGTGGGCACCTCCATCGCCGGCAATGCGTGGAACGACCGCACGGTTCTGCATCACGTGCGGCTCACCGAACAGGCGAGTATCGGCAATCCGATCTTCACCCATCAGATCGATGCGGTGCGGTCGCTGCTACACCTGAATCCCGCGTCGGCCCACGCGCTGTTCGATGCCACCGTGACATCGCAGGCCGCGATGATGGGCCTCAACGACATCTTCTACATATCGGCCGTGCTCTATCTCGTCATGATCCCGCTGATCTGGATCACCCGTCCCGTCAAGGGCGACGGCAAGGGGCCGGCGGTCGTGGCGCACTGAGGGTTAAGCCACTAAGCCAGCGGCGCGACGGTCGCGCCCTGGATGCCGTGGTCGCGCAGGGCATCCGTGACACGTCCCGACCCCTTCATGTCTTCCACGAATTGCGCCAGGAAGGCGGCCGCCTTGTCGCCGCGCGTTTTTTGCACGCCCATGGCTTGCTGGATAACCATGAAGCGTTCGCCAAGCAGTCGCAGACCGGTCATGCCTGCGATGTCGGCTTCAAGCTGTTGCTTCACACCAGCGGCCACGTCGTACTGGCTCGCAAGAAACGTCTTCACCACCGTCTGCGAGGACGGCGCATGGACGATGTCCGCGTGCTTCAGTTCGCGCGTCAGGAACAGGTCGTAGGCGCTGCCCTTGCCGACCACCACGCGCGTGCCTGCGCGGTCCACATCGGCATTGCTTTGTACCGGCGAGTCCTGGCGAACAAGGTAGTAGCCTTCGATCAGCACGTATGGCGCGGTGAATGCGATGCTCGCGCCGCGCTTGGGATCGATGGCGAAAAAGCCGACGTCAGCGTCTTCGGCCGCGACGATCTCCACCGACTTGCCTGCGGTCTCCACAACCACCAGTTCGAGCGGTACGCCGAGCCGCGCGGCAAGCGCCGTGGCCAGATCCACGGATACGCCCCCAGCAGATCCATCCGGCGTGCGGTGGGCGAGGATGGGGTTGCCAAGGTTGATGGAGGCGCGGAGCTTGCCCGTGGGCGCGAAGGCCTGGACGATGTCTTGGTCGATGGTCATGGTCGGTGGCGGTTCAATCGGGTTTTTCGGATATTCCGACGCTCAGGATAGCCTGACCGGCCGAAGGAAAGGAAATGGGATGCCGGCCAGCGGCCTGAACAAAAAAGCCACGTCGCGAAGGACGTGGCTTTTTCATCTACACGGGGATCGACAGAAGCCGTAGGCTTACCAGCGATAACGCACCCCCAGCTTCGCGCCAATCGCATTGCTGTCGCCGAAGTCCTGCAGGCTGGTGCGAGCCAGCAGTTCGCCGTAGACGCTGTAGCGGTCGTCGTTCCAGTTCAGCGATGCACCAACGCCCAGGCCAGCCCACAGTGCCTGTTCCTTGCTGACCACGCTGATATCCGCCACGCGTGCCGAGGTACCGTGCAGGAAGTCGTAGTACAGGTTGGTGATGCCGTACACATGCGAGCGGCTGGTCTTGCCGTTGGCGGCGGTCCACTTGGTTTCGTGATCCAGCGAAACGCCCAGGCGCGAGACCAGGCTGTTGCCGTTGTCGCGCGAGACGTTGGCACCGTACTGGTCGGTGAACGCATCGAAGCGCACCTGCGACCAGGCGAGTTGCGCCTGCGGCGTGATGGACCAGTTGCCGCCCAGTGCCAGTTGATGGCCGGCTTCCACGCTGGTAGCCACGCCGCTGCCGCGATTGCCGTTGGCAAGCTTGGCCGAGAGCGTCGACGAGCGGATATCGGTGTCGTACCACGTCAGCGTGGCGCGGGCATCCACGTACGAGCCATTGTTGCCGTACCAAGTGGCCGTACCGCCAAAGCCGTAGCCGGTGGCATCGATCGCACCGTTGCCGAACATCGACGAGACATTGGAGTTGGCAATGCCGTAGTGGAACGTCGGGCCTACCACCAGCGTGCCGGACTGGTTCTGGATGACGGGTGCATCCACACCGCCTTCGAACTTCCACATGCGCACGTTATAGCTTGCGCTCGTCGTGCTGGTGGACGGATCGATATGGGTGTTCGAACCTTCCACACGCGCCCAGGCACCGCGACCGATGATCGGCTTGCCGGCGTCCTGCTCGGCTTGCACCGACGCATTGGGCGACCACGAACGATTGCCCACGCGCTGTTGCAGCGTGCCCAGTTCGTTGAAACGTTGCAGCACGCTCGAATAGGCTTCATACAGCGGCACGGTCGGTGCCAGCAGCGGAGCGGCTGAGGTCGAAGCCGAGCTGCCGGAAACCGTCGTATCGGCCAGCGTCGAGCGCAAGTACCAGTCGCCATCGGCCGGCGTGGACACGCCATTCTTGTAGAGGCGGTACGCGTACGCACCGGCCACCACGGCTTGCTGGCCCTGGAACGTGTAGTCGCCCGCCAGCGTGAAGGCGCCATTCGATGCGCCTTGCACGTCGATGACCTTGATGCCATCGCTAGTTGTTGCGCCTGATCCGCCAACGTTGACCGCGCGGATCTGGCTGGTGCCCGAAGTGTCGCCCGTCACCACCAATCGTCCGGTCGCCGAGGTATCGCCACCGAACACGGTATTGACGCGCACCGTACCGCCATTGCCGATGTAGTTACCAGCGATGGTCAGTACGCCCGAGCCGCCGCCCGGCGTGACCGTGCCAGTGTTGGTGACATCGCCGAAGATCGTGCCGGTGCCTGACAACGTACCGGCTGCGTTCACGGTGACCGGACTCGTGATCGACCCATCGATGGCGAGCGTGCCGAGGTTGATCGTGGTCGGACCCGTGTACGTGCTGGCGGCGGTCAGCACCGTGGTACCCGTGCCGTTCTGCGCCAGACCGCCCGCACCCGAAACGATGCCGCCATAGGTGTAGGCGTCGGACCGGTTGAAGGCGAGGGTGGCGCCGGTGTTGACCACCACATTGCCGGCAAGACTGCCGCTGGTACCGCCATTGCCGATCTGCAGCGTGCCTTGATCGACCGTCCACGGTGCGGCGACCGTACCGGTGCCGATCAGCGCCCAGGTGCTGGCGCCAGTCTTCGTGAAGTTGTCGAAGTAACGGTATTGCGCGGTGTCGCCGATGGTGGAGACATCGAACACGCTGTTGGTGTCGCCGCCGAGGCGGAGCGTGTCGTTGGTGCCGAGCGCGCTGGCTACGACGTTGCCGACGATGTTGGAACCGGCTTGCAGTTCGAGCGTGGCGCTGGCGTTGGCCACAGTGCCGAACTGAATCGCGTTGGCGGCGCCGTCACCTGCTCGCACCGTTCCCGAGTTGACCATTGTGATGTTGGTGTTGGTCGCCGTCGATATCGCAGCGGCGCCTCGGCCGCCCTCGATGACCCCGGAGTTCTCGAGGGAGAACAGGGCGGTGCCGTTGCCGATCCGCACGCCGATCCCGCCACCGGTTCCTCCGCTCAAGTCGCTACCGCCGCGGATCGTGCCCTGGTTGACGAGACGGCCTGACGTAAGCGCCGCCGTAAAATTGACGCCAACGCCCCCCGTGCCGCCATTGACGTCACCACCGGAAATCGTGCCGGATGCACTGTTGATGACAGCGGTACCGTTGGCAGCGCTGATGCCTGCACCCCCTGTGCCTGCCGTGGCCCCGCCTCCTTTGATCGCGCCATTGTTGGTGAGCGACGCGCTACCCGCCAACACAAAACCCGTGCCACCAGCACCGCCGCTGTCTGTATCGGTCCCACCAGTGATCGAGCCGTTGTTGATAGAAGATCCGCCGCTGACGGCCTGACCACCGCCCGGCGAGGCGCCGGTTGCGCCAACATAGATGCCGTTGAATGTCCGGTCTCCGGTGAACCCACCGGCACCCGAAGCCCGGGTCAGCGTATAGCCTTGCGTATCGACGGTGACCCGCTTGCCGGCCGCCGGTAATGTAGTGGCGATAGTCAGCGTGAAACTGTTGGCTAGACGGATCGTCGCACTGGCGTCACCGTCAGAGTTTGCCGCCGACAGTGCGGCGCGAAGCTCGGTTTCATTGCTGACCAGATACTCGGCCGCCGACGCCCCCACCGGAAACATCAACGCCACCGCCAGAGTAATAGAGGACGCTTGCGGCGCGCGCACGGCTACCTGCCGCATTCCACGACAAAAATTGGACTTCATTGAACTACCCCGTTTCTTTGTATTGTTTTAGCTACAAAGCGTAGCCGGGGGCGATCTTAGATCACGTGATGACGCGTATGTAAGTACTACAAACAGCAGGGTTATGTGCTGTCGCGAACGTGCGACGGTGATTGAAGGAAGTGTTGCAATGGGTTGCCACCATGATCCAAATGGTCTAGAGCGCACGCTCTAAACGTGATTCCGCTTGGCGGAATCGCATCATGGTGGCGGGGAGGGTGGGGGTGGGTGGGGTGAGACGAACGACCTTCAGGCAGTCAGCATCCGCACCTTGACCTTGCGGCCCTTGACCTTGCCTTCGTTCAGGCGCTTCATCGCCTCGCGGCCAATGGTGCGATCCACGGCGATATAGGTCGACATCTCCATCACGTTGATCTTGCCGATCTGTTCCTTGGTGTAGCCTGCCTCGCCGGTCAGTGCGCCGAGGATGTCGCCGGGGCGGATTTTTTCCTTGCGCCCGCCCAGCATCTGCAGCGTGACCATCGGGGGCAGCAGGCGTCCGCCGTTCGAAGGCGTCAGTTCGCTGAGCGGATGCCACTTGAACGTGGTGCCCGTATGTTGCTCGATGTTGCCCACGCGGCCCATCTCGTCGAGGCTGGCGAGACTGAAGGCCCAGCCTGCTTCGCCAGCACGTCCGGTGCGGCCGATGCGGTGAACGTGCACCTCGGGGTCGGGCGTGACATCCACGTTGATCACGGCTTCCAGTTGCGCGATGTCGAGTCCGCGCGCGGCCACGTCGGTCGCCACCAGCACCGAGCAGCTCCGGTTGGCAAACTGCACCAGCACCTGATCGCGGTCGCGCTGTTCCAGATCGCCATGCAGCGCCAGTGCGGCATAGCCTTGCGCGTGCAGCAGTTCGGCCAGGTCGTTGCAACGCGCCTTGGTATTGCAGAAGGCGAGGGTGGTGGCCGGGCGGTAATGGTCGAGCAACAGGCCCACGGCGTTGAGGCGCTCGCCGTTCTGTACCTCGTAGAAGCGCTGGGTAATCGTGCCTGCGTCGTGCGCCTCGGCAACCTTCACCGTCTTGGGCTGGCGCAGGAAGCGGTGGGCGAGCTTGTCGATGGCAGCCGGATACGTGGCCGAGAACAGCAGTGTCTGCCGTTCCTTCGGTGCGTGGCTGGCGATGAACGAGATGTCGTCATGAAAGCCCATGTCGAGCATGCGATCGGCTTCGTCGAGTACCAGCGTGCTGATCGTGTCGAGGTTCAGGCTGCCGCGATCCAGGTGATCGATGATGCGGCCCGGCGTGCCCACGATCACGTGCGCGCCATGCTCCAGGCTCTCGGCTTGTGGCCGGATCGGCGAGCCGCCGCTGAGCGTCAGCACCTTGACGTTGTCTTCCGCGCGGGCGAGGCGACGGATTTCCTGCGTGACCTGATCGGCCAGTTCGCGGGTCGGGCAAAGCACCATGGCCTGCACATCGAAGCGGCGCGGATCGAGGCGGTGCAGCAGGGCCAGCGCAAACGCGGCGGTCTTGCCGCTGCCGGTGCGGGCCTGTGCGATCAGGTCCTGACCCGCCAGCGCCAGCGGCAGGCTGGCCGCCTGGATGGGCGTCATGGCTTCGTAGCCGAGTTGGGCCAGGGTTGCCTGCATCGCTGCGGAGAGAGGCAGCGTGGCGAAAGAGGTGGCGGAGGTGGGGGTGGTAGAAGTCATGCCGGATTATAGAGGCAAGGCCGGACGCTGACCTTCCATCTGCACCGGAGGAGGGCCGATGCGCTTCAAACGTCGTATTTTCCCTCCGGCGTGACGCCGACAGGCCACAACTATGTGTCCTGCCGCACCAAAACTCACATCTCGAAACGAACTTGCATTTTGCTGCGTTGCAAGAGTCTGATTAACTCCCTAGACGTTCGCGGTCCTGCGAGCGGATAACAAGGGCGTCGGTTTATCGACGGCCATGAGGCAAATTTGCCTTGTCGAGGGGGAGATGTACATGGAACAGCTGCACACGCCCGCCCATCAATGTCTGCCTTCGCTGACATCCGAACGACCCCCGGACGTGATGGACGACGCGGATCGAGGTCGGACTTCGGCATCGGCCAGCCACTCCTCCGAGGCTACGCGGACTTACCTGGATCGCTTGCAGCCCTACCTGAAACCCGAGGCCGGCGTGGTAGCCGGCAATTTCCCCGAAGCGCCTATCCGCTTCACGCGCGGCATGCTGGCCAACGCCCACTATTTCAGCCATCCGAAGTGGATGGACAACTGGCTGGCCGAGGTGCACCGGTATCCGGAGTTGCGCGACCGCTGGCTATCCGTGCTGGGATCGCTCGACGGCAAGGTCGTGGTCGATGTGGGCTGCGGACCCGGCAATGTCCTTGCGACACTGGGCGGGCATCCACGTATCGCCATCGGCGTCGACATTGCGGAAGGCAGCCTGTTGCGTGCGGCGTCGGTGGGCTATGTGCCGTTGCTCGCGGACGCCCATGACATGCCGCTGGCCACCGGCATCGCGGACATCGTGGCCATCAACGGATCGTTGCATCACTGCGACGATATGGCCGCCGTCCTGCGCGAAGCCGCGCGGCTCGTGAAACCGGGGGGCCTCCTGATTACCGATCACGATCCACAGCACAGCGCGTGGAATTTCCGCGGCATCGCCATGGCGCTGTGGCGCTTGCGCGTGCCGGTCTATCGCTGGCTGAATCGGGGCGGCCACGCCTCCGCAGACAACGAACAGCAATGGGCACTGGCCACCGAACTTCACCATCGCCCCGGCGATGGCTTGACGGCGCGGCTCGCCCACAGCGTATTCGATCCCCTCGGATGGCAGGTCCGCGTCTTTCCGCATAACCATTTTGTCGGTGCGCAGACCCTGAGCGGCGAGATTGGTCATGCTCCCCTGAAAATCCGCGTCGCCCAGCGCCTGTCCGGCATCGAGCCCGGAACCCCGCAAGCGGCGATGAGTCTGTTCTGCGTGGCGCAGGCGCCAGCGTTCGCGGGGTGAACCAGGGCAGGGCGGCAGGGCGCCGAGCCCGGCCGTCCCCGATGAAAATCACCATCATCACCATACTTTCGTATGGATACATGACTACGAACATATCGCTCATGCCATGGGTCCTCTCCTCAGGCGCAGAGCGATTAGATATTCGTATAGTCCCGCCTATTCCTCGGTCTGATGGCTAGGGCGGTGAAACCATGGTGTCATGCCGCAGTGGGCCAACGTCCCGTCTTCGGAGACAACGCTGCGTCTCTGACGCGACGCCTGTGGATATTCGCTACTGCCGGAGCCTATTGTCCGGCCCTTACTTGAAGAGAAGAGGATGATGCTGAAAAAGACCGTATCGACGCTGACCGTTGTCGCGCTCACCGCCCTTGGCGCCGTGCAACTGGCCCACGCGCAAAACACCTACAAGAAGGTGGACCCGTACACCGACGGTGCCAAGACCGGCAAGCCCGATCCGTATCTGGACGGTGCCAAGTCCGACAACAAGTTCGACCCGTACTCGGGCGGCGCGAAGAAGTCCACCCGCACCGACCTGGCTCCCCGCAAGGTCGATCCGTACACCGACGGCGCCAAGACTGGCAAGCCCGATCCGTACCTGGACGGCGCCAAGTCCGGCAAGGCCGATCCGTACACGGACGGCGCGAAGAAGTAATTCTTCGTCGGGTTCAAGGAAGACCTGAGCGGCGTCGCAGATTGCGACGCCGCTTTTGTTTTGACGGGGGGTTCTTGCGTCCGCTGTGTTACTCCCCTCTCCCGCTGCGCGGGAGAGGGGAGCCCATAGCCACTGGCGTCGGCTTCAGCAGACCACAAAAAACTACGGCTGAAAGCGTTCGACAGACGGCACTTCACCGCTGCCGCTGTAGCCACTGATCATCAGCACGCTGCCGTCGACAAGCAACACGGCCTGGCCCGCACCGCGGCCGTCAGACATCGGCGTGCCGGCAGTCCACGTATTGGTGTCGGGGTTGTAGATCTCGGTCGACGTCGCGCGGACACCGCCCGATGTGGCGCCGCCCGCAACCAGCACGCGTCCGTCAGCGAGCGTCGTGACTGTCGGTATGGTGCGCCGCTCCTGCATCGTGCTGGCGGTCCAGGTGGATGTGGACGGGGTGTAGCGCTGGGCGCTGGTCGAGCCGTCGGCCATGACGAGAAACGAGCCATCGGCCAGCCGAGCGGATAGGGTCACGTTGCCCAGGATGGGAAACGCCTCGGGCGTCGTGCCGCTATCGTCAATGGCGATACGCTCGGCGGTATTGACAAAGCCGCTCCCGTTCACGCCCCCCATGAGCAATACGTTGCCACCGGGGAGCAGGCCCGCAGCATGCTGCGCACGAGGAACTGCCGATGTCGTGGTCATCCGTGTCCACGCATTGGCAACGGGATCGAAAAGCTCGATGCTGTTCCGGAAGACGGTGCCGCCGTTCCCGTCATAGCCACCTGCAATCAGAACCTTGCCGTTTTGCAGCAGCGTGGCAGTGTGGTTCTCGCGTGTCTCGCTCATGTTGCCGGCGGGCGTCCAGATGCCTGTGGCCGGATCGTACAATTCGGCGCTGTTCACAGCGATAGAAAAGACGGCCTCGCCGCCCACGACAAGCACGCGGCCATCGGGCAACAGCGTGGCAGTGTGCCCGCTGCGCGCGGACTGCATTGCGCCAGTGAGTATCCACGTATTGATTGCCGGATCGTAGATCTCGGCCCTCGCCGTACTGCCACCGCCTTGGAACCCGCCGGCTACAAGCACGCGTCCGTCGTTCAGGCGGGTGGCCGTGAAGTAATGCGCAGGCACGAGCAGCGGCGCTGCAGTGCTCCACGTCCCCCGCGAGGTGACCGTGATCCGCACCTGCGCCTGTACGCTGCCTGCCGCGTTGCTGCCGGTAATGGTGTAGACGCCCATCGACTGCACGGCAGAAGGCGTGCCACTGATGACGCCCGTCGCGGTGTTGAGGCTCAGCCCGGCAGGGAGCGATGGCGATACGCTGAACGTGCCGATGGGCCCGCCGGTGGCCACTGGGGCATTCGGCGTAATCGGTTCGGTCGTGACATAGAGGGCGGACGTCGTGGTGAACGTCAGGCTCGCGGGTGCAACCAGGGCGGCCTGCACCGTAATCTGCAGCGTGGCGGTGGTGCTTCCGGCCGCATTGCTTCCCGTGACAACGTAGGCGGCAGCGGGCGTGATAGCGGTAGGCGTGCCGGTGATGGCCCCGGTCTGCGCGTCGAGCGAGAGGCCGGCCGGCAGTGCCGGGGTGACACTGTAGGTGGTGATCGGGCCGCCGCTACTCGTTGCAGTATTGGCGGTGATGGCCGCGCCGGTGGAGTAGGTGACCGTGGCTTCGCGATAGGTCAGCGCGGCCGGCGCGGACGCCACGCCGCGCACTTCGATCTGCACGCGTGCGGTGGCGGTGCCGCCGGCGTTCTGCGCCGCGACCGTATAGATGGCAGAGAGGCTCGCCGCAGTCGGTGTGCCGCTGATAACGCCCGTGGCAGCATCGATCGAAAGGCCAGCGGGTAGTGCGGGCGTGATCGTATAGCGCTCGACGGCGCCACCGCTCGCCGTGGGACGATTTTCCACAATCGCCGTGCCGACCTGATAGGAGGCAGACGTCATGCTGTAGGTCAGGCCGGCGGGAGGGGGCGGCGCCGCGTCGTCATCGCCGCAACCCGTGAGAAAGCACGCGAACATCAACGAGAGCAGCAGGGCGAACAGACGCTCGCGGCAGGCGGTGGGAAATGAGGCGAAGTGGCAAGACATGGACCGTACCCGGATTTATCAATGTGTACCGCCCCGTCGCGATCTGCGAGGGCGGTCGTCCGTAATGCTGGGACTTGCGCGCGATTGTAGCGATGTGCGCGAACCGCCGCGTCCCTATTTCGAGCGACGGTACAAAGGGGCTAACGACGTATCAGGGAAAACGCTGAGTTTGCATACGAATGCAAGAAAGTTAGTCTGCATACGTATGCAAACCCCACAACGGAAATCCTCATGATTCGTTACCTCAAGCGTGGCCGCGACGTGCAAGCGCGTGCCGAAGACGACACCGCCGTGCGCAATACGGTCGAAGGCATCATTCGCGATATCGAGTCGCGTGGCGATGCTGCCGTGCGCGAGTACAGCAAGAAGTTCGACAACTGGGAGCCACAGGACTTCCGGCTGTCGCAGGCCGCCATCGAGCGCGCGATGAAGAGCCTGTCGGCGCGCGAGCTGGAAGACATCCGCTTTGCACAGGCCCAGGTCCGCAACTTCGCCCAGATCCAGCGCGATTCCATGCTCGACGTCGAGGTAGAGACGCGTCCGGGCGTGTTCCTGGGTCATCGCCACGTACCGATCAACGCCGTGGGCTGCTACATCCCCGGCGGCAAGTATCCGCTGCTGGCGTCGGCGCACATGAGCGTGCTGACGGCCAAGGTGGCGGGCGTCAAGCGCGTGGTGGCCACGGCGCCGCCGTTCCATGGCGAACCGCACCCGGCCATCGTCGCGGCCATGCACATGGCGGGCGCCGATGAAATCCTGGTGCTCGGCGGCGTGCAGGCCGTGGTGGCCATGGCCGTAGGTACGCCGTCCATCGCGCCGGTGGACATGCTGGTGGGGCCGGGCAATATGTTTGTGGCGGAAGCCAAGCGGCAACTGTTCGGCCGCGTCGGCATCGACCTGTTTGCAGGCCCGACCGAAACCCTGGTGATCGCCGACGATTCGGTCGATGGCGAAATCTGCGCGGTGGACCTGCTGGGCCAGGCCGAGCATGGCCTGACCTCGCCAGCGGTGCTCCTCACCGACAGCGAAGCACTGGCGCATGCCACGATGGCCGAGGTGGAACGCCAGCTCAAGATCCTGCCGACCGCAGGCATCGCGGCCAAGGCGTGGGCGGATTTTGGCGAAGTCATCGTGTGCGACTCGCGCGAGGAAATGCTGCAGAAGGCTGACGAGATTGCCTCCGAGCACGTGCAGGTCATGACGCGCGATCCGGACTGGTTCCTCAACAACATGAGCAACTACGGTGCGCTATTCCTGGGCCCGCGTACCAACGTGGCCTTTGGCGACAAGGTCATCGGCACCAACCACACGTTGCCGACCAACAAGGCGGCGCGCTATACGGGCGGACTCTGGGTAGGCAAGTTCCTGAAGACCTGCACCTTCCAGCGCGTCACGACCGATGCGGCCAGCGCGGAGATCGGCGAGTACTGCTCGCGTCTCTGCCATATGGAAAACTTCGCCGGTCACGGTGAACAGGCCAATATCCGCGTGCGCCGCTACGGCAATCGTCCGGAAGTGCCCTGGTACGAGCCGGTTCCGGCACTGGAGGCGTAATCGTGACGTCCGCACTGCCAACCTTCGGCGGGTTCCGCCTCGACGGCAAGCGGGCGCTCGTCACCGGCGGCGGACGGGGCCTCGGCCTCGCCGCCGGGGTGGCGCTGGCCCAGGCGGGTGCGGCGGTCACGCTTGCCGCGCGTTCGGGCGACGAGCTGGAGGCAGCCTGCGCGGCCATCCGCGCGCAGGGCGGCCATGCCGACGCCATGGTGCTCGACGTCACTGACTCGCGCGCCGTGGCGCGGGAAATCGCCAACCGTCCGCCGTACCAGATCCTCGTCAATAACGCGGGCATGAATCGTCCCCGCCTGCTCACCGAGACGCCGGACGAGGACATTGATGCGGTCTTCGCGCTGAATGTGAAGGCCACGTTCTACGTCTGCCGCGAGGTAGCGCGCAGCCTGCAGGCGGCGGGCCTGCCGGGCTCCATCATCAATGTCTCGTCGCAGATGGGGCATGTGGGCAGTCCGCGCCGCACGCTCTATTGCGCGAGCAAGCATGCGATGGAGGGCATGACCAAGGCACTGGCCTGGGAACTGGGCCCGGCGGGTATCCGCGTCAATACGTTGTGCCCGACGTTCATCGAGACCACGCTGACCGCGCCGATGTTCGAGGACCGGACGTTCCGCAACTTCGTGCTGGAGAAGATCGCGCTCGGACGCTTGGGGCGCATCGACGAAGTGATGGGGCCGGTGGTGTTCCTCGCCAGCGACGCATCTAGCCTGATGACCGGGAGCGCGCTGATGCTCGACGGCGGGTGGACCGCGGCATGAAGAAAGTCACGGCCCATGACGTAGCCCGGCTTGCGGAGGTTTCGCAGTCAGCGGTCAGCCGCACCTTCACGCCGGGCGCGAGCGTGGCGCCGGACACGCGCGAGCGCATCGAGAAAGCCGCGCGCAAGCTCGGGTATCGCCCCAACGCCATCGCACGCAGCCTGATCACCCGGCGCAGCCGCATCATCGGCCTGGTGATGAGCTATCTGGAGAACCAGTTCTATCCGGTGGTCATCGAGCGGCTCTGCCAGGCGCTGCAGCAGGACGGCTATCACGTGCTGCTCTTTATCAGCCAGACCGAAGATGCCGACGAGGTGCTGACGGACATCCTGCAGTACCAGGTCGATGGCATCGTCATGGCCTCGACCTCGCTCTCGTCGGCGCTTGCCAGCGACTGCCAGAACGCCGGCATCCCCGTGGTGCTGTTCAACCGGGTGGCGCAGATGGGTGCGATGGGCGCATACGCCACCAGTTCGGTGACATCGCAGAACCGGGATGGCGGCCGCATGGTGGGAGAACTGTTGCTGCGCACTGGGCATCGGCGCATTGCCTGGCTGGCCGGCGCGGAGAATGCGTCCACCAGCCGGGATCGCGAAGCGGGATTGCGCGATGCGCTGGAAGCGGCCGGAATGCCGCTACACGCGCGCGCCGTGGGCCACTATGACTTTGCCGAAGCGCGCCGCGCCGTGCTGGCGATGTTCAAAGACCCGGCCAATCGCCCCGACGCCTTGTTCTCCGCCAACGACCACATGGCCATCGCGGCGCTTGAGACGCTGCGCACCGAACTCGGGCTGGAGGTGCCGCGCGACGTATCGGTGGTGGGGTTCGACAACGTACCCCAGGCCGCTTGGCCGTCGTTCCATCTCACGACCGTCCAGCAGAACATCGACGAAATGGTGGATGCCACGCGCAACCTGCTATTCGACCAGATGGGCGGGCAGATCATGGCCCGTAGCGTGGACGTGCCCTGCGTGCTGGTGGAACGAGGCACGGTCGGCGTGCGGGACGGTCAGGCTGGACGGAAGCCAACCAAGTCCCGCAAGACGCCTTGATGCATTGTCGTGGTCACGCACTGCGCCACGTCCGGTCCAGCACCATCCGGTACGAGAACCGCTCGGCTGGATGGATCGACCAGGCCATCTCGATGAGGTTACCGCTCGCGTCGCGATACTGGCGGTTGATCCACAGGCCGGCCGCACCGGGCGGCATGTCGAGCAGTTCGGCAATCTCGGCGGGCAGTGCCGCGGCGTGGATCACCTGCTCGATGCGGGAAACCGATACCTGGAACTGCTTCTCGATCAGATGAAAGACCGAGGCCTCGATGTCCTGCTCGGCGCCGCGCACGCCGCGGTAGTCCGGATGGACCCACACCTCGTTGTAGCAGATGGGCGTATCGGCATCGTCGCCGGTGCGCACCCCCCGGATCACGAGCCATAGCTGCCCGTGGTACGGCTGCAGCGCGGGGTCGGCATCGTCGCCCACTTCACGTAGGTCGCGCGACAACACCCGCATGCGCGTGGTGGCGGCGTACTGGAGCAGGTCGCCCACCTGGCCCACGGCCAGTTCATAGCCCTGCTTGGCACGCGCCGCCGTGACCACCGTGCCGATGCGCGGCGTGCGCTTGATCAGTTCGAGCCGGACCAGACGCTCGATGGCCGCGCGCACCGTATGGCGGCTTGCTCCGAACTGCTTGCACAACTCCATTTCGGTCGGGAGCTTGCTGCCTACCGGATATTTTCCCGATTCGATTTCCGCGCGCAGGCTCCGCGCGAGCGCGAGATAGCGCGGGCTGGCGTCGGTGCGCTCGTGCGGGACCGCGTCGGCAAAGTCATCGGGGAGGGGGCGGCCTTGTTCCATGAATCGCGTGGGCAGCGTCAGGTGAGGGATGGGAGTGGAGCATAGCCGGGACGCGTCATGGCGGGCAAGCGCTGTCATTGGCCGTGGCGACGGGCTTCGCACGGTCGCCCCAGAACAATAGTCCGGCCGCCAGCACCGGCACACCCGCCAGTGCCAGATAAGCCAGACTCAGGCTGTTTACGCGTTGCGCGAAATAGCCGAAGGCGGCCGGCCCAGATACCACGCCAAAGTACGTGCAGAACAGCGCGCCACCGGTGACCGACGCCACCCGCCCCGGCGGCGCCAGCCGCGCGACCTCGCCCAGATAGACGCCATTCCAGCCGATGGCCGTCGCGCCGAGCAGGGCGGCCACGAGGCAAAGCGGCGCCAGCGTCCACTGCGCCGTAAAGAGGCCGGTTGCCACGGTGGCCGCGCACATCAGCACGGCCAGCAGGATCAGCACGCCGCGCGGCGCGCCGGCCAGGTCCGCGAGACGGCCCCACGCGATGCGTCCGGCGATGCCTGCGCCCTGCGTAATCGCATAGATCAAGCCGGCTTGCGTCAGCCCGATGCCGATCTCGGTCGTCAGATACACCATCAGATAGCCGCTGACCGATAGCTGGCACGCCGAAAACAGCACCGAGACCGCTGCCATCGAACGCAGGCGGCTGTCGCCCAGCACATCGCGGAACATCTGGCGCAGGTTCGCCGCCACGACAAAACGGCCGGTCGCGGCATCGTCGTACATGGTGCGCAATGGCTGACTCAGGATGGCGATGGCAAGCGCCGCCGCAGCCAGCGCGCCAAAGGCGGCTTGCCACGAAAGGAAAGCGGCCAGCGGCGGCAGCAGCGCGCCGGCCAGCAGGCCACCGAGCGGCACGCCGGTCTGCTTGAGCGAGAAGACAAACCCCATGCGGCTGGCCGACGTGGTGCGCGCCAGGATCTGCGAACTGGCTGGCGTGATCGGGCCGTAGCCCAGCCCGCTGACGAGCGCGGCCACCGGCCGCAGTTCGGGCACGCCGGTGGCCAGCATGCAGAGCGCCGCCGCCTGGGCCAGCAATCCAAGCTGCGAGGCGCGCACCGGCCCCCACGCCTCGACGATGCCCGCGCCAGCGAGGCTGCCGGCCATGCCGCCCAGATAAACAAGCGACAGGAACAGGCCGACGCTGGGCAGCGCCACGCCCGGTATCACGGGCGCCAGCACCGCAAAGGCGAGCGTGGCCGCCGTGGCCAGCATCTGGATGGCCAGCGTGCTGGCCAAAGTCAGCGCCGGGCGACCGGGCGACGGCTGACCAATGCTCATGAAGCGTGACGCTTGTCGAAGTCCCACACGGATTCGAAATCCATCAGCGTGTTGAAGCGCGGGAAGTCATAGAGCTTGTCGCCGATGCCCAGCGACGTGCGGTTGGCCTGCAGGTGACCGTAGACATCCTCCAGCGCCTTACCCATCGCCAGGAAACCGACGGCCGGATAGATCGCGATGGCGAAGCCCATCTGTTCCAGCGTCTCGGCGGGGAGTACGGGCGTGCGGCCGGTCTCCACCACATTGACCAGCAGCGGCAGGTCGAAGGTGCGGCCGATGATTTCCAGCTCTTTCTCCGATTCGGGCGACTCGACGAAGAGGATGTCGGCGCCAGCCTTCGCATACGCTTCGGCGCGGCGCAGCGCTTCGTCGAGCCCCAGCGTCGTGCGGGCATCGGTACGGGCCAGGATCATGAAGTCGCGGCTTTCGCGCGCTTCCACGGCCACCTGGATCTTCTTGACCATGTCTTCCATCGGAATCACGCGCCGTCCCGGCGTATGGCCGCATTTTTTCGGGAATTCCTGGTCTTCGAGCTGGATCACGCTGGCACCGGCGCGCTCGTAGCCCCGCACGGTATGTGCGACGTTGAGCAGGCCACCATAGCCGGTATCGCCGTCGCAGATCATTGGCACGGTGGCGGCGGAGCAGAAGGCGCCCACGCGGTTGACCATGTCGGTGTAGGTGGCCAGGCCTGCATCGGGCAAGCCCAGGTACGACGCCACCGTGCCATAGCCGGTCATGTACAGGCAGTCGAATCCCATGCGCGTGGCAATGCGCACCGAGATCATGTCGAACACGCCGGGCGCGGCAATCAGGCGCTTGCGTGCCAGCAGTTCGCGCATCGACGGACGGGCGGTGCCCTGGGAGGGAGTGGTGTTCATCAGGCGGCTTCCTTGACGGGATAGATACGGAGCTTCATACCATGGGCGTTGGCCAAGCGGGCCTCGAATGCGCGAATTTGCGGCGTGATACCGATGCCGCGAAATCCACCGCGCACGCAGGCCGCATCCACATCCTTGTAGGCATCGAGCCATCCCAGCGGCAGCGGCTGGGCCTGCGGCAGCGACAGCCACAGGCGGAACAGATGCCGCTTGCGCTCGGGTTCAGGGTGATCTTCGTACTCGGTGCGCGAGTGCAGGACGATATGGTTGTTCAGCAACTGGATGTCGCCCGGCTGCAGGTCCATGTCGTAGCACAGGTCTTCCCGTGCGAGCAGCGTATCGAACAGGTCCAGCGCCTCGGTCTGCTGGGCGGACAAGCGCGGCACATCGGGAAAGGTGGCCTGCGCGCCCTTGATGTGATTGCGGATGTGGCGGCACGCGAACTGCCCGTCGCGCACGCCGAAGATCGGCGCGGTGTACCACGGCGTTTCCTCGGGCGCGTGCTCGCCCTGCCGGCTGAAGACCAACGGCTTGTAGAGTTCAAGAGCCAGGTCCGGACGCAGGCGCACCATCTCGTTATGGGCGGCGACCGAACTGGTGATCAGACTCGACCCGCCGGCCTTGGCGGTGCGCACGCAGAACAGGCCCACCATGTCGCTGCCATCGGCATGGAAGTCCAGTCCCGAGCGTGTGTTGTAGCCGCGTCCGGTGCTGGAGCGATAAGTGCCGCCTGCATCGCGCACGTCGGACACGAACTGGCTGAGCTTGCCCTGCGGACGGGCTACGCCCAGCAGCAGCCCGATGCCCCAGAACAGCTTGCGCAGCGCGTCGGCATCCCAACGATCTACCGGAAAGCCGCGCAGCAGCTTGAGGCCAAAGCCGCCCTGCGTCTCGTCGATCAGCGCCACCAGCCGGCGGCGCACGCGGGCATCGAGCGGGAAATCCTCGATGGACATGTCGAACATGTCCTTGCCGGTACCCAGCGCGTGGCGCAACGCGTGTTCGAGCGCGGCGATCTCGTCGGCGTCGAGCACATGAATCCAGCGCGGGTCGCGTTCCATGTCGGCGCGGGTCCAGCCACCCGGCACGGGGCGGATCGTGTCGATGGAGGGCGTTTCGTTCGTGGTCGTATCCATATCCGCTTGTCTCACTCCGCTTGCAAATTGACTTCCTTGGCCAGACGTTGCCAGGCCTCGAAATCCTTCTTCACCTGCACGTTAAACTCGTCCACCGGCTGGGCCACGGGCGTGGCGGCCTGTTCGGCCAGGATCTCCTTCATGTCCGGCGCCATGACGATGTCGTGCACTTCCTTCTGCATGCGCTCCAGCGCCGCTTTTGGCGTCTTGGCCGGGGCATAGAGGCTGTACGAGGTATAGACCTCGAAATCCTTCATGCCCGATTCGATCATGGTTGGCACGTTGGGCAGGACAGGGGAGCGCTGCGCGCCGGTCACGGCCAGCGGACGCAGCTTGCCGGACGTGATGAACGGCTTGGCGGTGAGCACACTGGTCACGCCCACCGTGGTCACGCCGCCGATCACATCGGTCATCAGCGGCGAGCCGCCCTTGTAGGCCACGTTGACCATGTCCAGGTGCTGGTACTTGTTGTACATCTCGCCAACCAGCCGGGTCATGTTCTCGGAGCTGCCGTACGAATACTTGTCCGGCTTCGCCTTGACGTGTTTGGCGAACTCCACCGCATTCGTGGCAGGGAAACCGCTTTGCGTGACGAACACCAGCGGCGACTTGCACACCATCGTCACGCCGATCAAATCGGTGAACGTGTCGTAGGGCATCTTCTTGTAGAGGATGGGGTTCAGCAGGTGCGTGTTCACCACCAGCACGTAGGTGTGGCCGTCCGGCGCGGACTTGGCGACGACATCGGTGCCGATGATGCCGTTGGCGCCGGGGCGGTTCTCCACCATGACCGGTTGCTTGAGCCGCGGCGTCAGCCGCTCGGCCAGCCGGCGCGCCACGATGTCGGTGCCGCCGCCTGCGGAATACGGCACGACGATCCTGACTGGCTTGTCCGGGAATTCGGCTCGGGCGGGTAGGGCGAACACCGCCAGGCCAAGCGCCAGCAGCGTGAGTTTCTGGGGGGCGAACATGCGTTTGTCTCCTCTTTCCTGCGAGGTGTGATGGCCTGGCTCTGCGGCCCGACTGGCGACGTTTTGTCCGCATTGGTTATTTTGTCCGGACAAATCGTGAGACAAGCATAGGAAGCCGATCCCAAGCCTGCAAGGCGTAGCGCGTTGGGGGTTTCCCGTAGCGCGCAAATATCGACAGTAGCTAGGGGAAAACCTTGAGTTTGCATACGAATGCATGAAAGTTAGCCTGCATACGTATGCATCACCCACCCCCAGAAAAAGCATTACGAAATGACCGATTCCTTCGATGTACACGCACTCTCTGGCGGACGCCACGTCGCCATCGTCGGCGCCGGCCTGGTGGGCGCGGGCTGGGCCATCGTGTTCGCCCGTGCGGGGTTGCACGTGAAGATGTTCGACGCCAATCCCGACATCACGCGCCGCGCCGTGCCGTTGATTGCAACGCAACTCGATGGCCTGCGCCAACACGGGTTGATCGACGAGGCGCCAGCTGACGTGCTGGCCCGCATCGCGCCCGTCGCCACACTGGCCGAAGCTGTGGACGGCGCGATCTACGTGCAGGAATCCGTGCTCGAACGCGTGGATGTGAAACGCCAGTTGATGGTGGATCTCGATGCGCTGGTCGCACCCGATACGGTGGTGGGCAGTTCCACATCGGGCATTCCGGGATCGGCATTCGCGCTGGGCCTGTCGATGTCGCCACGCGTGCTGATCGTCCATCCGGTCAATCCGCCGTATCTCGTGCCGGTCGTCGAACTGGTGCCGTCGCCGGAAACGGCCGCGCAGACCGTGGATTTCGCTGACGCATGGATGCGCGCGGTAGGCCAGACCGTGGTCCATGTACGCAAGGAGGTGGAAGGGTTCGTCCTGAACCGTTTGCAGGCCGTGCTGCTGCGCGAAGCCTGGGCGCTGGTGCAGGAAGGCGTGGCGAGTTGCGAAGACATCGACAAGACGGTGCGCGACGGACTCGGCTGGCGCTGGTCCTTCATGGGTCCCTTCGAGACCATCGATCTCAACGCGCCGGGTGGCGTGGCCGACTACGCCGTGCGGCTCGGACCGCTGTACCAGCGCATTGCGCAATCGCGGCAGCACGACACGCCGTGGGATGCCGCGCTGATCGGACAGGTGGAAACGGATCGTCGCCAGCATCTCTCGCAGACCGATCTCGAAACGCGGCGCGCGTGGCGCGATGAACGCCTCATGGCGATTGCCGCCACGCGACGTGCTACCACGCCGCCGGGCTGAACGCCGCAACGCCAACGACATCGACATCCATATCGACACCCATATCGACATCGCAAGAAAGGCACGCAGATGCCTTCCCCTTTACAAGACTGGAGACGCCTCATCATGCAACAACGTTCCCCCCAACTCACGCGCCGTCGCCTGCTTGGCATGGCCCTGGCCCTGACCGCCTTCGGCACGTCCGCCGTCTACGCGCAGAACAACTACCCTAACAAGCCGATCCGGCTGGTGGTGCCGTTCGCCAACGCGGGCGTGACCGATACCAGTGCTCGCATCGTCGCCGAGAAGCTCGGCCAGGAGCTGGGCCAGCAGATCGTGGTGGACAACAAGCCCGGGGCCGGCGGCAATATCGGCACGCAGATGGTGGCCAAAGCAGAGCCCGATGGCTACACGCTGCTGCTCGGTTACGACGGCACGCTGGTGATCAATCCCAACGTGTATGCCAAGGTGCCGTTCGATCCGGTCAAGGATTTCGTGCCCATCGGCAAGATTGGGGATGCGCTGCTGCTCATCGCCGCCAATCCGAAGCTGGGCATCAAGAACGTTGCGGACCTGCAGAAGTACGCCAAGACCGTGCCGGGAGGCGTGTCCTACGGCAGCGCGGGCAACGGCAGCACGACCCACCTTGCCGGTGAAATGTTCCACCAGCGCACCGGGATGCCGATGACCCACGTGCCGTACAAGGGTGGCGGGCAGGCCCTGCTTGACGTGGTAGGCGGCACGTTGCCCGTGACGTTTGCGGCGGTGACCGGCGCCATGCCGTTCATCAAGAGCGGGCAGGTCGATGCGGTGGCCGTGACCTCGCGCGAGCGTGCGCCGTCGCTGCCGAACGTGCCGACGCTGATCGAAGCCGGCATGAAAGACTTCGAGATCAATTCGTGGGTCGGCCTGATGGCGCCCACCGGCACGCCCAAGCCCATCATCGACAAACTCAGCGCCGCGCTGCAGAAGGTGCTGAACGACCCGGCCATGCGCGAGCGGCTGTCATCCCTGGGGATCGTCGCCACGCCGGGCACGCCCGACGCGTACGGACGCGAGATCGTGCGCGATCTGGCCAAGAACAAGGTCATCGTCAAGGCCGCCCAGATCAAGCTGGACTGAGCAAGCTGGATTGAGTCTGACGCAGGACACCCTCACATCATGACAACGCTATTCGACAAGATCTGGGCGGCCCACGCGGTCGCCCACAACGACGCTGGCGAGGATCTGGTCTATATCGACCGGCACCTCGTGCAGGAGGTATCGAGCCCGCAGGCATTTGCCAGCATGGCCGAATCCGGCCACACGCTGCGCTCGTCGCCACGCCATATCGCGGTTCAGGATCACAACGTTCCCACCACGGCTGACCGGCTGACAAATATCCCCAATGCGGAAAGTCGCGAGCAGATTGCCACGTTGCGGCGCAATACCCAGGCCACAGGGATGCGACTGTTCGACCTGGATCACCCGCTGCAGGGCATCGTCCACGTCATCGCGCCCGAGCTTGGCTATGTGCTGCCCGGCAGCACCGTGGTCTGCGGGGATTCGCACAGCGCCACGCTGGGTGCGATGGGTGCGCTGGCCTGGGGCATCGGCACCTCGGAAGTGGCGCACGTCATGAGCACGCAGAGCCTGTGGATGCGCAAGCCGCGCACGATGGGCATCGCCATCTCGGGTGCGCTGGCCCGGGGCGTCTACGCCAAGGATCTGGCGCTGGCCATCATCCACCACATCGGCACCAGCGGCGGCAACGGGTTTGGCGTCGAGTATCTGGGTCCGACGGTGCAGGGGTTGTCGATGGAAGCACGGATGACCCTCTGCAACATGACCATCGAGGCAGGTTCCCGCTTCGGACTGATCGCTCCGGACGCGACCACGCGTGAATACCTGCGCGAGCGCGTGCAGGGCGCGGCGCGCGAACATTTCGAAGCCGCAGCAGAGGCCTGGCGCAAGCTGCGCACGGACGACCCGGCCGACTACGATCGCAGCGTCGCGTTCGATGCGTCCACCGTGGCGCCGCTCGTGACATGGGGCACCACGCCGGCGGACAGTGCCGCCATCTCCGGCAGGGTGGGCGATGGGGCCCGGCTGGATGACCCCGTTGAACGCCATCGACTGGAAGAGAACCTGGCCTACATGGGACTGGAGATCGGGCAGGCGCTGTCCTCGGTAGCGATCGACACAGCCTTCATCGGCTCCTGCACCAATGGCCGGCTGGAAGACCTGCGCGCCGCCGCCGATGTGGTGCGTGGCCGCCGCGTGGCCTCTGGCGTGCGTGCGCTGGTGGTGCCCGGATCGGGCAGCGTCAAGCGCGCAGCCGAGGCCGAGGGCCTGGCGCAAGTCTTCGTCGATGCAGGATTCGAATGGCGCGAGGCGGGCTGCTCGATGTGCATCGGCATGAACGGCGACAGCCTGGCGCCAAAGGAGCGCTGCGCGTCTACTTCCAACCGCAACTTTGAAAACAGGCAAGGGCAGGGGGGACGTACTCACTTGATGAGCCCGGCTGCCGTCGCCGCGTCCGCCCTGCAAGGGCGCCTGACCGATCCCCGGGAGTACCTCGCATGAAAGCCGTCATTGCAGAAGTGGAAGGCCGCGCGGCGGTCATGCCGCGCGACGACATCGACACCGATGCGATTTTTCCGGGACGCTTCCTGCGGCTGGTGCAACGCACGGGCATGGGTGCGCACCTGTTCGCGGACTGGCTCGCGGAAGGCCGCTCCGAGGTGGCGTTCATGAAGGCGTCCTCGCCGCCGCGCCTGCTGGTGGCCCTGCAGAACTTCGGCTGCGGGTCCTCGCGCGAGCATGCGGTCTGGGCCCTAGCGGACTACGGCGTGCAGGCCGTGGTCGCGCTGTCCTTCGGCGACATCTTCCGCAACAACTGCGTGAAGAACGGCGTGGTGGCCGCCACCGTGACGCCCGCCAATCATGCGCGGCTGTTGGCAGCGCTGGCCGCTGCGCCCGACGCGCCGCTGCATCTGACAGTGGCCGACCGCAGCCTCCAGTTGCCCGATGGCAGTGTCATCGGCGTGACGCTGGCCGATGGGCACGCGGAACAACTGCTCTCCGCCGAGGACGAGGTTGACCGCACGCTGCGCCACGACGCGGCACTGCGCGAGTACGAGGCACGCGTGCAGCGCGACCAGCCGTGGCTGGCATCGATGGACTGATCCCACTTTTTCCGATTGATTGCTGTCTTGCTTTAAGGAGCCGTCATGGCCAATCCCATCCTTCGACAGAAACTTGCGGCCGGCGAGTTTATCGTCATCCCCGGCGTTCAGGACATGATCGCCACCGTCATGACCACCAAGGTGGGCTTCGACGTCATCTATGGCTCGGGCTACTGGCTCACCGCCTCCAGCCTGGGGCTGCCCGATGCTGGCATTGCCACCTACACCCAGATGGTGGACCGCATGCGCACGATCACGCGCACTTCGAAGGCGGCGCTGATCGCCGACGCGGACACGGGCTATGGCGGGCTGCTCAACGTGCACCACACGGTGCGCGGGTATGAAGAGGCCGGTGTCACCGCCATCCAGATCGAAGACCAGGAGTTTCCGAAGAAATGCGGCCACACCCCGTTCAAGCGCTGCGTGCCTGTGGAGGACATGGTCGAGAAGATCAAGGTTGCCTCGGAAGCGCGTCAGGACAAGGAGAACTTCCTCATCATCGCCCGCACGGACGCACGCGCCAGCCTGGGCGTGGATGACGCCATGCGGCGCATGGAAGCCTATGCCCGCGCCGGCGCCGACATCCTGTTCTTCGAGGCGCCGCAGTCGGAGGAAGAGATGCGGCGCGCCTGCGAAGCCTTCGACTTGCCGATGATGGCCAACATGGCCGATGGCGGCAAGACGCCCATCCTGCCGGCGCATGTGCTCAAGGAAATCGGTTTCTCGCTGGCGATCTTCCCGGCCATGACGAGTCTGGTGGCGGCTGCCGCGATGGAGAAGTCGCTGCGCCATCTCAAGGAAGCCGGCACCAGTCTTTCGCCGGACATCCCCATGGCCGACTTCAACGAGTTCTGTCGCCTGATCGGCTTCGAGGAAGTCTGGGACTTCGAGAAACGCTGGGCGCGCTGATATCGCGACGTCCAAAAAGCCATACGACCATAAGAGATCGACTGGAGGAGACCAACATGCCGATGATCCACAACATTGAATGCCGCCGGACTCCGCGCGGCACACACCTTCTGGCCACGGCGCTGGCTGCCGCAGCGCTGGCAGCGCCTGCAAGCGCGCTGGCGCAAGCGGAATGGAAGCCCGATCGTCCCGTGACGATCGTCGTACCGTATGTGCCGGGCGGCGGCACCGATGCCTCCGCGCGCGCCACGGCCAAGCTGCTCGGGGAGCAGTGGGGCCAGCCCGTGCTGGTATCGAACCTGCCCGGCGCCGATGGCCTGATCGGCACGCGCAAGGTGGCCGAGGCCAAGCCTGACGGCTACACGTTGCTGCTGCAGACGCCTGCCATCGTGCTAACCAAACATGCACCATCGTTCACCGGCACGGACCCGCTGGCTACGCTGGTGCCCATCACCAACATCGCGCAATCGCCCGGCGTTATCGTAGCGAACGGCAAGTTTCCGGCGACGTCGCTGCCGGAGCTGATCCAGTATTGCAAGACGGCATCCACGCCATGCTCGATGGGCACCGGTGAAAACGTGGCCAAGCTGTTCGGCCAGCAGTTGAAGGCTGAAGTGCTACCCAACCTGATCGTGGTGAACTACAAGGGCACGGCAGCCATCATCACGGACATGATCGCCAACAACGTGAACTTTGCCGTGACCGGCGTGGCCTCGGCGCTTCCGCACCAAAAGGCCGGCACGCTGAAGATCGTGGCCAATCAGGGCAACCATCGCTTCAGTGCCGCACCCGATGTCCGCACGGTAGTGGAGACCGGCATGCCCCAGTACGCCTACACCACATGGTTCGGCCTCTTCGCGCCGAAAGGCACCCCGCCGGCGGTCACGCAAAGCATCTACGCCGCCGTGCGCGAGGCCATGCGACATCCCGAGTTGCAGAAGGCGATTGCATCGGCGGGCGCCGAGCCGCTGGTGAATACCCCGGAGGAATTCGCCGCGCAGGTTCGCAAGGAAGACGAACGCTTCACGGCGCTGGCGAAACGCTTTCCGCTGAACTGAGGCGTCGCGGCCTGCCACGCGCAGGCCGCGATGCCCGGGCCTATGCCGAGAGTCGCTCGGTATCCGGCATGACGAACCGGTGCTCGATCAGTTCCGCCTGCGGATGGTAATAGCGCAGCGCCAGCGCAAACCGGCCCTTTGGCGCGGGTAGCCAGTTTGCGCTGCCCTCGCCGGGCTCATCGCACTGGATGTGTAGATCGAGCGAGCCATCGGCATTGCGTACCAGACCCGGTGTACGGTCGCCGATCGCATACCGCTGGATTGGATTCGCGGTGAAGAAGCGGCGGCCATCGGGCTCGAACTCGTACATCGACAGCGACCAGAACGCATTGACGGGCATCTGCGCCGGCACACGCAGCCGGTAGCGATGGGCACCATCCAGCGTCTGGCCGGCGCCGTCGGTCAGGGCGCTTGCGTAGATGGCTTCCTGACGCTCCAGTGCGCCGAGTCCGACCAGTGCGATATAGGCGCGATACACATAGTCGGCACCAAAGTTGCCGATGTGGTCCAGTCCGCTGAACCACGACCCGCGCGGCCCATGCCGTCGGATGCTCCCCTTGGGCGGATGCTCCAGATCATGGCGCAGGGTCGGCCATAGCCGCTGCCATGCGTCACGGGTCGGCTCGGGAAGCGTATCCCACGCGCCTGGCTCACCGGCGCGGACACCGAGGTCGGCGAACCCGTCCACCATTTCCTGTTCATGCGTCGGCACGCCGTTGCGCGCCAGTGCCTCGTTGACGAACCTCAGATAGGCGTCGGGGCGGGTCTCGTCGGGTGTGGCCGCGAAGGGAGCGGGCGGTACGTTGCTCGTGCGGAGGCGCATCTGATCCTGCAGTGCATGCACCGCCGGCAGGTCGTCCGGCCCATCGACGAGCACGCGCGCCAGCATCCAGACGTCATTGCACGGGGCGCGAACCAATACGGCGCCGTCCGGCAGATCCGCCTGCGCGCTGACGTGATGGTTCGGTCCGGCGATGACGAACACATGGGCGCCGGCACCGTTGGTGCGCGGTCCCAGGCAGGCGAAGTTGTTGGTGAAGGCGTCCATCAGCGCCACGCTGTAGTAACGGCTTCCCATGTCGGGCATTTCCAGCGCGGCGGGGCCGCCGGACAGGTCGAGCCATGCGAGGGAGTACAGCGTGTCGTTGTTCGGCATCGTCACCTGTCGGGCACGGTCGTCCAGCAGGTGCCGGTTGTGGTGCAACTGGTTGGCGGGCTTGCCATGCGCGGGGTCGGTCTGGGTGAAGCGCCAGCGCGTGCGCGCCAGGTCGTGCAGCGGAAAGGTGTAGATAAAGGCGTCGCGGATGCGTTGATCCAGTGTTGCGTGGTCTGTGGTCATGCCGATTGCTCCGAATTTGCTCCAACTGCTCGATGTTGTGTTCAGTCGACGGTGATGTGGTTGGTGCGAATCACGTTGCCCCACGCCGCCACGTCATCGCGTACGGTTTGCGCGAATGCCTCAGGCGTCTTGATGGGCGGGTCCGCCATGTTCATCTGCACGAATCGCTCGCGCATGTCCGCGCTGGCCAGCGCGAGGTTCACTTCCGCGTTGAGTCGACGGACGATGGCATCGGGCGTCCCGGCCGGTGCGAAGAGGCCGTACCAGCTATTGGTATCGAACGGATAGCCTTGCTCCGTCATGGTGGGCACGTCGGGCGTGGCCGATCCGCGGCGCGTGCCGCTGATGGCCAGTGCGCGGAGCTTGCCGGCACGGATCAATGGCAGCGACGACGATGTGTCGACCCATCCCACCTTGACGATGCCCCCCTGCATGTCGTTCAGGATCTGCGGCACGGTCTTGTATGGCACATGCCGGATGCGGATGCCGCTCTGCATCCGCAGCGCTTCCATGGTGAGGTGCCCGCCAGACCCGATTCCCCATGACGCGTAGTCATAGACATCGGGCCGCGCGCGCACATGCGCGACGAACTCCTTGAGACTGCGTGCCGGAAACTCCGGCACCACCACCAGGAAATTGCCGCCCGCACCGACCTGCGCCACGGGCAGCAGGTCGCGCAAACCGTCATAGGGCATTTTCGGCTGCAGTGTCTGGTTGATCACCACGGTGGCCGCATAGGTGAAGAGCAGCGTCTGGCCGTCAGGCGAGGCTTTGGCGACGATGTCGTTGCCAATGATGCCCGTGGCGCCAGGCTTGTTGTCGATCACGAACGACTGGCCCAGTTTCCTGCCGATGACCTCGGCCAGCGGGCGCGCGAACAGGTCCGGACCGCTGCCGGCCGAAGCGGGCACGACCAGGCGGATGGGACGCGACGGCCATGTGGCGGCGTTGGCGGGGCGCAGGACTGAGCCCAGACCGAGCGCGGCCAGCAGCCGCAGGGCGTCGCGGCGGCTACGGTCGGACAAGGCGGCGGAGAGGAGAGGATGGTTCATCGCGCGCTCAGTGGATGCCGAAGGTGTCGTCCGGGCGGTCTTCCAGCACCATCGCCGCGGCCACGTAGAGGCTGCGCGATACGTAGCTGCGCACCTCTTTCGCACGGGCGCGCAACCATTCGGCCTTGAGCTGGCGTGCCTCCACCGCATGGGGGTTATCAGCGGGTGCCTGCGCCAGCAGGTCGATCACATGCAGCGCGAGCTGGGTCTCCCCGCGTTCCGCCAGTGCCCGCGCGTGCCGCACGACGGCGCCGTGATCGCCAATGGCCGCTGCGATTTCGCGCGCTACGGCGTCGGGCGCGGCCGGATGCAGCGTAGTGGCATTGCGGTCCCACCAGCCGTTCTCGGAGCGGTAGATATCGCGCGCAATGTAGGTGGGATCGCCGTAGGTCGGCTGCATCCACGGCTGCTCGAAGAGATCGGCGGGCGGCTGCAGCGCGGCAAGCATCTCGCGCTCGTTGCAGCCCGCGTTCATCAGCCGCACCACTTCCTCACGCATCCAGCGCAGCGCCGCTGCGGTGTGCAGCAGCACTTGCTGGCAGGTGTCCGCGCCGTGCAGCGTGGCGCCGAACTCGCGGACCACGGTCTCGGGCTGCAGGCCGGCCAGGCGTTCCAGCGTTTCCGCCCAGCGTACCGTGTCGCGCATCGTGCGAAACGGCGTGCCGATGTTCGGGATGGAGTCGATGACGGCGGGGCCGCCGTATAGCAGACGGCTGCCCGGCAGCCACACGGCCACGGCATCGTCCGTCTCCGATGGCGCCCACAGGATCTCGGCACGCCGCGCTCCATGACCGACCGTGATGCCATCATGAAACGTCTCGGTGGGCGGGATATGCCGCAGTTTTCCGGCCAGGGCGCCACTGGCATGACGGAACTGGATCTCCGCCATGCGCTCCTGCATGCGCTGCGTGTCGCGGTAGCGGCGCTGACGCGCCAGTACGTTGGCGTGTGCCATCACGCGGGGTGCCGGCTCGCCGCGCTGCGCGGCATGGTCGAGCCACTGCTTCACGCCCGCGTTGTAGCCCAGATGGCCATGGCTGTAGCAAAGCGCCAGCACCGGCAGTTGGGTCTGCGTGCGCAGTGCTTCGATCATCCCGGCTGTTACGCCGCCACCAGGACCGCTGTCGATCACCAGCAGCCCGCCGCCCACATCGGCCACGAAACTCTGGCCCTGCCCGTGCAGCAGCCAGATGCCGTCCCCGATGGCATCGATGCCACGCCCGGTAATCAATGCGGCGGGGCGATCCTCGATTGCGTTCATGTGTTCTCCCTCCCAGTTGGCGAAGGGATATTCACGCGCAGAAACGAGACTATATGCAGTGGGGAAAGTCCCTGCGCAGCCCGCCGCCGCAGCCGCGCGGGCAATGCTGGCGCGCCCTGGCGGGTGGTGAAGATTTTCAGGTGTGAACCAGCGGTTATCACCCGTGGCTGGCAAGGAGTTCCCGCCAGCGCGGGGCCGCGCTAGCCGACCGTTTCCGGCTTGCGCGGCACCTGGCGGCGCAGCGGGCTGTCGGGCATCTTGCTCAGGTAGTGCACTTCGCGGCGCAGCAGTTTCGCGAACTGCTCGGCCACCGGGGTCATCGGCGAATCGGCCCGATAGATGAGGCTGACAGCGTGGCTGGGCAGGGGGTCCTCGATGGGCAGCGCCACCAGGTTGGCACTGGCCAGCCGTCCGGGCACCAGTTGACGCGGCAGCAGGCACAGCAGTGAGCGGTCTTCCAGCAGGGTCTGGATCATGCCGATGGTGTCGCACCGCACCGCCACGCGGGGTAGCGGCAGATCGCGGGCGCGGAAGGCATCCATGATCGCGGCGCCGGGCCCGTGCATGCGCTGCCCGGTCAGTACCCAGTCCGAGCCCACCAGTTCACGCAGGGTCCGGGCGTTGCGCAGCGGGTGATCCCGATGCGCAACCACCACCGAATCGTTGTTGTACAAGGGCTCGCAGACGAATTCGCGCTCGATGCCCTCGTCCGGGATCGGGCTCACGGCCATGTCCATGACGCCGACCCGCAGGTCGGTCAGATGGGCTGGATATACGCCGCTCTCGATGCACACCTGCACGTCGGGATGCTGGGCGCGAAAGCGCTTGAGCACGGCCGGCAGCAGCAGATGGGCCGGCCCGCCGGTGGCGCCAATGCGCACCACGCCGTTGCGTGTGCCCAGCATCTGCGCCATCTCGTCGGCCGCCTTGCGCGCCTCGCTGGCAATCAGCTGGGCGCGCCGCAGGAATGCCTCGCCATAGCGGGAGAGCACAACGCCGCGCGTGGTGCGGGTCAGCAGCGGCACATGGAGCTCTTCCTCCAGCATCCGGATGCTCTTGGTGATGGCCGGCGCCGATACGTCGCGCGCCTTGGCGCCGGCACGGATGCTGCCGTGCTCGGCTACAGCGATGAAGTCCTGAACCTGGCTCAGTCGCATGGTTTGTCTCCTGTCGCGGGCGTTCATGGCGACGCCCTGTCCGCCAGCATAGCGCCAACCATCCGGCTACGGGATTACCCCCGGTGATAACCGCTGGTTCACGCCGCAGCGATCTGGGAGGCTGCCGCGCCCGAACCAGGTGCCGCAAGATCCGTTTCATCGATGCCGTTCCCGGCATGCACACGGAAACAGGATGCAGACCCAGAAAGACCTGCCGCTCGCCGGCATTCGCGTGGTGGAGTTCGGCCAGTTCATCGCGGCGCCGGGTGCGGCGATGTTGCTGGCGGATCTTGGCGCCGACGTCATCAAGGTGGAGCCGCTGCGTGGAGACAGTGCGCGGCG
The DNA here is from genome assembly GCF_009793345.1 of Cupriavidus sp. SW-Y-13. NCBI lineage: Bacteria > Pseudomonadati > Pseudomonadota > Betaproteobacteria > Burkholderiales > Burkholderiaceae > Cupriavidus > Cupriavidus sp. SW-Y-13. The sequence continues at coordinate 874,495 of NZ_WHLX01000002.1, forward strand.
CTTCGACGGCACGAGCGCGCAGAGCCCGATGTTCCTGGCCTACAACCGTGGCAAGCGCGCCATTGCACTGGACCTGCGCACGGCGTCAGGGCTGCAGGCCGCCCGCAAGCTGGCGCTGTCGTGCGATGTGGTCCTGCATAACGCGCGTCCCGGCTCGATGGAATCGCTCGGGCTGGACGCCGCCACATTGCGCGATGCCAAACCGGAGCTGGTGCATGCCAGCGTGACCGGCTTCGGCACGCAAGGGCCGTCGCGCCTGCGGCCGGGACTGGATATCGCGGCACAGGCCGAGAGCGGCATGATGTCCGTGACAGGCGAGGCCGGCGGCCCGCCGCTGAAGGCAGGCTTCGCGCTGATCGATGCCGCCACGGCACTGGCCACCGCCAACGCCATCGTGGTCGCACTATTCCGACGTTTCCGCACGGGGCATGGCGACACCATCGAGACATCGCTCCTGACCGTGGGCGTACATCTGCAGGCCCAGCTCTGGGCCGAGTACCAGTGCTCCGGCGCGCTGCCGGTACGCAGCGGCAACAGCCAGCCCAAGGCGGCGCCGGCCGCCGACGTGATCGAGGTAGCCGATGGTCACATCGTGCTCTCGGCCTACCTTGACGAACACTGGGCGCGGCTTTGCACGGCGATTGGCCAGCCCGCGCTGGCCGGCGATTCGCGCTTCGCAAGCAACGCACTGCGTGTACAGAACCGGCCGGCCATGCTGGCGATTCTGCAGGACGCATTGCGAGATTTCGCCGGAGAGGATGCGCGTGCCTTGCTGGAGCGGCATCAGGTGGTGGTGGGCGTGGTGCGCGACTACCGACAGGTGGAGGCCAGCGCCGACGTGCAGGCCAATGCGCTGCTGATGGCGGTGGGCGATGGCCTGGGCGGCGAGATCGTGTTGCCGGGCCTGCCGTTCCGCATGGGAGCAGCGGCGCAGGCTTCGACGCCAGTGGTACCTCGGCTCGGCGAGCATACGGCGCAAGTGCTGCGCGAACTTGGCTATGACGATGAATCCATCGCCGCCATGGCGCGGAACGGAGCCATCGGCATCGACTCCGCATGTGAAGAAGGAGCGCAGGCATGACAGACGCATCCGCAGTCCTGATATCCCGCCACGATGGCTGGGCCGATCTCACGCTGAACCGTCCCGCAACGCGCAACGCCATCGACATGGCCACGGCGGAAGCCCTCGCGGACGCGATTCTCGCGCTGGAGGCCGACGCCACGGTCCGGGCCATCGTCCTGCACGGCGCAGACGGCGCCTTCTGCTCCGGCCTGGACCTGCAGGCCATCAAGGGCCATGCGGAGGGCCTCGCCGGATTCGCAGTGCGCTGGGATCGCGTGCACGCCGCGCTGATCGCCAGCCGCAAGGTGTGGATTGTGGCACTCGAACGCCACGCCGTGAATGGCGGTGCCGCACTGGCACTGGCCGCCGACCTGCTGGTGTGCGGGGAGGGCGCCTTCATGCAGATTGCCGAAATCCGCATCGGCATGAACGCGCCGCGCAACATTGCCTGGCTGGCCTTGCGGCACGGCGAGGCAGTGGCCGCGCGGCTGTGCCTGCTCGGCGAACGCGTGCCGGCGGCGGAATTGCTGCGGCTCGGTGTTGCCACGGAAGTCGCTGCCGATGGCGACGTGCTGGCGCGCGCACGGGACATGGCAGCACAGGTGGGCGGCTTTCCGGCAGAGACGGTGCAGGCCGTCAAGGGCACGCTACGCGCCGCCAGCGCGCGCATGGCGGCGGCCCACTGGTTCGACGCTTGCCGCAATGCCGAACCCGTGGAGGTCCAGCATGGATGAATTCGCCACGCTGCGCCGCGACGTGCGCGCATTCATCGCCGAAGCCCTGCCAGCACGGGTGCGCGAGAAAGTGCGGCTGGGGCTCGAAGTCAGCAAGGAGGAAATGGTGGACTGGCAGCGGCGGCTCGCGGAGCGCGGCTGGCTGGCGCCGCATTGGCCGGAAGCGTGGCAGGGCCAGGGATGGAGCGCAGCACGGCGCGCGGTGCTGCAGGAGGAACTGGTGCTGGCCCACGCGCCCGAGACGGGCGGGATTTCAATCGAGATGATCGGCCCGATCCTGATCTATCACGGCACGCCTGCCCAGCAGCAGTACTTCCTGCCGCGCATCCTGAACCAGGAGCATTGGTGGTGCCAGGGGTACTCGGAGCCGAACGCGGGCTCGGACCTGGCTTCTCTGACCACGCGTGCCGAGCGCCACACCCGTGCGGACGGATCGGCTTTCTACCGCGTCAACGGCAGCAAGATCTGGACGTCGTACGCACAGTACGCCGACTGGATCTTTTGCCTTGTGCGCACCGATACCGAAGCCCGCGCACAGGAGGGCATCAGCTTCCTGCTGATCGACATGCGTAGCCCCGGCGTCAGCGTGCGGCCGCTGATCGGCATCCATGGCTGGCAGTTGTTCAACCAGGTGTTTCTGGACGATGTGGAAGTGCCGGTGGAGATGCGCGTCGGCGAGGAAAACGCAGGCTGGTCGATTGCCAAATCGCTGCTGGAGCACGAACGCCTGAACCTGTCGCGCGTGGCCGAGAACCGCCGTCGTCTGGCAAAGGTGCGAGCCATCGGCAACGAAGTCATGGAAGCAGGGGAACCGCTGCGGAATCGCCCGTGGTTTGCCCAACGGTTTCATGCGCTGGAGGTGCGACTGGAAACCCTGGCGGCCACGGTGCTGCGCTTCCGCCGTCTGGAGCGGCAGGGCGGGGCGCTCGGTCCCGAGACCGGGATGCTGAAACTGCTGGGTAGCCAGTTGATCCAGGACATCGAGAACCTGGCGGTCGACGCGCTGGGTCCCGACACCCTGGCCTACGACCGTATGGCGCACTTCGAACCGGCAGACCTCGAACCTGGCCGGTCGCCCTACGCGGCGGCGGCCTCCGCGCGGCGCTTTGTGACGCGCGGCTACACGATTGCCGGCGGCACAAGCGAGATCCAGCACGAGCTGCTGGCCAAGCAGGTGCTCGGGCTTTGAGGTCCAACGATGACGACACACACATTCATGCCTGAAGACGACGATATCGAGGCACGTCGCATGTTGCTGGACAGCGTCGCGCGCTTTGTGGAACGCGACTATGGCTTTGTACAGCGCAAGGCTGCCATGGCGGAGCCGCACGGTTTCTCGCAATCGGCCTGGCGCCAGTTCGCGGAGATGGGATGGTTGTCGCTCGGCCTGCCGGAAGCATGCGGCGGCATGGGCAGCGCGATGGATCAGGCAGCAATGGCCGAAGCACTGGGACGCGCCTTGCCTGTGGAACCCTGGATCTCCAACACCGCGTTATGCGCGCCGCTGCTGGCCGGCTCGGGTCAGCCAGCCCACCTTGCGACGGCGCAGGAGATTGCCGAAGGGCACACCTTCGCCGCGCTGGCGTGTCACGAATTGCAGGGACGCCACGACGCGTTCGACATCGCCACGCATGCCCGCCAGCGGCCCGACGGCACATGGCAGATCGATGGCAGCAAGACGCTGGTACTCGGCGGAGGCTGCGCCGACATCCTGCTCGTGCTGGCACGCACGGACGGCGGGCAGCGCGAACGACATGGCCTGACATTGTTCGCGGTGCCCGCCAGTACGCGCGGCGTGAGCATCCAGGGCTATCCGACCTACGACGGACGGCAGACCGCCACCGTGACGCTGCGGCGCATATCCGTTGGCGATGATGCGCGGATCGGCCCCGTCAGTGAGGCATGGCCGATGGTGGAAGCGGCACTCGACCGCGCCACGGTCATGGCCTGCGCCGATGCCGTGGGCGCCATGACGCGCGCGTTCGACCTGACACGCGAATACGTGATGACCCGCCGTCAGTTTGGCCGTGCCCTCAGTGCCAACCAGGTGGTGCGCCACCGGCTGGTGGACCTGTACGTCAGCATCGAACAGGCGCGCGCCATCACGGAGGCCGCTGCCGCTGCACTGGACGCCGATCCCGTCGCACGCTCGCGCGCGGTGTCGTATGCCAAGGCTTTTGTCTCGGATGCTGGCCGCGCACTGGGCGAGCAGGCCGTGCAGTTGCACGGCGCCATCGGCATGACCGACGAGGTGGAAGTGGGGCACTGCTACAAGCGGCTGGCCGCGCAGGCCAATCTGTTCGGCGATGCCGCGTGGCATCTGGCGCGGCTCGCCGCCATCGAATCCGCGGCCCGGGCGCCTGCCTGAGCCGCGTCACACCAGGCGGGCGGACGCCTGTTCACGATACGCCGGCCATGTACCGGCATGAGCGGCCAATGCGCCGTGACGGAGACAGCAACATGCATAGCCAGAAACCTGGCGCCCGCATGGCCTTGCCGGCCATTGCAGCGGCGCTGGTGTGTGCCGGAGCCGGTGCAGCCCATGCCGACACCGCACCTTATCCCAATCGTCCGATCCGTGTGCTCGTGCCATCCGGCGCGGGCAGCGTGACCGACCAGACTGCCCGGCTGGTGGCGGAGCGCCTCTCGGTTGCGCTGAAGAAGCCGGTGGTGGTGGACAACCGTCCCGGCGCCAACGGCATCATCGCCAGCGAGATGGTGGCGCGCGCCGAGCCCGACGGGTACACGCTGCTGTTCACCTACTCGGCCACGATGACCGTGAACCCGTGGACCACGGCGAGCCTGCCCTATGACCCGGTAAAGGACTTCACCCCGATTGCGCGGCCCAGCGCTCCGGGCGGCAACCTGCTGGCGGTCACGTCCACCGTGCCGGTGCACAACCTCAAGGAACTGATCGCCTACGTCAAGGCGAGCCCCACGGAGCTGGCGTACTGCTCGTGGGGCGTGGGATCGGGCGGCCATCTGGCGATGGAGTATCTGAAAGCCAAGACCGGCATCCGGGTGCGCCACGTACCGTACAAGACGGCCGTCCAGTGCACCAATGACCTGGCGGCCGGGCACGTGACCATTGCGTTCACGGATTCCATGTCGGCCCTTCCGCATCTGAAGTCGGGGCGCATTCGCGGCGTGGCCGTGTCTGGTCCCGAACGCCTGTTGCCCGCGCCCAATGTGCCCACCATGGGCGAGCAGGGCGTGCCCTTCGAACAGGCGAGCTGGCTGGCGCTGTTCGGGCCCAAGGGGCTGCCCACGCCCATCGTTTCGCGTCTGAATGCCGAGGTGAATCGCATCCTGCAATCGCGCGAGGAACAGCAGCGCTTTGCGTCGATGTACCTGAAGCCAGGCAAGCCCTCCACGCCCGACGATCTCGGCCAGCTCGTACGCGCCGATCTGGCCGCCTGGGGCGATGTCGTGAAGATCGCGGGCGTCACGCCGCAGTAGCGATACGAATACGCAGGACACAAAACACAGAACACAAAACACAGAACGGGAGACAGCAGCGTGAGAGAGAAGAACGGAAGCCGATGGTTGTCTGGCGCGGCGCTCGGTACAAGCCTGGGCCTCGGCACTTGCCTGGCACTGGCCAGCGGCGGGGCCACGGCCATGACGGTGCAGTTGTTCGGCGTGGCCGACGCGTCGATCGAGTATGCGAAGGGTTCGCAAAGCGTGGTACGGATGCGTGAGGGCCAGCAGGCGGCGTCCCGTTGGGGGCTGCGTGGCATCGAAGACCTGGGCGGTGGCACCAAGGCCAACTTCCTGGTCGAGTCCGGTTTCAACATCGATACCGGCGCCGAGTTCTTCGGCAATGGCCGCCTGTTCGGCCGCCAGTCGTGGTTGGGACTGTCCAACGACACCTGGGGAGAGATTCGGCTGGGCCGGCAGTACACGCCGTCGTTCTATGCATTGCTGCGGCTGGACCCGTTCCTGCTGAACGGGATGGTGTCACCGTTCAATCTGTTGAGCGCCACGGCGTCGCAGGGCACCGGCCACGTGGCGTATGGCGCGCGCTTCGACAATGCCGTGCAGTACTTCTCGCCCAACTGGGGCGGCTTCGCGTTCGGTGCCGCCGTGGCGCCGGGCGAGGTACCGGGCAATCCGCGCTCGGGCACCAACTTCGGCATGAACGCGACGTATGAAGCCGGCAACGCGTATGCGTTCTACAGCTATCAGGGCATGTACACCGGCACCAACCTGCCGCAGGTGCCCACCGTGCTGACGTCGAACCACTTCCTGGGTGGCTCGTACCGTTTCAAGCCCGTAGAGGTCGGATTGCTGCTCGCGCAGGCCAGCAGCAAGCTCGCCGCGACACGGGTGGCGCGGCACTACGGCATCACGTTCAGCTGGAACGTCACGCAGAAAGACACGTTCAAGGCCGTGGCGATCAAGCGGCAGATACTGGGTGGCGGCGAGCGTCCCTGGAGCATGACCATCGGCTGGGACCACGATCTCAGCAAGCGCACCACCGCCTACCTGCGCGCGGTCTACGTGCATAACAGTCCGGGCGGCAGCGTGACCAACAACAGCATCGCCATCGATCCCGGCAGCGGCGACGATGCACGCTCGATCAGCGTGGGCCTGCGCCACCGGTTCTGACCGACGGCTGGCGAGCCATCCCGGCCGCGTTGCTGGAGGCGTTCGGCGGGAAGGGGACCGCCAGTGACTGCGCCAGCGAGGCATTGGCTCAAGTTACGGCACTCACGAATGCCTCGAAGGCGCTGGCTTCCACCGGCGGACAGAAGAAGTAGCCTTGACCGTAGTCGCAGCCGGCAGCCACAAGGATGTCGCGTTGCGACTCGGTTTCCACGCCCTCGGCAATCACGCGGATACGCAGCGCATGCGCCATGCTGATGATGGCCCGGCACAGGGCCACGTCGTCCGGACCGCGCGTCAGTGAACGGATGAAGGAGCGGTCGATCTTGATGTAGTCGATATCCAGGCGGCGCAGGTACGACAAGGACGAATAGCCCGTCCCGAAATCGTCGAGCGCGATCTCGATGCCCGCGGCCTGGAAGCGAGAGAGCTGATCCATGGCATCGATGCTTTGCTCCATCAGCGAGCCTTCCGTAATCTCGATGACAAGACCGCCAACTGGCACCCTCCGGCGCTCGATCATGCTGGACCAGGACTCGGGACCGCTCGCCGGCGCGCGGAACTCGATAGGGGATTTGTTGACCGATATCTGGAAGTCCTTGCCCAGCAGCGCCTGCCAGCGCGCGAGCTGATCCACGGCCTCCGCCAGTACCCAGCGGCCAATATCGATAATGAGGCCGGACTCCTCCGCAACCGCGATGAAGTCCGCCGGAGGGATGGGTCCACGCAGCGGGTGGTTCCAGCGAATGAGGGCTTCCGCCTTGCAGACCTTGCCTGTGCGCAGATCGACGATGGGCTGGTAGTGCAGCGCGAACTGATTCGACGCGAGCGCCGTACGGAGGTCCTGTGTGATGCGCAGACGCTCCCGCTCGGCTTGCAGCAGGGATTGGGTGAACACCTTCCAGCGATTGCGGCCTTCCTCCTTGGCGGCAAACATCGCGTGGTCGGCGTACACCAGCAGGGCCTCGGCATTGTCGGCATCCTTTGGGAACGTTGCCACGCCAATGCTTGCAGACACCTCCACAAGCTCGCCGGCCAGGCGATAGGGCGCGGCAATCTGTTTCAGGATGGCCTCCGCGATGTTCGCGGCAACGCCGGCGTCGCCCACCTCGGGCAGGATCACCGTGAACTCGTCGCCGGCCAGCCGCGCAACGGTGTCCGATGCGCGCACCGATCCGGCAATGCGGCGGGCCGCCTCAAGTAGCAACTGGTCGCCCTGATCGTGGCCAAGGGTATCGTTCACTTCCTTGAACCGATCCAGATCGATGAACAACAGGCCCAGCACATGTTGCGTGCCGCGCGAACGCTCGATCTCTTGCTCCAGGCGTCCGAAGAACAGGCGGCGGTTGGGCAGGTCAGTCAGCGCGTCGAAGTTTGCCTGATGCCGGATGACTTCCTCCGCCTGGCGTTTCTCGGTGATGTCATGGATCAGCGCGACCCGACGGCGCTCCCCATACGCGTGGTGCAGATAGGTGTCCACGGTCAGGTAGGCAGGAAACTCGCTGCCGTCCTTGCAACGAATCGAGAATTCGCCGCTCCAACTGCCCTTGGCTTTTAGCGAGGCCCGCAGGCGTTCGACCAGCCCGGCCGCATTGGCAGTGCCGTTGAGGCAATACCCTGGGCGGCCCCTGATCTCCTCGGCGGCATAGCCTGTGGCCGTGGCAAAGGCCGGGTTCACATCGATAATGGTGCCGTCGAGCGACGTCACCACCATGGCCTCGCTGCTGGACGAATAGACGATAGAAGCTAGCCGCATCTCCTCCAGATGGCGCTGTCGCTCCGCCATGGAGCGGCGCAGGCTGTAGTACAGCAGGCCAAGCAGCAGTGTGGAAGCAATCGCACCGGCGAAGGCCACGCGACTATAGACCTTGTACGGGGCCAGCACTAGGTCGACCGACTGACCGACCACGAAATTGAGTCCGAACTCCGGCACGCGGGAATAGCCGAAGACCCGTTCGACGTTCTCCGAGCCCGACACCGCCCTGTAGCTGCCAGACGGGGGCGCATTGCTGGCGAGGTAAGGCCGGTTGCTCACCAACTTTGCAAGCGACCCCTCCAGGGCCGGCAAACGCGCAAGGACCTGGCCGGAATTCTTGATGACCGACGCCACTTCACCATCCCGGTTGGTGAACGTCTGTGCAAAGCTGGCGAACTGCTCCGGACTGACGGAGACCACGATGACGCCATCGAAGCGGCCGTCGCGCAGGATGGGGCGCGTAAACTGGATCGACCATTTGCGCGAGACTTTTCCCTTCACCGGATCGCTGATGAACAGCATGTCACGCCCAGCCGCGTTCTGATGAAACCGGAAATGCTCGCGGTCGCTGAGATCGACCCTCTCGCCAGCGGCCGGCGGCGCGATGGACGAGTAGATGAGCAGCCCGTGCTTGTCGATCACTGCTACCTGGAACGACAAGTCCACGACCAGGTTCTGCCGCTCGCGCACCATGTTGACGAATCCTGTCTCGCCCACCAACCACCCGGCCCGCAGCGCGAGGAGAAATTCCGAGAGTCTCAGGATGCTGGATTTCGAGTACGCGCCAAAGGCCACTGCTTCCGCTTGCGTGCGTGTAGCGGCATCGCGCAGCAAGCGGTCCCGCTCGTTCACGAGCTGGAACGTCGCAAACGCCCATGTTGCGATCAACCATGCCGCCGCCGCCAGATTCAACGGGGAAAATATCTGACGTAGTCGATGAAGGGCTTTGCCATTCAGGCTGGTCGAACGTTCTGGCATCAAATGGGTCTTGCCGCGCTGCGAAGAATCGTTGTCGATAGCAGGCTAGTCGAGGTGAGCCAAGCCGACAAGCATTACCGCCGCGGCCTGGACGTCCTCGCGTGAAGTCGACTTTCCTGCGTCGAAAACATCACGTCACCGTCCTTTTTCAACTGTATGTTTCCTGCCTGCGGGGCTGAAAGCGGTGATAGCGTTGAATCAGGAAGTTCAACGGCCATCCCCTGGCGAAATTTAGGCAATCCGTTATCGCCAGCAGAATGACCGCCTGAACGAGGCGAGTGCCAGGCGAGGGGGGGCTCTGACGATTGGCCGTCATCGTGCTAGGGTTCGCCCATGACAATCTGGAGGCAAACATGGACCTGGACCTTGGCGGCAAGCGTGTGTTGATTACCGGGGGCAGTCGTGGCATCGGCCTGGCCTGCGCCAGAGCCTTCCTGCGCGAGGGCGCAAAGGTTGCGATTGTCGGACGTAGCGAGACAAATCTTTCGGCAGCGCTGACCACACTGGCTGGCGATTTTCCAGCCGCTGACGTGGTATCCGCGTCCGCCGACCTCATCGACGCGAAAAGCGCGGAGCGTGCGGTGGATGAGGTTGTGGCCGCGCTAGGCGGTATCGATATCCTCGTGACATCGGCGGGCGGCGCGCGTCGGACCCCTTTCACGGATCTCACCCCACAAGCATGGCGCGATGCCATGGATGCGAAGTATTTCAGCTACATCAATGTCATCGATCCGGTCATCAAGCGGATGGGACAGGCAGGCAGTGGCGCGATCGTCAACATTGTGGGGATGGGTGGCAAGGTCCCCAGCCCAACCCATTTGCCGGGTGGCGCAGCCAACGCCGCCCTGATGCTGGCGACGGCAGGGCTGGCAAACGCCTACGGACGATCTGGCGTGCGGGTCAATGCGGTCAATCCTTCCGTCACCCGTACGGAAAGACTCAACCAGGGGCTGGAGGCCGAAGCGAAACTGGCCGGCACGACCATCGAAGAGGCGCTGCGCAAAGCCAATGACCGCACCGGGCCGGGAAGGCTGGCGAAGCCCGAGGAAATCGCAGATGCCGTGCTGTTCCTCGCATCGGCGCGCGCCAGCTACATCTCCGGCGCCATACTTTCGATCGATGGTGCCACCACACCGCTTGTGGTCTGAACGTTTGCGGTCTGAACACGGGCGACGGCAAATCCGGTCAGCCCGTTACAACGCGGCAGAGCAGGGCGCGCGTATCCGGGCCAATGCGTGACCTAACAGCGGATCAGCCGCCTCAGAACCTCCGCATGCCCGGGATGCGCTGTCGTGATCGACGCGACATCCGCAAGCTCGAACTCACTGAACTCGAACCCGGGCGCCACCGTACAACCCGCCAAGGAATAGCCAGCGCCGCCGCTGGCACCCGGCACACGTTCCGCGGCAAACCAGCAGCCAGCGGGCACCACGGCCTGAAAGACCGTATCCGGATCCACCAACGGATTCCCGAGCCGATGCGTGACCAGCGTTCCGGCCGAATCCAGCCAGTGCACATGAAGCGGATCACCAGCGTAGAAGTGCCAGATCTCATCCGAGCGAATACGGTGCCACGCTGAATACGCCGCATCGCAAAGCAGGTAGTAGATCGCCGTGGACGCTGAACGCGCTTCACCATCAACGGTACGCGTCACGCGCGCCTCGTCACGATAAGTCTCACGGTAAAAGCCGCCCTCGGGGTGCGGCACCAGGCCAAGCTGCGCAATCAGGCGCTGTTGCGGAGTGTCTGACATCTTGAATATGCGAACCGGGAAGGCAGCCATCATAGCTGCCCAAAGCCGAGAAAGCCGAGAAAGCCGAGAACGCCCTCACCGGAATTGCAGGGATGTGGAGGCGCGGCATTATTAAAGAAATCGATCAGGCATACAAGAAAAGCAAGTTAGACCCACACGTGCTTTCGCCGTTACGCTCCATATGGATAAGCAGGTAAGACCACAGGAGACACCCTATGAAAACTCACTCCCAACCGGTGACCAGCGTTCCACGGCGCCGGCACTTTCTGGCGCGCGGTGCCGCATTGGCCATGGGAGGCCTGTTGGGCGCCCATGGCAGGTCAATTCTCGCCGCGCAGCTCGGACGGGACATGCCCTTTGAGAACGGGCACCGTGAACTTGTCGCATTTCCCCAGAAGCGGCCACTGATCCTGCTGACGAATCGACCGCCGCAGTTGGAAACGCCTTTCGAGATTTTCAATGAAGGGCCAATTACCCCGAACGATGCCTTTTTCGTGCGCTACCACTGGAGCGGCATCCCGACGTCCATCGATGCTGCGACGTATCGGCTCAAGATTGACGGCCATGTCGGACGACCCTTGGATTTGAGTCTCGGCGAATTGCGCAAGATGGGCAAGACGGTTGAAGTTGTCGCCGTAAACCAGTGCTCGGGAAATAGTCGCGGTTTCTTCTCACCTCGCGTGAATGGCGGACAGTTGGGTAACGGTGCCATGGGAAACGCGCGTTGGACAGGAATTCCCCTTCGTACGGTGCTGGAAAAGGCGGGGGTGAAATCAGGCGCAGTGGCGGTGTCGTTCGACGGGCTCGACCGGCCGCCACTGGAAGGCGGACCCGATTTCATGAAGGCATTGACGCTGGACCATGCGATGGACGGAGAAGTCATGCTCGCATGGCAGATGAATGGCAAGGAGTTGCCTTTCCTCAACGGCTATCCCCTGCGTCTGGTGGTGCCAGGCTACTACGGGACTTACTGGGTCAAGCACCTCTCCCATATTGAAGTCCTCGACAAGCCGTTCGACGGGTTCTGGGTCAAGTCGGCGTACCGCATCCCGAAGAATGACTGCGCTTGCGTGGAACCAGGGACGACGCCCAGCGAGACCGTGCCGATTGGCCGATTCAACGTCCGATCGTTCATCACCAGCCACGGCCACAACCAGACCCTGCGCGCGGATGCGAAGACCACGATCAAAGGCATCGCGTTCGACGGTGGTAGCGGCATCGCGGAGGTTTCGCTTTCCGACGACGGTGGCAAGACGTGGCACCCGACAACGCTCGGGAAGGATCTGGGAAAGTATTCATTTCGGGAGTGGCGCATCGATTATCAACCCTCCAGGAAGGGCAATCTCGAGCTCTGCGTGAGAGCCCGCAGCCGGGCGGGAGAGATCCAGCCCATGACGCCGCGCTGGAACCCCGCCGGCTATATGCGCAATGTCGTGGAAGTCACGCAGGTTGTGGTGATCTGAGGGAGCGCGCGATGAAAACAACTCGAGTCGTCATTGGTATTGCCGCCGCAGCGCTCGCCAGTTCCTTGGCGTGGGCCGCGCCTAAAGAAATCAAGTTGCCGCAGGAGACTGCCATTTACAAGCCGAGCACCCTGCCAGGTTACAACCTCGCATTGCAAAACTGCATGACTTGCCATTCGGCGCAATACGTCAGTACACAGCCATCCACTTCACCCCGCGCCTATTGGGATGCAACGGTAAAGAAGATGAAGAAGCCTTTCGGTGCGCCGCTGAAGGATGAGGACGTCGAGCCCATCGTGGACTACCTCGTCAAGACATATGGTGCGGAGGCGAAGAAGACGGCAGCCAGGGAGGCGTCTGCAGCCACCCCGCACTAATACGGTAGCCAGATCGCGTGGCTGCGCAAGATAAAAATCCTTGCCTGGACGAGGCGCGCAGAACAGCGCGGCCTCGTTCTCCACGATGTTACTTGGCAGTGGGCATGGCGAATTCCGCGCCGCGCGCCGTGTCGTTCGGCCACCGTTGCATGATGCTCTTCTGCCGAGTGTAGAACCGCACGCCTTCTTCGCCGTATGCGTGCGTATCGCCAAACAACGAGCGCTTCCAGCCTCCAAAGCCGTGCCATGCCATCGGGACAGGAATGGGCACGTTGATACCGACCATCCCCACTTCGATGCGGCGACCAAACTCACGAGCCACCTGACCATCACGCGTATAGCAGGCGACGCCGTTGCCGAATTCGTGTGCGTTGACCAGCTTCACCGCTTCTGCGAAATCATCCACGCGCACGCATGACAGCACCGGACCGAAGATCTCTTCCTTGTAGATGCGCATCTCGGGCGTAACGTTGTCGAACAGCGTGCCGCCAGTGAAGAAGCCTTGCTCGTGGCCGGGGACCTTGTAATTCCGGCCATCGACGACGAGCTTCGCGCCTTCTTCGACGCCAAGCGCAATGTAGTTCTCGATCCGTTCAAGCGCTTGCCCGGTGACAACCGGGCCCATTTCGGCGTCGGCCTCCATGCCGTTCTTGATGATCAGTTCGCGTGCGCGGGCTTCCAGCTTCGGCATGATCTTGTCGGCCACATCGCCAACGAGCACCGCAACGGAAATCGCCATGCAGCGCTCGCCAGCGGAACCGTAGGCAGCGCCGATCAATCCGTCCACGGCCTGGTCGATGTCTGCATCGGGCATCACCACCATGTGGTTCTTCGCGCCGCCTAGTGCCTGGACGCGCTTGCCAAGCTTCGCGCCCGTTTCGTAGATGTAGTTCGCAATCGGGGTGGAGCCCACGAAGCTGACCGCCTTGACGTCTTCGTGATGGAGGAGGGCATCCACCACGGTCTTGTCACCTTGGACGACATTGAACACGCCGTCGGGCAGTCCCGCTTCCTTGAGCAGGCGAGCCATGAAAAGCGATGCGGAGGGATCGCGCTCGCTCGGCTTGAGGATGAAGCAATTGCCCGTTGCGATCGCAACCGGGAACATCCAGCACGGGACCATGCACGGGAAGTTGAACGGCGTGATTCCTGCAACCACGCCGAGCGGTTGGCGCAGCGTCCAGTTATCCATGCCGGTCGACACCTGATCCGTGAAGTCGCCCTTCAGTAGTTGCGGCACGCCACAGGCGAATTCGATGATGTCGATGCCACGGCTGACTTCGCCCGCTGCGTCGCTGAGGACCTTGCCGTGCTCGGCGGTGATGATCGCCGCAAGCTCGTCTTTGTGCTGATTCATAAGCTCCAAAAACTTCAGCATCACCCGGGCGCGTCGAATGGGCGGCGTATCTGCCCACTTGGGAAATGCCGCGACTGCCGAGGCGACTGCGGCGTCGACGTCTTCGACGGTCCCCAGGCGAACCTGCCGTGCTACCGCGCCGGTGGCGGGATTGAAGACGGCCTGCGACCGCTTGCCATTGCCTGCATACGGCTCGCCGGAAATGAAATGAATGACCTCGGACGTGTTGGTATAGGGCGCAGTCATGGGCATCTCCTGTCAGTACGGGGCGGGAGGAATCGTCCTCCGCGTTGTGGATGCCTGCAGTGTATGGACCGCCCTGAGCCCTCGGTAGTCCGGTGGCGCCGAACTTACTGTTCAGGAATTTGATCCGGTGGCATGCTACGGCTACGAAATATCAACCGAATATGTGCGGTTTAGGGAGCATGGGGATGCGCAAAGAGAACGTCGAAGAACTCTGGGAACACCTGCATTGGCTGGTTGTTCTGCAGCAGCAAGGCAGTTTCAGCAAGGCCGCCGCGCGTCTCGGCGTCAGCAAGGCGTCCATGAGCCAGCACATTACCGACCTTGAAAAGGCAACCGGCATCGCGCTGGTTCAGAGGACCACACGCAGCGCGAGCCTGACCGATGCTGGTCGGCAACTGGTGGAGTCGATGCGCGGCGCCTTCGAGCAGATCGCCACGGGCTACGCCAATGTTCGAGACCTGGCCGGGGCGCCAAGGGGATTTCTGCGCGTGACCGCTCCCGTGGCATTTGCCAGACAACAGCTTGTGCCTCGTCTTCCGGAGTTCCTGCGGAAGTATCCCCAGATCCAGTTGGAACTGGATATGTCGGATCGCCTGCGGCCGCTGGCGCAAGAGGGTTTTGACATTGCAGTCCGTCATACGTCAGCCCCGCCGGAAACCCATGTCGCATGGACGCTGTCGTCGACACGCGCGATTCTGGTCGCGAGCAGGGCGTACCTGCGCAGCCGAGGGTCTCCCGAAACGCCGCAAGCCTTGGTTGACCACGCCTGTTTGCACTATCCGAGGCGGCAAGGGGCGACTACCTGGACGTTCGTGCCGTCGGTGGCAAGTCCGGGGTCGAAGCATGCCGATCCAGTGACTGTCCCGGTCACCGGGCCGCTGACCGTGAACAATAGTGAAGCATTGCGTGATGCAGCGATCGAAGGGGTGGGCATCGCATTGCTTCCGGACTTCAGCGCCCAATCCGCTCTGGAGACCGGCCGCCTGGTCGAAGTGTTGCCGCAGTGGCGATCGACAGGGGCATTTGGCGATTGGTTGTACGCCATTCGCCCTTACTCTGCGCACGCTTCACGCGTGTCGCAGGTGTTTGTGGATTACCTGCGAGAGATCTATTCGGAGGGTTTTGCATCCACTCCACCGGCGCTGATCTGAACCATGCAGAAACAAGTAGCGGACAGCACGAGCATCGCCAGATTCTGGATGCCATTGTGCGACGCGACGCTGACCGGGCAGAGCAACTCGGTGGCATCGCATACCAATCTCGCGCGCAAACGCGTCACCGAATACATCTCGCAAAGCGCCATTGGCACAATGTCCTTGCAGGACATGACAGGAAATGCCGGTGTCGCCTTGAGCTTGCCTCTGTGAAGTAGGCGGATTCAGCGGATTCTTCCTGTCTTCCTTGTTCGACCAGAGTGCTCAAGCGGAATCGTGTTCATCCTTCGTTAGCCTGCAGCCCTAGACCGGTAAGGGATAAAGCCGCCCTATAGGCGATAGCGCTGATTTTTTGGTCTCGGGGCCGAGGGCTTTCGGCAACTTGCACGCCGAGCGGCGGAGCAATCGTGAGCACTCTTGTTGCAGGGAAGAGAATTGACGCAAAGGTGGGCACTGTAGGGCAAGCAGTTACCGGGTGCTGAATGCTGACCTTCGAGATGCCGAAGCCGATCGTCAGAATCTTTAGAATCTGACGTCGGCAAGGACTCTTGCCGACCCATCTGAGACGACTGCGCCATCGTCGTGGAGTGACCGGAAGTTGTCGGACTGCGGACATTGGTCGAGCCGGCGACTGTCGTCAGGCGACAAACAGCGCCGGTTTAGGCTTGAGCTGCATTTGCGAAGAATTGCAACCACGGCTGGCTCCTCACACGCGCAGCAGAAGGGTCCGGGCGATCAAAATGAGTGACGCATGCCGATGAGAGCACCAAATTGGTTTTGCCCGGGATTCGAATTGCCAAACGACTTGCCGCCATCGAAGAATCCGAGATTCGCGGAGCCCTTGTTGACCGGCTTGCGGCGATGATGCCCGTCGACATGCGAACGGAGCTGGAGCCGTTGCCCGGAAGGTGATTGTCGACGGCCGCATCTGTATTCGTGCCGTACTTCTTTGCCTCTATGCCTCAATCGTAAAGCTGCTAGGAACTGGCGAACCACTTTACTGGGATCGACTTACGTTCGCATTGGCCGGAGACCTTGCCATCGTGAATCTGAGCGACGAGAGCATGGAGCGAGGTTTCGTGGCATTTGAATATGTACCAGGCATGCCATTGTGGCCATTTCTCCGCAGCATGAATCTCAATCTCGGCAGCCTCCCACTCGATCGCGACGCTTGCCGTTCCTAGCAAATCATCGCTTGCCCCCTTGACTTCGCTATTCTTGGCACCAACCAGCGTGGCATCGCTGAAGGCTAGATGAAAGCCGGCCCGACCATCATGCGCGATGGCCCACTACCGCGCGGTATCCAGGCAGCCATCCAACACGAGTTGCATCGTCATCGCCATGAATTCGAAGTCCAGCCTTGTCCTCGTCGTTGCCATGCTGGCAATGGCTGTACAGGCGCGGGCCGGCACGCCGGACAGCGCCTTGCTCATCATCTCGAAGACCGATCACGTCGTGGAAGTTCGCGATCCCGTGTCATTTGCGGTACGTAAGCGCATCCCCGTGGGGCCCGATCCTCACGAGATCGAAGTCTCGGCCGACGGCCGCAGCGCATATGTGTCCAACCCCGGCTACGGCGCGCTCCATGAGATTGACGTGCTGGACCTGCCATCCGGCAAGCGGCGAGTCCGTTTCGATACGCTGCCGTTGCTGGGCCCGCATGGTCTGGCACTTGTCAACAACCAGCTCTGGTTCACCGCGCAGGGCTCCAAGGCCATTGGCTGGCTCGATCCTCAAACGGGCCGCGTCGAATGGGCCATGGGGACCGGGCAGGATACGACCCATATGATCCACGTGGCGCCTGATGGTCAGCACGTTTATGCCACCAATGTGAGCTCTGGAACGGTCAGCGTACTGGAGCAAAAGCTCGTGATGCCGGCAATGCCACCGACCGGGGTGATGCCGCCCGCGGCTAAGCCGCGGATGGATTGGGTGCAGACGCTGGTGCCGGTGGGGCAGGGCGCCGAGGGGTTCGACGTATCGCCGGACGGTCGCGAGCTCTGGACCGTTACCCCTACAGGCGCAATCGTCATCGTCAACACTGGGCTTCGAGCCGTGACAGCAACCATCGAAAGCGGCCTAGAGGGCGCGCATCGAATCCGGTTCACTCCCGATGGGCTACGCGCATTGGTGGTCAGCGTCAAAACCGGAAACGTGGCGTTTTATGACGTTCGAACACATGCATTGCTGAAGTCGCTCAAGACCGGGCGCGGTGCGGGTATCTACATGGACGCCGCTGGCAACCGCGCGCTGATTTCCTGTACTCCTGACAACTTCGTCGCTGTGCTCGATCTTGCGACAATGCAGGAGACCGAGCGAATTCCGGTTGGTCGACCCGACGGTATCGCCATTGCGAGATTTGAAACGGTGCAGCGATAGGATCGCTAGGCCGCAGGTCCATGGCGTTTCGCAGTCACGGAGTTATCTTGAGGGTCACCAAGCGGTCTAGAGGCGAACAATTGGCGGTGGGGTATCCCAGGGTTGCGACCGTCGCATGACATAAAAGAACTGTATGTCAAACATAACAAAGCAGGATTGGATTTATATCTTTTGTACGCCCATCATGTGCAGCACTGATACCCTTACTCGACTCCATAAATGCAACAAAATGCGATTATTTGGCCGGAAGGATTCCTGCCGGGCTTCACTGAGAATTTCGCCTCCAATGAGGTCATCGTTTCGGACTTAAGTGCGGCCGAGATCTGGCCATTCCTAAGTCTTCCGGCGCGCTGGCCAACGTACTATGCAAACTCAGCCAACGTGCGCTTCTATGATGGCAAGGGGCCTGAACTTGGTGTTGGCGATCGCTTTTACTTTGAGACCTTCGGTTTCCCCGTAGAGGCTCAATGCACAGAGTACGTGCCTCCTACCGAGGGGCACGCGGCGCGCGTGGCATGGCACGGTTGGGCAGGCAATCCCGGTGCCGACGACAGGCTCGATGTGCATCACGCATGGCTGGTCGAAGACCTGGCTGGCGGGCGCGTGCGGATTCTGACGCAAGAAACCCAGAAGGGAAAGCCGGCTGAGGCGTTGAAGAACACCAAGCCAAATCCGATGATCAATGGTCATCAGGACTGGCTGGAGGGCATGCTCACTGCCGCGCGCGCGGCCAAGCAGCCGAAGTAGCTCTTGTGTGCTCCTCGGCAGTTTCGACTGCGGTCGCACAGCTAAGCATGTTGACGTGAATGGCGCGATGCGCTTGTACCTGGTCGGGCGCGCGTGTCGGCGCAGACTTCGAAAAGCTGCGCTCGGAGCCAGCGATGTGCTGCGTCGCGATGGGTGCGCTTGTGCCAGATTGCAGTCTTGGTGAACCCAGGAAGGGCTATGGGCGGCTCGAATGTTCTTATACCTTCGATGCCCGCAACCAGGCGACTGGGGAGTACGGCCACCAAGTCGCTCGTCCGCAAGATTTCCGGCACGATCAGAAAGGATTGGACCGAGAGGCTGACTTGTCGACGTTTGTCGAGTTGTTCCAAGGCTTCATCGGTAACGCCGCGGAATTCATCGCCGCTATATGACACTAAAGCATGCTCCAGCGAGCAGAACTGGTCGAGTGTTAATTGGTTGCCGTCCTGTATTGCGGGATGGTCCTCCCGAATCGCGCAGACATAATGTTCAACGAATAGCTCGCGGGCGTGCAGGTCGGGAGACGCCTTCTCGGGTGTGACCAGCGCCAGGTCGATCTCCGCCCGTTCAAGTCGTGCGGGGATCTGGTCTCCCTCGACAGATACTAGAGACAGTTTGGTATTCGGCGCTCGTTGCTTAAGTGCCTTGAGAAGGGGCAGGGCGACAGCACGTAGAGCATAGTCGGTCGCGGCGATACGAAACGTTTGCCGCGAGGTCAGTGGGTCGAAGGTCGTCGTCGACAACAAGGCATTGATTTCACTCATCACCTGTTTGAGCGGGCCAGCCAATTCCAACGCGCGTTGCGTGGGCACAATGCCGCGCGATGCCCGGACGAAGAGGGGGTCTCCGAACGTTTCCCTTAGCCGCGTAAGCATGCTGCTCATGGCAGGTTGCGTGACGCCGAGCCGAGACGCCGCCCGCGTGACATTGCGTTCGTCCATCAGCGCGTCCAACGCCTTGAGCAAATTAAAGTCGACGGCTTTGAGGTCTTTCATGGGCAACGGAGTGAATTGTGTTTGTGGCAGATGGGTCCAACACAGGTTCTAGACGTCTGTCTGCCCGGAGATCGATCTTTCATGGGCACTGCGACGACCGCAAGTCAGCGGTCGTTTTTTTGGGGCGGAATGTATGGGTCAGATCGTCGCAAAGGCTGCGCAGGTAGGGCTACCGGTGCTCACTACTTGCCGTGAGGGGCCCAAGGGGCTGCGGAATGCAGCCTCGTTGATTGGATAGGTGTGAATAGTGTGCGATCCCTCATGCGCTACGACCAAACTGGGATGGTCTGGGCAGAGTGTGATGAATCTCGGTGTCCTTCCTGCGCATGGAACCCATCCAGTTACTTGCGGAAGTCCGTTCTCAGGAGCGATGGCTAGGGTTGAAAGCGTTTCGTGTCCACGATTGCTGACAAATAGCCACTGACCAGTCGGATCCAGTGCAATCCCGGCGGCCTGATTGTGACCATCAAAACCAGTGGGCAACAGCTCTGCGAGATCGATGAGGTTGCAATCCGATTCGTTGAGCTGGTACGTAGCTAACGTCGAGTCCAGTTCGTTAACAATATAGAGCAATTGGCGCGACGGATGAACAACCCCATGACGGGGGCCGGCTCCTGGGCGGGCAGCGATGCGGCGAACGGAATTTTGGCGCCAGGCCTTGCGGATGCTGTCGAACTCGGCGAACCAGATAGTATCGGTCCCCTTGTCGGGGAATATGAACCAGTCTGTGCCAGCGAGGCGCAAGACTTGATGAGGGTGCGGACCACGTTGCTCGACTGCGTTAGGGCCAGGTGCTCCAGTGAACTGGAGGATGCTGACGACAGGCGCCAGACTGTCGTCAGTCAAGACAGGAAGTGCGACAGCCGTTCCACTTGCGTAGTTTGCCACTACAAGTTCAGTGCCCGACTGGGTCAGGCAAAGATGCACCGGGTTTAACCCATGCGTGGATTGAGTATTCACGTAGGTCAGTGATCCGTCAGCCCTATCAATGCGGAATGCACTGACCTCACTCTCGTCGCCATGCACGCAGAAGAGACGGAGTCGCTCCTGGTCCACCAGCAGATACGACGGGTTGACCAAATTCGGCATGCTCTGCTGATGAATCCAGCTTCCATCTCGCTCGAGTAGGAATACTTCAATTCCTTGGCCTCTCGCGTTGCGTTTGGTCGTCGTGCGGCAACCGGTATAGGCGATCGTTGGCATGTCTCTTCCTCAACTGCTCGTACGTCAGCGAGGCGTACGAATGCATTATTGGCAACGGAAAGGCAATGAAAAGGCACCAAGAGGTGGGACTTCGCCAGCTATCCCTCGGCCAATTTCCGGTATGTAAACCCTAATTCTGCGACGTTATGTGACGTAATGTCCGCATCAAGCATTGGTATATGCCCTGAGCATGTTGCCACTGCTTTTTATGCATTCTATGATCATAAAAAGCGATAGGCAATCTAGATCAAATACAGGAGACAGAGTCATGACGTCCATGCTCAACCAACGCCGGCGGGCTCTCGTGCAAGCAATCTTCGCAGCGCCGGTGGCCGGCATTGCTTCGATGTCGTCGCGTCCTGCGATGGCCGAAAGTGCCTTTCCATCGAAACCCATTACGTTCATCGTGCCCCAAGCCGCTGGCGGTGGCGCCGATCTGCTGTGCCGGACGATCCAAGGCAAAGCTCAAGGGTTGCTTGGCCAGCCGATCGTGATTGACAACCGACCCGGAGCTGCCGGGAACATCGGAACGGTCGCGGGCGCCCGCGCAGCAGCCGACGGCTATACGATGACCTTCGTGAACCTTTCCACGATGGCGTTGAACCCTCATCTATATTCGCGGCCAGGGTATTCCGTGGCGGATTTTGATCCGCTGGTTTGGATGGCGTCAGTGGCAAACATTCTGGTAGTGAACCCGAATGTCGCGGCAAAAAGCCTCCAAGAGTTCCTGGCCTTGGCAAAGGCCAAGCCTGGCAAACTCACATACAGCACCGCGGGGAACGGCAGCGGCAATCATCTCGGCGGCGAGATGCTCAAATCTCTGGCGAAGATTGACCTCGTGCATGTGCCCTACAAAGGGGGCGCCCCAGCCGTAGTAGCTGTTTTGGGGGGCGAAGTAGATGCGTGTATTGCTGACCCCCTCGCTGCGCTGCCGCACATCAAGTCTGGCAAGTTGCGGGCCTTGGCTGTCACTTCGGCGAAGCGCGCGGCAGCCTTGCCTGATGTGCCGGCAATGTCGGAGGCAGTGCCGGGATATGAGGCAACCTCCTGGGCCGGAGCTGTTGTCCCCAAGGGTACGCCCGCGGCAACCAGTCAAAAACTGAGTCAGGCGCTCCTCGCGGGGCTCAGGGATCCAGAAAACGCGAACAAGCTCAGGAGCCAACTGTATGAACCCACGGCTGCTGGCGGCGCGGAGTTTGCGGCGCTGATTCGGAAGGAGAATGACAAGTGGTCGAAGCTTATCCAGCAGTTGGGAATGCGGATTGACTGAATTCACAAGGGCATGGGCGATTGGCGTCTGTCATGGCAAAATGCCATTTGAAGCCATGACGCCGAGTGCGCCGAATGAATCGGCTAGCTCACTTTCTACTGCCGGTCGACCCATGAACCTCTCTCAACTGCAAACACGCGTAGCGCGGGAAATTGTCGCCTTGGCGCGTCAAGACGCGCTTCGTACAGGCGATCATCTTGCGGAGAGCATACTGGCCGACCGAATTGGGGTATCAAGGTCTCCAGTGAATGTCGCGCTGCGATACCTGGTAGAGGTTGGGGCAGTCGTCCACGACCACAATCGAGGTTTCTTCCTGAATAAGGACGCCTCGGATCTGTCGGCAATTGCGCAGGAGCTTTCGCAGGAGCCAGACGATCCGCTGCATCTTAAGATTGCGGAAGACCGGCTAAGCGGAGCCCTGCCAGATTTTGTGACCGAAGCCGATATGATGCGACAGTACAACGTCGCGCGTAGCGCATTGCGCAAGGCGCTTTCCAGGATTCAGGAAGAGGGTTGGGTCGAGAGGTCCATTGGGCACGGCTGGACGTTCTTGCCGATGATCGACTCGGCTCAGGCCTACGAAGAAAGCTATCTCTACCGGACTGCCTTGGAGCCTACCGGGCTTTTGAGCCCATGGTTTCGCGCAGATCCTGTCGAGCTTGCCTCGGTACGCCGCCAACAGCGTGCGATCGTCGACGGCGGGTACAAGACGATGACGCCAATCGAACTGTTCGAATCCAACAGCCGCTTTCACGAGACCATTGCCAAATGGTCTGGTAACCGCTTTCTCGTGCAATCCATCAAGCGAATGGACTCGCTGCGGCGCCTTGTAGAGTACGGGCAGGCCAAGGACCGCAAGCCGCGCCAAGAACAGGCGATCGAACATCTGGCCATCCTCGACGCAATTGCCGCGCAAGACATGCTGAAGGCGGCTGGATTGATGCGGGAGCACCTGGAAGGGGCTCGTCAGCGAAAGGTACGCAGCAAGTCGGTGTTCAAGAGCGCTGCCTGACAGGCGGGACGCCAAGTCCCAGCTCATTTCCTTCTTCAGGCAACAGTTCTCCGATCCGCTGCCACTTTGTCATAGCCGGTTCTCGGCTGGGCGCTACCACCTCATCGGTGGTGATCACTCTCGCGCGTACCGCGTCCGTAGTGTTCTTGGTACGGATCTCATCCCCATGTCACCGAAGTGCATTTTCGCGCATGTTGCGCGGCTGAGCGAGCCATTTGGCCCGGCCTTATCGAAGTGCACTCCAAACTCTCACGCACCAGATTGCTGTCCTGCCCTGATTTATTGTTGCACAGAGTGCATTTTCTGATATCGCCCACACTGTGTAATGCCATTGAAAGCTCTGGTTTTCTGCGGTTCTAGGGTAAACGCCTAAGCTTTCCTCTTTGCATTCTGTAATCACAAAAAGCTATACTTGGGTCAACGAAGCAGGGTCGCAAATGGGATTTGCGACAGCCCGAGACGCATACCACCATGTGTCGCGTTTTTCCCCAAGCAGCCAGCTCACCTGCAGCCGACCGCAAATCCAGATCGGAGACAAAGCATGACCAGCAAAACCCCTTCCGGCGCCGTCCTCCTGAAGCCCGAAACGCTGCCGACGCATGAGCGTGGCGGTGGCGCACGCACTACGCCACTGGTTTCACGCGAATTGGGTACGACCAGCTTCATCACGGGATACACGTCGTTCGACGGCGGTGTGGAGATTCCCTTCCATAGCCATAACTGCCAGGAAAGCGTCGTTCTGATGGAAGGCGAGGCAATCTTGGATATCGATGGCCTCGAATATCGGCTCAAGGCCCACGATGTCACGTTCATCCCGCCTAACGTCAACCATCGTTTCCGCAATGTGTCGGAGACCGAGCCGATGAAGATCATGTGGATCTATGCGACGGTCGAAGCAACGCGCACGCTGACTGAAACGGGTGCTACGAACCCGGTTTCGGCAGAACACGGCAAGCGCTGATCGCGCTACACCCGCCAGCTCCATCCCAGGTCTGCGGCAGCTTGCCGTTGACCTTGCAGCGCGTGGAACCGACCCGGATCAAGCCGGGGCGAAGGGCTCCTGCGCCCTCGAACTTTGTGACCGGCCGCCGAGCAGATGTCTCGTCAGTCCCCACAGGCTAATAAGTAAGTCATACCCGCCTGCCGGTCCAGAACAATGACGCGAGACAACGATGTTGGTACTTCTCGGTTTCGGCATGATTGCCGCATTCATGACTCTGATCATGGCGAAGCGGCTCACGCCAGTGGCGGCGCTTATCCTCGTGCCGATCGTCTTTGGGCTGATCGCAGGAGGTGGGCTCGACTTGGGGCATTCGATCATCAAGTCCATCAAGACGGTAGCGCCCACCGCTTGCCTGCTCTTCTTTGCCATCATCTACTTCGGCATGATGATCGACGTCGGCATGTTCGACCCCCTAATCAAGCTCATTCTGCGATTTGTTCACAATGACCCGGTTCGCCTCGCGATCGGCACAGCGCTTCTCACTGCGATTGTCTCGCTCGACGGTGACGGCTCGACGACGTTCATCATCGTTACTTCGGCATTCTTGCCGATCTACCTTCGCCTGGGAATGAGCCCCTGGGTGTTGACATGCATTGCCGCGACTGCCAATGGGATCTTCAATACGGTGCCGTGGGGCGGTTCCACCGCGCGTGCAGCAGCGGCTCTGAAGTTAAACCCAGTGGACATCTTTGTGCCGATGGCGCCGGCTATTTTTGCGTCCATGTGCGCATTGCTGTTCCTTGCCTATCTGCTGGGACGGTCAGAGCGTGCGCGCCTTGGAATACTTGCGATCCAACCCGATTCTGGACTTCTGGGCACTGGCGCAAGGCGTGCCGCCCCGGCTGCTGCGTCGACAGGCTATGTGGGTGCACAATCGGGAGCTATGGCTTTGCCGCTTCCTGGCGCGATGGCCGCCATGCGGCTAGATGCCTCCGCGATGCCGACGCGCAATGATGAAGACGATTTTTCCGCACCATTTTCGAACGATGGGCATCTGTTGCAGCGTCCCCACGCTCGCCCGCGCCTCGTCTGGATCAACGCGCTACTGACACTGGCCGTGATGACATTGTTGGTCATCGAAGTCATCCCTTCGCCCGTCGTTTTCCTGCTTGGGGTGGCCGTAGCGCTAGTCGTCAACTTTCCCCGCGTCGCCGATCAGTCGGAACAGATCAAGTCTCACGCATCGAGCATTGTCGGTGTTGTGGGTATGGTGTTTGCAGCGACAGTGCTGACGGGAGTGTTGAGCGGAAGCGGAATGGTCGAGGCGATGGCCAAGTGGCTCGTTGCAATCATTCCTGCCTCCTGGGGGCCCCATCTGGCGATCGTGACCGGCGTCATCAGTATTCCAATGACGTTCTTTACAAGCAACGATGCTTTCTACTTCGGGGTGCTTCCAATCCTCGCGGAGACTGCCTCGCACTACGGCATCTCGGCCGTCGAAATGGCGAGAGCAGCGATCGTCGGACAACCGTTGCATCAATCCAGTCCGCTTGTGCCTTCTTTTCTTCTGCTTGCGGGGCTAGCCAAGGTCGAACTTGGTGAGCATGCGAAAAGGACGATCTGGCGTGCTGTTGTGGTCGGACTGATCATGCTACTTGTGGGCGGGTTGACCGGCGCCTATCCCATCTAACCGGGCCGGTCGTAACCAACAAACGAATATCGCAATACTGGAGATTGATATGCCAACCACCGTCCACGCCGAAGCATTGACTCGTTTCGGAACAGCCATCCTGGAAACATTCGGAGTCCCTACCAAAGACGCGCATCTGCTGGCGGACAGCCTGGTGGTTGCTGAGCTCTGGGGTCACTCCTCTCACGGCATGCTTCGTTTGCCTTGGTACGTAGAGCGTCTGCGTAGCGGCGTGATGACGGCCGTCACGAAGCCCGAGATTGTTATGGATGGCGGTGCGGTGACGGTTATCGACGGCCATCACGGTATCGGCCAGGTATTGTCGGCACGGGCGGTGGATCTCGGTATCGAGCGAGCCCGCAAGCACGGCATCAGTGCTGTTGGCGTTCGAAATTCGAACCATTTCGGCACGGCAGCCTACTTCACGCGCATGGCGGCAAAGGAGGGGTGCGTCGCAATTTTCGCCACGAACGCCAGCCCTGCCATGGCTCCCTGGGGCGGCAAAGCCAAAAGCATCGGGACTAATCCGTGGTCGGTCGCAGCGCCCGCGGGTAGTCGCGGCGTTGCAGTCATGGATATTGCCAATACCGCAGTGGCGCGCGGCAAGATCTATCTCGCCGCCGAGCGTGGCGTCGAGATTCCGAATAGCTGGGCGGCCGATGAAAACGGCGTGCCGACTACTGACGCTAAGGAAGCAATCCATGGCTTGATCTTGCCAATGGCAGGTCATAAGGGCTACGTCATCTCGTTCATGATGGACGTACTCGCCGGGGTGTTAACCGGCAGTCATTTCGGCTCCAATGTCGCTGGCCCCTATGAAGCAAATCGCCCCAGCGGCTGCGGCCATCTCCTGATTACGATTGACGTCAAATCGACGATGCCTCTGCCCGAATTCGAACAGCGCATGGAGGCGTTGATCGAGGAAGTGAAGGCGGTTCCGAAAGCTCACGGCATTGAGGAGATTTTCTTCCCCGGTGAGCTTGAAGACCGCAACACGGTTCAATTGAAAGAGACCGGCATCTCGCTTGCCGATACTACTTGGCAAAGCATGGTCAAGCTTGCTACCGAAACCGGTACGGCGCTGCCCGCCACCATCAACTAAGAAGGACTTTGTGATGATCGCACTGATTGTTTCCCTCGACGTCTATCCGGAGCGCCTGGAGGAATTCCTCGCCGCAATCAAAGAGAACGCGACGCGGACGTTCAACGATGAAGTCGGATGCAAGTATTTCGACGTGACGCGGGACACGAAAAATCCGCATCACTTCATGTTCTACGAGCTGTATGACGACGAGGCGGCCATCGAAGCCCATCGCGCCGCGCCGCATTTCGCGGAATGGCGCAAGGCTGCAGATCGGTGTGTGGTGAAGGGTAGCCAAGTCAACACGATCTGCACCCAGCTCTTCCACCACGCCTGAAAACTACATGGCGCTTGTGCGAGTGTTGCTACGAGGCGCAGGCACTGAACGAAACTGGCAGACAGGATAGCCATGACCAATACCATTACGACCTACAACCCCAGCACTGGAGCGGCGCTTCAAACCTATGAAGGGTGGGGTGCCGAGCAGATCGAGCAAGCAGTGGACGCCGGACACACTGCTGCGCTGGCATGGGGCAAGCAGCCGCTTGAAGTCCGTGTTGCTGCCGTTCGCCGACTGGCCGAAGAGTTGCGCCGCCAAAGCAAGTCGTTCTCCGAACTGATCACGGCCGAGATGGGCAAGGTCGGTGCCGAGGCCGCTGGCGAGCTGGAGAAGTCGGCAGTCACGGCGTTGTACTACGCCGACAATGCTGAGCGCATTCTGGCAGATGAGAAGGTCAACATCGAAGGCGTAGACGCGTGGGTCAGCTATGAACCCATCGGGCTTGTCCTGGCAGTCATGCCGTGGAATTTCCCTGTGTGGCAGGTGATGCGATTCGCGATTCCGGCGATCACCGCGGGTAATGGTGTGTTTCTGAAGCATTCGCCCAATGTAACGGGCTGTGCGCTGGCTTTGGAGCGATTGTTCCTCGACGCTGGTGTGCCGAAGGGCGTAGTGACGACCTTGGTCGTAGCCGAGCCTCAGGTACCGCAGGTCATTGACGGACTGATCCAGGACGATCGGATTGCCGCGGTTACGCTGACCGGTTCGAACAGGGCTGGAGCTGCCGTAGGCGCTGCCGCAGGACGGGCATCCAAGAAATCCGTTCTGGAACTGGGCGGCTCCGACGCGTTCATCGTTCTGGACGACGCAGATCTGACGACAGCGGTAGCAGCAGCGGTCAAGGCACGGTTCCACAACGCCGGCCAAAGCTGTGTATGTGCCAAGCGATTCATTGTCTCGGAGGGTATTGCGAAGGAGTTTGCAGACCGCTTCGTGCAGGCTAGCAAGGACCTGGTTGTTGGCGACCCCACCGATTCCGCTACTCAGATGGGCCCGCTCGCCCGTCCGGACTTGCGTGACGCGCTGGATCAACAGGTGCGGCGCTCACTGGACGCAGGCGCATTGCTGCTTGCAGGCGGAAAGTCCGTAGATGGGCCGGGCAATTTCTACGAACCCACCGTGTTGGGTAACGTCAAGCCGGGTATGGCTGCGTTTGATGAGGAGACCTTTGGTCCGCTCGCCGCGATTGCCGTTGCCAAAGACGATGAAGATGCGGTCCGGTTGGCGAACGCAACGCCCTTTGGGTTGTCCGTCAGCGTTTGGGCAGGGTCGGGCAAGAGGGCCTTGGCTGTTGCCAAGCAGATCACCAGTGGTGCCGCGTTTATCAACGCAATCACCGCATCCGATGCGCGAATTCCGTTCGGAGGCACAAAGAAATCGGGTTACGGACGTGAGTTGGCGGCAGCCGGCATCCGCGAGTTCACCAACGCGCGCACCTTCTGGGCAGTTGGCGCAAAATAATTCCCGCCCATGATCACTCCCGCCCTCAGGGGCGGGAGGCAGACGTCATATCGATGAACGCCCCACTCGTGCTCGACGCCAAACTCGCAGCGCAGGACGCCCCGCCGCGCCTGCGCGAGATCCCCTATAACTACACGTCGTTTTCAGATCGCGAGATTGTTATCCGTCTGCTCGGCGAGGAAGCCTGGCGCATCCTGGACGAACTGCGCGGCGAACGCCGCACCGGCCGCTCCGCCCGCATGCTCTACGAGGTGCTCGGCGATATCTGGGTGGTCCGCCGCAATCCCTATCTGCAGGACGACCTGCTCGAAAATCCCAAGCGCCGCCAGATGCTGGTGGATGCGCTGCATCACCGCCTCGCCGAAATCGAGAAGCGCCGCGCCGCGGACCGTGCCGAGCACGCCGAACCGGCCGCCGAGGATCGCTCGCATCGCGTGGAGCAACTGGTGGTGTTCGCCAAGCAGGCGATCGAATCGTTCAAGCAGGAATTTGCCGATGCCTATGCGCTGCGCAAGCGCACCCAGCGCGTGCTGGGCCGCATCACGCAGAAGGACAACATCAAGTTCGATGGCCTGTCGCGCGTCTCGCATGTGACCGACGCCACCGACTGGCGCGTGGAATACCCGTTTGTCGTGCTGACGCCCGACACCGAGGAAGAAATCGCCGGCATGGTGAAGGGCTGCTTCGAACTGGGCCTGACGATCATCCCGCGCGGAGGTGGCACTGGCTACACCGGCGGCGCCGTGCCGCTGACGCCGTTCTCGGCCGTCATCAATACCGAAAAGCTCGAACGGCTCGATGCGGTCGAAATGACCGATCTGCCCAACGTGCCGCACAAGGTGGCAACGATCTTCTCGGGCGCAGGCGTGGTGACGCGTCGCGTGGCCGACGCTGCCGACAAGGCCGGACTGGTCTTTGCAGTGGATCCGACGTCGATCGATGCCTCGTGCATCGGCGGCAACGTGGCGATGAACGCGGGCGGCAAGAAGGCCGTGCTGTGGGGCACCGCGCTGGATAACCTGGCGTGGTGGCGCATGGTCGATCCCGAGGGCAACTGGCTCGAGATCACGCGCATGGACCACAACCTCGGCAAGATCCACGATGTGCCGGTGGCCACGTTCGAACTGAAGTGGTCCGATGGCGATCGCAAACCGGGTGAGAAGGTGCTCCGCACCGAGACGCTGGCCATCGAAGGCCGCAAGTTCCGTAAGGAAGGTCTGGGCAAGGACGTCACCGACAAGTTCCTGGCCGGTCTGCCCGGCGTACAGAAGGAAGGCTGCGACGGCATCATCACGAGCGCGCGCTGGATTCTGCATCGCATGCCCAAGCACATCCGCACCGTCTGCCTGGAGTTCTTCGGCCAGCCGCGCGATGCGATCCCGAGCATCGTCGAAATCAAGGACTTCCTGGACGGCGAGTCGAAGCGCGAAGGCGGTGCCATCTTGGCCGGCCTCGAACACCTCGACGAACGCTATCTGCGCGCGGTGGGCTATGCCACCAAGAGCAAGCGCAACGCGTTCCCGAAGATGGTGCTGATTGGTGACATCGTCGGCGACGACGAGGATGCCGTGGCACGCGCCACCTCGGAAGTGATCCGCATGGCCAACGGCAAGAGCGGCGAGGGTTTTATCGCCGTGAGCCCGGAAGCCCGCAAGAAGTTCTGGCTCGACCGTTCGCGTACCGCGGCCATCGCGCGCCACACCAACGCCTTCAAGATCAACGAAGACGTGGTGATTCCGCTGCCGCGCATGGGCGAGTACACCGACGGCATCGAGCGCATCAACATCGAGCTGTCGATCAAGAACAAGCTCAAGCTGACCGACGATCTCGAAGCATTCTTCGCACGCGGCAATCTGCCGCTGGGCCGCAGCGACGACGCCAACGAAATCCCGAGCGCCGAACTGCTGGAAGACCGCGTGCAGCACGCGCTGACGCTGATGCGCGAAGTGCGTGCGCGCTGGCACTACCTGCAGGATCATCTCGATACGCCGCTGCAAACGGCCAAGGCATCGCTGATCGGTCATGGCCTGGGCCTGCTGGGCCCGGCATTCGAGCAGCGCCTGCAAGCGCAGCCGGACGCCACGGTGTTCCACCTGCTGCAGGACCGCACGATCCGCGTGAGCTGGAAGCAGGAGCTGCGCGCCGAGCTGCGCAAGATCTTCAACGGGGGCGAGTTCAAGCCCATCCTCGACGAAGCGCAGAAGATCCACAAGCAGGTGCTGCGCAGCCGCGTCTTCGTGGCGCTGCACATGCACGCCGGCGACGGTAACGTCCACACGAATCTGCCGGTGAACTCCGACGACTACGACATGATGAAGGAGGCCCACGTCGCGGTGGCCCGCATCATGGACCTCGCACGTTCGCTGGACGGCGTGATTTCGGGCGAGCACGGCATCGGCATTACCAAGCTGGAATTCCTGACCGAAGACGAGATCGGCGAGTTCCGTGAGTACAAGCAGCGCGTGGACCCGCAAGGCCGCTTCAACAAGGGCAAGCTGCTGCCGGGCGCGGACCTGCGCAATGCGTACACGCCGTCGTTCGGCCTGATGGGACACGAGTCCATCATCATGCAGCAGAGCGATATCGGCGCGATTGCCGACAGCGTGAAGGACTGCCTGCGCTGCGGCAAGTGCAAGCCGGTGTGCGCCACGCACGTACCGCGTGCCAACCTGCTGTACAGCCCGCGCAACAAGATCCTGGCAACGTCGCTGCTGGTGGAAGCGTTCCTGCACGAAGAGCAGACGCGCCGTGGCGTGTCGATCAAGCACTGGGGCGAGTTCTCGGACGTGGCCGACCACTGCACGGTCTGCCACAAGTGCGTGACGCCATGCCCGGTCAAGATCGACTTCGGCGACGTGTCGATGAACATGCGCAACCTGCTGCGCAAGATGGGTCAGAAGAAATTCAACCCGGGCGCCGCAGCATCGATGTTCTTCCTGAACGCGACCAATCCGCAGACCATCAACCTCGCGCGTACCGCGATGATGGGCGTGGGCTACAAGGCGCAGCGCCTCGGCAATGAGGTGCTCAAGAAGTTCGCGAAGAAGCAGACCCAGCATCCGCCTGCAACGGTTGGCAAGCCGCCGGTGCAGGAGCAGGTGATCCACTTCATCAACAAGAAGATGCCGGGCAATCTGCCCAAGAAGACCGCGCGCGCGTTGCTCGATATCGAAGACAACGAGATCGTGCCGATCATCCGCAATCCGAAGACGACGACGGCCGAGACCGAAGCCGTGTTCTACTTTCCGGGCTGCGGCTCGGAGCGGCTCTTCTCGCAGGTGGGTCTGGCGACGCAAGCGATGCTCTGGCACGTAGGTGTGCAGACCGTGCTGCCGCCGGGCTACCTGTGCTGCGGTTATCCGCAACGCGGCGCCGGCCAGTACGACAAGGCCGAGAAGATGGTCAGCGACAACCGGGTGCTGTTCCACCGCGTGGCCAATACGCTGAACTATCTCGACATCAAGACCGTGGTGGTCAGTTGCGGTACGTGCTACGACCAGTTGGCCGGATACGAATTCGACAAGATCTTCCCGGGCTGCCGCATCATCGACATCCACGAGTACCTGCTCGAAAAGGGCGTGAAGCTGGAGGGCGTCACCGGTACGCGCTACATGTACCACGACCCCTGCCATACGCCGATCAAGACGATGGACCCGACCAAGCTGGTGAACGACCTGATGGGCGGCAACCAGGGTGGCGGCAAGATCGAGAAGAACGAGCGCTGCTGCGGTGAATCGGGCACGCTGGCCGTGACGCGTCCGGACATCTCCACGCAGATCCGCTTCCGCAAGGAAGAAGAAATGCGCCGCGGCGCCGACAAGCTGCGCACCGACGAATTCAACGGCGACGTCAAGATCCTGACGAGCTGCCCGTCGTGCCTGCAAGGGTTGTCGCGTTACAACGAGGACGCCACGGTCACCGCGGATTACATCGTCGTCGAAATGGCCAAGCACCTGCTGGGCCAGAACTGGATGCCGGAGTACGTGGCCAAGGCCAACGCGGGCGGGATTGAGCGGGTAATCCTATAACGGCGTTTTGCCCGAGATACCTCGGGCAAAACGTCGAGTCCTGCCTATGCAAGTGGTGCCACAGTAGCGCCACGAATGCCGTGATCACGCAGAGCCTTGGAGACGCGACCCGACGCCTTCATGTCTTCCACAAAACTGGCCAGGAAAGCCGCAGCCTTGACACCGCGCGATTTCGGCACGCCCATGGCCTGACGGATGACCATGAAGCGTTCGCCAAGTAGTCGCATGCCCGCCATGCCGACGATGTCGGCTTCGAGTTGTTGCTTTACCCCGGCAGCCACGTCGTAGTCGCCTTCCAGAAAGGTTTTCACCACGGTAGGGGAAGTGGGCGCGCGGACGATCTGTGCCTGTTTCAGCTCTCGCGTGAGGTACAGATCGTAGGCGCTGCCTTTGCCGACGACCACGCGAGTGCCGGCGCTGTCCACATCGGCATTGCTTTGCACCGGCGAATCCTCGCTCACAAGGTAGTAGCCTTCGATCAGCACGTAGGGCTCGGTGAATGCAATGCTCGCGCCACGCTTGGGATCGACCGCAAAGAATCCAACATCCGCATCCTCCGCCGCGACCACATCGACCGACTTGCCTGCGGCGTCTACCACCACCAGTTCCAGGGGGACATCGAGCTGGGCCGCCAGCGCTGTCGCGAGATCGACGGATACGCCGCCAGCCGAACCCTCGGCCGTGCGGTGGGCTAGTATTGGATTGCCAAGGTTGATGGAGGCGCGAAGCTTGCCAGTAGGAGCGAACGCTTGAATGATGTCTTGGTCGATGGTCATGAACGGCGGAATATCAATCGGGTTCTTCGGATTTCAGAATGCTGCGGATATTGGCCAGCGCGGCGAGTGTGTGGTCAAGATGGTCGCGCATGGCGGCGGAGGCGTCCGCGTTGCGGCCCTGTTCGAGCAGGTCCAGCAGATGCATATGCTGCCGGGCGTGTTCCTCATACCGTGTGCGTTCGCGCATCGAGCGATAGGACAGCAGACGGCGAACACGGTTGACGCGGCGGATCGTGTCGATAAAGAACGGATTGCCCGATCCCTCGACCAGTGATTCGTGGAAACGCACGCCACGGTCGTGCAACTGATCGGCCGTATCAGTCTGGATGCCACCATCCAGCAAATGCTGCTCGGCCGCACGCAGCCGCGCAATGACCTGTGTGTCGAGGCGGTAGCCTGGCTCCAGCAGTGCGGCCGGTTCCAGTGCCAAGCGCATGCGGTACGACTGCAACAGCGAGTCCGGCGTTGTCAGCATGGTGGAGAACGTCCAACCGTAACCAGGGTTGCGTTCGCCCCAGCCCTCCTGCGTGATACGAGTGAGGACGGCGTTGAGTTGCGTGGCGGTCAGTTCGTATCGTTGCCGGATCGTGAGTTCCGGGACTTCGGTCGGCAGCGAGCCGCTGAGCAGGTCTTCGGCGATCTGGAAATAGGCGTCGCCAACGATGTCCGGCTCGGTGATGCCGAGCTCCTGGGCGAGCAGGGCGGCTGGCTTCTCCAGCGACTGTGCCAGGAAGAAACCGCGATTTTTCTCGCGCCTGAGCAGACCTTTGTCGTGCAGGATCGCCAGCGCGTCGTTGACCGGCGTGCGCGAAACGCGGAGCTTGTCCGCGAGCATTTGCGCACGCAGATGCGCGCCGACCGGCAAGCGCTCGGTCTGGATGAACTCGACGATCTGCGTGGCGATGGATCTGTCCTGGGTCATGGTGTCGTACGGCTCAAGCGAATGTTGCGCCGGCATCATCATGAGGTGGCCAAGTCTTTCCCATGTTGCGCCAGCGTCTTGTGCAGAATCGAAGGGATTACGCCCCCGCGCCGCAACAGGTCGACTTCAAGCCGGGTTTCCACGGCGGCGGTAGCATCGAAGACTTCCACCGCGCCATGCTTGCGCACGATCCGCACAGGTATCGTGCAGCGCGGTGCCAGGGTGCCGGCGTCGGCATCGACATGGACGACGTCGCCGGGCTGGATGGCCAGCGTTTGCGGATTCACGCCGGCCGGCATGCGCAGGGGCAGGATACCCATGCCGATCAGGTTGGAGCGGTGGATGCGCTCGAAGCTTACCGCAATCACGGCCCGGATCCCCAGCAAACGCTGTCCCTTGGCCGCCCAGTCGCGCGAGGAGCCGGTGCCGTAGCGCTCCCCGGCGATCAGCACCACCGACTGACCTTCGTCGCGATACCGTTGCGCCACTTCGTGAATTGGCGCGACATCGCCACTCGGCACATGCACGGTATGGGCGGTGGGCACGCCCGGCGTCAGCATGTTGACGAGCGTCTTGTTGTAGAAGGCGGCGCGCATCATGACTTCCCAGTTGCCGCGCCGTGAGGCAAAAACATTGAGATCGTTGCGGTCGTCGCCACGGCTGACCAGGAAGTCAGCCACGAAGCTGTCTCTCGGAATGGCGCTAGCGGGGGAGATGTGGTCGGTGGTGATGTCGTCGCCGAGCACAAGGAGTGGCCAGGCGTCGTAACGCCCAAGCTGCGACCCCTGGTCGAGCGCGGCGAATGGTGGACGCCGCAGCGCGGTCGAGCGGGGATCCCATGGGTAGCGCGCGGTATCGGCCGAGGGCAGGGCGGCCCAGACCGGATTCTGCGATGCCACGGCAAAGGCGCGCCGATAGTCGGAAGGGTCTGCGGCCATGGCCAACGCTTCTTCCACCTCGGCGTGCGTCGGCCAGAGATCCTTAAGAAAGACCGGTGTGCCGTCCGGTGCGATCTGCACGGGCTCGCGGCTCAGGTCGCGCTCCGCATCGCCAGCCAGCGCAAAGGCCACCACGAGCGGCGGAGACATGATGAAACCGAGATTCAGATCGGGGTGAATGCGTCCGGGAAAGTTGCGGTTGCCTGACAGCATGGCGACGGGCCATACCGCACCGGCCTCGGCCGCATCACGAATGGCTGGCGTCAAGGGCCCGGAGTTGCCGATGCAAGTCGTGCAGCCGAAGCCGACGATATCGAAGCCGACGGACGACAGGTCGTCGGTCAGTCCGCAGCGCGCCAGATAGTCAGCGGCTGCAGGTGATCCGGGCGCAAGCGAGGTCTTGATCCACGACGCCACGGTCAGTCCGCGTGCCCGTGCCTTGCGCGCAACGATACCGGCGGCGATCAGCAGCGCCGGGTCCGACGTATTGGTGCAACTCGTGATGGCTGCAATGGCGACGGGGTAGCGCGGCATGCCACCCACATCCGACTTCGGCGTGAACGGGAACTTCGTGAGCGCGGCGGCTGTGTCGGCATAGGACAGCAAGTCCTGCGGGCGGCGCGGCCCGGCCACATGCATGCCGATGCTGGCGAGATCGATCTCAATGGTGCGCGTATAGCGGGGCGCGTTGTCCGGATCGAACCACAGGCCAGCGTGTTTCGCATAGTCGCCAGTCAGCGCCACCTGAGTTGCGCTGCGACCCGTGGCTCGCAGGTACGCCAGCGTCTGATCGTCAATTGGGAAGAAGCCCGTCGTGGCACCGTACTCGGGTGCCATGTTGGCGACCACCGATCGATCACCCGCCGTCAGCGTCGACACACCACGCCCAAAAAATTCCACGAATTCGCCAGACACGCCAATGGCGCGCAGCCGCTGCGTCACGGTCAGCGCCAGATCGGTGGCCAGTACGCCGGGCTGCAGCGCGCCGGTCAGATGCACGCCGATGACATCGGGAATCCGCTGCATGACCGGCATGCCGAACATCACGGTCTGCGCTTCCAGACCGCCGACGCCCCAGCCCAGCACGCCGATGCCGTTGATCATCGGCGTGTGGCTGTCCGTGCCGATCAGGGTGTCGGGCACCGCCCACAGCTCACCATCATGCTGCTGCGTGGTGACCACCGTGGCAAGTTGCTCGAGGTTGATCGTATGCATGATCCCGGTGCCCGGCGGATGGATGCGCACGCCCTTGAGTGCCTTCGATGCCCAGCGCAGAAAGCTGTAGCGCTCCGCATTGCGGGTCGCCTCGATCCGAAGATTC
Organism: Cupriavidus sp. SW-Y-13; assembly: GCF_009793345.1. Lineage (NCBI taxonomy): Bacteria > Pseudomonadati > Pseudomonadota > Betaproteobacteria > Burkholderiales > Burkholderiaceae > Cupriavidus > Cupriavidus sp. SW-Y-13. The sequence continues at coordinate 911,090 of NZ_WHLX01000002.1, forward strand.
TCGTCCGCCGCGCCGGGCTGTGCGAACGCTTCGACGGCCAGCGAGTGATCGACCGAGGAATCCACGGGCAGCACCGGGTTCAGTGCATTCGGGTCCGCACCGGCTTCCGCCAGCGCGTCGCGCATGGCAGCGATATCGACCAGCGCCGGGGTGCTGGTGGTGTCGTGCATCAACACGCGGCCAGGCTGGAACGCGATCTCGGCTTCGCTTGTTCCGGTCTCCAGCCACGCCTCGATCGCCGCCATCGCTTCGGCGCGTTCTTTGCCCTCCATGTTGCGCGCCACGTTCTCGCATAGCAGTCGCAACACAACCGGCAACCGGGCCAGTGACCCATCGAGCATGTTTGGAAGGTCGACGTAGCGATATGTGATGTCGCCAGCGCGAAACTGGCCTTGCAGCGGAGTCATGGTGGGGCGGTAGGTGTTTTCCATGACTGTACTTTGCATTCGTTTACGTAAAAATGCAATCAAGTGGAAACCCGCATCGGCCACGTAAAACAAGGAGACAACCCGTGAACTCACCCATTTTGTGTCCCGAACTGCCGCCGGATTTCGGCCGACGTCGACTGCTCGGTGGGGCGATTGCCGCCACAGCCGTCTCCGCATTCGGCCTCACTGCCACCGCCGCAACGGCGGCATCGGGACATCCAGCCAAATCGAAAGGAATCAGCATGACCGCGAAGTACGCCTATGTCGGATCGAGAACCACCCGCGAACGCAACGCACGAGGCGACGGCATCAGCGTATTCCGCATCGACCCGCAAACCGGCGCATTGCAACTGACGCAACTGGTCAAGGATCTGGTCAACCCGTCGTTCCTGGCGCTCAGTGCCAATGGCGAACGGCTCTACACGGTGCATGGCGATCTCAGCGACATCAGCGCCTTTGCGGTCGACAAAGGCACCGGCAAGCTCGAATTCATCAACCGCCAGAGCACGCAGGGCAAGAACCCCGTTCACCTGGCGATCGATCCCACCGGCAAGTACATCGTTGTGTCGAACCACATCGGCGCGAGCCTGGCCGTGCTGCCATTGCAGGCGGACGGTTCGCTCGGCGAGTTGACGCAGCTTGTGAAACTGGACGGTCCCCTAGGCCCGCATCGCGTGGAGCAGAAGCAGGCCAAGCCCCACTTCAACCCGTTCGATCCGACTGGCAACTTCGTGGTGGTGCCAGACAAGGGCCTGGACCGCACGTTCACGTTCCGGTTCGCGGAGGGCAAGCTTGTTCCGGCCGCGACCGAATTCGTGCAGGCCCGCGAAACGTCGGGGCCGCGCCATATCGCCTTCCATCCCAACGGCAAGCTTGGCTACGTGGTCAACGAACTCGATTCGACGGTCACGACCTATGCCTATGACGGGGCGACAGGAGCATTGAAGCCGCTCCAGATCGTGTCGACGCTGCCGGAGACATTCACCGGTAACAGCCGCGCTTCGGAGATCGAGGTCGATCCGACTGGGCGCTTCGTCTACGCCTCCAATCGCGGCTACGACAGCATCGCCGTGTTCCAGATCGATCCGGCAAGCGGACACCTTCGCTTTGTCGAGGCAGCCGCCTCGCAGGGCAAGACACCGCGCTTCTTCGCCACGGCGCCAGGCGGCCGTCATATGTACGTGCTCAACGAGGACAGCGATTCCATCGTCGCCATGCAGATCGACCAGGCCACGGGGCGGCTCAAGCCCACCGGCTTCAGCGTGCAGTCCGGCAGCCCGGTGTGCATGGTTTTCTCCGCCTGACCAGCATAGACAGGTAGTACACGATGCAGCAATCCAACGCCCGCCCCGATGTCGATGAACGCGCTACGGTCAGAAAGATCACGTGGCGCATCATCCCGTTCGTTTTCGTCCTCTACATCATCTCGTATCTGGATCGCGCCAACATTGGCTACGCGGCGCTCCAGATGAACAAGGAGTTGGCCCTGTCCAGCGAAGCCTTTGGTTTCGTGTCGGGCATCTTCTTCATCGGCTATTTCCTGTTCGAAGTGCCGAGCAACGTGATGCTGAACCGCTTCGGCGCGCGGCGCTGGATCGCACGAATCCTGGTGTCGTGGGGTGTCATTGCCGTGGCGAGCGCCTTCGTGCAGACCGCGGAACAGCTCTATGTGCTGCGCTTTTTGCTCGGCGTGGCGGAAGCCGGGTTCTTCCCCGGCATCATCGTCTACCTGACGTACTGGTTCCGCGCAAAGGAACTGGCGACCACGGTGGCGCTGTTCACTGCGGCCATCCCCGTCTCATACATCATCGGCGCGCCATTGAGCACATGGATCATGGACAACGTGCACTGGCTGCAATGGAGCGGCTGGCGCTGGATGCTGCTGCTTGAAGGCGCACCGGCCGTCATTGGTGGCGTGCTGTGCTACCTGTATCTGACCGATCGGCCTGCCGATGCACGATGGTTGTCGGACGCAGAGAAACAGTGGATTGCTGACGAACTGGAGCGAGACCGCAAGGCGCGTCCCCAGGCCGAACATCTCGGCACGCTGAAAGTCATGCAGAGTCCGAAGGTGCTGTACCTCGCCTTCATCTACTTCGTCTACCAGTGCGGCAGCCTCGGCGTGGGCTACTGGATGCCTCAGATCATTGCAGGCTTTTCGTCGTCGCTCACGCATACACAGGTCGGCATGATTGCCATGGCGCCCTACCTGTTCGCCACGATCGTGATGATCCTCTGGTCGCGTAGTTCCGACCGGCGCAATGAGCGGCGCCTCCATTCGGCGCTGCCGCTGGCGGTGGCTGCCGTGTCGCTGATTGGTGCAGGCGTGGTGGGCAACCCCTATGCCGCGATCGGACTGATCAGCCTGAGCCTGGCGGGGCTCTATGCGTTCAAGTCGCCGTTCTGGGCGCTGCCCACGCTGTTCCTGAGTCGTTCCACGGCTGCAGTCTCGATTGCAGTCATCAATTCGATCGGTAATCTCGGTGGTTTTGCGGGGCCGTTTGCCATCGGTTACATCAAGGGTCAGAGCCACAGCGCGTCGACCGGACTGCTGTTCCTGGCTGGCCTGCTGGTCATCGCTTTCCTGATGACGTTCTTCATTCGCGTGGCGGAACACCGCGCGAACTCATTCACGGCCGAACCGGCGCATCGTCGCCGATAGTCGCGTTCCGATTCCCAGCGCAGTGATCTGGTGCCCGTTTGCACGGGCGCCGGGCGGCGCACACCCATAAGAAACAGCAAGGAGGAGACAGATGAAGAGAACAGGCTTGCTTGCAGCATCGCTTGTCAGCGGCGCGGCCTGCGCGCAGTCGGGGGTCACGCTTTACGGCGTTGCCGATGTCGGGGTGGAGTACGTCAATCACGTGCGCTCCGCCAACGGGAGTAACTCCGTGGTGCGCATGCAGCCAGGCAATCAGTCCGGCTCGCGCTTTGGCATTCGCGTCGTGGAAGATCTCGGCGCCAACTGGCGCGCCATTGCACGACTGGAGAACGGCACGAATCTCGACACCGGCACGCTCGCAAATGGCACGGGCAGCACGCAGCGACTGTTTGGACGCAGTGCATATGTCGGCATCGAAAGTCCATACGGCGCCGTGACACTGGGCCGGCAGGACGCCCCGATCTACGATTTCGCCAAGACTTACGATCTGCTCGGAGTGTCGGCGCGGTACTCCATTACGTCGATGGACCCGGTGTTTGCGCAGCGCATCGACAACTCGGCCAAGTACTTCGGGCAGTTCGGCGGACTGACCGTCGAAACCAGCTACAGCACTGGCTGGGATGCAGGCTATGGGGGCGAAGTACCCGGAGCGCCGAGGGCAGGGCGGCAGATCGGCGGCCAGCTTGGCTACACATCCGGCAAATCCGGCGTGGCGGTGGTCTACGACCAGACGCAGGGTTCGACGGTGGCGTCGCAAGACTGGGCGAACAAGAACCTGGCGATCGGCGCGACCACCGCTTTTGGCGCCGCCAAGTTCGTTGCAGGTTACCGATGGAACCGCTCGCAGTATGGCGGGGCGAACGGCGCCACGATGCTGACCTCGACGCAGCGCACGGACATGTACTGGCTGCAGGGCAGCTACAACTTCACGTCCGCCTTCTCGCTGACGGGCGGCGCGTTCTACACCAACAACCGCAATAACGCCCAGGACCCCTGGCTCTTCATCGCGCTGGCCGACTACGCCCTGTCCAAGCGCACCGACATCTATTTCACCGCCGCATACGCACGTAACCGTAGCGGTTCCACGCTCGCGGTCGGATCGGGCAACACGGTACAGCCGGGCCAGAACCAGACCGGCGTGCTGCTCGGCATGCGCCACAAATTCTAAGTATCCAGGAGGATGACAACCATGAAACGCAATCGATTTGTCTCGACGTTCCGCTTCATTTCCATGGCATGCATCGCCGTGGCCTCCGGTGCCGCCGTGGCACAGGCGGGAAACTACCCATCTCGGCCCATCACCATCGTCGTTCCGTTCTCGGCTGGCGGCGGCGTCGATGCGATGGCGCGCGTGCTCGCCGAGAAGCTGCGCACGACATTGGGCCAATCCGTTGTCATCGAGAACAAAGGTGGCGGGAGCGGAATGATCGGCGCACAGGCCGTGGTCAAGGCACAGCCCGATGGCTATACGCTGTTGATGGGATCGGCTGGCGAGACAGCTATCAATCCGTACGTGTTCAAGAACCGTATGCAATATGCACCGCAGACCGACCTGTTGCCGATCAGTCTAGTGGTCAAGGTGCCGAACGTGGTGGTGGTCAATCCCTCGCTGCCATACAAGACGGTGGATGAACTGGTGGCCTATGCGAAGGCGAATCCCGGCAAGGTGCGCTACGGTACGAGCGGCGTCGGCAATCCGCAGCATCTGTCTGGAGAACTGATGGCACGCCAAGCCGGCGTCCAACTCACACACGTGCCGTATCGCGGCGCGTCCAATCAGTTACTCGATGTGATTGGCGGCAATATCGAAATGACCTTCGTCAGCCTCGCCGGTGCGCGTCAGTTCATCAAGGACGGCAAGGTCAGGGCGATCGGCATCACGTCGCAAGGCAAGAGCGTGCTGGCGCCAGACATCCCGGCGATCTCGGATTCGACGAGCCTGAAGGGGTATTCGCTGGAGAACTGGTTCGGCCTGTTCGCGCCGAAAGGCACACCCGCGCCGGTCATTGCCCGACTGAACGGGGCCGTTGTAGAGGCGCTCAAGGATCCGGGCCTGTCCACACGCCTGAAGGAACTGGGCGGCAATCCGACGCCCATGTCGCCCGATCAGTTCGCAGCATTCATCAAGCAGGATGCAGCGAAGTTCGCGAAGATCGTTGAGGACGCGAAGATTACGCCGGAGAACTAAGCGGCGGCTCACTTGACACCCGATGCCCTCGCGTGGTCAACCGTTGGCATCGGGAAAACCATTATTTGACGGCCTATCAAAAAATCCGTAACTTTAATTGTGTGGATGTCAATTTCCGCGGGAAAATAGACCGCGGTGCAGGACAGCACATCGACGGCCTGTTGTGCCGCGATCCAAGACAATTACGGAGGAGCAATGAAACGAAGCCTGGCTATCGCCGGTGCGCTACTGGCCACCGGCGCGACCGCGCACGCCCAGTCGTCTGTCACGCTGTATGGCGTGGCCGATGCAGGGATCGAGTATCTCAACCACGTCCCGAACGCCGCGCGGCAATCTTCGAGCCTGGTCCGCATGACGTCAGGCAACATTGCTGGCAGCCGCTGGGGCATGCGGGGTGTGGAGGATCTCGGGGGAGGGCTGAAGGGCATCTTCCTGCTGGAAGGCGGCATGGTGCTCGATAGCGGACAGGCGGCGCAGGGTGGGCGACTGTTTGGGCGTCGCGCCTACGTGGGGCTCGACACACCATACGGGCAGGTCACGATGGGACGCCACCACAACCTGACGTTCGATCTAATCATTCCGTTCGATCCGATGTACTTCGCGCCGAAGTACTCCTCGTATTCCCACGATACATGGCTGGCCGGTCGCACCGACAACGCGGTGAAGTACACGGGCAAATTCGGGGGGCTGACGGCTGCAGCGCTCTACAGTTTCGGTGTCGACTCGACCGTGACCAATGGCGCCGAAGTGCCGGGGAACAGCAGGGTGGGCCGCGAGATGAGTGCGGGCTTCTCGTACAGCATGGGGAATATCCGCTTTGGCGGCGTCTACGATCAGTTGAACGGACGCTCGGCAGCCACGGCGGGCGATACAGAGCGTCGCTACGTGGCATCCATCGCAGGCGACTTCGGGCCTGTCACGGCTTACGTCGGATACCGGCGCCTGGTCAGCCAGTTGATCACCTCGATGACGCGGACGGACCTGTTCTGGCTTGGTGCGAACTACAACTTCAGTCCGGCGTTTGCGTTGACCGGCGCGGTGTACAAGACCAACGACCGCACCTCGTCCAAGGATCCGATGTCAATTGTCCTGTCCGCGGACTACCGATTCTCGAAGCGCACCGATGTCTATCTGACAGGTTCCTTTACCCAGAACCGTGGGGGATCCGCGCTGAGTGCAAATGGCTACGACGGCTCGGTGATTGCCGGGGCCAACCAGTTTGGTGCCGTCGTCGGCCTGCGGCATAACTTCTGATCCGTGTCGACTGGACGCGCCGGCTGGGTCGCGTCTTCCGGTGTGCCGTAACCGCGGCACACCGCTTTTTTTTCGAACACCTTCCGCGCTCATCACCGATTTATTTGACAGCATATCAAATAAACACTAGATTATTGAGACGGTCGCATTTACGAAGGAGACAGCGTGACTGAACAAGACAAGCCGCAGGTGACGGCGGGAATGCGGGGCGCCTCCTGGGACGCCCGATTGATGAACCGGCCGTACCAGATGGTGCCTTATGCGCTGGGCACGGCGGACGGGCAGCGCACGCTGGGTTTCCTGTTCAGCGTGACGGGCAAGGAGAAGACCGTCGTCTCGCTGATGCACCCGCGCGAGATGGCGATCACGCATTACCTTGTGCCGTTCGTGCTCGATGCAGGCTGCGCCTGCTGGGTGCAAGGTCCGCGCTCCATCGGCAACGATCTGAGGCTGGAGCATGAGACTGCGCTGTTCGACGTCGCGGCTGGCATGACGCATCTGCGCGACCTGGGCTACGAGAAAATCGTCCTGCTCGGCAATTCAGGCGGCGCCGGTCTCTACACGTTCTACAACCAGCAAGCGCTGACACCGCGCGAGCTGCGCATCGCTCGCACACCGGGAGGCCGCCCGACCCATCTCGGCGAACTGCATATGCCCGAAGTCGATGCCTTCATCCTGGTGTCGCCGCATCCGGGGCAAGGCAAGCTGCTAATGAGCGGCATCGATCCTTCGGTCGTCGATGAAGACGATCCGATGCAGACCAACCAAACGCTCGATCCGTTCTCGAAAGCCAACGGATTTGATGTCGAAGCAGGCAAGGGTCGCTACGAACCCGCGTTCATTGAACGCTATCGCGCTGGCCAGACCGAGCGCGTGGCGCGCATCGATGCGCGGGCCCGCAAGATGCTGATGGCCAAGCAGGAAGCGCGACAGGCGGTCAAAGCGGGAGCCGCGTCGGATGCAGACCGTCGCACCGCGGCCCACGCGCCAATCTTCGAGGTCTGGCGTACCGACGCCGACCTGCGTTCGTGGGATATCTCCCTCGATCCGTCCGACCGCAAGACCGGCTCACTGTGGGGCAAGGACCCGTTCGTCTCGAATTGGGGAAGCGTGGGATTCGGCCGCGTCGTGACGCCCGAGTCGTGGCTCTCGACCTGGTCGGGACTGTCATCGAATGCGGCGCTCGACAAGACGATCGGTGCCCTGCATCAGCCCACGCTGCTGCTCGAATACACGGGAGATCAGTGCACGTTCCCCGCCGATATCCGCGCGATCTACGACCAGATCCCGGCCGAGCACAAGCGCCATCTGCGCGTGCGTGGCAATCACCATGGCATGGCGCTGAGCCGAGAGGAAGAACCCGGACAACGCGTGGCAGGCAAACACATCGTCGAATGGCTGCGTGAGACCATGGTCTGAGCCCGTAGCATCGCCCCCAATACAAATACAGAGACACAGAGGTAGACAACAATGTTGCAACCCACCCAAGTGCGCCCGTCGGTGTTGCTCGACGGCGTGCGCTATCCCGAGGAAGATCGTCTGCGCCGCTACGTGGCGGATGGCTTTCTGACAGAAGAAACACTCGTTGGCGCTTTCCGCCAGTCCTTTCAGGATCACGGCGACCGTCTGGCGCTGGTCGGCCCGGAAGGCGAGTACACCTATCGGGAACTGGACGAGCAGACCGACCGGCTGGGCGCCGCGTTGCTCGCGCTTGGACTCAAGCCGCTGGACCGTGCCATCTTTCAGTGCGGCAACAGCAACGAACTGCTGTTCGCGTTTTTCGGTTGCCTGAAAGCTGGAATCGTCCCGCTATGTTCGTTACAGGCGTTCCGAAAGCTCGAAGTCGGGTATCTCGGCAATCTCTGCGAGGCGCGGCTGCATTTTGTGCAAGGTGACGACCCGAAGTTCGACGATGTCGCCTTCGCCGAGGAAATGCAGGCCGAGGTGCCGACGCTGCAATACATCCTCCAGGCCCGTGGCGAGCGACGCGGCAGCGCAGTGCTGCTGGCCGACCTGATCCGCGACATGCCACTGGAACGTGCACGGCAGTTACTTGCCGAAGTCAGCCACGAGCCATTCCAGGCTGCGGTGTTCCAGTTGTCGGGTGGTACGACGGGCGTACCGAAGATCATCCCGCGCTTTCAGAACGAGTACCTGTACAACATGCGCGCGGTGGCTGCATGCAACGGGTACGGCCCCGACGACGCATTGTTCTTCCCCACGCCGTACATGCACAACCTCAACATGGGCTGCTTCTTCGGGCCGTTCCTGTTGAGCGGCGCCAAAGTCACGGTAGCGCCGGACATCGGCGAAGACACGCTGCAAGCGTTGGTCCGCGACTATGAGCCGACCTGGTTCGGCGTGGCCGGCCCGATCCTGAACCGTATCGCGCCCGAACTGCTGCGTGGCACGGCCGCAGACAAGGCACGCCGCAATTTCATCGCACCCAAGAATGCGGCCAACCTGGCGCGCCTGACCGGATCGCCCACGCACCACATCTTCGGCATGACCGAGGGCGTGATCATGTTCACGCGTCCGGACGACCCTGCCGAGATTCGCGAGCAGTCCATCGGGTATCCGGTCTCCGCTGGCGACGAGGTTTTCATCGTCCATCCCGGGACAGAAGACCCTGTCGGGGATGGGGAGATTGGCGAGGCACTGTTCCGCGGCCCGTACACGATCCGCGGCTACTACAAGTCCGAAAAGGAAGATGTGACGCGCTTCACTCCCGATGGCTTCTACCGGTCAGGGGATCTGATGTCCTCCCAGGTGGTGGACGGCAAGCGGTATTTCTTCTTCCGTGGCCGCATCAAGGATGTGGTCGATCGCGGTGGAGAAAAAATCAATGCGGAGGAACTGGAGAACGTCATCAACCAGCATCCCGCAATCCTGGCTTCTGCCGTCGTTGGCATGCCCGACAAGGTCTATGGAGAACGGGTGTGTGCGTTCGTGCTGCTGAAGCCTGCGGCGTCGGGCTCGGGCCTCACGCTGGCCGAGCTGACCCAGTACCTGCAGGAAGCCGGTCTCGCCAAATTCAAATGGCCCGAACGGCTCGAAGTCATCCCAGAGTTTCCGCTGACCGCGTCGGGAAAGCTCAGCAAGGTGCTGCTGCGCGATCGCATCGTCGAGATGCTTCGCGCCGAAGCCGACAAAGTCATTGCTCAACAGGCAAAGTGAAGAAGGAAGAGACATGAACACATCCACTCAAGCCGCCGTTCCGGTCGTCGAATTGCATGGTGTCCATCACACCGCCCGCCCGACCTGGAAGCTGACCGAGACCGTACACTTCTATCGCGATCTGCTCGGCCTGCCACTGGTACATGCCATTTCCGCAAAAGGCTGGGGACCGGACAACCACGCGGATTTCCTGCACTTTTTCTTCGATAGCGGAAACGGCAGCACGATCGCCTTCTTCTACTACATCGGCACGGAGCGGCCGGAATGGCTGACGGTGCGCGAGCACTACCAGGACCGCGCCACGCACACCGCATGGCGCGTGCGTGACGAAGCCGAGTTGCTGCAATGGCGCCAACGCGTCGAGGCGGTCGGCATTCCACTGCGCTATCAGATTCGCCACGAAGTCATCGAGTCGATCTACTTCAACGACCCCAACGGCTATCCGATCGAAATCACCTGGCAGGTCCGGCCCTTCAACGATGCGGACCGGGAGGACGCTGCGTTCACGATCGATTCGGCGATCGAGCTGGAGCGGGCACGCGATGAGGGTGCTGCATTCACGTCGATCGAACCGGTCTGGCAGCGCAAGGCGGAGCGCATCGAGCGCGCCATGCCGGACGGCGACAAGGCGTCGGTCTACGTGCTCGACGTCCCCGAGTTCGCGCCGCTGATCGACGTGGCTCGCAAGACCGAGGGCTATCACGCGGTCGAACTCGGCAACGGCTACGTACGGATCGATGGCAATCCCGGCCTGCAGTTCCGCCGCAAGGAGCTCGGCTTCAAGCCTGCAGTCTGGTACGGCGCGCTGACGGGTGGCCTGGCCGGCAACATTCGCCAGTTCGACATGGACGCGCTGGTCGTCGCTCCGGGGAGCGCGCAATGAAGGTAGCCATTATTGGCGGTGGCCCGTCCGGGTTGTTCCTGTCGATTCTGCTCAAGGAGCGGATGTCGAGTGTCGACATTGACGTTTTCGAACAGAACCCGGAAGACGCGACGTTTGGCTTCGGCGTGGTGCTGGCAGATACTGGATTGTCGAACCTGCGGTCTGCGTCACCGACCGTGGTCGATCGCCTGGCGAAGGTGATGCGATTCAATGATCAACATTCGATCGTCAGCCACGAGCATCCCATCGTAATGAAAAAGCCCGGAGCAGGGGGCGGCGCCATTCCGCGCATCAGTCTGCTGTCCGTACTGCAGGAACGTGCCAAGGAGCTTGGGGTACGCGTGACGTACAACAAGCGCATCGCCGACTTCGACAGTCTCGACGCCGATCTCGTGGTGGGCGCAGACGGCATTGGTTCGCAAGTGCGGACGGCGAGCGAAGCAGCCTTCGGCACGACGCGTCGCACGTTGACGAACCACTTCGCATGGTTCGGTGTAGCCAAGCCGTTCGCAAGTCCGGCACTGGTGTTCCGCAAGCATGCGGGCGGCTACTTCGTGGCGCATTACTACCCGTACTCCGATGCGATGAGTACCTTCGTGGCCGAATGCGACCATCAGACCTGGCTCGATTTCGGTATGGAGGAGATGAGCGCGGAAGCACGGCAGGCGCTGTTCGAGAAGGTATTCGCGCCAGAATTGGCCGGACACGGACTGGTATCCAACAACTCGATCTGGCGCCAGTTTCCGGTCATCCTCAATGCCAACTGGCATGTCGGCAAGCAGGTATTGATCGGTGATGCCCTGACCAGCGCGCACTTCTCGATCGGCTCGGGGACACGCATTGCGATGGAGGACGCCATGGCATTGGCAGACGCCATCGTCGCGCATCCGGAAAGCGTACCGGCTGCATTGGCACAGTACGAGGCCGTACGCAAGCCCGAGAAGGCCAAGCTGATCAGCGCCTCGGAGGCTTCGTACAACTGGTACGAGCGCATCCGCGAATGGATGGACCTGCCTACGCCGTACGAGTTCGTGTTCCGCTTCATGACGCGCACTGGTCGCATCGACATCGAACGTATGCGCGCGCAGTTTCCCGCGCTGATGGCCGAGCTTGCTGCGGGTGGTGTCAAGGCGGTGGCCGCGGAAGGGCAGTCATGATTCGCGCCACCGAGTATGTGCTGAGCGAAAGCCCGTTCGTCGTCAGGCGGACGGTGCGATGGGGAGACTGTGACCCAGCCGGCGTCGTGTACACGGGCCGCTTCACGGACTATCTGCTGGGTGCGGTGGGCCTCTATACAACGCATATGGCGGGTGGCGATGGCAGGCTTGGCGAGAGCCATGGTGTCGGCACGCCGTGCAAGGCGATGCGCTTCGAGTTTATCGGGACGCTGTGGCCGGACGACGTGATCGACATCACGTGCACGGTGGAAGCCATCCGTACGCGTTCCTTCGACATTCGGTGCGTGGCCCGCCGACCCGACGGTGCACCAGTGTTCGACGCGATGTTTTCGCCGATCTGTGTGCGGCTGGACAAGCGCGAAGGCACACCCATCCCCGATTCGCTGCGTGCAGTGCTCGATCGCTATCTGTCGCCAGCCCTCTGAACGTTTCTGGAAATCTCAATGATGAAGTATCGAATCGGGCAGATCGTGCCCAGCTCCAATATCACCATGGAGCGCGAAGTTCCCGCCATCTTCAACGCACGCATGCAGGTGCTGCCCGAACAGTTCAGCTTTCATTCGAGCCGCGTGCGCATGCATCGTGTGGTGGCCGAGGAACTGGAGAAGATGAACCGTGACATGGGCCGCTGTGCGCTGGAGCTGGCCGACGCACGAGTGGACGTGATGAGCACGGCGTGCCTCGTGGCGACCATGTGCATGGGCAAGGGCTATCACCGTCAGGTGATCGAGGAACTGGGTGCTGCGCTGGGCGATGCGCCGCATCTTCCGCAGATCATGACGTCGGCCGGTGCACTGGTCGAGGAACTGAAGGATTTCGGTGCGCGCCGTATCTCTCTGATGGCGCCCTACAGCGATGCGCTGACGAAAACCGTGGTCGAGTACATCGAACATGAAGGTATCGAAGTGAAGGACGTGATCAATTTCTCGATCCTCGACAACCTGGAAGTGGGCGAGCGCGATCCGCTGCAGTTGCTGGAAGACGTCAAGCGGCTGGACGTGAAGGGCGTGGATACCGTAGTGCTATCGGCTTGCGTGCAAATGCCATCCCTTGCGGCCATCGAGACTGCGCAGCAGGCGCTGGGTATCCCCGTGACATCGACGGCTGTGTGCACCGCGCGGCAGATGCTTCGACGGCTCGGCCTGGACGCCAAGGCACCGGGTGCTGGCGCGTACCTCGGCAGCCAGGCTGGACTGCGCTAGAACACTGCATGACAAAGGCAGCCGCCCACGGAGGCGGCGCCATACCCCGGAGACTGCTGCATGCACACCGCCCCCAAATCATTGCCCCGCGTATCCGGCTGGGTCTACGCAAGCGTTATCCTCGGTGCCGCACTGGGGATGCTTGCCGGATACGCGCCGTTGTTCAACGCCACAGCCGGCGTGTTCGTCCTGCCATTGGCCGCAGAGTTCGGCTGGGGACGCTCCCAGGCTTCGTTGTCATATGCCGCATCCATGTTCGGGTTGGCTATCGTCAGCCCGCTCGTCGGGGCGATGATGGACCGATTCGGTATTCGCCGGGTGATCGTGTGTTCGGCCATTGTGTTCGGCCTGGCTACGGCGGCGATGTCGCTGCAGGATGGCAGCATGCTGATGTGGGTGGCGTTGTCGGTCCTCATCGGCGTTTCCGGCGCGGCCACGTCGGTGCTCGGCTATCTCGCCGTACTACCTCAGTGGTTCGACCGCCGCCTTGGACTGGCACTCGGCATTGCCATGTGCGGACTCGGTGCGGGCACAGTGATCCTGCCGATCACCGCGCAAGCGCTGGTGAGTGCCTTCGGCTGGCGTACAGCATACATCGCGTTGGGTTTCGGCTCGGTCCTGTTGTCATTGCTTGCCTGCGGGTTGCTGCGCGAGCGGTTTCGCGGCACGCGTCAAGCCCACCAGTCATCCGGTGTGCCGCAGGGACTTGCGCTTCGAGCCGCCTTGCGCAGCTATCGGCTATGGGCGATCTGGCTGGTTTTCATCCTGAGTTCGGCGGCGACGTTGTCGCTGGGTCCGCATCTGCCATCGCTATTTGCAGATCGCGGATTCGATGCATCGATGGCGGCGAAGAGTGCGTCGATGGTCGGGGTGGGGTTGCTTGTCGGTCGTCTGCTTACGGGGTTGCTGATCGACAGAATCCATGCGCCACTGGTGGCGAGTGTCTTCTTTGTCGGCGGTGCCATCGGCGTGTTCCTGCTGCGTGGCGCACATGACTACACGACGCTGCTCGTGGCGGCGACGCTTATCGGACTGACCATCGGGGCCGAGGGCGACCTGATCTCGTTCCTGGTGCGTTCCTATTTTGGTCTTGCCTCATTCGGGACGCTGTTCGGCATTGCCTTCTCCGGTTACGGACTCGGCGCCGTAATCGGTCCCATCGGCCTGGGGATGTGGTTCGACCGGCATGGCAGTTATGACGTACCGCTGCTGGTACTGCCGTGCATGCTCCTGGTGTCGGCCGCGCTGGTACTGTCGCTCGGGCGCTACAACGTAGGGGTGAGGGCAGGGGCCAACGCGGCCGCCGCCTCCGCATAGGCGCGAGGGAGTGGGGCAGTGACGCCGAACCCGGCTAGAATTGGCACACCAACAATTTCGCCAGTCCGGCGCTCTACGCCCATGCCCGCCGCTCGCAAATCTCCTGCTGCAAAAGCTACCGTCCAACCAGCACCCAGCGCGACACCGCGCCGTCGGGGACGCCCGCCAAAGACGGAATCGCCGATCGGTGCCGAGCCCATGCTCAGCCGAACGACGATTCTCCAACACGCCATCAAGCTGACCAAGACCGTGCCGCTTGACCAGATCTCGATGGTGCAGCTTGCGAAGGACTTCGGTGTGGCGCCCGGGCTGATCCACTATTACCTCGGCGGTCGAGACCAGCTCGTATCCGGCGTGCTGAACGATTATTACCGCCAGCGCACCCTTCGCATTCCACCCCTGACCGGCGACTGGCGTGCAGATGTCGAGCGCATTGCACGGCTGAGCTTTCAGGTTGCCGTAGAGAATCCCGGCGTCAGCAACTATGTAGCGTCGCACAACCGGTACCGACTGTTCCAGGATGTGCAGCCCGGCGAGACCGACTACGGACTCGAGTTCTTCAATCGCATGACGTCCGCGATCATGCAGGGCGGGTTCTCCGCGGAGCAGGTGGCGTTGGGCTATCACTTGCTGGCCCAGTATCTCGTCGCCGCCAGTATGGCGGAGGCCTCGCGGCAATTGCCTGCCTACCATCAGGCCTTCATTCAGAACAAGCTTGAAGCAGTGTCCGCCGAGCAGTACCCCGGCGCACGCTTCGTCAGCGAATCCTTCTCCCATCTCTCGTCCGATATCGCATTTGAGGAAGGGTTGCGCTTCACGCTCGACGGCATTGAAGCCTGGCAGCGCGGTGCCAAGGCACCGAAGAAGAAGACGATTCGCTCGGCATAGTCCATCGTTAGCGCGGCAGCATGCTCCGCGCTAGTGGTATCTCCTTATTTGAGATGCAGTCAATAAAACTACAATCACTATTTGACTGTATATCAATAAGTGCGGAGGCGATGAGTCTCCAGCACGCCAGAGAACGTGGAGACAACATGAAACGCCCTATCGCAACGAAGCTGGTCGCACTGACGCTGCTTGCCTTCACGCTCCCCGCGTCGGCGAACACGTATCCCGACAAGATGGTCCGGCTCCTCGTGCCATCGATTGCGGGCAGCGCACCGGACATCATCGCGCGGCAGGTTGCCGAACGGCTCTCGAACGCCTGGAAACAACAGGTGATCGTCGAGAACAAGCCCGGCGGCAACGGCATCGTCGCCATGAGCGCGCTCAAGCAGGCGCCGGCCGACGGCTACACCCTTGTACTGTTCCACGCGGCGGCGGCTGTTACGACGCCCGTGATGTACAAGGAAGCGAAGTTCGACATTCAACGCGACACGGAAGTGGCAGCCACGCTGGCCTACACGCCAATGATGTTTGTCGCGGGTCCTGCCACCCCATACAAGAATCTTGGCGACGTGATCAAGGATGGCAAGGCTCGTCCGGACGACGTCGTGATCGGCAGCCCGACCCGCGGCTCCGTACCCCATCTCACGGCGGAGATGATGGGGCAGTTGCAGAAAGCGAAATTCCGGCAGGTCAGTTTCAGCGGAACGACGCAGGCGATTCAAGCCGTCGTGAAGGGTGATGTGCCGATCTATGTCGATGGCATTGCGCCGCTCGTGCCTCTGGTGCGTGGCGGCCGGCTGAAGGCACTCGCTGTGACCTCGGACACAAACTTGCCCGGCCTGGAAGGCATTCCGCTCGCAAAGGACGTAGCGCCGGGTCTGATCGCCAAAGGCTGGTTCACCATCTTTGCGCCCAAGGGTACGCCAGTGCCAGTGCTGGATCGCGTCAACACCGCCGTCAATCAGACGCTGACGCAACAGGCATTTGTTGACCGTCTGAAGGATCTCGGTACCTATCCGATGCCGATGTCTCGAACGGATGGCGCGAAGTTTATCGAAGCAGAGAAGCTCCGTTGGGAGAAGGTGATTTCGGACGCCGGTGTGAAGCCGGAATGATGCCCGCCCAGCGTTGATTCTGCTCCGGAGACCCTATGCGCGATCATTCTTTTCGGGCTGTCGGCGGCTCGCTCAATGGCTTGCGACGGCTCTGCGCGATGGCATGCGCATCGCTGGCCGTCGTTACCTCGAATGTCAATGCTGAGCCAGTCGGACAGCCGCAACATACTTCGCTGCGGCAGTCCGATGCCAGCCTCGTGCTGCTGGGAACAGCCGGTGGCCGAACTTCATGGCGAGGCACGCAGTCAGCGGGTATCGCTTCCGCAGTAGTGGTCAATGGTCAGGTCTATCTGGTGGACTTCGGCGCGGGATGGCTCCGGCGCTACTTCCAGGCGGGCCTGGGCGCGCCGCCACCAGCACGGGGCCTCGAAACGCTACGCGCGGCATTCATCACCCACATGCATGCGGACCACATCGTCGACTATCCGTCGCTCGTGTTGTTCGGCGCGTCGGACGGCTTGGCAGAACGGCGTCAGAAACTCAAGGTGTTCGGACCAGGCCCACGTGGGAAGTTGCCCCCGGCGAGCGGTGGTGCGGCAGGAGTTGCGGAAGTCGTGTCGCCCGAACAGCCGATGCCCGGCACTGTCGCCATGACCGAAGCGCTATACCGCGCATTCGCCGCCGACATCAACGACAACATCCTGGATAGCCGCAAGCCAAATCCAAACAGCCGTGTCGACGTAAGCGATATCGCGCTG
The DNA here is from genome assembly GCF_009793345.1 of Cupriavidus sp. SW-Y-13. Taxonomy (NCBI): domain Bacteria; kingdom Pseudomonadati; phylum Pseudomonadota; class Betaproteobacteria; order Burkholderiales; family Burkholderiaceae; genus Cupriavidus; species Cupriavidus sp. SW-Y-13. The sequence goes on from NZ_WHLX01000002.1 coordinate 928,080, forward strand.
CCTGCCGGGCTTCTGGTCGATCCCGACCGAGATCCGGCGCCTGCAATGACACCGTTCGAGATCTACCGCGACGAGAACGTCAGGGTAACTGCGACGCTGGTCAACCACGCTCCCGTCTATCCGGCATTCGCCTTTCGGTTCGATACCGCAACCGGGTCCGTTGTTTTCTCAGGCGATACCAACGTGAACGCGAATCTGATACGGCTGGCAAAAGGTGCTGACGTGCTGGTGCATGAAGTCATCGACACGGCCTGGGTGGATTCGCTGTATCCGAAGCCAAGAAACGCCGCACAGGAAGCCAAGGCGCACCATCTGGTGCATGCGCATACTGCCGCATCGGAGGTTGGCGCAGTCGCCGAAGCCGCCGGCGTCAAGACGCTCGTCCTGTCGCACCTAGCCCCCGCCGACAGCGATCCCCGGCGATGGGCTGCAGCGAGCAAAGGCTTTTCGGGGAAGGTGATCGTTGGTCACGATCTGCAATGGATTCCTCTTGCGGACGCAGCGGCCGCGTCAACTGGCCGCCGAGCCTCCGCTCCCTGATCTTCCCGATTCCTCTCTTTCGCACATGCACGCGCTTGGCGTGCGGCCGCCGCTCGTCTTGACGACGCGGATGACGATTCCTGCAAGCCAGATGTATCACAACAACAAAGGAGACAGTGGTGAAATTGAATCGTTTTGCAGCAATTGCCCTGGCCGCGTGCTCGGGCTCCGCATTTGCGCAGTCCAGTGTCACCCTCTATGGTGTCGTCGACGCAAGCATCGAGTATGTGAACCATGTTGGCGTGGTGCCGACCGCGGCCAATGGGTTCAATCGAGGGCCTGGGCATGACGTCGTTCGCATGAATTCGGGCGGATTGTCTGGCTCCCGCTGGGGTATCCGTGGCGTCGAAGATCTCGGCGCCGGAACACAGGCGGTGTTTGTACTGGAGAACGGATTCAACGGCGACACCGGCACAATGCAGCAGTCGAACAGGCTGTTCGGTCGGCAGGCGTTCATCGGCGTCAAAAACAGGACCTACGGTCAGATCACCCTCGGTCGCCAATACACCTCACTATTCGATAGCATCGTAAACTTTGTGCCGGCGTACTTCGCCACGCAATACGAGCCGATCACGCTCTTCACTGGCGCTAACTTCCGGGAAGACAACACCATCAAGTACACCTTGAATGCGGGTCAATTTACCGGGGTCGCGCATTACTCGTTCGGCACGGGCGTGGCCTTGCCGCAGACTGTGCAGTCGGGATTGGCGATCGGTGGCAATGGAGAAGTGCCCGGCCAGGCGAGAAGAGATAGCGCCTATGGCGCGTCGCTGTCCTACACTGGCGGTGCGCTGTGGGCCGCTATTGCGTACGATCAGTTCAATCCTTCGATCGGTACCACGACGAGTGCAAGTAGCGGCAGTTTCAAGAAAGCCACCGCCGCGCTCAGCTACAGCCTGCCTTGGGGTCGAATTATGGGTGGCTACAGGTGGGGGCAGAACAAGACCCCAGCGGGAGCGACAATCGGGCGAGATGACTTCTTCTGGATTGGCGGAATCTACCAGGTCACCCCCGCATTCAGCCTCACGCTGGAGTACGACTATGACAAGGTGCGCAACGTTTTCGGCAATGCCAACGTCGCAAATCCCTGGCAGGTGAACCTGATTGCCGATTACAACCTCTCCAAGCGAACTGACGTGTACTTGTCCGCCGCGTATGTCAAGAACGCAGGGTTGATGTTCGACTCTGCCTTGATCGCCTACGCGAACAGCCTTGCGCTTGGCAACAGCTACGCGCTTGGCAACGGTAACTCGTCCATGGTCGGCGTATCGGTCGGCGTTCGGCACAAGTTCTGAGATTCGGGTAGCTGCCGCCGTTCGGTTCGATACCACATTGAGTTGGTACGGGACCGGACGGAGTATGTGTGTGGGCTAATTTGAAAGGCTCTACACCGTTCAAGCGCTCACCATTTCTACGAATGTAGAGTGCGCCATCGATCGTGCACCACCGCGAATTCTGCATGCGGGAATCGGTCTCGTTTCTGATTCTCTTCAGGCCACGCTATCCTTGCGCGGCCACTTTCTTCTCCCGCACACGCCTATTCCCCCGTTTGGGTCATGCACGCAGAACACTTCTTGTGCGATTCTGTTCGAGCCAAGAAATTGGCCCCTTTGCAAGACAACTTCCGCCACGACCACCCCGGCCGTGGCTTTTTTTCAGCGCCAATCAGCTAATAGCTGATGGAACAGTCTCCACGTCAAGGAAGGTTCCATGACACAGGCGCCGGCGCGCATCCTCGTCGGAACCTACCGCAATCAGTTAATAGCGACTGCGAGCTCTTGGATTCCCAACCAGGCCAGGCGACCTGATCGATTTTTTGGACTTGGAAGTATTTTTGTGCGGAAGCAATGACACAAAAGGGAAGGGTGTATCGTCCTGTAAGAAAGCTTTCATGGGCCGAGCCCGCCAAGGTTATCAGGCGGCAGAGCCCAGGCATGACTGGTATCTCAGCTGCTAGCTCTCTCGATGTGCATGGACTTTCAGAGACCGCGACAAATGGCTGGGTGGTTCTAGCTGTTGTGTTAACTGTGGCGAGCGCCGTTTTTGTCGGATGGCTATTGGTTAAATTCTCCACGTTACCGGGAACCACGGGGGCTTGGGGGAGCCTTGCACCGGAACTAATCTCGGAGTAGCCGCCAGACATTTTGAATCTGCACGTTGTCTGCGGTCGTCACAATTGAACGATGACGTACCTGCCGCTGGATTGTGGGGAGGCTGTGTCCAGTATCAGCAGCATTTCTGCAATAAGTAACCCTGAGCCAATGGGGGGTAGCCTTCCTGAACCGAGATGCATCTTCCGGATACTCACGTTCGATATTATCTGCGACGCGGCTTAATGCCTTTTTAAATAGATAATATACTGCGTCGCGCGTCAACGGGATTGACTGTTGGTTGCTTCCAAGTCGCGAAAGCAGCGGCACGCTAGAACAGGCGGGAGGGAATGGAATTCCTCTCGCTGTAAGATAACGCCAAATCGCATAAACCGCAGTGCGGTTGAGAGAAATAGATTCAAGTCGTTCTTTCGCACTGCCAATGAAGAGGCTCCACGACTCGTCGCGATAACTTGTCGGAGGAAGACAGCAAAGATCCGAAAGGCGGACGCAAACCAACTCCTCCGCTCTAATCCCTGTGCTCGCCATGAAGAGGATCACGAACAACATTCGCTCGGCTTCCAGGTGTTGTCGGGATCCTGCTCGAACTCGGAGGCACTCTGCCTTCAGTTGCTCGACCAACAGATCAAACGATTTCCATGGCAACGATGCGGAAGGCTTTTTTCTTCCACTGGTAATCGCCTTTCGAAGTCGTCTCAATTCGCGAACTGGGTTCTGCACTACTATTTTCGCGTCAACCAGGAATGAGAATAGATTTTCTAGGACGCCAAACGCAAACGTGCGACTTTTCTCGGACAATGCACCCTCAAAAGGGCGCCAAGCACCATCATTTCTGCGCCGATTCCGAATCGCGCACCACGAGCCAGGCGGATCAAGTAAAAATGTCTCATATGCTTCCAGATCGCCCCGCGTCATGGCGCGTAGCGGTTTGCGCGCAACGAACAAAGCCCAGCAACAGAATCGATGGACTTCTTTCTCGTATGCGCGCTTGGTAGCGGGGGCGAACGCAGACGATAGCCACCGCAGTATCGTAGTGACTTCGGTATATGCAGTTGATCGCAAAGTTTCTTCATGCAGTGCAGGGGAAGACGGGTCGGGATGGCATAGCGCTCGGAGGTCCTCCAAATAAGGAGGGAACGGGCATATCGATGGCTCTGCTTGTGCACCCATGATCGCTCCTGGAAATAGGAATCCATCTTCGCACGGGCAAGGACGCAGTGTGTGAGTTATTCTTAAGGCTAGGAGCGTCGTGCCGTTTCGTAGAAGACGTAAATGCATCGCGTATTTGGCGCGGATGCATCAAACGTCATTTGATGATGGATTTACGTCTCAATGCATGACACTTTTACGTCTTTTGACTATTAGTCTGCTTATCTCGATAGCAAATATAAGCGTGGCACCTGGTGCGCTCGCGCAGGGGACCGGCGACAGTGGTGGGGCGAAGTGTCGCCTGGAGCGGAGGCCAATGGCGGGATGCCATGCACTCCGTGGCAGGTGCGGCGTCTGGACGGAATGGCGCGCACTCAAGGGCAGAGTCCCGGATCGATATCTTTCCGGGGTGAGCCTGCCCGCGAGTGCTGAAATTCACGTTCGAGCGCTACCAGCCAATCCCGAAATTACAAAAAAACGAAAACTATGATTTAACATAACACTAATTATGCTCACTGTTGGTATGTTCTGAAGTGTTGCGTGTGGGACGGCACGGAGACTTCAGATACCGCAACGGAAAAGTGCTTTTATGGTATCTTTCGCCGTTGCGTTTTGTTGTGGGTTTAGGTTTTATGTTCGTTCAGGTCAGCGCCGCCGCCGTGCCACGGGCGCTCCGGGGGGTTGCGCTGGTCGACAGCAACCACATGCCCAGGTACTGGGCCGCGGTCTGGCTGGTCATCGCGGGTGCGCAATGGGCAACGTCCACGCAGACCATGCGGCTGCGGTACATCGAGAACCTGTATGAGCATGCGGATCGGTCATTCAAAGCGAATGCGCTGGATGACGCGCTATCCGACCTTGACGATGCCCGGCTTGCGGACATTCTCGAGTCGTGGTTCGTGAGTCTGCGTAATCAGCCTGTTGCCACTCGCAGCAATGAGGACCGGTGGCAGACCGGACTGGCATTCGTGACATCGGTGGTCACATGGCTGTCGAAGTCGGCGGACGCGAAGATGCGACAGATCGAGGCGCGCATCCACCGACTATCAACGCTTTACCGTCAGCTTCACATTCGCCAAGGTGCCCGCAGCGAGACCGTTCGGTCGTTGCCCTCCAGCGTGGTCGAGAATCTCTATCAGATCCTGGATCCGGAATCGGATGCCAATCCCTTCCAGCGCGCGCACACCCGCTGGCGGGTCTTCATCGCCTTCGTGCTGATGCTGCATCAGGGTCTGCGCCGCGGCGAACTCTTGCTGCTGCCAGCAGACGCCATCAAGAGCAGCTATGACCGCGAACTTGGCCGGACAAGGTACTGGCTGAACGTCCGGCAAAACGAGTATGAAGAAGTTGGCAGCGACAGCCGTTACTCGAAACCCAGCATCAAAACGCTCCATTCGGTCAGGCAAATTCCCGTCAGCGACGCAACGGCGGGCCTGGTGCAGATCTATTGCGAAAATTACCGGGGCCGGCCTTCCCATTCGTTCATGTTAAGCGCCCAGACTGGCGGCCCTCTTTCCACAGAGTCGTTGACGAAGATCTTTACAACGATATCGAAAGCGTTGTCTACGGATGTGCTGCAGGAACTGCACGACCGCACCGGAAAGAAGTCGGTCACCTGCCACGACCTCCGGCACACCAGCGCCGTATTGCGGCTTCACCAGCTGCTGGAGCGAGGCGACTCGATGCCCGAAGCGCTGCAGAAACTGCGTACATTCTTCGGATGGTCGAAAGAGTCGGACATGCCGTCGCGCTATGCTAGGGCTGTCTTTGAAAGCCGACTCGCGAGCGTATGGAACGACGCATTCGACGATCGTGTGGCCTTGCTGCGCGCGCTGCCGCAGGGACGCTGATCATGCTGGAGGCCTTCCCATCCCGGCTTCGTGGGCAAGCCGAGCCATCGGTGCTCGAAAGCATGGTGGCGTCACTGCCGGAGCTACCGCCCGTTGTACGCTACTACGACGACTTCGACGACCAACTCCGCTCCATCCCGGCAGTCCGTCAGACAGATGTCTTCGGACTTCACATCAATGGTCGGATGTCCCGGCTCGACTTTGGCCGGTATCCTGCTGTCTACGGCGCTGTGCAGAAGCATCTACTGGTCTTCCTGTTGGGCGAAGACTTGCATATCTCGACCTGCTTCAATGTATTGATCGCAGCAATGCATCTCGATGTGCATGACGTCGACCGCGTTGTTGCAGCCGGCCCAACCCGCATATCAACGATATGGATGGCGCTGCGCGCCCGTCAGTTGCCGGTTCACGCCTATCGTTTCGTTAAGGCGGTTCTGCGGCTGCTATGCAGACATCGCCAGCACGGGTGGTCCGAGTCCTATCTGACCTATGTCAGCGCTGCCCTGCCCGGCCCCGCGTCGGACTCATATGCCGGTGTGCGGTCGGGCGATGTCTTCCTGAGTGCTGATGAAGAAGCCGTAATCGTTCGCTACCTGGACGAAACGTCGGACCTCGTGAGGGCCCGAGGCTGGTCAGGCATCGCGCACGACGAGCTTTGCGAGGCTGCGATGGTGCTCTGTTCCTATCAGTTCGCCATGCGCCCAATTCAGGTCGCGATGCTGACGATGCGTGATGTACGGGTCTGGCAGACAGAGCCCCGCGGCGAACCGGCCGTTCACCTCACGTTTCTCATGGTCAAGCAGCGGGGAAGGCTTCGAAAAAGGCCGATGGTCCGTCGTGTGAAACAGGAGTGGGCGGTGCTGTTCACGGCCCTGGTCGCCTATGCAGATTTGCAAGGTCGTGACGCGAGCGATCGCGTCTTCGACGTCAGTTCCAATCATGAGGCCGGCTCTCGCATCGCCCGCTGCATGGAACGCCTCATCGGGGACGGCGCTTGCGCGATGGACCTTCGTCATACGGCAGCCCAACGCCTCGTTGACGCTGGTGCAAGCCACGAAGAACTCGCCGAGTTCATGGGGCATTCCGATGTACGGACGGGGCTGGTGTACTTTGCGGCATCAGCCTCTCACGCGGAACGGGTCAACAGAGCACTCGGCGCGTCAGATATATACCGGCGGGTGGCAAAGATCGCGCACGATCGGTTCATCTCCCCGGAAGAACTCACCCAGCTCAAGGGAGAACAGCAGATCGCCGGCGTGCCTCACGGCATCCCGATCGCCGGCATCGGCGGCTGCACGTCGGGGCAACCAGCCTGCCCCTACAATCCGGTGACGTCGTGCTACGGGTGCAGGAAGTTTATGCCTTTGCACGACAAAACGATGCACGAGAGTGTGCTGGCCGCAATGCGTGAAGTGGTCTTGCTCTTCGAGCAGAGTTCTCGTGGTGATGCCCAATCGCCGGCCTACCTGCAACTGCAGCGCACGATCGCCGAAATACAGGCGGTCATCGACGAGTTGGAAGGCGAGCGCCGATGAACCCACACTACTCTGCCTTCATCGAGTTGGGCAAGGCACTCGTCCGTGAAAAGGGCCTGCACTGGGACATACCTCTGGACGAGGCAGGCACTGCTCGTGACGGTGTCGGCTGGAATCTGACGGCGGTTACCGGTGACGTGCCACCCCCAAACCACTACCTGCGAGATCTCGGCGCTGAGGCGAAGGCGCTGGCTATCGTCAATGCAGAGCGCGTCGAGCGTGGCCTGATGCCACTGCCCCGGCGAGCGCTGGCTGTCTCGTGGCAAGACCTGATTAAAGCAGCGGTGGCTGAACAGTTGCTGTTCAGGCGTAACACCACGCGGTATGTGGCACATAGCATCGCGCGTCCATTGCGGGTGCTCGCTACGTGCGTGGACAAGGCCCCGTGGCAGCTGACCGCCGACGATCTGCGTGCGGCTGTTCGTATTGCAACAGCATGTCAGGCGACCGGCAAACTGGGGGATCAGGTGGTCGGCATCGTCAAGACGGTGTTTGATGGTCAACACATTTGCGATGCGGGCCCATTGTACTCGTCGCTAGCTGTGCCGCGCATGCAAGTAAAAGGTACGAGCAAGGCAAAGCATACCTGGTCGCAGGATGAACTACGGGCCGACTTGGAGGCTCGCAAGCGCGGCGAACGCCTGCCTGAGCGCCGGGCGTTCTGGGAGCTGACCCGCATCGTGATGACCGAACGGCCACGCACGTTCATGGACGAGCTGCGATTCGCTGCAGTGCGCACTCTGATCGTGACCGGCATGCGTGCAGGGGAAGTTGCGTTGCTGCCGGCCGACTGGAAGCGTGAGCGGACGTATCTGGACTCGAAGGGTCGTCCAGCCGGTGAGTCCGGTGGCATCTCGACATCCTTGATGGTCCGCCACTTTGCGGAAAAGCAGCAGGACGCTGAAACGGACAGTCGCGTCCTGTTTGAAAGCGCTCAGCCGGTCCCGGAAATGTTCCGGGCGTTGCTGACAGAGACACTCGACCGTGTAGCCAAGCTCACAGAACCGCTCCGCGCGACGCTGAAACTGCAATGTGAGACGGAGCGACTATTGCCATGGTATCCGGTCGACAGTCTCGTACCTGTCATCGAGCTTTACACCCGTCTGGCAGGCAACCCGTTCTGGCTAGGCATTGAGCGAGATCCGTTCATAAAACGCTACCGCGATGGCCTCGATCCGTCAGTGTTTGATGAACTGTATGACCACCAGTGTGCGCTGTGGCGAAATGGCACACTGACCCTCGACATGTCTGTCTACGTGTTTGGGAATCGTCTGGTGAAGGCGATGCGTGAAGGCAAGACAAGCATGCGCTTCCGATACGCTAATGGCTCGCCGATCAGCCTTGTAAAGCGAATGGAGTGGCACGCTGCGTACTTGCACGTTGGCGAGCTCGAGGAGCATATGCGGTTCACGACGCCAACGAAGATATCCGACACCATGCGGCTTCCGCTGGCCACTGGGTTCGTTGGGCCCTGGGAGTTACTGTTCGTGCAGCCCAAACGGTCCGTGGCCGAGGAACGCGACGACGGGCTTTGCGATGTGACCCGCTACATGTCGGTCAACCGACCAGACCCTACGTTCATCGGACAGTCACTGGGTGACGCAAAGCAACTGCCGACGCTGTTTGAAAAGTACGGACAGACTGACGAAGACCGGGCCTTGAAGATCGAGGCACACATGCTGCGCCACATGCAGAACACCGAGCTGTTCCGGCTTGGCGTTGCCGACACGATCATCTCAAAGCGCTTCAACCGGCGCAGCGTTGCACAAAGCTATGAATACGACCATCGCAGCCTGGCGGAGGATCTTGACCAGATTGAAATTCCACAGGACGTCGAGATCCTCCTCGGCGAAAAAGCCGGCACGGTTGCCCGACTCATCAAGGGTGGCAAGGCAAGCGGTCCGATCGTCGATGCCTTCCGGCGCATCCAGAAAACGGAGGGCGACGCGGCCGCATACGAGTACCTGCGCGCCGAAGCGGACGGATTCCATGCCACCCCTTATGGGCACTGCCTGAACTCGTTCACGGTCGATCCGTGCGCCAAGCATCTGGAATGCTTTGCCGACTGTCGTCACCTCTCGGCCACTGACCTGCCGGAGCACAGGCGGAACCTGATCCGGCTCGAGGGTCAGCTCAAGCTCGCCGTGGAAACGATCAAGGCCCGCCCATCGATCAGCATTGGTTGGCAAAACCAGCTCGACCACGCGGAAAAACGGCTGACTGGCGTACAAGGGCTGCTCAAAACGCGGCCGGGCGACCGTCCCTTCCCCGACGGCATTGACCTCTCCTTGCCCCGACAACAGGGAATACTTGATGAATAAAGCCAATGAAGCGGCGTCGGCCGATGATGGGAAAATGCGCGAGATTCTTGAGCTGTTGCTGACCGACGACGAGGACATCTCGGCGCGCGCCGTCGCCCGGCTGCATCCGTCCATCAAGGCAGCGTCGTCGATCACCCGCAGCGAGTCACGCCGCAGGCTGCTTGCCGAGTATCAGCAGCGCCAAGCGGAATACCGGCGCTGGCGTGGCCGCGCTGCCAAGCGACCTGGCGCTGACATGGCCGCGACGCTTGCCGACAAGGACCTCAGGATTACGGAGCTTGAAGCCACCGTGCAATTGCTGACGGCTTCCCACCTCGCAATGCTACGTGCCGTTGGTGAGCTGGGCGGATTCAGCAAGTGGGCCAGATTCTACGAGCAGTATCGTGACGCCCGGGACAAGCTTGCAAAACTTGGCGCCCTACCCGAAGCGGCAATCGTCGCGATGCCTGAGAATCCTAAACGCCGGAACTAAGCGCGGCGACGCTGAATGCCATCCGGCGTGATACTGTCTGCATTGATGCTCGCAGCCACGAAATGGCTGCGGTTCCGCGGCGGAAGCCGTCTCTCTCCCGAAAGGAGCGTTCATGTCCTATTGCCCCTTCTTCCAGACCCTGCATGACGAAACCCGCCCTGTGGGCAACCTCGGCCGGGGAACACATTACTCCATCCTTCGGGCGCCGGTCTGGCATGACGAGCTTCTGAACCGGCTCGATCGCTGCGCATTCCTTGACCTCGCAGTCATCTGGGACGAGGACCATGACGATCGCGTGATCGACGCGCTCATGATGCTTTACGTCGGCGGCCTGCTCTCACCTGTGCGGTATATCGGGGAGCGCAAGGGTACGCTCTCTGTGTTGTTGGCTCCAAATGCAATGCGGACCTGGACCCCGAAGGCGCTGCAGCAGTATCGCGACGATATTGAGGATGTTTGCCAGTGCCTGGAAGATCCGTGGACGGCAAAAGTTGACTCCGTCGATGGGCGCGAGCACTCGATCATCCACAGTTCGGCCGAGAACGTCTCCATATATCTCCGCAACATCGACGTGCTGTGGGAACTGGGGGTCAAACCAAGGACGCGATAGTAGTCCCACGCCCAAGTGTGCAACGCGCAACACCGCAGCCGTCAGACTCCCGGCCTGGCGTGTCCTTCCGTTGCGCCTCCACACAAAGCTCAACGCAACGAAGACTGGTGCCACGGGCACGCAACACGTGCTAGCCAAAAAAGTGGGGGCCCTGTGGAAAATCCGTCCGTCTTCCGGCTGAAATACAACAAAATCTGAAAACCAAAACCAACGCAACACTAGGCCATAGGTGCCAAGAATGTGCACAACAGGTTGTAAGGGCTGTAAGGGCCAAACCAGAATGTCCGCTTCCAGCCAGATCAGAATGTCCTCTGGCAAGACCTAACGCCGTGAGACACGCTAGGCCGTCGTGAAATCAACAACTGTTTTCCACAGCACGAGCGCGCCAATGTTCAGGACCACTGTCGCCCAGAAGACCATCTGAAATGCCTGCTTCCGATTCTTATGCCGAAGCAGGTGTTGCGCAGCCAGCGCGCCTGGCCATCCTCCGCATAGTGCAACGAGATGCAGATTGGCCTCCGGAATACGCCAGGCCTTCCGATTTGCCCGGGCCTTGTCGTCAGCGTACGCGATGAAGGCGATGACACTGGCCGTCACGCTGACAATGCCGACGAATCGAGGAAGATAGCCGCCCAGTGCTCCCAGGACGATTGCGACCAACGCCATTACTCCGACTAGCGCCGGTATCCAGTTCGCCCCGGCGCCACTGCCTGACTTTGGGGCGCCCGCGATGGCGACGTTTAGCGCCTGCATTCGACCATCCTTGCCTTTGGCAAGTTCGAAGCTCACGCGGTCGCCCACCTTCGGCTGAACAGCGCGCGTGCGCAGCGCAGTCACATGAAAGAACACGTCCTTGAGATCCGCGTGGATGTCGATGAAGCCATAGCCCCTGTCGGCATGCCAGGATTTGATCCGCCCTGCTCTCTTCATGTTCTTTGGCTTGGTGTTATGGGTTGGTATTGCTGGAGGCACGCAGTGTACGCTTTTGGTGACGTGTCCCCACGTAAATCGATCGAAAGCTATATAAGTCGAAATCGCACGGTTTGTGGGTGAAAGGCCAGGCTCGCCGGCGGCGCCAAGTCTCGCGTGCGCCGCCTCACCGATGCAACCGATTGCGTCGGCCCCCACTCCCTCAGCAGGTACAACATCGCGCCGACCTTCGCGCCGGGGCGGCTTGGTGGACGCTGGCGCGTGCCTTGCATGAGTCTCTCTACTGTCAGCGATCTTCGATACAAAAATGGGGAGCCCATCATGCCCACGCTAGCCGCCGATCATGTCGACATGCTGCGCCACGCCGTACGCGGCAAGGTGCTGTTGCCGAACGACCCTGGATACGACATCGCGCGTACCGTCTGGAATGCCACCGTCGACCGCCGGCCGGCGGTCATTGTGCAGTGCACCGGTACGGCGGACGTCATGCAGGCCGTCAATTTCGCGCGCGATCATGGCTTGTCGATTGCCGTGCGCGGCGGCGGGCACAACATCGCCGGCAGCGCCATCTGCAACGACGGGCTGGTGGTGGACCTGTCGCAGCTGCGCAGCGTCCATGTCGATCCCCGGGACCGTGTGGCCTGGGTCAGCCCGGGCGCCACGCTGGGCGATTTCGACCACGAGGCGCAGGCATTGGGCCTGGCCACGCCGCTCGGCATCAATTCCACCACGGGCGTGGCCGGACTGACGCTGGGCGGTGGGTTTGGCTGGCTCACGCGGCAGTACGGCATGACCGTCGACAACCTGCTGGGCTGCGAAGTGGTCACGGCCGACGGCCAGCGCCATTGGGCCGATACCACGCACGAGCCGGAGCTGTTCTGGGCGGTGCGCGGTGGTGGCGGCAATTTTGGCGTGGTGACGCTGTTCCAGTTCCGGTTGCATCAGGTGGGCCCGATGGTCACGGCCGGGCTGATCGTGTTCCCGGCGGCGGAAGGCAAGTCGGTACTGCGCCAGTACCGTGCCTTTACGGAAACGGCGATGCCCGACAACATGAACGTCTGGGTGGTATTGCGCCGTGCACCGCCGCTGCCTTTCCTGCCGTCGTCGGCGCATGGCGCCAATGTGGTGGTGCTGGCCGTCTTCCACACGGGCGACGCGGCTACCGCCGACAAGGACATCGCGCCACTTCGCACGTTTGGCCAGGCCGTGGGCGAGCACGTGGGCCCGGTGCCCTACGCGGCGTGGCAGCAGGCATTCGATCCGCTGCTGACGCCGGGCGCGCGCAACTACTGGAAATCTCACAACTTCGCACGGCTCGACGACGCGGCCATCGACCTGATGACCGACTTCGCCGCGCGCGGGCCGTCGGCCAATGCCGAGATCTTCATCGGCCAGGTGGGCGGGGTGGCCAACCGCGTGTCGCCCGATGCCACGGCGTACCACCACCGCGACGCGCGATATGTGATGAATGTGCATTCGCGCTGGGACCGGACCGACGAGGATGCCGCCTGCATCGGCTGGGCGCGCGACTTTTTCAACGCGGCGGCGCCGTATGCCACGGGTGGCGTCTACGTGAATTTCATGACGGAGGACGAGACCGCGCGCGTCAACGCCGCGTATGGACACAACTTCGACCGGCTGGCCAAGGCCAAGCGCATCTACGACCCGCAAAACCTGTTCTGCACGAACCAGAACATCAAGCCGGCGCCGTGACGCGTGCCGGCACACACCGTCGCGCCATGCGTTGCCATGGATGCCTCGCATGGCCGACGACTTTCACATTTCCCACCACCGCAGTCAACGGTTGATCTGTTGGACTGCGCGTTGGCGCTGGGTCTCCGCATCTTTCAACAGCCGATAGGATACGTAGTACTTGTAGATATTCCGTACGTAAGTTGTCGTCTCCGTTCCAATCTTTTCCGCCACGACAATCTCAACGTTGTTGAACCATACGTCGGGATTCAATCCACGCTCCGTCGCGAGCCTGCGCATTTTTGCTATGTTTCCGGGTCCCGCGTTATAGCTGGCAAACGCGAACAGCGGCCGGTCAACGTCGGAAAACCTCGCATCCTGAAAATAGCGTGTCATGAGCTGATCCAGGTATTTGGTGCCCGCGTGGATGTTTGACTCGGCCAACCTGATGTCACCTACATTGAGTTCCTTGCCCGTTGCGGGCATCAATTGCATGATCCCGATTGCGCCAACCCGGCTCTTGGCATCCTGTTTGAGTTGGGATTCCTGAAAGCCTTGCGCAGCAAGCATTAGCGGATCGAAACTGTACTGTTGGCCATATTTCTCGAATATCGTCACGGTCTGCGCAAACCGCTTGAGTTCGGTGCTTTCTGCGTTGCTATGGATCTGCTTGATTCCCTGCATGTACTGCTTCAGACGTATCTCCGCTATGCTCTGTTTCTTGATGTAGTTGTCATAGAAGTTGCTGAGAGCCGCCTGCAACTGGGGACTTTGCTTTCGCATGGCCCAGCCAACATGGCCCCCTTCGCGCACGGAAATGCTCTCGTGGACCGTGACATTCGGCAGCATCTGCGCCCACATGCGCGCCTTCCAGTCGTCCACGACGATGATCTGCAGGAGGCCAACATTCATCATCTCCATCGCATCCTCGTCCTCCAGCGCGTCTGGCAGCAGCACGATCTTCATGGGCGGCTTGGCCGCCTGGCGGAAGCGGCCATTGAGCGCGTTCAGGCTCTCGTAATAGCTGCTGTAGCGGCGAACGTGCACCGTCTTCCCGCTCAGATCGTCGAGGTTTGAGAGTGCCGGTGACTTTGGCCCCGTCAGGACCAGCTCCCGGGAGGGCTTCCGCGCGCTGGCGGTCACGAAGTCGACCTGTTTCAGTCGCTCATCGGTGACCGTCAGATTACCGGCGGCGATATCGCCGAGGCCATCGTTGAGGGCCGGTAGCAAGCGGTCACGCGTCGTCGGGATCATCACCACGGTCACGGGACGCTTGTCTAGCCTGCTCGCGTATGTCTTGTTGATGTACCGCTCGAAGTCGCGCACGAAATCCGCAGTCAGGCCGCGCTCCTGCCCCCGGTCATTGAAGTACAACGTGCGGCTGAATGGCACGAGCACCCGAATCACGCGTCGTTCCAGCATCGCGTCGAAGTCGCCGCGCCAGGGCTTCACCGTGAGGTCCAGTTTCCTGGCAGGGTCTGCTGCAGGCGGTGCTGACGCAGGTGCGGAGGGAGGCGCGCACCATACCGTTCCGACAAGCGCGCCCGATAACCACAAAGCCACCGAGAGAAGGCCGGTCCCAAGCCACGCGCGCGCAGATTGCATCACATGCACCATTCGGTTGGAGTCCTGCCGGCCGAAATTTATTAAACGCGTTCTTATGAGAATGGCGGCACTGGCGGCGACTCATTTACAGAATAGGCCATTGGTCCAATGGATGACGGACATGCTTGGGTCTACTTTCCAGAAACACGTCAATTGTGACGGCGATTCTGCAGGCAGAGAGGGAGAACTTGCATGTCGTCTGTCAATTCGTCGCAAGAGGAGTCCGCTGAAAAGCGAGGGCCGACTCTCGATATCGTCGATCGCGTATCCGAGACGTGCTTCGGGCTCTTCATGGCGCTGACATTCGTCGGCGCAGTTTCCTCCGCTACCGCCGGCCCCGATGCCGGCCGCACCATGTTGAGCACAGCCATAGGTTGCAACCTCGCCTGGGGACTGGTCGATGCCATCATGTACCTGGTGCGGACGCTGGCAGGACGCGGCATGCTGCAGAAGCTCGTCGTCATTACCAGACGCGACGATCCTGCATCCGGCATCGATGCGATTCGAGACGCACTGCCGCCAGCCATGAATGCCCATGTTTCTGATGAGGATCTCGAACCGTTGCGGCGGCGGTTCCTCAACGGCGCGGCAGTGCCCGCGCGTCCCAGGTTGCGGAGTGGCGACTTGCTGGCAGCCTTTCGGATCTTCTGTATCGTCGTGCTGGCGACCTTCCCCGTCGCATTACCCTTTGTCATTTGGGACGACGTCACAACGGCCCTCGTCGTTTCCCGGGTTCTGACCCTGATCATGCTCTTCGCGAGTGGCGCGGCATTGGGACATTACGGCGGCATCAGCCCGTGGCGTGCCGGCCTCGGCATGATGGCGCTCGGTGTTGCCCTGACTGCGGCGGTCATCGCATTAGGGGGATGACGTGCGTGCATTGTTGGCAGGCGCTGCGATTGGCCTGGTTTTCCAGTGCGCATACGCCCAGGAAATCGACGTGGCCCAGGCGGATGCCAGCGCGCCACCGCCGGCCTGGAGCTTCTTGGCCACTGGCTTCTGGAACATGCCACGACATGAGGGTAGCTACGGCTCGGGCATCTTCACTGCCGATCATGGTTCGCTTCATCTGGAGGCACGCGTCAACTACGAAGCGATACATGCCCAATCGGCCTTTATCGGCTGGTCGTTTTCCGGTGGCGAGACCGTGCAGTACAAAATCACTCCCATCGTCGGCTTTGTCGCAGGCAGCGCGCACGGCCCCATCGTCGGCGCGGAAGCAAGCCTGGCGATCAGCAAATTCGATTACTACATCGAAGCCGAGTATCTGCCCGGCACAGGCTCCACCACGCCCTACACCTATGCCTGGAGCGAACTCGGATACCGCCCCTTGCCGTGGCTGCGCTTAGGGCTCGTTGCACAGCGCACGCGAATCTATGGAGGAGATCGCGAATTCCAGCGCGGCGGATTGCTGCAACTCACGTTCGGCAAAGTCACAGGCAGCGTCTATTGGTTCAACCCGGCATCCCAGGACCAAGTGGTCATCGCTGCCGTGAGCCTGGCGTTTTAACGGCAAGATCCACGCCGCAAGCACAGTCAGACATGCAAGATGTGGAAAAGACCGAATCTGTTGGTAGCGGCTTTCGGTGCGTTGCTGCGAAAGGTAGCAGCAAGCCATGTTGGTTGAAGGAGGTTGAACTCGTTGGCTCCGGGACCGTGTCAGTCTGATACGACGATCGCTCTAGGCGGCCGACATCGCTATGGGACTTGTACGAGTCCTCGTGGATGCTGGATCGGGAGGAAAGCCACGTAGCTTCGCTCCCGAAACCCGCGTCTGTAACTTACTTGGCTGCGGTCTTGACCGGCGTACCGGTGTAGCTCAGCGAAGACAGTTCCTCCTTCGCTTTTTCGGGCGTCTCGAGTTCGAGCACGACACGGCCCACCATCAGGCCCATCGAGGGCGAGCTACGCACGTATTTGGTTTCGCCGGCATCGAGCACGAAGCTGAGCGTCTTCTCGGTTTCCGTGGCAGCCGAGGCAACATACTTGCCAGCCGGACGATCGACGAAGAAGAAGCCACCTGGCTTGGATTCGCCAACAACTTCGTTATTCAGGCGGATATCGGGCTGAATGGCAGCGCCGAACATCGATGCGGAGCGCATGAAGTAGACGCGCCCTTCTCCCGTCTTCACCGTCGGCATCGATGCAGCCATCTCGCTATGCTTGACTCCAGAGGCACAGCCAGCCAGCAGCGACGTAACGGCTACTGCGGCAAACATCATGCGTGCGACCCGTTTCATTGTATTTCTCCTGTTGTAATGGGAACTGCAGTGGTAAGGGGTGAGTAGCTCTGCTCACCCGGAAGGTAGAAACCGACAAGCCGCTTGTCCTGAATGACGAGATACGCCTCGTGGACCTGCCGGCCTTCGATCGTGAACACGGTGCCTGCGGGCCGATACACAGTCCCCTGCGCCAATCGCCCGGCCGGTTTCCAGACCGAGCTCTGCGCGAGGGTGCGCGTGTAGCCGGTATCGAGACGAACTTCCGCGTTGCTTTCAAAGCGGACGGCTCGCACGGATGCGCCATCGGCGAGCGGTTTGAGTTGCACCGGGGCGGTCTGGACCATCGGGGCACAACCCGCCAGTGCCAGCAGGGCGAGCAATAGAATTCGCATCTTCATCGATCGGCTACCGTGATGTCCTGCGACAGATCGCGCAGGTGTCTGTGAATGACATGCCGGTGAAGATAGCAAATCGCACCACTGCATAAAATGCCGTCACCTCCAGCCGACGGAATTCGTATGAAATGCGCAACGCGTGCCGAGCCTGAGCGGGCACACTCTATTTGCGAGCGCTTTCAAGCATTAATCGCCACAGGCAGGCATAGACCCGTGCCTCAAAGCCTTATGACGTCCCTCGATCTAAAGATATCCCGTCATGACGCCGATATATGTTTCTAATGAGGGCAATTCCTGGGCCGCACGCATTTTGTCCTTTCTTCAGCGTCCCCTTCCGAAGCAGGGTTGGCGGTGTCGGCGAACTAGCAAACACAGGTTTGGGGATGATTTAGGCTAATCAGCCTCGGCCTGACTCCCTGCAAGAAGGCGGTCAGGCCGTACATCGGCAAGACGACTGAACGTCTGGCGTCATCTACCTCAGTCGATCTTGGCCCCCGACACCTTCACGGCCTGCCCCCAGCGCTTCTGTTCGTTGACGATGGTCGCCGCAAAGGCTTCCGGCGACTGCCACGCAGGTTCGGCGCCCTGGGCCTCGAACTTGGCTTTCGTATCCGGGTCCGCCAGCACGGTACGCAGCGCACCCGACAGCTTGTCGACGATGTCCTTCGGCGTGCCTGCCGGTGCCAGCACGCCGTAGAAGCCCACTACCTCGAAGCCCTTGAGGCCGGATTCTTCCATCGTCGGCACATCGGGCAGCGCCGGCGAGCGTTTGGCCGACGTCACCGCCAGCGCGCGCACCTTGCCGCCCTTGATGTATTGGGTGAACAGCGGAATGGAGTCGGCCATCATCTGCGCCTGGCCGCCCATCACGTCCGTCAGCGCCGGTGCGCTGCCCTTGTAAGGGATATGGACGATGAACGTGCCCGACGCCTGCTTGAACATTTCCGGCATCAGGTGCGAAATGCCGCCGTTGCCGCCCGATGCAAAGTTCAGCTTGCCCGGATTCGCCTTCGCATAGGCGATGAATTCCTTCAGGTTCTTCGCCGGCACGTTGTTGTTGACGACCATCACCAGTGGAATCAGCGCGGTACGTGCCACCGGGGCAAAGTCCTTCGGCATGCCATACGGCAGTTTGGGATAGAGCGAATTGTTGATTGCCATCTGGCCGGTATTGGCAATCAGCAACGTATAGCCATCCGGCGCGGACTTGGCCACATTGTCCGATCCGATACTGCCGGCGGCGCCAGCCTTGTAGTCAAGCACGATCGACTGGCCGAGAATGGGCTGCAGTTTCTCGGAAAGGATGCGCGCGTGCGTATCGACCGGCCCGCCTGGCGGAAAACCCACCACCAGCCGGATCGGCTTCTCCGGCCAGGCCCCATGCGCGGCGCCGGTTGCGAATGCCAGCGGAGTCAGGGCCAGGGCGGCCAGGGTATGCACAAAACTACGGGAAACACGGCGGGCAACGGACTTCGTCATCATCTCTCCAGATTCGGCCACGCTCTGTGCGGCGTGGATCAGCCTGGTATTGTGACTTTTTTATGACATTCTTGTGAAGTCCCTGAGAACCAACAAGGCCATCCAGCGGAGGAGTGGAAATTGAAAGTCAAACGTGTCGTTGCCAATGTGAAAGCCGTTGACCTGACGCGGGCTCGCGCCTTCTACCAGGATGTCCTTGGCCTTGAACTATTAATGGACCACGGATGGATTCGCACCTACGGCTCGCCATCAGAAATGACCGTTCAAGTCAGCTTTGCATCGGAGGGCGGGTCCGGGACGCCCGTGCCGGACCTGTCGATCGAAGTGGATGATGTAGACGAGGCGCACCGGCGCATGAGCGATGCAGGCTTTCCGACTGAATATGGCCCAGCCGACGAACCATGGGGCGTGCGCCGGTTCTTCGTCCGCGATCCATTCGGAAAGCTGGTCAATATCCTGGCTCACGCGTAGCGTGCCATGCGTCAGAACACGGAGCGGATCGTGCCGCCGTCGACGCGGATCGTGGCGCCGCTCATGTAGTCGGCATAGGGGTTGGCCAGATAGGCGACTGCTGCCGCGATCTCGTCGGGACGGCCCAGACGGCCGATGTCGTTCGGGACCATGTCACGCACACAGCCACGCTCGATGTCCTCCCATGTATCGCCCCATCCGTGCTGCGGCGCGATCTTCTCAAGCAGCTCCCGGACCGCTGGCACCAGAATCGCGCCGGGCGCCACGATGTTCGATGTCACGCCGGAGTCCTTGAGATCGCGGGCCAGCGAGACGGCCAGGTTGTGTCGCGCAGCGAGCGAAGCGTTGTAGTCAGGCTGCATCGGGATCGGCTGACCGGCGAGTCCTCCGCCGATCTGGATCACGCGGCCCCATCCGGCTTCGCGCATGGCAGGCACCAACCGTTGAATCATGCGCACGGCGGACAAGACGTTGACGTCATAGGTCTCGATCCACTTGTCGGGCGAGGCCGTGCTCCAGTTCAGATGATGGTAGTAGCCCGCGTTGTTGACCAGGATGTCGACATGACCGCCCTCTTGCGCCGTGGCGGCCACGGCGTCGGCGCCAGCATCTGTCGCCAGGTCGCCCAAGGCGATTTCAACCAGACCACCCGCCTCCGCAATGTCTGCCGCAACGGCCTTTGCACGATCGCTGCTGCGTCCATTGACGATCACGGTCGCGCCCTCCGCCGCCAGAAACTTCGCAATCGCCTCGCCCAGTCCGGCAGTCGATCCGGTTACCAGGGCGCGCTTTCCTTTCAGTTGAAGATCCATCTGGAGTGTTCCTCGGTGACACCAAAGTTCTACGAGTGTATACTTCGCAAATCAAAAAATCTACGGCTGTTTGATTTATGAAGACACTCGGCAAGAAAGGGGCTGCCACGCGTCAGGCCATCCTCACGTCAGCGCGCCAGGCGTTCACGGAATCGGGCTATGACAT
The DNA here is from genome assembly GCF_009793345.1 of Cupriavidus sp. SW-Y-13. NCBI lineage: Bacteria > Pseudomonadati > Pseudomonadota > Betaproteobacteria > Burkholderiales > Burkholderiaceae > Cupriavidus > Cupriavidus sp. SW-Y-13. The sequence continues at coordinate 948,440 of NZ_WHLX01000002.1, forward strand.
TGGCGTACGAGATATCGCGGAGAAAGCGGGGGTGACCGCGATGCTGGTCAATCGCTATTTCGGATCGAAGGAAGAACTGTTCGAGGAAGTGGTGGACGTGGTCCTGTCGACGCCGGGCATTCTCACGGGGGACGTCATGGAGCGCGCGCCCGATGTATCGACGCTATGCCGCGAGGCTGCTGCCGCCCTGGTGGCGAAGACGGCGCCAGACCTGACGCCGATGGATGGATTCCTGATCATGCTGCGATCCGCGAACAACAAGCAGGCCACGGACATCCTGCGCAGGAAATTCGAAACGCATTTCGCCAAACCGCTCGCCTTGCTGCTGCCGGGCAAAGACGCGTGGCAACGGGCCGCGATGTTCTTGTCCGTCATTGCCGGCTTCCAGGTCATGCGGCAAATAGTCGAACTGGCCGCTTTGACGCAGGCCGACCCGAATCAACTGGCAGCAAGACTGGAAGCGGTATTTGAGTTGCTCATCATGGATGGCCCGCGCAGCGCGTAGCTCCCGCCTCAGAACCTGGCGCGCAATCCAGCCATCAACTGCACGCTGTAGCTATCGCCGAAGTTGCGCAGCGGCGTGTTGACCGATGCTTCGGCATAGACCATGGTTCGGTCGTTGTTCCAGGCATAGCTGCCGCCCACGCCTGCCCCCGTCCAAAGGCGGTTGTCGCGCCGCAGGAAGGCAACGTCTGCCACATTGACGCGGGCGGCATCGAGGAACTCGTAGTTCAGGTTGAAGATGCCGTACACGTTCCGGCTGCGCGATTGCGTGGACGTTTCCTGCCAGCGGTTCTTGTGATCGATGGAAATTCCGGCGCGACCCAGCAGGCTCTTGCCGTTCTGCGAGGACACCCGCGCGCCGAAGCGGTCGGTAAAGTCATCGAAGCTGGTCTGTGACCACATCAGTTGCGCCTGCGGCGTCAACGTCAGCGCGTTGCCGACTTCGGTGCGTTTGCCCAGTTCCAGGCTGAACGCCTTGCCGTCGCCGTGGTTGCCACTGGCCATGCGGCCAGCCAGATCCGAATTCAGATCACTGCGATACCACGTGAACTGCGCCTGCGCATCGGCATACACGCCATTCGCGCCATACCAGGTCATCGTGCCGCCCAGGCCGTATCCGTCCGTATTGACGCGGCCATCGCCGCTGGGGGAGCGTGCCCGCGCGTTGCCCCGGACGTAGGTGGCGGCCAGGCCGGCCACCAGCGCACCCCCATCGCGCGCCTGCCACAGCGCGTGGTCAGCCCCCGCCTGCACCCGCCAGACGTCGGTGTCCACTGCCGTGCCGCTGGTGGAGTGCTTCGACGATGAGCCACGCAACTCGCCTTCGGTACGTGCCCATGCACCCGTGCCGCCTGCGAGGCCGCCTTCGCTCCACTGACGGCTGCCCACGCGCTGCTGAAGCGTGGGCAAACGCGTGATGGCCTGCAGGCTCTGCGCGTAGGCTTCGTAGACGGGCACACCGGGTTGGTACAGCGGCTGGACGGCAGAGACTGTCTGCGTGGTATCCGATGGCGGCTGGGTCGAGGCGCTGTCGCTGGGAGCCACCTCCGTCACGGTCGAGCGCAGATACCAGTCGCCATCCGTCGGCGTACTGCTGCCGTTCTTCTGCAAGGTGTAGGCATAGGCGCCTGCCACGACAGCCTGCCTGCCCCGGAACGTGTAGTCGCCGCCGACCAGCGTGAAGCTCCCGCCCGAGGTGCCGCCGACATCGACCACCTTGATGCCCTCGACGGTTTGCGCCCCGCTGCCGCCCACGTTGATCACCCGCACGTTAGTGCTGCCGCTGGTGTTCCCCGTGACCACCAGCTTGTCCGTTGCGCTGTTGTCCCCGCCCAGTACCGACTCGATCTCGAGCGCGCCGCCGTTGCCCGCGTAGTTGCCGGCCACCGTCAGCGTACCGAGCGAGTTGCCAGGGGCAATGGTCCCCGCATTGGTGGTGTTGCCGATGATGCCGCTGCCCTGGAGCCGCGCCGCGCTCAGCACATCCATCGATCCGCCCAGGCGTCCGTTGACAGCCAGTGTGCCGGACTGGACGGTGGTGTTCCCGGTGAAGGACGAACTGTCGCCCGTCATCACGGTCTTGCCCGTGCCTCGCTGGACAATAGCCCCGTTGCCGCTGACCCCGCTATCGAATGTCCAGTTGTCAGCGCGCTGGAAAGCAAGCGTGCCATTGGCGGCCACGTCGCCCGTGATGCTGCCCCCGCTGCCGCTGTTGCCGAGTTGCAGCGTGGCACCCGATGCAATCGTTGTGCCGCCAGCATATGTGTTGGCGCCCGAGAGCACCTGTGTGCCGCCGACGATGCCGAGGCCGCCCGTGGTCTCGATGTTGCCGCCGAACACGGTAGCCGAACCATTGGTGATGTCCAGCCGCTTGTTGCCCATCACCACACGACCGTCGCCAGACAAGCTCTGGATGGTCGCACTGCCTGGCGCCACGCCCGATGCATCGAACACGGCGCCGGACTTGACGTTGACCTCGCTCGCGTTGGCGAAGGAGCCGCCACCGGTCAGCACGACACTACCGGCATCGACGAACAGCCGGCCGATGTACTCATGCGCCGCCGTCGTGGCGAATACGCCAGCGCCTATCTTGACGACATCACCCTGCCCTCTGATCGCAACACCCAGATCCGTGCGATTGACGGCGTTCACCATATCGAAGGTCAATGTATGGCCATTGAGATCGATGCCCTTCCACAGCCCGGCCACGGTGAGGCCATTCGGCATCGTGTACCCACCGCCGTTGACGTTGGTCGCGCGAATGGAAATGTCGTTCTCGAGCACGGTGCGGCGGAAGAATGTCTGCATCGTGATGGCGCTGTCGTTCTGCACGCCCACGCCATCGGTGCCGTACAGATGCACCTCCGGCATCGCCTCATTGTCGAAACGTGACACCACACTGCCATCGCGAATCCATACGGAGCCGATTTCTATGGCAGGGCCATTCAGGAAGTTGATCCGGGTGGCCGAGGTGCCGCCAAGAATCGCGCGGTCGTTGCGCCCGGGCGCTGCGCCGCCTGTCCACGACCCGGTGGCCGACCAGGCAGCCAGCGTGCTGCCCCGGAAAACGATGTCCGCACCCAGCGCCGCGCCCGATCCCGACAGCGCGGCAGCCGCCATGAGCAGCGAGACACCCTTTGCAACGGGAGAGCGCCGTGGAAGGTCAGAAGACGAGGGAAATGCGGGAGAAACGGGGGATGCGGGGGATGCGGGGGCTTTCTTGTTATGAATCGACATCGCTTGTGTACAGCCGGGAGAGAGCCCGCATGGTAAGCGCTAATGTCGCAAACGTATCTAAATCGCTACATTTACTGTGGTTTTTGCCACACCTCGCTGTCGCTACAGCCCGCCCGGCTTTCCCCCCGGCCGCATCGTCGCATTCTCCAGCAACTGCTCGTGGATATACGAATGCAGCAGCAGCGCCTCACGCTCACCGTACGCATCGAAGGCCACGCCGACATGGTGGAAGGGGTCGGCGGGGTCCGCGTCGGGATCTTCGCGGGTGCAGCCTTCCACCGAGAACTTCTTTTTGAGTCCGGCGGCGCGTAGCGTGAATTCCAGCCTGACCTGTACGCCGGGCTGGCCGAGTTCGCTCGATGCGGTGGAAACGGACGCGCCGCCCAGGCTCAGGTCGGTAATCAGCACGGTTTGCGGCGAGCCTGTGCCATCGGCAGCGGATAATGCGCCCACCAGTCGCACGGGCACGCGGATACTGCCGCGCATTTCGCGCGCGTCGAGGTGCTGAATATCGCCAAGCATCCAATAGGGGAATGGCGACCGGGACGTTGCCTGAATGCGGGCGGAGAAACTATGAATGCTGGTGCCCGAGAATCCACGGAACAGCACCGTTTCGCCATCGGGGATTTCCGGGACGGGATTACCGGACAAACTCGGCCATCCGATAAAAATCGCGCCATCATGGAAACCGATCAGGCGGCTGACTGCGGCGCGATTCGGGTCTGCCGGACGTTTGACGTGCAGCAGCGTGCCGATCAGCAACCCGTAGCCGTCGTGCCACTGGGCGCTGGGCGCGTCGGCGCGCAGCGGCGCCATATCCCCGGCCCAGAAGCAGCGCCCAGCCTGGAGCACCAGCACAAGTTCCTCGGCCGTGCGGAATACCGTGCCCTCGTCGGCCACGGGAAAGCCCAATTCATCGACCAGCGCCGATTTCAGCGGACTGCCCAGTTCGATATCGCCAGCCTGCACTTCCCTGCGCATTGGATGCACTTTTCATCCCTTTCGAATAATTCGCTACTTTAGATAGTCTTTGTGTCTTTGTCAGGTACGCGCTGGTTAACGCTGATATGCCGCGCGTTTTAATCAGCCGAACGCCGATTCCATCTGGCGCGCACGCTTGACGCTGTCGCCGTGCAGATACAGCGAGGTCGTGGAGACCGAGGCGTGGCGCAGATTGTCGCGCACCGTCGTCAGTTCCGCACCACGTGCCAGTGCATGGGTGGCGTGGGTGTGGCGCAACCAGTGCGGGCTGGCCTTGCGCAGTTTCTCGGCAGTAGCCGGACGCTCGGTTTCGAGCTGGTCTGCTGCCGTGGCGAAAAAGCGCTTCATGACCATCCACAAGCGCGCGCCCGTGATGCCGCCGCTTTCATCGGGACCGAGGCTGCTAACCAACGGCGTAGCGGGCTCCCACAACGCCCGGGTGACCGGGAGCTGCCGCTCGACGAGATAGCGATCCAGCGCATTGCGCGCCAACGGCGGCAGCGCCACGCGGCCGGCCTTGGCCCCCTTGCCGACCAGATGCAGCCAGTGATCGCCATGCACATCGGTTTCGATACCGCGCAATGTGGCCCCCACCAGTTCGCTGGCGCGCAACCCCGTGGCATACGTGAAATCCAGGATAAAACGCAGCCGCTGCGCAGCCGGTGCATCCCAACCGTACGACCACTCCAGCCCATCGGCAATGCTGCGCGTGATCATCCATTCGCCTTCGGAAAACGCATGCGAGACGTCGAGTGCGGCGGTCTTGGCGCCACCGCGCACTTTCAGGCCGGCGAACGGATTGGCCAGCACATAGCGTTGCTGAACGAGCCATCGGAATAACGCGCCGATGACTTGCAGCGCGTAGGCAGCGGATCGCGGCGACAAGGCATCGGTGAACGGTTTCCAGTCCGCCGCGCTACGTGGCCGGGCCGGTCCCACCCAGCGCTCGCGTGGCGACGGTTCGCGCAGGAAATTCCGATAAGCGGTGGCATCTTCTGTCGTCAACGATGAAAGCGGACGGCCTTTCTCGATGATGGCCCACAGAATCAGCCGCTCGGCTTCCTTGCGATACGCGCGCTGCGTGGCCGGCGATTCGTGCAAGGCCAGCCATGCCTGCACCGCCGCGTAATCGTTGTCCGCAGAGAGCGAAGAGGTTTCGCGCGGCGCGCGGAACTGGCCCAGCGAACCATCCACTTCATGCGGCAGACGCCCCATCTGCTCCCACGGCACGATCATCCCGCGTGGCTCGGCGGCAATCATCGCGCGTGCACGCGCAGTCAACTCGGGATGATCGGCGAAAAACGCTTCGATACGTCGCGCACCGTTTGGCCCCAGCCCCGGAATCGTGGCCCACCACTGCCTGCGGCGCGGAATGCGGACGGTCAGGTCCGCGAGTGTATGAATGTCCTGCGCGCGCAGTGCCTCCACGGCAGCCGGCGCGAGCCACAGCCCGATATCGTCGGAGATCGCCGGCAGCGGCGGCGGCAGATTGCGCAAGGTCTCGATCGCCTGATTAGCAGCCCTGCCCTTCTCCGATCGCTCCGACGCCGACATCTCGAACAGCACCGCCAGATCCTCGCGCAGCCGGTATCGCGCATACGCGGCAAGCTGCCGACGAATACCGCCGAGAATCCCGCGCGAAGACTGCCCCTGAAGCCGATCCGCATCCAGATACTGCGCCACCGCCGCTCGCGTGGACAACCCGGCATGCCAGGCGCGCAGCATCGCCAGTTCGGCAGCGTCGGGGAAATCGAATGGATGGGGATTTGGGCGGCTTTGCATCCGCCGGATTTTATCACCCGACCATATGTATTGCGATAACTTTTCTTATCGCAATATGCTTGCCATCGCTGACAACTCGTCGCGCACGGAAGCGCTTCAGGAAAAAGCCTGAGTGTCCCGCTCGATCGATACCCCAATCGGCCGCACCTGCCGCTGCGCTGCCGCCACGGCTGCCGTGCGTGTTTCCACGCCGAGCTTTTCGTAGATGTGCTCCAAGTGCTTGTTAACAGTGCGCGGACTCATGCCGAGTATTTCGGCCACGTCGCGGTTGGTCTTGCCGCGTGCCACCCAGGCCATGACTTCGGCCTCGCGCGTGGTGAGCGATGGTGCGGATGCCGGCGACGGTTCGGCGCCTGTCGAGGTGGCGTTGCCAAGTTCTACCACCGTCCATTCGGAAGTCTCTCCCGTCAACCGGCGCAGATGCAGATGGTCGATCTCGCACTGCCCCGTGCCCTTGAGCATCTGCAGTGCATCGACCAGCGGCGACGGCAACATCGTGCCCGGTGCCGGCGTCTGCCAGCCTTGCGCAGTCAGAAGCTGCGTGGCTTTCGCATTGCTCCAGAGCCATCGGCCATCGGAGCCCGCTGCGAACATCGGTGTCTCGCTGCGCATCAGCGCCTCGCGCGCACTGCGCGCCAACCTTGCCTTGCTGCTGTGGGCACGCACCCGCGCAATGACCTCAGCAATGGCGATGGGTTTGGTGACGTAGTCGCAGGCGCCGACTTCAAAGCCTCGCACGATGTGTCCCGTATCGCCCAGGCCCGTCATGAAGATCACTGGCAGGTCTGCGTGACGATCCATCAGCGCCTCGCACGTGGCGAAGCCATCCATGCCCGGCATGTCCACATCGAGTAGTACCGCATCGGGTGCGAAGAACGACAGTGCATCGAGTGCTGCGTTGCCGCTCGATGCTTCATGCACAAGCATGGATTCCGCACCGAGCGCGCGGGTGAGAAAGCCGCGTGCGTCCGGACTGTCGTCCACCACCAGCACACGCGTTTCGACGGCGTTCGAAGCAAGTTGGAGATCAGGTTCGATTTGCATGAAGAGCCTCGCCAAGAGATGCAGTCAGTGCCGCCGCATCGGTGCGTGCGAGCGTCAGCATCTGCTGCGCCCACACGGCCACGTTGCCGCCGCCTTCCACTAGTTCCGTGAGATATGCTTCCGCCGCGCGCAGGCGCCCCGTGGCGCCCATCGCCAGCAGTTCGCGTAACGTGTCGGGCGCTGGCGGCACCGACGACAGCGTTGGCACCGCTGTCAGCGCGCGATGCACGATCTCGATCAGTTCCGCCTCGCGCACCGGCTTGCTGACAAAGCCGAGGTAGCCATGCAACTGCCGCGCTTCCTCGGTGTTCTCGTGCGCATTGGCGGAAACGATCACCACTTGGGGCGGCGGCTGTTCGGCGCGAATCAGTCGGCACAGATCCCAGCCCGACGCATCGGGCAAATTCAGATCGAGCAATACAAGATGCGGTCGCCATTCACGGACCACGGACAACACGGCTGCGCCCTCATCCAGTTCCTGCACCGTCAATCCAAATGGCGCGAGAAAGCCGCGCAGCACGGCGCGATGGGCGGCCCGATCGTCGACGATCAGCACGCGCGCATCCGCAGGCAACGGTTCGGACGGCATGGCCTTGCGTGGCCTAACCACCGCCGCGACGGCTGGCAGATAGAGACGCACGCGGAACTCGCTGCCTTCGCCCGGTTGGCTATGCACGCGAATGTCTCCGCCCATCAGGTCCGCCAGCAGCCGCACGATGGCCAGCCCCAGACCGATACCTTCGCGGTCGTCATGCGGCGTGCCACGTTCGAATGGATCGAAGATCCGCGCCTGATCCTCGGGCGGGATTCCCGCTCCGGTATCGCTGACGCGAATCGTGGCGAGTTCGCGTTGATGCTGCACGGTCAGGGTGACCGAACCGTGATCGGTGAACTTTATCGCGTTGCTGACGAGGTTGATGACGATCTGCCGCAGCCGCTTGGAATCGCCATGCACATGCGGCGGCAGCTTGCCCACCACGCGGTAGTGAAACGCGAGGCCACGCGCAGCGGCCAATGGACGGAACATGCGCACGAGATCGTCGAACAGGGATTCAAGCGAGACGGCTTCCTGTTCGAGCCGCAGCTTGCCCGCCTCGATGCGCGACAGTTCCAGCAATCCGTCCACCAGACTGGAAAGGTGTTCGCCGGCACGGCCAATCGTGCGCACATCCTCACGATATGCTCCTGGTAGTGAAGGTGCCCGCAAGAGCAACTGTGAATAGCCGAGAATCGAGTTCAAGCCGGCGCGCATTTCATGGCTCATGCCGGTAATGAACCGGCTCTTGGCCACGTTGGCTTTTTCCGCCACTTCCTTCGCATGCTGCAGCAAGGCATCGGTCTGACGGTGCGCATCGATTTCCTTCTGCAGCAGCACGTTCTGGCGCTCCGATTCCTCCTGCGCCACCGTGCGGCTCTCGTTGACCAGCACCAGCCACCATGCCGCCACTGCCGCGAACAACGTGAGTCCCGCGCCAATCTTGAGGAACAGCGCACCGCCGTTAGTGCCCGCCATCGCCAGCGGGTTCGACAACTGTTCCTGCGTATAGAACAGCCATAGCAATGTGCCAAACGCGAACACCATCCCGGCGAGCACCAATACGAACTGGCCGATACGCCGCGCCGTCACGGGTGGCGTGCCGGCCGGAAGCAGCCGCGCGAGTGCCGTGGCAATCTGCTCGGGCGCACTCGCTCCCGGCTTGCAACGGTCTCCACATCGCGCATCGAGCGTGCAGCACAGGGAACAGATCGGGCCGCGATACGCCGGGCAACCGGCCATGTCCTCTCGTTCGAAACGATTGCGACAGATGATGCAGCGGATCACCGCGTGGCGTGCGCCGAAATCCACTGGCACGCGCGCCATGAAGAAGCGGCGTTGCGTAACCAGTGCGATGAGCGGCGGAAGCACCGTTGACAGCAACAATGCCAGACCAATTGACGCGGGCCGCAGCGTATCGCCGAAGACGCCCAGGTGCATCAACAAGGACAACGCCGACGCCAGCGCCATGCTGCCAAATCCCGCCGGGTTGATATCGAACAGGTACGCACGCCGGAACTCGACATGACGCGGCGACAGCCCCAACGGCTTGCTGATCACCAGATCGCCGAAGATCGCACCCACCCACGCCACGGCAAGATGCGCATACAACGCCAGCACCTGTTCCATGGCCTCGAAGACGCCCATCACCATCAGCATCACGGCAATCAGCACGTTGAACGCCAGCCACACGACGCGGCCCGGATGGCTATGCGTCAGCCGCGCGAACACGTTGGACCACGCCAGCGATCCGGCGTACGCATTGGTGATGTTGATCTTGGTTTGCGAGACCAGCACCAGCAGGCCCGTCAGCACCACGGGCAGCCACGCGGGCCAGCCTTCGCCCAATCCGCGCGCGAAACCGGCGAGATACATCTGGGTGGGTTCCAGCGCATGCGCGATCGGCAATTCCGCCTGCAACACGATGAACGCGAGGAACGCACCACCCGCCATCTTGGCCGCACCCAGCACAATCCAGCCCGGGCCTGCTGCAATCAACGCGCTCCACCAGCGCACGCGATTGCTGCGCGTGAGCGGTGGCATGAAGCGCAGGAAGTCCACCTGTTCGGCAATCTGGCCGATCAATGCGGCCGCAACGGTTGCAGCGGCACCGAAGGCGGGCCATGAGAAGCCATCCGCATCGGCCAGCCGTCCGTTCAGTGTCAGGAACGCACTGTAGTGCTGCGGCTCGCGCCAGAGGATCAATGCGTAAGGCAGCACCAGCAACAACAGCCACAACGGTTGCGTCCAGAGCTGGATGCGCGACAGCAGCGTCACGCCATGCATCACCAGCGGAATCACGATCACCGATGACAGCAGGTAGCCGAGCCAGCGTGGCATGTCGAACAGCAGCTCGAATGCCTGCGCCATGATGGCCGCTTCCAGCGCGAAGAAGATGAATGTGAAGCTCGCATAGATCAGCGAGGTAATCGTGGAGCCCAGATAGCCGAAGCCCGCGCCGCGCGCCAGCAGATCCATGTCCAGGCCGTCGCGCGCGGCGTAGTAGGAGATGGGCAGGCCGGTCAGGAAGATCACCAGGCTCACGGCGGCAATCGCCCACATGGCATTGGTAAAGCCATAGCTCAGCGTGATGGCCGCACCAATCGCTTCCAGCGCCAGGAACGCCACTGCACCAAAAGCGGTATTGGCCACCCGAAACGCGCTCCACTTCCGGAACGACCGTGGTGCATAGCGCAGGGCGTAGTCCTCCAGCGTCTCGTCGGCGACCCAGCGGTTGTAGTCGCGCCGGATCTTGCTGATGCGCTGAACGGGCTGGGAGGCAATCGGCATGGCGTGGAGGCGGACAAGGTCGAACCCGACCGGGGATGCAAGACGCATGCCTTGCCGTGCGTACGTTGAATGACGTATATCGCGCTACGCAGGTGCGCCGCATGATCCGCTCAACGCAGCACCCACCCTCACCTGCCGCCAAGGAGCGTTGAACATGCGTGACAACAAAGACCAGCCGCTATCGTCGAATCGCCGCCGCCTGATGCAAGGGCTGGCCGCCCTGCCCGCACTGCCGCTCGCTGGCATGACTGCGCAGGCGCACGGCGCCAACCTGCCGACCTCCGCGGTCAATACAACCAAGCTCGCCGTGACCGATACCGAAGTCATCGTCGGCCAGCTTCATTCCGCCACGGGGACGATGGCGATTTCTGAAACGGGTTCGATCCAGGCCGAGCAACTTGCCATCGATCAGATCAACGCAGCAGGCGGCGTTCTCGGTCGCAAGATCAAGGTGATCAAGGAAGACGGTGCCTCGGACTGGCCCACCTTCGCCGAGAAATCGAAGAAACTGCTCGTCAACGATCGCGTGGCCGCCGTGTTCGGCTGCTGGACGTCGGCATCGCGCAAGGCCGTGCTGCCGGTCTTCGAGAAAGAGAACGGCCTGCTGTACTACCCGACGTTCTATGAAGGGCTGGAACAGTCGAAGAACGTTATCTACACGGGTCAGGAAGCCACGCAGCAGATCATCTGGGGTCTGGACTGGGCCGCCAAGCAGAAGAACGCGAAGAGCTTCTTCCTGATTGGTTCGGACTACATCTGGCCGCGCACGTCGAACAAGATCGCGCGCAAGCACATCGAGAATTTCCAGAAGGCCAAGGTGGTGGGCGAGGAGTACTACCCGCTGGGTCATACCAACTTCAACTCGCTGATCAACAAGATCAAGATCGCCAAGCCCGATTGCATCTACGCCATCGTGGTGGGCGGCTCGAACGTGGCGTTCTACAAGCAACTCAAGGCAGCGGGTATCACGGCGGACAAGCAGTTCCTGCTCACGATCTCCGTGACCGAGGACGAAGTGCTGGGCATCGGCGGCGAGAACATCGCTGGCTTCTACGCGGCCATGAAGTACTTCCAGTCGCTGGACAACCCCAACAACAAGCAGTTCGTGGATGCCTTCAAGGCCAAGTACGGCGCAAAGTCCGTGATCGGCGATGTGACGCAGGCAGGCTACCTTGGCCCATGGTTGTGGAAGGCCGCCGTGGAAAAGGCTGGCAGTTTCGATATCGACAAGGTAGTGGCGGCATCGCCCGGCATCGAACTCAAGACCGCGCCCGAGGGCTACGTGAAGGTCGATACGAACCATCACCTCTGGAGCAAGACGCGCGTGGGACTGGCGCAGCTTGACGGCCAGTTCAAGGTGGTAGCGGAATCGCCGCAACTGATTCCGCCGAACCCGTTCCCCAAGGGCTACCAGTAATCCATCCACGCGGGAGCACGGTCATGAATCTCTCCGACATGCTGAATATTGGCCTGATGCAAGGCTTTGCCGGCCTCAGCCTGTTCTCGGTCCTGCTGCTGATGGCATTGGGACTGGCAATCATCTTTGGGCAGATGGGCGTCATCAACATGGCCCATGGCGAGTTCATGACCATCGGCGCCTACACGATCTACCTGGCCTCCACCACGATGGAACGCCTGGCGCCGTCATGGATGGGCTGGTATTTCCCGCTGGCAATCGGCGCGGCCTTCGTGTTCGCGTTCGCTGCGGGATGGCTGGCCGAGTGGGCGCTGATCCGGCATCTGTACAAGCGTCCTCTCGATACCTTGCTGGCGACATGGGGGCTCTCGCTCGGCATGCAGCAACTGTTCCGCTCGACCTTCGGTCCGAAGGAAGTCAGCCCCACGCTGCCCGAATGGTTGATGGGTTCGTGGGCACCCGCCCCCGGACTCGATATTCCGATCAACGGCTTGTTCGTAATGGCATTGACGCTGGCCGTGGCCGGGCTGGTGTGGCTGGCACTGTATCGCTCACGATGGGGCTTGCGTGTACGCGCCACCACGGCCAATCGCGCCATGGCCAATGCGGCGGGCATCAACACCAAGCGCACGGATCGGCTGACGTTTGCCATCGGATGCGGCATCGCGGGTGTGGCAGGCGCGGCGTTCACGACGATTGGTTCCACCGGCCCTACGAGCGGCGCGCTCTATATCGTCGATTCGTTCCTGGTGGTGACGTTCGGGGGCGCGGCAAGTCTGGTGGGCACCGTTGCCTCTGCTTTCGGCATCGCACAAATGCAATCGATCAGCGAGTTCTTCCTGACGGGTTCGATGGCGCGCGTGCTGACGCTGCTGCTGATCGTGTCGATCCTGATGATTCGTCCGCAAGGACTGTTCGCACCGGCGGTGCGGCGTTGATCGCTAACTTGATGGTTCACGGAGTTCGATGATGTCTCCCACAAAATCGCTGCCGCTACGGCAACGGCTGCACGCCCTTGGCGGCGAATGGGCCGGTTACGCGCTGCTCGGGCTGACGCTGGTCGTCGTGCTGCCGCTCGCGCTCGATGTGTTCCGCCTGAACCTCGTCGGCAAGTACCTGAGCTACGCATTCGTGGCAGTGGGACTTGTCATGCTCTGGGGCTACGGCGGTGTACTGAGTCTTGGGCAAGGCGTGTTCTTCGGGCTGGGCGGCTACGCCATGGCGATGTTCCTGAAGCTCGAAGCCTCGGACCCGAAAAGCACCGCCATCCAGTCCACGCCCGGCATTCCCGACTTCATGGACTGGAACCAGCTCACCGCGCTGCCCTGGTGGTGGGAGCCGTTCCGGCACTTGCCGTTCGCGCTGATCGGCGTGATCGCCGTGCCGGTGCTGCTGGCCTTCGTCGTCAGCTTCGCCATGTTCCGGCGCCGCGTTGGCGGCGTGTATTTCGCGATCATCACGCAGGCCGTGGCGCTGATTCTCTCCGTGCTGATCATCGGCCAGCAAGGCTATACAGGTGGCGTGAACGGCATCACCGATCTCAAGACCATGCTCGGCTGGGATATCCGCACCGACAGCGCAAAGATGATTCTCTACTTCGTCAACGTGGCGCTGCTGTTCGGCACGATGCTGCTGTGCCGCTGGATTCAGCGCACCAAGCTTGGCGTGCTGCTGCTGGCGATGCGCGACAAGGAAGACCGCGTGCGCTTCTCCGGCTATGACGTGGCGATGTTCAAGGTCTTCGTGTTCTGCCTGGCGGCGGCGCTCGCTGCGGTAGGCGGTGCAATGTTCACGCTTCAGGTGGGTTTCATGTCGCCGTCGTTCGTCGGCATCGTGCCATCGATCGAAATGGTGATCTTTGCCGCAGTGGGTGGACGCATGAGTCTCGTCGGTGCGGTGTGGGGCACGTTACTGGTCAATGCGGGCAAGACGTACTTCTCGGAGAGCTTCCCCGACCTGTGGCTGTTCCTGATGGCCGCGCTGTTTATCGGCGTAGTGGTGGCCTTCCCCGAAGGTCTCGCGGGTCTCTATCACAAGTTCATGGCCCGGCGCCGTCGTGGCAGTGAGTCCGGCGAGCCGGCCAGCAACGTCCCCGGCAAGACAGCATAGGAGCGACCATGAGCAATACCGATTTCATGCTGGCTGTAGAGGACTTGTCCGTGTCGTTCGATGGATTCAAGGCCATCGACAACCTGACGCTGTACGTGGACCGCGACGAACTGCGCGTGATCATCGGCCCGAACGGCGCGGGCAAGACTACGCTGCTCGATCTGGTGTGCGGCAAAACACGCGCCAGCGGCGGCAGCATCAAGTTCGTCAATCGCGAGATGACCGGCCTGCCCGAATACGAGATCGTCCGCGCCGGGGTTGGGCGCAAGTTCCAGACCCCTTCGATCTACGAAAACCTCAGTGTGTTCCAGAACCTGGCGGTGTCGTTTCCGCGTGGACGTGGCGTGTTCGGCGCCCTCGCCTTTCGCACCACCGACGAGGTACGCCAGCGCGTGACCGATGTCGCTACAGAAATTGGCCTGGCCGATACGCTGGAGCGCGAAGCCGCGCAGTTGTCGCACGGGCAGAAGCAATGGCTGGAGATCGGCATGTTGCTGATGCAGGAACCGCAACTGCTGATGCTCGACGAGCCCATTGCCGGCATGAGCGTGCGCGAACGCGAGCTGACCGCCGAACTGCTCAAGCGCATCAGCAAGGGACGCGCCGTCATCGTGATCGAGCACGACATGGATTTCGTGCAGCAGATCGCAGACAAGGTCACCGTCATGCACCAGGGAAAGATCCTGGCCGAAGGATCGATGGCGCAAGTACAGAAAGACCCGCGCGTCATCGACGTCTACCTGGGCCACTGAGCCCCGAGCCACAGCTAAGGAGCACATCGCATGCTGACCGTCGATAACGTGGTGGTGAACTATGGCCAGAGCGAGGCGCTGCACGGCGTGTCGTTCGCCGCCGCACAGGGCGAGACCGTCGCCATCATGGGCCGCAACGGCATGGGCAAGACCACGCTGTTCAAGGCGATGATCGGCATGCTGCCGCTGCGCACCGGCCAGGTCTGCGTCAATGGCCAGGACGTGTCGCACGACGAGAGCTACCGCCGCGTGCGCGCCGGTATCGCCTATGTGCCGCAGGGGCGCATGATCTTTTCGCACCTGAGCGTCGAAGAAAACATCCTGACCGGCATGGAACAAGGCAAGACGCGACGGATTCCCGACGAGATCTTCGCCATGTTCCCGGTGCTGTTCGATATGCGGCGCCGCAAGGGCGGCAACCTGTCCGGCGGGCAGCAACAGCAACTGGCCATCGCCCGGGCGCTGGTATCCAACCCCAAAGTCCTGCTGCTGGACGAGCCGACGGAAGGTATCCAGCCGTCGATCATCAAGGACATCGCGCGCGCGCTGAACGAGATCCGCCGCACGCGCGACATCACGATCGTTTTCTCCGAACAGGTACTGAGCTTCGCAATGGAGGTGGCGGATCGCCTCTTCGTCATCGAGGGCGGGCGCTTTGTCCACGAAACGCAGCGTCATAGCACCGATGTCGCGCATATCCGCGAGTACCTGTCCGTCTAGCCATCCCTCACTCGTTTTCATCACCACCCCTGCACGCATCCAGGAGTCAATCTCATGACCGATACCCTGATCCAGGTCGATCTGGCCCAGTCGCCGTACGAGAACCCCAACGTCCACAACCGCTGGCACCCCGACATCCCCATGGCCTGCTGGGTCAAACCCGGCGACGATTTCATCCTGGAGACCTACGACTGGACGGGCGGCTTCATCAAGAACAACGATTCCGCCGATGACGTGCGCGACATCGACCTGTCCATCGTTCACTTCCTGTCCGGACCCGTCGGCGTGGAAGGCGCGGAACCGGGCGACCTGCTCGTGGTGGACCTGCTCGACATCGGCGCCAAACCCGAAAGCCAATGGGGCTTCAATGGCTTCTTCTCGAAGCAGAACGGCGGCGGCTTCCTGACCGATCATTTCCCGCAGGCGCAGAAGTCGATCTGGGATTTCCACGGCATGTTTACGTCGTCGCGCCATATTCCCGGCGTGAACTTTGCGGGCCTGATCCATCCGGGCCTGATCGGCTGCCTGCCGGACAAGGCAATGCTGGAGACGTGGAATCAGCGCGAAGCCGATTTGCTGGCGACCGACCCGAACCGCGTCCCCGCACTGGCCAACCCGCCGTTTGCGGCCACGGCGCACATGGGCAAACTGCAAGGCGATGCGCGCAACGAAGCTGCCGCCACGGGCGCACGCACCGTACCGCCGCGCGAACACGGCGGCAACTGCGACATCAAGGACTTGTCGCGCGGCGCCAAGGTGTACTTCCCGGTGTATGTGGATGGTGCCGGCCTGTCCGTGGGCGATCTGCACTTCTCCCAGGGCGATGGCGAAATCACGTTCTGCGGCGCCATCGAAATGGCCGGCTGGGTGCATATGCGCGTCACGCTGATCAAGGACGGCATGGCGAAGTACGGCGTCAAGAACCCGATCTTCAAGCCCAGCCCCATCACGCCGCACTACAACGACTACCTGATTTTCGAAGGCATCTCGGTCGATGAATCGGGCAAGCAGCATTTCCTCGACGTGAATGTTGCATATCGCCAGGCGTGCCTTAACGCCATCGAATACATGACGAAGTTCGGCTACTCCCGTGCGCAGGCGTACTCGATCCTCGGCACAGCGCCGGTGCAGGGTCATATCAGCGGTGTGGTCGATGTGCCGAACGCATGCGCCACGCTCTGGCTGCCAACGCAGATCTTCGACTTCGACATCCGCCCCAGCGCGAGTGGCCCGACCAAGATGATCCAGGGCACGGTGGACCTGCCGCTTTCGCCCGATCTTTAATCCACATCGCGAGTCACCGGAGCCGCCATGCCCACCTACGATTACCGATGCCACGGATGTGGTGTGTTTACCGTGATGCGCCCGATGTCGCGGCGGGACGAGCCAGCGGCTTGTCCCGACTGCGGCGCGGCGGCGGCCCGGGCGCTGGTGGCGGCGCCGTCGCTTGGCACCATGAGTACGGCTTCGCGCGCCGCGCATGCCACCAACGAGCGCAGCGCGGCGGCGCCCAAAGAGAGTCGTTCGCACGGTGCGGGATGCGGGTGTTGCAGCCCGGTCAAGCTGCCGACCTCCCCCAACGCAATCAAACAGCCCAGCGGCAGGCCGTGGATGATCAGTCACTAATTGCCCGCGAAGCGTAGACTTCCACGCCAAACTGCATGCTATCGCATTACTTTTTATAAAAATACATGCGATAACATGCGATACGACTTGAATGCACTCAGGGCGTGATGCATACTATCGTAGCTATTTTGCTGCGGATGCATGCTATGTCATTACTCTCTGAGTCCCAGGCGATGCGCAGTCGCCGCCAGATCTCGATCTCCAATCTGGCACGCCTGATCGGTATGGCGCATCAGAACCTGTCTGCTATCCTTCGCGGTGAGAAAGACAGCCGTGCCTCGACTTTCGAGTCTCTGGCGGGGGCGATGGATGCCGAATGGGTCATGGTGCCCAAGGAGAAACTGGCCGAAGTGCGCCAGGTTCTCGATGGCAAAGGCAGCGGCCCCGACCGCACGGCCCGCTCCACGATAGACCACCTGCTGGGCCAATCATGAGCTTTGAACTGCACCCCCGCTACCTGGAGGTTCATCTTCATGATCGGCTCTGCGGCTTTCTCTGTGAGGCGGGCGGGAATACGCGCTTCGTCCCCACGGAGGAATACCGGGGCAACAACAACCGCGACACGCTCAGCCTGTCCATTACGCTGCCGACCGACCTTGGGCGTGAAGCCACGTCGGAAGTCTTCGACAACGCGTTCCACCCCGCGATCTACAACACGGGCGGCGAACTCCCGCCGTACTTTGCCGGCCTGCTGCCCGAAGGCGAACTGCGCAAGCGTCTGGAAGCCACGCGAAAGAACCCCGAGGACAAAGACGATTTCGGCGTGCTGGCCTCCGCTGGCAACGATTTGCCCGGCGCCATCGTGGTGAAACCTGCCGACACGCGCGCGCTGCCCGAATACGTGCGCACTTACGGCGTGACAGGCGGTGCGGACAACCTTGAAATCGCTGTCGTCGAAGGCGCCACGGAAGGCGCGGCGTCGGTCTCGGGCGTGCAGAACAAGCTGGCGCTTTCGACCATGCGAAAGGGCGAGCGCTACACCCTGCCGACCAAGACCAGGATATCGGACATCATCGCCAAGCTGCCAGCGAAGAACGACGACTCCCAGGTGCTCAATGAATACGTGTCGATGCATCTTGCGGCGGCGGCCGGTGTGAACATCGCCCCGATTCAGGTGCTTCCGATGTCGAGCATCGATGTACCAGACCTCGCGGACTCGATGGGCCAGGGCCTGCACTACCTCGCCGTGGAACGCTTCGATCGCACTGGCGACGGTGCCTGCATCCATGCGGAGGACGGCTGTCAATTGCTCGCCCGGATGCCCAGCAGGAAGTACGCCAAGGTTGAGGAGTACATCCGGCTCGTGGCGGCCCTGTACCGGCTGAGTCCGAACGGACTGGAGAACATTCGACAGTTCTTCACGCGTCAGGCGGTCAATACGCTGATCGGCAATAGCGACGCGCATCTCAAGAACTTCTCGGTGATCTACCACGATCGGAAGCTGCCGGAGCTTTCGCCCGCCTACGACATCGTG
The DNA here is from genome assembly GCF_009793345.1 of Cupriavidus sp. SW-Y-13. Lineage (NCBI taxonomy): Bacteria > Pseudomonadati > Pseudomonadota > Betaproteobacteria > Burkholderiales > Burkholderiaceae > Cupriavidus > Cupriavidus sp. SW-Y-13. The sequence continues at coordinate 966,910 of NZ_WHLX01000002.1, forward strand.
TGTGTCTCCGCCCTGCCCAACTTCACGTCCTACGGCCAGAACGTGGCGATTGACGAGTTCCAGCGCAAGGAAACGCTGGACCTCTATGAAGTGATCGCGGACAAGGCCGGTATCCCGAAGCGGATCGCTACGGCTGCGGTCAAGGAAGCCGTCTCCATGGCCCAGACCCATTGGCCGGATCTTCTGAAGACCATGGATGCGTCGCAAGCGGTGCGCGATGTGATCACCGAACGGCTGGCAAACCTGCCGCTCGCCAAGGTCGGGAGAGCCGGGAAGAAGGCGTCGTGATGCGCGTGATGCACCGCCTCAGCTGACAAATGCAAGCTTCTGATTGCGCGCATCGGCGAGCATGGACAGCGTGATCTTGCGCACTTCAAGCTTGCTCTGCGTGATGTGCGCACGCAGCAGGATTGCCGCCTCCGCGTGGCGATTCCGCGTCAGCAGTTCCAGCAGCGTGCTGTGTTCCTCGTAGGTGGCGCTGGTGCGCTTCGGTTTCAGGAAGTCGAGCCGGCGCATGATGCGGATGCGCTCCGTCACGTCGTTATGGACGCGCAGCATCTCGTTGTTGCCGATGGCGGCGACGAGCCGACGATGGAAATCCTCGTCCATCTCGAACATCGTCGCCGGATCGCTCTCCCGCTGATCTTCCGGCACGCACCAGATAGCGCGCAGTGCGTCGATGGCTGCCTGCCCACCCTCCACATGCTGGATACGCTCGATAGCGGCCAGCTCCAGCACGATCCGCAGATCGTAAAGCTGGTCGAGCTGATCGAAGTTCACCGGCAAGACCTTCCAGCCACGCCGGAAACCAACTTCCAGATAGCCTTCGCGTTGCAGGCGAAACAGCGCATCGCGCATCGGCGTACGCGATACGCCGTAGTGCGCGGCAATCGCCAGTTCGGCGAAGCGGTCACCGGGGCAGAGCAGGAAGTTGAAGATATCCTGCTTGATGCGCAGGTAAACCTGCTCCGCCATCGCGTTCGGCGCATTCGACGTTGCGTCCATACGTTGTGGGTCGGAAATCGTTGCGATGGCCGTCATTGTGCGCCCGCGACCGTAGGGATATCAATCAGGCTTGCGTGTCCGGCCATGTGCCGGCCCAGTTCCGTCCTGTCTGCAGCGTCGGCCGGACCTTCGTGCACGATGGTGCCTTCGGCCATCACCGCGATGCGGTCGGCCAGTTCAAGCAGTTCGTCCAGGTCCTCGCTGATCAGCAGCACGGCGGCGCCGGCGTTGCGCGCGGCCAGCAGCCGGGCGTGGATATCGGCTACCGAAGCAAAGTCCAGCCCAAAGACTGGGTTGGCCACGATCAGAACGTCCACCGGCTGGCCAAGCTCGCGCGCGAGCACCGCGCGCTGGACGTTGCCGCCGGACAGGGTCCCGATCTGCTGTTCGGGACGCGGTGGACGGACATTGAACTGGGTGATCAGATCCACCGCCCGCGTGCGCATGGCGCCACGGTCCAGCCAGCCACCCAGGCGCCGCAACGGTGCACGGTCGAACGTTCGCAGCGCCAGGTTCTCCGCGACGCTCATGCCCGCTACGCAGGCGTTCCTGAGTGGCTCCTCGGGAATCGCGAACAACCGCCGCGCGGTCATCTCCGCACGCGTGGCGCGATACGACAGTCCGGATACCTCCATCGTGCCCGCTGCCAGCGGCCGCTGGCCAACCAGTGCATCCACCAGTTCGCGCTGGCCGTTGCCCGATACGCCCGCGATACCAAGAATCTCGCCTGCCCTGACTGCCAGAGCGAGATCCCGCACGGCGGCATGGCCGCGATCGTCGCTGACGGTCATCCCGGTTACCCGCAAGCGCACCGCCGCGTCGGCTTCAGTTGGTGTCCGCGTCACGCGGCGTGCGCCGGCTGCCGCTGACGCTTCGGCGTCCACAACGGTACCGGCCAGATCGCCCGCGCCCATCATCCACCCCGCAAGCTGCCCGACGTTGGTATCGGCTACGGCGCTGCCGCCGGCCCTGCGCCCCTTGCGCAGCACTGTCACGTCATCGGCGTAGGCGGTGACCTCGCGGAACTTGTGGGTGATCATCAGCACGGTCAGTTCGCCGCGCGACGTCAGCGTCCGCATCAGCCCGAGGACTTCGTCGGCCTCATGCGGGGTCAGCACGGAGGTGGGCTCGTCCAGGATCAGGAAACGCTGCCGCAGATAGAGCTGCTTGAGGATTTCCAGCTTCTGCTTTTCGCCGGCGGCCAGTGTCCGTACCAGGCGGTCCAGAGGCAGCCGGAACGGCATTTCCTGCATGAAGGCGTCTAGCGCGGCCCGTTCGGCGGCCCAGTCCAGCTTCCATGGCAGCGACCCGCGTGCGAGCAGCAGATTCTCCTCGACGGACATCCCTTCGGCCAACGTGAAATGCTGGTAGACCATGCCGATACCCAGCGCCTGCGCGGCGCGCGGGGAATCGATACGGACCTCGCGCCGGTCGGCAACAAGTTGCCCGGCATCCAGCGGCGCATAGCCGACCAGCCCTTTTACGAGCGTACTCTTGCCCGCGCCGTTCTCGCCAAGCAATGCGTGAATGGTGCCGGGCGCGATCTTGAGCGATACGTCATCGAGCGCCCGGAACGCGCCAAACGATTTCGTGGCGCCGATGACTTCCAGTCCAAGTGCCTCGCCAGCCATGGCGGCTAACCCAGCGTGGCCAGCAGGGCCTGCGAGTTCGATACCGTACCGAACACGCCACCCTGCATGGTGACCATGTGGAGCGCCGCATCATGGTTGCCCTGATCGGTCGCCCCGCAGCAATCCGCCAGAATCGTGCACTCGAAGCCCCGGTCGTTCGCTTCCCGCATTGTCGTGTGCACGCAGACATCGGTCGTGATACCGGTCAGTATCAGGTTCACGATGCCGCGCGTGCGCAGGATCAATTCCAGATCTGTGGCGCAGAACGAGCCTTTGCCGGGCTTGTCGATCACGATTTCTCCGGGCAGCGGTGCCAGTTCGTCGATGATTTCCCAGCCCGGTTCGCCCCGGACCAGGATCTTGCCGCAGGGGCCCTCGTCGCCAATGCCCACGCCGCCGATACCCGCCTGCCGGCTGCGCCAGCGCTTGTTGGCGGGCAGGTCCGACAGGTCCGGCCGGTGTCCTTCGCGCGTATGGATGATCGTGAAGTCCTGGGCGCGCATCGTGGCCAGCACACGGCGGATGGGCTCGATCGGGGCGCGGGTCATGGACAGGTCGTAGCCCATGCGGTCTACATAGCCGCCGAAACCGCAGAAATCGGTCTGCATGTCGATGATGACCAGTGCCGTGTTGTCAGCGCGAAGGTTGCCGTCATAGGGCCAGGGATATGGCCTGGCGTCGATGGTTCGGTTCATGTTGTCCTCGATGGAATTGAGTCGGCGGGTCAGCGGGTCAGGCTCAGTTCGCCCGGCGCCCCGGCCAGTGCACGGTTGGGGCGGCAGCTGATGGTCATGATCGCGAGCGTCAATACATACGGCGCCGCATTGAACAGGTAGTAGCCGCCAGTGATGCCGATGGCCTGCAGTGCCGGGCCCAGCGCGCCAGCCGCACCGAACAGCAGCGCCGCCCACAGGCAACGCATGGGCTGCCAGCGCGCGAAGATGACCAGCGCCACGGCCATGAGCCCCTGCCCGCTGGACAGTCCCTCGTTCCAGCTTCCCGGATAGACCAGCGACAGGTAGGCGCCGCCCACGCCGGCCAGCAAGCCGCCCACGGCCGTGGCCGCAATGCGGATGCGTGTTAGCGGGTAGCCCATGGCGCGCGCGGTCTCGCCGTGATCGCCAACCAGCCGCAGCACCATCCCCCAGCGCGTGGCGCGCATGCCCCATTGCAGCGCGAAAGCCAGCGCTACGCCGATCAGGAACAGCACGTTGATGCGCAGGAGTTGCTGCACCTGCGGCGAGGCCGACCACGCACCCAGCTCGATCGATGGCAGACCGGGCGCCTGCGGTGCAATGAACGGCTTGCCGAGGAAGAACGCCAGCCCGGTTCCCAGCAACATCAGCGCGATGCCGAAGGCGATGTCAGACACGCGGGGCAGCGAGCACACCAGCCCATGCAGGCCACCCAGCAGCAGGCCCACGCCTGCGGCGGCCAGCACACCCAGCCACGGGGAGCCCGACAGGTAGGACACCGCGTAGCCGCTCATGGCGCCCGACACGAGAATGCCTTCCAGCCCCAGGTTGACGCGCCCGCCCTTCTCGGTCAGGCACTCTCCCAGGCTCACGAACAAGTACGGCGTGCTGACGCGGATCGCGCCCGTGACCAGCGACAGTATCAGCACGAGCCACGTCGACGAAGCCTCATGCATGGCGGGTCTCCAGTTCTGCCTGCGCCTTGCCGGCCAGGGCAATGTCCTGCAATTTCACGCGCCAGCTGGAAAGCGCACCGCCCATGGCTTCCCACGCCAGCAGGTTGGCAAACAGCAGGCCCTGCAGTACAAACGTGGTGGCATCGGGCAGATGCAGCCGCCGCTGCAGCAGGCTGCCGCTGTTCTCGATGCCGCCGATCATCAGTGCGCAGGCAACGATGGCCAGCGGATTCTGCCGGGCCGCGAACGCCACCAGGATGCCGCTGTACCCGTACCCCGCCAGCAGTGCCACGTTGGCGCTGCCCTGTACTGCCGCCACCTCGAACATGCCTGCCAGGCCTGCTGCCGCACCGCCCAGCACGCAGGCCGCCAGCGTGAGACGCCCCACCGGCAGCCCTACCAGCCGGGCCGCCCGGGCGTTGCCGCCCGTCACCCGCATGGCAAATCCGAACGTCGAGCGCCGCACCATCAGCCACGCCGCCGCGCAGGCCAACACGCCAGCCAGCAAGCCCCAGTGCACGTCGATGCCCGGCAGCGTGCCGACCATCCATGCATCCGGAACGGGTACGGTGGAGGGCTTGTTCAGGCTGGCGGGATCGCGCAATGGCCCCTCTACCAGATGCTTGAATACGGCGATGGCGATGTAAGCCAGCAGCAGGCTGCTGATGGTTTCATTGACCCCGCGCCGTTGCCGCAGTGCGCCGGCTGCACCGATCCAGCAACCTCCCGCCAGCATGCCCGCAGCGGCCATCGCTGGCATGACGATCCACCACGGGGTAGCCGCAGGCACGCACTGGGGCACCAGCGCGGCGGCCAGGCCGCCGAGCGCCAACGCGCCTTCGCCGCCGATCACGATCAGGCCGACCTGCGCCGGCAACGCCACGCATAGCGCGGTCAGCATCAGCGGCGCAGCGCGCGTGAGCGTGCTCTGCCAGGCAAACGGCGTGCCGAACGCGCCCTGGAAGATCAGTTGCATCGCCTCCAGCACCGGCGCCCCCTGCAGCAGCAGGAACAACGAGAACAGCAACAACGCGCTGGCCACGGCCAGCAAGGTAGGCAACGCGGGCAGGACGGCCAGCGTCAGCGTGGCAGTGCTGGCGGGGATGCGCATGGGAAGCTCCTGAGGCAACGTCGATCCACGGATTCGGCGGGGTTCGGCGGGGTTCGTCGTTCGTCAGCCCTGCCCCACCACGCCCGCCACCAGGTAGTTCATGGATTCGAGCGCGTAGTCCGTCTGAACCAGCCTGGTGCCGGCGGGCACTGCGACGCCACCCTTGTTGTCCTTCAGCGGCCCCTTGAAAATCACAAAGTCGCCGGCCACCATCTTCGCCTTGATGGCATCCGCGCTCTGCTTCGCTGCCGCGCTGACCGCTGCCCCGTACGGCGACATCTTCACGTAGCCTTCCTTGAGCCCGCCGCGCAGCAGATTGGGCTGTACCTTGCCGGCCTGGGCATTGGCAACAATCGCCTTGTAGGGCGTGGCCCAATCCCATTCGGCGCCGGTCAGATAGCCCTTGGGGGCCAGCGCTGCCTGGCTGGCGTGATACCCACAGCTCATGACGCCGCGCTTCTCGGCGGTCTCGACGATGACCTTCGGACCATCGACATGGCAGGTCAGCACGTCGCAGCCCTGGTCGATCAGGCTGTTGGCTGCCTCGGCTTCCTTGACCGGCATCGACCAGTCACCCGTGAAGATCACCCGAGTCGTGATGGACGGATCGATGGATTGCGCGCCAAGCGTGAACGCGTTGATGTTGCGCAGCACCTGCGGAATCGGCTTGGCCGCCACGAAGCCAAGCTTCTTCGACTTGCTCATGTGCCCGGCGATCACCCCGTCCAGATACTGGCATTCGTCGATGTAGCCGAAGTAGCTGGCGATATTTGCCGGGTTGCCGGCCTTCCACAGTCCCCCGCAGTGCGCGAACCGCACCTTGGGGTACTTGGCCGCGACCTTCAGCACGTGCGGATCGAAATAACCGAACGACGTAGCAAAGATCAGCGAGACCCCGTCCTGCTGGATCATGGCCTCCATGGTCTTCTGCGCCGCGATGGTCTCGGGCACGTTTTCTTCCTCCACCAGCTTCACGTTGGGCAGCTTGCGAATCACGCTGGTGGCCGTGGCCTGCGCCTGGTTGTAGCCGAAGTCGCCGCGCGCCCCGACATACAGCACACCCACCGACACGTTCTCGGCGGCCAGCAGCGATTCAAACGGCAGGAGGGAGCCAAGCGTCAGCGCGCTGGTCTGTTTCAGAAAATCACGACGTTGGGTCATGGCAAGGTCCGATGGATAGGATGGAGAGAAGTACGGCGTGGCAATTCAGCTTGCGGCAACGGCTGGCTCGGCAGCTTCGACGCTACGCAGATAGGCCCGCCAGCCGCCAAACGCGGTGATGTCTCGTGCGCCGCTGCCAGCCGCCACGGCAAAGGGCTCGCAAATGAAGCCCTTGACCTGCCGCCCATCGGCCAGCACGACCGAGCCGATACCAAGTGGTGCGGGCACATCGGCCACGAACTTGCCGAACTGGTGCAGGGGCACGTCCCACACCTCGACTTCGATGGCCGCGCCAGCATCGTCACGCACCAGTCCTGGCTTGGGTGGCACCGTTCCGGCCAGTGCATGGAGCCGATAGTTTGGCGATGTGGTTGTCGATTCGATGAATCGGGCGCCCGCTTCCTGCAGTTGCCAGTTCAGCGGCTGACCGCGCAGATGCGCGCCCACCACAGCCAGCGCCACGGATGGCTCGTTGAGCGGCAGCGGTTCCGGCAGAACGTCGGCCGTGCCGCGCAGGCTCGCTTCGATCTTTGCGCCCAGCACCGCCAATCGATGATCCGCACCAGCAGGCCCGATCAGCGTGATGCCAGCAGGCAGCCCATCGGCACGCGGCAGGCCAGGAATCGCCAGCGCGCACAGGTCGAGCAGGTTCACGAAGTTCGTATAGCGCCCGAGCTTGCTGTTCTCGACCACGGGATCGGCCTGCACGGCGGCGATGGTCGGATGCGTCGGCGCGGTTGGCACTACCAGCACATCGATCCGAGCGAACAGCCCCTCGGCCTGGCGCTTCAGATCGGCTAACTGGTACTGCGCGTTGAACGCATCGGCAGCACTGAACTGGTTGGCCTTTTCGATCACGGTCACGACGGTTGCATCCATTGCATCGCGATGCGTGACCAGAAAATCGCCCACCGCAGCACGACGCTCGGCCACCCATGGGCCGTCGTAGAGCAGCGCGGATGTCTGCGCCAGCGGCGTGAAATCGATGGTCTCGGTCTGGATACCGAGCCGCGAACCGAATCGATCGAGCGTGGCCATGAACGCCTGTTCGGCCTGCGCATCGTTCTCGAAGCTCAATGCATCGGGCAAGCCCACGCGCCACGCACGCGGCAGTCCCAGCATCGGCACGCGCGACGAGTAGCTATCCGCGGCATCGTAAGCCCCGATCTGCTCCAGCACGCGCCAGGCATCGGCCACATCATGCGCGAACACTGAAATCGTATCGAGCGTGCGGCACGCGGGCACCACGCCGCGCTTGCTCACCAGACCCAGCGACGGCTTCAAACCGACGAGTCCGTTCATGCCAGCTGGCACACGTCCCGATCCTGCGGTGTCAGTGCCGAGCGAGAACGCCACGCAGTTGCCCGCCACAGCCACCGCCGATCCCGAACTGGATCCGCCCGAGACATACGCAGGCGAGGTGCTGTGCCGCACCGCGCCGTAAGGCGAACGCGTGCCCACCAGCCCGGTAGCGAACTGATCGAGGTTGGTCTTGCCGACCAGAAGCGCGCCGGCGTCGAGCAATCGCTGCACCGCGAATGCCGTGGATTGCGGCACGTAGGTGAACGCGGGGCACGCTGCCGTAGTCGGCAGCCCCGCCACGTCGATGTTGTCCTTGACCGCGAACGGCACGCCGAACAGCGGCAGGCGCCGCAGGATGGCCTCGCCTTCCTGGTCGAGCATCGCCTTCAAGGCTTGCGCCTTCGCCATCAGCGTTTCGACCGGCACGCGATGGATCCATACCTCGGGGCGGTCGAATGACTCGATCTGGCGCAGTACTTCCGTGGCGCACGCCATCGGATCGAGCGTGCCTCGCGCATAGCGCGCGTGCAAGTCGGCAATCGTCATCATCGGCGCACCTCGCGCTGGAAAATCTCCAGGCTTTGTCGCTTGGCTTCAACAAAGCTGGCTTGGGATAGCGTATCGACGGTACGTGGCCGCGCGTCGGTGTAGTCAAGGATTTCCGCCACGCGCGTGGGGCGCTTGGTCAGCAGCAGGATCTGGTCGGCCAGATACACCGCTTCTTCCAGATCGTGCGAGACCAGCAGCATCGTGGTGCCGGTCTGCATGAACACCTCTTGCAGCTTCTCGCGAATGAACAGCGTCATCTCGAAATCGAGCGCGGAGAACGGCTCGTCCAGGAACAGCACTTCGGGCCGGGGCGCCAGCGCGCGCATGATCGACGCGGTCTGCTGCTGTCCGCCCGACAGTTCATACGGATAGCGGTTCAGGTCGAACTTGACGTCGAAGGACGCCACCAGTTCGGCCATGCGGCGATCCACCTCTACCTTGCTGCAACCTTCGAGCAGCAGCGGATAGGCGATGTTGTCGATGGTGCGCATCCACGGGAACAGTGCCTCGCGGTAGTTCTGGAACACGTAGCCGATGCGCGTGTCCTTGAGCGTCTTGCCATCGAACAGGATCTCGCCGCGATCGATCGGGATCAGGCCGGCAATCATGTTGATCAGCGTGCTTTTGCCGCAGCCGTTGGGACCGAACACCGAGACAATGCGGCCCTTCGGAATATCGAGATCGAAGTTCTCGTACAGCGGCCAGCCCGCGAAGTATTTGGTGAGTCCGCGAATGGTGATGTGTGTGCCCGGCGGCCCCGGCCGGAACGCCGGCACGGGAACGTCGACATGACGGGCAGGTGTCTGGATTGCGCTCATGATTTACCTCCCGCTCCAATGGACGATGCGTCGTTCCACAACAAGAAACACGATATTGAGCAGATAGCCCAGCGCACCTGCGGCCAGAATCGCGGCGTACATCGTCTTGACGTTCAGCACCTGCTGCGCGTCGATGATGGCGTGGCCCAGACCGTTCTCCGAGCCGATAAACATCTCGGCCACGATGACGATCACCAGTGCCATCGACACCGCCGAACGCAAACCCACAAAGCTCGGTTGCAGGCTTTCCCAGATCAGCACGTCGCGGAACACGCGCCAGCGCGAGGCGCCCATGACACGCGCCGCCATGACGCGCTGCTTGCGGGCGTTGATGACACCGTAGGCACTGTTGAACACCACGATCAGCATGGCGCCGAATGCTGCAATGGCAATCTTGTTGATATCGCTGACACCGAAGATCAGCAGGAACAGCGGGATCAGCGCGGACGACGGCGTGGATCGGAAGAAATCGATCACGAACTCCACACTGCGATAGGCACGCTCGTTGCTGCCCAGCAGCACGCCCAGCGGCATGCCCACCACGGCGGCAATCGCAAATGCCTGCAACGTGCGCGACACCGTGACCACAAAATCGGTCAGCAGCGGACCACCGGCCAGGCCGGTCATCAGCGCGGCGATGGTGTCAGCGGGACTCGGCAGCAGAATGGCCTTGATCCAGCCCAGACGCACCACGGCATCCCAGATGATCAGCAACACCAGCGGGCCCACAGCGGGAAGCAAACGATCCGTGAAAGGCCGGCGCGGTGCGGCATCGGCTGACGCCGGCGGCGACCACGGCTGCTGGGCGATGCCCGCAGCGGGCACCTTGGAAGTGGAGGCTTCGGACATGACTTACCCCTTGTAGAGCATGGTGCTGACATCCACCTTGCGCGAGAAGATGCCCTTGTCCGAGAACAGGTTGTAGAACTGCTGGAAGTAGGCGACGTCGCTGGCCTTGAACTCGTCGTAGAACAGGTAATCGGACATCGGCACCTCGGTCGTGAGCGGACCTTCGATGGCCGTGTAACCCTTGAGGAAGGGGCGTGCCTCCTGCGGCTGCTGCTTCACGAGGTTCACACCGCGCCGATAGGCCGCCATGTAGCGCTTGGCGACATCGGGCTGCTTGGCGAGGAATTCGGCCGTCAGGCTGGCCGAGCCGCCATGCCACGGCGCCATCGGGTCACCGAGGATGTAGCGCGCCACCACGCCGGCTTCCAGCGTGCGCGTCACGCCCTTCAGGCGCCCCACCGTGCCGGTAGGCTCCAGCGTGTAGATGCCATCGACCTGGCCAGCGGCCAGTGCCGCCACGTGCTGACCGATCGGCAGTTCGGTCACGCTCATCTGCCCTGCTCCCGCGCGTTCCAGCATGGTCTTGGCGAGCACCACGTTCTGCACGCCGGGGCCGCACGCCACGCGCTTGCCCTTGAACTCGGCCACGGACTTGATCGGACTGTCCTTGGCCACGATGAACTCTTCGAGCACGAACTTGGCGTTGGTGGGGTTCGTGCAGAAAATCTTGAGCAGGCCCGGTTGCGCGATCTCGCCCAGTGCCAGCGCCGCCGAGGCGGTGCCATTGGCGCTACCGTCGCAACGGCCAGCGATCATCGCCTCGATCACCTGTTGCGCGCTGGCGAACTTGAGCGGTTCCACATCGAGCCCGGCTTCCTTGAAATAGCCCTTTTCGATGGCTGCGAAGAACGGCAATGCCGACGCCACGGGCCAGAATCCGACGCGCAGTTTCGGGGTGCCCTGTGCGCGGACGATGGCCGGTGCGGACAGTGCAGCGGCAGCGGCGACAGACGTCTTGAGCAGGCGTCGGCGCGTGGCGGAAACCTCGGAACGGAAAGGGGGCAGCTTGGACATGGGCATTTCCTCGTGAATGTTCGACTCGCATCCAATCTTGAATACAAGATGGTTTGTGCGAGTACAGCAAAGGCTGTGCCATGGAACATTCGCCGTCCGTCACGAACAGCCAAGGAAAACTAATCTCCTTGTAAATCAACAAACTAAATAAAAAACCTCCAGCAGTACTGGAGGTTTTTTACATGACATCGAACTCACGCATCGCGCCGGCTTTGATGCACCGCCGCAGCGCGCGGCCCGACGCTGGTGCAGGTTGCGCACCAACTAGCGCAAGCCGAGCTGCCTGATCAAGAGCAAGGTTGCAACGCTGATGGCTGCGGCGGCGCTCAGGTAGAAGCTTGGGGCGAGCGGGTTGCCGGTTACGCTGATCAGCCCGGTCACGATGAATGGTGCGAAACCACCGAACAGCGTGGCCGCGATGTTATAGCCGAGGGACATCCCCGTGGTACGGGTCGCCGTGGGGAACAACTCGGTCAGCAGCGCCGGCAGTACGCCGAAATACGCGCTGATGATGGCGCCGATGCACAGTTGCACGCCGATCATCATGCCGAACGTCGGATATGCCGCCAGCAGCGCATAGGCCGGATACGCCAGCACCAGGAACAACAGCGCCGCGCCGAGCATGATGCCGGTGCGGCCCACGCGATCCGACCAATGACCGAAGATGGGCGCGCCAATCATTTGCACCACGCCCGTGGCGATGGTCGCGGCAAATGCCGCCGAGGGCGGGATGCCAAGCTGCTTCACCGCGTAAGTCGGCATATAGAGAATCAGGTACGACGCCACCGTGCCGACCACCACCGCGCCTATCGCCAGCAGCAGACGCTCCGGTTGGTTGGAGAAGGTATCGGACAAGGGACGCTGCGAGGTTTCCGTGGCCAGGAACTCAGGCGTTTCGTCGATGTTCCGTCGGATATAGAACGCCACCGGACCAATCAGCAGGCCAAAGAAAAACGGAATCCGCCAACCCCAATCAAGCATCTGCTCGGGTGTAAGTGCCGAAGTCAGGAACGCGCCAAAGCATGCGGCCAACACCGTGGTCAATCCCTGGCTCGACGCCTGCCAGCTTGAGAAGAAACCGCGTCGCGACGCGCCATGCTCGGCCAGAAAGGCCGTGGCACTACCAAACTCGCCGCCTGCAGAGAAGCCCTGGATCATGCGCGCGATCACGATGCCCACCGGCGCCAGCACACCAATCGAGGCATACGTCGGCATCACCGCGATCATCAGCGTGCCCACCATCATCAGCAGGATCGACAACGTGAGGGCTGCCTTGCGTCCCGCCTTGTCGGCATACACACCAAGCACGACGGCACCGAGCGGACGCATGAAGAACGACACGCCGAACGTGCCAAGCGTCATCAACAAGGAAACGGTGTCGCTCTCCGCCGGAAAAAACAGCGTGGCAATGGTGACAGCAAAGAAACCGTAGACCACCAGATCGAACCATTCCAGCGCATTGCCGATGGAAGCCGCGGCAATCACACGCCATGAATGGGATGTCACGCGGGCAGGCGCAGGTTCAGGGGCGATGGCCGGAGATGTGGCGTGGTGCAAGGGGACTCCTTCGGTGCTGGGTATGGGCAATGCGTAGGAAGAGGCGAACCGCCCCTGCCACGAAAGGTCCCGATGGTATTCAATCCGCCTGCCAAAAAACAGTGAGATTCTGCGGCGTCATGCGCAGTTTTTGCGCTGCTTCAAAGGAATCCCGGGGAATCCGGCCCGGACGCTGGCGGGATTGCTGCGCAATATCAAACTTCCCCGCCCGCCCCTGCCAGTTCGCGCCGCAACCGCATGGCCGCGCCGATCCCCCGGATGGGCTCGGGCGGAATCCAGTTGGGATGGCTGCCGGCCGCGATGTCATCGATGGCTGCGCTCGGCATGCCAGCCATGAACTCGGCCATGTAATGCCCGAGGTAAGTGCCCTTGGCCACGCCCACCCCGTTGCATCCCACTACGCTGAACAGGTTGTCTGATTCCCGGCGGAACACCGAATGGTGGTTCAGCGTCATGCTGATCAACCCGCCCCATGTATACGCAAATGGCTTGCGCGCCAGCATCGGAAAACGCGCTTCGAACGATTGGCGATGATGCGCGGCGGCGGCACGCAGGTCGGCATCGCTCGCATGCAGCGACGGACGGTAGTGGAACGTATTCCGCACGAAGATGCGGCGATCCGGTGTGTAACGCACCGTGGTACCCGCCGGATGCGCGGAAGTGCTGCCCCACGGCTGGACATCGGAAAAATGCGCGGCGTGCTCGGCATCGCTCAAGGGCTCGGTCAGGCTGGCATAGGTAAACAGCGTAGCCAGCCGGTTGCGCACGCGGCCAAATGCCTCGCTGAAGCTGCCCACTGTGAGGACGAGCTTGTCCGCGCGCAACGTGCCATCGGCAAACGCCAGCACATGTGGCGCACCATACTGGCAGGCCGTCACCGGACTCCCCGTGAAAACACTGACGTTCTCAGGCAACGATGCCGCCAATCCTCGCACCAACGATGCAGGATTCACCAGCACATTGCCCGGCGTGTAGATCGCCGCCTTGTAGTAGTCGGTACCGAGCCGCTGCGAAAGGGCCGCGCCTTCCACGAACTCGTACGAGAATCCCGCGGCCTTCAGCCCTTCCGCAAATGTTTCAAGCGCGCCGATATGCGCGGATTCATGCGCCGACATGTACTTGCCCGCTTCCTGCCAGGCGCAGTCGATACCAAAGCGATCCTTGAGCCCACGCAGCCGGTCGATCGCAAACATGTTCAGCGCATGCAGCTTGCGGCTCGCCGCGGCATCCGCCTCGCCCCCATCCACGTTGTGCGGAATATCGATGATGAACCCGGCATTGCGCCCCGACGCGCCCTGCCCCACTTCCAGCGCCTCCACCAACGCGATACGCGTCTGCGGATGCAACTCGGCCAGCCGACGCGCCAGCGCGACACCGGTAAATCCGGCGCCAATCACGGCGAAATCAAACCGATGCTGACCTGTCAGGCGCTGGCCGATGGAAGTGTGACTGGAAGGGGAAGTCTCGAACCAGCCAAGCTGGCCGTCGATGGCGGGGCGTTTGCGAATGGAATGCATGGACGGGATTTTAGCGCGGCGGCGTTTTTGTTTGATCTGATGGGACCGCCTTGCACGGACGATAGACCTATGATTTCAGCCGGTGCCACAACCTGCCTTCGAAATCGTCATGCGTCGTCGCTTCAAAATACTGCTTCTATCGTGTGCGTGTTGCGCGCTCTCGATCCTCTCACTGGGCGCGCACGCAGCCTGGATCGATTGCAACAAGCAGCCGTCGGAATCTGCAAAGGCAGCCTGCATCGCCGCAGATTTTCCCAAGCTTGAGCGCGAGATGGCCGAAGCTCGTAAAGCGGCATCGGAAAGCGTATTCGGCCCGGCCCTCGATCCATCCTCCGAGTGGCAATGGATGGAGAAGCGGAGCCACTGTGGGCAGGACGTCGCGTGTCTGGAGGCGCTCTACCAGGCGCGGATCGCCGAATTGCAGAGCTTTCAGTTCGCCGTGAAGACCGATCGTGCGGGTAACCGGATGGAGCCCTTGATCGACAACAGCTCAGGTGTACCCGATGCACCATTGCTGGAGGGCTGTACACCAGACCAGCAACTCTGCGTTCGCGTTTCGCCCAAGGCAGATCTCGACGAAGCATGGCAATGGGTCGAGATCCAATATGCGGGGACGAATCCCGCCACGTATCGGTTCAAGTTCCCCACCGCTTCAACGAGCAAAGGCGCAGTGTCGGCCTTGCCATGGGCTACCGTCCTTCGCACAGACAGCAAGGACAACAGCATCGTGGTGGGCTTGCGCGCCATCACGTCGGACATTTACGTGACGTGGGACAAGAGGGATCGCACCTGGCAAACGCATCTCTTCCGGATCACACGGCGCGGCACAACGTTCCAGTCCCGGGAAATCCTGACGCTTCCCAGCGCGGTCATACGAAGATTTCCCGACTGCAAATCGGATAGTGCCGAGGACCGGCGCAAGAAAGCCTGCCCGGACCATTACTTTTTTTCGACACTGACACTGGATCGCAATGTGGAATCCGGCTTTCCGCAACTGGTCTACGACACGGAAGCATCGAAGGATTCCGGCAGCCCCTTGCCAACAGAGAGTGCTACAGCGAAGGCAACCAATCAACGCGAAGGCGCCGACGCCAACGTCATCGACCCCGTCTGCAGCTTCACACGCACCTTCCGGCTAGACGATCGCGGAGTTTATGCGCCGGATTCGCCAATGCCCGATTGCAGCCGGTACATCGGACCCTAATCGCCTCCCACCGGATTTACTTGCCACCAAGCGCCCCCATTGCCTCCTGCATCGCCTCCCGTGCTGCAGCAACTTGATTCACCACGACTTCGATAGCCCACCGATCCCGCCCCAGTTCACCGCGTTGCACCGCCACCTGCTCCCGCACCCGCATCGGAGCAGGTCCACCCTCCGACAAGCGCGCCGCCACCCCCTGCTCGGGATCAAGGCAACGCGTCACCGCTTCCGCCTCCACACGCACTGCACGGCCAGTGACGTTGAGCGTTGCGCGGTCCACCATGTCGCTGTCGATTTCGCAGGCGGGGATGTGTCGATCGAGTGCTTCGCGCACTACGGCACCGACTACGTGATGCGCCTCGCGGAATGACATGCCGGCGTCACGCACGAGCATGTCGGCGAGATCGGTGGCGGATGAGAAATCGCGCCGCGCCTTTGTCAGCATGTTCACGCGCTGCGGTTCGGCATGCTCCAGCACCAGTTTCAACAAGCTGGCGCAGCGCCTGCCTTCTTCCACAGCGTCCCAGAATCCGCGCATGCTTTCGCGGTTGCCGTCGCCGGAATGCGTGAAATGGGTGCCTTTCAGCGCGCCGAGTGCGCCGGTCAGCAGGCCCAGCATGTGGCCTCCCTTGCCTTTCAGGTATTCGAGAACAACCGGGTTTTTCTTCTGCGGCATGATGCTCGATGTTCCCGCCACGCTGTCGGGGAAATCGATCAGGCCGAATTCCGGCGTGGCCCAGACGTAGAGGTCTTGCGCGACGCGGCCCCAGGTGACTGCGGCAATCGTGATCGCGGAGAGAATCTCCCAGGCAAAGTCGCGCGAGGCCACGGCGTCGAGCGCGTTCGGGGCGGGACGCGAGAACCCTAGCCAGCGGGCCGTGGCATGGCGATCGATCGGAAACGCCGTACCGGCCAGTGCGCCGGCGCCGAGCGGGCAGGCATCGAGCGATTCCAGCGCCCGGTGCAGGCGGGCGATGTCACGACCGAGCGCTTCGCCAATACCGCAGAGGTAATAGCCATAGGTGATCGGCTGCGCCGCCTGCAAATGCGTGTAGCCGGGCATCACGGTATCGGCATGGGCGGCGGCCTTGTCCAATATCGTTTCGCGTGTGTCGAGCATCGTCGACAAGAGTTCGAGCACGGCGTCACGGGCACGCAGTCGATCGAGCGTCGCGAGGATATCGTTGCGGCTGCGGGCTACGTGCAGGCGTCCGCCTGCATCGGCACCTGCTACTTCCATCAGTCGAGCCTCGTAGTTGAAGTAGGCGTCCTCGCGTTGCGGATCGAGTGCCACGGCCTCCGGACCTTCCTCCGTCATACGGTGCAACGCGCGGGCGAGTGTCGCCGCCACGTCCGACGGGATCAGCCCGGCGCCGCTCAGCATCAGCAAATGCGCCGCGTTGATATCCGTGAGATAGCGGAAGCCCGGTGCGAAGTCCCGGTCAAGGCGCGGCTGGTAGATGAATTGGCACACCTCGGGGGCGGTGGGCTGGGTCAGGCGGCGGCTGACTTTCGATTCCATGGGGCGATTTCCTGTTCGTCTTGTGCGATGGAAACCAGTATCGGAATCGGCAGCCCATACCGTCAAATCACAATATCGCGGGTGACCATACGGATTTGATATACCATCGGCCCATCATTGCCGAACGATTGCCGAACGCCCCCACCCCACAAACGGTATGAAATTCAAGGAAATCGACGCCTTTCGCGCAGTCATGCGCTCGGGCTCCATGACCGCCGCCGCGAGCGAGCTTTATACGTCGCAACCGAATGTCAGCCGCCTGATTGCGCAGCTCGAAACTACCACCGGCCTGACGCTGTTCACGCGAAGCGCGGGTCGCCTGACCCCGACCGAGGAAGGACTCGCGTTCCTGCGCGAAGTGGATCGCGCCTTCGTTGGTCTCGATGCGCTCAAGGACGCAGCGCGCAATATCCGCCAATTCGGCAAGGGACGGCTGCGGATTGCCACGGTGCCATCGCTGGCCATGACGGTGTTGCCCACCGTGCTGCAGCGCTTTCACGCCGATCATCCCGATGTCTACGTGGCGATGGAAACCGGCAGCACGCAACTGGTGGCCGACTGGGTGGGGAGCCGCTATTGCGACCTCGGCCTGGTGTCCTACCTGCCGCCTGCGGCCGTGACCGAAGCCCAGCCCATCGCCGATGTGGCGGGTTGTTGCGTGCTGCCGCACGGGCATCGGCTTGCGGGTCTCGACGTGATCACCCCGGCCGATCTGGCCGGGGAATCCTTTATCTCGATGACGCATGGCGACGGCCTGCGTGCGTCCATCGACGCCGCCTTTGCCGATGACGACCGGCGCATCATGCACTTCGAGACGCCTTATGGCGCCACCATCTGCCGGATGGTCGCGCTAGGCATGGGGGTGGGCATCGTCAATCCGCTGGTGGCGCGGATGCATGGCAACGACCTCGTCATTCGCCCCTTTGCGCCCCGCATTCCGTTTGTCAGCTACCTGTTGCTGGCGCGCAACCGGCCTGCCAACGTGCTGGTGGAGCGATTCAACGCGCGGATGATCGAAGTCCTCGCCACGGAAACCGGCGCGCTGCCGGGCTGAAACCTGTGTTGATCCTCCCCCCATACGGTTTTCGTATGGACGCCTGACAGACTCGTATTTGCGCAAGTCGGGGCGGCTCCGCATACTCGTCCGAACGATTCAGACGAGTCTCCCCATGACGCATAACAGGGCCGAAGGCCCGCTCCCCCCTCACCGGAGGCCCGACTGATGGCCGGCGCCGCCACTTCCGCCCTGCCGGTCTTCGACGTTGCCGTAGTTGGCGGTGGCCTGGTCGGCTCGGCCATCGCCTACGGACTGCGCGACCGCGTCGGCTCCATCGCCGTGCTCGACGAGGGCGACGTTGCGCTGCGTGCCTCGCGCGGCAATTTCGGGTTGGTCTGGCTGCAGAGCAAGGGCTTCGGCATGGGTGCGTACAGCCGCTGGACGCTTGGTTCCACGCGTCTCTGGCCTGGACTCGCAGACCGTTTGCAGAAGGAAACCGGCATCGATGTGGCGCTCGAACAGAAAGGCGGCCTGACGCCCCTGATGGGCGACTACGAAGTGGAAGCGCGCCTCGCCTGGGTCCAAAAACTCATGGCCCAGCCCGGCGTGGAACCGTACGAGTGGAAGCTGCTCGACCATCATCAAGCCGCATCGCTCGTGCCCGGACTCGGCCCAGACGTGACCGGCGCCATCTGGACGCCGCACGACGGCATCGTCAATCCGCTCAAGCTGCTGCGTGCTTTTCATACAGCGTTCAGCCGGGGCGATGTCCAGTACCTGCCTTTCCACGGCGTGACCGCCATCGTGCAGTCGTCATCGGGCGAGTTCTCGCTGAGCACGCCGAATGGCACGGTGCGCGCCCGCAAGATCGTGCTGGCCTCGGGTTTGCGCAACGGCGAACTGGGTGCGATGGTCGGCATCGACCTGCCCATGGCGCCGCAGCGCGGTCAGATCCTCGTGCTCGAGCGTACGCGCCGTCTGCTCGATACACCACTGGTGACCCTGCGCCAGAACGACGAAGGTAGCTGGCTGGTTGGCGATTCGCAGGAGGATGCGGGCTACGCCGACCAGATCACCACGCTGCCGATCCTGGCCACGCTGGCCGACCGTGCCGTGCGTACCTTGCCCGCCTTGCGCGACGTGCGCGCAGTGCGTGCGTGGTCGGCGCTGCGTGTGCGCGCACAGGATGGCTTTCCGGTTTACGAGCAATCCGCCACGCATCCCGGCGCGTTCATCGTCACCTGCCATAGCGGCGTGACGCTGGCCGCCGCCCATGCAGAGACCCTCGCCCCGATGATCGCCGCTGGCGCGCTGCCGCCGGAGCTGGACATTTTTTCGACCCGGAGATTCCATGTTCAGAAGACTTGACGCCACCGCCGCGCAGGCCGCCGGCCGCACGGTGCGCGTCACCGTGGACGGCGCCACGCTGGAATGCCGCGAGACCGATACCGTCGCCGCCGCCCTGTTCGCCGCCAACGTTGCGGCCTGTCGCGACACCCCCGTATCGGGCGCTGCGCGCGGACCCTTCTGCATGATGGGCGTCTGCTACGACTGCCTCGTCAGCATCGATGGCCGTCCCAACCAGCAAGCCTGCATGACCCGCGTGCGCGATGGCATGCGCGTGGAACGCCAACTCGGCGCACGCGAGGTGGCCGTATGACCATGACGAACCTGCCTCCGCTCGAAACATCTGACATGCTCGAATGCGACCTGCTCGTCGTCGGTGCCGGACCCGCCGGTCTCGCTGCGGCCACGCGTGCCGCCGAACTGGGACTGAGCACGATCCTGCTCGATGAACAACCCGCGCCGGGTGGCCAGATCTATCGCGCCATCAGCACGACGCCAGTGCAGGAGCGCAACATTCTCGGTGCCGATTACTGGCACGGGCTCGACTTGCTAACGCCATTCCAGCGCAGCGGCGCGCAATACCTGGCTTCGGCCACGGTGTGGTCGATCAATCCGCGCGATGCAGAAGCCGATGGCCTGGGTTTCGAAGTGGCTTACTCGGTGACCGGCGCCAGTGCCGATCCGCAAGCGGGACTGCTTCACTGCCGCCACATCATCCTGGCCACTGGTGCGCAGGAGCGCCCCTTCCCGATTCCCGGTTGGACGCTGCCCGGCGTGATCACGGCCGGTGCCGCGCAAATCCTGCTGAAGACATCCGGCGTGGTGCCCGAAGGCCGCACGGTGCTGGCCGGTGGCGGCCCACTGCTGTATTTGCTGGCCTATCAGTACCTCAATGCCGGCGTGAAGATCGACGCGATCCTCGAAACGACGGCCTCCACGCAGTGGCTCCAGGCACTGCCCCACGCCTGGGGATTCCTGCGCTCGGCCTATCTCGGGAAGGGCTTGAAGATGTTGCGCGCGGTGCGCAAGGCCGTGCCGATCATCAGTGGCGTGACGGCGCTCGAAGCTGTGGCCGGTGCCAACGGGCAGGTAGCCGAACTGCGCTACACGGCCGATGGTCAACCTCGCACGATGGCCGTCGACCAGTTGCTGCTGCACCAGGGCGTGGTGCCCAACACGAATCTGTCGCGGGCCGTGGGTGCGGAACATGCATGGAACGAGCGCCAGGACTGCTGGGAGCCTGCCGTCGATGCATGGGGCGCCACATCGGTGCCGCACCTGACCATCGCCGGCGATGGTGCGGGCATTGCGGGTGCGATGGCTGCAGAGCATCGCGGTCGACTCGCCGCCATCCAGGCCGCCGCATCGCTGGGCCGCCTGGACAGCGCAGCACGCGACCGCGAGGCCGCGCCGCATCGGCTCGCCCTCGCCCGCGCTACGCGTGGCCGCGAATTCTTCGAAGTGTTGTATCGCCCGCAGCCGCAATTTCGGCGACCGGTGGGCAACACCATCGTCTGCCGCTGCGAAGAGGCGACCGCCGAGCAAGTGCTAGAAGCCGCTCGCATGGGTTGCCAGGGGCCGAACCAGCTCAAGGCATTCCTGCGCTGCGGCATGGGCCCCTGCCAGGGCCGGTTCTGCGGACTGACGGTGACCGAACTGATCGCCGATGAGCAACAGCGCCATCCGCGCGACGTTGGCTACTACCGCCTGCGTTTCCCGACCAAGCCGGTGACGCTTGGCGAGATCGCAACGTTGCCGCAAACGCAGGCATCGCGCGAAGCCGTAGTACGTTTCAAAAAATAAAGGACGGAGACTGAAGCGAGACCCGGACGGTGACAGCCAGGCACCAGACCTGACGCAGCGCCCGGGCATCTCACCCACCATCCAGCACAGCGACACCCCCGAGAGGACTCTCCCACTTATCTGCAATCTGCATCGAGGATCAACCATGTCGTTTAACAAGATCGTTCCCGCTGTTGCACTGGCGTTGTTTGCCACGCAGGCCCTGTCGCAGGAACTGCCCCCTGCCCCCATCCGCATGCTGGTCGGCTTTGCGCCGGGCGGCGGCAACGATGCCATCGCACGCACCGTCGCCACGCAGTTCCAGATCAACACCAAGACGACGATGGTGGTGGAGAACAAGCCCGGCGGCGGCAGCACTATCGCCACGGCCGAAATGGCGCGCGCCAAGCCCGATGGTTCGGTGCTGCTGCTGGGCTCGGTAGGCGGACAAGCCATCGCGCCATCCGTCTACAGCAAGCTGCCCTACGACCCGGTCAAGGGGGTGCAGCCCGTGTCGCTCGTGGCGAAATCCGCCAACGCGCTGGTCGTCAACGCCGCGCTGCCGGTCAAGAACGTGCAGGAGTTGCTGGCCTATGCCAAGGCCCATCCCGGCGAACTGAACGTGGCCTCGCCCGGCAACGGCACGATCTCGCACCTGTCCGCCGAACTGTTCAAGAGCATGGCTGGAGTCTTCATCACCCACATCCCGTATCGCGGCGACGCCCCGGCGATGCAGGACGTGATGGCCGGCCAGGCCCAGATGACCTTTGCGAGCCTGCCCTCCGCCAAGGCCGGTGTGGATAGCGGCAAGGTGCGCATCCTGGCAGTGACCAGCGCCAAGCGCGTGGCGACGATGCCGAACGTGCCCACCGTGGCGGAATCCGGCGTGCCGGGCTATGAAGTGGTGTCGTGGTACGGCGTGTTCACCACGGGCGGCACGCCCATGCCGACGGTCAACCGTCTGGCGCAGGAGATTGCCGCCGTACTCGCGCAACCCAACATCCGCGAGACCATCACCAAGCAGGGCATGGAACCCAGCGCGCTGGGGCCGAACGAGTTCTCCCAGATGGTGAACAAGGATTCGCAGAAATGGGAAAAGGTGGTGAAGACCGTCGGCATCAAGCTCGACTGACCTGCCTGTGAGATGGAATCTGTGAAGTCGAATTCGTGAAGCCGAATTTGTGAAGCGGTACTGCACGGGCGCCTTGGTGGCGCCCGTTTTTTATCGATTCAATGCACCGTATCGCCGCGAATCAGCAGTACTGGCTTGGCCGACTTGGCCACCACGCCTTCGGACACGCTGCCCATGATCATGCGTCGCACACCGCGTCGACCGTGTGTGCCCATCACCACCAGTTCGGCAGGCCATTGCTCGGCATGGCTGACGATGGTGCCCGAGATGTCGCCCGGCGACACCGGCTTCTCGGCCAGTTCCGTCAAGGCACGCACCCCGGCGTTTTCGAAGCGGCGCGCGGCGCGGGCCAGGGCCTGTTGACCTACCTCAAGCATGCCGCGCAGCACCTCTTGCGGGTTGACGTAGGCCGGTTCGAAGAAAAACTCGCTGTCATCCACCACGAACAGGATCTTGACCTCCGCGCCCAGTTCCTTGGCCAGGCCCACAGCCTGGAAGATGGCCTGCTCGGACGATGGACCACCGTCTATGGCGATCAGAATGCGCTTGTACATGGAGCAATCCTCACTGTGATGTTGTCGTGTTGAAGACAGCATAGGCGCGCACAGCGCGCAGCGATTGACATGAATCAAGTCATCGCGCAATCGCAGAATCTTTATTTTCAGCAAGTGCAACATAACGGACGCAACCGCGTCATCGGCTAGGATATGCGACGGAGACACTCTTTCGACGCCATGCCAATGACTGTTGCCACGCACGCCACGCAATCCATTCCCGCTAACGCTACCCGCAAGACTCCCCGCTCAAGGGCGTCTTCCGTCGTGTCCCTGCGCCAGCTCGGCGCGGCATTGGTGCTCTGCGGCGCCGCGAGTGCCTGGGCCCAGCAGACGCCGCCGGCCCCGCTGTGGCTCGTCGATGGACATCCATCGCAGGCCGCACAGGCTGCCATCAAGACGCTGGCCGGCGCCAGTGCCGACGGCCTCGAACCGGCTGACTACGGCGCCGAGGCGCTGCAGCGCACGCTGACGCAGGCAATCAACGGCCCCGCGCCGTCGCCCGAGGCCATGCAGCGCTTCGATGCATCGCTGACCACGGCGATGATCCGCTACCTGTCCGATCTGCACGTGGGCCGGGTCGATCCGCGCAAGGTCCATGCAAATTTTGCAAAGACCGCGCCCGCGCCGTTCGACGCCGAAGCCTATCTGCGGCAGGCGATCGCCGCGAACCGGCTTGTCGAAGGTTTGCGAGAGGCGGCGCCATCGTTCCCACTCTACGGCACGTTGCGCGATGCGCTGGCGCGCTACCGCACATTGGCCAAGCTGCCTGACTGGGAAACCGCGCTACCGCCTCTGCCCGGCAGCAAGCTCAAGGCGGGCGATACCTACAAGGGGCTGCCGCAGTTGTCGCAACGGCTGGAAGCGCTCGGAGACTTGCCGAAGGACACGCCCGTGCCTGCACGCTACGAAGGCGCGATCGTCGATGCGGTCAAGGCTTTCCAGACGCGCCATGCGCTCGAAGCCGATGGTGTGATCGGCGCGGGCACGCTGGCACAACTCAACGTTTCTCCCGCGGCACGCGTGCAACAGATCGAACTGACGATGGAACGCGCGCGATGGACCCCGCTTGCCGAGGGTCCGCGCATGATCGTGGTCAATGTTCCTGAATTCATGCTGCGCGCTTATGAATATCAACCTGAGAGCGGCGGCAAGCTCGACATCAAGCTTGAGATGAAGGTGATCGTCGGCAAGGCGCTGGACACCCGCACGCCGCTGTTTGCCGAGGACATGCGCTACATCGAGTTCAGCCCGTACTGGAACGTGCCGTCGTCAATCGCCAAGAAGGAAATCATTCCGAAGCTGCAACGCGATCCGAGCTATCTGACTCGGCAAGGTTTCGAGTTCGTGTCTGGCAGCACGGCCAGCACCACCGTGAGTCCGGCGAGTCTGGACGCCGTGCTCAATGGGCAGTCGCGCATCCGCCAGCGACCGGGGCCGCTCAATGCGCTGGGCGACATCAAGTTCGTTTTTCCGAACAACCAGGCCATCTATCTGCACCACACGCCGTCGCCGCAACTGTTCAAGCGAGACCGACGCGATTTCAGCCATGGCTGCATCCGCGTGGAGGCACCCGTCGAACTGGCGAAGTTCGCGATGCAGGGCATGCCCGAATGGACGGAGCCGCGCATCCGTGAGGCAATGACGGCTGGCAAATCGAAGACCGTGGCACTCCAGCATCCCATTCCCGTGGTGCTGGCGTATGGCACGGCCATCGCTCGCGCCGACGGACGGGTACACTTCGTCCCTGACATCTACGGTCAGGACAAACTGCTGGACCAGGCGCTGCGGCAACGCGCTGGGGCCAGACCTGCCGCACGGCCCTCCTGAATGCCGCACCCGTTGTAAAAGTTTCCATGTCCGAATCCAGCTTCAACCCGCGTCGCCGTTTTTTGCATTGCGCCAGCGCCATCGCGCTCGGCGCAGGGCTCTCCACCCTGGCGCCACGCAACGCGCTGGCAGCAATCGGGCCCGACGCCCGGTCGCTGTCGTTTGATCACACGCACACTGGCGAGCATCTCGCGCTCGTCTTCGCCCGCGGCGATGACGTCCTGCCGCAAGCGCAGCAGTCGCTGAATCATTTCCTGCGCGATCACTACTCCGGCACCGTCGGCCAGATCGATCCCACGCTGTTCGGCGTACTATTCGCCCTGCGCCAGGAACTGAAAACCGACACCCCGTTCCAGGTCATCTCGGGTTACCGCTGCCCCGCCACGAACGACCGCCTGCGTCGTACACGCGCGGGTGGCGTCGCAAAACGAAGCCTGCACATGGATGGCATGGCCATCGACATCCGTTTGCCCGGTGTAGCGCTCGCAGACCTGCGCGACGCCGCCGAATCGCTTCAGGCGGGCGGCGTGGGCTTCTACAAGTCGGATAATTTTGTGCACATCGATACGGGACGGGTACGGCGCTGGGGGTGAAATGGGCAATGGCTGGATGACAGTTCGATGAAACAAATGTCGAGCTAAACATCCAACCAAGTGCATCAAAGTACATATTTCCGCAACATTGTTTGATCAAACTGCGTCCTTTTCGACGGCCATTGCCGTCTTTTAAGGACCCAGCATGTCTTTCTCCACCCCCGGAATGCCCTCGGCCATCGCGGTCGCCTGTTTTGCCCTGCTGCTCGGCGCCTGTGGCGGCGATGACAACAACACTACGCAGAGCAGTGGCACGACGACCACGCCGCTGGCCGTGCCTGCCGCGCCGGCAGATCCGGCTTTCGTGGATAGCGCGCCCGTCAAAGCTTCGGTGACCCCGTTTGTGGACGACATCGCGTCGAACCAGCGCGGTGTAGCGAAGTACGCCACGCTGGAGACGAATTCCGGTGTGCGGCTGATGGAAGGATTCCTGAACGTGTGGGAGCCGCTGACGCGTATCGTCGATGCCGCGCAGACGGCGCCGGCTGACGGCGCGTTCCCGGCGGTGGTGGCTTCGTCATGGACGGGCTTGCCAGGCGATGGCACCCCGGGCGGCACGGTGGTCAACGCTGCCATCCACAACGCGAACGTCCAGTACGTGATCGACGCCACCACGGCACGCACGGCTGCGCAGGCCGAGGCTGCCTACTACGACGACCGCCGCGGCAAGAACTACAGCGTGACCGATGGCATGGGTCCGCTCACTGCTGCATGGCGCGCCGCCGCCCAGCAGACCACCACGATCACGAGCATCCCGGCTGACGCCACAACCATCAAGTACGACGATGGCGGCAACAACGTCGGTGTGGCCGGCTCTGCCAATGCCACGTTCGGCGATGTGATCACGATGGTCAACAAGGTTGGCGACAATGCCTCGACCGAGCCGAACAAGCGCTTCTACAAGTACGCACGTCCGTACCGCTGGAGCAGCAGCGTGGTGGTGGCGCCGACCCTGGTGCCGGCTATCAGCCCGACTCCCAACAACGACGGCGGCTTTGTCAGCGGCCATACCGCCGAAGCGCTGCGCAATGCCGTGGTCATGGCCTACCTGGTGCCGGAACGCTTCCAGGAAATGCTCACGCGCGGCATGGAACTCGGTGAGAACCGCATCCTCGCCGGCATGCATTCGCCGCTCGACGTTATCGGCGGCCGTATGCTCGGCATTGCTTCGGCTGCCGCCAACCTGTACATCCCGGCCAACGCCGCGCTGAAGGCCAGCGCTTATACGCAGGCCCACACGGCGCTGATGGCCGCCACGGGCACCACGCCGGCCACCTTCCGCACGTTCGCGCAGTCGGGCACGGCGGCCAATGACCGCTTCACCGACTACGCCACCAACAAGGCCAACTTCAATCGCCGCATGACGTTCGGCTTCCCGCAGATCGGCTCGGCCACGCTGGAGCCGGTCGTACCCAAGGGGGCGGAAGTCATGCTGGAAACCCGTTTCCCGTACCTGAGCGCCGATCAACGCCGCGTGGTGCTGAAGACCACTGAGATTGCTTCGGGTTATCCGGTCATGGACGATGCCGAAGGCTGGGGCCGCCTGAACCTGTTCGCTGCTGGCGATGGTTACGGCGCCTTCAACGGCAATGTCGTGGTGACGATGGATGCCACGCTCGGCGGCTTCCACGCGGCCGACCTCTGGCGCAACAACATCGGCGGCTCGGGCAAGTTCACGCTCAAGGGCACCGGCAACCTGAAGCTCGGCGGCGCCAACACGTATTCCGGCGGCACGCAGGTGGCAGGCGGCGCGCTCGAAGCGGCTTCGGTGAATGCCTTCGGCACGGGCGATGTCTACCTCGGCGCCGGCTCCGTCATCATCAACGCCCCGGCCAGCGTGGCCATCGCCGGCAAGTACACCCAACTGGCAAACACCACGCTCGACCTGCGCGTGGGCCCCAACGGCCAGGGCCGCATGACCGTGGCTGGCCTGACGACGATTGCTGGCGGCACGCTGCGCGTGGCGTTCGTCAACGGGTATGCGCCGAAGGCCGGCGATACCGTCGCCATCATGACGGGCAGCAGCATCAAGGGCCAGTTCACCGCCGTGGCCGTAGATGGCTACAAGGTCACGCCGATCTACACGGCCAATGGCGTGCAGGTGCGCATCGACGGCTAATGAAGCGGTAGCGATAAAAGCGCGCGGTGCTCAGCCGCGCGCTTCCCGCCGCACTGCCTGCGGCGGCAACCCAAATCCGCGCACGAACGCCTCGCGCAGGTGACGGCGATCCCGGAAACCGGTTTCCTTTGCCACCACGTCCAGTGGATGGCGACTCTGCTCGATCATCAGCCGCGCCGCCTCCAGCCGCAGTTTCTCGATGGCTTTGGCCGGTGGCTGTCCTGTCTCGGCCGTAAACACGCGGCTGAACTGGCGCGGACTCAGATGCACGGACTCGGCCAGATCTTCCACAGTCAGGGGCCGATGCAGATTCTTGCGCGCGAACTCGAGCGCACTCTGGATGCGGTCGGACTTCGGCGCAAGCTCCAGCAACTCGGAATGCTGCGACTGCCCGCCTGACCGGCGCTGGTACATCACCAGCTTGTGCGCCACGGAGCGCGCCATCTCGGCACCGAAATCCTTCTCCACCATCGCCAGTGCCAGATCCAGACCAGCGGTCATCCCGGCCGAGGTCCAGATCGGCCCATCGACGATGTGGATGCGGTCCTCTTCCACGCGAACGTCGGGATGCAGCCGCTGCAAATCGCGCGCAAATGCCCAATGCGTGGTGGCACGGCGTCCAGCCAGAAGGCCGGATTCCGCCAGCACAAACGCGCCCGTGCAGATCGACGCCACACGACGCGCCTTGCCCGCCACCTTTCCCACGAACTCGCGCATCGGCCCGGTACTCTGGGTGGCAACCGGATCGCCCACACCGGCCACGATCCAGGTGTCCACGGCCAGGCGCATGCTGGCGGGCCGCGTCTCCACAGCCATGCCAAGCGATGACCGCAGCATGCCGCCCTGTATCGAGTAGTTCTCGATCCGGTATATCGGCTCGCCCAGCGACAGATTGGTGTACTCGAAGACGGCTTGTGCGGCCAGCGTCATGACCTGGAAGCCATCCGGCAAAAGAAATCCAACGCGATGCATGACGAACCTCCAGAAAGGCGATGACCGGCGATGACCGAAAACATGACTATATACGTCATTTCAGTCACGCGCTCCCTCCCCTACCATGCTTCACATGGATGCCCCGCATCCGAACTACCTTGAACCCCAAGCATGGAGTCTCGATCATGACGCAGCAAACCAGCACGCAACACCTGGGCACCGCACTTGTTACCGGCGCATCGTCGGGCATCGGCGCCATCTACGCCGACCGACTCGCCCGCCGCGGCTATGACCTGATCCTGGTGGCCCGCAGCCGCGACAAGCTCGACGCCCTCGCACGCCGCATTTCCGACGAGACCGGCCGCGCCGTGGAAGTGCTGCCCGCCGACCTCAACGACCGCGCCTCGCTTGCCAACGTCGAAGACAAGCTGCGTACCGACGCCAGCATCACGCTGCTCGTCAACAACGCCGGCATCGGCACGCATACTCCGTTGCTCGACAGTGATGTGGAACAGATGACGCGCATGATCGAACTGAACGTGACGGCGCTGACGCGCCTGACGTATGCCGCCGCGCCGGGCTTCGTCGCACGCGGCAAGGGCGCGTTCATCAACATCGCGTCGATTGTCGGCATCGCGCCGGAAGTGCTTAACGGTGTGTACGGCGCCAGCAAGGCCTACGTGCAGGCCTTCAGCCAGTCACTGCATCACGAACTCGCCAGCAAGGGTGTGCGCGTGCAGGCCGTGCTGCCGGGCGCAACGGCGACGGACTTCTGGGAAACCGGCGGCCTGCCGGTGGAACACCTCGACCAATCAATCGTGATGCCTGCGGCCGATATGGTAGATGCGGCGCTGGTTGGCTTCGAACGTGGTGAACTCATCACGATCCCGTCGCTGCACGCGATCGAGCACTGGCAAGCTTATGAGGCAGCGCGTCAGGCAATGTCCGGGGTGCTGTCGCAAAACACCCCGGCGCCGCGCTACCTCGCGTGAACCTCGCCGGCATACGGCTCAACTGCTTGACGCCGATGATCGCCTCTCCCGCTTGCGGGAGAGGCGATCATCGCAACCCTTACCCCCGCTCCTTCCCCGCCGCCCTCTCCAGCATCGCTTCACCAATCTCCGTTTTGCCCAGCGCCACCAGCGCCTCGCCCGGCCCGCGGATATCCCTTGCCTCCTTGTGCTGGCCGAGCTTTGCCTTGCCCTCCATCCGCGTGATTTCGACTTCGATGCCGACGATGGACTTGACCATCGTGTCGATGAAATCGCTCGGGGCATCCGACATGCGCCACGGTTTGGGCTGCGTCGCTTCGTGCGTACGGGTCAACCGCGCCACCACGCCGCGCACGTAGCGTTCGTCGTCGTGGATCGTGATGCGGCCATGGGCGTGGACGACCTGATAGTTCCAGGTGGGCACCTGCTTGTGGGCTTCGTGCTTGCTCGGATACCAGTTCGGCGAGATATAGGCATCGCCGGCACGGAAGATCACCATGACTTCGGCGCCATTCGCCACGTCCTGCCAGACCGGATTGGCGCGCGCGACGTGGGCCTTGAGCAGACCGTGCGTGCCGTGGCTGGCTTCGAGTTCGAACGGGATGTGATTGGCGTCGAGACCACTCTTGCCGTGGGTGACCAGCGTGCCGAACGGATGACTGGCGATCAGGGCGTGCATCGCCTCGGGGGTGGCGATCTCGAAATGGGCGGGGATATACATGGCGGACAGCGTTCTGTGTGTTCTAGGGACGGGAGCCATTTTGCAAGCAAACTGGCTTGTCGCACAGGGCCAGTTTGTGGCAGATTTGCCGGACCACTTTCGCCCCACCCTGGTCGCCATCCGGCCCCATCGCCTATCTTGAAAGACACGCCGCGATGGAGCCGTCCTCATGCCAACCCGCCGTCACCTGCTATGCGCCCTGCCCGCTATCTGGCTGTCGATGGCTTTCACGCCGGCCCGCGCGCAGACCACCGCTTTGCCGGCGGCGCTAGGAAAGCCGGGCACATTGTTGGTCCTGCGCCACGCTCGTGCGCCGGGTGTAGGCGATCCTGATCATTTCAAGCCCGGCGACTGTGCGACGCAGCGCAATCTCGACGCAGAAGGCCGCAGCCAGGCGAAGCTGCTGGGCGAGCGCCTCAAAGCCGCAGGGTTCCGTCCCACGTTCATCGCAAGCAGCGCGTGGTGCCGTTGCCAGGACACCGCGCAGTTGATGAACCTCGGACCGGTGCGAACCGAGCCGCTACTGAACTCGTTCTTCAATGCCGACCGCGCCACGCGCGATGCGCAGATGCAAAAACTATCCCGCTACATCGATGGACTCGATCCGCGTGGCGGCCCCTATCTGTTCGTGACACATCAGGTTGTCATCACGGCGCTCACCGGACACAACGCTGAAAGTGCCGGGGGCGTGCTGATTGAACTGCCGGCCAAGGGCGACGTGAAGAAGGCCACGGAGTTTCCTGCGCTGACCTCCTGAAGCGCAAGGCCATCGCTTCAAGTCGACCCCCGCTCCACAATCCTGAACCCCACATCCACCACCGGCGTGCTCACCGTCTCTCCACGGCAGCGCGTCAGCACCAGATCCGCCGCAAGCTGGCCGATGGCCGCGCCGTCGATCTGCACCGTGGTCAGCGCTGGCGCCATGTCCGCCGCAAAATCGGCATCGCCGAAACCACAGATTGCAAGGTCTTGCGGCACACGCATGCCGCGTGCGCGGGCTTCTTCCATCACGCCTTGCGCGAGTTGGTCGGAGCTGCAGAAGACCGCTTCGATCCTTGGGTCCTGTGCCAGCAGTTCGCGCAGCGCCTGGCGCCCCAGTCCGAGACTGCTGGGCGATGGCACTCGCACGGTGGGCACATCATGGCCGAGCGTCGAGACAAAGCCTTCGCGGCGCACGGCCGCGCGATGATCGTCGCCAGTGGCAATGCCGAAGCGCCGCCACCCCTTCCCCAGAAAATAGCCAGCCACCGCACTGCCCACCTTGAGATGCGAAAAGCCCACGGCCATATCCACGGGCCGATCGCTCAGGTCCCAGGTCTCGACCACGGGAATACCGGAACGCCGCAGCAGGTCGCGCGATGTCTGCGCATGGACGAGGCCCGTCACCACAATGCCATCGGGTCGTCGGCTGATCATGGTGCCCAGCAGCGCTTCCTCGCGCGCATGGTCGTACCCCGTCTGGCCCAGGATCAACTGATAGCCAGCCGTATCGAGCGCATCGGTCAGCGCCTTGACCGTGGGAATGAACTGCGCCACGGCGATGTTGGGGACGAGCGCCGCCACAGTCAGGCTGCGGCGGGACTTCAGGCCACCCGCCAGCAGATTGGGGATGTAGCCGGTTGCCGCCACTGCTTCCTGCACGCGGGCGATGGTCTTGGCCGACACCAATCCGGGATTACTGAGCGCGCGTGACGCGGTGATCAGCGAGACCCCGGCCTCGCGTGCCACGTCGTGCAGCGTGACGGACTTGCCGCTGGATGTTTCAGACATGCGTGTTCAGTGGGCCTTGCGACCCTGTTTGCGACCCACTTCCCGACCCCGGGCGTCGCGGGTAAACGATGAGGCCAAGTGCCGCGATAGCGATTGACCGATGAAAATGACAACGTTAGCATTCTCCGGACCTGCTGTCTTCCCCGGCATCGCCTTCAGGATGAAGCGGGGATTTCGCGCATATTGTGCGCCGCAACAGGGTGTGATGCATCAGGCGGGCCGGAGTATAGCAACGCCTGGGCAACACGTACCGGCCGGACTCCGGCCCTTTTTTGACAACGATGTCATACGATGTCGGAAGTCTCAGACATCGCGCTGATTGATTACAGGAAGCAGATATCCCATGACCGCATTGCCCGCCGCCGACGCCATCACATCCATTCGCCTGTCGTCCTGCTACCTGCCGCTGGCCACGCCGATCAGCGATGCCAAGGTGCTGACGGGCCGTCAGAAGCCGATGACCGAGGTAGCCATTCTCTTCGCCGAGATCCGCACGGCGAATGGCCATGAGGGGCTGGGCTTCAGCTATTCCAAGCGTGCCGGTGGCCCGGGCCAGTTCGCGCATGCGCGCGAGATTGCTCCGACGCTGATTGGCGAAGACCCGAGCGATATTGCCAAGCTCTGGGACAAGCTGTGCTGGGCTGGCGCCTCGGTGGGCCGTAGCGGACTCTCCACGCAGGCCATCGGCGCGTTCGACGTGGCGTTGTGGGATCTCAAGGCCAAGCGCGCGGGCCTGTCGCTGGCCAAGCTGCTGGGGTCGCACCGCGATTCCGTGCGGTGCTACAACACCTCGGGCGGCTTCCTGCACACGCCGCTCGATCAATTGCTGGTCAACGCCGCGGCGTCCGTGGAGCGTGGCATCGGCGGTATCAAGCTCAAGGTCGGCCAGCCCGATGGCAAGATCGATATCCAGCGCGTGTCCGCCGTGCGCGAGAAGCTGGGCGACGCCGTGCCGCTGATGGTCGATGCCAACCAGCAATGGGACCGCCCCACCGCGCAGCGCATGTGCCGCATCTTCGAGGAATTCAACCTCGTCTGGATCGAGGAACCGCTCGACGCCTACGACCACGAAGGCCACGCCGCGCTGGCCCAACAGTTCGACACGCCGATCGCCACGGGCGAGATGCTGACGAGCGCCGCCGAGCACTGGGACCTGATCCGCCATCGCGCCGCTGACTACCTGATGCCCGACGCGCCGCGCGTGGGCGGCATCACGCCGTTCCTGAAGGTCTGCGCACTGGCCGACCACGCGGGCCTGATGATCGCCCCCCACTTCGCCATGGAACTGCACGTCCATCTGGCCGCAGCCTATCCGCGCGAGCCTTGGGTCGAGCACTTCGACTGGCTGGAACCGCTGTTCAACGAGCGTCTTGAGATCGGCAATGGCCGGATCAAGGTGCCCACCCGCCCCGGCCTGGGGCTGACTGTCAGCGAACAGGCCCGCGCCTGGACGCGCGAGCAGGCCGAGTTCAACGCATAAGCCAACACCACAAGAGGAGACAACCCATGAAGAAACTTCTGGTATCGCTGTTGCTGGGCGCCACAATGGCCGGCGCCCACGCCGCATGGCCCGAGAAGCCGGTCACGATGATCGTCCCATTCCCGCCGGGGGGGTCCACCGACAACGTCGCGCGCATCCTGAGCGCGAAGTTCCAGCAGACGTTCGGCGGCAGCTTCGTGGTGGACAACCGCCCCGGCGCAGCCGGCATGATCGGTGCCGCCGCCGCCAAACGCGCGCCGGCCGACGGTTACACGCTGTTCGTCTCGTCGCTGGGTCCGTTCGTGATCGGTCCGCACCTGACCAAGACCGCTGGCTACGATCCGACCAAGGATTTCGATTACATCAGCGTGGCCGTGCAAGCGCCCAACGTCCTGGCCGTGCCCGTGGCATCGCCACACAAGTCCCTGCAGGACGTGATCAATTTCGAGAAGGCCAATCCGGGCAAGATGACCTTCGCCTCGGCTGGCAATGGCACCAGCGATCATCTGACCGCCGAACTGTTCTGGCAGCAGACCAATACCACCGGCACCCATGTGCCGTATAAGGGCGGCGCACCGGCGCTGAACGACCTGCTCGGCGGCCAGGTGGATGCCACGTTCATGAACATCAACACGGCCGTGCCGCATCTGAAAGGCGGCAAGTTGCGCGCGCTGGCCATCACCAGCAGCAAGCGCTCCCCGATCCTGCCGGATGTGCCCACCATGGAAGAACTCGGCTACAAGGGCGTGACCGTGTACTCATGGCAAGCCATCGCCGCCCCCAAGGGCCTGCCCGCCGATATCAAGGCCAAGCTGCACAGCGCCACAGTGGCTGCGTTGAACGATCCGGCGGTCAAGCCCAAGCTGCTCGAACTGGGCTTTGAAGTGGTGGCCAACACGCCGGAGCAGTTCACGGCGTTCCAGGCGTCGGAGTTCGCGCGCTGGAAGAAGGTGATCCAGACCGGCAACATCACGGCGGATTGACTGCCTTGGCAGGATTGAGGGGAGGCAACGCAGACGCGGCTGGCGGATGCCGACGCGTCTGCGGCGTTGCGGCATGACGCTGCAACGCCTCCGCCAGCGGCTTGCCATTCCACACATCTGATTCGGACCTCGCGCCGTACAGGTGTCGCTGAAGTGTTGTCACCGCCTCCATCAGCGAGGCATCGCCCGTCGAGGCTGCCCAGACGTCGAGCGGCATGCCATGTGCCGCACGGGTCCAATCACCGAGTGCCAGATAGGCCGCTGCTGCATCGCTTGCCGCACAAGCCCTTAGCACCGAAGCCAGCCGAAACTCGGCACTTTCTGCGCGACGGCGCGAACGTTCGGCCTGCCACTGGCGCCATCGCGCCAGCATCGGACGACCATGCCGATACGCCAGCATGGCCACCATCGCGGCCAACAGCACACACACGCATCCAATCACGATTCGCCAGAACGAGCCGCCTTCGCCCAGCCACCCGAAAGCGGAGCCATCCGGCGCCAGCGCTCCGTCCGCGTGCCCCGACGATACCTCCACCTTGATGGCCGCCGCTTGCGAAGTCGCGGGGCGGCCCGTGGCCGGGTCCAGCCAATCGACCGTCACGGGTGGCAGCACATAGCTGCCGGTGCGTTCGAAGACATAGGTGATGGTGTCCACGCGCGTACCGCCCGGACCCGCCGTGGTTCTGGCGTTGTCCGATAGGCGCGGATCGGCCTGAAAAACGCGCACACCCGATGGCGCCGGCGCATGCGGCGGCTGGATCAGCATCGCCTGCGTCTGTGGCGCGAAGGTCGTGACGGTACGCACCAGCGCATCGCCCTTGCGCAGGGCCACCGAGCCCTTGTCGAGCGCGTGGTCCAGTGCCTGCGTCACCACCAGCCGTGCTACCGGGACCAGCGGCTGCTTCGGCCCGCCTGCGTTCACAGTGCCGCCAGCGCCCGCGCGAATGCGGGTCGGCGGGAAACTGACGCTGCCTTCGCGCGGTGCGCCGTTGTCGTCCGCATAGGTGAACCGCACCGTCGTGGCTGGCAGCTCGAAATCGCCATCCTGTTCGGCCGTGAATGCGTAGGACTTGCGGATGCCCGCATAGGCCACGCCGTTGATGGTTTCCGTGCTGTTCAGCGCGCGCTCGTCGGGCATCGTGACCACCGCGCCTGGCACCTGCAACACCGGGAAGGCCGGCGCCGACATGAAGAAGTTGGGCGCGAGGATGGTGACATCGATGCTGACCTGCTGGCCCACGCGCACGGGTTGCTGCGCGCCGACCTCGACGCGGATGATGGGTTCGGCAGCGGCAAGCGCCACGATGGGCAGCAGGCATGCAAACACGGTCAGGAGCAGCGCGGCGAGATGTCGTTGCATCACGGTTTCTGCTCAGGGGCGGGCTGCCCGCGTTGCAAGGCGAACTTGCGTTGCAGCAGATCAGTCGGCGTGACCTGGATGGCGCGCATCCACATTTCGGCGTCCTGCGCCGGGCCAATGCGCATGGACTTTCCACCCTGCTGCGGCGGAGGCTTCTCGGCATCGAGCTTGACCGCATCCGGCGGGATGTCGGGGGGTTCCTCCTGATCGTCGGGATCGGGCTTGTCCTTTGGTTTCTGCTGATTCAGCAGCGTCTCCATCAGCGCCAGATTGGCTGTGGCAGCCGGCCACTGGGGCTGGCGTTTGAGCGCCTGTCGATAACGCGCCGCCGCCTGTGCGTACTGACCCAGCCGTGCGAGCGCATTGCCCTGGTTGTATAGGGCTTGCGGAGAATCGACCCGTGCAAAGCTCTGCACCGCCTCAGCGTATTGGCCGGCGCGGTACTGGGCGATGCCACGCCACATGGCATCGTCGAACAGCTTCGCAGCGTGCGCGAAATCGCCTCGCTCGAAGGCCAGGCGGCCTTGCTGATCGTGCGTGAGCCACAGGTCTGCGAAATGCCACTGGCGCCTGGCTTCGGCAGCCTCTTGCGCGTGGAGGCCCTGCTGCGGCGCAGCCAGTACAACGGCGAGAAGCAACCCGGTGATCCAGCGGACAGTCCAGCCTTTGCGGAACCAGAGCATCGCCAGCAGCGTGATCGGCAGCATCAGCCACCAGCCCTCATCGGCCCAGCGCGTACGGTCGCCAGCCTGCACACGCTCCAGATGCGCCACCACATGGCGCTGTACCCAGGCCACGTCATCGTCGCTGCCCGGTGTAAACGTGGCCACGGGTATCCCGCTGTCATCGCCGAAGCGCTTGAACGCCGCCACGTCCAGCCGTGCGAACATCGGCGCGCCATCCTGTTCGACAACACTCCCCTCGCCTCCCCCGACATTGCGCAGCGGGCCGCCCTGCTCCGTGCCGATGGCCAGCAACACCGGCTGGCTGCGACCGCTGCCGGCCTGCGCACGGAAGGCTGACGCAGCGGCAGGGTCCACCTGATCGGTGATGAAGAGGATGGTCCCAGGCACGGGTTCGCGCGCCAGATCGGCGTCGATGGTGCGCAGCGCCTGAGCCATGTCTCGTCCCGGCACTGGCATGATGCGGGTCTGCAAGGCATCCACAAAGGTCTGCAGCAGTTGGGCATCGTCCGTCAGCGGAAGCACCAGATGCGTCGAACCCGCGTATGCATAGAGCGACGTACGGCCACCGTCACGGCGCTTGAGCAGCGCCTTGATCTTGAGTTTGGTGCGCTCCAGCCGCGTAGGCGTCACGTCCTCGGCATCCATGCTGCGCGACAGGTCCACGGCAATCGCCAGCGGGGCGCGGTCGTCGAGGAACGGCGGCCTTTCCTGCTTCCAGCTCGGGCCCGCCAACGCCACCGCGCCAAGCACGAGCAGTAGCGCAACGAGATGCACGGGCCGCCATGTCACCCGGTGACGCTCGCCGATCATCAGGGCATCGAGCAGGTGCGGCGCGATGGTCTTGCGCCAGCGCCTGCGCACATCGCCACGACGTTGCACCGCCCACACGAGCCACACGGCGGGCACGCACACCAGCAGCCACCAGGGACGCAGGAAATGAAAGTGCGAGAGCGTATCGAGCATGGCTGGCATCATTCCAGCGCGCGACGCGGGCGCGATGCCCACATCGAGTATCCGAACATCAACGCCTGATACAACAGCACCAGCGCCAGCGCGCCGCCCAGCGGCCACATGAACAGTTCGCGTCGCGGGCGCCATGACAGCGTTTTCTGCCGATGCGGCGTAATTTGATCGAGCGTGGCGTAGATCGTCTCCAGCCCCGCCTGATCGGCACCGAAGAAGTACCTGCCACCGGTCTGCGCAGCCACGCGCTGCAACACGCCGAGATCGACCTTCTCCTCGCCAGTCGCATTGGGGTCGCCAATGCCGATGGTATGCACCACCACCTTGCGTGCTTTCGCGATATCCCCGGCGCGCTCCGGCGGCATGCGGCTGGCGGTGTCGTTGCCATCGGTCAGCACGATCAGCACTTTTTCAGGGGCGTCGCTGTGCTCGAACATCTTGATGCCCAGCCCGATGGCGTCGCCCAGTGCGGTGCTTGGTCCAGCCATGCCCGGCAGCAGATCACCGATCAGCGTCTGCACCAGCCGGTGGTCCATCGTGAACGGCGCCAATGGATATGGCGCGTCACCAAACACGATCAGGCCGATGCGGTCACCGGGCCGCCTGCTCACGAATCCGCTCACCACTTGCCGCACCGCCGCCACGCGCGGAATCAGCGCTCCGGACGGATCACGAAAATCCTTCGTATCCATGGATTGCGAGAGATCCAGCGCGATCAGCAAATCGCGCGCCGGCTGCACCTTCTCGATGGGCGCCTCCAGAAACTGCGGCCGGGCCAATGCGGTAATGACCAGCACCCACGCCATCGGCGCCAGCACCCATTGCAGCCGGTTGCGACGCGGCACCACCGCGCCACTGGCGGGGGTCAGGCCGGCGGCACGCGCCACCTCGCCAAAGAACGGCAGGCGCACCGACGGGCTTTCCTCGCGATACGGCGGCAGCCACCACCACAGCAGCCATGGCAGCGGCAGCAGGACAAATGCCCACGGATAGTCAAACTGGTACATGGTGTTCCGCAATCCAGCGTCGGCACGCGCCAGCCACGGCCTGCACCTGTGCGACGGGCCACTGCGCGAGCACGGTGTCATCGCGATACTCCGCGTCGTGGACCAACGCCGAGAGCACTGGCACCGCGTCCTTCGCCGATCCGGCGTGCGCCTGCA
Organism: Cupriavidus sp. SW-Y-13; assembly: GCF_009793345.1. NCBI lineage: Bacteria > Pseudomonadati > Pseudomonadota > Betaproteobacteria > Burkholderiales > Burkholderiaceae > Cupriavidus > Cupriavidus sp. SW-Y-13. Next base: position 1,005,203 of record NZ_WHLX01000002.1, read on the forward strand.
GGAATGCCACCCAACTCGTTCCGGTCAAACTGGCCACCTCCGTGCGGGGCCACGCGGCCAATGCCGTGCGCTTGAGCAATGCCGCCATGTGCCGCAACGTAGCGGCCTGCATGGCGGGATCGAGCGTGCCCAGCTCGGCCAGTGCCTCGCGGCGATATCGATTGGCGCGATAGCGTCGCCGCGCACGCCCAGCCATCCACGCCAGCAGCAACAGCAGCAAGACACCCACAATCGGCCAGCCGATGGTCTGCGGCATCCACGATGGCGGCGGCGGCGTGACCACATCGGCCAACGTCGCAAGGGTGGGCACCTCCGCGCCATCCGCCGTGCTGTGCGTGAGACTCATCGCGCCACTCCCATGCGTTGCCGTGCTGGCGCCTGCTGCAGCGGGCGGCCCAGCAGACGCCGCAGTTGCAGCGCGGTCTCCTCGGCAGCCGAGAGCGGCAACAGCGGCACGCCGATGGCGTGGTGCCAGTCGAGCAGCGCCCTGGCATGTTCATCGACGAATCCCGCAATGCTGCGTCGCGTAGCGGCATGGCCGAAGCCCAGTTCCACCTGCAATTCTCCGTCGCTGACCACCAGTTGGCCCGAGGCCGGCAACTCGCTCAGGAACGGATCGTGAATCAGGATGGTCAGCAAGTCGTTGTGCGCGGCCATTTGCAGCATCAGGTCACGCGTGCGGGCATCGTGGCCGTCGAAATCGCTGATGACGATGATCAGCCAGTCGTGGCGCGCCATGCTGACGGCGCGTTCCAGCGCCGCATTGAGTTGCGCTGCCGAGCGCCCTGCCCGGGCATCGGCGCGCAACAACTGGTTAAAGCGCGCGATGCCGCCCAGCAATTGCTGAACGGCATCGCGGCTGCGGCGCGGCACGAATACCTCGGCCCCCTCGTCGCCGAACACGATGCCGCCCACGCGGTCGCCCTCGGCCAGCACGCGCCACGCGGCAAGCGCCGCTGCTTCGGCTGCGCTGACAGATTTCATCGCCCGCCGGCTGCCAAAGAACATGTTGATGCGCTGGTCCACCACCAACAGCACCGGGCGATCCTTCTCCTCGGTGTAGACACGCACGTGCGGCTGGCCGGTGCGCGCGGTCACGCGCCAGTCCATGCTGCGGATATCGTCACCGGGCAGGTAGAGGCGCACTTCCTCGAAGCTCAGGCCACGTCCCCGCACCTTGGACGCGTGACGCCCGGCCAGCACGCTGTGGCCGGGCTGGCGCGACTGAAAATGGAAGTCTCGCGCCGCAGCTTCCAGCGCCGCAAGCGCAGCCACGTCCACGCTGACACCGGCTGCGGGCTGGGATACCTGCGAGACCTCGCCATGCCTGGCGGCGGGCGCGGCGCGGGCGATGGCACGGAAAGGCAAGCGCATCGGCATCTCCCTGCCTTCACGCCACCGCCACCCGCTGCACCAGGCGGTCGAGCACGGCATCGGCACCAATGCCAGCGGCGTGCGCCTCGTATGACAGGATGAGCCGATGCCGAAAGACGTCGTGCACCACCGCCTGTACGTCCTCGGGCGTCACGAAATCCCGTCCGTGCAACCACGCGTAGGCACGCGACACCTTGTCCAGCCCGATCGATCCGCGTGGACTCACGCCGATCTGGATCCACTTGTCGAGGTCGTCATCCACCGGCGCGGGGGTACGCGTGGCCTGCACCAGTGCCACCTCGTAACGCGCCACGGCGTCGCTGACATGTACCTCGTGGATCTCCGCCCGCGCCGAGAAGATCGTGGCCGGCGCCAGCCGTATCGCTTGCGCCTGACCACTCGCCCCGGCCCCGGCTTCCTCCTGCCGCGCCAGCCGGACGATATCGGCCTCGGCATCCGCCTCCGGATAGCCCACGCCGATATGCATCAGGAACCGGTCCATCTGGGCCTCGGGGAGTGGATAGGTGCCCTCCTGCTCGATCGGGTTCTGCGTCGCCATCACCAGAAACAGCGGCTCCAGCTTGTGCGTGGTGCCGCCCACCGTGACCTGACGCTCTTCCATGGCTTCGAGCAATGCGGCCTGCACCTTGGCCGGTGAACGATTGACTTCGTCGGCCAGCACCAGATTCGCAAAGATCGGACCGCGCTGGAAACGGAACTCGCTCTTGCCGCCCTCGGAGACATACACCTCGGAACCCGTGATGTCCGCAGGCAGCAGGTCCGGCGTGAACTGGATGCGCGACAGGCTGGCATCGAGGTTGCGCGCCATCATCTTGATCGCGCGAGTCTTGGCCAGACCGGGCAGCCCTTCCACCAGCAGGTGTCCGTCAGCCAGCAAGCCCAGCAGCAGACGTTCGATCATGCGCTGCTGGCCCACGATGGATTCGCCCATGCGCTGCTGCAGCGCCAGTACATCGTCGCGCGTACTCATGGTTTCCTCCCCGGCTCTGCCCGTGCGGATCTGCCGCCCACGAACCACGCGTAGTAAGGATTGTCGGGATCGGCCCGCACGGCCTGCGTGATATGGCTGGCCCACGCTTGGCGGTCGCCACGATAGGCATCGAGCCCAGCGCGGTAGAAGGTGTGCAGCACTTCGCGCTCGTGCCGCAGCGTGCGCCAGAGGTTGTCATCGGCACCGGCCAGCGGCGGCTCGCTCTGCAACGCCAGCAGTGCCGATAACGTTTCGGGGAACGCATCCCGCCGCACCCAGCCCGCGTACTCGATGCGGGGACGGTCGTCGGTCACGGCGGGGGCATCGGCCGCGTACCAGTCCAGTCCGGCACGATCCGTCACCCAGGTTGCCAGTAGCGCCTCGGGCGAGCGTATGCCCACGGCCTGCAACGCCGCCGCCACCTGCGGCTGCGCAAAGCGCGCGCGAATCTGTGCCACATCCAGCGTGATCGGCGACATCGAACCCACCAGCATCATTTCGTGCAGCTCGGTGGTCCAGAGCATGGCGTGCGGAAACACGTCCAGAAAACTGCGCACCAGCATGCGCGTGTCTTCGTTGTTCTGCGTCGGCAACGGCAGCCACTGCGCTACCAGCCCGCCCGGTTGCAGCCGCGCGGCCGCAAGCCGATAGAAATCGGTCGAGTAGAGATTCACCACGCCTGCCGCCGACGGGGGCGGCGGCTCCAGCGTGATCAGGTCATATTGCTGGGCGCTGCGCAGCAGTTCGCGCCGGCCATCGCGCAAGCGGATGTCCATGCGTGGATCGTCCGCCACGCCAAAATTACCCGCGAACTGTGAAGCCGCGCGCGCCACAGGCGGCAGCAGCTCGGCCACCACGCGGTGATCCAGCCCCGGCCACGCCAGCGTGGCACCCGCCGTGATGCCGGTGCCCAGGCCGATCACCAGCGTGGATTTGGGCGTGCCGTTGTGAACGATCAGCGGCAACAGCGCCTGCAATCGCATATAGCGCAGCGACGTCATCGCATCGCCGGAATTCGATACACCCTGGATATAGAGGCGCTTGAAGCGATTCTGCGAAGACGTCTGCTCCACCACCGCCACGGTGGCGCCGCGCCCTTCCTCGTAGAACACCAGTTCGCCGCCGCGAGCACGCGCCAGCAACGAGGCGAGCCGGTCCACCGGGGCCATCGCGGCGGCGATCACCGCCAGTACGCCAAGCATCGGCACTGCCCAGCGTGCCATGGGTCGCACGTCACGGCCCAGCGCAACCGCCGTGATGCCGATGACCGATGCCGCCACCGCCAGCACCGACATCGTCCTGACCAACCCGAGTTGCGGCACCAGCACGAAACCGGCCAGCACCGTGCCAGCGATACCACCCAACGTATTGAGCGCCACGACAGCGCCCACGCCTGCACCGACGCGACGGCCATCGACGCTCACGCGCAGCACGAACGGGAATGCCGCGCCCAGCAGCAACGTGGGGATAAAGACCACGCACATCGCCGCCAGCGCAAAGCTGGCGCAGGCCGCCATCAACGGGCTGGCCGTCAGGCCCTGCACCCAGGCCGAGAGACTGCCCTGTGCCCGCAGCAGCCACTCGCCCAGCAACACGAACTCCAGCAGCGCCACCAGCCCCGCACCTGCCACCAGCAGGCCGAACGCGCCCCACGGGTCACGCACGCGCCCGGCATGACGTGCGGCCAGCGCGCTGCCAATCGCCAGCCCGGCCAGATACGTTGCCAGCACCACGGTAAAGGCGAAGGTCCGCGTACTGAGAAATTGCACGATGGCCTGCGACCAGACCACCTCGTAGCCCAGCGCAATCCCGCCAGCGGCGGCATACAGGAGCAGCGCCAACTTCCCGCTGGCAACGTCGCCCCTCGTGACGCCCGCCACCGACGGATCTGCCTGGACGGGGGCCGTCCCTGCATGAGCGCGCCCGGCCAGTCGCCATGCCACCAGCGCAGCTACCCCATTGAGAAAACCCGCCGCCACCGCACTACCCAGAATGCCCAGCAACGGCACCAGCACAAACCCGGCCAGCAGCGTGCCGGCAATCGCGCCCGCCGTGTTGGCGGCATACAGCCGGCCGCCATGCGTGCTGACGCCCGAGCCATCCCGCATCACCACGCGCATCAGGGCCGGCAGTGTCCCGCCCATGGCGGCAGCGGGCAGGATCACCAGAACGAACGGGATGACCCACGCGAACCAGCCCGTGCGCTGCTCCAGCCACGCGAACGGCATGGCGGCATGCGCCAACGCCACCGTGGCACCGATGCCCAGCACCAGCACCGCTACCTCCAGCCAGGCATAGAGCCGCATCGGATCGGCGTGGCGATCGGCGATTCGGCCAATCAGCCATCCGCCCAGCGCGAGACCGGCAAAGAACGCGCTCACCGCCGTGGTCACCGCGTGGACATCGACACCGACTACCAGTGACAACTGGCGAATCCACACGATCTGGTAAGTCAGTCCGGCCGTGCCGGACGCAAACAGGAGGACGGTTGCCCAGCGCCACATCGGATCGGCCGTACCGTCCCGCCGCACCGCCGTGGATGTCCGTATATCGGCGCCTGCCGATTGCCCCCGCCGACCACGCTTTCCGTGGAGGCTGCCCGCCGCCGCATGGGATTCGATCATGAACTGGATCATTCGTGCGAAGGCCCGCGCGAACGCGGGCCTTCGCCGGTTTCAACAGCCGTCACACTCCGACGGCCCGATGACAAACACAGAAGCCATCATTTCTTCTTGGCCCCCTCCGCGATCCGCCGGTCAACATCCTCCCGAATCTGATCGATGCTGAAGCTGGCCGGACGCTGGCTCGGCGGATAGGTGACGAAAGTCTCCAGGAACGCCGCAGCTCTCATTGTCGCGATCTCCGTCAGATAGACATTCTTGGCCAGCCAGTCGTTGTACTGGTCGGAGACGATATCCGCGCGCTCGTATGGATCCATGCGCAGGTTGAAGACCTTCGGCACGCGCAGGCACTTGAACGGGTCCTGCCAGACCTGGAAGCCGCCCGGCGTGGTCTGCTCGCAGAACACGACTTTCCAGTTCTGGTAACGCATCGCCACAAGTACGCCGTCGTCGTTGAAGTAATAGAACTCGTTGCGCGCACCCGTGTTGGTCTGACCCGTCAGGTAGGGCAACTGGTTGAAGCCATCCAGATGGACCTTGGCGTTCTTGCTGCCCAGCGAGGCGCCCTTGAGCAGCCGGTCCTTGACATCGCCATCGCCCACCGCAGCCAGCAGCGTCGGGAACCAGTCCAGACCCGAGAACATCTCGTTGCTGACCGTGCCCGGCTTGATCTTGCCCGGCCACCGGACCATGGCCGGCACGCGGAACGCGCCTTCCCAGTTGGTGTCCTTTTCGCTGCGGAACGGCGTGGTGGCAGCGTCTGGCCAGGACCACTGGTTGGGACCATTGTCGGTGGTGTAGATAACGATGGTGTTATCCGCCACCTTCAGGTCGTCCAGCGTCTTGAGCAGCTTGCCCACATCGCCGTCGTGTTCCATCATGCCATCGGCATACTCGTTGCCCGGCATGCCGCTCTGGCCCTGCATCGACTCCCGCACATGGGTATAGGCGTGCATGCGCGTGGTGTTCATCCAGACAAAGAACGGCTTGTCCGCCTGCACCTGCTTGGTGATGAACTTCTGCGCCGCGTCCGTCGTCTCGTCGTCGATGGTCTCCATGCGCTTGGTGGTCAGCGGCCCGGTGTCCTCGATCTTGCCGTCTGCCGTGGAGTGCAGCACGCCACGCGGCGAGAAGTTCTTCACGAACGGATCGTTCTTGTCCTTGGGCCAGTACGGGCGCTGCGGTTCTTCCTCGGCATTCAGGTGATACAGGTTGCCGTAGAACTCGTCGAAGCCGTGCTTCGTGGGCAGGTACTCGTCACGATCACCAAGGTGGTTCTTGCCAAACTGGCCGGTGGCATAGCCCAGCGGCTTGAGCGCTTCGGCAATGGTCACGTCCCGTGCCTGCAGGCCCACGGTGGCGCCGGGCGCGCCCACCTTGGACAAGCCGGTGCGCAGCGGGGACTGGCCGGTGATGAACGACGAGCGGCCCGCCGTGCAGCTGTTCTCGGCGTAGTAGTCCGTGAACATCATCCCTTCACGGGCAATGCGGTCGATGTTCGGCGTACGGTAGCCCAGCACGCCCATGCTGTAGGCGCTGATGTTGGTCTGGCCGATGTCATCGCCAAAGATCACCAGGATGTTGGGCTTCTTGCCCGAGGTGTTGACGGCAGTGGGCGCGGAAGCAGCATCTGGCGCGACTGGGAGATTGGACTGCGCTGGCGGCTGGGCCGGCACGGTGGTCGCGGGAGTCGCCGGCGCGGTAGCAGCGGCCGGGGTTGGCGACTGCGCGGCCGGGGCCTGTTTCGCGGACTCGTCCGCCTTCTTGCAGCCGGCGATTGCCATGATGGCAACCGCAGCGGCCACCATCGCAAGGCGCGCCCCACTCCTTGCCGAGGATGTCACCATTCGTCTTTTCAATTCATGCTCCCGGTAGTCCAGCGGTTTCAACCTGCATGCAGCATGCGAGGCGTGGCACAGCGCTAACGTTCCGTCGGCCCCGCCCCTGCACCCATGGCAATCGGCGCCTGTCGCTGCATCGCGGCCCAGCGCCCTTCGTCCAGCACCAGGCGGAAGCCCAGGTGCGACATGCTGTTGTATGGATCGGTCCCGCGCCGTGCGCTGGGTCGATAACTCAGGCAATAGTCTTCGTTGCAGAGGAAGGAGCCGCCCCGCGTCACACGCTTGGGCGCGGTGACCGGCACACCTGGCTCGGAAGGGTCCCATGACGCCACTGGGCCGTCTGGATTCGATATGGGCTGCGCCCTGACGGCTTCGCGCCGGAACTGGTCGGCGCGATACCAGTCGGCCACCCATTGCCACGCATTCCCCGTCATGTCGGACAGGCCATAGCCGTTAGGTGGGAACGTGCCGACGGGGTTGGTGCCAAGGGCACCGCCGGCCTTGGGGCTGATCACAGGAAACGGCTGGCTTTGCTGGCCCTGCCAGACATTCGCCATCTGCTTGCCATCGGGCGCGAACTGGTCGCCCCAGGCGTAGGTGGCCTGCTCCAGCCCGCCTCGCGCGGCAAACTCCCACTCCGCCTCGGTAGGTAGTCGCTTGCCGATCCATTTGGCATAGGCTTGCGCATCCTCGTACGAGACTTGCACCACGGGATGGTTGTCCTTGCCTTCGATGGAGCTGCCGGGGCCCGCCGGATGACGCCAGTTGGCGCCCGGCACATAGCGCCACCAGCGCGAGTAGTCCTGCAATGGCACAGGCCGTGCCGTGCCGACAAAGACCATGCCGCCTGCCACCATCGCGCTATCGGGCGGACGGGGCGTGCCGGGAGGCAACTGGACGCGCAGCGTTTCCCAGTCAGGCTTACGCTCCGCCGTCGACACGTAGCCGGTTGCCTCGACGAACTTGCGGAACTCGGCATTGGTGACGTGATGCTGGTCCATCCAGAAGGCGTGGACCTGCACCTTGTGTGCGGGTTTTTCGTTGGGCTGCGCCATCTTGCTGTCGCTGCCCATCAGGAATTCGCCACCGGGCACGCGCACCATGCCCACCGGCCCCGTCTTGCCATCGCCTACAAGGATGGCCTGCGCCACTGGCGTCCGGCCTTGCGCATACCAGTAGCTGGCACCGGCGCCCGCTGCGACGCCGAAGCAAAGCAGCGCGCCGACGAGAATGCGCCGACTGCGGCTACGTCCTGCGTGCTGACCACCCTCTACAGCGCGTCCCCTCATCGGCGAAGCCTCCTGACGTACAAGCCACCTGCCCCTGTGCGGGCAAAGAAATCATGTCAGATGACCAGCACAATCAGAAGTCACACTTTCTTGAACGTGAGAGCGAGTGAATTAAATTATTTGGTAAATCGCGCGCGGCAGGCGCTACGCTTTTTTTGTGGAGGATTCCGCACCACATGCCGCGCCTGGCCCATCGCTCAGGGTCGCGCAGCCGGATAGATCTGGCTCCAGTCCTGCTTCATGCTGATCACGGTCCAACCCTTCTTGCCGGCTTCGTCCAGCGCCTTGTCGAGCGTGCCGATCGAGGTCTTGCGGTCATAGGCAAACTCGCGCTGGGCGTCGTCGTGATGCACGAGCACTGCCATGCGTGGCCCGGCACCGGCCATGGTGTACTGCAGCATCTGCAGGTCGCCGTCCGAATTCCCCACGGCCAGGATCGGGCGCCGGCCAATATGTCGATAGATGCCCACCGGCTTGCCCGGGCCATCATTGATGAATTCGATCTTTGGTCCGCGCACCAGTGTCATCTGGCCGTCGCGCATGGTGTAGGTGATGCCGTAGGTCGAACCCACCACCTGCTCGGGCGGAATGCCGTACACCCGCTCGGACCACGGCCGCATGAACTCAAGCGTGCCGCCCGACACGATGAAGGTTTTGAACCCGTTCGCGCGCAGGTAATTCATCAGTTCCAGTTGCGGCTGATAAACCAGATCGGTGAAGCGACGATTGAGCGTGGGATGCCGGGCAGTGTCGAGCCAGTTGCGGATGGTCTTGTCGTACGCATCCACGGTCATGCCGCCGCTGACTTGCGCAATCAGGCTCAGCAGGCGTTTTTCTTCCTTGGCGGCGCCAGCGATATCGTTCGCCATGATCGCCTTGAACGCCGGATCGTTTTTCCATTCGGGATGCTGCGGCGCGGCAGCCTTCACCTGATCGAGCAGGAAGAAATACTGGAAGTACAGCGGATGCTCGCTCCAGAGCGTACCGTCATTGTCGAATACGGCGATGCGCTCGGCGGGCGGCACGAAGTCAGGCGAGCCCTGCCGCGTGACCCGTTCCACAAAATTGACGATGTCCTGACGGGATTTGCTATCGCGCCAGGACGGCAGCGCCGTGGCACTCGCGCGTGAGGTGGCCTGGATGGCCTGGCTTTCGCTCGCGCTCGTGGTATCCGTGCCCGATGCACAACCGCCCAGTGCCCCCAGCAACGAAGCGGCGATTGCCGCCGCTGCCAGCGCGCCTGAACCACGCGTTGTCCGACCCTTCATCCAACCCAGCGCGGCCTTCCCATTTCCGTCCATGACCATGTTCTCCATTCCGTACCGTTAACAGCGCCGGCGCCAATGCGGCGCGCCCGGCCCATATGACTCGCAGAGTATGGGCGGCAGGCCCTTGCACAGGGAATGAAAAGTTTTCGATGGAGATCTAAAAGAAATCGTGGCGACGACGCGCCCGCTCAGTGCAATGCGGGGTCCGCATAGGCTGCGGTGGTCGTTATCGACGCGTGGCCAAGTTGCTGCTGCACGGCTTTGCGGCTCATGCCGCGCGCCAGCGCATGTGCGCCGGCCGTGTGACGCAGCCAGTGCGCGCTGGCCTGTGCCAGTTGCGCCGCGCCCTTGGCATCACCAGTCGCCAGGGACTTGCCGGCTTGTGCAAAACAGCGCTTCCAGATGGCCGCCACCTGCGCCACTGACAGCGACGCATCGCTGAGGGCATCTTTGATACGGCCGATCAGCGGGGCCGTCGCCGGCAGGCGTTCGATATCGCGTCCCAGGCCGCGTGCTTCCATGTGGTCGCGCAGGGCATCGATCACGGTTTCTGGCAGCGTCACGGTACGCGTGCGGGCGCCCGGCACGTCGAGCGTCCAGCCGTCATTCATCCGCAGATCGGCCACGGTCGCCCGGGATTGTTCCGATATCCGCAAGCCGGTGGCGTAGGCAAATCGCAGCATGAAACGCAGGCGAACCGTGCGAGGATCGTCGGCGTCGAGGGTTGAGACGAACGTTTTCAGGTACTGCCACTGCACCGCACTGAAGCTGCGCTCTGCGCGGATGCGTGGCGCGGGCTCCGGCGCTGGCAGCACGGACTGGAACGGGTTGGCTGTCAATCGCCCCTGCTCCACCAGCCACGCGCATAACGCCTTGACGATCTTGACGGCATGGCGGACGCTTGCTGCCGACAGCGGCCCCTCGAACGGACGCCATTCGGGACGGTCGCGCGGTGTGCCACGCCTGCCCACCCATTGCGCGGCAGGCTGCGGATCGGCAAGAAAGCCGGTGTAGGCGCTGCCATCCTCCGCAGTCAGGTCGGCCAGTGCCCGGCCCCGCGCATGCACCGTCCAGAGCAGGAAGCGCTCCGCCTGCGTGCGATAGGCTCGCCACGTATGACTTGTCTCGGGCAGATAGTGATCCAGCCAGGCTTCGATGGCCGCTGCATCGGCCTGTGCGGGTCCCTGCCGTAGCGTCTCCAGCGGTGCCACGGACGCCAAGCCCATCGTCGAAACGGCGAATGATTGATCCTGCAGCCACGCCTCGATGTCTTGCGCGGTGGCTACGCCGATTCCGCGAGCATGGCGATACCACTGTCGCGGATCGTCGGAGATGGCTGCGCGCAATGCATCAAGCGTATGCCAACCGGCGGCGACGAGCTTCTCGGCAACAGCAGGGATAAACCAGCCAGCCACGGCGTCGCCCGGCAGCGGACGCACCAGCAGCAAAGGCTGCAAGGCATCGAGCGCGCGCAGCAACTTGCGCTGGCGAACCTGACGCGCCGTTACCGTTTCCTGCGGCCGGGTACGGATCAGCGCCAGCCAGACCGACTCCGTCAGCAACGTGGCCTCGCCATCCTGCCGGGGCCGTGTGGCCAGTCGCCTGACGCCGCGCGCCAGTTCATCCTCGATCCAGCCTAGCGTCGAGCGAGCCTGGCGCAGATCAAGACCCTGCCCGAGATACCGGGCAGACAGCCGCCCAAGTTCCAGCCCTTGCAGATGACCGCGATAGAAGGCGAAATGATGAGGACCCAGTTGACGCGCGGGCGCAACGGCCGGGCGTTGGCGCCGGCGGATCGATGTGCCGGCATGAGGTACAGCTTGTGACAAGGCGAAACGGCAGCGACGCGCGAAGAAAAAACGAAAGGCGCGATGATACCCGAGGCGCGCCGCCGCCATGCCCGCCCGATGCCGTGGCCTTATCCAGCCGGCTTGCGGGCTTTTTCCAGTTCGTGGCCCCACGCGCTGAGCGGTTTCAGGTCGCGGGCGTCGTACTCCAGTTCGGCAATGGCGCCATTGGGGAGCACGATTTCAACCTCGTAGGTCCAGCGGCCGTGATCACGATCGAGCTTGATTTCAATGACGTCGCCGTTGTACTGACGCGTCACCGTATCCAGCACCCGCGAGATCGGCACGATGTCTCCGGTGCGCAGCGCGGCGCGAGCGCCGTATCCATCGCTATCGGCATGTACCACACCCGCAAATGCGGTGGCGCCTGCCAGCGCGGCGACAGACACCAAGTGGGAAAATCGAAAAACTTTCATGGCAATCACCCTATGCAGCGTCAGAAAAACCCTGCATTCGATGATGCCAGCGCGGTAGATCGCCTCTTTGTTTCAGGTCACAAGGCGCGCTCAGAATACGAGTGTAGCCGTCGCCTGTACCGTGGCCGTGCTGTCCAGCCGGTTCTTGCTGCTGACCGTGGGCACCCAGCGCAGGCTCAGGGACAACGGCGCCTTGCCACCGAGCTTGGTGTCGTAGGTAATGATCGGACCCAGCGCGAAGTCATGTCCCCGGAAACCGTTCAGGCGATCTGCCACCGGACCGGAATCGTTGCCGAGTTGCTGCACCGTGCCCATCACGAGACCGGCACCCCAGTTGCCGAATTTCTTGACACCCATGACATCGAGCGTGAACAACGGCGCGTTCTGGTAATCGGTCGCCGAATTGCGGGTGTAGAACTGGAACGCGGCCAGTGCGTTGAACTCCAGTCCGTATTGCGGCATCAGGTGCGTGTATACCACCTGGGGCACGAAGGTCCAGGTGTTCAAGCCGGGATTGGCCAGCGCGTTCTTGTCGTAGTGCCCGGTCGGCGCCCACACGTTGAAGCTCAACGCCATGTGGCTGGTCTTCGAGAAGTGATAACCCGCGACGATGGGACTGAAATAGATGTCGTAGAGATTCGATGCACGATCCGACGACCCGCGCGAGAACGACCCGCCACCAGGGCCGGCGAACGTCGCGCTGGTATGCACGGTCGTCCACACATAGGGAAGCGTGAAGCTCGATGCAAAATTCCACGCGCCGGGGCCGGTATCCCAGACCTTCATGATGGTGGCCAAGGTCAACGCGACCTTGGCGTCGATACCGGCCGTGGTACGTCCGCCAATCGGAATCTGGCGCGCCCCGTCGATCGAACCGTCCAGATAGATCTGCTGGAGATTGGCAATCCAGACCGGCTGGTCCGGAATCACGCCCGCATTCGCCGACACATTGGTCCCGGCCACCGGCCGACCCAACGCCCCTTCCGTCGCGTGTGCAATCGGGGACAGCCAAAGTCCGCCTGCGGCCATTGCGCCGAGAATCGCGGTACTTACGCGTTTCATGCTGTCTCTCCTGAAGGGGCTGCTTCGGGCGCCAGGCGCCCGTTGTGAGGCGAATACAGCATCCTCGCAGATTCACGGGCAATTGGAATTCAGTCTTCTTTGCCCGTGATGTAAAAGATTTCAGCCGCGTCCGCCGTCGCCTTCCCCTTCGGAATTAGACTGCTCCCCGGGTCTCCACATACAGCGCGTACACCGAGTGGCTACTGGCCATATAGAGCCGGTTCCGCTTGGGGCCGCCGAAGCACAGGTTCGGACAGCGTTCCGGCAGGTGGATATGTCCGATGGCCTTGCCCTGCGGATTGAAAATCCGCACGCCGTCCAGCTTTGACGGGTCTGCGCCCGCCGCGCCGTTGCTGCCCCAGCCTGCCCAGATGTTGCCGTCGATATCGACCTTGAAGCCGTCCAGCGCCCCCGGACCGTTCGCATCGAGCAACCGGGTCTTGTTGCCCAGGCGGCCGTCCGCACCCACGTCGTAGGCCCACATGAGCCGGTTAGGCTGGGCGCGCGACTCGATCACGTAGAGCTTCTTCTCGTCAGGAGAGAACGCCAGCCCGTTCGGACCGTTCAGGTCGCCAATCACCTGCGTGACGCTGTTGTCGCTCGGATCGATCCGGTAGACCGCGTGCGGCAGTTCCGATGCGGCCTTGTCGCCCTCCCACTCCCCCGAAATGCCGAACGGCGGATCGGTAAACCAGAGCGAGCCGTCTGATTTGCACACGATGTCGTTGGGCGAGTTAAAGCGCTTGCCCTGGTAGCGATCGGCCAGCACGGTGATCGAGCCGTCGTACTCGGTGCGCGTCACGCGGCGCGTCAGGTGTTCGCAACTGATTAATCGGCCCTGCTTGTCCCGGCAGTGCCCGTTGGTGAAATTGGCGGGCGAGCGGAACACGCTCCACTGGTTCGACGTTTCATCGAACTTGATAATGCGGTTGTTCGGGATATCGGAGAACAGCAGATACCGGCCATCGGCAAAATAAACCGGGCCTTCCACCCAGCGGAAGCCGGTAGCTACCTGCTCCACCGTCGAGCTGAACAGCCGGTACTTTGCGAAACTCGGGTCGAGGATCTCAACGGCAGGATCGGGATAGCGCTGCGCCGCCTTGAACTCGAAGCTCTGGGCCAGTGCGGAGCCGCTTGCGACCACCGCGCCCAATGCGGCGCCAGTCTTAAGCAGACGTCGGCGACCTGCGTTGACGCCTTCGGCGTCAGTCATGAATGCATCCATTTGGCTTGTCTCCTGATGTCAGGGGTCTATGCCCCGATTACATTGTTGTCAGACATCCTATGATGAAAGTCTATGCTTAGCAAGCACTTGTACGATGACATCGGCGAGCCTTTCATGCCCTTTCGCCATGACCCCTTCATCAGCACGGATTTCGCGGGGTGCTATCGTCTGGCTTCGCGCGTCCGGCACAGGACGCCAGACCAGCTATCTCAACTCCTGAAGCCCGCCCAACCACCCATGGCAAGCGCTCTCCTCCTAGAAAACATCCACGCCAGCGGCCAGCAATTGCTGACCCGCCATCAGATCGATATCGCCACGCAGCCTAAGGCTCTGGCCGGCGACCCGCTGTTGGCTGCCGTGCGCGACCATGAACTGCTCGGCATCCGCTCGGCTACGCACCTGACCGCCGAGACCTTTGCCAACGCCAAGCGGCTGCTGACCGTGGGCTGCTTCTGCATTGGCACTTCCCAGGTAGACCTGGGCGCTGCCGCCCATGCCGGCATTCCCGTCTTCAATGCACCGTTCTCGAATACCCGTTCCGTGGCCGAGCTGGTCATCGGCCAGGCCATCATGCTGATGCGCCGCGTACCCGAGAAAAGCCGGGCCGCGCACGTGGGCGAGTGGCAAAAAACGGCCAAGGGTTCATATGAAATCCGGGGCAAGACCATGGCCGTGATCGGCTACGGCAATATCGGTGCACAGGTCGGTATCCTGGCCGAAGCCATGGGTATGCGCGTGGTGTTCTACGACATCCGCCCACGCCTGTCGATTGGCGGCGCAGTGCCGATGCACTCGCTCGAAGACGCCGTGGCCAACGCCGACGTTGTCACACTGCACGTTCCCGCCACGCCGCAGACCAAGAACCTGATGAACGCCAAGGCGCTGGCATCGATGCGTCAAGGCAGCATCCTGATCAATGCGTCGCGCGGCACGGTCGTCGATATCGACACGCTGGCCAAGCTGATCGACGAAGGCCACATCGCGGGCGCCGCCATCGACGTGTTCCCCGAAGAGCCGCGCAGCAACACCGACCCGTTTGTCTCACCCCTGCAAGGCAAGGCCAACGTCATCCTGACGCCCCACGTCGGCGGCAGCACCGAGGAAGCCCAGGAAAACATCGGCGTGGAAGTGGCCACCAAACTGGCCAACTTCCTGGAAACCGGCGCCACCATCGGCGCGGTCAATTTGCCGCAGATCCAGCCGAACCCGCTCGACTCCCCGGCGCGCGTCCTCAATATCCACTACAACCGTCCTGGCACCTTGTCGCACTTCAACCAGGCGCTGGCCCAAATCGGCGCGAATATCGAGGCGCAGCAGCTGCAAACAGAGGGGGATATTGGTTATGCGATTACCGATATCAGCCTTGTCCCGCCTGCGGGATGGGCGGAAAAGCTGATGCAGCACGACGCGTTTATCCGGTCGCGGGTAATCGTTAACGGCTGAGGGAAATTCCAGCCCATTGCCGGGCGCCGCAATGTGTGCCGCGCCTGGCAATGGTTATACCTCTCAAGACTTAAGTCCAAGCACGCGATCCAGCACAACCGCGCCGGCATCGGGACGTCCCAACGGTGCGATCCTGTCTCGCATTCCCGCCAATAGCGCGGGTTCCCGGAGCAGCCTGGCGATACGGTATTCAAGCGCGGCGGCGTCGATGGCCTTGAGCGCAACGCCCTGCTCCAACAGAAAATCGGCATTGCGATCCTCCTGTCCGGGAATGGGCGAGTTGACGATCATCGGCAACCGCATCGCCAGACACTCGGATGTGGTGAGTCCACCGGGCTTGGTGATGGCGAGATCGGCGCAAGCCATCAGTCGCTCCACCTCCAGCATGAACCCTTGCGGAAACAGCCGCCCCGGAAATTGCGCCGCGACACGCTGGAGCGACTCCAGTAATTGTTGATTCTTCCCCGCCAGGGCGACGAGCTGAAAGTCGCCTTCCATCGCCAGCAAACGGGCAGCCAGGACATCGATGCCTCCCAGCCCGGCACCTCCCGACATCATCAGGAAAGTCGTGCGTCCCGGATCGATACCGAATGCTGTGGCGCAGGCACCGCGATCGAGTGGCTTGCCAAATGCAGGCATGATGGGAATACCGCTAACGTGTACCGATGCGGCATCCACCCCGCGTTCGCGCATGCGCCAGGCAATTTCCTCATTGGCGACGAAATACCCTCGCATATTCGGTACGACCCACATGCTGTGCAAATCGAAATCCGTCACCTGCACCCAAACCGGTACATCCAGACGCCCTTTTGCTATCTCGCGCGATAGCAGCTCGGCGGGCAGGAAGTGCGTGCAGATAATCGCGTCCGGGCGCTGACGCCGGATTTCAGCCAGTAAGGCACGGCAATTCAAGCTCTCGACCGCGCGGCGCATTTTCTGGCCCCAGGCGTCGGACGCCGCTTCATCCGTCTTCTGGTACAGGTAACCCCACAATGCGGGCTGATTGCTGACCAGCTTGATATAGAAATCGGTGTACAAGGCACGGAAGCCGGATGGTACGAAATCCATCACATCAAGATGTTCAGCGCCGATGCCGGTGGGCAGTTCATTGGCAAACGCGCGGATGGCTTCCGCCGCGCGCATGTGACCCGCGCCGGCACTGACACTCAAAAGCAGGATTTTCTTCATGATCGCGGTGTCGGGCACGTCGAATTCACGTGCAAGTCCCGAACTGTGTCTTCGTGGCAGGCGGGGAATGTAGCACCACGAAACCCTGGTGCAATGCACGTTCGTCACATGGCGTGACGACGGTCAAGGTAGGTACAGGTATGGACGCTACCTGCCTCGCATGGGAAAGCGACTTCCTCCCCACTTAAGAAGGGCAGCTTCCGTTAGAATTCGGGCGCATCTTTCGTCCCTCGAAAGTCGCAAGCGTTCCTTCGGCACGTTTTCACATTGTTCGACCTTGCCCCATCGTTTCCCGTATCTGGTTGCCGCCATGTGGATCGCGATGATTCTGGCGGCCCCTCCAGCCGCAAGCGCGGTCCATACAGCCTCGTCGACCCAGACGCCGGATACCGTATCGGCGCAACTGGACAGCGACCCACGCCTGGCGGTTTCGCGTGTGGTGCTCAATCTCGTGAGCTACGCTCGCTGGCCGACAGGGGGACCAACCGTACGCGTCTGCGTGGATAGCGCGGCAGACGACGTTTATGCCGGGGTCAACGGACAGCCCATTTCAAACGGGCGATTTATCGCAGCGCAGATTCTCAATGCCCTGGACACGACAGCGGTATCCCAATGAGATGCCGTGTATCTGCTCGATCTCGCGGACAACCGGCGAAGAGCGTTGGTCTCCGAACTTATTGGTAAGCCTGTTCTGATTATTGTTGAGCGAGACCAGGCCTGTGAGGTTGGCAGTATGTTTTGTTTAGACATCCGCGAAGATCACACATCGTTCCGCATCAATCTTGACTCGATCGCCCGTAGCGGCATTCGTGTACACCCGGGCGTGCTGCAGTTGGGTCGGCGCACCACGAAGGCGCGATGAGAATCTTCCGCCGGACACGGACCCCTGAGCGTTCCCCTCCCTCCCGGGCCATGGACGCCAGCCAGGCAGAGCGCCCTACCTTGTATGGCGCGCTACGGCGTGCCCACCTCAGTGTCGCGCTGATTGCCGTGCTGACAGCCGGCATTTCACTCACGATCGTCGGCCTGACCGCGCTACGTGCCTACGCGGACCACAATCTGCAACTGGTGGCCCGCTCCATCAGCTACACGGTGGAAGCCGCCGTGGTCTTTCGGGATCAGGAGGCCACCCTGGCTTCCCTGACGGCCATTTCTGCCAATGAGAATGTCGCTGACGTCCTGGTGCTGGATGTTGACGGGAAGGTGCTCGCCGATTGGCACCGAACGCCTGGAACGTCTTCGTCCCCCGTCCGCCAGATACTTGGAAACTGGCTGACACCCCGGCCCGTTGAACTCACTGTTACGAGCGCAAACCAGCCCGTGGGCACCGTGCGCGTGTCAGGCGACCCGACCGCATTCGTATTCTTCCTTCTGCAGGGGGCTCAAGGCCTCTTGATTTGTCTGCTGTTGACAGCCGTGGCAGCGCATTATGTGTCGCGCCGGATGATGCGCGATATCGTGGCACCCCTCAAGCAGCTCATGCACATCGCACATGCCGTGCGATCGGAACGCGCATTTGCACGCAGACTTCCCGCGGCGCGCATCACCGAATTGAATGAGCTGTCTGCAGACTTCAACGCATTGCTTGCTGAACTCGAAAGCTGGCAAAACCAGTTGCAGAGTGAAAACAGCGCGCTTGCGCTTCAAGCCACCCGCGATGGACTGACCGGCCTGCTGAACCGTTCCACATTCATGCAGTCGCTTGAAACCGCCATAGCGACGGCAGCAGACGAGGCGCATTTCAGCGCCGTCCTCTATCTGGACAGCGACGAATTCAAGTCGATCAACGATCTTCATGGCCATGCAGCCGGCGACACCGTGCTCGTCGAGATTGCCAAGCGTCTGCACAGCTGCGTGCGCGAGAGCGATGCCGTCGCACGCCTGGGCGGCGACGAGTTCGCGGTGCTGATCCGCACGCTGCGCCAGCCTCAAGACGCGGTGAAAGTGGCCGAGAACATTATTTCCGCGATGAGCGCGCCATTTTCAATTTCGCCAACCAAAACGGTTCGGGCTGGCCTGAGCATTGGCCTGGCGGTATTCCCCATTCACGCCCGGTCCGCCGAATCGCTGCTGGACGCCGCCGACGCCGCCATGTATGAGGCCAAACGCGATGCGCGGGGGACGTGGCGCGACGCTACCTCCTCTTCTGCAGACGTATAAAATAGCGCCGCATCGATTTTGCTCAAACCGAATATGCCCCTTCGCTTGACCTCGTCACCACGTCGCCGCGCGTTGTTATCCATCGTGTCGTTGACCGTCCTTCCGCTGATTGGCTGCGCGACACACGAATCGCAAACCGGGAAGCTGACACCCGTTCAGATTGCCCTTTTGCAGAATGAAGGGTTCAAGCTCACCGAGAACGGCTGGGAACTAGGGCTATCGGAAAAGGTACTTTTTGGTTTTGATGAGTACACCATTTCCTCCGAACATCAGGCGCCGCTGTTACGGCTAGGACGTCTACTCGCCGATGCCGGAATTTCCGATCTCCAGATCAATGGCCATACGGACGATGCCGGGAGCGAGGAATACAACCAGAAGTTGTCGGTGCGTCGAGCCACGGCAGTGGCCCGCGTGCTCAACAGCGTCGGATACTCCCAGGAGCGGATTCACGTGCGCGGCTTCGGCAAGACAATGCCCATTGCGGACAATCGAACCGCTTCCGGCCGCGCAGAAAACCGTCGCGTGGCCATCGTCGTTTCGGTGGACTAGGACCAACAGGCCATCCGACGCGGTCCCCGATCAAGTTCCATTTTTTTGAAAAAAGTGCAGCCTGGCGCTCGTTTCGCCGCCGAGCACCCCGACTTCCGCCGCGCGGAATGCCGGAGACAAATTGGGGCGCATGGACCGGGTAGCCGGGACAAAACATGCTTCCGACGTCACCATATGTGGCGCCGAACTGATGAATAAAGGGGCTGCCCGCTACCGCTTGTTGAAATTCGTGGGAAATGCCAACAAGACTTGACGCTTTATCCACACCCATATTGCACTGCATCATCCCGACCAGTATCATGCGCGATTCCAATTTTTCGCGCACACTGCAGAACCTGCAGAAAGCCCCTCGCCTTGCTGACCCCGTGCAGCGGTAGGTGGCCCGCGACGTCGAGCACCGACGTACACCGCGAAACTATCTGGCGCCCGCCTAGGAGTATGTATTGACTCATCCGGATCGTGACGTTGACGCTTCGAACTCGATTCCAAGCAGCGCACAGCCCAGTCGCCGCAAGACTGCGGGCAAGGCCCAGGCGGTAGCCACGCCTGCGGACAGCGCATCCAGCGCCCGCCTGGACGCGGAGCGTCAGAGCCAGATGCGCACGCTGATCGCCCTTGGACGCGAGCGCGGCTACCTCACCCACGCGGATATCAACGACCATCTGCCGGACAACGTGACGCCGGCAGCGATGGACACCATCGTCAGCACGTTCAGTGACATGGGCGTGGCCGTCTACGAACAGACGCCAGACGCGGAAACGTTGCTGCTGAGCGACGCCGCCCCGACTACCGCATCCGACGACCAGGCGGACGAAGAGGCGGAGGCGGCACTGTCGACCGTCGACTCCGAGTTCGGCCGCACCACGGATCCCGTCCGCATGTACATGCGTGAAATGGGTTCCAGCGAATTGCTGACCCGCGCGGGAGAGATTGAGGTCGCCAAGCGGATCGAGAGCGGTCTGCAGGACATGATTCAAGCCATCGCGGCCTGCCCGTCCGTGGTGTCCATGATCCTGACCGATGTGGACCGCGTCGTCGCCGGCGAGTTGCGCATCGACGAACTTGTTGACGGTATCACCGACGCCACGGACGCGGGGGACATCACGACGCTCGCGTCCGACGAGTCGTCTGCCGAAGTCGATGCCGACGCCGATACCTCCGAGTCCAGCGACGACGCGTCGGACGACGACGATGACGATGCTGGCGCCGGCGACTCAGAAAAAGCGAACGCCGCCCGCCTGGAACAGCTTGCGACCGACAGTCTCGCCATTTTCGCGCGCGTGCGTGCCTTGTTCGATCAAGTGCCCGACGGGGTGGTCTCCGGTAAAGCGCGCTCTGCAGCCATTGCGGACTTGCGCGCGGAAATCCAGCGTGAACTCGCACCGATCCGCTTTACGGCCAAGATGATCGACCGTCTGTGTGCGAGCGTGCACGACAAGGTTGCCGAGGTGCGCACCATCGAACGCAGCATCCTGGAAATTGCCGTCGAACGTTGCGGCATGCCCCGTGAAGCGTTTATCGAGTCCTTCCCCGGTCATGAAACCGACCTCGAATGGACTAGCCGCGCAGCCGCTTCGTCCAAACAGTTTGGCCCAGCGCTCGAGCGCCACCTGCCATCCATTCAGGCGAACCAGCAGAAACTCGTCGACATCGAAGCGCAGGTCGCGCTGCCCCTGAAGCAGTTGAAACAGATCAACCGCCAGATGAGTGCCGCCGAGAAGACAATGCGGCAGGCCAAGCGCGAAATGATCGAAGCCAACCTGCGGCTGGTTATTTCCATTGCGAAGAAATACGTCAACCGTGGCATGCAGTTCCTGGACCTGATTCAGGAAGGCAATATCGGCCTGATGAAGGCGGTGGACAAGTTTGAATACCGCCGCGGGTGGAAATTCTCGACATATGCGACGTGGTGGGTTCGCCAGGCCGTGACGCGGGCGCTTGCCGATCAGGCACGCACCATTCGTGTGCCCGTCCACATGATCGAGACGATCAACAAGCTCAACCGGATTTCGCGCGAAATCCTGCAGCAGACCGGTCAGGAACCCGATCCCGCCGTCCTCGCCGAACGCATGGAAATGCCAGAGGAAAAGGTGCGCGGCATCCTCAAGATCGCAAAGCAGCCTATCTCGCTGGAAACTCCCGTGGGCGAGGAAGGCGATACGACGCTGGGCGACATGATCGAGGACAGCGCAACCAGCTCACCAGCAGAAGCCGCAGTGCTCTCCGGCCTGCGCGCACAGATCGAAGCGGCGCTCGCCGAATTGTCGCCGCGCGAGGCCAAGGTCTTGCGCATGCGCTTCGGCCTGGATACCAACACCGAGCACACGCTCGAAGAGGTGGGCAAACAATTCGACGTGACCCGTGAACGGATCCGCCAGATTGAAGCCAAGGCAATGCGCAAGTTGAAGCATCCGACGCGCGCCGACAAGTTGAGGCTGTTTCTGGAACGTTAAAAGAAGGCGGGGCAACCCGCCTTCCTTGGCGATCTCTGTACGAGACGGATCACGCCACACGCGGCAGCGTGATCCGGCAGCCTTTCGAAAAGTTCTGACAACCCCAGAACAATCGCCTTCTCCCCTCTCGCGGCAGCAACTTCACGCCACAAGCTACACACGTCGGCGTGCGGTAGTCGCCTTCAAATGCCCTGGCCAGCAAAATGGCCCGCTTGTCCTGATCGAGTGCCTGAATTCGCTCAATAATGCTGGCGCCGTCCAGTAACTGAATCCGAGCCTCGGCGGCATAGTCCCTGACCGGCTGACCGACGAAACCGGCCAGCGACCAGAACACTCCCCTCTGAACCCGCTTCGCGTGCATGGATCCGCCTAACGCCCGAACCGTTTCCACCTTCACTGGCGACCGCCATGCCTTGCACTGGACAAGGGCGACGGGGGCAGCCACACCCTGCTTACTCAATGTCGCATCAATCCCGCCATCCGCACCATGCGAAACCGTCGACACAGTAAAGTCCATGGCTTCGTAGTACCACACGCATAACTGCTCAAACCGCTTCCATTCGAGTTGCTTGAGTGCGTCGAGGGACCATTCGGTCGGTTTTTCCTGTGGAGTTTGCGGATTGGAGTTTGCACCCGGAATTGGATTAATGACTCGCTTGAAGCCTCGCTCACCTTCAGCGCGGCGGCCTTTCCCTGGCCCGCTAGCATTGCCCGTCGAAGCATGCACCACCGATTGAAACTTTCGGGCCCGTAGAAAGGCTAGCAGCCCCAGAAAGCTGAACACAGCGGCAGGCACCCATGCCAGGGATCTGCTGGCTATGGCAATCCCGCGCAGATATGGGCTAGATACAAAGATGGCAGGAATGACCGTGTGAAGCCCAATATAGCTACCTAATGCCAATAAAGCGGATACCCACCAAGGAGAATCCAGCAAAACTGTGCTGAGCGACGGCGCCCTTCTTCTTCGACCCATTGACCCACCTTTGTTTGTTCACATCGTATGGGCGGGAATTTTGCAGGGTGGCTTTAGCGAGTTGGTTGCTGCGGTCCAACACCCCTCGAAGGAGGTGGGGTTCCTTGATCCATCTTCAGCGCGAGGGGATGGATACGGTTGGGTTGAACGCAATTTATGTTAAATGAGGTGTGTAACTTGGAATTTCGTTCCGACCTACGCACCGCGGCCAGCTTTGCCATTCCTCGATCGCTTCGGCCGGCCAAGCCTCCGATCAACCGCCGACTAGACCTCCTGCCTCAGATTGCGTGCGATCTACTGCAATCCTCGACGAGCTCCAGGGGCGGTTCACCCTATGTGCTGCATTTTCGCAGTTGAAGAAGTTGCTGTTGGTATTCAGCGGAGACCCGTTTTAGTTGCTCAATCTTCGGAGAGCTATATTGCTTGCTAATCGAGTCGCACTCTAGCTCTGCTAACCTTGCTGACCTCATTGATCAGCATTTCCTTAGCGGAGATACGGCGGATTTTTTTGCGAATCCCGGTCAACACCCGTGGCGGCCCGCTCGACAAAAACTCAAGAATCAGCTTTCAACCAGAAATTTTGAACTGCATGTTCTCTGGCGGATCGTAGAGCGTTGACCTCCTCACCGGCACCTCACATCCAAGTCCCCTCAGCGTCTTTTTGTGGGCTTCTCGCAACGATTCATCCATCCGAGGATCGAAGAGAATTCTGTCGAAGAGCTCGTTGGGGTTGATTTCAAAACTAAAGATGTCGCTCTCACAGTGGTTGTCGTCACCGCTGTAGATGAGCCGCATCTCCCTTTCGTGAGCGAATTCCTGCCGCTTATACAACAACGATTCAGCAATCCCTGACCCATCTGCCTTCATCAAGTCTATTTTTTCGAAAATTTCTTTTAGATTATATTTTTTCGCATATTGAACCTTTCCAATGAAGCAACGGAGATCAGCATATTGTCCAACGTATCTCTTTAACGCCGTCAAAATCTTTCGGGGCGTAGTCGTCACCCGCACGCCGTCCTTTTCATGTGAATAGATACGCCACATGGCGTCAGTTTCGCGATGCAAAGTCCAGCATTGTCCATAGACCGATTCCTTCGCAGCAAAGCTTGTACTCTCGCCACCGACTAAAAATTCTGATGAAAGTAATGCGTTCTCAAATGGATCGTCCCATTTTTTTGGTTTTACCAATGTGAGCGTTCGAGTATCCAGGGCTTGAATGAATCGCTTTATTGGAAAAATTCTATATATTCGCCTATCCATCCAAAAATCAATGTCCGAGATCTCAAGATCTCGTTCAGAGAATATATAGCCCACAGGAGGCTTGCTACTCATCGCGACAGTCTTGGTTGAAATCGTCTTCTTCTTTGTCACCAGTTCTTAATCCTTATACATGTGATTAAACACCTGGATCGACACGATAAACCGGCAGGTCATTCCGGCCTGGCGCGCCGTCATGACCCGACGACGCTTATCACGTCGGCGCGGGCCCCGGCTCACGCGCGGTGGCTCGCCGCCAGGGCCGGGAGCAGGATGCCGATGAACGTCTCCATCAGGTGCTCGCTGATCGACAGGGTCCCCGAGACGGACAGCTCTCCGGCCTCACCTCTCCCGTCGTGGACGAACTGGAAACAGACCCGCTCGATCACCGGCGTGAATTTGGGGAAGGCGGCACGCAGATCGTCACTCGCGTTGCCCTGCGACTGGAGTTCCAGCCGGACACTGGCATGGCCGCCGAGCAGCGCGCCGGCCGCCTTCACCTTACGCACAACCAAATGGCCAAAGGGCGGGGCCGTACGCAGGACGTCCAGCAGTGCGAGCACGTCGAAACGCATGGCCTCTACCGAGAGGCCGGCTTCGACTGCGTCCGACAGGACGGACACGAACGACCTGACAGACCGGGGCGGATCGATCAACACGATCACGTAACGCCCACCACTGACCGCCAGCATATGGAATCGGAAAATGGTGTAGCGCACGGACTCGACGTGTCGGATGTCGCCGAACGGGTCCTCGATCGCCTCTCGCTGGACGAAGCGCTCGATGAAACGGCCCTCGATGCGCTTGTTCAGGACCTCCAGCAGTTCGAAACCCAGGCCGCTCTCGAGCGTGAAGGCGGACTTTGCCAGGCGCGCGGCCAGCGCCCGCACCCCAAGTCCGAGATGCATCTCAATCCATTTCGTCTTCGCCATTGCCATGTCGCGGTGCGCCTTACAGCTTCTTTACAACGGCCCGGGCCGCTTCTTCGATGCGTCGCCCAAGCGAGGTGTCCTCGCCTTCCGTCAGCCCGGTCCGAGATTTGTTGTAACTCGAGTCCTCCTGCATCCTGTAGAACCCCCGCGGCAGGTACGAGAACTTGGTGCAGGTCTCCGGCTCGGAAAACTGCGCCTCGAACTCGTACAGATCCGGCTCCAGCGCGTTCTCGCTCATGGATTGCCACACAATCTTCCACAGATAGAAGCCCTTGGCAAAGAGACTGCGCAACTCGTCCGATTGCAGCACGCCCTCGCCCTTGAGCGAAGCCTTGGAGATATGCACGCCGATATCGGTGCCCGTATCGGGGTCGTCATCGTCGCCGTCGGCATGCAATTTCGGCTTGTAGACAAAGGCATCCGTGACATCGCGAAACTTGAAGCCCTGCACGTGCTTAATCAGCTCCGTAAAGAACTGCGAGCGTTTGACGGGGTCCCGCACGTGTTCCAGGGACACTTCGTCGATGTCGAGCGTGTCGTCGGTCTCCGCGGCCACATCCGCGATCAGTGTGCGGGTCCACTCGTCGACGTGATCGTTATGAGGCCCGCTGATGGCAACGGCCCCGCCGGTTGCCGCGACCGTGAGGGTCGCCTCCTTGGCGACCACCTGGCGGAATTCCGTGTGGTTGAACTGCGTGACCTGATATTTCACCACGACGTCGAAACTGCCGTTCTCCCGGACCCGGACATTGGCGATATCGCCGCCCGCGCGAATCGCGTCACACAGCTTGTGCGCCGCCGCCTCGAACTGACCGATCTCCACCGATTCCGACACCACCCGCAGCGAGGATATCCGCTCGCGGCGCACGGGCGATCCAAACAGCTTGGCAAGCGCCTGGTAGTCCTGATAGTCATGCGCCAGGCGCGAGTAATAGTCGGCCAGACTGCGACGCGGCGTCCCCTTCGAGACGATGATCCCGCGGCTGATGAACAGCTCCCGCAGGTGCTGATTCGTGACTGCCGGCAGGTTCAGCGCATCGAAGATTGCCTTGTCGCCAGCACTATAAATGGCCATTTACTTCCCCTTTTTTTCCCAGCCCAGTTCCGTCTTCGAGAAGGTCGTCTTCTCGATCTCGATAATCTCGAGCTCGATTGCCTCCAGCATCGCCTGCTTAGCCGCATCGAAACCCCAGTCGTGCAGATAGGCATCGATCGCGCGCTGAAAGTGGCTGCGGATGTCGCTGTGCGGCTGATGATGGGCCACGCGGATACGGAGGGACTGCCCGGCCTGCGGAATCTGCCAGGTGGCCAGGCAGTCGAACAGATAGACGAATTCCACATAGCTGTTGCCCGGCCGGTTGTAGTAAATCACGTAGCCCGGGCCGTAGCGCTCGACAAGCGTCTTGCTCTTTTCATCGTACTTCGTCACCGCATCATGCGCGATGATGAGGAACGGCCCGGCTATCTGCTCGATGGTGGCCGGTGCCTCGTCCGAGCGCACCAGCACCCTATGCCGGCGCAGCTCGGGGTAGTAGAACCGATAGGTGGTTTCCGGGAAGCTGCCTTCCCGGTGCAGGCGATCGGCATCCGAGATGATCGTGGTCATGTAGTTGATCATCAACGGGTCAATCACATGCAGCAACATATTGGGCTCCAGCGGCAGATTCTCGGTGCGGATCCCTCGCTCGTTTTGCTCGAAGCGTCCCGACTTCTTGGGATTGAAGATGTCGTAGAAGTGCTTGTCATACTCCGCGTCGTGGTTGTAGACAAACAGGGCGCCGCGGATTTCCCGATCGCCCGCTTCCAGGTTGTAGCGGCGGTCCCACTCTTCACTGGATCGCGCACAGTCGATGGTCTGTGCGAGCGACTTCAACGCGGTACGGACCGGCGACGCCGAAATGCTGCTTTTCGAATAGCTTTTCAGATCCATGTTCATGAGGATCCGGCGATTCAGGTAGGGATCCACATAGTGGAACACCACGTCCACCGGATGCGTATGTTCAGCCTTTTCCTTCGCCGTGTGCTTGGTGGCCTTCACGCAGATGAAATTCTGGTCGAGCAAATCGACACGTTTCCAACGAAACCACGCGAAGATCTCCTGCGAAACGCGATTCGCCATCTCCGCCGTGGGTCTTGTTTCACCGCCACTCATCTCGTCTCCAATGCCCGGCAAGCTGAAAAGGGAAAATTATGGGCGATCCGCCCCCCCCCCCGGGCACCCCTCCCTCTGCAGGGCATGGCGGCCAGCCACAGACCGCCCAGGCACGCAAAATCATTCAAACCGTTTGAACATTTTTTCGCATTTCAGAAGAAAATGCCACTTTTAGGCCATAAAATCATAGACTTGTTGACAGCATCGCGGGTGCGCTGAATGCCATCCGAGATTGCCTAGCCAGGCGGGATGCGATCGCCACGGACAAGATTGCGGAATTCGAACAGGCGCTCATGGACAGCATCAGCAATCGAGCAGAACCGTTGCTCTGAGGCTCAGGTCGAATTGCTCTGAATAACAGCGACTCGCCGAACGGCCACATGCAGAGACTCGACCGCCGCGCTCGCATCCCAGGCGAAGAGGCCGTTCGTCTCCCACCTTGAAAGGACAACCGTGGACACAATTCTCAAGAACGCGGTGACCTCCATCCAACTGGGGGTGGAAGACTACCTGTCGACGGACGAGCGGCGCAGCCTTTCGGCCATGCGGAATCTTACCGCTGGCATGTTGCTGCTCTTCAAGGAGAAACTTCGTCGCTTGTCGCCCGCCGACTCCGACGAAATGCTCGTCAAGGCGAAGATCGGTCCCTCGATCGGGGCGAACGGCTCGCTTATCATGCTTGCGGAGGGAAACAAGACCGTAGACGTTGCGCAGATACAAGCGCGATTCAAGTCTTTGAATGTTACCGCCGACTTCAAGCGAGTCAACCGCATCATCGATGTCCGGAACGAGGTGGAGCACTATCGCACTAAAAGCTCACCGGCCCAGATGCGCGAGTTGATGGCGCAGTGCTTCCTTGTCATCAGGGATTTCATCGCACTGGAACTCGATGAAGTTCCTGCTCAACTGTTGGGTAGCCTGACGTGGGAGACACTTCTCGATGAACACGACGTGTATGAGCGCGAACTGGCGGAAACGCGCGCTGCGCTAGCAATGATTGACTGGAAGTCCGATACGCTTGAACGTGTGTCCAAGCATTTCGCGTGCCCTCAATGCGGTTCGGAGCTTCTTCGTCCGACGTGTACGGACATCGTCGTGCTGCATGAACTGACGCTTGGCTGCAGCGCTTGCGGGCAGGAGTCGACGTTCGATGACGTCATCGAGGAAGCCGTCGAAGAGTGCTTTCATGGCGAGGCCTACATCGCGATGACGGACGGGGGTGAGCCGCCTGTCGCTCTGTGCCACTCGTGTTGCAAACACACGTTCATTCTGGAGGATAGCCAGTGCGTAGCCTGCGAGGAAACGCTCGACTACACGGTGTGTGAGATATGCGGCGCAGCCCTGGGACCTGATGACCAGGACAACAATGGCCTCTGCGGATATCACGCATGGCAAGCCCAGCGCGATGACTAACGGGCAGAGAAGACTGGCACGCACGGGCCCGAGCGCCGTTGTCGTTTCGGCGCGCACACCGATAAGAAAGAGAGCTTCCCCCTCTTGCTCACTCTTAACGGCACCAGTTTTTTCTACGATAGCTGTGGCGATAGCGGCGGAGATCAGGCCTCGTTGTGCCGTGGCCGGTATCGGAGCAATCTCCTAAGCTTCCGTCAAGCACCACCGATTCGGTGACCGCACGGGCAAGACGACTCTCGCGACTACGTCTCATTTCTCGCTCGAGATCGAATGGGTCGTGCTTAAGAGCGTCTGCTGCTTTAGCCTGCCTCTGTTTCATCCCACACGATGCTGCTATATCGATAACAAACATTATCAATACTGATGCTTGCGCTTTAGCATCTGCTCGCTGTAAATGGACTCGGCCCGAGCAAGCGGGCGGTAATCGCAATGCAGGCGGTTGCCGCCACTGCATCCACACCGAAATGGCTGGCTACCCAGATGAGCCGATCCACTCGAACCCACACGGAAGCGAGAAGACCGTTCATTTCTTAACAATTCGTACGGCACGTATATCCGAACTGTTGAACGGCATGCAACCTCGGCCCCGAGGCTCATCCGACACATTCTTCTTACCATCATCTTCCGCCTTCGATGGCGAGTCATTGTATGGATCGTAAGGCGTTCGACAAAGTAACTTGATACCTCCAAAGTTGAACTGAAGATACGCACCCAGGAAGACCGCTTCTTTCCCTTCCGTTGTAAATTGTCGGGTCGAAAATGCAGGTATTCCGGCTGCGTAAGCGGCCGACAGTACGGATTCGTTCAACAGTTGGTAAACATGAGGCCGTTTGTCGTTTACTCCGGCAAGCTCAAGGGACTGTTTGGATATCGGCGCCATGAATAGCACCACAGTCATCGCTACGTACAGAACGCCCCCGACGGACAATGCTGTTAGAAACCATAGCTTACGAGGGGAGTGCCCCTCGATTTTTGCGCTTAGATAAGCTAAGCCGGGAACAACGCTCACACACGCCGTAAGACAACAGAGAGCGACAAAGATCGCAGGGCTTGTGATTCCGATATTCTCGGCGACAGACCACATACCCAAAATTGCCAAGGCCGAGCTGACGGATATAATAAACGGGCATATACTCGCAACGAAAATCATACCAAAATAGCAAGCATAAATCCACTTGCTTTCTCGCTGCTGGAGACCGCTGATGTAGCTCTTTAGCTTACTTGTAAGAAGCTGTTCTCTATATACGAATGCCAACAACGCCGCCGTTACCCATGATAAAAAGCAGGCCAGCATGATCGGCGACGCAACATATTTTGGCAGATACGCAATCGAAATGCTGAAGCAAAATTGCCAGACTAGCACCGGAATAAGATGCAGCTTGCAAGCCTGTCTAGCCGCACCCACGGAATTTGGCCGCTCACCTTCAAGAGCCTCTGCCGCAGCGCCAAAAAAAAGAGATGGGGCAATAATTTGCAGCGCAAAGGATACCAGGATTAGCACAGATCCCACTATTAGTGATAGTAGCCCAGGCACCGATCCAATTGAATCTCCGAATAATTCGGACCATCCCAGCTTGCGAAGATACAACCAAATTGTTAAAGCCGGCGGAATTAGCGCAAGCGGCGAGAGCTTAAGCAGGATCTCGAGAAGGTCTTTCAGAAATCCCATCGCACGGGAGATACGTTCCAATAACGGAGGTTTGCTTTCCATTTTTTTCATCTTCACCCAACCCCTTTCTAGTCGGCATTTTCCGCAAATTTCCATACCCCTCGGAAGGTGGGGGCACCCCCACATTGACCTGCCGCCGAAGCAATCTTCGGAGGCCTTGCCCCGTCTCGGCGCCATGCTCCATGCCATCCTCGCAGCACAGTCGCCCCACCAAGCCAAAGTCGGTCCCGTCGACACAGAAGCTCAGACTGGGGCAGCGGCTTCCAATACACCTAGGGTTCTAAATATGGTCGCCACACACAGCACGGCACTTCGAACCGCCTGAGGGTTGAATTTGCACCCCCAAAAAATCCGATAGAAAACATCACTACAGAGATAACTCTAATTATCCTTAACCGATCATGCTGACCTGCCCCCCAAGCAGGTGCTCGCATTCCACCGGGCAATGCACCGCAAAGGCATGCACCCCCCTCATACCCCCAATGAAATCCCCAAATAAACCCCCGCCATTCCAGCAGCCCCCTCCATAACCCCATACCCGCCCTACCGTGCCCTTGTCATACTCTGCAGACAACCTCGCAGACCGGTCCCTCAGATCCGGCACACATGACAAGGAGACAACTCATGCAACGACGAAAGATTCTTCGGATGGCGTTGGGCGCATCCGCTGTGGCGCTTGTGCCTTCGGTGTTCACGCCCGCGCACGCGGCGGATGAATTTCCGACGCGGCCGATTCGGTTGATCGTGCCTTATGGCGCCGGTGGGGTGACTGACCAGGTAGCGCGCGCGTTGGCGGATGCGGCGGGACGGGAGTTGGGGCAGAGCATCGTGGTGGAGAACAAGCCGGGCGTGAGTGGCACGCTGGGGGCGACGCAGATGGTGACCACCGAGCCGGACGGTTACACGCTGAGCATGGCGCCGGTGGTGATATTCCGGTTGCCGCATGTGCAGAAGATGCGCTATGACCCGTTGAAGGATCTGACGTACGTGTCGATGATCGCGGATTACAACTTCGCGGTGGCGGTGAAGAAGGATGCCAAGTGGCAGACCATGCAGGAGTTGATTGCCGACGCCAAGGCTGACAAGAAGGGCATCAGCTACGGCACCACAGGTATCTACGGCAGCCAGCACCTGACGATTTCCGAATTGGCGCGTGTATCGCAATCGAACTGGACGCACGTGCCGTACAAGGGCGATGCCGAGGCGATTACTGCGTTGCTAAGCGGTTCATCGGACGTGGCGGTATTGTCGAATACGCTGCTGCCGTATGTGCAGAACGGACAGATGCGAGTATTGGCGACGCTTTCGGAAAAACGCGCTGCCGATTTCCCGAACGCGCCCACGTTGAAGGAGATTGGTTATCCGGTGTGGTCGAACTCGCCGTTCGGCATCGTGGGTCCGGCCAATATGAAACCGGCTGTGGTGAAGCGACTGGACGATGCGTTCCGCAACGCGCTCAAGGACCCGAAATTCCTGAATGTCACGCGTCAGTTCGGCATGGATACGAACTACATGACACCCGAGCAATACTCGGCCTATGCGAAGAAGGCGTTCAAGAGCGAGGGCGATATCATCGCGCGATTGGCCGAGGCGATGAAGAACCAGTGATGCGCTGAGATTCAACGCTTCGGAATCTTCACGGACTTCACTGCCTTCACTGCCATCCCTGGGCAGGCGTCCTCGCCCACCACATGGGCGCCGGGCCCCTGCCCTGCCATCACATCCTGCGGATTCCGCAGCGGACACGCCTTTAACGACAGACATCCACATCCGATACAGCCGTCGAGCTGGTCGCGCAACATCGTCAATGTACGGATGCGGACGTCGAGGTCTTCTCGCCACGTCGCGGATAACTTTCGCCAGTCGGCCACGGTCGGCGCCTTGCCTGCGGGCAGGCGTGCGAAGGCATCGGCGATGACTGCCAGTGGCACACCCATGCGCTGTGCAATCCGTAGCACCGCCAGCCTTCGCAGAATGCCGCGCGGATAGCGGCGCTGATTGCCGGCGCTGCGCGTGCTCGAAATCAATCCCTTCGATTCATAGAAATGCAGCGCGGATGCGGCCACGCCGCTGCGTTCCACCACTTCGCCAATGGTCAGGGGATCGCGGGCGCGCATCGGTCGCGCGGGCGGCGAGGATGCCGCAATTGAAGCAATCGAGGTTGTTCCGGTCTTCGGAGGGCGGCTCATGACAGGAGGATGAAGCGCAAGGAAAGCCCTTGCAGCACGCATGGTATCGCAACGACGCTTGACCTCAAGTGCGCTTGAGGTTTGACACTGGCGTCCTTTGCTCAGTCCACCGTTCACCAGGAACCTGCCATGTTGCTTGAATCGCCGCGCGCCCCTTATCTCCAGTTCATGAACCCGCCCGATCTCTATGACCCACGCCTCAACGGGTATTCCCACGTCGCGGTGGCAACTCGTCCAGCAAAAATCATCTTCGCTGCGGGTCAGGGTGGCGAGGACATGTGCGGCGGGTTGCTGGCCGATTTCTCGGCGCAGGTGAACCGGGCGCTGTCAAACCTGCGCGTGGCACTGCAGGCTGGTGGCGCCGACATTCCCGATGTGGCCAAGATCACCGTCCTGATCGTCGATCATTCGATGGAGCGGCTTGCCATCTTCAGTCGCGCCTGGCAGGCCTTGCTCGGCGACTGGCCGGCGCCAGCGTGCACGCTGATACCGGTGCCACGGCTGGCTCTCGACGGAATGTTGTTCGAGATCGAGGCCGTGGCGGTATTGCCCGAGTGAAAGGTGAAAGGGTGCTTGCTCAGGGTCGCTTTGCTGGCGCGGTCTTGGGTGCCGAAGCGGGATAGTCGTACGTCTGCGCCGAAGACGCGCCCTGGTTGATCGCCGGCTTGCCACTGCTTTGCTGGCGGCTGCCGTCCTTGTAGACGCCCGTTGCCGGCGCACCGGGCGCGACATCCGATGCCGCCGTGCCCGGTGCGCGGTTGTCGACCCGAGGCGTGGGAGATGGGGTCTGGGCCCAAGCGGAGGCGCCAAGCATCACGGAAACACCGATGACGAGGGTTCGAACGAAGGGATATCGCATAGATTTCTCCTGGGTCATTGGTCGATCAGCGCTGAACTTAAGAACGATTTAAGAACGATTGTCGACCGGCGGTGCGTTCGGATCGCGGCTGCCCGGATCATGCAGGTCCTGGCTGGTCAGCCCGGACCCACCCTCGCCGCGCTCGATATCGCCCCGCCTTTCATCGGGCTTCGATCGGTCGTGGTCAATGCCCGTCGACTCCCGACGCTCCGCATTGCCCGTGCTCTCATTCCTTGCCAGCGGCGACTCGGACGGAGTTTGTGCCTTGTGCTCCGGCGAATTGGCGTCCGGCGTATCGCTGGCGCGGCGCCGATCCCGATTGCGACGGCGGCGGGTTCCGGCATAGGCGAATGGCATGGCATCTCCTTGTCTTTTTGTCTGCCCATCCGGCTGCAAGATCCATACCGCTGCCCCCCGGTGCTCTCCAACGCATATTCGGCATCCCTCATCATCGGGTGTGTGAACCACGGGATACCGATTTACACGGCGATATAAAAGCTGCAATGCCGATGGCCTCGGCGCGGCCCGGTGTAGTCAAGGTCTGACAGGAGTTTCAGGCATCGCCCCCGTGAGCCGCAAAGCCGCGCTGCATATCGTGAAGACACCGACCCACCGTCCAGGAGACACACGATGAAACGCACCCTTGCCACGACCGCTACCGCGATTGCCCTCGGGGCCGCGCTGGCTTTCCCTGTGATGGCCCAGCAAACGCCGACCTCTCCGCAATCGGCAACGACGGGCACCCCTCCTACCCCGGAAGGCCCAAAGAATCCTAAGGCTGACGCAATGTCGGGTTCTTCGTCGATGTCGGGCAGCTCTTCGATGTCGAACGACGCCCGTAGCACCGGCACGGGCAACAAGGACAAGGCCACCAACGCTCGCCACAAGAAACCTCGCGAGCAGGGGGCTGCGGCCACCGTGTCTCCCACCGCGCCTTCGGGTCCGAAGGGTGACTCGCCGGATCCGGCTCCGGGCACCACGAAATAACCGCTCGACGTCACTGCTCTGGACCCCCGCGTCCGTAAATTGCGGTGTAGCGCGCCCCGCACGGCCAACTCGGCTTGTGCGGGGCGCGCTTTTGCACGCTTTTTGCATGGTCGCCAGATGAGGCGCGCGTCGCACCGTGCAATAACCATGCAATCAATGTCAATGCGCGCTGTCGGCTGGCTGTGTCACCTACAGTTAGGGTACGAACTGGAGAAGGGAAATGAACGATGCACTAAAGCGCGATGCCCTGAACTCGACCCTGGCCAGGCTCAGCCTGCATGCCACGCAATGTGCCGAAGCGCTCGCCGCCGTGGCCGTCGTGGCATCTGACCCGCAGATCCGGGCGGTACTCGTCCATCGCGCCAATATGCAACGCTGTGCGGCAGCCGAATTGGCTACGCGCGCCGGCACGGTCAATCGTGCAGCGTCGGAATCTTCAGATTCATCCACGCCAATGCGACGTCGGGATACCCTCGCGCCGCCTCCGTCCGAATCGGGCGAATTACCCCTGCTGAGATATGCGGTCCAGCATGCCAGCCGCGCAGCGGCGGCTTATGGGGAAGTGCTGCGCGAACCGCTACCTGATCCAGAGCTGCGTCTGCTGCTGGCGCATTACTACCGGGGCGCCACGGAGTTGCAGCGGATGCTGGAACAGCGTGCGATGGAGTTCTCACCCGCCCGTGCGCCCGGCGTGCCAACGCGCCGATCTGCGGGGCCGCTGCACTGACGCCCTAAGCCTGCCGCTGCGCGGTCAACTCCTGCTGCGGCCGATAGGGCCGGATGACGAGTGCCACGTAGTCCTCGTCTTCCGGCGACACCACCACATAGACCAGGCCCGACATTACCAGGGCCACATTGCGAATATGGGAGGCAATACGTGCGGCAATGAAGTACTGCAGCAGGTTGGGGTCCACCGCGGCGTCGATCGCTTTGGCGGCGGTGCAGATGGTCAGCATGCATTGCTCGGCGGTGCGGCAGACCACCACTACCTCGTCGAGCGAGTGACCTGTGGGGGCCGCACGCACCAGTACGGACACTCCGGCACTCGGATGAGCGCGATGCCAGCCACTCTTGGCGCCGAACGCGGGAAGCGTCAGCGATGCACCGTCGGCCTGCGCCACTGTGTTGAACTGGGACGCGAACTCGCCAGGGCTGATACCGAGCAGTTTCTTCTCGATGGGCGTGGAAGATACGGCCACCGAGGACGCCAGGCTCAGGGTGACCAGAATGCCGGTGATGTTCATCGCTACCTCCCTCGCACGATGCAGCCATGTCACAGCAATAGCTGTTCCAGCCACCGTCCCCACCTCTCCGGGTGTCACGGCAGCGCCTGGCGATTAGCGGCGGTCCCCTCTCCACTATAGGCGGGCCACTGGCGGCCAGTGGTGCGAGGTGCTCGGCAGGCCAGTGCAAGGCATGGAGTGGCATGCAACTTGCCGCTCTTCGACCAGTTTTTCTTGGCAACATGAACCTTATCGAACAGGAGTCCGGCATGAGCAAGACGACACGAACGAACCAGCCTGAAGCAACGGTGGACGACACGGGCGAGAGCGATCCGTCGAGCATTCCCAGCACCCTGGACCCGAATCTCGATACGGATGCCCTCGATCCGGAGGAAGACCTCGGCACGGAGCTGGAGCGAGAGTTTCCGGGCGGCGCCGAGGACGCACTTCCCGAGGAGGAAATTTCCGAGGAGGTGCAGCGTGCTGCGGAAGAACTGCCCTCCGATACTCCCGTGGATCGCGCCGACCAGACGGACAAACGCATGGAGACGCCACCGAGCGGCAGCGACCTGTAGGTGCCTGCAGGCGTTAATGCCCAAGAAAAAACCCCGGTTTAAAGCCGGGGTTTTTCATTTGAGGCATCGTCGTCATTCCGATGCCAGCACACCATAAGGTCTCACGTGGATCTGGTTGACCACGTCGGACACACCATAGGTATCGTCGGCAATATCTTCCACTGCATACTTGGTACGGCGGTTGTCCACGTGGCCAGTCAACGTCACCACGCTGCCACTGACATTGACGCTCACCTCGCTGACATCGATACCGGGCGCATGCGCCAGGCGCTCGCAGACTTCCTCGCGGACGCGCTCATCGGAGCGCGCGTAGTTCTTCGGGCCCGTGGGTCGAGGGTAGCCAGCCGTGCCACGCGCCGTGGCGTTGCTGCCATAAACCGAGGGCCGCTGACGGAAGTTGCGGCCTGCCTCCACGCCGTAGTCTTCGTACCCTGTGCGTTGTCCCATGCGGCTATCGCGCCAGCGCTCATCGCGAACGGGCGCGACCTCGCGCGGGGAACCCGTGGATCGTGAGGCGGCCTGATAGCCGTCTTCGTATCCGTTGCTGTATGCGCTGACGTAGCCGCGGCTATGCGGCGAGCTTTCGTCATAGCGTTCGTCGTCAACGGGTCGGCCCGGATAGTAGACCGCGCCACGCCGCGGGGAAGCATTCCGGGCATTGCCGTAGGAATGCCGTTCGGTGTCGTAAGGTGACCGGGCAGCGCCGTTGCCATAACGGTCGGCGTGGTCGGCGTAAGGGTCGGCGTATGGGTCGCGACGACGCCAGTCTCGATCGTCGCCGGGCATATCGCCATAGCCCTCTTCGAAGCCGCCATAGCGTTGGGCGGGGCGGCGGCGACGGCCGTAGTCGTCTGATCGGTTCATTGTGTTGCCTCCATCAAGATGGGGCGCGAAGGCCCCGATAGATGGACTAGCGGCAAGTTTCGTACCGATCGGTGCGCCGTGCAAACATGGCGGTGGCGCTACCAATCCCATGCAGATTCTACAAACCGTGCGCGCACGTCTTGCCGTGCGACGCGGACGTCTCTCGCGTGATCAGGAGGACTTCCTGGCGCCCTGCATGGCCGCGCTGTCCTCACTTTGCGCCGTGACCAGTCGCAGACCACTGGCCACTGCAGCGGCGGCGGCAAATCCGGCACCGAGGGCCAGGGCCAGCGTGGGGCCGTGATCCCCAGCGATGCCGAACGAGAGTGCCACCAGCGCTGCACCGGTGGCCTGCCCCAGCAGCCGCGCCGTGGCGACCACACCGCTTGCGCCGCCCGCGCGTTCACGCGGGGCGCTGGCCATCAACGCCTTGAGGTTCGGAGACTGGAAGAATCCAAAGCCGGCGCCGCAGATTGCCATGCGGATGCCGATGTTCAGTGCGCTGGCGTCTGCGGGCATCATCGCCAGCGACGCCATGCCAAGTGCCATCACCGCCAGTCCGATGCCACCGAGCAGGCCCGGCGGATAGCGGTCCGACAACCGGCCTGCCAGCGGCGCCATCAGCGCCACCACCGCTGACCAGGGCGTCAGCAGGAAGCCCGTTTCGATGGGATTGCGGCCCAGCACGTGCTCGAAGTAGAACGGCAGCGACACGAATGCCAGACCCTGCGCGGCAAACGAACACACAGCCGTGGCGGTGGACAGCGCGAACATCGGCCGCTTCAACAGATCGACGGGCAGCATCGGCGCCGGATGCCCACGTTCGCGGCGCAGCAACAGCACAAAGGCGATGGCAAAGACAGCGACGGCACCGATGACGTACTCGGCAGGCTCGCGTTGAACGCCCTCGCCCAGCGCGAAAATCAGCGCAGCGAAGGTAATGGCATTGAGCACCGCCGCCACGGGATCGAATCCGTGCTGGCTCTTCTTGGTCTGCGGCAGCGAGCGCCACGCGATGGCCAGCGCCAGCAGGCCGATCGGCAGGTTCACCGCGAACAGCCAGGGCCAGGGGCCGAAAGACAGGATCACCGATGCGACGGTGGGCCCCACCGCGAACGAGACACCGACGATCAGCGCATTGAGACCCACGCCGCGCCCAAGCCGATGGATCGGAAAGATCGCACTGATCAGCGCCGTGTTCACGCTCATGATGGCGGCAGCGCCAATGCCCTGCAGCAGCCGCGCCGCCGCAAGGGACGGCAGCGACCATGCCATCGCACAAATCACGGACGAGATGATGAAGACCACCACTCCGCCCAGGTAGATGCGCCGGTGGCCTACGATGCCACCCAGTGCGGCAAACGGCAGCAGCGTGGCCACCATGGCGAGTTGGTAGGCATTGATGATCCAGACCGAGGCCGCCGGTGTGCTATTCAGGTCCGCCGCAATGTTGGGCAGCGCGGTATTGGCGATGGCCGTGTCGAGCGTGGCCAGCGAGACCGCGATCATGATGGCCGCCATCGCGCGCTTTTCCAGCGAGGTCATCGGCGAATCCGGACCTTCGGGGCTGACAGTAGATGGGGTGGACGGCGGGGGACTGCTGGCCGGCGGGGTGGCGGAGGTCTGCACGATGGTCGATCCGGGGGCGGACATGCAATGAAAGCCGGTCCGCCACGGCATGTTGCCGGACGCGCACCAGATCGTTGCAACGTCAATTAATCTTCAGATCGAGACAATACGGCAAAACGCCGGGACGTGCTGGAGAGGACTTGATGCCATCAGTGTCGCCAACGGCTCCGCAGTGGCCCAATCGGTCGGCTTCGGTAGGCCATCCATCGTCATCAGCGCCCAAACCGACGCCAACCTCAACACTCAGACCTGCACGGGCTTAGAAGGAACCGTATTTCATCTGCACGTCATCGACCCGATTTGTGCGGATGTTGTAGAGGCAGGTATAGCGGAAGGCCATGGCCTGTTCGCTGGCATCGGGCTCGAAGACGCCCTCGCCCACCACGGATGTCTGGTTCGCCGTCTGCTGGGCGATGCGTTCGCGGTCCGGCATCATCATGACGCTGCCAGGCTGCGGATAGCGGGTCTTCACCGCATTGGCGACAACCTTCTCGCACGCATTGCCTGCTGCTTCCAGTTGCGCACGGCTGACGCCCTGCGGCGCAGTGATCGTGGTGCTGGGTGGCGGCGACGGCATGCGCTGGGGCTGCGGCGGCGGCATCGGCGTGGTGCAGCCAGCCAGCACGGCTACCACCAGCGGCAGCGAGACCGGACCAAAGGATGAAAAAGGAGAGGAAAAGCGTGGCATCGGGTCGTTTCCGGAGTCGGTGATAACCGTCGGAGGGACGGGGCGCGATGCATGGACTCTATGACAGAAATGCCTTTGGAGCAACCTGACCAGTCAATTGGCTGAGTCGATCAGGCAGAGGTGGCAGGCGTCTTCCCCGTGACAGACATATGCGAAGCCGCCGATGAAAGCCGCTCGCGCGTGCGTTCGTCCGCAGCCGGACCGGGGCGTACCACGTGCCGCTTGCCCATCTGCAGCGGCTCCCGGCTCTCGGCATCCACCAGCAACGGCTCAACGAGCTTGCCGGTCTCGCGATCCTCGATCTGCACGCTGCGTCCCTCGGGCGCGAAGTTTCGATTGCCCCAGGCCAGCAGTGCGAGCAGCACCGGCCGGAAATCCCGGCCGCACTCGGTCAGCACATATTCATAGCGCGGCGGGCGCTCCGAATACTGGCGCTTCTCCAGCAGCCCCTCCTCGACCAGACCGTTCAGGCGCCGCGTCAGCATGTTGGGCGCAATGTCGAGACTGCGCTGGAATTCATCGAAGCGTTTGGTGCCATAGAACGCATCGCGCAAAATCAGAATGCTCCACCACTCGCCCACGCGTTCAAGGCTGCGGGCGATGGGACATTGCAGGTTTCGGAAGGTCTTGCGTTGCATCGTCTGGACTCTCGTTCGAAATTCGGTACCGATGATACCGGTCTTCAGTGGGCATCCGCCGATGGCGCCTTGGGCGGTGCGATTTTCCGCATCAGGGGCACCAGCACCAGCGCTCCAAAAAAGCACGCCATGATGAGCAGGAAGGTGTCGCTGAACGTCTGCGTCTGGGCCTCGCGCAGTGTCAGCAGCGCCAACTGTTTCAACGCGGCGGCCTGTGCTTCCACGGCGCTGTAGCCAGCGGCCAGATACTGGCGCGCCAGGCTGTCTAGCGCACCCGACATGGCTTCGTTACCGGGTCGCAGATGTTCGGCCATGCGGAAGAAATGCAGGTTGGTGCGATCGTTGAGCACTGTGGCGCAGGCGGCTATGCCGATCGCCCCGCCCAGGTTGCGCATCAGGTTGAACAGCCCGGATGCGAGCTTGAGCCGCTCGGGCGCCAGGCTTCCCAGCGTCAGCGTGACCACGGGTGCTACCGCGAACTGCTGCGCCGCGCCCCGCAGCGCCTGCGGCAGCAGCAGTTCGCGCCAGCCCCAGTCATGCGTAATCGGTGTGAAGCAATACATCGACAATCCGAACAGCGCCAGGCCGAACATTAGCAGCCAGCGCAGATCCACGCGGTTGCCCAGATAGGTGTAGATCGGAATCGAGGCGATCTGGAACAAGCCCGTCGAAAACACTGCCAGTCCGATTTCCAGCGCGCTGAACCCGCGCACCCGGCCGAGAAACAGCGGCGTGAGGTAGACGGTGGCGAAGATGCCGATCCCCGTGACGAAGGAGAACAAGCAGCCGAGTGCAAAGTTGCGCTGCTTTAGCGCCCGCAGATCCACCACCGGCTGCGCGTGGGTCATGCTGCGCCAGATGAACGCTGCCCCGGCCACGCCGGCAATCCACGCGGTGGTCAGGATCACCGGATCGGCCAGCCAGTCCCAGCGCGGCCCTTCCTCCAGCGTGTATTCGAGGCAGCCGAGGAACATCGCCATCAACGCCATGCCGAGATAGTCGGCGCCGCGCAGCAGTTTCAGGTTGGGCTTGTCGATGCGCACCAGCATCGGCACGACGATCGTGACGAACAGCCCCGGCACGAGGTTGACGAAAAACAGCCAATGCCACGACATGTGATCGGTGATCCAGCCGCCGACCGTGGGGCCGAGCGTCGGCGCCAGTGAGGACAGCCCACCGACCGTGGCGGCTGCGATCACACGCTGAGGCCCGGCGAAAAACACGAACGCCGTGGTGAACACCAGCGGAATCATTGAACCGCCGAGGAAACCTTGCGCCGCGCGAAACACGATCATGCTCTGGATATTCCAGGCCAGTCCGCACAGCATGCTGGCCACGGTGAAGCCCGCTGCCGAGACCGCGAACAGCCAACGGGTGGACATCACACGCGACAGCCAGCCCGACAACGGGATCACCACGATTTCCGCGATGAGGTAGGCGGTCTGCACCCAGACCGTTTCATCGGCACCTGCCGATAGCCCGCCGCCGATATCGCGCAGCGAGGCCGACACGATCTGGATATCGAGCAGTGCGATGAACATGCCCACACACATCGACGCAAACGCAAAGATCTTGGCCTGTGTCGACATCCCGGCAGGCGACCACGCTGCCGCTGACGTCCCAACCGGCGCCACGGCAGCAGTCACGGCCCCACTCACGGGCGCACCTGCGCGACGGCCACCTGGTTCTCCGTGCGGCCATCGACTTCTGCCGTCACGGACAGCCCGGGCCGCAGCAGTCCGAGGCGTGCATCCTTCTCATCCAGTACGATACGCACCGGCACGCGCTGCACGATCTTCGTGAAGTTGCCGGTAGCGTTTTCCGGGGGCAGCACGCTGAACTGCGCACCCGTTGCTGGCGCCACGCTGGCCACACGCCCGTGAAACACCCGGCCTGGCACGATATCCGCCACCACGGTGGCGCGCATCCCCGGCTCCAGATGCGCCAACTGGTTTTCCTTGAAATTGGCATCGACCCAGAGACCGCTGGCCGGCACGACCGACATCAGCGACGTGCCGCTGGCAGCGTATGCGCCCGGTCGGGCGCGCCGGTTGCCGATGGTGCCATCCACGGGCGCCCGCAACTCGGTGTAGCCCACGTTGAGCTGGGCCAGATCCCGTTCGGCTATGGCCTGCGCCAGCGCAGCCTGCGCCTGTTGTTTCTGCGTGGCGATGACATCGATCTGACGCTGCGCGGCGAGCAACGCGGCCTGAGCCTTTTGCCCGTTGGCGCGCGACTGCTTGTAGTCGGCATCTGCCTTCTGCGAACTCTGTACCGAGACGGCTTCCTTGGCGACGAGGCTGGCATAGCGCACCTGATCGTCGCGCGTGCGGGCAGTCTCGGCATCGGTGGCGGCCACGGATGCCTGCGCCTGACCGATGACCGCGTCCTGGAGCCGCTGCGTGGCATCAAGGTTGGCGATCTGCGCCTGCTGCGCGGCAATCGCGCCTTCCGCTCGGGCCAGCACGGCGCGGTAGTCGCGGTCATCGATCCGTGCGAGCAGATCGCCGGCGCGCACGGCCTGGTTGTCGGTGACCAAGACTTCAGTGATGTAGCCCGACACCTTCGGACCAATCACGGTGACGTCGCCGCCTACGTACGCGTCATCGGTCTCCTCCAGAAAGCGGGCGGTGTTCCACCAGTGCGAGGCATACGTGAGCATGCCGCCAGCCACCACGGCTGACACAAGGATGATGACCAGTCGCTTCCGCCCGAGGGCGCTGCGCGTATCAGGAACAGTTTCCGAAGGGGAGCGCTCGGCGGCGGTACTGCTGGACATACGGAATTCCTTTGTTCAGGGCAAACGGGGGCGTTCGCAGATAGGGCCGACGCCGTCCGGTGATGGAGCCATCTCCTCTCCTCCACCGGATTTGCTTCGGACTTGCTTTCATTATGCAAGTGAGTATAGTGACGTAACTATTGTTATGCAAGTTACTGGATTCCATGTCGCCTCTCCCCCGCGCCGCCACCCCTTTCCACCCCATGAATGTCCGCCTGTCCGCCCGCGTCCTCGCATTGGCCGCGACGCTCGTACTGACTGCGTGCGCAGTCGGCCCCGACTACAAGACGCCAGACACGCCCACACAGGTGAACTTCCACAGCGCCGGCGCGCTCGCCGCGCGTCAGGCCACCACGCCCGTGCCGCCGCTGGACCAGTGGTGGTCAGGGTTTCAAGATCCGGTGCTGACGCGGATCGTGCAGCGGGCACTGGGTCAGAACCTCGACCTGGAGACATCCCGGGCGCGCGTGGCGCAGGCGCGTGCCATGGCGCGCCAGGCTGGCGCGGTGCTGTATCCAGAGGGCCGGCTGGGTGCCGATGTGAGCCGGCAACGTCAGTCGGTGGAGAGTCCGCTCGGCAAGCTCGGCAGTGCGTTGCCTGGATACGAACGGAATCGAACCGTCTATGACGTGGGCGCGGCGGCGAGCTGGGAGATCGATGTGGCGGGCGGACTGCGGCGCGGTGCCGAGGCCGCGACGGCCGATGCGGGCGCGGCGGAAGCCGAGCACGCTGGCGTGCAGGTGACCGTGGCTGCGGAGGCCGCCGACGCCTACTTCCGCATTCGTGGCGCGCAGCGCCGAATCGTCATCGCCGAAGATCAGATCCGGACCGATGGCCGCCTGCTGGAACTGGTGCGTACGCGCCAGCGCGATGGCCTATCGGCCACCCGCGAGGTCGCGCAAGCCGAAGCGCTCGTCGCGCAGGCGCGCACCACGCTGCCGCCGCTGCGAATCGAACTGCAGACCCAGTTGAATCGACTCGATGTACTGATGGGTGCCACGCCGGGCACGTACGCCGCCGAACTTGCGGCGGTGTCCGGCGACCCTGCGGTGCCGGCGATTTCCTTGGCGGGCGGCCCCAGCGCACTGTTGCGCCGCCGCCCCGATGTCATCGCCGCCGAGCGTCGCCTGGCTGCGTCGAATGCACGCATCGGCGTGGCCCTGGCCGAGTACTACCCCAAGGTTTCGCTCTCGGCCTTGCTCGGCTTTGAAAGCCTGTCGACCAGCCAGTTACTGACAGCACGCGCCTTCCAGCCCTCTGCCGCGGCGGGTCTGCGCTGGCGCCTGTTCGATTTCGGCCGCGTCGATGCCGAGGTCGATCAGGCGCACGGCGCCCATGCCCAGGCACTGGCGCAATATCGGCTGGCCATGCTGCGCGCCACCGAAGACGTGGAAAACGCCATCGTCACGCTGGCCGAACTGGAGGTGCAATCCGGCTCGCTGGCCACCGAGGTGGATGCCCATCGACGCGCACGCACCGCCTCGGAAGACGCCTACAAAGGCGGCGCGGTCAGCCTCTACGAAGTACTCGACGAAGACCGCCAATTACTTGCCTCGCGCGATCAACAGGCCCGCGTGGCCACGGACAATGCACGCGCTGCGGTGGCGGCGTATCGCGCGCTGGGGGGTGGGTGGTGAGCGACTTGCCATAAAAAAACGCCGCAGCCTTTCAAGCTGCGGCGCCATCAATGCCTGCGCGCGGAAGTGGCACCGCGCCGGCCCCTCGCTTTCGTTTTCCTGATCAGAAGATGTGACGC
Source organism: Cupriavidus sp. SW-Y-13 (assembly GCF_009793345.1). Taxonomy (NCBI): domain Bacteria; kingdom Pseudomonadati; phylum Pseudomonadota; class Betaproteobacteria; order Burkholderiales; family Burkholderiaceae; genus Cupriavidus; species Cupriavidus sp. SW-Y-13. The sequence goes on from NZ_WHLX01000002.1 coordinate 1,049,513, forward strand.
ATGCCGAGGGAGATGCCCAATTGCCCCTTTGCATCCGGCGTCTTGTAGTAGACCTGCGACGTCGGCGGCAGATAGCCGACGGACTGGCCGTTCGGCAGGTAGGCGATGTTGTCCCAGTTCAGCGACGCGTTGCGCGCGTAGTTCACGGCGAAGAACACGTCGGTACGCTTGGACAGGTTGTAGTCGGCCAGCGCCAGGAACTGCTGCGGATTCTTCGGGTTCGTGGTGGCGTTGCCGATGCGTGCGGACTTGATATCGTCGTAGTACCAGGCCAGCGAGAGACGCAGTGCTGCGGTGGCGTCCCAGTTCACACCCAGCCAGTACATGTCGTCGCGGTGCGGCATGAGCGTGGGCGTGCCCGTGGCAGGCGCCACCGAGTTGCCCCAGCGATAGCCCGCCACCATCTTGACCGGGCCGATACGGTAGCTGGCCGCAGCCAGCGCGCGCATGTCGCGGCCGTAGTCATTCGATCCCGACGCGCCTGTGGCCTGCGCCGTGTTGAGCGTCTTCACCTCGTCATAGGCAGCCGCCACGCCCAACGGTCCGCTGTTGTAGGCCAGGCCCACGCCGTAGGCGGAACCCGCCGCAAACGTACCCGAGCGCTCACCGAACGACCAGTGCGTCATGGCCGTGATCGGGCCGAACGTGCCCTGGTACTGGACCATGTTGTTCTCGCGGAAGTTCGGTCCGGCGATACCCACCACAGGTTCGAATTCGGGCGCGTAGGCCACCGGCGTAAAGCTGCCCATCGTCAGGAATGCCGAGGTGTACTGGCGGCCGAACGTGAGCTTGCCCCAGCGATTCTGCACACCCACGAACGCCTGGCGACCGAACAGCAGTCCGCCATTACCCATCTTGCCGTCGTCGGTGTTGAACTGGTTTTCGAGCACGAACAGGCTCTTCAGTCCGCCGCCGAGGTCTTCCACGCCGCGCAGGCCAAAACGCGACTGTGCGATGCCCGACGAGTTCATGAACGTCGCCGACCCGCTACCGGGCGCCAGCACCCCGTTGCTCGTGTTCTGTACGTTGTTGACGTACTGGATGCTCGTGGTGACGACGCCATAGAGCGTCACGGACGATTGCGCCCACGCCGCAGGCGCAAGCAGCGCCCCGGTGATGGCGGCGAACAGCGTCTTCTTCATGTGTTGGTTTCCGTGTTCTGGTGTGATGGCCCACGGCGCCAGCTCTCTCCTCCACCAGCGCCTTCGGAGCCGGCCGTTGCCAGCCTCTCCGTCCCGTCATGCCAAATTAATCTCTCGTATTAATTGGCACGAAACGAAGGCTAACGGCATCCGGGGGTTCAGATAGTTAGGATTTTCCCGGAGACGGCACAAAAATGGCGGAAATGCGAGGCATTACCGATGTCTGACATCGGATTTTTCCGTATCCTTGCGAGGCTTTGATTTTTCGATAACGACAGGCCCCGCAGGCTCACGAGGCTCGGCCACAAGACGCCATGAAGCTCAAGCAAGCACGCGCCCATATCGTGGACGCGCAGCAGACCCCCGCCCCAGTCAAGCCCCGCCGGATACCCGATCCCGACCACGCGCCCACATCGTCGGACGTCGCCCCCCCTGCACCGGATGCGGGCGATGGCCTGACCGATACCGCTCGGCGTATCCTGGAAATCGCAGAACGGCTATTTGCCGAACAGGGTGTCGAGCAGGTGCCCTTGCGGCAGATCGTGGTGGAAAGCGGCCAGCGCAACAGGTCCGCGCTGCACTACCACTTCGGTTCGCGCGAGGCACTCGTCAGTCATCTGTTGAATCTTCGGCTCCATGAGGTGAACCGCGTGCGCCATCGCCATCTGGACGAACTGGAAGCCAGTGGTCGCCCCATCGACATCCACGCCGTGGTGCAGGCCACCGTCCATCCATTGGTGGAAATCGTGCTGCATACCAGTTGGGGCACCAACTACCTGCAGGTGCTGGCGCAGACCACGTTCAGCCCGGGCCTCCTGAACAAGGGACTCGTCGACAAGACGGCGATGAGCGCGCTGTACCGCGTGCGCGACCACATCCACGCCCTGCTGCCCGGCGTACCCCGCGATGTGATGCGGCTACGCATGATCTGGTTCATGGATACGGTGGTCTACTCGCTGGCCCACTGGGTACGCGAACGCGGCAAGCGCAACCGGGCTGCGCCGCCGGTGGATGAACTGGTGGATTTTTGTGCGGCTGCGCTAGAGGGGCCGCGGCGGGTTGGTTGATCTTTCGCACGGTTGTTGCTCCCCTCTCCCGCTTGCGGGAGAGGGGACCGGCTCGTGGTCAATCAAGGCTCGACGTTCTCACCCCGCCGCCCTCACCCCGTCCATCGCCGTCCGTGCCAGCACCGGCACCAGTGCTGCTCCGGTATGGCTGGCCGCGATGCGCGACAACGCTTCCGGATCGGCCGCACCGACAATCGTGCCGCCCTGCGCGCCGCCTTCCGGACCCAGGTCGATGATCCAGTCGGCTTCGGCAATCACGTCAAGATCGTGCTCGATCACCACCACGCTGTGGCCCCCGTCGGTCAAGCGGTGCAGCACGCGGATCAACCTTGCCACGTCGGCCATATGCAGGCCCACGGTGGGTTCGTCCAGCACGTAGAGCGTGTGCGGTGCCTTCTGGCCTCGGCGGGTAATGTCATCGCGCACCTTCGACAACTCCGTCACCAGCTTGATCCGCTGCGCCTCGCCACCCGAAAGCGTCGGTGACGGCTGTCCCAGCGTCAGGTAGCCCAGCCCCACGTCCTTCATCAACTGCAGCGGATGGCTGATCTGCGTGATGGCCGAGAAGAACTCCACGGCCTCGTCGATTTCCATCGTCAGCACGTCGCCAATATTCTTGCCGCGCCACGTCACCGCAAGCGTTTCCGGATTGAAGCGCTGGCCGTGGCAGACATCGCAAGGTACTTTCACGTCAGGCAGGAAGCTCATGCCGATCGTACGCACGCCCTGTCCCTCGCAGGCCGGGCAGCGACCATCGCTCGTATTGAACGAGAAACGCGACGCCGTGTAACCGCGCGCCTTGGCTTCGAGCGTATCCGCGAACAGCTTGCGGATGGCATCCCACACACCGATATACGTGGCCGGACACGAGCGCGGGGTCTTGCCGATCGGCGTCTGGTCCACTTCGAGCACGCGATCGATCGTCTCCCAGCCCGTGATGCCTTCGCAGCCATGCCACGCATGCTCGACGTTGAGAGATTTCGTGGCCGTCGGCTTGCCCGCCTTCTCCGCCGCCGAACGCGCCCGTCGCGTGGCCGGCGATGACATCACCGAGCGGCCAACAGCATCGAGCAGGTTCGTCATCAGCACGTCGCGCGCGAGTGTGGACTTGCCAGAGCCCGATACACCGGTGATGGCCACCAGCCGGGCCAGCGGAATCCGTGCCGTGACGTTGCGCAGGTTGTGCAGATGCGCGCCCTGCACTGTCAGCCATTGCTCTGGCTCGGCCACCCTGCCCGCACGCGGCGGCCGCACGGGGCGTCGCTCCTGCAGCGGGTGAACAATCGGATTGGCCAGGAAGCGACCGGTCGTCGAGTCCGATGCCGACGCCAACGTCTCGACGCCACCTTCAGCCACCAGCCGGCCCCCTCGCTTGCCGGCGCCGGGGCCGATGTCGATGATGTGGTCGGCGCGACGGATCGTGTCTTCGTCGTGCTCCACCACCACCAGCGTGTTGCCCTTGTCGCCCAGCTTGCGCAGCGCATCGAGCAGGATCTGGTTGTCGCGTGGATGCAGGCCGATGGTCGGCTCGTCCAGCACGTAGCAGACACCCTGCAGGTTGCTCCCCAACTGGGCGGCCAGTCGAATCCGCTGCGCCTCGCCGCCAGACAGACTCGGTGCGGCGCGATCCAGACTCAGGTAGCCGAGTCCGACTTCTTCCAGGAACTGCAGCCGGCTGGCGATTTCCGTCACCACATCGCGCGCGATATCGGCCTCGCGGCCCTTGAGTTTCAGGCCATCCACCCAACGGCGGGTGTCGGACACCGTCCACTGCGCCACATCGGAAATCGCCTGCGTATCGAACGTGACCGCGCGCGCAGCCGGATTCAGCCGCGTGCCATGGCAATCCGGGCACGGCGTATCGCCCACGCCTTCGGGTTCCTGCTCCTCGGACGGCAGGCTCTGCTCGCGGCCCCGGTCGTCGCCGCCCAGCACCGTGTCGTCATACACCTCGCGCTGCTCGCCCGTCAGCGCCAGGCCAGTGCCCACGCAGGTGCCGCACCAGCCGTGCTTGCTGTTGTACGAGAACATGCGTGGATCGAGTTCCGGATAACTCGTGCCGCACACCGGACAGGCGCGTTTGGTCGAGAACACCACCGTTTCGCAGGCATGCGGTGTGCCGCACTCCATCGCATTCTTCAATCCATCGAGCGGGGCCAGCAGATGCATCACGCCCTTGCCGGCTTCCAGTGTCTGGTCCAGCAGCTCGCGCAGCGCGGCCTCGTTGTCGGGCGAGACGACGATGTCGCCCACCGGCAACTCGATGGTGTGCTCGCGGAACCGATCCAGGCGCGGCCACGGATCGACCGGCAGGAACTCGCCGTCTACGCGCAGATGCGTGTTGCCGCGCGCCTTGGCCCATTTCGCCAGATCCGTATAAACACCCTTGCGATTGACCACCAGCGGCGCAAGCAGGCCAACGTGCTGGCCACGGTAATCGCGCAACAACTGTGCGGCAATCGACGCCGGGCTCTGCGACGTCACCGGCGCACCATCGTGGACGCAATGCTGGATGCCGAGCTTCACGTACAGCAGGCGCAGGAAGTGCCAGACTTCGGAAGTCGTCGCCACCGTGCTCTTGCGTCCGCCTCGCGACAGCCGCTGCTCGATGGCCACCGTCGGCGGAATGCCGTAGACGGCATCGACTTCGGGCCGGCCAGCCGGCTGCACGATGGAGCGGGCATAGGCATTCAGCGATTCCAGATAGCGTCGCTGACCCTCGTGGAACAGGATGTCGAACGCCAGCGTCGACTTGCCCGAACCGGACACCCCGGTGATCACGTTGAACTTGCCGTGCGGAATGTCGACGTTCAGCGCTTTCAGGTTGTGCTCATGGGCGTTGACGATGCGCACCACGCCCTCGCCTTCCACGGCACGACGCGCCCGCGCGGCCTGTATGGCAGCCTGCAGCGGCTTGCCCTGGCCTTCGGCCTCCGCCTGTTCCGCAGCCAGCGTGCCATCGCCAAGCGCCTTGTCGTAGGCGATCAGCGCATGGCCCGTATGCGATGCGGTGCAAAGCTTGACGTCCTCGGGTGTACCCTCGCACATCAGTTCGCCACCGCCGTCGCCCCCTTCGGGACCAAGATCGACAATCCAGTCGGAGGCGCGGATCACATCGAGGTTGTGCTCGATCACGATCAACGAATGGCCACCATCGAGCAGCTTGCCGAAGGCGCGCATCAGCTTGGCGATATCGTCGAAGTGCAGACCCGTGGTGGGCTCGTCGAACATGAACAGCCGCTTGGGCAACACCACCGCCTTGCGGTTCTTCACCGGCTGCGCGGCAGCGGTCTCGGCCAGGAAGCCAGCAAGCTTCAGACGTTGTGCCTCGCCGCCGGAGAGGGTCGGCACGGGCTGACCCAGCTTCACGTATTCCAGGCCCACGTCGGCGATTGGCGCCAGTACGCGCAGCACCGCGGCATCCCCTTCGAACAGCGCGGTCGCTTCGCTGACCGTCAGTTCGAGCACATCGGCCACGCTGAGCTTGCGCGGCGCCTGCCCCCGGGCAGCGCGCTCGATCTTGACCTCCAGCACTTCGGCCCGATACCGCGTGCCGTCGCAATCCGGGCAGCGCAGGTAGACATCCGACAGAAACTGCATCTCCACGTGCTCGAAGCCCGAGCCGCCGCAAGTCGGGCAACGACCATCGCCCGAGTTGAAGCTGAATGTGCCAGCCGTGTAGCCGCGTTGCAGTGCCAGCGGCGCCTTGGCAAACAGCTTGCGAATCTCGTCGAAGGCACCGACATAACTGGCCGGATTCGACCGTGCGGTCTTGCCAATCGGCGATTGGTCCACGAACACCACATCGTTGACCTGGTCTGCCCCGATCAAATCGCGGAACGCACCCGGGGATTCCGTCGCCTTTCCGAAATGGCGGGCCATGGCCGGGTACAGCACGTCCTGCAGCAGCGTCGATTTGCCCGAACCGGATACACCCGTCACGACGACCAGCCGGTTCAGCGGGATTCCGACCGTCACGTCCTTGAGATTGTGTTCGCTCGCGCCTTCCAGCGTCAGGCGCGGCGTATCGGCATCCACGGGCCGCGACTGCCACGCCGACGCATCGGTCACGCGGCGGCGCCCGCCCAGGTAATCGCCGGTCAGCGTCCGTTCCTTGCGGATGGCATCGGGCGAACCGTCGAAAATGATCGAGCCGCCGCGCTCGCCCGGCCCCGGACCCATGTCGATCAGGCGATCGGCAGCCAGCATCACGGACGGATCGTGCTCCACCACCACCAGCGTATTGCCCGCGTCGCGCAGCCGATGCATCGCCTCGACGATGCGGTTCAGATCGCGTGGATGGAGGCCGATGCTGGGCTCGTCAAGCACGAACAGCGTATTGACCAGCGAGGTGCCGAGGGCCGTGGTCAGGTTGATCCGCTGTACCTCGCCGCCCGACAGCGTCCGGCTCTGTCGGTCCAGCGTCAGGTAACCCAATCCCACATCGCACAGGTATTTGAGCCGCGTGCGGACTTCAGCGAGCAGCAGCTTGAGCGCATCGTCAAGCAGCGCGCTCGACAGCGTCAGGTCATCGAAGAAGCGCCGGATGCGCGCGATCGGCATCAGCATCAGGTCGTGCACCGTAAGACCTGGCAGGGCCTCCAACTGCGGCCGATCCCAATCCACGCCGCGCGGAAGAAAGCGCGCTGCCGGGGCCAGCACGGTATCGGCATTATCCTTGCTGCCCAGGCGCCACAGCAGCGCCTCGGTTTTCAGGCGCGCACCACCGCAGGTTTCGCACGGCGTGTAGCTGCGGTACTTCGACAGCAGCACGCGGATATGCATCTTGTAGGCCTTGGACTCCAGGTAACTGAAGAACCGCATCACGCCATACCACTGCTTGTTCCACTGCCCGTTCCAGTCCGGCGAGCCGTGGATGACCCAGTGCTGTTCGGCCTCACTCAGCTGATTCCACGCCAGATCACGCGGAATGCCTGCCTTGGCCGCGTAGCGCATCAGATCGTCCTGGCACTCCTTCCAGGCCGGCGTCTGCATCGGCTTGATCGCGCCATCGCGCAGGGATTTGCGGCCGTCCGGAATCACCAGTCCCAGATCGACGCCGATCACGCGCCCGAAGCCCCGGCACGTTTCGCAAGCGCCATAGGCGGAATTGAACGAGAACAGCGCGGGCTGCGGATCGGCATAGCGGATATCGCTCTCCGGGCTGTGCAAACCCGTCGAGAACTTCCAGACGGGACCGTCGCCTTCGTCGGTCACGACCTGCACACTGACCCGGCCACTACCGCGCTTGAGCGATGCCTCGATCGCTTCCACTGCACGGGCTTTTTCCACGTTGCCGATGCGGAAACGATCCGCCACCACATCCAGCACCTTGCGCTTGCCCGTCGCCGATTCCACGATCCGCTGTCCATGGATGCGCGTATAGCCACTGACCGACAGCCACTGCTCGACTTCCGCTTCGGTCGCCGTTTCCGGCAACTCGACCGGAAACGTCATCACGAGCCGCGCATCGGCATACGGCTGCCCGGCTGCCGTACGGGCAACCAGTTCGGAATAGATCGTTTCGGGGGAGTCGTGCTGCACCGGCAGTGCGGTTTGCCGGTCGAACAATTCGGCGGCGCGCGCGTAGAGCAGCTTCAGGTGATCGTTCAACTCGGTCATCGTCCCGACTGTCGACCGCGAGCTGCGCACCGGGTTCGTCTGGTCGATGGCAATCGCGGGCGGCACCCCATCCACCTTGTCGACCTGCGGACGGTCCATCCGATCCAGAAACTGGCGCGCGTAGGCACTGAAGGTCTCGACGTAGCGCCGCTGCCCTTCGGCATACAGCGTGTCGAATACCAGACTCGACTTGCCGGAACCCGAAGGCCCGGTAACCACGGTCATCTGCCCGGTATGCAGGTCGAGATCGACGTTCTTGAGATTGTGCTGACGCGCCCCACGGATGCGGATAGTGCCGGAATCTGACAATTTCTTGCCTCGAATCAATAAGTTGAAACCGATTTCTGAAGTGCTTTCTTGATGCGTTTCGGACGTGCGGAGTCCGAAAGATCTCGTAACTATACTGTATAAACGTACAGGTCTGCAGCTCGATTGGGATATGAGCCGATTCTGAAAAGCGTTCCATGTCCGGGGAGGCTTTGTGGAACGTCAAGCCGATTCCGATGCCTCTTTTCTACAGTGCGCAGCACCCCTGATGCGCCTGTATCTCTTGTTCGTGACTGCCGCTTAGCTGCTGATATGCGCGCTTCAGGCCGTGTCAACAACGCGACACCCATTGCAAATTTAGTTTGCAATGGGTTAGCAATAAGCTAACATCGGCATGTACTCAATCGAATTTACCAAAGTTGCCGGACAGCAGTTGATGGCCATGCCGCGCAACATGGCCTGCAATGTCCGCGCCAAGATCAACCTGCTTGCGCAAGACCCCTATGCCACCAACCCGAATGTTCGCAAGCTCGCCGGCCGTGACGGCTGCCGGCTTCGGGTAGGTGACTGGCGCATTCTTTATCGTGTCGAGGCAGATCGGCTTGTCATCGTAGTCATGAACATCAAACCACGCGGGAGCGCATATCAATGACCGCTACAACCATTCAGTTCATCGAACGCGACGGACGTCGCGAATTCGCGGTGGTCCCCATCGACCTTTGGGAGCGGGTAAAGCATCTGATCGAAGATGCTGAAGACGCCCTGCTCTACGATGCCGCCGTTGCGGCGGATGACGGCGTCCGTATTCCAGCCGCCGTGATCGACTCCCAGCTTGCCGGCGACCATCCCATCAAGGCATGGCGCGACTATCGGCGGCTGACGCAGGAGGCGCTCGCCACCTCGGCCGGCCTCAGCAAGCCCTACCTCAGCCAGATCGAGAACCGAAAGCGGGACGGGAGTGTGGAGGTAATGCGAGCGTTGGCGCAAGCCCTTGCCGTGCCGTTAGACATTTTGGTCGAACGACACGCTCAGGCTCCCCAACGAGATGAAACCGATTGATCTCGGTCTTCGTTCGGTATGGCTGGAAACTTCAGATCGCCGCCCAACACCCCTCACCCGCGTGACGGCAGCTTCCACCCCGGTCGCACGAAGTGGCAGGTGTACCCGTTCGGCAATCGCTCCAGGTAGTCCTGATGTTCCGGCTCCGCCTCCCAGAACGGACCGGCCGGGGCTACTTCGGTCACGACTTTGCCGGGCCACAGGCCGGACGCGTTGACGTCGGCTATGGTGTCTTCGGCCACGCGTTTCTGTTCGTCGTCGCGATAGTAGATAGCCGAGCGATAGCTGGTGCCGATGTCGTTGCCCTGGCGATTCTTCGTGCTCGGATCGTGGATCTGGAAGAAGAATTCGAGGATCTGGCGGTAGCTGATCTTGGCCGGGTCGAAGACGATTTCGATGCCCTCGGCGTGAGTGCCGTGATTGCGGTACGTCGCATTGGGCACGTCGCCGCCGGTATAGCCTACGCGCGTGGTCAGCACGCCCGGGTAGCGGCGGATCAGGTCCTGCATGCCCCAGAAGCAGCCGCCTGCCAGGATTGCGGTTTCAGTTTGCGTCGTCATGATGTGTGCCTTGCCAGTGAGCCGTGTTCAAGCCCAGTAATATACGCACACCCCGCAAAATTCGCTGAAACGCCATGAATTCCCCTCACCCCGTGATGGGCGCAGTTGAAGCGCTGCGTCGCGAGATCGCGGCCTGCACGCGCTGTGCGGCCGATCTGGCCGCCGGGCCTCGTCCGGTCGTGCAATTCAGTGCCACGTCGCGCATCGTAATCATTGGCCAGGCGCCGGGTGCACGGGTGCATGCCAGCGGCATCCCGTTCGACGATCCAAGTGGTGACCGGCTCAGGGACTGGATGGGAACCGCCAAGGACACGTTCTACGACGCCTCGCGCATCGCCATCGTGCCGATGGGCTTTTGCTACCCCGGCAAAGGTGCGAGTGGCGACCTTCCTCCGCGACGCGAATGTGCGCCGCTCTGGCATGAGCGGGTATTGGGATGTCTGCCTGCCGACCGGTTGACGCTACTGGTCGGCACCTACGCACAGAACTACTATCTTCCGACCGACCACACGCAGACCATGACAAGTCGCGTGGCAGATTTCAGGCGCTTCGGTCCGAACGTCTTCCCACTCCCTCATCCGTCCTGGCGCGTGGTGGGATGGATGCGCCAGAACCCATGGTTCGAGGCGGAACTGCTGCCCATGCTGCAGGCCGCCGTGGCGGCCCGTATCGATTCTCGCGAAATCGCCGCGCCGCGAGCGTAGTGGGATTCCCGGCTCCCGTTGTGGCCAGCACGCCCCTCGGCCATCCCTGTTACGCGAAACACCCAATCGGCGCCGCGCTGTCTGCCGTCTTCGCCGTCTTCGCCATCGCGGCATCCATCTGTTCCGGCGCCGCAAGCATGCGCCACAGCTCCAGCAACGTGGCATTGGCGCTGGCGGCTGGCCGGTAGGCCCGAATTTCGAGGCTGGCCTGCCAGGAGGCATCGCCGGCATGGACCAGGGCGCCATCCGAGAGCGCCTCGGCTGCCGTCGACAACGGCAACCACGCCAGCCCGTGCCCTTCCACCGCCATTTTGAGGAGCAGCATCGCCATGTCGGATTCGTAGCAGCGAATCAGGCCCCGATGGGCGTCGCGCGCATCGAGCACCGACCCTACGACGCGGCCCAGCGTGGTATTGGGCGAATAGGCCAGGAACGGGGTGCCATGGGCATCGGCGAGATCCGCGGGATCGGGCACCGGATAGAGCGGGCGTCCGCGCGAGGTGGGCACCGAGACCGGTATCAGCGTATCGGACCCGACGGACAGGCTCAGGAACCGGTCGGCATCCAGCGAGACCGGCACGCGCGGATGGTGGTAGCCGAGCATCAAATCGCACTGCCCCTCGGCCAGCGCCACCACGGCGTCGATCACATTGGCCGCGCTGACCCGCGCATGAAAGCTGCCAAACCGCTGGCGGCAACGCGTGAGCCAGTCCGGCAGGAAGGCAAGCGACAGTGTGTGTCCCGCCACGATATCGAGCGTCCGGTCCGGCAGCGTCGATTCGCGATGCAGCGTGGCGCGTGCCTCGGTGAGCAGGTCGGCAGCCTGCCGCGCTGTCTCGCAGAACGTGGCGCCGGCAGGTGTGAGCGCCAGCGGGTAGGTATTGCGGTCGACCAGCTGTGCGCCAGCCCAATCCTCCAATGCCCGGATGCGGCGCGAGAGCGCCGACTGGGTGACATACCGCAACTCGGCGGCACGAGAAAAACTGCGCGTGCGTTCCAGCACGAGCAGGTCATCAATCCATTTCAACTGCATGTTGCGCCCCGGCAATACGCTGGCCTGCGGCGGCCGGTGGCCCTGTCCGTGGCACCATGCCCCGTGGACCCCCTATTCCGCATCCGCATGGGTCCATGGCCAATCGGCATCCAGTCCTGCACAGACCGTGCCTAGAATCGGTTCCACTTTCCCAGCAGCACGCGGTTTCGCCCCGGCGAGACCAGGCATGACCGATGTGACAGAGCTGCATGCCAGCAGCCAGCGCATCAGATGTTCCGCAACCCCTTGCCCCACCGGCGCACCGGGCCGTCCTGGTCCACGCCGCGAGGCGACGCTTTCTCGGAGTCATCCCGATCATGTTGAAGCAAGTGCATTCGATTTCCCGCACCATCCCGGCGCACCCGCGCACCATCGCGAGCCGCTGGATGGCACGGGCCGGACTGACCTCGGCCATGGTCGCCGTGGCCCTGACCGGCACGCTCGTCGCCCCGGCCGCACTGGCCGAGTATCCCGAACGGCCCATCCAGCTGGTGTTGTCGTTCCCGCCGGCCGGCGCCACTGACGTGCTGGCGCGCGCCGTGGGCCAGCGCCTGTCGCAGGTGCTCAAGCAGCCCGTCGTTGTGGAAAACCGTCCCGGTGCAGGTGGCGCGCTGGGCATGGGCTATGCAGCCAAGGCTTCGCCAGATGGCTACACGCTCTACCTCGCCGCCGTGAGCAACGCTGCCATCGCGGCTGCCACCTACTCCAGCCAGCCGGCCAACCTGGGCAAGGATTTCGTGCCGATCGCCGGTATCGGCAACGTGCCGCACATCCTCGTTGTGCCGGCCTCGTCGCCGGTCAAGACGGTGCCGGAACTGGTCAAGATGCTGAAGGCCACGCCGGGCGAGCACAACTTCGCGTCGCAGGGTTCGGGCACGCTGTCTCATCTGGAGTCGGAGCTGTTCAAGCTGCGCACGGGTGTGGATGTCGTGCATGTGCCGTACAAAGGCAGTTCGTTCGCCCTGCCCGACCTGATGGCCGGCCGCTCGGCCATGATGTTCGACAGCATCCCGTCGGCGCTGCCCCATGTGAAGTCCGGCAAGCTGCGCCTGCTGGCCGTGGCCTCGGAGCAGCGCGTGAAGCTGTTGCCCGATGTGCCGACGATGGGCGAGGCGGGCGTTTCGGACTTCCGCGCCAACAACCTGTTCGGACTGGTAGCGCCGAAGGGTACGCCGCCCGCCGTGATCGAGAAGCTCGCCGCGGCATCGAAGGCCGTGCTTGCCCAGCCCGAACTGGCCGAGACAATGGCCGCGCAAGGCGTGGAAATCGCCTACACACCCGCTGACAAGTTCGGCCGCATGATCCAGCAGGAAATGCGCGACTGGGCCAAGGTGGCGCAGGCGGCGCACGTCAAGGTGGACTGAGTCCGCTGAATCTGACGTCGCCCAAGATTTTTCCGATTTTCTACGTCGCACTGCAAGCCTCGACGCGGGCGGCCCTCCACAGCCGCCCGTCTTTGGCGCCCTCAAGCTCATGACCAATTTCTGGGACACCCCCTACCCATCCCGCCGCATGCCGGTGCTGGCCGATAACGTGGTCTCGACCTCGCAGCCCCTGGCAGCGGCGGCCGGCCTGCGCATGCTGGCGCGGGGCGGCAACGCCGTCGATGCGGCGTTGGCCACCGCCATTGCCCTGACCGTTGTGGAGCCCTGCATGAACGGCATCGGCGGCGATGCCTTCGCGCTGATCTGGGATGGCAAGACGCTGCATGGCCTCAATGCTTCGGGCCGCGCGCCACGCGCGTGGACGCCGGAATCGTTCTCGCGCTATAGCGCCATGCCGCCGATTGGATGGGATAGCGTGACAGTTCCCGGTGCAGTGTCCGGCTGGCGTGCCACATGGGAGCGCTTCGGCGACTTGCCGTTCGAAGATCTGTTCGCGCCGGCGATCGAATATGCGCGCAACGGCTTTATCGTTTCTCACACCGTCCATCGGCAATGGCAGGCCCAGGTGCCGGTGCTCGACGGCCAGCCGGGATTTGCCGAATCCTTCGCGCCACGTGGCCGTGCGCCATTGCCAGGCGAGCGCTTTACATGCCCCGGCCAGGCGGAAACGCTGGAGCGCATTGCCCGCTCCGGGGGTGACGATTTCTATCATGGCGAACTGGCCCGACGGATCGCCGATCATGCACGCGCCACGGGCGGCCGCCTTGACGAGGCCGATCTGGCCGCCCATCGCGCGGACTGGGTCGATCCGATCCGCATGCGTTACCGCGATCTGACGCTCTGCGAAATCGGTCCCAATGGTCAGGGCATTGGTGCGCTGATGGCGCTGGGCATGCTCGAACATTGGGATATCGCCGGCTCCGGGCGCGATAGCGCGCGTGCCATGCACCTGCAGATCGAAGCCATGAAACTGGCCTTCGCCGACCTGCACGCCTACGTGGGCGATATCGACGCGATGCGCGCACCGGGCGCCATCACGCCAGAGGCCCTGCTCGATCCTGCTTATCTGGCCGAACGTGCCAAGGCGATCCGGCCCGACCGGGCCACTTACGCAGGCGCGGGCAAGCCCCATAGCGGTGGCACCGTGTACCTGACCGCCGCTGACAAGCGCGGCATGATGGTCTCGTACATCCAGTCGAATTTCAAAGGATTCGGCTCGGGTGTGGTGGTGCCGGGCACCGGCATCGCGCTGCATAACCGGGGCTGGGGCTTTCGCCTCGAAGCCGGCCATCCGAATCAGGTGGCGCCCGGCAAGCGCCCGTTCCACACCATCATCCCGGGCTTCCTGATGCGCGGCGACGCCCCGCTGGCAGCGTTCGGCGTGATGGGTGGCTCGATGCAGGCGCAGGGCCACGTACAGATGGCCAGCCGCATCGCCGATTTCGGCCAGAATCCGCAGGCCGCCAGCGACGCACCGCGCTGGCGCGTGCTCGACGACAACATCGGCGTTTCGGTCGAAGCGCATTGCCCGGCCAGCACCATCGAAGGGTTGCGGGCGCTGGGCCATCGGGTGGAAGTGGCGCCTGCGGACAGCCTCGACTTTGGCGGCGCACAGATGGCGATGAAGTGCGAGCACGGCTACGCCGCCGCCTCGGACCATCGCAAGGACGGCTATCCGGTGGGTTTCTGAGCGTCGTCCGTCCTGCCCCTACCCCAGCGGCAACGCCGTGCTGTACAGCACCTGCTTGAGCGCGAAGCTCGAGCGGATGCTGGCCACGCCGGGAATGCGCGTGATCTGGTCGATGATCAGCCGCTCCAGCGCCTCCACATCGGGCACCACCACGCGCAGCAGGTAGTCGGCATCGCCCGACATCAGGTAGCACTCCATCACCTGCGGCAGTGCGGCGATTTTCCGCTCGAAGGTGTCGAGCGTCTCGCGCCGCTGCTTGTCGAGCGACACAGAGATAAACACCACTACCTTTAGTCCCAGCCGGCGCGCGTCGAGCAACGTCACGCGCCGCGAAATCACGCCAATTTTTTCCAGCCGCTTTACCCTCGCCAGGCATGGGGATGGCGAGAGGTTGATGCGGCTTGCCAGCTCCACATTGGTCAGGCTGCCGTCACGCTGCAGCTCGCCCAGGATTCGTATATCGGTGGCGTCGAGATCGATGTCCAGCATGTTATTCGCTCAAGGAGTTTATTGGCAGCATTCTATGCTGAATCGAGCCGATCACGCAGTGTGATCCGGACAATGCTGCGGCGCAATGAAACGTAGACTTTCCGCCATGGAGCCGGTTGCTCACAAACCCCTCGCCGGCCACGTCTATCGTCACCATGTCTGCCTCCTCGCTCGCCTCATCCTCCGCGAAGTCCTCTTTTCGATCATTCCTGCCGCTGATCGGCGCCGTCATCATCTGGGGCGGCAACTGGCCTGTCATGAAGCTGGGGCTGGCGCATGTGAGCCCGCTGTGGTTCGCGGCGTTGCGATTCGGTTCGGCCGCGCTGATCAGCCTCGCCGTGTTGGGATTGATGCGACGCCTGCGCCTGCCCACTCGCGACGAATGGCCGTTGGTGATCAGCGTGGGCTTGCTGCAGATGGGGGCCTTTACCGCGCTGGCGCTCTGGGCGCTGCAATACGTGCCGCCCGGTCGCGCATCGGTGGTGGCCTACGCCACAGCCATCTGGGTGATTCCGCTGTCGTCGCTGGTGTTGGGCGAGCGTCCGTCGCGCTGGCAATGGCTGGCAACCGCGTTCAGCTATGCAGGCATCGGCGTCATCGTCGCCCCCGCGCTGGGCGGCTGGGAGATGCACACGGTGATGGGTCTCGGTATGTTGCTTGGCGCCTCGCTGGCATGGTCGATCAGCATCATTCACCTGCGCGGCAATCGGCATGTGCGACTCGGCGCGGACATGATTCCGTGGGAGTGCGCTGTGGCAACCGCGCCGCTGCTGGCCCTCGCGCTGCTGCGCGATGGCGCTCCCGATGTGGGTGCGATGGTCGATATCTGGCCGGTCATGGCCTATACCGGACCTTTGGCTACGGCGCTGACGTTTATCGTCGTGCTCAACGTCACGCAAAGCCTGCCGCCCGCTGCCACCTCGATTGCGATGCTCGGCGTGCCGGTGCTCGGCCTGGTGCTGTCGGCCGTTGCATGGCACGAAAAGATCTCGGCGGATCTCTCGATTGGCCTGGCCCTGATCGGCCTCGGGGTGGTCACTACCGCGCTGGCGCCCCGGCTCGCGCGTCTGTCCGCAAAGGCTTGAGCCAGTCGTTCAAGGTTCCACCGACGGCCCGCGCTTGAGCGTGCGCAGCACGAATGTGGAGTGGCTGTGCCGCAGGCCCGGCAATTTGTAGAGCTTGTGGCGCAGGAACTCCTCGTACCCTTCCGTCCCCGCCACGGCCACCTTGATCAGATAGTCGTACTCGCCCGTGAGCAGATGGGCCTCGATCACCTCGGGCAGTTGCGCCAGTGCCTCGCCAAACTTGTGGAGCATGTCATCGTCGTGCCGGTCCAGCGTCACCTCGATCAGCACGGTATCGGGCAGGCCCAGCGCCTTCTGGTTCAACAGCGCGGCGTAGCCGCTGATCACCCCCGCATCTTCCAGCGCCTTGACGCGGTTCCAGCACGGCGTGGCAGACAGCCCAACACGCTCTGCCAGCTTCGCATTGGAGAGGCGCCCATCGCGGCGAAGTTCGCGCAGGATGCGGCGGTCGGTGTCGTCGAGTTTGGGCAGATTGGTCACGATTTTCTCTGGAGAATGAAGATTTATCCTGCAATCTACACCAATACAGAGATTCATTCTCCAATCAGACGATATTCGGAGAATATTCAGAAGCCCATTCTCGCGCTTCGCTGGTAAATTTACCGGACGTTCTACTCATCACTTCCGGACCCGGCCATGTCGCTCCCTTCGCTCCAGCTTGCCCTCCAACTCGACCGCGCCGATGTGTTCGGCAGCCTGGAATGGGTGCTCGCCAACGCGCGCCGCACGGGCCTGTCCTTGCAGGCGATGGAATTCGACGCCAGCCGCGCCAACGCCGTCCGGATGGTCTGCGAAGCGCCAATGGTCGAACTGCTGGAACTGTTCGTGCGGCGGGTGGCGCATGGCGTGGATCTGGAGATCGTCGATGCGGAGTTTTTCGATGCCGTGGAAGACCAGCCTGCCGCCCTCGCGGCCTGACGCTCAGGCTTCCGCCAGAAGCTCGATGCCATCGAGTTCCGCCGCGCAGGTGTCACGCACGATCGTGACGAAATCCCGCACGTAGGGCCGATCGGCCATCGGCGTCGGCACCATCGCGTACAACTCGCTCCATAGTCCCTTGGCGCCGATCCGCTTGGCCAGCACGTAATCGTGATCGACGTAGTTGCGGACGCCCCAGTTCGGTAGCGCCGCCACGCCACGTCGGCTGGCCACCAGTTGCAGCACGGCCACCGTCAGTTCAGCAGTGCGCCGCTCCAGACGAATGCCTGCTGGCTCCAGCACCTCGCGAATCAGGTCGATGCGCTGCTCTGGCACCGGATAGGTAATCAGCGTCTCGCCGGCCAAGTCGCTGGCCTCCAGCCGCCGCTTGTTGCGCAGACGGTGCTCATTGGCGATGACTGCAAGGATCTCGAAGCGGAACAGCGGCGACACATGCAGGCCGCGCCGCGCTGGCGGCTTCGATCCGATCACCATGTCGGCCTTGCCCTGCGCGATCAGACCCAGCGGATCGGCATGGAAGCCGGCCACCAGATCGATCTCCACCTCGGGCCAGCGACGACGGAACTCGTCCATGACCGGCATCAGCCAGTCGAAGCAGGTATGGCATTCAAGCACCACGCGCAGTTCTCCGCGTGTATCCCCTTTCAAACGTTCCAGATCACGCTCGGCGGCGCTGATCGCGGCCAGCGCCTCGCGCGCCAGCGCCAGCAATCGCTCGCCGGCCGGCGTAAAGCGCAAACCCTGGCGCGTGCGGTCGAACAGCGCCATGTCGTAGTGCGATTCGATGGCCTTGATCTGATGGGACAGCGCCGACTGGCTGACGTGAACGCGTTCGGCGGCAGTCGCCAGCTTGCCGGATTCGGCGATGGCGACCAGCGAACGGAAATGGCGGACTTCGATCATGAGCCGGAGCGCTGCAAAGCAGTGAGTTGAATGAAATTCATACAATGTTTAAAACATGTCGCTTGATTCATTCTAGCCGCGAACGGACACTGGCCGCCACTCGAACTTACGGAGCACCGGCATGGCACAGACCCACATCCTCGGCTTTCCGCGCATCGGCGCGCGCCGCGAACTGAAATTCGCGCAGGAAGCGTTCTGGCGCGGCGAAACCTCTGAAGCCGCGCTGCGCGAAACCGGCGCCGACCTGCGCCGCTGCCACTGGCAACTGCAGACGGCGGCCAGGCTGTCGACCGTGGCCGCTGGCGACTTCGCCTGGTACGACCAGATGCTTGGCCTGACCACGCTGCTCGGCGCCCTGCCCCGGCGCTTCGGCTTCGATGCCGAAACCCTGACGCTGGCGCAGTACTACGAACTGGCGCGCGGCAATGCTGCCCAGCCGGCCATGGAAATGACCAAGTGGTTCGATACGAACTACCACTACATCGTCCCCGAACTTGATGCGGAGAGCACCTTCGACGGCGGCGCCAATTGGTACTTCGATGAAATCGAAGAGGCGCTGGCGCAAGGGCTTTCGCCGCGTCCGGTACTGGTGGGTCCCGTGACTTACCTGTGGCTATCGAAGTCCCATGTGGCCGGTTTCGACCGCCTGAGCCTGCTGCCCAAGGTGGTGAGCGCCTATCAGCGCATCCTGTCGCAACTGCGCGCCCGGGGCATTGAATGGGTGCAGATCGACGAGCCCGCACTGTGCCTGGACCTGCCGCCGCAATGGCTCGACGCCTTCGATCATGCCTACCCGGCTCTGGCCGACAGTGGCGTGAAGCTGCTGCTGGCCACGTACTTTGACACCGCCGCGCCGCACGCCGCCCGCGCCGCCGCGCTGCCCGTGCACGGTTTTCATATCGATCTGGTGCGCGCCCCGCAGCAACTGGCAGACTGGCTCAAGGTGCTGCCCAAGACCGCCGTGCTCTCCGCCGGCGTGATCGATGGCCGCAATATCTGGCGCGCCGACCTGCGCCGCCTGCTGGAGACACTGCAGCCCTTGCACGCCCAGCTCGGCAACCGCCTGTGGCTCGCCCCGTCGTGCTCGCTGCTGCATGTGCCGGTCTCGCTCGATGCCGAATCCCGCCTCGATCCCGAACTGAAATCGTGGCTGGCCTTCGCCACCGAGAAGCTCGATGAAATCTGCACACTTGCCACGGCATTGAATGAAGGCGAAGCGGCAGTGGCCGCCAGGCTGGACGCCTCGGACGCCGCTCAGGAAGCGCGCCGCACCTCGCGCCGCGTGGTAAACCAGCAGGTGCAGAAGCGCCTGGCCGCCGTGCAGCCCGCCATGGCCGAGCGCCAGAGCGCCTTCGACATCCGCATCGCGCGGCAACGCGACACGCTCAAGCTGCCTGCGTTGCCCACCACCACGATTGGCTCGTTCCCGCAGACCGCCGCTATCCGCCAGACGCGTGCCGCTTACAAGCGCGGCGATATCGGCGCGCTGGAGTACCTGGAGCGCATCCGTGGCGAGATCGAACTGGCTGTGCGCAAGCAGGAAGAACTGGGGCTGGACGTACTGGTGCATGGCGAGGCCGAGCGCAACGACATGGTCGAGTACTTCGGCGAACAGCTTTGTGGCTATGCCTTCACGGAGAACGGCTGGGTGCAGAGCTACGGCTCGCGCTGCGTGAAACCGCCCGTGATCTACGGCGATGTCTATCGTCCCGACCCGATCACCGTGGACACGGCGCGTTATGCGCAATCGCTGACCACCCGGCCGATGAAGGGCATGCTGACCGGCCCGGTGACGATGCTGCAATGGTCATTCGTGCGCGACGATCAGCCGCGCGCCGAGACCACCCGCCAGCTTGCCCTGGCGATCCGCGACGAAGTGGTGGATCTGGAAGCCGCGGGCATCCGCGTGATCCAGATCGACGAACCGGCCCTGCGCGAAGGCTTGCCGCTGCGCCGTGAAGATTGGGCGGCGTATCTCGACTGGGCGGTCAACGCGTTCCGGCTCTCCGCCGCTGGCGTACGCGACGAGACCCAGATCCATACCCATATGTGCTATGCCGAGTTCAACGACATCCTGCCTGCCATCGCCGCCATGGATGCCGATGTGATCACCATCGAGACCTCGCGCTCTGCGATGGAACTGCTGGAGGGCTTTGGCGATTTCGACTATCCGAACGAGATCGGACCGGGCGTCTACGACATTCACTCGCCACGTGTGCCATCGGTGGAAGCCATGACGCGCCTGCTCGAACGGGCCTGCGAGGTGATTCCGCCCGAACGTCTCTGGGTCAACCCGGACTGCGGTCTCAAGACGCGCGGCTGGCCCGAGACCGAAGCCGCGCTGGCCAACATGGTGAGCGCCGCCCGCCAGTTGCGCACCAGGCTCGGTGGTGAAGCGTCGATTGCGTGGAAGCGCGTTACGCGCCCGGTTGGCTCCGTACCGGTGGCCGCCCATGTGC
Source organism: Cupriavidus sp. SW-Y-13 (assembly GCF_009793345.1). Lineage (NCBI taxonomy): Bacteria > Pseudomonadati > Pseudomonadota > Betaproteobacteria > Burkholderiales > Burkholderiaceae > Cupriavidus > Cupriavidus sp. SW-Y-13. Next base: position 1,069,917 of record NZ_WHLX01000002.1, read on the forward strand.
ACGGCGCGGCATGCGGTGCCGAGTGCGTGGGCCAGGCGGCAGTCTGAAAACGCCTGAGCTTATGTGGTGATCCGATCCGCTGCGGCGCTGTGCCACATGGCGCCGCAGTGGGCCGCTTCGTATGCTTCCGGTCGAGCCCAACAAGAACATAGGGGCGTGCCGAGGTCGACCCGGTGCAGCCTTCGACCCAATGAAACGACCCACCCCATGGCGCCGCGCGGCGGCGCTACCCGTTGCTGCGCTGTCCGGCGCGGCATTGGCACAAGGCGCCGTCGGCGCCGCAGGCAGCACGCCTGACGAGGCCAGAATCCCGACACTTCCTACCGTCACCGCCACGGCACCCGCCTCCGGTTCACTGACCGTCCCCGGCGTGGCCCAGCAGCGCGAATCGCTGTTCCAGTCCGCTGGCTCGGTCGGATTTGTCGATGCTGGCACCTATGCCAACACCTACGCCTTCGATCTGCGCGACGTGCTCAAGAACGCGCCCGGCGTCTATGTGCAGGAGCGCTACGGCCAGGAATTGCGGCTCTCGGTCCGCGGATCGGGCATTGCGCGCGGCTTCCACACGCGCGGCATCGAGATCCTGCAGGACGGTGTGCCCACGAACTTTGCCGATGGCAGCGGCGATTTCTATCAGGTCGATCCGCTCGCACTGTCGGCCGCAGAGGTCTACAAGGGTGGCAACGGTCTGGCCTACGGCAGCACCACGCTGGGCGGCGCGATGAACTTCACCACACCCACGGCGCTCACCGTGGAATCGCCAAACATGGTGCGTATCGATGGCGGCAGCTTCGGCACGATCCGTGGCAGTGGACAGGTGGCACGCCAGATTGGCAACTGGGATTTTCTGGTCAATGCCACGGTCAGCCACTCGGAGGGCTGGCGCAACCACGAGCGCGGCCAGTACGAGCAGATTAACGCCAATGTGGGCTATCGCTTCACGCCGGCTGTGGAGACGCGCTTCTACTTCGGCGCGTATATCGTGGATCAGTTGCTGCCCGGCGCGCTGACGCTGAACCAGGCACTGAACACCCCGCGCATGGCCTCGGCCAGTGCGCTGGCTGGCGATCAGGCGCGCAACACGCGCACCGAGCGGCTGGCCAATGTCACGAGCGTCAAGCTCGATAACGGCCAGATCGATTTCACGACGTGGGCCATCCACAAGAGCCTGTACCACCCGATCTTCCAGGTCATCGACCAGGATTACTGGACCTACGGATTCGCGCCGCGCTACACGGGGCAGTTCACCGTGGGCGGCATGCGCAACCAGTTGATTGCCGGCGCACGCTTCTTCGGCGGCAACAACGATGCGCGCCAGTACGTCAACGTCAACGGGAATCGCGGCGCACAGACGCTCAACGCCGCGCAGGATGCCTACAACTACGAGGCGTACCTGGAAGACCGGCTCTACGTGTTGCCGACCGTGGCGCTGATGGCTGGCGCCAAGGCGTATCGTAACCGTCGCGAATACACGGACTACGGCGGCTTGCCGACCAATCCCACGGCGAAGGCCGATGCCACGACCTATAGCGGCGTGAATCCGAAGTTCGGCGTGCTGTGGGAACCGAAGCCCGATGTGCAGGCGTTCATCGACATCACGCGCAGCGCGGACGTGCCCGACTTCTCGGATCTGAACCAGACCATCGGCACCACGCAGCGCTTCGTCCCGCTATCGGCCCAGCATGGCTGGACGCTCGAAGTGGGCACGCGCGGCAAGACGGATCGCTTCGGGTGGGACATCACGGCCTATCGCTCGCTGCTGCGCGACCAGTTGCTGCAATACACGGTCAATGCCGATATCCCGGCCTCGACGTTCAATGCCAACAAGACCGTGCTGCAAGGCGTGGAGTTTGGGGCCAGCGCCGATGTGTTGCGAGACCTGTTCGGCAAGGGCGACAAGGTCACCGTATCGCAACTGTGGAACTACAGCGATTTCCGCTTCGACAACGATCCGGTCTACGGCAACAATCGCATCGCCGGTGTGCCGCAACATGTGCTTCGCACCACGCTGGCCTACAGCCGCAACACACGGCTGCGCGTGGCAGGCACCATCGACTGGGTGCCGACCGGCGCCTATGTGGACTATGCCAACACGCTGAAGACATCGGCCTACGTGCTGTTTGGCATCGAGGCCAGCTACGAATTCGAGCGTGGCGTGACGCTGTTCCTCGATGCGCGCAACCTGACCGACAAGCGCTACATCAGCGATTTCAGCACCGTGACCGATGCGCGGACGGCCAATACCGCCGTGTTCTATCCCGGCACAGGACGCGCGTTCTATGCCGGGATGAAGTACCGCTTCTGAGGTGCAGCGGGTCGGGGTCAGACCTTGCCGTCGTGGATGATCACGGACAACGTGGTGCGCGGCGGCACGACAACGGTCTCGATAAAGGTGCCCGTCACATTGCGCCGAACCATCGGCAAGACCGAGTGGGCCGGCAGCGTGGCGCCGGGCGTCGGCAGCTTGCGCTCCGCGGCGAGCGTCTGCAAATCGATTGCAGGCAACGCGTAGCCGGTTTCCGTACGCGCCGGATAGCCATAACCGGAAGGTGCATTCTCGGCCGGTATCAGCGCTCCAACCGATGCAGCCCAGCGCCGCAGTTCCGGCACGGTGCCCGATTGCGGACGCACCGAGCGGATGGCTGCGTCGAGCATGTCCGTGGAAGACTTGTTCGTACTGTCGTTCAGCAGATTCCGGAAGAAATCGATACCGAACTGGCGGTTCAGGTAGCCGCCCCACGCGCCCCAGACCCCATAGCCGTCGCAGGCTTCGCGGTCTTCCGGCCACTGGAACACCGGGCAGGCATAGAGCGGCGTGCGGGTGTATTGCGGCAGGCGGGTGTCCGCGATCTCGTTGTAGGTCGCCAGCAACCGGCCGCTCATGAAGTCTTCCACCATGACCGCCGTGCCTTCATCGAGCCAGGTTTCCATGACATGGTCCGGCCCCAGCCGCACGCCCCTACGATAGAAGTTCTGCATGTGGATCGATTCATGCGCCAACGTCAGCAGCGCCGTGCCGATGCCGCCCCCGTCTTCGGCATACATGATCGATGTATCGATGAACAACACCACCGCCTGATTGCTGCTCAGCGTATCCGCTTCAGACGGATTTCGCGTGAACGCGTTGTTGGCGGAGAAGAATCCCGCCAAGCCCGTCTCGTCCATTTTCATGAAGACGATATTGACCGCCTGCCCGGTGCCGCCAATCAGTTCGGGCAGGTTGTGGGCGCCCCACAGCGGGCCGCCTACTCCGATCAGGAAGTCATAAATGCCGTCTGCAACGGTGTACTGCGTGGATAGGGTGTCGAGCATCTCTCCGGTGACTTTCTCCGCATCGGACTCGCTGTCCTCCAGCCAGAAGTTCACCGTGACGCCATCGCTTGTCGTCGATTGCCGCATCAAAGTGGTGTCGCGTGGCGTGTCGGTCTTGCCGTCGTGCCACTGACGCGAATCGCCAAGCTGGGCAGCTGGCGTTGGCTCGGGCAGATCGCCCCCGTCCCGCGCCGTCGGCGGCACCTCGCCACGCAATGCGCGAAGTTTCTCGATGCGTTGCCCCCAGCCGGACTGATTGAAGGCGCGGACCTGATCGCCAAACGATGGTGACACTTCCCGCTGTTCCGCTGCCTGCGGACGACTCCGTGTCGTATCGCCTTGCGCAGTCATCGGCATGGGCTGTGCGTCGCCGCTGTCATTGGAAAACACCAGCGATACGTTCTGCCCTTTCAAATTGCGGAGCGAGACTGGAATTGAGACTGGCTGGTCTGTCCCGTTCGAATAGGCCCACACGCCCGTGCCCTGCCCGCTGTACTGCGTGGGCGAGACCGCACTGCAACCGGAGCACGCCGGTTCGATTGTGGCAACGGGTGCGATAGGTGTATCCGGCTTGCCAGTGCCGGGCGAAGGATTGGACGATGGGCAGCCGGCCACCAGCAGTGCAACGGCCAGCAACGCGCCCGATCTGAAATGATGTGACGTCATGAAGAAACTCCTGTCCGATAACGAGGCACGTGGCCTCTCGGTCAGGATGCTTCCGAGGGAACGTCCGAATATTGACGCCGTGCAATGCGATCACGGCATTCGTAAAACGGCGAGAAATCCGTCCGGCAAAGACAAAGCCCCTCCGCTGTGGGAGGGGCCTTGTCGACACGGCGAAGACTACAGCACGAATCAGTTCACGCGCTGCACGGGCGGCGGCATCCACTTGCCGTCGAGCAGCACCTGATCGGGCCAGTAGGCGCGCATCATCAGGTTGAAGCCGTCGGGCGGCGCCGGCAACCAGTTGGCCATCTGGTTCGGGGCCGGCCGTTCGTACTGGATGTAGATGTCCAGCGAGCCATCGCGGTTGTAGCGCAGGCGGTCGCGGCTGCCGATGGCGTAGCGCTGCAGTTCGTTGCCGACGAATGCCTGCTTGTCGTTGTACATCGTCAGCGACCAGAACGCCTTCACAGGCGGCAACTGGCCTTTCTCGAAGTGCATGACGTAGCGGGCGCCACCATCGAACGGACGGCCCGTGGCGTCGGCACGGGCCGTCGGGTAGATCGCGTCCTCGGGCAGGTTGGCGCCGAGCCCGAACATCGCCACGGCCGCGCGCCGCGCATAGTCCATGCCATAGGCACCCATATCGCGCGACACGCGCCAGCCCGAACCGCCTGCAGCGCTCTTGCGCGCGTTGGCCGTCACGGTGGCCAGGGCCGCTGTGGCACCTTCCTGCACGGCACGCGCGGTCGACGGTTCCAGCACGGTGGTCTTGAAGGGCTCGCCGGGACGGATACCCATGCGCAGCATCTTCTCCACCATGGCGTCATCGTCCGGGGACGGCGGATTGTCCTGCAGCAGAGAGGCCAGGCGGCTGAAATATGCCTGCGCGTCCATGGCGGCCACCTGCTCGACCGGCGGCGTTTCCGTATCCACCAGCGTCGCGCGGGGCGTGGCCGGCGGCAGGCTGCGTGTGCCCTTGCGCCAGGCGGACAGCGGCACCAGCCGGAACTGGTCCTGCAGGCGATGGACGTTGCCGTAATCGGCCTTGCCGTTGGTCTGAATCCGGCCGATCAGCCACACTATGTCCGTGGGCGAGCGGATTTCCTGCACGCCCTTCGGCAACGTGCCCTGCCAGTCAGGCCCGACGATCGCGAACGCGCCGCGCTTGGTGCCGGTGGTGCGCTTGCCCGGTGAGGCGAACACGTTGGTCCAGGCATCGAGCATCTGCATGACGTAATAGCGTCCGGCGGTATCGGGCACCGACATGACGACGGGCTCCTTCGACACATCCAGCCAGGCCGTGGAGTACAGCGTATCGGCATTCGGACTCACCACGTCCGCAAACGAAGCATCCGGAAAGACACGCTTGTGCGTGAACGTGTTCACCGGCACCCGCGCTGTCATCACCTCTCGCGTGACATCCATCAGGACGAGCGGATACGCGAAGGTGAAGACCTCGGCCGACAGCGATTTCATCGCCTGATCGGAAGGAGGCTGTTCGGCAGCTGGCGCCTTGACTACCGGCTCGGGTGCGGATGCGCAGGCGGACAGCAAGACGGCAAGCGCGACCACGCTTGCCAGTTGGCGGATTGATCGGTTCATGACCCCGTTTCCCTTTGGAGTGGCGGCCTTCCGAAATAACGTGTCACAACGACTGGGGGCGCGTGAGTTGCTCCGGAGGCGCATCTATTCCGGACGAATGATGGGCTGGGGGTTGTCCACTGTCAATGACCCCGACGGTCGGTTCGGGGGGAAAGCGAACACTATGGTAGGAACGGAGGCGGAGGCTGCGAGGACCTGTGTCGAAAACAGCACGTTGAGGACGGGTCGGGCAGAAATCCGGTAAAGAAAAAGGGCTTCCGTTTCCGGAAGCCCTTCCTCACTGCATAGGTGGCGCGGCTGGCAGGATTCGAACCCACGACCCCTTGGTTCGTAGCCAAGTACTCTATCCAACTGAGCTACAGCCGCACGCGAGGCCCGAATTATATAGAAACTGATTCGGCGCGCAAGTGTTTTTTGCACGCCATCTTTTTCAAGCCGCTACCAGCGGTATCGTGCCCCCACCGTCCCCCCGGCATTGCGTCCTGCCCGCGCCTTGACCCACACCTTCAGTCCTGTGTTCGACCGGCTTTGCGCGCCCACATTGAACGAGAGCAGTCCGCGCAGCAGGTCGGTGTCGATACGCGTGCCGTTGATGTTGATGGTGCGCGCACGGTTATCCTGCCACCAGTCGGCTTCGACATAGGGATAGACACCGCTCACCCGCGTGGGCCGGGAGTTGTAGAGCCGCACCGCCAGGCCCGTGGCACTGCTCTCGCCGGGGGGCGCGTCCCAGTTGCCGGGAACCGGCGACAACCCAGGACGATAGGCCATCTCCACGCGCGGTTGCAGGGTCAGCCCGCTGCGCGACAGCGGCGCGTCAAATGCCAGCGCCATGCTGCGCACACGGCTGTCCACGAAATTGGAACCTGTAGAGTTGTCGTCGATATGCAGCGCCGCATCACGCGGCCCGCTGCGAAAACGCTCCACGACGCGATCGATCGATGCCAGGTTGATCGTTACCGTCTCCACATCGACCGATACCTGTCCTTCAGGCATGCGCGAGGCATGCACGGGAATCGGCAGATCCGGCTCGTCGTTCTCTACCACCATGCGGGGCGGAACCAGGGACAGCGTCACGTCCTGGACTGGAGTTGGCAAGGGCGCGGGTGATGCGGCCTCTTCGATCTGCGGCGGCGCCTCGCCGAACGGCGGCGCTTCGGCAAACGCCCGGGCATGCTCGACCGCGCAGGCCAGCAACATGAACGCAACGCACAGGGGAAGACCAGGATGATACGAAGGATGCGCAGGCACACAGCACCCCCGCCCGGACTCACGCCCGGTGCTCTCCTCTCTTCCGCACATCAACAGTACGGACATGATGACCACCCTTGCCGAGCGTTGTGTGAACCATGCCCGGTCAGCTTGAGCATAGGTCAAAGGCTTGCGGATCGTTAGCTGCGAATGTGGGATCGGCCGCCGGACAGAGGGATGAGAAACGGGTTGCGGTGGGGTTAATGCGGAGCTGCTTTTGGTGGTCTCCCCGCTGTCGGTTTTCTCCCCTCTCCCGCGATGCGGGAGAGGGGAGAAAACCGTCGGGGGTATCAAATGGCACGACCGTAAACGGAAAAACCCCTGTTCTTGCGAACAGGGGTTTTCTGAATTTGGTGCCCAGAAGAGGACTCGAACCTCCACAGTGTTGCCACCGCTAGGACCTGAACCTAGTGCGTCTACCAATTCCGCCATCTGGGCTTCGTTTCGCTGTATTGCTACGGCGATGCGAAGAACGAGATCTTAAGAAGGATCGTCACATCTGTCAACAGCTTTTTATCCGAGCCTCGACAAATTCCAGAACTCATTGCCGATGTAACCGGAAATCGACTTGGCCCGGGCGTTCCGGCAGCGATAGCGTGGCCGTGGCTGGTGTCGTGCGGGCGATGACCTTGCCGGCGCGCATCACCAGCAGCCGCGTGGCGCGCAGCCGGATCGCTTCCACGGCGTTGCCGGCCTGCAGCAGCACAAGGTCCGCGCGGCAGCCTGGTTCCAGGCCGTAGCCTTCAAGACCGAGGATCTTTGCCGGCGTTTCGGTCACCGCCGAGAAGCAGGCACGAATCCCTTCCTGCCCGGTCATCTGGGCCACGTGCAGACCCATGTGCGCCACCTCCAGCATGTCGCCCGAACCCAGGCCGTACCACGGGTCCATCACGCAGTCATGCCCGAAGGCCACGGGGATGCCGGCGGCAAGCATTTCGGGCACGCGCGTCATGCCGCGACGTTTCGGGTAGGTGTCGTGCCGGCCTTGCAGCGTGATGTTGATCAGCGGATTGGCGATGGCCGCCACGCCGGCCTCTTTCATCAACGGCAGCAGCTTGGACACGTAGTAGTTGTCCATCGAGTGCATCGACGTCAGGTGCGAGCCCGTCACGCGCCCTTGCAGCCCGAGCCGCACCGATTCACTCGCCAGCGTTTCGATATGGCGCGACAGCGGATCGTCGCTCTCGTCGCAGTGCATGTCCACGCGCAGGCCCCGGTTGGCCGCTTCCTCGCAGAGCAGCTTGACCGAGGCCGCGCCGTCCGCCATGGTCCGCTCGAAATGCGGAATGCCACCCACCACGTCCACGCCCATATCCAGCGCACGGCGCAGGTTGTCGAGCGCGCCCGGTGCGCGCAGCACGCCGTCCTGCGGAAACGCCACCAGTTGCAGATCGAGATAGGGCTTCACGCGCTCGCGCACATGCAGCAGCGCCTCGGTGGCCAGCAGGCGCGGATCGCAGATGTCTACGTGCGAGCGGATCGCCAGCAGGCCCTTGGCCACCGCCCAGTCGCAATAGGCCAACGCACGCTCGACGATGGCCTCCTGCACCAGCAGCGGCTTGAGTTCGCCCCACAGCGCAATGCCTTCGAGCAGCGTGCCGGATTGATTTACGCGCGGCAGGCCGTACGACAGCGTGGAATCCATATGGAAATGCGCATCGACGAACGGCGGCGATACAAGCTGCCCGCCGGCATCGATTTCTTCGCCAGCGGTGCCTGGCAGTTGCGGCGCCACGGCAGCGATCTTGCCGCCGGTCATGCCGATATCGATATCGGCACGCCCGTCGGGCAGGTTGCAGTGGCGCAGGATGGTATCGAACATGGGGAAGGTCTCTTTGTTATCGGTTCGGGTCAGCGCTCGCCCTTGCGGTACGGCTTCATCAGTGCCTGCGGATAGGCCGCGCGCCGCGCCACCAGGATCAGGGCAACGATCGACAGGATATAGGGAAGCATCAGGTAGACCTGATACGGCAGCGTGGGCAGGCCCGGCAGGCTGGCACCGCCCTGCTGGAGACGCAGTTGCAGCGCATCGAACGCAGCGAACAGCACCGCGCCGAGCAATGCCCGACCGGGACGCCACGACGCGAACACCACCAGCGCCACGCAGATCCAGCCGCGTCCGTTGATCATGTTGAAGAAGAACGCGTTGAAGGCTGATAGCGTCAGGAACGCGCCGCCAATCGCCATCAGCGCGGAACCCGCCATGATCGCGCCGATACGTACTGCATTGACGCGAATGCCCTGCCCTTCGGCCGCAGCCGGGTTCTCGCCGACCATGCGCACGGCCAGCCCCAGCGGCGTGCGATAGAGCAGCCATGCCAGCAGCGGTGCCATCAGCAGGGCCAGCAGCGTCAGCGCGGTCTCGGCGGCCATGACGGGACCAATGAACGGCACGTCCTGCCACCACGTCATCGGCGCAAACGGTGTGATCGTGGGCGGCGACGAGACCTGCGCGAAGCCAAGCCGATAGGCGTAGTAGGACACGCTCGTCGCCAGCATCGTCACGCCGAGCCCTGCCACATGCTGCGACAGCGCCATCGACACCGTCAGCCAGCCGTGCAGCAGGCCGAGGCACAGCCCCACGCCCGCCGCCACGGCCACGCCACCCCAGAGCGGCATGCCCTGGTACACCGCCAGCCAGCCGGAGAACGCGCCGGCCACCATGATTCCCTCGATGCCGAGGTTCAGCACGCCCGCCCGCTCGCACAGCAATACGCCAAGCGTGCCAAAGATCAGCGGCGTGGCCACGCGCAGCACGGCGATCCAGAACGGGGCGCCGGCCAGAATATCGAACAGTTCCATCAGGCCACCTTCCCCATGCGGTCGAAACGGACGCGATAGCGCGTAAGCATCGTCGCCACCAGCATCGACAGCAGCGCCACCGCCACGATGACATCGGCGATTGCGTTCGGCACACCCACCGCGCGGCTCATGCCATCGGCACCCACCAGAATGCCGGCCACAAATACCGCCGAGGCCACGACGCCTATCGGATGCAGTCCCGCCAGCATGGCGATCACCACCCCCGTATAGCCGTAGCCGGGCGACATATCGAGTGTCAGGTAACCGGTGCGCCCTGCCACCTCTACCACACCGGCCAGCCCCGCCAGTGCACCGGACAGCGCCGCCGCCAGCAGCGTAACGCGTGCCACGGGCATGCCCGCGAATGCCGCCGCGCGCGCGTTGGCGCCCACGGCACGCATCTGCAAGCCGAACACGGTGAAGCGGTTGATGGCCCAGACGAGCACCGCCAGCGCGAGCGCCATCAGCAAGCCCGCATGGACACGCGACCGCTCCATCAATCGCGAGAGTTCCAGCTCCGGCACCAGTGCCACAGATTGCGGCCAGCCCATGGCGAGCGGGTCTTTCATCGGTCCATCGAGCATGGCCGATACCGCCAGCAGCACGATGAAATTCAGCAGCAGCGTGGTAACCACTTCATCCACGCCGAGCCGCATCTTGAGCACTGCGGGCAAGAGCAGCAACAGTGCGCCGGCCAACATGCCTGCAGCCACCATCAAGCCAAACAGCACGCCATTGGGCAGCGACGCCGCCCAGGGCGCCGCCGCACCATCGACCTGCCCGCCCACCGCCACGGCGGCGAGCGCGCCGAGATAGAGCTGCCCTTCGGCGCCGATATTGAACAGGCGCGTGCGGAAGGCCACGGCCACCGCCAATCCAGTGAGGATCAACGGCGTGGCGCGCGTCAGCGTCTCCGACCACGCAAAGCGCGAGCCGAAGCCACCTTCCAGCAGCAGCAGATAGGCTTTGCCGACGGGAGCGCCGGCAAACGCCACGAGGATTGCGCAGATCAGCAGCGTCACGACGATAGCGGCCAGCGGTGCCACTACGAGCGCGCTGCGCGACACGGAGGTTCGGGCTTCAAGCCGCATGGGCCACCTCCGCATCGTTGCGATTCGCGCTGTCGGCACCGGCCATCGCGAGGCCCAGTGATGCCAGCGTCCATGCGGATGTCGGTCGCGCGGCGGTCAGATGCCCCGCATGCATCACGGCGATGCGATCGGACAACGCCATCAATTCATCCAGATCTTCGGAGATCAGCAGCACGGCGGCACCCGCCGCTGCCGCTTCGAGCAACTGGCGATGGACATACGCCACCGCGCCGATATCGAGTCCCCAGGTCGGCTGACTTGCGACCACTAGCCGAGGTGTTTCCGCGCCACGCACGGACAGCGCACGCCCCAGAATCAGTTTCTGCATATTGCCGCCGGACAGCGCGCGCGTGGGGACGTCGATGCCGCCGCCGCGCACATCGAACCGGCTCACCAGTTCGCCCGCAAAGCGACGGGCCGCCGCACGGCGGATCACGCCTGCGCGTACAAACGTCTCATTGCTCAGTTGCTCGGCAATGGCGTTCTCCCAGACAGCAAGGTCGCCTACCGCGCCTTCGGCGTGGCGATCTTCCGGGATACGCGCCACGCCCGCGCCGATCCAGCGTCTGGGCTGCGCGGGCAACGCATCGCCATGCAAGGTCACGCGACCCGTGGATGGACTTGCCATGCCGCTCATCAACTCGGCCAGCGCGACTTGTCCGTTACCGGACACCCCGGCGATGCCGACGATCTCACCGGCATGCAGATCGAGCGAGATATCGTGCAGGCCCATGCGGCCCGCCGCTGCCACGCTCGCGCGGTCGAGCGAAGCAATCACCCTGTCACTGGCAGTTGTTGTGGTTCGCGCGGGCATTTCCACGCGCCGGCCCACCATCAGCTCGGCCAGTTCGGGCTTGCTGGTGCCCTGCGCTGCCAGGGTCGCCACCAGTCGGCCACCACGCAGCACAGCCACGCGATGCGACACCCGCAAGACCTCGTCCAGCTTGTGGCTGATGAAGATCACCGCCAGTCCTTCGGCAATCAACTGGTTGAGCGTGCCGAACAGACTCTCCACCTCTTGCGGCGTCAGCACCGCAGTCGGTTCATCGAGGATCAGCACGCGCGCGCCGCGATACAGCGCCTTGATGATTTCCACGCGCTGGCGTTCGCCAACGGAGAGCGATCCCACTTTGGCATGCGGCTGCACCGCCAGTCCGAAGCGCGCAGCCAGATCCTGTATCCGCGCGAGCGCGGCACGTCGCCGCTGGCGTGGTTGCCAGAGCGACTCGGTGCCGATCACGATGTTGTCGAGCACGGACAGGTTGTCGGCCAGCGTGAAATGCTGATGCACCATGCCCACGCCTGCGGCCAACGCCGCGCGCGGGTTGCCGGGTGGCAGCGGCGTGCCATCCACGTCGACGCTGCCCGCATCGGCCGTGTAGTGGCCGAACAGGATATTGACGAGCGTGCTCTTGCCGGCGCCGTTCTCGCCGAGCAGCGCCAGCACCTCGCCGCGATGGAGATCGAGCGAGATATCGTCGTTCGCCACCAGTGAGCCGAAGCGCTTGCTGATATGGGATAGCCGGAGAACCGGCGGAGAAACCTGGGACATCTAATGTTCGTCAGCAAATAGAAGATGCCCCGTTCACATGCACACCTGCACGGAACGGGGCAGAGACAATCAAGAAAGGCGGATCAAGGCATCGCCATCACGGCGTTGACTTCGGTTCGGTCTCCACGACCTTGACCGCGAACTTGCCGTCGAGAATCGCTTTTTCCTTTGCGCGCACCTTTGTCATCAGATCCGCCGGCACCTTGCTCTCGAACGTGCCCAGCGGCGCCAGTTCGGCACCCTTGAATTTCATCAGCGAATACTGGCCGTAGTCCTCGTTCTTGAACTGGCCGGCCTTGACCTTGGCAAGTGCCGCCGCAACAGTCGGCTCCATATTCCAGAGCGCTGACGCCACCACCGTGGCAGGATATTGCGGCTGGGTGTTGATCACGTTGCCGATGGCCAGCTTGCCGCGCTCCTTGGCGGCATCCGACACGCCGAAGCGCTCCGCGTAGAGCACGTCCGCGCCCTTGTCGATCATGGCGAAGGCCGCTTCCTTGGCCTTGGGCGGATCGAACCACGAGCCGATGAAGCTCACGGTGAACTTCACCTTCGGATTCACCTCGCGCGCGCCTTCCATGAACGCGTGCATCAGCCGGTTCACTTCGGGGATGGCGTAGCCGCCGACCATGCCGATGTGGTTGGTCTTGGTCATGCCGCCCGCGATCATGCCGGTGAGGTACGACGGCTCCTGGATGTAGTTATCGAATACCGAGAAGTTGGGCGCCTGCGGCTTGCCCGACGAGCCCATCAGGAAGGCCGTCTTCGGATAGTCCTTGGCTACCTTGCGGGCGGCACCTTCCACGGCAAACGATTCGCCGAGGATCAGTCCCGAACCCTGCTCGGCATACTGGCGCAGCACGCGTTCGTAGTCGGCGTTCGAGACGCTCTCCGAAAACACGTAGTCGATCTCGCCACGCGCCTTGGCCTCGTTCAGCGCCTTGTGGATGCGCGATACCCACTGCTGCTCCACCGGCACCGTATAGACCGCTGCCACCTTGATCTTCGACTGCGCGTGCGCCAGCGGCGACAGACCCAACCCGGCCAGCGCGGCAGTTGCCGCCAGCGCCTTCATCCAGTGACGGCGATCGCTTCCCATGTGCATGACTTCACTCCCCTTTTGCATTGTGTGACGTTGGAATGCTTTGAAAACTTGTTTGGAAACTTCTTCGAGAACTTGCGCGGCTCAGGCCAGTTCCGCTTCGTGGAGCCCGCAGCCACGCAGCAGCAGCGCTACCAGATGCTCGGTGGCGCGCTCGAAATCGTCGGCATCGAGCTGGCTCACGCCGAGCACAGCGCAAACCTGCGCATCGAAATCGGCATAGGTCTGCGTGGCGGCCCATATCGTGAAGAACAGGTGATACGGATCGACGGGCGCCATCTGCCCGCCATCGATCCATGCGCGGATGACCCGGGCCTTCTGCGCCACCAGTTCATGCAGCGCTTCGCGCAACACGTTGCCGATCTCGGGCGCACCGTGCAGCAGTTCATTGGCGAAGACACGCGAGGCATCGGGATGACTGGCCGACAGCCGCATCTTGGCGCGGATGTACTGCTCCAGCGCGCGACGCGGCGCGTGATCGGCGCTGATGATGTCGGTCTCGGACAGCCAGAGTTGCAGCGTATGCGCCAGCACCGCGCGATATAACGCCTGCTTGGTGCGGAAGTAGTAGTGCAGGTTCGATTTCGGCACGCCAGCGCGCAGCGCAATGTCGGCCATCGTGGCCCCGGCAAACCCCGCGCGCGCGAACACGTGCTCCGCCGCGCGCAGGATCAGCGCCTCGTTCTCCTGCCGGATCCGCCCACCGGATTCGCGCGCCACCGGCACGCGTGCCAGCGCGTCCATCATTTGGTGCCGTACAGCCGGTCGCCGGCATCGCCAAGGCCCGGCACGATGTAGCCGTGCTCGTTCAGCTCCTCGTCGATGGCGGCGGTGACGATGCCCACGTCGGGATGCGCCGCACGCAGCGCGGTCAGCCCGGGACGCGAAGCGATCAGACACACGTACTTCATGCCGGTCACGCCCGCCTCCTTGAGCCGGTTGATGGCCGCGATGGCGGAGTTGCCCGTGGCCAGCATCGGGTCCACCACGATCACGAAGCGTTCCTCGATATCTTCGGGCATCTTGAAGTAGTACTCGATCGGCTCCAGCGTCTCGGGGTCGCGGTACAGGCCGATATGGCCCACGCGCGCGGCGGGCAGCAGGTCGAGCATGCCATCGAGAAAGCCGTTGCCTGCACGCAGGATCGACACCAGGCAGAGCTTCTTGCCCGACAGCACCGGCGACTGCATCGGCGCGATGGGCGTCTTGATGGCGATGGTCTCCATGGCCAGGTCGCGCGTGGCCTCGTAGGTCAGCAACTGGCTGATCTCTCGCACCAGGCGGCGGAAGTTGTCAGTGGTAGTGTCCTCGCTGCGCACCAGCGTGACCTTGTGCTGCACCAGCGGATGATTGACGACCATCACGGCAGGCGGTGCCGTGCCCGCTTCGGCTGCGATGGCTGCGTTCGACATATCGGTCATGGTGCGCTCCCTGGCGATTCTGGGTTCTGACAATTCAGTGAAACCTGGCGCAGCGGGTCATTGGCCCGCCGTGCCGGCTGCCTGCAAACCTGGTTTCCCGCGCGCTGGCTCCCGCGAGAGGCCGGTATGTTCTAGAACACGGTGCCGTCGCTCTGGATCGCGAATGGCGGCGGCCCGCCCGGTGCCCGGCGCTGTGCGGCAACGCGACGCCCCGCCGCCCATGTGCCACCCTCCAGCACGCGCGCCAGCGGAAAATCGGCGGCGCTGATGCCCAGCGCCTGCCGCACGGCGTCGGCCACGAGATCGAGACCGGTCACGGTCAGCGCGCGCCATTCCACGATCTCGGGCTCGTCCACGGTATGCGTACGAGCGGCAAATTCGGCATCGCGCGGCACGGTGAGTTCGAAGTCGTAGAGCAGTCCGCCGTTACGGTACTCCGGTAGCCCGGTCAGCGCGTCGAGTCCTGTGACCGTCAGCCCGCCATCTTCCAGCGGCTCCAGCAGCGAATAAGTCAGCCACTGCGTGAGCTTGTGGAATGGCACCAGCCCGCCCGGCGCCGCCGGATGCCGCCAGCAGTCGCCCAGCGACACACCCTCTACCTGCACGCGTCCCGGCCACACCGGACCGAGCGCCACCAGCAGCGTGCGCAATACGAAGGCCGCTTCGATGCGTCCATCCTGCGCATGGCTGCTCAGGTAATCGAACAGGTTGCCCAGCCGCGCCGGCGTGCCGAACACGGCGGGCGTGGCCTGCATGACCTCGCCCAGTCGACGCAGCAGGCCGGCCCGTCCTTCGAGGCCAACCAGCGGATTGTGCTGGGCCACCTGAAAGGCCGTGGCAATGGTGGAGGCGTCGATCGACGCCAGGCGCTCGGCGTCCGCGCGCAGCGGATCGCCCATCTCGGCCGAGAAGCCGCCACGCGCGAAGAGATCGAAACTGGCCACACCGAGACCTTCGGAGCGCGTCAGCATCATGTCGCTGGCCGGATCGCGATAACGCCAGTCCGGCCCGGCCCCGGCGTCGAGCAGCACGCTGGGGATCACGAGGTCGATGCCGATACGGGCGCGGTCGGCGCAATGATCGGCCCCGGTCATGCCCGCCCGCTCGCACAGGATCTGCCAGCGGTTGATCGCATCGTTACCCGGCCCGCCGCTCTCGAAGTGTCGCCAGCGGCTGTGATACGGCACCTTCAGGTCCGGATAGCGGCGCTTGATCGTCCCGGCCACGTAATCGGCAATGGCTGCCACGCGGTCGGGATGCCATGTGAACAGCTCCGATTCGCCCGACGCGACGAATTCGGTCACCACCGCGCAGTGCGTACGCACCGCTTCCCCGCTCAGCAATACGGAGGCGGGATGTTCGGCGGGCACGGGCGTGTGCCAGCCGCGGGTTTCCCCTTCGGCATACTCGGTCATTCGTTCAACCCCCTGCCCTTGGCCAGGGCCAGTTCGTTGGCGTCCGGCGGCGTGAGACTGGTGAAGTAACCCGCCGCCACCTTCGCATCGATTTCCACGCGCGCGTCAGCCGGGATCAGCGCCTCGGGGATGGCCACCTGCTCCACCACCTCGATCCCCTGCGCCGTCAGCGCGCCATGCTTCATGTTGCTCATCGAGGCCCAGCGGTCGATCCGCTTGATGCCGAGCCAGTGGAAGACATCGGGCATCAGCTCCTGGAACCGCATGTCCTGCACGCCTGCCACGCATTCGGTGCGCGCGAAGTAGGTTTCTGCGCGGTCACCGCCCACCTGGCGCTTGCGGGCGTTGTAGACCAGGAACTTGGTCACCTCGCCCAGCGCGCGGCCCTCCTTCCGGTTATAGACCACCAGGCCTACGCCACCCTGTTGCGCCATCTCGATACACACTTCGATACCGTGGGCCAGATAAGGTCTGCACGTGCAGATGTCCGAGCCGAAGACATCGGAACCGTTGCATTCGTCGTGCACGCGGCAGGCCACGCGGGTCTCCGGCTGTCCCAGCTTGCTCACATCGCCGACGAAATACAGCGTCATGCCACCGATGGGGGGCAGGAAGACTTTCAGGTCGGGTCGCGTCACGAGTTCCGGAAACATGCCGCCGGTCTGCTCGAACAGGCTGCGGCGCAGGATGCTTTCCTTGATGTCGAAGCGGCGCGCGATGCCGGGCAGGTACCAGACCGGATCGATGGCGGCCTTGGTCACGCGCACATCGCCGTTGGCATGGAGGATGTCGCCATCGGGCTTGAGCCGGCCCGCAGCAATGCCCGCCACCAGTTCGGGCATGTTGATATGTGCGCGGGTAACTGCGATGGTGGGACGGATATCGACACCCGCCGTGATGCGGTCGGCAAACACCGTGGAGACCAGATGGCCCCAGGGGTCCAGCGAAACAATCTTGTCCGGGTCGCCCCATTGCGCGTGCGGGCCGATGGCCTCGGCCGGCGCGGTATCGGTCAGGTCCGGCCGGTGCCCGCGCGGCAGCGTACCCGAGGCAACGGCCAACGCACGATAGATGGCATAGGCGCCCGAATGGGTGCCGATCACGTTGCGCTGCGCGGGGTCGGTCAGGCTGGCAATCACAGGTCCGCGCTCCGCCGCCGTGGAGGCACCCCAGTGAATGGCCTCGGCGGGCTTGTCGCGCCGCGCGTGCGAAGTCAGGACGATGTGATCGGACATGGCAGCCTCGTCTTCCGGGTATGGACCGGTACCTGAATCCTGACCAGATGGTCAGGTTTATATGTCCATACTAGGCAACCATCATGCCAACGCCCAACTGGGGTTGTTACCGTTAGTGGCATCCCGTACGCACCGCGCCTGTGCAAGACGGGCACCCACCTGTGGCGGACACGGTACATCGCGGTGCACGCGCACCGAATCCTGAACCTCAAAAGAAAAACGGCACGCCGCGAGACGTGCCGTTTTCCTTCCCGAAGCCGCCGCGTCAGCCGCCCGCGCGCTCTTCGATCCCTGTCTTGCTGCGCGCTGGCGAGCCAGCGATGAGCCATGCCACAACTGCCCGGATCGGATCGGCTGACTCCACATAACGGTGGAACACGGCACCGGCCACGTTGCTGGCGCCCCACGCGACGGCCATGCCCAGGGCATTCCACCACGGCTGGCCCGGTGCAAGATGGAACACGATGGCATTGACGACCAGGCACACCGGGAAATGCACCAGGAACACCGAATAGGAGATGGCGCCGAAACGGGCCGACAAGCGCGCAAACCATCGTGCGGACAGACCGCCGGACCCCCAGTGCTCCATCCATCCACCCCGGCGCGCCAGCGCCAGTAGCAGCGCGGTAGCCAGCGCCACGGCAATTCGCAGCCGGAAGTCCACCGCCAGTGCCGCCACACCCATCGCAGCCAGGAATACCAGCGGCAGCAGCGAACGCCCCGGGCTCGATGCCCAGAAAGCCAGGGCGCCCAGGCCGTACGCACCGAAGAAGTAGACCGCCCAGATGTCCCAATGGGCATCGCGGTTGAACCAGAACAGCGAAGCCGCGGCCAGCACCGCCACGATCGGCACGCCAAGCGAGAGCCACTGGCGAGACACCCCGCGCGCCAGCCACAGCGCCATCACCAGCAGCGCAAAGAGTTGCAGGTCGATGGCGATATACCAGACACCCGCCGACAGCGCGTCCACGTCCAGAATGTTGTGCAGCAACAGGATATGGGCGACGAACTGCGCCAGTTCCGGCGCAGCCGGAATCGAGTCATGATGCATCCATGCGCGCGCGATGGCGGCACCGACGATCGCCACGACAATCGCGAAGGCATACGGCACCACAAGCTTCTGGTAACGGCGCCACAAGGCAGCCAGTGGACTTTCCAGGGTCAGGACGCCGCCCGGCGCCAGGCTACGGGCGGCAAGGAATCCACTGATGACAAGGAAGACCTGGACCGCAATGCGCGCGTAGTCGGCTAGCCAGCCAATCAGGCCAGGCGCCAGCGACTGGGCGGCGTCCGACATCGGTCCGTAGAACGCCAGGTGATGCAATACGATCAGCTGCGAGCTGACCGCCTTCAGTGCGTCGACGCAAGCCAGACGGGAAGGACGGGGGCCCATTTGTTATGTAAAAGGTACAAAGTGGGCGCGATTGTAACCGGATTGGTGCGCCCGGAATCGACATCGGGCGTAACGCCGGTAAGCATTTGATACGGCCACAACGGTCGGCGCGCGCACCGGAATGGCGCATTAGCTCATAAGAAAACAGTTGTTTGGGGCAGCCACCGCCGGGTATACCCTCGCGTCTTTGCCTGCACTCGCTCCTGAACCCATGCTGCTCTCCGCCCTCCCGACTGCCCTGCAACGCCTGCTCGCCAGCGTCGCGCTTGCCGCCGTGCTGCTGCCCGCCGCCCAGGCGCAGCCGTCGCAAACCCCGGTCCTCGACAAGATCCGCGACACCGGCACGATTACGCTCGGCTACCGCGAATCGGCGCTGCCGTTCTCGTTCGGTGACGACAAAGGCCAGCCGGCTGGCTACGCAGTGGACCTGTGCCTGCGCGTGGCGGAGGCCGCCAAGCAGAAGCTCGGGCTCAAGGATCTGAAGGTGCGCTGGCTTCCGCTGACGCCGCAGAACCGCGTGCCTACCGTGGTGAACGGCCTTGTCGATCTGGATTGCGCGCCGAATACCAATACGCTGGAGCGCCAGAAGCAGGTGGCATTCAGCGTGTCGCACTATGTCTCTACCGTGCGCATGCTGGTCCGTGCCGATTCGGGCATCAAGTCGTTCGACGACCTGCGCGGCAAGACCGTGGTCACCAGCGCTGGCTCCACGGGCGACCGCCACGTTCGCCGCCTCAAGGGCGAATATGGCTTTCATGACGTCTACGCCAAGGATCATGGCGAATCGTTCCTGCTGCTGGAAACCGGCCGCGCCCAGGCATTCGTCATGGACGATGTGCTGCTGGCCGGCCTGCGCGCCAAGTCGAAAGATCCCTCGCAATATGTGATCGTCGGCCCGGCGCTGTCGGTGGAACAGAACGCGCTAATGCTCTCGAAGGCCGATCCGGCCTGGAAGCAACTGGTCGACCAGACACTGGCCAGGACATTCGCCAGCCCGGACGCCTCGGCGCTGCAAAAGCGCTGGTTCCAGCAGCCCATTGGCGCGCGCGGCACCAACCTGGCCCTGGCCCCATCCGCCGAAGTGGTCAACGCCTGGAAGCATCCGTCGGACGCTGTGACGGAGTAAGCATTTCCGGGGCACAACCCCCGGAGAACTCCTGAGTTGACGGCCCATCCACCGTTGTCCACACTGGCTTGGGCGCGATCTACCTTCCGGTACATCGTGCATAACGCGAACCGCCGGAAAGCGGCAAACTCAGGAGAAACACCATGCAGAAAGTCATCGCCACCGCCATCGCGCTGGGTCTCGCCGCCGCTTCCGTGACGGCCATTGCCCAGGACAAGAAGTCCTTCGACCCGTATTCGCAAGGCGCCAAGGCAGGCGAGAAGTTCGACACGTACAGCCAGGGCGCCAAGTCCGGCGACAAGTTCGACCCGTATTCGCAGGGCGCGAACAAGAGCACCCGTGCCGACCTGACTGACCAGTCCGCCGCCCCGAAGAAGCCGAAGGCCAAGAAGGAAACGAAGAAGGCTGCACCGGCGAATTAAGACAGACAACCGATTGTTGAGGCAATCGGACTGCAACAAAAAAGGAGCCTTTGGGCTCCTTTCTCATTTTGTGCCTCAAACTGCATCAGAGCGGTTCAAGCAGAGTCGTTCTGCCTAAAATGGGTCGCTTCTTTCACATGCGAAGCAACCACTGTTATGGGCGAAGACGAGGCATGTTTGCAAGAAGTTGAGCCACCCAAAGAGTGCCATCAGTGCTTTCCAACTGTCCGATTCCAGGATTCGCACTGGGATCTGCGCCATCTGGATTCGTTTGCGTTTAGGTCGGACATCGGCTTCGAGGCTACGGTGATCGTTCTCTTCTCGTGCCATTGCTTTTCTCGCAGCCTTGGCGCGGATACACGCTCACAAGAGTTGATACCACCGGAGGAAATTTACCGGGACAATCGCGAAATCCGTGTTCTCGATCCACTGCGCTATTGGCTTTCGCGTCGCTATTTGCGCCAGATGGTTCTACACCTGCCGAAGCAACATATTGTTTGTGCCGGCGGCCGGAACCGCAACTTCATGACATGGCGCGTGCGGTCAGAGGAAGGTTTGGATTCGATCTACGCCGCGTTCTTCAGCGTGGAACGCGACAGACGACGCAAAGCTCGCTTGATCATGCGTTTGCAGTCGGCCTACCCGTTGGACGACGGTTTGTCCGCCTCACAGAGAAACGGCCGAAAGGTAAGGCTGCACACGCTGTTGAAAGCGGCCTACGAAGGCAGAACAATCAAAGCGTGACGCCACAAAGACCGACGGCTGCCCGGAGGCAGCCGTCGTAGGCGGGGTTCTCTATCTGCATCGCTGCAGACTTCCCACTCCAGGTGGGACCTGGTTTCCCAGGCGGCGCTACGGTCTTGCACCCGCTCGCACGTAGTTTTCGCCAATTCTAGCAATGAGCCTCAGTAGCGTCAACGCTACCTACCGCTGCCCCACATCCTCCATCTCCAGCGCCGTCACATCCACCCGCTGCACCTTGTTGTTCTGGCGAATCTCCGTGCGCAGGACGAAGGCCTCGGCGGGGCAGAACCAGTCGGTGACGTGCAGCACGCTCGGCTCCACGTGCAGGATTTCGTCGCCCACGCGCAGCGGGCCCAGTGAGGTGCGTTTCTCGTAGGTGATGGGCAGGCACTCCTTGCGGCCCATCACGGTGTCGATCATCTGCTTGCGGCCTACATGGCGGGTACCCACGATGATCGATGCGCGCTGGGCATCCATGTTGCCGACCACCTCGTCGGCGCCCAGCGGATAGATCTTGAGCGACACGCTCGACTGGAAGGTTTCGCCGTCGAGCATTGCGCCTTCACGAATCTCCTGGCCCGCGTAATTGAACACGCCGCTGCCCGTGAACGATGCCTCGCCGAACATCCGGGCATAGCGGCCGCGCGCGTTGATCACCGCGTTCCGGCTATCGATCCGGGTACGCGACGTGGTGGCGTTACGGTCGATGTTGATCTCGTGGACTTGGTCCATGACCACGGGCGGCCCCATGAGCGCCGCCAGCGCCGACTTCGAGCGGACCTCCAGTTGGGCACTGCAGCCACGCGCGGTGCGCATGACATCGCGCAAGGTCATCGTGATCGACACGGGCAGTTCGCCATCGCCCTCCATCTGGACACGCGAGCCAGAGCGGAACCACGGGGCATCGCACAAGGCGGCGGCTCCGGGCATGGGAGGCGTCATGCCGGACGTGGGCACGGATTCCGTCAGCAGGACTTCCTGCGATTGCGCCCCATGCATCACACCCAGAAAGGCAAGGCACAGGCACGGCAGCGCCGATCTCGCGCGTTTCGTCGACTTCATATTGTGTTGTTCCGTTGGATCGACCTTCGGGTATGTCCCACCCACAGCGACATCCCCGCTGGCCGAAGTATTGCGCATTGCGCGAAACTTTGCGTCCGGAATTGGTTCGATCAAATTCAATGCCGCCATCCCGGCCCGCTGACCGGCCAGGACGGCCAGGCGGGGAAGTGGCTCGTGCTACCATTGCGCGCCCGCGCAGGCCGCGCCTCCGGATCTGGCGCTTCTGGTGCTGCACAAAGCTGTCCACCAATCCCGGGCGTCGCACGTTGTGGGGTGTTCGCCACAGAGAAGCGATGCGGTACGTCCCGTTTCCGGCAAATTCAGGAGAGATATGCGTAGTTCTTCGCCCGTGCGTGACGCTGGCCTGCCCATGGGCGTGATCGCGCTGGTAGCCATCGCCGTACTGCTGGTCTGGTTTGGCACGCTCGACGCGCGCCATCTGCTACGACCCGACGAAGGACGATACGCCGAGATCGCGCGTGAAATGTTCCGGTCCGGTGACTGGATCACCATCCGCTACAACGGCTACAAGTATTTCGAGAAGCCGCCCTTTCACCTCTGGGTCACGACCCTCGGCTACGAGTTGTTCGGCGTGGGCGACTGGCAGGCCCGGCTGGCCGTGGCGCTGTCCGGCATCGCCGGCATCGGCGCCATGATGCTCGCCGCCTCGCGCTGGTACGGCTGCCGCGTGGCGCTGCTGACTGGCCTTGCCATGCTCGCCATGCCGATGTGGAGCGTGGCCGGCCATTTCAATTCCCTGGACATGACGTTGTCCGGCGCGCTTGCCGGTGTGCTGGCCTTCATGCTGCTGGCGCAGCATCCCGATGCCACGCCCGCCGCCCGTCGCGGCTGGATGCTGGCCTGCTGGGTGGCCATGGGTGTCGCGATCCTCACCAAGGGGCTGGTCGGCATCGCCCTGCCGGGTCTGGCGCTGGTGGTTTATACGCTGGTGACGCGCGACTTCGGCCTCTGGCGCCGGCTGCATCTCGTCACGGGCATCGCCGCCATGCTGGTGGTCACCGTGCCCTGGTTCTGGCTGGTATCGGCCCGCAACCCCGAATTCCCGCATTTCTTCTTTATCCACGAGCACTGGGAGCGCTACACCTCCACGGTGCACGCCCGCAAGGGATCCATCTGGTATTTCGTGCCCCTGCTGCTGGCCGGCCTGCTGCCATGGCTCGGGCTGACGCCGCGCATGTGGACTGTCGTGCGCGAACGCGCGGGCGCCGTACGCGGTGCGGGTGGAAAGCCGTTCCAGCCGGCACTGATGTGCCTGATCTGGTTCGCCGCGATCTTCGCGTTCTTCAGCCTTTCCAGTTCGAAGCTGCCTGGCTATATCGTTCCGGTCTTCCCGGCACTGGCCCTGCTGGTGGCCGTGGCGCTGGACCAGATCAACGAGAAATCGTGGAATCGCCAGATCAATGCGCTGCTGGTGCTCGCCGTGGTCGGAGTCGCCGCCGCGCCGTACGTGGCCACGCTGAGCCGCGACAGCAACCCCAACGAGGTCTTCCGCGCCTTCGCGGTTTACGTGGGCGTGGCCTTCGCGGTACTGCTGGCCGGGATGCTGCTGGCGCGCCGGTTGCTGCGCACGCACGGCCTGCTGCCGAGCATCGCAGCGTTCGCGTTGTCGATGTTCCTGACCTGCACCATTGGCCTGCTGGGCCATGAAGTGATGGGCCGCCGCGCCTCGGGCGTCGATATGGTGCCGGCCATCAACGCCGTACTCAAACCCGATATGCCACTGTATGGCGTGGGTATGCTGGATCACACCCTGCCGTTCTACCTGGGCCGGACACTGACGATTGTCGCAGAGCCGGACGAACTCGAATTCGGTGCGAAACAGGAGCCCAAGAAGTGGATTCCGACCATGGAAGCCTTCGTCGCCAAATGGCGCGATGGCCAGCCGGCGCTCGGCATCATGGGCCTGCACACTTTTGATGCATTGACCGCGCAGCAGGTGCCGATGTACGTGGTGGCGCGCGACGGACGCCGCGTCGTGGTCAGCAACTTCCCGCTGCCATCCTCCCCTTCCTCCCATCCGGCCGCATCCGCCACCCCCGCGCCCCGGACTGCCCCATGACCCTTTCGACTTTTGCCTTCATCTTTGCCGGCGTGCTGCTCAATGCCTGCGCGCAACTGCTGCTCAAGGCCGGCACCAACGCCGTGGGCGCCATCACCATCGAACGTGCCACCCTTCTGGACACGGCCTTCCGGGTGCTGACCCAATGGCCCGTGATCGCCGGCCTGACCTGCTACGTCATCAGCGTCGGTGTCTGGATCGTGGGCCTGTCGCGCGTGGACGTGTCGATTGCCTATCCCATGCTCTCGCTCGGCTATGTGGTCAATGCACTGGCCGCGTGGTGGCTGTTCGGAGAAATCCTCGGACCCTTGCGCGTGGCCGGCATCCTGCTGATACTGGCCGGCGTGTTCCTCATTGCCCGCTCCTGATTGCAGCCCAGTTGCCCCCGTTTTTGACATGACAGCTTCCAATCCGCAGGATTTCCTGCCATTCGTCCGGCCACAGATCGACGCGGCAACCATTGCCGAAGTGGGCAAGGTGCTCGCCTCGGGCTGGATCACATCCGGACCGAAGGTGCAGGCATTCGAGACCCGGTTATCCGCGCTGTTTGGCGGACGGCCCGTGCGCACCTTCTCGAATGGCTCGGCGACGATGGAAATCGCCCTGCGTATCGCTGACATCGGCCCCGGCGACGAGGTCATCACCACGTCCATTACCTGGGTGGCCACGGCCAATGTGATCCTGACGGTGGGCGCGAAGCCCGTCTTCGTCGATGTCGATCCGCGCACGCGCAATATCGACCTCGACGCCGTGGAAGCCGCGATCACGCCGCGCACGCGCGCCATCATCCCGGTCTACCTGTCGGGGCTGCCAGTCGACATGGACCGCCTCTACGACATCGCGCGCCGCCACAATCTCCGCGTGATCGAGGACGCCGCGCAAGCCATCGACTCCCGCTGGCGCGGCCAGCGCATTGGTGCGTTTGGGGATCTGGTCAGCTTCAGCTTCCAGGCCAACAAGAACATCACCACGGTCGAGGGTGGCTGCCTGGTGATGAACATGCCCGAAGAGGCGCTGCGTGCCGAAC
The DNA here is from genome assembly GCF_009793345.1 of Cupriavidus sp. SW-Y-13. Taxonomy (NCBI): domain Bacteria; kingdom Pseudomonadati; phylum Pseudomonadota; class Betaproteobacteria; order Burkholderiales; family Burkholderiaceae; genus Cupriavidus; species Cupriavidus sp. SW-Y-13. Next base: position 1,095,220 of record NZ_WHLX01000002.1, read on the forward strand.
GGTTGCGGCTGCAGGGCGTGATCCGCACCGGCATGGATGGCATGGACGTGGAGGAACCGGGCGGCAAGTTCAACCTGACCGATGTCAACGCCGCCATCGGTCTGGCGCAGTTGGAGACGCTCGATGCGATCACCGCGCGCCGGGCCAGACTCGCCACGCTCTACTTCGAATCGGCCGCGCGGCATGGTCTGGCGGATCTCGGTATCGAACTCCCCCTGGCCATCGATCCGACGCTGGCTACCACGAACTGGCACATGTTCCAGGTGGTGCTGCCCACCGACCGCCTGCAAGGCGGCCCGGCGCAGGCCCGCCAGCTTGTGATGGAAGCCATGCGCGCGCAAGGCATTGGCGCGGGCGTGCATTACCCGCCCATCCATCTGTTCTCGTATTTCCGCTCGCTTGGCTGGCGCGAAGGCATGCTGCCGCATGCCGAACGCATTGGCCGCGGCATCCTGACGCTGCCGATGTTCCCGGCCATGCAGGACGCCGACGTGGAGCGAGTCTGTGCAACTCTCAGCGAAACATGCAAACGTCTATCTCTCTAAGCCCGGTCGAAGTCTCGGTCGTCATTCCCGTCTATAACGAGGAAGACGGACTGCAGGCGCTGTTCGACCGCGTCTATCCGGCGCTGGACAGCCTGGGCGAGTCGTACGAGATCATCTTCGTCAACGATGGCAGCATGGACCGCTCGCCGCAGATGCTTGCCGCGCAGTTCCACAAGCGGCCCGACGTGACGCGCGTGATCCTGTTCAACGGCAACTTCGGCCAGCATATGGCGATTTTGGCGGGCTTCGAGCATACGCGTGGCCGCATTGTCATCACGCTCGACGCCGACCTGCAGAATCCGCCGGAAGAGATCCCGCGCCTGGTGGCCGAGATGCGCAAGGGCCACGACTACGTGGGTACCATCCGCCGCCAGCGCAACGACACGGCGTTCCGCCGCTACGCGTCGCGGGCGATGAACCGGCTACGCGAGCGCATCACCCGGATCAAGATGACGGACCAGGGCTGCATGCTGCGCGCCTACGACCGCAACGTCATCGACACGATCAATGCGTGCCGCGAGGTCAACACGTTCATCCCGGCGCTGGCGTACACGTTCTCGTCGAACCCGGTGGAGATCGAGGTGGGCCACGAACAGCGCCACGCGGGCGAGTCCAAGTACTCGCTGTACCAGTTGATCCGCCTGAACTTCGATCTTGTCACCGGCTTCTCGATCGTACCGCTGCAGTGGTTCTCGGCCATCGGCACGATGCTGTCGATCACGTCCGCCGGCCTGTTCCTGGTCCTGCTGATCCGGCGTTTCATCCTGGGCTCTGAAGTGCAGGGGGTGTTCACGCTGTTCGCCTTCAACTTCTTCCTGATCGGCATCATGCTGTTCGGCATCGGCCTGTTGGGCGAGTACATTGGCCGCATCTATCAGGAAGTGCGCGACCGACCGCGTTATCGTATCCAGGCCGTGCTGGAGCGCGACCCGAACGCCAGCCGTCCCCAGGAGGCACCGTGCGCGCCGTAGTCTTTGCCTATCACAACGTGGGCGACCGTTGCCTGCGCGTGCTGCACGCACAGGGCGTGGACGTAGCCCTGGTGGTCACGCACCGCGACCGTCCCGACGAGAACATCTGGTTCCAACGCGTGGCCGACACCGCCGCCGAGCTGAACCTGTCGTTCCTCTATGGCGAGAATCCGGCCGATCCCGCCGTGGCGGATGCCGTGCGCGCCGCCCGCCCGGACGTCATTTTCTCGTTCTACTACCGCGCGATGATTCCGGCCGATGTCCTGAGCCTCGCGCCGCAGGGCGCGTTCAACATGCACGGTTCGCTGCTGCCCAAGTACCGGGGCCGCGTGCCCGTGAACTGGGCAGTGCTGCACGGTGAGACCGAGACGGGTGCCACGCTCCACGCGATGGAAGCCAAGCCGGACGCTGGCTTTATCGTCGATCAGACCTCGGTGCCGATCTTGCCCGACGACACCGCCGGACAGGTCTTCGAGAAAGTCACCGTGGCCGCCGAGCAGACGCTCTGGCGCGCGCTGCCGGCCATGATGGCGGGCAACACGCCCAAACGCCCGAACCGTCTGGCCGATGGCAGCTACTTCTCCGGCCGCAAGCCCGAGGATGGCCGCATCGACTTCCGCCAGCCCGCCAGCGCGGTGTATAACCTCGTACGCGCCGTGGCGCCGCCCTACCCCGGCGCGTTCACCGAAGTTGGCAGCCGCCGGTTCGTAGTGGCGCAGGCACGCCGGCTTGAAACAACTGCCGTGCCCGCCGGACTCACGCCGGGTCTGCATGTCGTGGACGGCCGCATCGTGGCCATCTGCGGCGACGGCGGCGCGCTACGCGTGCTGCAACTGCTCGAAGGCCCGAGCGCCGACCATGCGAGCCCAGTCTCCGCATCCGAATTCCAGACCATCATCACCGCATCCTGAAAGGTTACCGATGAAAAAGATCCTGATCCTCGGCGTCAATGGCTTCATCGGCCACCATCTGACGCGCCGCATCCTCGAAACCACCTCGTGGGAGGTCTACGGCATGGACATGGCCTCCGACCGCCTTGGCGATCTGGTGAACCACCCCCGCATGCATTTCTCCGAGGGCGACATCACCATCAACAAGGAGTGGGTCGAGTACAACATCCGCAAGTGCGATGTCATCCTGCCGCTCGTGGCCATCGCCACCCCGGCCACCTACGTGCGTAACCCCCTGCGTGTGTTCGAACTGGACTTCGAAGCCAACCTGCCCATCGTGCGCAGCGCCGTGAAGTACGGCAAGCATCTGGTCTTCCCCTCGACCTCCGAGGTCTATGGCATGTGCACGGACGACGAGTTCGACCCCGAAGCCTCGTCGCTGGTCTACGGCCCGATCAACAAGCCGCGCTGGATCTACGCCTGCTCCAAGCAACTGATGGACCGCGTGATTCACGCCTATGGCATGGAGCAGGGCCTGAACTACACGCTGTTCCGTCCGTTCAACTGGATTGGTGCCGGGCTGGACTCGATCTTCGAATCGAAGGAAGGCTCCTCGCGCGTGGTCACCCAGTTCCTGGGTCACATCGTGCGCGGCGAGCCAATCAAGCTCGTCGATGGTGGCGCCCAGAAGCGGGCTTTCGCCGATATCTCGGACGGCATCTCGGCGCTGATGCAGATCATCGAGAACAAGAACGGCGTGGCCAGCGGCAAGATCTTCAATATCGGCAACCCGGCCAATATCCACTCCGTGCGCGAACTGGCAGAGATGATGCTGTCGATGGCTGCCGAATACCCCGAGTACGCCGAGTACGCGCAGCAGACCAAGATCGTGGAAACCTCGTCGGGCGAGTTCTACGGCAAGGGATACCAGGACGTGCAGCACCGCGTGCCGAAGATCGACAACACCATCGAGGAACTGGGCTGGAAGCCTGAACTGAACATGGAACAGGCGCTGCGCCGGATCTTCGAAGCGTATCTCGACAAGGTGGTGGAAGCGCGCACGCTGGTCGACGGCAACTGATCCGGCATGGCTCGCATTGCCCTGAAGGTGGACGTCGACACGCTGCGTGGCACGCGTGAAGGCGTCCCGGCGCTGCTATCGATGCTGTCGGCCGTGCAGGCCGACGCCACGTTCCTGTTCAGCCTTGGCCCGGACCACACGGGCTGGGCGCTGCGCCGCGTGTTCCGGCCGGGTTTTCTGAAGAAGGTGTCGCGTACGTCCGTGGTGTCCAACTACGGGCTGCGCACGCTGATGAATGGCGTGCTACTGCCCGGTCCGGACATTGGCCGCAAAGCCGCTGCGGAAATGCGCTCGGCAGCGGCAGCCGGTCACGAGTGCGGCATCCACACCTGGGACCACGTCTACTGGCAAGACAACGTGCGCAGCCGCGACGCCGCCTGGACGCGCCGCCAGATGCAGCAATCGTTCGACCGCTTCATCGACATCTTCGGCGCCCCGCCTCCTACGCACGGTGCCGCCGGCTGGCAGATGAACGACGAGGCGTTCCGGCAGATCGATGACTGGGGCATGACCTACGCGTCCGATGGCCGTGGCACGGCGCCGTACATCCCGACCGTGGATGGCAAACCCTGCAAGCATGTGCAGATGCCTACCACGCTCCCCACGCTCGATGAATTGATCGGCGTGGACGATCTGACGGAAGAGAACGTCCACCACGCCGTGCTCAAACTGAGCGAAGGCGACGACGATCATATCTTCACGCTGCATACGGAAATCGAAGGCGGCAAGCTGGCACCGGTTTTCAAGCGGCTGCTGGCCGGATGGCGTGCGCAGGGGCACGAACTGGTGTCGATGGGTACGTACTACCAGCACATCGACCGGAGCCACCTGCCGCAGTTGCCGGTGACGTGGGGAGAGATTGCGGGGCGGAGCGGTGAATTGATTGTGCAGCCGTAGGGCTGCCTGTTCCGACTGGGTTATTCCCCTCTCCCGCAAAGCGGGAGAGGGGTCGGGGGAGAGGGCCAGCAGTTCAAATTGCTCATCTCGGCAAGCAGAACCTCACGCCCTCTCCCCTAACCCCTCTCCCGCATGCGGGAGAGGGGAATTAAACAGGCGGAAGGGGAGCCAGCCAGTGGGGATTTCTAAACCGTCTCTTTCCGCGTCAACCGCAACCCATTAAACACCACCAGCAAACTCGCGCCCATATCTGCGAACACGGCCATCCACATCGTGCCCATGCCCATCACGGTCAGGGCAAGGAAGATAGCCTTGATACCGAGTGCCAGCGCGATGTTCTGTTTCAGGATCGACGAAGTTCGGCGCGACAGCAGCACGAACGCGGGAATCTTGCGCAGGTCGTCATCCATCAAGGCCACGTCGGCCGTTTCGATCGCGGTATCGGTGCCTGCCGCACCCATCGCAAAGCCGATATCGGCACGCGCAAGCGCCGGGGCATCGTTGATGCCGTCGCCCACCATGCCCACCTTTTCACCACGGCCATGTGCCTGGGTGGCGAGCGCCGCCAGCGCATCGGCCTTGTCCTGCGGTAACTGATTGCCACGCGCTTCATCGATCCCCACGGCACGCCCAATGGCCTGCGCCGTATGCGGGTTGTCGCCCGACAGCATCAGCGTCCTGACGCCCAGTGCATGCAGTTGCTCGATGGCCTGACGGCTGGTCTCTCTCACGGTATCGGCCACGCCGAACAGCGCCAGCGCTCGTGCCCCGCCATCGGGCGACACAGATGCCAACATGACGATGGTCCTGCCTTGCCGCTCGATGGCTTCGAGTCGAGCTTCGAGCGCAGGAGAGCAGGCGCCCAGGTCGTGGATCATGCGATGGTTGCCCAGGCGGTAAGCGATACCGTCCACGGTGCCGCGCACGCCCTGCCCCGCCACCGCCTCGAAATCCTGCACCTCGAAGCCGGCCACGCCGTCGGCCTCGGCCGCAATGGCCACCGCGCGCGAGACCGGGTGGTCCGAGCGTGCCGCGAGACTGGCCGCGATGGCGCGCGCCTGCGGCACATCGTCCACCAGCATCGCCATATCGGTCTGGGCAGGCTTGCCATGCGTGAGCGTGCCAGTCTTGTCGAGCGCGAGCCATGTCAGCCGATGGCCCTGCTCCAGATAGACACCGCCCTTGACCAGAATGCCCTTGCGCGCGGCGGCCGCCAGCCCGCTGACGATGGTCACGGGCGTGGAAATCACCAGCGCGCACGGACAGGCGATCACCAGCAGCACCAGCGCCTTGTAGATCCAGGCCAGCCACGGCTCGCCCATCCACAGTGGCGGCACCACCGCCACGCCAAGCGCGATGGCGAACACGACCGGCGTATAGATCTTCGCGAACTGGTCCACGAATCGCTGCGTCGGGGCGCGGCTGCCCTGTGCGGCTTCCACGGCATGGATGATGCGCGAGAGCGTGGAATCATCGGCTGGCGCCGTCACCGTATATTCGAGTTCGCCGGACTGGTTGATTGAGCCGGCGAACAGCGGATCGCCCGGCACCTTGTCCACCGGCACACTTTCGCCCGTGATGGGCGCCTGATCGAGCGCCGACTGCCCACGGGTAACGCGGCCATCTAGCGCCACACGTTCGCCGGGGCGCAGCCGCACGGTGGCGCCCACGCTGACCTCGGCCGCGCGGACTCCCAGCCAACTACCGTCGGCCTGCAGCACCGTCGCCTGCTCCGGCGTCATCGCCAGCAGGCCGCGCACGGCGTTGCGCGCACGGTCGAGCGACGCGGCCTCGATACGCTCGGCCAATGCAAACAGCGCCATCACCATGGCCGCCTCGGGCCACTGGCCGATCAGCATCGCCCCAGTCACCGCGATGCTCATCAACGCATTGATATTCAGGTTGCCATTGCGGACGGCAATCCAGCCCTTGCGATAGACACCGAGCCCCGCGATCAGCACCGTGGCCAGCGCAAGCGCTGCGGGCAGATACGGCGTGGCAATCCCGAACCATTCGGCCAGCTCGGCGCCCAGCGCTGCCACGCCGGCCAGCGCCAGCGGCCACCAGGGCTTGGCCGGCTCCGCAACGGCAGTGGCTGCGCGGTCGTCGCTCAGCGGCTCGGCCTTCATGCCGAGCGAAGCAATGGCCTGCACGAACCGATCTGCCGATGGCAGCGTGTGATGGACGGTCAGCACGCGCTGCATCAGGTTGAAATCCAGCGCCGCCACGCCATCCATCCCGCCCAGCTTGCCGCGGATCAGCGTCTCCTCGGTGGGGCAATCCATGGCCTCGATGCGGAATGCTGACGACCGCGTGCCGGGCGGCGCTGCCACCGCCGGGGCCGAGACTGTCGTTGACGCGCAACCTCCACCGCTGCAGCAACTATCGATGGCTGGCGCGTGGGCATGGGGATGACCGTGGTCGTGGTGGTGCCTGTGGTCATGCCTGGCGTCGTGGGAATGGTCGTGCGGATCAGCCGCCGCGGGCGGGGCCGCAGCAGCATGAGAGTGTCCTGAGCAGCACGCGTCAGCCTTCTGCGGCGGCAGGGGCGAAGCGTGGTGTGTGGTGGAGCGGGCCATGACGGAATCCTCGAAGCATCTTGCCTGCCATTGAAGACCCTGTAGCCACTCCAGGGTCAAGCCCGGGCCAGGCGTGCTTCGCCGGACTCAGGCAACCCGGCGAGATCGGGAAACGCGAGTTCGAACCGGGTGTCGTCCTCGACGCTTTGCACCGACACGCTGCCACCATGCAGACGCATGATCGTGTCGACGATAGCCAGCCCGAGGCCCGTGGAGCTTGCCGAATTACGGCGCGACGGGTCGGCGCGATAGAAACGCCCGAACAGTTGTGGCAGCGCCTCGGCGTCGATTGCCGGCCCGCCGTTGGCAACCGTGATGGCCGTCCAGCCCGCCTTGGGCCGCGAGACCACCATCCGCACCGTGCTGCCGGTAGGCGCGTGGCGCACCGCGTTGTCCAGCAGGTTGATAATGGCGCGCCGCAGCAGGGTCTGGTCGGCCATCACCGTCGCCACGCCGGACACCGCCAGCGTGAGATTGCGGTCGGCGGCCACGGCCTCGAAATACTCGGCCACCTTGTCCAGTTCGGCGCGCGCGTCCAGCGAGCGGGCGCCGAGCGCCACCTGCGCATTGTCCGCGCGCGCCAGGAACAGCATGTTCTCGATCATGCGCGACAAGCGCTCGTATTCTTCCAGGTTCGATTCGAGCACGGCCTCGTACTCGGCAGGCGTGCGGCGTTGGGCAAGCGCCACCTGCGTGGTGCCAACAAGGTTGCTGATGGGCGTGCGGAAGTCGTGCGCGAGATCGGCCGAAAATTGAGACAGCCGCGTAAAGCTGTCCTGCAGACGCGCCAGCATGGCATTGAGCGCACCAGCCAGCTCACGCAGTTCCTCGGGCGCGCCGCCGACGTCGAGCCGCGTTGCCAGCCGGCTCGTCGTCACGGCAGCGGCATCACTAGCCATGCGGCGCAGCATCCGCAAGCCCCGTCGGGCCAGCAGGAAACCCAGTGCGGCTGCCACGATGGCCCCGCACAGTACCGCGCCGAGCAACTCGCTCCGATACTCGCGCATCAACGCCACGCGGTAACCCGCATCACTGAGCACGATGATTTCGACGGTCCGGTCGGTATTGCCGATCTGTCCGAGCGCCGCCATGCCCCGCGATGGCACGCCATTGCGCGGATGCCAGGTTTCCAGATGGGATTTATCGGGAGCCGTGGCGGCAGGCAACACACGCAGCGGCGGCAGCGTCTCGTTATGGGGATTGAGCGTCATCAGCGGTTCGCCGTCACGCGTGCGCACAACGAGGATCAGGCCCTCATGGCCCATCGCGATATCGGCAAAGCGATGGGTATCGGTGCGAATCTCCATCTCGTCGGTCACCTCGCGCAGCAAGTGCCGCACGAGCAGGACTTCTCCGACCAGTTCGCTCTCGTCGCGGGATTGCAGCTGGTTACCGAGGGCGGTAGCGAGATAGGTAGCCACGCCGACGAGAATCGCGGCCGTGGTCAGGCCATAGGCCAACGCCAGCCGCGTGGTCAGCGAGGCCGGCATCCAGGCGTCGATGGCGCGGCGCAGGCGCAGCAGGCGCTTCATGCCTTGCTGCTCATGCTTCGTCCGATTCGTCCAGCACGTACCCCATGCCGCGCCGCGTGTGGATCAGCTTGTTCGGAAACGGATCGTCCACCTTGGCACGCAGGCGTCGGATCGAGACATCCACCACATTGGTATTGCTGTCGAAGTTCATGTCCCACACCTGCGACGCAATCAGCGAGCGGGACAGCACCTCGCCCCGGCGACGCGCCAGCAGTTGCAGCAGCGCGAATTCCTTCGACGTCAGGTCGATCTTCTGGCCCGCTCGCGTGACGCGGCGCCGGATGGTGTCGATCTGCAGGTCCGCCACTTCCATGAACTCGCTTTCGCGCAGCGGGCCGCGTCGCAGGATGGTGCGGATGCGTGCCACGAGTTCCGCGAATGCGAAGGGCTTGACCATGTAGTCGTCCGCCCCGAGTTCCAGACCCTTGAGCCGGTCTGACAACTCGTCGCGAGCCGTCAGGCACAGGACCGGGGTGTCCTTGTCGCGGCGGAGTTCGCGCAGTACCTGCCAGCCGTCCATGCCGGGCAGCATCACATCGAGCACGATCAGGTCGTAGTGCTGTTCGCGTGCGTGGGCCAGACCGTCCACGCCGTCGCGGGCCAGGTCGGCCACAAAGCCGGACTCGGTCAACCCCTTGAGCAGATAGTCACCCGCCTTGGGTTCGTCTTCGACAATCAGGATGCGCATGGTCTTTCACTTCGCGCGTCCGGCAGCAATGCCGGCGCACCATCTATCGGTTTATTGCAGAACCCCGACACTATCCGAGGTTGGCCGTAATTGGGCGATCATTGCACGATTGTCATCATATTTGCGCAAATTCTGATCGACAAACAAAGTACAATGCGCGCTTGCCCTGATCCCGGGCACCCATGCATTCTCGCCCCCATGCCTGCGCCCTGCAGGTCGCCTTACGGTTTCGATGAAACGCCTGCTGTCTTGCTTCCTGTTGTGTTTTGCCATGTTCGCGCTGCCCGTGCAGGGTGCCGTGGCGGCAGTCATGATGGTTTGCAGCGCGACCGAAGCCGCAGGGTTATCGATGCCCGAGCGACACGCCGCGATCAAGGCCGTGGCGGAAGCCGAGATTGGCCAGGACATCCATGCGCATTGCCACGAGGGCAACGCGAGCATGGACGACGCCGGCACCCCGGCTCGGCACGATATGTCGGCGCCCGCGGACATGTCGGCGCCCTCCACCGATCACACGTCTCACCATGCCGGCGTTTGCAGCGCCTGTGCCGCCTGCGCGGCCAGCGTCATGCTGTTGCCGGAAATCCCCCTCGTAGCGCTGCAGCACCATCGCCACGCGCTGCCGCTGGCTATCTTCACCAGCTTCGCCAGCCACGCCTCCCAGCCCGCAGACCGGCCGCCCGCGCGCCACTGCTGACACCCGAGGTGCGTCCATCGCACCCCTCGCCTTCCCGCAGATTCGCGTTGCCTTGCGGCCTGCCGCAGTAAGCCGCGCGTTGTCCTGACCGCTACCGAGAATTTCACATGCTTGCCATGCGTTGTATGGCATTGGCATCGCTGTTGACGCTGGTCCCGGCACTCGCCGTCGGCCAGGCGTCCGCGCCTGCCCTGCCCGATCCGACGGACCCCCACACCCCCGTTCCGGCCCTGCCCGATGTCTCGGCACTGGCTGGCTACGTCCCCTATCAGACGCCGCAAGTCAAGCCGTGGCGCGAGTCGAATGCCAGCGTTGCCCCGGCCGACGCAAGCCAGGCAACGGACCCGCACGCCGGCCATCACATGATGAATCATCCGGCGCCAGCCCCACTCGCAGAGCCAGCAGCACCGGCAGCGCCGGCTTCCGGCCATCCCCATCACCACGCGCACTGAGGCCGATCATGCAAATCAAGGCTTTGCTCAAGCGTGGCGCGATGCCCATCGCCTCGTTGATGGCCGCACTGCTGCTGGCCGGTTGCGCCGGCTTTTCTCCCGATGGCGGGTTCGATACCGTGGCCGATACCACGCGCGAACGCCTCGGCCAGCAAGCAACCTGGGTGCGCACCGATGCCGACCGCGCCGCCGTGCAGGAGCGCACGCGCGAACTACTGGCGCAGCCGCTGGACGCCGAGCGCGCCATCCAGGTGGCGTTGCTCAACAATCGCGGCCTGCAAGCGCAATACGCGGACCTGGGCATCGCAGAGGCCGACTACGTGCAGGCTACGCGCCTGCCAAACCCGGGATTCTCGTTCAGCCGCAAGACCTCGGGTGACGAGCTCAAGATCGAGCGGGCCGTCACGGTGGGCTTCATGAACCTGCTGGCGCTGCCTTTCGCAGCCCGTATCGAACAGGGCCGTTTCGCACAGACGCGGCTGGCTGTGGCCGACGCCACGCTGCGGCGCGCCGAATCCACGCGGCGTGCCTGGGTGCAGGCCGTGGCCGCCGAGCAGGCGGCCCGCTATGCCGAGCAGGTGCGGCGAGCCGCCGAGACTGGCGCACTGTTTGCCCGCGACCTGGCCCGCAGCGGCAACGTCAGCGCGCTCGATCACGCACGCGAGCAGGGGTTCTATGCCGATGCCGCCGCGCAACTGGCGCGGGCACGCGAGCGCGCCCTGTCTGCAAGGGAGCGGTTGACACGCGAGCTTGGCCTCTGGGGCAATGACCTGGCGTTCCAGCTACCGGAGCGACTGCCCGACCTTCCGGCCAACCGTCCCTCGATGCAGGGCCTCGAGGGCTATGCCATCTCGAACCGTCTCGATTTGCAGGCCGGCCGCGCGCAACTGGACAGTCTGTCGCGGTCGCTGGGCCTTACGCGTGCCACGCGCTTTATCAGCGTGATCGATGCCAGCTACCTGTTCAATTCCGAAACGGGTCGTCCGCGTGAAACCGGCTACGGCATCGACATCGAGGTGCCATTGTTCGACTGGGGCGGCGCCCGCGTGGCCCGCGCCGAGAACATCTATCTGCAAGCCGCATCGCGCCTGGCCGAGCAGGCGATCAATGCACGCTCCACAGTGCGCGAAACCTACGCCGGATATCAGGCGCGCTATGACATCGCGCTGCATTACCGCGACGAGGTCGTGCCGCTGCGCAAGCGCATCGGCGACGAAAACCTGCTGCGCTACAACGGCATGCTCGTCAGCGTGTTCGAACTCCTGACCGATGCACGCGAACAGATCAACGCCGTAAACAGCTATCTCGATGCCCAGCGCGACTTCTGGCTTGCCGAATCCGATCTGCGCAGCGCCCTCGGCGGACGGCTGCCTCCCAACACTCAACCCCAATAAACATGGTCACCCGACGCAATTTCCTCGGCGGCTCGGCCGCCGCCATGCTGGGTACGGCGATGGTGTCCCGCGCGGGCGCCGCCGTTCTTCCCGAGGCCCCATTGCAATCCAGCGCCGCCACGCAGGCACCGTTGACACCTTCGAATGGGCGGCCATACCAGCCCGTGGTCACCCTCAATGGCTGGACGCTGCCGTGGCGCATGCGCAATGGCTGGAAGGAGTTTCACCTTGTTGCCGAGCCGGTCGAACGCGAACTCGCGCCCGGCATGACCGCGCACCTGTGGGGCTACAACGGGCAAAGTCCCGGACCCACCATCGAATGCGTGGAAGGCGATCGCGTGCGTATCTTCGTCACGAACAAGCTGCCCGAGCACACCACCGTGCATTGGCACGGCATGATCCTGCCGGCTGGCATGGATGGCGTGGGCGGGCTGTCCCAGCCGCATATCCCGCCGGGCAAGACGTTCGTGTACGAGTTCGAGATGCGTCATGCCGGGACATTCATGTACCACCCGCATTCTGACGAGATGGTACAGATGGCGATGGGCATGATGGGCTTTATCGTCGTACATCCGCGCAACCCCGCCGCCATGCGCGTGGACCGTGACTTCGTGTTCCTGATTGCCGCCTATGACATCGACCCCGGCACCTACACGCCACGCGTGGCCGAGATGACGGATTTCAATATGTGGACGTGGAACAGCCGCGTTTTCCCCGGCATCGATGTGCTGCCGGTGCGCCTGGGCGATCGCGTACGCATCCGCTTCGGCAACCTCACGATGACGAACCATCCCATTCACCTGCACGGGCATCGGTTCGAAGTCACGGGCACCGATGGCGGCTGGGTACCGCCGTCCGCACGCTGGCCCGAAGTCACCACCGACGTCGCGGTGGGGCAGATGCGCGCCATCGAATTCATCGCGGACAATCCTGGCGACTGGGCCTTTCATTGCCACAAGTCGCATCACACGATGAACGCGATGGGCCACAACGTCCCGACGATGATTGGCGTGAAGCAGAAAGACCTGGCCAGCCGGATGAGCGCGCTGGTGCCCGACTACATGGCCATGGGCGAGGCAGGCATGGCCGACATGGGCAGCATGAAAATGCCGTTACCCAGCAACACGCTGCCGATGATGAGTGGCGAGGGACCGTTCGGACCCATCGAGATGGGTGGCATGTTCACCACGCTCAAGGTGCGGGCGGGCATGGCACCTGGGGATTATCGCGATCCGGGTTGGTATCGGCACCCCAGGGGAACGGTGGCGTATGAATACGCGGAACCGGGGACGGAACGGTAATCGCGAGAAAACGATTATTCGACGCGATAGAAATCAATGGACTGGCCGGCGTTGACGGCACGCTGCAGCCAGTCCGGATATTCGCCGGTGCCGTCCCAGGTCTGGCCCATGGCATTGCGGTACACCACGCGCGGTGCGGCGGCAGGGGCTGGCGTGGCTGGAGTGGTTTCACCCTCCACTTCCACTTCTGCGGTTTCTTCGCTTTCGGCAAAGCAGCCTGCTTCGACCAGATGGTCGAAAGTCAGGCCATGGCGATCCATCTGCTCGCGGACCCATGCCACGGCGACGGTTTTGGCTGCTTCAGACTCGGACATGACGTATCGTGCGCGCCCGCCACCACGTGGGGCGGGCTGGAGAAAGGAGTTCGGGGGACGACCCGGGCGGGAAAAGCCGGCAGGTCAGAAACGGATTCTACAGCGTGTTGACCCGGTGCTCCCGGAATCGGCTGGATTCAATGTCCGTCATTATGCACCGCCGTGGATAACGGGCGGCATTCTAGCAAGCATCGTGCGGCCATGACATGGATGTCATGCGCGAGTCATGCTTTCGTCCCCGCTGGATTCCTAGACTTCCGTTCAAGGTCGCCCGACGACCGTTCACATAACCGCCCCAAGTTTCTCGACCCTCGATTTTCAGACAACCACTCAGACAACAGCTCAGACACAGGAGTCCACGAATGCTGAAGAAAGCCCTGCTCGCGACCGCCATTTCCGCCACGCTCGCCGGTGCCGCCGGCCTTGCCAACGCCGCACCGCGCAGCGTCGATCCCTTTACCGATGGTGCCCGCATCACCGCCCCGCGCGACGTCTACACCGATGGCGCCCGCATCACCGCCCCGCGCGATGTCTATACCGATGGCGCCCGCATCACCAGCCCGCGCGATGTCTACACCGACGGCGCCCGCGTGACCAGCCCGCGCGACGCGTTCACCGACGGCGCCTGATACGCATGCCCTGACGTCCTGTCACCTTCACGACAGCGTGGCGGCTTCAGTGCCCGCCGCGATGTTCGTGAACTGCGCTGCAGGCACGGGCCTGCCCAACAGGTAGCCTTGCAGCGTATCGCACCCCAGCCCGGCCAGGAAAGTCTGCTGCTCGGGCGTTTCCACTCCCTCCGCCACCACCTGCAGTTTCAGCGTGCGCCCCAATGCCACGATGGCTGAAACGATGGCCGCGTCTTCCGAATCCTCTACCAGCTCCCGCACAAAACCGCGGTCGATCTTCAGTTCGCTCGCCGGAATCCGCTTGAGGTGCAGCAGGCTCGAATAACCGGTTCCAAAGTCGTCGATGGCGATGCGCACGCCCATGGTGTCGAGCTGCGTCATGATGTCGAGCGTTTCCTCCACATCGCGCATCGCCGTGCTTTCGGTGATTTCCAGCGTCAGGTACTCCGCTGGCACGCCATGGCGCTCCAACGCGGCGGCTACGGCGTCGATCATCCCCGCATTGCAGAACTGCAGGGCCGACAGGTTGACCGCCACGGACCAGTCCGTATGGCCCATTCCACGCCATACGGCCAGTTGGCGGCACGCCTCGTCGAGTACCCAGTCGCCGATGGGCAGGATGGCACCCGTCTTCTCCGCGAGCGCGATGAACTGGTCGGGCATCATCAGGCCCCGTACCGGATGATTCCAGCGCAGCAGGGCCTCGGCGCCCACCACGCGATGATGGGTCGCGGAAATCTTGGGCTGGTAGTGAAGCTGCAACTGGCCATTGCGGATGGCCGCACGCAGATCCTGGATCAGCATCTGCTGCGCCCGGGCCTGCTGGTTCATCGACCGCTCGAAGAAGCAATACCCATTGCGGCCCGACGCCTTGGCGTGATACATCGCTGCATCGGCATTGGTCATCAGCCCGTCCTGATCCGAGCCGTCGGCCGGATACACCGCGATGCCGATGCTGCCAGAGACATGCAGCGCATGCCCGCTCACGTACACCGTCTCACGCAGCGCCTCGATCAGCCGTGCCGCCACCACGCCGGCATCCGCAGGCTCTTCCACGCGCACGAGCATCACGAATTCATCGCCACCTACCCGTGAAATCGTATCCTCCGAGCGCGCCGAGGCGCGCAGGCGATGGCCGATTTCCACCAGCAGGCTGTCGCCCATCTGGTGTCCATAGGTATCGTTGACGCCCTTGAAACCATCCAGGTCCACGAACAGCACAGCGAACATGTCGTGCTGGCGCATGGCCTGCTGGAACCGGTCTTCCAGCAGCACGCGGTTCGGCAGGTGCGTGAGCTTGTCGTGCAGGGCCAGGAATTCCAGTTCGCGGTTGGCCACGTTCAGCGCATCCGCCAGCACGGCCGTGCGCATTTCCAGTCGCATATCGAGCACTGACGTAATCAGCGCCACGGCAATCACGCACACCGTGATGACGATGATCGGCAGCGCCATCGCATGGCTGTCCACGCCCGAGCGCGCCGCGCCACAAACGCTGCCCAGGGGAAACCGCGCCGCCGCCATGCCGATGTAGTGCATCGACGCGATGGCACCGCCCATTACCAGCGCGGCACCCACACGTAGCTGATGCACGCGCGGCATGCTCCGTCGCAAGCGGAAGGCGATCCACAGCGCCGCACCGGATGCGCCCACCGCAACGACCAGCGACAACAGGAACAACCACGGGTCATAGTCGATGCCGGGCTGCATCCGCAGCGCGGCCATGCCTGTGTAATGCATGCTGGCGATGGCGGCGCCGAGGGTGACGGCACCCAGCGCCAGCCGTGCGGGTGGCAATTCCGTGCCGCTGACAAGCTTCAGTGCGAAGGCGGAGGCGAGCACAGCGATCAGCAACGAGACGCCCGTGATGGGCACGTCGTATCCGAGGGGAATCGGCAGGCTGAACGCCAGCATGCCTATGAAATGCATTGACCAGATACCGAGGCCCATGGCCATGGCACCGCCGGCCAGCCACATGCCTGCGTAGCGGCCACGTGCGGCCGTGGAGATGCGCCCGGCCATATCGAGCGCCGTATACGACGCCAGCACGGCAACAAGCACGGAAAACAGGACGAGAGACGCGTCGTAGCTGGGGGAAATCATGGCAGGCGTGACGAAGCGGTGGCTTTCTGGCCCCCGCAAATTTCGATGGCATCTGGGGCTTGAGCGAAGGTTCTCGCCATCCGCTAGGGATAACGGCACCTGCAGCCCAGACTGAAGCGGGATTGTGCATCACGCCGCTTGGTGCCGCGACGAAATCCACCATAGGGCCCACCATAAGACGGCTTGACATGCGGCATCGAAGCCACACCTGACTCGTCCGATAAATTCCTACAGGGCAATCAGCGTCCGCCGGAAAGGCGGCGCGTGTGCGCCGATCTATGCTTGAGACGTGATGAACAGCAGCCCTCGACGCCACCTCGACGCCTTAACGCGGCAGACACGTCAGGCGATGACGGCTCCGGCTGGAGAATATGACCATGTGGAAACGAATCGCAGGCGCGCTCGCAGTGGGCGCATGTTGCTGGGCTTTCTCGGGCTGCACCGCAACGGGTGCAGTGGCGGGCGGTGTGGTAGGCCACGAAGTCAGTGACGGTAGCGCACTCGGAACCGTGGGTGGCGCAGTGGTTGGCGGCGTGATCGGCCACGAACTGGGCAAATAAGTTTTGTGCCGGTGGCCCTATGAGTAGGGCACCGGCGACGATTTCCGCGGCCTGGACGGCGGGCAGGGTCGTCCAGGTTAGCGCGGCATGGTTTCTTTGATGGGAAGGCCATGCCGCCGCGCGCCGCGCCGTGAGCGTCGGTTGCAAGTGTCCTTCAACGATGGCTTCGGACGTTGACATCGCTGAAAGACACCGCAGCATTCAACGATGTTCATGGCGCGGCAGCGGGAAACCTGCAGTGAGCAAGACGGAACAACCCCGGACGATCGAAAGTCGTCCGGGGTTTTTTCATGGCGCCGCCGGCAACGCAAACCCGAACACCGCCCCTGCTGGCCGGTTCGGCCATGCGTGGAGTTGTCCGCCGTGGCTCTCCACAATGGTCCGGCAAATCGAAAGGCCCATGCCCATGCCTTCTGGCTTGGTGGTGTAGAACGCTTCGAAGATCTGTTCCGGATCACCGGGCAGGCCCACGCCCACATCCTGCACCGTCACCAGTACCTCGCCTGACGCGCCCACGGAAGTGCGCACGGTCAGATCCCGCGAATGGTCGACGACATCGCGCATCGCCTCGATGGCATTGATTGCCAGGTTCAGGAACACCTGCTGCAACTGGACCTTGTCAGCCGCCACCTGCGGCAACACCGGTGCCAGTTCAGTCCTGAGCACGATGCGGTGGCGCGTCAGCTCGCCGCCGAACAACGGCAGCGACTCCTCGATCAGCGCATTGAGGTCGAGTTGCTGCGCGTCCGGCCCCGCCTTCCTGAGCATGGCCCGCATGCCGGCAATGACGCTGCGGGCCCGCTGCCCCTGCCGCGCGATACCGGAGAGCGCGTCGATGGCTTCCTCCACATTGGGCCGCTCACGCCGCAGCCAACGCAGCGCCGCGTTGGCCTCCAGCGTCATCGCCGCAATGGGCTGGCTGACCTCATGAGCAATCGAAGTGGTCAGCGCGCTGAGCGTCATGACCCGACCCACGTGGGCGAGGTCGGACTGGGCCTGATGCAATGCCTCGTCGGCCTGCCGGCGTTCCTCGAACAGCCGGCTGTTTTCCAGTGCGCTGGCGGCCTGGAAGGCCAGCAGCTTGATGACCTCGGTGCGGGCAGGTATGAACACACCCGGCGCCAGTGCGTTCTCGAGATACAGCACGCCCGCCAGCTTGGCCTGGTTGAGCAGCGGCAGGCACAGCATCGAGCGCGCCCGTCGCTGGCGGATATAGGCGTCCGTGGAAAACGGACGCTGGACGGCGGCATCGTCGAACACCACATGCTCACGCGCCTGCAATACGTGCTGGATCACGGACAGCGGTATGTCGGCGGGGTCCAGCGCCCGGTCCGCCAGCGTGATCGTGATGGCGCCGTCCCGGATGCCGGCTTCGGCCACCACCTGATAACCGCTGGGGCAAGGCAGGATCAGCACGCCGCGCGAGGCGCCCGCCTGTTCGATGGCGGTGCGCATCAGCATCGCGATCAAGCGGTCGAGGCGCACCTCGCCCGAAACCGCTTCCGAAACGGCCATCACCGTGGCCAGGTCCAGATGCTGGAGCGGCGCGCCGATGGTGCCCATTCCCGCCGCCGATGCGGAAACCTGCGTCCCGGTTGCCAGATGGGGATACAACGTATCGAGCTGCCAGACCTTGGCGTCGGCACCCCAGTGCAGGTAGCCGTGGCGGGCCTCGCGCAGGTAGACGACGGCCACCTTCTCCAGCCCGCGATCAGTGTAGAAGCGTCCGGCCAGTTCGCAGGCCAGCGCCTGCATGTGGATCAGGTCACCATCGCGCGCGGCGGCCATCGCGGTTTCATAGCTGCGCATCGCCTCGATGTCGCGCCCTTCGATCCGCGCGATCTCGGCTTCTACCAGTGCGGCGCGATGGCCAAACGTCGACGGGCAATGCCGGGCCCATTGCGCAAGCTGGCGACGATGTGCGGCCAGCGCAGGCAGATGCAGGGACAGATCGTCATCCAGCCCCGGATTGCAGACTGCCGCGCGTGCCAGCGCGGCATAGAAGTGGTATTCGGCCTGCTCGAAATAGGCGGGCGAGGTCCAAAGCAACTGCCCTGCCCGCTCGGCCGCCGCAAATGCGGCAGCGTAATCGCCGGCCAGATAGCGCGCCTGAAGCTTGCGGATCCAGTACCAGCACGCGGCCAGTTGCAGCCCCACATCCTCCTGCATGCGGGACTCGAATGCCAGCTCGTCGAAATCGTCGCCGTCCAGACAGCCGAAGACCGGCGTCAGGCCGCGCAGCGTGCGCACCAGTTGCCGTTGCGGCGCCAGCCTGTCGGCCACCAGTCCGTAGCGCGGCCCCCACGCATACACGCTGCCGGAATCCGCATCGTGCTGCACCCGTCCGAGCGGGTCACCGATGGCCAGCGCATGGGTCATCAGGTTGCTGCGGAGGTATGCGGCATAGGTGAGATCGCCGATCTCCTGCGTCAGGGCCAGCCCCTGCCGCGCCACGCCGCGCGCCACCCGCAGCGGCTGCGTCCAGTGCAGCAGGTTGCCGCCGACGATCTGGTAGACGCGGGCGCGGATACGATCGACACCGCGCCGTTCCGCCAGCGCCATGGCCAGCTTGCCGAACGCGGCACCGGCCGGATCGTCGGTAGACGCTGCCACGCGCAGCATCGCCAGCCATGCATAGCCCAGGCAAGATTCATCGCTGTTGCCACGTGCGAGGCTCAGGTTGACCATGCGCAGGATCACCAGCCAGCGCAGGTTGTCGTCGCTGTACCAGGCTGGTTGCAGCAAGGCCGTCAGCACGCAGAGGGTGGCCTGTGCACCGGGATCGGTCATCGCCGGCAATGCCTCCAGTTCGGCAATGGGCCTGCCGTCCATTTGCCGGGCCAGTAGTGCTTCCTCCTCCGCCACAGTCTCGTCACGGGGCGCTGCCGGCCACGCGATACCGGCGCGTGCGAGATAGGCCAGGCCAACTTCCACGGCTTCGGCGCGCCGGCCGCCGGTCATCAGCAATCCAATCTGCAACTGGGTGACCACGGCACGCTCGGCCAGCGATACGGTGCGGACTGCAAGCTCGGCCAGCCGCTGCTCGGCGCGCGCGGAGTCGCCCGCCAGGAACTCGCACTCGGCCCTGTGCAGCGCCAGCGAGAACGCCAGCGCGTGGCGTCGCGTGAGCGCATCGTCATCCAGCATGGCCATGCCTGACGTCAGGTAATGCAGCGCGGAGGCATTGGCGCAGGTCGCGCGGGCGCGCAATGCGGCCGTCAGGTTCAGTTCGGCCAGCCGGTCGCGCTCATCCGGCGTGTCTATCAGGTCTGCCGCGCGGTTGAGCTGTCCGGCGATGGTAAATACGTTGGCCTCGATCGCGTCGGGTGGCATCCGCTCCAGCAGGAGACGGCCGATGTGCAGGTGGAAGGCCGCCCGGTCCGGTACGGCAATCCGCGCATAGGCGGCTTCCAGGATCCGGTCATGGCGGAAGCGCAGCATGCGGTCCTTGCGCGAGACCAGTCCGGAGCGCACGGCGTCCGCCAACGCGGCATCGAGTTCGCGCGCGTTGCCGTCCCAGGCGTACAGCAGGATATCCACGGACGTGTCGTTGCCAAGACAGGCCAGCCGCTTGAGTGCACGACGCGTGCTGGCAGGTAGCCGGCCAATGCGGCCGATCATCAGCGAGACCACGTTGTCGGTGAACTGCTTGGCCTGGATCTGGCCGATGTCCCAGGCCCAGCGCGCCGCGCCATGCTCGAAGCGCAGCAGTCCTTCCTCGGCAAGTTCGGTCAGGAAGTGCGTGGCGAAGAACGGGTTGCCCGCGGTCTTCTCCATCACGAGCCGGGCCAGTTGCGCGCTGGTTTCGGTGGAATCGTGCAGCGTATCGGCGATTAACTGGCGCAGGTCCGCAATGCCCAGGCTGCCCAGTTCAAGGTGCACGATGCGGGCGCCACGCTCGCGCAGGGTCACGATCCGGCGCAGCAACGCACGCGTGCCATCGTCATCCCCGTCGCGGTAGGTGGCGACGAGCAGCAGATGCCCCACGGCGGGGTCCGCCAGCAGTTGGCGCAGCAGCGCGACGGTTTCGGGGTCCAGCCACTGGATATCGTCGAGACACAGCGTCAATGGCCGCGCCATGTGCGCCAGGGCTGCGATCAGGCTTTGCAGCGCCAGCCGCAGACGAGCTTCCACCTCGCGCGAGGGTGTACCGGGCGTCCAGGGAACGGGGCCGAGCAGCTGTTCGAGTTCGGGCAGCAGCGGTGCCAGCAGTCCGGCATTGGGTCCCAGTGCATCCGCAATGGCCACGCGCCAGGGTGCGAGGTCGGTCTCGCCAAGCGTCAGCAGGTTGCGGAGCAGCCCGCGCAGCGCCTGGGCCAGGGTGTGGTAAGGCAGCCGGTCGCCATGTTCGTCGGACTTCGCGGCGGCATACACACCCGGCCGTTGCACGATCACGCGCTGGAGTTCCTGCATGACCGAAGTCTTGCCCGTCCCCGAGCGGCCCGACACCACCACGCCCTCGCTGTGTCCCACGGACGCCACGCGGTCGAATGCGCCCACAAGCGCGGCAATCTGCCGCTCCCGGCCGTAGAGGTACTCGGGAATCACGAGTGTGTCGGATAGATCCTGCTCGCCCGGGACGAAGGCCTCGATCTGTCCCTGCGTGGCCAGCGCCTGCTGGCAGCGCTGCAGGTCACGCAGCAGGCCGGCCGTGGTCTGGTAGCGCTCCTCGGCGGGCTTGGCCAGCAGCTTCATGACGATGACCGAGAGCATCGCCGGCACCGACGCCAGCCGCTCCGCCGGCGGCACCGGCATGCGCGCCAGATGGCAATGCACCCAGTCGATGGGCTCCACCGCGCTGAACGGCAGCACGCCCGTCAGCATCTGATAGAACGTGACGCCAAGCGCATACAGATCGGTGCGCGTGTCGATCGAGCGGTTCATCCGGCCCGTCTGCTCGGGCGCCATATAGGCCAGCGTGCCCGCGATCTCCTCCGCTGCGGAGAACGGCGCGGCGCTGCGCGGAATCCGCGACGCAATGCCGAAGCCCGTGAGCCACGTGCGGCTCAGGTCGTCCGCCACCAGCACGTGGGCCGGCTTCAAGTCCTTGTGGATCAGGCCGCGCTGGTGCAGATGGCCAACCGCCGTGGCAATGGCCACGGCAATGTCGAGGAACATCGAGGGGAGCATCGGCACCCCGATCATCGCGCTCAGCGGCGTGCCGCCCGGGTCTTCCAGCAGCAGCACGGTCTGGCCGCGCTCGCGCAGCACATCCAGCGGGCGGGCCGACCACGCGGGGTCGAGATCGTCGCGCAGCGCAAATTCGTGCGTCAGGCGGTCGACGGTGGCGGGCAGGCGATGATCGTCCGTGGCCCAGACGCCCATGGCAGGCGCCTTGCCGCCATCGGCATGCAACAGCCAGCCACGGCCGAACGTCCGGTCACCCGCTTCCCAGGTGGTATCGAAGCCGAGATCGATCTCGGCCTTGGGAAAAAGCATGGAAAGCATGAGCGGCGGGCGGGGACGGGGGCGGAAGACAGCCCACATCCTAATCGCTTGCGGCCACCGTGTCCCAAATGGTCAGCATCGCCGGGGTCAATACGACTTCGGCAACCCCAGCACGCGCTCGGCGATATGGCACATGATCAGTTGCGCGCTGACCGGTGCGATGCGCGGGATATACGACTCCCGCAGGTAGCGCTCCACGTGATACTCGCGTGCGTAGCCCATGCCGCCCAGCGTCAGCACGGCGGTCTGGCACGCCTGGTGCGCAGCCTCGGCGGCCAGGTACTTGGCGGCATTGGCCTCGGCGCCGCACGGCTTGCCGTTGTCGTAGAGCCAGGCGGCCTTCCAAACCATCATATCGGCGGCTTCCAGCGCCATCCAGGCCTGGGCCAGCGGATGCTGGATGCCCTGGTTCTGGCCGATGGGCCGGCCGAACACCGTGCGCTCCTTTGCATAGCGCGTGGCGGCCTCCAGCGCCGCGCGGCCCAGGCCCACTGCCTCGGCGGCGATCAGGATGCGTTCCGGGTTGAGCCCGTGCAGGATGTATTCAAAGCCCCTGCCCTCCTCGCCAATGCGATCACTGGCCGGCACCATCAGGCCATCGATAAACAGCATGTTGGAGTCCACCGCGCCGCGCCCCATCTTGTCGATCTCGCGCACCTCGATGTGGTTGCGGTCCAGCGGCGTGTAGAACAGGCTCAGGCCCTGCGTGGGCTTGGCCACGGCGTCCAGCGGCGTGGTGCGCGCCAGCAGCAGCATGCGCGTGGCCACCTGCGCCGTGGAGATCCAGATCTTGCGGCCATCCACCCGGTAGGCGCTGCCATCCGCATTGCGCACCGCCTGCGTCTTGAGGTGCGTGGTGTCGAGCCCGGCATCGGGTTCGGTCACGGCAAAACACGCTTTCTCGTGGCCGGCGATCAGCGGCGGCAGCGCAGCGGCCTGTTGGGCCTCCGTGCCGAACACTACCACCGGGTTCAAACCAAAGACGTTCATGTGGATGGCCGACGCGCCAGAGAATCCGGCTCCCGACGCCGACACCGTCTGCATGATCAGCGCGGCCTCGGTGATGCCCAGCCCCGCGCCGCCAAACTGCTCGGGCATCGCGATCCCCAGCCAGCCCGCGCCGGCCATCGCCTGGTGGAACGCCTCGGGAAACTTGTGCGCGCGGTCGAGCTCGGCCCAGTAGTCGGGTCCAAAGTCGCTGCACAGTTGCGTCACTGCCTCGACGATGGCGTTCTGTTCGGGTGTCCGTTCGAAATGCATGAGGCGGGTCCTTATTCCGGCTGGATGCCAGCGTCCTTGACGAGGCGGTTCCACTTCACCAGTTCGCTGTTCACAAAGGCCGTGAACTGCTGCGGCGTCTGGCCGAACGCTTCGAAGCCCAGCGCTTCGAACTTGGGCGCCACGTCCTTGCTGGTGGCGATCTTCGACAGTTCCTTGTTGAGCCGCTCGACCATCGGCTGCGGCAGCTTGGCCGGGCCGAACACGCCATTCCACGACGTGATGTCGAAGCCTTTCAGCTCGGGCGTATCGCCGATCGGGGGCAGGTCAGGCAGCAGGCGGCTGCGCTGCGCGGTGGTCACCGCCAGCGCGCGCATCTTGCCGGCCTTGACGTTGGCCGAGCCGGCCGCCACATCGACGAACATCATCGGCACCTGCCCGGCGATCACATCGGTCATGGCTGGCGGCGTGCTCTTGTAAGGTACGTGGAGCAAGTCGACCTTCGCCATGCGCCCCATCGTGGCGCCCGACACGATGCCGGTGCTGTTGCCGCTGGCGTACGACATGCCCGGATGGGCCTTGGCGTAGGCAATCAGTTCGCCCATGGTCTTCACGGGCAATTTGGGATTGATCACCAGCATGAATGGCAGGTTGCCCATGCGCGCCACCGGCGTGAAGTCCTTGATCGGATCGTAGGGCAGCTTCTTCATCAGCGACGGATTGGCCGAATGCGTCGTGTTGGTGGTCATGAAGAGCGTGTAGCCGTCCGGCGCGGCCTGCGCGACGATTTCGGCGGCAATCGCCCCGTTGGCACCGGGCCGGTTGTCCACCACCACGTTCTGGCCCAGCGCATCGCCCAGTTCCTTGGCCGTGATGCGCGCCACGGCGTCCGTGCCACTACCGGCCGCGAATGGCACCACGAGCTTGATCGGTCGGCTTGGCCAGGCATCGGCGGCCTGCGCCAGCATCGGCAAGGTAGCGGCGGGCAGCGCCAGGATGACGGCGGCAAGCGTACGCCGCACGCGGAAATTCGGCATGGTGGTCTCCTCTGGGTTCGATGGCGGCGCCTGCCCCGGTGGGCGGCACCTTGCTGCGTGGCTGCGGGATGACTGGGAATCAGGCCGGACGGATCACGCGATCCGGCGATTCCTCGTAAGGCGGGGCATAGACCACGAGCAGTTTCACAGGCTCGTCGCTGATCACCGTGAATACGTGCATCGCTTCAGCCGGGAAGAAGCAGCAGTCGCCGGGACCAAGTTCCTGCACCTGGCCGTTGACCTCGGCGCGTGCGCGCCCTTCCAGCACGTAGCAGACCTGTTCGATACCGGGGTGCGCATGCGGCAAGGCACCCTTGCCCCGCTCGATGGTGCCGTGGATGACTTCGAGTTGCGTGGCGCCCACGTTCTCGCGGCCAATGATGCGGCGATTCAGCGTGCCAACGTGGTTGGCGGGGTGATACCCCTCCACGTCCTCAGTGCGAACAAAATAGGTAGGAACCGCCTTGGAGGCGGAGGAGGATGCGGTCATAAGCGGGCTGTCTCCAACATTCGGCACCTGACCGGCTGGCCGGCACCTGTTTTCATGTTTGTGAAACAGATTTTATGCTTATGAAAACTCCAGTCAACTAGGGGTTGCTCCCGATGGCGTCCGGGCGGTCCCGCCGGGCGCCACGCAATTCCATGCATCCATACACCGCCGTGGCAATGACCATCGGCAGCAGGTAGTACAACGCGCGGTAGCAGATCAGTGCGGCCACCACCGTGGATTCGGGCACGACGTGGCCGAGCATGACCACGAACACGCTCTCCAGCACCCCGATCCCGGCCGGGATGTGCGCCAGGGCGCCCGCCACCGCGCCGACAAGCAGCGCCGTCAGCGCGGCCGGCACCGTCACTTGCGGTGGCAGAAGCAGGTTGATCAGCGTGCCGAGCGTGACCCAGTTGACGATCGACAGCACGGTCTGCATGACGGCAAAACGGAAAGTCGGCAACCGGAAGCGGCGCCCGCGCACCTTGATACTGCGTTGCCGAAGCGTCGCGCAGGCCACCAGATAGGCCGCGCCCGACACCAGCATGCCCGCGCCAATCACCTGCAACAGCCACGGGCTGATGCCCCACGACTTCGGCAGCACCGGCGGCTGCCACACGAACATCAGGCCGGCCAGGATCATGTAGCCCGTCCAGTTGGTGACCACGGCAATCGTGTAGACACCCGCCACCTGGGATGCGCTGACGCCGGAGCGCGTATATAGCCGCAGCCGCATGCCGATGCCGCCGATCATCGCGCCCACATTCAGGTTGAACACGTAGGCCAGCCAGGCAATCAGCATCGTTCGCCATGCAGACAGGTGATGGCCCGTGTAGCGGCGGCCCAGCAGATCGAACGACGCGTGCAGCGTGAAGCTCAGGCAGGCCAGCCCGATGGCGGGAAGCAGTGTGACAAACCGATAGGACTTCAGCGCGCCCCACACTTCGTTCCAGTCGATGCCGCTCAGGCTGCGCCAGATCAGGACCACGACGATGGCCACGAACGCCAGGCCCGCGACGCGTTTGGCGACTGACCAGCGCACCTGGCGCTTGCTGCGTTGGGGGGAATGAACAGTCGAGGTCATCGGCAATCCTGTCTTGCGCCCGGCGACACCTGCGGGCGCTGTTGCCAGTCCGGCGCAGTCTCCACGGTAGACACCACCAGCCTGGGAGTATGGGCGGGCAACCAGCCGGCCCACGACGGAAACTTGCGCAGGCAATGGAAGATCACCGCCGTGCGCAGCGCCTGCCACGTGCCCTGCTCGGTATCGGCCGGGTCAGACACCTCGGTGCAGCAATCGGCCATCAGCTTGCCGAGTCGCGCGTCGAGCGTGGAGACAAAGGCCGGGTCGCGGATGATCAGGTTGGCTTCGAGGTTGAGCGACAGGCTCAGCGGATCGAGATTGCTCGATCCCACCGTGGCCCAGTCGTCGTCCACCAGCGCCACCTTGCCGTGCAGGGGCCGCTCGCAATATTCGAAGATGCGCACGCCGGCCTCGCGCAGATGGGCGTAGAGCACGTCCACCGCGCGCTTCACCCACAGCATGTCAGGGCGGCCTTGCACGATCAGCCGCACATCGACGCCACGGCGGGAGGCATTGCAGATCGCGCGCAGCAACTGGTAGCCCGGCAGGAAATAGGCATTCGCGATGACCACCTTGTGGCG
Organism: Cupriavidus sp. SW-Y-13; assembly: GCF_009793345.1. Lineage (NCBI taxonomy): Bacteria > Pseudomonadati > Pseudomonadota > Betaproteobacteria > Burkholderiales > Burkholderiaceae > Cupriavidus > Cupriavidus sp. SW-Y-13. Next base: position 1,121,708 of record NZ_WHLX01000002.1, read on the forward strand.
TGCCGCGCGAATCGCCATCAGGTAATGGCGCTCGATGTCGCGCGGATGCTGGTCGTTGTCGCGCGTGACCAGAAGCGCGGCACCATTCCCGAATGGCAGCGCCTCACGCGGCAGCGGCGGCGGGCGACGGTCCCTGCGCTGCCTGCCATGCGGCGTCTGCGCAGCAGCTTCCATGAAGGCGTGGATCTCCTGCGCGATCGGGCCCTGTACTTCCACGGCATAGTCCTGCTTGGCCAGCGGTCCCGTGGCAATCAGGTGCTGGTCCGACAGATTGATGCCGCCGATGAACGCCGTGAAGCCATCGATGGCCACGAGTTTGCGATGCAGGCGCCGGAACAGGTTGGTCCGCATGCCGACCAGTCGCCGGCGCGGTGCAAACATGTTCAGCGTGACGCCAGCCTCCACAAGCCGCGCCACGAATGGCTGCGAAAGATCGGCAGAGCCGAAACCATCGACAGTCATCACCACGCGCACGCCACGCCGGGCCGCGGCCACCAGCGCATGGCTCAGTGACTCTCCCACCGAGTCTTCGAAAATGATGAAGGTTTCGAGCAGCACGCTCTCTCGCGCGCCCTCCACGGCGGCGATGAGGCGCGGGAAATAGTCCTCGCCGTTTTCCAGCAGGGTCAGGCGGTTGCCTGTGGTCCAGTGTTGTCGCATCCCCGGGACCAAGCAGAATCGATGCCTGCCGATTTCAGGCCGCAGTGCCGTGTCCCAGGTACCCGGCGTTTGTCATTTTTACCGGCGTGCATCCCGAAACGCATATCGACCCGCCAAATTGTTCGTTCCCTTCTGTCAGACCCAGGCGTAGCTTCTTTCGGATACTCACCGATGCAAAACCATGGCAGAAGACAATCCGGGCGCCACGCGTGCCGCCGCCCACAATCCTCATCCCGCCCCTGCCGGCCACCCGCAGGCGGCCGCCCCTGACGTCGCCACGCTGTTCCAGCGCGCCCAGACATTGCTGCCCGAGATTGCGCGCGATGCCGCACGGCGCGAGCAGGCGCACGAACTGCCCTATGCGCTGGCGCGACAGGTCGCCAATGCCGGCCTGCTGACGTTCCGCATTCCGCGCGCCTATGGCGGGCCGGGTGGCAGCGTGCGCGATGCGTTCCGCTTCCTGATCGATCTGGCAGCCGCCGACGCGAATCTCGCGCAGGCGCTGCGGCCCAACTTTGCGCTGACCGAGGGATTGCTGTTTGGCACGAACAACGAGGATGAACGCCGACGCTGGTTCGATCGGCTACTGGCCGGGCACATCCTCGGCAATGGCGGCATGGAGCGTGGCGGCAAACACGGCGACGTGCGGACCACGATCACGCCGCACGATGACCATTTCATCGTGCATGGCACCAAGTACTACAGCACGGGGGCCCTGTACGCGGACTGGATCACGTCGATTGCCGTGAACGAGGCCGGCGAGGAGACCCACTTCGCCGTACCGCGCGATCGTGCTGGTGTGGATCTCGTCGATGATTTCGACACCATCGGCCAACGCCTGACCGCCAGTGGTTCCACGCACTTCTCGCAGACACGCGTGGAGGCCGACGAACTCCGCCCCAGCCCGTTCTCGCGTGAATGGCGTAATCCGGTAACGCCGATGCTGCAACTGTTTCTGGCGGCTACCGAGGCCGGCATCGCCCGCAATGCGCTGAACGACGCCACATGGTTCGCACGCAACAAGGCCCGCCCGATCAAGCACAGCAGCGCCACGCGTTCGGTGGACGATCCCTACGTGCAGGAAACCATCGGCCAGATCGCCGCGCAGGTCTACGCGGCGGAAGCCGTGGTGCTGCGCGCGGCTGAAGCCATTGACGCCGCATGGGCCGATGACCTAAGCGAAGCGGCATTGGCGCGTGCTTCGGTGGAGGTCGCCCAAGCGCAGTACTTCGCCGTAGCAGCGGCGTTGAAGAGCGCGGAGTTTGTCTTCGATGTGGGTGGGGCTTCGACGTGCGACCGTCAGTACAACCTGGATCGGCACTGGCGCAATGCGAGGACGGTAGCGAACCATAATCCCCGGCAGTGGAAGGCCGCGGCTGTGGGGGCCTGGTTGCTGAAGGATGAACCGCCGCCGACTTCGGGGTTGTTTTGAGCCGAAGGAACATCGACCGCTGCTGGCTTGCTCCCCTCTCCCATGCAATGGGAGAGGGGCTGGGGGAGAGGGCCGGAGGCTCTGCTTGCCGACTTGTCGCAATTTGAACCGTCGGCCCTCTCCCCCGCCCCTCTCCCGCACGCGGGAGAGGGGAGAAAACCGATCAAACCACCCTCCCAAACCACCACAACGACAACATCCCCGCACAAGCCGCCAGCAGTGCCCCTAGCGCCGCGAAAAACGCGGTCACCTCCACTTGGTCGCGTTTGTCGAACGCCAGCCTTGTACCCAGCGAGCGGTAGACCTTCTTCATGCCGCTGGCGTCCTCGATGCGAAAGTAATCGGCGCCCGTGGCATTGGCCACCTGTTTCAACACCGTCTCATCCAGCTTGACGCGCGCGGACCAGCCATCGACGGACAGCACCACGCCTTCCGCGGTGCCCACGCCGACCGTGTAGACCCGCACACCGTGCGCGGCGGCAAGCTCCGCCGCCTGCATGGCGGCCGGGCCGGCATTGCTTTCTCCATCGGAGAACACCACGATGGCGCCGGGCGCATACGAGCCGGGCGCCACGGCATCGGTATCCGCATTGACGTCCGCCCCCTGTGGCCTGCGTGGCAGATCTTCCTCGTTCATCAGCCGCTGGACATCGCCCGCAGTCTGCGGCAGCAACGTGGTCAGGGCCACCAGCATGCCGTTGCCGAGCGCGGTACCGCCCTGCGGCTGCAGGCGCTCGATGGCTGCGGTAGCTTCTTCCTTGCTGCGCGTGGGCGCCTGCGCCACGGCCGCCGTGCCGGCCATGGCCACGATGGCTACCTTGACGCCAGATGGCTGCGCGTCCACCAGATGCTTCGCGGCAACTTGCGCGGCGCGGATGCGGGTGGGCGCCACATCCTTGGCGCGCATGCTGCCGGAGAGATCGATGACCAGCACCACGGTGTCGAGCCGCGACGGTAGCGTCAGGACGGCCTGGGGTCGGGCGATGGCGAAGGTCAACGCGGCCAGCGCCACAAGGAACAGCAGTGGCGCCACGTGGCGCCGCCAGCCCGCTCCACGCCGCGTCGCCAGCCCCACAGTCTTCAGCGCCGGATACTCCACCGCCGTGCGCCGGCGCCGTCCGTCGAGCCAGACATACGCCGCCGCCAGCACCAGCAGCAGCGCCATGAGCCACAGCATGCGCGGCCACAGGAAGCTCAGCACGGGCAATCGGTTGATGGCGTCGATCATGCCGCCCCCCTGGCCATACTGGCGCTCGCCGCAGCCTTCGCGCCCGCCCCACCCTGCCGGTGCCGCCGCTCTCTTGCGAATTGCAGCAGCGCCATGTCCAGGCGCGCGTAGGTGGAGAGCGTGAGGCAATCCACCCCGGCCCGCGCAAAGCCCTCGCGCAATTCGGTCTCGCGCGCCTCGGCGGCATCGGCAAAGCGCTTGCGGAAGGCGGGATCGTGCGTATCGACAAACAACTGCTCGCCCGTTTCCGCATCCTGCAGCACCACCAGGCCCAAATCCGGCAAGGCCATTTCAAGTGGATCGACGAGCCGCACCGCCACCACTTCATGCCGCCGCGCCAGCATCGCCAACGGCGCCTGCCAGCCCGGCGAGCTGATGAAATCGGACACCACGAACAGCACCGAGCGGCGCCGCGCTACGGCACGGCCCCGGTCCAGCAGATCACTCAGGCGGGTATCGCCCGGCGATGCGGCAGGCGTTGCCTGCATGCGGTCGATCAGGTGCAGCAGATGCCGGCGCCCGGCGCGGGCCGGCACCACCGAGGCCGTGGCCTGTCCCGCGCCGCCGTCGAGCACGGCACCCACGCGGTTGCCGTAGCGCGTCAGCAGCATCGCCATGACGGTCGTGAAATCCGCCAGCACGTCGCGCTTGCGCACGGTGCCGGAGCCGAAGTCGATTGACCCGCTCAGGTCGAGCAGGAACCACGCGGCCACCTCGCGATCCTCCTGAAACTCGCGCACATGCGGCTGTTGCAGCCGCGCAGTCACGTTCCAGTCGATATGGCGCACATCGTCGCCGGGCCGGTACTCGCGCAGATCGGCAAGGTCCAGTCCGAAGCCCCGGAACAACGTGCGGTAGTCGCCTTGCAGCAGGCCGTCGAGCCGGCGCACGACCGTCCATTCCAGCCTGCGCAGCAGCGCGTCGGCGTGCCGGCCAGCCGGTGCGGCGGGAGCGGAAGGAACGGGGGCGTCGGGCTCGCGCCGGCGCTTATCGAGCCAGCGCCTGAACATGGGATTCCAGCGGCCGTTCTGGCATCGGCAGCGCCTGCAGGATGCGGTGGACAAGCTGGTCGGCGGTCACGCCATCGGACATCGCCTCGTAGGACAGCACCAGCCGATGGCGCAGCACATCGGGCACCAGATCCACCACGTCCTCGGGCAGCGCGTAGTGCCGGGCACGCAGGAAAGCCAGTGCGCGCGCCCCTTCGATCAGGCCGATGGTGGCGCGCGGGCTGGCGCCGAATGTCACGTAGCGGTCCAGGTCCTCCAGCCCATAGGCGCTGGGCTTGCGCGTGGCCGCGACCACGCGCACCGCGTACTGGATCAGCCCGGGATCGACGTAGACCTTGCGGCACGCCTCCTGCAGGCCCGCCAGCTGCTCGGGCGTGGCGATGGCCCCCACGCCGATACGGGGTCCCGTCACGCGGTTCACGATGACCACCTCTTCTTCCTCGCTTGGGTAGCCCACCAGCACCTTCATCATGAAGCGGTCCACCTGCGCCTCGGGCAGCGGATAGGTGCCCTCGGTCTCGATCGGGTTCTGCGTCGCCATGACCAGGAACGGTGAGGGTACGCGGTGGCTCTCACCGGCAATCGTGACCTGCTTCTCCTGCATCACCTCCAGCAGCGCGCTCTGCACCTTGGCCGGCGCGCGGTTGATTTCGTCGGCCAGCAGCAGGTTGGCGAACACCGGCCCGCGCACCGTGGAGAATTCGCCCGTGCCCTGGTTGTACATGCGCGTGCCGACGAGATCGGCAGGCAGCAGGTCGGGCGTGAACTGGATGCGCTTGAACGTGCCGCTCATGGTGCGCGCCAGCGTGTTGACCGTGAGTGTCTTGGCGAGTCCCGGCACGCCTTCCACCAGCAGGTGCCCGCCGGCGAGCATCCCCACCAGCACGCGTTCGAGAAAGTGATCCTGCCCCACCACCACGCGTTTCACCTCGAACAGCAGGCGTTCCATCAGGTTGGCGCTGTCCACAGCGTCCCGTGCTTGGTCGTTCATAGGCCCCCGCGTTTGTTTAGAAGGGTGAAGATCCGATGGCAGCGCCGGCGCTTTCGATGGTGATCGCAAAGCCGATGCCGATGAAGGTGCCGCTCTGATTCGGGTTGAGGATGGCAGTGACGATGCCCACCACCTCGCCATTCATGTTCACGAGTGGCCCGCCCGAGTTGCCGGGGTTCGCCGCAGCATCGAACTGGATGAGCTTGTCGAGCTTTTGCCTGCGGTCCGGCGAGACGAACTCGCGGTCGAGTCCCGATACCACGCCCGCCGATATCGACGGCCCGATCCCGAACGGGAAGCCCACCGCCACCACCTCGCTGCCCGGCGCCAGGTCGTTGCTGGAACCGAGCACCGCAGCGGGCAGGTCATCGGGAATGGACACAGGCTTGAGGATGGCGAGGTCTTTCTCGGGAATGGCCTGCGCCAGCGTGGCGTCAGCCGTCTGGCCGTTGTGGAACCTCACCTGAATGCGCCGCGCATCGGCCACCACGTGGTAGCTCGTCATGATCATGCCGCTTTCGGTCACCACCACGCCGGAGCCGATATGGCCAGCCTCGTCACGTTCGGCAGGGCTTTCCTTCTGCGGATCGGCCTGTGCCGATTCCTCGCGCGGGGACGGTGCGGGGGCTGGCGCGGGCGCCGCCTTCTTCGACGGGCCGGGTGAGGCGCGCGGCGGCGACTTATGCTGCGGATAGGCTTGCGGCCCCTTGCGCGGGGGCGGCTCGCGCTTCGCCTCGGGGGACGGCGTTGCCTTGGCTGGCTTTTCCTTCGGGGAATAGCTCATGACCTCGACCACGGATTCGCGTACCGCTTCCGCCGCACGGGCCGGCCGCGATGGCAGGGTCTTGGTCTGTAGGGTGTGGAGCACGGCCGCGTCGATATCGGCCTGCGTCAGGGTCCGCTTGGCCGGCTGGGCCAGGTACAGGGAGGCGCCGCCGGCAGCGAGGGCAAGTGCAAGGGCTGCTGCGACACATCCGTAGATCGTCATCCGCTTCATGGCAGCCCTCCCTTCGTGCCCTGGAAAATACAGTACCATCCTCTTAACCACGCGCCAAGGAGCAGGGCATGCAGTTTCTCTGGCCACAAGTGCTCTGGCTGTTGCTGGCGCTCCCACTGCTGGTGGCCGCCTACCTGTATCTGATCGCCCGGCGCAAGAAGGGCGCCGTGCTCTATGCAAGCCTTGCATTGCCACGCGCTGCGCTGGGTCCGCGCCAGCGCATCCGGCGTCATATTCCTCCTACGCTCTGCCTGCTTGGCCTCGCCGCTGCACTGATTGCGTGCGCACGACCCATGGCCACGGTCACGTTGCCTTCCGATGTCATCACACTGGTGCTGGCGATGGATGTCTCGCGCAGCATGGAAGCCACCGATGTGGCCCCGACGCGCATCACCGCAGCGCAACAAGCCGCGCGCGACCTGATTGTGGGATTGCCCGCCAGCGTGCGGCTGGGCATCGTGTCGTTTGCCGGCACAGCCACGGTGGTCCTGCCTCCCACGGGCAACCGGCAGGACATGATCGACGCCATCGACCGCTTTCAGTTGCAGCGCGGCACCGCCACGGGCAGCGGACTGATCCAGTCACTGGCCGTGCTGTTCCCCGATGACGGCATCGACCTGGAGACGATCCTGTTCAGCACCGAAGCGTCGCGCTTCGGCGCCCGCACCGGTCCGCTGGACGAAGCCGCCGCGGCCGATGCCGCCCGCAAGCGCGAGCAGGAGCGCCCGCCCGTGCAGCCCGGCTCCTATCGCCATGGCGCGATCATCCTGCTCAGCGATGGCCGCCGCACCACCGGCCCCGATCCCATCGACGCTGCCCGCATGGCCGCCCAGCGCGGCGTGCGCGTCTACACGGTAGGTTTCGGCTCCGCGCAGGGCGGCGCCGCCGGCGAGCCCAGCCTGTCCTACTTCATGCAACTCGACGAACCTTCATTGCGCGCCGTGGCGACGATGACCGGTGGCGAATACTTCCAGGCCGGATCGGCAGCCGACCTGTCGCAGGTGTACCGCCAGCTCAGTGCACGCTTCGCACTCGAACGGAAGGAAACGGAAGTCAGCGCCCTGCTGGCTGCGGCGGCGGCCGCGCTGCTGTTGCTGGCGGGCGGGTTGTCGATGATCTGGTTCCGGCGCTAGGGCCCCACTATGGCCCGGATCGCATGCGCGGTCAGCCCGCCTGCCCCTCTCCGTCGTCGCGCCGCCATTGCCGGCGTTGCGTCCACAGCCGTTTCAGCACGGGCAGGCCCAGTCTCCCCAGACGCCACCCGGCCCTGGCGTGCCCGTGCGTGTCCACGAGCAGACTCAGCGCGCGTGCATAGTCGCGCACCAGTCCGGGTGTCCACGCCATGGTCTTGCCGCGCTTGCGGATCTGCGCCGCCAGCCATAACTCCGGCGTCAGCATGACCTGCAGCAGCAAGCCCCACGTGTGGCGATTGCCGCGCTGCCGCATCAGCGCCCCTTCCACCGCAGCCTCCAGCGCACGGGCCACGCTGACCGCACAGTTCCGGTAGGTCAGGTTGTAGGTGGTGTCAGCGCTCCACGCGTGCCAGAAGCGTTCCAGTCGCGCGGCGTCGTAGTTGCGCAGATGCACGCGCGCCGTGGACTCTCCGCGCCGGGCCGCCTCGGACGCGTAATCCGGCTCGAACATGCCGGCCACGTCGTTGTCCGCCGAGGCACGCAACGCCTGCGTCACGCTTTCGGGCGTACGGCTCAGCGGTTCTGCCGGATCAAAGCTGATGTAGATGCCCTCGGGAGACTCCAGCGCCGTGTGCCCTGTCCAGATCGCGCCATTCGCGTCCACAGCCGCGATATAGCGATCGATCAGCGGCCGGCGGCGCAGCCGCTGCCCGGCGCCCGAGGGCGTCCAGACATGAACGGTCAGTGCCGGCGCGCCCGTGTCGGCCACCGGGGGCACGTGGCGGGGCGGCGGAAACAGCAGCGTCTTGGTGACCTTGTGCACGGGCGCCTGTTCGGCATCGGCCGCCCAGAGCGGCGGCGCGGTACGGCGCTCCTGCGGCTCCACCCGGCCCTGGCGGCGACGCGGACCGTGCATCAGGCTTTCGATGGTGGCGGTCTCCGGGACGCGCATGGCCCGGTAGGCCAGCATGACCATGCTCCAGCCGCCGAACAGCAGCCACATCGACAGCGCATAGGGCACGGTGCCCGCGTAATGTGTGGGCCAGGGCTGATAGAAGAAGATGGCAATCAGGATTTCCAGCACGCCCATGCCCACGGCCCAGCGCCATCGCGGAAACCGCACCACGCTGGCCGAGACGCACTGCAGCAGGCCATCGACCAGGAACAGCGTGCCGAAGATCATCGACAGCCAGAAATTGCCGTGATGGTGGCCCGCCAGCACCAACGATGCTGCCAGGCAGAGTGACAGTGCCTTGAAGATGCGCATGGCGCGCATGCCGCCGGCCCCGACAAAGGCCACCACAAGCGTGCCCACGCCGGCCAGGAGCAGCAGCATGGCGAACAGTTCCAGCGGAAAGAACCGCGCGCTGTCGAGGCCATCGACGAACAACGCCACGCCGGCCGCAAGAAACGCGATGCCGAGCCAGAACATCCCCCGCGCGCGCTCGCGCAGATAGTCGAACCCCAACAGGATCAGCACGAGGCGGATCATCGTTTCCCCAGGCGACGGTCTCCTCGCGGATTCTAGCCACAACGTTGCGCCTGCGCGACCTTGTACTACTATCGTCACATCGCCGCCGCCCGGCAGTGCCGGGCATGCCGGCCCTTCCGATGCAGGCCATCCGTCCCAGGAGAGACCCATGCAGTCAGCAGGCAGCCGGTTCATAGGGGTGGCAACGATAGTGACCGTGGCCTATCTCGCCGTCGGCGCCCTGTCGAGCGCGATGTCCGCCAGCGAGACGCAGGCCATCGCGGTCTGGCTGGCCTCCGGGGTCAGCTTCGGCGCCTGGCTGGCCTGTGCACCGGGCCGCCGGATGGCCGTGCTGGTGGGCACCGCCCTGGCGTCGCTGCTCTGGGGGCTGGCGGCCCATGACCTGGACGTGGTGGCCGCCGTCGTGTTCGCGGCCATCGAGACGGGCACCATTGCGCTGGGCGCGTGGATGGCCACGCGCGGCCAGCGCGAACCGCCACAGCCCTTGCTGCAGGCGGCCCTGATGGTGACCGGCGCCGTTGTCACCGGCGTGGTGGGCGCCACGCTGGCCAACGAGTTCTGGCGCTGGCTTCGGCCGGATACCCAGACCTTTGCCGCCGAGTGGCGCGCGTGGGCTTTCTCTACCATCGTCGGCATCCTGCTCGTCTCGCCCGTCATTACCGGTTTTCGTGGCTTTGCGATCAAGCGCTCAGGCGGCATGCCGATGAAGCAGTTCGGTGCGGGGGCGGCCATGTTTGCATTGTTCCTGCTGACCACGCTTGTCGTATTTCATCGGAGCATGCACTTCCGGTTCGACAGCATCGCCCCTACCCTGACCTACCTGCCGATGCCGTTCCTGCTGCTGGCGTCGATGTTCTGGGGGCCGCGCGGCGGATCGGTGGCCACGTTGGTGGGCGCGGTGCTGATCATCTGGCTGACCGCCAACGGCGGCGGCCCCTTCGCGGCCAACGAGGGATTCCAGGGCGAAGCCGTGATCGAGGTGCAGGCCTACGTCTGGGTCTGGGCGGTGCTGCTGCTCGTGGGGCGCGCCCTCAACGAGGCGCGCCGGCTGGCGCTGACCACGGCCCGCGAGTGGCAGTTGCGCTACGAGCGCACCTTGCAGGCCACGGGCGTGGCCAGCGTGGAGTTCGATGCCGTCACCGGTGCGGCGGTCTGGGGCGAATCGGCCCATGCAGTGCTGGGACCGGAAGCTACCCAGTTGCGCAATATCCGCGACTGGCTCGACCGTGTGGACGCGGCCAACCGCCCCTTCGCACAGGCGGGCTGGGACGCCGTGGCCAGCGGCCGGCACGACACCAGCAACGACGCCTACGAGGTGCATCTCGACGGCCGCAACCTTCACGTCCAGGCACGCCTGGCGCCGGTACGCGGCCCCGATGGTGCCGTGGAGCGCGTGGCATGCCTGCTGCGCATGGCGAGCGGAGCGCAGCATGCGTGAACCCGGCGTGTTCCTGATCCATGGGCTCGGCGGCACCCAGTACGACCTCGGGTCCATGCACAAGCGGCTCAAGAACGCTGGCTTCGTCACCCACTCGCTCACGCTGCCGGGCCATGGCACGCAGCCTGAGGATCTGGCCCATGTGCGGGTCGAAGACTGGCTCGACGCCGTCCGCGCGAAGTACCTGGAAGTGCGCGACCAGCACGACGTGCTGCACCTGATGGGCATGTGCATGGGTTCGCTGCTGGCCGTGGAGACCGCCAAGCGCGAGCGCCACGCCAAGGGCAAGCTTGTGGTGCTGGCGCCGCCGGTGTACATCGATGGGTGGGCCACACCCTGGTATCGCGCCGCACGCGCCCTGCTCTACCACGTACCCGGCGTGCCGGCGCGCATGAAGGTTATGGAGGAAGACCCCTACGGCATCAAGAACGAGCAGTTGCGCGCCATCGTCAAGGCCAAGTTCGAGCGGGGCGAGAATTTCCACTATGGCTGGGTGCCGCTGGCCTGTATCCGCGAGGTAGACCGCCTGCGCGCATTCGTGATGAGCGGGCTCGAACGGATCGTCTGTCCGACGCTGGTCGTACACGCGCGCGAGGACGAACTGACCAGCCTGCGCTCGGCGTCCTATCTCGTGGAACATATCGGCGGCAAGACGCGCGCGGGACTCGCCCGGATGGTGGTGCTGGAAGACAGCTATCACATGGTCTGCGTGGACAACGATCGGGAAATCGTGGCGCGCAACGTGCTGGAGTTCCTCGATGCCACCACGGCGGCGTCGCTGGGCATGGGACCGGTGGATGCCGCCATGGCGCCTGCCGACATCGTGACGCTGCTCGGCACGGTGCGCCAGTGGCTGGAAGCCGGCGATTTTGCCGCGCTCTTTGCGGCAGGCATTCCAGACTTTGCATGGTTGCAGCCGGGCGCCAACCGTACCTCGGGTGCGTGGCGCGGCAGCAAGGGACTGGCACGGCTCAAGCGCTGGGCGCAGTCGGACCCGCCGCTACGCTTCAGCGCCTTCGGCATACCAAGCCTGAACGCCGGCGTGGCGGTGCTGCCCGCAACGCTGCAGGCCGGCAACGCACTGGCCTCGCCGGGCGTACTGGCCGTGGCGCTGCGCGCGGGCAAGCTGCTCGAAGTGCGATGGTTTCCGGACGACGTAGCGGCGGAAGACCGTTACTTCGGCGGCGCACCCGCCACCGACGGGCCAACGGCACTGGAGAAGGCGTTTGCCGATGCCGCCGCCGGCTCCAAAACGCTGCGCCAGGCGCCGGACAACGACACGCTGCTGGCGCTGTACTCGCTCTACAAGCAGGGCAGCGTCGGCGACGTCACCGGCGAGCGCCCCGGCATGATGGACATGGTGGGCCGCGCAAAATGGGACGCGTGGTCGGCCCGCAAGGGCACCGATGCGACGGATGCCATGCAGAAGTACGTTGATCTGGTGGGGGAGCTGAAGGCGCGGGAGACGGTGGCGGTGTAGGTTTGGTTTTGTTTGCTCCCCTCTCCCGCATGCGGGAGAGGGGCTGGGGGAGAGGGCCAGCGTATCATGCACTAACCACGCATCGGCATAGCGACGTCTGGCCCTCTCCCCCACCCCTCTCCCACTTCATGGGAGAGGGGAGCGCATAACAAGCGGCTTTGGCTTTACGACACGCACATCCCCACAATCGCGGATAATGCCGAACCTCCTTCCCTCCCCTGCTGTCATGCCCAGCACCACCCGCCGCCGCATCGACCTCACCACGCTGTTCCTGCTGACATTCCCGCCGCTGGCCTGGGCTGGCAATGCCATCGTCGGACGCCTCGCCGCTGGCACCATTCCGCCCATCACGTTGAATTTTGTGCGATGGGTACTGGCCGGGCTGCTGCTGGCGCCGTATGCATGGCGCGGCGTGGTGACACACCGTGCCGCGCTCCGGCAGCATGCGGGGGTGCTCTGCGCCATGGGTGCGCTGTCGATTGCCAGCTACAACGCGTTCCAGTATCTGGCGCTGACCACCTCCACGCCGATCAACGTCACACTGATTGGCGCGTCCACGCCGCTGTTTTTGCTGATCATCGGCGCATTGTTCTTTGGCGAACGTGTGAAAGGCTGGCACGTTGCCGGGGCGCTGCTGTGTCTGGTCGGCGTGTCGTTTGTGCTGGTGCGGGGCGAACTGGGACGCTTGGCGCAACTCGATTTCGTGGCGGGCGATTTGTTCATGCTGGCCGCCACGGTCACGTGGAGTGCCTACACATGGCTGCTGCGCAAGCAGCGCCCCGACCTGCCGTTGCCCGTACTGCTGTTCGCGCAGATCGTGGTGGGAGCCATCGTCAGCCTGCCGTTCACCGCGTGGGAGCTGGCCACGCTCGATCATGCGCTGCACTGGAACCCGAAGGTCGCGGGCATCCTGCTCTATGTGGCCACCATCCCGTCGCTGATGGCGTACTTCATCTGGGATCGCGCCATCGCGCGGGCCGGTGCGCAGTTGCCGGTCTTCTTCATCACGTTGACGCCATTGTTTGCCGCCCTGCTTTCCACGCTGCTGCTGGGCGACTGGCCGCGCTGGTATCACGCGGCCGGACTGGTGTTCATTGCAGCAGGCATCGTCCTGGCGCAGCGACGGTAGCCGCGCCAGTCTCCGGACTAGCGGCTCAGCGGCCCAGACTCAGGTCCATGATCATTCGCGCGCCCAGGTAGAGGCGCCGCGGGATGGCATCGATGACGATGTACTCATCCGAGTTGGTGTGATAGCCGACGCCGGGCAGCCCCATGCTTTCCAGCACGGGCTTGCCTGACAGGGCCGCATAGGCGGCATCGCTGCCGCCGCCCGTGCGGACCTCCGAGACGGCGATCTGCCCGCCCACTTCGGCGTAGATGGACCGGCCCTTGGCCGCCAGCGCCCTGCCTGCGTCGGAAGCATTGAACGCCGGGCGTCCCCGCAGCACATCGATCGTGATCTCCGAGCCCGGCAGGAATTTCTGCTGCGCGCGCTCGTTCAGCATCGACGTGATCGCATCCAGATCCTGATTCCTGCCATAGCGCATGTCGGCGGTCAGCGTGGCCTGCGCGGGAATGGCATTCGAGGCCGAGCCCGCGGAAGCCAGTGTCCAGTTGAAGCGGATCTCGCGATCCTTGTTGTCGATATCCTGCGTGCGCAGGATCAGGCTGGCGGCTTCGGTCAGCGCGTTGACACCGGCTTCCGGTGCCACGCCTGCGTGCGAGGCTTTGCCGTGGATGGTAGCCGTGGCGTGGGCGATGCCCGAGGTGGCCAGACCGAAGCCTTCATTGGATGCCAAGGCTGGCTCGTGCGACAGCACGTAGTCATGGTTGGCCGACAACGTCTGGATCAGGTCGCGCGAGCCGAACGAGCCGGTTTCCTCGTCGGTATTGAACAGCACGGTCAGCGTGCCGTAGTCCCGGAAGCCACGCGCATTGAGCAGCGTCAGCGTGTGCAGGATGACCGCGATGCCGCCCTTGTCGTCGGCGATGCCCGGCCCATAGGCCCGGTTGCCTTCCACGCGGAACGGCGCGTTTGCGAGGAAGCCGGGCGGATAGACCGTATCCATATGCGCCATCAGCAAGATCTTGCGCGTGCCGGTGCCCTGCAGTGTGCCGACGATGTTCTGGCCCGCGCTGCCATCGGCGGTCTTGTGGCGCGTCACGGTGGCGCCGAGCGCGGTGAGGCGGCCTGCGAGGTAATCGCCCATCGCCAGCAGGCCGGTCTCGTTGCCGGGGCCGCTCTCGATGTTGACCAGTGCTTCGAGCGTGGCGAGCGCGCCGGCCTGCTGGCCCTGCGACGCCGTGTCGAGTGTGCTGTCGTAGGTAGGCGAGGCGGCCGAGGTATCGCCGCACCCACTGGAAACCAGCACCGCTGCGCCGAGCGCCAGCGCACCGAGTATGTACTTCCGCATTGCTTGTCACTCCTTGTCGAACCCTGCACGCGGCAGGAAAACGGGAATGCCGGCGCCGTGGCGCGCGGATCATCGCGCCGACGTCGGCGCGGGGATTTAGCCTGCAATGCGGAATTCGAAACTTGATGAGAAACAAGGGATAGGTCACGGACCCGGCAGATGCAACGTGGCAGCCAGGCCGCCCAGCGACGACTTGCCCAGCGCAAGTTCGCCACCATACAGCGTGCAGATATCGCGCACGATGGCCAGCCCCAGGCCGCTGCCCTCTGCGGCTTCGTCGAGCCGAGCGAAGGGCTGCACCGCGTGGCGCATGGCGTCGGCCGGCATGCCAGGACCATCGTCCTCGATGCGGATGTGCATGCGCCCTGCATCGCCGTCCAGCGTCACGCGAATCTCGCTGCGCGCCCACTGCCAGGCGTTGTCGAGGAGGTTGCCGAGCATCTCCACAAGGTCCTGCCGATCACCGGAGAACGCCGCCTCGCCATCGATGCGCACACTTACCGGCCGCTCGGCATGCAGGCGTTCCAGCGCGCGCGCCAGCGACGCCACCGCCGGCCGCACCGGCACGGCCGTGCCTCGCGCGGCACCGCCCGCCCCCGCTGCGCGGGCTCGCGCCAGGTGGCGATCCACCTGCTGGCGCATGGCGTCGAGCTGCTGCTGCACACCGTGCGAGGCAGGTTCGGGCAACGCCGCCGCACTGTTCGACAGGATGGCCAGCGGCGTCTTGACCGCGTGGGCCAGATCGGCGGCCTGCCGCCGCGAGCGTTCCACGGCCTGCCGGTTGCGCTCCAGCAACGCGTTGATCTCGTCCACCAGCGGCTGCACTTCGGCGGGAAATGTTCCCACCAGCTCGGAACTGGAACCCGCATGCAGCCCGGCCACGGCAGCGCGCAGGCGCGACAGCGGGGCCAGCCCGAAACGGATCTGCGCCCACACCGCGCCGAGGATGCCCACCCCCAATACGCCGAGCGAGAGCCACAGCAGATGCCGGAACGAGCGTTTGGCGTGGCGCAGTTCGGTACGGTCCAGCGCCACGGTCACGTCGATGGGTGTATCGGTGCCCGCCAGTTGAAGCTTGCGCGACTTTACGAGCAGCGACTGTTCGCGCGGACCGATGCGGATGTCGGCATCGCCGTGGCCTACGGGACGCTCCACCTGCGTGGGGATGTCCACGTCCCACAACGAGCGCGAGCGCAGCGTCTGGTTGCCAGCAGATGCCTGCCAGTACGCGCCCGAATAGGGCAGGTCGAAGCGCGGCTCCGCGGGCTGACGCGTAAGTTCCAGCGTGCCGTCCGCACGCCATTCCAGCGCACCTGCCAGGCTGGCGAGGTCGCGGTCCAGTTCCACGATGTAGGTGCGATCCACATGGCGACCGAACAGCGCGTCGAGTATCCATCCGGTGGTGCAGAGCGTGCCGGCGATCCACAACGCTGCAATGGCGAGCAGACGCCACGCCAGCGACTTGCGTATCACGCCGAGGCCTCCGGATCGCGCAGGCGATACCCTAGCCCCCGCACGGTCTCGATCACATCGACGCCAAGCTTGCGGCGCAGGCGTCCAACGAAGACCTCGATCGTATTGCTGTCGCGGTCGAAATCCTGCGCGTAGATGTGTTCGGTGAGAGTGGTCTTGCTGACGATCTCGCCCTGGTGATGCATCAGGTAATCGAGCACGCGCAACTCATGCGCGGTCAGCGACACGGGCGCGCCGTGCACGCTTACCTGCCCCGTACCGGGCACAAGCTGCACCGGGCCACAACCCAGCGTCGGCGCCACGCGGCCCGCCGAACGGCGGATCAGGGCGCGGATACGCGCCAGCAGTTCCTCGACGCGAAATGGCTTGGCAAGATAGTCGTCAGCCCCGGCGTCGATACCTTCCACCTTCTCCACCCAGCTATCGCGCGCGGTCAGGATCACTACCGGAACGGTATTGCCCGCCTGCCGCCAGCGCCGGAGCACCGACAAGCCGTCGAGCTGCGGCAGCCCGAGATCGAGCACCACAGCATCGTAGGGATACTCCGCGCCCAGGTGCGCCGCGTCGATGCCATCCGCAGCATGGTCGACGGCATAGCCGGCCTGTGCCAGCGCATGCGTGAGTTGCTCCGCGAGCACCGCTTCGTCCTCGACGATCAGGATGCGCATGGCGTCAGGGCTTGCGGGCGCTGTCGAGATCGCGGCCCTTGGCTTTGATCAGCCTGCCGTCACGGGCGTCGTATTCGAGCTTGGCCACGCTGCTGGTGGGCAGCAGGAGCTTGACTTCGTAGGTCCAGACGCCGTCGTCGCGATCGAGTTTTACATCGATCACATCGCCGGTGTACTGACGCGCCACCGTATCGAGAATGCGGGACAGAGGAAGGATTTCGCCGGAGCGCAGCGCGGCGCGGGCGCGGTCGGCATCGGGGTCCGCATGGGCCGGGCCCGCCATGCCCGCCACGCCGAGCATGGCGACGAGCACGCCGGTACGAGCCAGGCGGCTCAGGCTGGATACGTGCGGAAGGAAGGAAAGGTGCGGGGACGTCATGGGGCGCATTGTCGGGGTCGCAACCTGAACAGTACCTGAACAGGCCGCTCAGGCGCCATTCAGGTTGATCCCCGCATCATGCAGCCATGCTCAACGTCCTGCCCCCTGCCATGCCTCCTGCCATGCCCTCTTCCACGACATCAGACCGCCCCACTCGCCATGGCCATCGCATGAACCGGCTGGGCGTGGCGCTTGCCCAGTTCATGCCGCTGGCCGTGGCGATGGCTGTGGCGGGCCTGCCATTCTGGTTCCAGACAGCAGGCTTCTGACGTGGCAAGGCTTCTGTCGATGCGTCAGTAGTAACCGCGCGGACGGGCCGGTTCCACGCCCCCCACGCTGGTCATGTACGTCTTCCACTGGGCAACCAATGCGTCGAGTACCGTCTGGTTGCTGGCGGACACGTCGGTGGTCTCGCCCCGGTCCGTCTTCAGGTCGAACAGCTCCCAGTGACCGTCCGCAGGACCACTCGGCGGCTCGGTCCACAGTGCCTTCCAGCGGCCATCGGCACTGCGCAACTGGGCGCGCCCATACGATTCCTCGCCAAACGCCGTGGTGCGCACCTCGCCCGCTACTTCGCCGCGCAGCAGCGGCAACAGCGACTGACCCGTGATGGGCCACACATTGCGGCCGTTGTAGACCACCTTGCCCTTGTTGGCATCCACGCCTGTCGAAGCATTGACGGCAGCCGGCGCGGCCTGCGTCGGCAACGCGACGCCCGCCACGTCCAGGAAGGTCGCGGTATTGTCGGTCACGTGCGTGAAGGCGTTCAGCGTCGGCTGTTGCGCGGTCTGCCCCGGCAGCTTGGCAATCATCGGCGTGGAGATACCGCCCTCGCCCATGTAGCCCTTCAACTGCCGGAACGGTGCGGCGCTGACCTCGGCCCAGCGCAGGCCGTACTGAAGCTTGGGCACCGATTGCAACCCGTTGTCCTTGCCCAGCGCGGAGAACGCCGGCTCCTGCGCGTTGGCCGTGTCGTAGGCGGTGGGGTCGGTGCTGTTGGGCCAGCCCTCGGCGCCGTTGTCCGACTGGAACATGATGAAGGTGTTGTCGTACTCGCCGATGTCCTTCAGGTGCTGCACCAACAGGCCGATGTTGTAGTCCAGGTTCTCGACCATGCCCGCATAGATTTCCATGTAACGCGCCTGCACCTTGCGCTCGTCGGCGGACAGGCTTGCCCAGGTCTTGTTGACGTAACCGGCACCGTAATCCGTGTAGCCTTGCGCGGGACCGTTCAGCGCATTGATGTACTTCGCACCCGCGGTGCCGTTCGCCGCGCTGCCCGCCGATGCGGTCAGCGTCTCAGGCGCGCCGCCAAACGCATTGAAGTCGGCGGGCAGGATGCCCAGCGTCTTCTGGCGCGCGATCCGTGCATTGCGGACGGCATCATAGCCCGCGTCATAACGGCCTTTGTATTTGCTCAACCAGGGTTCCGGCACCTGCAGCGGCCAGTGCGGCGACGTGTACGCGGCGTACGCGAAGAATGGCTTGCCGTCGGCCTTGTTGGCATCGATGTACTGGATCAGCTTCTGTGTGTAGAAGTTCGTCGAGTAGAACGTGGCAGGCGAGCCACCCGTGCCGCCCGCCTGGCCGGGCTGCCCCGGCTGCACATACTGGCCATCCTCGGTGTAGTTCTTCGAACCGGCAGCCTCATGCGCGAAGTGATTCGACGCGGCACCGCCCAGCAGCGCGTAGCTGCGCTCGAAGCCCCATTGGTCGGGCGTTTTGCCCAGCGATGCGGCCGATCCGGCGATCCCGTTGCCCAGGTGCCACTTGCCGGCCATATACGTGTGATAGCCAGCGTCTTTCAGCAGTTGGGCCACCGACAGCGAGCTGTCGTTCAGGTAGCCCTCATAGCCCGGCAAGCCCTTGCGCTCGTCGTTTGGCGCGCCCATGGTGCCTTCCCCCACGAGGTGGTGATCCGTCCCGGAGATCAGCATTGATCGCGTGATGGCGCAAACGGTGCCCGTGTGGTGGTTGGTCAGGATGCGGCCGGATGCCACCAGCGCGTCAAGGTTCGGCGTATCGATCTCGCCGCCGAATGCCTTGATGTCCGAATAGCCGAGATCGTCGGCCATGATGTAGAGGATGTTGGGGCGCTTCTGCGGCGTGGTCGGCGTTGGCGTGGCCGTGGTGCCGCCCCCATTGGATGCGATGGGCGTGTTGTTATCCGAGCCGCAAGCGACCAGCCCCGCCACTGCGGCAGCGCTGGCGGCGACGAGTGCCAGCCGGGTAACAAGCGGAGAAGCAAGCGGCGCGCGGCGGCTCGACCGCGCGGATGGGGATGCGTGATGGAATGTCATTGTTGTGGTCACGGCCATGGGAAAGAGCAGCGATGCTATGACGTGGCGGGGCGCCGACGAAGCAACATTTCCGCATGCCGATCTTCGAAAAACGTGCTTGGGGCAACGCCTGATGACGCGCTATGCTGGCGCCCCTGCTGCCCTTTCCTACCGATGGCACGCAACCTGCAGCGCCAGGCTCTCCAGACCCATATCACCCACAGAGGAGAGTCCCCATGGCAAAGCAGTCAGCAGGCAAAGGAAAGGGCGCCACGCCCCACGGCGGCCAGCCGCAAAACCCCTCGCACGGCACCGGCAGCAATGACGATGGCACCTATGAAAAGGCCGTGGCAGACCGCCTTGCCGGCAATCCGGGCCATGTGGGGTCGCCCAGCGTCGGCACGCTGGTTTCGAACGCAGGCAAGACGCTGACCACCAATTCGGGCCTGCAAATGCCCGAGGACGACAACTCGCTCAAGCTCGGCCTGCGCGGCCCGACGCTGCTGGAAGATTTCCACCTGCGTGAAAAGATTACGCACTTCGATCACGAACGGATTCCCGAGCGTGTGGTGCATGCGCGCGGCGCTGCCGCCCACGGCTACTTCGAACTGACCGAGTCGCTGGAAGACGTCACCACGGCCGATATCTTCACGCGCGTGGGAGAGCAGACGCCGGTCTTCGTGCGCTTTTCCACTGTGGCAGGCTCGCGCGGTTCCGCCGACCTGGCGCGCGATGTGCGCGGCTTCGCCACCAAGTTCTATACGCGGCAGGGCAATTTCGATCTGGTGGGCAACAACATGCCCGTGTTCTTCATCCAGGATGGCATCAAGTTTCCGGACTTCGTGCACTCGGTGAAGCCGGAACCGCATAACGAGATTCCGCAGGCCGCGTCCGCGCACGACACCTTCTGGGATTTCGTGTCGCTGCAGCCGGAATCGATGCACATGGTGCTGTGGACCATGTCGGGGCGCGCAATTCCCCGCAGTTTCCGCACGATGGAAGGCTTCGGCGTGCATACGTTCCGGCTGATCAATGCCAAGGGTGAAGCCACGTTGGTGAAGTACCACTGGAAGCCCGTGGCGGGCGCACATTCCCTGATCTGGGATGAAGCGCTGAAGATCAATGGCAAGGACCCGGACTTCCATCGGCGCGACATGTGGAACGCCATCGAGGCTGGCCAGTTCTTCGAGTGGGATCTTGGCGTGCAACTGGTGCCCGAGACCGAGATGCTCAAATTCGGCTTCGACCTGCAGGACCCGACGAAGATCATCCCCGAGGAACTGGTGCCGGTGCGCCGCATCGGGCGAATGGTGCTGAACCGCAATCCCGACAATTTCTTTGCCGAAACCGAGCAGGTAGCCTTCCACCCCGGCCACATCGTGCCGGGCATGGACTTTACGAACGATCCGCTGCTGCACGCGCGTCTGTTCTCGTACATCGACACGCAGATCACGCGCCTTGGCGGCCCGAACTTCCATGAACTGCCGATCAACCGCCCGCTCTGCCCCGTGCACAACAACCAGCGCGACGGCTTCATGCGGCAGACCATCGTGCAGGGCAAGGAGAGCTACCAGCCCAACTCGGTGAGCGGCGGCTGTCCGTTCCTCGCCGGCGACGCTAACGCGTATCACCACTTCCCCGCACCCGCCGAGGATGGCGCGGTAAAGAACCGCATCCGCGCCCATACGTTTGCCGATCACTTCTCGCAAGCCAACCTGTTCTGGCGCAGCCAGTCGGATGTAGAGAAGAAGCAGATCATCGACGCCTACACGTTCGAACTGTCCAAGGTCTTCTCTCCCGACATCCGCGCACGTGTGGTGGGACAGATCGTGCATATCGCACCCGAGCTGGCGCAGGGGGTGGCCGACAACCTTGGCATCGTCGTGGAACCGGTGGGAAATCCTCCGCCCATCGACGACTACGGCATCGACGCGTCGCCTGCGCTGAGTCTCGATTCGCAGCCCAAGGGCGATATCACGGGCCGCAACATCGCGGTACTGGTCAATGATGGCGTGGACGATGATGCCGTGGCGTCCCTGCAATCGCTCGGCACGGCGGCGCGCGCCAACGTCAAGATCGTGGGCCCTCGCGCGACGGGCGTCACGACGGCCAGCGGCGCCACGTTGCCGGTGGACTTTGCACTGGCGTCGGTGGGTTCGGTGCTGTTCGATGCGGTCTACGTGCCCGATGGCAAAAGCCCGCCCGCCGAGCCCGATCCCAACGCACTGCTGTTCATCAGCGAATCGTACAAGCACTACAAACCTGTGGGTGCAGGCGGATCTGGCGCGGCGATGGTCTCGGAAGCCGCACGGCGTGTGGGCCTGGCCGGCGGCTTTGCCGGACCGGGCGTGGTGATTTCCCCGACGGAAGACCCCGCCATGCACCAGGATTTTCTCGATGCGGTGGGGCAACACCGCTGGTGGGATCGACCCGACGCATTGAAGATCCCGGTGTGATGCTGCGATGAAAGGGCCGCGTGTCTGGAGAGCGTCGCTGTCATGACTGCTGCCAATATCGCTCCCTCTGACGCGGCCCGGCAGGATGCGACGGACATGAAGGCGATCGCGCATTTCCTCAAGCGATATACGCTGACGCTATCCACTGCAGAGTCTTGCACGGCGGGCCTGATTGCCTCTCGCATTGCCGAAGTGCCCGGCTGCGGCGCGGTGCTTCGGCTCGCCATCGTCACTTACTCGCCCGATACGAAGACTGCCGTACTGCATGTGCCGCAGGAAACCATCGACCGGCACGGTCTGACCAGCGAGCCCGTGTCGCTGGCGATGGCGCGCGGCATGGCGGACTACACCGATGCCAGTCTGGTCATCGCCAATACCGGGGTGGCGGATGACGGCGCCGACGACGGCACGCCTCCCGGCACGCAGTGCTTTGCGTGGTGGTTCCGCCAGGGCGGCGCCGTGCCGCACGATATCGAGTTCAGCGAAACACGCCGCTTCGGCGGCGACCGCAATGCCATCCGCATCGCTGCCGCCAGCTATGCGCTATCGCGCGTGCAGCACTATCACGCCCTCGCCGTACGCCGATGACGCCCTGCCCCACCGGGCATTTCGGATAAAAGCAGTAAAGATTGCCGTGCCGCCATGGGAGCATTGCGGCTACATGACATCCGCCACATACGCCGCCAAGCCTTGCGGGACGCGGCAATCGCGCCGCGCACGTTGCTGGCAGGGAACTTGCGGACGTGGGGCATATCCGCAACACGCTTCCTGGACCCGGATGCCCCCATGAATCCGCGCGAAACCCTCGACACCATCATCGACCAATGCGTCGATGCGAGCGGCATCCCGCTCCCCGGCAAAGGCGACACACTCGCCCGCTGGCAGTTACTGGCAACCATTGGCACGGAGTTCGGCGCCGTAGGCATCAAGCTCTTCGAGGCCCATGCCGATGCCCTCGCCATTCTGGCGGAAGTGGCCGATGTCACGCCGCCCTCGGCTACGCGCTGGGCGGTGTGGGCTGCAGAACCGCCCGATGCGAAAGTTCTCTGCAAGGTCTCCGTTGATACCGATACGCGTGCGCTCGCTGCGTCCACCCGCATGCGCAACGGTGAGCCGGTATTGCTCAATGGTCGCAAGGCGTGGTGCTCAGGCGCCAGCGGCGTGACGCATGCGCTGTTGACGTGCCATGACAGCGAAGGCGCATCGCGGCTCGCCGTGATCGACCTGCACGGACCCGGCGTGACAATCACCACCGATGGATGGCTCGCCGTGGGCATGGCGGCAACCTGCAGCGGCGATGTGTTGCTGGAGAACTGCCCTGCCCTCTGCATCGGCGGCGATCGTGCCTACCTGGACCGCCCAGGCTTCTGGCACGGCGGCGCTGGCATTGCGGCATGCTGGTATGGCGCGGTGTTGCCACTGGCCGATGCGGTTCGTCGTACCGTCAGCCAGCGCAAAGACCCACACGCTGCAGCACATCTCGGGGCTATCGATGGCGCGCTCGAGTCCGCCGCTGCACTGCTGCGCGAAACCGCCGCGTGGATCGACGCGCATCCTGCCGACAACGCCTTCGTGCCTGCCATGCGCCTGCGCACCGTGGTCGAGGCCGCTGCGCAAACGGTCTTGCACCGCGCGGGCCACGTGCTTGGCGCGGGCCCGTTGTGCCGCAATGGCCGTTTGGCCGCGCTCTATGCAGACCTGCCGGTCTTCCTGCGCCAAAGCCACGCCGAGCGCGACCTCGCAGCTTTAGGGCTTGCCGTGGCCGAACCCGTGACCGAGCCCGAAACCCTTGACAGGTATCGGCTATGAACGCGACCACGAACTTCGACGCCATGTTCGAGCAGGCCGATCCGTGGGGATTCGAAACGCTCTGGTACGAAGCCCGCAAGCGCGACCTGCTGATGGCGGTCCTGCCCGAGAAGCATTACGGACGCGCGCTGGAGGCCGGCTGCGCCACGGGCCGGCTGACCGCCGAACTCGCCAAGCGTTGCGACGCGCTGCTGGCTGTCGACCTGGCCGAGCGCGCCGTGCGCCGCACGCAGGCGCGCATGGCTGCGCATCCGCATGTGAACGTGCGCCGCGCCACGCTGCCCGCCGACTGGCCGCCCGGTTCGTTCGACCTGATCGTGCTGAGCGAGATTGGCTACTTCTTCCAGCGCGACGACTGGCTGGCCACGGCGCGCCATGCGGGCGCCGCATTAAATCCGAACGGCACCATCGTGGCCTGCCACTGGCTGCGCCCCTTTGCCGAGCGCCAGATCGGCACGCGGCAGGTACACAGCGACGTGGCACGCCAGCCGGGCCTGCATCGCCACGTGCGGCATGTGGAACCGGACTTTGTACTCGAAGTCTGGTCACGCAATCCGCAGGCGCTACGGTTCAGGGAGGACACGCCATGATCGGCGTCGTGGTACCCGCGCATAACGAGGAAGATTGTCTCGCGGCATGCCTGACCGCACTGGGTGCGGCGGCGGGCCACCCGGGGCTGTCTGGCGAGCCAGTACTGGTAGTGGTTGTGCTGGACGACTGCACCGACGCATCTCATGCCGTAGTGCAGCGCCACGCCACGACGGGCGTGGCTTGCCTGGCCATCGCGGCCCGCAATGTCGGCGTGGCTCGCCATCACGGCGCCGAGCACCTGCTGGCGCTGAACGCCCGGTGGCTCGCATTCACCGATGCCGACACGTGCGTGGCACCAGACTGGCTGGTCGCCCAGCTCGCCCTGCGGGCGGACGCGGTGTGCGGTCTCGTCACTGTCAACGATTGGAGCCAGCAGCCCGGACACGTGCCCGCGCAGTTCGCCGCGCGCTACTGTCGTGAAGAGAATCACCGGCATATTCATGGCGCCAACCTCGGCATCTGCCCGCGCGCTTACGCCCGCGCAGGGGGCTTTCCGCCGCACGAGAGCAGCGAGGATGTGGCGCTGGTGCAGCGCCTGATCGCCATCAACGCGCAGATCGCATGGAGCACGCAGCCACAGGTGACCACCAGTGCGCGGCGCGAGGGTCGTGCACGCGGCGGCTTTGCCGACCATCTGGCGATGCTCTCCGCGCTACCCGTAGAAGGCGACGCAGGCGTGGTTGCCGCTTCTACACCGCACCGGTAAGAACGGCCGCCGGATTTGCAACGCCGGTCGGTGGCAGGTCGGCACGAACGTCTGGCATGCATCGTGCGATGCAGTCACGTCCGACCTCCCGTTTCTCCCACCAAGCCGAGCGCCAGCATGCCCCAGATCCCCGGACCATTGACCGTCATTTCCCCGCACCTCGATGACGCCGTGTTCAGTTGCGGCGGCCTGATCGCGGCGGCGGCAGACCCTGTGGTGGTCACGGTGCTCGCCGGCATTCCCGATGCAAAGCTTGAAGTACCCGAGTGGGATTGCGCGGCAGGTTTCGACAGCGTCTTGCATGCTGTCATGCATCGACGGCGCGAGGATGCGCGGGGGCTGGCCACGCTCGGCGCACGTCCTGAATGGCTCGATTTTCTCGACGGCCAGTATGGCCGGCCCTACACACCGGATCAGTTGCTCGGCGGCCTGGCGCGGACAGCAGCGCTGCAGCGTGGCGGCACGGTTGCCGTGCCGATGGGCCTGTTTCACAGCGACCACGTGCTGGTGGCCAACGCCTGCCTGCGCATGCACGCCATGGCGCAGGCGATGCACGCGGTGCACTCGGGTGGAGACGGCCAGGCCGATGCGGCACCCGTGCCTCCGCTCCAGTGGATTTTCTATGAGGAAGCCATCCACCGGCGCGTGCCTGGCGTCGTGCAGCGCCGGCTGCAGCACTGGCTGCAACAAGGGCTGCTTGCCACGCCAGTGACGTTTCCGCTCGCGCGTCACCACGTCATCAAGATGCGCGCGGTGGAAGCCTACGAAAGCCAGTTGCCATTGTTCAGCGCGGAACAGCTAGCGGACATCGGCGCGCCGGAACGGTATTGGACGCTGACGACGTAAGCATTCCTTGCTCCCCTCTCCCATGAAATGGGAGAGGGGTTGGGGGAGAGGGCATGAGGCTCTGCTTGCCTAACGCATCGCAATTTGCACCGCCGACCCTCTCCCCCGCCCCTCTCCCGCACGCGGGAGAGGGGAGAAAACCACGGGGAAAACCCAATCAACTCCGATTCAGCGTACGTTCGGGCGACGGCGTGTCCATTGCGTCCGAGCCACTGCGCTGCTGCACGCGAATACCGTTCTCGATATCCCGCACGCCTGACACCGACTCTACGATTTCCTCGATGGTCCGCCGCTCATAGCGGTCTTCCACCGTGCCACCGAGCTTCACCACGCCAGCGGCCACTTCGACCGTGACCTCCGACACGTCGACGTCGGACTCCATGGCAAGCCGATCGCATACGTCGCCCAGCACACGGTCGTCCGGACGGTCGTAACCCTTCATGCCGCGCCACCCGCCTACGCTGGAGGAATGCACCGGTCGCGTGGGATGCGCACGATAACCGGGATCGCCGGGATAGAGCCGTTGTGCGCCGTTGTACGACTGGCCGCCGCTATCGCTATTGCCGAAATAGCCATTGCCGCCATAGCGCGGATCGTTGTCGTTGTCGCTCTCGTCGTACCGCTGGGCGCCTCGATCACGACGGCCATCGTCGGCGCCAAAATCGAAAACGTTCTTCAGGAATTCAAACATGGTGTGCTCCTTGCCATATGCCACAGGGGGCCCCAGATAGTCCCGCGCAAGATCCATGCCGCGAGGAAAAGCCTACTTCGGACGCGGCCGTTTCAACGCATCGCCTACCTCAGGCAACTTACCGTTGCGCCGCAGCACGACGGCCTGCGCCACGGCCGCTGCCACGTTCTCGACTTCGCGCTGCACATGGGTATCCGCATCCAGCGTGCGATGCGAGGTGGCATACGGTTCGTAATAGCCGATATAGCGGTCGAGTTGCGACGGCGCTCCGGCCTCGATCAGTCCCATCCATTGCAACCAGTCACCAAGCGAACGGCGCACGCCTTCGATGCCCGCCACATCTCCATGCACGACGAGCCCGAATACGCGGCCATCGAGATGCTTGGGATAGTCCCATCCATCGAGTTCGAGTTGCTTCGCTTCCGCAACAGTCTTGCCATGCGTGCTGCTGGGGTCCGGATTCCCGCCATCGGCACAGACCAGCCGATCCATCATCAACTTGAGCGGACTCGTAGCCTGATACCAGTACGTGGGCGTCACGATCATCACGCCATGCGCAGCCACCCAGCGCGGATAGATCTCGTTCATCCAGTCGTTGACCTGTCCCAGCGAATGGTTCGGATAGCAACTGCACGGCCAGTGGCAGAGGGGCATGGCCGTGGACACGCACCCCTTGCACGGGTGAATGTTCAAGTCCGGCTCCGAGGTCAGACGGCTGAGGTCGAGCGTATCGACCTGCATGCCCAGACCCTCCATGCGTGTGAGCGCCAGTTGGGCCATGCGCCACGACTTCGACATTTCTCCAGGACACGTGAAGTCGTTGCGCGACGCCGCCACGATCAGCAACACGCGCGATGGTGCCTTGGCATCATCGTGTTCGCGCTGCGCGCGCTCGATGGCATTGCGTGTGTCGATCCATTCCACCGCAATCTCGTAGGCAGGATCGGCAGCACCCGCCCCTGCCCGGGTCGTCATCGGCGCCTTGCGGCTATCGCAGTAGGCCTGCCATGCGATCTCTTCCAGCCGATCGATGGCAGCATCTTCGGTGCGAAAAGCAGGATCGCCGAAGCGTGCGCGGAACCGCTTGCGAAAGACTTCGCGCGAGCACTTCTCGGTCACCTGTCCCTTGCGGATGTCGTGCGCTGCCGCAGCGACTTGTGGTTTCGTGGGTGTCATGTCATGAGGCGGCGTAAGAATTACCACCCGACCTTGCGCTGCGTTGTAGAAGCACCGACGCCAACCGGTATGGAGCCGGGTCGTCGACACGCCATTTCCATGGATGCAACGTTACGCGCAAGTTGCTTGCCAGCCCTGGGCACAGCCGGGCATGCCGGTTGCACGACAGCGGTTTCCCCCACCACTATCAGCAAGGAGTGCTTCCATGCAACCGATGACATCAGACCAGGGCGCCGGCATCGTCGGCACCGGCATAGGTGACGGCCCCGGCCCCGAGGTAATGGCCGCGTCAAGCCTCGACAGCACGAAAGTCTATTCGTCCGACGACGAACATGTTGGTGAAATCAAGGAGATCATGATCGACGTGCAGGCCGGCCGCGTGGCCTACGCCGTACTGACGACAGGCGGATTCCTGGGTATCGGCGACACGTTGCACGCCATCCCGTGGAGCGCGCTGGTCATGGATACCGACGCCAAATGCTTTCGCATCGGCCTGACCGCCGACCGCATCAAGGACGCGCCGGGATTCAACAAGGACAGTTGGCCATCGATGGCCGATCCGCAGTGGGGGGCTGCGGTGTACAAGTACTACGAGAGGGACCCGTATTGGACGGGGGCGGTTTTATGAGATGCCCCTCTTCCGTGTCCTGCTCCCCTCTCCCATGAAATGGGAGAGGGGTTGGGGGTGAGGGCATGACGTTGACATTGCGACGTGTCGGTGATTGCACCGCTGGCCCTCACCCCCAGCCCCTCTCCCGCAAGGCGGGAGAGGGGAGAAAAAAAACGCATGGCAGCGATACGGTCAGCCCTTCAAAAACCCCACCACCGCCTCGTTAAACCCATCCACCTGCTGCAGATTCGACAAATGTGCCGCGTACAACTCCACGTACTTCGCACCCGGAATCGTCTCGGCCAGGAACCGTCCATCCGCCGGAGGCGTGGGAATGTCGCCCGAACCTGCGATCACCAGCGTCGGCGCGGTGATGCTTGCAATCTCGCCACGCAGATCCGAATCCCGCACCGCGCGGCAGTTCGCTGCATAGCCCTTTGCGTCGGTCGCGCTCAACATGCCGCGCAACTGCGCAACCAGTTCAGGCTGTTCCGCCGCAAAATCCGGTGTGAGCCATTTGTCGACCACGGCGGCGGCAATCGAACCCACGCCATCGCGTTCTACTGCAGCGGCGCGATTCGTCCAGTTCTCGGGCGGGCCGATGTAAGCAGCGGTATTGCAGAGGATCAGCTTCTCAATCCGGTCAGCGTGATTCACGCCAAGCCACATACCCGTGATGCCACCCATCGACAGCCCACAGAAGTTCACGCGTTTCAGACCGAGATGGTCGATGAGTGCAATCACGTCGCCACCAAGCTGCGCGATGGTGTACGGCCCTTCGGTCACTGACGACTTGCCGTGGCCCCGCGTGTCGTAGCGCAGTACGCGGAAGTGCTTCGACAGTTCGGCGATCTGCGGCTGCCACATCTCGAAGCTGGTACCCAGCGAGTTCGACATCACCAGCACCGGCAGGCTTTCATCGCCATCGATCTGGTAGTGAAGCTTGACGTCTGCAAGTTCGGCAAATGGCATGGCGTGTCTCCAATCAGTTCTGCGCAATGGCCGAGCCGTGCTGCGCCAGCGCGGTGACCTTCATTTCCATATACGGATACAGCGGCAGCCCGGTCAGGATCGTGTGCAGTTCATCGGCGTCCTTCACGTCGAAGATGCTGACGTTGGCATACAGCCCTGCCACGCGCCACAGGTGGCGCCACTTGCCATCGCGCTGCAGTTGCTGCGAGTACGCCTTCTCGTCGGCCTTGATCTTGTCGGCCACTTGCGGATCGAGCGATTGGGGGATACGGACAGTCATTTCGACCATGAACAGCATGGCGGTCTCCTTGTGAATGGTGGGATTCGATTCGATTGCGTCAGACCGTGGCAACCGGCGTCACGGGCGATCCCATGGCGCCGGGCAGCCGCAGCGGCGGCGCCGACAGGAAGAAGTGGTGGCGACCCTCGGCATGCAGCCACGCCGCCAGGTCATGCAAATGCCAGAGTTCGCCGAGCGGCAGGCCGAGCTTGAACAGGCAGTGGTGGTGCAGCGGCAGCATCGCCACCGGGCCGCTATCGGCGGGCACTGCGCGTGCGGGATAGCGTTCGACGGCGTAGTTGTCCGCCGCGATGGCCGCGATGCCGCTATCGGTGATCCACTGCAGCAGCCGCTCGTCACGTCCGTCGAGCGCGCAGCAACTGTTGTGCAGCAGCGCTACGTCGGGCTGGCCCGCCATCTCCACGAGCATCTCGGCAAACCCGGTGCGCAGCACGAGGATGTCGCCCGGTTCCACCTTCACGCCGTCGGCATCGATTACCCGCATCAGGTCGTCGAAACCAACCGTGCGGCATTCCCGGCCATAGTGCCGCGCCAGATCCACCAGCACGCCGCGCGCCTGGATACCATGCTGGGCGAAGGTCTCGATGCCGAGCGCCTCGGCATGGCTGTGGTCGTGCCCGCACGGATGCGCCGCGAAATGATCCGCTTCCGCATAGTCCACGGGGCCTACCACGTCGGTGTTGGGACGGAAACCGTTGTAGTAGACACGCTCCGCCACGCCATCGCCATCCGCATCGAACAGTGCGCCGACGTGGGCGAGCGAATCCCACTGCGTCGAGTACTGCATCGAGAGCAGCACCTGGTCGTCGCTCAGCACATCCAGTGCGCGCGGATCGACCTTGGCCAGGGGAAAGTTCACGTAGGCCACATCGTCGCGGAACGTGGGCCGCAGCACCGGCGGATGCCTACGCGGGTTGAGCACGTTGCCACCGGGCAGATCCAGCGGCAGTGACAGGCAAAACGTGCGGCCAGTGCGGATTTCCTGCGCGGCCGCGCGCACGCGTTCGGCAGTGATCAGGTTCAGCCGGCCGAGTTGGTCGTCATCGCCGAAGTCGCCCCAGTTGGCGCCTTCGGGCCGTTGCTTCCATCGCTTCATGAGTGGGGCTACCTTCAGATGTGGCGCACGCCGTCCAGGTAAGCCTTGCGCCAGCGCACGATGTTCACGTCGCGGAACAGTCCAACCTTGAAGAACGGATCGGCTTCGATGAACGCCTGCGCGGCCTCGCGCGTGTCCACATCGACGATGTAGAGTCCGCCGCCGCCATCGCCGCCGTCATCGCTGAGCTTGGCACCGCATGCCAGCAGCAGCGCCTTGTTCTCTTCCAGGAATTCCAGGTGCGCGGGCCGGTTGGCCTGGCGCACGTGCTGGTGGTCGGGCTTGTCGAAGGTTTCGATCATGTACGGCATGCGATGTCTCCAGTCGGTTCAACGGTGGGTACGGCGGGTGTGGTCAGTGCGTCATGATGCCCCAGGCCAGCAGCGACACGATGTAGATCGCGCCCACCCAGAACATCATGATCACGGTGTAGCCCATCACGTCCTTGAGCTTGAGCTTCGAGAGCGCCAGCGCCGGCAGGATCCAGAACGGCTGCACCAGGTCATTCCACGCATTGCCGAGCATCACCGACATCGACGTCTGCGCCACCGAGCTGCCGATGGCCTTTGCCGCATCGATCATGAACGGACCCTGGATCACCCAGTGGCCGCCACCCGAAGGCGCGAAGAAGTTGATCACGAAGCTGCTCAGCAGACCCCAGAACGGCAGCGTCTGCGGCGTGGCGATTTCGACGAACGCGCGCGAGATGGTATCCACCAGCCCCGAGCCCGCCATGACCGCCATGATGCCTGCGTAGAACGGATACTGCAGGATGATGCCCGAAATCGTCTTGATACCTTCGTTCAGGCGCGCCACGTAATTGGCCGGCGTGCCCAGCAGCAGCACCCCGATGAACAGGATCAGGAAGTTGATCAGGTTCAGGTCCAGCGTACCGCCCTGCACAAAGTACAGCACGGCATAGGCCATGCCGCACAGGCCAATCACCAGGCTCAGCAGACGGCTGTTGTTCATGCGCGTGGCCAGCGTGTTCTCGATGCCCATGCTGTGACCGCCACCGGAAGCGCCTTCCGACGCCATGTTTTCTTCGCGGATCTCGACCACGTCCTTGGCATCGCGCGGATGCAGCATGGCGTTGAGCAGCGGCAGCGTGATGATCACGGCCAGGCTCGTCAGCAGCATCGGCACGGAGAAGATGGTGTCCTTCAGCGCGATGACACCCATCAGCTTTTCCATCGGATGCCCCGGCGTGGAGATCAGCACCGGGATGCTGGCCGACAGGCCCAGCCCGTACATCGTGAAGCCGCTATAGGCCGAAGCGATGATCAGCGGGTAGTGCACGCCCTTGACCTTGACCGCCAGCTTGCGCGCGATGATGCCGCCCACCACCAGACCGAAACCCCAGTTCAGGTAGCTGCCGATACCGCCCACCAGCGTGGCGACGATGATCGCGCCGCGCGGCGTGGCCACGCGCGCCACGATGCTGTTGAGGAAGCGGTCCACCAGCGGCGCGGTGGCCAGCACGTAGCCCATGGCCAGGATCACGGCCATCTGCGTGGTGAACGAGAGCAGGTTCCAGAACCCCTTGCCCCAATTGAGAATCACGGCGCTGGGGCCCTGCCCCTCTACGAGCATCGCCATCAGCATGCTGAGCAGCGTGAGGCCAATGGCGAATACAAACGGGTCCGGCAAATACCGGCGCATCAGTTCCGTAAAGAACCCGGCGACCTTGTTCAAGGCTTGTCTCCTGAAATCCGAAATGACCGCATATCGAACCAGCGTTCTATATGCGAACGTCTTCTACGTAAGCCGGCAGCGTATGACGCCGTCAGACGCAATGTCAAGGCAATGAAAGGATCGATTCAGACCGGGATGCGCAATGGTTCGATGTTGCGGCGCAGCGCAAAGATTACAGGGCCGTCATCTTCCAGGGCGTGCCGCAGCGCGGGCGGCTGGGAGATTTTGCAACGCACAAAACTGCGCGGGATACGCCGAAAATGTCGTCCGGTATCCGCACACTATGCGTGCCGTTGAAAGGTTGCCGCAGGAGTAGTATCGCGGCGTTGGCGTCTCTCGATGCCAGGCCACCCATTGGAAGGAGCTGTGATGACACGCGTGCGCGTTGAGGGATTCACCATTTCGCTCGACGGCTATGGAGCAGGTCCGGACCAGGATATCGACAATCCGCTCGGCATTTGCGGGACCGATCTGCACCAGTGGCTGATCCCCACCCGCACGTTCCAGCAAACCCTGTTCGGCAAGGATGGTGGCACCACCGGCATTGACGATGATTTCGCCGCGCGGGGTTTCAGAAATGTCGGCGCCTGGATTCTCGGGCGGAACATGTTCGGACCCATCCGTGGCGAGTGGCCGGACATGAACTGGCATGGCTGGTGGGGAGATCGTCCCCCGTATCAGGTGCCGGTCTTCATCCTGACGCACCATGCGCGACCTTCCATCGACATGGAGGGCGGCACCACGTTCCACTTCGTGACCGGCGGCATTCACGAGGCACTGGACCGGGCACGCGATGCGGCTGCGGGGAAGGACGTAAGAATCGGCGGCGGGGCGGCCACCATTCGGCAGTACCTGCGCGAAGGACTCATCGATGAGTTGCACATTGCCATCTCGCTAGTGCTACTCGGTCGGGGGGAATCACTGTTCAAGGACCTCGACTTGCGGTCCCTGGGTTATGAATGCGTGGAATCTGTCGCGTCGGAGAAGGCGACGCATGTGGTACTGAGGCGCGGGGCCATGTAGGCAGTTAACGCCCACGGTCGGAGACCTGTCGCAGCAATCCAGTCACTCGACTTCGCCCTTCCGCAATTGTTCGAGCGAACGCGCAAGATGCTCGGCATTGGCCGGTGAGTTGAGCAAATAGATGGTCTCCGCCCAACTGGTGTATTGCTCTTCGGACATGACTACAGCATTGGGAGCCCCCCACCGGGTTATAAGAACCGCCTCCTAATTTTCGACCATCTGGTCGATCACAGCCTCAAGGCTGTTACACGCATCAGAGTAATGAATAGTACGCATGGTAGAACCCGAGAATTCGTTCCACCAGTTGTACAACGGCAGCAATTTATAACGCCATCCCAAAATCTTTAACTTGCCCACGTTGCAATGCAGCACAAATAATGAATCGTTTGTGCCGCTTCTGACGCGCGCACTTTGCCGCACTCTCCTGGAGACGTGACCCATGGGCCTGCCCGGCATCGTCATTGCCCTTGGGGCGATGATCTGGATGGCATTTCGTGGCTGGAGCATCCTGCTGATTGCCCCGGCGGCGGCGCTTCTGGCGGCGGCCACGGCGGGCCAGCCGCTGCTCGCCAACTGGACGCAGGTTTTCATGGGCAGCGCGGCCGGCTTCGTCGCGCAGTTTTTCCCGCTGTTCCTGCTGGGGGCGCTGTTCGGCAAGCTGATGGATGACAGCGGTTCCGTCACCGCGATTGCCGACTGGATGACGCGCACGCTTGGCCCCCGCCGCGCGATGCTGGCCGTGGTGCTGGCCGGTGCGCTGCTGACCTACGGCGGTGTCAGCCTGTTCGTGGCGTTCTTCGTGCTCGCGCCGATGGCCCATGCGCTGTTCCGCGCCGCCGATATCCCCCATCGCCTGATGCCGGCGGCCATCGTGCTGGGTACGTCGACCTTTACGATGTCCGCGCTGCCGGGCACACCGGCCATCCAGAATGCGATCCCGATGCCGTTCTTCAGCACCACGCCCTTTGCGGCGCCTGGGCTCGGCATTGTGGCCAGCGCCATCATGCTGGCCTTCGGCATGTGGTGGCTCACGCGCTGCGAGGGCGCCGCGCGGCGTGCCGGTGAAGGCTATGGCGTGGGCACCGCGGATGCCCATGTGGACGAGGTAGCCGAGCGGCCCCTGATCCGTGAACGCGCCAGTACCGCGCGGGAATTCGATCCGGCCGAAACGTTGCACGGCCAACGCAGCATCGAAGCACCCCGCATTGTGGTGGCGCTGCTGCCACTGGCCGTGGTCATCGGCGTGAACCTTGTCATGAGTCTGGTGGTATTGCCGCGAATCGACGCGGCCTATCTAGGGCTGCCTGAGTGGGGCGCCACAAGTCTGCAGGCCGTGGGCGGCGTGTGGTCGGTCATCGTCGCGCTGACCGCCGCCATCGTCTGTCTGGCGCTGCTGAACCTGCGCCGGCTGCCAGCACTGCGCGACTCCATGGGCGCGGGCGTACACGCTGCCGCACTGCCCGTGCTCAGCGTAGCCAGTCTGGTGGGATTCGGTTCGGTGGTGGCGGCCCTGCCCGGCTTCGCGCTGGTGCGCGACTGGGTGCTGTCGATCGAGGGCGGGCCGCTGGTCTCGCTGGCCGTGGCGACCAACGTGCTCTCGGCGCTGACGGGCTCGGCATCGGGCGGCCTCACCATCGCGCTCGACGCACTCGGCGGCACCTACCTGACCCGCGCGCTGGAAATCGGACTCGATCCCGCCGTGCTGCACCGGGTTGCCGTGATGAGCGCCGGCACGCTCGACACGCTGCCGCACAACGGCGCGGTGGTCACGCTGCTGGCCGTCTGCGGCGCTACACATCGCCAAAGCTACGGCGGCATCGTGGTCGTCGGCATCATCGGACCGCTGCTGGCGCTGGCGGCCGTTATCGCGCTCGGCACGCTGGCGGGGTCGTTCTAACTCCGCCAGCGTATCGGACGATGGACCTTACGCCGACTGCACGCGATAGCGCTCCAGCCAGTGCGCGTACGGCGCAGGCAGCACCCACGACGGACGCTCCAGGCCCAGCTTCATCGCGGTCTGGTACGGCCAGTGCGGGTTCGCCAGCATGGCGCGACCCACCATCACCAGATCCATCTGACCGTCTTCGACCACGCGATTGGCCGCCACGGGATCATCGATGCCCCACGACGATGCCACCGGCAGGCCGGCTTCGCGACGCACGCGCTCGGACACCGGCGCCAGGAACGCCGACCCCCAGGGAATCTGCGCGTTCGGCGTAGAGAAGCCGACGCTGACATTGAGCATGTCGAGACCGCCCTCGCGCATCGCACGGGTCAGCTCGATGGCTTCGGCCAGCGTCTCTTCGTCACGGCCGTCGTACTCGATCACGCCGAAGCGCGCCGTCAGCGGCAGGTTGGCGGGCCACACTTCGCGCACGGCGGCCAGCGTTTCCAGCAGGAAGCGGCCACGGTTGGCAGCGTTGCCGCCATAGCCATCGGTCCGCGTATTGCCATGGACCGAGAAGAAGCTCTGCGCCAGATAGCCGTGCGCAAAATGCAGTTCGAGCCATTGGAAACCGGCATCACGGGCGCGGATTGCCGCAGCCACGAAATCGGCCTGTACGCGGTCGATGTCGGCCTGCGTCATCGCCTTGGGCATCTTGTTCAGGTTGGCACCGAACGGCACGGCCGACGGGGAAATCGTTTCCCAGCCGCGCGGATCATCCTCGGCAATATGGTCGTCGCCTTCCCACGGACGGTTGGCGCTGGCCTTGCGGCCCGCATGGGCGATCTGGATGCCGGGCACGGCACCGCCAGCCTTGATGGCTTCCGCGATGCGCGCCATGCCCACCGCCTGCTCGTCATTCCACAGGCCCGTGTCTCCCGGGGAAATGCGGCCCTCGGGGGAAACCGCCGTCGCCTCGACGATCACCAGCCCCGCACCCCCACGCGCCAGACCAGCGTAGTGGGAAAGATGCCAGTCCGTGGTGAAACCATCGACTGCGCTGTACTGGCACATCGGCGGCACGGCAATGCGGTTGCGCAGCGTGACATCCTTCAGCGTGAACGGAGTGAAAAGTGCAGGCGTAGTCATGATTGAAATCGGTTTCTGTTGCGATGCAGCGAATATAGTGGCGCGCGCCTATAATGAAAACCGCTTTCACGTTATCCCCTCGATAAGACTTTGTTATGTTGAATCCCCAATGGCTGCGGTCCTTCGCCATGCTGTCGCAATCCGGCAGTTTTACCGGCGCCGCGGACGAACTCGGATTGACCCAGGCCGCCGTCAGCCAGCACATCCGGCATCTGGAGGATGCGCTCGGTCCGCTGCTGATCCGTCGCCCCCGCGCGCTGGAACTCACGCCTGCGGGCAAGGCATTGCTCGAGTACTGTGCCGAGATGGAACGAGCCAACGAGCGCCTGCACGCCCGGCTGGCCGATGACGGCGAAGTCGGCACCGTCGGCCTGATCACGCCCGGCAGCATCGGCCTGTTTCTCTACCCCCGACTGCTTGACCTCCAGGGCCAACACCCGGGACTGGTAATCCGCCACCGCTTCGCACCCGATGCCGAAGTGCTCGAAGCCGTGCTGAACAACCGCTTCGAGATTGGCCTGGTCATGCTCAAGCCCGACGATTCCCGCCTGACCGCCACCGCGTTCAGCGAGGAGCCGCTCGAACTCGTCTATCCGGCCGGCGAAAAGGTAGGCAGTTGGGAAGATCTGGCGCGAATGGGCTTCATGGATCATCCCGACGGCAAGGCCATGGCCAGCCGCCTGCTGAGCCGCCACTTCCCCGGCAACCCCGGCGTGCAGACGCTGCCGTGCCGGGGTTTCAGCAACCAGGTAGGCCTGATGCTCGAACCCGTGGCGCGCGGCTTCGGCTTCACCGTCATCCCGCGCTACGCGCGGCAGGCATTCGCGGATCAGAAAGCCATCGAAGTGGTGCAATGCGAAGTGCCCGTGGTGGACACGCTCTGGCTGATCCACCGCGCCGAATGGCCGCTGTCACCGCGTGCGGCGCGGGTGGTGGAGTATTTGAGGCGGCAGGTGAAGGCGGTTTGAGGGGGCGTTGCAGGAATCGCCAAGACACCCGCACCTCGCCCCGGTAGCCTTCCGCTCCAACCTCCACCAGTCCGCCCAAGATTCGCCGCCCCATGTCCCGCCCCCTCCCCGCCTGGCTGCCCGTCGTAGCCTTTGTTCTGATCTGGTCCACTGGCTTCATCGTCGGCAAGGCCGTCGTGCCCGTGGCCGATACCAGCTTGTTCCTGCTGGCCCGCTTCGCGCTGGCAGCGCTGCTGTTCACTGCCACTGCGCTGGCGGCGAAGGTGGCGTGGCCGCCGCTGGCACAGGTGCCGAGGCATCTGCTGGCGGGGGCGCTCATGCAGGGCATTTACCTCTGCGCGGGATATGGCGCCGTGGCGCACGGGTTGTCGCCGTCGATCATGGCACTGCTGGGGGCGCTGCAGCCGCTGCTGACCGCGCTGTTCGCCATTCCGTTGCTGGGCGAGCGGCCTTCGGCACGTACCTGGCGCGGACTCGCGCTGGGCGCGCTGGGGGTGGGTCTGGTAGTCTTGCCCGCAATGCAGACCGGCGCGCCGCACGCGGTGTCGCCATGGATCATGTTGATCGGGCTGCTGGCGATACTCTCCATCACGATGGGCACCCTGCTCCAGAAGACCTCGATTGCGCGCGCGGATATCCGCGCCAGTTCGGCCTGGCAAAACGCCGGGGCGATGCTGGTGGCTGCTGTGGTCGTGGGTGCCACGTCGGTGACATCGGAAACGTCCGGCGCGCTGCGCTGGACGCCAGGCCCGACGCTGTGGATCAGCCTGGCCTGGGCCGCGCTGGTGCTCTCTGGGCTCGGCACCTGGCTGCTGCTCGGGCTGGTCCGGCGCGGACAAGCAGCGAACGCCGCCGCGCTGATGTTCCTCGCCCCGCCGCTTGCCGCCATACAGGCCGCGCTGCTATTTGGCGACCGGCTCGGTCCGGTGCAGTGGCTCGGCATGGCCGTGGCCGGCATCGGCGTGTGGCTGTGCCAGACTCGCGGCAACGCGCGCCATGCCGAAGCTCGTTGAACACGCCTCGCCGCTGGTCGAGCCGCGCCGCTATCCGCGCCAGCCGTTCGGTCACGCGCACGACTATCATCAGTTGCTGTTCGGCGTGGATGGCCAGATCGAACTCGAAATCGAAGGCCATGCCTACCGCGTGGATGCGGAAGTGGGACTCGTCATTCCGGCTGGCGCCCATCACCTCTGCGCCGGATTGACGGACAACCTGCAACTGGTGGCCGACTTCCCTGCGAGTTCGGTGGCCTTGCCCGCACGGCTGATGGCGCGGCCACGTACGTTCTCCATGGACGGCAACTTCGCGACGCGCGTCCGGGCGCTGGCCACGGCACGGGACGCAGATCGCGGCACTAACGTATCGAACCAGCACGCGTGGCAGCAGGCCACAGGACTGGCCAACGGCCTGTCCGCGATGCTCGGATTGCGCGATGCACCTGTTGACGCGGCACGCTTTCCCGTCACCGACATCGACCGCTATCTGCGGGCACACCTCGACTCGCCGCTACGCGTGGATGCCCTCGCCGCGCATGTGGGATGGGGCGCACGCCGTTTCCACACGCTGTTCTGCGAAGCCTTCGGCGACACACCCCACGGCTACCAGACCCGCCTACGTCTCGATCAGGCCGTGCAGTGGCTCATGGCCGGCACGATGCCGCTGGCCGATATCGCGCATGGCGTGGGCTACCCCGATCAAACCACATTTACGCGAGCCTTCGCGCGCCGCTTCGGCATGCCTCCCGGCGCCTGGCGTACGGCGGCCCGCTGACTGCAATATTTACAAAGGCAAGTAAGCAGCACACAGGGCAAACCACTTGCGGGACGGTCTGACGCGGCCAGGCGCCTCGGTACGAAAATTGCGCGGCGTACCCTTCGCCATGTCAAACACTGCCGACGCCCCCCTGCTTCGCCCTGGTCACAATTGCTGGCGCGTGGAGCCCTGCCACCGCTTCGCGATGCTGGTCGACGGCGACGCCTATTTCAGCGCGCTGCGCGAGGCCCTCACGCGCGCCGAGCACACGGTCTACATCCTCGGATGGGATATCGACAGCCGCATGCGGCTGCTGCCCGATGCCCCCAACGACGGCCTGCCGGCTGAATTGCGCGACTTCCTGAATGCGCTGTGCCGACGCCGCCGCAAACTGCGCGTATACGTGCTGAGTTGGGATTTCGCGATGGTGTTCGCGCTGGAGCGGGAGTTCCTGCCTTCGGCCCGTCAACACTGGCAGACCCACCGGCGCCTGTCCTTTCACCTCGACGGGAATCACCCGGCTGGCGCGTCGCATCATCAGAAGGTAGTGGTCATCGACAATCAACTGGCGTTCTGCGGCGGGCTCGACCTGACGATCCGGCGATGGGATTCGCATCACCATCTGGCCAACGAGCCGCGCCGCGTGGACCCCGAGGGCAAGCCGTATCCGCCGTTCCATGACGTGCAGTGCGTGGTCGATGGTGCCGCCGCCGCCGCGCTGGGCGATCTGGCCGCCGACCGATGGTTCTGCGCCACGGGCCGCCATCCGCGCACACCGAAGGCCAGCCAGATGCAGGGCGCCGACCGATGGCCGCAGCAAGTCATCCCCGATGTCACGGACCTGCGCGTGGGCATCAGCCGCACCTTCCCGCAACGCGACGACGCACCCGGCATCAACGAGATCCGCGCGCTCTACGTGGATGCCATCGCTGCCGCGCGCGAAAACATCTACCTTGAAAACCAGTACTTCAGTTCGGGCCTGATCGCCGAGGCATTCGAGACACGGCTGCGCGAACCGGATGGCCCCGACATCGCGCTGGTATCGCGCCGCACCGAAAGCGGCTGGCTGGAAGAAGCGAGCATGGGCGTGCTGCGTGCCCGGCTCTGCCGCGAGTTGCGCGACGCCGACCCCGAGGGCCGTTTCCAGCTGTACTGTCCGCACGTGCCGGACCTTGGCGACGCCTGCATGAACGTGCACAGCAAGGTGATGGCCGTGGACGACCATCTGCTGACTATCGGTTCCGCCAACCTGAGCAACCGCTCGTTCGGGCTCGACACCGAATGCAACGTGACCATCGAAGCCAACGGCGACGCGCGCATCGCGGCTGCCATCCGCTCGATGCGCGACCGCCTGCTCTGCGAACACCTCGCCGTCACCACGGAAGAACTGACGCAGGCGCTGGAGGGCAAACCACGTCTGAACCAGGCGCTGGCAATGCTGCACCGTCCTGAAGGCCGCACGTTGCAGCCCTTCACGCCCACGGTGCCGGAAGACGTCGACGCGGCCGTGCCCGATGCCGCGCTGCTCGACCCCATCGAGCCGATCGACACGGACCAGATCATGGCCGAGTTCGTGAGCAACGAGGTACGCCCGCAGGTGGCAAACCGTGTGGCGGTGCTGATGGCACTGGTGCTGGTGGTGGCTGGCGTGGCCTTCGCGTGGCGCTATACGCCACTGCGCGAATGGGCCGATTTCCGCTACGTGCTGGGCGTTGTGCAGGACATCGGCCGGATGCCGCTGGCCCCGCTGGCGATGGTGGCGATCTTCGTAGTGGGCGGGCTCATGATGATGCCGGTCACGGTGCTGATCGTGGTCACCATTGTCGTATTCGGGCCGCTGTATGGAGGCGCGGTGGCGCTGGCCGGCACCGTGATGAGCGCAGCCGCCACCTGCACGGCGGGACGGCTGCTTGGCCGGAATGCCGTGCAACGCTTCGGTGGCCAGCGGCTTAACCGCATCAGCCAGCAGGTGAGCCAGCACGGCCTGCTGGCGATGGTGGTGCTGCGGCTTGTGCCCGTGGCGCCGTTCACGCTGGTGAACCTTGTGGTGGGTGCCTCGCGCATCCGGCTGCGGGATTGCCTGCTCGGCACGGCCATTGGCATCACGCCGGGCATCGTGCTATCGGCATCGCTGGTGAATCGCATTGCGGCGGCGGCGCGCGATCCGAATGTCATGACCTTCGCCTTGCTGGCGCTGGTCCTGCTGATCCCGGCAGCCATCTGGTGGGGTCTGCGACGGCGGCGCCAGCGACGCAACCATCCGCCGATGGGCGGAATGCACGCCACGGGAGCCGCGCGGTGAACGCACCCCATGTGCCAAACGGCGCGCTGCATGCCGATATCGCCGTGGCGAGCTACAACATCCATGGCGGCGTCGGCACCGATGGGCACTTCGTGCCAAACCGCATCTGCGACGTGCTATGCGAACTGCGCGCCGACCTCATCGCGCTACAGGAGGTAGAGACGCGCGGCACCGGCTTCGACATGCTGCAGTTCCTCTCGCAACGTACCGGCCTGCATGCGATTCCCGGCCCGACACTCGTGCGCGACGATGGCGACTACGGCAACGCATTGCTCACGCGCTATCGGCCCCTGAGCGTGCGCCACATCGACCTCAGTGTGCGGCGGCGCGAGCCGCGCGGCGCCATCGACGCCCAGCTTGAATGCAATGCGATCGAATCGGGCACCTTTGCACTGCGCGTGATTGCCACGCACCTGGGGCTGCTGCCGAGCGAGCGGCGCTGGCAGGTGCGACGTCTGCTCACCGCGCTGGCCGAGGCGCCGGAGCAACCGACGATCCTGCTTGGCGATGTCAACGAGTGGTTCCTGTGGGGCCGTCCGTTGCGCTGGCTGCATGCCTATTTCGAGCGCACGCCGCATGTGTCCACATTCCCGTCACGCTGGCCGTTCCTGGCACTCGACCGCATCTGGACCTCGCCGCGCGCGCACCTGCTGGCGGTGGCCAGCCACCGTAGCGCGATGGCGAAACTGGCATCGGACCACCTGCCATTGCGCGCGCGGATGCGGCTGACTTCCGATCCATTGCATGCCTGAAGCACGGAACATGGCGCGGTGCGTCGCTGCTGCGTCGCAATACGCATCGCCCGCGCGCTGGCATCCACCTTGGCCCATACGGAATGCGGCGCAGCGGCAATACGGGTATTTCGCTAGGCGGATGCGCTAGATCGGGGCATCTTGGGTGCCTATACTGACTTCGCGCACCGTGCATCCCGTCGAGCGTGTACGTGTGCGTCCAATAACAAGGGACAGGCCAATGGCGTCCACGGGAGGACGCCGCACCATGGCTCGACAGCGCCTGCCCGTAAACAGGAAAGTGGAGATGGGCATGCCCAGCGAACAGTTCCTCGCCATCCAGGAAACCCGCCGCTCGGGGCTACGTGCCTTGCGCGCGGCGCTGCTCGAGGTGCACAAGGAAGTCATTGGCTACGATCGCGGCCAGTACGAACGGCTGCATGGTCCGATTCCCGCAGGCCAGTTTGTTCAGCTCATCACGGAGGAAGCATTTTTCCGCTGGCTCGATCCGCTGTCACGGCTGATCGTCGAGATCGACGAGGAACTCGATGGCGATGAACACCATGATGAGACCTGCCGCGCCGTGGCGGGCGCCACGCAGAAGATGTTCAGCGAACGCGGGGACGAAGCGTTTCGCAAGCGCTATCAGGAAGCCCTGCAGGATGAGGCGTCAGTCACCGTGGCGCATGGCCGGCTGATGTCCGTCATCGGCCAGCTGCGGCAATTGCCGTGACGCCTGTGTAGTGCCGGGCGGCTAGCGCCGACCCCGGCCGCCGCCACGGGAGCCTCCGTACCCGCCGCGATACCCTCCGACATATCCGCCGCGATACCCACCGTGGTAGCCGCCGCGATAGCCCCCGCCATATCCACCGTGGTATCCACCGCGATAACCGTAGTAGCCGCGATACCCATAGCCCCGGTAGCCGTAGTAGCCCCGATATCCGCAGCAACCGCTGCCGATCCATACACTGCCGTAGATGGGCGCGCCGTAATAGGCGTAGGGATAGCCGTACGGGTAGCCGCCATAGTAGTAGCTCGACGACCCCGCATATCCCCCATACCCGGTGTATCCCGAAGATCCCGAAGATCCCGAATATCCCGCGTAACCCGAATAGCTGCCATAGCCATATCCGGGGGCCACGTCGTAACCAGGGTAGGCCACGCATCCCGCCAGCAGGGCGGCGAGCGAAAACACTAGGCCCTTTCCGATCCCCGGCATCCTTCCTCGCATGCCTCGCATGTCCCGCTCCCCTCGTTGGCGGACCACACACGTGGCGCTCCGCAAACGTTAGACAGGTATCTGCGAAAGAAGTCCTCATTTAAGGGTTTTCCGATTTTTTTCTCAGAATCGTCTTAATAGACTCCACTTCGCCCATGCCATACGGGCATCCGAGATGGATTGCGGGGAACCCTTCCCCTGCAACTCCTGATTCCAATGCCACGTTGCTCCCCGCGCGTGGCATCTTTTTTTCGCTCCCTACTTTTCGCTCCCTTTTTTTCGCTCCCGTTTTTTCGCTCCCTTTCCTTCACACGGCCAGCAGCCCTTTCTCCACCATTTCCAGCAGGCGTGGGCCGAACTTTGCGGCGTTCTCGTTCGCGCCCTCGCGTAATGGCCCGTCGATCAGCATGATGGCCAGGCCGTGCACAGCCGCCCAGGCGATGTATTCGGCGCCGGGGCGGCGCGCAGCCGGGAGGATTCCGGCATCGACCCAACGGTCCAGCGACGCACCAAGCAATTCGAATGGATTCATGCCGCTGTTGCCGGCCTTGTCCGGATCGGTATCGTTCTCCACCTCGTCCGGCACCGAGAAGGCGGTCCGGAACAGTCCGGTTTCGGACAGTGCAAAGCGCAGGTACCCGGTGCCCACGGCGCGCAGGCTGCCCCGTGCACGCTCCACGGCAGATGCATCGGGCGGAATGGCGGCAAGTTCAGCTTCCATGGCCATGGCCAGGCTCGACAGCGCCGAGGCGCGTACCGCCTGCAACAGGTCCTGTCGATTGGCGAAGTGGCGATAGGCGGCGTTGGGCACCACGCCGGCGCGGCGCGTGGCCTCGCGCAACACGATGGCATCGGGACCACCGTGCCGGGCCAGGTCCACGCCCGCTTCCAGCAGCGCACGGCGCAGGTCGCCATGCCGATAAGTGGTTCGCGACG
Organism: Cupriavidus sp. SW-Y-13; assembly: GCF_009793345.1. NCBI lineage: Bacteria > Pseudomonadati > Pseudomonadota > Betaproteobacteria > Burkholderiales > Burkholderiaceae > Cupriavidus > Cupriavidus sp. SW-Y-13. The sequence continues at coordinate 1,165,696 of NZ_WHLX01000002.1, forward strand.
GCGGAATGCTGGCGGCTGCGCGGTTCATGCTTCCCCTCATGTGGACAGCGTCCATCTTGTTGGCATTAATAGTAGACAGTGTACACAAATAGTGCCAGTGCCCGATGCGACGCAGCACGCGCCGTGCGGCGCGTCAGAGAATCGGTGCAAACAGCTTGGCCACGTGCATGGCCACGCGCAACACGGCTGGGGATGCGAGAAAGTCGCTGGTATCGATCTCTCGCGCATGCGCGAAATCGGCCTCCAGCATCTTTTCCACATCTGCGGCAAAGGCGGAATCCGCCGTCATGATCATCAATTCGAAGTTCAGCCGGAACGAGCGGTTGTCCAGATTGGCCGTGCCCACCGCAGCCGCAATATCGTCGATCAGCACCACCTTCTGGTGCAGGAAGCCCGGCTCGTAGCGATAGACCTTCACGCCGGCAAGGATGGCCTGGTAGGCATATATCGTGGAAGCGCCGTAGACCACGAGGTGGTCGGGCCGGGACGGAATCAGGATGCGCACGTCCACGCCGCGCAGCACGGCGAGCCTCAGCATCGCGAACACAGCCTCATCGGGCACGAAGTACGGCGATGTCACCCACAACCGGTGTCTGGCCGACCGGATCGCTTCGACGAAGAACAGCGAGCAGGTTTCCTGCGCATCGGCCGGACCGGACGGCACCACCTGGACCGTCATCCCGCCCCCCTCCCCCTGGCCCACCTTGGGGTCCGGCGGCATCATCAGGTACGGCACCTCCTTCGCAGCCCAGTACCAGTCTTCGGCAAACGCCATCTGCAGTGTCAGCACCGCAGGACCACGGATTTCGATATGGGTGTCGCGCCATGGAGACAGCGGCGAACGTTTGCCAAGGTACTCGTTGCCAACGTTGTGGCCGCCCACGAAAGCGCGTCCGCCATCCACCACGACCAGTTTCCGATGATTGCGGAAGTTCAACTGGAAACGATTGACAAAGCCGGGATGCGTGGAAAAAGGCCGGGCCTGCACGCCCGCCGCGTGCAGCACGCGAACATACTCGCGGCCCAGCGCATGGCATCCGATACTGTCGTAGAGGAAATAGACCCTGACACCGGCCTGAGCCCGCTCGCACAATCGACGCTGCAACGCACGGCCAAGCTCGTCGTCATGCACGATGAAAAACTGCACGAGCACCTGCTCCTTCGCGGCGTCGATGGCCGCGAAGATCGCGTCGAACGTGGCATCGCCGTTGATCAGCAATCGCACATCGTTGTTGCCCATGCACGGAATGCCGGTGAGGGCCGGCAGTGCCCGCATGCATGCCTGCGCGGGCAAGTCCACCACGCTGGCCCTGAGCGCCTCGCGCTCGTGTGCGGTCATGCCCTGGCCGATCTCGCGCAGGCGGTCGTTGTTGAAACGTCGGGCGTTGACGTAACCGGCGAACCGGCTGCGCCCAAAGATCAGGTAAGGCACCAGTGTCAGGTACGGCATCATCACCAGCGATCCCGCCCACGCGATGGCGCCCGGCGCGGTACGCACCGTCATGACGGCGTGCAGGGCCGCCACGACCCCCACGGTGTGGAAGGCGACCACGATCACGGCAATCACGCTTGGACTCAGCATCGGCAACTGGCAGCCCGGAGGCTTCCCTGACCCAGAGGGCCCTATTCTGGCATGGCACGTCACATGCGCGCATCCACACCATGGTACAGGCCGGAGTTGCCCATTTTTTAATCACGCCGATGGGTTCCGCATGCGGACGGCGGGTCGACACCCGTTCGGGCGTGGTTATCCACAAGTTCTGTGGATAAGCAGCCGCCACCCGTAAACCCATACAAAACATCGGATTAGACGCCGCAGGCCAGCGTGCCTCGCCGCAAGCCGCGACACCTGTGACGCCACTGAAGCCTTTTTAAGGAAACCGCGATTGTTGCAGCGCTCCCTCGTCGATACGCTGCCACCAACGTTTTGTCCTTTTAATGTGTTTTGCAGGATCGATAGTGCCGTATGAATGAGCGTGCCAACATTGCGCTGCTGGGCAGCAGCGCCTCCCCCCTCCATCCCATGCAGGAATTGCTCTCCATTGCCGGGTTCCAGTGCAGTTACTTTCAGGCCGGCCGCGACCTGATCCACGGCCTGGGGCACGACAATTACGACATGCTCCTGATCGACCGTGAACTGCCCGATATCTCCGCCATCGATGTCATCCGCGCTGTGCGTGCCGTGCGCAACCGCGACGTGCCCATCGTGCTGATCGCCGGACAGGGCAGCGACGACGACGTCGTGGAGGCGCTCGATGCCGGCGCTGACGACTACGTGGTCCGTCCGCTCAGCGCCCGCGTGCTGCTGGCTCGGCTCAGCGCATTGCGCCGTCGCGTAGTGGATACTCGGCTGCGGACGCCCCTGCCCCTGCGCGCGGGCGGCTACGAGCTGAACAGTCCCGGCCGTTATGCCACGCTGCACGGCGTACGGATACCGATGACACCCAAGGAGTTCGACCTCGCCATGCTGATGTTCGCCAATGCCGGCCGTATCCTGGCCAGCCAGCGCATCGAGAATACGATCTGGGGCCACGACCTGCCGGGAGACTCCCGCGCGCTGGCCGGGCTGGTGTCTCGCATGCGGCGGACCCTCAATCTTTGCCCCGAGAACGGCGTTACCGTTTCCGTGGTCTATGCACAGGGCTACCGGCTCGATGTGCTCGACCACGCGGCGCGCGAAGAACTCACCGCGCATCGCGAGCACGATTCGCTGGCCCTCCACTACTGAGCCATGCGTCAGGGCGCTGCATCGGCAACGCGATGTAGCGCCCCTCTGACATCCCTCCTCCAATGACGCGGCGTCACGCCAACGTCACATGCGTCGCGGACCATCACACCGCGCCGCGGCGTCACGGGTTCCCTGGTTCCTTGCCAGACATCGAGAGACCCGGAAGCTGCCGCGCATGGGTCATGGCATGGCGGGGCATTGCCCCGGAGGAGTGTTTTTCGTGTTGCAAGCCATCAAGATCGGGCTGCCCGCCCGGCGCGGCCAATCCGTGTGGCAGGGATTGGCAAGACTGCCGCTGGTCCTGCGGCTTTCCGCCGCGTTCGCCCTCATCTACGCATTCGGTGCCATCGTCGGCCTGACCGGCATCGTCAACCTCATCGAACTCAAGCAGGACACCGACACGCTCTACCAGCGCGATATGCGCGGGGCCATTTCCGCCGAGCGCGCGCAAGCCTCGCTCGCCACGCTGGGACGCGCGCAACTGGCGTTGACGCTGGCCACATCGAGCGCGGAGCGGGACACGGCGACCAACGATATTGCCGCCGCCATGAAGAATCTGGCTACCGCCGTGGACGGCGTGCGTACCGCCGCGCCCCAGCAAGCGCAGGCGTTGCAGACGGAACGCGCCGCTGCGGGCGAATTGACGGACAAGTATGTCGATCTCATGCGCAAGCAGCCGCTCGATGCCTTGCAGTTCGATGCCTCGGTCTCCATCGAAAGCCATTTCCTGGGCCAGCAACTGCAGAAGCTCGGCGCGCTGATCGAAACCACGCGGACCGCGCTCGCCCAGCAGGCAGCCGACACGGTGGCCGGCGTGGCCGCCGCGCAGACGCGCGCGCAATGGGTCATGGCCGGCCTGCTGATGACCAGCCTGCTGGCCGCCGCGTGGCTGGCCTGGATCGCCGCACGCAGCCTGACGCGCGAGCTGGGTGGCGAACCACGCGATGCCGCAGCCGTGGCGAACAGTATCGCCGGTGGCGACCTGACCGCGCACGTCGCGCTGCGCAGCCACGACCGCAGCAGCCTGCTGTTTTTCCTGGCAGGCATGCGCGAGGAGCTGGCCGGCGTACTGGCCCGTATCCAGCAATGCGCGCATGAAATCTCCGACGCCAGCCACGGCATCACGCAGGGCAACGAGGAACTTGCCACGCGTACCGGTACGCAGGCCGCTGCGCTGGCCGATGCCGCCGCCAACGTGACGCGGCTCACCGCACTGGTCCAGCAGGCTCACCAGCAGGCGCAGGAGTCGAGCGACATGGCAAGCCGTGCGCGGCTGGCCACCGGCACCGGCATGGCTGCCGTACGGGATATGAGCGAAGCCATGGCCAACGTCCACGCCCAGTCGCGCAATATCTCGGACATCGTCGCCGTGATCGAGAGCATTGCGTTCCAGACCAATATCCTCGCGCTCAACGCTGCCGTGGAAGCGGCGCGCGCTGGCGAAGCCGGACGAGGCTTTGCCGTGGTGGCGCAGGAAGTGCGCGCGCTGGCGCAACGCAGCGCCACGGCCGCGCGGGAAATCAACACCATCATCGGCGCCGCCGCGCGCGAGATTGCACGCGGGGCGGAACTGAGCACGCACGTGGAAACTGCAATGTCCGGCATCGATTCCGCCGTGCACCACAGTCATACGCTGGCCTCTGAGCTTGGCAACCTGGCCAGCGAGCAGGCCGCCGGCATCCGCACGGTAACCGAGGCGCTGGCCCGTCTGGAACAGACCAGCGCCGACAACGCACGGCTCGTGGATAGCGTGACTGGCCAGGCAGCACGGCTGGACCTGCAGGCTGCGGCGCTCGAAAGCGATGTGGCACGCTTCCAGTTCTGAAGCTGTCCGCCAACGATATTGCCGCATCGCCGCAATGCCGCCCGGGGCCGCGCACCTTGCCGTCAGAGAAGGCGCGGCTTCAGGCTGCCCGCGTATTGCCGTAAATAGTGTTGATCCGATTTGCCGATGAAGGTGGCCGCGCTAGCATGGATGCCGGTGCCACTGCCCTTGGCGCAGTCGGCCCCGACCCATCAACGCAGACGCGCAAGTTGCGAAAAGGCAGGAACGACGCATGCTCCGCAAGGCCGCCCAGGACGATTCGTCATTCGAGGAAGACTTCGATCACGCCGGACGCGACTGGGCGCCCCGCCTCAAGCCCTGCGGCACCTGCCACGCCTGCGAGAAACCGGTTGGCGCGACGGACTTGTTCTGCGGCATTCCCTGCCAATACGCCTTCGAGCATTTCGAAATGCAATTGCTGCGCCGCCGCTAATGTCACCCATGTTGCGGCCGCGACCGATTGCCGTACATTTCCTTTCAAATTCCTGTCAACCGGCTGGCCCGACGGCCCGTTGAGGCGATCATTGGGTCAGCATCCGCAAGCCGTTTCGGGCTGCAATCCCAAGCCTGGTGCGGCAGTTGTGTCCGCAGGAAACAAATACGGGAACGGGGTAACCGGCATTTACGAGTGAACCGAGCAAGTTACACAACTGTTGCACTTATGCACATTTTGTGGCCGCTTTCTCGGCAAAAAGCCAGATACGCTAGACCCATCCCATCACGAGTGACCACGAATCATGTCTGAACGCCTCATCATGCTGGACGTACCCGGTGTCCTGTACTCGGACCGCTCCGCTGCCCGTCTGGGCGGTACGCCGAACACGGGGACTCTTCGGGATGTCAGGTTTTTCGATCCCATCGCCCTGGGTTTCCTGCGCCGGCTGTTCGGTATTGCTGGCGCCCGGGTGGTGGTCTCCGACGCATGGCGACGCGGCACGCCTGCCGCGATCTTCCAGCAACTGGACCTTCAGGTGGAAGGCATGACGCCGGCCGTGCATGGCGGCCACGCTGCGGAAATCGGCGCATGGTCTGCCCAGCACGCCATGCCGGGCGCCTGGGTGATCCTGTCCACGGCACCGGCCGCGTCGTTCAGTGCGGAGCAGCGCGCCCGCCTGGTCTGCGTGGACCCGGCCGAAGGGCTGACGGTCGACAACTTCCGACAGGCGCTCGACATTCTGGGTGTGGCCTGCCCGTCCACGGTCACCCCCGATTCGCGCGTCGAGCCGGGCCTGAAGGCCAAGCTGCGCCACCTGCAACGTCTGGCCCGTGAGGAACCGGAGCGCTTCATGCCCTCCCCGGCTGCCGATGGCGCGCGTGAGCAAGCCGTGGCCGTTGCCGTGGCCAGCCTGACCGGCAAGCAGTTCACTCCCTCGGTGATCCACGCCTGAGGCGTCGCACCATGGGACAAAAGCCGCTCCGAGGAGCGGCTTTTTTTACATCTGCGTCAGACCGGAATTAACGCGGATTGAGCTTCACCGCCGGAAAATCCACCGGCACGGCGAATGCCACGTTGATGTAGTTGGTGAACAGGTTCAGCGCAACATGGGCAACGATCTCGACGATTTCCTCGTCATTGAAACCGACTTCCCGCAGACGGGCGATATCGGCATCGCTGCTCTGGCCGCGCGACTCCACCAGTTGCAGCGCGAACGCCAGTGCCGCAGCGGTCTTCGGATCGGTCGATTCGCCACGCTGGGCGGCGGCCATCTGCTCGGCGCTGGCGCCCGCCTTGCGGCCTAGCGCCGTGTGCGCGGCCAGGCAATACTCGCAGCGGTTGCGGTCGGCCACTGCCACGGCGATCTGCTCGCCCAGCGCCGCGGGAATGACGCCGCCGCCGAGCGCACCGAAGGCGCCCCACATCGATTGCAGCGCGGCCGGCGAATTGGATACGGCGCGGAACATCTTGGGAACGACGCCGAAAGCGCCGTGGATCTGAGCAAGGGCGGCCTGGCTGCCAGCGGGGGCCGATTGCGTGTCGGGTACGGGGATACGTGCGGTCATGATGGACTCCTGATGCGGATGCGTGGTGGGTTCGTTACGTTCGGACTGGTGTGTCGCTGTCCTTGGGTTCCACTATGGCCGCTACCGCCGCACGTTGGGATACTATCCGTCCAGCAAACATACCCATTCGTCCAGACGCCATGGCAAGCCTCACCACTCCCGTTCTCGCTCCCATCGACCGGCTCTCGGCGTTGTTGGAGCGCTTCCGCATCCACGCGCACCTGTTCCATAGCGGCCCGCTGTGCGGCATTTCGCGCTTCAACGAGCCGGCGCGCGGTTTCCTGCACGTCATGCGCGACGGCGAGATGACTGTCACGCATCGCACAAAGGGACTGCCGAGGGAGTTGTCGATCCGCGAGCCATCGCTGCTGTTCTATCCGCGCCCGGCCATCCACACCTTCCACAATCCGCCCGCCGAGGGTTCGCAGTTTGCCTGCGCCACCCTCGAATTCGCGGGCGGCGTGCGCAATCCGCTGGCACGCGCGTTGCCGCCGCTGATCGTGCTGCCACTGGCGCAAGTCGAAGGGTTGGGCCCTGCCCTGTCACTGCTGTTCGCCGAGACCGAGCGCGTGCGCTGTGGCCAGCGGCTGCTGGCGGATCGGCTGTTCGAAGTGGTGCTGATTCAGCTACTGCGATGGATGCTCGATCATCCCGACGCAGCCGGCGTGCAGCCCGGATTGATCACGGGGCTGTCCGATGCACGGCTCGCGCGCGCACTGGTGGCGATGCACGAGGCACCGGGAGAAAGCTGGAATCTGGAGCAGATGGCGGCCTGCGCGGGCATGTCGCGCAGCGCGTTCGCCGAGGCGTTTCGCAATGTCGTCGGCCAGACACCGGCCGACTACCTGACCGACTGGCGCGTCAGCCTGGCGCAGTCGCGGCTGCGCGAAGGCGCGCCGCTGAAACTGCTGGCCGACGAATTGGGCTATGCCAACCCGTCGGCGCTATCACGTGTGTTCCTGGCCCGGGTGGGCCAGTCTCCGCGCGACTGGCTGCGCACGGAGCAAATGGCTGCAACGGCCGATCAATGATCAGTAGTCGACCGTCATCGAGAGCTTGAAGGTACGCGGCGCGCCAACGAACAGCACGTTGTTGGAAGTCGAAACACCTGCCCAGTAGTCCTTGTTGGCGATGTTCTCGACCGCAGCGCGCATTGTGTAGCGCATTTGCGAAGCCTTGAAGGTGTAACGAGCACCAAGATCGAAACGATTCCAGGATGGCAGGCTGATCGTGTTCGACGTGTTGGCCGCCTGACGTCCGGTCTGGATATAGCGGGCCGATACGGTCGAGCCCACCAGGAAGGGCAAATCGTACTCGCCGCTCAGCGTCACCGTGTAGTTAGGCACGCCAACGCCCTTCTTGCCGTCCAGCAGCGGATCGTTCTGGTACTTGGAGTCGATGTACGACACACCCCCAAGCAAGCGGAAGCCACGCAGCGGCTCGCCAAACACGCTCAGCTCCACGCCGCGGTTACGCAGTTCACGCAGGCCGAACACGCTGCCCGACAACGTCGTTCCCTGAGGCTGTTCGATCTGAAAGATCGCCAGCGTCGTGCCGAACTTGCCGGCGTCATACTTCACGCCCGCTTCCTGCTGCTTCGACTTTACCGGCGGGAAGATCTCGCCGCGGTTTACAGCGGTATTGCCAGCCGTGGGGCCCTGAGCCAAGCCCTCAATGTAGTTGTAATACACCGACACGTTCTGTAGCGGCTTCACCACGAGGCCGAACATTGGCGAGGTGGCAGAATCGTTGTAAGTGGATGTCTGCGCGCCATCGGCGGTGGCATAGCCACGCACATTGATCACTTGATGACGTACGCCACCAGTCAACAGCACACGGTCGTTCAAGAAGCTTAGCGTGTCGGAGAACGAAACGCCGTTCAGGTTCGTGCGGCCTGTGGTGTATGGGTCAGCAAAGTTGCCGGTGATGTTCGCTGTCGGATAGGCGACGGCCGGCGCATTGTAGAGGTTCGTCGGGAACGTACCGGAAGACCCAAATGCCGAAGCCTTTTCCTGCTTCAGGCCAGACCAACTGAGGTTGACCGTGTGTTTCACCGGGCCGGTGGCAAACTTGCCGCGCACACCCACTTCACCCGTGATCGTGTCCTGCTTGAAGGGCACAGAAAGGAGCGACGCCGTTCCGAAACCGCTATTACCGACGTTGGCGCCGCTGTAGTTACCAAATTCATTACTGTGGTGCGCACCAAAGGCGGCATAGGTCGTCCAGTCCTTCGTGATGTCGTACTCGGCGCGGATCGTCCCGTAGGTATCTTCCAGCTTCGAGTTCGTCCACTGCTGCGCCCAATTCGTTGTGGAAGACGGCACTGGCGGTAACGCCGTCGCAGTGTTGGCAAGATTAATCGTAGCGCGGCCCTGGAATACCGACTCCTTCTGGTAGCCAAAATCAGCGTTCACGCGGAACGCGTCGCCCTGATAGTCAAGGCCCAGCGTAAACAAGCGCTGCTGGCGGCTCTCGTTGTCGACCGCGGTATCGCCGCCACGCGCCATTGCATTGACGCGCACGCCGAACTGCTTCTTCTCGCCAAAGCGACGGCCAACGTCAATGTGGCCACCGACCTGGCCATCGCTCGTGTAGTCGATCGTGCCCTGCGTGATCGGCGCAGCCAGCGCGTACTTCGGCACCAGATTGATGGAACCCCCGATTGTCGTACCTGCCGGCGATACACCGTTCAGGAACGCGTTGGCGCCGCGGAACACTTCCACGCGCTCCAGGCCCTCGGGCGAAACCAACTGGCGCGGTGCGATGCCGTACAGGCCGTTGTAGCTGATGTCGTCGCCAGTCAGCGTGAAGCCGCGCACGACGAAGGCTTCGGAGAAATTGCCAAAGCCCGAGGTCACACGCACGGCGGGATCGTCAGCGAGCACGCCACCGAGCGTACGGGCCTGCTGGTTCTGGATCTGCTGGGAGGTGTACGACGTGATGCTGAATGGCACGTCCATGAAATCCTGGTTGCCGAGCACGCCGAGACGACCGCCCCGTGCCACTTGTCCGCCGGCATACGCCTCGGGCAACTGGTCGGGAGACGCTGCGCCCTTCACGGTCACGGCCGGCAACGTGGTAACGGGATTCTGCGCCGCCGCATCGGCGGCTGCCTCCTGTGCGAAGGCAAGCGTCGGCAGCAGGCCGGCAGCAGCCAGTGCGGTGACAAGGTGACGCAACGGGGTACGCGAGACGGACGCTCGCGATTGGTTCGTGAAAGACAAGGTGACACTCCCAAAAGAATAATTTTTGCGCCGCGCAATCCCTCCGCGCGGGCAGGCTTAACCCGATTCCAGAAAATGAAGGCAACGCTCTGGTGGCGTTGCTCGAAGACCATCCGACAGATGGCGAAGACTAGCCGTGGACTGGCGCCAGCAAGGGCGATAGCGTTGTTGCGAGAACCCCGACGATCACCGCCGTCCGCGCCACGCGTGGCGACGCGTGCGGTGCCCAGGAGAACGTTCCCGCCACGGTCAATGCACCCAGCGTGAGAAGCCCGCCCCAATACACCACGCCAAACGCCCAGCCCTCGGCCAGCACGCAAGCCGCAAGTGCCAGGGCCAGGGCAAACGCCCCCTGCCAGCGCAGGCGCCTGGCGCGTGCCGGTTCCGGCGACGTGCCGCGTCCGAACATGTCCGCGTGATGGCGATCCATTGCGGTCGCCAGCCACGTGAAACCGGCGACGGCGAACCCCAGGCCGGCCACGCAGGCAGGCCCGATCGGCAGCATCCCGACATCGCTCATTGCGGCACCTCGATACCCTTCACGTTGCTCGGGGTGGCCTTGGCCGTTTTCGGGGCCGCAGCCTTGCGCGGCGCCTTGCGTTTTCCGACGAGCCACGCGGCACTTCCCAAGCCAATACCCAGCGCGAGCACGGTCAGGTCGAAGCCCGCCACCACAGCCGGGCCGTGGAACAGCGTAACGCCGAGGTGCGTGGACGTGGTGAAGGCATTGAGCACCGGCAGCCCGGCAAACAGCGCCGCACCGATCCATAGCTGCACGCGCCACATGCCGCGCGTCGGCCGAATCTGCGCGAGCACCGCAGCAGCCGCCCAGGCGGCAAAGAATGCCTGGATCTCTGCGGCCGAGCGTTGCGGGATATCCACGGGCAGCAGGCGATTGGCCCAGAAGTACGTGGCGAAGGCGATCGGCAGACCGGCAATCGCACCCAGGTTCAGGGCCTCCACCAGCCGCAGGCCGAACGGCGTGCGTCCCGTGGCGGCAATGCGCTTGGCATGGTGCTGTCGTGTCTTGACGGCCCACATCACGGCACCCGTGGCAACCATCAGCGTGCCGGCGATGCCGGACAGGAAGAACAGCACGCGCAGCAATGTTGGCGCGAAGTGCGCCACATGCAGGCCCACCATCGTGAAGCGCGTGGCGCTGGCACCGGCCATTTCCTCGCCCAGCGTCGCCTTCAACTCGCCGGTGGGTCCGGTGAAGACCATCGATGGCGGCGTGGTCCGCATGCTGCGTTCATCGCGACGCGTGAGCGCCACGGTGGCGCTGGCGTTGTTGGGCTGTTCGACGGTGATGCGCTGGATGCCGCTATCGTTCCAGCGCGCATTGGCCTGCGCCATCATCGGCGCGATAGGCGCCAGTGGCGCGCTGTCCTTCGACGCCTTCAGGTTACGCGGCGCACGGGCGGCCAGTTCGGTGTTGAACGCGCGCTCGTCGCCCTTGTACACCGACTGGATCCCCCACGGCATGTACAAGAGCATCAGCGTGACCAGGCCCGTGTAGGTGATCATCAAGTGGAACGGCAGTGCCAGCACGGCCACGGCATTGTGCGCGTCGAGCCAGGAGCGCTGTCCCTTCCTGGCGCGGAACGTAAAGAAATCGGCAAAGATGCGCCGGTGCGTGATCACGCCGCTGATGATGGCCACCAGCATGAACATCGTGCAGAAGCCGATGATCCAGCGCGCCCATATCGCCGGCATGTAGTGCAGGTCGAAGTGCAGCCGATACAGGAAATCGCCGCCGCGGGTGTCGCGCGCACCGGCAATCGGCTCGCCGGTGGCCGGGTCGAGCGTTCGGGTTTCAAGCCGTGCGCGGTTGTTCTTGCCCTTGTCCTCGGCGGTCGGCTTGCGGAGCCAGAACAGCGAGATCGTGGGATTACGCTCGTCGGGCAACGAAATAAACCAGCGCTCCGCATTGGGCGCCTCACGCTGCAGGAAGGTGTAAGCGCGCTGCGCGGCATCCACCTCGGAGACCTTGCTGTTCAACGATGCATGCAACTCCGGCTTCATCCACACCGAAATCTCGTCGCGGTAATAGCTGGCCGTGCCGCCGCAGAACACGAGGAACAGGAACCAGCAGACCAGCAGGCCGGACCACGTATGGAGCCACGCCATGGCCTGGCGCAGCCCCTGACCTTTTCTGAGTTCAGTCATCACGCACCACCCAGGGCAAACCAGCCCAATGCCAGGACCGCAGCAGGAATTGCCAGACCGATCCACGCACGCAGCGCCGAATCGGCGGCAAACACCCAGATCACGGCCAGCGCAAACCAGAGGAACGACAACAGCGTGGCGGTCACCACAGCCTCGGCCCGCGCCATGCCCACCCACTGCGCCAGCACCAGCGACAGGCAGCCGGTAGCCAGCGCCGCAACGCCATAGCCACCCAGAATGGCCGCGATGGCGCGCGAGGCAATGCCTGCGCGGTATGCGACCGTAATCCCCTGCTTCATGTTTCTACGATGTCTCAAAAAGTAACGCACATGATAATCGTTCCCATCTCCGATGTCTGCCGCGTTATGTGACGAGTAGGGTTTGGGATGAGCAGACATTGGCAGACATGTCGCGATTTCCCACAAATCGCCGACCATCCGAGCGTGCCTGGCGATAGACACAGGACGGCGATATTCGCACAAAACTTGCCAGTTGATTCCGTCAGGCAGAACCATCATTCCGCCACGCGGTTGACGCCCGCAGGATTGGGATGGGACGATGCACCACATCGAATACCGGCGGACTCACGCCGGAGCCTTGCCTGGAGACAACATGAGCAGTACCGCCGCACCGGCGGGCCAGTCTGGCCCGGCGTCCGCCATTCCTGTATCGCACCCTCCCTTCCAGCCAGCATTCGCTCGCCTGCACCAGACCATGGCGCCATGGGTGGCCAGCCATCCCGACCGCATTGCCGTGATGGACGCACACCGCGCGTTGCGCTATGCGGAACTTGATGAAGCCGTCCGCGAGACCGCCCAGACCCTGACGCAACTCGGCGTGCGGGGCGGCGATCGCGTGGTGCTGGTGACCGAGAACAGCGTGGGATGCGCCGTGCTGCTGCTCGCGCTCAGCGCCATCGACGCGTGGTCCGTACCCGTCAACGCGCGGCTCTCGGCGCGTGAAATCGCTAACATCGTCGAGCACGCCGGCGCGCGGGTGACGCTCTATCTCGACAACGATTTCCCCGAAGCGCGCGAGCATGGCCTCGCCCGTGGTGCGCAGTGGGCCGAGTGGACCCATGTCGGACGCCTGCTGGTCAGCGCCGTCGATGACGCGGCGGTCACGGAGCCGGTGGAGGCCGACCCACGCCAGCAGGTGGCGGCGATGATCTACACCACGGGCACTACGGGCGCGTCGAAGGCTGTGATGCTGACGCATGCCAACCTGATGTTCATCGGCCATTCCAACCGGCTGCAGTCGCGCGTGGCACCCGGCGACCGCGTCTACGGCGTGCTGCCGATCTCGCATGTGTATGGCTTGTCGGTGTTGCTGGTCGGCCCGGTGTCGAACGGCGCCACGGTGTATTACGAGCCGCGCTTCCGTCCCGAGAAACTCGCTCGGGCACTCGTGGATCAACAACTGACGGTGCTACACGGCGTGCCCGCCATGTACGCCAAGGTCATCGAGTGGAGCCGTGCCAACGGCCAGTCCCTGTGCACGCCCGCGCTGCGGATGGCGCAGTCCGGCGGCGCACCGCTGACGGCCACGCTGAAGGCGGCCTTCGAAGAGGCATTCGGCATCGTGTTGCACAACGGCTATGGCATGACGGAGACATCGCCGACGGTCTGCCAGACGCGCGTGGAGACGCCGCGTAGCGATTGCTCCGTGGGCGCGGCCGTGCCCGACGTGGAGATCATGCTCGGCTCGCCCCTGCCCGACGGCAGCGGCGAGTTGCTGGTGCGCGGCCCGAACGTGATGAAGGGCTACTACAAGCGCCCCGACCTGACCGCGCAGACCATCGATACCGATGGCTGGCTGCATACCGGCGACCTCGCACGAATCGACGCCGATGGTGCAGTGTCCATCGTGGGCCGCTCGAAGGAAATCATCATTCACTCGGGCTTCAACGTGTATCCCGAGGAAGTCGAGCAATCGCTGAACGCATTCCCCGCCGTGCTGCAATCGGCAGTGGTAGGCCGGGCGATCGAGGGCAACGAGGAAGTCATCGCGTTCGTCGAGGTACGCGGTGGAATGACGCTCGACGAGGCCGCGCTGCGCGCCTTCCTGCGCGAGCGTCTCTCGCCGTACAAGATGCCCGCCGAAGTGCGCATCGTGACGCAACTGCCCGCCGCACCGTCCGGCAAGATTCTCAAGGCGAAGCTGCGCGAGCAGCTTGCAGCCGGCAACCTGTGAGCCACGCCATGGAACATATGAAACATATGGAACAGACACTGACCACTGCGCCGGACACTTTCGACACCACGCAGGCCGCCACCATCCCTGCCACGCCAGCGAAGAAGGAAAGCGTGCGCAAGGAAGACCGCCACTTCGTCACGGCCCTGGCGCGCGGCCTTGACGTGCTGGCCTGCTTCCGCGCCTTCGACAGCGAACTCGGCAATGCCGAACTGGCGCAGCGCTGCGGCCTGCCCAAGTCCACGATCTCGCGGCTCACGCACACGCTGACCGAACTCGGCTACCTGCAGGCATTGACCGATCCTGTGCGCTACCGCCTCGGCAGTTCGGCGCTCGCGCTGGCCCCAGCCGCGCAACAGGGCGCCGATGTGCTGGCCGTGGCGCGTCCGTTCATGCAGGAACTGGCCGATCTGTCGAAGGGTGTGGCCTCGCTCATCGTGCGCGATCGTGGCCGCATGCTGATTTTCGAGAACTGCCAGGCCGAGAGCTACCTGACGCTGCGCGTGCCCGTGGGCAGCCGCGTATCGGGGCTGACCACGGCGGCGGGCCGCGCCTACCTGCTGGCGCTGTCGAACACGGAGCAACGTCAGGCACTGGCAGCGTTCCGCACCGATGACAAGACGCCCGCGCCCACGGCCGAGAGCATGTTGATGCAATGCCGCGACGAGCATCGCCGGCTGGGCTGCACCACGTCGTTTGGCGAATGGCTGCCCGATATCAACTCGATTGCGCTGGCCTTCCGCCCCGGCCCGTCGCTGCCGCCCATGACGCTGAGCTGCAGCGGACCCAACGCGCTGGTGCCGCCGGCGCATTTGCTGGAGAAGGTCCGCCCGCTGCTGCAACAGCACGTCCGCAGGATCGAGGCCACGTTCGGCGTCACCGCCTGAGCGTTATTCCAGTACAGCAGGAACCCCGCGTTTGCCGTACGATGCGGGTTTTCTGCGCACTCACTCGACCCGATCCCATGCCCCACCTCATCGTCGAAATCACTGAAAACACCCGCCTGGCCCGCTCGAAGGAAGAACTGCTCGACGAGTGCAATGCCGCACTGCTCGCCAGCGGCCAGTTCGATGAACCGTCGATCAAGTCGCGCGTGATCATGCTCGACACATATCGCCGCGGGACCGAACAGGGTGATCGTGGCTTCGTGCACGCCACGCTCCAGATCCTCGACGGCCGCGATCAGGCCATCCGCAAGGATCTTGGCGAACGTGTTGCCAGCGCCATCGCAGAATGCGTGCGGCCCGGCACTGAAGGACAGTCCGTGCAAGTGACGGTGAATGTCGTGGAGATGGAACGCGCGACGTTCGCCAAGCAGGTGATTGGCGGCTGAATCGCCCCTGCTACCCCAGGCGCGAGACCTTCGCGCCTGCTTCCCTGATATGGGTGGCGAGGCTATCCAGACACGGGCCGAATGCTGCGGAAAAGCGGCGTTCGGCACGCAGCCCGCTCAGGTAGTCTTCGGCCATGCTATACGCACGCATCCAGATTGCATTCGGCACACTGGAGCGCAAGTTGGCCGGCAACAGCGTGTTAGACAAGGCGCCGCTCGCGCGCGGCGCGAATCCCATCGACAGCATGTCGTAGGCCGGTGCCAGCACGTAGGGACGCGCGTGCAGCGCATCGCCGTTGGTGAAGGACAAATTGCCGTTGTGCATATCGGTGTTCCCGATCAGCGTGCCGAACGCATAGAGCAATGCGGCGTTTTCTGCGGACTCCGGCGTGATATGTCGCTCGTTGGCAAGTTGCGCGGCAATCACCGGCCAGATGGCGCTGCCCTGACCGGCGAACTCCGCTTCGACAGATTCCAGCGAGAACAGCGCCCGACGTCCCAGCGGCCCGACCCGGTCGAATCGCTCCACCTCCAGGAATCGCTGCGAACCGTGATCGACGACGTGCGATCGTGCCGCGCGGATGCCTGACGCCACGAGTGTCTCCAGCGCGTGATGCTCCGTCAGCAGCAAATCGCGCCAGCGCTCGGTCATCGCGTTGTCTTCGGGGAGCGTGAACTTCACCAGCACATGCCGTGGCCCACGCGTCGTATCGACATAGGCCGTGAATTTGGGCTGCTCGCCACCCGCAGATGATCCCGGTAACTCACCCCGCGCAGCCTCTTGCGCCAGCCGCACGTAGACCGATCCCTTTCCGGCTTCCGCGAGCGGCTTCGGCACCTTGGCACTCAGGAAGCGGTCGCGCGCGAGGTCGCCCAGCAACAGATTGCCCACGGCGTCCTGGCCCTGCGCGATAAGACTTCGCATGATCTGGCTATCGTTCCACTCGGCCACATTGGCGGGCAGGCCCAGCCCCTGCGCATATCGCGCGGCATAGGCGCGACCGAGAAAACCCTGCGGCCGCATATCTAGCAGCCACCAGGGCAGGCTGTCGCTGAAACGGGTAACGCCCCCCTCCGCTTCGCGCATCACGAAGCCGTCCGCCCGCACGGGAATGAGATCGCCCAGCGCGCGGATCGTACCGTCCGAACACACGCGATAGACCGGCACTTCGCCAAACCCGCGAGCAGTGTCACGCAAGGCATATTGAATAGATCGGGCAGCGCCTAGTCGAACCAGTTCGCCATCCATGCCCTGGATGGCGCGCGACAGCGTTGGCTGACTAACTCCAAGGTTTTCAATGAGTTGGCGCGCCGTGGCCGGGCCACCGGCGAGCCGGAACCGGATCTGATCGGGGAGCGAAGCCATATCTGAATAGATTCTTGAATAGAATCATGAATAGATACTGGAATATACCATCGGTTGCGACGCATCGCGACCGGGCTTGCTTGAAGTGCCCTCAAAAGCACAAGAGCGATGTCGCGCTTACGCAGCGACATCGCTCTGTTTCTTATTGTTTGTTAATTAAGACCCCTCCCGCACTCCCCGATCAGGTCACCGGCGCCGGGTTGAACAGTGCCAGGGAGTTCTGCAGGCCATGGTGCTCGGCCCAGGTTTTCTTCCGGCCACTCGCCACCTCGATCATCAGGTTGAACAGTTCCCAGCCCACGTCCTCGATGGTGGCATCCCCCGTGGCGATGCTGCCCGCGTTGATGTCCATGAGGTCATGCCAGCGGCGTGCGAGGTCGCTGCGCGTGGCCACCTTGATGACCGGCACCTCGGCCAGTCCGTACGGCGTGCCACGGCCCGTGGTGAACACGTGCAGGTTCATACCGGCGGCCATTTGCAGCGTGCCGCAGATGAAATCGCTGGCAGGCGTGGCGGTGTAGTTCAGGCCGCGTGTCTTGACGCGCTCGCCCGGCGAGACCACACCGGCGATGGGTGCGCTACCGGACTTGACGATCGAGCCCATGGCTTTCTCGACGATGTTCGACAAGCCGCCCTTCTTGTTGCCTGGCGTGGTGTTGGCGCTGCGGTCCGCGCGGCCGCGGTCCAGGTATTTGTCGTACCAGTCCATCTCGCGGATCATCGCCTCGGCCACTTCGGGTGTAGCGGCGCGCGAGGTCAACTGGTCGATGCCGTCGCGCACTTCGGTCACCTCCGAGAACATCACGGTTGCGCCGGCGCGTACCAGCAGGTCGGTGGCGAAACCCACGGCCGGGTTGGCGGTCACGCCAGAGAACGCATCGCTGCCGCCGCACTGCACGCCCACCACGAGCTCGGAAACGGGCACCGTTTCGCGCTTGCGTGCATTGAGCGTCTTCAAGTGGCTCTCTGCCATCGCAACGATCGAATCGATCATCGACGCGAAGCCCACATGCTTGTCGTCCTGCAGGCAGACCACGCCCACCTGCACTTCGCCAGCGCCGGTCTGGATCGGGATGGTTCCCGGCGGCATCAGGCGATCCGGCTGCAGCTTTTCGCAGCCCAGGCTCACCATCATCGCGGTGCCGCCGAAATTGGGATTCAGCGCGATGTTGCGCAGCGTGCGGATCGGGATGATGGCGTCGGGCGCATCGATGGCCACGCCACAGCCGTAGGTGTGCTCCAGACCCACTACGTCATCGACGTTCGGGTATTTCGGCAGCAGTTCGGCCTTGATGCGTCGCACGGCAAAATCCACCACGCCGGACACACACTGCACGGTCTCCGTGATTGCCAGGATGTTGCGCGTACCCACCGAGCCATCCGGGTTGCGGAAACCCTCGAACGTATAGCCGTCGAGCGGCGGCAGCGGCTCGGGCAGGCGCGTGGAGATCGGCAGGTCGGTCAGGCCGGGCGCCACGGGCATCTCGATGACACGCTCGTTGACCCAGCTGCCGCGCGGCAGATCCTTGAGCGCGTAGCCGATGGTCACGTTGTAGCGCGTCACAGCATCGCCCTGCTTCAGGTCCACAAGCGCCACTTTGTGGCCCTGCGGCACATGTTCCACCAGGGTCAGGCCACACGGGAACACGGTGCCGGCGGGCTGCCCGCCGTCGTTGGCAACAATGGCCACGTTGTCATTCGCGTGGATGCGGATGTAGAGCGGCTTGGGCGCCGCCGCCACGTTCTGAACCGACAAGTCCGACATTTGGGGGATTCCTTCTTTATTGGGGGTGCTTCAGTTCCACGCGGCGAATGTCCTTGACGATCACCAGGTAGCTCAGCACACAGACCAGGGCGTTGATACCGACGAACACCAATGCGCCGTTGAACGAGCCCGTCGTGCTCAGGATATAGCCGATCACGATTGGCGTCACGATGCCGGCAATGTTGCCGAACGTGTTGAAAATGCTGCCGGCCATGCCGATGACTTCCTTGGGCGCCGTATCGGCCACCACGGCCCAGCCCAGCGCGCCGATGCCCTTGCCGAAGAACGCCAGCGCCATGATGGCCACGACCAGCCACTCGGCATCCACGTAGTTGCAGGCCACCATCGAGATCGACAGCGCCATGCCGGCGACGATCGGCACCTTGCGGGCCAGGGTCAGCGAATGGCCGCGACGCAGCAGCGCGTCGGAGATCACGCCGCCCAGTACACCGCCGAGGAAGCCGCAGATCGCGGGCAGCGAGGCCACGAAGCCTGCCTTCAGGATCGACATGCCGCGCGCTTGCACCAGGTACACGGGGAACCATGTCAGGAAGAAGTACGTCAGCACGTTGACGCAGTACTGGCCCAGATACACGCCCGCCAGCATGCGATTCGTCAGCAGTTGCTTCGCGTAGAACCAGCCGGTCGGGCTGGCTTCCTTCGCCTTGCCCTCGCCCTCGTTCATGTGGATCAGGCCGCCGCCCTGCTCGATGTGCGCAAGTTCGGCGGGATTCACGGCCGGATGCGTGGCCGGGCTGCGCATGACCTTGAGCCAGACCAGCGCCAGCAGCATGCCCATGATGCCCATCCACAGATAGACGTGGTGCCAGCCCCAGCTATGGACGATCCACGCCATCAGCGGCGTGAACACCACGGCAGCGAAATACTGGGCCGCATTGAAGATGGCCGATGCCGTGCCGCGTTCATCCGTGGGGAACCAGCTCGCCACAACCTTGGCATTGGCCGGGAACGCCGGCGACTCCGCGAGGCCCACCGCAAAGCGCAGCGCGAACAGCGCGGACAACGTGGCGCCAACCGTGCCGAAAATGCCGATCCAGCCTTGCAGCAGCGTGAACAGCGACCAGAAGAAGATGCTCACCGCGTAGATGCGGCGGGCGCCGAAACGGTCGAGCATCCAGCCGCCCGGAATCTGCGCCATCACGTAGGCCCAGCTGAACGCCGAGAAGATGTACCCCATCTGCACAGCCGTGAAGCCGAACTCCTCGCGCATGGCGGGGCCGGTGATGGATAGCGTGGCCCGGTCGGCGTAGTTGACCGTGGTCACGATGAAGATCAGGGCAAGGATCCAGTAGCGGACATTGGTGCGGCGGGCGCCGGAGGCGGCAGCTGCGCCGGTGGTGGGTGTTGCGGTCATCGGGTCTCCTCACAACCGGGGCCTGATGCAGGAATGCGTTGGGACCGGCTTGTGATATGTCGTCGTACGACCAGAATTATAGTGATCGGGTTCCCCCTGACACAGCGCGCGTTTACCCTGAGTCGGTGCACCGCGCCCTCATGCCGTGCATCGCGCCCAAAAACGGCTGCTTTCAATTAGCTTGCGGTCTGGCGGGTGATGCACCCCTTCCGGACGGTATGCCGAAATGGACCTGGCAAGGTGCCCGGATGACAGGTTAGCAGCAACCTGAACACGGGGTTTTCCCTCAAATCCGACCGTATTGCTTGCATGGTCAAGTTGATAGTTGTACGATGACTTATCTCGAAGCCATCGACACGGTGGAACGAGCTACAAGACGCCCTTGTTCCACCCCAACATCACTATTTCGCCATGTGGCGATCAGGAAGAGCGACATGACTACTCCGCAAGAACTCAAGCAGATCATCTCCGAGGGCCTGCTCTCGTTCCCCATTACCGATTTCGACAAGCAAGGCAACTTCCGCGCCGATACCTACGCAGAGCGCCTGGAATGGCTGGCCCCGTACGGCGCCACCGCCCTGTTTGCCGCTGGCGGCACGGGTGAGTTCTTCTCGCTGACGCAGCAGGATTACTCCAACGTGATCCGCACGGCGGTGGAAACCTGCCGTGGCAAGGTGCCCATCCTGGCCGGCGCCGGTGGCCCGACCCGCGTGGCCATCGAGTACGCGAAGGAAGCCGAGCGCCTGGGCGCCCACGGCATCCTGCTGATGCCGCATTACCTGACCGAAGCCAGCGAAGACGGCATCGCCAACCATATCGAAGAAGTCTGCAAGGCCACCAAGTGCGGCGTGATCGTGTACAACCGTGCCAACTCGCGCATCGGTGCGGATCTGCTGGCCAAGGTCGTGGACAAGTGCCCGAACCTGATCGGCTTCAAGGACGGCGTGGGTGACATCGAAGCGATGGTGCGCGTGCGCCGCAAGCTGGGCGATCGCCTGTCGTACCTGGGCGGCCTGCCCACCGCCGAAGTCTACGCCGCCGCCTACAAGGCACTGGGCGTGCCCGTGTACTCGTCGGCCGTGTTCAACTTCATCCCGAAGACCGCGATGGAGTTCTATCGCGCCATCGCCGCTGACGACCACGCCACGGTGGGTCGCCTGATCGACGACTTCTTCCTGCCGTACCTGGACATCCGCAACCGCAAGCATGGCTACGCCGTGTCGATCGTCAAGGCCGGCGCCAAGCTGGTGGGCCGCGACGCCGGTCCGGTGCGTGCACCGCTGACCGACCTGACCGAAGAAGAACACGGCATGCTGGACGCCCTGATCAAGAAGCTCGGACCGCAGTAAGCATCCTCGATTTGCGTTGAGTTGTAGTGTTGAAGTTTGAAAGCCGGCCTTGTGCCGGCTTTTTTTATTCGCTCGGCGCCTGGCCCTGGCCGAGCGAATCCATCGTCAGATCCACAAGGGCGCGCAAGCGGGCGAGCCGCCGCAGATCCTTGTGAAAGCCGAACCAGACATCGCGTCCGGGGGGCGCTTCGCCGAGATCGACGCGAACAAGATCCGGCATGACATCGCCCAGCGGACACGGCAGCACCGCGAAACCGCCGCCCTCGACACACATGCGCGCCTGTACACCCCGGTTGTTGCTGCGATACACGGTGCGCGCCTGCGGCAGCATCCGCCGCGCCCATGCCACGTCTGGCAGCGCATCGAAAGCCGTATCCATCGTGATGAGTGCCGCGCCCGTCCCGTCTCCTGCACGCGGCGCCACCAGTTCGCGGTGTCCATACAACGCATATTCCATGTGCATGAGCTTGCGCTGGATAACGTCGGCTTCCTCGAACGGCATGATGCGGAATGCCAGGTCGGCTTCGCGGCGGGCCAGGCTGTGCTGACGCGAATCCGTCACCAGTTCCAGTGACACCAGCGGATGTTGCCCAAGAAAACGTGCAAAGACCGGCGTCAGCACATACATGCCGAACCAGTCGGACGACGTAACGCGCAGCGGCCCCGCCAGCGCATTGCCGTGCCCAGCCAGTGCGCGTGCCAGCCCCAGCGCTTCCTCTTCCATGCGCTCGGCATACACCAGCACGGCGTTGCCCTCATCGGTCAACACCAGACCTTCGGTGGTGCGGTGGAACAGCAGTTGCCCCACTGCCTCCTCCAGTGTGCGCAAACGGCGTCCCATGGTCGGCTGTGTCTGGCCGATGAGCTTCGCAGCGCCGCCAAGCGTCCCGGCTCGTGCGATCGCCAGGAAAATGCGCAGATCACTCCACTCCAGCTTTAGCCCATGCATTTTCGATTGGGTGCCATTCGATATTGTTGATTTTCATGCGATTCCGCATGGCACATGATGAATGCCATGACACGCGGAATGCAAGACCGCATCGCGTGATGACCGAAAGGAAGGCAGAACATGACATCGACCATGCAAGCTCTGGTGCTGAATCAATACGGCGGCCCACTCGTATCCACCACGCTGCAGCGGCCCGAACCGGGTCCGGGACAGGTGCTGGTGCGCATCGCAGCGAGCGGCCTCAATCCGCTCGACACCAAGATCCGCGCTGGCGCCGCCGCGCACGCCCGGCATCCGTTGCCGCTCGTCCTCGGCATCGACATGGCGGGCACGGTAGAGGCAATCGGCGCAGGCGTGACCGCTTTCCAGCCGGGTGACGATGTCTATGGCATGACAGGCGGCGTGGGCGGCATCCAGGGTTCTCTTGCCCAGTACGCAGCCGTCGACGCCGCCCTGCTGGCCCGCAAGCCGCGCAACCTGTCGATGCGAGAGGCCGCCGCGTTGCCGCTGGCCTTCATCACAGCCTATGCGGGCATCGTCGATCGTGCACACCTTGGGGCCGGTCAGACCGTGCTCGTGCAGGGCGGTGCCGGCGGCGTCGGACATATCGCGGTGCAACTGGCGCGTGCTCTCGGTGCGTCGGTATTCGCCACTGCCAGTGCGAAGGATCTCGATCTGGTCGCCGAACTGGGCGCGACGCCCATCGACTATCGCGCGCAGACGGTTGAGCAGTACGTGGCCGAGTTGACCCAGGGCGAAGGATTCGATCTCGTTGTCGACACGGTCGGCGGCCCCACGCTCGATGCCTCATTCGCCGCTGTCAGACACTTCGGCCATGTGGTCAGCGCGCTGGGGTGGGGAACGCATGCGCTGGCGCCGCTGTCCTTCCGCGAAGCCACCTACTCCGGTGTGTTCACGCTGTATCCGCTATTGACCGGCAAGCTGCGTGCGCATCATGGCGAGATGTTGGCCGAGGCCACGCGTCTGGCGGAAAGCGGACAGTTGCGTCCCGTCGTGGATCCGCGGCGCTTCACGATGGTCCAGGCAGAGCAGGCTTACGAAGTCGTTGCGGGGGGCACGGCACGCGCCAAGATCGTGGTCGAACTGGATTGAAGGCGTCACGGTCAAGCATTGGCATGGCACCGATCCGG
This sequence comes from Cupriavidus sp. SW-Y-13, assembly GCF_009793345.1. Classification (NCBI taxonomy): domain Bacteria; kingdom Pseudomonadati; phylum Pseudomonadota; class Betaproteobacteria; order Burkholderiales; family Burkholderiaceae; genus Cupriavidus; species Cupriavidus sp. SW-Y-13. The sequence continues at coordinate 1,189,124 of NZ_WHLX01000002.1, forward strand.
CCCATTCCAGCGCACCAACTTGCAACGTGCGATGCGTCATTCCGGTGAATTCAGCGTATGTGCCATTTGCCAGGACCGGCTTTACGCACCAAACCGGCTGGCCCGAAACCTGCTCAGTGCATAGCGAAGAGTAGAAGCGTTCAACCGCCCCATCCCTTCTTTCCGAAGGGCGGCAGGAAATTGCTCTTGATGTCCGCGCCACGGCGGAGATCGAGAGCCTTGTCCTGGCATCCCGCTCCCCCGTCGGCCGGCCCGTTCACCTTTCCTGAACCCGGAACGACATGACTGACACCACCCTCCCCCTTCACGAACTGGCCCGCGAATCGCGCATGGGCGCGCATGGCTTCGAGACCGATGCGCGCGAGATCCGGCGCATCGACCTGTCGGACTTCGACCAGCGCAAGGCGGAGATCAGCGACCAGCTCTGGCAGGCCGCCACCGATATCGGCTTCTTCCAGCTTGAAAACCACGGCATCGAACTGGCCGCCGCGCGTGAGGCCTTTGCGATGACCGAACGGTTCTTCGCGCTGCCCGATTCGGTAAAGGCCCAGTATCCGCTGCAGAAGGCCAACAACGCCGGATGGGAATCGCGCGCGCAGGTGCGTCCCTCCACGGGAACGCCGGACCAGAAAGAGTCATATCAAATTACGCGGCCGCATATGGCACCGCTATGGCCGACTGACGAAGAACTGGCAGGCTTCCAGGCCACGATGCTGGCCTTCGAGCGGCAAGCCTGGGAAGTGGGCATGAAGGTGCTGTCGTGCTTTGCGGACAAACTCGGCTTCGACAGCGACTTCTTCACGCGTGCGCATGACCCGTCCGCGCCCGACTACCAGAGCACGCTGCGCCTGCTCCACTACTACGCCATCCCGCCCGAAGCGCAGGACAAGCTCGAACTGTGGCGCGCTGGCGCGCACACCGATTTCGATTGCCTGACGCTGCTGTTCCAACGGCAGGGTCAAGGTGGCCTGCAGGTTTGCCCCGGCAAGGAAATGGAAGCGCAGGCATGGACCCCGATCCCGCCCGACGAGGACGTCATCACCTGCAACATCGGCGACATGCTGATGCGCTGGAGCGACGACCGCCTGCCTTCGAATTTCCATCGCGTACGCAATCCGGTACCGGGCGAATACATGGGACCGCGCTACAGCCTGGCGTTCTTCTGCCAGGCCAACCGCAACGCCATGATCGAAGGCCCGTCAAAGTTGTATCCGGCGATCACTGCGGGGGAGTTCCTGAAGCAACGGGTGGCGGCTAATTTCAAGGCTTATTGATTCAAGCACCGATGGGCTTGCTCCCCTCTCCCATGCAGTGGGAGAGGGGAGAAAAACAGGGCAAACACAAACCAAACCCCCAACAAAAAACCCCACGCTTTCTCAAGCGTGGGGTTTCAAGCCGTCCACCCGAAGGTGGACAGGCGACTACCAAAGGGATCGGGCTATCAGGCCGCAGCGTCCTTCAGCTTCTTCAGCGGACGGACCTTGACCTTGACGCTGGCCGGCTTGGCCGGGAACCAACGCTCTTCACCCGTGAACGGGTCCTTGCCGAAGCGCTTCTTCTTGGCCGGCACTTGTTGTGCGGTGACCTTCAGCAGGCCCGGCAGCGTGAATTCGCCAGCGCCCTTCTTGTTCAGCGCGCTAACGATGGTGTTTTCGAGATGGGCCAGAACCGTCTTCACGGCCTTGGCTTCGAGCTGGGTTTGCGCTACCAGGTGAGCGACCAGGCTCGACTTGTTGAAGGTGTCCTTCAGCGGCTTCGGAGTCGGAGCAGCGGCCGGAGCAGCCTTCTTGGCCGGAGCGGCGGCCTTCTTTGCGGCAGCCTTTACGGGTGCCTTGGTTGCTGCTGCCTTCTTGGCAGGAGCCTTGGTTGCAGTCTTCGCGGTCGGTTTCGCTTTGGTCGCCATGTCGATATACGAGAGTTGAAGATTGTCGTTCCGGCCGATTCGCAATCACTGCCTGACGCTAGTCGTTTGCAGAGTCGTGAACCATGCTGGCCGGCACGCACTGAATCATAGCGGAAACGGCCAGAAGTAAAGGGGTTTTCTCACATGCGGCAGGTCAAACCAAGTAAAAACCCCGTGTTTTGTCGCTGCTTTGCGTCAGGAAACTCTCTGCGGAGCGCTACGTACCCCCACTTTCGCGTCTGACAGACGCTGCAAACGCGCAAAAGTTTCCGCGAATCAATGCGCGTGCGCAGCCATCGCGTCGCGTGTTTCGTGCGCCAGGCCCAGTGCAAAAGCGGTTTCCGCCACGAGGAAAAGCGGGCCGACCAGCAACCCGACAAGGTCGTCGACGAAAGCCGGCTTGCGTCCCTCGTAGTAGTGCCCCACGAACTGGATGATCCAGCCGAGCACGAACAGACCGATGCCGCTGGCCAGCCATGCCGTCGTGGAAAACGCCGCGATCCACGCGCCTGCCCAGACGAACGCCGCGAGGATCACGGCCATCGCCACGCCGAATCCGAGCGACAGCCGCAGATAGAACAGGCAAGCGAGTGCGTAGACGACGATGGCCGGTGTCAGTGCCACGCCCCCCTCGCCCAGCGGCATTGCAGGGCGTCCCAGCAGCGCGGTCACGGCCAGCACGATCATCGGGATACCTACGAAGTGGGTGACGACGTTGCGTGAGTCGCGGTGATAGGCGGCGTACTGGGACAGATGATCGATCAGGGTTTTCACGTGGGGTCTCCTGGAATGTATGCCGGTCTCGAATGCTGCAACGTAGCGAAACCACGATGCCCGCCGGGTTTCGAGGTCGATTTATAGTAGTCACGCGAAAAGCGCTGCGGAATAGCAAAAACCCGGCGTTAACCCGCCGTTCGAGGCACTCCACTAATCTTCCTTCTCCCCTCGCCATGCTCGACGCCGACCAGATACCTGCCCTGACTGCCGATCAACGCGAAGCGTGGCTGCGGCGCATCGGCTTCGATCAGCCCACGCCACCGACGCTGGAAACCCTCGACGCGTTGATCGCCAGCCATCTGCGGCATCTGCCATTCGAGAACCTGAACTCGCTGACAGGTCGCCGCGTAGCCATCGACCTGCCGTCAGTCTTGGAGAAGCTCGTGTATCAGGGCCGCGGGGGCTACTGCTTCGAACTCAACACGCTTTTCTGCGCGGGCCTGAAATCGCTGGGTTTTTGCGTAACGCCGCTGGCCGCGCGCGTGCGCTGGAACATGCCGGCCTCGGCACGCACAGGCTTGACGCACATGCTGTTGCGCGTGGAAGTGGCCCACGAAAGCCATATTGCCGATGTCGGGTTCGGTGGTCCCACGCCCGCATTTGCGCTGCCGCTGTCTTCGCCGATCGCGCCGCAGAAGCTCCATCGGCTGCAACCTGTGCCACCTGCAGAGGCTGGCGGAGCCTTTCACCTGTACGACATGACCGTCGGCGATGGCGGGGAAACGGCGGAAGCGGACGCATGGCGCGTCATGTATCGCTTCGACCTGACACCGCAGCCGCAAATCGATTACGTGGCCCGCAACTGGTACGTGTCCACCCATCCGGAGAGCCACTTCACAACGACGCTGATGGCGGCCCGCATCGAGCCCGATGGCACACGGCTCGCATTGGCGAACGCCGATTTCACCGAGCGCCCCTCGGACGGACAGATACGCAAGCAGGTGCTGCCTTCCGCCGCGGCCGTGATCGAGTTGCTCACCGGGCGCTTCGGCATCCGCCTGGACGACGATCTTCGCGCTGCCCTGACGGCGCGCCTGCCCGAGATCCTCCTGGCATACCGCACAACCTGAACCGACGAACTGAAATTCTGCGCTGCAGGATATAGCCATGCATCGCGCGCATTGCCCGCAGAACATTTGCTGATAACGGGTCGGTCGCGGCCCTTGGCCGGTGGACTGAGCGGCGGGTGGTTGCCCATAATGTTCCGGCTCATTCACGAATCAGGTGGCGGCCAGGACCGCTGCCATCCATCAGGAGACATCCACCATGTCATTGTTCGATCTGTCGGGCAAGGTAGCTATCATCACGGGTTCTTCGCGCGGTATCGGCCGCGCCATTGCCGAGCAACTGGCCGTGCAGGGTGCCAAAGTCGTCATTTCCTCGCGCAAGATCGAAGGCTGCCAGGAAGTGGCCGACGCCATCAATGCGAAGCACGGCGCGGGCACTGCGCTGGCGGTTGCGGCCAATATCTCGTCGAAGGAAGCACTGCAGCATCTGGTGGACGAGACCAACCGCGTATTTGGCCGCGTGGACGTGCTGGTATGCAATGCGGCATCCAACCCCTACTACGGGCCGATGAGCGGCGTCACGGACGAGCAGTTCCGCAAGGTGCTCGACAACAACGTGATTTCCAATCACTGGCTGATCCAGATGGTGGCGCCGCAGATGATTGATCGAAAGGATGGTTCGATCATCATCGTGTCGTCGATTGGCGGCCTGCGTGGGTCGCCTACGATTGGCGTCTACAACGTCTCGAAGGCCGCCGACTTCCAACTTGCCCGCAACCTTGCCGTGGAGTTCGGGCCGCACAACGTGCGCGTGAACTGCATCGCTCCGGGGCTGATCAAGACGGACTTCGCGCGAGCCCTTTGGGAAGATCCGGTCCGCTACAAGCAATCGACGGAAAACGCCCCGCTGCGCCGCATTGGCGAGCCGGTGGAGATTGCCGGCGCTGCATGCTTCCTGGCATCGGCAGCCAGCACGTTCATGACCGGACAGGCGATGGTCGTGGACGGTGGCGTGACGATCTGAGTCGTTACCTGAGTGACCTGGGGAGGGCCGCCGCCCGGCTGCCCTCCTGCTCGTTCATGGGCAGTTTCTCGCGGGAGGCCATGCATGTCGCATCAACCGCAGCAACCGCAACACGCAACACCTGCCGGCCAGTGGCCGGTCATGTCGATTGCCGAGGCCCACGCCCGGCTCACTGCGCCTGGCGCGCCGTTCGAAACTGAAACACGCGTGATCCGGGGCGTGCCCACCACCGTGTGGAAGAACGCGCCACCCACGCTGCGCGACCTGTTCCTGGTAGCGGCCGCGTGGGGCGAGCGCACCTTCGTGGTCTATGAGGGGGAGCGCGTCAGCTATCGCGCGTTCGTGCTTGCCGCCACGGCGCTGGCGCATCAGCTTGTGCGCGACGGTGTGCACCGCGGCGATCGCGTGGCCGTGGCCATGCGCAACCTGCCTGAATGGCCCGTGGCCTTCTACGCAGGCCTGCTGACCGGCGCCATCGTCACGCCGCTCAATGCCTGGTGGACCGGCCCCGAACTGCAATATGGGCTGGCCGACTCGGGCAGCAAGATCGCCATCGTCGATTTCGAGCGGCTCGACCGCATTCTCGAACACCTGCCGCAATGCCCCGCGCTGGAACGCATCTATGTCTCGCGTGCGCCAGAGGATGCCAGCTTCGACGATCCACGCATCGTGCCGCTGGCTTCAGTGATTGGCGAATCCCGCACGTGGGGCACCCTGCCCTCGCAATCGCTGCCCATCGTCCCGCTCGACCCCGAGGACGATGCCACGATCTTCTACACGTCAGGCACCACCGGGAAGCCCAAGGGCGCCGTGGGAACCCATCGCAACGCGTGCTCGGTAGCGGTCTGCGGGCAGTTCAGCCCGCTGCGCAACCTGCTGCGGCGCGGCGAACCCGTGCCGGAACCGGACCCCAATGCGCCACAGAAAGCCGCGCTACTGGCCGTGCCGTTCTTCCACGTCACGGGCTGCATGTCGGTCCTGAATGGCGCGCTGGCCGTGGGCGGCAAGATCGTGCTGATGCATCGGTGGGACACGCTACGTGCCATGGGCCTGATCGAGACCGAGCGGTGCACTTCGGCAGGTGGTGTGCCTACCATCGCATGGCAGATCATCGAACATCCACAACGCGCAGCCTTTGACCTGTCGTCGCTGGAAAACATGCATTACGGTGGCGCGCCCGCTTCGCCGGAACTGGTGCGGCGCATCCAGGAAGCGTTTCCAAAAGCTGCGCCAGGCATTGGCTGGGGCATGACGGAAACGTCGGCCACGTTCACGAGCCACAGCGCCGAGGAATACGTGCATCGCGCAGATAGCAGCGGCCCGTCCCTGCCAATCGGCGAGATGAAGATCGATGACGGGTTCGGCAACGCGCTGCCCGTGGGCGAGATTGGCGAGTTGATGGTGCGCGGCGCCAATGTGGTCCACAGCTACTGGAACAAGCCCGAGGCCACGGCCAAGACGTTTTCCGACGGCTGGTTGCGCACTGGCGACGTGGCGCGTCTCGACGAAGACGGCTTCGTGTACATCGTGGATCGCATGAAGGACATGCTGATTCGCGGTGGCGAAAACATCTACTGCATCGAGGTGGAAAGCGCGCTGTATGCGCATCCGTCGATCATGGATGCCGCTGTGGTGGGCATCGCGCACCGGACGCTGGGAGAGGAACCGGCCGCGGTGGTGAGTCTCAAGCCGGGGATGGCGGCGAGCGAAACCGAGCTACAGGCGTTTGTGCGCGAGCGGATTGCGGGGTTCAAGGTGCCGGTGCGGATCATCGTGCTGGACGAGATGTTGCCGCGCAATCCGAACGGGAAGATCTTGAAGTCGAACCTGCGCAAGCTGTTCGATTAGGTCCAGCGGGTCGGGCGGGCTCTCGGGTCCGCCCTCATTCGACTCGCTTATTTCACCGGGATCGGCGTCCCCGCCGGCACCGGCACGGCCGTCACCGCATTCTGCGGGCTACCACTGACGATGCGGTCCGAATAGGTCAGGTAGACCAGCGTATTGCGCTTGCGGTCCACCGCACGCACCACGTGCAGCGTCTTGAACAGGATCGACATGCGCTCGGAGAACACGTCCTCCTGTGCCTTCAGCGGGCCCTTGAACGCGATGGTGCCCACCTGACGGCAGGCAATCGACGCCTCCGGCGGGTCCTCGGCCATACCGAGAGAGCCCTTGATACCACCGGTGCGCGCCCGCGAGACATAGCACGTCACGCCGTCCACTTGCGGGTCATCGTAGGCCTCAATGACGACCTTGTCGGAACCCGTCATGCGGAAATTCGTCGATACGCTGCCGATTTCCTCGGCATGGACGGCGGCTGCAAAGCACGCCACCATGACGCACAGCCCAGTCCTGACGACGTTCCTGACGCTCATTCCGATGTTGCTCCCTTGATCTCGTCGTGCCTGCGTTCCATTTCCTGGCGCAGCGCGCGGCGTTGCTTGGCGGCCTCGAAGCGCTGGCGCTCCACTTCGTCGCGCGGCTGCAGCGGCGGCACCTCGGCGGGCGCACCGTTGTCGTCCACGGCAACCATCGTGAAATAGCAGCTATTGGTGTGGCGCACAACCTTGCTGCGGATATTTTCCGTCACCACCTTGATTCCGATCTCCATCGAGCTGCGGCCCGTGAAGTTGACGGCGGCAAGGAACGTCACGAGTTCGCCTACGTGGATCGGCTGGCGGAACATCACCTGGTCCACCGAGAGCGTCACCACGTAGCGGCCGGCGTAGCGGCTGGCGCAGGCATACGCGACCATGTCCAGGTACTTCAGAATGGTGCCGCCGTGGACATTGCCGGAGAAATTGGCCATGTCCGGCGTCATCAGCACGGTCATGGAAAGCTGGTGGGACAAATCGTTCATCGCTGAAAATCCAGAATTCGAGCCTGAGGCGCGGGCAGTGTAACGCGACACGCCTCGCAATGGCACGAATAGAGATAGGAATTCCGCGAGAAGAGACCCGGCACAAAAAAGAAAAGCGGCCCCGCAGGCCGCTCTCTGTACTCCGCAGACGTGATGCGCTTACTTCTTCTTGTTCACGGCGTCCTTGAAACCTTGGCCGGCGGAGAACTTCACCGTCTTTGCTGCCGGGATCTTGATGGTTTCACCAGTACGCGGATTGCGACCGGTACGGGCGGCACGCTTGCCCGAGCTGAAGCTGCCAAAACCCACCAGCGTGACGGAGTCACCCTTGGCTACTGCCTTCTTGATACTGTCCAGCGCAGCGTTCAGCGCGCGCTCGGCGGCGGCATTGCTGAGTTCTGCTTCCGCGGCGATGGCCGATACCAGTTCACCTTTATTCATGGCTGTTTCCCTTGTTGGTCGTCGTCACCGGACTTATGCCAAGTGGCAAAAAGTCCGATCGGCGCAGTCTAATCTGCCCATTAAGGCTTGAGCAATCCCCAGTGGCACCAATGCAACGAAAACCGCCGCAAATCGTTCTGTGGCAACACTTAGCGGGCGTTTTACCCCTCTGTTTCCCAGATCGCGACATCACATTATTTGAATTTCATGTAAAGAACGGCGCACTTGGGTGAGAAACCGAGAATAGATCGAAAAAGTGGCGTGTCAGCAATAATATGCTCCCCCGCCTTCGATTATTCCGCCCAAGCGCAAAGCATCACGATGGTGCAGGAAATTTCCATGCACCTTTTCGGGTCTGCTGCATCGCCGCAAATGCGTCAATCTGGCGCATAAGGTCTCTCGCATTGCTGGATAACTACCTCCCTTTCCAGCGTCAGCGGCGCCGATGCCGTCCGGAAGCCCGGCTGAAGAGCGCCGTCCCAGTGCATTTCGCACCGTGTTTGCGCGAATTTCCCCGTTTTGCCGCCTTTTCAGGAACGCAAATTGCTTATCGCTGCTCCCATTTCGAGCATAAATCGGGCAAAGATAACGATGGATAACCTGAAGACTGGCACGGATGCGCTGTTCATCCTGCTCGGCGCAATCATGGTGCTGGCCATGCACGCCGGATTTGCGTTCCTGGAACTGGGCACCGTACGGAAGAAAAACCAGGTCAATGCACTGGTGAAAATACTGGTCGACTTTGCGGTCTCAACCCTGGCCTATTTCTTCATCGGTTATACGATCGCCTACGGCGTCCAGTTTTTCTCCGGTGCCGAAGTGCTTGCGGAGAAGAACGGCCACGAACTCGTGAAGTTCTTCTTCCTGGCCACCTTCGCAGCGGCCATCCCGGCGATCATCTCCGGCGGTATCGCCGAGCGCTCCAGGTTCAACCCGCAACTGGTGGCTACGTTCGTGCTGGTGGGATTTGTCTATCCGTTCTTCGAGGGTATCGTCTGGAACAACCGGTTCGGGCTGCAGGACTGGCTGGCCTCGGTGACTGGCGCGCCCTTCCATGACTTTGCCGGTTCGGTGGTCGTGCATGCGGTTGGCGGATGGATCGCCCTGCCCGCCGTGCTGCTGCTTGGCGCGCGGCGTGGCCGGTATCAGAAGGATGGCCGCATCAGCGCGCATCCGCCTTCGAACATTCCGTTCCTGGCGCTTGGGGCATGGGTGCTGGCCGTGGGCTGGTTCGGCTTCAACGTGATGAGCGCCCAGACCATCGACAAGATCAGCGGTCTGGTGGCCATCAACTCGCTGATGGCGATGGTCGGCGGCACACTGGCTGCGTGGGCGGCCGGGCGCAATGACCCTGGGTTCTCCTATAACGGCCCGCTGGCTGGTCTGGTGGCTGTCTGCGCGGGCTCGGACATCATGCATCCGCTTGGCGCGCTCGTCACCGGCGCGGTGGCCGGACTGCTGTTCGTCTATCTGTTTACGCTGGCGCAGAACAAGTGGCATATCGACGATGTGCTCGGCGTCTGGCCGCTGCACGGCCTCTGCGGCGCGTGGGGCGGCATCGCGGCGGGCATCTTCGGCACGCGCATGCTGGGCGGCATGGGCGGCGTATCGTTGGTGTCGCAGATCACCGGCACGCTGGCGGGCATCATCGTGGCAGTTGTCGGCGGCACGCTGGTCTATGGCGCGCTGAAGAAGTTCGTCGGCATTCGTCTCGATGCCGAGGAAGAATTCAACGGCGCCGACCTGACCCTGCACCGCATCTCGGCCACGCCAGAGCGGGAGACGAACTGGTAAGACGGTTCCGATGACACGCGCGACCGGCACATCGCGCTGAACGCCGGTCGCGCAGCAACGCCGACATCACAAAGTTTGACTTGAACTTTCGGGCCCGCGCGTCCAATAATGCCCTTGCCCCTCCCCAAACGCCGCAACAGGCGTGTCTCGCAATCCTGACATTCCCGACAGCGTTTTCTCTTTCGCCGTCCCTGGTTTTTTCCTGCCCGTCAAAACTGGAGCGTGTCTCATGGATACCACCTCGCTGCAAAGCATCCGCGACATCATTTACGGCTACGCCACAGTATTCGGGGTCAAGATTCTCGCTGCCCTGGCATTCTGGGTCGTGGGCCGCTGGCTGATTCATTTCGTGGTGCGGCTGGTGCAGAAATCGCTGGCCAAACAGAGCGTCGATCCCACCCTGCTGCGCTATGTCGGATCGATTGTCACCGTCACGCTGAACGTGGTGCTGGTAATTGGCATCCTCGGTTACTTCGGCATCCAGACCACCACGTTTGCGGCACTGATTGCTGCGGCGGGCGTCGCCATCGGCATGGCATGGTCAGGGCTGATGGCGAACTTCGCAGCAGGCGCGTTTCTGGTGGTACTGCGGCCGTTCAAGGTCGGCGACTTCGTCACCATCGGCGGCGTCACCGGCACGGTGGTAGAAATCGGACTGTTCGCCACCTCGATGAATACCCCCGACAACGTCATGACCGTGGTCGGCAACAACAAGATTTTCTCGGACACGATCCAGAACTTCACGGCCAATGCGTTCCGGCGCGTGGAATTGAAAGCGCAACTGGCCGGCTCCACCGATGTGGCAGCGGCCACCGCGCTGCTCAAGGAAAAGATTGCCGCGATTCCCAACGTGCTGCCTGACCCAGCCGTGGAAGTCGAGATCCTTGAATTCACGCTCGTGGGGCCGGTGCTGGCCGTCCGGCCGTTCTGCCATAACGATCACTACTGGCAGGTCTATTTCGATACCAACCGCACGATTCGCGACACCTTTGGCCAGGCCGGATTTGCCGCGCCGATGCCGGCACAGGTCGTGGTCATGCAGAACTCGCCAGCCGTGCCGATGGCGCCTGCGCAACCCGCCAACCAGGCGGCCTGAATCCCGCCCGAAGTCGTCAGTGAGGTTGCGGCTGCAGGCCAGCTCGCCCATACAGGCGCAGCAGGACGGCGCCGCTTCCACAGATCGCCATCACGACGGCCAGCGGCAACGCCGTGCCGTCGTGCCAGACGCTGACTGCCGCGCCCGCTATCGTGCCGAAGCCGAATTGCAGCGTACCCATCAGCGCCGAGGCCGTGCCTGCGCGATGGCTCTGACGCGACAGCGCCAATGCCGAAGCATTGGGCGTGATGCAGCCGAGTCCGGCGAGAAACACGAAGAAGCAGCACAGCAGCACCGGCAATGAAGCGAGGCCGAGCAGCGCCGTCGCGGCCAGCACCAGGCCCGCGATGCACGGCGCAAACAGGGCCGTACGCAATATGTCATCGAGCGCGCGTGCACGCACCAGTCGTGCATTGACCTGCGACATCGCGATCAGGCCGAACGCATTCGCGCCAAAGACAAAGCCGTAGTGGGAGGGATCGATGCCATGCAGTTCGATCAGCACAAACGGCGAGCCAGCAATATAGGCGAACATGCCGCCCTGCACGCAGCCAGCCGACAGCGAATAGCCCAGGAATTCCCGATCGCGCAGCAGTTCCCAGTAACCGCGCAGCACCGTACCGGGATGCAGCGTGCGGCGCCGTTGCGGATCGAGCGACTCTTCCATGCGCGAATGGACGAACCACAGCAGCAGGACAGCAGCGCCGCAATGGATCCAGAAAATCGCGCGCCAGCCGGCCGCCGCGAGCACTGCCCCGCCGATCAGCGGTGCCAGGATAGGCGCCAGCCCCATCACCAGCATCAGCGACGAGAACGCGCGCGCCGACTCGCGGGCTTCCAGCCGGTCGCGGATCACTGCACGCGACACCACCAGCCCGGTGCATCCGCCGAGCGCCTGCAAGAAGCGCCACAGCATCAGAGACTCCACGCTCGATGCCAGCGCACAACCTGCAGCGGCCAGGCCGTAGAGCGTCAAGCCAACATAGAGCGGCGCCTTGCGACCGTAGCGATCGCTGATCGGCCCATAGAACGCCTGCCCGATGGCCAGCCCCACCAGGAACGTGCCGAGCGTGAGTTGCACCTGTCCGATATCGGTACGCAGGTCTGCCGCCAGTGCCGGGAAGGCCGGCAGGTACATGTCGATGGAAAGCGGTGCGATGGCTGTCAGCGACGCGCAGATCAGCAGCCAGAGCGGAAAGCGCGCCGAAGAAGGCGCGCTCGTATGGAACGTCATGAAAGGATTCCGGAAAGTCTGGGCGCAATTGTTGCACAGCGCGGGAACGTGTAGCGGTCCATCCGTCAAGCCGCTGCAAGTACCGTGGAAATTCCGCCTCAACCATTCCAACCATGCAAATCCATGTGTGGCGCGGCTTTCACGTGTGCCAAGGTGGAGGGTACAATGCCTGCCTGTCGGTACGGATGTTATCCAGACCAAGCAGTCAGACGCATCGCGGAAGACGGATCACGGGACCCGTCCCCGGCACCGTTATCCTGCATGACCATACGATCCAAGCCGTTTATAGCCTCGCTCAGCCTGGTTGCCTTAGCAGCCTTGCCGCCGCTGCCCGCATGGGCCGCGCCTGGCCGGCCCGCAGCCGTGGCACCCGCCTCGTCACCCGCGCCCGTGGTGGTTGACGAAGCCGAAGCACTCTCACGCATGCTCAAGGGCGCCGCCACCGGCCAGAACACCGGTGCGGCCGGTGTGCCCGAATTGCTGCGCAGCACGAATCGTCCTGACAGCGTCCTGGCGCGCGCCTGCCGGCAGCTCAATGACGCGTTGCCCATCGAGATCGACGGCGAAACGCGGCTGCGCCGCTGCCAGTCCATTCCGGGCAAGCACGTGCTGTTCCAACTGGAGCTGACCAACTATCGCGGGCCGATGCTGGACCTCGCCAGCTTCGAGGTGAACTACGCCGCCCCGCTCCAGCGCAACATCTGCGCGAACCGCGACGTGGAAATCCTGACCAAGATCGGCGTGAGCATGATGTTCCGCTACATGACGCGGAACGACCGCGGCGAACGCCGTGTGGGCGACGTCTACATCAACGCGCCGATCTGCGTGTCCGCGCTGCGTTAGCGCCCCTGCGTCAGGCGTTTAAAACGCGTCCGTCAATCCCCACGCACCCATAAAAAACGGCAGGCCACTGGCCTGCCGCTCTTCTTGTGGACACCCGCGTCAGAGCGGGCGTGGCCGTAGCGGCAGCACGTTCGGCGCGCGGCGCAACAGTACCCGGGTCTCCTTCCACGCGCTGTCCGCGAGCGGCGATCCCCATACGAGTTCGTGCAGCTTCGACAGCGCAAACGGATCGCCCAGCAACACATGCTTCTGGGCCGGCGACAGCGATCCCGGGCCATTGGTCAACGCATGCTGCACCAGCGAGGCATGCTGCAATCGGGCCGGCTCGGGCTGGATCGTCCGCGCGGTGGCCGTGGCGCACATCAGCGCATTGGTCACGGGGTCCACCACGGCATCGACAAACCCCGGCGTGTGCTGCGCGCTTTCCACATGCTGCTGCGTCTCGACGATCTCGCGCGGCACCAGCGTTTCTTCCGGGATCATGAACAGCCCCGCACGGCGTGCTGCACGGCCCAGTGGCACGCGTGACAGCATGACCGACAAGGGAATCGACAACGCCAGCGACCCGACGATCGGCAGCAGCCACCAGATGAAGCCCGGGCTCAGCCAGTACACGCCGGCGCCCCAGACAATGCCCAGCACCGTGTGCCAGCCGTGTCGGCGGAACGCCTCGCCCCAATGGGTCTCGGCATCCTCGCGCGGCGGCGATTTCCATGAGATGCCCCACCCGCTGTAGGCCGCGATCACGAACTTCGTATGGAACAGCATGCGCGTGGGCGCCAGCAGTGCCGACAGCGCCATCTCGATCAACATGCTGAGGAACAAGCGCACCGGACCCCCGTACTGCTTCGCATCCTTGAGCAACAGAATCACGCTGAACAGTTTCGGCAGGAACAGCAATGTCGCCGTGGCCGAGAACAGCGCCAACGCCTTCTCGGGATGCCATTCGGGCCAGGTCGGGAACAACTGGTAAGGCTTGGTGAAATACTCCGGCGGCACCAGCGCATGCTTGGCCAGCGCAGCCGTGGACAGCAGCAGGAACAGGAACCAGAGCGGCGCCGAGACATAGGCCATGATGCCCGTCAGGAACACGGCGCGGTGCACGGCATGGAAGCCCTGTTTCATCCACAGCCGGAAGTTCATCAGGTTGCCCTGGCACCAGCGGCGATCCCGTTTCACCTCATCGAGCAGGTTCGGCGGCAGTTCTTCGAACGAACCTGGCAGGTCGTAGGCAATCCACACGCCCCACCCTGCGCGACGCATCATCGCGGCTTCCACGAAATCGTGCGACAGGATTTCGCCCGAGAGCGGCCCCTTGCCCGGCAGTGGCGCCAGTCCGCAATGCTCCATGAACGGCTTGATACGGATGATGGCGTTGTGGCCCCAATAGTGCGACTCACCAAGTTGCCAGTAGTGCAGCCCCGCCGTGAACAACGGACCGTAGACGCGCGTCGAGAACTGCTGCACGCGTGCGTAGAGCGTATCGCGCCCCACGGCCAGCGGTGCGGTCTGGATGATGCCGGCGCCCGGATTGGCTTCCATCAGGCGCGTCAGCGTAGCCAGGCAGTCGCCGCTCATGACGCTGTCTGCATCGAGCACGATCATGTAGCGATACTTGCTGCCCCAGCGACGGCAGAAGTCCGCCACGTTGCCGGTCTTGCGCTTCACGCGATGCCGGCGCCAGCGATAGAACACGCGCCCGAAACCGCCCACGGCGCGGCACAGTTCCATCCACGCATCGTGCTCGGCCGTGCGCAGGTCAGGATTGCCGCTATCGGACAGTACGAAGAAATCGAAATGCTGCAGTTCGCCGGTCCGTTCGAGCGATTCGTACGTGGCGCGCAACCCTGCGAACACACGCGTCACATCCTCGTTCGCGATCGGCATGATGATGGCCGTGCGCGCGGATGGATCGATTGGCGCATCGGTCGCGGCGGTGCGCGAGATCAGATGCTTGTCGCCACCCTTTGCCAGGACGAGGAAGCCCATCATGGCGGTCCAGAAACCGGCGGACACCCAGGCGAACAGAATGGCGAACAAGGTGAGGATCGCCACTTCGAGCGGATCGGCGCCGTGGTACGGCAGCACATTCGACATGAAGTAGGTGGCGGTGATGGTCTGGATCACCACCAGCACGAGCAGCACCCAGCGGCGATGCGAGCCGGCGGGATGCCACTTGCCCTCGGCATCGGGACCATCATGCAGCGTGTCCCAGGTCTCCGGCACCGGCGAGCGGCCCATCAGCTTTCGCCAGCCATTGCGGATGCCGCCCCATACGATATGCGGCGGCCATTGGCGGGGCACCATCGATGCACGCTCGGGTTCCGGCCCCGTATGGACACGCACGGTGCCGTCGTCGTGACGTTCGAGCAGCGGTTCGCCATCGATCTGGGGGTTGCCATAGGCCATCGAGAAACGACGGCCGACCGAAGCGTAGGTGCTCCCACCCGGGGTACTGCGCGCATCCAATTCGGTAGCGTCCTTGTCCTTCGGGTCGCGGCCAGCGAGCCGCGCCTGCAATTCCATCATGGCCGAGGGCACTTCGATGCCTTCGGCAGGCACGGTCGAGATGACGTGCTTCGGGGTGTCGGCCAGCAGTTCGCCACGGAGTTCCGGCGAGACCGGCAAGCGATCGACATAGCGCTCGCATGCCGCGGCCGCCTGAGCCGGGCGCTGCTTCAGCCTGGAGGTAGGATGTAGCTCCATGTCTCGGATAGGGTTGTATTGCCGTTGCGAAGGTAGCCGCGCAACTCAACCGGCTTGCTCTCGTCCTTGCGCCGCATGAACATCGTCATGCGCCAGCCACCCGTGGCTTCGTTACGCTGAACTATTGTTTTCAGTAGCTCGCCGTTGGCATCCGCGGACACCACCGGATTGAGCCGTACATCGTCGGCCAGCTTCTTGAAAGCCGGTCCTTCGAAATCCACCACCAGCGAGAAGCTGGTGTCGTCCTGCTTGCGCGTGAGGCCCTGGCCCCGACGCGTCTGTGTCACCCACGACAGCGGCGGCAGGTTCTCGCCGTCCTTCTGCCATTTGAGGCGGTACTCGTAATCGAATGCCTGCTTCGGCTTGGGCGGATTCTCGGGCACCCAGAACGCCACGATGTTGTCGTTGGTCTCGTCCGGCGTGGGAATCTGCACCAGCTCGACGCGGCCCGCACCCCAGTTGCCCTTTGGCTCCACCCACGCGCTCGGCCGGCGCTCGTACCACGAGCCGATTTCCTGATAGCTGTCGAAGCTGCGATCGCGCTGCATCAGGCCGTAACCCTGCGGATTGGTGGCACCGAACGAGGTCACCAGCAGCCGCTTGGGATTGACCAGCGGGCGCCAGATCCACTCGCCCGTACCCAGTTGCACCGACAGGCCATCGGAGTCATGCACCTCGGGGCGGAAGTCGGCGCTGCCCGACGGCTGGTTCTCGCCGAACAGGTACATGCTGGTCAACGGAGCCAGACCCAGCTTGGTGACATGCTCGCGCAGGAACAGGCGCGACTTCACTTCCATCACGGTCTCGTCGCCAGGTTTGATGACAAACCGGTAGGCACCGCTGATGCGTCGCGAATCCATCAGCGCGTAGATCGTCAACTGCTTGTCGTTGGCCGAAGGACGTTCGATCCAGTATTCGACAAAGCGCGGAAACTCCTCGCCGGAATTAAGTGCGGTATCCACGGCCACGCCGCGTGCCGACAACCCGTACCATTGGTCCTTGCCCAGTGCGCGGAAGTAGCTCGCACCGAGGAACGATGCAAGTTCGTCCTTGCGCTTGCCCTGGTTCAGCGGATACATCAGCCGGAAGCCAGCAAAGCCCAGCCCCTTGAGCTTGGCCGGGTCTACCTTGTGCGAACCGTAGTTGAACGCGGCCGGATCGAAGCGAAACTCGCGCACGCTGCCGCTCACCACCTCGTTGATCTTCACGGGCTGGTCGAACACCATGCCCTCATGGAAGAACGAAATCTCGAAGGGCAATCGCGCACCGCGCCATGCAAACCGCTCGGGCTTGTACTCGATCTCGCGGTAGCGCTCGTAGGACAGCTCCTTCAACTCGCGCGGCAGTTCCTGTGCCTTGGCGGGCTTGTACGGCGAGGCCGAGAGTTGCCGTGCACGCGCCGCCACCGTCTCGAAGTCGAAGGCGTGCGCGGTCAGGGCCATCACGGCCAGCATGCCGCCACCAATCCATCGCCCCAGTGCTCCCCCTCTGCCGGATGAACGGCGCGCGGGCGCTACCGTCTGGCGTTGGGCGGAATGGAACGACGTGGGATGTGCGGTCATGAAGGCCGGTGATCGGGTTAGCGGGGAAACAGGCAGCCGGACGACGCGGCCGCACCGGAATGCGTCAGGAAACTTCAACGTGGATACAACGATGACGACAAGCGATGGTTCAGCGACAACTTTTAGCAAGAGACGGACCAGCACCTGATCTGTTGCGCTACGCATCATCCAAGGTTAGGCCATGGAAGACGGACGACAACGTCGCGGTGACTTGTCCGGATTGTTGCAATGCGAGCCGGAACCTTAACAATTCGAGCCTTAAAAGTCACGTTTCGGCGCCGCAACGTTTGCAACAAAATGTCTCACCAGTGGGGTGAAAGCCGCTCGCCATATGGCTTTGGCGGCAAAAGACACGCATGGAGCATGCACGCCGCGGGGGATTTCGAGCATGTTCCGATGGCAGGCGAGGTCAAGGCTGTGCGCTGGAATCCACCGCACGCCGCGACAGGCGTCTACAATCGCCAGCGTCAGTTGTCGACTTCCATCACCAACAAGGAAACCGTCATGAACGTTCGCCGACCCCGTGGCATCGCCGTAGCCGCCAGCCTTGCCGCCCTGCTCGTGGCCGCTTCACCGTCCGCGTTCGCGTATTTCGAGAATTATCTGTCTGGGAGCATTATCGGCACGCTCACGCAGAAGGAAGCGGCATCGTTGCAGAAGTCCGTGCGCACCGCGCTGGTGGATACCGAGGACAACAAGGCCGTGGAGTGGCACTACCCGGCCGAGAACCGCCGCCAGGCGGTGGATGGCACGATCAGCCCCGTGGAAACGCGCACCGACAAGGGCCAGACGTGCCGCCGGCTGAAGTCCGAACTCAAGCGCGGCAGCGCCACCGAGGCGTGGTCGGGCTGGTTCTGCAAGCAGTCCAACGGCACCTGGAAGGCGCGTCACGTTGGCGAATGACAATCGTTGAACGTTGAATAGTGGCAGGACGCGGGCGGCGCGCGAGACGTGCCACCCGCTGCAAGACTCGAACTCAGTGACAGAGCCGGGTCACCAGATCGCCCGCCAGGGTACCTGACGCAGCCGGCATCGGCATGCCGGCCTGTGGGCCCCGTATCGTATAGAGCGACTCACCGCGTGCGTAGCGCTTGTTGTAGAGCGTTTGCTCGATCACGGCATACATCGAGGTGGCGCAGTTGAACACCATGCGTTTCAGCGACGAACGGATCGTGTCGCCGCTGGCGGTCTTGATGACGCCGGGCGGCGCATTGTGGACCAGCGCCACACCTACCTCGGTGCCACGCCGACGAATCGATTCCTGATCGAGATAGGACACCACGCCATTGCCACCCATCAGGGGCACCCAACGCCGGGGATCGGGCGCGCCGGGATCGGGCGAAGCCAGCAGGACACAGTCTTCACGCGGTGAGGCACGAAACACGGTGCCGCCGCTCGGGCCTTTGCACTGATACAGACCGGCAGCCGCTGCAGGACGCACTGCGTTTGAATTGAAAGGCGCCGCACCGGTGGATTCGGCATGGGCCACGAGACTGAAACACGCGCCAACGAGCAGGGTCGCGCGTGCAAGCATGCGGGAGAACATCGGGGAGTACCCTCGTCAAGACGGGAAAGAAGCCCCGGATTTTCGCACAGCATGGAACCATCACGACAGCCCGTGACGCGCGGAATTACCCATGGGGGCAATACCCGCGCGCGGATTCCGTGCGATTTTCGCCTGCTATTGCGCCAGATCAGCCGTGGATTTCGCGCCAGGCCACGAGGTCGGCAATCGTCAGAATCGGCAACTGATACGTCTGGGCAAACACCAGCGCCTCGGCGCGGCGTGCCATCGTACCGTCCGGATTCATCAGTTCGCACAGCACCGCAGCCGGCGACAGGCCAGCCATGCGCGCCAGCTCCACCGAGCCTTCGGTATGGCCACGACGCTGGAGCACGCCACCATCCACAGCCACCAGCGGAAACACGTGGCCAGGGCTGACCACCGCGTCTGTGCCCGCGCCATCGGCAATGGCGGCCTGGATCGTCGTGATGCGATCCGCTGCGCTGACACCGGTGCTCACGCCTTCGCGTGCCTCGATCGACACCGTGAACGCCGTGCCGTACTGGCTGCGGTTGTTCTCGACCATCGGACGCAGGCCCAGGTCGCGCACCTTGTCGGCGGTCAGGCACAGGCAGACGATGCCGCTGCATTCGCGGATCATCATCGCCATGTTGGACTGGGTCAGCCGCTCGGCGGCAAGGATCAGGTCGGCTTCGTTTTCACGGTCGTCGTCGTCCAGCAGCACGACGGGACGGCCTTCGCGCATGGCATCGAGGGCCTGGGCGATACGCTCGGCGAGCGGACGCGGGTCGGCATCGTCAGCCACTTCTGAGGAAACTTCGGGGATACCGGGGGTCTTGTTGAGAGTCAGCATTGGTGAAACGCTCCGTGCAAATCAGTTCAAGGGCGTTTCAGGGGAACGATCAAGCGGCAACCGCACGGCAGCCGGCGCACGCGCAGCACCGCCCCACGGCAAAGCCCGGGCCAACGCTCCGCGCGCACGGACGCACCGTGCGGATTCCGCCCATCTTCTTTCATCCGGACTATGACCGTCGGCCCTGGCATCTCACCAGATCTGCTGACCCCGCACGGGAGTGCGGGCGCTCGCGGGCTCGTGGCAACGCATCTTGCAATGGTTTCCACATACCGCCGGTGGGGACTTTCACCCCGCCCTGAAGACGTAACGATGCCGCTGCAGGCGCCCGAAAACCGGGGCAGCAACGGCCCGGCGATAGTAGCACGGTTGTGCTTTTATGACAGCGGCGTCATTTCAGGCCTCGGTGGCCAGCGCCTCGAACACGTGACGGGTGGCGTCATCGGCAGGGTAAAAGCATTCGATCCGTAACTCCTGCAGCGTGATGTCCTGCGGAATGCCAAGCGTGGTCAGCGTCGAGAACAGGGAGATGTGGAAATCGCCCGTGCGCACGACGACGGGCAACACGGGCGGCAACGGGCCTTCGGCAGCGTCGTCTTCGCCCAGCAATACGCCGCCCGGGCCGACCATGTCCGGATGCCACGCCGCAATCCGCTCGAAGATCGCGCGGGCGGTCTGGTCATGGGCCTGCACCTGCAGCTCCTGCGCCACCCGCCGCAGCAGGTAGCGCCCCACCTGCCGGGCGTTCTCGATGAGCGGCCACAGGCCGTCGGGGTCGAATACAGCCAGCATGAGATTGATGCGACCACCCTCGGAACCATCAAGCGTCGCCACGCGTCGGCCCGCCATCAGCTTGCCGAGCATGCGGCGATACGCCTGGTTGGCATCCACGAGATACCAGAAGCGGTCGAGCACCACGGCGGGATACGGCTCCTGCTTGGACAGGATCAGTCCGATGGCGTGGCGCACCATTTCCATCGGCGGCGAGGCCAGTGCGTGTTCGCTGTAGGCGGGCGCGAAGCCGCCCGCCAGCAACAGCCGGTTGCGCTGGCGAAGCGGCACGGCCAGGCGATCGGCCAACGCCAGCACCATCTCGCGGCTGGGGCGGGCACGCCCGGACTCCAGAAAGCTGATATGCCGCTGCGACACCCCGGCTACCTGTGACAACGCGTGCTGGCTGTAGCCGCGCTTGCCGCGCCAATAGCGCAGCATGTCCGGAAAATCGATGGCGGTCTCGGAGTTGGGTGTGAGCGTTTCCATGGCGTCCATTTCAGCATGGCGGTGGCCGTACGGCGACTACCTGGCAGGTAATCGTATTGATTCACGCGGCATCGTCAAGGCCGGTCTGATCGCCGGTTCGGAATTCGGCTGGCTTTCAGAATCGTCCCATATCGTTCGGGTTGCGGCCGACCTAGGATGGGGACTCCCTCACCAACCCTTCATCGAACCGCCCGCCCATGATCCGTACCCTCGCCAACAAGGCCACCGCTGCCGTGTTCCACGGCCATTTCGTCTACACACTACCGATTCCCATCCAGCAGGCCGCGCGCCGCAAGCTCGACATGCTCGATGCCGCGGCATCGCTGACGGACCTGCTGGCGTCGCCCGCCAACCGGCTCGGGCCCATGCGCGGGCGTCATCGTGGCCACTGGCATCTGCGGATCGACTCGGGGTGGCAGGTGCAGTTCCGCTACGCCAACGACGGCGCCTGGGACGTGGCCATCGCGGCCTGCGATCCGGAGGACGAATGATGCCGATCCCACGCGACAAGCTATTCCATACGGATTTCAGGCCATTGGCCACCGGCGAGCCGATCTGGCCCGTCCCGCCCGGCACCATCCTGCACCGCGAGTTCATGCTGCCGAACCGTCTCGATTCGCGTGGCCTTGCCGTAGGGTTGCGCGTACCGGTGCAGAGGGTCGAGAGCATCGTGGCCGGCAACCGCGCGATCTCTCCGGAGACCGCACTGCGGCTGGCACGATTTTTCGGCACATCGGCTGAATTCTGGACCCGGCTCGACGGAAACTACGCACTGCGCATGGCACGTACCACGGCGGGACCGATCGTGGATCGCGATGTCAAACCGCTGCCGGCATGATTTGTGCGTGCTTGCAAACGCCCTTTTATCGCGTGATGTGTTGGGCACAGCACGCAGGGTCGGTCACATGCCGATGGTATGCTCTGATTTTTCAATTCCCGCGCGCACAGGGCGCGCATCCTGATGGAAATTGCCATACTGCTGGCACTCATTCTGCTGAACGGCCTTTTCGCCATGTCCGAAATCGCGCTTGTCACGGCCCGCAGGGCCCGGCTGCAGCGCCTGATCGAGGACGGCGATCGCGGTGCGATGGAGGCCGTCAAGCTCGGCGAAGACCCCACCCGCTTCCTGTCCACTGTCCAGATCGGCATCACATCCATCGGCGTGCTCAACGGTGTGGTCGGCGAATCCGCCCTTGCCTCGCCGCTGGGACTCTGGCTGCAGGGCTTCGGCCTGCCGGCCACGACGGCCGGCTACACCGCGACGGCAATTGTCGTGGCGGGCCTGACCTATTTCTCGATTGTGCTGGGCGAACTGGTGCCCAAGCGCCTGGGACAGATGGCGCCCGAGAAGATTGCGCGTCTCGTGGCCCGCCCCATCGCATTCCTGGCCGTGGCTTCCACGCCGTTCGTCAAGCTGCTGTCGGGCTCCACGCAGCTCGTGTTGCGCCTGCTTGGCGTCAAGATGGACCGCGGCCCCGCCGTGACCGAGGAAGAAATCCACGCGCTGCTGGTGGAAGGCTCCGAAGCGGGCGTGATCGAGCATCACGAGCACACGATGGTGCGCAACGTGTTCCGGCTGGATGACCGCCAACTCGCTTCGCTGATGGTGCCGCGCGGCGACGTGGTCTACCTCGACATGGAGTCCACCGAGGAAGAAAACCTGCGCCGCATCGAGGAATCCGATCATTCGCGCTTTCCGGTGGTCCGGGGCGGCATGCACGACATTCTTGGCGTGGTCAGCGCCCGCCAATTGCTGGCGCGGCGCCTGCGCGGCGAGAAAGCGGACCTGACCGCCGTGCTGCAGGCCGCTGTCTTCGTGCCAGAGAGCGTTACCGGCATGGAACTGCTGGAGAACTTCCGGTCCTCCGGTGGCCAGATCGCGTTTGTTATCGACGAATACGGCGAGGTGCTCGGCCTGGTCACGCTGCAGGATCTGATTGAAGCGATTACCGGCGAGTTCAAGACGGAAACCGCTGGCGAAGAATGGGCCGTGCAGCGCGACGATGGCTCGTGGCTGCTCGATGGTTTGATTCCGATCCCCGAACTGAAGGACCGGATCGGCCTGCGTGCCGTGCCTGAAGAGGACAAGGAGCGGTATCACACGCTGTCGGGCATGCTCCTGCTGCTGCTGGGCCGGTTGCCGATGACGGCTGACGCGGTGCAGTGGGGAGAGTGGAAATTCGAGATTATCGACATGGACGGCAAGCGGATCGACAAGGTATTGGCATCCCGCGTGCCACCGGACGATGGCCCCGAGCCTGAGACCACGGGCTGACGCGTAGCCAAAGCCAAAACCAGAAAAAAACGGGCGCCTCATGCGCCCGTTTTTTCGTTTTTCTCATTTCGCACGTCACGGCTCCCTCGCGCGAATATCGCGATTCAACGGCGACGGTCAAGACAACAACCGCTACAACTTTGGGGCCGTTGCGAGAAATCAAATATCGGTGCGGCGCCCCACGCACCTCGGCATAGCAGTTTTCCGAATCTGCTCGGGCCTGACTTATGATCTGGCTGAACAGCGAGGCGCCGGTATCAACGGGGCCGCAAGGTCACAACAAACCAACCAGCATTGAGAACGAGTGGCGCCACTAGAGCGCCACCGTATGACGTATGAACGGGAATGCAGTCCGGGTATCGCCGGCCAATTCGATACAGATGAACGCGCCAGCATCACTCATCAATGGATCCTGATCGCCACGCCAATCCGCCACGCGGCGAAGGTGCGGACGAGGACCGTTCCGCCGACACGCCGGGTGGCGCCCTGCAGCCGGCATCCTTCCTTGCCGCGCTCGAGGAGCATCGTGCCCAGTTCGGGGCGACGCACTCCCTTGCGGTGCTGGTGATCCGGCTGGATCGCTTTGCACATGCTTGCGACACCATAGGTCCAAACCGCGTTCACGCGCTGCGCGCCCAGGTGAAGTCGCGCGTGGCCAGCGTGGCCGCGATGCCGGTGGCCATGCACTGGCTTGGGCCGGCCGACCTGGGTCTGGCATGCCTGTTGCCGGACGCTGATGCCGAGGCCGACGGCGCGCACCATGTCCGCGACCTCAGCCAGTTGATTGCGAGCGCGCTGACGCGTCCGTACCACGTGGACGGCTTCGAGGTGTTCCTGTCCTGCAGTATCGGCGGCGCGGTCGATCAACCGGACACGGGGGTGGAGCGACATCTGCAACTGGCCTTCGACGCGATGCTGCAGGTGAACAAGCGCGGCGGCGATGGCATCCACACCGCTATCCAGCCTGCCACGCCGCGTCTGGCCACGCTCCTGGCGGCACTGCCCGGCGCCATCGGCCGAGGCGAGATGAGCCTGCAGTTGCAGCCGCGCGCCCTGCTCTCTTCAGGCGTCATCACGGCCTACACCGTGCGGCTACGCTGGCAGCATCCCGTGCTGGGCCGCGTGGCGCCACAGGATTTCATGCCCGCCGTCGAAACGCTGGGCCTGATCAACGAAATCGGCGGCTGGACATTGCAGCAGTTGCTGCAGCTGATTTGCGAAACGGCGTCGATCGGCCCGATGCAGTTCACGCTACTGGCCACGAGTTCGCAATTGCAGGCCGACGATACGATCTGCATGCTACGCCGCGCCATCGACGCGTGTGGCCTGCCGCCCGGTCAGATCTGCGTCGAGGTGCCGGTCGGCATCGTACCGGACTCCCACGTCGCCACCGAAAAGGCCCAGCGGCTGCGCGACGGCGGCATCGGCATCGCATTGGCCGACTTCACGGATGATGCGACCAGCCGTCGCGCGCTGACGCTGACGCGCCCGGACATGGTGATGCTCGATGCGCGCCACCTTGGCAGCGCTCACCTGCACCCCGACCTCTCGGCCAGGCTGCAGGCGGCCTGCGTGTGGGCGAAAGCCCAGGGCACGACGGTGTGTGCCAAGGGACTCGAAACGCAGGCCCAGCTCGACATCATTCGCGGCTGGGGCTGCGACAGCATGCAGGGATACCTGCTGGCCCAGCCTTTCCCCGCCACGTGGCTGGCGCAGACGCATATGGCCGTGGCGGAACGCGCGCGGCGTCTGCTCGCGCCCTAACCCGATATGGACGGGACCGTCTGTCAGAGATTTTCGTATTTACACATTGGCACACATCATGCATCGACAGTGGGTGGGGCGACGATAAAATGTGCCCACTTCCTACTATCCCTGAAAGGAGCCACTGATGAAGAAAGGATGGATCTGGTGCGTACTGGTTGCCACGCTGATGGCAGGTTGCAACACGATGTCCGGCCTTGGGCAGGACGTGCAGAAGGGTGGCCAGAAGCTCGAAAACTCGGCCGAGAAGTCGAAGTAATCCCCTCGCAGACTTGAAGGAAGAAAGGGCGCCACTGGCGCCCTTTTTGCATTGCCCAACGCGCGCGTCAATCCGTGCGGCGTTTGTATTTTTTACCGATACGGAGATCCCGAACGGCTATCAGGCTTTGCGAAGTTGCGCTGCCTCTTCCGCCAGCTTGCGGATGCGACCCCAGTCCTTGGCTGCGACCGCATCCTTCGGCACCACCCACGATCCACCAACGCACACCACGTTGGGCAGCGCCAGATAGGTGGATGCCTTGGCCAGGTCGATGCCGCCGGTCGGGCAGAACTTCAATCGCGAGAGCGGACCGTAGAGTGACTTCAGCATCGGCACGCCGCCAGCCGCTTCGGCCGGGAAGAACTTCAGGAACGAGAAGCCCGACTCCAGCGCGAACATGGCTTCGCTGGCCGTGGCCACACCCGGCAACAGCGAAATCCCGGCGCCCTGCGCGCCTTCCGCCAGTTTCTGCGTCAAGCCCGGCGACACGGCAAACTGCGCGCCCGCATCGCGCACGGCGTGCAGTTGCTCCAGCGTCAGTACCGTGCCGGCACCCACCACGGCCTGCGGCAAGGCCTTCGCCACCGCCTCCATGGCCTGCAGCGCCACGGGGGTACGCAGCGTGATTTCGAGCATGGGCAGGCCACCGGCGACCAGCGCCTCGCTGACGGCCAGGGCTTCCTCCACCGAGTGGTACTCCAGCACCGGGATCACCGGGACGTTGGTCAGGCGGGCGAGTAGCGGAGAGGGTTGGATTTGCATGACGTATGAATTCGATTGAGCGATTGTTCGATGAGTGTCTGGACCCGGCGATGAAAGGTCAGGCAATCACGGAGATGTTTTGTTCCAGCCGGGCGAGCACGGTGTCTGCATGCGGGATCGGCGCCACGGCGCCATAGCCGGTGGTCGAGAGTGCTGCGGCCACATTGGCATAGCGAGCCGCCTCGAATGGATCGGCGCCGGCGGCCAGCCGCGCGATAAAGCTGCCGCCAAAGCAGTCACCCGCGCCCGTGGCATCGAGCGGCTTCACCGGATACGGCGCCACCAGTGCGCGTGATTCGGGCGTGGCCACATAGCTGCCCTCCTCGCCCAGTTTCAGCGCAATGATCTTCACGCCGCAGGCGAGCAGGTGATCGACGATGGCATCGCGGTCGTCGAGGCCGGTGAGCACGGTGATGTCGTCCCAGCTTGGCAGGCAGACATCGGTCAGCGCAAACGCCTCGCGCATGATGCCGCGCGCGCGGGCCAGGGACCACAGGCGCAGCCGCAGGTTGGTATCGAGCGAGACCTGCACGCCGGCCTTGCGCGCGTGTTCCATCGCGGCCAGCCCTGCGTCGCAGGCGCTCGTGCTGATGGCCAGGCTGATGCCGGAGAGGTGCAGGTAGCGAGCCTGTGCGATGGCCGCCAGCGGCAACTGGTCGTGGTGATAGCGGCTCGATGCCGAGCCCGCGCGCAGGTAATCGAAACGATGGCCGTGATTGTCGTGCGAGACGAAATAGACGCCGGTTGGAGAGGCCGTGTCGATGTGCACGTGGCGGGTATCCACACGCTCATGCGTCCAGAGTGCCAGCAGGCGCTCGCCGAAGCTGTCGCTGCCCACTGCGCCGACGAAGCCGGCGCTGGCGCCCTGCCGCGCGGCGGCAATCGCAAAATTGGAGGTATCGCCACCGAAGCCCTGCAGGTAGCGCGAGGGGTCGTCTGGCTGCTGGTTGAACTCCACCAGCGGTTCGCCGTAGGCAAGAATGTCGATGCTCATGTCGCGTGCCGCTCCCGGTTCAGAAGAAGGTTTGCACGATGTCGATGACGCGCAACTGGCCATCCAGCACGGGGATATGGCGCCACTTGTCGAACGTCAGGCATGGATGCGAAATGTCGAAGGCAATCATATCGCCGACGCGGATATCGTCGCCAGCTTCGATTTCGAGATAGGCGTGCTGGTCCATCATCCCGGTCACCTTCCAGTGCGCCGCCGTCGCCATCGGCGCTTCCGTGCCCGGACGGTAGATCTGCGCGGGCACCGGCATGCCGGCATCGAACGCCGCATCGCGCTTGCCCAGGCCGATGATGGCGCGTGTCGGCTCGGGAATCGACTGCACGTACGCCCACAATTGCAGCGCGGGCAGCAATCCCTCGCGCATCTTCTGCGCCACCGGATTACTGCTCAGGATACGCTCCTGCGCCGCGCGGTAGATGCCCACGTCATGCGTCAGGTAGCAGCCCGGACGCAGCACGATGTCGATCGGCGCGCCGATCTCGGTGCGCGCGAACTCCTCGGCCACCACGTCGTACCACGCAGAGCCTGCGCCCGACATCACAACCGGGCTACGCCCGAACCGGCCCGCCGCAGCCAGTTCGCGCGTGACCGCGACGGTGCGCTGCAGGAAGCGGCGGATATCGGCTTCCTGCGACAGCACGCCTTCATAAACTTCCACACCCGCCAGCACCAGCGTATCGGGCCAGCGCGATAGCGCTGCGAGGACTTCGGCTTGCTGCGCCGCGTCGCGCACGCCCGTGCGACCGCCTTCCACGCCCAGTTCGAGCAGCACCTGAAGTGTCTGGCCACGTGCGTGGAAGAACGCGCCAAGCTGATCCGTCAGCGCGGCCGAATCGACCAGTGTGAAGAATTCGAAGTCCGGATCGCGCAGCAGATCGGCCACGATCTCCATATTGCGGCGCCCCACCAACTGATTCGCCATCAGCACGCGCTTTACACCGTGTGCGGCAGCGGCAGCAGTCTGTTGTGCAGTGGCCAGCGTGATACCCCAGGCACCCTCGGCGAGCTGGCGCGCGAACAACTTCGGCGCCATGGTTGTCTTGCCATGGGGCGCGAGCTGCACGCCATAGGCGCCCATGAAATTGCGCATCCACGAGAGGTTGTGCGTGAGCCGTTCTTCATAGAGCACGGCAGCCGGCAGGCTGAGTTCCTCGGCCAGCAGTTTCCAGCCCGGCTGGGCAGCTTCGGATGGGGTCAGCGGTGCGTCCAGACGGCCCAGCGCCTTGTTGAGCGGATCGATCATTCCGGTCTGGTACTTTATTTCACGCATCGCTGACATCACCCTGTCAAAATTCAATTGACGTAATGATAGCCTTGAAATTACGATATTTCACCCTTGTTATAAAGTAACATGCGTTGCCGGCGATGACCGGTGCCGCCCGCCACCCCGACCATGACAGCAACCTTCGACATCCTGACCCGCATTGCCGAGCGCGGCCCGTCGCTGCGTCTGGCCGAGCAAAAGGTGGCGCAGGTGATCCTGGAGGATCTGGCCGGCGCGGCTGCAGCCAGCATCAACGAACTGGCACGCAAGGCGGCGGTGAGTGAGGCCAGCGTCACGCGCTTTGCCAAGGCCATTGGTTGCCGCGATGTGCGCGACCTCAAGCTGCGGCTGGCACAAGCCACTGCGGTGGGCACGCGTTTCCTGCAGCCCGCCCCCGCGCTGACCGAGGCAGACACGCCCGCCACGCTGACCGATCGCATCCATACCGATGTGCTGACCACGCTGGAGGTCAATCGCAAGCTGATCGACCCCGCACGAATCGATCAGGCCGCGCGCCTGTTGCTCGGCGCACGCATGGTCTACGCTTTCGGGATGGGTGGCGGCTCCACTTTCATGGCCGACGAGGCGCGCTTCCGGCTGGCGCGGCTGGGTCAGCCCGTGGCCACATATCAGGACGCCCTGCTGCAAAAGATGGTGGCGGCCACGCTGACGCGCGACGACGTGGTGCTGGCGTTCTCGGCCAGCGGCAACGTGCCCGAGATGCTGGCCAGTTGCGATACGGCGCGCGAGTACGGCGCGCGGTTGGTCGCCGTGACCGCGCTAGGTTCGCCACTGGCGGCGCGCGCCGACGTGCTGCTGCCGGTGCGCACGCTGGAAACCGATTTCATTTTCAAGCCGTCGGCGTCCCGCTACGCGATGCTGCTGGTGATGGACGTGCTGGCCACCCAGTGCGCGCTGCTCCAGCAGGAGCAAAGCAAGGAAAAGCTGCGACGGCTCAAGTACGTGCTCGACGTCCATCGCGGCGTCAGCCAGGACAGCGACGGCCCAGATAGCCGCCAGCCGCTGGGAGACTGACCATGCCACACCTGTTCGATACCCTGATTCGCGCCGTGATGCTGCTCGACGGCTCCGGCGCTGCCGGCCGCATGGCGGATGTGGCGCTGCGCGATGGTCGCATTGCCCGCATCGACGAGGCCGGCACGATCGATCCGGATACCGCGTCGCACGTTGTGGAAGGCCACGGGCTGGTGCTCTCGCCCGGTTTCATCGACGTCCACACGCACGACGACACCAACGTGGTACGCGAACCGGCCATGACGCCGAAGATCTCGCAAGGCGTGACCACGGTGATCGTCGGCAACTGCGGCATCAGCGCCGCGCCGGTGACATTGCCCGGCGATCCGCCCGACCCGATGAACCTGCTCGGCCGTGCCGAGGCGTTCCGCTACCCGGATTTCCGCACCTATGTCGATGCCGTGAACGCCGCGCAGCCTTCGGTGAACGTGGCGGCGCTGGTAGGGCATACCGCGCTGCGCAGCAACCACATGGACCGCTTCGACCGCGTGGCCACGGCGGAAGAGATCACCGCCATGCGCGGCCAGCTCGAAGAAGCCCTGGCGCATGGCGCATTGGGCCTGTCCACGGGGCTCGCCTATGCCAACGCCTTCCACGCGCCCACCGACGAGGTGCTGGCGCTGGCCGAGCCGCTGGCCGATGCCGGCGCGCTCTATGCCACGCACTTGCGCAGCGAATTCGCCGAAATCCTCGACGCGATGGACGAGGCGTACCGCATCGGCCGTCACGCGCGCGTGCCTGTAGTGATCTCGCACTTGAAATGTGCGGGCGTGCCGAACTGGGGACGCAGCGGACAGGTGCTGCAATCGCTGGAAGCGGCGCAGCGCTGGCAGCCGGTGGGCTGCGACTGCTATCCGTACACGGCCAGTTCCTCGACGCTCGATCTGAAACAGGTCACCAGCGACTTCGACATCCAGGTCACGTGGTCCGAGTCCCATCCCGATCAGGGCGGACGGCTGCTGGCCGATATCGCCACGGACTGGAACGTGGACCTGCACGAGGCCGCGCGCCGTCTGCAGCCGGCCGGCGCGGTCTATCACTGCATGGAAGATGCCGATGTGGACCGCATCCTGAGCCACCCGGCCACCGTGGTGGGTTCCGATGGACTCCCCAACGATCCCCTGCCCCATCCGCGCCTGTGGGGTGCGTTCCCGCGCGTGCTGGGGCATTACGCACGTGACCGCGAACTGTTTCCGCTGGCCGTGGCGATCAACAAGATGACCGGCCTGTCCGCCGAGCGCTTCGGGCTCACCGAACGCGGCTTCGTGCGCGAAGGCTACTGGGCGGACCTTGTGCTGTTCGACGCGGCCACCATCCGGGACGCCGCCAGCTTTACCGACCCGATGCAGCCGGCCGAGGGCATCGCCGCCGTCTGGGTCAATGGCGAGCTGTCGTGGCAGCACCGCGAAGCCACTGGCATACGCGCCGGGCGCTTCCTGCCGCGTGGCGCACGCCCATCCTGATTTCAGAACATACAGAGCAAAGGAGTTTCCATGGATATCAAACGATTCGGCGTAGAAGGCGGCACGGGCCAGGGCGGCTCGCACATGCCGTTTGCACGCGCGGTGCAGGCGGACGGCTGGCTGTACGTCAGCGGCCAGGTGCCGATGGTCGATGGCGAAGTGGTGGAAGGCAACATCGTCACGCAGACGCATCAGGCCATCAAGAACGTGTTGGCCATCCTCGCCGAAGCCGGCTACGGCCCCGAGCACGTGGTGCGCTGTGGCGTGTGGCTGGACGATGCGCGCGACTTCCCCTCGTTCAACAAGATCTTCAAGGAATACTTCGGCGCCAATCCGCCGGCCCGCGCCTGCGTGCAGTCGAGCATGGTGGTGGACTGCAAGGTAGAAGTGGATTGCATCGCGTATCGCAAGCCCTGATTCAGTCCCGACCTGATTTTTTGATTTGAGCGCCTGCCCTCCGCAGGTGCTGCCGGCGAGCCAGCCGGCGCACACAACGATTTCATCAACCCGCCGCGTTCGCAAGAAATCGCGGCTTTTTCATAGCGAGAGCGGACCGTCCTCAGGCCGGCACCCGCGACAAGGAGACGAGACATGGGTGCCGTTACGGGAACCACGCTCTTGGTGTACGCGCTGATCGCGGTGATCGCGCTGGTGATCCTCATTGCCAAATTCAAACTGAACCCGTTCATCACACTCGTGGTGGTGTCGGTAGCCCTTGGCTTTGCCGTGGGCATGCCGATGGGCGATATCGTGAAGTCCTTCGAGGCCGGGGTCGGTGGCACGCTGGGACACATCGCGCTGGTGATCGGCCTGGGCACGATGCTGGGCAAGATGATGGCCGAATCCGGCGGCGCCGAGCGCATCGCGCTGACGCTGATCGACTTCTTCGGCGAGAAGAACGTGCACTGGGCCATGGTGGTCATCGCGTTCATCGTGGGCTTGCCGGTGTTCTTCGAAGTGGGCTTCGTGCTGCTGATTCCCATCGCGTTCAACGTGGCCAAGCGCACGAACACGTCGATGATCCTGGTCGGCATCCCGATGGTCTGCGGCCTGTCCGTGGTCCACGGCCTGATCCCGCCGCACCCGGCCGCGCTGCTGGCTGTGCAGGCGTATGGCGCCGACATCGGCAAGACCATCATGTTCGCGCTGATCGTCGGTATTCCCACCGCGATCATCGCCGGACCGCTGTTCGCCAAGCTGATCGACAAGCATATCCAGCTGCCCGCCGTGAACCCGCTGGCCGAGCAACTGACCGAGGAAGGAGAGAACGCGCGCGCGGGCAACCTGCCGGGCTTCGGCATCACGGTCCTGACCATCCTGCTGCCGGTGTTCCTGATGCTGATCGGTAGCTGGGCAGACCTGATTGCCACGCCGAAGACCTTTGCCAACGACTTCCTGAAGCTCATCGGCAACTCGGTGATGGCCCTGCTGATCGCTACGCTGTTCAGCTTCTACACGTTCGGCAAGATGCGCGGCTTTACCCGTGAGTCGATCCTGAAGTTCACCAACGAGTGCGTGGCCCCCACGGCCATCATCACGCTGGTGGTGGGCGCGGGCGGCGGCTTTGGCCGCGTGCTGCGCGACTCGGGGATCTCCACGGCCATCGTCGACGTGGCCAACAACGCCCACGTCTCGGTACTCGTGCTGGGCTGGCTGGTGGCGGTGATGATCCGCATCGCCACGGGTTCGGCCACGGTCGCCATGACCACTGCAGCCGGCATCGTTGCCCCCATCGCCGCCAGCGTGCCGGGCACCCGCCCCGAACTGCTGGTGCTGACCACGGGCGCCGGCTCGCTGATCCTCTCGCACGTGAACGACGGCGGCTTCTGGCTGGTGAAGGAATACTTCAACATGACCGTGGCGCAAACGTTCAAGACGTGGTCCGTGGCGGAAACGATTATCTCGGTGGTGGCGCTGTTGTTTACGCTGGCGTTGTCGACGGTGGTTTGAAGCGTCTCTCCCGCTGCATGTTTTTGGTTCCCCTCTCCCGCCTGCGGGAGAGGGGTTAGGGGAGAGGGCGGGAGG
The DNA here is from genome assembly GCF_009793345.1 of Cupriavidus sp. SW-Y-13. Classification (NCBI taxonomy): domain Bacteria; kingdom Pseudomonadati; phylum Pseudomonadota; class Betaproteobacteria; order Burkholderiales; family Burkholderiaceae; genus Cupriavidus; species Cupriavidus sp. SW-Y-13. The sequence goes on from NZ_WHLX01000002.1 coordinate 1,221,868, forward strand.
TTCTGCTTGCCGACCTGTCGCAATTTGCACCGCTTTGCCCTCTCCCCCAGCCCCTCTCCCGCCATGCGGGAGAGGGGAGCAAACCGGCAGAGATTGCCGATCACCGGGCAAACCCGATTGCCCGCCTCCCCTCCCCCCCTCTACACTCCCCACTCGATGCAGCCCTACAACACTGCACTTTCGGGAGATCTCCATGACGTTCAGTCTGCTGCGGCGCGCCATGCTGGCGTGCGGCGCCCTTGCCGTTCTCGCGCATTCCCCGTTGTCCCATGCTGCCGATCCCGTGAAGATCGGGTTGATTGCGCCGTTCTCGGGCAGCTTTGCCGACTACGGCAAACAGATGGAAGGCGGTATCAAGGCGTGGCAGCAGATCCACGGTGACACCGTGGCGGGCCGCAAGGTGCAGATCATCGTCAAGGACACCACCGGCCCCGTGCCCGAGGTAGCCAAGCGGCTGGCGCAAGAACTGGTGGTGCGCGACAAGGTGGACGTGCTCGCCGGTTTCGGCCTGACCCCCGAGGCGCTGGCGGTGGCGCCCGTGGCCGAGCAGGCCAAGAAGCCGATGGTGATCTTCAACGCCGCGTCCTCGATCATTACCACGAAGTCGAACTACATTGCGCGCGTCTCGATGACGCTGCCGCAGATCTCCGCGCCGATGGCCACCTGGGCCGTGCGCAACAACGTGAAGAAGGTGGTCACGCTGGTGGCCGACTACGCGCCGGGCATCGATGCCGAGACCGCGTTCAAGACCAATTTCATCGGCGGTGGCGGCCAGATCGTGGAATCGATCCGCGTGCCACTGCGCAACCCGGAGTTCGCCCCGTTCATCCAACGCATCAAGGACGCCAAACCCGAGGCCGTCTTCCTGTTCCTGCCGGCCGGCGAGCAGGGCGTGGCCTTCATGAAGGGATTCCGCGAGCGCGGGCTGGCCGATGCCGGCATCCGCGTGATTGCCACGGGCGACCTGACCGACGACCACGTGCTGCCCGCCATGGGCGATGCCACGCTGGGCGTGATCACGTCGTTCCACTACTCCGCCGCCCATGATTCGAAGGAGAACCAGGCGTTCCTGAAGGCGTTCGCCACGGCCAATCCTGGCGCTGGCCGGCCCAACTTCATGGCAGTGGCCGCGTTCGACGGCATGGCTGCCATCTACGAGGCGCTGAAGAAGACTAACGGCGCCACGGACGGCGACAAGTTCCTGGCTGCGCTCAAGGGCATGAAGCTGCAGAGCCCGCGCGGCACCATCACCATCGACCCCGCCACGCGCGACGTGGTGCAGACCGTCTACATCCGCAAGGTGGAAAAGCGCAATGGCGAGCTCTACAACGTGGAGTTCGACAAGTTCGATGGCGTGAAGGACTCGGGCAAGTAACCCTTTCCGGCACGCTGCAGGGATAGCCGGCGACTATCCCTGCAGTAAAAATCTTTTATCGCGCCTGCGGGAATGTGAAATTCCCTTGTGGCGAAAGCTGTCCTAACCTTGTCTGGCGGCGCCTGTGCGCTGCCAGACGACAAGAACTCCGGAGACAGCACGATGAAGCGCTCTGCCATGGCCATGGCGGCGGTATGTTTCGTGGCCGCCGTATCCAGCCCCGCCGTCATGGCGGCACCTACTGATAACCTCCAGAAGCTCCAGAGTTTCAAGCAGACCGGCGCGCCCCCGCCCGAGAAGGTGGCGCAGACCGGCCAGAACGCCGACGCCATCCGCGAGAACCTCAAGGCGATCAAGCTGCCGCAGGGCTTCAAGATCGAGCTTTACGCCATCGTGCCCGAGGCCCGCCACATGGCCATCGAACCCTCGACGGGCGTGGTCTTCGTCGGCACGCGCAAGAACCGCGTCTGGCAGGTTACCGATCGCACCAAGCGCCGCGTGGCCGATGATGTGGTGCAGTTCGCCAGTTCCGTCACGTTCAAGGTGCCCAACGGCGTCTGCTTCTCGCCGGACGGCATTCTCTATGTGGCCGAGCAGAACCGCGTGCTGGCCTTCCCCGCCGCCCAGTTCTTCGGCGAAGGCGGGCCCGATGTGGCCGCCGGCGTGGTGGTGCCGCAAGGCAAGCTTGTGCCTGCCGAGTTCGAAAGCTTCAACCACGGCGCGCGCGCGTGTCGCGTGGGGCCAGACAAGATGCTCTATATCGCGCTGGGCCAGCCGTGGAACGTGCCGCCCAAGGACAAGCTTGCCGCGATGAACAAGAGCGGCGTGTCCGGCATCATCCGCATCGGCCAGGACGGCAAGAATCGCGAGGTCTACGCGCTCGGCATCCGCAATTCCGTGGGGCTCGACTTCAACCCCGCCGACAAGACGCTCTGGTTCACGGACAACCAGGTGGACGGCATGGGCGACGACCAGCCGCCCGGCGAGCTGAACCGCGCCACCAAGGCCGGCCAGAACTTCGGCTTCCCATGGTACGGCGGCGGCAAGGTCCGGACGGTGGAATACAAGGACGCCCAGCCGCCTGCGGACGTTGTGTTCCCGGTAGTGGATTACGCCCCGCATGCAGCGGACCTTGGCATGTCGTTCTACACGGGCAAGATGTTCCCGGCCAAGTATCAGGGCGGGGTTTTCGCCGCCGAGCACGGCTCCTGGAACCGTACCAAACCTATCGGCGCGCGCATCGTCTATACGGCAGTGAACAAGGACGGCACGGCCGGTGCAACCGAGGTGTTTGCCGAGGGCTGGCTGACGCCGAATGGCGAGTACATGGGCCGCCCGGTCGATGTGCAGCAATTGCAGGATGGCTCGCTGCTGGTGTCCGATGACTTTGCCGGCGCCATCTATCGCATCAGCTACTCGGGAGCGAAATGAGAGGCGCAACCAATCTGACCGGCGCCTTGATTGTGGTGTGCCTCGGCCTGCCGGCCGGGGCCATCGCCGCCGACGTGCAGGCGGGCCGTGCCAAGGCGCTCCAGTGCCAGACCTGTCATGGCATGGACGGCAAGTCGAAGCTGCCCGAGGCCCCGCATCTGGCGGGGCAGGTCGAGTCCTACCTCGTGAAATCGCTCAAGGCGTACAAGACTGGCGCGCGCAAGGACGAGATGATGAACCTGATGGCGAAGCCGCTCAGCGATGCGGATATCGCCAACCTTGCCGCGTTTTACAGCAGCCTGAAGCCGTGATCTTTCGTTAGTGCTGGCGCACGGTCACCAGCCGGTCGAGCAGTGCCGTGTCGGATAGCAGCGCAGCGCTGTCCGAGCGATGCACCACCCTGCCCCGGTCCAGCACGATGGCCTGCCGCGTCATGCCCAGCGCCAGCCGGGCGTGCTGTTCCACCACGATCACTGCCATGCCGCTCTCTGCGATCAGCCCACTGATCACACGCTGCAACTCCTGGACGATGATCGGCGCGAGACCTTCCATCGGCTCGTCGAGCAATAGCAGCGACGGATTGACCATCAGCGCGCGTGCAATCGCCAGCATCTGCTGCTCGCCGCCCGACAACTGGTTGCCGAAGTTGCGGCGCCGCTCTTCCAGCCGCGGAAAAATGCGGTAAATCCCGGCAATATCCCACGGACCCGGTCGCGCCACCGCAGCCAGGTGTTCCTCGACGGTCAGCGATGGAAACACCCAACGCTCCTGCGGCACCCAGCCGATACCACCTTGCGCCCGCCGATGCGGCGGCGTGCGCGCCAGATCTTTCCCCCGCCAGTGCAGCCGGCCACCGCGCAGCCGTGTAAAGCCCATCAACGTCGAGAGCAGCGTGGTCTTGCCCACGCCGTTGCGTCCCAGCAGCGCCAGGCTATCGCCCGCGCCGAGCGTCAGGTCGATGCCGTCGAGTACCACCGCTTCGCCATAGCCAGCGCTGACGGATTCAAGTCGGAGCAACTCATCCATGGGCGGCCTCCCCGAGATACACCTCGCGCACGCGCGGATCGGCAGCGATCTCGGCTGGCGTGCCCTCGGTCAGCACGCGGCCCGCCACCAGCACGGTGATGCGTTCGGCGAATCGGAAGACCAGATCCATGTCGTGCTCGATAAAGACGATGGTGATATCGCGCGGCAAAGCGGCGATAACCGCGAACAGTTCAGCGCTCTCCCCTGCAGGGATGCCAGCGGCAGGCTCATCGAGCAGCAGGATCGACGGCCGCGTGGCCAGTGCCAGCGCCATCTCCAGCAGGCGCTGCTTGCCGTAGGGCAACGCACGCGTCTCCGCATCCGCATCGCGGTCGAGCCGCAGCATCGCCAGCACGCCCATCGCCTCGTCCACCAGCGCCGTCTGTGACGCCACCGTGCGTGACCAGATGCCCGATGCGCCTGCACGCTCGGCCACGGCCAGCACCACCGATTCCAGCACCGTCAGCCCCGGAAACAGCGTATTGATCTGGAACGTGCGCGTCATGCCGAGCTTCACCCGTGCGTGCTGCGGCAGCTTTGTGATGCCCCGGTCGCCAAGCCAGATGCGCCCCGCCGTCGGCGCCAGCGCGCCAGTCAGCAGGTTGATGAACGTAGTCTTGCCCGCGCCATTGGGCCCGATCAGCGCATGGCGCGAGCCCGGCGCGAACGTCAGCGAGACATCGCTATTGGCGGCAAACGCGCCCCAGGATTTGCAGAGTCCCTCGGTTCGCAAGGTGGCGGTCATGCATCGGCTCCCTGTTTTTCGGCGATGGTGCGCCGTGCCGCCATGCGATCGCGGACGGTGCTGATGGCTCCCATCACCCCACCCTTCGCAAACAGCACCATGAGCACGAGCAGCAGGCCGATCCAGAACTGCCAGTAGACCGGATTGATGCCGGACAGCACATCCTGCGCAATCATGAACAGCGCCGCGCCGATCAGTGCCCCGTAGAGCCGTCCCGTGCCGCCCAGTACCAGCATCACCAGCAGCTCCGCCGAGCGCGGAAAGCCGAGCACGTCCATGCCGACGAACTGCGTGGTCTGCGCCAGCAGCCCGCCCGCCACACCCGCGATGGCCGCCGCCAGCGTGAACACGGCGCGCAAGCGTCCCGGCACGTTGGTGCCGATGGCCGGCATGCGGCGTGCGCCCTCCCGGATGCCGCGCAGCGACAGTCCGAATGGCGAGGACACGATGCGCCGCACCAGCAGGAACATGACGAACAGCACGGCGAGGCTGTAGAGATACGCCGTCTTGCCGAACAGGTCGAACTCGAACACGCCAAGCACGCGATCCATCGTCACGCCCGACAATCCATCGACGCCGCCAGTCAGAAACGCGGCCTTGTTGGCGGCCTCGAACAGCATCAGGCCAATGCCGAGCGTGACCATCAACCGCGTCAGGTCGCCGCCGCGGATCACCAGGAAGCTGCACAGCCATCCGGCCAAGGCCGCCACCGCTGCGGCGGCCAGCAATCCGCTCAATGGTTCGCCCCAGCCGTGCGCGGCAAGCAGACCGGCCGCATAGGCGCCCAGTCCGAAGAACGCGGCATGGCCCAGCGAGACGATGCCCGCATAGCCGAGGATCAAGTCCAGCGACAACGCGAATAGTCCAACAATCAGAATCTGACTGCCGAGAATCAGGTAGCCGGGCAGCGCGAAGAACGCCACCACGGGAATGAGCCAGAACACGAACTCGGCCGGATGCCAGCGGCCATTGGGCAAGCGGTGCGATGTCATGCGGCTCGCCTCCCGTAAAGCCCGGCCGGAAACGCCACGAGCAGCAGCACCATCATCGCGTAGATCACGAAAGCCCCGATTTCAGGCACGTAGTATTTGCCCGCCACATCGGCCACGCCCAGCACCATGGCCGCCACCAGCGATCCCCGGATGCTGCCCGCGCCGCCCACCGCTACCACCAGCAGGAAATACACCATGTACTTGAGCGGGAAGGTGGGATCGAGACCGAGGACGTCGATGCCCAGTCCGCCGCCCAACCCTGCCAGTCCCGAGCCCAGCGCAAAGGTCAGGCTGAACACGCGATCCACGTCGATGCCAAGCCCGCGTGCGGCCTGCTGGTGATCCACGGCGGCGCGCACCTGGGCGCCGAAGCGCGTCCGCGCCACGAGCCATCCCAGCGCCAGCGTGATGGCGATCACGACGGCCAGCAGGAATAGCCGGTAGGCGCCCAGTTCCAGTCCGGCCACCTTGACCTGTCCGATCAGGAAATCCGGCAACTGCACCGGCTGCTGCGAGGGTCCGAACCACCACGTGGCGCCAGCCATCGCCATGAACGTCAGCCCGATCGAGAACAGCACCTGATCCAGATGGCTGGCGCGGTAGAGACGCCGATAAAGCGTGCGCTCCAGCAACCCGCCCACGAGCGCCGCACCCACGAAGGCAATCGGCAGTGCGGCCAGGAACGGCACGCCCAGGCGGTTCATCGCCACCACGGAGAGATAGCCGCCGAGCATGGCAAACGCACCGTGCGCGAGGTTGACGAAATTCATCAGCCCCATCGTCACGGACAGGCCGATGCTGATCAGGAATAGCAGGCTGCCGTATGTCACACCATCGAACAGCACGCCGGGCAAGCTCGATAACACGATCCGGTCCTTGTGAAGGGAGGGAATGCAGGGGATGGAAAGGTGCCGGGATTGTTCAGTGTGCGCCGCTTTTTTGCAATGGGGCGAGACCCGGCCCGGGCGTCGCGCCCAGTGCCGCGTCCGCAGTGGGTTCCGGCGCGGCATTTCGGTTTACATCGTTCCATGCACGCGCTATGGTCAGCGCAATCGACCGCCGGGAATCGCCATGCCAAGCCAACACCGTTGCATCGACCGCCGCACCTTCATGGGGTTGGCCGCCGCACTGGCCACGCTGCCCGCGGGCCAGGCCCTGGCCGCCGCCGCGCAGGCCGCAACGGTGGAAGCGCCGCTGCGCCGCAAGATCCCCGGCACCAACGAGTCTCTGCCCGTGATCGGCATGGGCACGGCCGATACCTTCAACGTGGGGCGTGGCGCCGAGGAACGCGGTGCGCAGGCCGAGGTGCTGGCCATGCTGCTCCAGCGCATTCCCCATCCCGTGGTGGATACCGCGCCGAGCTACGGCAGTGCCGAGACCGTGACCGGAGACCTGCTGCAAGCCGTGCAGGCACGCGGCAAGGTGTTCCTGGCCACCAAGGTCTCGACCAACGCGGTCAATACCATGGCGCAATTCACCGAATCGCGCGTGGCGCTGCAGTCCGACAGCGTGGATTTGCTGCAGGTGCATAACCTGATCGACTGGCGCGAGAACCTGAAACTTCTGCGCCAATGGAAGGACCAGCGCAAGACGCGCTTTATCGGCATTACCCATTACCGTGAGGACGCGCACCAGCAACTGGCCGACATCCTGCGCGCCGAGAAGGTGGACTTCCTGCAGGTCAATTATTCGCTGGCCGAGCGCAACGCCGAGAAAACACTGCTACCGCTCTGCCAGGAGCGCGGCGTGGCAGTGCTGATCAATCGCCCATTCCAGGACGGCCGATTGTTTGCCGCCGTCAAAGGCAAGCCGGTGCCCGACTGGGCTGGCGAGATTGACTGCCAGTCCTGGGGCCAGTTGTTCCTCAAGTTCATCATCAGCCATCCGGCAGTGACAGCGGCGATTCCCGCAACATCCAAGCCGAAAAACATGGCCGATAACCTGGCCGCCGCGTTCGGACGCATGCCGGACACCCGCGAGCGTGCCCGCATCGCGGCGGCGCTGGCGTGACTGCATGACTATCTGACCCGACTGTCGGCATGCCTCCGCCCGACACCCGCGATCCCCCGTCCTCCCCGCGCACCGGTCGCCTGCTCGGCGTGCGCGCCGGTGAGATGCCGGCCGTCATCGCCGCCTTCCTGTTCTTCTTCTGCCTGTTCGCGAGCTACTTCATGCTCCGCCCCGTGCGCGAGACGATGGGGATCGCCGGTGGCGTGAAGAATCTGCAATGGCTGTTCACGGCCACCTTTGTGGTGATGCTCGTGGCGATTCCGTTCTACGGCGCATGCTGCAAATGGCTGCCACGCCGGCGCTTCGTGCCGTGGGTCTACGCGTTCTTTGTCGCCAACCTGCTTGGCTTTGCGTTTGCCACGCGCGCGATGCCCGACAACGTCTGGCTGGCGCGCGTGTTCTATGTCTGGCTGTCGGTGTTCAACCTGTTCGTGGTGTCGGTGGCGTGGAGCCTGATGGCCGATGTGTTTCGCCCCGAGCAGGCGCGCCGCCTGTTCGCGCTGATCGCGGCGGGTGCCAGTGCAGGCGGGCTCGCCGGTCCGGTGCTCGGCGGCTGGCTGGTCGGCAGCATCGGCCTGACCGGATTGATGCTGCTCTCTGCCGCGCTGCTCGCCGCCACGCTGCCGGGCACGGGCTACCTGTTCGGCTGGCGACGCCGGCACGGTGCAGGCGCCATCGAGGCCATGCAGGCGATGGACCCTTCCGAGCCAGTGGGCGGAGGATTGTGGGCCGGGTTGATGCTGGTGGCGCGCTCGCGCTATCTGCTGGGCGTGGGCCTGTTCGTGATCCTGCTGGCAACGGCAAGCACCTTCCTGTATTTCGAGCAGGCGCGGCTGGTGGCCGAGGCATTTCCATCGCGCCAGCAGCAGACGCAGGTCTTCAGCGCGCTCGACGCCGCGGTGCAGGCGCTGACCATCCTCGTACAGGTTTTCTTCTCGGGCCGCGTGGCACGCCGCTACGGCGTGAGCGCATTGCTGACGCTCGTGCCCCTGGCGGTGGCCGGCGGCTTCCTGCTGCTCGCGATGTGGCCCACGTTCGCCGTGCTGGCCGGCGTGATGATCCTGCGGCGCGTGGGCGAGTACGCGATGCTGCGGCCGGGACGCGAGATGCTGTTCACGGTGGTGGACCCCGAGACCAAGTACAAGGCCAAGAATGTCATCGACACGGCGGTCTACCGTGCGGGCGATGCCGTGAGCGCGTGGGTCAAGACCGCCATCGACGCGCTCTCGGGCCACCCCGCCACGGTGGCGCTGGCCGGTGCGATGCTGGCACTGGCCTGGGCGTGGCTCGGCTGGTGGCTTGGCCGGCGTCACGAAGGACAATTGCCGACTACCGAAAACGCCGCGCCCCCTGCCACACCACGCACGACAGTCAGCCGATAATCGCTCATCCGTCTGGCCGCATCCCGCCGTTGCCCGTATAGTCTTGGCCTGTCGGCGGAAGGCGTGCCACGCACGCCTTCGCCCCACCTCATTCGCACAGGAGTTGCCCCATGAAGACCAAAGCCGCCATTGCCTGGAAAGCCGGCGCCCCGCTCACCGTCGAAGAGGTGGATCTCGATGGCCCGCGCGCAGGCGAGGTACTCGTCGAAATCAAGGCCACGGGCATCTGCCACACCGACTACTACACGCTCTCCGGCGCGGACCCCGAAGGCATCTTCCCGGCCATCCTGGGCCACGAAGGCGCGGGCATCGTCACGGACGTCGGCCCCGGCGTGACCTCGCTCAAGGCCGGCGACCACGTGATCCCCCTCTACACGCCGGAATGCCGCCAGTGCAAGTTCTGTCTCTCGCGCAAGACCAACCTGTGCCAGGCCATCCGCTCGACGCAGGGCAAGGGCCTGATGCCCGATGGCACGTCGCGCTTCTCCATCGACGGCAAGCCGATCTTCCACTACATGGGCACGTCGACCTTCGCCAACCACATCGTGGTGCCGGAAATCGCGCTGGCCAAGATTCGTCCTGACGCACCGTTCGACAAGGTCTGCTACATCGGCTGCGGCGTGACTACCGGCGTGGGCGCCGTGCTGTTCACGGCCAAGGTGGAAGCGGGTGCCAACGTGGTGGTGTTCGGCCTCGGCGGCATCGGCCTGAACGTGATCCAGGCGGCCAAGATGGTGGGCGCCGACAAGATCATCGGCGTGGACCTGAACCCGGGCCGCGAAGCCATGGCACGCAAGTTCGGCATGACGCATTTCATCAACCCGAAGGATGTGGAAAACGTAGTGGACGCCATCGTGCAACTCACCGATGGTGGCGCCGACTACTCGTTCGAATGCATCGGCAACACGCAGGTCATGCGCCAGGCGCTGGAGTGCTGCCACAAGGGCTGGGGCAAGTCGATCATCATCGGCGTGGCCGAAGCCGGGGCGGAAATCTCCACGCGCCCGTTCCAGCTGGTCACGGGCCGCGAATGGAAGGGTTCGGCCTTTGGCGGCGCACGCGGCCGCACGGATGTGCCGAAGATCGTGGACTGGTACATGGAAGGCAAGCTGAACATCGACGACCTGATCACGCACACGCTGCCGCTGGATCGCATCAACGAGGGCTTCGACCTGATGAAGCGTGGCGAGTCGATCCGCTCCGTAGTGCTGTACTAAGGATCGGTCCATGGAACTGCTGAGCGAACACGGCTGCCACGGCGGCGTCCAGCGCTTCTACCAGCACCAGTCGGCGGCCATCGGGCTGCCGATGCGGTTCTCGGTGTTCCTGCCGCCGCAGGCGCTGGTGCCGGGAGCCAAGGCGTTGCCGGCGCTGTTCTACCTGGCCGGCCTGACGTGCACCGAGGAAACGTTCATGATCAAGGCCGGCGCCCAGCAGTTCGCCGCCGAGCACGGCCTGATCCTTGTGACGCCCGACACCAGCCCGCGCGGTGCCCACGTGCCCGGCGAGGCCGATGCCTGGGACTTCGGCGCAGGAGCCGGCTTCTACGTCGATGCCACCGAAGCGCCGTGGCGCATGCACTGGCGCATGGAGAGCTACGTGGCTGACGAACTGTTTCACCTCGTCACCGCGGAACTGCCTGCGGACCCCGCGCGTGTCGGCATCTTCGGCCACTCGATGGGCGGCCACGGCGCACTGGTGCTCGCCCAGCGCTACCCGCAACGCTTCCGCTCGGTGTCGGCCTTCGCACCCATCGCTGCCCCTTCGCAATGTCCGTGGGGCGTGAAAGCCTTCACGGGCTATCTCGGCGAAGACCGCAACCGATGGGCCCAGCACGACGCGACGGCGTTGATGGCCGCGCAGGCTTCGGCACCCTTCCCTGCGGGCATCCTGATCGACCAGGGACTGGCGGACAAATTCCTGGCCGAGCAGCTTTATCCGGAAGCGTTCGAAGCGGCTTGCGCCAAAGTAGGCCAGCCCCTGACGCTACGGCGCCATGCAGGCTACGACCACGGGTATTACTTCATCTCGACGTTCGTGGCCGACCATGTGCGGCATCACGCGGAAAGGCTTTGAAGCGTTTTAGCTCCCCTCTCCCGCGAAGTGGAAGAGGGGTTGGGGGAGAGGGCCAGAGGGCCTGCTTGCCAGCCACATCGCAAGTTGAACCGCTTGCCCTCTCCCCTGCCCCTCTCCCGGAGGGAGAGGGGAAAAACCGGGCCCTTACTTCAACTGGCCAAGAAACTCCTCGGCCATTTCGAGACATTCCTCGTAACTTCGCCAGTACTCACGCCTACGGATCAGTGAGAACTGATCCCGCATCAGATCGGGACGCGCTTTCAGTCGGGTGATGAATGCATCGGCGTACTTGAGCAGGTACGGTGCGGCACATCGCAGTGGTTGTGGATCTGCCTCGATAACGACCGCGAGATCGAAGAGATCTCGGGCAGTACCGCTGTATCCCCGATGGAACAGCTTCTTGGCCACGATTTCGGCCGCTGTCTCGACACGCACCTCTCGCCCCATGATCTCCCATATCTCATACGGGTTCTCAGTCAGGTTTGTGGCGGCCACGATATCGATCTCGCCTTCGGGCAACCTCAGGCGGATGTAGTTGGCCTGTTCGATATAGTCGTCGCTAATGGACTCCGCTATGGCACTGAGGCGGGGATTCACGTAGCCGAGGTACTGAGGATCCCGGACGAAGAGATCGATGTCATAGGACAGCCGATGCTGGTATCGCAGCATCAACACCGTTCCGCCACCAAAGGTCCAGAATGGTTCAACTCCGCCATGCGTCCTGACCTCATCCATCAGGGTGAACGCATGAGGAAACAGCGCCTCCCACGCTTCCCCCATCAGCGGTTGCACTCTCATTTCCACAACCCATCACGTGTAGCGGAAGTCGATGCGGCGAGACGATGCAGATTCCGCCAGATCTCTGCCGGCTTGCGGTTGTGCCTCGCTGCAACTTCTGCCACAGCTTTCACAATCAGTTGCAGCGGCGCTTCATCGAGAACCTGCGCGACATGGGCACGATAGCCCTGCGGGGTTTCCCCCGTGGCGAGCGCGGCGTCGAGCAGCTCAGGCGTGAAATCCCCGGAGTAACTCACGTTCGCGCCTAGCGCTGCCATTCGGAGCGCATTGGGAGGTTTGCCGGCCGCTGCGCGCGCGACATCGGGATCATCGATAGAGATGGAAAGTCCCAATACGTCGAGTAACCGAACGAGATTCTCCAGCGTAACGTTCACCGTTCCGCGTTCAATGCCATTCAAGGTTTGCCGGGATAGCCCAGCCAGATCAGCGAGGCGCTGCTGGGAAATGCCGAGCGACTGCCGTTTGCGTTGGATAGCAAGCATAAGTGCCGATAGGTGCATAGCTCAGGGGCGACTTGCAGTTTTTTGTCAAGTATAGTTGACAAAAAATTCTATGCAAGTCTGCCTCAGGTTAGCGCCACGGCAGTCGCGTTACTCCCCTCTCCCGCGAAGTGGGAGAGGGGTTGGGGGAGAGGGCCAGAGGGCCTGCTTGCCAGCCCATCGCAAGTTGAACCGCTTGCCCTCTCCCCTGCCCCTCTCCCGGAGGGAGAGGGGAAAAAACAATCAGGAAGGGTAGTCTCAAGCCACTCGCCGCAACTGCCTGGCCGACGCCCCGAACAACGGCGCCGCGCGATCTACCGCGAGCTTGATGCGTTCCGCGAGCGCGCCGTTGCCAATCGCATAGCCATCGAAATCCGCAGTCGACGCATACACCCCGATCGGCAACGTCAATGCCTGCAGGAAGCCGAACAGCGGTCGCAACTGGTGTTCGAGCACCAGCGCATGGCGGTCACTGCCGCCGGTGGCGGCCAGCAGCACGGGCTTGTCGGCCAATGCGTTCATGCCGACCAGGTCGAACAGATGCTTGAAGTGTCCGGGGAACGAGCCGCGATATACCGGCGCGGCGGCGATCACGAGGTCGGCGGATTCGATGGCGGCGATCTGCGCCTCGATGTCAGCGGGAAGTTCGTCGCGGCTCAGTGAGGCCCCCAGCGGTCGGGCGATCTCGCTCAGGTCAACGATCTGCGTATCGAGCACGAGCCGCTGTTCCAGTTCGGCAAGCAGCGCCTGGATCAGCACCAGCGTTCGCGACGGTTGATGGGCGCTGCCGTTGACGGCGACGACTTTCAGGGGCGTGGACACGATTTCTATCTCCGGCTTCATCGAATAAACATGGGCGACCCTCACCATAAACGCCCCGCCCGGTCCACGCGAACGAAGCAATTCATCTATCCATAGATGCAAAAACGGCAGCCACGCGGGCTGCCGTTCTCACTTCGGGGAAAAAGTGGCGTTCGTTCAGCTTAGAACGACGGCACCATTGCGCCCTTGAACTGGGTCTTCATGAACTGGCGCACTTCCTCGGACTGATAGGCGGCCACGAGCTTCTTGACCCATGGCTTGTCCTTGTCCTGCGTACGCACGACGATGATGTTGGCGTACGGGCTGTGGATGTCTTCCAGGCCGATGGCATCCTTGGTGGGCTGCAGGCCACCTGCCAGCGCGTAGTTCGTATTGATCACCGCAGCGGTCACGTCAGGCAGCGCACGGGCCAGCTGGGCGGCGTCGAGTTCCACGATCTTGAGCTTCTTCGGGTTCTCGGCGATATCCAGCGGCGTAGCGTTCACGCCATTCGTGCCCACGCCGGCCTTCAGCTTGATCACGCCCTGCGCGGCCAGCAGCAGCAGCGCGCGGTTCTCGTTCGACGGATCGTTCGGCACGGCCACCTTGGCGCCCTGCGGCAAGTCCTTCGGCGACTTCAGGGTCTTGGAATAGATGCCGAGCGGCGAGATATAGGTGTAGCCCACGCTGACCATCTTGTAGCCGCGCTGCTTGATCTGGCTGTCGAGGTAAGGCTGGTGCTGGAAGCTGTTGGCGTCGAGATCGCCGGCATCCAGCGCGGCGTTGGGCTGCACGTAGTCGTTGAATTCCACGATCTTCACGTTCAGGCCATTCTTCTTGGCCACCTTCTGCACCACCTGCCAGACTTCGGCATCGGGGCCGCCAACAGTACCAAGGCGAACCGTCTGTTCCTGTGCCGAGGCAGACCCGGCAGCCATCACGCCAAGCGCCACGGTAGCGGCAGCCAGCGTCTTCGTGATCGAGAGCATTTTCATCGTTCTATATTCCTGGGAATCGAGGAGTACGGCCCGTCCCTCTGTGTGGATGGCCGGTGGGCCACACCGGATAAGGGGCGGCCGAGGCGAGAGCTTACCCTAATGCCTACGCGCGATTGCGGATCGACCGCTTCGTGGCGCACACTACACCGCCGGACTGACAGACCGGACTGCACGGATCAATGTAGCAGACAAACCAACAAGAAGACGTCTGGAAGCCACGCGTGGTCAATCAAGAGCGATACAGGGTGACGGTGCCGATGGGCGAGAGACTTCAGATTCTATGGGATGACGGGGAGCGCGTTTTCTCGCGCGGGCCGGATCAGGCAGAAGGCAGCGACCACTATTTCCTCTACGCGCATTCCGCCACCGAGCACCCCTTGCCCGCCAGCCTGGCCCGCTTTGCTCACGAGTTTGGCCTGAAAGACGCGCTCGATGCCACGTGGGCGGTGCGTCCGCTGAAGCTGACGCGCGCCGATGGCCGTACTGTGCTGACGCTCGAAGACCCGGGCGGCGAACCGCTGTCCCGGCTGGTCGGCTCGCCCATCGATACCGGAGACTTCCTGCGCACCGCCGTCGGCATTGCCGCAGCGCTCGCCAAGCTCCACCAGCATGGCCTGGTTCACAAGGATCTCAAGCCCACCCACATCCTGGTGAACTGCGCCGACGGCCACGTGCGGCTGACCGGATTCGGCCTCACCACACGCCTGCCCCGCGAACGGCAGGCGCCTCAACCGCCCGAGACGATCGCCGGCACGCTGGCCTATATGGCACCGGAACAGACAGGCCGGATGAATCGCTCGATAGATTCCCGCAGCGACCTTTATGCGCTGGGCGTCACGCTTTACCAGATGCTGACCGGTGCGCTGCCGTTCACGGCAACCGACGCGATGGAATGGGTGCATTGCCATATCGCCCGCACCCCGGTGCCGCCCGGCTTGCGCGCAAACGTGCCTGCCGTGGTGTCGAACATCGTCATGAAGCTGCTGGCCAAGACTGCGGAGGATCGCTACCAGACGGCTGCGGGCGTGGCGCACGACCTTCAACGCTGCCTGGCGGACTGGCAGCGTCAGCACCGCATCGACGATTTTCCGCTGGACGAGCATGGCACGCCGGATCGCCTGCTGATTCCCGAGAAACTGTACGGTCGCGAGCGCGACGTCAACCGGCTCTGCGCCACCTTTGCGCGCGTCGTGCAGAGCAGCGTGCCGGAACTGGTTTTGGTCTCTGGATATTCCGGCATTGGCAAGTCATCGGTGGTCAACGAATTGCACAAGACGCTGGTAGCGTCGCGCGGCCTGTTCGCTTCCGGAAAGTTCGACCAGTACAAGCGTGACATCCCCTACGCTACGCTGGTGCAGGCATTTCGAAGCCTGGTGCGGTCACTGCTTGGCAAGCCCGATGCCGAACTCGCCGCCTGGCGTGACGCGTTGCGCGAAGCGCTGGCCCCCAATGCGCGACTGATGACAGACCTGATTCCGGAACTGAAGCTGATCATCGGAGAGCCGCCGCCGGTGCCGGAACTGGAGCCGCAGCAGGCGCAGCGCCGCTTCCTGCTGCTGTTCCGTCGCTTCATCGGCGTGTTCGCCCGGCCGGAACATCCGCTCGCCCTCTTCCTCGACGATCTGCAGTGGCTCGATGCGGCCACGCTGGACCTGATCGAGAGCCTGCTGACGGACCCTGATCTGCGTCACGTGCTGCTGATCGGCGCCTATCGCGATAACGAAGTGGATGCATCTCATCCGCTGTCGCGCAAGCTGCAGGCCATCCGCAGCGCGGGCGGCCGGATCGAGGACATCACGCTGGCGCCGCTGGGCACCGCCGACATCCAGCAGATGATTGCGGAGGCACTGCATCGCGACCCCGAACACATCGCGCCGCTGGCGCAACTGGTGGAAGAAAAGACCGGCGGCAATCCGTTCTTCGTGCTCCAGTTCCTGCAGGCCCTGGTCGAGGAAGACCTGCTAACGTTCGACCATGACGCGCGCGCCTGGCGCTGGCAGACCGATCGCATTCACGCCAAGGGCTACACCGACAACATCGTGGACCTGATGGTCGGCAAGCTGGCCCGCCTGCCGGCACAGACGCAGCAGGCATTGCAGCAACTGGCCTGCCTGGGCAACGCCGCCGATCTGTCGGATTTATCGACCGTACTGGGTACCGACGATACACAGACGCATGCCGTATTGTGGGAAGCCATTCGCCAGGAACTGCTCGAACGGCAGGACGATGCCTACGCGTTCGTACACGACCGCGTGCATGAAGCCGCCTACTCGCTGATTCCGGAAGACACCCGTGCGGAAGCCCATCTGCGGATTGGCCGCTTGCTTGCTGCACGGATTCCGGCAGCGCGGCACGAGGAAGCAATCTTCGACATCGTCGGGCAGCTCAATCGCGGCGCGACGCTGATCACCGAATGGCCGGAGCGGGAGCAACTGGCAGCGTTCAATCTGGTGGCCGGACGGCGCGCCAAGGCATCCACCGCCTACGGCTCGGCGCTCGCCTATGTCACCACGGGTGCCGAACTCTTACGTGACGAATGCTGGGAACACCAGCATGAATTGATGTTCGCGCTGGAGTTGGACCGTGCCGAGTGCGAGTTCCTGACGGGACAACTGCCGCGCGCCGAAGCACGGCTGGCGGCGCTGTCCAGACGGGCCATCACCACGGTCGAGCGTGCGCGCGTGGCATGCTGGCAGATGAACCTGTACCTGATTCTTGCCCGATGCGATACGGCTGTGGCCGCGTGCCTGGACTTTCTTCGCAGCGTGGGCATCGCGTGGT
Source organism: Cupriavidus sp. SW-Y-13 (assembly GCF_009793345.1). Taxonomy (NCBI): domain Bacteria; kingdom Pseudomonadati; phylum Pseudomonadota; class Betaproteobacteria; order Burkholderiales; family Burkholderiaceae; genus Cupriavidus; species Cupriavidus sp. SW-Y-13. The sequence goes on from NZ_WHLX01000002.1 coordinate 1,238,762, forward strand.
CACCCCATCCCGATGGCGCCATGGTACGCAGCGAGTACGACGGCATCTTTGCAAGGTTGGGCGACCGACAGATCGAGGACCTGATCGATCTACCGCCGATGAAGGACGCAGACGTGCTGGCCACCGTGGATGCGCTCACCACACTGCTCGCGCCGGCGGTGCTCACCGACAGCAATCTCGCGTGCCTGACGATCTGCAAGGCCATCAACTTGAGTCTTGCACACGGACACGGCGATGCATCCTGCGTGGCGTACACCAACTTTCCCCGCTTTGCCGGACGGCTGTTTGGCGACTATCAACCCGGATTCGCCTTCGGCCGGCTCGGCCGCGAGCTGGTGGAGCGCCGTGGCCTTGAACGTTACGAAGCCAGTACACGGCATTCGTTCTCGATCTTTGTCGCCCACTGGACGCAACCGTTGCGCGGCTGCCTGGATCAACTGCGCCACGTGTTCGACACAGCCAGCCGGATTGGCGACATTCCGTTTGGCGCGTTCTCCTGCAACTGCCTAGTCTCGAACCTGCTCTTCATCGGCGAACCGCTGCCCGAGGTGCAACGCGAAGCTGAACTCGGCCTGGCATTTGCCCGGAAAGTCCAGTTCGGCATCGTCGTCGAATTTCTCGAAAGCCAGCTTGCACTGATCCGGATGCTCCGCGGCGCTACGCCGGCATTCGGTAGCCTGGACAACGAACAATACAGCGAAGCGCATGCGGAGCAACACCTGGCGCAGCCGTCACTGGAGATTGCGGCGTGCTGGTACTGGGTTCGCAAGCTGCAGGCGCGCTATCTCGCTGGCGACCTTGCGGCGGCCCTGGATGCCGCATCCAAGGTGCAAGGGCTGCTCTGGACCGCGCACGGCTTTCTCGAAGAAACCGAGTACCACTTTTATGCCGCGCTGACCCATGCTGCGCTGTGCGATACCACACCGGCCAATCAGCGCCAGCAGCATCTGGCAACACTGGTCGCCCATCATGGGGAATTACGCATCTGGGAAGCACTCTGCCCGGAGAACTTCGCCAGCCACACGATGCTGGCAGGCGCCGAGATTGCCCGGCTGGAAGGCCGCCTGATTGATGCCGAGTTGCTGTACGAGCAGGCCATCGACACGGCAAGGCAGAACGGGTTCATCCATATCGAAGCCTTGGCCAATGAACTCGCGGCAAGCTTCTTTGCGCAGCGGCATCTTGAAAAGATCGCGCGCGTGTATCGGCAGGATGCACGCTACGCCTATCTGCGCTGGGGCGCCGATGGCAAGGTGCGGCAGCTCGAAGCGGCCCATCCGCACCTGCGCACGGAGGCCGCCGCACTTCGCCCTACCAGCACGATGGCAGCGCCGGTCGAGCATCTGGACCTCGCCACGGTCATCAAGGTGTCGCAAGCCACCTCCGGGGCCATCGTCCTGGACGAACTGATCGACATGGTGATGCGCACGGCCATCGAGCAGGCGGGCGCGGAACGGGGTCTGCTGATCCTGTCCGGCGAGGATGCGCACCGCATTGCCGCGGAAGCCACCACCGGTGCCAACGGTATCGCCCTGCGCATCCACGACATGCCCGTGAGCGCGGCCACGCTGCCGGCGTCGGTGCTCTACCATGTGCTGCGCACCCATGAGCACGTGGCGCTCGACGATGCGCTGACAGATCCGCTGTTCGCGGCAGATCCGTACATCCGCCAGCATCGCGTGCGATCGGTACTGTGCCTGCTGCTGATGAGCCACGCCAAGCTTACCGGCGTGCTCTACCTGGAGAACAACCTGGCGCCGCGTGCCTTCAGCCCGGCCCGGATTGCCGTGCTCAGGCTCGTGGCCGCGCAAGCCGCCAACTCGCTGGAGAACGCCAGGCTCTACCGCGATATCGCCGCGCGGGAAGCCAAGATCCTGCGTCTGGTGGAGTCGAACATCATCGGCATCGTTGTGTGGGATGTGGACGGCAGTGTCCGCGAAGCCAACGACGTGTTCCTTGGCATGGTGGGCTACGACCGCGACGATCTGGTCTCGGGCCGGGTGCGGTGGCAGGCGCTGACGCCTCCGGAGTTCCAGCATCTCAACGCGCGTGCGCAGGCGGCGGCCAGGGAAACCGGCCGCGCCGAGCCCTTCGAGAAGGAGTACATCCGCAAGGATGGCAGCCGCGTGCCGGTCATCGTCGGCCTGGCTACCTTCGACGGCAACCGGACCGAAGGGGTGGCCTTCGTGCTCGACCTCACCGAACGCAAGCAGGCGGAAGAGAATTTCCGCGAAAGCGAGCGGCGCTATCGCGAGGTGCAGACGGAACTGGCGCATGCCAACCGCGTATCGACGATGGGTCAGCTCGTGGCGTCGATTGCGCACGAAGTCAACCAGCCCATCGCAGCCACCCTGACTAACGCGCAGGCTGCAACGCGATGGCTGGGCGCGCAACCGCCCAATGTCGACGAAGCGGTACAAGCGCTGGGCCGCATCGTCAAGGATGCAAACCGCGCCGGCGATGTGCTCGGCCGGATACGCGGCATGATCAAGAAGGCGCCGCCGCGGAAAGCCCCCGTGGACATCAACGCGGCCATCCGCGAGGTAGTCGCGCTCACGCACGGAGAAGCCAGCAAGAGTGGTGCCTCGGTGGAGATCGCACTCGCAGAACACCTGCCCAGCGTCGAAGGCGATCGCGTGGAGTTGCAGCAGGTGCTGCTGAATCTGATCCTGAATGCGCTGGAAGCGATGGGCACGACCACCGACGGTGCCCGGACCCTTCAGATCATCACGCGTGTGGAGGAAGGCGCCGGCGTGCACGTCGCTGTGCGCGACTCGGGCCCCGGTTTCGGCCAGGAAGGTGCCCGGCGGGTATTCGATCCGTTCTACACCACCAAGCCCACCGGCTTGGGGATGGGACTCTCGATCTGCCGCTCGATCATCGACGCCCATGGCGGCCGGCTATGGGCAAGCCCCAATGAGCCGCGCGGTGCGGTGGTCGAATTCATTGTGCCTGGGAGGCAGGACGATTCGCCTTCCTAAGGCTGCGAGAACGTAAATTCGTGGTGAGTCGTATTGAGCTTGGATACCCGATACTCGATACGCTCATCATGATAGGAGTAGGCGACGCGCAAGACTTGTAGCAAGGCGCTACCCTCTTTTACGCCCATCAGTTCGGCATCCTCCGTGTTCGCCAGCGTCGCGCGGAGCTTCTCGTCCGTACGAATGATGTTGATGCCGAACTCGTCCTGGTAGAAGTTGTAGAGCGTATTCGGACGCTCGCGAAGCCGCGCCTCGGTCAGGGTCGGGAATCTTTCGACCGGCACTGCGATGTCATCGATCATGACCGGTGTGCGCTCCAGCGAAAGCACGTTGGAGAACCGGAACACGGCATCCCCCGGCGACAATCCCAGAGCGGCTGCTTCAGCCTTGTCCGCCTTGGCACGGCGGAATTTAGCAAGACGCACGGTCGGATAGTCCCGGTGTCCGTCCTGGCGCACGACGCGGAAGAACCGGAAGAAGTGGTCTTCCATCCGATGCGTTGCCACGTACGTGCCCCGGCCCTGGTGGCGAATCAGGATGTTCTCCGCCACCAGCTCGTCGATCGCCTTGCGCAATGTCCCGACGGAAACGCCGAACCGTTCGATCAGCCTGCGCTCGGACGGAATCGCCTCGGCCGGCTTCCACTCGCCTTCCGAGAGCGCGGCCAGCAGGGCCCGCTTCACATCCTTGTAGAGAACGCCACCAATGGAAGCGCTAGCGTCGAATCTGGAACCCACGTTGGAAATATCCTCAAGTTATGCGGCTGCGAAGGCACTGGTCGGTGGCCGGGCGCAATTCATATGGATAACCTGCATGATACTGAAGTTGCGCCGGGCAGCCGAAGTCATTCCACGCGGATACGTTTCTCTTCGATGACCTTGGCCCACCGGGTCACCTCCGTACCGAAGTACTCCGCAAACGGCGGTCCGCCTTGCGGAGCCGGTGTGAAACCGGCGGCCGTGATGCGTTGACGCACCGAATCGGATGCCAGCATGCGCACCACGGACGCCGATATCTTTTCCACGATGGGTCGTGGCGTGCCCGCCGGCACCATCAGGCCAGTCCAGTTCTCGACGATCAGGTCTGGGTATCCGGCCTCCGCGACGGTGGGCACGTCCGGGAGCAAGGGATGGCGCTCGCGCGTCGTGACAGCCAGGGCGCGCAGCTTGCCCGACTTCACATACGCCAGCGACTCGGGAAAGTTGGAAAACACCACGTCGATCTGCCCACCAATCAGGTCCGTCATCGATGGCGCCCCACCCTTGTACGGCACATGCGTCATGTTGGCCTTGCTCTGACTCTCGAAAAGCGCCAGTGTCAGATGGGGCGGCGTGCCATTCCCGCTGGAACCGGCATTCAACGTGGATTTCTGCGCGGCAGCCGCCAGCTCCTTCAGGGATTTGATCGGAGAGTTGACCGGCACCACAACCACCATGGGCGACGATGCCACCCGCACGACCGGCAGCAGATCCTTCTGCATGCTGAATGGCAAGGAGGGAAACAGCGTGACGTTGGACGCGTGCGTCAGCGTTACCGCCAGCCACGTGTAGCCATCGGCAGGCGCCTTGGCAACCTGGTCCGCGCCGATATTGGCATTCCCGCCAGGCTTGTTCTCGACGACGATCGTCTTCTTCCACTCCTCCGTCAGTTGCTGGGCAACCGTACGCGCCATGAGGTCCGTCAGTCCGCCAGCGGCGAACGGCACCACATACCGGATCGGCTTGTCCGGATAACTCGCCATGACATCCGGCGGTGCCGCGGCCACGGTTCGCGGCCCCGCCAGGGTAGTGATCACTGCCAACGTCGCGAACGCACAGCAGATGCCTCTGCGCGTACCAAGGTGAAAGCGTCGATGCATGGGTTGTCTCCTTTGTGGTCGTCAGCCTGTCTTTGCGCAGGCTAGCCGCTGTACGGATGTGGGATTACGTTAAGCTTCGATGGACTCTCCTGCCAAGGCGCGTAGTTCGTTCCACAACGCCTCTGGTACTTCTACTCCGCGTTCTGCCGCTTCCATTCGGGCGCGATGCCGCCGCTCGCCTGGCACGCGCGCGCCATCGTCGTCCAGCATGGCACCGAGCAGCGCTTCGACACGCTCCGCATAGGCCGCGCTTCCTGCAAACGCGCCTGGGTCCAGCACCAGGAACAACTGGCCAATGCGCGGTCGATTCCCTGCGTCGTCGAAAAAGGAATCGGCTTCCGCACCGAACTGCGCACCGGCCAGCGATGTGACCAGCAGTTCGACCATGAGCGCCAGCATCGCGCCCTTGACGCCGCCTGCCGGCAGCATGGACCCGCGCAGCGCTGCCTTCGCGTCCGTGGTTGGCTGGCCGGCTTCGTCCAGCGCCCAGCCCAGCGGGATCGGCTTTCCCTGCTTTGCCGCGACCATGATCTTGCCGCGCGCCACCTCGGATAGAGACAGGTCGATGACGACCGGCGGCTTGCCGCGCCGTGGGAACACCGCCGCGATCGGGTTGGTGCCGAAAAGCGGGCGTTTGCCGCCCCATGCAGGCATCGCAGCCGGAGAGTTGCCCATTGCAATGCCGACCATGCCCGCTTCGGCAACCGCCTCCAGCGGCAACGCCGCAGCGCCAAAGTGATGGCTGTTGGTCACGGCAGCAACGCCCACTCCCGTCACACGCGCACACGCAATCGCCTCCTTGACGGCGAGATCGCACGCTGCAAACGCGAAGCCGCAGGCCGCATCGACCAGAAGCGAGCTTGCGCGCTGGACGCTGGCAACTGGCTCCGCGTGACCGTCAACCCGGTCATGACGAAGGTGCGCCACATACATGGGAATGCGCGAGACACCGTGCGATGGCAGCCCTACGGCGTCTGCACGTACCAGCGCCGAGGCCGTAGCCGAGGCTTGCGCCTCGCTTGCACCCGCACGGCGCAAGGCAGCCGTTGCCGTACGCGCCAGGGCGTCCAGGCGAACAAGAGTCATGTGCTGGCCTCCAGTGTTTTGCGTACTTCATTGGCGATCATCATCGACACCCGCGCGTTGGCTTCCTGCGTGACGCCCCCGATATGCGGCGTCAGAATCAGGTTGGGCGCGTTTGCCAGTGGGCTGCCTGCCGGTAACGGCTCGTTGCCAAATACGTCCAGCGCAGCACCGCCGATATGGCCCGCACGCAAGGCATCGGCCAATGCCGCCTCATCCACCACGCCACCTCGGGCGGTGTTGATCAGCACCGCGCCGGATTTCATCGATGCCAGACGGCCCACATCGAGAAGATTCCGCGTGGCATCGACAAGCGGCACATGCAAGCTCACTGCGTCGGCCTGGGCCAGCAGTTCGTCAAGCGCCACGCAGCGCACGCCCGTCGCACGCCATACGGGATCATCGGCGGAGAGCATCGGATCATGGGCGATCACCTGCATGCCGAAGGCTTGCGCCAATGCCGCCGTGCGCCTGCCGATATCGCCGAAACCCACAAGGCCCAGCGTCTTGTCCAGCGCTTCCCTGCCATCGGACAGCCGGGCACGTGGCCATTTTCCGGCGGCTACCTCCGCCGTGGACAGATAGGCGCCGCGCAGCAGCACCGCAGCCGTGGTCACCACGTATTCGGCAACGGATCGCGCGTTCGCACCGAATGCCGGGATCACGCGAATCCCGCGTTGACGACAGGAATCGACATCGATGTTGTCCAGACCCACGCCCAGCCGCCCAATCACCTTGAGATGGCTGGCCGCGTCCAGGAGCGCCCCATCCACCTGGGTGCGATTGCGCACGATCAGTCCGTGCGCACCGCCCAGTCCTTCCAGCAGATCGGCGCGCTGGTCCACCCACCCCGGTTCGTATCGCACATCGAAACCCGGGGTGAGGGTCTGCACCGCTGCCGAGTCCATGAACTCGCTGATGCAGATCTGCTTCATCATGCGGACTCGTGGATGCGGGTCAGCACGAACTCGCGGTGACCGAGTGCCTCGGCAGCCGTCCAGCGACCATTGATGGTGGCCATCATGCATTCGAGCAGCTTGTCGCCGGTCTGGTCCAGCGTCTGTTCGCGCTGCAAGAGCCCCGAGCAGTCCACGTCCATGTGCTCGCTCATGAGACGCACGGTGCGCGGGTTGGCGCACAGCTTGATCACCGGAACAATCGGGTTGCCGATCACGTTGCCCTGCCCGGTGGGGAAAAAGTGGACCACGTAACCAGCGGCGGCGCACAGCGTCACCATCTCGGCGGCGGCCGACGACGAATCCATGAACCAGAGGCCCGGATGGGTCGGCTCTTCCGCCTTGTCCAGCACGCCATCGACGGTGCACTTCTTGCCGATTTTCTGGATGTTGCCCAGCGCCTTCTCTTCGATCGTGGTGAGCCCACCGGCGATGTTGCCCTTGGTCGGCTGCGACTCCGACAGGTCGGACGTCTTCCAGCGGTCGATCATGCCCTGGTAGCGCTCGAACATCGCCATGAACTTGTGACGCACCTCGTCGTTCGCGCAGCGGTTGGCCACGATGTGCTCGCCGCCGGTCAGCTCCGAGGTTTCGCCGAACACCAGCGTCGTGCCCAGCGGATGAAGCTTGTCGAACGCATTGCCAACCGTGGGGTTCGCACCGCAGCCCGACGTGGTATCCGATTCGCCGCACTTGGTGGAGATCCACAGGTCGCCGATCGGGCATTCCACACGGTGCTGCGCCGTGGCGTACTGGACGAATTCCTTGGCGGCCTTCGACGCACGCATGATGGTGTTGTGATCGCCATGGCCTTCGATGCCGAAACCCACCACAGGCTTGCCAGTTGCGGCAATGCCGTCAACCACCTTCTTGGTCCAGCCATCTTCGATGCCAATCACCACCACGGCGGCCACGTTCGGGTTGCTGCCTGCACCAATCAACGTGCGGAAGTGCAGGTCCAGATCGGGACCGAACTGGAGTCGGCCATAGGGGTGCGGAATCGCCATGGTCCCCTTGATGGCCACCGCAACGGCTTCTGCCGCAGCGTTGGAGAGATCGTCCAGCGGCAGGATGATGACGTGGTTGCGAACACCGACGCGACCATTGTCGCGGCGATATCCCCAGAACGTGGTGTTTTGATCGATGACAGACATGACGGGTCCTCAGAGTCTTGGAAAGGGGGAGCGGAATCGCGATGGACTGACGTGCGGGACGTAGCGACTTACCAGCGCTTCGTCTTGATGTTGTGCACGTGAGCGTGTTCGCCAGCCTTGATGGGCGCGACGACCTTGCCAATGTCGATGCCGTACTTGTAGACGGTTTCGTTCAGCGCCATGTCGCGCAGCGCCACCTTGTGCCCAATGGGAATCGGTTGCAGCGCAGTCACCGTCACCACCTTGTCTTCATCCATGATCCAGGCGTTGAGCTTCGTGCCCGGCTCGATCCCTTCGACCACAGCCACCGCAACGGTGTCCTTGGCGTCATGCAGTACGACGTGAATCATTTTTTGTCTCCTTCGTGTGGGTCAAGCGTGAAACCATCGTAGGCGTTGAATTCATCCATGTCAACTAGCTCATATATATGAGTTGGATGGGCAAAAAAATCCGGGGCACCCGTGCGGGCGTGCCCCGGTGTTCAACTCAGTGGAATTCCGGCAGCAGCACGACCTTTCCGGCGGCAACGCGTCCCGCAGCAAGGTCGGCAAACGCCGCCGGCGCATCGGACAGCGCGCGGGTTTCCACCCAATCCAGCGCCCCGAAACTGCCGGCCTCCAGCGCTCGCACCGTGGCGTGCATGTCTGCCATCGTGTAGGTGTAAGTACCAAGTAGCGTGATCTCGGCCAGCGTCAGCTTTCGCATGTCGATCTCGCTCGACCACGCCTGCAACCCGATATGCATGATCACACCCCCGGGTCGTATGGCTGCAATGGCGAGATTGCGGGTAGGCGCCGCACCCACGGCGTCGATGACCACGTCGAAGCTGGAATCGGCGGGTGCATCGGCCAGGGGATCGATGACATCGCACCCCAGATGGCGGCGAACGGAGGCTTGCCGCAGCGCATTGGTTTCCGCGATGCACAAATGCCGGCATCCGTAGGCACTGACCAACGCCCCCGTCAGCATCCCGATGGCCCCGCCCCCGATGATCAGCACACGGGCCTCGGGCAATGGCCGGGACATGGCGCGCATGGTCAGGTTGACGGCATGAAGCGCCGTGGCCGCCGGCTCGGTCAACGCTGCGCTGACGCTTGCCATGGCGTCCGGGATGGGAATCGCGCAGCGTATGGGGATCGCAAGATACTCCGAGAGCGCCCCGGGCCGGTTCATGCCGACCATGCCCCGGTTTGCGCAGAGGTTGTCTCGTCCTTGCAGGCAATAGTCGCAATGGCCGCAGGTAATAAGCGGGTTCGCCGTGACGCGCTGCCCCACGCGCATGCGGGATTCGTCGGACGAAGCGACGACGGTGCCTGCAAACTCGTGGCCCAGGACGAGGCCAGGTTTGCGGCGCGGGTCGTGCCCGTGATAGGCGTGAAGGTCCGAGCCACATATTCCGCTCGCATCAATACGCAGCAGAAGCTCGCCAGGCACCAGCGCTGGCATGTCCCGATCCAGCATTGCGACGGCATCGGGCTGTGTGTAAACGATGGCTTTCATGGATTTTCTCTTCATCAGGTTTTCGACGGTTCCAATCCGACCGCGCCGCCGTGCGAGGCGCGACTGGCAATCCACATCGTGCAGCCCGCGCTCATGATGCCGATCGCCAGCACATAGGCGCACAGGTACCACGGCTGTCCGCCGGCCTTGGCACTCAGCCAGGTAGCGATGATGGGGGTCAGTCCTCCCGCAAAGACACCTGCGAACTGATACACGAACGAGATGCCCGTGTATCGCACACTGGGATCGAATACTTCCGAAAACATCGAGGACATCGTCCCGAAGACGGCGGCATGGAAGATGCCAAAAGGAATGATGATGGCGGCCCAGACCAACCACACGTTGCCCCCGGAATGCTGCATCAGCCAGAACGCCGGGAACGCGGACAGCCCGGCCAGCAGCGCCCCGGTGCCGTAGACAATTGGCCTGCCCACGCGGTCGGAGACGGCGCCCCACAGGGGAATGAAGAAGGTCATCACGAAGGCGCCAATCAACACTCCCAGCAGCGCATGGTCTCGCGTCAGCTTCAGCGTCTGCGTCAGATACGACAACGAATACACGCCGAACACATTGAAGAAGACGCCGTCGATAAACCGCGCGCCCATGCAGGCCATCACGACGCCGGGGTAGCGGCGCAGCATGACCATGAATGGCAGGCCGGGCGCTTTTTCGCGGCTGTGCTGCGCGGCTGCGAATTCCGGCGACTCCTCCACGTGGGTACGCATGTAGGAGCCGATCAGCACCATCGCCGCACTGAGAAGAAAAGCGATGCGCCATCCCCAGGCCAGGAAGTCCTCGTCCGAGAGGAGCAACGACAGAACGGCAATCACGCCACTGGCCAGGACGAGTCCAAGCGACATGCCCGTCTGTGGCAGGCTTGCGAAGAAGCCACGGCGTCTGGCCGGCGCGCTTTCAAAGGTCATCAGGACGGCCCCGCCCCACTCCCCGCCCAGTCCGATGCCCTGCGCCACCCGGCATACCAGCAGCAGAATGGGCGCCCATACGCCGATCTGATCGTAGGTGGGGATGAGACCAATCGCAGTGGTAGCCACGCCCATGATCATCAGCGTCAGCACCAGCATCTTCTTGCGCCCGAGCGTGTCTCCGAAGTGTCCGAAGATGATGCCACCCAGCGGACGCGCCACGAATCCCGCCGCGAATGTGGTGTAGGCCAGCAGCGTGCCAACCATCGGATCGCTCGATGGGAAGTAGAGCTTGTTGAATACGAGGCCGGCCACCACGCCATACAGAAAGAAGTCGTACCACTCCACCATCGCGCCGATGGTGCTCGACGTGACGACTTGCCGCAGCTTGCGTCGCGCGTCCTTTGCGGAATGCGGCGCCGTTGTCTGCTTCCTCATGCTTGTCTCCTGTGAAGTCTCTGCCCGGTGGCGCGCTTTTCCTGCCGCGCTCTGTCTCGGGCTTTCAGACGGCTGCCACGTGCGCGTCGCACGCCGTCATCGGATGGTTTGCGTGCGCTATCTGGCCGTATATCCTCCATCCACCATGAAGGTCTGTCCGGTAATGTAGGCCGCCATGTCGCTGGCAAGGAATGCCGCGAGGCCATGCAGATCCACGAGTTCGCCATTCCGCCCCACGCACGTGCGGCTTGCATGGTGCTGTGCGAGCGACTCGTCTGCGAAGACCGGGCCCGTCAGTGCAGTGGGAAAGAAACCTGGTCCGATGGCATTGCAGGTGATGCCATGGCTCGACCACGCCTCGGCGATGGCGCGTGTGAGTTGGACAATGCCTCCCTTGGCTGCGCCATAGGGCGCGCTGTTGGCAAACGCCCGATAGGACTGCAGCGATGCGATGTTCAGTATGCGTCCCCAACCCCGGGCCTTCATGGCTGGTGCAAGCGCTTGCGTCAGGAAGAACGGTGCGCCCAGGTGGGTATCGAGCTGGAGGCGCCACGATGCCGGGGTGACGGCGCCAAACGCCTCGCGCAAATTCATGCCGGCCGCATTGACCAGGATATCAATCGCTCCATGCTTGCGCTGCAGTCCGTCGGCCGTCGCGACAATGGTGTCGAGATCGGAAACGTCGCACGGGAAGGTATCGACCGCAATGCCCTGGGCATCGAGCCGTGCCGCCGCGGCGTCGAGTTGTGCCCGCCGCCTGGCCGCCAGAATCACACGCGCACCGCACGTGCCCAGTGCCACGGCGATGGCTTCACCTATACCGGAACTTCCGCCCGTCACCAGCGCCTGGCGCCCCGAAAGATCAGGTGCCGGCCGCGCGGCTGCAATGGTCAATTGGCTCACGATCAGACCTCGACGGGCGTGCCCATCTCGAAGCGCGCGTTGGGAAAGTACTTTGCCATGCGATCGTCCGCAGTGCGTGCATGCGCCTCCATGCCTTCGAGCCGCGAGATGCGTGCGGTGACCTGTCCGATCTGGCGCGCCGCCTCGCGCGTCATCTTCTGCCAGGTCAGCGTCTTCATGAACTTGTGTACCGACAGGCCCCCCGAATAGCGCGCGGCGCCCTTGGTCGGCAGCACATGGTTGGGGCCGCTGGTCTTGTCTCCGAACGCCACGGTTGTTTCCTCGCCCAGGAACAGCGAGCCATAGCATGTCAGGTTGGCCAGCCACCAGTCGAGATCCTCGGTATGGACTTCCAGATGCTCGGATGCATAGCGGTCAGAGATCTCCACCACCTCCTCGCGGCCGTCGCAGAGGATGACTTCGCCGTAGTCGCGCCACGCTGCCGTGGCCGCATCTCGCGCAGTGGGCGGCAGCTTGTCGATGAGCGAAGGCACCAACGCCATGACCTGTTCGGCCAGCGCGCGCGAAGTGGTGAACAGCCAGGCAGGCGATTCATGGCCGTGCTCCGCCTGGCCGACGAGGTCGCTCGCGACAATGGCTGCATCGGCGCTGTCGTCGGCAATGACAGCGACTTCCGACGGGCCCGCGAACACATCGATGCCCACTTGTCCGTAAAGCGTGCGCTTGGCTTCCGCAACGAACTTGTTGCCGGGGCCCACCACCACATCGGCAGGCTTGCCGGTGAACAGGCCGTAGGCCATCGACGCAATGGCCTGCACGCCGCCCAGGGTCATGATGACGTCCGCGCCAGCGGCCTGGAACGCGTAGAGAACATGGGGATGGATACCCTGGCCACGGAAGGGGCTCGAACATGCCACCACGGTTTTCACGCCGGCCGCCTTGGCTGTTGCCACACCCATGTAGGCCGACGCGATATGGGCATAGCGCCCTGCCGGTGCGTAGCAGCCGACCACATTCACGGGCAAGACGCGCTGCCCGGCGATGACGCCCGGGTGCAATTCGACGGAAAACTCCTGCAACGATTCGCGTTGCGCCACCGCGAAGTCTGTCACCTGGCGGATCGCAAAATCGATGTCGGCGCGAACTGCGGCAGGTACATCGCGCGTTTGCAGCCGGATCTGATCGGGCGTCAGCACGATGTCGCCGGACCAGCTATCCAGTTGCTTCGCGTAGTCGCGGACCGCACTCTCTCCGCGCGCCTGGATTTCGCCAAGCATCTCGGTCACAACCTTTTGTGCAGCGGCCGCTTCCGTCTGTGGCGTCTTCTCCGCTTTTTTCAGGTACACGATCATTTCAGGTAGTCTCCGTCTTTTTCGATGATGTAAGCGCTTTCATTTCTGGATAAAGCTGCTTACGAACACATTTGTGAAATGCAATGCAAGCGCTTACATGGAGGATAGAAGACGGTGCGCAGGGCGCAAGGAAGGGTATTCCCGCAGACTTGCCAACAGACACAATGGCGGTGAGTGGCACATACCCCGGCGCATATGGGTCACAATTCAGCATTCGACGGCGGAGCCATGAAGTGCCGAAATCAAGACTGGAGGATGTAGCGAAACTTGCGGGAGTCTCCACCGCGACCGTGTCGCGGGCGCTCACCTCCCCTTCGCTGGTGCGGGAAGATACGCTGGCCCGCGTGCGCGACGCGATCGATGCGCTGGGCTATGTTCCCGATGCGTCGGCCAGGACGCTGGCCTCGGGACGCTCACACACCATTGCGGCTGTGGTGCCCACTCTCGATAACGCCATCTTCTCGCACGCCATCCAGGGGATGCAGGAAGTGCTCGCCGCTGCGGGGTATCAGCTTCTTCTCGGGTCTCACAATTACGACTCGAATACGGAAACCGATGTCGTGAGGGCCCTGTCAGAGCGAGCCGTCGATGCCATGGTGTTGGTCGGCGCCGACCACGCCCCGGAAACGCTCTCGATACTCAAGCAATCACAAACCCGCACCATCGTCACCTGGGCGCTGTCCAACGCGCTTCCCTGCATCGGATTCGACAACTTCGAGATCGGCGCACTGGCTGCCAGATACCTGTTCGACCTGGGACACCGTCATTTCGGCATGATTTCCGGGATTGCACGGCACAACGACCGCGCTCGATTGCGCACAGAGGGATTTGTCACCGCGCTGCGCGCCTTGCGCGCCGAGTTACCGCCACAAGCTGCATGCGAGCAGCCCTACTCTTTCGCCGGTGGACGCGCCGGACTGCAAGACATCCTGCGTAATTCCCCGACCAGGCCAACCGCTGTATTTTGCGGCAACGACGTGCTGGCGCTTGGATGCCTCTTCGAAGCCACTGCCCTCGGTATCAGCGTCCCGTCCCAACTGTCGATCGTCGGCTGCGACGACTTGCCGATCTCCGCCGAGATCGCGCCAGGTCTTACCACGGTGGGCCTGCAAAGCAGCCTGCTGGGGAAAAAAACCGCAATTGCGTTGCTGCGCTGGCTACAGGATGGCGTCGAGCCGGGACGGACCGAGATGCCGATCTCGCTGATCGAGCGCGGCACCACGGCACCACCGCGTTAAGCTGTGACCGGCAAACTCAATGCTTCCGATCACCCACCGGACGGCTGGCAATTGTGGCAATACAACAAAGATTGAGAAATTCGTACAACATAGATGGAGAATTCAAAAATACTCTGTGGATCAGCAACTTAGCGCACGATTGCTGCCCTCACCCACCGGATGTGCGTCGCATGTCGCTTTGGGCCCGATGACAATAATGTTTGAGAAAATGTCTAACATAGCCCTCAATCGTCGTCTGCGAGGTAGTCCTTAAGCGAACGACCCTTCGTCCGCCAAGTATTCTGTTCGGCGGGCACCGTCAACAGGGGCGAAGTGTCTGGAACGCCTGCGGCTGCGCTAGCGGCCTCATGGCGTCTTTGCTTCTCGTCCTGTTGCAAGGCCTTCCGGGCATCTCTATCGACCGGCGCCGGCCCGTGCCATGCCGCGAGCTGCGCATCCCTGATCTTCTCGAGCTCGTCCACCATCTCTGCGGGCAACTTTTTTGCCGGCTTCGGCTTCTGGCTGATTAGCTCTTTCAGTGCCTTCAGCCTGGCCGCCTCCTCGTCCCGGTTCCAGCCAGACTCGAATGCCTGAATCTCAATCCAATCTCGATTCGGGTTGCAGTGCTCGGCCGACTCCACAGTCGGCGCGAGACGCAACCAGTCCCCTTCGCCCCGCCGCCACCAGACTACATTCTTGTAGGGCTTGACATAGACCTCGATCTTGGCCGTTTTCGCGTCGATGCCGCGAGCGGCGAGGGACCCACCGTATTGCAGCAAGGCGCGGGCCCCTTCGTCCCCTTCTGGCACGCTGGAAGGACTCCCATAGGACAATTTTCCAACCGTAATCTTGCCGCCTTCCACGGTGCAATACCGGGGCTCGATGATCGACGCGAGCAGGTCGACGGGCCGTCGGACCAGCGCCGCATTGCCCCGACGCAGCATTTGATGTTCCGCCAGCAAGCGCGCCGGGATCGGCTCGACATGGGCCAAAAACATCCGCTCGTCCAGAACTGTCGGCTTCCGGCTCCGCTTCAGGTTCAACTTGTTGATCACCTCGATCACGACAATCTCAAGCGCTTTCGGCGTAATCAGGAGTATTTCTTTCGAGTCGCGCTTGCGCTGTTTGCGTTGTGCCGCCTGTTGGATGGACTTCACCGTGGCCACCCCGGGAGGCAGCGCCTTCAGTCGCTCCAGAATTTTGGCACGCAACAGCTCTCCCATGGGCCCGGCGGCACGCAAGGTTCCGTCGCTGCGCATCGCCTGCTTCACTCGCCCGATGCCCCCTTCGATGCCGCCCTTGTCCTGCGGGGCTCCAGCCCGGGTCAGACGTACATCGATCTTGATACCATCGACGGTCCAGTCCAGCATCTTGTGCGAAGCGCCAGGACCGCGGTCCATCACGATCTGGTCGAACTGCCCGTTGACAATGCCAGGATAGTCGGCGGGATCCAGCCCGAGCTGTCGCAGCCGCTCGTCATGCGGAGTCAGGATGTTGTACATCAAATATTGATAGTGCTCCCTGCTCTCCTCCCCGGCAGTGACTAGCCACCCCGCGTAAGCATTGCTCTTGCGGCAGATGCCAAGCATGATGGTCGCCGGCCCACAGTACCGGCAGTTTTCGGGCGTGACATCGTGTCTGTCATCATCGGCCACGACAAGACACGCCTCGGGGAGCAGCGTACCATCCAGATCCGCGGTGTCCAACACTCCAAAGGTGAGGGCTTTGCCGCTGCCGCCTCGGGCACCGTTCAGCGCACCAACGAGCGGCTTTAGGGTGGGATACTCGAGGAGGAGCAAGTCCCGGTGATAGATAAGCGCGCGTGGGCTGGGAATGGTCGCCTCATCAACGGGAATGCGGGTCCCATCTTCTAATTCTGTCAAATAGCAACAGTTCACATAGAAGTAATTCAGAAAGAAGCCCCGGTCGCGAACCCGTTTAGCTGCTTCGGCGTCGTACTCCTTGACGATCCCGTCAATCGCCTCCCGCAAACGCTTGATCCAGAAGGCATCGGCACGATTGGTGCGAGGACAGTTCGCGCGTCCCCGAAGAATCGGATCTTTATAAGGTCGTCCGGACTTCATTGCCTCCGCAAGCTGCCATTTTGGAAAGCCTCGCTTGCCACAGGCTTGTGTCCTCGGTCGCAACGCGTCGTAGGTTCCCCCGAAGCGGAGGTAGATCCCCAACACGCGTTCGACCTCATAGCGCTTCGTCTCTGAGTCCGCGATAAGCAGGTCAATCAGCTCATGTCGCCACAGGGGGTCGACATATAGGTCACCAAACCCGTGATCGCCAAGCAGCGACCAGTCAATATGTTCGCGCGACACCAGGCCCTTTATCTTTTTCCAGCGGGTCACCCAGTCGCCCTCCCTTTTCGGCGCCTTCTTTTTTTTCTGGCGAATCGCCGCCTGCGTCTTGGCGTCGTCGGTCAGCTCAATCGTTATCGGGGGAAATGGATCCGGTACGATTGCCACAGCCTCGTCGGGCAACCGTTGTAGCTCTTCATAGGTCTTGACCAGGAGTTGTTTGCCTAGGGAAAAACCCTTGTCGTCGAGGTCGAAAAATGCCATGATTTTTTTGTCCGGATCGGCGTGCACGAAGCGATAGCAGCGTGCCCCCGCGCCGGTCAGATCGCAGCGCACGGTGGACTTGAACGACTCGAAGGGAAAGGGTTCAAGCTTCATGATGCGGCACCTCCAGAATCAGGGATCGATACGGGTGCAGTTCATGCGCCGGATCGACACGCAGGTAGCCATACGCATGGGCCGTGCAAAACAGATTGGCAGCGTCGATAGCTGTGCAGCGAGCCACCTTTTCCATTTTTTCCAGGCACTGGTCCAGGGTCAGTTCTTCCTCCTGCCACGACGCGTAGTTCTCCAGCAGCAAGCCGGCGAACGCCTGGGCGGCCGCACGCAACGCCCGGATGTCGAGCCCGAGCAGCGTCTGGTAGCAGCGTGCGGCATTTTTCAGCGCGAGCGCCGATACCGATCGGTCCGCCACCAGTTCCACCGTGACGCCGCGCGACAGAAGCTGTGTCTGAACCCTTGTCATACGCGTTTCGTTGACAAAAACCGCATGCAGATGCGGCTGGCCCCGATTGGCGAGCAATTCGACCGTCAGCATGCAGTCCACCAACGGCGGGAGCGCACGCCCCAACTTTGCGAACGGGTTGACAACCGCGTAGTTGCCACGCGCCTCGACAAGATAGGGGTTGAGCTTCAGAAGCTGGTCAAGGGCCGTCAGCGAGACACCGGGCGACACATGTCGCTGCGTACCTGTCAGACTATTCGTGATCGCGACCGTCGAGAATCGACGCTTCCGGATATTGACGAACCGCCCGGGTACATATCGTGATCCCGTCAGATTGCCCAGCGCGTCGCGCTCGGGCATGATCAACTGCGGATCGGGCACGCAGTACTGCGGAAACAGTTCAAGACATAGACCTTCCACTTTGTCGACTCCGAGGGCGACTACACGATCATGCGTCTCCTTCGAGCGCGCGCTTGATGGCGGTGGCGATCAGAGGCGACGCCGAGCGCCAGCGCTCGAGCAAGTAAGGCGTGACCCCAAGCGCGCGGCACAGCCCCGCTTTCGAGCAGCGTCCCGTCCGAGAAGCCGCCGACAGCGTCCGGCCAGCCTGGCGCACCTGCTCGGCGATGGTTGCTGCGCTGCCGGCTGTAGGCAGAAGCGCCCGCCGCCACCCTTTTGCCGCCTCGGTCTTCTGGTGTTGCTGCAGCAGCCACGCCTTGTCGTTGGTGACAAGCCACCCATAGGCGCGCGGCTCGAGCTTGCGGATGGCACGTTGGGAGCCGCCGGGATGGCGCTGGCAAGCGCTCTGCCAGGCACGACGCGCTGCGGCGCGTCGCTCGGCGAAACGCGTCGCTACCGCGAGCGGCCGCAGTCCTGCATCAGCAATAAACTGGTGCACGGCCCGCGGCCTCATCCGGCAGAGCGTCGCGATTTGCAGATAGGTGCAGTGAGCGCGTAGCAGGCGTTCGATATCCGCCTTGCCATAGTGTTTGCGGCCGTCCACAGACAATGGCGTCACGCTGTAGCGCCCGGCCCACCCGCTTGTCTCTCGTTTAATGATCCGACCACGTCGCGGGTGTGCCGGCGCAGGCAACGGGCTGACCGCAGTCGAGCGCGCCGCCAGACGCAGCCAGCCCAGCAGCAGCACGAGCAGCAACGGCGCAATATAGCGTTCCCCGCTGCAGCGGACCCAGTGGAGGACGTTCTGTCCGAACAACGGGCGGTCGAACACGCCCTGCAGTGCCGGGGCATCGAGCGCGTGTTTGCAGAACGTGCGGAAGCTGCGACAGAACTGAGCCGTGGCATAGGTGCCGTTTTCCCGCAGGACGCCAGCCGCGGCGAGTTGTGCCTCGAACCCTATCGCCGCTTGTCCGCAATCCGCCCCGAGCTGGCACAGCATTACCGTGTCCCGCGCGAATTGCGATTGCGCCGGGCCGGCCTCGCGCACGCACTCGGCCGGATAGTTGGGTTCGGGGCCAGAGGCCATCGGGACGAGTTGAACGCCATGACGCCAGCAGGCCCGCACCATCGGTGCACGAT
Source organism: Cupriavidus sp. SW-Y-13 (assembly GCF_009793345.1). Taxonomy (NCBI): domain Bacteria; kingdom Pseudomonadati; phylum Pseudomonadota; class Betaproteobacteria; order Burkholderiales; family Burkholderiaceae; genus Cupriavidus; species Cupriavidus sp. SW-Y-13. The sequence goes on from NZ_WHLX01000002.1 coordinate 1,257,657, forward strand.
GCGGCCAGAAGATGGCGCGCGTGCCATACTCATGCCATGCTGCGGGCTCGCACACGGGGCAAACCAGATTGCCCGGATAGGTCGCGATCATCCACGGCGCGCGACCCGATGGTCGGATAACGCCCTGTCCCGTCTTAACGCGCTGCCGGAACGCCTCGCGCATTGGCGGCATCATTTGGAACGTGCAATAGTTGGTGAGCGTACGCTGCGCCAAAATGTCGTCGGCAGTCCCGAAGAATCCGGACGCGAAGGCGGCCAATTGTGCCAACGCAACGGTGACGGTGCCATAGGCGAGATCGGCATCTCGTTCGAATCCTCCATATCGGATATACGGCAGGCTGCCTATTACATGCGTGGCGAGGCTCGATGCGGCTTCGAAGGGATCATGGGGCAAAGCAACACCAATACTGTCCAATAGCACGGCAGTTCTCCTTCGCGTCCGGCGCTTAGCCCTCGGCCCTTATAGCGACAAGAACCGAGCCTCCAACGAGGGCGGCACGAGGATGTTATTCGCATGGAACAAAGGACGGACCGCCCTTGCAAATTCTGGACTAGAGAGAATCCAAAAACGACAAAAAGCATTCGACATTCCCGCTTCGTCGAGGACCGCTTGATACCGGAGCGGTAAGACTTGACCTGCACCGGCCAGCACCTCCACGGCGCGTTTTAGACGGGCGACAACGCGGCGTTGTTGTTCAGGCAGGCGGTAGACGCCGCGCAGTCTAGTCTTTCTCGGGGCATAGAAAGAGTTCGACAACAGCCAGTCTCGGTCATGCGCCATGAGCCAGACATACGCGCGCGGTTCCGCCGATGCCACAATGCCCACCGCCACTCTGCCATGCTTCAGGTAAGCACTTTTCCATGCCGCGCGTGCAGTACGCCGCAAGAACAGAACTCTAGCCCGACGCACCTCCGCTTGGCGCCCAGACTGGTAGACGCGCTGATTGACGGTACTGAGTTTCATCCCCTTGATCGCCCCCACCGCAGTTCCGCTATATCCCTTTAAGCGGAGTGCAACAGCATCAAGACACTCAGGTTGCTTCAGCGTCGGTTCGTCAAATGCACTCCAGGCGTGCGCCGGCGAGGATGGGCTTCTCGCGTAACTCGGATTCGGCAGGGACGCAACCGCCATCGGGCTTACTTGGCGCAGGAATCGGAGAAAGATCGCCAGCAAGACAGGTTGTATATAACCGTAGCACTGCGTCAGAAATCGTACGATGCGATGTATGGTATAAGGCCCCATACCGATTTGGTGCAGCATCGGGCTACGAACGTTCTTCCGCACATGGGCTTGAAAGCTTTCTATCAATTTCGCTCTGCAAAAACTACCATTTCCGTACTTGAAACCCGCATTGCGAACACGCTCGTTGATGTTGGCTATGGCGCATTCGATGTCCTGGCCCCATTCGCACAGTGCGACGATGTCGCACGCGAATTCGACCTCTTCTTTTGAAGCTATTTTCACGTTGCGCACTGCCATGCCGTAGTCAGTCGCACCATGAAACTCAGCGAGTAGCACCCCATGCTTCCAACAGGCGTCAACCAAGGCCGCTTGGTGTGGCCAAAGAAGTGCCACGGTGCCGAAGTCTTGCAGCGCTTCTTGTTCGCACAAGGGGCAAACCATCGGCGGACGATAGTCGCTAATAACCGTTCCGTCGCCTGTATGGCAACTGACAGTGCCATCGATAGCGCGACGCCTCAGGCGCTCGAACCGAACTGGCGCCATGGAAAATCGGCAATAGTTTAGAAGAGTACGCGTATTTACGAGTTCCCCGACATCACCATAGAAGCCATCGCCTAAGGCTGCGAGCTTGTTCAGCGGCCACGATATCGTTCCGTGCGCGAGCCTTGCACGGCGCTCGTTGTTTGCCAAAGGCGGAAGCATGCCGAACATCTCATTGGCAAGGCTGCTCGCCATCTCGAATGGATGGCGCGGCAGTAGTGGGGCAATCAATTCCAACATGATCGGCTCCTGGTCAAAAGTGAAATCGGCGCGTCGCAAGGGCGCGCGGCATCGGAAGACCTATCGGTTCCGGGTCAGCCGGCGGGCAGCCGCCGCAGCGACAACTGCCCATGACCGACATCCTCAACCGTCAGCGACCTGAGGCCGCCTGCTTCGGCACCCCCTGGGCCTGTCGCTCCGCCTTGGGCTTGACCGGTACGCGGTACGACAGCCAGTCCGCATAGCGCACGGACTCATGGAACTCCACTTCCGCTTTCGCATACAACCTGACGTACTTCAGCAACGCCGGGCATGCCTCCTCGAGCAGGTCGTCCAGGAGTTTTTCCGGGTTATAGCTGCGCTGCCGATGCAGGCGCCGGTTGATTTCGCAGAACATCAGCGGATAAGCCATGCGGTGCCCTCCGACCTGCTGCATAAGCGGGAGCAATGCATCGGGCATCGGCGCGCTGGTCGGAAGCTTGCCCCAGTAATACTGGGATAGCTCGACGTCGCTGTCGGCATGGGGGACGATCTCGTGCACCCTGCCCACCGACAGCAAGTCGAGCGCGTCGCGGGCGGTCCCCGGTCTCGCGAGTCCCGACGCCAGGAACACGACGACGCCGAAGCCGGCATCGGCAACGTTGCCAAGCGTCTGCACGAAATCGGCAAACTCCTGCACGCGTGCGGCATGCCGCGAGTCCAGACCAACGATCGCGATGGCACCCACATGCAGCGCGGACAAGGTGCGGATGATGACCTCCAGCGCCGGCATGTTCGACCTTCGGTAGGCCTGGGCGAGACCTTGGTGCAAGTAGGCATCCAAGCTGCGCAAGAGCGCCGGGACGAAGGCAGTCTCATTGAGCCGAATACTCACCCGGACGACCAGGAACGGCCAGTGGTACAGACGACCGGGCGTGACAATGGACTGGCCACGTTCGTCGAACTCGTCGACCCGGTCATATTGGCGACAGACACCGAAATGGGCCTGCACGGCATAAGCGAGCTTGGCGGCGTCCAGCGACAGGGGCGCCGCTACCATCAGCACGCGGCGCGCGCGCTCCGATGCCTCGCGCGAACACAGCTCCTGCATCCCGTAGCGGGCGTGGTAGATCGCCCGCGTGGTGTCCTGCCGGATCTGGACCAGGCTATCGCCCTTGGCCTGCGTCCGCGTCTCGACCATTTCGATGATGAGCTCCGCGATATCGAGCTCTTCTGAGGTCGGAAGAATGCCGCCCTCAATATCAAGTCGTCCCCGTGCCAGACGGGAACGGGCCTTGCCCCGCAGGGACGAATCCTCCAGGACATCGGCGTGACTGAGCGCCTCTAGCAGATCACTCTTCCTCAGTGGCGCTGGCAGGGCTTCCACCAGAAAACCGCGGCGGATCGCCAGGTGCACGCGCCGCGTCTGGCTGGCTCGAGCAGGTGTACGCATGGTTGTCTCCTTCGAAAACAGCGCCTCTGCGTCGGCAGAACGCTTGGGGGCGCGGACCGCGCCATGGCGGTCCCGCACCGCGTCTATTGCAAACAGGAGTGCAAACAGGAAGTCAGCCGCGCGGGCCGACGCGGGCAAAGACCATGTCGAGCACCTTCGCGATTCGGTCGAAGCTATCCGGCCCCGGGTGCGACGGGCTTGGCGCGGCGGGAATGCGCCAGCTCCGCACGACTTCGCGCCGCTCCAACGAGCCATTCGGGGTAGGCGTCAGGTGGATGCTGATCAGATGCAGCAGCAGCGTGCCGCTCGCCGGGTCATGGCTCGCGACGCAGTGGCCCACGCTCGCCACGGGTGCACCGCGTACCGCTTCGGTCGTGTCGCGGCGCGCCTCGCCGTTGCGGGAAGCGACGTCGACCGGCGCCCGCTCAAGCGTGCGGTCCCGGGGCGCAGTTCGGCCCTCTACCCAGCCCTTATGGCCGGCGCGGTTCGCGACCAGGACGACGTTCACCGGCGATGTGTCCCAGGGCACGTTGGCCGACTGGAGTTGTCGCTGGAGCCGCCGCATGCTTTTTTCGACCTCGGCCTTGCTGACCGGTGCATAGGACTCGCCCTCATCGGTCCGCGCATGCGCTGCGGGCTGGCGGGCATGCAGAGTCCGGCGACGGCGTGGCGCGTCATCCGCCGGCGGCTCTGCCGTCGGGGAAGTCGACGGCCGTTCGCCCGTGGCGGCCGGCCGCAGACCCGATCTGACACATAAGGCGTCCCAATACACCGCAGCGATTTGGCGTTCGACCTCGTCAGTCGAAAGTTCCGGCGCGGTCGGCCGCGAGGACGTCACATCGACCGCTTGTCCGGCTTGGCCCTGGCCATCCACAGGACGCAGCCAGTCATGCAGGATGGGCAGATCCTGCCGGGGTGTCGCTGACAGCCCGGACGCGACGATCTGGCGGCCGCGCAACGTCTCGACCCCGGACAGGTGGGCAAGATCTCCCAGCCTGCGCGCCATCCGCTCCCTATGGCGGCGCGAGGGGCGCGGGGAATGCGCATCGTCGGACGGCAGTGGCAGGTCGAGTCGCGGGTCAAATTGCCGGTCGCCAACGATGCGGGGGCGCCGATCGGTCACGACCTCGCCGTCCCCGATGCCCGGAAAGTCCTCGCTGCCGCGCGTCGGCGCCGGCGGCAGCGGATGCCCGGGCGCATTGGCCGGGGGCAGCGCGGCCGGGGCGAGACTGGGATCGAGCTTGTGGTCGGGATCGAGGTCCACGCGATCCCGATCCATGCAGTCGCGGTCTTTCCCGGTGCGAGTGCGGGTGCGGGCAGGCCGCGTGGTGTCGCGGGCCGTCGTGTGCGGTTCCGGCGATCCGGTCGCCGGCAATGCTTTGGTGCGTGTGGCCATGATGTGCTCCGAAATTCATTTTTCAGATTCCGGAGGCACAGGCGCGCAGCGTCCTTGATCTTTTGCGGGCTTTCGATCAATACTTTGGGCACCACACCGCCTGTATCGACCTTGAGACCGCGCGAGATCACTGGATGCGTCCTTGGCATTCCGGATCCTACGTGGGGGATGGGTTTCAGTTCTTCCTGGATTTCCTTTTCGATTACCCGCCAGCCGGGCGTAGAAAGGATATAGGAGAGAAACGGCCGCCTCGCAAGGGCGGCCGTTTTTTTATGGCCCACGATTTTCCATCACCCCTCGCTCCTGACGAGTCGGCTCCCCGCAGCAATTCCGCGCTGCGCATCGTCCTTCCCTGGCCTTCCATTTGCCATATTCATAGTAAAATCACCACGCTTTTTTCCTTTACAATCAGAGAATTACCACCGCTACTCTCCGAATATTTTTAAAGACGCTTTAAAATCGCCGCCCACACCCATCAAAGTGATTCATGTGCCTCACGAAATCGCGCCAAATACCCCCTTCACGCGATTCGCATAATCCTTCCTGGCGATTTTCCGGTATTTTTGTGGCGATTTTTGGTGCAGGATTTTTCCCGCCATCCCTTGATTGGACGGGGCGGGCGGGGGATTACCGCGTACCGATTATGTTGGCCGGCGTGCCGCACCGCATTACGCGGATGCGGGAGGCGATTGCCACAGCTTGTGCATCGCGGCAAGCCGCCGCGCGTCCTCCGTCCGCACATACGCCGTCGTGGTGTCCAGCGACGCGTGGCCCACATTCTGCTGGACGAGCTCCACGGGTAGCCCGCCGTCGAGGCTGTGATTGATACAGGTGTGCCGCAGCCAGTGCGCACTGGCCTGGCGCAGCCGGGCCGCCAGCGCCGGTTCCGACGCATCGAGACGCTGCGCCACGCCGGCGAAGAAGCGCTTCAGTTGGCCGTGTAGCGCGCTGCCCGTCACCCCGATATCGGCGGCGACGACGCCGCGCACCACGCCCAGGATCGGCACCTGCGCGGCCAGGCGCGGATCGCCGGGCAGGCCCCGCGCGACCAGGTAGCGCCCGAGCCGATCGATCCAGGCGTCCGGCACGGGCACCAGGCGCACCTTCTGCCCTTTGCCCACCGTGCGCAAGAGCCAGCCGGTAACCGGCGTGCCGTCGGCCTGTCGCAGGGTGACGTGCTCCAGATCGTCGGTGCGCGCCGCGACCAGCTCGGCCAGGCGCAACCCGCCGCCATACAGCAGGTGCAGGGCCACCTGCAGGCGCTGGCTCGCCAGGCCCGCCGGCAGCCGGTCGAGCGCGGCGGCCACGTGCGCCCAGAGTTCATGGCTTAAGCCTCGGCCGGGATCGGGGCCGCGCGGGATCCGCACCGGCACGCGCACCGCCCGGAACGGGTTGCCCACCAGGTAATTCTGGGTGACGAGGAAGGCAAACAGGTTCCCGAGCACGGAGGCCGCGTACCCCACGCTGCGCGCCGAAAGCGCGCCTTCAAGCGGCCGCCATCCAACGGCCCAACGGGGCACATTGCGCGGTCCACACCACGCGGGCGGCGGCGCCTGCAGGAAGGCGAGATAGGCCGCGCCATCCTCAGGGGTGAGCGAGGACAACGCGCGCCGGCGCTCGATCACGCACCAGAGCAAGAGCCGCTCCGCCTCCTTGCGGTAGGCCTCATAGGTATGGGAACGACGCGCCGGCGCACCCGGTGAACTGGCTTCCGGCGAACTGGGTTGCAGCGACGGCGCCCGGACCGCGAGCCAGCTCGCGATGGCCGCGCGATCGTCCGGCGCGTCGATCAAGCACAGTTCGCGCGGTGCCCGGAAGCGCCCTGTCCGCCCGTCCAACTCAGCAGGCAGCACCAGCCGCGTCATCGGCATCAGCGGCGACGGTGCGGGTAATTCAAATGCTGTCGCCGTGCCATCCGGCCGACCTGTTACCCCGCTTGCCGTTCCGCTGTCCGCCGCGGGCGGTGCCTGGCGCCCGGCCGGGGCCGACGCTGGCGCGCGCCCTGGCGCCGCTTCCGGCAAGCCCCCCAGGGTGGCCGTGTGCGCCGACAGGAACTGCCGGATCGCCCGCGCCTTGCCCGCGCCGATCCCGGCGACAGCACGCCACCAGCGCGGGTCCGCCGCCACGCGCGCGTGCAGCTCGGCCAGCGTGCGCAGGCCGTGGGCGGTCAGGCGGGCGGCGATCGCATCGGTGAACCACGCTTGCACGCCGTCGTCGAGCCCGACCGGTGCCGCCATGGTGGCTTCCAATTGGTGGATGGCGAGCAGTTGCCGGCGCAGCAGCGCGGTGCGACGTCGCTGCTGGTCGAGTGCCGTCCCGAATGCCATCTGGTATGCGGCGAGCTGTTCGCCTTCGCTGAACTCCTCGAGGCCCTGCGCTGCGGCGAACGCGGCCAGCGTCGGCAGCGCCGTCGCCCCGGGCGCCAGATCGAGGCGCAGCAGGGTCGCGCGGGCGAAGTTGCCACCGCGCGCGGCCGCCGCGCACAGCTCGGCGCGGATCCAGCCGGTCAGGCGGTGCACGGGCTGCAGGTCCGCCTCGTCACGGGCAGCAGCGGCACCGGCACCGGCACCGGCAGCGGCCGTGGCGTCGGCGGCCGAGGCCGCGTCGGGGTCTGCGGCTTCGGGGACGTACAGCGGGGCCGCGATGCGTGGGGCGACGCCCTGGAGCACGGCCCGGAGGTAGGCGAAGTGACCGCGGTGCAGCCGGCGTCGCGTGACCACGGGCAGGCGATGCAGCAGGCGGTCCAGCAGGGCCGATGGCTTGGGGGCGTCGCGACGTAGGGCCGGCGGCACAGCCGTTCCGACGGCGTCCGAAGGCGCTGGGTCCGGCCTGGCTTCGGCGGCAGGGTCTACAGGGACGGGAGGCATGCGCCCTCCTCGCATTGGGACACACACGGTGTCGGGCCGCTGGCTCGCCATGCCGGCGCGGGTGGGCCGAGGGAATGACGCACCTCGGCACACCGGGCGGCGCCAACGCCACGGGCGAGCCTCAAAAGCGTCCCGCGTGCCACCCACCGCCCGCGCGGCCGTCGCCGTGGATGGCGCAGAGCCCGTGGTGTCGGTCGTTTTAGGATAGCAAAATAAGGCGGGTTATTTTGCTATCCAGTTCCGCAAAACCGGCGACGGCATCACCCGTCTGCGCCGTCCTGCAACCTCCCGCGCAGCCATACGCGCCGCGCGCGGCGACCGCCCCGGTCCGGCTGTTGCCCGGCGCATACGCCCCCCTCGGCAGGGTCTTCGCCAGGTGTGACCTGTGCAATACTCTTGGTCCGAACCAATCCTCAGGAATCCATTGCCTCCCCGCGTCGTGCCCACGCCGATGGCCCGGCGGCAGGCGCATCCGGGAAGGCCATGCCAATGCAGACCGAACTAGCCGAACCATGGGAGGCCGAAGACCTCGCCCTCGACGACGAGGTGTCTTCCATCATCCCGGCGTCGAGCGTGCTATCGCGGCGCTCCCGCGATGACGCACGACTGCCGTCGCGGGAAGCCCCCACGACGTTCGGTCAGCCGAGTCCGTTTCCCACCACGCGGTACTACGGCAGCAAACGGCGGCAAATGGATTGGTTGCGCGAGGAGTTTGGGCGACTCGAGGGATGCACCGCGCTCGACGCCTTTGGCGGGACGGGCGCCGTCTCGCACCTGCTGTCCCAACTGGGCTGGGACGTCACCTACAACGACGTCTTCCAGTTCAATACGATTTCGGCGCGCGCCCTGTTCTCCTCGGCCACGGTGCAGCTCTCGGCCGCCGGCGTAGCGTCCATCCTGCGTGCGGTCCGACCGCGCCCCGGCTTCATCGCCGCCAACTTCGCCGGCCTCTACTTTACCGACGAGGAGAATGCCTGGCTCGACGGCTTCATGGCCACGCTCGCCCATGTCGAGCCGGCCTGCAAGGATCTGCTGCTCCATTGCCTGTTCCAGGCCTGCCTCAAGAAGCGTCCCTATAACCTGTTTCATCGCGCCAACCTCAAGTTGCGCCAGTCACGGGTCGCGGTGCAGTTCGGGAACCGCACCACCTGGGAGAAAAGCTTCGCCGAGCATATCCTGAGCACCTTCGAGGAAGTGCGGCGGATGCAGCGGGGGCTGGGCGGAAAGGTCAAAGTCTCCCCCGGCCAGTCTGCCGAAGCGATCCCCCCGGGCTACGACTTCGTCTACGTCGACCCCCCCTACTTCAAGCGCGCGCGAGCCGCCGACTCCTACCTGTCGCGCTATCACTTTCTCGAGGGCCTGGCCCGGTATGAGGAATGGCCCCGCCTGCTCGACGACGCTGACCGTCTGCGGCGGATCGACGCGTCGACGGTCAGTGAATGGACGGACAAGGCGGCCCTCACGCGCAATATCGCGGCACTGATCCAGACGCATCGCCAGGCCAAGTTCGCGCTGTCCTACGTCTCGGGCGAACATCCCTCCGAGGCGGAGTTGTTTGCCTTGTTCCGCGACAGCTTCAGCCGCGTGCGCCTGTCCCGTCGCGCCTATGGCCGCGCGTTGTCCAAGCAAAAATTCTTCGAACTGTTGCTGATCGGTGAGCCATGAGCCTCTACAACAAGAAGCTTTCCATCTCGATGCCCTGGGCCATCGTGGTCGTCACGGGCCTGCTGCTGGCGATTCTCGGCTGGCTAACCATCATTCTGGCCGACAAGCCCTTTCTGGCGAAAGAGGGGCCGTTGTGGGTCTTTGCGTCCGGTATGGCCTCAGGCCTGGTCGTCACGCTCGCCCAATTCTGTCTCAGTTGGGCCGATGCCCGCGCCATCGATCGCTTTCGGCGCATGGGCGTTGAAAACGTCCTGTCGAACCGCGACGAGGAAGCCTACTATGGCCGGCTCATTCAGTCCGCGCGAGCCAACATCGATGTTCTGGGCTCGACCGCGACACGCCTGATGCAGGACTTCGCCGATGCCGGCTCACCGAAGCCCGAGAAGCAGTCCCTGATCGAGGCCCTGAAACGCGGTGTGGCGGTCCGCATCCTCGTGGCCGCCCCCGCGCGCCTCGATGACCGTGAGCGTAACGAGAAATGTCCCATCGCCCGCAGACTCTTCGAGGCCATCGCGGAAAAATATCCGAGCCACTTCGAAGTCCGCTACTTCGATGCCACACCTCTCGCCTCGTTCGTACGTGCGGACAACGAGCTCGTGGTGGGCCCGCTGCTGCCGGGGGTGGAGAGCAAGCACACGCCAGCACTGCATGTGTTCAACCACAGTCCCTACGCGGCATCGTATTTGAACTACTTCGAAAAGACCTGGGCGACCGCCGCGCCGTTGGGCCCGATGCCGCCAGCGGGGCCCACGCCGTGATCGTTCGCGTGAGCGTCCCGTCACGCGTACACCTCACGCTGATCGACCTCGGGCGCGCAGGCTATCGCCGCAATGGCGGCGTGGGCTTCGGCATCGCCGCGCCGCGCTCGACCCTCGCCTTTGCGCCCCACCCCGGCGTCGATCTGCGCGCCCTGGCATCATGCAGCTATCTCCCCGCCGAAATCGCGTCGCTCACCGAACGCCTGGAACACCTCATGGGCCAGCGGCAGTTGACGCAGGGGCTGCGTCTCGTGGAAGTCCAGCTACCGGCACGACACGCCGGGTTCGGCACCGGCACCGCGGTGGCACTGGCCAGCCTGGAATCCCTCTTTCTGCTCAACGACGTGAGCGTGAGTCCGGCGTACCTGCGCGCCCACTGTGGGCGTGGCGGCGCGTCGGGCATCGGGCTGAGCAGCTACTTCCAGGGCGGCTTCATCTTCGATGCCGGGCGACGGTTCAATCCCGCGCCCATCGTCGGGTCAGACGCCACCGACGAGGTGCGTGAACCGCCCCTCGAGATGGCGCGCCTTGCCATGCCGGACTGGCCCATGGGGGTCCTGGTTCCGCCCGGCGCCTCGGCGATTTCTCTGGCGCAAGAGCAGGCGTTCTTTGCCCAGCGGCTACCGCTGCCGGACGCAGACGTCTTCGAGATTACGTATCACGCGCTGTTCGGCACGCTGGCGGCCATCCACGCCTGCGACTACGCGGCCTTCTGTGCCTCGATCAACGCCCTGCAACGCTGCGCATGGAAACGCGCGGAGATCGATCTCCACGGGCCGACTGTTCGCGCATGCGCCGCCCATCTCGCGTCGATCGGATGCGACGCCGTGGCGATGAGCAGTATCGGTCCGGCCCTGATATTCTGGGCGCGCGACTTTGACGCCGCGTTCGCCGCAGCCACACGCCAGTATGGACCGTCCGCGGTGTTCCGGACCCGCCCGGACAACACGGGCCGCATTCTCTCCCATGATTGAGATCGTCTTCTTTTCCACCAATCGATCGAAGCTCGCGCATTTCCGGTACCTGGGTGATAAGGCCGGCGTTCGCGTCAAGGGATTTCACGAGACCACCTATTACGCCAGCTACGACGAGCCGGAGATTGACGATCGAGAGGAGTTGCTCCGGCGCAGCTATGAAAGCGCGCTGGAGCAGTGGATGAAGCGCCAGGGCGCGAAGGATGATGGTCACAGCACGTTCTTCTTCGAAGACACGTCGGTCGTGGTCGAAGCCCTCAGCAAGCACGCGGAGGTACCCGGGGTCAACGTCAAGTATTGGATGCGCGAGATGACGTTCTCCAAGCTGGACGCCTTGCTGAAGCGCGCCGGTAACAACCGCAAGGTGGTGGTGCGTTCGGATATCGTGATGCACTTGCCGCAAAGTTGGCGGGCCTCGCTGGGCGAGAGCGCGCCGTATCTCTGGGTCTCGGGCGAAACCCACGGCGTGATTGCCAATCGCGAGCGCAAGATTCAGCCGAATCTGGTGTATCCCTGGCTCGACGACAAGACGTTCAATAAATGGTTCGTACCGACCGGGGCGAATGGCCCGATCAGTACGCTGGATATCGAACAGGCCAATCTCGCCGATTTCCGGGCCCGGGCCTTCGAGAAGATTGCGGAGAAACTGCGCAAACTGAGCCTTCTGTCTCCCCGTCAAGAGCACGGAGCGGACCAGTTGCAGCTTCCCAGTATCGCGACCTACCCGTCGATTTTCATCATCTGTGGACCAAGTTGTGCCGGCAAGACCACCACGGCAACCTGGATGCGTGAGGAATACAACCTCCTGCATATTGAAGCCAGTGACTTCATGCACAAGGCCTTCTGGGAACGTCACGGCCTTGGGACCACCGTACGCATCGGCGATTTTGCGGAGGCGGCCCTCCAGACCCAGCCCGGCATCGTGGCACAGCCAATTGCGCAGTTTCTCCAGGCCTCCAGCTCCCCCGCTGCGGTCGTGACAGGCTTCCGGTCGCCGCGGGAAATTGAAGTCTTCCTACGTACCGTGGGATCCCATACCGAGACCGCCGTCATGTACCTGACGGCGTCAGAATCGATCCGGCTCGCGCGCGCGATCGCGCGTGGCCGGGATGGCGTGACGCGCGACAAATTCAAGCAGCGCGAAGCGCAAGAGATCCGCATGGGCGTCGCCGATATCGCCCGGCTGCCCGAGGTCGCGCAACAGGCCAATGAGGGCAGTCTCGAAGACCTCCACGGGGCCCTCCACGACCGGTATCGCGATGCCCTGCAGGTCTACGCCTCTGGCAAGGCGCGCAACCCAAGCCGTCAGGACCAATCCAATCGCGATCAGCTCGAAGGCCTGATTCTTCGCACGCTACTGGCGGAGCAATGCACGGAGAAGTGGTTAACCACGACAGAAATCGCGGCGGCCTTGAACCAGCGCTTCAACGAGAAGAAAAACAAGAACAATGTCAGCCGCTATTTCAACCAGGGATTCCACCCTTACTACGAAGTGCGCTTCCGCGAACGCGATGGCAGAGGCCGGTCTTTGGAGTATCGGTTGTCGGCCACGGGGACCAGCCAGGCACAACAACTGGATGGCATCCCGGAGGTGCGACGCTCCCACAAACGGGGCCACGATCGCGTCGACGATGGCCAGTTGACGCTTCCATTGCGCCACCTGGAACCGTGACCCACTGACGACACGCCGCGACACCCCGCAGCGCCCCCGTCGGCCCGCATCCACCGCACATCAGCGAAGTTCGTCGAGGTCGTGCTGGGGCGGTCGCGTGGCTCTTACGCCGGCGCGGTACCAGCAAGCCTCCCGCGGGTCCGTCGGCACGGCCAGCGAGTCCCACGGTCGATGCGCACAAAGCGTTGGCTGCGTACGCCGCAGGTCGTACTCGCACGCATCATAAAAGGGGCATCGCTTGCGCTCCCCCCCGGCCGTCATCTGGTCGGTGGCGACAAATCCCTCGTCGTTGAGGTGCAGCGACAGGTAGTGGAGCGCGCCGTGTAGCATCTGCGCTCCAAACAAGGACGCCTCCGACATCGACGGCCAGCCGAAGCCGTAGATCCGATCCTTGCCGATGGTGTCCTCGGCGCGCTCTCGCTCGGCGAGTATGCGCGGACAGGAGTATTCGGCGAGCATCATTTCGAGCAAGTCGGCCCGATGGTCTTCGCAGGCAGCCGCCTTGAGTTCCTTGAGTGCCGTGAGCTCAAAGAATGGCACGTGCCGACGCAAAACCATTTTGCTGGAAATGAGGTCCAGCAGTTCCTTCACGGCAATCCCCATCGGCTCCTCGACGGGAAACAGCACCGCGGTCTTTTGAATCACGTCGGCGATCAACGGTTCGTAGTCGCACAACGAGGCCTTCGCCGAGGCCTCCAGCCACGCCATCCTGGCCGCCGGCGGCATGGATGGCATCTCACGCAGCATGCGCATCAACGCCAGCGCCGGATCGGCGGTCTGCAAGGCGGTGATGCCGGCCGCGACGACCAACTCGTCCGGGATATCGTCAACCATGTGACGAGCCACCAATTGAAGCAGTTTGTAAGGGGCGGTTCGCACGTTCTGCGCGAGCAGGCCCTGCGTCATCAGCAGCTTCTCCTCCAGCAGAAATGCCACGCCCTCGATGATCTCCACCGTGCCCACTTCAAACGAAACGGCCAACTGATCCGGCAGCGTCTGCGCCGCACCGACGATGACCGTCACCGGTTCGGGCTCATGGCCGGGCAACGCTGCCGGCAAGACTTCCGTCTGCTCGGCAACGGAAACGACGGTAACCCGTGCATCCGGATTCCGCAGTACGCTGCCCATATTGCGTTCGCGTCGCGCCGCATCCCTGCGATAGAGGTGGGTACGTTTGACCGACGCCGCGGCATAGTCCGTCAGCACATTGCCGACCACCGATTGCCCCCGGTGGTCCAGCTTGTGCCTGAAATTGGCCCACATGCTGATCATGCTGGCAAACGCGTACAGCCCGTTCAGCGTCGAGGTATTGTGAACGTAGTGAAGCCACTCGTGGAACAGATAGCCGTTGAGCCGCCAATGCGACAGATCGAGCGACACGTTACCGTCGGCGTCTTCAGGCAACAGGTCCTTCGCGATGAGCGCCGGCAGTTTGATGAAGAGCAGATCGGGCAGGTAAGACGGACTGTCTTTCGTCTTCATAGTGTTGCCGCAATCGCCTGCAATCGCTCGATGTAGATCACGACCCGGCGTTTCCCATTGACGGAGGACTTCAGGTACGCACCGATGTTATCGATCTTGTGGTTGCCTCGCGCCAAGGGGGCGTTGGGGCATCTTGGTCCCGTCGAAACGCTCGCGAGCAGAACATTCATCGCGGTCTTGGCGTTGACGCTGCCGTGGGCAATGAAATTCCGAATGGCGCGCGTCGTGTCGATGAGTCTGGCATCCGGATTGGACAGGGCCGCGACGCCCGTGCCGTTTGCCGCCGATACCCAGGCCACAAAGCGGGACTTCAGGTCCGCGGCCGACTTGAAGGTGAGGTTATACCCCGTGGGGTCGATCAGTTCCTCCAGCTCCTGAAGGTTGATGTGCTTGGCCACCTGGAACTGGGTCCTGGCAGCCGCGCCGGCCCCAAATTTGCTCGTCACCAGCCGCTCGATGTCGCCCTTTAGCGTCCCCTGGTATGCAGAGAAATCCCGGTTGATGTAGGCCAGCATCAGGTCGGAGAGAAAGACCTCGAACGCGACGTAGGTCGAATGCAAGGTCGTTTCGGCCAGGATACTGAGATCCCGCTTCTCGTGGGGCGACCCGGTCAGGGCCGCCTCAAGGCGGGCCAAATGGGTGAGACGTTCGGCAGCGAACGTCTGAAAGTCGGATCTGACGCCGGCGGGATCGGCTTTCCTCATGGGATATCAAGCTCATGGTCAATGCGCTGGGGGCGGTGGCTGGCGTGCCGGCCCGCGCCAGGGCGATGGTCCAACCTTCGCCCGGGATGCGGGCAGACTGTCGAACGCCAGGCCTGCCGACGTTGCCGACCGAGTCAGCCACCCATGCTATTTTGTGATTATAAATGCACAGACGGCGATCGTCATGGGGCCGGCTTCTTGCTGGGTGGACGCCCCGTGCGCGCCTTTTGTGGTCGGCTGCGCCCGCGATGCTGAGCCGCCTCGTCCTCGGCCTGACGTAGCACGTCAGAAGCCCGGACGCCCAAGGCATCGCACAGGTCGAAGAACGTCGAGATGCGCAGACCCTTGCGGTGGGTCTCGATGTTGCCAACGGATGCGGCCGACATCTTGGCAAGACCGGCGACGACGAGCTGCGTGAGCTCCTTGTCCTCTCTGATCCTTTTCAGCACGTGGCTGAGTGCCTCGGTCCGGTCCATGCATTCGCTCAAGTGATTTGGAGCGAATTTTCACGCCGCTGTTGCACTGAAACTCTGACTAAAGTTAGAGTTTCCCAACTTTATTTTTACGGCCTACGTGTGGTCTCGGCGCGTCTTAGCCATCATAAATGTCGCTTTTTGAGCAATTTGTGAGCTTCGTGCTGGTGGAGTACCACGTGGCAAGGCCGGAGCTTTCCGTCGTCCACCATGAGCGTCTTCCCCTGGCCCGTTTCCGACACGGTGCATTTGCAGCCCGGCAAATATCTATCAGTCGACCTGCGCCGACTCAGCCACAGCTTGGGGATCCATGTCCGCGTGTCCATATTGGGAGAAACGTATGCCGTCTCGCCCGCGCCAGTCGAAGGCGAGACGGGCTTGCGTGCGGATTACCTGCGCTACCACACCGACCGCATGCTGGCGCTGATGCGTGCCGTGGCCGGTGACGAAAGGCCGGCGCTGTTGGCCCACCAGCGGCGCCAACTCGAGGAAACGGATCTCACAGACGACGAAGTCGGCTTGATCTGCCATCTCGTCGAAACGCAGCTCCCGCAGTTGACGCCCACGCCGATGGACGACGATGACGGTCACGCCATCGCGGATCATCTGGATGTGCGCGGCGCGGTCCTACGCCGCCGGGTCCGCGACTTCTTTCGCGGTGCGGTCGTGCTCGGGGCACTTGAACCGTGCCACGTGGGGCCATAGATGGCCGCCCTCACCGCTTCCTTGCACTGTAATGGTATGACCGACTGGATTGAGCTCAATGATCAGGCGTCGCGCCAGTATGCCGATGCCACGATCGTGTTCGCGGAATGGGAGAAGGCCCGGGCACGCGTCCAGGAATGCAGCGGCGGGATGATCTGGCGCACCAGCAAGGGGCGCGAGTATCTGATCCAGACAGGCAAGGACAACCGCCAGCGCAGTCTCGGACCGCGATCTCCCCACACCGAGGCCATCTACACCGCGTTCATTTCGCGCAAGCGCCAGGCGCAGGAAACGCTGGGCCGGCTGCGTCACGAGATGGCGCTCGCCGACCGGCAGAACCGCGCCTTGCAGGTCGGCGATGCGCCAGCGTTGCTGGTGCGGATTCTCACGAACATGGAACGGATTGGGCTAAGAGACAGCACCTTAATCGCGGGCGACTGCGCGCTCCTCGCCTATGCGGCCCAGGCCAGGGTCAAATCGTGGCTTGCTGCTGGCCAGGTCCATGACTGCGAACCCATCCACGTGCAAATCCTGGCGGCCGATGCGCGGGCGAAAGATATGGCGCTTGCCGCCCTGCTCGCTGCGGACAAGACGTTCATCGCCTCGCAGGCCACAGAGGGTCGACTGAATCTGAAGAATGCGCAGGGCGCGACTGCGGAGATTCTCTATGACGGCCTGATCCAGATCCTGTTCAAGCCTGACATGCCCATGGCCGTCCGACCCTTCTCGGTACCGCTGGTGGCAACTTCCGGTCGGATGGCACGTATGACGGCGATTCCGCCGTCCATGTATGTCTTGCGTGCTCACGGACTAGCCGGTCGGACCGACATCTCCCCGGCGGAAGCGCTTCAGCACGCACAGCGCGCACTTGCCGTACGACGCTTGATCAAAAGCCACTTGCCAGACTGGAATGACGGATGGGCTATGCCGACGAAGTTTGGGAAAACCGGACCCGCAACCCAGGGGGCCGTCGATGATTGAGATCCCCGAGGACTTCCCACGGGACCCGTTTCCTACGGTTGTCGGCGGCACGCAACCGAAGCTGGCGGGACGACTCATCGATGGCCGGTTGGTCATCGGCTTGACTGCCGACGAGCGTGCACAGCGCTATGCCATGTGCCACGACCTGGTCGTCCAGCTTGTTGCCTACTGTCATCGCAAGCAGCCGCAATACCCAAAGTGGAGCGCAGACCGCCTGTTGACCTGGGTGGGTAACGGGGTCCGGGCAAAGCGAACCCAATGGGCCCTAGGCGAGGCCGAGGTGAACTGGATTCTGGACCAGGTCCGATCGCACTATGCCGCGCGCTCCTGACGCCTCGCGCCAGCGCGCCACGGCATGGATCGGGACGCATGGCGCGCCCACCCCGACGATCCGGCTCAACGCCACCGAAACGCAGCGCTTTTTGGCGCGGCTCGATGCGCCCGCAGGGCCGAACCACGCCTTAACACGGGCGATGGCGCGTTTCAGGATCGCGCGGATCGGCCCCTCGGATGCCGCCTTTGATGGCGTGCCGAGATCGACGAGGGGCTGAGGGATGCCAACGCAATACTTTTTTGAATGCCTTGCATCGGGCACGCGTGCTGACCCAGCGGCAGCGCAGTCCGCCTCGTACGTATGGCGCGCGACGCAACGACGGGTGCCGTGCCCGATTTTGCCCAGCGGGACGAGGCATTGGCAACCCGGCCAGCCAAATTCACAGCAAACTGACAAGACCTCTATGAGAGACGAGCGCCCTTCCACAAACGAACAAGACGTGTGGCTTAACACGGCAGCACCGTCGCTGACGTCCTTCGCATCCGATGAGCACACTGGAAAGTGGTGCATTTTCCGCGCTGAGCATGAGATCGACGAGTCCTGGACAACGATCAAAGCGCTTGCCGCTCAGGAGAAAATCCTCATTGCGAAAGTCTCGACGGCGATTGGCCGCCGTTACCACGACGGCCATGTCATTTGCATCTACACACGAAACTGGAACGACCGTGCGGACCTCATGACCGTACGTGACGTTCTGCGCGCGGCGGGCTTTACGGAGGAACTTGGCTACAAGCGGGATATCGACACCATGCGGCGCGTGTATGGGCCAGACGAATGGTATGTGCGGGCCTGAACATAGCGGCGCGCGCGCGAGTCCTGCGCCCTCTCTGTTATGAGTGACGTCGGCCCTAGCAACGAGTCTTGTTCCCCATGCCTACTATCCGAAACGCATGCACCGGCATCTCGATAACCGAAGTGGCGTTTTTTGCCGGCGTCACCGTCGAAGAAGCGATCCGCGCCGTGGAAGCACAGGTGCGGTCCCCAGGTCTCTTGAATCTTGATGAGGGCGAGCGATTTGCGCCGATCGTATGCGTCTTCGCCAGCTTTTACGAATCGACCAAGGACGAACTGAGCAAGACGGCGCGTCTCTGGATTATTGCCTCTGTATTGGACAGGGTGCTCCGCCGGCGGGACGCCGCCGACATCCTCTCGCTGCGTTTGGACCGCAGCCGACAAGACCACTTCGATTGGAAGGCTCCGGCGCCATTCAGTCATGTGCGCTTGCGGGAGATCGTTCAGGGTGTTGTGGAACGCATGGCCCGCCTGGCGCGCGCCACCGAATGCGTCTCTGTGAACCCGGAAGTCATGGGTGGCACGCCGGTCTTCGTGGGGACGCGTCTGCCTGTCGACACCGTGGCGGCCTCACGAGCCGCCGGTGCGACCAATGAAGAAATCATCCGCACGTATGCCTTTCTCACGCCAGAGCTGATTGAACACGCAGAGATCTATCAGAAAGCACATCCGCGCCACGGGCCGCCCCAAAGCCTGGGCGAACTGAATCCGACGTGGAAATTGCGCCGTTCACAGGCCGCCCCACCCACGCGGTCTGACTGACCCTCAAAATGAAGGCCGAGAGGAAGGCGACACGAAAACGCGCTTTCCCATATCGATGCCGCTCGTGAATTGGCCCGGCGACGACTTTGCCACCTGCCAGCAAGACGCAAGCCGATGGCGCGACGCCCTCCGCCCGGCTTGCTAGATCGTGGACATCATTGTCAAGCCCGGACGATATGGGGGTTCCACGCCTGTTCCGCCTTTCCCGGAAGCGAGTACCAGCCGTCGGGGCGCTCCGCGCTTAACCCGGTCAATTCGCCGCGACAACCGTATGGCACCCATCTCGCTGTCATGTTATGGAGTGCGGGGGAGCGGAAATACGTCGCCGAAATGGAAGATGAACGGAATGGCCGGAACCTCAAGATCCGTCGAAGTGGAACCAATTGCCTCAATGTCCGGCGACCAAGGAAGGGTAATCCCGGTACCTAGCGAAGTCGTTGTGGGCGGCGTTGCACGCTAGAATCTGCTCCGCGCGCAACGCGCTCTCCCTGGTCGCCCCGAGCGCCCCGTTCCATCTCTGCGATCCTACCCTGCCTTCGTCCTGCATGCGCCCTCCTCTTACTCCGGCATCCAATACCCAGTTATTGCGGGATCGCGCCGAGACGATCCTCTGGATCAAGACCCAGATGGCAAAGTTTGGCCTCCATGTTGTCGACTTGGAGAATGCAGGTTGTTTCACCACCCGCCCTGTCGCCGAAGCGCCCGGGCCGGTGCGCTTCCGGGACGCTCAAGGCCACGTCTGGGACGGGCGCGGGGCTCTGCCGGACTGGCTGCAGCGGGCCGTGCATGCCGGCCAGACGGTGGAGCATTTTCGGGTTGATGGATAGGCCACCCAACAGGTCGCATCGTTTCGCTATCCAAGCACCCTGACCATGGTTATCTCGCACCGTAGGCCCGCTCAGCGCTCGCCGTCCTGTTTCGCCGAGCCCCCAACACCAGTGCCGTCGAACTGATCAGAGCAGCGGCCATCACGTAGTAGCCGATAATCAGCTTGTTTCCGGTAAATCCGATCAGCGTCGCAACAATGGCCGGCGTAAATCCGCCAAAGAAGGTCACGCCAATGGAATAGGCCAGCCCAGTGCCCGTTGCCCGGAAATCCTCGGGAAAGATGCTAGCCAAGGCCAGGCCGGTACAGGCTCCATACAGGCTACTCATGATCGCAATGGCTACTCTCACCCCGATCAACGCATGCACTGTCGGGTTGGCATTCAAATATGCAATCAACGGATAAATGAACATCGCTGTGGCAACCGCCCCGATCAGCATGATCCGTCGATAACCGAATCGGTCAGCAATGATCCCCGAAATTGGGGTTGCAATCATCACCGTCAAACTGAATGCAATTTGACCAACGTACCCTTTAGCGAGGGGCATATGGAGTTCGTGGGTGGCATAGGTCGTGAAATAGTTCGCCACATATGCCGAAACCGTGGCGAAGATTTCAACCAACACACCATAGGCAACCAGCCCCTTGAACTTTCCAAGCTGTGAAAGCAAGCCCGTTTCGCGCCCGCGTGTGCCTGCATGGAACGTTTCCGGCAGCGATCTTCGGATGTAAAGACCGACTGGGACAATCAGCAATCCGACCACGAACACCAGGCGCCATGCCCAAGCATTGATCTGTGCATCGGTAAAGATCGACGACAGCGACAAGCCGACGAGCGCCGTCAACAGAACCCCTGCGCCTTGCGCCGCCTTCTGGATCGAGGATGCGAACGCCCTGCGATGCTTTGGGACACTTTCGATGGCAAATGTGATGGCACTTCCAATTTCACCACCCGCCGAAAAACCCTGTAGCAGACGGCCCATGAGAATAATGCACGGCGCAGCGAAGCCGATTGCCGCGTAGGAGGGGGTTGCCACCATGACGAGGGTCCCCAGTCCCATCATGTTGAGGGTGAGAGACAGTGCTTTCTTCCGCCCCACCCGATCCGCATAGCGGCCAATGACGAGCGCTCCGATCGGACGCGCGAGAAATCCGACGGCAAACGTCACCAGGGTGAGAATCAATGCAAAGAGATCGTTGCCGGCCGGGAAAAATGTCTTCGAAATGGGCACCGCGAAAATCCCGTATGCCACAAAGTCATAAATCTCCAATATGTTACCGAACATCGTGGCGAACATCGCTCGCCACTGCCCGTTTGTCGGCCGACTTTCAGACAATTCCACTCTACCCCCTTTAGATTGAAATCTAACAATCCTTTTTCATGCTATAGAATCACGTCGCCCCTTCCAAACCAGGGGTCGCCACCGCTGGTATTTTTATAATCAAAAACACCAAAGGATCAATTTCATCACAGCGCGATGACATCTAGTTTGTAGTTATACGAAAGCTAGCTTGCACTTTATTTCACAAGTGGATATGGCAGAATTTCAACCACTCTCCCAAATGCCACCGTCCAGTGCTTTCGGTCGCGTGGCCCTACCATCTCGACGCCATGACGAATCCCGCATCGACCTACATCGGCGATCCGCCCTCTCACGCAGAGCTCTCGGAATTGAAAGCGATTCGGCATCACCTCCACCAGCATCCGGAGCTTGGGTTCAAGGAAGTTTCCACGGCAGCAAAGGTCGCGGAACTGCTCGAATTGTGGGGTTATACGGTTACCAGAGAGGTGGGCTGCACAGGAATTGTCGGGACTCTCCGCAAGGGAACCAGTCAGCGCGCCATCATGTTGCGCGCCGACATGGACGCACTTCCAATGCAAGAGAACACCGGCCTGCCTTATGAAAGCGTGAACGCAGGAACCATGCATGCCTGCGGCCACGATGGGCATACCGCCATGCTGCTAGGCGGCGCCAGAGAAATAGCGCAAAAGGGCCAGTTTGATGGGACCGTACACGTGCTCTTCCAGCCCGCCGAGGAAGTTGGCGTCAATAGCGGGGCACAGCGGATGATCGCCGATGGCTTGTTCGATCGTTTCCCCTGCGATGCAATCTTCGGCATTCATAACCATCCGGGAATTCCGGTGGGTACGTTTGGCGTCCGCCCAGGGCCGTTCATGGCGTCCAGCGACGCATTCTTCGTCACCGTCCGGGGAAAGGGTGCACACGCCGCACGTCCAAATCAGTCGATTGACCCCGTCCTAACCGGATGCAGCATGGTGGTTGCTCTCCAAAGCATCGTCTCCCGGAATGTCGCCCCGACAGAATCTGCCGTCCTCACCGTCGGCGCCTTTCACGCCGGATCGGCGCCCAACATCATTCCGGAGACCAGCGAATTCAAGATCAGTGTCCGAACATTCTCGGAAGATGTCCGAAACCTGATGGTCCAACGGGTTAGAACGGTTCTGGAATCCCAGGCAGCCTGCTATGGCGCGGAAGTGGAGATCGTTCATCGCCCCGGGTATCCGGTACTGATCAACAGCCAATGCGAATCCGAACTGGTACTGGACGTGGCGGCGGAGACCATGGGCGCGGATCACATTATTCAGGATTTTCCGCAGGTAACCGGAAGCGAAGATTTTGCGTTCTATCTGAAGGAGCGCCCGGGTTGCTTCATTAGGCTGGGCAACGGCACCGAGAGCGCACCGCTTCACAATAACAAATACGATTTCAACGATGAGAATCTTTGGGTTGGCGCACTGTTCTGGACAAACTTGGTAAGACGCTTCCTGCCAACCTGAGCGTATCGGGGAGCACGTGCCGCACAAAGCCGCTCTACATCGGTGTCGCGCGGACAAACAAACAGTGCGCGCGTACAGTAGTGTTTCACAACAGGAGACGAAAATGGCAAAGCTGATGGCGCTGTACAAGAAACCTGCGGACAAGCAGGCCTTCGATTCCTATTACCTTGCTCATCACGTCCCGATCGCCAAGAAAATTCCGGGCTTGCGCAGCTATGAAATCAGCAGTGGGCCGGTAGCGAGTCCAACGGGTGAATCCCCCTTCCATTTGGTGGCCCTGTTAAGCTTTGATTCCCTGGCTGCCATCCAACAGGGGATGTCGTCGCCGGAAGGCGCTGCCGCTGCCGCAGATCTCGCAAATTTTGCCCAGGCCGGCGCCGACCTACTCATATTCGACACCAAGGAGGTCTAGAAGACGACTTCGGTGTGTGAAAGAAGTCGCCCGTGATCGAATGATGCGGGCACCCCCGGATGCGCTAAGCTACGCCGCCAGACCACGCGATGGCGCAACCCGGCGCAAGCGCGCAAAGAAGCGGACCCCCAACCGTCGTTCCAAGGCGAACAGTCCCCCGCTCCCCGGTCCCGCATCGACAACGATCTGCTTCGTCTTCAGATCGCCGAGGTCATCGTGGCGGATGTAGAACGCCGCGCCAGCAATTTCGGCGATCTTCAGTTCGTTCGCACCCGGTAGAAACTCCCGGATCGGAAAGCACGCCAGCCCCGTCCGACCAACACACCCTTTCGGTTGATACAGGACCAACGGGCCGTATTCATCCTGAAGCTTCTTAAGAAGGGCGGCGGCTGACTTCGTGGCAACGACCCGCTCTGATGCTGGAGCATTCATGGCTTTGTCTGTCGAAAAAAGGATGCGTCCGGCGGGACGGAGTTGCCGGACGCATCGACACACCGCAGAGGAGGCGGGCAAACTTTCCGGGGCAGGTCAGACGACGGCCAGTGCAGCGCGAATGCGCCGCAGCTCGTCTCCCATCCGCGTGAAGCGCGCATCGGTCATCTCCACCGCCGGGAAATCGGTGCCGAGCTTGGGTACTTCGGATTCGACCGCGAGTTCAATAAACGCCGGCGCCGGGCCGGCAAGAATGCCGGGAAGCTGCTGTGTCAGTTCGTCGACACTAGCGAAGCGCCAAGTCGAACGATATCCGGCGGCTTTGGCCATGGCCGGGAAATCGGCGACCGCGCTCCCAGGAGTCTCGAGATTGCCCAACCCGCTGAACTGAATGCTGTTGTTGAACACCACATGCAAAAAGTTCTCGGGAGCCGCCTGCGCGACGGTAACCAGACCTCCCAATTCCATTAACAGACTGGCGTCACCGTCGAGCACGAGCACCGTCTTGTCCGGCCTGGCCAATGCGATGCCGAGACCCAGGGACGCGGCACCGCCCATCAGCGGCACACAGGCTACGCTGAGCACATCAACCTCGAGCTTGTCCATGCCGTTCATGGCACCCATCGTCGTGACATAGATGGCGTCCGGCGCGGTCTGTTGGATGACCTCACAGGCCTCGATTGTCTTCATGTTCATCTTGATTCCCCTTCGCCCTTACGCCGACGCAATTTCACTGGGTTGCGACCATCCGACAAAATGCCCCGCGATGGCCACGGCGGGACCGCTGCGCGCCTGGGCGGCATCCCATGCTTTCGATACGCCACCAACATCCGCCGGGCCTTCCAACCGCCAGTAAGGAATGTCCAGCGTCTCCAGAAGTGGCTCCAGAATTCTTACCATGCGCCGTTTTGATTTCCTGGGGTCGTCGCCGAGATTCGAAAACTCCCGGCCGAACTGACCGACCAGCATCAGCAGCGGAATCTTCGAGTCCAGACCCAATGCGCGAATGCTGTTGATCGAGGCGAACAGGCCCTGGTTCTGCATCAGAACCACCGCCCGCTTGCCGCCCGCATAGAGACCCGAGGCGACTTCGATGGCCTGGTCCTCCGTCGTGGTTGGAATGACCGTAATGCCGCACGCCGGATCTTCCAGCAGCTTATGCAGCGCGATCTGCAGCATATCCGGCACCGTGACCACATGCGTGATACCACAGCGCTTGAATTCACCGAGAATCGATGCGGCCGTGACCGAGTATCGAGAATGTTGGATGTCCATTTGAATTCACCAATTCGTTACATGCTGATGGATTTTTTGAGCGCCGGACGTCCACTGCGGGCCCGTTCCTGCTCGAAGGTGTCGTGCGCCTTCTTCATGCGCCGGCCGATGGCGAACGCGCACAGCGAAGAGAGCAGTCCCGAGATCACGACATAGGCGCAGACGTACCACGGATCGCCGCCATTGATCGTGACTAGATAGGTGGCGATGATTGGCGTCATACCGCCTGCCGTAATGCTTGAAACTTGATAGACAAACGAGATCCCGGTGTAACGCACCCGTGCATCGAACAGATCGCACAGGAATACCGCTACCGTCCCATACACCGCGGCGTACAAGATGCCGTACGGCAGCGCAATGGCGGCCCACACCAGCGTGCGATCACCATTCGAATGGGTGAACGCCCAGAATGCGGGATATACCGACAGCGCCGTCAGAATGGCCGCGACCGCATACAGGCGCTGGCGTCCCAGTCGGTCCGACAGATAGCCGAAGATCGGGATGAAGATCGTCAGCACGAAGGCCCCGATGCCGACGCCGGTCAGCGCATCCTCGCGGGTCATGCCGATCTTGGACGTCAGGTAGCTGATCGTGAAGACGCTGAAGATGTTGAAGAACACCCCATCAATGTGCCGGGCGCCGAGGCCCAGTACCACGTTGCCAGGGAAACGCTTGAGCATGTCGACAAACGGCACGCGGGCCTCGCCGTGACTCTGCTTCATCTCGGCGAACTCCGGCGATTCCATCACGTTCAGCCGCACCCACATGCCGAACAGCACGAACAAGAATGAAATGCCGAATGCAACGCGCCAGCCCCAGGCCATGAACTGCGCGTCGGTCAGCGCGACCGACAGCGCGCCGATGATGCCGGCGGACAACAGCACCCCAATAGACAGACCAATCTGCGGCAGGCTGGCATAAAAGCCACGCTTCTCTTCCGGTGCACACTCGTACGCCATCAGCACGGCACCGCCCCACTCCCCGCCCAGTCCAATCCCCTGGAGCACACGCAGGAACAGCAGGATCCCTGGAGCCCAGTACCCGATCTGCGCATAGGTCGGCACCAGGCCGATGGCCACCGTGGACAGCCCCATGATCATAAGCGTGATGACCAGTACGCTCTTCCGGCCGACCTTGTCGCCAAAGTGGCCGAAGATGATGCCACCGAGCGGACGGGCCACGAAACCAACCGCGAAGGTCGCGTAGGCGAGCATGGTGGCCGTGGCCGGGTCGCTGTTGGGAAAGTACAGCTTGTTGAGCACAAGGCTCGCGACGACACCATAGAGAAAGAAGTCGTACCACTCGATGATGGCGCCGATGACGCTAGCAGTCGCGACACGGCGAAGTGCCTTGGGGTTGGTTTTCATGTTTGTCTCCTCGTCTGAAGGACGCGTGGTGTGTCCCACGCTATTCCTTCGGAATGAACTTGATCCTAACTACCTGACATTTACGAGCGAATGCTGGCGATGACCTCCTCCTTCACCGCATGCGCGGCCGACGATGTCTTCGCAAGCGTCTCAAGCGTGATGGCCCGATCGGCGTTCGCGGCCGCATCCAGGATGATGTCGGCGGCCTTCTCAGCGATCATGACCGTCGGGATGTTGGTGTTGCCAGAGATGAGGGTCGGCATGATGGAGCAGTCGATGACGCGCAGGCCGGACATCCCATGCACTTCCAGTCGATTGTTCACCACGGCACCTGGATCCTCCGCCAGGCCCATTTTGGCCGTCCCGGACGGATGGAAAATGGTGGTGGCGTACTCACGGCAGAACTGCAGGATCTCATCGTTGGTCACCACATCGGGACCCGGCCGATACTCCCGCTTCATATATGGCGCCATGGCGCTCGCGGCTGCGACCCGCCGCGCAAACTTCACGCCGGCAATCGTGGTGCGGCGGTCTGTCTCGGTGGTCAGGTAGTTCGCGACAATACTGGGGGCCTGGAAGGGATCCCGAGAATTGATGCGCACGTGCCCACGCGATTCCGGCCGGAGCTGGCAGATCGAGTAGGTGCAGCCGGGGAAGTCATGTACAGCGCCCGCGGTGCTGTCGGCCGAGAGATTGGCGAAGTGAAACTGGATGTCCGGCGTCGCATTCTCTTCCGGCAGCGCGCGACAGAACATCCCGCCCATGTTGATCCCGACAGCAAGCGGACCACTCCGGGTCAACAGCCACTGCAACCCCATCTTCGCCTTGCCCCATGGCGAACGCATCAGATCGTTCGTCGTAATCGGCTTGGTCACCTCGTACATCAAGCGCACCTGCAAATGATCCTGCAGGTTCTCCCCGACGCCTTCGAGGTAGTGGACCGGCTGGATGCCGAACTGCTCGAGCAACCCGCGGGGACCCACGCCGGAAAGCTGCAGAAGCTGGGGCGACTGAATGGCACCGGCGCACAGCAACACTTCCCGCCGAGCGCGTACCTCCTTGAACTGCCCCGCCTGGCGATACTTCACGCCAACCGCCCGCTTGTCCGCAAACAGGATCTGGGCGGCCTGCGCTTCGGTCTCGACATGCAGGTTGCTTCGCGGCATGGCCGGCTTGAGATAGCCCACCGCCGTCGAACAACGGAAGCCCTTGCGCGTGCTGAGCTGGAAGTAACCGACGCCCTCCTGGTCACCGGTATTGAAGTCATTCACGCGCCTGACGCCAAGCTGTTGCGACGCAGCGATGAAGGCGTCGACCAGTTCATTGCCAGGCGGCACGCTCGTCGCATGCATCGGCCCCGCATCCCCCCGCGTCTGCGAACCACCGAGGTCGTTGGTCTCGAGCTTGCGGAAGTACGGCAGACAGTCCGCCCACGACCAACCCGCGTTGCCGAGCGAGGCCCACTCGTCGTAGTCGCGCTGCTGACCCCGGATGTAGATCAGGCCGTTGATGGAACTGGAGCCGCCAAGCGTGCGGCCGCGCGGCTGATAAATCTGCCGGTTCCCGAGTTCCGGCTCGGGGTCGGTATAGAAACGCCAGTTGTACTCGTCGTGCTGCATCGTCTTGGCGTAGCCGATGGGTACATGGATCCACGGGTAGCTGTCTTTGGGACCGGCCTCGAGCAGGCACACTGTGTACCGACCGTTGGCGGTCAGGCGATTGGCAAGGACGCATCCGGCAGAACCGGCGCCGACGATGACGTAGTCGAATGTCCGCATGGCTGTTGTCTCCGTTATGATTTGCTTGCCTCTGAGACGCGTTGCGATGCAGAGGTGCTTGTCTTAGTATCTTTATCTTCCGCGGCGGCCGTCTCAAGAAGAACCACCCAAACTCGCAGAAACTGAGCCGAAAATCGCAATCACGGCTCGTATTCGCTTATCGCCCCCGAAAGCCAAGTCATGGACGACGACCAACAGATCTCCCCCGAACACAAGATGCTGCGGATCCTGCGCATGCTGGAATGTGTCGCCAGCGCGTCTGAGTCGGTAACCATCGGGCAAATAGCCATGCGACTGGACATCCCGAAGGCATCTGCCGGCCGCTTGGTGGATGTCCTTGTGGCCAACCGATTCCTGGTGCGGATGCCCGGCGAACGAGGCCTGATCCCTGGCCCCCGCAGTACGCAGTTGTCCACGGCTGTCCTGGGCAACAGCGCGTTCCGCAGGCTGTCTCGCAGCGTGCTGCGCGGCCTCGTGGATCGACTGGGCGAAACGTGTAACCTGTCCGCCTTCGACGGAGATCGGGTGCTGTATCTGGACCGTGTCGAAACCAGCCAGCCCCTGCGCATGCATCTGGAGCTCGGTTCCCGACATCCGTTGCACTGCACCGCCGGCGGCAAGCTGTTTCTGTCCCAGCTTCCGAAGCTCGAACGAGAAGCGCTGCTCGATCGCATTACGTTGAATCGCATGACACCGCAGACCTTTGTGAGTCGCCCCACCTTGACGGCCGAGCTCGACAAGCTGGCGGCGCAGCGTATCGGACTGGACGAGGAAGAGTTCGTTACGGGCATGGTGGGACTGGCCGTGCCGATCGCGCTTCCCGGCCAACGCTGCAATGTCGCACTGGTCTGCCACGCGGCGACCGCACGGACCACCCTCACGCAACTGCGGACGCAGTTGCCCCTGCTGCAGGAGGCCGCGCAGCGTCTCTACCCGCTTTTCTATGCGGAGGACGCCTCCCCCGTCTGACGCGTTTCACGCGGGGCCGGCGCCCCGCTGCATTCCTTGAAGACTCGTGCCTTGCACGTCGCACATATGTCGGGATTCAGCCGCGGCACAATATGCTGCAGTGCATCGTGCTTGGTTGCGAAGACGTTCTGCCTGCCCAGTCTGGCAAGGAAGCCACTGCGCATCCACGTCTCCATGACTTGCCGTCTGGGGCGGTGAAAATACAGGTCGCCGCCGGCAGCGCGCAGGTCTGTCAGTTCCTTGTCCCACATCTCAGCGGCCGCCAAGTCAACAAAGTTCATGCTCTTCACCATGGCGAGAACATGTCGACGCTGAGGCGCCTCATCCTTCTGCAACTTCTGCTTCACATGGGGCACGGCGCCAAAGAACAACGCACCCTCGATGCGTACAAGGCGAAGCTGGGGACATTGCAGCGCGGTATCGGGCAACTCATCGGTCGGCCGGAAATGTCGCGCCCCGCTCTCAGCGTCCGGGAGCAGATCGCGGACGGCCGGTCGGGATGTCTGGTACAGATAGGCGCCCAGCGACAGCGCCGTGCCCAGCAACACCGCCACCTCCAGGCGCAGTAGCAACGTGGCCAGCAGCGTGGCGATGGCAATACCGAACTCGATCCGGCTCAGACGCGAAATCTGCCGCAGTCTTGCGACATCGAAAAGGCTCCACGCGACGAGCAGCAGCATGGCCCCGATCGCGGCCAGTGGAATCTGCTCGAGCACTGCCGCGCTGACGGACACCAGCGCCACGAGCAAAATCGCGGCAAACACGCACGCCAAGGGCGTCTTCGCGCCCGCTTCATAGTTGGGCATCGAGCGATTGAGCGATCCGCACGACACGTAGGAGGAGAAGAACCCGCCGACGATGTTCGACAAGCCCTGACCAATGATCTCCCGGTTGCTGTCGATCTGCTGCCCGGACCGCAGCGCGACGGCCTTGGCAATGGAGATCGACTGCCCGATCGCCACGATGGTCAGGGCCGATGCCAACCCCAGCAGATCAGGCAGGGCTTGCCAGGAAAGCTGGGGAACCCGGAACGGCGGAATCGCCGAGGGAATCGGGCCGACAACGCCGACGTGCTGACTCCAGGACGCCGGCGAATGATTGAGCAGAAAGGCCACGCCAAATCCGGTCATCAGCCCGAGCAGCATGAACGGCATCCGCGGCATCAGCCGCTTGACCAGCAACGTCGCCAGCAATGTCCCCCCGGCGACGATGCTGGCACTCCAGTTGATGGTATCGACATGGGTCGCCAGGAATCGCAGCACCCCAAATGCGGAGGTGCCTGGCGGAAGCTGCAACCCGAAAATGTCCTTCAGTGCAAAGAGCGCAATCAGCATTGCCGCGCCGCATGTAAATCCGAGCAGCACCGAGGGCGAAATGAAGTTTGCGAGCGATCCCAGACGGAACAGGCCAATGCCAAGCTGAAGCGCACCGACCAGCACCGTGACGCCCAGTGCAAGCCCGACATATTCGGGACTGCCGGCCACCGCCAGCGGACTGATCATGGCGAAAAGTGCCAGCGAGTTGGCATTGGTTGGTCCGGATACGACATGCCGGCTCGATCCAAACAGCGCGGCCACCACACAGGGCACCACGGCGCTGTAGATGCCGTACTGCGGCGGCAATCCGGCCAGGGTGGCGAACGCCACCCCTTGGGGCAGTGCGAGCACGGCGCCAAGCAGCCCCGCAAGCAAATCGGCCCGGGCCGTCCCCACCGTCACGCCCTGCACCCATGCCGGCACCCATCGCCCCAGATTGGCGATCAATGAAGTGGTGTTTTGACTACTTATGACGCGCATGGGGGACCTATCTTGTATTAATACGATATAGGTCATGTTAGGCAACGCCGGCGTGCAAGGTCAAATCTCCAGGGCGGCAAAAATGAGCCAATTCTCCTTATTTCGTCTCATTTTTCTTGGTTGGCGATGACTTTTTGATAGTAAAAAGGCTAAATCACATCAAGAACCGGTGGACAGCGATGACTGCCGCACATTTCAGTTCTTGCTGTTTCGAGCATCTTGTATAGGATGTTATAGAACAACTCAATACAAGTTAGCCTCTACACGATCATGACCCTCAATACAGGTGACTTTCCGCACACGCCCTTGGAGCCCGACAGCTCGGAACCGCTGTACGTGCAGCTCGGCGGTCGGCTGGCCGCAGAGATTTCCAATGGGACGCTGGTTCCAGGCCAGCAGCTACCCACCGAAGCCGAGCTGATGTCGGCCTACGGCGTGAGCCGCGTGACCGTCCGGCAGGCGATCCAGATGCTTGCACGCACCGGTCAGGTCGTAGCCCGGCGCGGCAAAGGCACGTTTGTCGCCCGCGTAGGCGTGCAGCACGACCTCAATACCCTGCAAGGCTTTCAGGATGCGTTGCGCAGTCAGGGGATCGAGCCGGAGACAGAATTACTGGAATTCTCCGCCTCTGCCGGCCGGCTCGATCCCAATCTTCCCGCTGGGCTCGATCTTCCGGTGCGCCTGCGTCGCCGATACATCGTCGGCAGCGAACCCTTCGCACTGGTGGAGGCCTATCTGCCCGCGCAGGTCGGCGCACTCGGTGAAGAGCGCGTCCGTCAGCTCTCCGTCTACGACATCGTGCAGCACTATCTTGGGCTCCGGATCGGACGGGCCGACGTGGCCATCGAATGCCGGCAGCCGAGTCACCAGATCGCCAACGAGCTGGGCCTGCCCAAGCGCACCAATGTCCTGGTCATGCACCGCACGTCCTTCAGCGGCACGGGCCAGCCATGCGAGCACATGCGCATCCACATCATTCCTGACCGCTATTCATTCAAGTTGAGCCTGCCGGGGCCGCTCGAAATTGCCAGGGCCCTGCAGCCAACCACCGCCTAGCATTCCCCGCCAGACCACTGGCGGTCATAGAAAAGAACAACCACACAACCCACAGGAGACAGGCGTATGCACTCGCAGCAGCGGCGCCGCCAGATGGTTCTGTTCCCGATCGCCGCAGGGCTATCGGCGCTCGGAACCTCACTGGCAAGAGGCGCAGAGCGTTACCCTTCCAAGCCAATTCGGATGGTGGTGCCGTTTCCCGCGGGGGGCCCCACCGATATCGTGGCCCGCCCGTTCGGGTTGCTACTTGGCAATGCGCTCAAACAGTCCGTTGTGATCGACAATCGCGGCGGCGCGGGCGGCTCGATCGGTGCCGCAGCGGTTGCATCGGCAGCGCCGGATGGATACACCCTTTTGGTCGGCACCGTGGGGACGCAATCGATCAATCCCTATCTGTACAAGAAGCTCAGCTACAACCCGCAGAAGGACCTCACGCCCCTGGCGACGATCGCCAGTGCCCCGGTCGCGATCGTCGTCAATGCCGCGACCGGCATCGGATCCCTCGCCGACCTCGTCAGCCAGGCCAAGGCGAAGCCGGGCGCGATGAACTACGGTTCCGCAGGCAATGGCACACCCGGCCACCTGACGGCCGCCATGTTCTGTACCGCGGCGGGGATTCGCCTCGCCCATGTTCCCTACAAGGGTAGCGCCCCGGCGGTCACCGAGGTGATTGGCGGGCAGATTCCCGTGATGTTCGACCCGCTGCAATCGGTACTGCCCCACATCCAGTCGGGCAAGCTCAAGGCGCTTGCGGTCACCAGCCTGCAGCGCTCACCGGTCCTGCCCGATACACCCACCGTTGCAGAACTTGGCTACCCCGACTTCGAAGCCATCGCATGGTGGGCGCTGTATGGGCCCGCCGGCCTCCCCGACGCCGTGTCGAAGCAACTGGTCACGCAGACGCAGCGGATCGTCCAGTCCGCCGAGTTCAACAGCAAGATCAGTAGTCAGGGCCTGCATCCCTTGAGC
Source organism: Cupriavidus sp. SW-Y-13 (assembly GCF_009793345.1). Classification (NCBI taxonomy): domain Bacteria; kingdom Pseudomonadati; phylum Pseudomonadota; class Betaproteobacteria; order Burkholderiales; family Burkholderiaceae; genus Cupriavidus; species Cupriavidus sp. SW-Y-13. The sequence continues at coordinate 1,290,276 of NZ_WHLX01000002.1, forward strand.
GTCCCGCTCGCAAGTTTCCAGCAGTCTGAATCAACCAAATGGGGCACAGCCGTACGTGCCACCGGCATTACCATCGAGTGAAATCATGAGACTAAATGAGGAAGAGAAAGCCATGTTGGCCGGTGAAGCCGGCACCGTGGCAAAACTGGCCATCGAACACCAGATCAAGGTCGGCGAATTCTTTGGTGCCGAGGACTTTGTCCCTGTGACGCAAGCCCACATCATGGCGGATACCGAGAGCCTCGGGCAGGCGGGCGTCATGTGGCTAGAGCGCCTGGCGGATGCCAACGAGGGTGGCGTACGGATTCCGACCATTACCGATCCGCGCGGCACCGATTTCTCCAAGGCTTCCGATCTCGGTCAGGCCGAATGGATGGTCGAACTCGAGCGCCGTGCCATCGAAGCCTTTTCGCGGCTCGGCGTCAGCATGACGGACACCTGCATCAACTATCAGACGGTCCTCGCCGCAACACGAGGCGAGCATGTGGCGTTTGGTGATACGGGCGTCGTCATCTACTCGAACTCGGTCGGTGGCGCGCGTTCCAACTTCGAAGGCGGCCCGTCGGCGCTCTCTGCCGGGCTCACCGGTCGCACGCCGCGCTACGGCTATCACCTGGATGCCCAACGTCAGGCTACCCTCCGACTGCGCGCGGACTGGACGCCCCGTGACCTCAGCGAGTGGGGCGCGCTGGGCGGCGTCGTGGGCAAGCTGTCCGGCAATTACTGGCAGGTGCCGGTCATCGAAGGGCTGGACCGCGCGCCCACGTCCGATGAACTCAAACACTTCGGCGCGGCGATGGCAAGCTTCGGCTCCTCCGCCCTGTTTCATCTGATCGGCATCACACCCGAGGCCTCTCGTCTGGAAGATGTCGGCGGCGACAAGCTGCCGGTCGCTCAGCGTATCGGGCAGGCGGATCTGCGCGGCCTGCGTGACAGCTATGCCGTGGAGAAAGGGATCGATGTGGTGGTCTTCTCCGCTCCACAATTGAGCCTGTTCGAACTGCGTGAAATCGCCCGCCTGTGCAAAGGGCGCCGTCTGAAGAAGCCGCTCCTCGCCGTGACGAGCCCCCAGGTCAAACCGGACTGCGATCGTTTCGGATATACGAAAACCATTGAGGAAGCCGGCGGCACCGTACTGTCCGGCATGTGCTTCTACCAGTCCTACGCCCGCGAAATGAAGGAAGCCAAAGGCTGGACGCGCCTCGCCACCAACAGCGCCAAGCTCGTCAACATCCTCGGCGGTTACGGCTACGTGCCGATGCTCGCCACCATGGAGGAATGTGTCACTGCAGCCGAAACCGGAGAACTGAATTGAAAACCGATCCCTACATCGCGCGCCATGCCATGGGCAAGAAGGTCGTCGGCCAGGCCCTGGTTGCCCACGACGGGTTCTCGGCCCGCTATGACCTGAATCGACTGCAAGGGGTCTTCTCCCGTCCCGCGCATAAGCTCGCCGGACAGTCGTACGTCGATCGCATCCTGATCCTGGATACGGCCAAGGGTGGGGTCGCCACGGCTTGGATGCTGCACGAAATGCAATCGCGCAACATGGTACCCAAAGCCATTGTGTTCAACACCGTGAACACGATCCTGGTTCAGGGCGCTGCCCTCGGAGATGTCTCGATGATGGCCGGATTCGACGTCGACATCACGGCCGTGATCCCGCACGGCAGCTTTGTCGAAGTGGACCCCGCCACCAAGTCCATCCGGGTTCTGGATCCTTCCGAGGTGCCGGCCGCAACCGAGCTGGCACCCGGACAAGATCGCATCCATTTCCCCAAATAGCCGACAACACGCTCGGCAGCCATACTGGGCGGCGCACGATCGCGCCGCCCTTTCCATGCCCGCATCCCGGAGACCGGCCATTGGCTTGCCGCGAGGCAGCTTATTGTCTCCGGGAAACGCTCCTGGATTGACTGGCTGAGCGATTCGCCCCCACCTCATGGCGTTAGACCACCCCGCATCAACGATGACAACGACCCCCCATCAGACATCGCGTGAAGGCCTGCCTCCGTACCGCGAACTCTCCCTGTACATCGACGGCACATTTATCAGTGCTCAGGACCGGCAGACAATTGACGTCTTGAATCCGGCATCCTCCGAAGTCCTAGGCAAACTGCCGGTTGCGACCACAGCGGATCTGGACCATGCCCTCGCTTCCGCTGAGCGGGCATTTCAGAGCTGGCGCAAAAGTTCACCGCTGGACCGCTCAGCGATCCTGCGCAGAGTCGCCACGCTAGCAAGAGAACGGGCGCACGACATTGCCAGAGATCTCACGCGCGACCAGGGCAAGCCGCTAGAGGAGGCTCTGTCCGAGATCCTGCGTTGCGCCGAGCACGCGGAATGGCACGCGGAAGAATGTCGTCGCATCTACGGGCGCGTCATTCCCCCAAGAGAACCCGGCATTCGACAAATGGTGGTACGAGAGCCGGTCGGCGTCTGCGCGGCGTTCACACCATGGAATTTCCCCTTCAACCAGGCCATCCGAAAGATCTCTGCCGCCGTGGGCGCGGGTTGTGCGATGGTCCTGAAGGGGCCGGAAGATGCCCCCAGCGCCGTCGTTGCGCTCGCCCACCTGTTTCACGACGCCGGTCTTCCGCCCGGCGTGCTCAATGTGGTCTGGGGCGACCCGCCCACCATTTCCGCACATCTCATCGCGTCGCCTGTGGTGCGCAAAGTCTCCTTCACCGGTTCCGTGCCCGTGGGCAAGCAGCTCGCGGCGATGGCTGGAACGTACATGAAGCGGGTCTCCATGGAACTGGGCGGTCATTCGCCGGTCATCGTGTTTGACGACGCCGATGTTGCGCAGGCGGCCCAGACGCTGGCGAGGTTCAAGCTCCGCAATGCTGGCCAGGTCTGCATTGCACCGACACGCTTCTACGTGCATGCCAAAGTCTATGACCGCTTCGTGGCGCAGTTCACGGAGACGATGGCGTCCGTGCGCGTCGGCGATGGACTCGACCCCACCACGGAAATGGGGCCGCTTGCGCACGGCCGCCGTGTCGAAGCCATGGCGGACTTTCTCGACGACGCCCGCAAGCTGGGTGGCGAGGTCACGTTCGGTGGCAATCGCATCGGAACGGATGGTTTTTTCTTCGAACCGACGGTAGTCGCCGGATTGCCGGATACTGCACGCCTGATGGTCGAAGAGCCTTTTGGCCCGGTTGCCCCCATCGTTCGGTTCCACGCGACCGACGACGTCATCCAGCGTGCGAACAGCCTGCCCTACGGGTTGGCCGCCTATGTCTTCACCAATTCGCTTCAGACCGCCACAACGGTGGCGGATGCGCTGGAAGCCGGTATGGTGGCGATCAACCAGTTCGGGATCTCGCTTGCCGAAACGCCGTTCGGCGGGGTCAAGGACTCCGGGATGGGCAGTGAGGGTGGCGCTGAGACCTTCGATGGTTATCTGGTGACCAAGTTCATCACACAGCGTTAAATCCGCAGGGGCAAGCGGCTAGCTCCGGGGCGCGGTCCGCAGATGAACCCGTCGCGCCCCCCTTGCCCCGCATTGCTCCGCCCCCGAGAGCCGCTTCCGCGCATTGCGTCGCCACGACGGCGGCTTGCCAACGCGGCCCGGCCGTCGCGAGGCCTGCCGGTCAGATCCCACGGAACGCGCCGCCGGCGGACGGGATTGGCGACCTCCCCTCACGGTAACACGGGCCCGAATCCTCATCTTTGAACGACAGTCACAGGTCTTTGTAGGAAGTTGCGCTTCTGCTGCGCGGCGGACGTGCCCAAGATTGAAGCCAGTTCATCTTGAGCATCGCTTATGTACAACTTCGACCAGATTATTGACCGGACCAGCACGAATTCGATGAAATGGGACGGTATGAGGCACCGGCTGACACCGGCACAGCAAGCGAGCGATCCGCTCCCAATGTGGGTTGCGGACATGGATTTTCGTGTTGCACAACCTATTCTCGACGCGATACACCGCGAAGCGGAATTCGGTGTGTTCGGGTATGGTCAAACGTCGGAGAGCTATATTGAGGCGGCCGTTGACTGGCAACGCCGGCGCTTCAACTGGGCAGTGCGTTCCGAGTGGCTGGTCCCCTCTTCCGGCGTCGTCAATGCGCTGAACATGGCAATCCAGGCCTTCTCGCACCCCGGTGACTACGTCATGGTGCAACCCCCGGTGTACATCCACTTCCATCATGACATCGTCATCAACGGCCGACGGTTGCTGGAAGTCCCCCTCACGCGCACGGCCGACGGCTACCGATTTGATCCCGAGGCGTTTGAAGCCGCAATTCGGCCCGGCACGAAGCTCTTTATCCTGTGCAATCCCCATAATCCGACCGGGAACGTGTGGTCACGCGAAGACCTGATGGCAATGGCCGCGATCTGCCAGCGGCACGGCATCCTCGTCGTCTCCGATGAAATCCATGCGGATCTGATCTTTGACCGCAACCTGCAACATATACCGTTCGCCTCGCTGGATCCCGAGATTGCCAACCACTGCATCGTTTGCACGTCTCCCGGCAAGACGTTCAATACAGCAGGCCTGCAGTGCGCCAACATCTTTATCCCCAACCCACGACTCCGGGAAGCCTTCCGTTCGCAATGTGAACGCGGCGGCCTGAACCTGGTGAACACAGTGGGTGCCGCTGCCTGTGAGGCAGCCTATCGATTTGGCGAGTCGTGGGTGGACGCGATGATCGACTACGTTGGCGAAAACCAACGCCATTTCGCGGCTAGTGTTCGCGATCATGCGCTGCCAATTCACGTGGTACCGACTGGTGCACTTTACCTCGCCTGGATGGACTGTCGGGCACTCGGTCTCGCGCCCGCCGAGCTTCACGACTACATGCTTCGGCACGTAGGTCTCTGGCTCGACCCTGGCTCCAAATTCGGCGCCACGGCAGACGGCTACATGCGCATCAATCTCGCCTGCCCACGCAGCACCGTGGACGAAGCGATCCGACGACTGGCGACCGGTCTGCAGGTCGCCGCCTCAACCCCTGCACCCCAACGCTGACGATGCGCTCTCGCGGACTGAATGCCAGTGTCTTGCGCCTGGCCGCTGCCCAGGCACTCGCCGGTGCAAATTCCACGGTCGTGTACGCCACCGGCGCGATCATCGGCCATACATTGGCCCCGCGTCCCGAATTGGCTACGTTACCCATTTCAGTCTTTGTGACCGGCATGGCCCTGGCCACGCTTCCGGTCGGTGCCACCGCGAGGCGTTATGGTCGACCGACTGCCTTCCTTGTCGGCAATGCGTGCGGTGTCTTCACGGGCTTGCTAGCCGCACTGGCCATTGTCATCGGCTCCTTTGCGTTGTTTTGCTTGGCGATGTTGTTCGGCGGCGCATATGCGGCAGTGGTCCTGAGCTTCCGCTTTGCCGCCGCGGAATGTGTCACGCCCGAACTGCGATCTAAGGCCCTCTCAACGGTGCTGGCGGGTGGCGTTGCTGCGGGAGTCTTTGGGCCCCAGCTAGCCACGGCCACCATGACCCTTTGGGCACCGCATACATACGCCGCCACGTATTTGGCAGCCGCCGTGGCGGCGGCCCTCTCCGCCATCGTCCTTCGCGGCGTTCGCTTCGAGCACGCGATCGCAGAAGCGGCCACTGGCGGACGGCCATTGCGCATCATCCTGCGGCAGTCCCCCTTGTTCATCGCGGTGCTTTGCGGCGTCGTCAGCTACATGATGATGAACTTCGTGATGACATCAGCGCCCTTGGCAATGGACATATGCGGCATCCCTCGCGAGGCCGCCAACCTGGGCATTGAATGGCACGTGATCGCGATGTACGCTCCCAGCTTCTTCACCGGCCGGTTGATTGCAAGGTTTGGCACATCCCGCATCATTCTCACAGGCCTCGCCCTGCTTTGCTTGGCGGCGCTGACCGGCATGAGTGGGCTGACGATCAACCATTTCTGGCTATCGCTGGTTCTGCTCGGCATTGGCTGGAACTTCGGATTTCTCGGGGCCTCCGCGTTGGTACTCACCTGCCATTCAGCGGCAGAGCGAACACGTGTGCAGTCGCTGAATGACTTCGTCATTTTCGCCGCGATGGTCGTCGGGTCGTTTACCTCCGGCTCCTTGGTCACTACCCGAAGCTGGGCCACCGTGTGTCTGTATGTGTTGCCGCCCGTGGTGGTGGCCGCCATTGCCGTGGTGCTCCTGCATGCACGCCGGGAGCAGCAGGTGATTGAAGGATAGCCCCCCTCATTGGCATGCTGGCAAATCCAGCGCCGGGGATCGCGGCGGCATGGCGCGACATGCCGCCTCGGCACGTCATCCACCGAACCGCCGCTTTCCCGTCACCGCCTTGATCTTTGAATGCGATTCATAGGTGCTTGGACGAACTTGCGCTTTCGCTACCACGTGCTTGTGGCTAAGAATTGGGGGGCATTCCCGTACACGCACGCAGAAGCGCATGCATGACACGGCTTGTCGTCACCCAATGGAGATATATCAATGATCAAGGACTGGATCGAGCAACTCAAGAAGAACCGTGCCGCAGGCGCAGTATTCGCAAAGGCCTCGCCGAAGCTGATGGAAGGCTTCGTGGCGCTGAACACCAATCAGAATGGCAACGGTGCGCTCGACGCACGCACGCGCGAGTTGATCGCACTGGCCGTCGCGGTGACGACCCGCTGCGAGGGCTGCATCGCCTCCCATGCCAGCGCCGCGCGTCAGGCCGGTGTCACCGAAGCTGAATTGGCCGATGCGCTTGGCACGGCAATGGCCCTCAACGCCGGCGCTGCGTATGTCTATTCCGTACGCGCCTTTGAGGCATTCCAGCAATTCGAAGCAAAGTAAAGCAGCGCCCGGACTCGCCGTCAGGCTTGCTCGCTAGCACCTTCACGACCCGCTCCATGCGGGTCGCGCCGCCTGACACGGATGTTCGCGTGTTGCCGCCCCCCTGTAGCCCCCCTCCCCCTGACTGCCCGTACCGCCGCACGCGTGGGTTGCAGGCGACGTCCTGAGTACCCGCACCGGCTTGCCGACATCTTGGACCCCACGCGGCACCCAGCAATACTCCCCCATTTGCGTACGCGCCCTCGACTTCGGCGCACAGCGACATCGAGCCGTATCGCACTCCCTGCACGGTCGATCGGGCTGGCCATGTGACCTCCGAATCATTGCCCATTTCCCGGCATGGGATTTACCCGAATGGAACAAATAGTTCCATTTGCATACTATGTATTAGCGTCTCACGAGACGCAGAGCTGCCAGCCGCCCCTGCGCCATCCAGGCGACGGCTTTGCCTGCATTCGGGGCATGCGTGACGACGAGACGCTTTTTCGGTGCAGTTCGCCGTGGCGGAAGGTTCCGGGAAGGTCTTTAGCTTGGTCCGGGAATTGCTCTGAATCCGGATGCCAGCCAGACGATGGCCGCGATGAGATAGGGTATGAGATGAAGAGCTTTGCCACACTTACCCAAATGACGGTATTCGCAAGAATCGCCGAATCAGGAAGCCTGTCAGCCGCCGCGCGGGACCTCCACCTGTCTCCCTCTGCCGTGAGCAAAAGCCTGGCTCAGCTCGAAGAGCGCTTGGGCGTGCTGCTTGTCAAACGCACGACACGCAGCCTCACCCTTACCGAGGGAGGACGGCTATTCCTTGAGCGGGCAACATCGATCCTCTCCGATGTGGAGAACACCCTCGATACCGCGCGCCAGTTTGGGCACCCGCATGGAAATCTCAAGCTCAGCAGCTCTATCGCGTTCGGCACCAAGCAACTGACAAATATCGTCGGTAGATATCTCGAAGCGTACCCCGAGGTCAACGCCAACATCATTCTGGACGATCGCTACGTCAATCTCTCTGAGGAGAATTTCGACGTCGCGCTTCGTATCACCGCGGACACGCACTGGGGCTATGCCGCAAGAAAGCTGGCCTGCATCCGCTGGTTGTACTGCGCCTCACCCGAATATCTGGCCAATCACGCCGACATCGATCATCCCCAGGATCTCACGCGTCACGCTTGCTTGGTCTATCCTGCCATGACGCTCGACGGGGCTTGGACATTCCGGCGAGACGAACATACGCAACACATCAAAGTCACGCCGCGCATGACCTCCAACTCGAGTCTGGCACTACGAGAAGCCGCACTCGAGCATCGGGGCATTGCTTGCCTGCCAACCTATCTGGTGGCGGCCGACATCAGCAAAGGCCATCTCCGCGTCGTGGTGCCTCAATACCGGGCAGCGATTGTCCATACGCTGTACGCCATGTACTACCGCTCCAAATACGAAAATCCACTCATTAGAAGCTTTATCGATTTTCTGGCAAATGAATTTGGCGACACGCCACCTTGGGAGCGTGATGCCCTTGCAGCATCCGGTATGCCCTACGCCAAGGAATATCCTCGGGAACTCTATTCACTTGCAAGTGCTTAAGTTCCTCATATCAAACATCGCGTAGCCTCCATCGGCAATCCACAGGAGGATGGCCACGACATTTTGTCGTGGCTTTTGTCGTTGTATTTTGGAATTACCATATTGATTTTAGACAAGAACTCAAAAGTCTCATGAACATAATGCGCTTCTCGGTAAATTTCCAATTTGCTTTAATGAATCCAACAACGACCATGCACCGACCTCACCAGGAAGCCTACGACCATGAAATCCGCGCACCTTCTTATCGCTACGCTGACGCTCATCGCGTGCAACGCTTATGCATCTGATGCCGATACGCTCAGTCGTATCAAGAGCTCCGGTGCGATCACGCTCGGCTACCAGGAAACGGCCGTTCCTTTCTCGTATCTCGGGGACAATGCAGCGCCCACGGGCTTCACCTGGGAGATCTGCCAGAAGATCGTCGGGTCCGTAAAGAAGACCGTCGGGCGCAATGACATTGCCATCAAAAGCCAGCCAGTGACTGGCCAAAACCGAATCCCCCTGCTTGTAAACGGCACCATCGACCTGCAGTGCGGCTCCACTACCAACAATAAGGAACGCGCCAAGCAAGTCGCATTTGCCACGAACACCTTCTACACGGGAACCCGATTCCTTGTGAAGTCGGGCGCCGGCATCGGCTCCATCGCCGATCTGAAGGGGAAAACGGTCGTCTCGACCGTTGGCTCGTCGAATCTCCTGGTACTCCGTCGTGTCAATAAGGAGCGAAATCTGGGGATGGAGATCATCGCCGCCAAAGACAATGCCGAGGCGATGCTGCTCGTACAGTCCGGCCAGGCGGCTGCCTTCGGCATGGACGACATTCTCCTCTATGGCCAACGCGCCGGATCGCGCAACCCGGGCGATTACGCAATCATCGGCGATGCCATTCAGGTCGAACCCTTTGCCATCATGCTCCGCCGCGACGATCCTGAATTCAAGAAGCTCGTGGACGACACGATCTCCGGCCTCATGAAAAGCGGCGAGTTTGATGCGATGTATAAGAAGTGGTTCGAAACGCCGATCCCGCCCAAGGGCATTACGCTTAATGTCCCGATGAGTCAGCCGCTGCGCGACAACATGAAGACGCTCTCGGACAAGCCTGCGCTGTAGATTCTTCTCACCTCAGCGGAATAGGGGGACGACTCGAAACAGTCCCCCTTCTCTCAGTTTTTTCAAGAATGTTCTGCGAACCATGAATGAGCTTTCATCATTCAGCAATAGGTGTGGGGATTTGTTGTGAATCTATGGGACTGGCAGGTTTTCTGCACGGACACGATCAGTGGCGAGATCTCGCCACGATGCTTCGGTGAGAATGGCAGTATTACGTACCTGGATTGGATGCTTTCCGCCTGGGGGTGGACCCTCTCCGTTGCTGCTTGCGCCCTCGCGGTCGGCGTGATTATGGGAACGATCATCGGCGTGATTCGCACGTTCGATAACAAGCTCATCCTACGGGCAAGCAGCATCTGGATCGATCTGTTCCGGAACATCCCCTTGCTACTGCAGGTCTTTCTTTGGTATCACGTTGCGCCGCAGTTGATTCCCGGCTTGTCAGGCACGCCCCGATTCGTGCTTGTCGTCACCGCATTGGGACTGTTCACTTCCGCGCGGATAGCGGAGCAAGTTCGTACCGGCATTCAGGCGATCCCCAAAGGCCAGCGGGCTGCCGGCCAGGCGCTCGGTCTCACCCGGTGGCAAACGTATCGATTCATTCTGCTGCCCGTGGCGTTTCGCATCATCGCACCGCCGCTCACCAGCGAGGCAATGACGATAGTCAAGAACTCTTCCGTCGCCTTTGCGGTCAGCGTTTCCGAACTGACCATGTTCGCCATGCAGGCGCAGGAAGAGACGTCTCGGGGGATTGAAATCTATCTCGCGGTCACCCTTCTCTATTTCGCATCGACGTTCACGGTTAACCTGACCGCAAGACGCATCGAGAATCGATTCTGCATACCTGGCATGCTCGGATTCAAGAAATGAACACTCTCGATTTCTCTTTCTTCAACTGGGATACGTTCCTCGTTTTCATAAAGAAGGGACTTTTCTTCTCGGTCAAACTCACCTTGATCGCCATGTTGTGCGGTATTGCTCTGGGCACGGTATTGGCACTGATGCGGCTGTCGGGTCGACGCTGGTTGGAGCGCTCAGCCTCGGCGTACGTCAACACGCTGCGATCGATTCCCTTGGTGATGATCATTCTCTGGTTCTATCTGCTGATCCCACTCTTCGTTGGGCACCCGATCGGCGCCGAGCTATCGGCGATCATCACTTACATTGCATTTGAGGCGGCCTACTATTCCGATATTATGCGCGCCGGCATACAAAGCGTCACCCGCGGGCAGATCAACGCCGGCTACGCCATGGGCATGACATATGGGCAATGCATGCGACTCGTCGTGCTTCCCCAAGCCTTCCGCGCAATGTTGCCACTGCTGTTGACGCAGACGATCGTCCTGTTTCAGGAAACGTCGCTGGTCTACGCCATCGGCGCCTATGACCTACTGAAGGGTTTCTCAATTGTTGGCGTCAACTTCAATCGGCCGGTTGAAACCTACCTGATCGCCAGCGTCACATATTTCTGCATTTGTTATTCACTCAGCTTGATGGTTAAGCGACTCCAGTTCCGCCTGGCCGTCGTTAGATAATAAGGTTGCGCCATGATCAGTATCGATAATGTTTCAAAGTGGTATGGTGACTTTCGGGTACTCACCGACTGTTCAACGCGTATCGCCAAGGGGGACGTCGTCGTTGTCTGCGGTCCCTCGGGATCTGGCAAGAGCACGCTCATCAAGACGGTCAACGCCCTGGAGCCAATCCAGAAGGGCGAGATTCATGTCGCGGAGACATCCGTCACCAACGCGCGCACGAATCTGTCCAAGTTGCGCAGCCGCGTCGGCATGGTCTTTCAGCACTTTGAACTCTTCCCGCATCTCTCCGTGACGGAAAACCTGACGCTTGCACAAATCAAGGTGCTGGGCCGGAGCAAGTCGGAGGCACACGCCCGAGGGCTCAAGATGCTCGACCGCGTTGGGCTGCTTGCGCACAAGGACAAATATCCTGGGCAACTTTCCGGTGGCCAGCAGCAGCGCGTGGCGATCGCCCGAGCCCTCAGCATGGACCCCATCGTCATGCTTTTTGACGAACCCACCTCGGCACTCGATCCGGAGATGGTCGGCGAAGTACTGGATGTCATGAGTCAATTGGCCAGCGAAGGGATGACCATGATGTGCGTGACCCATGAGATGGGATTCGCTCGTCGTGTCAGTAACCGCGTCGTGTTCATGGACGCCGGCCAAATTGTCGAGGATTGCGCGACGCACGAATTCTTCGACGGCGCGTCCGCGCGCTCCAGCCGTGCTGCAGACTTCCTGTCGAAGATTCTTACCCACTAGCCGAGGTCGCCCTGCCATGCATCATCTTGATCTGCAGCGATACCCGCGAATGTTCTTGGGGGGAACGCATACACCATTGGAGTACTTGCCCCGACTCACAAAGTTGCTCGGGGGACCCTCCTTGTTCATCAAGCGCGAGGACTGCTCCCGACTTGCCACGGGCGGAAACAAGACCCGAAAGCTTGAGTTTCTTCTCGGCGACGCGCAGCGGCAAGGCGCTGACACCATTGTCACAAGTGGTGCGACGCAATCCAATCACGCCAGGCAGACAGCGGCCGCCGCCGCAAAGATGGGATTCCAATGTACGGTCGTACTCGAAGCGCGTGTACCGTCCATGGACCCGCAATACAGTGCGTCGGGCAACGCGCTGCTGGATAAAGTGCTGGGCGCCTCGATTGTTTCTGTGCCGTCGGGCGCCGACATGCCCGCTTTGGTGGCAGACGTTGCGCAGCGCCTGCGCGATGCCGGCCGCTCGCCCTATGTGATTCCGGTTGGTGGATCAAACGTGATCGGGACACTGGGTTTCGTGGAGTGCGCGGCGGAGATTCTGGCCCAGACCGCCGAACTACAGGTTCCCGCGGATCACCTCGTCGTGGCCTCGGGCAGCGCAGGCACCCATGCGGGGCTCATCGTGGGCCTTGATGCCCTGGGGAGTTCCTGTACGGTGTCCGGTATCAGCGTGGGCGCACCGTCATCCGTCCAGGCGGAAAAGGTTGGACATCTGGCCGCTGCCGTCTGCCGCGAGCTCGAACTGCCCGCGGGGGACATTCCTGCCCGGGTACGGGTCGATGACGAATTCATTGGGCCGGGATACGGCCTGCCGACGCCCGCGGTCAGAGAGGCGATTGATCTCGTGGCACGCCATGAAGGCATTCTGCTGGACCCGGTCTACACGGGGAAGAGCATGGCCGCCCTGATTCACTACGTTCGATCGGGTCGCTATGCCAAGCATGAGAACGTCATCTTCGTCCATACGGGAGGCAGTGCCGCACTGTTTGGCTACGAGCTATTTTTAGGTCAGCCCCAATAGACAGGCGAGCAAGAAAACGGGCCGGTCGCTGGCTGCCTTCGCCACTTGGCGGGTCCGCGCCGTACCGGCGACTTCTCGAAAGACCGACCGATAGCCGCCCGTCCCTGGCAGTGCCGGCCGCGACCTTGCGCAGAACACTGCTTCGCGCCATGGCCGGCCGTGCGATCCTGGCCGTCATTGCTCGAAGATGCTCATGAGCGTGTCCTCGGGCACCCCGATCTGCTTTCTCAACTCACCGTGCTGGTCGATCCAGACGAGCGCAGGTAGCTGATTGAATCCGAACTGCCTCAGCACGCGCATGTTGCCATCCATCTGGTGCTGGACGACTTCGGTAGCGGAGGCTGTCGGCATCTCGCAACGGAACGCCCAGGGCAGATGCGGGTGGGCCGCCTTCATCGCGCATTCGTCCACTCGCTTGAGAAAGACGGAGGAAGGGTCAGCGGCGGTCAGGACTTCCGCGGCACGACCGGCACTTTCCGGCCCGCGCAACCCGACAAGGATATGCCGGAGTCGCACCTTACCGCTGTCGACCCAAGGTCGGGCGTCGAGCCAGAACTTGAAACACGATTCGCAATTCAGATCGGTAAATACGTAGACGATGCGTGGCGCATCGGCCCTGCCCTCGCCAATCCAGGTCGTGCTCGCCAACTGCTCCATCACGGCATTGGACAGGCTGACACGTACTGCCGCGACCACGTCCGATTTGCCAGCCTCCCGCCCGGCCATATCGAGCATCGTCCCGATCACAACGTGCTTCCTGTCTGGGGCCTGATAAATGGCGATCGGTCGCCCGTCGCTTTCCGCCGCCCAGGCGTTCAACCCGCCTTGCGCCGCAATGGGCCCCAGTACGGCCACGCCCTGCTTGCGAAGAACGTCGAAAAGTCGGGATTCCTCGGGCGTGGCGGCTGTAGCGGTCATCAGGGCGGAAAGGAGGATGGTGGGAAGGAACCCTTTGCGGGGCATGCTGTCGATGTCAGGTCCGTAATGAGGATGCCGCGCCTATGATGTATCCGAGCCCGGCGAAAGGCACCCGGGAGGTCTGCGGCGCGCGTCGAGATTGCATGACAAGCGTTAACAGACCGTTAACATCGAGACGGAAGAATCTGTCGCAGTTGAATTGGAAGTGAAGAAAAATGCATGTCTTGCTTGTCGAAGATGATCCGCTGGTATGCGACGGGGTCGCGACCGGCCTGCGCATGCATGGATTCGAGGTGACGCCCGTGGGTAACGCCAGCAGTGCCCAGAGCGTACGACGATCCACTCATTTTGATCTCTGCGTGCTCGACCTCGGATTGCCCGACACCGATGGGGTCCATCTCCTGCGGCAATGGCGCGCGGACGGTGTCAGTTTTCCGGTGATCGCGCTGACGGCGCGCGATTCCGTCAGGCACAAGATCACGGGTCTACAGGCCGGCGCCGATGATTACCTGACAAAGCCCTTTGACCTCAACGAGCTGGTCGCCAGGATGCAGAGCGTTCTCAGACGCTCGACGGGGACAATCGTCAATCGCTATCGTTGGGGGGCGATCACGCTTGCGCCCGACAGCGGGGAGGTACACCGCGATGGTATCTTGATCGAACTCACGCGCCGCGAGTTCAGACTCCTCCAGGCGTTTCTCCAGTACCCGCAGCAGATTCTGACGACCTCTCAGCTCCAGGACAGCATTTATGGGCTGGACACGAATGTGGAGAGCAACGCCGTCAACGTTCACATCCACCACCTGAGGCGAAAGCTCGGGCCAAGGACAATTGAAACCGTTCGCGGACTCGGCTTTCGGCTGGGACCAGTGGAAGCGTTCGCATGAGCCTTAGGATCCGATTGCTGATCATCATCGGCACCTCGCTTTCGCTGGTGTGGACTGCCGTTGGCTTATGGATGTACCGGGATTTCAACCGCGAGGTCCGATCGGTGCTGGACGCCCGATTGCAGGCATCGGCAAGGATGGTCTCCAGCCTGATGGACAGGCTTCCGACAGCCCATCCCGACGCGCCTTTTGCCCCGACGTTCCCCCTCGACAAAGACGCGTCTGGCGGCTTGGTCTGCGAGATCAGCCTTGCCCGAGCTACCGTGGTACCGACCTTGCTGGCGCGCACTACGGGAAGTCCCGGTCTGATGCATGCCCAGCCGGGGTATGGAACCTACGAGATCGGCGGGATGGCCTGGCGCGTCTACGTGCTGCAACGTGATGGGATACGGATCGCGACGGCCGAGCCGGAAAACGTCAGGCGTGGATTGCTGCGGGACTTTGCGATGTCCGGGGGCGTGCCATTTCTCGCCGCGGTGATGGGCAGTCTCGCGATCCTGTGGCTGGCCATTCACCGGGGACTTGCTCCACTCGAAGGCATACGACTGCTCCTCGCACAGCGCGTTCCGGGCGACACCAGCCCGCTTCCCGCCATCGCAGCACCTAGCGAACTCCGCCCGCTGATCAGCACGGTGCAGCATCTCTTAATTCGCGTTCAGGATGCGCTGCAGCGTGAGAGGCAGTTCTCGGACGATGCCGCGCATGAGTTGCGCACACCTCTGACGGCCATCAAGACTAACATCCAGGTGGCGTTGCTTGGTCTGCGCAATCACGCACCGCTTCCGCTAGTAGAGCGCTCGATGGCCAACGCCGAAGCGGGCGCGTCGCGCCTGCAAGCCACCCTGGAAAGCCTGTTGCTTCTCGCAAGGGTCGAGGCCGGGGACGACGATTCGGCCACACATATGACGGACGTTCTGGACACGCTTCGCCAGTCAGTGCGGGAACTGGGTTCGTCAATGGGCGCCATGGACCGCGTCGTCGTGACTCCACCGTCCGACTCCAGCTCAGCCAGTGTCAACGTCCCCCCAGCACTCCTCGCGTCGGCAATACGGAACCTGCTGGAAAATGCCTTGCGACATGCACCGTTCGATACCGTCGTAGATACGGGCATCGAGCTGACCGGCAGCCGAGGGGTCCGCCTATTCGTGGTGGACCGTGGACCAGGTCTCTCGCCCGATCAGATTAAGCACGCGACAGAGCGCTTCTGGCGCTGCAATCCGTCCGTCGAGGGAAGCGGACTCGGACTCGCCATCGTCCAGGCCATCGCGTCCGAGTACGGAGGAAAACTCACGCTGCAAAGCCCGTCGACCGGCTTGACCGTCTGGCTCGAATTCCCGATCGCCACTGACGGCTGATCAAGCGAGGAGCACTCGGACTTGGGGGCATCCCTCACAGCGTCGTCCGGGCTCCAGGCACGCACGTGGCGAGGCAGTCCATGCCTTAACTACGCCTTAATTATTGAATCCTAGCATCCGCCAGATCCGTGCAAGCCCACGGACTGTCTCTCATCGTGAACACCAGGCGCTTCTGTGCGACCTGCTGCGGCGATCCGAGTTCTGCCAATGAAACCTTTCCATTGCGGATGTCCAATCCAATCTTCCGAAAGCCAAAAATTGCCGTCCTCAGCGCCGCGTGTGCGGGCACACTGCTGACGTTCCTCTGCATCGCCGAACCCTCGATGGCAGGCGGCGCATCCGAATACCCTGGCGTCATCCAAGACGCCGTGAAAAACGGGATCATAATCGTAAAGAGCTTCCCTGCGGCCTCGGGCCTCACGGGCTGGGTACTCGAGCGAGACGGTGAGCACTCCATCGTTTACACGACCGGCGACCGTAAAACGATGCTCATTGGCAATCTTGTGACGGATAACGGGAAGATCCTCTCGGCCGAGTACGAAGATCGGTACATCCCGAAAGCCGATTTCTCCGGCCTGTATGCAGAACTGGAAAAGACGCCGCAAGTCGTAGAGGGAACGCAAGCCAATCCGAAGCGGGTGCTCTACATCTTTACCGACCCGGAATGTCCATACTGCCACCTCGCGTGGAAGGCGCTGCAACCCTATGAGGCGGCTGGCCTGCAGGTCAGATGGGTAATGGTTGCCGTCATCAAGCCATCTAGCCTGCCCAAGGCCGTCGAGATCTTGGGCTCGGCAGACAAAACTGCCACCTTCCGCTCGATGGAGTCGAATCACGGCAAGCCGTGGACCGCGACGCTGAAGATGGAACCTGGCAAGGCTGCCTCGATTCAGAAGGGGCTGGAAAGCAACGCCATCCTGATGGAGCGCTTCAAGTTTGGTGGAACACCCGGGTTCGTCTGGAAAGACGAAAAGGGGGAGGTGCATCTGCAAGCCGGCATGCCAAAGTTGAGCGAGCTCACGCGGATCACGGGGCTGCCGCGACAGAAAATCTCGGACCCCGAACTCGCGAGGTTTCAGTGATGACGCCGGCCATTGAGGTTGCAAGCAGGGTCGCTGCGCTGTCTCGGTCTGCACAGCTCTGGGCAAGCTGGATCGTTCGCCTGATGGGTCGCCTGCCCCTCCCCGGCACACGTCCGGGTCTGATTTGGGCATTGCTGTGCTTGGCCCCGCGGTTCGCCCTTGGCGCGGATTTCCTGCCGCCCGACCAGGCATTCCGATTCACAGCAGATCGCGTCGACGCTCACACTGTCGCTGTCCATTTCGATGTCGAAGACGGCTACTACATGTATCGCGAGCGCTTTGCCTTCTCCGCAAGCCCGGACAACGTCCGGCTGCTCGCGCCAGCGTATCCCGCTGCGGAACGGAAATTTGATGAGACGTTCGGCAAGGACGTCGACATCTATCGCAAGGGCGTCACTATTGAACTCCCCTTCGATGAAGGATCCGCGCCTGGTGCCTGGGTGCTGCAAGTCACGTCTCAGGGGTGTGCCGACGCCGGGATCTGCTATCCGCCGCAGCAGCATACCGTGCCGATGTCCGCGCTAACGGGTGAGCATGCTGCCCCTGTCATCAATCGCGGCGCTACAACGGTCGCGGAGCATACGCCGCAGATGGAAGATTCCGAACTGGCGTCTTCATCGCCGCCGGACGTCTCCGCGCGAATCGACCAGGCACTCTCCAGCCGCAGTCTGATGCTGGTCGTCTCGCTGTTTTTCGGATTGGGGGTCCTGCTGGCCCTAACGCCTTGCGTACTTCCAATGGTCCCGATTCTATCGGCCATCGTCGTAGGTGCCGAAGCGAGACGGTGGCGGTCGTTGGGATTGTCGGCCGCGTACGTGCTGGGCATGTCGGTCATCTATACCGGCGTGGGCGTCACGGCAGGCATCATCGGCGAGAGCCTGACCGCGTTTCTCCAGGCGCCATGGGTCCTCGCCAGCTTCGCCATGCTGCTGTCCGTCTTGGCACTCGCCATGTTCGGCGTCTATGAACTGCAACTTCCCCAGTCCTGGCTGTCTCGCCTGCAGGCTTCCTCTGGCAAGCTCCACGGTGGACAGTTCATCGGTGCAGCGCTCATGGGCGCAATGTCCGCCCTGATCGTTGGTCCTTGCGTGACCGCACCACTTGCTGGTGCCCTTGCCTACATCGCCCGGAGCGGGGATGCCATGATTGGCGGCAGCGCACTCTTTTCGATGGCTCTGGGAATGGGCACGCCGTTGCTTCTCGTCGGCGCGGGCGCCGGCGCATTGCTGCCTCGCACTGGCGGATGGATGGTACATACGAAGACGGCCTCTGGGTACATGCTCCTGGCGCTGGCGCTCTGGATGGCAAATCCAATTATGCCGTCTTGGATATTCATGCTCGCCGTGGCAACCCTGCTCCTGGCAGTAGGCGTCGCACTAGGAGCACTGGCTCCCATCCCGGTGTCCGCACCGCTCGCGCAGGTGAGGAAGGCGATTGGCCTTCTCGCCGTGACGCTCAGCGTGGTGCTGATCCTGGGGGTTAGCTCGGGCGGCCGGGACGTACTGCAACCCCTTAGTCAGTTCACCATCGTCTCAAGCGCCGCTGGGGATTCGGGTGCGATTGATCCGCATCGGGCTGATCTGCACTTCGAATCGGTTAGGAATGTTGACGAGCTGGATGCAAGGCTCGCGCAGGCTGCGCGCGACCAGCGTCCGGTCATGCTGGATTTCTACGCCGATTGGTGTACGAGTTGCAAGGAGATGGAACGTTTCACGTTCGCGGATGCCAGCGTGAAAGATAAACTGCAACGATTCGTACTGTTGCGAGCAGATGTAACGGCGAACTCGCAGGAGGATCGGGCACTGCTCCGACGGTTCGGAATTTTCGGCCCGCCGTCGACGATCTTCTATGGGGCGGATGGCAAGCTCAAGACGGAACGCGTCGTGGGCTACAAGCCCGCGCCAGCTTTCCTCTCCACCCTCCAACGTACCTACCCTTCCTGAACGCGGTCTCGAAATCTCCAAGCGTTGACAAAGAGCGGCGGCCCCTGAGGGGCCGCCGCTCACAGACAAGAAACTGACCGCCTATCCTATTCGATCGTAATGCCTGCGTCCTTGATCAACTTTGCGAAATAAGGAATCTCGGCCTGAATCTTCTGCTTCATCTCGTCAGGTGTGGACAGTACAAGTTCGGCGCCCTGCTTCCGGAATGATTCCTCCATCGCCGGTGACCGAAGGCCCGCCAGTGCACGATTGATCTTTGCGATGATCTCCGGCGGCGTCCCCGCCGGGGCCATCAGCCCATACCATGCGCCCGCTTCGTAGCCCGCCACACCGGACTCAGCGACTGTCGGTACATTTGGCATCGATGGCCAGCGTGTTGCCCCGCCGGTGGCCAGAACTCGGACCCTGCCGGCGTCGACTGCGCCGCGGACGGCGGCGTAGTTGGTGAACATCACAGGCACGTGACCTGCCATGACATCGGTGATGGCGGGCGAGGCTCCCTTGTACGCGATATTGCGTAGCTTGACCCCCGCCATGCGATTGAACTGCTCTGCGGCGAGGTGAGCGGGGCTACCGGGACCGGCCGATGCATACGCCACCTCCCCCGGCTTTTGCTTTGCGTAGGCAATCAGTTCGGAAACGTTCTTCGCGGGAAAATTGGTGTTCACTACCAGCCAGTTCGGCACGTTCGCAAGAATCGACACCGGCGCCAAGTCCTTCAGCGTGTCATACGTCATCTTGGGGAACAGCGTCATGTTGACGGAGTTGGTGGTACTGGCCAGCAGGAGCGTGTAGCCGTCCGGCGCAGCCTTCGCCACGTTCTCTGAACCAATATTGGTGCCGGCTCCAGGCTTGTTTTCCACGACGACGGGCTGACCAAGCTCCTGCGACATCACGTTAGCGGCCTGGCGGCCGAGGAAGTCGGAGACCGCCCCCGCAGGATAGGGAACGATCAGTTTGATCGGCTTCTGCGGCCATGCCTTTTCAGCGCAGACGGAAAAGCTGACCGGCAATGCACATGCTGCGGCCAGTACAGCAACCAGTTGACGTCGTGACATCGTTGTCTCCGTGTTCTGTAGGCGATCGCAAGCCGCCTATCGATGAACTCAAATTTAGTTGTAGTCCTTCCTCGCTCGCCCGGTGCCGCGCTTAACGCTCCTCGGCAGATCGGTAAATAACGTCCATATTTGCGACGTTAGACACATCATAGTTGAGACCAAACGTTCCGTTACTAGTGTTAACCGCAGTATTCCCAGGGGCACCGCGGTTGGAAATTGCGCCTAGTAACCGTCTTTCTGAACAATATGTCTCATTATTGAACTGCTTAATTTAGATTTCGAGCCGAAGGACTGCAATTTCTCGACATCGAGTGTTGACTTCTCGCAAGTTTCGTCCTAACTTTGCACAAACGGCTTTTTCGGAACGTGGTGTTCCGTTTTTCGAGACAGGAGACAAACGATGCGAGACTCAGAAAACACGATTGCCGCTGGCGACAAAGGTGGTGCCGCGGCTTCGACGGATACGGGCCCGCAGGCCATGACGCCGTCGGAAGCCTTCGTTGAGACCATGGCCGCGAACGGCGTCACCGACATGTTCGGCATCATGGGTTCCGCGTTCATGGATGCGATGGATATCTTCGCGCCGGCCGGCATTAGGCTCATCCCGGTGGTTCACGAACAGGGCGCTGGGCATATGGCCGACGGGTACTCCCGTGTCTCCGGTCGACATGGCGTCGTCATCGGCCAGAACGGCCCGGGCATCAGTAATTGTGTGACGGCGATTGCGGCGGCTTATTGGGCCCACAGCCCGGTGGTGATCGTGACACCCGAAGCCGGCACCATGGGCATCGGCCTCGGCGGGTTCCAGGAGGCCAAGCAGCTTCCGATGTTCCAGGAATTCACCAAGTATCAAGGCCACGTCACGCATCCGGCGCGCATGGCCGAGTTCACTGGACGCTGTTTCGATCGCGCCATGGCCGAAATGGGCCCCACCCAACTGAATATTCCGCGCGACTACTTCTACGGGCAGATCAAGGCGGAGATCCCCAAGCCGCAACGACTCGATCGCGGCCCCGGTGGAGAGCAAAGTCTGAATGAAGCGGCCGAACTGCTGGCCAATGCGAAGTTCCCGGTCATCATTTCGGGCGGTGGCGTAGTCATGGCGGATGGCGTCGAGGAATGCAAGGCCTTGGCGGAGCGTCTGGGCGCCCCGGTCGTCAACAGCTATCTGCACAACGATTCGTTCCCGGCGAGCCATCCGCTCTGGTGCGGCCCGCTTGGATACCAGGGCTCGAAGGCCGCCATGAAGCTGATCTCGCGCGCCGATGTGGTGGTCGCGCTTGGCTCCCGCCTGGGCCCCTTCGGCACCCTTCCGCAGCACGGTATGGACTACTGGCCGAAGACCGCAAAGATCATCCAGATCGACGCGGACCACAAGATGCTCGGCCTCGTCAAGAAAATCTCGGTCGGCATCTGCGGCGACGCCAAGGCCGCCGCCGTGGCGCTCACCCAGCGACTGGCGAATCGTGCGCTCGCCTGTGACAGTAGTCGCGATAGCCGGGCGGCCGAGATCGCTGCCGAAAAGGCTGCGTGGGAGAAGGAGCTCGATGAGTGGACGCACGAACGCGATCCCTACAGCCTCGACATGATCGAGGAGCAGCAACACGAGCGTACGCCGACAGGCGGCACTTACCTCCACCCGCGTCAGGTGCTGCGCGAGCTCGAACGCGCCATGCCGGCGGACGTGATGTTGTCCACTGACATCGGGAACATCAACTCGGTGGCAAACAGCTATCTGCGTTTCGAAAAGCCGAGAAGCTTCTTCGCAGCCATGAGCTGGGGCAACTGCGGCTACGCCTTCCCCACCATTATTGGCGCGAAGGTTGCGGCGCCGCATCGTCCGGCGATCTCCTACGCGGGCGACGGCGCATGGGGCATGAGCCTGATGGAGACCATGACATGCGTGCGCCACAACATTCCGGTGACCGCAGTGGTATTCCACAACCGCCAATGGGGCGCCGAGAAGAAGAATCAGGTGGACTTCTATAACCGCCGCTTCGTGGCCGGTGAATTGGACAACCAGAGCTTTGCCGGCATTGCCAAGGCAATGGGCGCCGAGGGCATTGTTGTCGATCGACTCGAAGATGTCGGCCCTGCGCTGAAGCGAGCAGTCGATCTGCAGATGAATCATGGCAAGACCACGATCATCGAGATCATGTGTACGCGCGAACTTGGCGATCCGTTCCGTCGGGATGCCCTGTCGAAGCCAGTGCGCCTGCTCGACAAGTACAAGGACTTCGTCTGATTCGGTTTTGGGGATTCCATCATGAAAGCGATTCACCGGATTATCGATCGTGCCCGTGCGGATCCCCAACGCATCGCGCTCTGCGAAGCGGAAGATCCCAGGGTTCTTCTTGCCGCGCAGCGCGCGATAGCCGAAGGCGTCGCCCATCCCATTCTGGTGGGCGATCGCCACAGGATTACCGCAAGCGCCGACGACGCCAGCGTCGACCTCCGCGGCATCACGCTCTTCGACCCGGAGGGCGCCGAGTTTGCCGAACCCTTCGCGGAGGAACTTTTCCGCCTGCGTGAGGCAAAAGGGATGTCGCGCGGCACCGCCGCGACGGAGGTCCGCAAGCCTCTATGCTTTGCCAACATGCTGGTGCGGATGGGGCATGCGGATGGCTCTGTTTCTGGTGCCGAGCACACCACGGCAGACGTCGTTCGCAGCGCCATTCAGTTGATCGGCCTCGACCCCGCGTGCAAGCTGGTTTCCAGCTTTTTCATCATGATGCTCTGCGAACCGTTTCATACGGTCAAAGGCGGCGTCATCTTTACCGATTGCGGTCTGGTGATCGACCCCGATGATTGTCAGCTCGCCGAAATCGCGATGGCTGGCGCAGATAGTGCGTCAACCCTGTTGCTGGAGGAGCCACGCGTGGCGATGCTCTCCTTCTCAACCAGCGGCAGCGCACATCACCCTGCCGTCGACAAGGTGGTCCGGGCGACCGAGATGGTCCGCCAACGGCGGCCAGCGCTGGCCATCGACGGCGACGTGCAGCTCGATGCAGCCATCGTCGCGGAGATCGCGGCGAAGAAGATTGCCCACTCCCAAGTTCAAGGCCATGCCAATGTCCTGGTCTTTCCCAGCCTCGAGGCCGGCAACATCGGCTACAAGCTCGCGGAACGCGTGGGCGGCGCGAAGGCCATCGGACCGCTACTCCAAGGCCTTCGCAAGCCAGCCAACGATCTGTCGCGCGGATGCAGTGCGGACGACGTGTTTCACGTCATTGCGGTGACCGTCGTCCAAGCACAGGCCGCAAAGCGCCTGGCATCCATCGAAGTGTCCCTTTGATCTTTCCGGCTGGCTTCTCCACAGGAAGAGGCCAGCTTTTCCAACCCGATCATTACCCGGATCACCCATGCTGCTTCTCAACCCCGGTCCCGTCACACTGTCCCAGCGTGTTCGCCGTAGTCTCCTGCAGCCGGATCTTTGCCACCGCGAGAGCGAGTTTTTCGACCTCCAGGATGAGGCCAGGCAGCGTATCGGCGGCGTGTACGGACTCCACAGCGATGAATGGGCCTCGGTGCTGCTGACGGGATCCGGCACGGCCGCCGTAGAAAGCATGATCGCCGGCCTTGTGCCGGCGGGCGGCAAGCTGTTGATCGTACAGAACGGTGTATACGGCGAACGCATCGCGCAGATTGCCGCGCAATACCAGATCCCGCACATTATTGTGAAACACGCCTGGATGGACGCGCCGGACATCGGACGCATTGAGGCTGCGCTCCATTCAGACAAGGGCATCACGCACGTGGCCGTGATCCATCACGAAACCACCACGGGCCGCCTGAACGACCTCCTGGCCATCGACAGCCTGTGTCAGGCGCATGGCGTGCGGCTTCTTGTCGATGCCGTCAGCAGCTTCGGCGCGGAGGCGATCGATTTCAGTGGCAGCATCGACGCCGTCGCCGCCACCGCCAATAAGTGCCTGCACGGCGTCCCGGGGATTGCCTTCGTCATTGCACGCCGAACGGCCCTCGCGAGCGCGACAAGCCGCACCTACTACCTCGACGTGTTGCGTCATGCCAAATTACAGGACCAGCGCAACACCCCTTTCACGCCGGCCGTGCACGCCCTTTACGCGCTGGTGGAAGCCCTCCGCGAGCACAGTGACGAAGGTGGATGGACGGCACGGCATCACCGTTATGGTGCGTTGGCGGGCCAGGTGCGCCGCGGCCTGACTGCCCTGGGCGTCCGAGAGCTGCTGCCACAGTCCATGAGCTCGGTGGTTCTACGTGCCTATGCACTTCCAATCGGTCTGGAATATGTCCACCTCCATCATGCACTGAAAGCGCGCGGTTTTGTGATCTATGCAGGCCAGGGCGATCTATCCAAGACGCTGTTCAGGATCTCAACCATGGGGGCCCTCGAAACCGGGGACGCCGATAGGCTAATCGCAGCATTCGAATCCACTTTGCTCAAATAGACCAGAAGCGCGCTATGACGGCGATAAATCTCCCCGAACCATCGCATCGACCGGGCAAGCAGGACCTGGCGTTCACCCCTCCTTCCCCGGAGCTTTCCTTTGAAAGGGAAACGCCAACATTGCGCGCGCTGTCACTGCTCGAATTTCTCGTAGCAGCCGATCGGCCGCTCAGTCCCGCGGAGATCCTCCAGGGTTTCGATGCCCCCAAGGCCTCCCTGCACCGGATGCTCTCTGCGTTGGTGGCAGGCGGTCTCGTGGTGCGCGAGCCCGGCCCGCGCAATATCTATACGGTCGGGCCGCGGCTGGCGCGACTCGGATTGGCGATCGTCACGCGATCAGGCCCCAAACAACTCCGCCACGCGGTGTTGACAAAGTTGGTCGAGGATATCGGGGAGACCGTCAACGTCACCGTGCTCCACGAGAGCTCGATCCTGTATCTTGACAGGATCGAGGCACCCTGGCCGTTGCGCCTGGACCTGCAACCGGGTTCCCGTGTGCCCTTGCATTGTTCGGCCAGCGGGAAATTACTGCTATCGGCGCTCCCCCGGAATCAACGCACCGCGCTCATGCAACAGTTGCGACTGGACCGCTTCACGGCCAATACCATCACGGACATGGGCCGCCTGGAGGCTGAACTCGAGCGCTGCGTCGAGCAGCAAATCGGCGTCGATGACGAAGAGTTCATCGCAGGCATATCCTGTGTCGCCGTCCCGATCTACGATGCAGATGGCCAAGTCCTTGCCGCCCTTGCCGTCCATGCCCCCGCCGTGCGATCTCCGCTATCACGATCCTTGTCGCTCGTGCCCCGATTGCAGCGTGCGGCCGCCGAGTTGGCGAATACGTTCTAGGACGATGACTTTAGAGGCAGCACTTCCCATCTTGGCGGTGATGGCGGCGGCGAGCTACTTCCAGACCATCACCGGATTCGGTTTGGGCATGATCGCTGTGGGCGCCGCCAGCGGTCTTCATCTTGCGCCGGTGGCCACCATCGCGATGCTGGCGAGCCTTGTGACACTCGCAAACAGCGCAATGGCTCTGCCCGGCAAACTGCACCACATTGATTGGCGCGCCGTGGCGTTTGCTACTATCGGCATCCTTCCATCCGTAGTCATAGGCGTGCTGGCACTGGAGTACTTGAGCCGTGCTGCCTCCGGAATGCTTCACTTTGTTCTGGGCGCCGTGGTCATGTATGGTGGAATAACGGCAGCGTTTCGTCCCGCGCCATTGCAAGAGAGATCAAGCAATGGAAGCTTCCTGATGAGCGGGGTCTTCGGCGGTGTACTGAGCGGAATGTTTGGTGTTTCGGGTCCGCCGCTGATCTTCCAGTTCTATCGCCAGCCGTTTCCGCTCGTCGGGATCCGCTGCGCGTTGATTTTCATCTTCACTGTCACCTCGTCGACCCGGACCGCGTTCAATGCATGGCAAGGTCAAATTTCCCGGGAGACTCTGACACTAGCATTGGTGGCGGTCCCCGTCGTCGCGCTCGCCACGCTGATTGCCCGCGCCTGGCCACCACCCTTGTCACTGAAGGCGTCGCGACGGCTCGCCTATGGCGTACTCATGCTCATTGGGGCCGACCTCATGCTTCCAACCGTCCTTTCGGTGTTCAACTGAACTTTCGATCGGCGTCCGAACGCGGCCGTGCGCGCAGGAACTCCATTCCTTGCCCTCCACAGGGGTAGCTTTTCCCCAAGCCAACGTGGCCGAACGCCGGCCGGCACCTTAGCCCAGCGCTCGTCCCATCCATTGCACAATCTCCTGCAACAGCTTCATGCCAGGCACCTCGGTCAGATCTACAGGAAGGTTATGTCGATAGTACGGGCCTAAATCCAGACCAACGCCAAGGGCCATGATGCGCACATCGCGCTTCTGTTCGTGCGCACTCACCACCGCCCTCAGATGATTGTCGAGGTAGTAGGCGTCATTCGCCTGCCCTGTGGCGCAATCCATCGGACTGCCGTCTGAGATGACCATTAGGAAACGCCTCGTTTCAGGCCGAGCCAGGAGCCGGCCGCACGCCCACTCCACCGCTTCCCCGTCCACGCCCTCCCGAAAAAGATCCGCCTTCATTAATGCCGCAATATCGCTTCGCGACCGCCTCCAGCCACTAGCCGCATCCTTGAAAACCAAGTGGCAAGTTTCGTTGAGTCGGCCAGGGTGCGACTGCCGGCCGGCCGCCATCCAGTCGCGACGCGCCTTACCTCCATTCCAGTCACCGGTTGTAAATCCTAGGACCTCATTGGTCACGCCCAATTGATCAAGTGTTCTGGAGAAGACATCAACCATGACGGCAACGTTCGCGCCATGCTGCTTCATCGAACCGGAGCAATCGACGAGGAAAGTCATTGCGCAATCTGGGCGCGGCACGTCCAGATCGCGCCGAAATACCCGGCGCTCCCCAGGAGAACAGACGATCTGGGGCAATCGACGTCCATCTATGCGCCCCGACTCTTCCCCATCTGACCATCCGTCCCGTCTCGGCGTCGAAAACAGGTGGAGCATCAGCCGCGACAGCTTGCCGACGTTGATGTGCTGGGATGCGATCTGATGATCGAGCCGCGCCCGCAACTCGGCTAGTAGTGGACGCCGTACCAGGGAGCCAGCGTTGACCTCCCGATCGTAAGCCCGGGTATAGATGCGATAGCCGTCGGCGGACGCATCGAATACCTTACTCAATCCAGTGTCCACGGTTTCGATCGGATTCAGGTTCTCGACGTCACTATCCGACTCGACGGCAAGAATGGCCCTCGCCGCAGCGTAGCTAGTAGTCTGATCGCTACCATCACGGTTTGCACTGCCACGAAACTCCTCCTCCATCATCCCAGCTACCGCCTCGGCGTACTGCT
Source organism: Cupriavidus sp. SW-Y-13 (assembly GCF_009793345.1). Classification (NCBI taxonomy): domain Bacteria; kingdom Pseudomonadati; phylum Pseudomonadota; class Betaproteobacteria; order Burkholderiales; family Burkholderiaceae; genus Cupriavidus; species Cupriavidus sp. SW-Y-13. The sequence continues at coordinate 1,317,572 of NZ_WHLX01000002.1, forward strand.
TGGCATGGATCGCAAACTGGGCCTGCGAAGCGCGGTGGCGCCGCATTGCAGCGAGCGAGCCACCAATGCGATGAGAGATGCCGGCGCGCGTTGCTTCGATCAGATCTTCCGATTCACAAGTAAGGGGATAGCCGAGAAGTCGTGACCAGGCGATCTGAACCGCCGTGTACACCAGGATCCCGAACTGACTGTCTGCAAGGTTCGACCTCACGACCTCGTTGGACCAGCACTCGAAGCGGAGTTGCAGATTCTGCCGGACCCCACGCAAGCTCATTGGGACGAGAGATTCGCATCGAATCTGTTCCAGGACTTCAAACAGCATTCTGGCGGTCGGATCAACGGGGCGAACTCTTCGGTGAAGGATTCTGTCCGAGGATTTTTCCCGAAGTGCAAGCGCATCCGCGTCGCCCCGTAGCACCGCGCGTTTCGCAGACGATGCGTCCTGGACCGTCAACGCATGCGCTGGCAACGCCGCATGCCCGCGAAAAAGGCGTCCGGAACGGTAATGCAATCTGCCGTCGCCGGTCAAAGCACGTACCGCTGCAGCACACAGTAATGTGCGTTGCTGCTCGATGCGAGTCGACTGCCGTTCTGACATCATATCGGTAGCCCGGGTCAGTCAACGACACCCGTATCCTCGAGCTCCACGCCAAAGCAACGCTGGTAATACTCGGCCACAATTGGCCGTTCGGCAGGATCGCATTTATTGAGAAAGCTCAAGCGGAAGGCCATCAGCGGGTCACGGAAGATCTCGCAGTTCTCAGCCCACGTAATGACAGTGCGAGGCGACATCAGCACCGCAATGTCTCCCGAGGCAAATCCCTTCCGGGTCAGCTCTGCCAACGCGACCATGGATTCGACAAGTTCGCGACCAGACTCTGTGGCGAACTGCGGCACGCGCGCCACAACAATATCGATCTCTTGTTGGCGCTCCAGGTAATCGAGCGTGGCGACAACACTCCATCGATCGAGCTGGGCATGGTTCAGTAGCTGCGTGCCCTGATACATGCCATTGAGGTTGCCGAGCCCGACTGTGTTACTCGTCGCAAACATCCGGAACAGCGGATGCGGCTGGATGACGCGGTTCTGATCCAGCAGCGTGAACTTCCCTTCTCGCTCAAGGATGCGCTGGATCACAAACATAACGTCCGGCCGGCCAGCATCGTACTCGTCGAAGATCAACGCCACCGGGCGCTGAAGCGCCCACGGAACTATGCCTTCCTGGAATTCGCTGACTTGCAGGCCGTCCCGCAACACGATCGTGTCTTTGCCGACCAGATCCAGTCGGCTGATGTGGCCGTCAAGGTTGACCCGCACGCAGGGCCAGTTCAACCGGGCTGCCACCTGCTCGATGTGCGTCGACTTGCCGGTACCGTGCAAGCCCTGGACCATGACTCGACGATTATTCGAAAATCCCGCCAGAATTGCGAGAGTGACCTCCGGATCGAAGCGATAGACCGGATCGATCTCCGGCACGTGATCGTCTCGCTCGCTAAAGGCCGGTACCGTAAGGCTCGATTCAATCCCGAACGTATCGCGCACTGAAAGCTTCAGATCCGGCCTTTCCATCAGTTTCTCCTTCGAGCGTACGACGCCCGAGCTCTACAAGGCGACCCGCGGCAGATGACTCACATATAGGGCAACGAATGCCGAGAGTAGCGTCAGCCACGCACTGATCCAGATCATGACCAACGGTCGTGGCCGAGCCCGCATACCCTTCGCTTTCAGTTCTCTTCCTCTGAATCCGCAAGCCAGCGCAACGGCAAGGCTTGCAACTCCGACCAGGATCGCCAGCGCCCGGAAGGTGCTCTGCCCACTTACAGCCGCCCGTGCACAGCCCACGGCTATGACGGCGCTCGCCCAGCCTGTTCGCCCCCAAGCGAGCGATGTCCGCTCTGGCTGCACTCCTGGATCCCTCATATGCTCAACAGCACCGTGACTGTCACGCTGACGCAAAAAATTGCCGTGCCGAGCAGCGACTGGAGAATGCTGGAAGGAAGACTTCGGGCATGGCGCATGGCAACTTCATTTGCCTTCCAACGGAAGTAACAGGCCCCACCGGCAATGCATGCAGTCAGTGACAACGCAACGCACAGCATCTTAAGGGGAGCCGGATTAACGGCGTGTGTGGCGATCTGCTCGATCACCACGACGGTAGCGAGAAGCGCCAGCACCGTGCGTACCCACGCCAGGAACGTACGTTCATTGGCAAGGGAGAACCGATAGTCTGGGTCTTGCCCCTCCCGATACCACGGCACGTTTTGATCATTGCGCTGCATTGATTTCCTACTAATGTAGTTCGCTTCGATAAGAGGAAGAGATCAACAGAGATTCACGAAAACGCGGCAATGAAGCCCGTCATGGCAACCTGGATACCCATGACAAGACCTATCGCCGCCCCTCAATCACTGCGCGGAAAATTGCTGATACGCCTCGAAAGCACGGACGGAGTAGACGTAAGCCGCGCCAGTGTTCAGCGCCATCGCCGTACCCAGTGCGTCTGCAATCTCCGCTTCGGTGACGCCGGCGTTCTTGGCGGCGTTGGCATGCGCGGCGATACACGCATCGCAACGCGTCGTCACAGCAACCGCGAGCGCGATCAATTCCCGCGTTTTCGGATCCAGAGCGCCGTTGCCGTTTTGGCTAGCGTTGAATCCTTGATACGCAGCCATCAGCTTCGGCGCGGCCTTGGCAAGGGCTGCGCCCGCCTGCTTGTTCTTCTTGAACGATTCGATCCAGTCTTGCAGCATTTGTCTACCTTCTATGGTTGGGGTAAAAACTCCACGATCGCACGTTGGAAACCGATGGAGGGGGTGCTCCGAGGAGCGTGTCGCGTTACTCGGCAGAGATTCCAGCCTGTCGGATAACCTTGCCGTAGTTGGCCACATCGGCCTTGAGGATCGCGCGCATTTGGTCGGGCGTGGAAACCGCCGGTTCCGCGCCCTGTTTTCGCGCGAACTCCAGGACGGCTGGTGCCTGCATGCCAGCGAGGGCCTGCTGAATACGCTCGATCACCTGTGGCGGCGTGCCGGCGGGCGCCATAAGCCCCATCCACGACGTGGATTCAAAACCCGTAACCCCTGACTCGGCCAACGTCGGCACATTCGGCAGCGACGGTACCCGCTTGGCGCTGCCTACCGCCAATACCCGAACCTTGCCCGACTCCACGGCAGGCTGGATGGCCGTCAGGTTCATGAATGCGACCGGCACGTGTCCCGCCATCACATCCGACATTGCAGGGGTGCCGCCCTGATAACCGACATGCCGCATCTTTATGCCGGTCATCCGTCCGAACTGCTCCCCGGCCAAGTGTGCCGGGCTACCCGGGCCAGGCGTTGCATAGGCAATGCCATCCGCTTGGGACTTGGCGTAACTAATGAACTCCGTCACGGTCTTAGCCGGGAATGCGTTGTTGACCACCAACGCATTGGGCACTGAAAACAGCACCGCCACCGGCGCCAAGTCCTTTTGAACGTCGTATGATATTTTGGGGAACAGCGTCATGTTGATGGCATTCGTGCTGCTCGCAAAGAGCAGCGTGTAGCCGTCCGGCTTGGACTTCGCGACCAAGTCCGCACCAATGTTCGATCCCGCGCCGGGCTTGTTCTCCACCACCACCGGCTGCCCGACGCTGGCCGAAATCACACGCGCCGCCTGCCTCCCGAGCACGTCCGCCACGCCACCAGGGGCCCACGGAACAATCATTCGGATTGGCTTTTCCGGCCATTTTGTTTGTGCCATGGCACCCGTACAGACGGCTGCCCCGCAGAACATCACTGCGGCAAGGGCGATTTTCTTGAGCATGTCTTGTCTCCGGTAAAGGCGCCTCTGTGGGCGCTCTTTCACATTCACGCTGGATGTCTACATAAGTCGATTCTGATGCGGCGCGAGTTCGCTGTCGGCGCGCCGAGCAATGACGTTTCGCTCACCAACCCGATGAAATAGGTTGGCAGGACTAGCGATAGTTGATGCACGTATCTAGCGAGGCGATGTCCCGATGAATCATCGCCTCGCGATGGACTACGACTGGGCGAGGCGGCTGTCGAAGTCTTGTTGGTTTGCCAGCCAGGCGAGGGTCCGTTGTGCATCCGAGCGTCTGGCTGCTTCGTTGGCATATTGCACAACGATGTCGCGCTGGGCGTGGCTTGCCCCCACCTCCTGCAGCAGCGGACGAAGCTTATGGATCAGGGAGAGGCACTTATCGAACTCCCCTTCCTCAAAAGCAAGAATGCCTTCGCATGCGTCCAAGCCTACACGTCGAATCGCTTGGGCAACATGCATATCGCTGTCGCTTGCATAGTCTTTCATCGACTGAATGTGGGCTCTGGCCGCGCCGAATCGCCGCTCCCGGGCAAGCGACATCACGGAATGCAGATCGGTGAAGACCAATGCATGGTCATCGCGATGCGCTTCTGCATAGTCTGCGAGGAGCTTCCAACGCGCGCCGACTTTGGCGCCCTTGAATTCGACGCGCGCCAGGAAAGACGCGGCATTCTGAATGTCCAGGTAGAAGTCCGAGTCGCCGGTGTAGATGGCCTTGTCGTAGAGCGCCAAGGCCGACTCGATATCGCCCGCCTCCAGCGTGAAGAGACCGAGATGCCACCAGAGATGACCGCGAAACGGATTGCGGTCGTCCCACTTGTCGAGGGGTACCGCGAACCATTCGCGCCCTTCCGCATGGCGGCCCTGCATCTCGAACACGTGCGCGACTGCATGCACGGCCCACAGGTCGTCCGGACAGCGCGCCACGGCATCTCGCCCGTATTCCTCCGCCATGGTGAAGTGACCGTTCTCCTGCAAACCGAAGGCCAACATGCCCAGGACGTTGCCGTAGTTGGGCATTTCCGGCGTCCATGCCGGAAGCGCTGCAGCCGGCACCGATTGAAGGACTTCGGTTCGCCCCATCCAAAAGCTCACGAAGTGGTGCAAACGCAGCGCGAGAATGTCATGCGGATGGTCGATCAGGATCTGCTGCCACTGCGCGCAGGCGGAATGCAGGTCTCCCAGCCGCCAGAATTCAAGCGCCCGGACGTGTCGCTGCTCCCGTAGCGACGCATTCTGAGCGCATCGCTTTGCATTCTCCAGCGCGACACTGGCGTTGTCGTACACGTTGAAGCTGCTGTACATCATCAGCATGTAGCCACGCAGACAATGGGCCATACAGAATGATGGTTCGATCTCCAACGCATGCTTGACGCTGGGCATGGCCGTCAGCCGATACTCCAGAAGGTCTGACATCGCCTGGTTGTAAGCGGCCAGGGCGGTGGAGTTCTCTACGGTGATTGCGAGGTCTTGATTGTCGAACATGGAAGTCACACTAATCTGTACCGAACTGTCGGCCGCGCCCGGCGCGGCCGACGCCCATCTGACGTCTATCGCCTAGCGCTTGGCATTAGGAATCAGGCTCGCCTCCTCGTCGGTGAGCGGCTTGGGCTCAGCCTGAACGACCGGCTCGTAGTAGGGGAAACGCGCGCGCCCCTTGACGGCGTTGGTTCCTTCCGCATCGCCACCACCCCGCACGTAGCGCGACTTGTCACCGTGGCGGAACTCGAACGACCAGTTGTCGCGCTTCTCGTTCTTCACCAGCGACCACAGCAGTTGTCGCGAGGCTTGACTGCGCAGCACGCGCTCGTTGAGGGCATCGGGACACCATCCTTCGAGCACCGTGTCATGCATACGGCGCTCGATTTCGGAAAATTCCGGATCGCCGCACAGGTTCTTCTGCTCGTTCGGATCCGATTCCAGATCGAAAAGCATGGATTCGTGCCCGTGCGTGTAGGTGTACTTGAAGCTCCCTTCGCGCACCATACGGCAAGGGGCGCAGACGCCCATGTCGCTGTACTCCGAGAAAGCCCGGTCGCTCCAGCCGGTTCCCGTGCCGGTCATCAGGCCAGTCATATCGCGGCCATCGATCTCGGTGACGGTGTCGACCTTTCCGTCGTCGGCAACCGACATCAGGGTCGGCATCAAGTCCACGAGCGAGACGTTCTTCTCGACTACCTTGGCCTTGGGCAGGCCGGGGCCGCCGATAATGAGAGGAATCCGGGTGGCGTTCTCAAAGAACGTCTGCTTGAACCACATGCCGCGCTCACCCATCATGTCGCCGTGATCGGCCGTGAACACGATGATGGTGTCTTCCAGAAGCTTCGTCTGCTTCAGAATCTTCATCATCTCGCCAAGCTTGTCGTCCACATAGCTGATCATGGCGTAGTACGCGTGACGAGCATTCTTCGTATGTTCATCCGTGACCTTGAGGCGATCGCGGCCATGCGAGTAGTAGAGCCACTTGCTATGCGTATCAAGCTGGTCGAGCGGAATGGGGCCGACTTTCGGCATATCGATCTCATCGTGATCGTAGCGGTCCCAGTGTTCCTGCGATGCGGTGAACGGCGAGTGGGGGTGTGTCAGAGACACCGTGAGGAAGAACGGCTTGTCACGGGATTGGCGCGCCAGATCATAGATCTTCTGATTCGCCATGAAGGTGGTTTCTTCATCGTAGTCGAGCTGCAGGCTGCGGAAGCAAGGTCCCGCCTCGACTACGGCACGCATGTTGATGCCGGTCGGTGCATTGCGGGGGCCGGCTTTCCAGTCCGGCACCCATGCAAAGTCAGCAGGATAGATATCCGTGACCAGCCGCTCCTGGTACCCATGGAGCTGATCCGGCCCGACGAAGTGCATCTTGCCGGAGAGGGTCGTCGCATAGCCGAGACGACGCAGGTAATGCAGCAGCGTCGGCGTGGACGCCGTCAACTCCGCAGCATTGTCGAATGCATCGATGCTCCACGGCAGACAACCGCTAAGCATGGCGTAACGCGACGGTGCGCAGATCGGCGAGTTGGTATACGCGTTCTTGAACGTGACACCCTGCTCGCTCAGCGCAGCAATATTCGGTGCCTTGACCACGTCGTTGCCATACGCCGTCAGCGCGTTGGCGGTCAATTGGTCGGCCATGAACAGAATAATATTCGGGCGGCGCATTCCAGTGTCTCCTTTCGTGGATAGCATGTTTTGGGTTTCGGATGTAGCAGGTTAATTCTGGACCTAATGGGGAGGGAACAACTACGAGACAATCTCCATGGTTTTCCCTGTATTGATGCTTCGGGACCGGCCCGTTCCCTTACCGCTATAGTCTTCGCGAATGATGTCGGCGGCCTTCTCCGCCACCATGATGGCTGGGGCATTCGTATTGCCGGACACAAGTGTCGGCATCACCGAACAGTCGACTACGCGCAGGCCCTGGACGCCGTGCACCCTCAGGCGTGAATCGACCACCGACATGTCGTCGGTTCCCATCTTTGCCGTGCCAATCGGATGAAAGATGGTCGCGCCGTGGTTCCTGCAGAACTCCAGCAGTTCCTCGTCAGAGTTGGTCTCCGGGCCAGGCTTGAACTCGCGCTTTACATACGGACGCATTGCCGCCGAATTGGCGATTTCCCGAGCGGCCCGGACGCCAGCAATGGTCGTCCGTTGATCGAGCTCCGTCGCAAGGTAGTACCCCTGCATTTCTGGCGCGGCCAACGGGTCCGGCGAAGAGATCCGCACGTAGCCCTTCGATTCGGGGCGCAGTTGGCAGATCGACAGTGTGAAGCCAGAGAACGGATGAACTTTCCCGCCGGCCATGTCAGCAGACAGTGTGGAGACGTGAAACTGGATGTCGGGTGTGGCAGCCACCGGCCGACCGTGCTCATCCTTGAGAGCACGCATAAAGCAACCGCCTTGGTTGATACCCACTGCCAGCGGACCGCTGCGATATAGCAGCCACTGCAGACCAATCTTGGCCTTGCCGATCCAGGAATTGAGTTCGTCGTTCGTGGTGATCGGCTTGGTGCATTCGTAGTAGAGCCGTACCTGCAGGTGATCCTGCAAGTTTTCGCCAACGCCCTTCAGATCCTGCACGACGGGAATCCCGAACTTTGCGAGCAGATCCTTCGGGCCAATACCCGACAATTGCAACAGTTGCGGTGACTGAATGGCACCCGCTGCCAGCAGCACCTCGGCGCGGCAGCGAGCCGAGCGCCTGACCCCGGCCTGCATATAGTTCACGCCAACGACCCGGCGTCCCTCATAGATCAGTCCAGTCGCCTGAGCTTCCGTTTCGACGCAAAGGTTCGGGCGGTTCCGTGCCGGCGTCAGAAAGGCGCGCGCCGTGCTGCAGCGGCGGCCACGATCGGTTGTGAGCTGATAGTACCCAGCGCCCTCTTGGGTCGCGCCGTTGAAGTCGTCGTTGCGCGGAACACCCGTCTGTTCTGCCCCCGCAATGAATGCCTCGATCAGTTCGTGCTTCTTGCCCACATCCGAAATCTTGAGCGGGCCTTCGCCACCGTGATACATGCTCGCGCCACGCTGGTTGCCTTCCGACTTCCGGAAGTACGGCAGAACTTCGTCGAAAGACCATCCCTCATTGCCGAGCGCCGACCACAGGTCGTAATCCTCGCGTTGCCCCCGGATATAGATCAGACCATTGATCGAGCTTGAACCACCGAGCGTCTTTCCGCGCGGCCAGTAGATCCGTCGGTTATTCATGCCCGGATCCGGCTCCGTTTCGAAGCGCCAGTTGACACGCGAATCCCACATCGTCTTGCCGTAACCGATCGGGAGATGAATCCACATCGACTTGTCTGGCGGACCCGCTTCCAGCAGAAGCACGCGCGTATTGGGGTTTTCAGTCAAACGCGCTGCGAGCGTGGCTCCCGCGGAGCCGGCTCCCACAATGATGAAATCGAATTCTTCAGACATGTCTCACTCGCCTGTCGTGTTGTGATCGTAGTGAAAGCATCTTAGACAATGTTTATTTGGAACGCAACGTTCCATTTCTAAATATCTACCCTCATGAAGCCGGAACAGTACAGGGGTTAACCCTCGAAGCCAGCATGCATCGGGCGGGAGAGTTCCAAAACGCACATCGTTGGGTGCCAAATGCGGACCACTCACCGCTCCCGGGATGTCGCTGCAATGCGCGCCGGCATTCAGTGGATCGCCGAACTGGCGGCACGGCGCGGATGAACTCAACCCTTTCCCAGGATCGCGCAACCCGGAGTGCCTAGCGCCTCCGCGGCGGGCAGGTATTGGTGCCGCGCACCGAAGCATTGACGACCCGTCGGAGCGTCGGCACTACCAACTCGTCCGGGTCAGCGCAAATGTGCGAGGCACAGTGGAATAAATCGGTTCGTGAAAAGGTTTACCGCTTTGCAGTCCATCGCAAACCTCTCATGGAGACCCATATGTTCAAGAGAATTTTCGTCGCATCGGCAATGGCATTCACGGCATTGAGCGCAGTCGCTGCGCCCGCGGCTTCCGACGCCCAGACCCACTTTCAAGCTATCGCTGCAGGAGATGTCGCAGCGGTGATGCACGGCTACGCAGACGCAGCGCACTTCGTCTGGGTCGGTGGGCCTTTGGACGGGACCTATACAGGCGTCGACGCCATTCGCCAAGTCTGGGAAAAATTCACCAAGTCTCAGGGCACCATGAAGGTCGCGGTGGACAAGGTCGAGGAAGCCTCGAATCCGAAGGGTTCTAGCGTGACGGCCAATGTCACGTTTCAGGGCAAGCAGCCTATTAAAGTCCGCTACGTGCTGACGTATCGCGACAACAAGATCGTCAGCGAAACGTGGCAAATCGACCCGAAGCTGGGTCCGGCCACGTACTGAAGATTCGGATGTAGCGAGGTGGCAGCGTTCTGCCACCTGCTCTCGGCGAGGCCGAGGCAAAGGGCTCGACGGCCTTGGGCGAGCCCTTTGCGTCTCGCCGACCGCCGCGTTCGAGGCGAACATGGCGCGCAATGCTGAGCGCCCCACGAAGCGTGGGGCGCTACACGAGACTGCATATCGTGAAGTGCGATGCCGGCTATCCCGCTGCCCAGTAGTCGTCTACTCCTTCAGGCAGGTTCAGACGAGGAGCATGCCGAGCGCCGCACCGGCCACCATAAGAAAGACGAACAGCAGACCCGCGAGTACCAATGGCGCTCGTCCCGCGCGGAGGAGATCACCAATGCGTGTTTGCAGCCCAATGGCCAGCATCGCACAGGCGAGCATCCAGTTGTCCAGCGCTGTCAGCCCGGGTTTCCAGGCCGACGGTACCAACTCAGCGGAATTCACACCCATCACGGCGACGAATGCGATCGCGAACCAGGGGACCGACTTAAGCAGGCCCCGCAGATTTCGCGAGTCGCTGGATTCCTGCGACCAACTGGTCTTCGGCCAGAGCGCCATGACTAGCAGCAGCGGCGCCAATGCCAGCACCCGGACCATCTTGGTGACGACAGCCGCATCGGCCGTGGCGTCGCTCACCATCTTGCCTGCCGCGATCACCTGGGCAACTTCATGCAGCGTTGCACCAGTAAAAATGCCGAAGCTCTTCTCGCTAATGGCCAGGTGCCAGTGCTGGGTCAGCAGTTCATACATCCAAGGGTAAAGGAACATTCCCGCAGTACCAAACAGCACGACCGTCGCGACCGCCACTGCGGTTTGCCGGTCATTGGTCCTCACGACGGACGACACCGCAATTGCTGCCGCTGCACCACACACCGCGCTCCCGGCGCTCACCAGTATGGCTTCACGCCGACTCAGACCCAACACGCTGGATCCTAGCCAGGTTCCGACAATCAGGGTTCCAACAAGCATCGCCAGTGGCAGGACCACACCACCGACCCCAAGGGCCGCAATCGCGCCAAACGTCAGGCGAAGCCCATAGAGGGCAACACCCCAGCGCAGCAGGTAGTGCCGGGCAAATTGCATCCCCGGCGCCAGTGGCATAAGCCACTCCTTGGGCATGGTGTTAGCTGCCACCATGCCCGCGCCAATGGCAAGCGTCAACGCCGAGAGACCGTATCCCGAAATGGTCGGATGGTTCGCCAACGATTGCGCGAGCCACGCGATTGCGGCCAACGGAATCAGCGTCAGGATGCGCTGCCGCCATAGGGTCAATCCCGACGGAGGGGCGATGGATGAAGCAGTGGAAGGGGCCGGCGCAGTCGACATAGGAGAGCTCAGAGAATGACAGTTGTGTTGTCAGCCTAAGCGCCGCCACTTGACCAGTAAAACTGGATATATCGCTAAGTCTTACCCAAAATCCCGATTTGACGTCATCGCACCACCATGTTATGGAACATATTGTACCTATTACTGGCTATGTTCATTTCTTTTTGGTCCTTTTCGTTCCACTTCATCCGAGATATGATCCTGTCCACGGACGAGCATTTGCCGGTACTCGCCCGCACAAACAAAAATGGAGACAAGGCATCATGAATCGACGACGCGCCATGCTGGCGATCGCAGGCAGCACCACGTGCGCACTTTTCCCCGAACTCGGAAACGCCCAGGCAGCTTGGCCCTCGAAGCCCATCAAGCTAGTTGTGCCCTACCCTGCGGGAGCCATTTCTGACTATTTGGGTCGCTACATTGGTCGCGTTCTGTCCACGGAGCTGGGCACACCCGTTGTCGTGGAAAACAAGCCGGGAGCTGGGACCAATATCGGGTCGGACTCTGTCGCCAAAGCAGCCCCGGACGGCTACACCTTGCTCTTGGCGAGTAGCACGAACGCCGTGAACGTCACGCTCTTTCCCAAGCTGACCTATAGCCCGACCCGCGATCTGACGCCAATCTCGATCATTGCCGACGTGCCGAACTGCCTGGTGGTCAATCGTGATTTCAAGGCGAATACCGTCGCCGATCTGATCAAAGCGGCCAAAAGCGATCCGGGCGGCTTGGCTTACGCCTCCGCAGGTCCAGGCAGCCCTGCGCACCTTGCCGCGGAAATGTTCAATCGCATGGCGGGTGTGCAGATCCGGAACATCTCCTATAAAGGCGCCAGTCCTGCGATGGCAGATGTGATCGCCGGACATGTTCCCATTGTGTTTTCCCACCTCGCCGCAGTGCGCGGTGCGTATGACGCCGGGAAGGTGAAAATCCTGGCCGTTGCAAGCAAGTCGCGGTGGCCGGTACTGCCCAACATTCCCACGATTGCGGAATCGGGCGTTGCCGGCTACGAAGCAGGGGCATGGTACGGACTCATGGCACCGGCTGGCACGCCGAAGCCCATCCTGGACCGACTGCAAGCCGCGTTGAGCAAGATGCGAACACCGGCTACCGCCGAAGCGATACGCCAACAGGGAGCAGATCTGCGGATTAGTGGCGCAGAAGATCTGAAGACGCGCCTTGACAGTGACATCAAGACTTACGCCGCGCTGATCAAGACAGCAGGCATCGTGGTCGAGTAGCGACAACCACGCATCGTGAAGACCGGTACCATTTGTGTGGTACCGGCGTCCTGGAATCTACAGAAGGCCTCGCATTCTTGCCGCGGCTTCGCGCAAGGCGGGCAGCTTACCAATTGCGGATTCGACGTTCATGCGTGCCGATGGCGCATGAACGGAGATTGCGGCCCTCGCGATCCCTTGTCCGTCAAGCACAGGTACGGCAATAGCCACCAAGCCAGGAATGAATTCCTCCTGATCCAATGCATACCCATTGACGGCGATCTTCTCGCACTCTGTGCGCAAAGCTTGCGTAGACGTGATGCTAGTCGGCGTAAGCGGTTCCAATGGCAACTGGGCCAACAGTGCCTCTCGCTGAGCCGGCGCCATCAACCCCAGGAACAACTTGCCGCTGGCGGTGCAGTGGAGAGGTACATGAGCTCCCGCATCAAGCGTCAGGCGCCAAGGCCACGGGGCTTCCACGCGATCCAGATACATCACGCTGGCGCCATCCAGCGTGGTGAAATTGCATGTCTCACCGACCTCTTGTACCAGAGAGGCGAGAACCTCGTGGCGAAGTCCTCGCAATCCGTCGTGGTTCAGGGTATCGAGTGCAAGCCGACGGAGCGTTGGGCCCACCACATAGAATCGCTCATCAACATCCCGCGCAAGGTATCCACTCGCGAGGAGCTGCGCACACAATCGATGGGTGGTCGCCTTCGGCAGGCCCAGCTCTGCGACAAGATCCGCCAAGGTCATCGCACGGCTGGCCCCCGCTACAGCATGCAGCAGCCTCAGCGTTCGGTCGGCCATGGCACCGCCAAGCGACGGTGCGCCCGATACGGCAGCGTCAGCCGCGGGCGTGTTCTTGGCGGGCGCCGAAACCCTCCCATTCAATTTCTTAGGTTTCGTGTTCCGACCGATTCGTTGAGTTTCCATGGCTTGGTCTTGGTGAACTGAGGGGGCAGGCCCATCCCGCCCGTCGAGTACCGTCCACTGGACCCGTGCGATGAAATCGTTCCATTTCAACGGGTCAGGACGCTCCAATGTTGAATAAATGGTATCACGGGCGGATTCGCTATCAACTATTACGCAGGGTTCACAGCAGATCCGCCATCTGTTTCGCGGCACGATGGAGCGCCGGCAATTTGGCCACAGCATCCGTGGCGGTCATGCGGACCGCGGGACCATGAACGGATATGGCCCCCCAGACCTTTCCTGCCGCGTCTAGGACTGGAACAGCAATCGCAACCAGGCCGGGGACAAACTCCTCACGATCCAGCGCATATCCGTATCCGGCGATCTCCGCACACTCACGTCGCAGTGCCTCGAGCGAGACGATGGTGGCCGGCGTGAGCGCGTCCATGCAGCTTTGCGCCATCAGTTGTTCACGCCGTCCATGCGGCATCAGGGCCAAAAAAAGCTTGCCGCTTGCCGTGCAATGCAATGGGACCTTTGCACCTGGCTCAAGAGTCAGGCGCCAAGGCCACGGCGCCTCCACGCGATCCAGGTAAAGCACACTTGCGCCGTCCAAGGTAGTGAAATTGCTGCTCTCCCCTACCTCAGCGACGAGTTCCATCAGAACGCTTTGTCGTTTGGCCCGGAGTTCCCGTCGATTGAGTGCATTCAGCGCCAGACGCCGAAGCGCCGGGCCCCGAACATAGTGGCCGTCCGCCAAGTCTCGCGCAAGGTAGCCCTGTGTCACGAGGCCACTACAGATTCGTTCAATGGTGGACTTCGACAGCGCGAGGTGGCTGGAAAGCTCTACGGCAGTGGCGCCGCGACTAGCACCTGCGACGAGACCCAGGATGCGCAGGGTGTAATCGGCGGAAGTCGCGTTTGGCACAAGACTTCCGTCTTGGGACGAGTTGCCATTCTCAGTTTGTTCGCAATAAGCCATAAAGATCCTGCGGGTTCGCGCGTTGCTAGGTCCCCCACCAGGGCGACCTCCGAGACGGTTCGTCGTGCGCCGCGGAATGCGAATCGTCGATAACCCACTGGATCGCGCAGGTTGCAGACGCGTGATAGATGAGCATTAACCAGTGCCGGGACGCCACCCTGAAGGCACCAAGCCGCCGCAGTACTTCCCGCCACCGACTGAAATGTCGAAGCATCGCTGGACCTCGCTTTTGGGGACAGAGTTTGCGCTTACGCGCCCACACACTCAAGCATAGTGGAACATTTCGTTCCATTCATTACCGTTTACCCGAACTTTCGCCACTAAAGCGGCGCAGAGTCCTCGTCAGGACACTCTGTGGTTGCCGTGAGCTCATTTATAAAGGGTAAACCCTAGAAATGAAACGTTGCGTTCCATTGTTTTGGCTTATAACATTCACAAAAAAGACCAATGGTCCCATTCACAAAGATGAACGGGCGACAGGACAGCACTGGAGACAACTCGTGGCAACTGGCAAGGCATCAGTCCCGGAATCACTCGAACAACGCCCCCCTCGGCAAGCATGGGTCGTCGTAGCCCTGCTTTCCGTTTTCATGATGATCAACTTCGCTGACAAGGCGATCATTGGCCTAGCCGCGGTGCCGATCATCAAGGAGCTCAATCTCACCCACGAGGAGTTTGGCCGCGTAGGCAGCTCTTTCTTTTTGCTCTTCTCCATTTCCGCCATCCTTGGTGGATTCATCGCCAATCGCGTGTCGAGCAAGGTGGTTATCGCCTCAATGGCCTTGCTTTGGGCCATTGTCCAGCTCCCGATGATCGGCGCGGTGACCCTGCCGATGCTTATCGCCAATCGGGTCATCCTCGGCGCGGGCGAAGGTCCAGCCTACCCAGTCGCGCTACACGCCGTATACAAGTGGTTCTCCGACAAGCAGCGGACTTTTCCTTCCGCACTAGTCGGTATCGGATCAGTCCTCGGCACAGGCATCTCGGCGCCGCTCCTGACGTGGATCATCGTCAGCTACGACTGGCACGCCGCCTTCGGTTTTCTCGGCGTGGTCGGCCTGGTCTGGCTCGTTTTCTGGCTGGTGTTCGGCAAGGAAGGCACAGGTTGTGGGACCCGCGCAGGTGGAGTGGGATGCAATGAACTTCCGCGAATCCCCTATCGCAAGCTCCTGACCTGTCGCACCGCTGTCGGCTCAATGCTGGGTTCGTTCTCTGCGTACTGGGCGCTCACACTGGCGGTGATTTGGCTACCGGTGTTTCTGGTAAAGGGCGTTGGATATTCGGCCACGCAGGCAGGCTGGATTGTGGCCCTGCCCTCCGTGGCGCAGATCTTCCTGGCGCCGTCTATAGGCTTTGCTTCACAGCGTCTCCTGGCACGTGGATGGAGCAGTCGGGCCGCCAGAGGCTTGCTCGGCGGTAGCTGCGTCATGGTCTCAGGCCTTTCCATGATTGGGCTTTCCCGTATCGATGGTGGCCTCTTGCAGATCCTGCTGATCATCGGGAGCTTCGCTACCGGCAGCGTCATGATCAACCTTGGCGCAGCGCTCATTGCAGAAATCAGCCCTTCCACGCAACGGGGTGCAATGCTCGGCATCAACAACGCCGTCTATACGTTGGCTGGCATCGGCGCACCGTGGGTCATGGGACACGCAGTGGATATTGGCGTGGACACGTATGCGGGTTTTCGCTCCGGCTTCGCCTTTGCCGGCACATTGATTCTCTTGGGCGGCCTCACAGCCATCTTCTTGATTCGCCCCAAGCAGGATATCGACAGGTTTCAGCAAGGTGCCCAGCGGTCCGACGTCATCGATCAAGGGCAACGATCGGCAGTTCGAATGGGGTAACCGCCAATCGTCTCCCGTCGGGCCGTCCAGCACCCGGTCCATTTTCCCCAGCAATTCATAGCCAGTTTTAGAACCAACCACACGAGGAATGAAAGTGAACTCTCAAGCCATCCGTATTCAGAACCATATCAATGGCGAGTGGGAAGACGAGGTCGGTGGACAGTATGTCCCGCTCCGTAACCCTTCCACCGGCCAGGTCATCGGTGAGGTGCCGATTTCCTCGCCCGAGACGTCCCGTCGCGCGGTTGCCGCGGCCGCGGCTGCGTTCCCCGCCTGGAAAGCCATGCCTCTGCCGAAGCGCATGAACTACATCCACCTCATGCATCAGGCCCTGAAGGACAATCTGGAAGCCCTTGCCCAGGCCGTTGCCGTCGACCAAGGTAAGCACATCGCTGAGGCGCGAGGTGAGGTCGGCCGTGTCATCGAGATCGTTCAGATGGCGTGCGCGATTCCTGCGCTGATTCAAGGTGAGACGATCCAGGGCATCGCAAACAACATCAATGGCCGCGTGATTAAGGCCCCGATCGGGGTTTTCTGTGGCGTTGCCCCGTTCAACTTCCCGGCGCTGGTCTTTGGCTGGTTTATCCCCTTCGCAATCGGCACCGGAAACACCTTCGTCTACAAGCCGTCCACGGAATCGCCGCTGTTCATGCAGAAGATGATGCAACTTCTCGTGGATATCGGCCTTCCGAAGGGTGTGGTCAACGTGGTGCACGGCGAGCGCGAGACCGTCGAAGCCTGGTATGACGACGACAATGTCTCCGGCGTTTGCCTGGTGGGCTCCACGCCAACCGCCCAAGCCATTGCCGCAGGCTGCGGCCGTAACGGCAAGAAGACCATGCTGCTCGGCGGCGCCAAGAACTTCCTGCTCGCAATGGAAGACGCGCCGATGGACCTTCTCATCGAGAACGTGCTGATGTCGGGCTACGGCTCGGCCGGCCAGCGCTGCCTGGCGGTGTCGAACATTGCCGTCGTTCCAGAAATCTACGACGAATTCGTTGAACGTCTTGTGGCCGCATCGAAGGGCGTCCGCGTAGGCGATGCGACCGATCCCGAGGTCTTTATGGGTCCGGTAATCTCCGCAAAGGCCAAGGAACGCATCGAACGGTACGTTGACATTGGCGTAGCCGAGGGCGCCACGCTGGCACTCGACGGCCGGAATCCGTCGGTTTCCGAAGGCAACAAGGAAGGCTATTTCGTTGGCCCCACGATCTTCACGAATGTTACGCCGTGCATGCAGATCGCTCGTGAAGAGATCTTCGGGCCGGTACTGAGCGTCATCAAGATCGGTTGCATCGATTCAGCTCTCGACGCCATCCGCAAGCATAAGCTGGGCAATGGCGCCTGCATCTTCACGCAGAACACCTATTACACCGAAAAGTTCATCTCCGAAGCTGACGTCGGCATGGTTGGCGTGAATGTTGGGATCTGTGCTCCGCACCCGTACTTGCCGTTCGGTGGCATCAAGGGTTCCCTGGTCGGCAACAACAAGGTTCAGGGCAAGGATGCGATCGACTTTTTCACGCAGAACAAGGTCGCAACTGTACGCATCGTCGAACCCGGAGCCAAGCCTGCCGCAGCGGGTAACGCAGGTAACGGTGCGGTTCGTAGCTGCGTTGCGAGCTAACTAGTCTCGTAAGCAGTAAGGAGGGGCGCTGCTTCTGCACCGCCCCTCTTTTTCCATACGCTGTCCTCTTGTGCGTCAGCGTACTTGACCGCACCGCCCTCACTCGCTGGCCCAGCACCGCGACGGAATCAGGTGTCGCGAAAGAGCTGCAATCAGCAACCGTAGGTCCAACTCTAAGCCATGACAACAATCGACGTAACTGTCCCAAACAACGGCGACCTCGACCAGGGCGCAACCCTGCTTAGCTGGAGAGTCAACGTCGGCGAGGAAGTCGCCCGTGATCAGATTCTCGTCGAAGTGGAGACTGAGAAGACCGTCATCGAGATCCTTTCCCCAACCGACGGCGTTTTGCTGAGCATCGATCGGGCAGCCGGTGATCTTGTTAGGCCCAACGAAGTGCTCGGCACCATGGCGTCGGCTGCGAACTCTATCGCCGCCGCCGATTCAATTTCTGAACGTGATTTCTCCAACGTTTCGTTGTTCCCAGTGAACATCGAAGAAGCCAGCGAAGGGAGATTTGATGTAATGGTGATCGGCGCCGGCCCCGGCGGCTACATCGCGGCTATTCGTGCCGCCCAACTGGGTCTAAACGTGGCCTGCCTGGAAGGCAACGCCTATGACGATCCCAAGGGCGAAGCCCGCCTGGGCGGCACCTGCCTGAACGTGGGCTGCATCCCGTCCAAGGCGCTGCTGGCTTCGTCCGAAGAGTTCGAAAACGCCTCGCACCACCTGGCCGACCACGGCATCACCGTGGGTGACGTCAAGGTCGACGTGGCCAAGATGCTCAAGCGCAAGGACGACATCGTCGGCAAGATGACGAAGGGCATCGAGTTCCTGTTCCGCAAGAACAAGGTGACCCTGTTCAAGGGCTACGGCAAGTTCGCCGGCAAGGCAGCCGAAGGCTTCCAGGTCGAAGTGAACGGCGAAACGCTGACCGCCAAGCAGGTCATCATCGCCACGGGCTCGAAGGCCCGCCACCTGCCGGGCATCGCCGTCGACAACAAGCTGATCAGCGACAACGAAGGCGCGCTGAAGTTTGAGACGGTGCCGAAGAAGCTGGGCGTGATCGGCGCCGGCGTGATCGGCCTGGAGCTCGGTTCGGTGTGGCGCCGCCTGGGCGCCGACGTGACCGTGCTCGAAGCGCTGCCCGCATTCCTGGGCGCCGCCGACGAAGGCGTGGCCAACGAAGCCCAGAAGCTGCTGACCAAGCAGGGCCTGAAGTTCAACCTGAGCGTCAAGGTCAACGAAGTCAAGACCGGCAAGGACAACGTCACCGTTGCCTACACCGACAAGGACGGCAAGGACCAGACGCTGGAAGTCGATCGGCTGATCGTGTCAGTCGGCCGCGTGCCGAACACCGACAACCTGGGCCTGGAAGCGGTTGGCCTGGGCGTGGATCAGCGCGGCGTCATCGAAGTCGACGACCACTGCCAGACCAAGGTGCCTGGCATCTGGGCAATCGGCGACGTGGTGCGTGGCCCGATGCTGGCCCACAAGGCCGAAGCCGAGGGTACCGCCGTTGCGGAGCGTATTGCAGGGAAGAAGCGCCTCGTCGATCTGAACGCAATCCCCTCAGTAATCTATACCAGCCCCGAGATTGCGTGGGTCGGCAAGACAGAGGCAGAGCTCATCGATCAAAAGCGCGACTATACAACCGGCTCAGTGCTGTTGAAGACGAACGGCCGCGCGCAGGGCATCGGCTCTACCGATGGTTTCGTGAGTGTTTATGCCGACGCGAGGACTGGGGAGATCCTGGGTGTACACATCGTGGCACCAAATGCGTCTGATCTGATTGCAGAAGCAGCGCTCGCCATGGAACTGCAGGCCACTGCCGAAGAATTGGCGCACGCCGTCCATCCTCACCCGTCTCTGTCCGAATGCCTCAAGGAAGCGGCAACCTTGGCGCTCGATGGAGTAAAGGGTGCAAACGCCTCCACACCCATACCGATCGATGATCGCAAAATTGTGAGTTAGCGCGTCAATAGCTCACGCCGGTGCATACTGGCTATGCACCGGCGTGGCAACCGGGAACTCGCCAATCAACGTGAGTTTCTGTCAGCCAGCGGCCCTGAAGGCTCCGGAAGCACTGCAGCCCGTGCAGCGACTTCTGGATTGCCACACACGGTCGCTCCTCGTTCGTCTTGTCGCGGAATCGCACGTCACACTGTTCCTCCGTGCTGTCCGTTGGAATGGACAGTCTTGTCCACGCCGCATTGTCGCACCAGCGCGACGTCCGTCACACGGCAAGGCCCGCCCCTTCCGGAGCGGACCTTGTGTCGGCATTCAAGCTATTTGCTTTTCTTGCCACCTAAGCGCTTTAATATCTTTTCCCACCACATGAGTTTCTCGTAGGGGGGATCGTACTCATCCTTGTCTATCCAGTGACGGTGCACCTCGGTGGGCGTAATTTCGCCAGTGTTGGCATTCACATGCAGCCCAATTCTGCCGGTAGGGAACCATGACGACACTTTTGGGCAGGGAAGCCGGAAGCCACAGCGCCATAGCTGAAGGTAGATGGAAGCTTTCGTTGGCCACCAGGCAGGGAAAAACCAGCCGGCCACGTTCGAGTGAACTTGAATCCTCATCTTCCTGAGGTCCACACCATCCGCGACTAGCTTGGTTGCGATGTCCTTCAAACTGGACTCTGGCATATCACAGTGCCAGAGGAAGCCTGCCCCGCCACCGTCAACCGTTCCTGCCACGCCTGTGCAGGGACCAATGTTCTCGGTAAAAGCTCTCGCTCTTCGTCGCGAGCCAGTAATACCTTAGAGTCCCGCTGTTGTACTTTTTTGACCATTCAACTCCTTTTTATGCTTTGTTGTTCCCAACAACACGTACGGTTTCGCGGACAGCGCTGTGAGGTTGAATTACGGCTTCCGTTCGCAAAACTGAACCGTGGACAGTTAGGGGCATAAAGGGAGGTCCCGAGATTTGCCACTCGCTTTTGGAGCGAATCGACATGCTTCCCCATGCATGGTCCAGACACCTTTTACGGACATCTTTCGGTGGGTCGTCTAAAACGTTCCATAGGCATGTGCTTCCGCCCCTCGACAGGGGGGGGCGACACTCGACCAGCTAAGCTAACATAGCGCGGTCATCCGTAAATCAGAGCTTCGCCCCATTTCCACCATTGGCGGCCTGGCAATGCCAGTCGCTGAGAGCTGGTGTTCAATATAAAATAATTGCGAGTGAATTATGGCTTTATTGAGAGTCGTCTCTGTAAAATTTACTCATTACAAAGCATTTAAAAATTTTTCCATAAATCTTCAAGAATTCAATGTTTTGGCCGGACCTAACAATTCCGGGAAATCTACAATTGTCGGAGCCTTCCGGATTCTGCATGAAGGCTTACGGAAGGCTCGCGCCAAGAATCCAGAACGAGTCACTGTCGATGGCATCGCCATGCAGGGCTACAAGATTAATATTGATGGATTGCCGGTCGCATCGGAGAACATATTCCATGACTATGACGACAGTCGCACTGCGACAATAGTCTTCCGTCTATCCAATGAAAATATTTTGTATTTGCATTTTCCCGAGCGTGGTCTTTGTGTTTTGGTGGCCGAGCCAAAAAATGGCGCTATTCGAAGTCCCAGTCAATTTCGAAATGCTTACGACATTGATATTGGATTTGTCCCGATTCTCGGCCCTGTGGAGCAGCACGAACCTCGGTATCAAAAAGAAGCCGCACGAAAGGCCTTACTCGCAAGCGGGGCGTCTCGTAATTTTCGAAATATTTGGTATTACTACCCAGAAGACTTTTCCCGATTTCGTGAATTAGTGCAATCAACTTGGCCAGGGATGGACATCGAACGGCCGGAATTGAGCGATGACGGTAAATTTCTGTTAATGTTTTGCCCCGAGGAACGATTTCCTCGCGAAATCTGCTGGTCTGGCTACGGCTTCCAAGTTTGGTGCCAAATGTTGACTTTTATCGTCAAATCATCCTCGGCCAGCCTCTTGGTCATTGATGAACCGGACATCTACCTCCACTCAGATCTTCAAAGACAGTTGGTCTCCTTGTTGCGGGAACTGGGCCCAGATATTGTCTTAGCAACTCACTCTACAGAGATTATCGCAGAATGCGAACCAACTAGTCTCTTAAACATCAACAAGCGAAAGAGTTCGGCTAGCCGAGTTCGAGATGTTTCTCAATTAAAGCGGGTTTTTTCAGCCCTAGGGTCGAACCTCAACCCGACCTTAACGCAGCTTGCAAAAACTCGGCGTGCCGTTTTCGTGGAAGGATTGGATTTTCAGATTCTTGCGCCATTAGCTCGAACGCTGGGAATGCAAAAACTCGCAAACCGCAGTGATTTTGCGGTGATCCAGACAGAAGGTTTCAATCCTCGAAGGGCAATTGATCTCGCTGCTGGCATCGAGAAGACAGTCGGAGGGAAGATTCTGCGGTCGGTAATTCTCGATCGCGACTATCGGTGCGACGAAGAAATATCCGAAATCGAGAGAGAGCTTAAAGAGAACGGATTTTACGTACACATACACAAGCGCAAAGAAATCGAAAACTACTTACTCACAGTCAAACCACTTACTCTAGCCCTTCAAGCTCGCCTGCGAGAGAGGGAGCGAAGAACGGGTAAATTTGTTGGCATGCTTCCGAATATTGAAGCTCTACTTAATGCGAATATGGAAGATGTACGCCACGAGGTTTTTGCGCAACTACTTGCTCGCTATTCTGACTTCAAGAAACGTACCGCAGGCAATCTAGATTCAGCGACCGTTAACGCAAAGCTATCTAGGGAATTTGAAGCTAGGTGGTCGCAGGTCGAGGGGCGCGAAGCCATGGTGCCTGGAAAGGAGATTCTTGCCAATCTTAACCGCCAATTGCAAGAATCCTGTGGGGTGACACTGAGCGATGGAGTTATCGCCAATCAATTCTCGCGAGAGACGATTCCCGAAGATTTGCTGCATTTACTCGATTTTCTAAATCAGTTCGGTCAAATGACGGCCCCAGATTAATAAGGATTTCATTGTCGGCTACCGCTCTGCCCTGCCAGGAGCGGACGACTGTCGAAATAGTCCGAGCCGTAGCGGATCTTATACTCGTCCCAAATATTTCCAGACGCGCGAATGATGTGATCCAAGTCCTCGCGCTTCATCGCGCCCCCTCAGCCGATAGGGCTTCGGCAACATCCCCAAGAACGCCCCCCTTTTTAAGCGCTCTAACCTGAAAGATGACGCGTTGCCGCACATCGTCCGGTAGCACCGTCGGTAGCGGCGACGCCTGCCTCAGCTCCTGAGCCCGCTTGGTACGCCCAAGCGCCTTCCGCCACATGTTATGGGCAATGATGTTCTCCCATTCCCTCCACAAGCTTTCGGAGCGACTCGGTCCATTGGCCAGCCACTTAGCCAGCGTCGCCCTTACCCGATCTACAAGCTCTGGGTTGGTGCGTAGCAACCGCACCGCTTCCTCATGTAGTGCCAGGCTTTGCAGATCTTGAGCTTGATGCCGATCCGGATCAGAGCGAACGAAGACCTGAACCTGCGGGGTAGCGCGCCGAGTGTTCGCGCTGGCTGAGCCCGGCGGTGCGGGCTGAAACGTATCCGACACCAACATCGCGAGATCCCCAGCGACGCCCAGTACCGACATCACGCGCAGGTAGGTTCCGATCGATGGAGTCGGATCTCCAGCTTCGACTGAAGTGAGCGTCGTCCGCGACACCCCCACTCGTCGAGCCATCTCGATGGTCGTCAGGCCTTTCGCCTTGCGCAGGCGTTTGATTCGATCACCCAACTGCAGAAGCAATTGGCGCTCGAGAACGGGGGTTGTGCTGCGTAACGTCTCCATATGTCCAGTATCCTAGGCACATTCCAACATTTTGCCCAGTTTGCTGAACAGATGAGGCTAAAGACGTGGTCCCTCGCACGTCACACGGACTATAGAAAGCTTCGAGAGGGCGGGTTGCTTGGCAGGTTTTCTCCGGTGCAGTGATTGCCGCACTTTGCTTTTCGACTTCCGAAAAACTGGGCCCAGTTGCCGATGCCCTCGCCGGCGAGAATTACTCGCATCAACTCCCCTCGAACGAAGCCAGCACGTCGTCCGGCAACGCCGCATCGAAATCGTCCGCGATCTTGATCTCTCCCCTCAGGTCTCCAAACCGTTGCACCTTTACAGCAGCCTTAGTTGGTACCAGCGCCGCCGCCGGCTTACCCGCCTTGGCGATAACTATTTCTTCCCCACCGGCAGCGGCGTCGACGAGTCGAGAGAAGTTCATCTTCTAAAAATGAATAGTTTTCATTCCCACCCCTTATCGACTTAGTCCAGTCTAGCCAAATCGCACAGTGAGTCGATTGCGGTCGAGGTGGTCATGGTATGCCGGAGGGAGAGTGGAGAGTGTCTTGACTGCCTAGTCTTGCTCTCTGGGTCACAGAGACGGAAGCGGTTCAGGTGAGCGCTGCACCGAAAAGACGGCCAATAGGCATGAGAAGCGGACAGCACGCAGAAGACAGTCACGATTGGCCGTGATGTGTCGATTGCGCCGACAAAAAAACCGTAGAGCCTGTAACGATGCGGCTTTCCCACCGATTGCTTTACCGGATTCTCAAACTTTATTGGCAAGATTTCTCAATCTTTATTGTCCCCCTACAGCAATCGCCGGCGCATCCTGCCATCCACCACCCAGCGCAAGGAACAGGTTGATCTGATCCATTGCCACCACCGCATCGGAGGTGGCGAGCGCCGCGTCCGTGTTGGCCAGCGTGCGGTCCGCGTCCAGGCTTTGCAGGTACGGCGAGCGCCCTGCCTGCCACAGCTTGCGGTTCTGGCGCGCGGCCTCTTCTGCCTTGTCGCGGGCCGAGCGCAGCGACTGGTTACGCTCCAGTTCATGCGTGTAGGCCGACAGCGCGCTCTGCGTTTCGCGCAGCGCCTTCAGCACCACGCCATCGAAATGCGCGAGTGAGCCTTCCGCCCCGAACTCCATGTTGTGGATGCGTGCCCGCGTGCCGCTCGTGGGAATGGTCCACGAAATCGCCGGTCCCCAACCCCAGTGCGCCGTGGGCGCCTGGCCCAGGTGATCGAGAATCCCGGTGAAACCCGCCGACGCGCCGATGCGGATCTGCGGGAACAGGTCAGCGGTGGCCACACCGATCTTGGCCGTGGCCGAGGCCAGTTCGCGCTCGGCCTGGCGCACATCGGGACGACGCTTGAGCAACGCCATGCCATCACCCACCGGCAGCGGCTGCTTCAGAGCGGGCACGTGTTCGCACGCCACGCTCTGGATGTCGAGCGCCATCGGCGGCTTGCCCAGCATCACAGCCAGCCGATACGCCGCGCCTTCCTGCTCGGCACGATACTTCGGCAGCACGGCGCGCAGCGTATCGGCCTGTGCCTGCGCGCGCAGTACGTCGGTCGGCTGGCCACGGCCGGCATCGACGAGTTTCTGCGCGAGTGTCACGCCGCGTTCCTGCAGGTCGAGCTGGTGTTGCGCCACGTGCAGTTCGTGCGTGGCGGTGCAGCCCTGCATATAGGCCCGCACGGTCTCGGCCACCACGCCGACGCGGGCCTGATCCAGCGCGGCATGACTCGCCTGCGCGGCGGCCAGCGCGGCCTCGTCGGCGCGCTTGAGCTTGCCCCAGAAGTCGATCAGGTACGACACCTCGAAACCGATGTCGCCAAAATTCATCGCCGGGATTTTTTCTTCGTGCAGCAGCGGTTCGCCGGCAATCTGGCCGCGTTCGGCGCTGGCGCGGAACTTGGCTTCGGGTAGGTTCTCGGCCTCCACCTCGTGGTAGATGGCGATGGCGCGCTTGAGGTTGGCGGCCGCCACGCGCAGGTCGGTGTTGGCGACCAGCGCCTGTTGGACGAGTCCGTCGATATGCGGGTCGTCGTAGAGACGCCACCAGTCGTTGGGTACGTCGCCAATCGACACGGCGCCATTATCGGAACCGCCGAACGGGCCATTGGCTGCGGACGATTGCACGACGGCATCGTCAGGCACCTTGTGGTCGGGGCCCACGGTCATGCAGGCGGCCAGCGCCAGCGGCAACATCGCCGTCAGCGCGACACGGGCAAAACGTTTCACTGCACAGCTCCGGTTGCGGGTGCGCGCTTGCCGGCCAGCGCCACCTTGTCTTGCGATTGTGTCGCAGCCGCCGGCGCGGCCTTGGTGTCTTTCGAACCGTCATCGCGCACCGATACCGTCGCGGTACGGCCCGCCACCAGACGCACATCGTCAGGCATCTGGTCGAACTGGATACGCACCGGAATCCGCTGGGCCAGGCGCACCCAGTTGAATGTCGGATTCACGTTGGGCAGCAGGTTCGAGCCATTGCTACGGTCGCGATCCTCGATGCCAGCCGCGATACTTTGCACATGGCCGTGCAGCACACGCTTCTCGCCCATGATGCGGATCTCGACCGCGCTGCCGATATGGATGCCCTGCAGTTTGGTTTCCTCGAAGTAGCCTTCCACATGGAACGATGTGGAATCCACCATCGACAGCACCGGCTTGCCCGTCACCACGTAGTCACCCAGTCGCGGCAGGCGATCGTTGACGTAGCCTTCCACCGGGCTCGTCACCTGCGTGCGCGCCAGATTGAGCTTTGCCACGCCGATGGCGGCATCGGCCTGCGCCAGTTGGGCTTCGCCCTGCTGCACCTTGGCCAACCCTTCCTCGATGATTTCCTTGGACACCACGTCAGACAGCGTCTGGCTGCGCTTGGCCTCGCGGCGCGCCTGCGACAGGTTCGCGCGCACGGCAGCGGCGGTAGCCTCGGCCTGACGCAGCGCCAGCGCGTAGCGTTCGCGATCGATCTCGAACAGGACGTCGCCGGCCTTCACATGCTGGTTGTCCTTTACGGCGATGCGCGTGACCAGGCCGGAGACATCGGGCGAGACCTGCACCACCTCCGCGCGGATGTGCCCGTCGCGCGTCCATGGCGCCACGGTGTAGTAATCCCAAAGGTGTTTGACAACGACCGCGCCAACGGCCGTGACGGCCAGCGTCAACACGACCGGCCCGAGCGTAGAGAGTCTGAATTTCATGATTGCAGCGATGGCGCCAGCGCCACCACCCCACCGAGGATGATCGCGTACAGCGCAAGATTGAACAGTGAACGGTGCCAAACGAGCCGGTAGAAGCCCACGCGCGTCAATACCGCGCGCGCGCCACTCGTGATGAGGAAGGCCGCGAACATCCATACGAGCAAGCTCGGGATGAACACGCCATAGATACTGAATTCACCGGGCATCATGCCTTCCTGGAAACGGTTGCCGGCAGCGCCGGCGGAAACAGGGCCACCTGCATATCGACCAGCGCGGCCAGCGCCACGCGGGAACGCACCTTCTGCTGCGCGTTCGTGATGCGGGTCTGCAACGCCTGCGGCGGCGCATCGGCCGAACCGTCGAGCCGGGCCTTGTAGTACGTGGTGATACTGCGCAGCACGCGGCGCACCGCATGCTGCTCGTCGCCGGGCATCGATTCCATCTCGCGTTGCAGCGCCAGCGCGGTCAGTTCCACGCGCACTTCGCTGAAGCCATCGCTCGACACCTCGCTTTCGCTGGCAGCCAGCCGGGGCACCAGTTGCGCCAGGCGGTCCAGCATGCGGGCGCGCAACCGGGTATGCGAATCAGGATGCTGGCCCAATGCGTTCTCCGCGATATCGCTCCACCCTGCCCGCACCAGCCGGCGCGTGGCGGCGCGCGTGCCGAATGGCCGCACCACCAGCGTCCACGCCAGCGCGAAAGCAATCCCCGCAATGCCGGCAATGTTGCTGTTGAAGAACGACTGGAAGTTCGCGCTGTAGGCGCCCTGGATGCCGATGTCGTTGGCCGTCACCACGGCCAGCGGCATGCCGATCATCGCCAGGCGCGGCTGCGCCACGAGCAGGCCGATGATGAGATACGGCACGGCGAACATCAGCACCAGCATCTCGAAATCGTGCGCCACGGGCAGCACCGCGAACAACATCACCATGGAGATCAGCAGGCAGACGATGTTCCAGTTGAAGAACGAGCGGATCATCGGCGCAGGCTCGTCGAGCGCGGCAAAGAAGCAGCATGAGATCGCGCCCAGCGCCACGGCGCCCGCGCCATCGGCCCAGCCCGTATGGATCCACACCAGCCCCATGGCGAAGATCGCCAGCGCCACGGTCACCGTGGAGAACAGCAGCATGCCGTGATCGTAGTGGCGGGCACGACCCACTTCCCAGCGCAGGAATTCCGGCACCCACTCGCCCTGGATGTGTTTCTCGCCTAGGCGACGGCACAGCGTCATGCAGTCATGCCACAGCGCCACCATCTGGTGGAGGCGATCTTCGGCGGCGGTCACCAGCGCGGCATCCCAACCGGGTTCCAGCGGTGTGGACGTCAACGTGGGGCGTGTATCGCTGGCGGCGCCAGCCTGTATCCACGCCTTCACGGCCTGCATCTGCACGGCCAGCGGCGCGGGCACCCCGCCAGCGGCCTGCAGCGATTCGACGATGGTCGCCAGCGAAGACAGCACCGGCAGCAGCATCGTCATGCGGCCACGCAGTTCCCGCGCGGCGCGTACGCGGTCTGCGCTTTCGGCGTCGTAGCCAAGCTGGCTGATGAGTTGGTCGAGGGCCAGGATGTCGGCAGCCAGGCGATGACGGCTCTGGTGCAACGAGACGCGGGCGCCGGGCGCCGCGGACAGCATGTCGGTGGCCCACAGCGTGGCATCGGCCATCCACTGGCGTGTCTTGTCGCGCAGCACGTTGGCCACGCTGGCCGGCATCAGCACGGCGCCCACTACCGCAGCGCAGAGAATACCGAGGCAGATTTCCTCGGAGCGGGCGACGGCGAGATCGAAAATACCGGTGGGGTTATCGACGGAAGGCAGCGCCACCAGCGGCAGCGTGTAGGCCGCGAGCATGAACACGTAGCTGCGCGGCGTGCGGTGCATCAATGCCACATACAACAGGCAGGCCACCCAGATGGCCACGGCGGCCATCAGCAGCGGCGGCGAGTTGACCAGCGGCGGCACCATCGCGATACCTGCGGCGGCACCGATCAGCGTACCGAGCACGCGATACAGCGCCTTGGAGCGCGTGGCGCCCGTCAGCGGATGCGCCACGATATAGACAGAGCCCATCGCCCAGTACGGGCGCGGCAGACCGAGATACATCGCAATCCACAGCGCGAGCATCGCGGCGATGAAAGCCTTGAAGGAAAAGATCCAGTCCCGGGCAGACGGCCAACTCATCATGCTGCGCCGGACTCCTGCCGGTTCGACGATGCGCTGGCAGCCGCCCGCGACAACGCTTCGAGCACGCGCAGCGTGGCAGCCATGTCCTCCTCGGAAATTTCCGCGAACACCTCGCTGCGCAACTGCTTGAGTTCCACCTCGATCTGCTCGGCCATGCGGTCGCCGGCCTCGGTCAAGGACAGCACATTGGCGCGCCGGTCGCTGGGATCCACCTCGCGGCGCACCAGTTCGGCGGCGCTCAGTTGATCCACCAGCCGCACCAGCGTGGCGCCTTCGACGCCCACGTAGTCGGCCAGGGTGACCTGGCGGACACCACCGCCCAGGCGGCGGATAAAGAGCAGCGGCGCGGCGGCGGCGGCGGAGATTCCGTGCGCAGTCACAGCAGCCTGGCTGATCTGTCGCCATTGGCGGCCGGCAAGCATCAGCTGGCCGGTAAAGGCGAATCGGAGAGCATCGATCTTTGGCATGGGCGAATAATAGACATGAATTAATTAGAATGCAAATGATTTATTTGCGAATTAGTTCACATGGCAAGTACTTCACCCGCAGTGCCTGCCGATGCACTGCGCTATCTCGCCTTTGCGGCGCTTAAGCCGCAGCCACACTCAGGCGCAAGTTCTCCAGCATGTCGTCCACCATCTGCTGCAGCGAGAAATGCGGCTGCCAGCCCCAGTCACGGCGCGCGGCGCTGTCGTCGATCGAATCGGGCCAACCCTGGGCAATGGCCTGCCGATAGTCGGGCGCGTAGTTCACCTTGAAATCCGGCACGCGGCGCTGGATCGCTTCGGCGATCTCGGTGGGTGTGAAGCTCATGCCGGCCAGGTTGTAGCTGCCGCGCTCGCGCACCTGTTCGGCCGGCGCTTCCATCAGCTCCAGCGTGGCGCGGATCGCGTCGGGCATATACATCATCGGCAGGCGCTCGTCAGCTTCGAGGAAGCAGGTGTAGGGCTCGCCACGCACCGCGTGATGAAAGATATCGATTGCGTAGTCCGTCGTGCCGCCGCCGGGCGGCGTCTTGTGCGAGATCAGGCCCGGATAGCGCACGCTGCGCACATCCACGCCATGATTCTCGAAGTACCAGCGGCACCAGCCCTCGCCCGCCTGCTTGGAGATGCCATAGACCGTGGTCGGCTCCATGATGGTTTTCTGCGGCGTGTCCACGCGCGGTGTCGAGGGGCCGAACGCGGCAATCGAACTGGGCCAGAACACGCGCGAGATACCGTGATGGCGCGCGGCTTCCAGCACATTGAGCAGACCCGTCATGTTCAGGTTCCACGCCCATTGCGGTGCCTTCTCGCCGGTGGCGGACAGTGCTGCGGCCAACAGATAGATCTGCGTAATGCCATGACGCTCGATCACCGTGGTCAGTTCGCCGCGATCCGTGATGTTGAGCATTTCGTGGGCGATGTGGACGTGGCGGCCCGTGGGCACGACATCGGAAGTCACCACCTGTTCGCGCCCATGGCGCTCGGCCAGGGCGAGCGCCAGTTCGGAACCAAGCTGCCCATTGGCGCCGACGATCAGGATCTTCGGCGCGCCAGTGTTGACTGCTGCGTTCATTGCACCAGCCCCAGTTCACGACCTGCCTGTGCAAATGCATCGAGCGCAGTGCGCAGCGTGGTCTCATCGTGTCCGGCGCTCATCTGCACGCGGATACGCGCCTGGCCCTTTGCCACCACGGGATAGAAGAAGCCGACCACATAAACGCCGAGTTCAAGCAGCCGCTCGGACAGTTTCTGCGCCTTCTCTGCGTCGTAGACCATGATCGGCACGATGGGATGATCGCCCGGCTTGATGTCGAAGCCCAGCGCGGCAATGCCTTCGCGGAAGAACTTCGTATTGGCTTCGAGCCGGTCGCGCAGTTCGGTGCTGCCTTCGAGGATATCGAGCACGGCAATGCTGGCGCCGACGATGGCGGGCGCCACGGTATTCGAGAACAGATAGGGACGCGAGCGCTGGCGCAGCAGGTCGATGACTTCCTTGCGGCCCGATGTGAAACCACCCGATGCGCCACCCAGTGCCTTGCCGAGCGTGCCGGTGATGATGTCGATCTTGCCGAAGACGCCGCGTGCTTCGTGCGTGCCGCGACCGCGCGCACCCATGAAGCCGGTGGCGTGGCATTCGTCGATACCCAGTAGCGCGCCGTGCGCATCACAGATGCGCCGAATCTCGTCGAGCCGCGCTACGGTGCCATCCATCGAGAATACGCCATCGCTGAACACGAGCTTGAAGCGCGCGCCATCGGCATCGGCCTGCTTCAACTGCGCGTCAAGATCGGCGAGATCGTTGTGCTTGTAGCGGTAGCGCTTCGCCTTGGAGAGGCGGATGCCGTCGATGATCGACGCATGGTTCAGTTCGTCGCTGATCACGGCGTCATCGGGGCCGAGCAGCGTTTCGAACAGGCCACCGTTGGCGTCGAACGCCGAGCCATAGAGGATGGTGTCCTCGGTGCCGAGGAATGCGGCGAGCCGCTGTTCGAGCGACTTGTGCAAATCTTGCGTGCCGCAGATGAAACGCACCGACGACAGGCCGTAGCCATGGGTGCGCAACGCCTCGTGCACGGCTTCGATCACCTTGGGGTGCGAGGACAGCCCGAGATAATTGTTCGCACAGAGATTGATGACCTCGCGGCCATCCGCCGTGCGGATCGTTGCGCCCTGCGGCGTAGCGATGATGCGCTCACGCTTGTACAGCCCCGCTTCGCGGATGGCAGCAAGCTCCGCGCGGATCGATGCATAAAACGCCTCGGCACTCGACATGGCCAGACTCCCGGTGGTAGTGTCTCGGATCACTCGATCGATAAATCGAACGAGTTCTATATAACGAACGTGCCGTGCACTATAACGAACGAATGACGACGACGCAACCCGTTCCCGCAGAAGGGCCACCAGCCGTTGGCAGCACGCTGCAGGCCCTGCGCCAGAGCCAGCAACTGTCGCTGGACGACCTCTCGCGGCGCGCCGGTGTTTCCAAGTCTATGCTGTCGCAGATCGAACGGAATCTCGCCAATCCCACCGTGGCGGTGCTGTGGCGGCTGGCAAACGCCCTGGGGGTGAGCCTGGCCGACTTCCTGGCGCAAGGCGGCAGCGCGCCACCGGCCCCGGCGATTACCGTGGTGCAGCCGCACGCGATTCCGGCGCTCAAGAGCCCGGATACGCGCTGCGAGCTACGTATCCTGGGTCCGATCGACCTCGCGGGGCGCTTCGAGTGGTATGAGTTATCGATCCAGCCCGGCGGCGTACTGGCATCCGATCCGCACGATACGGGCACGCAGGAGCACCTGACGGTGCTCACCGGCGCCATGACAGTGCAAGCCGGGGGCGACGAGAAGAAGTTGAAGCATGGCGAAACGGCGCGCTATGGCGCGGACGTGGCGCATGCGATTGGGAATCCGGGGAAAGGTGTGGCGACGGCTTTGTTGGTGGTGGTGCATCCGACTTGAACTACTGACGTAGTTCTCCCGGATTGTTTCGCTCCCCTCTCCCGCAAGCGGGAGAGGGGAGAAAACCGAAGAGCAAGGGAAAACGTTACCCCTCCTCCTTCATCCGCTCGCTCGCCAGCAAATTCCGCTTCGTCTCGAGGATGTGTTCCTCGAGCAAAGCCGCCACCTTCACCGCATCGCGCGCCTTGCACGCTTCGAGGATGCGATAGTGGTCAGCCTGCGGGCCTTCCTTGCCGGTAGCCAGTGACATCTGTTCGTGCGTATAGCGATCGGTATTGAGGCAAAACTCCTCGATCAGTCGGCGCAGGCGCTTGTTGTTGGCCGGCGCGCAGAGTGCCAGGTGGAAGCGCCGGTTGTACTCGGCCCATTCCGCGAGCGACTCCGAACTCGAGTACGCGTCAAGAATCTCCTGCATTTGCTGGAAATCCTGCTGAACCATGTTCGGCACGCCCAGCCGCGCCGCGTGGCATTCGAGCGCCACGCGGATATCGAGCAGTTCGCAGATCTGCGACACATCCATCCCCGACACCACGGCGCCCCGGTTGCGCTGGTACGTCACCAACCCTTCCGTTTCTAGCTGGCGCAGTGCCTCGCGCACAGGAATGCGACTTGCGTTGAAGCGCTCGGCCAACGCGTCCTGCCGCAGTTGAACACCCACGGCAAGCGTGCCTTTCAGGATTTCATAGCGAAGCTGGTCACGGATGATCTGGGGTAAACCCTTGGTAGGGGCGCTGGTGCGGCCCGGTTGAATTGACATGGGAAGTGCTGGAGATCGGTGTGCGATTCGAGTGAGGTCCCTATTGTGCCTGAATATTCGCGCTGCTATATTGGATCCAATTTCAAACATTGCATATCCAATAGGTAATTTGTCGTATATGTCTGCAAACAATCTGCATCCAAAAACCACTAATGAAACCGTTCTGAGCTACGCACCCGGCAGTGCCGAGCGCAAGGCGCTGATTGCCGAACTGGACGCGCAGCAGGCACACGTCCTCGAAATCCCCGCCGTGGTCAACGGTGAGCGCATCACCAGCGCCAGCCATACCGATGTGCGCGCCCCGCACGCCCATGCGCAGATGCTGGGCCAGGTCCACAACGCCGACACCCCCACCATCAACGCCGCGATCGATTCCGCCGTGGCTGCGCAGCGCGATTGGGCCAATGCCTCCCTAGCCGATCGCTCGGCTGTCTTCCTCAAGGCCGCCGACCTGCTGGCTGGTCCGTGGCGCGCAAAGCTGAATGCCGCAACGATGCTCGGCCAGGGCAAGACTTCCTATCAGGCCGAGATCGACTCCGCCTGCGAACTGATCGACTTCCTGCGCTTCAACGTGCAGTTCGCGCACGAGATCGCCAACGGCCAGCCGATCTCGTCGCCGGGCATGCGCAACCACCTCGAATACCGTCCGCTGGAAGGCTTCGTCTACGCCGTGACGCCGTTCAACTTCACGGCTATTGGCGGCAACCTCGCCATCGCTCCGGCACTGATGGGCAACACCGTGCTCTGGAAGCCTGCGGCCACGGCCTCGCTGTCGAACTACCTGTTCATGGAATTGCTCGAAGCGGCGGGTCTGCCGAAAGGCGTTATCAACTTCGTGCCGGGCGATCCGGTGGCGGTCAGCGGCGCCGTGCTGGCGCGTCCGGAACTGGCTGGCATCCACTTCACGGGCTCGACCGCCGTGTTCGACATGCTGTGGGGCGAAGTGGGCCGCAATGTGTCGCGCTATCGCAGCTATCCGCGTCTGGTTGGCGAAACGGGCGGCAAGGATTTCGTGCTCGCGCACGCATCGGCCGATGCCGAAACGCTGGCCGTGGCCCTGCTGCGCGGCGCCTTCGAATACCAGGGCCAGAAGTGCAGCGCGGCATCGCGCGCCTACATTCCCGCGTCGCTGTGGCCAGAGGTCAAGGATCGACTGGCTGCGCTGGTCGACACCATCCGCATGGGCGACGTCACCGACTTCACAAACTTCATGGGCGCCGTGATCGATCGCCGTGCGTTCGACCGTATCGCCGGTCATCTACAACGCGCGGCCAGCGATAGCAACGTGAAGGTCATCACCGGCGGCAAGGCCGATGACAGCGTGGGCTACTTCATCGAACCGACCGTGCTCGAAGTGAGCGACCCGCGACACACGCTGATGGAAACCGAATTGTTCGGCCCGGTGCTGAGCGTCTATGTCTACGCGGACGAGCACTGGCCCGAAGTGCTGTCGCTGGTGAATTGCACCAGTCCTTACGCACTCACCGGCGCGGTGTTCGCCAGGGACCGCACAGCCGTCACACAGGCATCCGAAGCCCTGCGCTATGCCGCAGGCAACTTCTATATCAACGACAAGCCCACGGGCGCCGTGGTTGGCCAGCAGCCGTTTGGCGGCGCGCGCCGCAGCGGCACCAACGACAAGGCGGGCTCGCCGCTGAACCTCCTGCGCTGGGTTTCGCCGCGCACGGTCAAGGAGACGTTCGTGCCGCCCGCCGACTACCGCTACCCGCATATGGCCGGCTAAAGCCGGTACATCGAGAGAGACAGTTTTCAAGCCACACCACCACGGAGAAGAAGAAATGAAGCGAGCTACCCTGCTGTCCGCCCTGGCGTTCAGCCTGACCACGTTTGCCGGTGCTGCCAGCGCGGCGATTTCCGGTGACGTCGTCAAGATCGGCGTGATGACCGATCTGTCCGGCGTGTATCTGGATTACGCCGGCAAGGGTTCCGTCGAAGCCGCCAAGATGGCTATCGAGGACTTTGGCAATGGCCTGCCCGGCAAGAAGATCGAACTGGTTACCGCCGACCACCAGAACAAGGCCGACATCGGCAGCGCCAAGGCGCGCGAGTGGATCGACCGCGACGGCGTGGACACCATCGTCGACCTGCCGAATTCGTCGGTCGCGCTGGCCGTGTCGCGCATTGCATCGGAGAAGAAGCGCATCTCGCTGATCACGGGCGGCGCCAATCTGCGCCACACCAACGAGGAATGCTCGCCGTACATCGTGCATTGGGTCTATGACACCTACGCGCTGGCCAACGTGGCCGGCAAGGCGATGGTCAAGCAGGGTCTGAAGAGCTGGTACTTCATGACGGCCGACTACGCCTTCGGCGCGTCGCTGGAAACCGCGACGGCTGACGTGGTCAAGGCATCGGGCGGCACGGTGGTAGGTCAGGTCAAGCATCCGCTCAACGCCTCCGACTTCTCGTCGTTCGTGCTGCAGGCACAGGCATCGAAGGCGCAGGTCGTGGCCCTGGCCAATGGCGGCGGCGACACCATCAATGCCATCAAGGCCTCCAACGACTTCGGCCTGCCGAAGAACCAGACGCTGGTGGGTCTGCTGATGACCATCAGCGACGTGCACAGCCTGGGCCTGAAGCTGACGCAAGGCATGAAGATGACCGACGCGTGGTACTGGGACCTGAACCCGCAGACGCGCGAGTTCGGCACCCGCTTCTTCGCGCGCATGAAGCGCATGCCGAACATGGTTCACGCTGGCACCTACTCCGCTGTACTGAACTACCTGAAGGCCGTACAGGCCACGGGCAGCGATGATTCGGACACCGTCATGGCTGCGTTGAAGAAGGCCAAGATCAACGACGCCTTCGCCAAGAACGGCTATGTCCGCGCGGATGGCCGCATGGTGCACGACATGTACCTGATGGAAGTGAAGAAGCCCGCCGACTCCAAGACGCCGTGGGACTACCTGAAGCTCGTGGCTACCGTGCCGGGCGACGAGGCGTTCCAGCCAATGTCGCAATCGCGCTGCCCGTTGGTCAAGAAGTAATTCTCCCCGCTGGTGTTGTTCCCCTCTCCCGCCTTGCGGGAGAGGGGTTAGGGGAGAGGGCCGGAGGCTCTGCTTGCCGACACCGGTGGCAGGTTGCACTGCCCGCCCTCTCCCCCCGCCCCTCTCCCGTTCACGGGAGAGGGGAGAAAACCGGCAGCGATTTCACGGCAAATTTTCTCGTATCACATGACAACCAACGTACTGGAAGTCCACAACCTCACGAAGTCCTTCAAAGGCTTCACGGCGGTCGACGGTGTGGACCTGCAAGTGCGTCGCGGCTCGATCCATGCATTGATCGGGCCGAACGGCGCGGGCAAGACCACCTGCTTCAACCTGCTCACCAAGTTCCTGGAGCCCACCACGGGCACCATTCTTTTCAACGGTATCGACATCACGCGCGAGAAGCCGGCACAGATTGCGCGGCGCGGCGTGATTCGCTCGTTCCAGATTTCCGCCGTGTTCCCGCACCTGACCGTGCGCGAGAACGTGCGCATCGGGTTGCAGCGTCAACTCGGCACCGCGTTCCAGTTCTGGCGCAGTGAACGTTCGCTCAATGTGCTCGATGCACGTGCGATGGACTTGCTCGATCAGGTCGGTCTCACCGAATTCGCGGAGACCGTCACCGTCAACCTGCCTTACGGCCGCAAGCGCGCGCTGGAGATCGCCACGACGCTCGCAATGGAACCCGAGCTGATGCTGCTCGACGAGCCGACGCAGGGCATGGGCCACGAGGACGTGGATCGCGTGACGCAGCTGATCAAGAAGGTATCGGCTGGCCGCACCATCCTGATGGTGGAACACAACATGAACGTGGTCTCGTCGATTGCCGACAAGATCACGGTGCTGCAGCGTGGCGCGATCCTGGCCGAAGGTCCGTACGCCGAAGTATCGAAAGACCCGCGCGTGATGGAAGCCTACATGGGCACCGCCGACGCCGAACTGCAGGGAGCGCACTGATATGTCCACGAACGCATCCAACGTTCCCGCGCTTGAGATCAAGGACCTGCACGCCTGGTACGGCGAATCGCACATCCTGCATGGTGTGGACCTCACTGTGAATCGTGGCGAAGTGGTAACGCTGCTGGGCCGCAATGGCGCAGGCCGTACCACCACCATGCGCGCGATCATGGGCCTGACCGGCGCACGCAAGGGATCGATCAAGGTCGATGGCAAGGAAACCATCAACTTGCCCACGCACAAGATTGCGCACTACGGCATTGGCTACTGCCCCGAAGAGCGCGCGATCTTCTCGTCGCTCTCGTGCGAAGAGAACCTGCTGCTGCCGCCGGTGCTGAAAGGTTCCAGCCAGGGCATGAGCGAGGCCGAGATCTACGAGATGTTCCCGAACCTGAAGGAACGCAAGCAGAGCCAGGGCACGCGTCTTTCTGGCGGCGAGCAACAGATGCTGGCCGTCGGCCGCATCCTACGCACCGGCGCAAACCTGCTGCTGCTCGATGAAATCTCGGAAGGGCTGGCACCGGTCATCGTGCAGGCACTGGCGCGCATGATCCTGATGCTCAAGAAGAAGGGCTACACGGTGGTGATGGTGGAGCAGAACTTCCGCTTTGCTGCGCCGCTGGCCGACCGCTTCTACGTGATGGAGCACGGCACCATCGTCGAGCGCTTTGCGGCCAATGAGCTGCAGGCCAAGATGCCGGTGCTCAATGAACTGCTAGGCGTGTAGACAGGAAAGGGATAACGCATTTCATGACATTCGATATTGGAATTCCCCTGCCCGCGCTGCTCTCGCAGTTGCTGCTCGGGCTCGTCAACGGCGCGTTCTACGCGATGCTGAGTCTTGGCCTCGCCGTGATCTTCGGCCTGCTCAACGTGATCAACTTCGCGCACGGCGCACTGTTCATGCTGGGTGCCGTGCTGGCGTGGGCCGGCATGGAATACGCCGGGCTCAACTACTGGGTCATGCTCGCGCTGTCGCCGCTGCTGGCCGGTGCGCTCGGCGTGCTCATCGAGAAGACGCTGCTGCGCTGGATCTACAAGCTCGATCACATCTACGGCCTGCTGCTCACCCTCGGTATCACGCTGGTGATCGAAGGTGTGCTGCGCTCGATCTATGGCGTGTCCGGCCTGCCCTACTCGCCGCCCGAACTGCTGCAAGGCGCGACGGACCTCGGCTTCATGATGCTGCCGAACTACCGTGCCTGGGTGGTGGTGGCATCGCTGGTGGTGTGCATCGCCACCTGGTACACGATTGAAAAGACCAAGCTCGGCGCCTACCTGCGCGCCGGCACGGAGAACCCGAAGATCGTGGAAGCCTTCGGCGTCAACGTGCCGTTGATGGTCACGCTGACCTACGGTTTCGGCGTGGCGCTGGCCGCGTTTGCCGGTGTGCTCGCCGCACCGGTGATCCAGGTGTCGCCGCTGATGGGTCAGAACCTGATCATCGTCGTCTTCGCCGTGGTAGTGATTGGCGGCATGGGATCGATCATGGGTTCGATCCTCACCGGCCTGGGGCTGGGCGTGATCGAGGGCCTGACCAAGGTGTTCTATCCGGAAGCGTCGTCGACCGTGGTGTTCTTCATCATGGTGATCGTGTTGCTGCTGCGTCCCGCAGGTCTGTTCGGGAAGGAAAAATGATGCTGCAAAACCAAAATCGCCGCGGCCAGTTCGCGGTCTATGGCGTGGCACTGCTGGCCGTGCTGCTGGCGCCTGCGCTGGGCGTCTATCCGGTCTTCGTGCTCAAGGTGCTCTGCTTCGCGCTGTTCGCCTGCGCATTCAACTTGCTGATTGGCTATACCGGGCTGCTGTCGTTCGGTCATGCCGCATTCTTCGGCGGCGCGGGCTATGTGGCCGGGCACGCCATGAAGGAATGGGGCCTCACGCCCGAACTCGGTCTGCTGGCGGGCATGGCGTTTGCCGCGCTCGGCGGCTGGGCGATGGGCGCGCTGGCGATTCGTCGTCAGGGCATCTACTTCTCGATGATCACGCTTGCGCTCGCGCAGATGCTTTACTTCTTCTGCCTGCAAGCACCGTTCACGGGAGGCGAGGACGGCATTCAGGGAATCCCGCGCGGCAAGCTGCTCGGCTTCCTGCCGCTCGACAGCGACCTGACGCTGTATTACGTGGTGCTGGCCATCGTGGTGGTAGCGTTCGCGCTGATCGTGCGTACGATCCATTCGCCGTTCGGGCAGATCCTGAAGGCGATCAAGGAAAACGAGCCGCGTGCGGTGTCGCTGGGCTATGACGTGGATCGCTTCAAGCTGCTGGCATTCGTGCTCTCAGCCGCGCTGTCCGGTCTGGCCGGTTCGCTGAAAGCGCTCGTGCTGGGCTTCGAGACACTGACCGATGTGCACTGGTCGATGTCGGGTGCGGTGATCCTGATGACGCTGGTCGGCGGCCTTGGCACGCTGACCGGCCCTATCGTCGGCGCGCTGGTGGTGATCGCGCTTGAGAACAAGCTTGGCGACCTTGGCATGTTCCTCGCCAATGCGACTGGCGTGGCGTGGTTCAACACGCTGGGCGAATCGGTAACGATGGTCACGGGCATCATCTTCGTGATCTGTGTGCTGACGTTCCGGCGCGGCATCGTCGGCGAGATCATCGTCGTGGCAGACCAGTGGCGCGCACGGCGCAAGACGGCCGCGGCGCCGCTGGGCTCACATCTCGTCGATCGCGGTTGACGCGGTGACCGCGCCGGCCTCCTTCTCCAGCGAGAAGCGGTCGCGCGTGGTCACGTAGAAGCTGGCGCCGAATCGGCCTACGGGGAAGTACTCCTGCAGCCGCACGCGCCAGCGCTCCGTATCGATCAACCCATCCCGTGCATGCAGACGCAGCACGCGGCCGATGAAGATCTGGCGGCTTTCTGTCTCCAGCGTTTCCCACAGATTGCATTCGAAGGCCACCGGCGCTTCCGCGATACGCGGCGGCGCCACCTGTGTGCATGGCGCTGGCGTGAGACCCACATGCGCGAGTTCGCTTACATCGGGGGGCAAACGCTCGCCACAGCGGTGCATCTTCTCGACCATCGCTTCGTCGCTGAGGTGCACGACAAATTCTTTAGTCCGCACGATATTGGCGGCGGTGTCCTTCAACGCACCATCGTCGAGCCGGTTCACGCTGATCATGACGATAGGAGGCTCTTCGCCCAGCATGTTGAACATCGAGAACGGCGCGGCGTTGGCGGTGCCGTCGGGACCCAGCGTGGTGACGAGTGCGATGGGACGCGGCACGATCAGGCTGGCCATGAGTTTGTAGCGCTGATACTCGGTGATCGCGCTGAAATCGATTTCCATACTCTTCCTTTGTTCAGGGCTGCGGCAGCCCAAGCATCTGCGCCAGGCTCTTTTCGCCTGACATGCGCGAGGTTTCGATCCGCTGCTCCAGTTCGCGTAGATGCGCTTCCATGCGGGCCACGGCGCCTGCTGCATCGCGCGCTTCGATGCACGCCACGATGGCCGCATGCTCGTCGTGTTCGCAGGGTGCATGGCCCGGTGGCTCGTACAGCCCAACGATGAGCGAACAACGCGAGACTAGTTCGGTCAGGTAGCGTTGCAGCACCGCGTTGCGGGCCAGCGCGGCAATGCGCAGGTGGAATCCACTGGCCAGCCGCGCCCACGATGGCTGGTCGAAGCGGTGCATGGCATCGTGTTCGTCGGCAAGCTGGCGACGCAGTTCGCGCAGGTCATCCTCCGTCACGCGTTCCACCGCCAGCTCCACAAGCACACGCTCCATGGCGCGGCGCGCCTCGAAAATCTGGCTCGTTTCCTCGGGCGTGGGTTCGGCAATCACGGCACCCTTGTTGGGACGCAGTGCGACGATGCCATCGTGCGCGAGCTTCTCGAGCACGCGGCGTACCACGGCACGGCCCACGCCGAACAGGCTGCATAGCTCGGGCTCGGGCAACTTGGTGCCGGGCGTCAGACG
This sequence comes from Cupriavidus sp. SW-Y-13, assembly GCF_009793345.1. NCBI lineage: Bacteria > Pseudomonadati > Pseudomonadota > Betaproteobacteria > Burkholderiales > Burkholderiaceae > Cupriavidus > Cupriavidus sp. SW-Y-13. Next base: position 1,358,404 of record NZ_WHLX01000002.1, read on the forward strand.
ATGATTGAGTACGCCATCGAAGATGGCCTGGTAGATGCGCGTATCGGCGTCCACAGGCTCGATGGCCTCGGGCGCTTCGGTAGCGGGGGCGGGCTTCCGTGCGGCTTTGCTGGACATGACGTCGGTCAGGGAAACGATGGCCATGATGTTAGCGCGAAGCCGTTTTCGCAACCTGCTCCATCGCGTCGCAGATCGCGCCGGGCGTGGTCATCCACACATCGCCATGCGAGCGCCGCGCGGCGATATGCGCCAGTGCGCGCCGCAGGTGGCGCAGCCGGTACGGCTGGCCCACGAGATACGGATGCAGCGCAATGCCCATCACCAGCGGCTGGGGATGCTGCGGATGGTTGGCCTGCAGCAGCATCTCATCGAACTGGTCGATGATCATATCGGCAAACGCCGCGCCGTCGAGCTGGCGACCGATGATCATCGGGATATCGTTCAGTTCCTGCGGATAGGGAATCGACCAGATCGCGCCGCCGTCACGCGTCTGCATCGGCACCGGGCGGTCATCGTGTGCCCAGTTCAGCGTGTAGCGGTAACCGGCTTCGGCCAGCAGATCCGGCGTGGCCATCGTCTCGGAGATCCATGGCGACAGCCAGCCCGTCGGGGCGCGACCGCTGTGCGACTGGATACGGTCGCGGCAATGTTCGATCAGTGCGCGCTCCCCTGCTTCATCGAATTCGCTCTGCCGATGCGCATTGGTATGACCATGGCCGATCAGTTCGTCTCCACGTTCCAGACAGGCGTCGAGCAGTTCCGGGCAGTGATCGTAGAGCGCGGTGTTCAGGATCACGCCGGCAGGCATCTCCAACTGATCGAACAACTCCAGGCAACGCCATGCGCCCACGCGATTGCCATACTCGCGCCAGCTGTAGTTCAGCACGTCAGGCTGCGGCGATACGGGGCCGAGGTTCGCACCCAACCCCTCGCCAAACGCGAAGTGCTCGATATTGAAGCCCAGATAGACGGCCAGCCGTGCGCCATTCGGCCAGCGGAAGTGATCGACATCGATGATGGGCCGATACGGAAAGCGGCCATGGTGGCGCAGCGGACCGAACGTGGGTGCCGCAGCGGCCTGCGCAGCAGCCAGCGGACTCGGATTGAGGGTCATGAACGTTGCCTTTCTTCTGGTTGGTGCATCCGCCGGGCCGCTGCGCACCGCCTTCGTGCGCCGCGCCCCGTTTGTGATCGTATGCACTGATCGATACCAATCGTTCGCAAATTGCGGGCCAGATCGTCAACGCTTGGGAATCCGTTATGTCGCGGACCTTGGGGTGGATTTGTCAACGCCGTGGCATGGCTCTTGCAAGCCCACCCGGCGAATCCCATCCAACCCCCGGAGATCTGCCATGTTTCGTCCCCAACGCCGCGCACTGCTCGCCACCGCCGCTGCCGCCCTTGCGATGACCACGCTGCCGGCGCTCGCCGCCGACACCATCAAGATCGGCCTGATCACGGCGCTGTCCGGCCAGTCTGCGCGGGCGGGCGAATCGCTGACGCGCGGTATCACCATCGCCATCGACGAGATCAACGCCCGTGGCGGCCTGCTGGGCGGCCGCAAGCTGGAACTGGTGCGCCGCGACGACGAAGGCAACCCGGCCAAGGGTGTGCTGGCTGCGCGCGAACTGATCTACAAGGAGAAGGTGGCGGTGCTGTTCGGCGGTCTCGATACGCCGGTCTCGCTGGCCATCGTGCCGATCGCCAACCAGGAGAAGGTGCCGTTCATGGGTCCGTGGGCCGCAGGCACGCCCATCACGCATAACGGCGCGAATCCGAACTTTGCCTTCCGTGTCTCGGCAGTGGACGAAGTGGTGGACAAGGCCATGGTGCAGTACGCGCAGAAGACTTTCAGCGCCACCAAGGTTGGCCTGATCCTCGTGAACAACCCGTGGGGTGAATCGAACGAGAAAGGCATCGTCGCCGCGATGGCCGCCAAGGGCGGCAAGCCGGTGGGCATCGAGAAATTCGAAGGCACCGATGTAGACGTGGTGCCGCAACTGGGCCGCCTGAAGGCTGCCGGTGCCGATGTGCTGCTGATGGTCGGCAACGTGGGGCCGTCGGCACAGGTCGTGAAATCGCTCGATCGCATGGGCTGGAAGGTGCCGGTGGTTTCGCACTGGGGCCCCGCAGGCGGCCGTTTCACCGAACTGGCGGGACCGAACGCGAAGAACGTTCACTTCGTGCAGACGTACAGCTTCTTCGGCACCCAGACTCCGGTCAGCAATCGCGTAGTGGCCGACCTCAAGGCCAAGTACAGCGACATCAAGGGGCCCGACGACATCACGCCTGCAGTGGGCGTAGCCAATGCGTACGACGCCACGCAACTCGCCGCGCTTGCTATCGCCAAGGCCGGCAGCACCAAGGGCGACGCGATCCGCGAAGGCTTCTACAAGATCGACCGCTACGAAGGTCTGATCAAGACCTACGTGAAGCCGTTCTCGCCGCAACAGCATGACGCGCTGGGCGAGAACGACTACGTGTGGGCGCAGTTCATCGACAACCGGATCGTGCCGGTGAAGAAGTAAGGCTTCCTGTTTCCGCCGCATTGTGTTCGCCCCTCTCCCGCAATGCGGGAGAGGGGCGAACACCGACAGCATTTTGATATCCCGCTGTTTTTGCTCCCCTCTCCCGCGCGGCGGGAGAGGGGTTGGGGGTGAGGGCCGGAGGGTCTGCTTGCCGACCACATGGCAATTTGCACCGCTGGCCCTCTCCCCCGCCCCTCTCCCGCTTGCGGGAGAGGGGAGAACACCCCGAAAGAAGAAAGAATAAGGACTCACCATGTTATGGATATCCGCCCTGATCAGCGGGCTTGGCCTGGGCAGCATGTACGGGCTGATGGCGCTGGGATTTCACATCACCTACGCGGTATCGGCCACGGTCAATTTCGCGCAGGGCAGCTCGATGATGCTGGGCGCCGTGCTCACCTACACGTTCGCGCAGACGCTGGGCTGGCCGATGCCGCTGGCTATCCTGCTGGCGCTCGCGTTGTGCGCGCTCTACGGCCTTGCCGTCGAATTCCTCGCAGTGCGTCCGTTTGCAAGCCGTGGCTCCAACGCGTGGCTGATGGCAACCGTAGCACTGGGCATCGTGCTCGATAACGTGGTGATGCTCTGGTTCGGCACGGAGCCGCGCAGCCTGCCCTCCCCGCTCGCCACGCAATCGGTGCAACTTGGCAGCACGGGCGTGGGCGTCTATCCGCTGCAACTCGTGATTCCGGTGGTAGGACTCGCGCTGGCCGCCGTCCTCCACTACGTACTGCGCAAATCGCGCTGGGGCGTGGCGATGCTGGCCGTGGTGCAAAACCGCGATGCGGCACGCCTGATGGGGATTCCCATCCGTCGCACCATTGCCGGCGCGTTCGCACTTTCCACATTGCTCGCCGGTATCGCTGGCGTGCTGATCGCCCCGCTGTTCAACGTGCAGGCAGACATGGGCACCGTCTTCGGTCTCAAGGCGTTTGCCGTGGCAATTCTCGGCGGACTGTCGAGCGCATGGGGCGTGATGGTGGCCGGCCTGATCTTTGGTTTGGTCGAGGCGATGATCACCGCATCGCTGGGTTCCAGCTACACCCAGATCATCACGTTCGCGCTGGTGATCGCCATCCTGGCCCTGCGGCCCGATGGTCTGTTCGGACGCGCGGAGGTGCGCAAGGTATGAGCAAGACAATGACTTCCCCGGTGCCAACCACACCCGCCACCCACGCACCCCGCGCCGCCGCACCCGTGCTCGGCCTCGGCACGCCGCTGCAGATCGCGTCGATGATCGCCGTGCTGGTGGCATCCGCTGCACTCACACTGACGCTTAACGGCTACTTCGTATTCGTGATTGCCGGGGTCGCCATGCTGGCGATCTGCGGCGTCGGACTGAATCTGCTGCTTGGGCTGACCGGGCAGGTATCGTTCGGCCATGTCGGCTTCTACGCCATCGGCGCCTATACGGTGGCGATCCTGACCGGACAGGCCGGCTGGAGCTTCTGGGCCGCATGGCCGGTGGGCATGCTGATCGCCGCCGTACTCGGCGCATTGCTGGCGCTGCCTGCGCTACGTGTCAAGGGGCCGGGTCTGGCGATGGTGACCATTGCATTCGGCTTTATCGTCGAACACGGCGCGGTGGAATGGCGTGCCCTGACTGGCGGGCAGAACGGCCTGATGGGTATCGCGCAGCCTTCGCTGCCTGGTGTCGAAGGTGGCGAGCGCGCGCTGGCGCTGATCGCCATCGCCGTACTCGGTGTGGCGCTGGCGGCTTACGCTCGCATTTCGCGCGGTAGCTGGGGTGCCGCGATGCGTGCAGTACGCGACAGCGAAGCCGCCGCTGCATCGATCGGCGTGAATCCACTGGTGGTCAAGACCGTAGGCTTCGCATTCTCGGCAGCACTGGCCGGTCTGGCAGGTGGACTCTTCGCGCCGCTGCAGGGCATGGTCACGCCGGGCATGTTCTCGTTCCTGCAGTCGATCCTGTTCGTGCTCGTGGTGATGATCGGCGGTGCAGGTACGGTGGCGGGACCAGTGGCAGGCGCCATCATCGTCGGCCTGTTGCCCGAGATCCTGTCGAGCCTGGAAAACCTGCGCCTGCTGTGCTTCGGCGTACTGCTGCTGGTGGTGTTGTGGGTTGCACCGACCGGTCTCGTTGGTGTCGCAACATCCGCGTTCCGCCGCCTGCATCCCAAGGCCGCAGCCCAGCACGACGCCGTGACCGGTGCCACGCTGCCCGCGCGCGCACCAGAGGCGCGGCGAGGACTTTCCGCGCTCGGTCTGTCGATGGTGTTCGGCGGCGTGCGTGCCGTGGACAACCTTTCGTTCGATCTTCCTCCTGGACAGGTGACGAGCCTGATCGGCCCCAACGGTGCGGGCAAGTCCACCGTCCTGAACATGCTGTCAGGCTACTACCGTCCGCGCGCGGGGGGTCGCAAGCTCGGCAGCGACACCCTGCCCGCTCGTGGCGCGTGCCACAGCGCGCGGCAAGGCATCTCTCGCACCTACCAGACTACGCAACTGTTCGCGGGCATGAGTGCGCTGGATAACGTGGCGATTGCGCTGTCGCGCGGCAAGCTCGGGACGTTCCTCGGCATTGCCGGTTTCACCGCACCGTCCGTACGCGACGAAGCCCGCGCACTGCTGGCCGCCTGCGGCTACATGGGCAACCCCGACACGAGCGCAGCGGACCTCGCGCACGTGGATCGCCGACTCGTGGAAATCGCACGCGCACTGGCAACGCGGCCTGCTGTATTGCTGCTCGACGAACCGGCTGCCGGCCTCTCGCGCGAAGACAAGGCCACGCTCGGCCGTCTGCTGCGCAAGATTGCGGACAGCGGCGTGGCCGTGGGTCTGGTCGAACACGATATGTCGCTGGTCATGGACGTGTCGGACAGCATCGTCGTGATCGACGCAGGCCAGCATCTGGCTGCGGGCACGCCCGATGCCGTACGCGAGGACCCCGCCGTGCGCCGCGCGTATCTCGGCGATGCGGCAGCGGTACCTACGCGTCATCGTGCGGCATCGAAGAACGCTGCGCAGTTGCCCGAAGTCATCGGCGTCAGCCGCCTGCGTGCCGGCTATGGCGCGGCCCCCGTGCTGCACGATGTGGATCTGCAGGTGCGCGAGGGCGAGATGGTGGCGCTCCTCGGCGCCAATGGTGCAGGCAAGTCCACGTTGATGCGTGCGATGGCCGGCCTGCATCGCCCCGTACAGGGTGGCATCACGTTCGACGGCACCGACCTGGCCCGACTCGATGCCGCACGCATCGTCGAAATGGGTGTGGTGCTGGTGCCCGAAGGCCGGCAGGTCTTCCCTGAACTGTCAGTGCTCGACAACCTGAAACTCGGCGCCTTCCCCTCGGGCCGCATCGCGCGCTCAGAGATGCTGCAGCGGGTTGAATCGATGTTCACGCGCTTCCCGCGCCTGCGCGAGCGGCAGCATCAACGCGCCGGGCTGCTGTCCGGCGGGGAGCAGCAGATGCTGGCCGTGGCACGTGGTCTGATGTCGAAGCCGACCGTGGTGCTGCTCGACGAGCCATCGCTGGGCCTCGCGCCGAAGGTTATCGACGAACTGTTCGCCTCGCTCGACAAGCTGCGCGAAGCGTCGATCACGATTCTGCTGGTAGACCAGATGGCGGCCCTTGCGCTGTCTCTGGCAGACCGCGCCTACGTGCTCGAAGAAGGCCGCGTGGTGGCGAGCGGCGATGCGGAGACGCTGGCGCGCGATCCCGCACTGGTGCAGGCTTACCTCGGCGGACAACACGCATGAGCCGGCTCGCCACTTCCCGCGCGGGCATGGTCACCAGCCCGCATGCACTGGCCAGCGAGGCGGGGCTGGAAGTCCTGCGCGCCGGCGGAAATGCCATCGAGGCCGTGATCGCCATCGGCGCAACGCTGGCCGTGACTTACCCGCACTTCACGGGATTGGGCGGCGATGCGTTCTTCATCGTCAGCGATGGCGCGGGCAACGTGCGCACGTTGTCCGGCATAGGGCAGGCCGCCGGCACGCTGCCGGACTACGGCGATGCGATTCCCACGCGCGGCGCCGCGTCCGCCCTCACCACCGCTGCCACGGTCGATACCTGGGACCGCGCGTTCGCCATCAGCCGCGGCCAGTGGGGTGGCACCCAGAATTGGAGCAGCCTGTTCCAGCGCGCCATCACGCTGGCGCATGAAGGATTCGAGGTCACGCCGTCGCAGCGCTTCTGGCAAGCCTTCCGCAAGGACGAAGTTGGTAGCTGGCCCGGCTTCTCGAGCACGTTCATGCCCGATGGCAGGCTGCCCGAAGCCGGCGATTGGCTGCGCCAACCCGCGCTGGGCCGCAGCCTGGCGCGCATTGCCACGCATGGCGCGCGCGAATTCTACGAAGGCGAACTGGCCGAGCGTATCGTCGCTGGTCTGCGCGAAGCGGGTTCTCCGTTGTCGATGCAGGATCTGGCCCGCACTGCCGCGCGCGATGAAGCGCCGCTGCGCGTGCCATATCGCGGCGGCGAGCTACTGAGCCTGCCGCCGCCCACGCAAGGTGTGACCACGCTGCAGATCATGGGCATCCTGGAGCGGTTCGACATCGGGAGCCTGGAGGAAGGCAGCGCGGACTACTATCACGTGCTCGTGGAGGCCGTGAAACAGGCGTTCATCGAACGCAACCGCTACGTGGCGGACCCCGAGTTCCATGCCGTGCCGACGGACGAGATGCTGTCGCCGACGCGGCTTTCCGCACTGGCTGCGCATATCGATATGACGCACGCATTGCCGTGGCCACACGTCTACCAGCACGGCGACACCGTGTATCTCGCGGCGGTGGATGGCGAAGGCCGCTGCGCAAGCGTGCTGCAGACCGTGTATTTCGATTGGGGCAGCGGCGTGGTGGCCGGCGATACCGGCATCCTGTGGCACAACCGTGGCGCCGCCTTCAGCACGGACACGCGGCATCCCAATTGCATTGCAGCAGGAAAGCGTCCGTTTCATACGTTGAACCCGGGCATGTACCTGCGCGGCGGCAAGCCGCGATTGCTCTATGGCACACAGGGTGCAGACGGTCAGCCTCAGACGTTGGCCACCGTGCTCACTCGCCTGATCGACCACGGCATGGACCCGCTCACCGCGCTGTCGCGACCACGTTTTCTGCTCGGCCGCACATTCTCCGATACGCGCGACAGCCTCAAGATCGAGGCCGATGCCGGCGACGATGTGATCGCTGCGCTGGCCGCGCGCGGGCACGAGGTCAGCGTCATCCCCGCGCAAAGCCCGCTGGCAGGCCATCCCGGTGCCATCGCGTTGTACGACGACGGACACCGTGCAGGCGCCCACGACCCGCGCAGCGACGGCATCGCCATGAGCGCGTGAGGGGCTTGCATCATCAGATGACAATCCTGTTGCATCATGCAGGCAAGGCGAAGCCTGCATGACGAGGGGATGACAACCCTGCGTTGTGTAGCGGTTTTGTATCGGTCCGGAACCGATGCCGGGGCGCCCCGTCCAATGCAATGACTGTCGACTGCGGATCACGATGCAATGCAGCGTGCAAGCTGCAGCGCGATAGTCCAGAATCTCGACGGAGAGGCGCCCCCCAGCATCGGCACATCGCCGATGAAGTACCGCTGAGAAGCGCGTCCCTATGTCCCCAGCAACCGCTCCCCTCTCGCCAAGGAGAACACCGTGCTGAGCCCACATGAACTTGCCACGCTGATGCTGATCGGCAATGGCCCCCAAACGCGTAACGACACCACTGCCGCATCGCGTGAAATCGATCCCGTCGATCTCGACGCCCTGATCAACCACGAACTGGTGGTCCTGCAATCCGAACAGGGCAAACGCCCTTGCCCGCAAATCACCGCTCACGGCCGTTCGATGCTGGCCGCCGTGGGTCGAATGGGCTGACGACGTATCAGTGGTTCACCGACAGGCAATTGCACCGCCTGTGCTTATCATCCCGTGAATACGGCGCTGCGTATCGCCCAGCGCCGCATTCACACTCATGACACAACCCTCCTCCACCGGCTGGCAATCGGACATTCCCGCACGGCTTGACCGTCTGCCGTGGTCGGCATGGCACTGGCGCGTAGCCATTGCGCTTGGCGTTGCGTGGGTGCTCGACGGTCTGGAAGTCACGTTGGTCGGTTCGGTGGGCGCCGTGCTGGAACGGCCCGACACGCTGGCGCTCGATGCCACGCAGGTGGGCTGGAGCGGCTCGCTCTACATCCTCGGGGCTGTGTTCGGCGCACTGGTCTTCGGGCGGATGGCCGACCGGCTCGGCCGCAAGAAGCTGTTCCTCGCCACGCTGGCGGTCTACATGGCTGCCACGCTCGCCACCGCCTTCTCGCCCAACTTCGCGTTCTTCGCGGTGTGCCGATTTGTCACAGGCCTGGGCATCGGTGGCGAATACGCAGCCATCAACTCGGCCATCGACGAACTGATTCCCGCCCGCGTGCGTGGCCGCGTGAACCTGGCGATCAACGGCAGCTTCTGGCTCGGCGCCGCGTTGGGTGCCGGACTGAGCCTGATACTGCTCGATCCTCGCGTATTCGGCCCGGTCTGGGGCTGGCGCGTCTGCTTCGGCCTGGGCGCCCTGCTGGCCGTGGCTATCGTGCTGATCCGCCGGCATATCCCGGAGAGTCCACGCTGGCTGACCACCCACGGCCGTCACGCGGAAGCCGGCCGGGTCATCGACGCCATTGAAGCCGAGGTATCACGCCAACATGGCCCGCTGCCCGCCGTGGACCCGCGCGCGGTGGTGGCCTACGCCGGCAAACCCATCCCCGCGCTGCGCGATATCGTGCGCCTGCTGGTCCACCGCTACCGTTCGCGCAGCGTTGTGGTGCTGGCGCTGATGGTGGCGCAGGCATTCTTCTACAACGCCATCTTCTTCACCTACGCGCTGGTGCTGACGCGCTTCTATGCCGTGCCGGACGAGCGCGTGGCGCTCTACATCTTCCCGTTCGCGCTCGGCAACGCGCTGGGTCCGTTCCTGCTAGGACCATTGTTCGATCGCATCGGGCGTCGCAAGATGATTGCCGTGACCTATGTGCTTTCCGGGATCGGACTTGCGGCCACGGGCTGGGCCTTTGTGGAAGGACACCTCGATGCGCGCTCGCAGGCGCTATGCTGGTCCGCCGTGTTCTTCCTGGCGTCGGCAGCCGCAAGCTCGGCCTACCTGACCGCCAGCGAGGTCTTCCCACTGGAAATGCGCGCGCTGGCCATCTCCGTGTTCTACGCCGTGGGCACGGGCACCGGTGGTTTCATCGCGCCAGTGCTGTTCGGCATGCTGATCGAGACCGGCAGCCGCGGCGCGGTGGCTATCGGCTACGGCATCGGCGCCACCCTGGTGATCGTGGCGGGGCTGATGGCGCTGCGATTCGGCGTGGATGCAGAACGACGGGCGCTGGAGGACATTGCGCCGCCGCTGGGCGCCGAGAGGGACTGACCGGCCCGTTGGTTGACCCTTTGATTGGACGCAAACGGCTGGCCGCCACTTTGAGAACCGTCCCATATCGCTTCGTCGGCCCTCCCCCGAGAATGGTTGCACCGGGCGCCAATGCGCTGCCGGGCCAACAACCAACCGAGGGGCACAACCATGAATGCAGCAACCCTGGCAGCCGACACCACGGCTTCCACATCAGCTTCCACATCGGCTCCCACATCCGCTGACGCTAGCGTGGCAGCCGACCATCATTTCTCGATCCACCATCTCGAAGGCTGCCTGGGCCGGGTGCGGACGCCGACCGAGGCAGAGATTGGCGCGGCTGTTGCGGATCTTGAAACGCTGGATACCCGTGCCGATGCCGACTTCAACCGGACGCTGCCGCCGCTTCGGCCGGGCCAGCGGTGTTCCGTGGTGCAGCTCGAAGGCTGTCTGGGCCATCTGGCTTCATGTTCCGCGCCAACGCTGGAAGAACTGGACGCAGTCATTGCCGACGCAGCCAGCGAGCGCTACCTGAGGAGCTTCGCATGATCGGACTGGACTCGAACATCGTGCTGAGATTCCTTGCGCGAGATGACCCCAGCATGACACCGAGGGCGACTTCCATCATGAGGTCGCTCTCCACGAGCCTGCGGGGTTTCATCCCGATTGCCGTGCTGGTCGAGGTGGTCTGGACCATGCGGCGCCACTACGGCGCGGACCGGAGCACGATCGCGCGCGTCGTCGAGTACATGATCCGCAGCGACGAACTCGTCGTGGAGTCCTCCGATATCGTGAAGTCGGCGCTCTACCTGTTCCGGGAGAAAAAGGGCGATTTCGCCGACTGCCTGATCACGCGCACATGCGAGGCGGCGGGCTGCTCCCAGACGCTCACATTCGATCGCAAGGCGAAGGAAAACGGCATGCGCCTGGTCAACTAGCTCAATCCATCCAGCACCATATGCTGCCCATGCACCGCCTCTGCCGCATCCGAGGCCAGGAACGCCACGGCGCGCGCCGCCGCGCCGGTAGACACCCAAAGCGCATGGTCGGCGGCAGGCATCGCGTGCCGGTTGGCGGGGGTAACGAGAATACTCGGGGCGATGCTGTTCACGTTGATGCCAGAGGTGCGCACCTCGTGGGACAGGCTTTCTACCAGTCGCTGCAACGCGCTCTTGGACGCGGTGTAGGCACCCATTGCCGCAGCGCCCTGGCTGGCAGCTCGCGCGGACACGGCCACTACTTTTCCGCGCTGCTGGAACTTCATCGCCGGAATGAAGTGGCCGGTAACGGCCACGAAGGACCACGCATTGAGATCCATCATCCGTACAAACGACTCGCGGCTCAGCGCGTGGGTGGGCTCACCCATCTCGAACCCGCCGGCCACATGCACAAGCACATCGACCGAGCCCAATGCATCGAGGATGGCTGCTGCCACCGGGGCCATGGCCGTATCCGATGTGACATCGGCGGCGTGCAGCAAGGTACCGCCGTGGTCGGGTTCGGGATGGGCGAACACGCTCTGCAGATGCTGCAGGTCGCGGTCGATCAGCGCAAGCCGCGCGCCTTCCGCTGCAAACCGGCTGGCGATGGCACGGCCGAGGGCGCCGGCGGCACCGGTGATGACAACATGACGGCGGACGGCACTGGCTTCCATGGCGATCTCCTGGAAAGGGGGTGTCTGCCCCGCTGGGGTCTCTCAACCATAGTGCGTGGCACCGCGCTTCGCCAGATGCGGCGTCGGAGGCAACTGTACAGTGGCGGATCACGGCATCTGTGCATGGTTGGCCGCGCAATGTTGGGGCATGATGCCGCACCACCCCGCCACGGGGCCATCGCACCCAGGATCACAATTGCCGCTTTCCCGCCTCAAACAGAGCGATACGCTGCTTGCCGTGCTGGCGCTCATCGCGTCGATGGCGTCGCTATGCATTGGCACATCGTTCGCCAAAAGCCTGTTTGGCGCCGTCGGCGCACAAGGCACGGTTGCCATGCGCGTGTCGTTCGCCGCGCTGATCCTGATTGCTGTCTGGCGGCCCTGGCGCTTTCCGCTGTCGGGCGCCCATGCCCGCGCCATCGCGCTGTACGGGGCCGCGCTCGGCGCCACGAACCTGCTGTTCTATATGTCGCTGCGCACGATCCCCCTGGGTCTGGCCATTGCGATCGAATTCACCGGGCCACTGGCGGTGGCGGTGCTGTCATCACGCCGCGCCATCGACTTCGTGTGGATCGCATGTGCCGTACTGGGTCTGATCCTGCTGCTACCGCTCGGCGAAGCCTCGACGCATCTGGACCCGGTCGGTATCGGCTACGCGCTGGCTGCCGGCGTGGGTTGGGCGCTCTATATCGTGTTCGGCCAGATGGCGGGAAACGCCCATGGTGGGCAGGCGACCTCGCTGGGCATGACCATGGCAGCCATCGTGGCGGTGCCGTTTGGCGTGGCGCATGCAGGAACCGACCTGTTCAGCCCGGCGCTGCTGCTATCCGGGCTGGCCGTCGGCCTGATGTCGAGCGCGATTCCCTATTCGCTGGAAATGGTGGCGTTGAAGCGGCTGCCGCGCCGCACATTCGGCATTCTGCTGAGCCTGGAGCCGGCCATGGGCGCACTGGCTGGACTGGCCTTCCTGCACGAACAGCTGACGCCCATCCAGTGGGTGGCCATCGGGGCCATCATCACGGCGTCCATCGGCTGCACAGTGACGGCGCGCGGAAAGCGACCGCCGCCGCAGGACGAAGCTCAGTTGGCGGCGAACCAGTCGGCTGGCAACCACTGAGGCGTCAGCCGGCCGGGATGTGCCGGGGCAGGCGCGCCCAGCGTCAGGCTGACTTCATGCAGGAAGCTGTCCTCCGGATTGCGGCGTGCGGAGAAGCCGCACTCGCGCATGATCGCCAGCATGCGGCGGTTCTCGCTGAGGACGTCGCCACGCATCCCCCGCAGCTTGCGGGTCCGCGCAATGTTCTGGAGCCGCTGGATCAGGCGCCGCCCCAGCCCCTTGCCCTGCCAGCCATCGGCCACCACGACGGCGAGGTCGGCCACGCCTTCGGCATTCACCACGTATTCGGCCTTGCCAATGATCGTCTCCTCACCATCCGGCGACGGCGAAGTCAGCACCACGGCCACATCGCGATCCGGCCGATAGCCAATGAAACTCTCGATGATCGTGTCGGCAACCCGTCCGCCGGTCAGATAGCGGTAGTAGCGGCTCTCCAGCGACAAGCCATCAATGAAGGCGCGCAGCCCGGCGCGGTCCGTGTGCCGTACCGCGCGCAGCGTCACGCGCGCACCGCCCGATACCTGCCACGATTCTTCCGCGTTCGGCATCCCCGTATAAGCAGCAGCACCCTGTGTTTGGCTCATGACAACCCCTGACTACGTTTTACATAGCCAGAAGCATAGTCGAAACCCTAGCTTTTGCAAATGAAGTTAGGGCTGCTATGCTGAAGTCATGGACAAGACACCTATCGCGTCACCCGAAACCCCGCCGATCAGCCCCGCTGACTTTGCTCAGTGCTCGATTGCCGGCACCTTGTCGCTCATCGGCGAGAAGTGGACCATTCTTATCTTGCGGGATGTGTTCTCGGGTGTGCGACGATTCGACGATTTCCTGGAGCGGCTCCAGTGCTCGCCCGCCGTCCTGTCTGCCCGGCTGAAAACGCTGACCGAGGCCGGCCTGCTCCGCAAGATTGGCTACAAGGAGCCGGGCGAGCGCGAGCGCTTTGCCTATCACCCCACCCGCGCCGCGGTCGAGCTGCTGCCCGTGATCGTGGGCTTGATGCAATGGGGCGACGACCACCTGACAACCTGCGGACAAGGCCCGGCCGAAATCCGCTCGAAGGTCAACGGCCTCAAGGTCCGCGCGGCCCTCGTGGACGAAAACAACGACCCTGTGGCGCCGAATGAGATGGCGTTGATTTCGTTGTTGGCGCCAGTCAGAGCAGACGACTAGCCATCACCGCCGAAGCCGACATGAGTGAGCGCCTCAACGAGATTTAGCGCTCACTCATGAGCACTTAACGCAAATAAGCGCTCATATGTGAGCGATTAAATCCATGCTGCTTGACGGCCGGATGATGCTTGCCCAATAATGCAGCAACCTCCGAAGGAATCTAAGCGCTCACATGGGATCGATTAAACTGCCTAAAAGCTCGTACATGAGCGATAGGGACACTGCCGTCGTCCCTACTCCGGTTTCGCGCGCTCTGATAAAGCTCGGTCGCGATTTATCGATGGCTCGAAGGAGGCGGATGCTGACTCAGCAGTCGATGGCCGAACGCATCCAGACATCTGTGTCCACGCTGCGACGCCTGGAAAAAGGCGACCCCCGCATTCCGATCGGCACCATCGCGCAAGCAATGTTCGTATTGGGCGAACTGGAAAAGATCAGCGGCTTGCTGGAGACTGCCGACGACGACATCGGGCTGACCCTGATGAATGAACAACTTCCTCAGCGGGTTCGAGGCAAGAAGCAAAAGCCTGATTCGGGAGCACTCTGATCCATGGCCCCGACGCGGAAGAAGGTTGGCGTCGCCTTGGGTCAGCGGGCCATACCGCTTGGCGAACTCGCCTATGCCCGTGACGGACGACGGGAGCATTCGTCATTCGCCTACGACGCCGCTTGGCTATCCGACTCGGCAAAGTTCTCGGTCTCCCCTGACCTTCCTCTCGTCTCAGGCAACCAGTTCCGGAAAGCACCGAGCAAAGACGACTCAATCTTCCATTTCGCGTTTGCGGACACCGAACCCGATGGTTGGGGCTGCCGCGTGATCGCGCGCGACCATGCCAAGCGCCGTAAAGCTGCGCAGCGAAACGACCTTCCTGTGCCATCGGCAGAACTGACCGAAATGGACTACCTGCTCGGGGTCGACGACACAAGCCGGATCGGCGCCATCAGACTCGTCGATCCAGAAACCAGGCGTTTCCTGCGCGTCATTGAAGACGGTGAGCGCGGAACACCACCGCTTCTGGAGCTTGCGCAACTGATGGCGGCATCGCGCGCCGTGGAGTTGAACAAGGAAACCGAAGCGGACCTGCGATATCTGCGCGGCCGAGGTACGTCGATAGGTGGCATGCGCCCGAAATGCACGATCGTCGACGACGACGGGCATCTGGCGATCGGAAAGTTTCCCAGCGTGAAGGACGATCGCAGCGTCACCCGAGGCGAAGTCCTTGCCCTGCAACTGGCTGCTGCAGCCGGAATCAACGTCTCCGACTCGCGCGTCGTCATGTCCGACGACATCCCCGTGGCACTGATTCGCCGGTTCGATCGCGTTGAAGGCGGAGGCCGGATTCCCTATCTTTCCGCCGGTTCAATGATGCAGGCATCCCGGCAAGACGACCACGCCTACACGCAGATCGCGGAAACCATCATTGCAAACAGTGCGCGTCCCGCCGAGGACCTTGAAGAGCTATGGCGTCGCCTCGTCTTCAATCTGCTGATTACGAATGTCGACGACCACGTGCAAAACCACGGTTTTCTCCACGTCGCTCACGGACAATGGCGCCTGGCGCCCGCGTTCGACATCAATCCCTTCCCCGACAAGGACCAGGAACTCAAGCTTTGGCTCGATGAAGCCTATGGCCCGGTGGATTCCATCAAAGCCGTCATCGGCGTGGCAAGCTACTTCAGGCTGGATTCGTCCGCAGTCCAGCGCGTGCTGGGTCAGGTCTGCCGCGCCATCGACACATGGGCGAACGTTGGCAAGTCGGCCGCAGTGGGCATGTCGAACCGTGACTTGGATGATTTCGCTCCGGCATTCGAAAACGCACAGATGCGGATTGCAAGGTCATTGCTGAAGTAGTCCCACGCACCGCCCCCGCACATTGCACTGCACCATAGCCGTGCGAACGCCCTAGTCTGGCGCTGCACCATAACGTGCAAATGGGTATAAAGACGCACTTTTTAAGCGTTTCTCTGCCCCACAAGCTACCTCCAAGACACTTCAAACGCCTGGCACACCGCTTGCGATATAGAGCGTGGGCCGGTCAACGGCGACTGTCCCACCCCACATAAAACGACGGCTATGCCATGTAGCCGTCTGTCAGGACAACGGCGTCCCCTGAACTGGTCACTCTTGCCAGATTCTCGGGACGCCTTTTGTTTTTGGAGCACGAGAATGAACGGCAAAGCCACCCGGATCGAACTGCTGAATTTCAGCACGCCGCAGATGCGCGCTTTCCACCTGACCTGGATGGCGTTTTTCGTCTGCTTCTTCGCTTGGTTCGCTTGTGCGCCGCTGATGCCCGTGCTCAAGGGTGAATTCGGTCTGACGCCTGGTCAGATCGCCAATATCAATATCGCCGCCGTGGCCGTCACCATCATCGTGCGCCTGATCATCGGGCCGATGTGTGATCGCTTTGGCCCGCGCAAGACCTACACCGGCCTGCTCGCCATCGGCGCCATCCCCGTGATCGGCGTGGCGTTCGCGCAGAGCTACGAGACCTTCCTGTTCTTCCGCCTGCTGATTGGTGCGGTGGGTGCCAGCTTCGTGATCACGCAGTACCACACGTCGGTGATGTTCGCGCCAAACGTGGTGGGTACGGCCAATGCCGCGTCGGCGGGCTGGGGCAATGCCGGCGGCGGCGCCGCGCAGGGCGTGATGCCGCTGCTGCTGGCCGCCGTGCTGTTCCTCGGTGTGGATCACGCCATGGGCTGGCGCGTGGCGCTGATCGTGCCGGGCGTGCTGATGCTGGTGATGGCGTTCATTTACTGGCGCTTCACGCAGGACTGCCCCGAAGGCAACTTTGCCGATCTGCGCGCACGTGGCATTGCAGTGAGCGGTGGCAAAGGCGGTGGCGGCTGGGCTAGCTTCCGCGCGGCCAGCACCAACTATCGCGTCTGGCTGCTGTTCATCACGTACGGCGCATGTTTCGGCGTGGAGATCTTCATCCATAACGTGGCCGCCACGTTCTATGTGGATCGCTTCGGCCTGTCGCTGTCGGCAGCCGGCATGGCAGCGGCGAGCTTCGGCCTGCTGGCGCTGTTTGCCCGTGCGTTGGGCGGCTATGTGTCGGATCGCTTTGCGCGCCGTCGCGGCCTCGATGCCCGCTCCATCGTGCTGTTCGTCTTCATTCTTGGCGAAGGCCTGGGCCTGCTGGCCTTTGCCCACGCCTCGGGCGTGGCCATGGCGATCGTCGCAATGCTCGTCTTCGGCCTGTTCACCCACATGGCCTGCGGCGCCACGTATGCGCTGGTGCCGTTTATCGATCGCAAGGCGCTGGGCGGTGTGGCCGGGATCATCGGCGCAGGCGGCAACGTGGGCGCAGTGGCCGCGGGCTTTCTGATGAAGGATCTGGGCGATCTGCAGCAAACGCTGACGTATCTCGGCGTGGCCGCCACGCTGGCCGCGCTGTGCGCCATTGCCGTGCGCTTCAGCGCCGAGCACAAGGCGCAGGAGCAAGCCCTCTACGACAACGCCCTCGCCAACTAATCGACAAAGCACAACATCCCCGCACAAGGAAAGCATCATGAAGATCATCATCGTCGGGCACGGCATGGTCGGCCACAAGTTCCTGGAATGCCTGGCTGAAGCCGGCGCGCAGGACCTCGAAGTGACGGTGCTCTGCGAGGAGCCGCGTCCTGCCTACGATCGCGTTCACCTGTCCGAGTTCTTCGCGGGCAAGTCCGCCGATGACCTGTCGCTGGTGCCGGAAGGCTTCTTCACGCAGCACAACAACATGCTGCTGCGCCTGAACGCGAAGGCCACGGCCATCGACACCGCCACGCGTACGGTCACCACTTCTACCGGCGAAACGCTCTCCTACGACAAGCTCGTGCTGGCCACCGGCTCGTATCCGTTCGTGCCGCCGCTGCCGGGCAAGGATCGCAAGGACACGTTCGTCTATCGCACCATCGAAGACCTCGAAGCGATGCTGGAATGCGGCAAGCGCGCGAAGTCTGGTGTGGTGATCGGCGGCGGCCTGCTGGGTCTGGAATGCGCCAAGGCCCTGCGCGACATGGATCTGGAAACGCACGTGGTGGAGTTCGCGCCGCGCCTGATGGCCGTGCAGGTGGACGATGGCGGCGGCCGCATGCTGCGCCAGAAGATCGAAGACCTCGGCGTCAAGGCGCACACGGGCAAGAACACCGTGGAGATCGTCGATGGCGTGGATGGCACGCACCGCATGAACTTCACCGATGGTTCGCACCTGGACACCGACATGATCGTGTTCTCGGCGGGCATCCGTCCGCGTGACGAACTGGCGCGCGACAGTGGCCTGAATATCGGCCCGCGCGGCGGCATCGTGATCGACAACAATTGCCTGACCTCGGACCCGCACGTCTACGCTATCGGCGAATGCGCGCTGTGGGACGGCAAGATCTACGGTCTGGTCGCGCCCGGCTACGACATGGCGCGTGTGGCCGCGCGCCACCTGCGCGGCGAAGCTGCCGAGTTCGGCGGCGCCGACATGAGCACCAAGCTCAAGCTGATGGGTGTGGACGTGGCCAGCATCGGCGATCCGCACGGCAATGTGCCGGGCAGCCGTTCGTACCAGTTCACCGACGAGCGCAAGCAGGTCTACAAGAAGCTCGTGGTGTCCGATTGCGGCAAGTTCCTGCTCGGCGGCGTGCTCGTTGGCGACGCCGAGGAATACGGCACACTGCTGCAGATGATGCTGAACCGCATCGAGTTGCCCGAGTCGCCCGAATTCCTGATCCTGCCCTCCTCCGATGGCCAGGCCAAGCCCGCGCTGGGCGCCGACGCATTGCCTGACACCGCACAGATCTGCTCGTGCAACAACGTCAGCAAGGGCCAGATCTGCGCCGCCGTGACGGATGGCGCCACCAGCATCGGCGCGCTGAAGACCTGCACCAAGGCCGGCACGGCGTGCGGCGGCTGCGTGCCGCTGGTCACGCAGATCATGAAGGCCGAGATGAAGAAGCAGGGCATGGCGGTGAACAACCATCTCTGCGAACACTTCCCGTATTCGCGCCAGGAGATGTATCACCTGGTGCGCGTGGGCAAGTTCAAGTCGTTCGACGATCTGCTGGCCGCGCACGGCAAGGGCCTGGGCTGCGATATCTGCAAGCCCACGGTCGGCAACATCCTGGCTTCGTGCTGGAACGATTTCGTGCTCAAGGAAGAGCACGCCAGCCTGCAGGATTCCAATGACTACTTCCTCGCCAACATCCAGAAGGACGGCACGTACTCGGTGGTGCCGCGCATGCCGGGTGGCGAAGTCACGCCCGATGGACTGATCGCCGTGGGTCAGGTGGCCAAGAAGTACGGCCTCTACACCAAGATCACGGGCGGTGCGCGCGTGGACATGTTTGGCGCTCGCCTCGAAGAACTGCCGCTGATCTGGGAGGAACTGGTTGCCGCCGGCTTCGAGTCGGGCCATGCGTACGGCAAATCCCTGCGCACCGTGAAATCGTGCGTCGGCTCCACATGGTGCCGCTATGGCGTGGATGATTCGGTCGGCCTCGCCATCGACATCGAGAACCGCTACAAGGGCCTGCGTGCACCGCACAAGATCAAGTTCGGCGTCTCCGGCTGCACGCGGGAATGCGCCGAAGCACAGGGCAAGGACGTGGGCATCATCGCCACGGAAAAGGGCTGGAACCTCTACGTGTGCGGCAACGGCGGCATGAAGCCGCGCCACGCCGAACTGCTGGCGGGCGATCTGGATCGCGAAACGCTGATCCGCTACGTAGACCGCTTCCTGATGTTCTACGTGCGCACCGCCGACCGTCTGCAACGCACCAGCACCTGGCGCGACAACCTCGAAGGCGGCCTGGACTACCTGAAGTCCGTGATCATCGACGACAAGCTTGGCATCGGTGCCGAACTCGAAAGCGAGATGCAGCATGTGGTGAACACCTACGAGGACGAGTGGAAGAAGGCCATCACCGACCCCGAGACCCGCAAGCGTTTCCGCCACTTCGTGAACAGCGACATGCGCGACGACAACCTCGTCTTCCTCGAAGAACGCGGCCAGATCCGCCCGGCTACGCCTGAGGAACGGAACTTGCAGCGTTCCCGCCTGAACCACATTCCCGTGGTTGCCGTGCCCGCCAATGCAGCCTGATACGCGTCAAATTGAGGAGAACGTGATGAATCAAGCCCACAATCCCGAAACCTGGACGGCCATCTGCACCTTGCGCGACATCGTGCCCAATACTGGTGTGTGCGCGCTGATCGGCAAACAGCAGGTTGCAGTGTTCCGCATCGGCCGTGGCGAAGACGTCTACGCGATTGCCAATTTCGATCCGAACTCGCAGGCCAATGTGCTCTCGCGCGGGCTGGTCGGTAGCCTGGGCGATCGCGTCGTGGTGGCGTCACCGATCTACAAGCACCACTTCGACCTGCGCACGGGCGAGTGCCTGGAAGCACCGGAGCACTCCATCGACGCCTTCTCCGCACGGGTCTACGACGGCAAGGTGTGGGTTGCCACCGAAGCGGTGACGCGCGAGACCGAGGAAGCATCCGAGGAAGAATTGGCTGCCTGAATTACGGGCCGCCTGAAAGCGGGCGGCCCTCTACCGGATGACGCTCATGATGTCCCCCTCCCCGACCGCCGTCGCTCAAACCGCTCCCGCACGCCCCCGGCTGGTCGTCGTCGGCAACGGCATGGCCGGTATGCGCACCGTCGAGGAACTGCTGAAGCTGGCACCGGACCTTTACGACATCACCGTCTTCGGCGCCGAGCCGCACGGCAACTACAACCGCATCCTGTTGTCACCGGTGCTCGCTGGCGAGAAGACCGTTGACGACATCATGCTCAACACGCGCGACTGGTACACGCAGCACGGGATCGAGCTGCTGGCCGGCGACCCCGTGGTGGCCATCGATCGTCCGCGCCGCGTCGTGCGCTCGGCATCGGGCCGCGAAGTCCGCTACGACCGCCTGCTGCTGGCTACCGGCTCCAAGCCATTCATCATCCCCGTGCCGGGCCACACGCTCGATGGCGTGATCGCATTCCGCGACATCCAGGACGTGGAGACCATGTTGCACGCCGCGCGCAATCATCGCCACGCGGTGGTCATCGGCGGCGGACTGCTGGGGCTCGAAGCGGCCAACGGTCTGATGCGTCAGGGCATGGACGTGACCGTGGTCCATCTGGCCGATACGCTGATGGAGCGCCAGCTCGACAAGCCCGCCGCCGAACTGCTCAAGGGCGCGCTCGAACGCAAGGGGCTGCGCTTCCTGCTTAACGCGCAGACCGCCGGCATCCTTGGCGATGAGCGCGTGACCGGCGTGCTGTTCAAGGACGGCACGCGGATTCCCGCCGATCTCGTAGTGATGACCGCGGGCGTGCGTCCCAATATCGAACTGGCGGCCGGCGCCGGGCTGCGCTGCGAGCGCGCCATCGTCGTGGATGACACACTGCAGACCTTCGACCCCCGCATCTACGCCGTGGGCGAATGCGTGCAGCACCGCCAGGCCACATTCGGCCTCGTGGCACCGATCTGGGATCAGGCGCGCGTCTGCGCCGCCCATCTGGCTGGCGCCGGGCATCGCCGTTACGTGCAGCAAGCCACGGCCACCAAACTCAAGGTGACGGGCGTGGATCTCTACTCGGCTGGCGATTTCATCGGCACCGAAGGCAGCGAGGACCTCGTGCTACGCGATCCGCGCCGGGGCGTCTACAAGCGGCTCGTGCTGCAGGATGGGCGCCTCGTTGGCGCCGTGCTCTATGGCGATGTGAAAGACGGCCCGTGGTACTTCGACCTGATCCAGAGTGGCAAGCCCGTGGCCGCGCTGCGCCAGCGCCTGCTGTTCGGCCAGGCGCAATGCGACGCGCTGGCTGCCTGATTGCCTGATCGCCACAAACCGGAAATCGATTCGTGAACCTGTCCGATATCGCGGTGGTTGCCACCACTGCCACCAAGACCGTCTCCACCACGTGCCCATACTGCGGCGTGGGGTGCGGCGTGCGCGCCACGGTGCGCGCCGATGGCCAGGTTGAAGTCCAGGGCGACGCCGACCATGCATCGAACTTCGGTCGCCTGTGCGTGAAAGGCTCCGCGCTTGGAGACACCGTCGACCTCGACGGCCGGCTGCTGCATCCACAGTTCCGCGATGCCGATGGCACGCTACGTCGCGTGAGCTGGAACGATGCGCTGGATCGCGTCGCGAATGGCTTTGCGGACGTGATTGCTCGCCATGGTCCCGACGCCGTGGCGCTCTACGTCTCCGGCCAGATCCTGACCGAGGACTACTACGTCGCCAACAAGCTCATGAAGGGCTTTATCGGCTCGGCCAATATCGATACCAACTCGCGGTTGTGCATGTCATCGGCCGTGGCCGGCCACAAGCGCGCGTTCGGTGAAGATCTGGTGCCGTGCAACTACGAAGACCTGGAATCCGCCGATCTCGTCGTGCTCGTTGGCTCAAATACCGCGTGGTGCCATCCGATCCTGTTCCAGCGCCTCACGCGCGCCAAGGAAGCGCGGCCCGAGATGAAGATCGTGGCTATCGATCCGCGCCGCACCGCCACGTGCGAACTGGCCGACCTGCATCTGCCGTTGCGCGCGGGCACCGACGTGCGGCTGTTCAACGGGCTGCTGTCGTACTTGTCGCGGCATGGCCATGTGGATCAGGCGTTTGTCGAGGCGCACACCAGCGGATTCGATGACGCTCTGGCCGCCGCCGACTTGGAAACCAACGAGATCGCCGCGCTCGCCCGCGCGTGCAAGCTCGATGCGCAAGACGTAGAGACCTTCTTCGCGCTATTCGCCGGCACCGAGAAGGTCGTCACGGCGTTCTCGATGGGTGTGAACCAGTCATCGTCGGGCACGGACAAGGTCAACGCCATCGTCAATTGCCATCTGCTGACGGGTCGCATCGGCCGCGCCGGCATGGGTCCGTTCTCGCTGACCGGGCAGCCCAATGCGATGGGTGGGCGCGAAGTGGGCGGTCTCGCCAACATGCTGGCGGCGCATATGGAGCTGGCGAATCCGCTGCATCGCGACATCGTGCAGGATTTCTGGCAGTCGCCGCAAATGGCCGATCGCCCCGGCCTCAAGGCCGTGGATCTGTTCCAGGCCATCGAGCAAGGCAAGGTGAAGGCCGTGTGGGTCATCGGCACCAACCCCGTGGTGAGTCTGCCCGATGCCGATCAGGCACGCCGCGCGCTGGCGCAGTGCGAACTCGTGGTGGCTTCCGACATCGTTACCCGCACCGATACCAATGACGCTGCGCACGTGTTGCTGCCTGCGCTGGGCTGGGGCGAGAAGGACGGCACGGTCACCAACTCCGAGCGCCGCATCTCGCGCCAACGCGCGTTCCTCTCCGCACCGGGCGAGGCTCGCGCGGACTGGGACATCCTCTGCGATGTCGCGCGTCGCATGGGCTTTGCGGGCTTCGACTACGCGGGCCAGCATGAAATCTTTGACGAGCACGCGCGCCTGAGCGCGTTTCGCAATGGTGATGCCGATGATCGCCACGCCCCGCGCATGTTCGATATCGGCGGCCTCACCGGTCTTGGCGAGGAAGCCTACGACGAACTCGTACCCGTGCAATGGCCGCTGCGTACCGCCACCGCGCCCGGCACGCAACGTCTGTTCGAAGACGGACGCTTTGCATTCGGCGATGGCCGCGCGCGCTTTGTCGCTACGGCTGCCCGCGCACCTGCGAACAGCGCGGACGATGATTTCCCGCTGATCCTGAACACGGGCCGCGTGCGCGACCAGTGGCACACGATGACGCGCACCGGCCGCGCCGCGCGACTGGCCGATCACCTGCCCGAACCCTTCGTCGACATGCATCCGCAAGACGCGCTGCTATGCGGCGTGGGCGAAGGCAAGCTCGCGCGCGTGACCAGCCGATGGGGCGCCATGGTGGCGCGCGTGCGCTTTGGCGGCGGCATCCCGCGCGGCAGCGTGTTCGTGCCGATCCACTGGAACAACCAGTTCAGCTCCGACGCGCGCGTGGGCGCCGTGGTCAATCCCGCCGTCGATCCGGTCTCGGGCGAGCCCGAGTTCAAGCACACGCCGGTACGCGTGGACGAGTTCCGCGTCTCGTGGCACGGCTTTGCGCTGAGCCGCAACGCGCTGCCCGCCGACGCGCTGACGTACTGGACGCGCATCCAGGGCAAGCAGTTCCATCGCTACGAATTTGCGGGCCGCGATGTGGTGACCGACCGCACGGCCTGGGCGCGCGCACTGCTCGGGGTGCAGGACCCGGATGCCGACTGGCTCGAGTACGAGGATCGCACGGCAGGCGTGTACCACGCGGGCTACGTGGTCAATGACCGCATCGAGGCATGCGTCTATATCTCGACGCGCGCCGAACTGCCATCGCGCGCGTGGCTGTCGCAACTGTTCGGCCAGGAACGGCTGGAAGACGCGGACCGCATTGGCCTGCTGCTCGGCCAGCCCCTGGAAAAGACCGCCGATGCAGGACCCACGATCTGCTCCTGCTTCGGGGTGGGACGGAACACGATTTGCGATGCAGTGCGCAAACACGACCTCAAGACACCTGCCGAGATCACGGCCTGCGTGAAGGCCGGCGGCAACTGCGGCTCTTGCGTGCCAGAGCTTCGCAAGCTGCTGGTGGAGATCCGCGTCACGGAAGTGGCGTAAGGACAGCGCAGGGGAAGCGTGAAGTCGGGTACAGGCGGCGCTGTTCCGGTGCCGTCTGTATCTTGACAATCGAGGAGCCAGCCTTAAAGCTATGGGGCTTCGCGTGCCCACGCGCCCTCCTCGC
The DNA here is from genome assembly GCF_009793345.1 of Cupriavidus sp. SW-Y-13. Classification (NCBI taxonomy): domain Bacteria; kingdom Pseudomonadati; phylum Pseudomonadota; class Betaproteobacteria; order Burkholderiales; family Burkholderiaceae; genus Cupriavidus; species Cupriavidus sp. SW-Y-13. Next base: position 1,382,928 of record NZ_WHLX01000002.1, read on the forward strand.
GGAACCATCATGACCACCCTGACCCTGCCCACTTACGCCGACGTCGAAGCTGCTGCCGGCCGCATCGCCGGTTACGCCAACCGCACGCCAGTCAACACCAGCCGCACGCTCAACGACCTGCTGGGCGCGGAAGTGTTCTTCAAGTGCGAAAACTTCCAGCGCATGGGCGCGTTCAAGTTCCGTGGCGCGTTCAACGCGCTGTCGCGCTTTTCCCTCGAGCAACGCAAGGGCGGCGTGGTGGCGTTTTCTTCGGGCAATCACGCACAAGGCATCGCGCTGTCCGCCAGGCTACTCGGCATGCCCGCCACGATCGTGATGCCGCATGACGCACCCGCTGCCAAGGTAGCGGCGACCAAAGGCTATGGTGCCACCGTGGTCAGCTACGACCGCTACACGGAAGACCGCGAAGCCATCGGCCGCAAGCTGGCCGAAGAACACGGCATGACACTGATTCCCCCGTTCGACCACCCCGACGTACTGACGGGCCAGGGCACGGCGGCCAAGGAATTGTTCGAGGAAGTGGGCAAACTCGACGCATTGTTCGTGCCGCTGGGCGGCGGCGGCCTGCTCTCCGGCACCGCACTGTCCACGCGCGCACTGGCGCCGGACTGCAAGCTCTATGGCGTGGAACCCGAAGCCGGCAACGACGGCCAGCAATCGTTCCGTAGCGGTTCCATCGTCCACATCGATACGCCGAAGACCATCGCCGATGGCGCACAGACCGGCGCGCTGGGCAACTACACGTTCGGCATCATCAAGCGCGATGTGACCGATGTGCTGACTGCATCGGACGCCGAACTGGTGGAAGCCATGCGCTTCTTTGCCGAACGCATGAAGATGATCGTGGAGCCGACAGGTTGTCTGGGTCTGGCTGCGGTTTTGCAGCAGAAGGAAGCACTACGCGGCAAGCGCGTGGGCGTGATTATTAGTGGTGGGAACGTGGATATTGCGCGGTTTTGTGAGTTGTTGGGTGGGTGATTGATTGTAATCCCTCTCGCTGGTTTGCTCCCCTCTCCCGCATAGCGGGAGAGGGGTTGGGGGTGAGGGCCGGAGGTTCTGCTTGCCGACCACGTCGCAATTTGATCCGCTTGCCCTCACCCCCGCCCCTCTCCCGAAGGGAGGGGGGAGAAAACCGAGAGTGCGGGAGTGGAAACTACTCCCCCACCTTCACCAACCCATCCACTCTAAACATCGACTTGATACCGCGCACCGCCTGCCGGATGCGGGATTCGTTTTCGATCAGGGCGAAGCGTACGTATTCGTCGCCGAAATCGCCAAACCCGATGCCGGGCGAGACCGACACCTTGGCCTTTGCCAGCAACTGCTTGGCAAACTCCAGCGAACCCAGCGCGCGGTACGGTTCCGGAATCCGCGCCCAGATGTACATCGACGCTTTCGGGATATCTACCTGCCAGCCCGCCTCGATCAGCCCGCGCGCCAGCACGTCGCGGCGCGACTGGTATTGCGCGGCGATTTCCGTCACGCAGGTCTGATCGCCTTCGAGCGCAGCGATGGCGGCCACCTGCACCGGCGTGAACGTGCCGTAGTCGTGATACGCCTTGATGCGTGTCAGCGCGGCCACCAAGTCCGGGTTGCCCACCATGAAGCCGATGCGCCAGCCCGCCATGTTGTAGCTCTTGGACAGCGTGAAGAACTCAACGGCGATGTCCTTGGCGCCGGGCACCTGCATGATCGACGGCGCCTTCCAGCCATCGAACACGATATCGGCATAGGCCAGGTCATGCACGACGAAGATGTCGTGCTTGCGCGCCAGCGCGATCACGCGCTCGAAGAAATCCAGTTCCACGCACTGCGCCGTAGGGTTCGACGGAAATCCGAGCACGATCATCTTCGGCTTCGGATAGCTGCCACGGATGGCGCGCTCCAGTTCCGCAAAGAAGTCGATACCCGGCGCCAGCGGCACCGAACGGATATCGGCACCGGCAATCACGGCGCCGTAGATATGGATGGGATAGCTCGGGTCCGGCACCAGCACCGTATCGCCGCGATCCAGCGTCGCCAGCATCAGGTGGGCCAGACCTTCCTTCGAACCGATGGTGACAATGGCTTCCTTGTCCGGATCGATCTCCACGTCATAGCGCTCTCGATACCAGTGCGAGATGGCGCGACGCAGGCGCGGAATGCCTTTCGATGTCGAATAGCCGTGCGTATCGGGCCGCTGCGCGGCATCGACGAGCTTGGCGACGATATGCGGTGGCGTGGCCCCATCGGGGTTGCCCATGCTCATGTCGATGATGTCCTCGCCACGGCGGCGGGCGGCCATCTTCAACTCGGCGGTGATATTGAAAACGTACGGGGGAAGGCGATCGATGCGCGCAAAGCGGCGCTTGCCGGAATCGGCAGTCATGGAGAGATCCTTTACGTAAGCGCCCGGAACCGTCCGAGCGACGTCGTGACCGCTGTCTAGGTCACTGGGGATCGATCATAGCCAGCCGTGCGCATTTTCACAACTGGCCCGTGACACCTAGATGAGTCCGCCCGGCACGTTGACCGGCCGATCGGGCGGCAGGTTGCGCACGGTGCAGTCCAGCGCGTCGGCGTTCTCCTTGTTGCCGCCAAAGGTGGCGGCGATGGAGTCGCGATATTGCGGCACAGAGATGCGGTTGTAGTAGAGCCGCGACGTCTGATCCAGCCAGTAGACGTAGTTGCTGTCGCTGTCATCGGAGCCGCTGCGCAGCCACTCGCCCATGGGCTGGCCGCCCAGCCGCGTGTTGGCGCAGACGTCCTGGATCTTGTCGAGATACTTGTTGAGACCGTGCGCCTCGTAGTTGCGCACCGAATCCGGTGCGCATGCAGCAAGGGCAAAACAGGGGATGGCGGCGATGAGCGACAACCGGCGGAGACTGGGCATGTCAGGGTTCCATGTCGATGGGCATGCCAAACAGTGTAGTCGGGCGCGCGCATCCGTGCTTCCGCATCCGCCCGCTTGCTTCAGTCGTCGATCGTTTCATGCACGGCAGCATTGCCATGCTTCCAATAGGCCGAGGCGCGGATGCGCTTCTTGTCGATGCCACGCTCGCCCACCAGGTACTGCCGCACGTCGCGCATCGCGGCGGCCTCGCCGGCAGCCCATACGTAGCCCTCGCCTTGCGGCAGGGTCAGTGTGCGCAGCGCGGGCAGCAACTGGCTGCCTTCCGGCTCGCCCCCGCGATAGACCCAATGAACCTCGACATTGGCGCTTGATGCCAGCGCAATGCGCGCCGACTCGTCACCCACCTCGGCTACCACCACCACGCGCGCATCCGGATTCTGCTGCGTGATGTCTTCCACGCGGCGGCCAATGGCAGGCAGCGCGGTGTCATCGCCAATCAGCAGATGCCAATCGAATCCAGTGGGAATCACGAACGATCCGCGCGGGCCACCCACGCCGAGGTACTGCCCCGGCTGCGCCTGCGCGGCCCAGGTGGATGCGGGGCCATCGCCGTGCAGCACAAATTCGATATCGAGTTCCAGCGCAGCGGCATCGTAGCGGCGCGGTGTGTAGTCGCGCGCCTGCGGGCGAGGCTGGCCTTCGGGGAACACGACGCCGTCGGGGCCTACCTGTGGCAGCACCGGCTTCTCATCGCCGGGCGCGGGGAAGAAAACCTTGATGTGGTCATCGAACGATGCGGATACGAACTCGGCCAGATCATTGCCGCCCAGCGTCACGCGCAGCAGTTGCGGCGACATCTGCTGCGTGCGCAGCACCTTGAGCAGACGTATCTTGAGCGGATGACGCACGCGTTGCACGGTCAGGTCACGGGATTCAGTCATATTCAAGCCTCCGGGTTCGGGTTCGATGCATTCGTCGCGCCTTCGATCTCGTCGGCAGCGCGCTCCAGGATGGCCGCGATGCGGCGCTGTTCGTCGGCGGACGCGCCGCTGCGCATCATCATTGCCTGCTTGAGACGGCCACGTGCGCGCGTGAGTTCAGGCGCCCAGCCGCCCTCTTCAGGCTCGCGCTGCGGCTGGCCACTCATGGCGCGGCGCATGAAATCCATCTTGCGCGCCACGTGCTGGAGACGCGCCACCATTTGTTCCAGACGCGCGCGGTTCTGGGTCAGGTACTCGCGGCCTGCATCCGACAGTTGATAGCGTTTCTTGTTGCCCTCGGTATCGACGGTGGCGTAGCCCACGTCTTCGAGGTACGTCAGCGCGGGATACACCACGCCCGGACTCGGCTTGTAGAAGCCACCGGTGCGGGTTTCCAGCGCCTTGATCAGTTCGTAGCCATGTGACGGCTTTTCATCGAGCAGGGACAGTAGCAGCAGTTGCAGGTCCTCTGCACTGAACTTCCGGCCACGGCGCAGGCTCTCGCCGTCGAAACCGCTTCCATCGCCCTCGCCACCGTCGAATCCGCCGCCTTGCGACCAGAACCCGCCGCCGCGCACCATGGCGAAAAGACCGTGCATATGACGATGCAGCTTGCCACCATGGCCATGATGATGACCGTGGTGAGCGCCGTGATGTCCAAAGTGATGTCGCATGGAATAGCTCCGTTATGTCGTAAGACGTATCGCAAGATATATATCGTACGATATAAAGTCAAGGGTTGATCTGCATACGCCGCCCGCGATTGACGCTGTCATAATGCAAGTCACTTCGACCGGAGGAGACCCATGCCCGACAAGAAAGCCGTGCTCGTTGTAGGTGCTGGAGATGCGACAGGCGGTGCCATCGCGCGCCGTTTCGCGCGTGAGGGATATATCGCGTGCGTTACGCGCCGCAGCGCCGACAGGCTCGCGCCCCTCGTCGACCAGATCCGCGCAGAAGGCGGCGAAGCCCACGCCTTCGCCTGCGATGCGCGCAAGGAAGAAGACACCGTGGCGCTCATCGCGCGCATCGAACGCGAGATCGCACCACTGGAAGTGGCGATCTTCAACATCGGCGCCAACGTCAATTTTCCGATTCTCGACACCACATCGCGCGTGTACTTCAAGGTCTGGGAGATGGCCTGCTTCGCCGGTTTCCTGATGGGCCGCGAAGCTGCGCGCGTCATGGTGCCGCGCCAGCGCGGATCGATATTCTTTACGGGTGCCACAGCCAGCACGCGAGGCCGCGAAGGCATGTCGGCCTTTGCCGGTGCCAAGCATGCCCTGCGCGCGCTGGCACAAAGCATGGCGCGCGAACTGGGCCCGAAGAACATCCACGTCGCGCATCTGATCGTCGATGCAGCCATCGACACGGCCTTCATCCGCGACAACTTCCCAGAGCGCTACGCCACGCGCGAGCACGACGGCATCATCAACCCGGACCACATCGCAGATACGTACTGGATGCTGCATCAGCAGCCGAGGGATGCGTGGACGCATGAACTGGATGTTAGGCCCTGGGTGGAGCGGTGGTAGTTGCCAATTTCCTCTCCCGTTTTTAGCTCCCCTCTCCCACTTGTGGGAGAGGGGTTGGGGGTGAGGGCCAGCGGTTCAAATTGCCACTTGTCGGCAAGCAGAACCGCCATGCCCTCACCCCCGCCCCTCTCCCGCTCGCGGGAGAGGGGAGAAAACCGAAAGAAAATTCCTGGAGACCCCCATGCCCAACCAAGTCCACTTCTACTTCGACTTCGGCAGTCCCTATTCCTACCTCGCCTATCGCGAACTGCCGCGCATTGCGGCGCGCACGGGTTCGACCATCGTCTGGAAGCCGATGCTGCTGGGTGGTGTGTTCAAGGCCACGGGCAACCATAGTCCGATGGAGATTCCAGCCAAGAGCGACTGGTCGAAGCTCGATCTTCGCTGCTGGGCCGAACGCTATCACGCGCCTTTCCAGCACAACCCGCATTTTCCGATCAACACACTGGCACTGATGCGCGGGGCGATCGGTTATCAGCGCAAGGGCGAAGCCGAATTCCTCCGCTATGTGGAGGCGATCTTTGCTGCGATGTGGGAGAACGGCAGGAACCTGAACGATCCGAACGAGATCGGCAAGGTGCTGGTGGCGGCGGGATTCGATCCGCGCGAGGCGTTGGCGATGCTGGACGATCCCGAGGTCAAGGCCGGGCTCAAGCAGGCCACCGAGGAAGCCGTGGCGCGCGGTATCTTCGGCGCGCCGAGCTTCGTGGTCGATGAAGAACTGTACTGGGGCAATGACCGGCTGCTGTTCGTCGAGGAACGGCTGGCCGGTCGATAACTCACGTCAGGCCAGACGGAACGTGCCCACGGCGGCGGCCAACTGGTTCGCTTGAGATTCGAGCGAATCTGCTGCAGCCGCAGCCTGCTCTACCAGCGCGGCATTCTGCTGGTTGACCTGCTCCATTTGCGACACGGCCTCGCTGACCTGCGTGATGCCGCTGGACTGCTCCAGCGACGCCGCCGAGATCTCGCTGACCGTACTCGCCAGCCGCTGCACAGCGGATACGATTTCCTCGATCGTGCTGCCGGCCTGCTCCACCTGGGCGCTGCCCGCATCCACCTTGTTCACCGAGGAATCGATCAGCGTCTTGATTTCCTTTGCGGCGTTGGCGCTGCGCTGGGCCAGGCTGCGCACCTCGCCCGCCACCACGGCAAACCCCCTGCCCTGCTCGCCCGCGCGCGCGGCTTCCACTGCCGCATTTAGCGCGAGGATGTTGGTCTGGAAGGCGATGCCGTCGATCACGCCGATGATGTCGACGATCTTCTGCGAGCTCGAGTTAATCTCGCTCATCGTATGGACCACGCCACGCACCACCTCGCCACCGCGCGAGGCCAGGTCGGCCGCGTTGCTCGCCAGTTCGGCGGCGTGCGCCGCGCTCTGCGCATTGTTGCCCACGGTCGAAGTCAGTTGCTCCATGCTGGCCGCCGTCTGTTCGAGCGCCGACGATTGCTCCTCGGTACGCGACGACAGATCCGTATTGCCGGCTGCGATCTCGCGCGCGCCGATCGTCACGGCATCCGAACCCGTGCGCACCTTGTTCACGGTCTGCGTCAGGCCCGCCTGCATGCGGGACAGCGCGTCGAGCAACTGGCCGATTTCGTTGCGGCCCGCCTTCGGCACGTTGATGGTCAGATCGCCATCGGCCACGCGCATGATCAGGTCACGCGCCTGCATCAACGGCGCCACCACCAAACGGCGCAGTGCTACGTGGACCATGACGATCAGCGCCACGGACATGACCAGTCCCACGCAAACCAGCACGATCACACGGCGCAGGCGCGACGCATCTTCTTCCATCGCCGCATCGTTCAGCTTCGTTGCGTACTGCTGAAACCGCTCCACGCCGGCCGAATACCTGGCGCCGGATGCCGTGATGTCGCGGTCGTTGATAGCCGCGTAGCCATCTGGATCGCCGTTGCGCAGCGCTTCCAGCCCGCGCTGCACCACCTCCATATGCGAACGGCCCGCGCTGACGATTTCCTCGCGCGTGGAAGCATCCTGCTGCGGCAAGGCTGCGGCCTTCTCGAATTCGTCGAGTTCGGTCTTCGATTTGCCGAGCGATTTCTCCGCGCTGGCAATTGCTTCGGCATTGACCTGGCCGCTGGCCTTGGCCGAGCTGTACGCACGCGTCAGCGCGGAGCGCACGCGGGTCATGTTCTTGTAGGCATCGTTGATCAGCAACGCCCGCGTGGACACCGCATGCACGCTGCCGGCGGCCTGGCTGGCCGCACTCAACTGGCTGACGCCGAGCACGGCGCCAAACACAATCATCAAACCAAAAATCACAAGCGTCGCCAGCAAGCCGTGGCGAATACTGAGGTTGTTCATCAGGGGGCTCTACTCGTAAGGGGTCCGACCTGCCTTAACGTCGCCCACATTTAATTCTTGAGCGTCTACTCTCACACGTTTGAGTTACATCAATTTCAGCACTTGAAAGCGCCGATTGATGCACCCGAATTGCCTGGAAAACACCTACACATAGGCGATGAGACGCCCTGCGCAGATGACCAGGAACCACGTCAGGATCGACAGTCCGGCGCACGCGCGAGCCATCGGCGGCGGCGCACGTTGCGTTTCCCACGCGCCGTTGCCGTGCAGCCGGCGATACGGGCCAAGATGAAACCATGCGGCATTGAGCAGCCCGAGCAAAATCAGCACGAGCTTGAACAGGAAGGCGCGATTGGTGATCAGTTCATCGGCATGCGCGATGAACAGCAAGGCGCCGCTGACCACGATGCAGGCAAATCCCACCATCGACGCTGGCAATGCGTGCCGCAACAGCGTGGTCACAGGCAACTGACGCCCCAGTCCCGCCAGCCGCAGATCCACCACGACGATGGCCCCGAACAGCAGCGCCATACCGCTCAGGTGCAGGATTTCCGCAGCAGGATAGGCCCAGGGCGATGCGCGCAACCAGACCGCCAGCGGCGACTCGGCAAGCGCAGCCGCCCAAGTCGTCAGGTTCAACGCAATTCCACGGTCTGGCCACCGTCGAAGGTGATACGTTCCACGCGCATTTCGTCGCCCTTCTCCTTGCTGGCATAGCCCACCAGCGTCACCTGCTTGCCCACGGCAACTTTCTCGGCCGATGCGCCGCGTGATTCCATGCGCGAGATGGGCGCGAGGATTGCCAGCCAACGTTTGCCCTGCACGTCGATGCGGATGCTGGCGTGGGGATTCTCGTAATGGGTTTCGACGATCTTGCCGGTCACGGTCAGCGGCTTGGTCTGGTCATAGGTGGACCAGCCGTGATGTGCGAGAGCGGGAACTGCGGCCATCGACATGGCAGTGACGGCGGCGATGCGAAGAACGGAACGGCGCGACATGGCGGACATGAGCGAACTCCGGTTGGCAAACACGCTGAAGGCGGCGCCTGAAGGCGGGGGCACTCCCCTATCGTAGAGGACATGCCATGGGGCGCCAAGGCGAAGTATGCCGCACGCCGTGTTACGCTGCACTCCGCCCCAACCCTCTGTGCCCCTCCTCGCCATGTCCTTCGCCTTCGATCTGCCTCCCGCCGCGCGTATCGGCCAACCTGCCGAATCCATCGATACTCCCTCCCTCGTACTCGACCTCGCTGTCTTCGAGCGCAATGTCGAGCGCATGCAGGCGGCGGCCGACAAAGCCGGCGTGAAGTTGCGCCCGCATGCCAAGGCCCACAAGACGCCCGATATCGCGCTGGCGCAGATTGCACGCGGCGCCGTGGGCATCTGCTGCCAGAAGGTCAGCGAGGCGATACCGTTTGTCCGTGCCGGCGTGCGCGACATCCATATCAGCAACGAAGTGGCGGGTCCGGCCAAGGCCGCGCTGCTGGCCGAACTGGCCCGCCATGCGCACCTGAGCGTCTGCGTGGACGATCTCCGCCAGATCGACGCGCTCGCCGCCGCCACGCTGGCTGCCGGCAGCCAGCTCGATATCTTCGTGGAAGTCGATGTCGGCCAGGGCCGCTGCGGCGTGGCCGATGGCGATGCGGCATTGCCGCTGGTCGAACGCATCGCCGCACATTCGCAGTTGACGCTGCGCGGCCTGCAGGCGTACCACGGCGGCATCCAGCATCTGCGTGGCTGGGATGAGCGGCGCGAAGCCGCCGCACGCGCCGCTGACCGCACCGGCAACGCCGTCGCGCGGCTGGCTGCGGCGGGTGTGCGCTGTGACGTGGTCACTGGCGGCGGCAGCGGCAGCGTGGAATTCGACCTGTCCAGCGGCGTCTATACCGAGATCCAGCCCGGTTCGTACGTGTTCATGGATGCCGACTACGGCAGCAACGCCTACACCGGCACGATGCGCTTCGAGCACGGCCTGTTCATCGCCACGGCCGTGATGAGCGTGGCAGCAGGAGATCGCGTCGTCGTGGATGCCGGCCTGAAATCGATGGCTGTCGATTCGGGCCTGCCGTGGATCTGGGAGAAGAATGCACCGTCAAACTCGCTCGACTACGTGGCGGCCAACGACGAGCATGGCATCGTCAGGCCGAAGCAGGAAGGTGCTGTGGACGCGCTGCCGCCGCTGGGCAGCCGCATGATGCTGGTGCCGGGCCATTGCGACCCGACGCTGAATCTCTATGACGAACTCGTGGGGGTGCGGGATGGTGTCGTGGCGTGCATCTGGCCGATTTCGGCGCGCGGACTGAGCCGCTGAATGTCGCGTTAGATCACTAAGCCAGCTGAGCGGCCAGTTCGTCGAGGTTCGCCGGTGTCCACGCGGCGCCGGTCCATCTTTCGAAGCGCAGATCCTCGACCGGGATCGAGGTCAGCGTACCGAGCCAGTCGGTCGGGGCGGCACCGCAGCGCAGCCCGCTGGCTACCATCGTCATGGCCTCGGGCACATCGATGTCCGCCACGCGGGTCACCGTCGGCCAGGGCAGCAGGCGCATGTCCTGGGCCGGCAGGCCGAACCGGTACAGCCCGAACCGCGCGTGGAGCGCCGCGCGCGACATCGTGTGCCGCGCGCGGTCCAGCGCGTCATCCTTGGTGGCCGATGGGTCCCATTGCTGGTTGCGCGAAAACCACAGGATCTCCTGCTCGCCCAGGCGCGGAACCTCCGCGCGGGCCGCGGCCGGAATCAATTGCCCCGAACGCGCGATGGCCGCCAGCGGCGTGCCGACCGTGTAGTGCCAGACGTAACCAGTTTCGTTGTTCATAGTGCAGCTCCTGCAAACGTCCCTTCCGCCTCCAAGAGTGGTGGCGGATTGCCCCGCTTACAAGAAAGGTCACGGCGCATTGCGACCGCAACAAAGATGGCACATGGGGGTTGGCAACCGCTCCCATCGCCCTGCGAGCCAGCACTGGCGCGGATCTTCGTAAATCCGCTGCCGCGCTGGCTTCGCGATCATTGTGTGTATTTTGAGTGAGACGTCTAAAACCTTAGCACAGCGACTGGTGCATTGCAGCATTTGCCGTCATCGACATGGCTCGATACGTGCGCCACGCCACACCTGCCCGATTATCGCAATGGGCGCCTTGAAGAAACATGGACAGTGCCATGGATGTTGCCAGGGGTGACAAAGAATACCGATACCGGCATCGGGATTCTTGGGGCGGATGTCACATGCTGTGACTTTCGGGTGGCTTACGCTGCGTCCCGCATCGCAACTCGCCGTGCTCCCCCAAGAGACACCCACAATGACCGAAGCCACCCGAACCTTCGCACCGGCCCGCCCACTGGGTCTGCTGGCTGCCCTGCTGCTATGCACGGTGCTGACCGCCTGCGGCGGCGACAACGATAACGGCACGCCGACTACCGCCCCGACCACTACGCCCGAGGCCAAGCCGCAAGGGGTGAAGTGCGCGCCCTGAGGCGCCGGCGCTCCCCCTTTCCGACATCGCCAATCCGCTACAGAACAGCGCTTCAGACCTTCCAGGGCAGACCGAGAACATGACTTCCAGCCGCCGTAACTTCCTGAAAATGGCAGGTGGCAGCGCCGCCGCCACCGCCGCGCTTGCCGCCTTCCCACCGGCCATCCGCCGCGCACTGGCCATTCCGGCCAACAACGCCACCAAGTCGATCCGCGACGTGGAATACGTCGTGGTGCTGATGCAGGAAAACCGCTCCTTCGACCACTACTTCGGCACCATGAACGGCGTGCGCGGCTTCAGCGACCGCTTTCCGATTCCGCTCGCCGGTGGCCGCACCGTCCTTGAACAGACCTACGCCACGGGCAACACCAACCGCGTGGTGCTGCCGTATCACCTCGACCAGACCCTGGGCAACGCCCAGCGCGTCAGCGGCACGCCGCACAGCCAGCCCGACGGGCAGGCCGCCTGGGATCTGGGCCGCATGAGCGCCTGGCCGACATCGAAGAAAACACAGTCGATGGGTTACTACACGGAGCAGGAACTGGGCTTCCAGTACGCGCTCGCCAACGCCTTCACGCTCTGCGACGCCTACCACTGCAGCTTCCACGGCGGCACCAACACCAACCGGCTGTTCCACTGGACCGGCACCAATGATCCGTTCGGCAGGAACGGCGGCCCGGTGATCGACAACAGCGGCGACTCGCTGAACGCCACCGGCATCAACTACACCTGGACGACCTATCCGGAGCGCCTGCAGTCCGCCGGCGTGACCTGGAAGGTCTACCAGAACATGCCGGACAACTACACGGACAACCCGCTGGCCGGCTTTGCGCAATATCGCGCGGCCAATGCGGCCAAGGGCAATGCCATCGATGGCGCGCCCTATCCGCCGTACACCGCCGCCGACGAAGCCGTGAGCCCGCTCTACAAGGGCATTTCCAACACCATGCCGGATGGCGGCTTCGTGCAGGCGCTGCGAGACGACGTGGCCGCCGGCACGCTGCCGCAGGTCTCGTGGGTCGTGGCACCGGCCACCTACTCCGAGCACCCGGGACCGTCGAGCCCGGTACAGGGCGCGTGGTACACGCAGCAGGTGATCGACGCGCTGACGTCGAACCCCGATATCTGGAGCCGCACCGTCCTGCTGATCAACTTCGACGAGAACGACGGCTTCTTCGACCACCTGCCCCCGCCATGCGCCCCGGCGCTCGATGGCAAGGGCCTGCCGGTGGGCTACACGTCGATGGATGCTTCCCCCGAGTACTACAGCGTGGACAAGACCCCGTTCGGCCCCGGCCCACGCGTGCCGATGTACGTGGTGTCGCCGTGGAGCCGTGGCGGCTGGGTCAACTCGCAGGTGTTCGATCACACCTCGGTGCTGCGTTTCCTGGAACAGCGCTTCGGCGTGGCCGAGACCAACATCAGCGCATATCGCCGCGCTGTGATGGGCGACCTGACTTCGGCCTTCGACTTCGTCAATCCGAATGGCAATGTCACGGTAGGTGTTTCGTTCGACAAGGCCAAGGCCGACGCGGATCGCGCCGCGCAGGACGCCAAGACGCAGATTCCCGTGCCGACCGTTGCCGCCCAGTCGGTGCCGGTGCAGGCCAAGGGCACGCGTCCGTCGCGCGCCCTGCCCTACACGCTGCACACCAGCGGCGTGGAAGAGCCGGCCACCAACTCCTTCCTGCTGCGTTTCAAGAACGACGGCAAGCAGGCCGCGGTGTTCCACGTCTACGACCGTCTGAACCTCAGCGATGTCCCGCGCCGCTACGCGCTCGAAGCCGGCGTGTCGCACGACGCCCGCATCGACGTCAGCGCCGATAACGGCCGCTACGACCTCTGGGTGCTCGGCCCCAACGGCTACCACCGCGCCTTCCAGGGCGACGTGACTGCACAGAAGGCCGCCGGCGGCGGTGCTGCACCGGAGATCCAGGTCTGCTACGACGATGGCCCCGAGCCGAAGGTCTGGCTCACGCTGATCAATCGCGGCAGCGCCACCTGCACGTTCACGGTCAAGCCCAACGCCTACCGCACCGACGGGCCTTGGTCGTTCGAAGTACCGGCCGGCAAGAGCCTGGACCAGGGCTACCCGGTGAAATCGCAGGCCAACTGGTATGACTTCACGGTGACCACGCAGCAAGGCGGTTTCAATCGCCGGTTTGCCGGGCGGCTGGAGAATGGCGTGCATACGACGTCGGATCCGGCGATGGGGGCTTAAACCAGCCGTCTCCGGCTGGTTGTCTCCCCTCGCCCGCGTAGTGGGAGAGGGGAGACAACACACGCGCGCAGAGAGCCTTCTTCCCCCTGTCACATTCCCGCCTTACAGTCGCCGGCTGACCTTGTTCTTCCGGAAGCTCAATGCTTGGCGATCTGCTCATTACGTTCTACGAAGTGGCACGACAGGGCAGCATCACCACGGCGGCGCGGCAACTGCGCCTGAGCCAGCCCACGGTCACCGGACGTATCCGCCAGCTTGAAGAGCTCTATGGCGTGGAGTTGTTTCATCGCCGGTCCGGCCGGGTGGACCTGAGCGATGTGGGCGTGGCGCTCATGCCCCTGGCCGAGCAGATCCTGCAGCAGGAGAGCAATGCGGACTTCCTGCTGCGCAATGCCGGCAACCTGCGCATGGGCAACCTGCGGATCGGTGCTACCGGCCCCTACTACATCCTGCGCAGCGTTGCCGCGTTTCGGCAGCGCTATCCCGCCATCGAGATCAGTATCGAGATTGGCAATTCGCGGCAGATGATCGAGGCGTTGTACGAGTACCGCATCGACGCCGCCGTGTCCTCGCACGCGCTCGACGACGATCGCCTGCACCGCGTGACGCTGGCCGCCGATCCGATGGTGCTGGTCGTGCATCCCGTGCATCCGCTCGCCCGTCGGCCCCGCGTGGAGGTGGCCGAACTGGCGACGTGCCACCTGCTGGTACGCGAACAGGGCTCGATGACGCGCGAGGCCACAGAGTCCGCGCTGCTCGCCGCCGGGGCAAGCCTGCCCTCGCACACCGTCATCGGCAGCCGCGAGGCGATCTGCGAAGCCATTCGCCACAACCTCGGCGCCAGCGTGATGCCGGTGGGCGAAGTGCCGCGAGATCCGGCGCTCACCGTGGTGCAGTTCGCCAGCAATGCGCCAGTCATCCACGAATACCTGTACTGCCTCAACAGTCGACGCGACACCAGACTGCTGAGCGCCCTACTCGGCTGCCTGGTTACCCCCGGCAGTGTCGCCAGCCCCACGGACCTGCGTGGCGAGGTGCCGCCGCCAGCGCCTATATTGAATTGACGTCCGTCCGCGCCCCCCTTCGCCCTCACGCCTCCACCAGACACCTCCCACTGACGATGCAATGACCGACCCGGGCCGCCCCAGCTTTCCCGAGTACGACCAGTTGCTCACGCTGCTGGAGCTTGGCGCGCCATGGTTCCAGACCGAGTCCGCCTGCCAGGTGGATGTCCGCGGCCACACCTTCGATGTCCACGTAGCCAGCCTGGGCACCCGCTCGCCCGATGCACCGGCCATTGGCATCTTCGGTGGTATCCACGGACTGGAACGCATCGGCACGCAACTGGTGCTCGACTACATGCGTGCGCTACTGTGCCGGCTCAGTTGGGACGAACTGCTGCACCGGCAACTGGAAACGGTTCGGCTGGTGTTCATGCCGATCGTCAATCCCGGCGGCATGTACGAAGCCACGCGCGCCAATCCCAACGGGGTGGATCTGATGCGCAACGCGCCCCAGAACGCTGACGACCGTGTGCCATTCCTGGCCGGTGGACAGCGGCTTGGCGCCTGGCTGCCGTGGTATCGTGGCCGCGCCGGTGCGCCGATGGAGGCCGAGAGCCGCGCGCTGCTGCGCGTGGTGGAGACTGAACTGTTGCCCCGCCCGCTCAGCTTTGCGGTCGATTGCCATTCCGGCTACGGCTGGCGTGACAGCATCTGGTTTCCCTATGCCCGCACGCACGCGCCGATGCCGCATTTCCCGGAGATGTACCTGCTGAAGACGATGTTCGAACAGGCCCACCCCCATCACGGCTATGCCTTCGAGCCCCAGAGCCACCAGTACCTGCTGCATGGCGACCTCTGGGACTACGCCTACGACCGCACGCCGCCCGGAGGGCTGTTCCTGCCGATGACGCTGGAACTGGGCTCGTGGCTCTGGATCAAGAAGAACCCCCGGCAACTGTTTTCCCGGGCGGGCATTTTCAATCCGATGAAGGCACACCGCACGGCGCGCGTGCTACGGCGCCATGTGAGCCTGTTCGACTTTCTGGGCCGGGTAGCCGTGGCGCCCGAGCGCTGGCTGCCGCGTGGCGACCATCGCAATCAACTGCTGGCGCAGGCGCGCGCGCACTGGCGCGGCAGGCCCGCACCGTAGCGCCTTCGATCCACCATGGGACGTTGGATATTCCTGCGCGGCCTGACCCGCGAATCGCGTCACTGGGGTGACCTGCCCGCACGATGGGTGCAGCACGGGCTTGGCCAGCCGCTGCTGATCGACCTGCCCGGCAATGGCGATGCCCGCCAGCAACCGGTGCCCGGCACGGTGCGCGGCATGGCCCAAGCGATACGCGATGCGGCACACGCCTCCGGCACAAGCGGACCATTGCATATCCTGGCCATGTCACTGGGCGCGATGGTCGCCACGGACTGGGCACAAACGCACCCGGAAGACCTCGCCAGCCTGGTGCTGATCAATACCAGCATGCGGCCGTTCAGCCGTCCCACGCAGCGGCTGCGGCCACAGAACTGGGCTGCGATCCTCGGCATGGCACGTCACTGGCACGACCGGGTCCGGTGCGAGCGCACGATCCACCGGCTGACCTGCGAGCGGCTGGATACGCGCGATGCCGACCTTGCCCGCTGGGTCGAGATTGGAGAAAGCGCCCCGGTCACACGCGATGCCGCATGGCGCCAGCTACTGGCGGCGGCGCGCTTCCGCGCGCAGGACGTGCCGCCGCCCTGCCCCACGCTCATCGTCGCTTCCGACGTGGACCGGCTGGTCGATCCGCGATGCTCGGCGCGATTGGCAGCGGCATGGCAGGCCCCGCACGTCCGGTTCGCCCGGCATCCGTGGACCGGCCACGATTTGCCGCACGACGATCCGGCATGGCTCTGCGATACCGTCCGCGCGTTCCTGCCACGCCAATAAAAAACCGCCGGAGACCCGAGGCCGTCCAGCGGTTGCTTCCTGCGTATGGCTGAGTGACTTACAGCGAACCGCAGGTGACTGGCGACTGCGATTCCAGCAACGCCTTCGCGCGGTGGTTGCACAGGGCGCCCAGCAGCGTCTCGGCGGCCGCTTCCAGACGCTCTTGCGTACCGAACAGCCGCGCTGCGATCAGGCCGCTCTGCAGCGAGCCGTAGATCACCTGTGCCAGCATGGCGGGCGGCACCGGGTACGGCGTCTCGCGCTCCTTCTGGCCGCGCTCCAGCAGTCGGGCCAGCCATGCCTCGTTGATGTGATAGAACTCCTTGAGCACGTGATGCACCGATTCCGGCAGGCTCAGGATTTCGGTGGACAGCATGCCGGCCAGGCAGATCTGGCCCGAGCCGCAGGTCTGCCGCAGCGGATCCAGATACTGGCGCGCCTGCTCCAGCACGGGCAGGCTCTGGTCGATGCCGGCCAGCCGCGCCGAGATCCTGCGGCTGTATTCCTGCACCGCCTCCAGGACCAGGTCGTCCTTGGAAGGGAAGTAATAGTGGATGCTGGAGGTCTTCACCCCCACGAGTTCGGCCAGGTCGCGATAACTGAAGCCGTTGAAGCCGCGGCTGCGGATCAGGACCAGTGTGTGTTCGAGCAGTTGCTCGCGGACGGGTTGCGTTTTCATGGTGGGTACTTTATCTACACGAAGATAGATACTCAACCGGGAATTTCCCGGAGTCAATGCCGGCGCCGATCACAGCACGCCCTGCACCGCCAGCGTGATGGCTGCACCACTCACGGCGCACAGCGCCAGCCAGCCGCCCAGAACCAGGGCATCCTGCCCGATCCACGTTTTCATCTTAGTGCTGCCTCAAAAAAAACAGACGTGCGCCCTTTTGGGACGCCCGTCTGTGCCGGAGTCATCGTCAGATCATGACGACGTTTGAAACCTTGGCCGTACCTCAGACCAGTGCGCCGTCGGTGAAGACGTCGATCGAGCGGGCACCGTCGCTGAAGCCATCGCGGTTGCTGATGCGGGCACCTTCGGTGTACACGTCGCGGTTCGAGAGGCTGGCAACCAGGCCATCGCGGTTGCTGACGCGCGCACCATCGACGAACGGGTTGCGCGGAGCATTGCCACGGGCGCCTTCGGTGTACACATCGCGGTTCGACAGGCTGGCTACGAGGCCATCGCGGTTGGTGACGCGGGCACCGTCAACGAACGGGTTGCGCGGTTCATTGCCACGGGCGCCTTCGGTGTACACGTCACGGTTCGACAGGCTGGCGATGAAGCCATCGCGGTTGGTGACGCGGGCACCGTCAACGAACGGGTTGCGCGGAGCATTGCCACGAGCGCCATCGGTGTACACGTCACGGCTGGACAAGCTGGCAACCAGACCGTCGCGGTTGCTGATGCGGGCACCATCGGTGAAAGCATCGCGGTTTCCGATACGGGCACCGTCCGTGAAGGCGTCGCGGTTACCGATGCGAGCACCGTCAGTGAAGGCGTTGCGTTGATCGTTGACGCGGTAGCTGTAACCGTAGGCTTCGCCACGGGGTTGTGCGGCCTGGGCAGCGCCCGTAACGAAAGCGGCGGCGAGGGCGGCGGCGGTGATGATGGTCTTGGCGTTCATGATGCTCTCCTTGCGGGCCGGGCGATCCTGGATTGGGCGGATCGGGCGGCGGGTCTGTGCTGCAGATCGAGCGGTCTTTCTTTTGGTCCTCGTTGCTATCTACTGCTAGATAGAGGACCAGGGCTAAAAAAAAGACCGCCTCCGGTTTCACTGCCTGGTGTTGCGTGGACCTTTCTGCTTCGGTTCCGTACCGTTTCTGTCTCGGTCCGGAGCGCTGCGTCGCTGTCCATGGCGTGAATACTATCTACCTATAGATAGACAATCAAGGAGAATTTCGTAGAACTACGAGAAAAGATTTCTATGGGGAGGATTGAGTTTGCCTATTTCATCGGTAACCCGTTGATTTTTCTAAGCTTTCCATAGCCTTTCCGCCAATTTTCGCTTGTTCGACCTCCAGCACAAACTTTCTTTTACGCAGGCGAGTGCTACGGTTATCACATACGGACCCTGCCTACCGTCGCGCCATGCCCTCCTCGCTCGATCCCTCCGACGTGCAACGCTCCGGCTGGCGCTGGGTGGCAGGCGCATTCGGGCTGGCGGGACTGGCGGCTGCCGCATCCTTCGGCCGACTGCTGCTGTACCGCGCCGTGGAACGCGAGGCGTTCATGCCCAGCCCCATTGGCACGCTGACACCCGATGATCTCGGCGTGGTCTCCCGACAGTTCACGTTCCACAGCGGCGACAGGACCCTGCAAGCGTCGTGGGTGCCGGCTGCGCAGCCGGGCGCCCCGGCGCTGGCCGTCTTTCATGGTGATGAAGAAAGCCTGGCCGACTGGGCGCCGGTGCAGGCGTTACTCCATGCGGGCGGGATCAGTTCATTCGTATTCGATTACAGCGGCTATGGCAGCAGTACCGGCACGCCCAGCGTACGGCGACTGCGCGAGGACGCTCTTGCCGCCTACCTGCAGTTTCGCGAGGCGGCGTCGGGTGCCAGTCGGCATTACGTGATGGGGTATTCGCTGGGCAGCGGGGTGCTGCTGGATGTCGTGGCATCCCTGCAGCCACAGCCGGACGGCGTGGTCGTGGGTGCCGGGTTCTCGTCGGCGCGCGCCGCTGCCGTGGCCACGGGGCTGGTATCGCGCTGGATCGCCTGGGCGCTACCCGATCCGTGGAACAACATCGCCCGGGTGCGCAAGGTGAAGCTGCCGGTGATGCTGGTACACAGCCGGCTCGACGCCACCATTCCGTTTCGCCACATGCAGCACATGGCCCGGGCGATTCCGGGCCCGAGCCGGCTGGTGGTGTTCGAGCAGTTGCCGCACAACGCGGCCATCGAGCCCGCTTTCATGAAGACGTTCTGGGCGCCGGTGACCCGCTATCTCTCGAGCGGCAAGCTGTAAATGTGAAGCTCGGCTTTACAGCCACCCTTACAGCTTGAACTCGCCCACCACCCGCTGGAGTTCCTGGGCTTGGTCGGCCAGCGCGGCCGACGCGGCGGCGGCTTCCTCCACCAGTGCGGCGTTCTGCTGCGTCACGTCGTCCATCTGCGTCACGGCCACGTTGACCTGCTCGATGCCGTCGCTCTGATGTTCGGACGCCGTGGCGATCTCGCCCAGGATCTGCGTCACGCGACGCACGGCCTGCACGATCTCGTCCATCGTCTGCCCGGCTCGTCCCACCAGCGCCGTGCCGCTTTCCACCTGCTGCGCGGAGTCGCTGATCAGTACGTTGATTTCCTTGGCGGCCGCGGCGCTGCGCTGGGCCAGCGTGCGCACCTCGCCCGCTACCACGGCAAAGCCGCGCCCCTGCTCGCCCGCCCGTGCCGCTTCCACGGCGGCGTTGAGCGCCAGAATATTGGTCTGGAATGCGATGCCTTCGATCACGGCGATGATGTCGGTGACCTTGCGCGAACTGACGCTGATGGCATCCATGGTCTGCACCACGTCGCTGACGATGGTGCCGCCCCGCTCGGCAATACCCGACGCGGCATCGGCCAGCCCGTTGGCCGTGCGTGCGCGTTCCGTGTTCTGCCTGACCATGGCGGTCAGCTCGCCCATGCTCGACGCGGTTTCCTGCAGCGTCGCCGCCTGTTCCTCGGTGCGTTGCGAGAGATCGGTGTTACCCACGGCAATCTGCTGCGAAGCCGACGAAATCGCGTCGCTGGCGGACTTGATGCGCGTGACCAGCTCGGTCAGCATGTCTTCCATCTCGCCCAGCCCGCCCAGCAGCCGGCCAAAGTCGCCGCCCCGGTCGGTCTCGAAATCCTTGCTCAGGTCGCCAGCCGCCACGGTCTCGGCGATGAACTCGGCCTCCTTGAGCGGCGCCTCGATCGCGCCCACCAGCCGCACCCAGAAAATCAGGCTCAGCACCGGCACCGCTGCGCCAATGCCCCAGATCCAGCCCCGCGTGCCAGCATCGTTGATCTGCCCCAGCGCCAGCGTGGCCATGACGCCCACCAGCACCACGATCACCCCGAAAGCCGCGCCCATGCGGGTGCGCATACTCAAGTTGTCCCAAGCCATGATGCCTTCCGCTCCTCGTTCCTGCCCCGCGTTGTCCGGGGCTATCGATGGGCTAACGGTTGGAGGGCCGGGAAACTTTAGGGGCGTTGTGGCCCGGTGGAGGCCACTCAGACTGCGGTCATGCGGAACACCGTTGGGGGGCCATCCCGGCTGGGTCTCCGCCTCGCTCTCGATGAATCACCACCAAATAAGGAAGACGCAAGCACTTATAGCCTTTCCCAACGCGAAAGTTACCCCGCTTACATCTTGCACACATCGTCGGCAGGTGAGTAGTGAATAGAATCTGACGAGTAGAAGTCGACAATCGATTTTTGAGATAGCCACAATGCCACGCACCCTCCTTTCTGCCGCAGCCGTCGCGGTCCTCTCGATCTTGGCGATCACCGCCCATGCCGACCCATGGAAGGACGAGTCTGGCCATGGTCATGGCAACCGAAAAGGCGGCGAATACAAGGAGGAATATTGGGACGGTCCGTGCAAAGTGGAACGCAAATGGAAAGGCAATGGCGAGTACAAGGAAGAACGAAAGTGCAAGGACCGCGGTGCGTACTATGCTCCCGCTCCCGTGTACCCGGCGCCTGAGCCGGCCATCGTGATCAGCCCACAAGTGATCGTGCGCCCATGAAGGTGGTGTCCTGCGTGAGAGACGGAGGTGGAGGCTGCTACCGGAAGCCGCCAATCTGACAACTCTCGGAAAAGTTCTCGTCCTCTAGCCCCTACTCCCCCACAAACACCGGCAACCCCGACACCTCGTCACGCAGAAACGCAATCAACGCCCGCGTCGCCATCGACAGATGGGGATTGGGCGTAGTGATGATGTAGAGGCGGTTGCCCAGCCCTTC
This sequence comes from Cupriavidus sp. SW-Y-13, assembly GCF_009793345.1. NCBI lineage: Bacteria > Pseudomonadati > Pseudomonadota > Betaproteobacteria > Burkholderiales > Burkholderiaceae > Cupriavidus > Cupriavidus sp. SW-Y-13. The sequence goes on from NZ_WHLX01000002.1 coordinate 1,404,153, forward strand.
CGGTGTCCAGTCGGGCAGCACGGGAACGAGCGTGCCGCGTCGAACATCGTCCCAGCCCATGTAGAGCGGTAGCAGGCTGACGCCGTGCCCTTGCCGCACGGCGTTCATCAGGAACGGAAAGTGTTCGGACTGCAGGTACGGGGTGATTTCCACGTCCTGTCGTTCCGGGCCGCAGTCGGTGTCGCGACCCAGCGTCAGCAGGAAGCGGCGCGACGTATAGGGCGGGCACAGGAAGCGGCATTCGGTCAGGTCCGATGGCTTCCTCAGTGGCGCGACGCGCTTCAGGTAATCGGGTGAGGCGCAGAGCTGCCAGCGGATCGCGCAGACGTCGCGCGCCACGGTATCGAGTGGTGGCAGCGACGTCACCTTCAGCGCCACGTCGATCTCCGCAGCAATCAGGTCAGTGACGCGGTTCGCAAAGAACACGCGCAGCGAGATACCGGGGTGCAGTTCGGCAAAACGCAGCAACATCGGCGCGATGAATGCATCGCCCAGTCCGGTTGGCACGCTGATGCGCACATGGCCGCGCAGCGTCTTGCCCAGGCTGTCGATCTCCGCCTGCGCGGCTGCGATCTCCTGCAGGATGCGCAAGCCATGTTCGTAGAGCGACTGCCCCGCATCTGTCATTTCCAGCCGGCGCGTGGTTCGGCGCAGCAGCATGGTCCCCGCCTGCTCCTCCAGTTGCCCGAGTTGCCGGCTGATCTGCGAGCGAGTCACGCCGCGTCGGCGCCCTGCCTCGGCCAGGTTGCCCGACTCCACGATATCCACGAATGCCTGAACGAGATTGAGGTCCATGCGAATGCTCTGAAAAGCAATGTCAAGTATTACGCAACATTGTGCTGCGGCAAGACAGGATTGTCGATGATGAAGAGCGTGGCTACAGTGTTGTGCCACTGGATAAAGATGTCGAATAACTGGGAGACCCGTATGCCTGCAGACCTCTGGTTCGAATCGTTGCATCGCCCCGGCGCGGAGGTCGTGGATCGCGGCAACCGGCTGGCGGGCGGTCTCAGGCGGCTTGGGCTGGAGTCGGGTGACGTGGTGGCGGTGCTGCTGCGCAACCATCCGGTGTTCGCCGATGTGGTGTTTGCGTGCCGCACGGCCGGCACCTATTACTGCCCGATCAACTGGCACTTCACGGCGGAGGAAGTGCGCTATCTGCTGGAAGACAGCAACGCGCGCGTGCTGATCACCCAGGCAGACCTGCTGCCCGCCGTGCTGGCCGTGGTGCCTGCCGATGTAGTCGTGCTGACCGTCGACGGTATCAATGACGATGCCATCGAATACGAACCCTGGCTCGCTGCGCAGGCACCGTACGACGGCCCGCGCGTGGCGCCGCGCGGCCATCTGGCCTATACCTCCGGCACCACGGGGCGGCCCAAGGGCGTGCTGCGCCAGCCGGTTCCGCTCGATCAACTGGACGATCAGCAGACGCGGCTGCGCTCGCTGGTCAGCCAGGCCATCGGCATCGTTCCCGGATGCCGCGCGCTGATGTCGGCCCCGCTGTATCACAGCGCGCCGAGCGTATTCGTGCAGAACGCGCTGCAGATGGCCGAGCGGCTGGTGCTGGCGCCACGCTTCGATGCCGAGCAGGTGCTGGCGCTCGTGGAGAAACATCGTATCGACGTGCTCTACCTCGTCCCGATCATGTACGTGCGCCTGCTCAAGCTCGCGCCCGAGGTGCGTGCGCGTTATGACCTGTCATCAATCCGATTCGTGGCATCCACCGGATCGCCCTGCTCGCCCGAGGTCAAGCGCGCGATGCTCGACTGGTTCGGCCCGGTCATCCACGAAACCTATGCATCGAGCGAGGCCGGCATGATCACGGTGGCCACGCCGCATGACGCCGCCACGCGACCCGGTACGGCCGGGCGTGCCGTGGACGAAGGCAGCATTCGCATCATCGACGAGGCTGGCCGCCCTTGCGCCACCGGCGAAGTGGGCCTGATCTACGTGCGCCAGCCTGCGTATCCCGATTTCACCTACCTGAACAACGACGCCGCGCGGCAGGCCATCGATATCGACGGACGTGTCACGCTCGGTGACATGGGCTATCTCGATGCCGATGGCTACCTGTTCATTTGCGACCGCGCATCGGACATGGTGATCTCTGGCGGCGTGAACATCTATCCGGCCGAGATCGAACACGAACTCGTGCGCTATCCCGGCGTGGCGGATTGCGTGGTCTTCGGCGTGCCCGATGACGAATACGGCGAGCGGCTGCACGGCGTGGTGCAGCCCGTGGCAGACACCACGCTGGAACCGGAAGCTGTTGTCGAATGGCTGCGCGGACGGCTCTCGGGCTTCAAGGTGCCGCGCACGATCGAGATCGTTGCGCAACTGCCGCGCGACGAGACCGGCAAGCTCGCCAAGCGCCGGCTGCGCGACCAGCACTGGGCGGGACGCCAGCGTCGCGTCTGAGTCATCGATCAAACAACAAAACACAAGAAAGACAGGAGACAACATGCAACGCAGGACCGCACTCATCGCCGCCGCAACGCTCGGCCTCGCAACCTTCGCTTCATCGGCCTTTGCCGCGTATCCCGATCGTCCGATCAAGCTTGTGGTGCCGTACACGCCGGGCGGCTCGACCGACCAGTTCGGCCGTGCAATGGCCGAGGGCATGGCGCGCGAACTGAAGCAGCCCGTGGTGGTGGAAAACCGCCCCGGCGCCAATACGATGGTCGGCACGCAAAGCGTGGCGCGTGCGCAGGCCGATGGGTACACCATCCTGATGGGCAGCAGCGCGAGCATGGTGCTGAACCCGATGCTCTACAAGAAGACCGGCTACGACCCGAAGGACTTCAAGGTCATCCTGGTGGGCATCGAAGTGCCGCTCGTCGTGGTCACCAACAATCAGGTGCCAGCCAACACGATCAAGGACTTTGCCGCCTACGCCAAGGCGGCGGGCGGCAAGCTCAACTATTCCTCGGTAGGACTCGGCAATCCGCTGCAACTGGCCTCGGAGATGCTCAAGTCCGAGCTTGGCATGGAGATGACGCACGTGCCGTACAACGGCAGCGCGCCGGCGTTGTCGGCGCTGCTGGCCAACGATACGCAGATGATGGTCGATGTGGTCAGCACCTCGCTGCCCCATATCAAGGCGGGCAAACTCAAGGCGCTGGCAGTGACGGCGCGCTCGCGCCTGGAAGTGCTGCCCAACGTGCCGACCATGGCGGAGAGCGGCTATCCGAACTTCCATGCCGCCACGTGGTTCGGGCTGTCCGTACCGGCCCAGACGCCGCCGGAAGCCATCGCGAAACTGCAGGCTGCCGCATCGCGCGTGCTGACCGAGACGGCGTTCCGCAATACGTTCAACGCGCTGGGGCTGATCGTGCAGCAGCCGCGCTCGCAGGCCGAGATCGATCGCTACGTGAACGCCGACCGTGAGAGCTGGGGCAAGGTCATCCGCGCCAACAACATCAGCCTCGATTGATGCGATGGATGCATCAGGCGAGCGCCTCGGCGGTGCGGTAGTCCGCATCCCACGCGCTCGCCAGTTGCAGGCAGCGGCCCAGCGGTACGGCGTTGCGCTCGACATCCACGACCATGACGTGATCGGCCCATGCGGGACGCGGCGGTGTCTCCGCGCTGCGTCCATCGGTCAGCAGCCATAGCCAGCGCTGCTGCGCGGGACGCTCCCGGGCCTGGCGCGCCAGCAACTGATCGGCGCGGGCAAGGCCCAGCGTCAGTGGCGTGCCCCCTCCCCCACTGATCGGCCGAATCCAGTCTTCATTCCAGCGCTGCGCGCGTGACGGCGCCAGCCGCACCTCGGCGTGCCCTGCGGCAAAGCAGACCAGCGCCACATCGGCGCGCGACTGATAGGCACGTTCCAGCAATCGCACCAGCACGCCTTTGGCCAGCGCCATGGGTTCGCCATGGACCATCGAACCGGAACAATCGAGCACCACGCAGTGCAGCACGCCCGCGCGCGGGTCCGTGCGCCGGAAGCGCAAGTGCGCGGGCGTCAGCACGGCGTTGCGGCGCGCGGCCAGCGTGCGCGGCCAATGCACACGCACGCCCGGTGCCGCACCATGCGTGGCTTGCCGTGCCGATACCGGACGCGCCGCCTGCCACCGATTGCCCCCGGACCGCTCGGGTCCGGGCGCCCGGTGGCTCAGGCTTTTTTTGCGGTGCGGTCTCCGGCGAATGGCTTCAGCGGTTTCACATCGGCAATCGCACTCGGCTGGGGTGGCGGCAGTGCACCCCACGGGTCTGTTGACGATGGCGATTGGGACGATGGCGGCGGTGCGGCCTGCGCGTTGTCCTGCGCAGGCTGTGTCGCTGGCGAGCCGGCATGACGGCGATGATGGAGCACCAGTTCGGCCACGGCATCGACATGTCCTGCGTCGATGGCGCCGGCGCCCTGCCACGCAGCCAGCGCACGCGCGGCGCGTAGCATGACGAGGTCAGCACGCACGCCATCCACGGCAGCGGCCAGACAGAGCGCACTGACGTGATCGTGCACGGCATCACTGAACGTCAACGCGTCGAGCGATGCACGCGCACTGACCACACGCGCCGCCAGTTCACGCTGGCGCGGCGCCACGGCGGCGCAGAACGCTTCCGGGTCCGCATCGAACGCCAGCCGCGCACGCACGATGGCCTGACGCGCGGCGGGGTCCGCGTAGTTGCCCAGCGACAGCGCCAAGCCGAAGCGATCGAGCAACTGCGGCCGCAGCTCGCCCTCTTCCGGATTCATCGTGCCCACCAGCACGAAGCGCGCAGGATGCTCGTGCGATACCCCGTCACGCTCTACCACGTTCACGCCGCTGGATGCGGCGTCGAGCAACTGGTCGACCAGCGGATCGGGCAGCAGGTTCACTTCGTCGACGTAGAGCACGCCATCGTGCGCGCGTGCCAGCAGCCCCGGCTGGAAGCGCACCTCGCCCTGCTGCAATACGTGCGACAGATCGAGCGTGCCCGTCAGTTGTTCCTCGCTGGCACCGAGCGGCAGCGTCACGAAGTGGCCGTGCGGCAGTAGTCCGGCCAGCGCACGCGCCGCCGTGGATTTGGCGGTGCCACGCGGGCCAGTCACCAGCACGCCGCCGATGCCGGGATCGATGGCCGCCAGCAGCAGCGCCTGTTGCAGCGCGTCCTGCCCGACCAGGGCACTGAACGGAAAAATCGGGCGCAGGGCCTGGCTTGTCATGGCTGTCCTTCCAGACGCTGTTCGTTGTCGAGTAGATGGTGTTCGATGCGATCCCGCTGGTCGCCCGGTTCCTGCCAGAGGCCACGGTCCATCGCTTCCAGCAGGCATTCGCAGATGCCTTGCAGTGCGCGCGGATTGTGCTGGGCGAGGAAGTCGCGATTGGTAGCGTCGTGCACATAAGCATCGGCCACGAGCGCGTACTGGTGATCGCCCACCACGCGCGCGGTGGCGTCGTAGCCGAACAGGTAATCCACGGTTGCGGCCATCTCGAACGCACCCTTGTAACCATGCCGACGCACGCCGTCTATCCATTTCGGATTCACCACGCGTGTGCGGATCACGCGCGCAATTTCTTCGTTCAAGGTGCGCACGCGCGGCGCGGCAGGATTGGCGTGATCGCCGTGATAGATCGCCGGCTGCGCGCCGCCGAGATGGCGCACCGCCGCGACCATACCACCCTGGAACTGGTAGTAGTCGTTGGCGTCGAGGATGTCGTGCTCGCGGTTGTCCTGGTTCTGCACCACGGCGTCGATGCCGGCCAGCCGCGACGCGAAGGTTTCGTGCGCCGCCACGCCATCGAGCCGCTGCCCGTAGGCGAAGCCGCCCGCGTGCAGGTAGGCATCGGCGAGGTCCGCATCGGTCTGCCAGCGACGACCATCGATCAGCGCCTGAAGGCCCGTGCCATAGTCGCCGGGCCGCGCGCCGAACACGCGCCAGCTTGCGCGATCCTTTGCGGCATCGGACGAGACACCCTGCGCCATCAGCGCCTGCTGCTCGGCCAGCACGCGAGCACGGATCGGATTGACGTCCTCCGGTTCATCGAGCGCGGCCACGGCACGCACGGCGGCATCGAACAGCGACACAAGATTGGCGAAGGCATCGCGGAAAAACCCCGAGACGCGCAGCGTGACATCGACGCGCGGTCGGTCGAACACCGTCATCGGCAGGATCTCGAAATCGACCACGCGATGGCTGCCATGCGCCCATTTGGGTCGCACGCCGAGCAGCGCCATGGCCTGCGCGATATCGTCGCCACCGGTGCGCATCGTCGCCGTGCCCCAGACCGACAGCCCCACAGCGCGCGGATACTCGCCGTGTTCCTGCAGATGCCGTTCGATCAACTGACTGGCCGAGCGCAGCCCGAGCGTCCATGCGGTGCGCGTAGGCACGGCTCGCGTATCGACCGAGTAGAAGTTGCGGCCAGTAGGCAGCACATCGGGACGTCCGCGCGAAGGTGCACCGCTTGGCCCCGGTGGCACGAATCGGCCATTCAGTCCGTTGGCAAGTTGCGCGAGTTCTTGTGTGCCGCATGCATCGAGACGCGGCGCGACGTCGTTGCGCAACCGTGCGAGTACGGTGGAGGTCTGCGACATCGACGTTGTCGCGGTGCTCGTGTCTTCATCGAGCATGCGCAGCGCCAGCAGTTCAAGACGCTCGCGTGTATCGCCATGATGGCGCCACGGTCCTGCGTCGATACTCGCCAGCACATCCGGACGCGGGCCGGTCCACGGTGCGGCCCAGTCCGCATCGAGCGGATCGAAACCGAGCGACAGGTCTGCTGCCAGCGCCGACAGCAGGCTCGCGCGGCCGTCGGCACCATCCCCAACTGGGAAGCGTGCCAATGCTGCCAACGTATCGCGGCGCTGTCGCCCTTCAGGCGATTGGCCGAACACATGCAGGCCGTCGCGAATCTGCGATTCCTTGAGTTCGCACAGCCATGCGTCGGTGCGATTCAGCAGCGCATCCTCGTCGTCGTTGCTGGCCGGTGCATCGAAGCCCAGTTCGCGATGCAGTTGCTGGCTGACGATAGATTGCAGGATCTCGCGGCGCAGCAGCCTGGCGCGGCGCGGATCGATGCTCAGTGCTTCGTAGTATTCGTCCACCTGCCGCTCCAGATCCTGCAGCGGCCCGTAGTTTTCTGCGCGCGTCAGCGGTGGCATCAGGTGGTCGATGATCACGGCCTGTGCGCGGCGTTTGGCCTGCGCGCCCTCGCCTGGATCGTTGACGATGAACGGATAGAGATGCGGCGTGGGACCAAGGATGGCGTCGGGCCAGCAACTATCGGACAGCGCCACGCTCTTGCCCGGCAGCCATTCGAGATTGCCGTGCTTGCCTACGTGCACGACCGCATCGATGGCGAACACGCGGCGCAGCCAGAAGTAGAACGCGAGATAGCCATGCGGCGGCACGAGTTCTGCATCGTGATAGCTCGCGTAGTCATCCACGCCATACGCGCGCGCGGGCTGGATGCCGACGAAGACGTTGCCCGTGCGTACGCCCGCGATCATGAAGCGACCGTCGCGCATCATGGGGTCTGCTTCAGGCGCGCCCCAGCGCGCGGCGATGGCGTCGCGATTGGCCTCGGGCAATTCGGCCAGCCATGCGCGATAGTCCTCCATCGACAGGCTCTGGAACGCGGGCCGCCATGCATGCTGATCGAGATCGTTGGTGACGCCACGGGTGAGGCCGCGCATCAATGCGTCGCCATCGGCGGGAAGCGGACCCAGTGTGTAGCCTTCGGCATCGAGCGTTTGCAGGATGCGCACGACCGACGCCGGCGTATCGAGCCCTACCCCGTTGCCGATGCGCCCTTCGCTGGCGGGATAGTTGGCGAGGATCAGCGCCACGCGCTTTTCATCGTTCTGCAACGTGCGCAAACGACACCAGCGATGCGCAAGCTCCACCACGAATCGCACGCGCTCCGCATCGGGCTGATAGCGCACGACATCGACCTGTGTATGCGGGCAGCGCCACGCCAGCCCCTTGAAGCTGATGGCGCGCGTGATGATGCGGCCATCGACCTCGGGCAGCGCCACATGCATCGCCACATCGCGCGTGCCCAGGCCCTGGCTATCGGCCAGCCAGTCCTCGCGATTGCCGCCGCTCAGGATGACCTGCAGCACCGGAGCATCGTTGGCGAGCGGTACATCGCTATCGCTCGCATTGTCGAGCGAGGCCGTGGCGAAGGCCGTGGTGTTGAGGACGAGCGCTACCGAGTGTTCGTCGCACAGGCGCTGGAGCACCTCGCGGCACAGCGGCTCTTTCAGCGAACTGACGGCCAGCGGCAGCGGACAGAGGCCAGCATCGAGCAACGCCTCAGCCACGACATCGAACACGGCGGTGTTACCGGCTTGCAGATGCGAGCGATAAAACAGCAGTGCCACGACCGGCGCACCATCGAGTCCGCGTGCAGACCATTCGTGCTGCCAGTCCTGCACGGTCGCCACGCCATGGTCGCGGTGATAGAGCGCGGCTTGCGGCAGGACTTGCGGGGGTAGCGCGGGTGCGGTGAACTGTTCTGGATAGGCATGGCCGCCGAGACAGCGGAAGAATTGCTCCGCATTGCCGGGACCACCCTCGCGCAGATAGCGCCATAGCTGATGCGAGAGTTCCACCGGCGCATTGCCACGCCGCGCGAGGTTGTCGTCCTCGGCCAGGTCGCCCGAGAACATCACCAGCAGTTGCCCACGGGCGCGAGCGAGTTCCGGCAGGCGTTCCAGCCCGTAGGCCCAGTCGCTCTCGCCGCCGAGGTGATCCACCACCACTACACGCGCATGCTGCAGAACTTCGTCGATATAGAGATCGAGCGAGGCCGGCTGGCGCAGGTACATCTGGTTGGCCAGTCGCACACTCGGATAGTCTGCGCCGAGTTGCGGCACGGCAGCAGCCAGCAGCGACAGCGTGGTGTCAGCGGCACTCAGGACGACGATATCGCCCGGCGTCTGCTCGATGCGCAAGACGATCGAATCGTCCTCGACGAAGCCGCCTGGCCGGGTGGACAGCAGATGCATGGGTCAGCGAACGCCCGTAACGATCGTGGCTGGAATGCTGGACGTCTGCATGGCTGGGGCGGGTGAATTTGTGAAGGCGATCAGGATACGGGGGTTGGCGGTGGCTGTCTATTTGGGGGGCCTTGCCCGCCCTGCCGGTTTGCTCCCCTCTCCCATGTAGTGGGAGAGGGGTTGGGGGAGAGGGCATGCGGTTCAAATTTCGACTTGCTGGTGATTGCACCGCTAGCCCTCTCCCCCTGCCCCTCTCCCGCCTTGCGGGAGAGGGGAGCAAACCAGCGGCAGAGTTAAACGCGTCGTCGCCAAGCCACGAACGCGCCTGATCCAATCAACAGCAGCCCCAACATCGCCGCCAGCCACGCGTAGTTCGTATGCGCGGGCGCCCTTGCCACACGCACTTCACGTGGTGTCAATTGCTGCCCCGTAACACGCTGTTCGGCTGACACCGCAGGCGCCGCCGGCGCATCAACCGGTGCCGTACGCGCAGCCTCCTTCGCCTTCGACACCACCCGCCCCGGCGCCACCACCGCATCCGCCAGCGCTTTTCCCACGTCCCGCAGATCCACACCTGCCGCCTTGCCGCTGCGTGCGATATGCGCCATCAGCACCGGATTGCCGCACGTATTGGCCGTACACGACAACCCATCGCGGCGCACGCTCTCCGCGTACTGGCGCAGCAACTCGCGACGCTCGTCGTCAGTGAATCGATAGCTCCCCTGCCGATCCACTTCCAGCAGCCGCGCCAGAATGCCCTGCCTTGCATGCGGATTGGCCTGCTGGAAGAATGCGCGCATCCCAAGGCCGAGCTTGTCGGCCACATACACATCGTAGGTACGCTGCCAGAATGCGCCCGGCGTCTGCTCGGGCACCGTCGCCTGAAATCCGTACAGGTGCTCCACCTCGCGGTACATCTCGCGTGCGCCCGCATAGCCAGAGCGCTGCATCGCCGTGATCCACTTCGGGTTCCATTGGCGTGCGTTGAGTTCCGTGGCCAACCACGTGCGTGCGTCAACGGTCTGCGTTTCGCCTGCGCGCCGCAGGTTATGCAGCCAGAGCGGCGGCGCGCTGCCCGTCACGGCACGCGTGGCGGCGGTCAGGCCGCCAGCATATTGGTACGTGTCATCGTTATCGAGCGCACCGTACAGCGTGCTGGTGCGCGAAAACACCACGGCCTGATTCGATTTCAGGTGGCTGGCCAGCGCGGCAGGCGCCGATTCGCCCCATCCTTCGGCCGAATACGCGAAGTTCATGTAGCGCAGGTACTGGCGCGCCAGCGCGTCAGGGCCCCCCTGCGCGTCGCGGCTCTGCTCCACCATCTGCTGCACACCAATCGAATAGTTGCCGGGCTTCGCCGCAAACACGCGCGCCCGTGCCACCTTGCCAGCCGTTTCCGCATCCACCCCCTGCCGGACCAACTCTGCTGTCACGGCCCTGTCTTGGCGGCTAATTGCATTTTCTCCGGCGGCAGCAGCCAGCCGGGCAGCCTTGTCGAGCAGCGCGATCTTGTCGCCGAAGCCATCGCGGTAGATGCCCGAGGTGGTCAGCAGCACGTTGACGCGCGGGCGGCCCAGCTCGGTATCGGGAATCAGCCGCACGTCCTCCACATCGCCGCGCGCGTTCCATACCGGCTCCACGCCCATCAGGTACATCGCCTCGGCTTCCATGGCGCCCTGGTGCCGCTCCGTTTCGCCATACCAGAGGACCATCGAAACCGATTCCGGCCATTGCCCGCCGTGCTCCTGCCGATAGCGCGCCAGCGTCTGGCCGGCCATCGTCTTGCCCAGTGCCCAGGCCGCGCGCGTGGGGATCTTTGCGCCGTCGAACGCATGAGGGTTGCGACCCGTCGGCAGGCTATCGGGCACGCGCACCGGATCGCCCAGCGGGCCGGTTGGCAGATAGCGGCCGGACAGCACCGTGATCGACGCATCGAGTTCTGCCTGCGGCGAGGCGCGCAGATCGGCCAGCCACTGCCGCCCCATCGCCAACGCACGGCGCGTGGCATCGTCTGGCGCCACGGGATCACGGCCCGCCACGACCGCTTCTGCCCAATCGTGCAGGGTAGAGCGATCGGCACGCACCTGTGCGCCGAGCAGCAAGGCCAGCGCATCGGTCTGGTCGGCGGTGTCCGGCACCTGGCCGAGCGTATGGATGCCAAGCGGCATCGGCTCCGCCTCGACCTTGTGCAGGAAGGCATGCAGCACCGGCTCGATCTGTTCCCACGGCGCACTGGCGTCGAGACCGAGTTGCTGATCGAGCTTCTGCGCACGCATTTGTTCGATGGCCTGCTTGCGGTACTGCGCCGAAAGTTCGGGCGCACTGTCGCGCGTGGCGTCGGCCTGTTCCACGGCTTCATCCAGCGCTGCCAGCACAGGCGGCTGCCCTGCGCTGGCCAGCAGCGGCGAGAGGTGGCTGACCAGCACGGCCGCGCTGCGGCGCTTGGCCTGGATCGCTTCACCGCCACCGTCCTGGATGTAGAGGTAGGCGTTCGGCAGATCGCCAAGAATCACCTCCGACGCATCATCGCCAGACTGCGCCACCTGCTTGCCGGGCAGCCATTCCAGCGTGCCGTGACGGCCCACGTGCATCACGGCATCGGCGCCAAACCCATGGCGATACCAGAGATAGGCGGCGAGATAGGAATGCGGAGGCGGCGTGATGGTGTCGTGCGAGTCGTCCATGGCGCGGGCGAACGTGGACCGCAGCGGCTGCGGCCCGACGAATACATTGCCGAAGAACAAACCCGGCACGACGAATGCCGGCTCACCGCTGGCGTCGCGCGCGAGCATCAGCGGATTGCGTTCGGGCGGCCCCCATGCGCGCAGCACCGACTGCCGGAATGCGGCGGGTAGCGTGTCGAACCAGCGGCGGTATTGCGCCATCGGCACCAGCTTGACGTGCCCGGCCCGGACCATGCGATCGCGCTCGCCAGGGGACCATGTCTCGATGTTGCGTCCGTTGGCATCGAGCAGCGCCGCGAGCGAGGCGGCATCGGGCAAGGCATCGCCCGTGGTGTAGCCGGCCGCACGCAGTCGCTTGAGGATCTGTTCAAGCGTGGGCAGCGTGGCGAGATAGCTCGCGCCGATGTTGCCGCGTCCCGGCGGGTTGTTGTAGTAGAGCACCGCCACGTGCTTGCGCGCGACGGGTGTGTCCTGCAGCGCGATCCAGCGTTTCACTCTCGCCACGATGGCGTCGACGCGCTCGGGCACAGCTACACTGGCACGCACACCCTCGTGCGATTCCTGCGTCGCGAACAGCATCGGCTCGGTGGCGCCGCTGCGTTCGGGAGCAGTCAGCAGCAACGGCAGGCGCTCGCCCGCGATGCCGCGCACATCGGCCTGCCATGCCGATGCACTGTCACGCGTGGCAACGAGATTGATCGTGTGCAGCCCGTGCCGTGTCAGCCAATCCTTGTCCTGCGCACGCGGGATGGTCAGATTCAGCGCCAGCAGCGCACGCAGCGGCGTCTTGCCATCGACAGTCAGCAGCGTATCGAGTGACGAGACCGGCCAGCCAAAGACCGGCACGGCGCCCATGCCCTGCCGCTCCAATGCCTCCACCAATGCATCGATATGCGCGAGATCGCGCTGGCGATAGCTGGTGGCGTAGAACGTGATGCCGACGAGCGGCGCTTCGGCGCGCAGATGCCCTTGCGTGCGATACCACTGCAGATAATCGGCCAGCGAAGCAAACGGCTGCGGGGCACGCGGATGGTAGATGCCAGCGGTCGGGGCGGGACGCACCGGGGGCACCGCAATCGGCGTCGCCCCCACCTCACGCTGACGCGCGGCCACGACATAGGCCATCCATGCGGCAAGATTGTCGACGCCCCCGGCATCCCAGTATTCCTGTGTCGCCGAGTTCGCGGCAGCGTTGATGCGGAGTCCCCATGCCTCTTCCGCATTCTGCGCAGGGGAAGCCAACACCGTCGCGCCACGGGCCTGCGCCTGCCGGACCGCTGGCGCCACCTTTCGCAATGTGGCAGCGGGCACGAACCACGCTTCGATAACATCGGCGCGCGCCAATGACGCGGCGTCAGGCGTACCGGTCACGAACGTGAATTCGGCGACATCGTCGCCATGCGTCGAGCGAAACGATGCTTCGGCCGCGGGCAACAGATGCCCTTGCGATGTCATCACCATCACGCGAATGGGTGCCGACTGTACGACCGATGAGCAGACCAGCAGCCACCACGCCAGACAAATCAGGCGCAGCAACGGACGACGGAGGAAAGCGCGGAACGGGAGCACGAGACGGACGAAGTGACAGGAGCCAGGCATGGGGGCGCCCGATTCTACCTGTCGCGGGGAATGGCAATGGATTCGGATGTTATCGTCCGGTCACCCCGGCGCTCCCGAAAATCAAACGCTCGTGTGGCACATCGCGTGGCGAGGGATCGGGATCTGCCCCATGTGGTTTTTTTGCCGATGCTACAAATCAGCGTCTTTGCTGGCGCTTTTGCAGCGTTGGCAGCACGTTTCGCCACAATCGGCAAATCCATCCGGGCCCGCAGTGTAAAAAAGACAAGGCCAGGCGCAGCGGATCGCCGGGCCTGGCCAGATGGGCGATCAATCTACCTCAGCTTCGCGTGCCCCGCAATCAGCCCTGTGGGGGACCCCACATCGGTCATGGTGACCCATCGTGTACCGTGCGCCGGATCGTCTATATTTGACCGCATGGCGCACAAACCGAATGAATCACCGCCGTAGACAGCCCCGGGAGGTATATGCCATGCGTTCGCTTGCAAACTTGTTCAGTCCGCCGACGCCAGAGAAGATCGCTGAAAAGGAACTGCAAGACATGAGGCTGACGCTTTTCCAGGCAGAACGCCGCCTGCTTGAAGCGCAGATGCAAGTCGATTATTACCGCAACATGATCGCCTTCCTCGAAGAAGTGGGAACCGTGGGCGTGGAAGGCGTAGCCGACCGCCGCACCACCCTGCCCGCCGCGTCCTCCGCGCCTCAGGCGCCGACGCTGCAGGCGCCGCAACCGGCCCGTGCCACTGCGGGCCTCGCCACGATTCCGATCGTGCCTTCCGCAGCGTGATGCGCGCTGCGTGACGCGTGTAGGGATGCACGCCCCCCCGCCCGCGCGGGGGGCCTGTGCGATACTGGCCGCCTTTCCGAATCCGAGAACCGGCCATGAGCAACCTGCTACCCGCGATTGAAATCGAAACCGCGCCCAACCCGACGCATGCTGTTATCTGGATGCATGGCCTGGGCGCCGACGGCAACGATTTCGTGCCGGTGGTGCCGGAACTCGGATTACCCACGACGCCGGCCATCCGCTTCGTCTTTCCCAACGCCCCCGCCATTCCCGTGACCTGCAACGGCGGTTACGTGATGCCAGCCTGGTACGACATCCTTTCGCTCGATGACGCGGGGCGGCAGGCTGACGAGGCCGGCATCTGGAAATCGTGCGAAGCCGTCCGCGCGCTCATCGCACGCGAAAATGCGCGTGGCATCCCGTCGGATCGCATCGTACTGGCCGGATTCTCGCAAGGCGGCGCCATTGCCTACACCACGGCGCTTACCCACCCGGAGACGCTGGCCGGCGTGATCGCGCTGTCTACGTATATCCCGTCCACCGCGCTGATTGCCAAGCATGTTGCACCGGCAAACGCCGCCACACCGATCTTCGCGGCGCACGGCACCGAGGACGGTGTGGTTCCGTTGGCACTGGGTACCCGCGCACGCGACCACCTGACCGCGCAGGGCCAGCCCGTGGCCTGGCACACCTACCGCATGGCCCACTCGGTCTGCATGGAAGAAATTGCCGATATCGGCGGCTGGCTCAAGGAACGGCTGCAATGATTCCGGCTTCGCCCCCGCCCCGCATCGATTTCAACACCCGCAAGGCGCTGATGTTCGCGCTGATGGCCGAACGGCTGTCGGCCTACTACGAACACGGCCAATGGATGACCGAAGCCCAGGGCGCCACGCTGGCCGGCAACTGGCTGTCGCGCTCGAAGCTGCAACTGGCGCTGGCCGAGCGGCGCCTGCTCTCCGATCTCAGCGACCAACTGGCGCGCCAGCTTGCCGAGACGCTCTCGCGCGAAGCCGGCCTCTATGCGTCCCACGAAATGATGGAAGCGCTGGACCCCAACTACCAATCCGCCTTTGCCCACGACATGCTCGACGAATGCGAGCGGATGCTGCGGGAGAATGGGGTCGATCCGGAGAGTTGAGGGGAAGTTGCGCGAAGTAGATGCACGTTCCATCAGGGCCACACTCGTTTATTCGCTTTTATTCCGATTTCCATAAATTATCCAAATCGGAATAATTCCGGATAAAACGGCTGCTTTTCCTTACAGGAGCCAAGCACTTACCCCGCCTCCACCACCCGCTTCACGCTCTTTGGATTGAGACGTTCCGCGTCGAGCCTGCGGAACACCAGCGCCGAGAGCAGCGTGATGATGCCCACGGTGAGGAAGGCCAGCCGATAAGCCGGTGCGGCCACGCCGAACTCGGCAGAGAACACACTCACCAGCCCGCCACCAATCGTTACGCCCAGGCCGATGGCCAGCATCTGCACCATCGAGAACAGGCTGTTGCCGCTGCCCGCATCCTCGCGGGTCAGGCCCTTGAGCGTCACGCTGTTCATCGCGGCAAACTGCATCGAATTGGCGCCACCGAACACGGCCAGTTGGAAAATAGACGCAGCCAGCGGCCAGCCGGGCGACATCGCTGCGAACGATGCCATCGACACACCCACGATCACGGTGTTGACCATGAGGAAGGTGTCGTAGCCGAAGCGGTTCACGAGCGGCACGATCCAGCGTTTGGAGATGGCCCCGGCAATGGCCACCGGCAGCAGCATCAGCCCCGAGTGGAACGGCGAGTAGCCCAGTTGCAGCTGGAACAGCAGCGGCAGCAGAAACGGCACCGCGCCCGAGCCGATGCGGCAGATCAGGTTGCCGATCAGGCCCACGCTGAAATTGGGTTCGCGGAATAGCGCGAGCCGGAACAGCGGCGTCGTGTACCGGCGTGCATGGGGGATATAGAGCAGCGCGCTCGCCACGCTCACCACCATCAGCAACACCGTCCACGCATTGAACGTGCCGCATTCCAGCGCCAGCGAGAACGTGACCATGCATAGCGATAGCAGGCCGCACCCGATCCAGTCGAACGGGGGCGCCGCGCCGGCCTCGCCCTGGGGCAGGTAGCGACGTACTGCGAACAGTCCGACCAAACCCACGGGCACATTGATCAGGAAGATCCAGTGCCACGAGGCGCTCTGCACAAGCCAGCCGCCCAGCACCGGCCCGAAGATCGGCCCCACCTGCCCGGCCACGGAGACAAAGGCGAGCGCGGCGATGTATTGCTCGCCCGGGATATTGCGCAGCACAGCCAGCCGGCCGATGGGTAGCAGCATCGATCCGCCAATGCCCTGCAGCACGCGTGCGATCACCAGTTGCGTCAGCGATTGCGCCCCGGCGCAGAACACGGAGCCGAGCACGAAGATCAGGATGGCGCTGAAGTAGACGCGCCGTGTGCCGAATCGATCGGCCAGCCAGCCCGAGGCTGGCGTCAGTAGCGCCATGGTCAGCGTGTACGCCACCACCACCGGCTTCATGTCGAGCGGTTTCTCGCCCAGGCTATGTGCCATCGACGGCAGCGCGGTGTTCAGGATGGTGGTGTCCAGC
Source organism: Cupriavidus sp. SW-Y-13 (assembly GCF_009793345.1). NCBI lineage: Bacteria > Pseudomonadati > Pseudomonadota > Betaproteobacteria > Burkholderiales > Burkholderiaceae > Cupriavidus > Cupriavidus sp. SW-Y-13. The sequence continues at coordinate 1,420,735 of NZ_WHLX01000002.1, forward strand.
GTCTGCATGAAGAAGCCGGCAAAGACGATCCACAGCATGGCCTTCTGGGAGAAGGCGGCGTTGTTGGATGTGGCTGGGGAAGCTGGAGCGTGCGGCATGGGGCAGGTATCTGAACTGCGGGTCCGGGTTATCCCGGATCGATGGAAGCATGGTACGCACCCCGCACCCCATCGGGAACCCCTCTGCGATGATTGACTGTCATCGGGAAATCCGATGACAATGCGCCGATGCTCAATCCCGTTTGGATCCAGACGTTCGCCACGGCGGCCACTGCGCACAGTTTCACCGAGGCCGGGCGCCAGCTCGGACTCTCGCAGTCGTCAGTCAGCGACCATATCCGCCGCCTGGAACAGAGCGTCAATCGCCGGCTGTTTGTGCGCGATACGCACTCGCTCTCGCTGACGCCCGATGGCGAAGCGCTGCTCGTGCACGCCCGCCTCATCCTCGAAAGCCTGGCCCGTGCCGAGCAGCAGTTCAGCGGGCCCCGGCTGCAGGGCCGGGTGCGTCTGGGCTGCTCCGAGGATCTGGCGCAAGGCCCGCTACCCAACGTGCTGGCGGCCTTCCGCGCCTCGCATCCCGACGTGGAACTGGAAATCACCATCGGCATGACCAGCAAGCTCTATGAATGGATCGAAGCCGGCACGCTGGACCTGATCGTCGGCAAGCGACGCGAGGGGGAGCGGCGCGGCGTGCCGCTGTTTCGTGGCCAGTTGGAGTGGCTGGCGCGGCCCGGCACCGTGGTGGATGTGGGGCAACCGTTGCCGATCATCCTCGTCAACGAGCCGAGCGTCACGCGCTCGGTGGTACTCGATACGCTAGCTGCAGCAGGCTGGCGCTGGCGCAACGTCTGCACAAGCAGCAGCCATTCGGGCTGTATCGCGGCTGCACGAGGCGGACTCGGCATCACGGTGCGTGCGCAGAACCTGACCGGCGGCGGACTGGTTCCGCCCGTCAACGTCGACGCCCTGCCCGCCTTGCCCGACGTGGAATTCATCACACTGGCCGCACGGCGCCTGACACGCCCGGCCGAAACCCTGCTTCAGTTGATCCGCAAGAGCGACCTACGCTCGCTGCGGGTGGAGTGATTATTTAGCTCCCCTCTCCCGCAACGCGGGAGAGGGGCTGGGGGAGAGGGCCAGCGGTGAAAGTTGCCACGCCGTCGGCAAGCAGAGCCACCGACCCTCACCCCTAACCCCTCTCCCACTTCGCGGGAGAGGGGAACTATCAGGCGGCAGGCAGCAGCTGACGCAGCGCCTGCCACGCCGTCAGCAGGTGATAAGGCGTAGTCGACGGCATCTCGCTGCGCACCACAGCACCATCCGGCGCCAGGCACTCGTGCCAGCCCCCCGCATGCAGGAAGCGGACGCGGAACTGGTCGATCCATGCCTCGAGTTCCGCCAGCGGCGCCGGATCTTGGTCAACGGCAGCCTTGATCACCAACGCCCGCGCGAACTCCGTCTGGGCCCAGATCCGCTCGATGTCGTCCTGCACATTGCCCTGCGCATCCAGCGCCGCACAAACCCCGAGCGTGCCGGCAGCCACGCCATGACGACGCGCGAAATCGTAGGCGCGATGCAAGGCGGACGTGAGCGACGTATCGGCAAACAGCGCCGGAGCGGTCATCACCAGCGAATACCACTCGAACTGATGCCCTGCCTCGATGCGATTCCCATCCGTGCCCTGCAGCAACTCGGCCACGCAACCGGTGGCCGGATCGACAAAGCCTGCGTGAACGGACTGCGCCAGCGTGCGCAGCCGATCGGCGAACCAGTCATCGCGAGTAGCTTCCAGCGCAGCCAGGTAACCCTCCGTCAGATGCATGATCGGGTTTTGCACCACGCCACTGCCGTTCGGCGCGAAATCCTGCGACAACGCCGCGTGATAGAGACCGTTGCCATCGGCAAACCGGGATTCGATCACCGCAACGGTCTGGCGCAAGGTCTCCAACGCAGCCGTGTCCTGGCTGGCGCGGTAGTAATGCGCACACGCGAAAACCACGAAAGCGTGGGTGTAGAGGTCGCGCGTACTGTCGAGTGGCACCCCCGCAGCATCGATGCTGTAGATCCAGCCGCCCTGGCCATCCCCGAAATGACGATTCAACGATGCGAACAAGGTCTGCGCATGGGCCAGATCGCCAGCCGTGGCGAATACATAGAGCTGGCGCGCGCAAGCCATGGCGCGATAGCGCTTGTCGGGCAGCGGCTGGCCCGAGGTGCCGTCGAGCGCCTCATGCGCCAGTTGCCAACCCGGATTCCAGCCCGCGTGCGTCCAGGCCGGCAGGATGGCCGTATCGAAATGCGCCAGCAGCGCGGTAATACGTTCGACGAGTCGGGCAGGCACGGAAGACGGCACGGCGGAAGAAACAGACATGATGGTTTCGGGAGACCGGAAGGCGACCCCGGGTTCGGGGCGAGAAACGATAGCAGGCCCAGCGCATCATGCAAAGGCCGACAACGCCGCACCGCATCAAATCGGGCTGGCATTGCCCTGCGGCTTTGCTATGGTGAAAGTCCACCGGTCCCCCGGTCCGGTGCCTGCGCCCGGGAGAAATACCATGTCCACCCATCCGATGTCCCTGACCGATCATCGCCGCACGCTCGTCATGCATGTGCTGGAAGACCCTCCGGGGCGCTACACGTGGCGCATCGTGGTGGAGGAAAAATGCGGCGGGGCCGATTGCGACAGCACCATCGAATCCCATGCCGACTATGCCTCGCACGCCGAGGCCGAAGCGGCCTGCTGGGCCACGGGCAACAGCATGCTGGACGGCCAGCGTGCCACGACGGGTCTCCACTGATACGCCACAACCACGGTGACAGCAGACGAAAATACGTGACATTGCGTGACATTGGATGCCAATGGGCACCAATGAGCGCTTGAAGCGCTGCACCGCGCCTTGAACCGCGCACCGGAGCGTCTTAGTCTGGAAGCTCCGAGGGAGAGAAGCGATGGACAAGCCGACCGTAAGCCCCAGCCGCTTTGTCGAAATCATGAACGAGCGGCTCACCTGCCACCCCCTTTATCGGGAGGGGATGCGGGTGTACGCCATCCCGGCCCATTCGGAGCGCCCCCGCAGCCTGGTCTGCGTCGGGCCGCGCGGTACCGAAGGGATCTGCGCGACGATCGAGAACATCGTCCGCGGTGAATGCGATGTCTTTCCGGACATCGGCCAGGACTGGCCGCCTCAACGTCAACCCAGGCCGCCCATGCACGAACATCGTGCTCGCTAGCGGCATCCACGCATGACCAACCAGCCGGCGGACCCTGAAAAGGTCCGCCGGATTCGTTTGTGGCGTGCCAGGGACGCCCGGGAGCAGCATTGCCAGCCGCTGGCTACAATGACTGCCGCACCCCCTGCCCGGAGCGCCAATGAAAAGAACCTTCGAAATCGATGGCGTGGTGGACGATCTGTCCCGCGCCGTAGTTGCCAACGAAGCTGCCAACAAAGGTGCCGCCGAGTCGTTCATCGAGCGCGCCACACAGGTGGCACCCACCGTGGCCCGCCAGGCCATCGAGCAGGCAGACCATGCCATGCGCAACTGGACGGACCCCGAGCCGGGTCCGCTCCGGATCGGCTCTCCAGCCCATCTGCGCATGTTCTGCAACATGCTGCTGCAGACCCACAACCCCTACAAGCCCTCGGTCATCGACTGGCCCGTGTTGCCGCCCGACGCGCTGCGTCGCGTCACCTCGCTGCCGATCTGGGACATCGCCGTGCAGACCGAAGGCCGGGCCTCGGTGCGCGTGCACAGCTTTGCCGCACGGCAGCGCGACGCCCTGCTGCGCAGCGCGCTGGAGATGGATGGCGACGAGGAAGCGCGCCACAAGGTGGTGCTGTCGAAACTTGTGGAAGCCTATGGCATCGAACTGGCGCCGGAGCCCGAGTACCTGCCGCCGGCGGATGCCGAGTGGGGCTGGCTCGTGACCGGCTACAGCGAGTGCATCGACAGCTTTGCCGCGTTCGGCCTGTTCGCCGCCGCCAAGGATTCAGGCTTCTTTCCCGCCGAACTGGTGGAGACCTTCGAGCCGGTGATCCAGGAGGAAGGCCGCCATATCCTGTTCTTCGCCAACTGGGTGGCGTGGTATCGCGCCAGCCTGCCATGGTGGCGCCGCCCGGCGTTCGCGCTGAAGGTGGCGCGCGTCTGGCTGTTCCTGATCCGCGAACGGATCGGCATCGCCAAAGGCATCGACGTGAAGGCCGATGGCGCCGCGCAGGACGCGAACTTTCCGATGAACGCGGCGGAGTCGCTGGGCCAGACGCTGTCAGCCGGCGCCATGATCGACCTGTGCCTGGCCGAGAACGAACGGCGCATGGCGGGGTATGATGCGCGCCTTGTGCGCCCCGCCACGGTACCGAAACTGGCCCGTCTGGCACGGCGCTTCATCAGGTAAGTCAACGATGCTGCTTTTCGGATGTTCCCTGCTGACCCTGCTGGTCTGGTGCGTGCTGGTCTTTGCGCGCGCCGGATTCTGGCGGGTGCGCAAACCCGCCCCCTCCCCGCAACCCGCCGCGTGGCCCCCTGTGATCGGCGTGATCCCTGCCCGCAACGAGGCCGACGTGATCGCCCGCGCCGTGACCGGCGTGCTGAGCCAGCAATATCCCGGCCGCCTGCATCTGGTGGTGGTGGATGACCACAGTACCGATGGCACCGCCGATATCGCTCGCGCTGCGGCACTCTCTATTGGCCGCGCCGATGCGCTGACCGTGATCGGCGCCCGCGACCTGCCTCCGGGGTGGAGCGGCAAGGTCTGGGCCCAGTCGGAAGGCTTGGCAGAAGCGGACCGTCAAATGCCTGACGCGGGCTTTGTCTTCCTGACCGATGCCGATATCTGGCACGGTCCGAACACCATCCGCGAACTCGTGGCGCGCGCCGAACACGAACAACGCGACCTGACCTCGCTCATGGTTCGCCTGCGCTGCGAATCGTGGTGGGAGCGCATGATCGTGCCCGCTTTTGTCTTCTTCTTCGCCAAACTCTATCCGTTTGCGAGCGTGGCCAATCCGCGCAGCAAGGTGGCGGGCGCGGCGGGCGGCTGCATGCTGGCGCGCCGCTCGGCGCTGGCGCGGATCGGCGGGTTCGAAGCCATTCGGGGCGAGTTGATCGACGATTGCAGCCTGGCGGCGCGCATCAAGGCAGGCGGCTCCATCCGGCTGGATCTGGCGGACGACAGTATTTCACTGCGCCCATACGACGATTGGGAAAGCCTGTGGAACATGATCGCCCGCAGCGCCTACACGCAACTCCACTATTCGCCGTGGATGCTGATCGGCGCCACGCTGGGCATGATCCTGACCTATCTGGCCCCGCCCGTGCTGGCGCTGATCGGCGGGGCATCGCTGTGGCCCGCGTGGCTCGCCTGGATCATGATGGCCGTCAGCTATCGGCCGATGCTGCGCGAGTACGGCCAGCCGGCCGGCCTCGCCCCGCTGCTACCGCTGACTGCCCTGTTCTACCTTGGCGCCACGCTGGATTCGGCGCGCCGCTACTACCTGCGTCGCGGCGGCCAGTGGAAGGGACGCTCGCAGGCGCCCGTGCGGTCCTGATTACTTGAGATAGCCGTTGTCGCGGAACCAGTCGAGGGCGTCGCGCAGCCCCTCCTGGTACGGCCGGGGCGCATAGCCCAGCTCGCGCTGGGCCTTGGCCGATGTAAAGAACATCCGGTAACGCGACATCTTGAGGCCGTCCACGGTCACAAAAGGCTCTTTCTTCGTGAAACGCGCCACGGTTTCCGCGACGTGGGCAATCGGATAGAGCGGCCAGCGCGGAAGTTCGATGGTCGGGGCGCGGCGCCCTGCCATACCGGCGATATCGGCCAGCATCTGCCGCAGCAGCACATCCTGGCCACCCAGGATGTAGCGCTCGCCGACCCGGCCTTTGTCCAGCGCCAGGAAATGTCCGTTCGCCACATCGTCCACATGGGCCAGGTTCAGGCCCGTATCGACGAATGCCGGGATCTTGCCCGTGGCCGCCTCGACGATGATCCGGCCCGTAGGCGTCGGGCGCACATCGCGCGGCCCGATCGGCGTGGACGGATTCACGATCACCGCCGGCAGGCCCTCGGCCACCAGACGCTCCACCTCGCGCTCTGCCAGCACCTTGCTGCGCTTGTACGCGCCGATGGCCTCGTGGCCAGCCATGGCTGCCCTTTCATCGACCGGCCCGGTGGCACCGGCCACGCGCAGGGTGGCCACGCTGCTGGTGTAGACGATGCGCTCCACGCCGGCGTTGCGCGCGGCTTCCATCGTCGTGACCGTGCCGTCCACGTTGGCGCGGACGATGTCCTCGGGGTCTGGCGCCCAGAGCCGGTAGTCTGCTGCCACGTGGAACAGGTAGCGCACGCCGGCCATGGCCCGCGCCATCGACGCGGCATCGCGCATATCCCCTTCCACCACCTCCACGGGCAGTCCGGCGAGGTTGGCGCGCGGGCTGGTGGGCCGCACCAGCACCCGTACCTGGAATCCGCGTTCCAGCGCCTTGCGCATGACCGACGAACCGAGGAAGCCCGAGGCTCCCGTTACGAGAATGCAATTCTGAATTTCAAATCCCCTGGAGACGTTGCGTGCAGGTTTGGCGACAATCGCGGCTTTCGCGGGCCAGTCCCGTTGCATTTACGCCAGACAAGTCAAATGTTGGCAAGACCCAACGCGCAAACATGAAAATCCGGCCCGGTATATAGTAACCACCATTAACCGGGAAAGTGACGCCGGAAATACCACAAAAAGAATGTTTTCCAATCTTTACAAGCGGGTCGGGGGGCCATCTCCATGCAGGTGATCCTTGCCCAGCCACGGGGCTTCTGTGCCGGAGTTGTCAGGGCGATTGACATTGTCGACCGCGCCCTGCTCAAGCACGGGGCACCGGTTTATGTCCGACATGAGATTGTCCACAACAAGCATGTGGTCGAAGGGTTGCGGCAAAAAGGCGCACGCTTTGTCGAGGAACTCGACGAGGTGCCGGATGACGCCGTTACCATCTTCAGCGCCCATGGCGTGTCGCGCGAGGTGGTGAAAGAAGCACAGCGACGCGAGCTGCATGCCATTGACGCAACTTGCCCTCTTGTGGTCAAAGTGCACAACCAGGGCCGCCAGTATGCGGCGGCGGGCCGTCAGGTGATCCTGATTGGCCATGCCGGGCACCCCGAGGTGGAAGGCACGATGGGCCAGATCCCGGGCAAGGTCCATCTGGTGCAGTGTGAAGCCGACGTGGCCCGGCTGGCGCTGCCGGACGATGTGCCGGCGGCCTATATTACCCAGACCACGTTGTCCGTGGACGACACCCGTAATATCATTGCGGCGCTCGGCCGGCGATTCACCAACCTGGTCGGGCCAAGTACACGCGATATCTGCTATGCCACGCAAAACCGCCAGAGCGCAGTGCGGGAATTGTCGCAGCGAGTGGATGTCATTCTCGTGATCGGAGCGTCGAACAGTTCCAACTCGAACAGGCTCCGCGAGATCGGCACGGAAAGTGGCGTGCCGAGTTACCTGATTGCCGACGGCAGCGAACTCGACCCCGAATGGGTGCGAGGCGCAGACGTCGTAGGCATTACCGCGGGCGCCTCGGCGCCCGAAAGCATGGTGGAAGACGTCATCGCGGCCTTGCGCCGCCTGGGTCCGGTCGATATCTCGACCATGGAAGGGATCGAGGAGCATGCCGAATTCCGCCTGCCGGCTGAACTTGCCGATGCAACGCTGGCCCCAGGGGCCAGGAAGACCACTGATATCAGTGACGCCCGGCTCGCCGCCCAAACGGTGGCTGGCTGAAGCGAACAAGCTGAACCTAACAGGAAGCACCCCCTTGGCCATTCCGTTTCTGCAGGTCGCCCGCGTAGGCGCCTACATCGCACGCAAGCATCTCACCGGGCAAAAGCGCTACCCGCTCGCCCTGATGCTCGAACCCCTTTTCCGCTGCAACCTGGCCTGCTCCGGCTGCGGCAAGATCGATTATCCGGACCCCATCCTGAACCAGCGCCTGTCCGTGGCCGAGTGCCTGGAAGCGGTGGACGAATGCGGCGCACCGGTGGTGTCCATCGCCGGCGGCGAGCCGCTGCTGCACAAGGACATGCCTGAGATCGTGCGCGGCATCATGGCCCGCAAGCGCTTTGTGTACCTGTGCACCAACGCACTGCTGCTGGAGAAGAAGATCGACCAGTACGAGCCCAGCCCGTACTTCGTGTGGTCGATCCACCTCGACGGCGACCGCGAGATGCACGATCACTCGGTCAACCAGGAAGGCGTCTACGACAAGTGCGTGGCCGCCATCAAGATGGCCAAGGAACGTGGCTTCCGCGTGAACATCAACTGCACGCTGTTCAACGATGCCAAGCCCGAACTGGTCGCCAAGTTCTTCGACTCGGTCAAGGCAATGGGCGTCGATGGCATCACGGTGTCGCCGGGTTATGCCTACGAGCGCGCGCCGGACCAGCAGCACTTCCTGAACCGCAACAAGACCAAGCAACTGTTCCGCGACATCCTGTCGCGCGGCCGTGCGGGCAAGAACTGGGCATTCAGCCAGTCGACGATGTTCCTCGACTTCCTGGCCGGCAACCAGACCTACAAGTGCACGCCGTGGGGCAACCCGGCACGCACCGTGTTCGGCTGGCAGCGTCCGTGCTACCTGGTTGGCGAAGGCTACGTGAAGACGTTCAAGGAACTGATGGAAGGCACCGACTGGGACGCCTACGGGGTTGGCAACTACGAGAAGTGCGCCGACTGCATGGTCCACAGCGGCTTTGAAGCCACCGCCGTGGCCGACACGTTCTCGCACCCGCTCAAGGCCCTGGCCGTGACGCTGCGCGGCGTGAAGACCGATGGCCCGATGGCGCCGGACATCTCGCTCGATAACCAGCGCCCGGCGGATTACGTGTTCTCGCGCCACGTGGAAATCAAGCTGGCCGAGATCGGCAACCTGAAGAAGGTGCAGGGCAGCCGGGCCGAGAAGGCACAGGCGGCTCAGGTTCACTGAGCTGAATACTCCCCTCTCCCGCAACGCGGGAGAGGGGTGGGGGAGAGGGCTGGAGGTTCTGCTTGCCGATTGTGACAATTTGAACTGCTGGCCCTCTCCCCCGCCCCTCTCCCGCCATGCGGGAGAGGGGAGAACACCCCCCCTACCTCACCGGCTGTTGTGACTGGTCAGATACTTGATCAGCCCATCCACGCCATCGCGTGCGACGATATCCGCGAACTGCTTGCGGTACACCTCGATCAGCCACGCGCCCATCATGTTGATGTCGTAGATCTTCCAGCCGTCACCGCCCTTCTGCAGGCGGTAGTCGATCAGCATCTCGTCCCCGTTGTTCAGCACCCGTGTCGCCACTACGGCGTCGTTGGCGTTATTGCCTGACTTGGCCGGCTTGTACGTAAACTTGGGACTTTGCTCGCGCAATTGCGACAGCGAGATGGCATAGCTGCGCACCAGCAGCGCGGTGAACTGCTCTTGCAACTGTTTCTGTTGTTCGGGCGTGGCCTGTTTCCAGGCATTTCCTACTGCCAGTCGCGTCGTGCGGCCAAAGTCCGTGTAAGGCAGGAAGTCGCGCTGGACGACAGCGGTAATTTTTGCAAGATCGCCCGAGCGGGTCTCCGGATCGGTCTTGATCTTGGTGATCACACCCTCCACCGCGGACTGGACCAGCTTGTCCGGTGCGGCATTGGACTGCGCGTGCGCGGGGGAAACCACGGCGACCATGGCCACGGCGGCGATGGGCGCGATGATTGCGGCGGGGAACATTGCGTAACGGTTCATGAGTCTTCGATGCACTGCGGCCGGGGTGGCCGGTCGGGCCAGTATATAGCGGAACGGCGAGCCGCTCGGCACGTGGGCGGGTTGCCGAACCAGTGCGCTGCACAAGGCGCCAAACATCATAGGGAAGGTATCCAGCCGCTATACTCCGGTTGCCGCCCGCCGCGCCCCAGGCGCCCTGGCGAAGGTGGACGCAATAGATACAGGACTCATGATCAGACCCCTGCTGGTTCGCACCGTCAAATTCGCCACCGTTCACGCCTGGCTCGTGATCGGCATTTCGCTGCTGCTCACCGCCGCCAGCGGCTTCTACGTCGCGCGCAATTTCGCCATCAACACCGACATCAGCAAGCTGCTGGAGTCCGACGCGCCCTGGGCAACGAACGATGCGGCGATCAGCGCCGCATTCCCCCAGCGCGACAAGATGATCCTGGCCGTGGTGCAGGCACCGGCCAAGGAACTGGCCGATGCCGCCGCCAACGAACTGGCCGCTGCGCTGCGCGACGAGCCGAGCCGTTTCAACGCCGTGGGCCAGCCCGGTGCAGGGGCATTCTTCGAGCGCAACGGGCTGCTGTTCGCAGACCCGGCCAGCGTCAGCGAGATGGCCGACAAGCTCTCGCAGGCCCGGCCGCTGCTGAACAACCTCGCGCACGATCCCACGCTGCGCGGGCTGTCGGACCTGCTGACCACCACGCTGGCCCTGCCGCTGCAGCTCGGTCAGGTCAAGCTGTCCGACATGGACAAGCTGCTGGGCGAAAGCGCAAAGACCGTGGACGGCGTATTGGCCAACAAGCCCGTGGCGCTGTCGTGGGCGGGACTCGTCGACGACAGCCTCAAGCCGAATGCCGATGGCCGCGCGTTCAGCTTCGTCACGGTCTCCCCCGTGCTGGACTACAGCGATCTCAAGGCAGGTGCCGGCGCCAGCGATGCCATTCGCGCCGCCGCAGCAAAGCTCAAACTGGCCGAGCGCTACAACGCCCAGGTGCGCCTGACAGGCCCGCAGCCGCTGGCCGATGACGAATTTGCCTCGGTCAGCGAGGGGGCCGCGCTCAACGGCATCCTGACGCTGCTGGTGGTGGTCGGCATTCTGTGGATGGCCCTGCGCTCGGCACGGCTGATCACGGCGGTGCTGGTGAGCCTGATTGCCGGCCTGATCATCACGGCAGCGCTGGGCCTGCTGATGGTAGGCGCGCTGAACATGATCTCGGTGGCGTTCGCGGTGCTCTTCGTGGGCCTCGGCGTCGACTTCGGCATCCAGTTCGGCGTGCGCTACCGCGCCGAGCGTTGCGAGCATGGCGACCTCAACGAGTCGCTGACGCTGGCCGCGCGCGATGTGGCCGGTCCGCTGACGCTGGCCGCCGCTGCCACGGCCGCCGCGTTCTTCTGCTTCCTGCCCACCGACTATCGCGGCGTGGCGGAACTCGGCAAGATCGCTGGGGTGGGCATGTTCATCGCCTTCGCTACCACGTTCACGACACTGCCCGCCCTGATTCGCGTGCTGGCCCCGCCGGGCGAGAAGGAAATGCCGGGCTTCGGCTGGCTGGCCCCGGCCGATGCGTTCTTCGAGCGCCATCGCAAGGGCACGCTGGTGGGTGTGCTGGCCGTGCTCGTGGCGGGTGCCCCGCTGCTGCCGCACCTGCGTTTCGATTTCGATCCGCTGCACCTCAAGGACCCGCATTCGGAATCGATGGCGACGCTGCTGGCGCTCAAGGATGCTCCGCAGGCCGGCACCGACGATGTCAAGGTCCTGGCCCCTACGCTCAAGGATGCCGAGCAGATCGCGGCGAAGCTCTCCAAGCTGCCCGAGGTCGAGCGCGTGGTCACGCTGAAGACCTTCATTCCCGACGATCAGGCGCCCAAGCTCGCCACGATCGCCGCGCTGAACAAGACGCTGATGCCAGTGCTCACGCAATCGACGGCAACGCCTGCCTCCGATGCGCTGCGCGTGGCCTCGCTGCGCAACGCGTCGCGCCAGTTGTCGCTGGCCGCGCTCGATCATCCGGGGCCCGGTGCGGCATCGGCGGAACATCTATCGCGCGCGCTCAAGCAACTGGCCGATGCCACCCCGGCCGTGCGGGACCGTGCCGAGCAAGCCATCGCTTTGCCGCTGCGACTGGCACTGGCCTCGCTGCAGCGCACGCTCCAGCCCGAGCCGGTGACCCGCCAGACGCTGCCGCCCGAACTGGCGCGCGACTGGCTGGCGCCGAACGGTCAGGCGCTCGTCAACGTCAGCCCGAAGCTGCCGCCCCCGGGCGCGAAGAACGACGCCGCGCGCGAGGCTGCGCTCGACCAGTTCATCGCCACCATGGCCCGTGTGCAACCCGATGCCACGGGCGGCCCGATTGCGATCAAGGGCTCGGCCGATACGATCATGACCGCGTTCATCCACGCGGGGATCTGGGCCGTGATCTCGATCACGGTGCTGCTGTGGATCACGCTGCGCCGCGTGGGCGATGTGGTGCGCACGCTGATCCCGCTGCTGGTGTCGGGACTGGTCACGCTGGAGCTGTGCGTGATCTTCGGCATCTCGCTGAACTTCGCCAACATCATCGCGCTGCCGCTGCTGCTGGGCATCGGCGTGGCGTTCAAGATCTACTACGTGATTGCGTGGCGCCACGGCAAGACCAAGCTGCTGCAGTCGAGCCTGACCCATGCGGTGCTCTACAGCGCGGCCACCACGGCCACGGCGTTCGGCAGCCTCTGGTTGTCGCACCATCCCGGCACGGCCAGCATGGGCAAGCTGCTGGCACTGGCGCTGGTCTGCACGCTGGCAGGCGCCGTGTTCTTCCAGCCCATCCTGATGGGACGCCCCCGGCGCGAGCAGCCGGGCCGGCCGGAGCCGCTCGGTCCGTCTCTTCCCCCACTCACGGTGGCTACGACCATGGCACAATCTGCCGATAATTCAGGAGCCGATTCAGGAAAATCGTCGCGCTAGCACGCGACCTCGGCAATCAGGATGGTTGGCCAGCGTTTCCGGCGACCGTCTCCACGACAAGAACCAAAAGACCGACCGTCTCACCATGCTCTCCCGCAACGTTCTTCCCCGCAGCGCGCTGGCTGCCGCCGCGCTCTGCGCCCTGACCACCGGTTGCGCAACCGGCCCCAATGCGAATCCGCAGGACCCGCTCGAACCGATGAACCGGGCGATCTTCACGGTCAATGACAAGGTGGACACCTACGTGGCCCAGCCGCTGGCCAAGGGCTACCAGTACGTCACGCCCTCCCCGGCGCGTGCGGCCGTGACAAACTTCTTCAACAACTTCTCGGACGTGGGCAACTTCGCCAACAACGTGCTGCAGCTCAAGGGCGTGGAAGCGGCCGAGACGATGATGCGCGTGGCGATCAACACGGTGCTGGGCATCGGCGGCCTGATCGACATCGCCACGGCAGCGGGCATTCCGCGCCATTCGCAGGATCTGGGATTGACGCTCGGCTACTGGGGCGTGCCGGCTGGCCCGTACCTGGTGCTGCCGCTGTTCGGGCCCAGCTCGATTCGCGACGGTATCGGGCTGGCCGGGAGCTTCTACCTGGACCCGGCACACTATTTCGATCCGGCGTGGCGCAATACGATGTTCGGCATCAACGTGATCAACGTCCGCGCGAACATGCTGGGCGCCACCGACCTGCTCTCGCAGGCCGCGCTCGACAAGTACGCCTTCGTGCGCGATGCCTACCGCCAGCGCCGGCAATACCTGCTGAGCGGCGGCGGGGATGAATTGCCGACATACGACGATGACGAGGATTCGGCGCCGGCCGGGGATAAGGCGCCTGCTACGCCAGCGACGCCGGCTCCGGCGCCGGGGATGGCGAAGTAGGACTTCTCCCCTGTTGGTTTGCTCCCCTCTCCCTCTGGGAGAGGGGTTGGGGAGAGGGCTGGAGGGTCTGCTTGCCGATGTTGTCGTAATCTGAACGGCCGGCCCTCTCCCCCGCCCCTCTCCCGCTTGCGGGAGAGGGGAGAAAACCAAAAGAGAATTCAAGCGTCTGGAAAACAAAAAAGCGCCCGCGCCGGGGCCCGGCGCGGACGCGAAGACCAGCGGATGCGGTATCCGTGGCTCGACAGATCGTAGGCAATTTTTGAGTGTTGGATTGCCAACAATTGTGTCAGCCCGCGCGGCTGCGTAGCGGCAGCCAGATCGAGAACGTGGCGCCCTCTCCCGCATCGCTTTTCAGCATGACGCGCCCGCCGTGCCGTTCGGCCACGGTTTTGACGAAGACCAGTCCCAGACCGCTGCCCGATGGCGCATCGTTGCCCTGGGCATGCACGCGGCTGAATGGGCGGAACAGGCGCGCCTGCGCCTCAAGCGCGATGCCCGGGCCCTGGTCGATGACATCGATCGCGATATACGGTCCCAACCGGTACAGGCTCACCTTGACCGGTGCACCGGGTGGGCTGAACTTGATGGCATTGCTGACGAGGTTGGCCACCGCGCGCACCAGCAGCATTGGCGAGACACGCAGCGCCACGCCCTCGGCATCGAGATCCAGTTCGAGTTCGATGCCACGCGTCTTGGCCAGGGCCCACATCTCGTCGGTGGCATCGAGCACGAGCGTGGTCACCTCTACGTCGGCAAAGACCAGGTTCTGCGATTCGGCCTGTGCGAGCCGGATGAAATCATCGGCCAGCGCCAATGTGCGGTGCGCATGCTCGCTGATGCGGCCCAGCAGTTCCGGTTGCGGCAAGGCGCGCTCCGCGCGCGACTGCATGTCGATGAGCGCGAGGATCGATGCCTGCGGCGAGCGCATGTCGTGCGACAAAAAGTGCAGCGTCTGCTCGCGCTGGCGCTCGGCGCGCCGCACGGTGGTGATATCCACCAGGCTGACGATGACGCCAGCCGGGCGCCCTTCCTCGCCGTGCAACGGCGCGCCGTGGAGCAGGTAGCGCCGGTCGTCCTCGGTGGCCAGTTCCACGCCATGCGAGTCGGAGGACGACATCACGGGCGCATCGGCATCCAGCGCACCGCACAGCGCATCCCAGTACGCCAGCCCAGGGCCGGGCACCGGGAACAACGTCTCCACCACATCGGGCAGCCCCGGGCGGTCGAGTCCGCCGTAGGCGTCGTCATAGAACGCGTCATCGCCCCCGAATCCGCCCTTCCCGCTCAATGCGCCCAAGCCTACGGGCTGCGGCAGGTCATTGATGCCCTGCAATACTGCGGGAACCAGTGCCACGGCGCGGCGGTTGGCCACCAGGATGCCACCGTCGAGATTGCAGATGACCGTGGCCTCGGGCAGGCTCTCCAGTCCATCCGAGAGGAAGCGCCGCATGTCGCGCAGGCGCGCCGTCATGTCGTACACAGCCTGCATGCGGCCATCGAGCGAATGATCGACCCGCGTCGGCGCGGCCAGCAGGCCCGGCTCGCGTCCCAGCCGCACGAGTTCTTCCGAGAGAAAGCGCAGTGCCGCTTCCTGGCGGCGCCAGCTCCATAGCGGATAGACCAGCAGGCAGCCAAAGACGGCGGCGGACGGCGCGAACCACAGGTGCACGCTGCCCACCAGCGTAATGCTGCCGCCGATCAGCGCGGCCACGAGCACGACCACCGCAATCAGCGCGTCGCGCGGCGTGAGCACCCAGGCGGCCAGCGCAGCCAGCAACACTGGCAGCAGCGTGGCGAACCAGCCGGCCAGTTCGGGCACGCGCAGGGTCTGCCACGCGTTGGCCGGGATCTCCATGGCCAGGTGCGGCTGGCTGGCGACGGCAAAATCGAGCAGGGCCAGGTCGGCACGCTCGAACCAGTTGAAGCGGGCCACCACGGCGGTGACGCATAGCGCGGCCACGAGCAGCAGCACCCATTCCACACGGGTGCGGCGATGAAAGAAGGCGGCGGCGAACCTACCGGCCGCAGGTCTGGACGTCATGATCCACACCCTCCGCCGATGCAATGTCGTCACGCATCCCGAACACGCACTCCACCCTATGCATCGGCCGTGCTCACTGCCTCGAAGCGATAGCCATGCGAGTAGACCGAACTCAGGCGCACGCCATGCTCGGGCCGCAGCGCCAGCTTGATGCGAAGCCGCGAGATATGCGTGTCCAGCGTGCGCGAGCCGGCGTCCATGGCACGGCCCCACACGGCCTGCTCCACCACGTCGCGCGAGAGCAGCCGACCGATATTGCGGAACAGGAACAGCGCCAGGTCGAACTCGCGTGGCGAGAGTTCCACACCCTGCCCGGCCAGCGCGATGGTGCGACGGCGTGCATCCACCACGTAGCTGCCCTGGCGCATCAGTTCGTCGTCCTGCACCGCATCCGGGTAGGCACGGCGCAGCAGTGCGCGCACGCGGGCCAGGAACTCCGCCGGGCGTAGCGGCTTGCCGAGGTAGTCATCGGCGCCCACGGACAGCCCCGCCACGATATCGCCCTCGTCGATGCGGCTGGTCAGGAACAGGATGGGCGGCAGGCGCCCGGAATGCTGGCGCACCCAGTTGACCAGCTCGTAGCCGCTGATGTCCGGCAATTGCCAGTCCATGAGTACCAGGTCGAACGACTGGTCCCGGAGCGCGCGCTGGAACGCAAACCCCGTGTTAAAGCTGGAGCAGGAAAACCCGGCTTCCTCGAGCAACTGGCGGATCTGCGCGGCCTGGGCGGCATCGTCCTCCACTGAGGCAATTCTCATTACTTCCCTCTGATGACTGCGGCCTGGTGTCGGGCTCGGCGGCGTCATGTTACCGGCATGGACCTTGATGCGTCGAGGCTACATTGGGGGGGCACCGCCGGCGCCGTTGTTGTGCGCGTGATGCGAGTGGGCATTATGGCTTGCGGGCGCAATGAAACCGTGCCAGAAAGAATCGCCGCCCGGCACTGGACAGTACGGGGCGGCGCTTTATCCACATGACGAGGATGGCTATTGGCGGCTATCCGCGGCTACTGGAGCATGTACGTTTCGTACTCCAGCCGGTCCAGCTTGCGATCCAGCAGGTACAGAGACAGCGCCACCACCACCAGCAGCGACACCGCGAAGCCATAGCCATACCACGCCGGACCCAGTTCCAGCGTCAGGCGCGTCAGCACGAAGTTCAGCACCACGAAGGTCCCGGTCAGCATCAGCACCTCGCGGCGGCGGTCCAGGTAGAAGTAGATGTTGAGCACGCCCAGCAGCACCACCTGCAGGCTGGCGCCGATCACGTCCACGTAGAGCAGCGGCAGGTACAGCTCCGAGATACCGAGCAGGTTCAGCAACCACCCGCCGATCACGAACAGCAGCAGCGACGCAATGGCCTGCACCTTGACGATCTCGTACAGGCCCAGGCGGATGGTCTGCACCATCGTGTTGCGCATGTCCTCGATGTGCTCCAGCGAGCTGCCGCCGCGCACCGCGTTGTAGAACGCGTCGTAGTACTCCACGAAATCGGTCTCGATGCGCACCAGGAACACGGCCATGCCCGGAATAATCGCCAGATAGGCCAGGAACACCGGGATGTCATAAATGATCGACGCATGCAGCGGCCCGATCACGGCCTGGCCCGTGGACGGCGCGTACCAGAACATGAACTTGTCGACCCAGATACCCAGGTTGTAGAACAGGCCGATGAAGATCAGGCTCGGGTACGAGTAACGCTTCTGGAACACCTCGAACGACATGAACCGATGGCTCGTGTAGTTCCGGTAGATCAGCGTGATCATGCCTACCAGCAGGCACAACTGGCCCGCCACAAAGCCGCCGAGCAGCCCTTCCAGCCCGCGCGAGCGCAGCGCCAGCGCCGCCAGCACCGTGATCGTGTAGCCGATGAAGAAAGTCCAGACGATGGCCTTGTACTGCTTCATGCCCGACAGGAAAATCGCCGCGATCCAGATATTGCTCATGATCACGAAGCCCGCGATCATCAGCAGCCGGTACAGCACGGACTGCTCCGGAAACGCCCAGACCGCGCAGGCCAGCCCGATGGCACCCGCCAACCCCGTAACCAGCAGTGCCACGGCGTGGTAGTTCGACAGCACCAGATCCCCACGGCGCTCGAAGAGGCGGTCCGACGTGAAGCGCGTGAACGACAGTTGCATCGGCCCGGTCAATATCAGGCTGCACGCAATGAGGTAGGTCACCGACACCTGGAACTGCGTGATCAGCGCACCGGGAATCACCCATCCAATCGACAGCAGGCCGATCAGCAGGATGCCCAGGATCGACAGCACCCAGGGGCCCGAGCTGATCACGCCTGCGTACGCATAGGCGGAGAGCATGCCCGACAGGCTGTCCCGCCGGAGCATCTTGCGAAGTTCGAAACCAATACCGGCCATGTCAGCGTCCTCCCGCCTTGGCGGCATCCGGGGCGCCGCCGCCGTGATGCACCGGGCATCGCGCCGGGCCCACGCCGCGCTCGCGACGCGTGTTATCCGGCTGCGCCATCAGGTCCGTATAAAGCGTGCGGTAGCTGCCCACCATCTGTTCCTGCGTGTAGTACTTCTCCACGCGCTTGATGCCCGCAGCCTGCGCCGCCTGCCAGCGGTCCGGATGCTGCAGCAGGTTGAGCGCCGCAGCCGCAAGCGCTGCCGGATCGGCAATGCGAACCACGCCACCGGCCGCGCCCAGTTCGGCATCCTCGCCGGGCAGGCCGAAGATCAGTTCGCTGCACGATCCCACGTCGGTGGTCACGCACGGCACACCGGCCGCAAAGCCTTCGAGCACCACCAGCGGCAGTGCCTCGGAAATCGAACTCAGCACGAGCACGCCCACCTTGGGCAGCAGGTCGTCGATCTTCTGGAAGCCCAGGAACTTGACCTTGCTGGCCAGTCCCAGACTCTCTACCAAGCTGCGGCACTCGCGGGCGTATTCGGGATCCTCGTCCTCCGGGCCGGCAATCCAGCCTTCGGCCTCGGGATACTCGCGCACCACGGTCAGCATGGCGCGCACAAAGGTCTTGATGTCCTTGATCGGCACCACGCGGCCAATCAGGCAGAGCACCGGCGGCACGCCGGGCGCGCGCTTTTCGCGCAGGGCGGCCAGACGCGGCAGGTTGATGCCGTTCGGGATATTGCGCGTGCGCTCGGCCAGCGCGCCGTCCACGATCTGGCGGCGGCGGTTGCCCTCGTACAGCGCGGTGATTTCGTCACCGGCTTCGTAGCAGACGCGGCCCAGCGTTTCGAAGAAGCGCACCCAGAGTTCACGGAAATAGCTGATCTGGGAAATGTCGCGTTCGAAGATGTTGCGGTTGTCGCGAATCCACTGGCTCTGGAACAGGTCGATCTTGCGTTCCTTCGTGTAGATGCCGTGCTCCGACACCAGCAGCGGCCGGCCATTGCGATGGCGCAGCATCGCGCCAAGGAAGCCCGCGTAGCCAGTGGACACCGTGTGATAGACCTTGGCCGGAATCAGGCCATCGGCAATCCGCACCAGTTGCCACAGCGGCTTGTGCATGATGCGGATGGTCCAGAAGTAGTCGGTGAACGACGGGTCCGTGCAGAACTGGCGGTACTGGCCCGTGATGGTGTCCCAGGCGCGCTTGCTGTAGAGGAACGCGTCCTCGGACAGCGCCCCGCCCTCGCGCAGCGCGGGCATCAGTTCGCGGATCAGTTCACCAGCCTCGGCTTCCTTGCCCGGCTCGCGCAGCAGTTCGTGCAGGCGGTCCGAGCGGTCGAATGCACCGGCATCGCCTGAGGTACCATGCACCATCGGCGGCGGCGGGAAGTCGTACAGGAAATGGGTTTCCAGATGCACGACGTTGTCGGGCAGCGTGTAGGCCATGTCGCCATAGTCTTGCCGGCGGCTGCCGATGAAGACGATGCCGAAGCGGATGTCCGGGAAGGCGCGGATCATCTGGTTGACCCAGCTCGACACGCCGCCGCTGACGTATGGGAAGGTGCCTTCCAGCAACAACATGACGTCGGCGGACGTCCCCTTGACCAGAATCTCGCTCATGATTGCCAATACCGCAGCAGGGGCCGCACCAGCGGGAGCGGCGAAGGACTGTCGAAAGCCGCCATCAGGCGGCGCACCGCGGCGTAGTCGCGTTCCAGGTAGGCAGCCTCGGCCAGCAGCGGCAGCACGCGCTCGTTGGCAAAGCCCAGCGCTTCGGCGCGGGCCAGGAACTGGCGCGCCTCGCCCGGTGCATTGCGGCTCAGCGCCAGCCGGCCGCGCATGTACCACAGCGCCGCATTGGAATCGTCGATCTCGAGCGCCGCGCTCGCGTAGCGTTCTACCTGGCTGGCCGTGTAGCGGTACACGTCGCCCTGCACCAGGTTCTGGTAGATCAGTTCCCAGTACAGGTCGGCCAGCCGCTTGTTGATCTCGCCGCGTGCCTGCGGCGTATCGGCCGCCTCCAGGCGCGGCAGCTCGGCCAGGATCTGCTGCGTCAACTGCTTCTCGGCGCCATCGAGCATGCCGTAGGCCAGCAGGCGGATGTCGTCGGTGCTGTCGGCCAGCAGTTCGCGCAGCACGGGGCTTGCCGTACGCGTGGGCATCGACTGCATCGCCACCAGCGCGGTCATGCGCTCCGGCAGCGGCGCACGCGTGTTGCCAAGCTGCGCGCGCAGTCGCGCCCCGCCGCCGTGCGTCACGCGCTGGATCAGGTGGGTCACGAACTGCGGCAGCGCCACCGATGCGATGCCGGCGCTGTCACCCTGCGCACGGAACAGCTTCGAGAACAGCAGGCTGCCCAGGCACACCAGCGTGCCGCCCAGCGGCACGAAAAAGCAGAACGCCGCCAGGTACGCGTAGCTCCACACGAACGGCGCGCGGAAGCGGCGCGGCAGCAGGCGCCACAGTGCCAGCCCCAGCAGCGCCGAGGCCAGCAACTGCAATCCCAGGAAGGACAGCAGCAGCGGCAGGCCCGAGCCCCCCTTGAACAGCAGGTACAGCGCGGCGATCTGGACGGTCGTGCCGCCGATGGTCAGCTTGCCCATGTCTCAGTGCTCCCTCAGCCCGGCTGTGCCTGGCCCGCAGCCGGCGCGGCACCGGCTGCGGCTTGCGCACCCGGTGCGGCCGGCGCAATGCCGTCCAGGTGGCAGCGATGCAGCAGGCGCACCAGTGCGTCTTCCGCTCCAGCGGCGGGCACCGGCAGCGTGTAGACGCCGATGTGCGCGCTGGCGAAATCCGTACCGAACTGCGCGCGGAGCATGTCCTCGATCCGCACCAGGTAGGCCGATACGGCCTGGCTGTCAGACAGCGGCATCAGCGTCAGCATGGCGCGCTGTTGCGCACCGTGCGCGGGCCAGGCCACGTCCAGCGCCCGGCGGCTGCGCACCACCTGTTCGAACAGCGCGTCGCGCGCCTCGTCCAGGTCGAACACCAGCGCCACCACCGAGCTTTCGATGCCGGTCTCGCGGCGCAGGCGCGACAGGCGCGCATAGTCCAGTGCGAACGCATACGGAATGGCCGGGGCCAGTTCCTGAATGCCGTGCGTGGCACGGGCATGGTCCACGCCATCGGCGTAGTAGCCCATCAGCACCATCAGCAGCTGCAGGTTCTCGTACGTCAGCGACAGGAACGGCATGCGCTCCACCACCAGCACGCCGATCAGGCGGTCGGAGCCCGCCAGCACCGGCGCCACGGCCACGTAGCGCGTCTGCGCATCCTGCTGCAGGCCGTTGGATTTCAGGTGGGCCAGTTCATGCGTGTCGAGGCAGTGGCGGACCAACGGATCATCGATATCGAGTCCGAACGCGGGGCCGATGGAGGCCACGGCGTCGGGCAGGATGGATTCGCCATCGCATGCGTACAGCGCGGCGGCTTCCACCTGGCACGCCTGCGCCACCACTTGCAGCATCGGCTGCGCACCGGCCAGTCGATCCGTATGTCCGAGGCGGGCCACGTCCTGCATCGCCACGGCGCGCAGTTGCGACAGCGTGTCGCGCAGCGTGGTCGGGCGGGCCAGCAGGTCGTTCTCCAGCCGGGCATGCGAGATACGCAGCAGGTAGTGGTTCTTGGTCAGCGCGGACAAGCGCTCGTCGAGGTAGCGGTTCACGGCGCGCGCACGCGCCAGGCGCGTGTTCCACACATCACCGAACTGCCCGGCCACGAGCACCATCAGCAGGCCGCCCAGGTAGAACAGGCGCGGGAACGCCAGCGTGGCGTATGCCCCGAGGTTGCCGAAGAAGAACCAGCCTCCCAGCAGCATCAGCACCGCGCCCACGCCCACCAGCGTGCCGTAGCGCAGCGCCAGGATCACCGGCAGCAGCCAGGCCCACGGAAAGCCTATGTCCAGCAGCAGCGGATTCTGCGGGAGGATCGCCCAGGCGATGGCCATGGCCACCACCATCACGACGATCATCTCCAGCACGGCTGCCGCCCCGCTCCCCGCGGGCGCCAGCCAGCGCGCATAGCGTCCGCCGAGGCTGATGCCCTGCCCCTTGCGAGCCGTCTGGCGCGTGTTATCGGCGGTGTCTGCCACGCTTGTCACCCGTCCTTTGTCTTGCGATCTCAACCTTGCATCAGCGGCGCCAGCAGGCGACGCAGCAGCTTCTGGGCCACGCCCGACAGCGATTCACGGCTCCAGCCGGCATTGCTGCCCGTGGCCGACCACACCACCTGGCCCGTTGCCACATCGATCAGTTGCAGCGAGATGCCCACGGCCGGCTCGCCATCCACGCCCACCTTGTAGCGCCATTCCTGCACGGCGCCCGTCAGGGCATAGCGTGCGCGCTCGGTGCGTGCCCAGTCCAGTGCCTTGCCCACCGATTCGCGCTCGGCCGGTTCGAACAGCGTTTCCGGGTTCAGCGACGCCGGGTAGCGCTTCAGGTTGGTCACGCCGCCGGTCTTCAGCAGCGATTCGGCGATGGCCTCGGCGCGCAGGCCAGCCTGCGGCGTCTCGGTGTAGTTCACGATCGGCAGCACGGCCACGGTGTCGCCAGCGGCCATCTGCGGCGCACGGCCCACGTCCGTGACAGCGCAACCGGCCAGCCAGAGCGCAGCGCCGGTAGCGGCGCACCAGGCCATCAGGCGACCCATGCGGTTAGTGGTTTTTTTCATGTCGATTCCCCTCGTTACCTTGAATTTCGTTAAACGTTCAACAATCGATCAGCCAACAATCATCGGTCATCAGTAGAGCCAGCGATAACGCAGGCCAACCTGGGTCAGCGGCGTACCCGTGGTGCGGGCCGCGGTGTCGTGCGAGACAAACAGCGAAAGATGATCGTTGCCGAGCACCGATCCCGCCACACCCAACTGGCCACGGAAGTTGTGACCGGCGCGCGTGTCGTACAGGGCGCCCACTTCCATGAACGGCCGCCACTTGCGCGTGTAGTCGTCGATCAGGTCAGTACCGAAGCCAAACAGCACGCCGGCCTGGGTAAAGCTCTGCGGCATGTAGAACGTCGGGTTCGCCTCGTCATCATCGGGCGGCAGCAACCGCTGCAGCGTCGGCGACAACGTGCCGCCGTTGGTGCTGTAGATGCCACGCGTACCGACGATGCGCACCGTGTAGTCCGGGTATTGTGTGCGGATGCGATAGCCTGCCTCGACGTCGAACACCGTGCCATGACCCAGAGCCGTGCGGTCCTGTCCGTAGAAATGGTTGTACTGCACGCGCCCGCCGATAAACTCCCGCAGGCCCAGCCGCCACGTCGCGCCCAGTTCCGCTACGTCCTTCATGCCACCCACGCGCAGTTGCGAAGACTCGTCGGCCGGCTGGTTGTACCCGATCGTGCCGGTGTACTGGATGCGTCCTTCCTGGTTCCAGTTGCCGGTCAGTCGCGCCGTGGTAAAGCTCTCCAGGCCGTCGCGACGACCCACGCCGAGCAGCCAGTTCTTCTGGCTGTCGCGGTAGTTCAGCAGCAGCTCGGCGCGGCGATCCATGCCTGGCACGCCCACCATCTGCGTGGGATCGAGCGAGCGCTGGTCGCGGAACACGCCGCGCAGGCCCACCGCATAGCCGTCCCACAGGCGTGCGCTGCCGGCCAGACTGTACTCGTAGAACTCCAGCGGCTTCTGGCGCTGGAACGACACGCGCGGCTCGATGGCCTGTGCATTGAACAGCAACGCGTCCTGCAGCGTTTCCTGCAGCGTGTTGTCGGTGCGGGCCAGTTCCTGCGTCTCGAACGCCTGGGTCTGCGCGGCGGACAAGCGGTCCAGCTGGCGGTTGGCCTCGATCTGGCTCGTCACGGGCACACGGCCAGCCTGGCGCTCCATGATGCGGTCCAGCTGGTCCATGTCGTTGCGATCGAGGGCGATCGTGATCTCGGCATAGGCGGGACGCTGCAGCCGGTTGGCGTACTGCCGCGCCAGCCATGCGCGCGCGAGTTCGTTCGATTCCGATGACATCGCCCAGGCCAGCGCGACCTCGCGGCTGGCAGCGGAAATCTGGCTCTGGCGGCGGTCCTGCGCCTCGGCGACTGCGGCAGGAGGCGCCACTTGCACCGGAGGCAGGCCCGGCACGTCGCCCAGTTGCGATGGCGATTTCGCATCGCCGGGCGCGGCGCGGCGCGCGGCCACGTCGGCGCGGTCGCGGCGCAGCATTTCGATCACCAGGCTGCGCGATACATCGCCCGAGGCAAAGATCTGCCCCAGCGCCACCTGCTGGCGGCGCAGGTCGGCGCGCACGGGACCGTCCGCCGTGTCGTCCTCGTCCTCGCGTTCGGCAGCACTGGCCCAGTTTGCACCGCCCTCACCCCATGCGTGGTGCAGGCTGACCCACGCCTGCCGGCGGATGCGCCAGGCCGTGGACGTCTGGCCGATGGCATCGTAAGCGTCGGCAGTCAGACCCAGCCAGAGCGGGTCGGCGTTCTTGCCCTGCTGCATCTTGTTCAGATAGTGCAGCGCGGTACGGCCATCCTGGAATCGCATGGCGCCTGCGGCATACGCGCCCCACAGGTTCGGGTCCTTCTCCGCGCTCGGCTTCAGACGCTGCATCACCGCGCGCACTTCACTGTCGGTGCCGGTGTCGACCAGCGCCCACAGCAGTGCGCCGAACGTTTCGCTATCCGCATCGGGCTGTCCGGCAGCCCGGCGCAGGTCGTCCATGGCGCGGTCGCGATTACCGGTCAGGCGCCAGTATTCCGACCGACGCATCAGGAACAGGGCCGACGATTCGGCTTCGGCTCTCTGTTGAGGCGTGAGGTCGGCCAGCAGCCGGTCGATGCGGCGATAGGCATGGGCGCGCGTGTAGTAATACATCGCGAGCTGGAGGTCGTCGAGCTTGCCGCCCTTGCGCCAGCCGGCTTCCGCGATACGCCCGGCGTCGATCGGCGAGCGGTCGTAGTACTGGACCATGTTCGCGAAGTCCGCTTCCTCGGTATCGCGCACTTCCGCAATACAGTCGTTGCGCGCGGCACCGGGTGGCAGCTGCTGGCAGTGATCGTCATGCTTTGCGGCCATGGCGATCATCATCTGGCGATAGCCGTCCTTGAGCAGGTCTTCGCGTTGCGTCAGGCGGGCGAGCTCGGTGAACGAACGCCAGTACAGCAGATCCTGCGGACCCGCCTGGCTGCGCGCCGGCAGCAGCGCATCCATCGCCTCCTGCAGACGGCCCCGCACGAACAGCATGTTTGCGCGCTTGACCGCGTAGCGGGGCCGGGCGCCGTAGCGCGTCTGCAATTGCCCGTAGATCTCGAAGGCACGGTCGTCCTTGCCCGCGCGCTCGGCCAGCTCGGCGTTGCGCTCCATCACCTGCCGGCCGTTGGGGCCATTGGACAGTCCGTCGAGGAAGGCCATGCCGGCTTCCGGCTCTCCCAGTCGCTCATAGGCCGCCACCACCTCGTCGATGACCTTCAGATTGCCGCCGCCAGCGCGATGGCGCAGTGCAGCCAGATAGGCACGGTCGTCGTTGAGGCCCGGCGCCAGGCGCATGACGTTGTTCCACGCGCGTTCGTCGTTGGTAGCCTGTGCGTACTGGAGCCAGCTTTGCAATGCGATCGTGGGCTGGCGGTTCCACTCCGCCACCTGCGCCAGACGCTCGCGCCAGATCGCATCGCCGGGCAGCTTCTGCACGGCGGTCTGCGCCACGTTCTGCGCCTGATCGAGCTTGCCGGCGGCCAGGAACACGCGATACGCGAGGTCGTAGTCATCCGCGTTGAACGACTTGCCTGCAGCCACGGCTTCGGCCACTTCGGCCTTGGCGGCGGCCTGTGCTTCGGCCTGCGTCGGGTTGCCGGGCGCCGGCTTCGGAATCACGGCCGCTGCGGGCACGCTGGCCTGCACACGGCGCATGCCGAACTCGGCCATCTGTTCGCGGCGGGCCGCGCCGCGCGGGCCGTCCAGGTATTCGTAACGGCGTGCGAGCCACGGTTCGGTGTCGGAAACGCGGCGAATTTCGGCGCGATTTTCCGCAAGCGCCTTGTCCTTGCGCAGTTCGGCCAGTGCGATCCGCGCCGCGCCGGACGGCATCGGCATGGCCGACAGCTTCAGCAACCGTTCGACATACTTCGCCGCCACGTCCGGCTTGTTGGCCGCCAGCGCCAACTTTGTCAGGAAGCGCAGCGTCTCGGGATCGTCGAGCAGGCGACCGCCGTGGCGCTCGGCCTGTATCAGTGCTTCATCCAGGAGGTTGCCGGCCTGCAGCGTCTGCAGCGCCTGCAGGAACATCGTGCGCTGTTCGTAGAGATTCTTCGCGCGCGACTGCGCTTCGAACAATGCCTGCGCGGCATCGCGATAGTTGCCGCCTGCCAGCGCAATGGTGGCCAGTTGCCGGTTGTAGAAGTCGGCGTTGGCTGCGTCACGCTGGGCCAGCGTGCGATACAGCACGTTGGCGGCATTGGCGTCCCCGATCTGGCGCGATTGCGTCGCCAGCGTCTGCAGATCGGCCATGGACCAGCGCTTCATGTAGTCCGGCGTAATGGCCTCCCGGAGCAGATCCTTCATGTGCGTCAGGCGCTCGCCGCGTTCGGCCGAATCCGGCTGTGCAGCATAGGCACGCTGCTGCGTGATCTCGATGCGCGTACGCAGGATCTGGCCGCCCAGGTCCTGGCCCTGCACCGCCAGCATGCGTTCGAGCATCTTCTCTGCATCGTCCAGGCGGCCGCTGCGTGCGTACTGTTCGGCCAGCACGCTCATGAAGTTCGTGTCGTTGGGGGCCACGCGCGACCACGCTTCGAGGTAGGCCACGGTCAGGCCATCGACCGTGCGGCCCTGGCCGAGCAGGCGCTCGCGCAGCGTTTCGCGCGGGAACATCAGCGCCAGGCCCACCCCCACCATCGCGGTAAAGGTCAGGACCAGCGCCGGCGGCAAGAGCCGCTCGCGCTCAGGCGCCGCAGCGGACTTCGACTTGTTGCTGGACATTGATCGGATCATTCACCGCAGGAGTATCGAAACGCAGCGTGTTGTTCTCGCGCACGCCACGGGCTGGCTTGCCATCGATGGTCACGCTGCACTGGCCGGCATTGGCAAGCCGGAAGAACGGCTTGTAATAGCCGGAGAATGCAAAGCGGGTGGTGTTGCCGTCGCGGCGCCAGTTGCGCACCAGGCCGTTGGCTTCGGGCAGTTCCGGCACGGCGCGCGTATCGGTCGGCACGAAGCCGAAGCGTGCGTTGCCGCCATCGAGATGCACGTAGACGCCGCCGCCCGGCGCCGGAGACCAACCCGTCACGCCCGTTGCCGTGGCAACGTCAGGCACGCCGGCACCGGTCCAGCGCAGGTTGCGCAGGTTGCCGTCGCCGCGCACGACCCACGCGCCGCTGGCCGGTGCGCCATTGGCGCCATCGCCCAGTTCGCGCGCCACGGCCATGCTTTGCCAGTCGAGCACCTTGAGCACGTAGTCCGTCGAGTGCATCGGCAACAGGTTCTGCGTCAGCACGTAGTCATACACCTTGCGCAGCGACTTGAGCGAAGCCGCCTTGGTGCCCGCATAGCTGTGGTAGTAGATGTTCACGGCCTTGAAGCGGTAAGGCTTCTCGGTCATCTCCCAGGTTTCGATCACGCGCTCGAAGCCGTAGTACGGGCCACGCCACAGGTTCGTGTAGACGTTCTCGTTCTGATTGGTCGCAAATACCTGGAACGTGTTGTCGGCCTTGTGGATACCTAGCGGCGCGATGGCGGTCCAGGTGGGATTGCTGCGCGTGATCAGCGTATCGCCGCCGTTCATGTTCAGCACGCCCGCAGCATCGGTAAGCTTGATCGCTTCCGGCGGTGCCTGGCAGTCGCCAGGCCAGAGCAGCATCTTCACCGGCTTGTTCGGCGACAGCACGCGGTTGATGTAGTCGATGGAGCCACCAATCTCGCGGTTCAGGTCCATCTTGTAGCCCGGAATCGCGAGGTGGAATTCCTCGTCGCCTTCGGTGACGCGCGCCTCGCTGTTACCGCCGGGTACCGTGCGGCCCCATTCGAACGGATGCGAATACGTGTGGCTCGCTACCTCGACGTACGGCTGCGCGAAGATCTTGCGCGCGATCGGTTCCAGTTCGGCGCTCAGTTTCGGGTACATGCCCGACTTGCCCACTTCGCCCTCGATCACGGACATGGTCATCGGCAGGCGATAGCGGTCGAAGATTTCCCGGAACAGCACCTCGCCGGAGAAGCCGCCACCTGGAATCTCCGCCTTCGAGGCAAAGCCGTCGCCATCGATATGGATCGTCAGCAGGCGGCGCCCGCTCTCGGTGGTGGTGTCGGGCACCGGCATAGGCTGCAGGCGCAATGCCTCGCGCAGGAAATCCAGCGGCTGGACGATCCAGCGGTCCTGGTCACTCGACGAATTCTGGCGGATCGCGTAATTCTGACGCACGGCGTACGGGCCGGTCACATAGCCGCCCCACCTGGTGATGGCCGCGGCGTCGTAGGTCACCGTGCCCGCGCGCAGGCGCAGCAGCGAGCGTGTACCGGGCGCGCCATCCTGTACCTGCACGGCGACGGCATCGGTGGCATCGGGCGCCACGGGTTGCTCGAAGCCCATCATCTTGTCCTGCGACACGATGCGCACCGGGCTCGTCAGTCGTCCCTTGACCGTCTGCAGGCCCATGTTCCGCAACAACGGACTGCTGGCGGGCATGCCGAAACCGTTCATGAACGCCACCGGCACACCCTGCGCGCTGACTTTTTCCAGCCAGGTCTGAAAGCGGCCAGCGTTACGCTGGAAATAACCGTTCGCCCAGACGACCACGCCCGCATAGCGGTCTGCCGTGACGTCCGGCAGCTCATCGCGCGTCTCGGCGAAATCGACGCGATAGCCGAGGTAGTTGAGCGGCATCGAGGCGAAACGCACGCCCTCGCTATTGTCGATACTCACGCCCGGCTGGCTTTCCTGCACCACTAGCACGCGGCGCGGCATGACCTCGATCGCGCCCACACCCATGGTCTGCAGGCCCGAATCTGTCACGTACGGCGTAATGCCGAGCGCGCGGATGCGGCGTGCCGTATCGCGCTGGCAGACACGATCGCCCGGCGGGCAATAGTCGATGGAAATCACCGGCAGGCGGTACTGCTCACGGACGATGCGCGCCTGGTTCAGCAGCCAGTCGCGATCCTGCTGGCTCACCTCGGTATAGGCGCCCTGCGACTGGTTCCAGCCCCGGAACAGCGATTCGAACACCACGCCGTAGGCCAGCGTGTTCACCTTCGGCAGGATCTCGAAGCCACGGTTGAACAGCAGCTTGGCCTCCGGATACCGCGCCTTGATGGCCTGGATCACGCGCACCATGCCGGCTTCCTGCGCGGCGCGGGCGTCATCGGTCTTGGCCACGAGGTGATAGGAGTCCAGCGTATCGAGGAAGAAGCCACGGTAGCCACGATCCCACAGCGGCTTGATGACACGGTCCACGTAGAAGGCCGGCCAGCCCTCGGCGGACTGGTCCACCACGCGCGCATTCCACGCGTCGTTGCTGCCTGTCAGCCATGCCTTGGGAATATCGTTGAAGTAGCTGCGGTTCGGCAGCACCTCACCCACGCTGATGTAGGCGAACCACGCCGTGCTGGGTGTCTTTGCCGTGCGCGGATCGAAGCCGCTATCGGGCTCCACCACGGCAATGTCGAATGCCTGAAGCTGGTCCACGGGCGGTTTCGCACCGTAGTGGAATGCCACGCTGGGCGCGGCGGGACCAGGCTGGACGGCGCCCTGTGGCACCTGGGCAAGCGCCTCCGTCGAAGGTGCCAGCGTGCCCAGCGCAACCCCGCCAAGCATCGCCACTACCGCAACGCCGAGCAGCACGTTACGGCAGCCGCGCGCCAACGAGCGCCTCGGCACATCGGAACCAACATTCTGGAAAAGCCCCCGGATAGATCGCTGCAATCGCTTCACTGGCTGTTACCCGCTTCTTCTGTTCTGGATCGGCGCGCGGTTGTCTTTGCGCGTCCGCTGGCCCCCGTTTGGCCCCGTTTCGGCAAACGGCCCCGCATTATGAATGCCGCACCTCGATTCGAACTAGCGTTTTTACTAGTTGCCGGGCAGGGCGGATGCTAGGCCATCCGTTTCAAAAAGAATGTCAAAAATTGTGCCTAAATGTCGCTGACATACCGGCGTCACAAGCGCAGGCCACCCTGCCGGACCTTGTGGCATCGAACAACTGGCAAACACTGAAGTTGGTGCTGGACGAGCGCAAGACGCCCGGTGGTTCTGGCTAGCTCTGGAATGACATCTGATTCCCCGTTTCTGGCGTTGGGTGCCTGCGCACCCGGTTCCGGCATCTCGGCATTGCTGCTGGCCACCGGATAATGTTTTAACCTGTATTGTCCCGGCATCATACTTTGGTAGCCATAGTCCATATGGAGTAAGCAAGGATGGTGTCCTTTGTGGCAGGCACCCCCTGCCCTTGCCGGCTACCCTCCTCATTCGTACCGACTACCGATACCGCGGATATGCAATGCCCCATGTCATATCACCTGACCATCTAATCTGATGTCAGACAAACCCGGAATTGATGTAGAAAACTCTAATATCTGCTGTTTGCATGCCGAAACACCGTTAGGGGGTAAGTCCGATTGACACGCAGAAAAAAAACGGCAGAATGACTCCTCGCATGTGCATCGGCCTGTAGCTGTTATTGCTCCGGTTCGTAGTGGGCAACATGCTTTGGCGGGCAATCAAGCTCATCTGAAATTCAAGGTTGGATATAGCAAATATGGAAACCGGTACCGTTAAGTGGTTCAACGACGCCAAGGGCTTCGGCTTCATCACCCCGGACGCAGGCGGCAACGACCTGTTCGCCCACTTCTCGGCGATTGAAGGCAATGGCTTCAAGTCGCTGAAGGAAGGCCAGAAGGTCCGCTACGTCAAGGCCATGGGCCAGAAGGGCGAGCAAGCCACGAAGATCCAGGCTGTCTAAGTCAGGATTGGCGGGCCGAGTTTCTGGCCTGGGAGCCCCGCTTCGGCGGGGCTTTCTATTTTGTAGAAAAGATAATCGTTGCAATGGATGAAGATCTACCGGCCGGTCGATTTATTCCAAACGATTCAAAAGCGGTGTTCTTTTCGTATTTGCCGGTTCGCGCAGCAAGACATTGCGACGGCCGGGCAGCAACGCCCAGTGCGCGCAACGAACTGGCGCAATGATTCGGTTTTGCGCTGGCGGGGAGCCTTCCTTCCCGGCGTTCTCATGTGCTCAAGGGGCCACACAGCAACAGCAGGGCCAAGTTGCTATAATCGCCCGACTCTGAAAAACCCGAAACCAGGCCGGAAGCCGCACCCATGAGCCTGACCTATAGCGTGCCGAGGAAAAACCGTGGCCGGTACTGAAATCGCAACGCCTGGCCCTGCCGTGTCTGCTGGTAGTTCGTTCCACACGGCCATGCGCATCCTGCCCGTGTCCCAGCGGCAGGCCATGTTCGAGATCTACGCGTTCTGCCGCGCTGTGGATGACATTGCCGACGGCGACACGCAGCATGCCGACCGCCTGGCAGCGCTGGAAGACTGGCGCGCCGACATCGCGGCCTGCTATGCCGGCCAGGCGCCCGCGCACCTGCGCGGACTCGACGAGCAGATTCAGGCATTCAACCTGCAGCAGCAGGATTTTCATGACGTCATCGACGGCATGATCATGGATGTCGTCGCCACGATCGTTGCACCGGACGCCGCCACGCTGGATATCTATTGCGACCGCGTGGCGAGCGCCGTGGGCCGCCTGGCAGTACGCGTCTTCGGCATCGAAGAGCGCCCGGGCATCGAACTGGCGCACCATCTGGGCCGCGCGCTGCAACTGACCAATATCCTGCGCGATCTCGACGAAGATGCCGAGATCGGGCGGCTCTACCTGCCGGCCGAAGCGCTGGCGGCTGCCGGCATTCCGGTCAGCACGCCGCGTGCGGTGATCGACCATGCCGGTATCGACGCGGTTTGCCGTGGCATTGCCCGCGATGCCCAGGCGCACTACGACGCCTCCACATCGATCATGGCGCGCTGCCCCTCGCGTGTGGTGCGTTCGCCGCGCATCATGTACGACGTCTATCACGAGATCCTGACGCGCCTGCTGGCGCGTGGATGGCAGACGCCGCGCGTGCGTGTGCGCGTTCCCAAGGCCAGGCTCGCTTGGATCGTGCTGCGGCACGCCATCGCCTGACCCCCGTTTGTCGTCGATGCGTGCGGCGCCGGCCGCCGCATCGCCCAGAAAGAAGCGCCCTCAAGATTTGATGAACCAGGCTGCAACGATCACCATTTCCAGGAACGACGCACAGCGCGCCAGCCAGCGCCGTGCCGCCCCATCCACCCTGCCCGATCCGCTGGATGACAGCATCGCGCACGCCGTCGATGCGCTGCTGGCCCAGCAGCAGGCCGATGGCCATTGGGTGTACGAACTCGAGGCCGATGCCACCATTCCGGCCGAGTACATCCTGATGGTCCACTACCTGGGCGAAACACCCGACCTCGTACTCGAAGGCAAGATCGCCAATTACCTGCGCCGCATCCAGGGGACGGACGGCGGCTGGCCGCTGTTCCACGCCGGAGCGCCGGATGTCAGCGCCAGCGTCAAGGCGTACTTCGCACTGAAGATGGCCGGCGACGATCCCGAGGCCGCGCACATGCGCCGCGCGCGCGCCGCCATCCACGCGATGGGCGGCGCCGAGGCCAGTAACGTTTTTACGCGCACGCTGCTCGCACTGTACGGTGTCATGCCGTGGCAGGCGGTGCCGATGATGCCCGTGGAAATCATGCTGTTGCCCGAGTGGTTTCCGTTCCATCTGTCGAAGGTGTCGTACTGGGCGCGCACGGTGGTCGTGCCGCTGCTCGTGCTCAACAGCCTGCGTCCGAAAGCCCGCAACCCGCGCAAGATCGGTATCGACGAACTCTTCCTGCGACCAGCTCAGGCCACGCGGCTGCCGGCGCGCGCGCCGCACCAGAGTCCGCTCTGGGTCACCGTATTCCGCGCGCTCGATGCCGTGGTGCGCGTGGCCGAACCGCTGTTCCCGCGCCGCATGCGTCAGCGCGCCATCGAGCGCGCACGGGCCTTCACGGTCGAACGGCTCAATGGCGAGGAAGGGCTGGGCGCGATCTTCCCGGCGATGGTCAACTCCGTGATGATGTTCGACGTGCTGGGCGTGCCCGCGAACGACCCGGACCGTGCCATCGCGCGCAAGTCGATCGACAAGCTGCTGGTCATCCGCGATGACGAGGCCTACTGCCAGCCGTGTCTCTCGCCCGTGTGGGATACCTCGCTGGCCAGCCATGCGCTGCTGGAGGTGGGCGAGCCGCGCACCATTGCCGCGGCGTCGCGCGGGCTGGACTGGCTGGTGCCGCTGCAGGAACTGGAGTTACGCGGCGACTGGACCGTGCGCCGGCCCGATGTACGGCCAGGTGGCTGGGCCTTCCAGTACGCCAACCCGCACTACCCCGATGTGGATGACACCGCCGTGGTGGCCGCCGCGATGGATCGCGCCGACCGTGGCGATTGCTCGAACCGCTACACGCCCGCCATTGCACGCGCGTGCGAATGGGTCATCGGCATGCAGAGCGGCAATGGCGGCTGGGGCGCGTTCGAACCTGAGAACACGCATCTCTACCTGAACAACATCCCGTTTGCCGATCACGGCGCGCTGCTGGACCCGCCCACGACCGATGTCTCGGCACGCTGCCTGGCAATGCTGTGCCAGCTCGGCCAGATGCCCGCCAACAGCGAGGCGGCGGCACGCGCGCTGCGCTACGTGCTCGACGAGCAGGAGGCGGACGGTAGCTGGTTCGGCCGCTGGGGCACCAACTATATCTATGGCACGTGGAGCGCGCTGTGCGGCCTGAACGCGGCCGGCATCGGCGCCGATGCGCCCGAGATGCAGCGCGCCGCGCAGTGGCTGGCTTCGATCCAGAACGAAGATGGCGGCTGGGGCGAATCCGGCGACAGCTACAAGCTCGACTATCGCGGCTATGAGAAGGCACCGAGCACGGCGTCGCAGACTGCCTGGGCCATGCTCGGCATGATGGCGGCCGGTGCGGGACATCACCCCTGCGTGGCACGCGGCGTGGAATACCTGCTGCGCACGCAGGCCAGCCATGGTTTCTGGGACGAGCCGTATTTCACCGCCGTGGGATTCCCGCGCGTGTTCTACCTGCGTTATCACGGCTACGCGCGCTTCTTCCCGCTGTGGGCGCTGGCGCGCTTCCGCAACCTGCTGCGCGACGGCAACCACGCCGTGGCGTGGGGACTGTGACCGCCATGGGCACGCCGCAATCGCTCGTCGTGGCGCTCAGCGGCATGGATTTCGAGGCCCGCATCGCGGCGGGCGCCGGCGTCGAGACGATGTTCGGCCACCGCGACGTGATGCTGGCCCGCGCGCTGGATATCCGGTTGATGCAGGGCTGCGCCGGGCTGATCAGCTTCGGCGTGGCGGGCGGGCTCGATCCCACGCTGCCGCCCGGCACCGTGATCGTCGGCACCGCCGTACGCAGCGGCGCGCACTCCTTCAGCACGGCTCCCTACTGGACCGCCGCGCTGCGGCGCGCGCTGCCCAACGCCGTCTGCGGCCTGCTGGCCGGTGCCGATGCGGCGGTCACCACCGTCGATGACAAGCGCGCGCTGCACGACGCCCACGGTGCGCTGGCTGTCGATATGGAATCGCATATCGCGGCTCGCGTGGCACACACGCATGGCATTCCGTTCGCCGCGCTGCGCGTGGTGATCGACCCCGCCGACCGCGCCGTGCCGCCGCTGGCCGTGGCCGGCATGGGCGACGATGGCAGCACCGATGTGCGCGCCATCGTGCTGGGCCTGCTCAAGGCACCCAACCAGTTGCCCGGGCTGATCCGCCTGGGCCGCGATGCCGCCACCGCCAAGGCCGCCCTGGCCGACGCCCGCCGCGCTGCGGGTGCCCGGTTCGCGCTGCCTGCGCTTGCGGCTGTCTGATTCGATCCTGACGGCCGTCTGAGGCCGCCTTCCTGTCTTTCCCTCACCCCCAGCCCCTCTCCCGCCTTGCGGGAGAGGGGAGCAAACCGACAGGGAGCGCTTGCGCCCGCACTTGCCTCCATCTCCCCCGAAATCCCGCTTGACAGCACCCCCGGCCCCCTCCTAATCTTGCGTCCATGGTTCTTTCTTTAAGACCATTGTTCTGTTGTATAGAACGAAAAAGATATGGAGACCGTATGATCCGTTTCACTTTCCCGCTGCGCCATACCCTGCTTTGCGCGATGGTTGCCGCTGCCCCCTTCCTTGCCACGTCTGCCGCCGTCGCCGCCGACACCTACCCTACCCAGCCAATCCGCCTCGTGGTGCCCTTCCCGCCCGCAGGCGGCACCGACGTGCTGTCGCGCGTGGTGTTCAACACGGTTGGCGCTTCGTCCAAGTGGACGGTCGTGGTGGAAAACCGCGCAGGCGCAGGCGGCAACATCGGCCTCGATCTCGTTTCCAAGGCCAAGGCTGACGGCTACACGCTTGGCATGGGCCAGACCGCCAACCTCGCGATCAACCCGACGCTGTATCCGAAGATGCCGTACGACGCGGTCAAGGATTTCGCGCCAGTGGCGCTGGTGGCCGCGCAGCCCGTGGTGCTGATCGTGCGGCAGGACGCCCCGTACAAGTCGCTGGCCGACCTCGTGGCGGCTGCCAAGGCGAAGCAGTTGTCGATGGCCTCGGCCGGCACCGGCACGGTGGGTCACCTGACCGGCGAGATGTTCCAGCGCCGCGCGGGCATCAAGGCGCTGCACGTGCCGTACAAGGGCGCCTCGCCCGCACTGACCGACCTCATGGGCGGCCAGACCGATTTCTATTTCGCCACGCCGCCCATTGCCATGCCGATGATCAAGGCGGGCAAGCTGCGCGCGCTGGCGGTGACTTCCGCCAAGCGCGTGGCGCTGCTGCCGAACGTGCCCACCGTGGCCGAACAGGGCTACGCCGGCTTCCAGGCCGAAGACTGGAAGGCCGTGGTGGCGCCGGCCGGCACCTCCGCCGAAGTCATCGCGCGCGTCAACGCCGAAATCAACAAGGCGCTCAAGCAGCCGGCCACCATCGCCAAGCTGCACGACGAAGGCAGCGAACCGCGCGGCGGCACGCCGGCGGAACTGGCCGCCTTCATCAAGAGCGAGAACGCGCACTGGGGCGCCATCGTCAAGGAATCGGGCGCCCGCGTCGATTGAACCCCGACAGGCAAGACACCATGCATAAGCCGCTTCGCAATATCCGCGTGCTCGACCTCACCAATGTGCTGGCCGGTCCCTTCTGCTGCCATCAGCTGGCCCACATGGGCGCCGAGGTGATCAAGGTGGAAACGCCGGGCACGGGCGACCTCGCGCGCCAGCTCGGCGCCGATCCGGAACTGAACCGGAACCTGATGGGCGTATCGTTCCTGGCGCAGAACCCAGGCAAGCGATCGATCACGATCAACCTCAAGCACGCGCGCGGCAAGGAAGTCTTTCGCAAGCTCGTGGAAAGCGCCGACGTGGTGGTGGAGAACTTCCGTCCCGGCGTGATGACCCGTCTTGGGCTGGGCTTCGACACGCTGAAGACCGTCAACCCCCGTCTGATCTATTGCGCGATCTCGGGCTTCGGACAGGATGGGCCGCTGTCCGACCTGCCGGCGTACGACCAGATCATCCAGGGCATGTCCGGCGTGATGAGCATCACCGGCGATCCACAGAGCGCGCCGCTGCGCGTGGGCTACCCCGTCTCCGACACCATCGGCGGCATGACCGCTGCCTTTGCCATCGCCGCGTCGCTGGCCGACAAGGATCGCACCGAAGGCTACTTCCTCGACGTATCGATGCTCGAAGCCACCATGGCGACGATGGGCTGGCAGGTGTCCAACCACCTGATCGCGAACAAGAACCCCGTGCCGATGGGCAACGAGAACATGACGGCAAGCCCGTCGGGCACGTTCCGCACCGGCCAGGGCCCGCTCAATATCGCCGCCAACAAGCAGGAGCAGTTCGAAGCGGTGTGCCGCGTGATCGGCCGCCCCGAACTCGCCACCGATCCGCGCTTCGCGGAACGGCAGTCCCGCCTGGCCAACCGCGCCGCGCTGACCGCCGAACTCGAAACCGAACTCGCGAAGAAATCCGCCACGGAATGGTGGCAGTTGCTCAACGATGCCGGTGTGCCCGCCGGCCCGGTGCTCGATGTGCCCGACGTGCTGGCCCATCCGCAGGTACGTGATCGCGGCATGATCGGCGCGTTCGCCAATGTGCCCGGCGTGGGGCGCGATATCCGACTGGTGCGCACGGGCTTCAAGGTCAACGGCACGGCGCCGTCGGTGGATACCCCGCCGCCGCAACTGGGCGAGCACACTGACGCCATCCTCCACGAACTCGGCTACGGCGCCGATGACATTGCCACCTTGAAACAGGAGCGCGCGCTATGAGCGACACCCCAACCTCTTCGACTGTGGCAATGGACGCCGGTCAGCAGGCATCGCAGGACTGGTGGCACACGCAGATCATCGACATGAAGCCGGGCGAGATCCGCTATCGCGGCTATCCGATCGAGCAACTGATCGGCAACGTCTCCTTCGCGCAGATGATCTGGCTGATGCTGCGGGGCGAGTTGCCGGCCCCGCGCGAGGGCGAATTGCTCGACGCCGCGCTGATGGCCGCCGTCGATCATGGCCCGCAAGCCCCCAGCATCGCCATCGCGCGCATGGCCGCCACCTGTGGCGTGGGACTCAACAACGCGATGGCCTCAGCCGTCAACGTGCTCGGCGATGTGCATGGCGGCGCGGGCGAGCAAGCCGTGGCGCTCTATCACGACATTGCACGCCATGAGGACGAAGGCATGGCGCTGGCCGATGCCGTCGCCGCCGGCCTCGCGGAATACCGGGACTTGCACGGCAAGTTCGTGTCGGGCTTCGGCCATCGCTTCCACCCCATCGATCCCCGCGCGCCGCGCTTGCTGGAACTGGTGGATCAGGCTGCCTGCGATGGCGTGGTGTCGGGTCGATATGCAGCCATCGCCCGCGCCGTGGAACAGAAGCTCGGCGAAGGCCGCGCAAAGCCGATCCCGATGAACATCGACGGCGCCACGGCGGTCATCTACGCGGAACTCGGCTTCCCTGCCCCGCTGGCGCGCGGATTGTTCTGCCTGTCGCGCTCGGTGGGCATCCTGTCGCACGCATGGGAACAGACCCAGCAAGGCGGCCGCAACAAGGGCCCGATTCCGCGTCAGTTCATCTGGACGTACGACGGGGTGGCGCAAAGGGATGTACCGGGTCGAGAAACCGGTCGTTAATGAAAATCCCGGCTCGACACCAGTAATCGGCCGAGCAGCGGACTCATGTCGACCAGTTCCTCGGCCACCAGGTGTCGCACGTCGCCCTGCCGCTGCCAGGTGCCGATGACGCCGAGCAGCGTGGCGCCGAGCACCTCCTTGCGCTGGCTCTCGACGAGTCCCGGCCAGATGATCACGTTGATCGCGCCGGTTTCATCCTCGATCGAAGTGAAGATGGTGCCCTTGGCCGTGCCGGGGCGTTGCCGCACCGTGACGATGCCGCAGGCGCGCACGCGGCGGCCATTGCCGATGCGCGTCAACTGCTCCGCCGTGATGTACTTCAGCGCGGCCAGCCGGCGCCGTAGCAGTGTCAGCGGATGGCATTTCAGTGAGAGGCCCGTACTGGCGTAATCGCCGGCCACGTCCTCGCCGATCTTTGGCGCGGCCAGTTCCAGTTCGCGTTCGGGCGGCGGCGCTTCGTGGAGCAAATCTCGGTGCGAGGTCTGCACCACGGCTGCGCGCGCCTGCCAGCGGGCTTGCCGACGATGACCGGCCAGTGCACGCAACGCATCGGCAGCGGCCAACACGTCGATATCGTGGGCATCAAGTTCAGCGCGACGGGCGAGGTCTTCCACACTGTCGAACGGTTGCGCGGCCCGTGCGGCCTCGATGCGCAGCGCGGCGGTTTCGCGCATCCCCTTCACGCGATTCATGCCCAGCCGCACATCGCGATGCGGCTGCCCCGGCCGGCGCGGCTCCAGTGCGCTTTCCCAGTTGCTGATCGTCACATCTACGGGCTGTGTCACCACGCCATGGCGCCGCGCGTCCTGCACCAGTTGCGAGGCCGAGTAGAAGCCCATCGGCTGGCTGTCGAGCAGCGCGCATAGGAACGCGTCGGGGTAATGGCACTTGATCCACGCACTCACATAGACGAGCTTGGCGAAGCTGGCGGCATGGCTTTCCGGAAAACCGTATTCGCCAAATCCCTCCACCTGCCGGCAGATGCCGATGGCGAATGCCTCGGGATAGCCGTGCGACGTCAGTCCGCGCATCAATGCATCCTGATGCTTTTCCAATCCGCCCTTGCGTCGCCATGCGGCCATCGAGCGACGCAACTGATCGGCCTGCCCTGGCGTGAAACCGGCTGCATCGATGGCCAGTTGCATCACCTGTTCCTGAAAAATCGGGATGCCCAGCGTACGGCCCAGCACACGCCGGATCACATCGTCGAAGTAGGTCGGCAGCTTGCCCGTGCGGCGCAGATCCTCGCGCCGCTTCAGGTACGGATGCACCATGCCCCCCTGGATCGGGCCGGGCCGCACGATGGCCACTTCCACCACCAGGTCGTAGTACTGGCGCGGCTGCAAACGCGGCAGCATCGACTGCTGCGCGCGCGATTCGATCTGGAACACGCCGACGGTATCCGCCTTGCAGATCATGTCGTAGGTCTTGTCGTCGGTCTCGGGCAGGTCTTCCATGCGCGTGGGCAGGCCGGCGCGTTCGGGTTCCGGGTTCGGGATCATCGCCAGCGCGCGACGGATGGCGGTCAGCATGCCCAGCGCCAGCACATCCACCTTGAGCAGACCCAGCGACTCCAGATCGTCCTTGTCCCACTGGATCACGCTGCGATCCTTCATCGCCGCGTTCTCGATGGGCACCAGCCGCGACAGCTTGTGCTGCGCGATCACGAACCCACCCACGTGCTGCGACAGATGACGCGGAAAGCCGCGCAACT
Organism: Cupriavidus sp. SW-Y-13; assembly: GCF_009793345.1. Classification (NCBI taxonomy): domain Bacteria; kingdom Pseudomonadati; phylum Pseudomonadota; class Betaproteobacteria; order Burkholderiales; family Burkholderiaceae; genus Cupriavidus; species Cupriavidus sp. SW-Y-13. The sequence continues at coordinate 1,460,609 of NZ_WHLX01000002.1, forward strand.
GTTCCGTCAGACTGGCCCATTGCTGCACCGCCACCGAATCCGGATCGAGCCCATAGCGCGAAATCCGTTCGATAAATGCCGTGCCGCCATCCCACCATGCCTGCCCCTTGACCACCTGTTCCACCACGCTCGCATCGATGCCGAGCGCGCGCCCCACGTCGCGCAACGCGCTGCGCGAGCGGTACGAGATCAGCGACGCGGCCAGCGCAGCGCGATGGCGCCCGTACTTCCTGTAGATGTACTGGATGACTTCCTCGCGCCGCTGATGCTCGAAATCCACGTCGATATCGGGCGGCTCGTCGCGCTCGCGCGAAAGAAAGCGGCCGAACAGCAGGTTGGCCTGCTCCGGACTGACCTCGGTGATATGCAGGCAGTAGCAGACCAGCGAGTTGGCGGCCGAGCCGCGCCCCTGGCACAGGATGCCCTCGCGCCGCGCAAAACGCACGATGTCATGCACGGTCAGGAAGAACGGCTCGTAGTGTTTCTCCTCGATCAGCTGCAACTCGCCTTCGATCTGTGTTTCCCACTCGGGCTCCATGCCGTGCGGGAACCGTTCGCGAATCCCCTTCTCGACTTCCGCGCGCAGATAGCCGATTGGCGTATAGCCGGCCGGCACGATTTCCTCGGGATACTCGTAGCGCAGCGTGTCGAGCGAGAAGCGGCACTGTGCGGCGATGCGGAGTGTCTGCGCCAGCGCCTCGCGCGGATAGAGCCGCGACAGCACCTGCCGCATGCGCAGGTGTGCTTCGGCATTGGGTGCGAGCGCCATGCCGCACTGGGGCAGCGGCTGGCCGATCCGGATCGCGGTCAGCACATCGGCCAGCGGCTTGCGCGAACGCACGTGCATGTTCACGGCGCCAGCGGCCACGAGCGGCACGCCAGTTTCCTGCGAGATCTCCTGCAGGCGCGTGCGATGGAGCGCCTCGGCGTGGCCCTGCAATAGTTCGAGCCCCATCCAGACGCGCTCGCCGAAGACGTTGCGGCACCAGCGCGCCTGTGCGCGCAGCACGTCGGTATCGGCGCAGTAGTCGGGCAACAGGATCGCCAGGCAATCGGGCATGCCGCGCAAGTGGGACTGGTCGGGTTGCGGATCAGAGAGATCGGACGGATGCAGCCGATAGCTGCCCTTCTCCGCGCGCGTGCGGCCCAGCGTGATGAACTCGCAGAGATTGCCGAACCCTTCGCGGTTGCAGGCCAGCAGCACGAGGCGTGGCGGCGGCACGGTATCGCCGGGCGCTGCCGCCAGCGTGAAGCGGCTGCCGATGATCAGGTTGAAGTCATCGGCGGCGGCGGCCAGCGTCTCCAGCATGGCGTGGCGGCGCACGGCGGCATCGGGATCGTGGCCGAAACCGGCCGGATCACCATCGTCATCCTCCTCGGCTTCGTCGTCATCCTCATTGGCCAGGAAGGCTGCGAGTTCATCCACCTCGTCGCTCTCCCCCGCCGTCTGCCCCGCCGCCAGACGCCGCGCGCTGCGTGCGACGGCTTCCCACATTTCCTCGCGCAACGTCTTGATGGCGTGATGCGCGCGCGCCGTGCCCGCCACGGAACACTCGTCGGTCAGCGCCAGCCCGCTATAGCCAAGCTGGAACGCGCGCTCGATCAGCTCCTGCGGATGCGAGGCGCCATCGAGAAACGTGAAGTTGGAAATGCAGTGCAGCTCCACGTAGTCGGGCAGAGACGGCAGCAGCGAAGACAATCCGGGCAGCATGGCGATCCTTCCCGGCGCTCAGGCGAACAGGCCGTGCAGGAACCAGCGGTATTCGCCGCCGTCTTCCTGCCCGTCGCGCGTGGGGCGACCCGGCCGTTCGCGATAGACCCAGCAGCGCAGCCCATCCTCACGCTCGGCAATGAAGTAGTCCCGCGTGGCCAGCCCACCGTCCCACCATCCTGCTTCGATACGTTCGGGACGCGTCAGCATCACCAGCGGCCCCTGATACACGGGTCGATGCTTCTCCACGCGCAGCGCACGGGGCGACTCCAGCAGCCAGAGCGGACGCTCGGGCGGCAACGGCCCGACAGCGCGCGCGGAAGTCCGGGCCGGCGGCTCGTCCACGGGACACCAGCGGTTGGCGCTTTCAGGGCGATGGTCGGCCAGCGGATGCGGCTGCAGCACGTTGTCGCGCCCGAGGCGCGCCACGAGTGTGTCGATGAGGCGGCCCAGTTCGGCCGGTTCCGCGCCCGGATCGGGAAACAGCGCATCGCTCTGCGGCACGCAGGTTTCCATCGTCTCCACGCGCAGCCCCAGACCACCTACCGGCGCATGGAAATGCACCTTGTCGAGCTTCTCGCGGAACAGCTTGGAGAGATGCGCGGCGTCACGGCTCGGCTGCGCCAGCGCGAGTGTTACCGGCGTGGTGTCCATCTGCTCGCCCAGCCGGTAGCGTTCGTGTTCGAGCACCAGCACGCAGCGGGTGACCCCGGCCTGCTGCGCGGCCAGCCAGCCCGACAGCGCCAGCAGCAGCCGCTGCGCGCCGGCCAGCACGCCGTCGACGGATTCGATGCGCCCCGGCAGGTCCATCCGTTGTGCGAACGTGGGCGGCGCCTCGAACCAGACAAAGCCGGTGGGCGTCTGGTCATACGCCTCGTCGAGCCGCGCCAGCAGCCCCGTGCCGAGTCGGCGCGACAGGCCCGCACGCGGCAGTGCCCGCACCTGCCCCAGCGTGCGGCAGCCGATACCTTCGAGCCACTCGGGATCGGCCAGTGCATGCAGGCAATCCACGGGCAGGCGATCGAGCAGCCGCAGCATGCGCGCAGGCTGCACCGCACGCCGCGCCGGCCGCACGATGCCGCGCGCGGTCTTGCGCACCGGCTGACGCGCGAGCCACGCCGCCCCCTGCGCCGTGGTGCCGCTGCCAACCTGCGCAAACGTGCCGAGCTGGCGCACGCGGGCGCGCACCGCGCGGCACAGCGCACGATGGCCGCCGAACAGGCGCAGGCTGGCCGTGACGTCGAGCATCACCGTGGCCGACTCCGGTTCGGGATCGATCGTCACGCCCGGCGTGAAATGGAGCAGCGTCAGCGCCACCGAGGTCATCAGCGCTGCCTCGGCCACGAGATCGCGTTCGAGCTGCACCACATCCGCCGACAACGCCTGCACGCCGCCGCGCCGCATGCCATAGCCCACGCCCAGCGCCACGGCCGGGCCGTTGGCCAGCACCACGCGCTCGCGCTCCAGCACCGCCACCGGAAGCTGATGCAGCGTGCCGGTGACGGGGCTGGAAGGACTCGGCGGCTGGGAGACCGCGCCGGCTGGCTCAGGCCAGTTCGGCTGCAGCGCGTCCAGCGGCAGGCGCGGCAGATGCACCGCGATCCAGAACGTCATCGGCAACAACATGAGAAGGAACGACAGAAGGAACAGCAGGAGCAGGAACCACCGCCGGCAGGCCCGTGCGCTGCGGCACATGCGCCATGCCTTCCAGCGGCAGCAGCAGCGGCGTATCGCGAACCGGACCGCGCCGCTTGTGGAACACGATCGACATCAGGTTGCCCGGCTGCGGCGACAGCGCCAACCGCAGCACCGCTGGCGACGATTCGTGCAGCACGCGCATCGGGCGCAGCACCCACACCACGGTATCGCCAGCCTGCGCCAGCACCTGCAGGCGCCGCAGCGCCTCGGGCCGCGCACCGGCCAGCCAGACCAGCAGCGCACCGAACGCCTGGCTGCGCAGCATCTGCTCGGCGGCCCAGAGCATGTCCGTGCGCTGCGCAGCCATCGTCGCGCCCGTGGTAGGGCGCACCCAGTAGAGATGACGTGCCGGCAGGCCCTCGGCCAGCCCCGATGCCAGACCCGCGGCATTCGGCAGGTAAGGCGGATTGACGAAGCCGATGCGCCGCCCGCTTTCGGCCAGCGTGCGCAGCGCCGGCATCAGCAGCCGCAACTCGCCCGCGCCCTCCTGCGCCAGCAGCAACTCGGTCACGGCGCCCGCCGGCCACCCGCCGCCCGGCAACTCGGCGGTCAGCGCGTCATAGCCGGTCGGGCAGACCGGCAAGCGGCCGGCATGGCCCAGCTGGCCCGCGCGCCACAGGCCGGGATAGCGATGTTCGAGTTCGCGCACCGACTGGCGATGCACGGAAGAAGATGGGGGCACAGGGTCCGCCGCCAGAAGCGACGGCTGCTCCTGCAGGGGCGCAGCCATGATGCATAGGATTTTGTCGAATACTGTATGTTTATACAGTATCGCCACCGATGCAAGAGGCAGGCTCCCGATGTGCTGCAAATGGCATTTTCAAAACGATGTTTGCGCGTCTGCCACAGTCCGGCCCCGGCGAATGCAAACAACTGTGAAGTGTCATTGTGAAGTGTCAGGCAGTACGGAACAATGCGTTGCTATGAAACGGAATACGCGCGAATGCGTGCATCTGCTGATCGAAGGAATGCAGCGCCAGGGGCCATTGCGCCGCGATGCGCTGGCTGACGCCTGCGGCTTGAGCGCCGAGGAAACCACGCGCGCCCTGAAAGCTGCACGGCAGATGAGCGTGATCGACCACGTACCCTACGGCCCCGGCACCCCGCCGGCCGCCGTCTTCTACCAGCTGACCGGCCGCCAACTGCCGGCCGCCCGCAAGAGCACGCGCGTCCCGCCCGCCCCCGATGACCGCTTCCAGCCGCTGCTGGAAGCGTGGTGGAACAGCAGCGAGCTGGACAGGGCCTGAGGAATTGCCAAGGGACGATTGAAGGAGCTATCCGTCGTCAGTCTTCGAAATTGGCTCCAAACGCTCTGGAAATGGCAACTGGCCGGTTGTAGTGCAGTCCCGTTTCGTGATCGAAGTACTGCCCCTGGAACCGCAGTGGATTCTGGAGCCCCGCCTTTTCGTGCGGCGGTCTAGATAACTTCCTGCACCCCACCCTAAGCTTTGCACTGGGCGCCTCAGGCCAGTTCGGCGTAGCCCACTACGACACGGCACAACGAACTGCACTTAACCGGGATGCCACGCAAGAGCGATTGAACGCATCTTCTTGAAATCTCATTCCCAGTACAAAAGCATTGCCTCAGTTAATTTGGCGAAAATTCGCTATGAAGTTCGACCGACGGATCAGCATTGATTTCGACCCTCACGCCGTCGTGCTGCACGGCAGTAATTATGAATCGATCAATACTTTCGTCAACGACTCTCACTCCATCCACTACGGAAAATAACCCAAAAATAGCTACACGAACAGACTCATAAATTATTCCGTCGAGCAGAATTTTTTCATCATTCGTCATACGAGACCGCCATTCCGCCGCCTTAACTAATAACTCACGGGGTCTCTTTCCCGGGGGCGAGGTTATGGTTTTTACGACTGTATTCTCTGCCTGCTCTTGCACGTGTGATCTGACTGCTTCTACAAATTTCTCGGTGTTCACTTGTTAAGCTCCTCGCATCGGGAATTCATTTTTTAAACGCATTCGGATATGTCGTCTTATTAAGAACGATAAGTTTCTGCAGACATTCGTTGGAGGCGTTAGTGTTCCGCCTCAGATCCGTTATATCCTTAGCTAACAAATTTCTCGCCGTACCTGCATAGGAGCCTTTGAGCGTTGGGATTTGAGCATGTTCATCGGCGGGAACAGCAATCGACGGAGCCGTCTGTTGATCATAGCCAACAACAACTTGGGCTGCTGGTTGTTTTTGCATCGCGTGATGAATATCGAGATCATCGCCGGAAGCAGACCGTCGCTTGAGTCGATTGAATGGACCAACCTCATATGCAGAGCACGGGTCGCAAGGGCAGCGCGCCAACCCGAGTGGATCCACCCAACCCACCGGATTCGGCCCATACAGGAAGACATTCAATCCGCCAGCGAAGCCGATAGGATCCTTGCTGATGAAGCGCCCACTCACCGGATCGTAATACCGATACCGGTTGTAATGCAGCCCCGTCTCGTGATCGAGGTACTGCCCCTGGAACCGCAACGGATTTTGGATCCCCGCCTTGCGTGCAGCGTCCGATATCACCCCCTGCGCCGCGCCCCAGGCCTTGTATTGCGCACTCCACGCGATCTCGCCAGTTTCGTCAGTCAACTCCTGCGGGGTGCCAAGGTGGTCGCACTGATACCAGGCCATCGCATCGAACGGCTGCGGCGGGATGGTGTACGTCCACAGCGGGTCTTCGTCGATGTCGTAGTCGCCTTCGTACACTGGCTGCAAGTGCAGCCGCATCGGGCTGTGGCGCACCGCTTGCGCGAGCGGCACGAAGCTGCCCGGTTCGTAGAGATAGTGGGTGGTGCGGGCCGCGCCGGGGATGGGGCGGAAGTGCGTGTCGGCCCCCGCTTCGGGTTCCTGGCGGCATTCCCAGGCCAGTTGGTCGCCGTCCCAGCCATAGAGCGTGAAGGCGCAGCCATGGCGCTGGTTGTGTTGGGCCTGTTCGTTGCGCTGGTAGATCTCGCCGTCGAAGGGGTTGGGGATGTATCGCGCGGTGGAAGATTTGAACAGCCGTCGGCCGAGCGCGTCGTAGCTGTATTGCACTTCCACGTCGGGGCTGCGCCAGCCGGTCAGACGATTGAAGGCGTCCCACGTGAAGTCCTCGCGCACGCCGTTGTGGGTGCGGGTGGCGAGGTTGCCGCGTGCGTCCCAGTCGTAGTGGGTACCGGCGTATTGCCGCAGCAGGTTGTCGACGAGTTTCGGTGGGCCTTGCAGGCGGGTGTGGAATTCCGGGCGTCCCGTGCTCGGGTCGGCCGCAAAGATGCGGGTGTCGGGGTCGTGCAGCAGGTTGCCCGCCGGGTCGAAGGCGAAGGTTTCCTGGCCAAGCGCTGGTGGCTTCGAGCAACCGTCCCACGGGGTCGTAGCGGTATTGCAGCGTGCTGCGGCGCATGTCGCGGATGTCCGAGAGTTGGCCGGCGGCGTCGTAGTGGTACTGGCGGTGCAGCATGCGCTGACCCGCGTGGGCGCCTGCCACGGGCGAGAGCGTCTGTTCCAGCAATCGTCCGGCCGGGTCGTAGACCTGCGACTGCGCGAGCTGGTTACCTTGCGTGCGCAGCACTTCGCGGTGCAGGGCGTCGCGCTCGAACTGGATCAGTTCGCGATCGTCGAGCATCACGCCGTGGACGTGGCCCGAGCCGTAGGTGAGGATGTCGATGCGGTGACCGTCCGGGCGGATCGTGGCGATGCGTTCGTTCAGGGCGTCGTACTCGTGTCGCCAGACCGCGACCACGGGCTGGTTCAGCGATCGATAGTGCTGGTGCTCGCGCGTCACATTGCCGGCGTCGTCATGGAACCATTGCAGGCGGCAGTCGGCGTTCTCGGCGAGTAGCAGTTGGCCGTTGCCGTCGTAGGCGAAGGTTTCGGTTTGCTGCGGCTGTTCGGCATCGACGGAGCCCGCCTGCCTGCTGACGAGGCGGCCCATCGCATCGAAGCCGAAGGCGGTCTTGAGCTGCTCGGCTTCGACCTGATAGTGCAGCGTGCCGGTTTCTTCCCTGTAGACATAGCGCGTGGTCTTGCCGTCGAAGCCCGTCTCGTGCAGCAAGCGGCCGACGGGGTCGTAGTCGAAGGCGGTGCGTGCGCCGTTCTCGTTGATGAGGGTGGTGAGCTGCCCGAGCCTGTCCCATTGATACGCGAGCGTCTGTCTGGCCGCATCGGTGCGCTCGGCAATCTGGCCCGCTTCGTTGTAGCGCCACGTCGTGCGGCGATGCAGGGCATCGATGTGGGCGAGCAGGCGTCCTTCGGCATCGCGCTCGAAGCGTTCGATTCTTTCGTCGGGATGGACGAGTCGTGTGAGTTGCCCCGCTTCGTAGTGGTATTGCGTCACCCCACCGGCGGCATCGGTGAACCTCAGTAACTCGCCGCGCGCGCCGTATTGCCACGCACTCGTCTTGCCCGAGCAATCGGTGTAACTGGCGAGTTGGCCCGTTACCGTGTAACTCAGTTGCTTCGTGCCACCCTTGGCGTCGGTGATCTCCACCGGCAGCCCCGCCTTGTTGTAGGCGTAGGTGGTCTTGTTGCCGAGCGGATCGATGGCTTCGGTGACGTTGCCCTTGAGGTCGTGGTCGCGCCGCCACAGGCCGCCTTCGGCATCGCTCGCCTTGATGAGCTGGCGCTTGTCGTCCCACGCGTAATGCACGGCGCTGCTGTCCGGGCGGATGTGCTCGACCAGATTGCCGCTGGCGTCATAGGCAAACCGGTCGATCGCGCCATCCGTGTGGATGTGCTGGATGACGTTCTTCGCGTCGTCGCGGAAGAACCATTCGGAGAGGCCATCGGGGTGCCGGATGCGATACGTGTAGCCGAGGCGGTCGTAGTAGTGCTGCGTCTGATTGCCGTGGGCATCGGTGACATACGTCAGACGGATGTTCTCGTCCCACGCGAAGGTGGTATCGAAGCTGCCGTCATCGGCCCATTCGCGCACGGCCTTCGCATCGGGACCGTCCCCCTGCCACTGCAGATGCATGCCGCGTCCGGTGCGGTCGGTGTAGCGGGTGACGAGGTGGTGCTGATAGGTGTACTCCCAGTAGGCCGCGTTCTCGTCCTGCGCCATCACGAGGTCGCCCGCTGCGTCGTAGGTATAGCGCGTCAACTGGCGCACGGGCTGGCCGTCGGCGATCTGCCAGAGTTCGGCGATGCGGCCCTGATCATCGGGACGGATACCGAGGTGCGCCAGGATCGTTTCGCCCTGATAGGCAATCACGTTCGACAGCATCGTGTCTTGATCGACGCGATGGTCGTAATGCAGGGAGATGCCGGCGCCGTTGCGCAGCATGATGCCAATGAGACGGAAGCGCTTGCCGTGGCGCTGATAGGTCTCCGTACTCTCGAAGCCGCGCGCGAGCGTGAGAATGCTGGCCGAGACGCGTACGAGCGTCACGTCTTCGATGGGATCGTGGTGATACTGGCCGATCCCGGGCAGCGGATACGCATGGCTGCGGCCATCGGCGGCGTGGTAGAGCAGGCTCTCGTTCCCACCGTGTTGCACACCCTGCTTCACCACATCGAAGCGGATCGTGTAGGGCGTGATCCAGCGCGCGCCGGATTCGCTGCCATCGTAAGCGCCGAGGCTCGACCGATACGTCCGTGTCCATTCGATCGGCATCAGGCCCGGCAGGACAAAGTCGGTGTGCGAGATCGTCTCGTCGCCGGTGGCGAAGCTGATGCTGCGCAGGGTGTTGGCCGGAGCGGGACAGTTCTTGCAGCCCGGGCTGCCCTTGGCCGGCACCTGCCTGTTCGTGCTCTCCAGTTGTCCCTGGTGGCCTTGCCGCTTCGCCACGCTGACCTGACGCGCCTTGACGTTGATGCTTTGGCCCACACTGCGCTTCTTGCGCCAGCGCACCACCGCCTGAGCAAGCATCGACAGCAGCCAGCCGATGCTGTGCGCCGTCTGCGGATCGGCCAGCGTCATCATCTGCTGGCGCACCACGGGCGCGAGCGTGCGCAGTTGCGTGCTGCTCGCCACCACCTTCTGCTGGATCGCCGTCGGCATCGCGAGCTGGACCGCGGTGTTCACTACCGCCTTGCCCGCCGCCTTGTAGACGCTCCACACCGCGCCAAAGATATTGGGGAAGGTAGACTTCGGATCATGCAGTTGCGTGACCGCCTGCTGCAGATGGGCGGTCGTCTTGAGCTTGCCGAGTGCCACCGCTTCGAGCCCATCGGCGATCTCGAGCAGCATCTTCTCGCCCAGTTCGCCAGCGTCCTGCAGAATGCCCGGCAACTTGGCCTGCGCCTGCGTGACGAAGTCATCCAGTTCACCGACGATGGTCGCGTTCAGATGCCCCACCAGCACCTCGACCAACGCATCGCCCAGCACGAACTTGGCCCCTTGCCGCAACTCCTGGCGCACCAGCGCGAGCGTGGGACGCAGGCTCATGCGCGCCGCCGCCATCCCCGGCGGCACCGGCACGATGCCGATCAGGTTGATGCCCAGGCTCACCCAGTCCAGGAAGTCTGGAGACTGGCTACGCGTGAGGGTGACCACATCGCCCAGCGCATCGACCAGCGCCATGATGTTGCCCACCACCGGCACGCTGCCCGCGACCATGCGGATGCGATCGAGCGTTACCGCGCCGCCGCTCACATCCTGCAGCCACGCATCGAACTCGGCTGCGCCCTTGCCGATGTCTTCCACAGCGATGGTGTTCAGTGGGGCGACGGCGGTTTGCGGGGCGTGCGGATTACTTCCGCGGGTGGGATCGATCATGAATCAGGTCGGGTGGATGGCTTGGCAGCGATACGCTCAGGCGTGGCTGGCGTATGCAGGGCGGGCACAGTGGGAACCGTGCCGCGAGAAATCTTGGCGGGGGTTGAAACGGTGTGCGTTGTCGGGGATCAAGGGCGGCGCAAACGGTCTTCACGCCACGCACGGCATGAGCAAGCGAGCGGACCAGAACAAGTGGGCCATCTGGTCCGCTTAGGCAATCGAACAACCAGTCGAACTACTTTTCCCTTCGATACCGCGCCTGCATGATCTGCGTCCACTGACCGTCGTCGCCCTGCATGAACGAGGTGAGCGTGCGGTTGTCGTCGTCCTGGAACGCGATCACGTCGCGGTACTTGGCCATCTTGCCTGCCACCACGGTGCCTTCCGGCGTGAAGGCCGGGCCGTCGGCGCGTAGTGTCAGCGTGCGGCCATCGGCTTCGAGGTCGCCTTCGTAGACCCACAGGTGGGTCATCATCGAGCCGATGAAGGTACCCACGAAGTGCTTGCGGGCCGGATCGTAGCCCAGCGTCATCAGCGTCGTGGCCGGGCCGCAGCCCGGGAAATCGCCTTCGGAGCGCGTCTGCACCCAGACGTCGCCGATCTGGGTGACCTGCTCGGGAATCTTCCATTTTTCGGCTGGCGCGTCGGGGCCCATCTGGGCCTCGCCTTCCGCAATCCACTTGCCTACCAGCTTGTGCAGCCAGCGATGTTCGTTGGTGACTTCGGTGTTCATGCAACGTCTCCTCGGTTAATGTGTACAACGTACACAAGACTAGGAAACGATCCCGCCGGTGTCCACATGAATCGGTCCACATGACAGAAATGTCATGTGGACCGGGCGTCTTCCAACTACTGAGGAAGGCGGATTTTCGGGACGATGAACTGGTTGCCGGGCGCGCGCATGACATCGCACTGGACGTCGCCCTTGCGGGCCTCGCCGGCCTGGTTCACGAACTCCACCGCGCCCACCACGCTGTAGACGTCTTCCGCCACGCGGCGCGTGGTGCTGGCCGTCCAGCGGAACTGGTCGGGATGGGGCATCTTGGCCTTGACCGCCTGCATGCAGGCGAACGGCGCCTCGGGTGCTTCGGGGCGGCCGCCGCGCTGGCCGAGTTCGGTGTTGGTGGAACCGTCGGGACCGGGGGCCGAGGCGGATGCGGCCGATGCCAGTGCCGGCATCGCCAGAGACATCACGAAAGCGACAGACGCCGCCAACCCGCGACGCGTAAGCGTTGTCATGGTGAACACTCCAGAACAAAAAAACGGCCGGCACGCGCGATGCATGCCGGCCGTCCGCCATTGTAATGCCGCTACCTGATCGACATCACATCATCGGCATCACACCGACATGTCGCGCGACTCCGGCTTGCGGTCGTCGAACCAGCGATACAGCACCGGCACCATCACCAGCGTCAGCAGCGTCGACGTGATCAGCCCGCCGATCACCACCACGGCCAGCGGGCGCTGCACCTCGGAGCCCGGTCCCGTCGAGAACAGGAACGGCACCAGGCCCAGCATCGCAATGGTGGCGGTCATCATCACCGGCCGGAAGCGCTGCGTGGCGCCGCGCACCACGGCATTGCGCAGCGACATGCCGGACTCCCGCAACGTGCGGATATACGACACCAGCACCACCCCGTTGAGCACCGCCATGCCCCACAGCGCGATAAAGCCCACCGAGGCCGGCACGGACAGGTACTCGCCCGTGACAAACAGCCCGATGATGCCGCCGATCGATGCAAACGGCAGCACCGTGATGATCAGCGTGGCGTAGCGCAGCGAGTTGAACAGCAGGAACAGCAGGAAGAAGATCGCGGCGATGGTGATCGGCACGATGATCTTCAGGTGGCCCATGGCGCGTTCCATGTTCTGGAACTGGCCGCCCCACTCGTAGTAGTAGCCTTCCGGCAGCTTGACCTTGGCTTCGGTCGCGGCCTGCAGTTCGGCCACGAAGCCGCCCAGGTCACGATCCTTTACGTTGATCATCACCACCACGCGGCGCTTGGCCATTTCGCGGCTGATCTGCGCCGGGCCATCGCTGACCTCGATCTTGGCCACGCTCTGCAGCGGCACCTGCACGCCGTCCGGCGCCTGCACCAGCAGTTGGCGGATGGCCTGCACGTTGTTGCGGAACTCTTCGGGCAGGCGCACCGCCGCCGCAAAGCGGCGCTCGCCTTCGAAGATATCCGTGGCGCGCTTGCCGCCGATGGCGATCTCGATGATGTCGTGGATGTCCGACACGTTCAGCCCGTAACGCGCAATCGCCGCACGGTCGATCTCGATGGACAGGTACTGCTGCCCCGAGATCCGCTCCAGCCGGATATCCTGCGAGCCCTTGATGCCACCCGCCACGCGGGCAATCTCGCCTGCCAGCTCGCGCAGTTTGTCGAGGTCGTCGCCGAAGATCTTCACGGCGATATCCGAGCGCACGCCGCTGACCATTTCGTCCACGCGGTCCGAGATCGGCTGCGCCATCACGATCTGCACGCCCGGAATGGTGGCGAGCTTCTCGCGGATGGCGTTCGCGATATCGTCCTGCGTCCAGCCATCGGGCCACTCGTCGCGGTCCTTGAGGCTGGCAATCGGCGTCGATTCGTTCTGGCCCTGCGGGTCAGCCGGACTTTCGCCACGGCCCACGCCGGACACCACCGACTTCACGCCCGGCACTTCCAGCACCATCTTGTTGGCGAGCTTCTCCATCTTGATCGATTCCTCGAGCGAGATGTTGGGCACGCGGTCGATGGCGGGCACGATCGATCCTTCCTTCATTTCCGGAATGAACGACGTACCGAGCATCGGCACGATCATCACGGTGGCCACGAACAGGCCCACCGCCGACAGCACCGTCTTCTTGCTGTTGGCCAGCGCCCAGTGCAGCATGCGCAGGTAGTGGCGCTTCATGAACGCAATCAGCCACGTGTCATGCTCGGCGCCGCCCTTGAGCAGATACGAGGACAGCACCGGCGACAGCGTCAGCGACAGGAACAGCGAGATGGCCAGCGCGATCGAGATCGTGAAGGCCAGCGGCGCGAACATCTTGCCTTCCATGCCCTGCAGCGTCATCAGCGGCAGGAACACCAGGATGATGATGCCCACGCCCACCACCACCGGCGTGGCCACTTCCTGCACGGCCTTGACCAGAATCTCGGTCTTGGTCAGGCCGCTCTTCTCGGCATGCCCCAGCCGCTCGAACGCGTTCTCCACCACCACCACCGATCCATCGACCATGAGGCCGATGGCAATCGCCAGCCCCCCGAGCGACATCAGGTTGGCGGAGAGCCCCATCCGGTTCATGACGATGAACGTCAGTAATGGCGTGAGCACCAGCGTAGCCAGCACGATGATCGACGAGCGCACGTCCCCGAGGAACAGGAACAGGATGATCACCACCAGCACCACGCCTTCGAGCAGCACCTTGGTCACGGTCCACAGCGCCGAATCCACCAGTTCGCTACGGTCGTAGTACGGCACGATCTGCAGGCCGCCCGGGATCATGCCGCGCTCGTTGATCTCCGCCACGCGCTTCTTCACGCGGCTGACCACTTCCTTGGCATTGCCGCCGCGCATCATCATCACGATGCCGCCCACGGATTCGGTCTGGCCATTCTTGACCAGCGCACCCTGACGCACCTCGTGCCCGATCTCCACGCGCGCCACATCGCGCAGGTAGACCGGCGTGCCGTTGACCTCCTTGAGCACGATGCTCTCGATGTCAGGCACGCCCTTGGCCAGGCCCACGCCGCGGATCAGGTACTGCTCCGCGTAGTGCGGCAGCACGCCGCCGCCCGAGTTGGCGTTGTTGCGCGCCAGTGCCTGGTAGACCTGCTGGATGCTCACGCCGTAGTGGCGCATGCGCTCCGGGTTGACCAGTGCCTGGTACTGCCGCACGAAGCCGCCCTGCGAGTTGATTTCGGCCACGCCGGGAATCGAGCGCAGCAGCGGACGCACCACCCAGTCCTGGGCGATGCGGCGCTCCGACAGTTCTTCCTGCGTCAGTTCGCGGTTGCCGTCACTGGGCAGATCGAGCGTGTACTGGTAGACCTCGCCCAGACCCGTGGAGACGGGGCCGAGCACCGGCGCCACGCCCTCGGGCATACGCCCGCCCACCTCGATCAGCCGCTCCATGACGAGCTGCCGCGCAAAGTAGACGTCGGTCTTGTCCGTGAACACGAGCGTGATCAGCGACAGGCCCGCCTTGTTCAGCGAGCGCATCTCTTCCAGGCCCGGCAGGCCGGTCATGGACATTTCGATGGGCACGGTGACGAAGCGCTCCACTTCCTCGGGCGAACGGCCGGTGGCTTCCGTGGCGATCTGCACCTGGACGTTGGTCACGTCCGGGAAAGCATCCACCGACAGCTTGCCAGCGGCCCGCAGGCCGAAGAAGAACAGCACCACCGCCAACACGCACACCACCAGCCGCTGCTTGATAGCGGCTTCAACAAGCGATGTCATCATGGCGGATTACCCCTGTTCCAGACGCTTGCGCTCGTTGTCGAGGTGGAAAGCCCCCTCCACCACGATGCGGTCGCCGGCCTTGACGCCGCTCTGCACCACGCGCATGCCGTCGCTTTCGGAACCGAGCTTCACCTTGGTCAGTCGATACTGGCCCGGCGCCGTTTCCACGTACACCTGCTCGTCGTTGCCATCGCGCACCACGGCGGAGCCGGGCACCACCAGCGTATCGGTGGGCTTGCCCGCGATCAGCATGCTGGCCAGCATGGCGGGCTTCAGCGCGCCGTTCTTGTTTTCCACTTCGGTACGGACCAGCACCGTGCGCGACTGCGGGCTGACCGTGCGGCCCACATAGATCAGCTTGCCGGTGATGGTGCCGCTGCCATTGGCCAGCGACGGCACCTCGATCTCCACGTTCTGGCCTTCGGCCACCTGCGCGGCCTGCTGCTCGGGCACCTCGGCCACGACCCACACGCGCGACAGGTCCGCCACGGTGTAGAGCGCATCCGCGGGCTGCACCACCTGGCCTTGCGCCACATTGCGCTCCACCACGGTGCCGCTGATGCTGGAGAACACCGGCGAATAGGAATCGATGCTGCCGTTCTTGGCCAGCGTGGAAATCGCGCCGGCGGACATGCCCAGCACGCGAAGCTGGTCACGATAGGCGCGCATCTCGGCGGCGGCAATCGCGTATTCGCTCTGGCGGCGCTGCAGTTCTGCGCGGCCGATCACGTCGGCGTCGAACAGTTGGCGTGCACGTTCGGCATTGCGGGCCTGCAGGTCGTTCTGCGCTTCGGCCTTCAGGAAGGCCATCTGGGCGGCGCCCAGTTCGCTGCTGTGCAGGCGGGCCAGCACCTGGCCGGCCTTGACCTCCTGGCCGAGCACGGCATAGAGGTCGGTCACGCGGCCGGTGACCGTGGCGCCGATGCGCGACACGCGCTGCTCGTCGAAATCGATACGGCCGGCCACGCGCAGCATCTCGCTGAACGGAGACGTGCCCAGGGCGGCCACCTTCAGGGTCTTCTGGAGGTTTTCAGCGGGCTTGACGATACCCGGCGGCAGCTTGGGCGCTTCAGCCGCCGGCTCGGGGTCCTTGGAGCAACCTGCCAGCGTCATCACCATCATGACGGCGGCTGCAATGGAAAGCAGGGAGTGAGAGGGACGCATGATCAGTTCGGAGTCTGGTAGGCGGGCATGGCGGAGGCCGGGGCGGCGCCAGTGGGCGCGCCGGGCGTGGCCGACATGAGCTTTTCAATCTGGATGGCGGCAACCTGCAGTTCGTACTGCGCGGTGATCAGTTCGCTGCGCGCATTGCGCAGCACGCGCTGTGCATCGAGGTAATCCAGGATGCCGCGCTCGCCAAAGCGGTAGGCGGCTTCCGCCACGCCCAGCGCCGATTCCGCTTCGCGCACGATGCCGGATTCCAGCGCCGTGACCTGGGCCTGCGTGATCTCGTACTGCTGGTACGCGTTGCTCAGTTCCTGCGTCAGTTCGAACTCGCGCGCCTCAAGCGCCGTGCGGGCCTGCGTGGCCTGTGCGGTCGCCTCGCCCACCGGGCCGCTGCGGCGGTCCCACAGCGGAATGGTCATGACCAGGCCGATCTGGTTCACGTTGTTGTCCGGCTCGCGGTTGGTCACGGCACGCACGGCCACCTCGGGCCAGCGCAGCGAGCGCTGGTAATCCACGCCCAGGCGCGCGCGTTCCACTTCGCTGCGGCGCTGGTTCAGTTCGGCATTGTTGGCTTGCAGCGTGTCGCGCAGCACGGCCAGATTCGGCACGTTCGGCGCATGGGACAGGCTGCCGTGCAGCGCAAAGCTGGCCGGCAACGCGCCGCCCACCTGCTGACGCAGCGACGCCTTGGCCTGCTCCACGCGCAACTCCGCCGTCTGCAGCGTCTTCTGCGCGCCCAGCAGTTCGGTATCGGCCTTGATCAGTTCATAGCGTGGCGCCTCGCCCACATCCACACGCACCTTGGCGCGTTCCTGGATCTGGCGCATCAGGGTCAGGTCCTCGCGCGCGGCAGCCAGTTCGGTCTCGCGGCGCAGCACCTGGAAGTACGCGGTCTTCACGCGGCCAGCCAGTTCGGCGCGAAAGGTCTGGCGCTGGGCCTCGGAGGCTTCGAGTCCGCGTCCGGCCATCCGCTCGCGCAGGCTGCGCTGGTTCGGATAATCGAACTTCTGCACAAAGGCGTAGGACGGCGCATTGCCGCTTTGCACGCCAGCTTCCTTGCCGTGCAGGCGGCCATACATCACTTCCACCTGCGGGTTCGGATAGGCACGGGCCGTGGTGATCGCTGCCGTGGCGGCATCCACATTGGCCTGGGCGGCGTCCACGCCCTTGTTGGTCGATTGGGCGAGTTCCAGCAGTTGCTGGAGTTCGAAGGTTTCGGCGGCGGGCGTGGTGACCCGGGGCATCGCACGGGCCGCCAGCGTGGTGGTTGCCGGCAATGATCCGGCAGGGGCACCCGCCTTGGCGGGCGAAGGGGCAGAACTGACCGGCACGGGCTGCGCGGCCCAGGCGGGCGCTGTCAGGAAAGACAGCGACGCGACCCAAGTCAACGTTGTTTTGGTCTTCATGTCGGAGAGAATCAAACGGTACGGCTGTCCCGCCCCTCCGGCATCCACGCGCGCCAACCGTACCGGCCGGCATGGCGGGTACGCGTGTGGCAAGGCGTTACGGCGCGATGCTCAGGGCATCACGCGAATTCGGGGGCGCAAGACAAGGAAAGCACACCGTGGGCGCGAATCAAGCTGCGCGCACGGCGGCTCGGCAGATCAGCCGAGGAGATTGGGCGGGCGGAACACGCCCTCAGACTCGAACGTGGTGCGCGCCGCGAGCGGCTGCACCAGATCGTCCACGGACTGGGGAAGCTGGAAGGAAGGGAGTACGAACAGTGCGCTGGTCTCGTCAACGGCGTCGAAGAGGTCCAGCGGATCGAGCAGGTCGGCCGACCAGATGTTGCAATAGCCCGGCGGCGGGCCATCGTCAGCCACCTCGTCTTCACCGTAGTCCGGATCGCCCGGCAGCACGAGCTGCGACAAATCGTCATCGGCCGCCTGCATCGCGTAGTCCACCGCCTCCGCCTGCACGGCGTCCGCGCGCACGTTCGCCGCTGCCGAAAACGACAGCGCGGACAAGCACAGGGCAGTCAGCAGGAAAACGAGAAAACGCATCAGGCTCGGGGGCGGAAACCAGTCGAAACAGGGGTCAGGCAGCAGACAAAGCAGGCGGATGCCCATTATCAGGCACTTGCCGGGGGCGGGATGCTGCGGCACAGCATTGTAACCGATCGCAACAATGGACCCGGCAGAGGCTGGCAAGTTCCGCCCTGGCAAAGAATCTGCGTCGCCTCCCTCGTACAAACCCTAAACTTCGACGCCCCAACGCAAAGGGGCGCCCGAAGGCGCCCCCTTGTCCTGCCACCTTCCCTATCAGTGCTGCTGCAGGTTCCTCCGCTCGGTCGGGGTCAACTGGCTCAGCGCGGCATCGCCCAGGTTCATCTGCCCCAGTACCTGCACTGCCGACTTGTAGTCGTAAGGCGCGGGCTGGACGCTGGCGCCCTGCCCCGGCCTGGGCGCGCCTTCCGCTGGCTCGCCACCCGTGGACAGCACGCGCACCGTGAACACCGACGGCATGGCCTGGCGGGCGGCCGTGCGTTCGCGCTGCACGGCCTCCTGCGCCGCATTGGCGGCTTGCGACGCCGCCGCGCTGGCATTCGACAGGGCACCCACGTTGACGGCAGCCACCACCGGGATGCCGGTTGCCTTACCCTGCACCTGGATGTTCTCGGCATTCACCACGCGCAGCGCCGCCAGGTTGACGTTGCCCGAGACACGGATGCCAGCTTCGCCCGCGTCGATGGTGCCCAGCGGCGCAATCAGGTCGATGTCGCCGGGCGGCACCTCGGCAATCGGATTCAGCGTGGCGATACCGGCGCCGGTGTTTGGCGTGGTCGGAGACAACGTCACGCGGCCATAGTCGTCGTAAATGCGCCGCTGTGGCGTGTAGACCACCGTGGACTTGGAACCCCGGCCCGCGTTGATGTCGCCTTGCGCCGACCAGCCCAGGATGTTCCCGCCGAACGTGGTGAAGATACGGCTCTGGCCCAGCAGGATGCTGTCGCGGGCATACATCTGGATCTCGCCAGAACCCTGCGTCAGCACGCCCGACCCCTCGCCCGGCACGAAGCCGCCATCCACGCCCACCAGCGTGCGGCCACCCGGCGTCAGGATGCTGATGTCGCCGCCAAAGTCCGTATGGATGCCGGCATCGAGCACGTCGAAGTACGGCATGTTGCCCGGCGATCCGGCGGCCACCCACTGGGCCTTGGTCAGGTACTTCACACCGGCCCGGGGACGCGTGGTGAAGGTCGGGTTGGCCGAGTCCATGTAGTACTTCGCACTGCTGAACATGGTCAGGTCGCCGTCGTAGGCGCGCTCGCCCGTCGCGTCGCCCAGGCTCGCGCCATTCGGCAACAACGTGGCGATGGCCTCCCGGCCCCGCAGGTAGCTGCCGGCACGCGGGCCGCCCACGGCGTTGTACTCGCGCCCCGATGCCTTCAGTTCCGCGTAGTAGACATTGCGCAGATAGGCGCGCTGCTGCTCGGGCGGCAGCGCGGCGAAGAATGCGCGCGCATCGCCGGCGGCGGCATCGAAATGCAGGCCCAGGCCATTGGCGCCGCCGAAGCGGTCGGTCAGCCAGTTCACGAGATGCAACTGAGACTGGAGGCCGAACTCGCGCTGCAGGTCGCGGCTGGTGGCGGCCGTGCCGCCTGCCTGCTTCTGGTCGCGGGCAAGGTCCAGCTCCCCTTGCTTGGCGGCGAGGAACGCAGGCGCGCCGGCTTCGTCACCGCCGTAGCCGAACTCCGCGCGCAGCCAGTCGCCCAGCGTCAGCTTGCCGCCATACGTGGTCACCACCTTGCCCGGCTGGTCGGCCAGCGGACGAGACGGATCGGCCTGATTGGCCGGATCGAGGTAACGCGCCGCAAACGCCTGGAAACCCAGCCCGTCGAGTCCGCGTGCGCCCACACCTGCTGCCACGGCGATGCCGGCGCCGCTGGCGCGGTCGCCCGCCCGGGCATTGACCACCTGGCCGATGCTCTTGAGTTCGCCCTTGTCGGCGAGGTAGAGATCGCGGCCAGCGGTCACTTCCATCAGGCCCGGCCCTGCCACGTAGAACGTGCCGCCCAGGATGTCGCGCCCCGCCGAGATCACCGAGACATCGTCCGCGCTGTTGTGCACGATCAGGTTGCCGCGCACGCTGCCTGTCTCGATCCGCGTGGGACGCAGCGGCGCATTGGGCTGCGCGCTGTAATACTGCCCGTACCAGCCGAGCGCGGCAGTCGGCACCGTCTCGACAATGCCGAGTTCCGTGCCGGCGTTGACGATATCGCGCCCCGCGCGGATCGTCACCGGGCCGCCGCCTTCGTACCACGTCGGCTGCAGCCCGTCCTGGCCCCTGGGGTTGCCGTGCGTGATGATGCCGCCCGTGCGCAACCCCACGATATCGCCGTCGTTGGCATAAAAGCGCGCGGGCGGCTGGCCCACATGTGCCTGCCCGGAGGCGGTCGGTGCCGTCAGGCTGAACAGCGGATAAAGCTGGTCGGTGTCCATGCCGTTGGTGAACATCACGCTTGGTGCAAGCGCCTGTTGACTGACATTGCCGACCAGATGCGCGCCGTACCAGACCCGCCCCACCACGCCAACAAAGCCGGGGTTGAACGGCGTGGGCAACGCGGCGCCATCGGCACCCGACTGCGTCACCGCGTAGCCGCCGGCGTAGATCGAATCGCCCGCCAGCAGTTCCAGCGCGCCGGTGCCCGTGGTCGTGAACTGCGAACCCACTGGCGACGGCGCCAGCATCAGGCCATATGGCGACTGCGCGATCAGGTTGTCGCTACCGCGCCTGCCCTGGCTCGACCCACCATAGTAGAGGCTGCCGTTGGGCGCCGCCGCGCGCAGGATGGCCGGCATCATGAAGCGGCCATCGGTGGCGCTGTGATTCTGGCCGGTACGGTTATCCATCCACGCCATCGACGGCGTCAGGTTGCCGCCCGCCGCCAGCAGATTTACCGCCGTGGCCGGGGTCCACAGCGAGAACCAGCTGAAGCCCTCACCGTCCTGCGCGGTGCCGTTGAGCGTGAACGGCGTGCCGTTGTGGTACTGCGGCACGCGGCCCGGATCGGCCACGCCACCCACGGCGAGATCGCCGCGCGCATCGATGCTGATCGTTGAATCGCCGGGCACCAGTACCGGGCCGCCGGCCGCGATCGACGAGGTGGCCACGTTGGGCTGGTACGCACGCGATTCCATGCGATCCGAGACGTCGTAGCGCAGTTCCACACCACCCACCGAACCGGCCGCCAGCCGCAGCGCGCCGCGCAGGTTCGTGAACGTGCTGTTGAGCGGAATCTGCACGTTGTCGTAGCGCAGCAGGGCGCCATCCATGCCGCTGCTGCCCGTATTCGGTGTCGCCCGCACCTCCGCCACAGGGTTGAGTCCCCCGCCGATGCGGATGTCGAGGTCGCCGCCACCGGTCAGCGTCAGCGTGCTGCCATCGGCCGAAACGCGGCCCGTGCTGGCTACTGCCAGGTTCAGGCCCTGGCTGCGCGACAGTACGTTGTCTGCCTTGCCCATGCGCGATTCCATCATGCCGGCGTCAGCGCCGGCTTCGAGCACGAGATTGCCGCCACCCATCGTGCCAATGCCCGTGAAGCCCACCAGGAACGGCGTGCCGTCATGCAGCGCATTGGCCGTGCCCTTTGCAGCGGGCACGTAGGTACCGAAGTTGATCCACCACGCGGTCGGCACGCCTTCGCCCGGTTGCGCGGCGCTACCGGTGCCCTGGCGCCACAGCCAGCCGCCCACGGCGGAGGTGTCGAAATGCGTCCGCATGACGCCAAGCGCATCGTCGTTGCGGATGGAGCCAGACGCCTGTCCGATGGTGTCGCCGCGCACGGTGCCCTGCGCACGCACCAGCACGTTGCCGCCGTGTTCCGGATACCACGCCTGATAGAGACTTTGCGTACCGCCATTGACATACGGTGCCCAGTCGGCGCCCAGCGCGCCCAGGATGGTGCCGTCCGCCCCGTTCGAACGCGGCTGGTTGTACGCCGTACTCACGCCAATCGACTGCGTGCCCGCCGTGTAGACGCCGAACGGCGACGACATCGTGAAATCACCGGCCGACAACACGTCCAGATCGCCCGTGCCGGTACGCAGCACGCTGTAGAGCTGCTGGCGGCCCGGCGTCGCGCGGTCTTCGTACTCTGCCGGGGTGCCGTCGGCGATTTTCGTCACAAGTACGCCGAGACCCCAGTCGTTCAGGCCCATCAGCGCTTCTTCACCACCAAAGTTGATGATGTCTTGAGGCGTGATGACATCACCCGGCATGTATCCGAAAATCTCGGCGTCCGGACCCCACACATACTGCCCCGGCAGGCCCGTGCCCGGCACCAGAACGTTCTTCTGAAACACCAGACCATAGTGCGTATCGGCCAGCAGCACATGGCCGCTGGCACTGTGCGGCAGCAAGGCGCGCGTATCCGCGGCATCCAGATCCGCGCCGCCCACCAGACGGATCGACCACGATTGCGATCCCGGCGCCAGCATCGGCGCCAGCGCAAGGTTGCGACCCTGATTGCCATCGGCATCGGCCGGACGCATCTGTACGCTCTCTGCGTCGCCCGGCAGCTTGACCACGGTTTCGGCCGGCAGCATCGCACCCTTGCGCAGGGTCAGCGAACCCGCCAGTTGCACGCCATTCACGCCCGCCCAGGACGACCCGACATCGACAATGGCGCCATCGGGGAACGGCAGCGGCACGCCGGCCGGCCACACCATCGGCCCCACCTTCGCGGCGGACGGCAGACGGTTGCCCGCGTCGAGCTGCATGCCGCTGGACAGCGTGACTGCCTGCGACAGCACGGCGCCAGCGGCGTAGATCACGTTGCCGCTGGCATCGCGTACCGCGCCGCCCAGCACCGTGCCGGCCGGCAGCACGAGGTCCGCCGTCAGCGTGGCGCGGGTGGCGAGTTCGGTGCCGGCGCGCAGCGACATCGCCTGCATCGACAACGCATAGTTCAGCGCGCGGCCCGAGTAGAAGAACGTGCCTTCTGCCAGCGTCACGAGGTTGTCGGTCGGGATGATCACATCGCCGCCCCAAGGGATGCGGCCCTTGACCAGAATCCAGCCCTTGTCGTCGATCGTGGGCTGCAGCACCGAGGTATCGAAACCATCGGTGAGGCTGCCGTAGATCTTGAGGTTGCCGCCCGCGCGCAGCACCAGCGCGCCCGCCTCGCCCGAACCATAGACACCGGTCATCTGCGAATGCGGATTCACGCTGGCGTAGCGGAAGCCGGACAGGTCGATATCGCCATCGACATGAAGGTCGCCATCGGGCGTGGCGCTGACGATCTCGACGCCGGGGCGCAGATGGAACGCGTCCGCGTAGCCACGCAGGCCCGCGAGCTTGCGATTCATCAGGTCGCCGTTGGCCAGCGCGTTGGTCATGAACGCCGCGCTGTCGTCATGCAGGTCTTTCAGGTAGCCCTGCGTGATCGACTGGTAGTCGCGGCCATCGACGGTGCCGCCCGTGATCAGCGGCGCGTTGTCATAACGCTGGAACGCGTTGACGTAGATGCCGCGCGCGCCATCGATGCGCACGGTGCCCGACGCATCGATATCCACATCCGTGCCACGTGCGCCGCCAATACGCCGCGCGCTCAGTTCCACCGTGCCCAGCGCCTGCGCCGTGCCGTCGGTGCCGGCGCGCACGTCCATGCGCGCGCCATCGGCCAGCACCAGCGTGCCGTTGCCGCTCTGGATCTCGATCATGGCGCGGTTCGGCGCCTCGATGATCTTGCCGTAGCTGTCCACGCGCAGCACGCGGCTGTGCGCATCGAGCAGTGCATTGCCGCCGATGGTCACGCCATCGCGCGCCGCCAGGCGGATGCTGCCCACCTGTTCGCCGCTGGCATTCACGGTGCCGTTGACCACGAGCCGGCCGCCATCGACGGACACGCTGATCTCGCGCGCCTTCAGTTCGTCGCCAATCGTCAGGTTGCCCTGCTTGATCTGGAAGTTGCGGCTGCCGCTGACCTTGCCATCGTTGAGTCGCTGGTTCAGGCCCGTGAAGTCCGCAATCTGCTGGCCGCGAATATCGGCGCCGCCTGCGGCATATGGCACGTAGGTGCCGCCCGCGTCGTAGTGGCCGGTGCTGCCGCCCGCGAAGGAGCCTTGCAGATCGACCATGCCCGCACCGGTGCCCAGCGCGATGGCCGTGAACTTGCCCGCGCGGTTCTCCACTGCGGAGAGATCGACGTGCGAACCCGATGCCTGGCGGATGTTGCCCGCCTTGCTGTCAAGCACCACATCGCCGCCCCAGCTGTACTTGCTGACGTCGAAGAAGTCGAGCTTGCGCCCGGCGAGGTCGAGGTCGGCGCGATCACCCAGCGCGATGTCGCCCTGCGCGGTGACCGTGAGCTTGCCGCTCGGCAGCGCCACGGCCGTATCGAGCGCAACGTTGCGCCCTTCCAGCGCAATCTCCGCACCCATCGCCGCCACCAGTGCGGCGTTCGACAGCACCGGCGCCGTCGCGCCAGCCGGTGCGGCCACGCTGATGTCGCCCCCGGCGCGCAGCGTGTTGACGGAGCCTGCCTGGCCCGTCAGCAGCGGCGTCTCGATATGCAGATTGCCGCCGTTGTAGGGGAACTTGCCTGCTGCGTCGTCCCATGCGCCGCGCGACTGGTAGACCGCCAGCGTGCCCTTTCGATTGGCCGTGATGCGCTCGCCTGCCTTCAGGATGACATCGCTGAAGCCAAGCGCCAGACGGTCCATGTCATGCACGGTGTCCGTGCGTACCGATGGTGCGAAGCCGAACTCGATCTCGCGCGCATCGATCGTGAACTTGCCCGAGCCGGTGCCGGCCCCGCCTGCAGCCACCTGCCCAGCCGGCGTGGTGGCGCCGTTCCACACCAGCACATCGGTCTGGATGCGTGCATCGGCATTGGCATCGCCCGCGCCATAGATGGCCGGCGTAGTCAGCACCAGGCGGTCGAGCGCGGATTTGCCGGTGACAGGATCGAGCGTGGAGAGCGTGATCGAATCGTGGAAGTTGACCGCATCGCGCGCGGTCAGGATCAGGTTCTCCAGCGCCGGGGCGCCGGTGCTGGTGTCGCCGTTGATCAGGCGGTTCAGCACGTCCTGCGAGAGCCGCAGGCCCGGCGTCAGTGCGCCGCGCGACGCCGCACCCGCCAGCGCGGCTTCGGTGCCCACGTTGATCGCCCCCACCGACAGCGAGAGATTGCGCGTGCCGTAGCGCACCGCGTCGCGCAGTTCGAACGTGTTGTCGGTAGCCGCCGCGATGGTGCCTTCCGAATACAACTGCGCATTGCCCTGGCACGCGGCGCCCGCGCCGCAGGCGCCGATATCGATGAAGCCGCCGCCGAAGCTTCCGTTGCTCGCAACAGGTGCCAGCATGTCCAGCCACCCGTTCGACAGCGCCACCACTCCGCGCTGGCCCGGCTCGAAAACGAAGCCGTTAGTCGAGTCCCACGCGGCCTTGCCCTGCCCCAGCGTGTTGATGCCCGCACCCTGCTCGATAGTGATGCCACCGGTCGGGTTGCTGGTCACGAGGAATACCTCGGGCGCCTTCAGCACAGCACCTTCGCGCAATACGATGTTGGAAGCGGCGGAATCGAATGTCGCCACATTGCCGCGCTGGGCGTTGCTGCCCGCGCCGCCGACCTTCGGCAATGCGCCGATGGCAAGCCGGGAGGCGCCGATCGCGTTCAGGTCATCGGCGTGCAGTGACACCGGATACGACATGGCACCCGGTGCACCAGGCGCTGCGCCAGCGGCCAGAACCTCGTAATTGCCTGCGCCAGTGACCAGCGCGCTGCCGCCCCAGCCGCCTTCCGGCGTGTCATACAGTGCCTTGCCAGCGAAGTGCAGCGATTCGGTATCGCCGATCTTGCCGTTGGAGTAGCCCGCGAGGAAATCAAGCTTGAGCGTCTTGGCATCGCGCTCGATCATCGTACGCGGCATGCCGTTGCGCTGGGCCGCGGCGATAGCGTAATCGGTGTAGTTCGTCTCGTTGTACTGCGAATAGCGGCGCAGTACGTCCGCCGAAGTGACGATGGCCTGCGTAGGCAGTGCGTCGCGAATGCCCGTGCCGAACGTGCTCAGTTGCGCGCTGGTGGCGTACGAGCCATTGCGCATCGCCAGCGCATCCTGCCGCGTAGTGGTGGCGATAGAGGCGGCGGCCTGCGCGCCATTCAGTTCCACGCGGAAGGCACCCGGCAGCAGCGCGTAGGTGGACGGCAGCAACGTATAAGTGCCCGCCGGCAAGCCCGGCACGCCTGCGCCGATGGTGATCTGGCGGCCGATGGCGGGGTCGCCTGCGCCCTTCTCCGCCACGATCGGCGCGTAGCCGGCCTGTGCCCCGGGCACGATCGCGTAGACCGGGTTGGTGGCCAGGCCCGGCAGCGTGAAGCTGCCCTTCGGGTCCACCTGAATGAGTGGGTTCATGCGCGCATCGGTGGAACCGCCGCGTCCGGACAGGAACGCAGCGCCCTTCAGGTCGCCACCGCCGCTCATGTCGAGGACGGCCCCCTCTTTCACGTCGATGGCGTGGCCGGCCAGCGTGACCGCGGGTCCGGCGCCCGCCTTGTCGAACGCCACATCGGCGCCGTTGTACATGTAGCTCAGGCCATCCAGCGATCCGCCGAACGGCATGGTCAGGCCCTTCGCGCTCACGGACGTGACACTACCCGGCAGCAGGTTGACGATGCCGGTTTCCTGACCGTTCTGGCTGGAGCCGATGGTCACGCTGCCCATCGGTGCGCGCACCACGCCGTTCTGGTTGACCGTGGGTCCGGCCAGCTGGATCGAGCCGAATACCGAATACGGCAATGCCGGGTCGGCCGCCCCCGCCGCGCCCGACCGCTCGATGTTCAGCACACGCGTGGGGACCATGCGGGTCATCCGCGTGCCCCACTGGTCCACGTAGTTTTCCAGGCCAACCACGAACTTGCCGCTGTCCAGCGTGGCCGGATAGATCTGCGACGCTGCCAGCGTCAGGTTGCCGGCTGAATAGAACTCGGCGGCACCGGACAGGCGCATATCGGCCGCACTGCGCAGGGCGATCGACCCGAACGTGTCACGCTCCACCTTCAGCGGCGTGCCGCTGTTCATCACGATGTCGCCGCGCGTGCCCATCAGCATCTGCCCGGCGATATCAAGAAAGCCTGCATCCACGGTCAGGCTGGCATCTTCGGCCACCAGCGGCACGCCGAGCGACCCGCCGCCCGACGTGATCAGGTTGCGCGAACCGACCACCGGATTGGGCATGATCGAGTTGTCCACCGCACGGCGCGTATTGCCCGCAATCTGCATGTACGGTGCCGCCAGCGTGACGTGGGTCGTCCGATCCGCCTGCTGCGCGAGATTCAACGAACTGGCCACCAGCCGCAGGCTCTGGTCCATCTTCAGATCGACATCGCCATCGAAGCTGATCAGGCCGTTGGCGAGCAGCGCCAGGTTGCCGAAGCCACCTGCCGCGATGCGGTCCACGCCAATGCGCCCGTAGCCGAAGGCCAGCGTCTCGCCATTCGCGAGATTGGCGCCCGGGGCCAGGTCGTCGGCCAGGACGCTGGCGCCCTGCACCTGCGCCAGGATCAACTCGCGGGGCACCCGCACGGCGTCTTCCACACCCACGCCTTGCAACGTGTTGTTCGCCACGCCCAGGTAAGCCGGCGTTTCCAGTGACAGCGCCAGCGTGCCACCCGCCGCGCCGGGGCCCGCCGACGCCGCGCGCATGGCGCCATCGACAAACAGACCACGGTAAGAACTCAGCGCAATCACGCCGCCGTTGCCCGGCAGTGCCACGGCACCCTGGCCCGGCACGTCGATCGTGGCGGCGTCGCCCGATGCGTCGAGGCGCGCGCCTGGACGCACCACGATGAACGCGTCCGCCGCGTCCACCTGACGCGCACCCGCTACGTAGGGCGCGCCAATCTCGATGGTGCCGCCATTGGCCGCCCGCCCATAGACGCGTCCGGCGTTATCCACTGCGGTGGCCGCCCGGCCTGCCGCATCGAGCACCGCTTGGTTGCCGATCCAGATCGAACGGCTATCCGCGTGCCCGCTCGGCATATCGGCCGCAGCCACGCCCAGCGCCGTCTCCAGCACCGAAATCTTGCCACCCCACGCGTTCAGCGTGCCGTCGATGGTGATCTGGCCGTTGCCCTGCAACGTGATCTTGTGACCGGGATCGACCGAGACCACGCTGCCCGTGCCGACTGCCACCGGCGCGTGCCCGTAGACGCTGCCGCCCGTCAGCACCAGATCGGCACCGCGCCGCTGCGTCAGCACACCGTCTTCGGGATCTTCTTCCCAGAGGGGCGGCAGCCATTGCTGCATCGCATCCGCTGGCGTCGTGCCCGTGGGGGCCGCGTGCGCGAGCACGGTATCGTGGCGCATCACCGGCATGCTGACGTCGATGATGGCGCCCGGCGCCACCGCCACGCCCTGCTGGCCAATCACTTCGTATTGGCCGAAGCCGGTCTGGAACACCTTGCCGTCGAGCACCAGCAATGGCTTGACCTTCACATCGGCGGATAGCGCCGTGCCCGGTGCGAGCCGGTCGCCTGCGTGCAGCGTCACGGCCTGCGTGAACGGCGTGCCGGCCTTGACCGTGGTGTCGAACGGCGCCACGGGCATGCCATCGGCAAACACACCCGCGGGCACCACGTAGCCGGCCGCCATGTTGCCGACCGTCCTGGTGATCTTCGCCCCAGTCGGAACCGTCATGCCGGTCTGGTAGAAGTTGCCGTAGCTGTCGTAGACCACGTACGCGACACCGCCCTCGCCAGCCGGCACCTGCCAGTTGCCTACCAGCGTCGCAGGCTTGTCCACCGTGACCAGGAGATTGCCGCGCGCGACGCCGCCCGGCTGGATGCGATCGGTGGTGTAGGTGTAGTCGGTCGGCAGGACAGTACCTACCGGCATCGTCAGGTCCTGCGCCAGCATCAACTGGACGTCCGCCGATTCACCAGCCTTCAGCACGCCGTTCTCTGCCAGCGGACTGCTGCCCACGATCACGCCCGTGCCGGAATCGAGCGTCAGCTTGCCGCCGCCGCGCACACCATAGCCGCGAAGTTCGCCGTCCATGCGCAGCGTGCCAGCGCTCTTGCCCGTGGTATCCAACTGGTTCGACAGCAGAGAAATATTGCCGCCGCGTCCCCCATCAAGCTTGCCGTTGGCTTTCAGCGCCGCGCCCGACGAGACATCGAGCACGCTGCCGGTGTCCAGCACGATATTGCCCGTGGTGCTGATGCGGATATCGCCGCCATTGATGTACGGCAGCCCCGCGATGTCGCCCGCGTCCGTGCGCAGGTTGGTCCAGAGGCCGCGCGTATCGAGCGTGACGCCAGGCCCCACATTGACACCGGTCATCGCAACCGGCGTCGTGGAAATCGTCCCATCGACCCATTCGTTGCCGCTCCTCTGGCTAAGGACGTTGCCGAGCACGATCTGCCCGCCGCGTGCTGTGAGATTGGCGTTGACGTCCACCTTGCCCGCGTGCAGCGCGATGCCACCGCCATTGGCCACGGTCACCGGCGCGTCCACCTCGATACCATCCTGCGCGTAGACCTTGAGGCCGCCCAGCTTCTGAGCGTTGACCCAGCCAGCGTCCAGCGTGATAGTCCCGGCCAGCGAATCGGGCATCGCGCCATCCAGGCCAAGTCCTTGGGCAATGCCCTCGACCGCGCCGATCTCCACCTGCTTCACCTTGGCCTTCGGGCTGTCGCGCAGCATGCCCGAAGCGGTGTCGTAGAACGGACTGATCGACCCGATCACGAGTTCGCCGGCCAGCGGCGCGGCAATCTGCGACTGGCGATAGCCATCCAGCGTGGCGTCGCGCGCCTGGCTCTGGCGCGGTCCCTGGTACACCGTCGATTCGATGGCGCCTTCCAGCACCGCGGAATTCGTGCCCACCACCACGCGGCCCGCATCGCGGCCTACCGTGTAGCCGTTTTCCAGGCGACGGTCGGGCGCGATCAGCGGGCTGTTGAACTGTTCGGTGGACGTCTTGCCCCAGCGCTGGTGCTGGGTTTCGTAGCCGCGATACAGGCCGCTGTAGAGCACGTCCGCCGGGGCATTGTCGAGGCTGTACAGGCGGCCATCCTCACCGCGCAGCCAGCTTTGGCGAATCATGCCGGTCTGCACGTTCAGCGAGCCGCCCGAAACGTTCACCGACGATCCGGCCTGCGTCACCAGTTGGCCGCCATCGAACGTCACGGTGCCGCCCAGCGCGGCCCATTCGCCGATGCCATGGCCGCTGGTGTTCAGGTAGCCGCTGACTTCCAGCAGGCCGCCGCCCGTGTACCAGCGATCCGTGGTGTAGCCGTTGGTGCCCGCCGGCACGCGCACCAGATAGCGGCGGTCCACCCACATCGTGGTGTTGTTGAGCTTGCCCGAGTCGCGGTTGTCCGGTGAATCTCGCTGTTCGTTGCCCTGGACGTTGACCTCGACGTTGTTGGCCTCCATCGCCACGTTGACGCCCACGGCGCCCGCCACATCGAGGATGGCGCGGTCTGCCAGCAGCGCACGGCGCGCGGCGTTGACGCTGATCTGGCCGCCCGTGGCCAGCGTCAGCGAATCGCCATCGAACAAGACATCGCCCGAGGAAATCACCTGCACCAGCGACTGGTCGCGGCGGTTGTAGCCGGATTCGCTCACGGTGCCGGAGTCGCGCAGCAACGCATCGCGCTGCACGTCGAGTGCCGTACCGCCGCTGTCTTCGAGCACGATGGCGCTGACGCTGTTCGACGCCATCGTGACGCGGCTCTTGTCGTCGCCTTCGGCGCGCAGGTGGATCGTGCCGCGCGTATTGACCGAGGTGCTCGACACCAGCACGCCCGACTGCTCGACGGTATGGCCCTTGAGCGTGATATCGCCCGTGGTGGCCTGGATCAGACCGCTGTTGGTGACAAGACCCGCTGCGCTGTTGGCCAGTCGCGTGACGTCGATCTCGTTGCCGCGCGTGCTCGAATTGGGATTGCCGTCGGTGCCCTGACCCCGGCGGATCACGAAGCTGTCGCCAGCCGCCAGCGCGGTTTGTCCGCCCGGCGTGACGATGGTGCCGCGGTTATGCGCCTCGCGGCCCAGCAGCAGAACGTACCCGCCGCCCTGCGTGACGGACTCGGGCTTGCGCGTGGCAATGCGCGCGCCGGCCTCGACAATGACATCGCCCGTGGCCGCGCCATGGGTGACCTCCGTTGTGCTCACAGCCAGATCGTTGGCGAACGTCGGCACATAGCCCGCGCCGCGTGCCTCGCTGAACAGGCCCTTGTCGAACTGCGCATTGGTCATGCCGGCGGCAGCGGCCACCAGATTGCGGGTATCCACCTGGCTCGTGCCCGTGAACACGATGCCGTTGCGGTTCACGATCATGACCGTGCCATCGGCCTTGATCTGCCCCTGGATCTTGCTCGGGCGCGCCTGCGGATCGTTCACGCGGTTCAGCACGGCCCAGTCCTGGCGCTGCTGGAATTCCACCGTGGTGTTGCGGCCCACGTTGAACGTTTCCCAGTTCAGGATCGCTTTATCAGCGGTCTGTTCGATGGTGACCTGCGTGCGCCCATCCACCACTTTCTGCGTGGCGTCCTTGGCGTTGATCCAGCCGGCGGTCAGGCTATTGGTATCGACCTTGAGGCCGCCCTCGCCCAGCCCATCGGGCACCGAGGCTTGCTGCGCGGCGGCCTGGCGTGCGGCGGCCTGCGTGGCCTGCATTGCGGCAATGCTTTGCGCAGCCTGCCCGAGATTCTGGATCGAGCGCTGCAGTTGTGCGTTGGCTTGTTGCTGCTGCCCCTGCGGATTGGTCAGCATCGACGCCGGCATGCCGTTGGGCAGACGGCCCGTGGCAGCCGCCGTGTCCTGCGTCATGTTCTTCTGCGCCATCCATGCGCGGCTGAACGCCTGGTTTGCGTGCGTGGCGCCCGAGGTGCCCCACAGGCCGCCCGCCGCCACCAGCAGCGCCACGGTACGGGCCAGCGGCCTCGCCTGCGGTATTGCCATCCCAACCTTGTGTTGCGCCAGCGATTTGTTCTGGTTTGCGCGCGTCTGCATGGTGCCCTGATCCCGTCAAGCAAGTTTGCGGAGCCGGTGCGCAGCGCGTGCGAGGCGTGCGGTCCGACTCCTGTCGTCATTGCCATCGGCGGGCGTTGCCGCCGATGCTCCTGGGAGCTAGACCCTTTGACGGGACCGAATCGGCAAGGTTTTCCTTGAAGATTTGGTGACAGTCCCGCGACGGCATCAAGACAGCAGGACGACCCCTCCGGGCAAATGACGGGCGTCGAGCCCGAACGACTGCTGAATCTGCGCGATGGCCTTGTCGAGCGCATCGATGCGGAAGCGCCCCGTGACGGGACGCGCGGCAAGCTGGCGCGACATCAGCACAAGCTTGCCGTTGCGGTAGCGGTTGATCTCGTTGACCACATCGCCCAATGGCGTCTCGGCAAAGCGCAGGAACCCCTCGCGCCACGCGGGCATGCGCGCGGCGTCCAGATCCACCACGTGTGCAAGCTTGCGGTCGTCATAGGTGACCTGCTGCCGCGCATTCAGCGTGACCGTGCCCGTGGGATGCGCCACCTGCACCACGCCCTGCACACAGGTCACGCAGACGGAATCGGCGGTGTGCAGCACCTCGAATCGCGCACGCGCAGCCACCGCACGGCCCGCGCCCGCCGTGACCGCGAAGGGCCGGCTCGTATCGGTCATGTCGATGGCGGTCTCGCCCGCGATCAACTCGATACCGGCCACCCGGCCACGCGGATGCAGCGCGATGCTGGTGCGTGTATTCATTTCCACGCCGACGTTGCCGCCCAGCGTGATGTGCCGCTGCTCGCCAGCCACGGTGCGATAGTCGCCGCGCCGCTCGCTTACGGACGCCCACATTCCCATGGGCGGATAGACCATCGCGACGGACGCAACAGCAGCAGTGCCAAGCGCGCCGCCAAGGAATGCACGGCGCGGGAAATGCACCGGCGCAGGCGCAGCCTTCACTTCGGGCCGCGCGGCCATCGGCTTCTGTTCAAGCAGTTGGCGACCCGCCTGCGCGAGTTCCTGCCACTGGCGTTGTGCAGCGGTAAAAGCAGCGGCGTGGGCGGGGTTGGACTTGCACCACTGCCGCAGCGCATCGCCATCACGATGCGTCATCTGGCCGGCACCGATCCGCCGTACCCATTCCAGGGCCTGGCGTTCGATCCGGGAGAGGCCGCGTGGCCGTTGTCGCAGAGGGTTCATGGTGGCAGTCATGGCGTCTGGCAACCCCACCAAGCGGGGGCGCATGACATCAAGACGGTTCTGGCGCTCAGGATCGGCACGATTTCTTCAACCCCGCTGTTCCATGTGCGCCACGCAGTACTCATATGCGCGTTTCAATTCGAGTCCGATCAGGCGCGCCGATACGCCAAAGCGCACGGCCGCTTCCTGATTCGACAGTTCCTCGACCCGCACTGCCAGAAAGATTGCACGGCGACGCGGTGGCATCTTGTCGATTACGTCCGCCAGTGCCTGCACGTCGCTGCGCGCCGCCACGGTCTGCGCCGGACCCGGTGCGGGGTCCGCGATATCGAGCATCAGCGTGTCGAGTTCTTCCGCGCTCATGAAGCGGCGGTCGCGCTGCAGGCGATCCAGCGCGAGGTTGGTCGCCATGCGCATCAGGTACGCAGCGGGGCTCGCTACCGGGCCGTTGGCATCGTTGCGATCTTCGAGATGGACCCAGGTGTCGTGCAGCGCGTCGCTGGCCAACTCCGCCGAACCCAGGCGCCATGTCAGGCGGCGCTTGAGATCGTCGTAGCGTTGCGCGAGCAGGTCGCGCAGGCCGGAGCGAATCGTCTCGCTCATTGCATGCCCCGAGGTACGCCACATGCAGGCACACATGCCTGCCCCGCCACGCATTGCCGCACCAGCAGCACGAACGGCGTATCGGGCTTCTCGGGCGCGCGGCCCATGTCGATCTGCTGCAGCGTGTCGACGATGGCGGCGTCGCGGCGGTTGTCACCCGTGGTATCGAGCAATCGTGCCCGCTGCACGCGTCCCGCGCGACCAATCTGCACGGTCACGGCGAGCCGATAGCTGCCCAGCGCCAGCGCAGGCCGCGCACACAGTGCCTGCCGCACGCGCGACTGCACCAGCGCGTCATAGTCCTGCCGTGCCACCGAAGCGTCCTGTGTCGCAGGGGAAACCGGCGTGTCGCCTGAAGGGGCCAGCACGAAAGCATCGCCAGCGGTGGCATGCGCGGCCAGGCCGGTGCCTTCCAGCAAACGGTGCAAAGCGTCGCGCGGCGTCATCGCACCCACCACCGCGTGCGAGGTGCGGCCATCCGCGAGTTCGGACGGATAGAAGACCGACATGCTGGTCTGCGCGTCATAGCGGTCCAGCGCCAACTTCAGCGGCTGGGCCGGCAAGTCGAACACCATCTCGGCGGCGCGCGCGAACGTCATCCACGGCAGCGTGGCGGCGAGCGCCATGACCGCGACACGCCCCCGCCGCGAACGCCTGGGCGTACACGGTCGACGGGAAGCGGGCGGGCATGCCATGGAATGCGGGTGACCTGTTCATAGGGTGCTTGGGTTCGACCGGATCGTATGACTGTGACGTGACGTTGCCATGACAAAAAAAGAACGACGCGCCGGCAGGTCATTCGGCGCGTCGCCCACAGTGAAGAAGGGAAAGCGTTATGCGGCAGCGTCGGAGGTCTCGGCGGCTTCGCCTTCACCCTCGCCGCGGAAGTTGCGCAGATGCAGGAAGAACTGGCCCATCATCTGGATCCACACCTGCATCGACACGGACAGGAAATCCTCGCTGACACCACCCGTCACCATCACGTCCATTTCCAGCACGACGAAATCACCGTGCGTGGCAATGCGCGCGAAGCGGCGGCTGCGGTGCCAGTCGGCCAGCAGCGCATCGGGGAATACGCCGCCGTCCACGCGCAACGGGCAGCTCAGGGTGAAATCGAGATACTGGTCGGGGCCGAGGCGATTGCCCCACAGCACCTGGAAGCCCACGCCGTGGCTGGCGCTGTGCAGTCGGGTGCCCTGCTCCTCTTCCACCACCTGCACCGCGCAACCCGCGCGGCGGATGGATTCGGCAAGTCGCTCGGCGCTGACGGCGGGCACTACGGCGGGCTGGGTGGCAATGTTGGTTTCGAGGTTGGCTTCGGTGCTGGCTGCGATATCGAGTACGGCTTCAGTCATGGTCATGTCCTGTGTTCTGTGCGGATGAATGGGGTGTGTCACTGCGCTTGCGCGGGCGCGCTCGATGGCGCGGCAGCAGTAGGCGTAGAGGCTGACTGGGCTGGCTGCGTCTCTGCGGCAGGCACCGCGTTGGCATCGAAGCGGCCTTCGTAGAGCTTGTCGCCGTAGTCCTGCGCGATCTGCTCGTAGCGCACGCGGCTTTGCGCGGCGAATGGCTGGCGCGAGGCCATCACGGTGGTGAGGTCCACGGTCTCGTAGGCGCGCAGGATGTCCTGCCCCACGGCGTAAAGCTTCGCGTTAGCGGTCTCACAGCGTTGCAGCGCGGCCTTCTGCGTGGTGGCTTCCGAGGCCAGCTTCTGGCGTTCAGCGTCGATGCCGCGCGCCATGCGCAGCAATTCGTCGTAGGCACCCCGGAACTGCGCCACCTGGCTGGCGGCCTTCTCGGCTACGCCCTGCCCCTGCAGTTGCGACTGGCGCGCCGCGTCGGCGAGCTTCTCGCGCGCGCCACGCTCGGCGGCAAGCTGGGCGCGCGTGGCTTCCAGTTCCTTCTTCAGCGAAGCGGAATCGGTATTGCCCGCACTGCCTGCATTGCCCGCGCCCGCCTGCGGCTGGCCGGCCTTCAGCGCGGCCAGTTCGTTCTGCGCCTGCTGCAACTGCGTGGTGGTGATGCGAAGCTGGTTGCGCAGGCGCTCTTCCATCGTCGCCTGCTGCGCTTGCGCACCGCTTGCCGCCAGGGCAAGAACCAGCGGCAAGGCACGTTTCAAAAGGGTCGGGATCACGTCATCCTCCTCAGAAGCGCGCGTTGAATTCGAACTGCAGCGTGTCGATGGCCAGCGGCGGGCCAAAGACTTCCTTCGTCGAAATCCAGCGACCGGTCACCCATGCGTTCTTGTCCAGCGCATAGGAGCCACCCAGGTAGTAGCCACGCGCATTGGTGCCGCCGCCATGGAACGTGGAGTCGTTGTAGCCGTCGGGCATGGCATCGGGTTCGATGCGCTTGTAGCCGGCCAGCACGTTCCAGTCGCCGCGTGCAGCAGGCGTGGGCTTGCCGAAGGTGGCCTGGAACATGTACGCATTGCCGCCGCTCTTGAAGTCGGCGCGCGTGGTGCCGCCCGTGCCGCCGAAGTTGTTCACGATGCCGCCGTTGGAGCGGTTCCACATACCGTCCTCGTCATAGGCGAGGTTGCGGATGTAGTTGCCGTCCAGGCGCAGGCCATAGCCCGCCACCTTGGTATCCCAGCGCAGGTTCATGTCGAGCAGCTGGAACTTCGATGCCAGGCCCACGTATTGCGGCTGCGGCGTGTTGGCCGGGTCCAGCGGATTCAGCGCAATATTGCGCAACAGCATCAGCGTGTTGCCCTTCTGCATGAAGGCCGGACGCGTCCAGTCCGTGCTGCAACCGTCGGCGCCCGCATACAGTGCGCAAGGCTGCGACACGCGGCCGGTGACGTTGTGGAAGTCGTAGTACGCCAGCGCGCCGCGCAGGCGGTTTTCCTCGTTGACCTTCCACGCCGCGCCCACCTGTGCGCCGAGCAGCCACTTCGACTCGCTCGACATCTTGTCCTGGCTGTTCGACGGCGCGTTGTCCTTCGAGTACTCCAGCGGGATAAAGCCCAGCGAGCCGAACATCGTGATGTCCTTGTTCGGCAGCATCTTCTCGAACTGCGCGGCGATGCCGTCGAAGTTCAGGTCCTGCGAGAACAGCGTGTCCGTGGAGACAAACGGATTGCCGAAGCGGCCACCGGTCAGCTTCATCCACTCGAACGGCTGGTAGGACAGCCATGCCTGATCGAGCCAGACATCCTTCTTGGCGAGACCGCCGCCCAGCGTCTGGTTGGTCGATACCGGGCTGTTGTCGTTGCCGGTTGCCAGACGCACGCCAGCTTTCACGCTTTCCGATACATCGGCCAGCACGCCGATCCGCGCGCGGGCGCGCCACTGGTTCGGGCGATTCTGGCGCGTGTTCAGCAGCGGCGGCAGGTTCAGGTTGGTGTTGGGGTTCACGTCGTAGCCGCTACCCGAGTTGATGGCCGCCCAGTCGATCTGGATATCGCTGTTGCTGCCCGAGTAGAAGCGCGATTCGTTACGCAGACGGACATCGCCTTCCACACGAATGCGCTTGGTCCACTCCGGCGTCTCGTTCGGGGCGGCCCAGCCTTCGGCCTTGGCTTGCGCCATGACTTCGCCCTTGACCTCGTCGCGGATCTGATCACGCACGGTTTCAGGGATATAGGGCACGCGGACTTCACCGGCCACGGCACCTGCGGTGGCACCCGTGGCCGCTGCGGCAACTACCGGCGCTGGCGCTGCGCGCTGGGCTTGCTGTGCGGCCATCGCTTCGGTCTGGGCCTGGGCCAGCAGCGCCTCGCCCGTACTCTTTTCCAGCGCGCCGCTCTGGATCAGGCCACGGATCAGCTTGATCATCGCGCTCTCTGGCGGCACGGCATTCTGTGCGTGGCCGACGCCGGCCGTGGTCAGCAGCACCGTGGCAACGGCTGCGGCCAGCGCATTGGCGCGCAGCGTGTAGCGCGGGGACTGGACGCATGGATTCTTCGATGGGTTCATCGCGGGGTTCATCACGGGGTTCATGACAC
Source organism: Cupriavidus sp. SW-Y-13 (assembly GCF_009793345.1). Taxonomy (NCBI): domain Bacteria; kingdom Pseudomonadati; phylum Pseudomonadota; class Betaproteobacteria; order Burkholderiales; family Burkholderiaceae; genus Cupriavidus; species Cupriavidus sp. SW-Y-13. Next base: position 1,498,035 of record NZ_WHLX01000002.1, read on the forward strand.
TGCTCGGCATGTCTGTTGGATATGGTTGGCGACGCATTCAGGGGCGTCGACCCTTGATGGACAGGCGCATCGGGAACCGCAGCGATGCAGGCGGACGTTCGTCGGCACGGAAGTCACGCACCATGGCCAGCACGGCCTCGTCCGTGGTCACGTCGCCGGAGCCACCCACAAGCTGCACGCGCGTGACGCGCCCCTCGGGGTCGAGCCAGATTTCGATGCGGATATCGTCGAAGGCCAGTTGGCGCGTACGGGCATCGCGCCCAAACGCCTGTTGCAGTGCGTTCGACACGTAGTTGGAATAGGAGCGCCCGCCCAGGCCGCCACCACTGCCGGTCATGCCACCGCCGCCACCGGCCTGAATGCCGAAGGCATCGTTGCCGGCCTGCGCGGCGCCGTCGATCGTGACTGCCTGCCCCAGGTCCTGCGAGGGTGCGGGCGGTGCATCGTCGGGCGGTGCGTTGGTCGGTTCGGCGGGCTTGGGCTCCACCACTTCGGGCTTTACCGGCTCGGGCTCGGGCAGCTTCTCCGGCTCGGGCGGGGGCGGCGGAGGCGGCGGCAACACCAGCATCGGCGTGGACGGTACTTCGCGCCGCGTGGACGCCGTATCGCTCAGCAGATACCAGAGCAGCAGCGCCAGCGCGGCGACAACCAGCCCGCCAGCGGCAAACCCGCCCCAGCGGCGCCAAAACAGCGTGGCGCGCGGCAGGGACGCCAGGGGATCGCGACGATTCACGCTGCGCTCCTCAGGCGGGCTTGCCGGTCACCAGACCGATCTGGTTGAGGTCGATGCGCCGCAGAAGATCCAGCACCTCCACCACCTTGGCGTACTGCACCGACGCATCGCCGCGCACGATCACCGGAAAGTCCGGCGTCAGCGCCTTTTCCGTGCGCAGCCGTTCTTCCAGTTCGGGCAGCGTCACCGGATACGCATCCAGGAACACCTGTCCCGCGTTATCGACCGTGATGGCCTTGGTCTTGGGCTTCTCCAGCGCCACCGAGGCGCTGGCCTTCGGCAGATCCACCTTGATGCCCGGAATGCTGGCGTTGCTGGTCAGGATGAAGATCACCAGCACCACCAGCAGCACGTCCACGAACGGCGTGATGTTGATGCCCCCGGTGCGCTTGCGTACGCCAAACCTGCTTGCGTTTGCCATGGTCCTTGGCTCCGCTCAGGCGCGCTGCAGCACGGGCGTGCGGCGGCCTTCGCCCTGCTCTTCCGCCAGGCGCGTAGCGAACTCGTCCACGAACACGGCCATGTCGGCGGCAATGGCGTCTGCCCGCGAGGCCAGCCAGTTGTAGCCAAACAGCGCGGGAATGGCCACGCCCAGGCCGGCAGCGGTACACAGCAGCGCCGCAGCCATACCCGGCGCCACGGAGTTGATGTCCACGGCACCGGCCATCGCAGCCACCACGAACACCAGCATGATGCCGATCACGGTGCCGAACAGACCCACATACGGCGCGCCTTCGATCGTGGTGGACAGCCAGTTCATGCGGCGGCCCAGACGTTCGTTCTCGCGCACCATCACGCCGTCCATCGAGGCACGGATCGCGCTGATCGTGGCGTCGCCCACGGCGTTGAGGTCGTAGCCGAGTTGATGGCGGCGATGCAGTTCATCGACGGCCACTTCATACAGGCGCCACAGCGAGGAGTGCTCCTTGACCTCGCCGGTCACGCGGCCCGTCTTGGCGAGGTGATCGAGCGATACACCCGATGCCTCGCGGAACTGGCCCATGAAGGCCACGTTCGCGCGCGAGTTGGCGCCGTAGCTGCGGCCCTTGCCGATCATGATCGTCCACGACACGCCCATCATCAGGCCCAGCAGACCGATCACCACCCATGCATCGAGCGGCATCGCGGCGAGGATGAAGCCGAAATGGCTCTTGCCCGCCTGTTGCTCGTCCGGACCGAACACGGCCAGACGCGAGTCGGCACCTTGCGATACCGCATCGGCCAGCAACAACGCGGCAGGACGCGCCACCTTCGACAGACGCACTTCATCGATGGCACCCGGGAAGGTGTGCGCGCCTTCGCTATCCGCGCCGATATACGCCGGCGTGTTCAGTGCCGGCAGCGCGGCCTGCAGCGTTGCAGCTTGGCGACCACCCACGAACAGCGTGACCGTCTTGCCATCGGCATTCACAGCCAGATGCGACCACTGTCCTGCCTGGATCGGCTGGCCCGGATTGCTGCGCTGGCCATTGACCTGCACATAAGGCACGCCCTGATCCACACCGATCAGCAGTTCGCCCGCGCCATCGCGGCGTGCATAGACCAGTTGGCCTGCGCCGAGCTGCTCGGGACGGACCCATGCGGAGAACGCGAACGTGCCACCGGCCGCCACCGTCAGCGACGGCGATGCGGGCAGCGCCAGTGCGCCCTTGCCAAGCTGCGCGCCCTTGCCGATCACGGTGCCATCCACGCTGACCACGGACGTCTGGCTGTTGTTGCCATATGCGGTGGTGTCGCGCGCCGGCACGTTGCCTTCGGCGAAGTGGTAGACCAGCGTGAAGTCCGGATCGAACACGCGCTGGCCGTTGCCGGAGGCAGGCGCCTTCGGGTTGCCGTAGTACATCCACACCTGCTGCTTGCCGCTGGCCGACACCGCCGGCACATCGACCCACACCAGCGCGATGCCAAGCAGCGGATCGAACTGTTCGATCTGGTGGTTCAGCACGGTCTTGTCGTCACCGGATACGAATCGCAGGTCCGCGCCGGTCTCGCTGACGCCCTCGAAACTGAAATTGCCCGTGTGCAGGCGCAGCAGCACCGGCGTACGGCCGGCATCGCCGCCGATGTTGCCGCCTTGCGGACCGGCGTCGATGGTCACCGGCTTGCGGTAGGCCCAGTCGGGCTGCCACCAGGCGTGCGCCAGGCTCGGCACGAGCGTGCTGGCCAGCGCCAGCAGCAGGAATAGGGAACGTCGCATGACTATGGTTCTCCGTTGGCTTTCTTCGGAATGCTGTGTTGGGGTGCGTGCCGGGATCGGTCTGTGGATCAGTAACTGGCCGTCACGCTGAAATTGAGTCGAGGGTCGCCACGGTCAGTGCGCGGGCCGTCCTTGAGCGGGAAGCCCAGGTCCAGCCGGCCGTTCACGTAGCGCGCCAGCCTGAAGCTGGTGCCGATGCCGACCGAGGCCAGCGAGAAGCGGCTCTCCTGCTCCGGCAGCGGATCGCGCAGGCGCAACTGACCCGCATCGGCGAATGCATAGACGCGCCAGTCGGACACCGTGCCGCCGAAGAAGTCCAGCGGCGGCGTGCGCATTTCCACGGAGCCCACCACGCCGTAGTCGCCCGTGGTCTCGGCAGCCAGGTAGCCGCGCACCGAGTTCATGCCGCCCGCCGCGATCTGCTCGCTCGATACCAGCGGCGAATCGGTGATCTGGCCCGCCAGGCGCCATGCCAACTGCGCATTGCCCGCGAAATTCCACGTGCCGTTGGTATCGCCCTTGAGCAGCAGGAAGCTCGGCGACGCCTTGTAGCGCTTGTAGTCGAACTCCTTCCAGTCGCTGCCGTAGCCCAGGAAGCTGCGCGTGCCGGCCACCAGCGCCATGTTCAAGCCGTACTGGCCGCGCGTGGTCTGCGTGAAGCCCGTATAGGACAGCGTGATCGGTGCGTACTTGAGCGGCACGGTGTCGCCGGAGGTGCCGAGGCGCGTGGTTTCCTTGTTGTCCTTGAAATCGACGCCCAGGCTCAGCGCGTGATACCAGTCGCCGGTGTTCGGCACGGTGTATGTACCGCGCAGGCCGACCGAATGGCCCTTGCCCAGCACGCTGGTGCCGCCTACCGTTGCCACGTTGCTGTCCGACAGATAGCCCGAGACCTCGACGCCCCAGTTCGTGCCGCGAATCGGCGCGATGTACGAACCCGAGAACACTTGCGTCTGATTGAGGTCCTGCGGCGCGCCAAAGAAACTCAGCGACGCGCTGTGACCCAGTTGCCAGAGGTTGTCGTGGCCAATCGATGCCAGCGCGCGCAACTCCTTGGTATCGGGGCTGTAGTCGTTGTTCAGGCCGACACTGCCGCGCCACGGGCTGCTGTCCTCGACCTTGAGATCGACGTCCATCGTGCCCGGCAATGTGCCCTGCCGCACCAGCGGCATGACCTGCCGCTTGCCCGTCTTGTTCAGTTCGGTGAGTTCCGCTTGCGCCTGCGTGAAATCGGGCACCTGTCCTTCGGCCAGCGCCGGCACCTGTTCGCGCACCTCGCGCGGCGACTGGTACTCGGCGCCCACCACACGCACGCGGCCCACACGGGTTTCACTGACCTGGAGGTAGACCACGCCGCTCGTGACCTGCTGCTCGGGCAGTTCCACATAGACCGACTGGAAGCCCTTGGCCTGATAGGCGGCCAGCAGCGCGTCACGCGCGGATTCGATGTCCTTGAGCGTGCGCGATGGTCCCAGGTACGGCGTCACGGCACGCTCGATCGTGCGCACGTCCAGCACCGTGTTGCCACGCACCACGTATTCGCTGATATCGACCGCGCGCTCCGGTTGCGGCGCGGCCTGCGTGGCCTGCGCGGCGGCAGGCTGCGCGCCATCCGCTGGCGCGGACTGCGCAGATTGCGCCAATGCCCCACCCGTCCCCAGTCCAATCATCGCCACGCACACTGCCCTCCACCGTGGCGACGGGCCTTTCTTCTTGCTGACTCGCATGAGTTGCTGACCTTCTTCTTTTTTCGATTGCCAGCCCCGCGTGCCAGTGTCCTGACCGAGGACGGCATCGTTTGGGGCATCACGCCGCGAGACATGATCACCAGCGCTCATGTCAGCGTTACGCACAGATGCCTAGACGGCCAAACCTGGCAGGGCATGTCGTTTGTCACAAATATTTCATCGACGACACATTCCGCACGGACGAGACTTTCAGGGCGATGACGATCAGGAGCAGGCGATGCAGACGTGGAAAACCTTGGCGGTAGTGGCCGCGCTTGGCGTATCGGCCTCGGCATGGGGCGCGAACGAAGGGACTACGCAAGGGAGTTGCGCGGAGGTGGAGGTCAACGGCGAGCGCGCGCCAGCGTATGACTGCCTGACGCAGCGGCTGGCGCCAGCCTCGTCGCCACGCGCGGGGAAACCCGGTGTGCTGGGATCGGAGGCCATCGCCAATCAGCCGTCGAACCAGTTGGGGCTCTACAACCGCGCGGCCACGTCCACGCGGATGGGCAATACCTTTGGCGCCTCCGTTCTGCCCCAACGGCCGCCCCCATCGAATGGCGTCGCGCCAATCATTCCTCCACAGGCGCCCCGCTGATCGAATGAACGCGAAATAGTTTCATATCGCCTTCATTGATCTGACACACACCCTGCCCGACAATCGCGAACATCACATGCCGCGTCGGTGCATTCCTGCGCCCTGTCGGCTGCGATGACGGGCCGTTCCGGCTTTTCATGCGGTGATTTCAGGCCCGTGTTCCCTTCCACACAACACGATGAGATCCCGGATGAGCCAATCCAACAGGATGTACCGAAGTTTCGTTCGCGCAGTGTGCTGGGTGGCGCTCTGCGCCGCGCCCACGCTGGCGCAGGCCGGCACGTACTGGAACGGCGTGAGCCGTGCCCTGCCCGTCTCCCCGCTAGGCAACACCGTGGCGCTGTCCTGCCACAACTGCTACGGCAGTTCCACGGCTGCCACCAACACGCAGGTGTCGATGGCCTTGTCGCGCGGCTATGACTTGATCGAATTCGACCTGACGCTGCATGCCGATGGCCAGGTCTACGTGGAGCATGGCGACAGCGAAATCGCAGTAGGTACGTTTGCCAATGCGCTGGCCAACACGAACCTGCAGCAGAGCGACCGCCTGCTGTTCCTCGAAATCAAGGAGAAGTACACCACTGCCGCCGCCAGCGACACACTGATGCTTGGCGTGCTACGCGCCGTGCGCGACTGGGGCTACGCCTCGGCCGGACGCCCCGTGGTGCTGCGCGGCTTCATGGATGGCCGCCACCAGCATCTGGTGCGCGCCAAGACGCTGCTCGCACAGTCCGAGTTCGCCAGCATTCGCGACAACATCCGCTTCCACACGCTGATCGAGAGCGATATCCGCAACAACATCCGCGCGACGAAGAGCCTGGGCTTCCACGGCGTGGAACTGGAATATCGGATGGCCAGCCTGTTCGGCGCGCTGATGCAGGCGAAGCTGCTCGGGCTGGGCGTGGGCGTCTACACCACCCCGGCCAGCATGGGCGAAGCCTATCTGTCCGCCCTGCGCGAGGACGTGGATTTCATCACCTCGGACTATGATCGCGGCACCACGGCGCTGGCCACTTCGGCCCGCGCCGTGATCGCCGAATCGACCTCGCTGGTGCATATGAACACGGCGCAGCAGACGGCCTGGCCCCTGACCTACCGCCGCACCAATGCCACCACCTACCCCGTGGCGCAGGGCAGCACCACGCCGACGCTGGAGGTACTGGCGGTGACGTCCGACGAAGACCGCGTGGGCGGCAGCATGGTGTTCACGGGCACACAGTCGGTGACCACTTGGCAGGCCGATAACGCCAGCAACGGCGGCTTCCTGGTCAGCGCGGTCGTCAATTTCGACGACCTGACCTCGGGTGCCACGGCGGCCATCGTGGCCAAGAGCGATGCGGGCGGCTTCGCGCTGGAGCAGGCCGGCACCTCGCTGCGCTTCGGGGTTTATGTGAACGGCGCCTACCAGTACGCCACCGCTTCGCTTGCGGGCTTGAACGGCACGGACTCGTACTTCATCATCGGCGCCTACGACGGCAACGGTGCGGTACGGTTGTGGGTCAACAATGTGGAGGGCGTGCCGTCGGTATCGGTCTCGGGCGGCGTGGGCCTGAACACCAGCCCCATCGTGATCGGTGCGGACCCGCAGGGGGCTACCGACCGCCGCTACTTCTTCAAGGGCAAGATCCAGCAGGTGATGGTGCAGCGCTGGCGCGACCACTGAATCGGCAGATAGAACGAAAACGGCGGGGAGACCCGCCGTTTTTTTACTTCACCCCGGCCTGCATGAACGACTGCATGAACTGGCGCTGGAACAGCAGGAAGGCCAGCACCAGCGGCCCTACGCACAGCAGCGTGCCTGCCGACAGCACACCCCAGTCCACGCCGGTCTCGGGCGCCGCAAACAGCGCCATGCCCACCGTCACGGGCCGGCTGGCCTCGGTCTGCGTGGCCACCAGCGGCCACAGGAAGTTGTTCCAGTGATAGCTGACCGATACCAGCGCATAGGCCAGGTAAGTCGGACGCGCCAGCGGCACGTACACCTTCCACAGGATGCCAAGGCGGCCCAGCCCCTCGATGCGCGCTGCATCCTCCAGCTCCTGCGGCACGGTCATGAACGTCTGGCGCAGCAGAAAGATGCCGAACGCGCTGGCGATATACGGCAACGCCACGCCCAGCCACCGATCCACCTGCCCCAGTTGCGCGATGGTCAGATAGTTCTCCGCGATCAGCACCTCGGGCATCACCATCAATTGCAGCAGCACCAGCCCGAAGACGATGCTGCGACCCGGGAATGTCATCCGCGCCAGCGCGAACCCGGCCAAAGTGCAGACCACCAGTTGCAGCGCCAGCAGCAGCGTGACGATGGCAACCGTGTTGATCAGATAGCGCGCAAACGGCGCCACGCTCCACGCCTGTGGAAAATTGTCGAGTCCCCACCGGGTGTCGAAGCTCAGCCGCATGGCCTCCCCGCCCGGGTGAAAGGCGCCCCAGACCAGCAGCAACAGCGGCGAGATCCACAGCAGGCCGGCCACGGCGGCGGCAACCGGCACAAGCGCGGAGCGCAGCGATATCGAGGAAGCGGTCATCGGTAGTGAATGCGGTTGCGGGTCAGCCAGAACTGGAATCCCGAGCACAGGGCCAGCACCAGCAGCAGCACGATGGTCAGCGCGCCGGCATAGCTCGCGTCCTGGAAGCGGAACGCAATCTCGTAGAGGTAATACAGCAGCAGCGTGCTGGCGTTATTCGGACCACCGCGCGTGAGCACGAACAGGTGATCGATCAGCTTGAACGCATTGATCAGCGCGTTGATCACCACGAACAGCGTGGTGGGCGCCAGCAGCGGCAAGATCACGTGGCGCAGCCGGAACCATGGCGAAGGCGCCTCCAGCCGCGCCGCATCGAGTTGCTCGGTCGAGATCGATTGCAGCGCCGCCAGATAGAAAATCATGAAGAAGCCCGCTTCCTTCCAGATGGTGACCACCATCAGCGCGGGCAGCGCGGTATCCGTATCGCCGAGCCAGTTGCGGCCCGCGATGCCGAACCATGCAAGCAGCCGGTTCAGCAGGCCGATATCGGGCGCGTAGAAGAACAACCACACATTGGCCGCCGCCACCATCGGCAACATGGTCGGCGTGAAGAACGCCAGCCGCAGCAGTCCGCGACCGGCGTAGCGCTGATTGACCCACAGCGCCATGGCCAGCGCCAGCACCACCGAGACCGGCACGGTGATCAGCGCATACCAAAGGTTGTTGCGCACGGCCTGACGGAAAACGGGATCGTCCATCAGCGCCTGGAACTGCTCCATCCCGGAGAACGCTGGCGGAATGCCGGGCGCCTGCGTGTGAATGCTGTGCCAGAAGCTGCCGGCGATGGGCCAGTACGTGAACGCCGCCAGCAGCACGAGCGCCGGCAACAGCAGCAGCCATGCCTGTGCGGCTTGTCGTGCGACGGGTTTTCTAGATGTCATGGCGGATATGCCTGCGGCGTCCCTATCGGTATCGATCCCGGACGCCGCAGGCTTCACGTGTTTAACGCTGATACGGCTTCAGGATGCGCTCGGCCTGCGCCTGCGCGCCGCTCAATGCAGCCTTCGGTTCCTGCTGACCCGTGATGGCCGACTGCAGCGCATCTTCCAGCAGCTTGCGCACGCGCCCAGCCTGGTGCGTCGACAACTCGGCCGTGGCCACCGACAACTGGTCACGTGCCACCAGCGTCTGGGGCACCTTGGCCGCGTAGTCCTTCAGCGTGGCGGTCTGGTAGCTGGCCGGGCTCACGCCCATATAGCCCGTTGCCACGCTCCACTGCGCCGAGCGATCCGGTGCGGTCAGGAACTTGATCAGACGGAACGCGGCGCGCTGCTCGGCATCGGAACCGCTCTTGAACAGATAGAAATTGCCGCCGCCCGTGGGTGAGCCCGGCTCGGTGTTGGCAGGCAGCGGGGCCACGCCGACATCGAACTTGGCATCCTTCAGCACGGCCGTCAGGTTACCCGTGGAGTGCCACATCATCGCGGTCTTGCCCTCGACGAAGTTCTGGCGCAGCGTGCCCCACTCGATCAGGCCCTTCGGGCTCACGCCGTCCTTCGACAGCGACGTCCAGTACTCCAGCGCCTGCACGGCCTTGGGCGTATCGAACGTGGTACGCGTACCAGCCGGGTTCATCAGCGTCTGGCCGTTCTGCTTGGCCAGCGCGCCGAACATCCAGTAGGCGTAGCCCGTGGACGGGATCATCACGCCCCAGCGGCTGGTGTTGCCGCCATCGCGCTTCACCAGCTTGGCAGCGGTTTCGCGCATTTCCGTCCAATTACGCGGCGGCTTGTCGGCGTCGAGCCCGGCCTGGCGGAACGCGTCCTTGTTATAGAACATGACGATGGTCGAGCGCTGGAACGGGATGCCCCAGGTCTTGCCATCGGCGCGGCCATTGTCCATCAGGCCCGGGTAGAAGCTCTTGAGCCACTCCTTGTCTTCGGCCGAGGTCGCGAAATCGTCGAACGGACGAATCACGCCAAGGTCCTTGAGTTCGTGCAGGTCGATCGAGAACAACACCGACGTCTGCACCGGCGTGCCGGCCTTCAGCGCGGCCAGTGCCTTGGTGCGCGCATCGTCGTAGTTGCCCGCGTAGATCGCGTTGACCTTGACGTCCGGGTTGGCTTGCTCGAACTCGCCGACCAGTTTGTCCACCACTTGCGTGAGCGGACCGCCGACGGAAACGGGGTAGTACATCGTGACCTGCGTCGGCGCGGCGACGGCCGACATCGACATCATCGACGCCAGGCAGGTAAGCGTGCCCAGCGCGGTGGCCAGGCGGGTCTTGAACGACATGAAGGCTCCTTGAGGGGTAGGTTCAGGGCAAAGCGGAAAGACGGGCGACGGCTGCTTCGGTGGCAACTGCAGCGGCAAAACGGTGTTCGCGGGTGGCATCCCACTTCAACATCAGGCCGGCGCCGGGGGACAACGCCACCCGGCCCGGATGGCGCACGAGCACGGGCTGGTCGTAGAGGCGCACCTCCACCAGCGTGTCGGCGCCGTGATATTCGGTGCGCACCACCGTGCCGGCATGCGATCCACCCAGTTCGATATGTTCGGGACGCACGCCCAGCCATTCGTCCGTACCAGGCATGCGGATCAGGTTCATCGGCGGCTGGCCGATAAAGCGCGCCACCACCGGCGTGGCAGGCGTGTCGTAAAGCTGCGCCGGCGTACCGGTCTGCGCAATTTCGCCCTGGTGCATCAGCACGATACGGTCGGCCATGCTCATCGCCTCCACCTGATCGTGCGTGACGTAGATCACCGTCAAACCCAGTTGCTGCTGGAGCTTGCGCAATTCCGCGCGCATCTCGGCACGCAGTTGCGCGTCGAGATTCGACAATGGCTCGTCCATCAGGCACAGCGGATGCTGCGAGACGATGGCGCGCGCCAGCGCCACGCGCTGCTTCTGTCCACCCGACAGCGCGCCGGGCTTGCGCGCCAGCAGCGCGCCCAGGCCCAGCAGCTCGGCCGCATGCGTGAGTCGGCGCCCCTGCTCGTCACGCGGCACCTTGCGCGCGCGCAGCCCGAACAGGATGTTGTCTGCCACGCTCAAATGCGGGAACAGTGCGTACGACTGGAACACCATGCTCAAGCCGCGTTGCGCGGCTTCCACCGCAGTGATATCGCGACCATCCAGATGAATGCGGCCGGCGTCTGGCTGATCCAGTCCGGCAATCAGGCGCAGCAGCGTGGTCTTGCCGCAGCCGGAAGCGCCGAGCAGTGCAATGAACTCGCCGCGCTCGATGTCGAGGTCGATGCCGCGCAGTACCACGTTATCGCCGAAGCGCTGCGCAATCCGTTCGAGTCGCAGATAGGCCATGGAGGGTGTCTTTCGGGGGCGATGGTGGCGGTGGAAACGACAGGTTCAGCAGGCATGCAGCGTCACGCCTGCGGCTTCGCATAACGCGGACAGCGCGGGTTGGGCATCCGTGGCATCGGTATCGGTGAACAGGTGGTCGATCTGCTCGAACGCCGCGACGCGGCATGGCGCGTGGCGCCCGAACTTGCTGCTGTCGGCCAGCAGCATCCGCTCGTGGCTGTGCGAGAGCAGCGCATGGCTCAGTTCGGCTTCCTCGGGCTGGAACTCGTACAGCGTGCCGTGCTCGTCAATGCCGGCCGCCCCGCATATCGCCACATGGGCACGGAACTTCCGCATGAAATCCACCGTGGCACTGCCCATCACGTCGAAATCGCCCGCGCGCAGGCGTCCGCCGGCCACCCAGGTTTCGACAGCGGGCTTGTCCGCCAGCGCCAGTACCGCGCCGAGGTTGGTGGTCACCACACGCAGCGGTCGGTCAGCCGGCAGTGCCCGCGCGAACTCTGCCACGGTGGTGCCATATCCGAGGAATATCGTGGCATCTGGTTCGATCATCTCCACGGCGGCCTGCGCGATCCGGCGCTTGCGCTCCACCTGCGCGGTGCTGCGCTGCAGATAGCTGATGTTGTTCTGGCTCGCAGGCAACGTCAGCCCGCCGTGCATGCGGCGCGCCAGCCCTTGCACGCTCAGCTCGTTGATGTCGCGGCGAATGGTCTGGCTGCTAACCCCAAAGCGGCTGGCCAGCTGCTCGGTACTGAGGTAGCCGGTATCGTTCAACCATCCAAAAATTTCACGCTGGCGGGCAGTCAGGCTCATTCGATCACTCTATATGTTCGAATGAAAATGTAAACGCGCAATGTGTCACATCCGTGACATCGTTTACCCCCACGCGGGTGGGTATCCACATGCCGCGCCGCAGCAAACCAGCGTGCGCGCTGTTCTCGCAATCAGGCAGCTTCTCCTAAGTCGGCTCACGAAAACATTCACTTCGAGGTCCCGGCGGGATCGTGGAAGATCAGGTTTTCATGCCGATATGGGAGCGCACCGATATGCCCGCTTGCGGCCGCTGCTTTCTCCGCGTTGCGCGTGGCTGCCTGATTGCGATGGGGCTGGCGCTGCCCGTTACCGCTTCGGCATGGACAGCGGGCGGCAGCGGCGGTGCGGCGGCGGCCACGGCATCGCCCGATACCCACTCCGGGCCGTATCGCGGCATCGTCGGGCCGGTCGGTTCCCCGGAGCCTGCACCGGAGGCGCCAAAGACCTGGGACCGCGCATTGCCCTTCTTCGCGCAGCGCGTGATCGACAAAGGCTATAACCTGCCCAATCCGTACGACATCGGGTACTCCTACTACGATGGCTACCAGCGCTATCAATTGAGCGGCCTGCAGGTATCCGCGGGCGGCAACCCGCTGCGCGGCGCGGATTTCGTGCAGTTCCAGCAATCACGCATTCATAACAGTTCGAACCAGGTGCAGATGGGTGCATGGCTGTTTCCGTTCATGAATGTGTACGGCATCGTTGGCAACGTGCAGGGCAGCGGCAACATCGACATCAGCTTTTCTTCGCTCACCGATCTCGAGCGGTTCTTCGGGGTCAACATAGGCTGCGGGGGGCGGCGTCCCCGCGACGCCTGCAGCAAGCCGATCAAGCTGCCCACCCAGCATGCCAGCTACAGCGGCCATACCTACGGCGGCGGCTTCACACTGGTGGGCACCTACCGCGACCTGTTCTTCGCGTTGCCGGTGACCTACACCGTGGCGGATATCTCGATGTCGGACACGCCGGTCAAGTCGGTCAACATCGGGCCGCGCGTGGGATGGAATCTCCGGCTGGGCCACGGACTGGGGCTGCTCACGCCCTTCATCGGCGCCACCTACTTCCGCACCCGCGCCACCATCACCGGACACTTTGACGTACCGATCCCCGATATCGACGGCCAGACCGAGCGGTTGAACTATCAGATCGCGGAACGGGTGACGGGTTACTGGAGCGGTTCCGTAGGCGCCAACTGGACCATCAACCGCAGCGTCGGCGTCTTGTTGGAAATCGGCTACGGGTACAACCGTAACAACATCATCGCCACCGGCTTCTTCCGGTTCTGACGATCATGCGCGCCACCTTCCCTCCCTTGCTCGCCGCGTTGCTGACCATGCCCGTGGCGGCACAGGAAGCCACGCCCGACACCCCGCCCAAGACCGCCTGGATCGACAAGATCCTGAACAAGCTTGGCGCCTCGAAGGAGGTGGACCTGAGCCATGGCGTGGACTGGGGCATCCTGCCCGGGCCGTTCTACAACCCAGAGATGGGGCTGGGACTCGGCGCGGCAGCCATCGGCCTGTACAAGCCGAAGAACGCCGAGAAGGACACGCAGCTCTCCACGCTCACGCTACACGGCTTTGTGACGACGACCGGCGCATTCGGTATCGGCGCGGACAACAACACGTTCTTCGGCGACGACAGCTATCGCTTTGTGTTCTCGGGCGGCCTGTTCAACATGCCGACCTCCTACTGGGGCATTGGCTACGACAACGCCATCAACGACGCCAACAAGGAGGGCTACACGCACCGGGGGGTCTCGCTGCAACCGCGCATGATGATGCGGATCATGCCGAATACCTACATCGGCGGCGGCTACGACTTCGAGTACGACGACGCGGCCAACATCGAACGTGGCAGCGCCAGCGCGTTCGCCGCCGATCCCCACGGCACGCATGTCATCAGCAGCGGCCTCACCGCGCATTTCTCCTACGACACGCGCGATTTCATCCCCAACCCGTACAAGGGCCAGGCGCTTTTGATCAACGGTACGGTGTATCGCCGCGGCCTGGGCAGCGATTTCGATTTCGAAACGCTGGAGATCACCTACGACAAGTACTTCGCCATGCGCGAGCGCGACGTGCTGGCCTTCGACATCTACGGCAAGTTCAACTGGGGCGACGTGCCATGGAGCATGATGTCCAAGCTCGGCGACAACCGGCGCATGCGCGGCTACTTCATGGGCCAATACCGCGACAAGGCGTTGCTGACCGCACAGGTGGAATATCGCTGGCACATCGCGGGCCGGCAGGGCATGGTGTTCTGGCTGGCCACCGGCGCCATCGCCGGCAACCCCGGTGCGTTGCGCGATGCGCACTGGCTGCCCAATGGCGGCGTGGGCTACCGCTTCGAGTTCAAGCCGCGCGTCAACGTGCGCTTTGACGTAGGCGTGGGCAAGAACACCAAGGGTGTGTATTTCCAGATCAACGAGGCGTTTTGAGCGAAACGTTTCGCGAATTTCTTATCACTTCAGCAATCTATTGACGAGTGCACCAACACGGTCGCATTTCCATGACCGAGGTGTAACCGGCCTGCCATGGGCACTCCATGTCGCGTCATTAGACTCAGCGAGCCCCCCGAAAAATCGTTCAGCTCCTGAGAACTACCAATGAAGAAATCTCTCGCCACGCTCGCCACAGGCGCAGCACTGATCGCGATCAGTGCGACGGCCAATGCGAGCCAGACCCCCATCGTGGTGGATGCATCGTTCGAAAAACAAGGACAAGTGCATCGTCCTCGTGATCCCTACACCGATGGTGGCCGCATTCAACAGCGTGATGTCTACACAGACGGTGCACGCACCGCCAATGGCACTCCCCACTGAATCCACGTCGCCATGAAGACAAAACCAGGCCGCCTCCGAGCGGCCTGAAGTCTTTTTATGGGCCGTGAATTTACTTTTCACCACCTTGATTCCACTGAGAACCAAGTGCGTTTTATTTAAGGAAGCGCAATGAAACTCCGTTACGGCTTTGCCGCGGCAACTCTCAGCATGCTGTCTGCCGCCACCTTCGCCCAATCCCATGTCACGCTTTACGGCATTCTCGATGTGGGTATCGAATATCTCAACAACGTGCCAACGGCCACAGGCGGCGCCAATCAGGTGCGCATGAGTTCGGGCAATATGTCCACGTCGCGCTGGGGCCTGCGCGGTCAAGAGGATCTCGGCGGCGGACTGAAGGCCATCTTTCAGCTCGAAAGCGGATTTGCGCCGGACAACGGCAGTCTGCTCACGAACCGGTTGTTCGACCGTGCGGCGTATGTCGGTCTCCAGAGCCGGTACGGCACTGTGGCGCTTGGCCGGCAGAACACGCCGATCCACGACACGGGTCATATCCTGGACCCGATGCGATACGCGCCCCGCTACTCGCTGTGGACAAACGACGATATCCTCGCCGGCCGCACCGATAACGCGATCCGGTACGACGGCAAGTTCGGCGGCCTGACGATGAGCGCGATGTACAGCCTGGGCCGCACCGGCACTGGCGAGATCCCGGGCAACTTCAAGGTGGACCGCAACTACGGCGCCTCGGTGATGTACGAGAACGGCCCGCTGGGGATTGGCGCCGCGTATGACGAATTCCAGGGCACCAGCGTGGCCACGGCGGACCGCAAGGATCGTCGTGCCCTGATCGGCGCCAGTTATGCATTCGGCGCAGCCCGCGCCTTTGTGGGCTACCGCTGGTTCAAGGGCGATGTCGGCACGCTTCCGGGTAGCGGTTCGAACCTCTACTGGGCGGGTATGCGTTACGCGGTGAACCCCTCCGTCTCCCTGATGGGCGCTGCATACTACACCGACACCCGCAATTCGAGTGCCGACCCGATCATGCTCGTCGCCTCGGCGGACTATGCATTCTCCAAGCGTACCGACGTCTATTTCAATATCGGCTACGCCATCAACCGCGACGGCTCCCAACTGGGCATGAACGGATTCAATGGGCCGGCGGGTAGCCCGGCCAATGTCGTGGCCGGTGACGACCAGATCGGCATGGTGATGGGTGTCCGTCACCGCTTCTGATCGCCGGAAGATCGTCTGAGTTATCGGTACTTTCCTTACCGGTATGCTTTGTCGATGAAAAACGCCGCGGACCTCACGGACCGCGGCGCTTTTCTTTTCTACAGACCGAACGGCTTACTTCGCGGTCTTGATGCTCGTAGCGTCGGCGGTCAGGTAACCCACCGAGGCGCCCAGGCCGTTCTTGTAGTTGGCGAACACCAGCGGCTCCACTTGCGCCTTCACGGCAGCCTTGATGCCATCGCCGGCGTGCTGGAAGTTGCTCATGATGTACGTCCAGCCGTTGATTTCGTCGACGGCGTGCAGGCCCGTCGATTCACCACCGGCCGGCACCGACATCAGGCGCGACAATTTCTTCGTATCGACGTTGTACGCCCACAGGAAGTTGTTGGTGTGGTTGCTGCTGTCCTCGCCGATGAACAGCGTGCGCAGCTTCTCGGAGAACTTGAGGTTGTCCGGGTTGCCGATGGTCGTCGGATCGGCGGTGTTGCCCAGTGCATCGGCGGCGATGTCCTTGCCGACGATCAGCGCCTGGGTGTGGATCGGTACCCATTCGCTAACGATGGCCGCGCCCGACGTATCCTTCTGGCCGCCGCCCAGCTTGTGCTGCATCACGCCGCCGGCGTTGATGGCTGCCGGCACGCTGATATTGCTCTGCGCGTTCCAGCCCTTGGCGTTGTTCAGCACCATCGAGTCGACGATGTTCTGCAGCGCGGAGTAGGCGATCTTGTCCTTGATGTTGACGGTGGTGCCTTCCATCTTGGTGAAGCCCATGCTGCCACCAGCCACGAAGGCATAGCGGTGCGTTTCCAGGAACGCTGCCACCAGTTCCTTGCCCGGCTTGATCTTGATCCACTGGAACTTGCCGCTGTACGCGATCTTCGTGTACGTCGTGTCCGGCGTGGCATTCAGGGCCGGATCCGTGGCGCTGATGTCCATGATGTCGGCAAACGTGTGCGACTTGGCCCAGCCTTCCACTTGCGCGCTCGTGGCATGGCCCAGCTTGATCCAGGTCAGGTCGGCGCCAGCATCGGCCGGGTTCACGGAGAAGCCGGTGCCCACCTTGGCCACGTACAGCGTACCGGCGGACAGATCCTTTTCCTTGTCAGCCACGAACATGAACAGACCGCTGTTGGTGGCGTCGTCGCCCATCAGCACGGTGCGGTTGTCCGGCATCACCTGCACGAGTTCGTGCGAGATACGGCCCATGCAGTAGTGCTTCTTGATCGAGCCCGTGCCGTCGGCATTGACCGTGACTTCCGGCAGGTGACCGTACAGGTACGGGTTGAACGGGATCGTGCTCGTGCCGTACAGGTTCTTGGCGAAGGCCAGGTTCTGCACCGTGTTCGGATTCGAGGCATCCGGCTCGTACTCTTCGCTCGACAGGTGGGTGTTCCACGGCGACAGGCTGGCGCCGCACGTGATCCACAGGCCGTTGGCCGACGACGTGTCGACGTTGTGGTACTTCACCAGCGACAGCTTGCCGGTGGCCGGGTCCTGGTCCAGCGTCAGGATGGCGATCGGCGACGGCAGCTTGCCGTACATGTCCGTCACCTTGGCCTGGTCCCACGTGGTGTATTCGAACTGCACCACGGCAAAGACCGTGTTGCCCTTCACGCCGTCTACCTTGGCGCCGTCGATCTTCAGCAGCGACGTGCCGTCCGGCGAGTCCGAGAAGAACTGGGCAGCCGTGCCCGTGGACGAATCCATGATCGGCTGGTTGTTGATGTCGAAGTAGCCGCCGGCCAGGATCGTGCCGCCCTTGCCGTCCGACACCTTGTCGCCGGTCATGAAGAACGGCTGGTACGCCAGCTTGAAGTTCTGGCTCGTACCATCGCTGAAGTTCACCTTCAGGCTCGAACCCACGGTAGTGGTGGCCATTTCGGCCGCATTGGCCAGCGAAGGTGCCGGCATGCCGGTGAACTCGGCGGTCGTGAACGTGGCCGTGGAAGCCGGCGGGTTCGTCGTCACGGGAGGGGTAGCGGGGGCGTCGTCGCCGCCGCCGCAACCTGCCAGCAGCGAGGTGGAGGCCAGGCCCAGCGGCAGCATCGGTGCGCCGGCCAGGAACTTCAGTGCCTTGCGGCGCGATGCGTCAAGTTTTTCGGACATTTTTTGGATTTCCCCGTCGATCTAGTGTTTTCATCAGACCGCCCTGCACATGCGTACATGGCAACCCGGTCAGCTCTTGTGGAGGCAACCGCACAGCGGTCAAGCCGGGTGGCATCGTATGAACCGAATGTGACAACACGTTGAACCCGCAACAATTCGCGAGCAGCCGGGAGCGTCACTTCTTGCCGGGTCACACAGCGGACGAAAAAAAACGCCGCGACCCATGTATGGTCGCGGCGTCGTGAAAATGCCGGTCCGGACGACACCCACTTCTGTCACCCGTGTATTGGCGATCTGCAGCCCACCTGCAGGTCTGACCGGCTTGTCCGAGCAGCGGTTGAGTACCGCCACGGGCAGCCATCCTAAGCGCCCCAGATGTCAGTCTCGTGACGAATTGTCATGACAACCGACCATCCGAAGTGCCGAAACCGGTCCTTCAATATGCCTCCGGACGACCTTGCCCGTGGGCCAGTTTTTTCTCCGGTCACCACACCGTGTGTGGTGAAAATCAAACGTTACAAACCTGTCATTCGGCAGTTTTGCGCATCAAGCGGCCGATTTCGTGCGTTTTCGGAATATGTCATCTTTAGCCTATTGAAGTGATCAATCGGGCCGGATATGGTTCAGCGCATAATATTTTCCACGGCAATATATGCAATCAAAAACATATATTGTTCGCCCCGATCGGAAAAAACGATGCACGACACCATTCCGGGACGCCTCGCGTCTCCAGCCGCCCTCACGCCCCGCCTCGACGGAGCTCGCCGACGCACGCCCCCGTGCGCCCCGCGTGCGTCCATGACCATCCATTTCCGCTTACCGGTTTTGTAGCAGCTTCGTAGCAACCGTCGCTGCATCCGGGGCAAAACGTCTCTGATATCCCGGAACAGCGACACCTCTGGGGGTAATACATCCAAGGTGTACGGGGTCAACCGACGGGCCAGCCAGACCCGCGGGCGTCGCCAGGCCAGCATGGATGTATTACCCAGGATCCACGTCTGGAGAACTTTCAATGAGCAGTGTGACTAATGGTGGCGGCGCTAAAGCGCCGTTCTTTTCAAAGGAGGCGACCTACGCCCAGCCGGGGTTTTCCCGCTGGATGGTCCCGCCCGCTGCACTGGCGGTGCACCTCTGTATCGGCCAGGCCTACGCGTTTTCGGTGTTCAACGCGCCGCTGTCGAAAGTCATCGGCATTACCGAATCGGTGGCCGACGACTGGAAACTGACCACGCTCGGCTGGATTTTCTCGCTGGCCATTTTCTTCCTCGGCATTTCCGCCGCTTTCGCCGGTAAATGGCTGGAGCGCGTGGGTCCGCGCCGCACGATGTTCACGGCCGCCTGCTGTTTCGGCGGCGGCTTCCTGATCTCGGCCCTCGGCGTCTACACGCACCAGATCGCCCTGCTCTATCTCGGCTACGGCGTGCTCGGCGGTATCGGGCTTGGCCTGGGTTATGTCTCACCCGTCTCCACGCTGATCCGCTGGTTCCCGGACCGTCGCGGCATGGCCACCGGCATGGCGATCATGGGCTTTGGCGGCGGCGCGATGATCGCCGCCCCGCTGTCCGTGGTGCTGATGAACTACTTCAAGAGCGCAACGTCGGTCGGCGTAGCCCAGACCTTCCTGGTGATGGGCGTAGGCTACTTCATCTCGATGAGCATCGGCTCGCTGGCCATCCGCGTGCCGCCGCCCGGCTGGAAGCCGGAAGGCTGGACCCCGCCCGTGGTCGAGAACAAGATGATCACGCGCAACCACGTGCATATCGATGAAGCCCTGAAGACGCCGCAGTTCTATCTGCTGTGGTTCGTGCTGTTCCTGAACGTGACCGCCGGTATCGGCGTGCTCGGCCAGGCATCGCTGATGATCCAGGAAAGCTTCAAGGGCAGCGTCACCGCCGCCGCCGCAGCCGGCTTCGTCGGCCTGCTGTCGCTGTTCAACATGGGCGGCCGCTTCTTCTGGGCTTCCTCGTCGGACTGGATCGGCCGCAAGAACACGTACTTCATTTTCTTCGCGCTGGGTGCCGTGCTGTACTGGCTGGTGCCGCAACTGGGCGCCGCCGGCAATATCGCGCTGTTCGTGCTGGCCTACTGCGTGATCATGTCGATGTACGGCGGTGGCTTCTCCACCATCCCGGCCTACCTGGCCGACATGTTCGGCACCGCATTCGTGGGCGGTATCCACGGCCGCCTGCTGACCGCCTGGGCCGCCGCAGGTATCGCCGGCCCCGTGCTGGTCAACTACATCCGCGAGTACCAGGTAGCCCACGGCGTAACCGGCGCCGCCGCGTACACCATGACGCTGCACATCATGGCCGCCCTGCTGGTGATCGGCTTCATCTGCAACCTGATGGTGTCGCGTGTCAATAACAAGCACCACATGAGCGACGCAGATGTGGCCAAGCTCGGTGCCGGCACCGGCGCCGCCCACTGATCCCGAGGAGAGAACATGGAAAACCAGAACCTCAACGCTGCCCCCACCAACAAGGCCCTGCTGGCCGCCTTCTGGCTCTACGTACTGGTGCCGCTGGTCTGGGGCGTGTCCAACACGATTACCCAGGCGCTGAAGCTGTTCCAGTGAAGGGTGTGTTGGTGATGTGATAAGGGGCTGCCGTTGGCAGCCCTTTTTTTGTGTCTGTTATCGCCCCTGGTTAAGCAGATCCCTCCTGCGGACTTCCTGCAGACTCGATCTCCGGAGGAAATGTCGGCTCCACGCACAGCAGCATCGCAAGCCAATGCAGGGTGGCGCGCATCAGATCGAGCGGGGCAAGACACGGCAGCAATACCCACCACAGAGGACCGCCGCGCAGAAGCCGCTCCGGGTAGAGGTAGAAGACCTCCAGCAACGACATATGCGGCCACGCGCCTTTCCATGGCCGCAGGAACGGTTGGGGCACGCTCTCGGCCCCTTCTTCCATATAGCGCCGGATGTACTCCCACCATGCCCGGCCCCGCGCAGCAGTGCCTGCCGCCCGGCCCACGAAGATCAGGCCGCGCATCTGCGCCGCCTCCATGTCCACCCAACACAGGATCAGGCGACCATGGCCCAAGTTCGCATCCTTCTCGCTAACGGGTTCGGGAGAGAATGCAGCAGGATTGTCGAGCGTGGCCCGGGCATCGTCCCAGTCGTGCACAACAATCCCGCCCGCGCTCGGCCGGTTATGCACATAGACCTTGCGTGTCACGCGATTGAACCGAATCAGGGTACGCCGCGTCGTGAAGTAGTCCATGCGGACCAGTGGCAGCACAAGTTTCTTGAAGAACCATATGAGGCCAAACAGGATCAACGACATCCCTGTCAGCAGGACTATTCGCCCCGCAAGATTTAGCGATTCGTCTGCGTTGACCAACCCTTGGAAAGGGTCCGCAATCACGAGAACATACTGATAGGACAAAAAGCCGATCATTGCAGTTGGAATCAAACACACCGCAAATCCCAACATCCCGCGCTGCGCCTCGAATTGCCCACATACTTCAAGATAGGTATCAGTACGCTTGAATACCGAGGCATTGGAAATCGGCCGTTCTGCAGCACGCTTGTCGTGAGCCATGCCATCAGTCATCGGCAGGGTGGGGTCAACCTCCGGAGACGTCTTCAAACCCCAGGCGATGGACTCTTCCATCAGCATGACTGTGCCCCCCGCGATATCGATCCCGCAACATGCCTACGTTCGTCCGCGTGCGTACCGGCTTCGGCTATCAGTGATTGCAGCGCCTGTTGGAACTCCAGCTCTTCTTCAGCCTGACTGGCGTAAGGTCTTCCGGGCAAATCGGCATACCGCCTTCGTCCCGGCAGATTGCGATACGCGACGGGCTGCATGCAGAATCTGCAACGCATCAGCCACACGTTCATGCGGCCTTGCTCCGCCGTGACAGTCAGCGCAAGTTCGATGACTTGGTACAGGATCAGCACCCAGCCCACAACCCCGACGACAAGCTCAGCGCCAGCCCGCACCGCGATGCCTCCCAGAATCGAGGCCGGCAACCGTCTTGCAGCAAACGTCTTCAAGAGCGTTCCCATACCAGCCATCCAGTTCCCAGCAACGTTCCTGCCGATAACATGGCCCACGCGCTCCAACAATGGGCCGCTGTACAGCACGCCCACAAAAACCGAACCCGCCGCGGCCATGCTGTTCAGCACGCCTTTTGTAAGCAAGACGGCAGCTGAAAGTCACCGCTGATCGGCCCAGGCGCGAGTAGCGTCCCCAAACGCCTGCACCGCCATCACCCCCGCTGCGAATCCCCCCAGTACCCCACTCGCCAGCGAAAGATGACTCACCCACGGCGAGCCATTGCGCACGATCTTGACCAGATGTCCGGCCGAGATAGCAACCGCCCCTGAGGTTGCAGTCATGGCTGCATAGAGTTCCCAACGCTGGCGGGAGCTTTCGGTCTTGCCGTCGAACGCTTTCCATTTCAACGCAAGGTTCCAGGCCTCAACCAGTCCAAGCGCGGTGCCGAGGCGCAAAGACGCGAAATTGGCATTTCGTTTGTCGGCGGCTGCCGCCCTCAGCTTGTCGAGCAGCCGTTTTGCCTCATCGGTATGCACGCCGACCCTCGATCCATATGCGGCGTCGAACGTGCCGATCACCATGTCGGCCATCCCCTGCATGAAGTCTTTTGCGCCGCCACGCAGGTAAAGCAGAAATGCATAGAACTTGGTCACCGCACCGCTCGCGGGTTGCAGCGCCGACTGTCCAATCGTCGAGTAGAACTGGGCACCCAACACGAACTTTGCGGCAACGCCACCCATACCGTGCGGCGGCATTGCTTCATCGGCTGCCACGGCGATCGCAGAGGCCTTGTCAAAGGTGCCTGCGATATTCGACACCATGGATTGGAGAGTCGTCGTGTGGATATCCCGATGGCCCTGCAAATGGCTTGCGACCCTCCTGAACTCCTCGATGGCAGCCCGTTGGTTAAACAGGAACTGGCGGTTGATCAGGTTGCTGCGTCGAACCTCCATATCCGTGGCCCACGCTTTCAGCAGCGCCTGTCCGCCTTTGGATAGCCCCAGACCATAGGTACACAGCGAAACCTGATATTCAAACAGCACGCCACAGCGTTCATCGTTCGTGCCATACCATTCCAGCGCCTCCAATAACGCAGCGCAGGTCAGCCATGGCTTGAGTTCGGTGAAGCGGCGCTCGGCCTCCTCGAACGCGGACATGAGTTGATCATTGACCCGATCGACAAACTTAACGCGGGCCGCCTCGTCGTAGTATTGCTCGTAGATCGACCACGCTTCCGCCTGTTGACGCTGCACCCACTTCTCGGGATCTCGCTTCCATTCTGCGTACTCGGGGTTGGCAACTGCGACACCGAATTGCGGAACGGTAGCCAGGCCACGCGGCGGCAGCCCCGCCTGCGCAATGACAAGCTTCTTGAGCCCTTCGATTCGGAACGAAGTCTGCAACTCCCATTCACGTGGCTTGATAATCCTCTCTACATCCTCCTCGACCGCGCGCATCGAGCGGTTCAGCTCTTGCGTGATGCCGATGGGGTCCCACAGCACGATGGCGGGCGATTTCGTTTCTTCCAGCCTTTGGAGCAGGTTTGTGAGGCGCTGGCCGTGAGCATCGAAGTCGGGCGTGTAAACCCCCGGGCCACCCATCAGTGGATACAGTTGACGCGAAATGTGATGCTGTCCGATCTGGCGCGGATCTTTCGCGTCTATTTCCCCGACACCGTCCTTGTTCAGCTTGAACTCGGCCACCCATTGGGTCAGTTCGTTCGCCTGCAGTGTGTGAGCCTGCCCTCTCCCCCCCTTGGGAGACAGGGTCTGCATGCCGAGCCTGTCCTTGGCCCGCTGGTCGAGCATGGCCGCCGGCACGATATCGGGCGAAAACAGCATGTGGATGGCCGAAACTTCCTCGATCCTGTCGATCGAGACGAGAGAGGCGCCTACGCCGTCGGTAGCCAGGTCACACGTAAATGGCACCTGCACCGGGGGCGGGTAGCCGATCGGGAACTGCGCCAGCATGCCGCCCGGGGTGACCGCGTAGCCCTGCCATTGCGGACCACGCTTTCGTTCGACCAGCACGTACAGGTAGCCTTCACGCAGCAGGCGTACGGCGTAGCGCGACGCGCCCAACGCCTTGTCCGTGACGTTCGCGCCCAGTGTCGACGCCAGGTCAGGCCATTGGCTGGCCGGCGCATTGCACACCACGGCATAGCGCAGGGGCAGGAACGTGTACCCCTTGGGCTTGCAGAATCGGCAATTTTTTCTCCCGCCCATCTGACCGGGGAGTACCGATACTTCTATGAGTTTGGAGATCTCTTCTGGAGCGGTCTGTCTATCCACCCCACTCCCCATCGCGTTTTTCTCGTTGACCCCACTCGCCATGCTGCGCGCTCCGTTCTCGCTATGACTGAATACTCGGCTTGGCTCATCTGCCAGCACCTGCGTGCGCACGCTACGCCCAATTCAATCGACTGAAAACGGCCTATCCGCCGCGTTAGCAGCGGACGATCAAAGAAACTGCAAAATCAATTTCCTGCTATGGATGGAAGCTGTGGGTCATCACGCGCCGCCTATCCTCTTCGACTCCTTACCATCGCCGTGATTGCCGCCGATACGCCCACCACCAGTGCAGTGGTCAGCAGCGGATGTCGTGCCGTGGTCGTGTACGCGCAGCGTTGCATTGCGCGGCTGTTGCCGGTGCGTTCTATCAGCGTGTTGCCGGCATCGTGCAGAGCGTTGTTTTCGATGGGGCCGGCTGGTTCGCGGGTCTGTTGGGCGCGGCCCATGAAGCGGCTCATGAATCGGTCGAAGGCATGCGGCGCGTGATACGCGGCGGCGGAGAACGCCTTGGCGGATGCGCCGACGAACATGTCGCGGCGTGGGTGTTCGGCGACGAAGAGAATGGCTTCCGCCACCAGTGTGGGGTCGTAGAGCGGTGGGGCCTGGCGGGGTTCCACGTGCAGGAAGTTCTTGGCGTGAGTCACCAGCGGCGTGTTCAGTCCGGCCGACTTGATCAACGTGATCGAGATCGGCGCCTTTTCCTGCTCCAGTTCCAGCCGCAGGGTATCGGTAAAGCCCTTGATCGCATGCTGCGAGGCCGCGTACGCGCTTTGCAGTGGCAGCGGCCCATCGCACGCCTCACT
The DNA here is from genome assembly GCF_009793345.1 of Cupriavidus sp. SW-Y-13. Taxonomy (NCBI): domain Bacteria; kingdom Pseudomonadati; phylum Pseudomonadota; class Betaproteobacteria; order Burkholderiales; family Burkholderiaceae; genus Cupriavidus; species Cupriavidus sp. SW-Y-13. The sequence goes on from NZ_WHLX01000002.1 coordinate 1,523,118, forward strand.
GCCCATGTTGATGATGGTGCCGCCAAAATCCCGTCCGAATTCGCATCGCTGGTCACGCAGGTGGCTGGCGGCCACCAGCGAACCGTGGACCACGCCCCAGTAGTTGGTTTCGAACAACCGTCGCTGGTCCTCCAGCGGCACATCGCCGTGCCGCCCGAAGATCGTCACGCCCGCATTGTTGATCCATGTATCGAATCCCCCAAAGCGTTCGACAGCCATGTTCGCCACCCGGACCATATCTTCCTGCCGGCCCACATCGGCGGTGACGGTGATGACTTCGGTGCCACGCTCACGCAGTTCCTCGGCGAGCTTGTGCAGCGCCTCCTCGCTACGCGCCACCAGCACGAGCTTTGCGCCTTTCTCGGCGGCCTGGCGTGCGGTGACGAGTCCCACACCGCTGGTGGCGCCGGTCAGGACGATGACCTGCGAGCCGATCTTCTTGAGGGGTTTCATCATGTCTTTCATCGATAGGCCCGGCACGGGAAGCTGGATAGCGCGCGAGATTCCGGGTGAGTCCGGCGCGCCGTGCAAATACTTCTCCCTTCCGCAAGTCCTATTCCCGCGCACGAGCCGCAGCCCATCGATGTGCAGCGCAGCATCGGCGTGGACATTTTTACAATGGCGCGTAAGGCCGATGAGCGATGTAGGACGCCTTCCGCTTTCGCGCGCAGCGTGTGCTGCATAAGCTGGAACGATCCCCGACCTGTCGGACGCATCCATGGCCAAGACCACCGCCGCACCCGCCGAAACAGACGCCCCGCTCGGGAAATACCACCGCAAACGCGATTTCGCCGCCACACCGGAACCCAGTGGCAAGACAGCTGGCAAGACGATCGCGCGCCGCAAGACCGCCGCGCTCTCGTTCGTGATCCAGAAACACGCCGCGCGGCGGTTGCACTACGATTTCCGGCTCGAACTCGATGGCACCCTCAAAAGCTGGGCCGTACCCAAGGGGCCGAGCTACGATCCCGCCGACAAGCGCATAGCAGTGCACGTGGAAGACCATCCGCTCGACTACGGCGGTTTCGAAGGTGTGATTCCCGCAGGCCACTATGGCGCCGGCACCGTCATCGTCTGGGACCGTGGCGTGTGGATTCCCGACAATGATCCGGAGACGGCCTATCGCGAAGGCAAGCTCAAGTTCGCATTACGCGGAGAAAAGCTGCAGGGACACTGGACGCTCGTGCGCATGGGCGGCAAGCGTGCGCGCGATGACAATGCATGGCTGCTGATCAAGGAGCGCGACGAATTCGCGCGGCCTGCATCGGAATTCGATGTGGTGGAGGCACTGCCGGACAGCGTACTCGGCGGCACGGCATCGAAAGCCAAGACCTCATCAAAAAAAGCAACGAAGAAGACAACGAAGCAAGCGGGAAAAGCCACCCCTATCGCCCTGCCCGACGGCGCGAAGAAAGCCAAGCTACCGCTTGCACTGTCTCCCCAGTTGGCTACGCTCGTCGACAAGGCCCCTGCCGACAGCGCGAACTGGCAATACGAGATCAAGTTCGACGGCTACCGCATCCTGGCGCGCGTGGATGGCGATGACGTGCGGCTCTTCACGCGTCAGGGACACGACTGGACATCGAAGCTGCGCAGTCTCGCGGCCGAGATTCGCGATATCGGCTTGCCCGATGGCTGGCTCGATGGCGAGATCGTCGTGGTCGATGCACACGGCATCACCGATTTCCAGGCGCTGCAGAATGCGTTCGAGACCGCGCACGTCGATCAGATTCAGTTCTACGCCTTCGACCTGCCCTACTACGATGGCCATGATTTGCGCGCGGTGCCGCTCGCGAATCGACGTGCGCTGCTCGCCAGCCTGATGGCCGATCGCACGTCGCAGCGCGTGCGTTTCAGCGACAGCTTCGAGGCCGACCCCGGCGAGATGCTACAGGCCGCGTGTCGCATGAAGCTCGAAGGCGTGATCGGCAAACGTGTGGATGCGCCATATGTCAGCACGCGGGCGAACTCGTGGATCAAGCTCAAATGCACCCATCGCCAGGAGTTCGTGATCGGCGGATTCACCGACCCCAAGGGCAGCCGAAGCGGGCTGGGCTCGCTGCTGCTGGGTGTGCATGACGCACAGGGCAAGTTGCGATATGCGGGCAATGTCGGCACCGGATTCGATACCGCCACACTCGACAGATTGCGCAAGCAACTCGATGCGCTGACCACGGACACCGCGCCCTTCGATCCACTGCCACGCGGCGTCAAGGGACATTGGGTCAAGCCAAAGCTCGTGGCCGAAGTCTCGTTCGGTGCGTGGACGCGCGAGGGTCGTGTCCGGCATTCGGTATTCCATGGCCTGCGCACCGACAAGGCTGCAGGCAGCATCACCGTAGAAACACCAGCGGCGCCAGCGAAAAAGGTCGCAACCAGGACACGCACGGCAGCGAAGAAAACCGTCACAAAGACATCCGCCCCCCGTGGCAAGACCGTTGTTGCCGATGTCGTCGTCAGCCATGCCGACCGCGTCATCGACAAATCCACCGGACTGACCAAGGGCGATCTCGTGGATTACTACGCGCGTGCCGCCGCATTGATGCTGCCCTACCTGAAGGCAAGGCCGCTGGCGCTAGTGCGCGCACCGTCGGGCATCGACGGGCAGCAGTTCTTCCAGCGGCACGGCGATACGCTCCACATCACGGGCATGAAGGCGCTCGACCCTGACCTCTGGCCCGGCCATCCTGCGCTGATCGAAGTCACCAGCGAAGCGGCGATTGTCGAGGCCGCGCAAATGAACGTGATCGAGTTTCACACGTGGAATGCCACATCCCGCGCGATCGACAAGCCCAACCAGGTGGTGTTCGACATCGATCCGGGCGAAGGCGTGAAATGGCCGCAAATCCAGGAAGCCGCCGGCCTGGTCAGGGCGTTGCTCGAGGCGCTGGAACTGGAAAGCTTTCTCAAGACCAGTGGCGGCAAGGGCCTGCATGTGGTGGTGCCACTGGCGCCACGCGCCGATTGGGAGACTGTGCGTGACTTCGCGCAGGACGCCGTGATCCATATGGCGCGGACGATTCCCGATCGATTCGTCGCCAAAAGTGGCCCGCGCAATCGCGTTGGCAAGATTTTCATCGATTACCTGCGCAATGGTGTCGGGGCTACCACCGCTGCCGCATTTTCCGCGCGGGCGCGTCCCGGGCTCGGCGTGTCCATTCCGGTCAGCTGGGACGAGCTTGCAGAACTGACGAGTGCGGCGCACTGGACCATCGCCAATGTCGGCGCCCGGCTCCAGGAACTGTCGCGGCACGACCCCTGGGCCGGGTTCGCCACCTCGCGCCAGACGCTCACGCGCGCCCGCAAACGACTCGCCGGCGGCTGAACGGATGCATGGGACGCCGCGCTGTCGGCGTCCGTCTGTCAGCGGTCTTGTGACGGCGCGGCACGGTTCTTGCCACTGTGGACCCAAAACGTTGCCCCGAGGGCATCCGCAGCAAGGCAAACAACAATGAGACAAGACCCCGATCCGTGGTTTTCAAGTGAGTTCTGGCAGCGCGCCATCCTCTGCATTCTGACGCTGGCGCTGGCCTATCTGCTGTCTTCGCCGTTCGACGCGGGCGCGGCCTCTGTGCGCCCCGCCCCGGCGTATCGCTAAAAGCAGCCAGTTCGACACCCGAAAACACGCGAGTCAAAAATACAAAGCATATGGGCAGCAAAAAGGTAAAAAATACAATTCAGGATGTGGCGACGCCACCCGCGACGGCTATCCGTGCAGGCGACGTGGCGTGTCATGACCTGGAGAGGTCGAATCGCGACATCACGATTGCGGCATTCCCTGCCGCCAGCCAGCCATGAATGCCACGCCGAACCAGCAACCGACGCGCCGCCCGCTGATCCTCAATGTCGAGGGTCGCGAAGGGCCACGCTACGTCAAGAGCCGCATCCTGAACCGGGCGGAGTTCTCGGTACTCGAGGCATCGAACGGCCAATCCGCCCTGGCACTGGTGCGCCAGCACACGCCGGACCTCGTGCTGCTTTCGGGCCAGCTTCCCGATATCGACGGCCTCGACGTCTGCCGCCTGATCAAGGACGATCCGCTGACCGCGCGGACCATGGTGCTGCTGACCACAGCGGGCGTCACCGACTCCCATCGCCGCGTGCAGGCGCTCAATGGCGGCGCGGACAGCCTGCTGGTGGAACCGCTGGAACCCGAGGAACTGGTCTCGAATATCAATGCGTTGCTGCGCATGCGCGGCGCCGAGGATGCGTTTCAGCGCACGTCGCAGGCCCTTCACGAGAACGAGGACCTGCTCCGGCAACTGGCCGAGTCACTGGCCGATGTGGTGTGGATTCTGGAGCCCCGGAGCCAGCGCTTCCTGTTCATCAGCCCTTCGTTCGAATCACTGTGGGGCCGCCCTGCCGATGCGCTCAAGCAGAACGCCACGGAATGGCTGCACTGGCTGGCGCCGGAAGACCGTGTGCGCATGGAAGTGGAGTGGGAGAGCATGTTGCGCGACGGCCGGCTCGATACAGAGTTTCAGCTCGAACGTCCCAATGGCGAGATACGCGAGGTGCATATGCGCGCGTTTCCGGTACGCGGTGCCGATGGCCGCTGCCTGCGCGTGGCCGGTATCTGCCAGGACGTTACGCGCCACAAACGCGCGGAACGCGCGCTGCATAACGAGGAACGGCGCAAGGACGAATTCCTCGCCATGCTCGCGCACGAACTGCGCAATCCGCTGGCGCCGATGCGCAGCGCGGTAGACCTGTTGCAGCAACTCACGCCGTCCCGCGAGGACATGTTCCGCGCGCGCGACATCATCGGCCGGCAACTGCATCACATGACGCGGCTGGTGGATGAACTGCTCGACATCTCGCGCTTCAATCAGGGCCAGATCACGCTGCGGCGCGACCTTGTTGAATTGCGCGGCGCGCTGAACACCGCCGTTGAGACCGTGCGGCCGCTGCTGGAAACGCGCCGCCACGCGCTGCGGCTGTCGCTGCCCGAGCAGCCGCTGCCCATTCGCGGCGACATGGTGCGGCTGACGCAGATCTTCGCCAACCTGCTGCACAATGCCGCCAAGTACACCGCCGAGGGCAGACAGCTTTCCGTGGAGGCCTCGGTCGCGGAGGGCAAGGTGTACGTGCGCGTACGCGACAACGGCAATGGGTTATCCACGGCGCTGCAACGCCACCTGTTCGATCCGCTGGCCGCAGCCGTCGGCGGCGGCGAGTCGGATGGCGCGGCCGCCCACATCGGCGAGCACGATGACCGTCCGAACACCAACGCCACATTGCCAGCCACACCACCGACCGACCCCGACAACTTTGCCGCACGCGAAGGTGCCGGCATCGGCCTGACGCTGGTGCAAAAGCTGGTCACACTGCACGGTGGCCGCATCACGGCGGAAAGCCCCGGTGCTGGCAAGGGCAGCACCTTTACCGTGGAGTTGCCAGTGGAGCCGTGGCAGAACTGGCATCCGTCTGCCGGCAAGGCGCGCGCCGTGCCAGGCGCGCCGCATACCATCATGCTCGTGGACGACAACGTCGATGCGCTGGAAGCCATGACGATGACGCTCGAAACGCTGGGCCATACCGTAGTGACCGCGCCGGATGGCCAGAGCGCCATCGATCGCGCGGCCAGCGTGCGGCCCGACGTGGTGCTGCTGGACCTGGGCATGCCCACGATGGATGGCTTTGAAACCGCGCGAAGGCTGCGCGAGATTCCCGAACTTCGCAATGCGCGGCTGGTGGCACTGACGGGCTTCGGCCAGCCCGACGATCGCCGCCGCACCCGCGATGCTGGCTTCGACATGCATCTGGTGAAGCCCGCCGATCTCAACGCGTTGACCCGTTTGCTCGACGAACTGGACGCCTGATCCATCGCGTCCCGGACAAGGAACCCCATGCGCATGCATATCACGCCCGAACCCGACATCGTGCCGCCCAAGCCCGAAACCCCGCCACCCGAGCCACCTGATACCACGCCGGAGCCCATCAACGATCCGCCTCCAGGGGACATGCCGCCACCCCCGCCGCAGCGCGCATAGCCGGAGCGCAACGTGTCACGCGTGATCTGGAAAGGGGCCATCAGCTTCGGGCTGGTCAACATCCCCGTCTCACTGAAGGCCGCATCCCGCTCGAGTACGCTCGACCTCGACATGCTCGACAAGCGCGACATGGCGCCCGTGGGCTATCAGCGCATCAACAAGCACACCGGCAAGGTCATCGAGAACACGCAGATCGTCAAAGGCTACGCGTACGAGAAGGATGAATACGTCGTGCTCAGTGACGAGGATTTCCGCCAGGCCAATGTCGAGGCCACGCAAACGGTGGATATCGTGTCGTTCGTCGATGCCGGCGCGATCCCGCCCTACTACTTCGAGACGCCCTACTATCTCGAACCCGACAAGCGCGGCGAGCGCGGCTATGCGCTCCTGCACGAGACCATGCGCAAGACCGGCCGCGCGGCCATAGCGCTCGTTGTGCTGCGCAACCGGCAGCATCTGGCGGCACTGTTGCCGCTAGGCAAGGCACTGGTGCTGAACACAATGCGGTTCGCCGACGAGGTGCTCCCCATCGAGGACCTGAAATTGCCCGCCGCCAGGAAACACGCGGCGAGCGCGCGCGAAGTGCAGATGGCCACCAAGCTCGTGGAAGACATGAGCGAAGACTGGAAGCCGGAACAGTTCCACGACACCTATCGCGAAGACTTGCTCGCAGTCATCCACGCCAAGATCAAGGCCGGCAAGACCCACCTGCTGACACCGGCTGGCGACGACACGCCGACGCCGTCCAAGGGCGCCAAGGTCATCGACATGATGGCGCTGCTCAAGCAGAGCATTGGGCAACGCGACAAGGCACCCGCAAGGAAATCGGCGCGGAAGGCTGTGGCGAAGAAAGCAGCAACGAAGAAAGCGGCGACGAAGGGAGCAGCGACGAAGGAGACCGCGAAACCTGGTGCCAGGAAAAAAACCGCGACAGCGAAGAAATCAAAGACAGCGAAGACCGCGACGCGAAAGAAAGCGGCCTGATTCCAGCCTGCGCCGCCCCAAAGAAAAAGAGCCGCGACACGTGGGAGAGTCGCGGCTCAGCGCAGGGCGGCCTGAGCCGCCGCGCATCATCAATCGTTCAGGTACGTCTGCTAGGTCAGCTCCTTAGCGCGACGACACCTTGAGGTGATCCTTCACGGAATCCACGCCTTCCACCGAACGCACGGCGTCCAGCGCGAGTTCATGCTCGGCCTTCGTCGGCACCGAGCCCGTGAGATTCACCACGCGATCCTTCGTCTTGACGTGAATGCCCGTCGACTTCAGATCCTTCGTGGCCAGCAGCTTCGACTTGATCTTCGTGGTCAGCGCGCTGTCCGTCACGACCTGCTTCGCATTGTCCGCGCCGTTCTCCACCTTGTTTTCCATCTTCGCGCCAGTGGTTGCAGCGGGCATCTTCTCCTTGTCGCCGTCGATACGGCCCGGCGTAGCAGCACCTGTGTACGCAGGCGTCTGCGTGGCCGTGGTGTTGCCGGTGGAGTCGGCCACCTTCATGAAGCCGCCGTTATCGAGCGCATGCGCGCCGCCCGCAGCAAATGCGGCAGCGGTAGCCAGCAAGATCGAAGCGATACGAACAGTGCGAGTGGTCGGTGCGTTTTTCATGGTGATATCTCCTTGTTAGCGTTTGAATCGCAATGAATCAAGGTCTGTGAAACAAGATCAGTCACCGGGCGCCGCGTCCTTCCTCACATCACACTGTATGAAGCCGTGGACCCGATAGCGTTACTGACCATCCTGCCCACTGTTCTGCAAATCCCGTTCCACATCTGGCGCCATCGGCCGCAAACCCTTGGCCCATCAAAGTTGCGACGCTGTGCGCGAAGCGGTGCTGGCGCCGCCTGCGGAGCGCTCGCACGCGCATTGTGTGAAAACCATGCATGGCTTGTAAAAGCGGCAAAGGCGGTGTCTCGTATCCGCTACCTGTATGTCCGACAGATGGCATCCGTCGCACTTTGTCAGATGGCATGCCGATTGCTGAATACCATCGCGGCAGCCTCGCCGCGATCTTCCGGAGAAAGCAATGGGACAGCAGCAAGGTAGCCAGTCGGGCCAACCGGGCCAACAGTCGGGACAGCAAGGCCAGAAGCAGCAGGAACAACAGCAATCCGGCCAAGGTGGACAGCAAGGCGGCCAGGACCAGCAACGCCAGCAAGGCGGCGGCCAGATGGGAAATCAGGACAAGCGCTCCGGCCAGCCTCAACAGGACGCCGGCCAGAAGCAAGGGCAACAAGGCCAGCAAGGCCAGCAAGGCCAACAGGACAAGAATCGTCAGCAGTAACGCGGTAGCGGCTTCAAGCCATCGCTTTCCGGGTCTCGCAGTGACATCTCCACGGTTGTCACACCCCGCCTTAGGTCAAGACGGGGATCATTGAAGCGAGATCCTGCGCCGGAGCATCTGAGAGGATGCTTCGGCGTCTTGGTTTTGGGGGCACCCCGCCGATGGGGGTCATGCCCCCTACTGTGGGAGGATTTTCAAGAAAGCGAGGAGGCGTTCACGCCCTCAAACCAATCGTCCTGACACCGCAGCGATCGTCTTCCGCCAGACGTCGCGCTGTTGCGTCAGGTAGGTCACAGCTCCCGCGCCAGTGAGGCCAAGCGGTTCAGCGCCATCCTGTGACAGGCGTTGGCGCAGCGACGATGTTTTCAGCAAGCGGGCGAGTCGGAGTTCAAGCGTGGCGCGGCGCGCGGACGATACCGTGGGTGCGGCCAGTAAGCCGTACCACGCGTCCTGCCACATGCTTTGCATGCCGGACTCGGCGAAGGTGGGGACAGAGGGTGCCAGCGGGCTGCGCGTGCGGCCGGTGACGGCGAGTGCGCGGACGCGACCCTGACGCATCAGGGGGAGCGATGCTTGCAACGTACTGAACAGCAGCGCCACGTGCCCGCCTTGCAGGTCGATCAATGCGCGGGCGCTGCCGGGATACGGAACGTGCGACATCGTGACGCCGGCCTCGCGACACATCTGTTCGGCCACGAGGTGCGCACTGGAATGCACGCCCAACGATGCATAGGCGATTTCGCCGGGGCGGCGGCGGGCTTCGTCGAGTTGGAAAGCGAGGGCTGCGCGACGGTCTTCCGCGCGCGAACGGGTGCCGTCGCCGGCCATCAGCAATACGTGGGGTGTGCTGGCGACGATGGCCAGCGGATGCAGCGATGCGACCATCGCATCGGATGCACCGGGCAGCAATGGCGCGATGCTGACCGAGCCTACCGTGCCGAGCAGCAGCGTTTCGCGCGTGGCGTCGGCGCGGGCGGCTTCCTGCATGGCGATCTGTCCGGCGGCACCGGGCCGGTTGTCGACGATCGTTGGTGCACCATCGCCAGTGAGCCCGTCCGCGACGATGCGCGCGATGTGGTCGGCCCCGCCGCCTGCGGCATAGCCGACAAGCAGGTGCATGACATCAGCGGCAAGACTCGGATGCCAGGGGCGTGCAAACGGCAGCGACAGCAGCGCTGCGGTCACGCGCCTGCGGGAAAGCACGGACATGAGGCGGGGACGCGAATCGAAAGGCTGGCCGCATCGTAGCACCAGCCGCCCGCGCCCGCCGTGCGGACAAACCCACCTGCCTCAGCTCTTGCTTCCCGTTACTGCTGCGGTGGTCGGCAGGCGGCTCCCGCGGAATTTGCGGACGGATTCATGTCAAACACCGCCTGCGCACCGCATTGCGAACCGAACATGCGAGCCTGGTCGTGCCCCACGCCCACCACTTCGAATGTCTTGTGCGCGGTAATCGGTGCCGCGCCTGCCAGGAACTTCTCGTAGCGCCAGTAGGCGCGTGCGCGCTGCAGTCGGGTTGGTCCTTCGGCCTCGGCGCCGCACGCCTTGTCGAGCACGCGATGGTTCGGGTCATTGTCCTCGCTGCCCGCCATGTACGTCACCTGCCGCTGCATGTAGCGCCGATACAGCGTCATGCCATCGGCACCCTTTGCGTACGCCACCATGTCGCCCATGCCGTAGCGGTACTTGTCATAGTCGGCACAGACCGTCGTGCTGTAGGGCGCAAAGCGTTTGTAGTCCGGCGCAACGGGCCGGTCTGGCGTGAAGTACAGGTACGACGATGGATTGGCCACCACGTAGCGCAGGTCGATGCCCGTACCGCGCACTTTTTCATCCACGTTATTGAGCACCGCATAGCGATGCACGATCTGCGCGCCGCCCGAGTGGCCGGCCACCGTCACCTTTTTCACCAGCGGCACGCGCTTGCGGTCGGTCACAAAGGCCAGCAGATCGTCGAGCACCTGCAGCGAACTGGTGCCCTTGCCCGGACCCGACACCGCATCTTCCCCGCCGATCCACCCCTGCACGGTCCAGACCGGCATGTTGTCGAAGTGCTTCGCGGTATCGGGCGTGCCCGGAAAATTCGGCGCGATCAGCAGCACCTCGTCGGCGTTGCGGCCGCTGGTTTTCAGCAGTTCCGCACCGGCTGCGTAGTAGTCGTCGCCATTGCGCTGCAGCCCGTGCTGCACCAGTATCACCTCGCGAATCCGGCTCAGATCGCCGTCGAGCCGATGATTGGCGTAGACCGGGAAGTCATAACCCGCGCCCGCCCCCAGGTGTACGCGCTGCCATGACGGTTTGGAAGCCTTGCTGGCCATCGCGGGACCATCGACCGTTGGCGACGGCGACGTAGCGCAACCGGATAACGCAGCGATGGTACTGATGGCGATGGCTACCGCAGCGAGGCGGACGTGGGATGGCATGGCGTCTCCTTGATGTTCTGTTCACGCATCCTGCGCGCGATGGCGGCGCCCGCCATCCGGCAAAACGCCAATATAGGCGCGTGGCGTCCGTTCGTAAAATATATGCATGACACGATTTCCATATTTCACGGATATACCGCGATGGAGTTGAGACACCTGCGCTATTTCCTCGCCGTGGCCGAGACGGGTTCGGTCACGCGCGCCGCCGAACAGCTTGGCATTCAGCAACCGCCGCTATCGCAGCAACTGAAAGCGCTGGAGATCGAACTGGGCGTGACCCTGTTCGATCGTCAGCCGCGCGGCGTAGCATTGACCCCAGCCGGCACCGCGCTACATGCCGATGCAACCGATCTCTTCGCGCGGATCGAGCAGATGCGCGCCCGCATGCAGCGCATGGCGCGTGGCGACGAAGGGTCGCTGTCGATCGGCTTTACGAGTTCCGCTGCCGCGCACAAGCTCACGCCGGAAGTCCTGCGCGCGTGCCGCCGTCAGTTTCCGCGCGTCGCGCTGACGCTGACCGAATGCAATGCCGCCGAAGCCATCGAGCGACTGGCCGATGGTTCGCTGGACGCCGCATTGCTGCGTGCGCCGGTATCGCATCCGGAAGGCGTGCGCTTCGATCTGTTGCTCGAGGAAGAGATGGTGATTGCGCTGCCGCTCGATCATCCGTTGCTGCGCCGACGTGCGCTGCGTGGCGAGGGTGCTGCAGACCCGGTATCGCTCAGCGAACTGGCGGCAGACCCGTTCATCCTGGTTCGCCGTCCTGGCGCACCCGGCATGTATGGCGATCTGCTGCGGGAATGCGAAGCGCTGGGCTTTACGCCACGCATCGGCGCGGAAGTGAGTCGCATGCTGACGAACCTGAATCTCGTGGCGGCTGGCGCGGGGGTCAGCGTCGTGCCCGCGTCGATGGCAGGACTGAATCGCCATGGCGTGGCGTACTGCCGCATGGTCGAAGCCGATCGCTTGCGCGCGCCGCTGACGCTGGGCTATCGCGAGCATCATGACAACGCGGCACTGGCCGCGCTTGTGACACTGACCCATCGCATCGCCACACGTCATCGCAAGAAAGCAGAACCGCCAGAGCTTTGATGCTTCGAAAAAAATGAAGGGCAGGGAGCCATATGCGCCCTGCCCTTCCTTTGCCATGCATCACTCAATGCAGCACACCAAACTCCAGTTTTCCGGTGGACGTGCCTGTCAGCAAGCCGCTGCCATACAGATATGACGCAACCACGCCACCTGTGGCCCCGATCACGCCCGGCACCGGCGTGTTGTAGGTCAGCGTGCCCGACACACCGTTGCGCACGATGGTTGTTCCCGACAGATCCGCCGCGACCTGCGCCCCATCGGTGGCCTGTACGCGATACGCACCATCGGCCGCTCCGGCCAGCAATCCCGACGCCGCCTGCTTCGCATACACGTTCATGCCGTAGGCCGTGGTCGAGCGCGTGAGGATCAGAGGCACCGGCGTACCATTGACGATGCCGCTGATCAGCGACCCGCTCAACACGCCGTTAGCTGCCGCGATGGTGCCGCCCACAAAGTAGTCGAACGCCTGCCGCGTGGCATTCCACACGATGTAGCCCTTCGTGGTGTTCGTGCAGTTGGCGTCGTAGACGATGTATCCGCCGGTCGCGTTGGCTGCGCACGTTTGCCACGTGGCCGCCGAGGAACGCAGCCGAGCCGAAGCGTTGACCGTGGACACCGCACCATTGGCAACCGCCGTCTGGATGCCGTTGACGTTGTAGATATCCGCCACCGCCGTGTAGTCGGCGGATACGTTCTGGAATGCGATCAACGGACGGAACGTGGCGCCCGATGCGGCCCGCACACCCGCCGACAGCAATCCGCCGCCGCCCAGCGTGAACTGCGCGCCGTTTTCGTCGCTGCCGTAGGTACAGCCACCCTGTGACACGAGCTGCCCCGTAATCGCCGTGTTTGCCGCGCGCTGCAGGCTGGCGTCGATGGTCACCGTGTATTGCAGCGTCACCGGATCGATGCGCACCGACAGTTCCTCGCCATCCGTATTGCCGCCCTTCCACGTCGTGGGCGTCGAAGGCATGTTCAGGCATGACTGCACGATGCCGGACGCGCCTTCGCAGGTGTAGTTGACGGCGGCGTCGGCACTGCCCGTGCCCTTGTACTTCGGCCACGATGGATACAGGCACAGCGGACGCGTACGTCCATAGGTGCCTGCATTCGTATCCATCACTGTGCGCGTGCCCGGTGCAGCGCCCAGTTCGACCCAGTTCTCCAGCGCAGTCAGCGAGTTCCACGCCGGCAGGAAGCTGCCCGTGCCATGGCCCATGCCCGGCACCGTATAGAAGCGAATACCTTGATCGACCGCCGTCTGTCCCACGCGACCGATCACGGCCTTGTACCAGGCAATCGTCGAATTGGGACTGATCACTTCATCGGCCAAGCCATGCAGCAGGATCAGGCGTCCACCTTTACCGAGAAACGCGGAGAGATCGGGATTGGTCGCGTCGGTCAGTGCCGACACGGTCTGCACCCGCGAGGTCCAGCTACCGGGGCTGGCTGGATCGAATGTCAGCGCATCGAACGTGGCATTGCGCGTGACGAAGTACTTCACCCACTGGTCGCCAGTGAGGTACATGTTCGCATCGGCAGTGGTTGCGGGATTGCCCGGCACGGGACGCGTGCCGAGGTCTCGCGACGTGAACGGCCCCGCCACCAGCGCCCCTTCCAGAATGTTGTAGCCGCCCGCCACGGTCACGCCATTGGCCAGCGGATAGTTCAACTGCAGCGGCTGCTCGATGGTCTTGACGGTGGCGATCTGCGCATCGGAGAGACAGGTATCGCCGGTATCAGTGCCACCCGCGCAGCGCAGGCTTTGCAGTACCTGCAGCGCACCTACGCGACAGCCTTCCACGTTGCTCACCACGCGATCGGCCACACCATCGAGCGTATCGCAGGCGTCCATGGCGGCCTTCTGCACGAGCAAGGTCTTGTTGATATTGAGCCAACCCGTGCCACCGTTCAGATAGAGCGCGCGACCCAGTGCCACGTTGGACAGCCGTGTACCGGTGTAATTGAGTGCGGGCTCGTTGGCGATCACCCCATCGTAGTCCGCCGGCCAGCGCTGGATATAGCTCAATGCATCGCGCCCGCCCGTTGAGGTCCCCAGGAAATATGCCTTGGTGAGCGCCTTGCCGTAGCGCTGCGTAATCAGCGCGATGGCCACGTCATGGGTCTTCTTGAGCGTGTCGCCGCCGTAGTTGGTCAGGGCCTCGTCGTTGGTGGCAAAGCGGCCATCGGTGATGCTCGTGCTCTGGTGGCCGGAATCGTCGCCCCAGGTTGCATAGCCACGTGCCAGCGGCGCGGGATCATCGGGCAAGGCAAAGCGCACAGTCTCGGTGCCGTCGATCAGCGTACCGTCGAATCCGCCGCCGCCGAACTGGATGCCCTTGCCATTCCACTGCGTCGGCAAGTTGACCGCGAAATTGATGTTCGGCGATGCCGGGTCCACCGGCGCAATCGCGCCGCGCACCTGGCAGTACTCGCCCAGCGCATTGCCGCTGGCGTTCTCCGCAATCAGCGTCGCACCCGTGACCGTGGCGCCGCCCGTGGCCAGCGCAAGGCTCGACGCCGCGATACTGACGCCGTTCAGCGCATTGCACGCATCGAGTGCGCTCAGTGCAGGCTTGTCCGGCGTCGGCGTGCCGCTACCTGTGTCGCCCTGCCCTGCGCCGTTGTTGCCGCTGCCACTATTCGATGCAGCCGGCGCGTCGTCGCCACCACCGCATGCCGTCAATGCCAGCGTAGCGGCACATATCGCGGCCAGCAGCCATGGCTGCCGCCGCCCAGGAATTTGGGTTGTCATGTTCGTCTCCTCCAGTGCAGCCGATACTTTTGCCGGCGTGCTGGAGCGAGACGGTAGCACCGCGTTGGGGCTACGTAAAATATATGCCGGATGCGGTATTCATACTTATGAAATATGCCTTATCGCGGCAATCCCACATAGTTCTCCGCAAGCGATCGGCACGCCGCTTCGGAACCCACGAGGTAATCGAGTTCGGCTTGCTGGATGCGGCGCGCAAAGACGTCGGCGTCAGGGAAGCTATGCAGCAGTGACGTCATCCACCACGAGAACCTTTCGGCCTTCCAGATCCGGCGCAGGCATGTCTCCGAATACTGGTCGAGGCCGTTTGCGTCGTGCTCCTGATAGTGCGCGATCAATCCATCGGCGAGATACAGCACGTCGCTGGCGGCGAGGTTGAGTCCTTTGGCGCCGGTGGGTGGCACGATGTGCGCGGCGTCTCCGGCGAGGAACAGCCGGCCGTATCGCATCGGCTCGCAGACGAAGCTGCGTAGCGGTGCGATGCTTTTCTCGATGCTGGGTCCGGTGATCAGTGCGTCTGCGGCTTCGGGATCGAGGCGGCTGCGCAGAGTTTTCCAGAAGCGTTCATCGGACCAGTTCCCGGCCTTTTCGGTGGAGGGCACCTGCACGTAGTAGCGGCTGCGTGTCATCGAGCGCATGCTGCATAGCGCGAAGCCGTCCGGGTGGCTGGCGTAGATCAGTTCGTCGGCTACGGGCGGCGTATCGGACAGCACACCAAGCCAGCCGAACGGATACACACGCTCGAAGATCTGTTTCGAGGGTTCGGGCACGCTGGCGCGACTGACCCCGTGGAAACCATCGCAACCGGCGATGAACTCGCATTGCACGGTATGCGTGACACCGTCCTTGCGATATTGCACGCTGGGACGGCTGCCATCGAACTCATGCAGCGACACCGATTCCGCCTCGTACACGATGGGCATGCCAGATGCCTGTCGCGCGGCCATGAGATCGCGCGTGACTTCGGTCTGGCCGTACACCGTGACATCGCGGCCGATCAGCGCATGAAAATCGATGCGGTGCCGCGTGCCGTTGAACGAAAGTTCGATGCCGTGGTGCTTCAGTCCCTCTTCATGCAGACGCGCGGCCACGCCTGTGCGCTCCAGTGCTTCCACGGTCGTACATTCGAGAATGCCGGCGCGGATGCGGCCCAGCACGTAGTCTGCACTGCGTTGCTCGATGATGAGGTTGTCGATGCCCGCGACAGTCAGCAACTGGCCGAGCAACAGGCCGGCGGGGCCGGCGCCGACAATTGCTACGCGCGTGGCATGGGTTCCATGGGGGGCCATGGCGTGTCTCCTGTCTTGTTGTTATGGTGCGCGCCCCGCTCTATGTCGGCGAGGCTACGTGGTACTGCCCGTGGGTCAGCGCGTCCCGCCCTCGTCACCGAGAATTTCCTGCGCCAGATGGAAAGCCGAATTCGCAGCGGGCACGCCGCAGTAGATGCCCGTTTGCAGCAGCACTTCCTTGATCTCGTCGCGTGTCACGCCGTTGTTGGCCGCCGCACGCAGATGCAGCTTCAGTTCCTCGGAACGATTCAGCGCCACCATCATCGCAATCGTGATCAGGCTGCGCGTATGGCGCGGCAGGCCGGGACGCGTCCATATCTCGCCCCATGCGTAGCGCGTGATCAGGTTCTGGAATTCCTCGGTCAGCGGTGTAAGGCGTTGCAGCGAGCGGTCTACGTGCGCGCTGCCCAATACGTCGCGGCGCACGGCGAGGCCCGCTGCGTAGCGCGCCTTGTCGTCGCGAATGGGTGCTTGCGTTGACGCCGCTTCCGCATGCGGCGCGCTGCCGGAAGATGATGGTTCGATGTGCGATGCGACTGACGCCGTGCGATGTCCACGTCCATTGCGCCACGCCTTGACTGCCGCATCGGCAAACCGCATCGACTGCCCCGCGTAATGCGCAGGGTCTGCAAGACGATCCAGCGTGGCGTCATCGAGCAGACCGGCGTGTTTCGGATCTTCCGCGAGCGTCCTGGCCAGCGCATCACGCAGCGTACTGCCCTCGTCCACCGCGCGACGCGAAGCACGCTCCACCACATGGTGTGCGGCAAGCCGTCCGATATGTCGGCCAAGTTCGAGCATGGCGGCCTCGCCAAGAATCAGGCCACGCGTGATATCGAGATTGGCGCGCATGCGTGCCGCATCCACCTGCAGGCCGCTCACGACCTCGCCCATCTGTCGCAACGCGCCTGCGGCCAGCGCCACGATCTGCGGCAGCGTGTCCCACTCGGCCTGCCAGCCGCCCAGCGCGCGCTCGTGCTCCTGCGTCATGCCCGCCAGCATCGTGGCCACCAGTGGCGGTACGCGCACGGCAGCGGTCAGCACCGCCGCGCAACCCACCGGATTGCGCTTGTGCGGCATGGTGCTGGAGCCGCCGCGACCCGGCGCGGCGGGCTCGCTGACTTCCGCGATCTCGGTTTGCATCATCAGCGAGATGTCGCGCGCCATCTTGCCCAGTGTGCCGGTCAGCATGCCGAGCGTACTGGCAACTTCGACCAGACGATCGCGATGCGCATGCCATGGCAGCGTCGGCAATTCGAGTTGCAAGGCTTGCGCGAATTGCGCGGCCACGGCGGGCGCATCATCGCCGAGGCTGGCCAGCGTGCCCGCCGCGCCGCCAAATTGCAGCACGCGTGCCTGCTGGCGCGATGCATCGAGCCGATCGCGGTCGCGTCGCAGCGCGTCGAGCCATCCTGCTGCTTTGAGTCCGAACGTCATCGGCAGTGCATGCTGCAGCCAGGTGCGTCCCACCATCGGTGTGGCGCGATGCGCGGCGGCCAGATCCGCGCAGGCATCGCCAAGCGTCGACAGGTCGTTGTCTAGCGCGTGCAGTGCCTGCATCAGTTGCAGCACCAGTGCGGTATCGATGATGTCCTGGCTCGTGGCGCCCCAGTGAACATAACGCGCAGCGTCGGCATCGCGCAGCGCCACGGCAGCCGTCAATTGCTTCACGAACGGGATGGCGAGGTTGCCAGCCGCCACCGCATCGTTTGCCAGCTTGTCGGCATCGATGGGATCGGCCGCGCAGACTTCTGCAATCATCTGCGCCGCCTGCTGCGGAATCACGCCGCAACACGCTTCGGCGCGCGCGAGTGCGGCCTCGGTATCGAGCATGGCGCGCACCGTGCCTGCATCGGAAAACGCCGCGAGTACGGCGGGACTGCCAAACATCGGATCGGTCAGGCGGGAGTACGTGGGCATCGTCGTGTCGTGGCGTGTCGTGGCATCAGGGCGGTGCGCCGATTGTGAGGGATATTGCGCTGCGGGTATCTTCGGGCGATCCCTCGTCAGATGTCGAAAAACACCGTCTCGCCCGCGCCCTGCAGCACCACGTTCCAGCGGTAGTGACCGGCATCTCCCTCGGCAACCAGCGTGTTGCGCCGCGCTGCTGGCACGAGCGACAACACGGCGTCCGCATTATTGGCTTCGGCCTCGTCGGAGAAATACATACGCGTGGCCACGTGCTTGACCAGTCCGCGCGTAAAGACCGACACCATGATGTGCGGTGCCTGCGGGCGCCCATCGATACCGGGCACGGCGCCCGGCTTCACGGTGACGAACCGGAACTCGCCATCGGGACCCGTCGGCACGCGGCCAAACCCGGTGAAGCCAGCAACAAGCGGTATCTCTCGCGTATCGTCAACGTGGCAATAACGGCCCGCCGGATTGGCCTGCCAGATCTCGATCATGCCGTCAGGCACGGGATCGCCCCGGCCATCGGTCACGCGGCCTTCGATCACGATGCGCTGCGTGGCAAGCTCTGGCGCATCGGCGGTCAGGTCCGCGCAGTTGAGGCCCGTCAGGCCGATATGGAGGTAGGGTCCCACGGTCTGGGATGCGGTGGCGTACAGCATGGCTTACTCCATCGGCGTGGCATCGCGGCCACGCAGCACGATATCGAAACGGTAGCCCAGGGCGTACTCGGGCGCGGTGGTCTCCCAGTCGAACGTGGCAACCAGACGGTTGCGCGCTTTCTCGTCGGGCACGCACTGGAAGATCGGATCGAACGCGAGCAGCGGATCGCCCGGGAAATACATCTGCGTCACGAGCCGCGTGGCATACGCATTGCCGAACAGCGAGAAGTGGATGTGCTGGGGCCGCCAGGCGTTGTGGTGATTGCGCCAGGGATACGCACCTGGCTTGATCGTCTTGAACTGGTAGTTACCGTGCGCATCGGTGATGGTGCGGCCCTCGCCCGAGAAATGGGGATCGAGCGGTGCGTCGTGCTGGTCGCGCTTGTGCGTATAGCGTCCGGACGCATTGGCCTGCCAGATCTCGATCAGCGCATTGGGCACAGGGCGACCGTTCTCGTCGAGCACGCGGCCGGTGACGAGCATGCGCTCGCCAATCGGTTCACCGCCATTGCCAACGGTGAGGTCGTTATCCCCTTCACGCACGAATTCCGGGCCGAACGTGGGACCGGTCACTTCGGACAGCGACTGCGGCAAGCCGATCAGCGGCTGGGCCGGCGCGCGCAGCTGCGTCGAGGCATAAGGCGGATAGAGGTATTCGGGTTGGGTGTCCCAGTAAGGCTTGCGGTACTGGGCCGGACGATCGGAGCGAGGGGGCATCGCTGTCTCCGTGATGTGGATGTGGGGGCGTTGGACGAAGACTGTAAGCAACGCAGGAATTCATGTAAATTGAGTTTTTGAGTAATTAGCATGAATTTTAATTATGAAAACCTCGCCGCCGCCCGATGCTTTTCTCAGCCGTATCCGTCTGCGGCATCTGCATTGCTTTGTCGCCGTGGCGCAGGCGCAGCACCTTGGCCGTGCGGGTGAACGGCTGGGTCTGACGCAGCCCGCCGTGTCCAAGACACTGACCGAGCTGGAGGAACTGGTTGGCACGCGACTGCTGGTGCGCCAGCGTGCCGGCACCGATCTCACGGCGGCCGGCATGCGCTTCCTGCGCCATGCCTTGCGGATTCTCGAAGATCTGGATGCGGCAGCGCAGAGCTTGTCCGGCGATGCGTTGCGTCACGAACGCATCCGCGTGGGCGCGCTGCCGAGTATCGTGCCAGCGCTGCTGATCGACGCCGTTACCCGCTTCCGCAGCAGCCACGCGGACGTGGCGCTCGCCGTGCAGACCGGCATGAACCGCACGCTGATCGACTTGCTCAAGGCCGATGTGCTCGATGTGGTGATCGGCCGCCTGGACGATCCTGCGGCCATGGAAGGGCTATGGTTTGAATCGCTGGCCGGCGAGCCGCTGGTGCTGGCCGTGCGCGCCGGACATCCGCTGGTTACGCACGCGCGCCCCACGATGCACGATGTGCTGGCGCAGCCGATGGTGGTGCCCGCCATGGGTTCCATTCCACGCCACAGCACCGAAAGCCTGCTCGCGCGGCATGGTCTGACCCTGCCAGATGGCTGCCTGGAAACCGCCGATGCCTACCTGAGCCAGCTCGTCACGCTACGCAGCGACAGCGTCTGGGCCGCGCCGTTGTCTGCCACGCGGCTGGCGGTGGCCGATGGTGACATGACGCTGCTGCCCATCGCCACGCCCGGCACCGAGGAACCCATCGGCCTGCTGCGCCGGAGCGACCGCACGCTCGAACCGGTGGCGGAAGCGTTCGTCGACACCATCCGGACCATCGCTGCGCGCCAGCCTGACTGATCCCGGCTCTGTTTTTTCTCCCCTCTCCCGCTGGCATGGGAGAGGGGAGCGCATAGCGACGGGTGATGGCATTTACGACGCGCTCGGTTCGCCCTCCTCCCGCGACAACAAATCGTGCAGAGGACGTGCTACCGTTGCGCAGGACTGGCAGTCACGTTGCGGCGCACTCTCTTTGACCAGCACATCGCTTCCATGGCTTCGAGCAACCCTTCGGACAACCTCGCAGGCAATCTTTTCCTGATCGGCTTCATGGGCGCCGGCAAGACGACCATTGGCCGGACGGTTGCGCATTTGCTCGGCCGTCCGTTCTTCGACACCGACCATGAGATTGAAGCCCGCTGCGGCGTGCGCATTGCCACGATTTTCGAGCTCGAAGGCGAAGAAGGCTTCCGGCGTCGTGAAACGCGCGTTTTGGATGACCTGACCCAACGCAGCGGCATCGTGCTGGCCACCGGCGGTGGCGCCGTGCTGCGGGCCGAAAACCGCGACATGTTGCGCACGCGCGGCCATGTGGTGTATCTCGATGCCACGGTGCAGGAGTTGTGGCGACGCACGCGGCGCAACCGCAATCGTCCGCTGCTGCAGGTGGAAAACCCGCGCGCCCGGCTCGAATCCATGTTCATGGAGCGCGACCCGCTCTATCGGGAAACCGCCCACGTCATCATGCCCGCGCACAGCGGCAGCGTGGCGCAGGCCGCCGCCAGCGTGCTGGCCCAGCTTGGCTTTGTGGACTGCGGCACCGCGCACGACGCAGCGCCCAGCGACTAGCCGGCAGGCGGAAACGTTGAACTTTGCAGCCGGCACCCGGCTCTGACCGTGGATGACAACCGTGGAGAGTGACGCCATGCGCGCTGCATCCGTGCCGCACGCCAGCCCGCGAACTGAACCGGCCCAACCGAATGCAGGCGTCGATGCGGCGGCGCAGCAAACCCGGCCGGCGCCATCGGGCGGCCATCCCTCTCATTGCCACGCGCACGCCCCGTCGATCACCCACCTGCCGTGCCCCGATCCGTCCGTGCTGCCGGGCTGCGCGGCATGCGATGCGCTGTCGCCCGCTGAGCGCTATGAAGAATTGTTCGTCGATGTGCAGGCCAGCGGCCTGTTCGCGGACAGCAAGACGTTTCCCGATTGCGTGCCGCTGGATGCGCCGGAAGCCATCCTCGCGCGCTATCGTGCCCAGCGCGATACGCCGGATTTTTCGCTGGAAGCCTTCGTCGGTGCGCACTTCGAGCGCGAGACCGTGCCGGATTCCCATTACGTCTCGCACCCCGAGCATTCGCTGCGCCAGCACATCGACGATCTCTGGCCGGTCCTGACACGCGAGCCAACCGAGCATCCGCCGATGTGCTCGCTGCTGCCGCTGCCCGGCCCTTATGTCGTGCCCGGCGGCCGCTTCCGCGAACTCTATTACTGGGATTCGTACTTCACCATGCTGGGCCTGTCCGCCAGCGGCCGGCACGACCTGCTCCGCCCCATGGCCGATAACTTCGCCTATCTGCTCGACACGTATGGGCATGTGCCAAACGGTACGCGGTCCTACTACCTGAGCCGTTCGCAGCCGCCGGTGTTCTCGCTGATGATCCAGTTACTCGATGATCTGGAAGAAGGCGCCGAAACCGCCCTGCGCTACCTGCCGCAACTTAAACGCGAACACGCGTTCTGGATGGACGGCAGCACGCATCTGCAGCCCGGCTGTGCCCACCGGCGTGTGGTGTGCCTGCCCGATGGCACATGGCTCAACCGCTATTGGGACGACCGCGCCCATCCGCGCGAGGAAGCCTATCTGGAGGATTTGGAAACCGCGCGGCGCAGCGGCAGGCCCGCCCACCTGGTCTTTCGCGACCTGCGCGCGGCCGCCGAATCGGGCTGGGATTTCAGTTCGCGCTGGTGCGAACCCGTGGCCTTGCAGGACACCCCCGATCTCGCCACCATCCGCACCACGGCCATCCTGCCCGTGGATCTCAACGCGCTGCTCTGGCACGCGGAATGCCGCCTGGCGGAACTTTGCGACATGGCCGGCACGCCAGACGAAGCGACACGCTATCGCGACGCAGCATCGCGCCGACAGCAGGCGATGAACGATTTCATGTGGGACGAAGGTTCCGGTGCGTTTCTCGATTTCGACTGGCATTGCCACGCCATGCGGCCACACCTGACCGCGGCCACGCTGATGCCGCTGTTCGTGGGACTCGCCAGCACGGAACAGGCCGCTCGCATGGCCGCGATGATCCCGGCGCGATTGCTCGAAGACGGCGGACTGGCCACCACGGAAGTGCGCTCGGCCGAGCAGTGGGACCGGCCCAATGGTTGGGCACCGCTGCAGTGGATCGCCATCGCCGGACTGCGCCGCTATGGCTACGGCGCGCTGGCCGACGACATCGCTCATCGATGGCTCTGCACGGTGTCGAACCTCTACACGCGCGAGTACAAGCTGGTGGAAAAGTACCGGCTGGTGAGACGACATCCGCACAGCGCCGAAGGCGGCAGCGGCGGCGAATATCCGCTCCAGGATGGATTCGGATGGACAAACGGCGTGGTCAGCGCGCTACTGGCGTGCTATCCCGAGCATCCGGCTCGTCATAGCCAGGCGGGCAGGCCCGAGACTGCAACCTGAGGATTGCCGCGCAGTTGCGCACGGCGTAGCAAGCCTTCACGCACCCTCAATGTGCTCGTATTCGGAACCCGATTCTTTTGTTCGGAATGCTCACGCCGCGCGGCGCATGATTCGTGCGGCACCGCACATACGCCAATACCTCATGTGAGTTATTGGCGCTCGGCGCTGGCAACGTCACACTTGCCGCAGGGTCACTCGACACGACCCCAAACGACTTGGCAACTCTTACTGCCCCGACGATCCCGCGCGTCGGGGTATTTCTTTTGGGCGAAGGGTTTTGTGCAGTAGGTTCCGGGCCACCCGCCTATGAGACGATCCTCAAAATCGCATGACGACCGTCCACAGTGCAAGGTGCTCGAAGACTGGCTCCAGGCGATGCAACGTCACTACGGGCGCAACGTCTTGAGCGTCGACGCACGCGTGTTCGAGACTCTGCAGATCGCTAGTTCAGCAGATTGCGGCACCCGCCATGAGCTTCCCCGCCCTACGCGTCCGCCCAACGCCGTAGCAGGTTGTGATAAACGCCCGTCAATCCAATCACGGACTCGTGGTCCTGCCCGATGGTGTCCGCAACCTGGCGCAGTCGATTGTCGAGGTCGAACAGCAGTGCGCGTTGGCCATCGTCGCGCACCATGCTCTGGATCCAGAAGAAGGACGATACCCGCGCGCCGCGCGTGACTGGCGTGACGTGGTGAACGCTGGTGGCCGGGTACAACACCATGTGGCCGGCGGGCAGCCTCACGCGTTGGGGTCCGAAGGTGTCTTCGATCACCAGTTCGCCGCCGTCGTATTCCTCGGGTTCAGTGAGAAACAACGTGGCGGAGAGATCGCTGCGGATGCGGAAATCCGTGCCGCCCAGGTAGCGGATGGCGTTGTCCACGTGCTGGCCGAATGTCTGGCCGCCTTCGTACCGGTTGAACAACGGCGGAAAGACCTTGAGTGGCAGCGCGGCGGAGAAGAACAGCGCACTGTTGGCGAGCGCGTCCTGAATGAACCCGCCCAGTTGCTGTGCCACGGGCGAGGACTCTGGCAATTGCAGGTTGCGCTTGGCCAGCGCGGACTGGTGGCCCGAGGTGAGGTTGCCATCCGTCCAGTCCGCGGCGTCCATCAGCGCGCGGCAGTCGGCAACCTGGGCTTTGGACAGGACGTCCGGAATGTGCAGCATCATGATGGGAAAACCAGAACCCCGGGAGTAACCCCGGGGTATGTCGGCTTAGAAGCGGAAGTTGGCCGTCAGCATACCAAAGCGGCCCGCGCCCAATGCGGCATAGTGGGCGGCGAATGCCTTGGTGTAGTACGTCTTGTTCAGCAGGTTCTGGACGTTCAGCTGCAGCGTCAGGTTCTTGTTCACCCGATACGCGGCCATGGCATCGAAGCGCCAGTACGACGGCACGTACAGCGAGTTGGCCGCGTTGCCGTAGACCTGGCTGACGTAGTAGGCACCTCCACCCACGGTCAGGGCGGGCAGGACCTGGTAGGTCGACCAGAGGCTGAAGCTGTTCTTCGGCGTGTTCGGGAACTGGTTGCCATTGTTGGCGGCGTTCGCCGCGACGGGGCCGTTGTTCTTGAGTTCGCTGTCCAGGAACGTATAGCCGCCGAACACGTTCCACTTGTCGGTGACGCTGCCCGCAAAGCCCAGCTCGAAACCACGCACCTGCTGCTTGCCCACGTTTTGCGTGGTGTTGGCATCGACGGCCACGCGTGCGTTGTCCTTGTCGATCTGGAACACGGCACCCGTCAACGAGAGGCGGCGACCAAGCAGATCCCACTTGGTACCCAATTCCCAGGCGCGGCTGCGCTCGGGGTCGAGGTTCTGGATCTGCGCGGAGAGGTTGTCGGAGCCATCGCCGTTGGACGTGCCCGGTGGCGTCGAGGCCGTGCCGTAGGACACGTAGATGCTGCCGAAGTCCACGGGCTTGTAGACGATGCCGGCCTGGTAGTTGAAGAAGTTCGCATTGTTGCCGAGGTTCACCGCCGCCACCGATGCGCCGGTGTTCGGGTTGATGTAGGCCGGCGTGGCGGAGGTGGTGCGGTAGCTGTCGTAGCGGATGCCGCCGTTCACGAGCCACTGCTTGGTAATCTCCACCGTGTCGAACAGGTAGACCGCGCGCGTATCGGTCTTGGTCTTCTGCGTGTAGCCCATCTTGCCGACGCGGCCCGTCCAGACATCGCCCGGGTTCGGGTTGTACAGGTTCGTGCAGTCCCCGCTGGCCAGCAGCGACGCATTGCAGGTGTTGCCCGCACCGCCGCCCGGCACCACGTTGTACGGCGTGTTATCGGTATCGTCACGGCTGAACTCGAAGCCGAACAGCATCGAGTGCTTGAGGCTGCCGGTATCGAACTTGGCGATGAAATCGGTCTGGTTGATCAGCGAATCGGTGGCCGAATCGCGATTCTTGCTGCTGCGGTAGACGTATCCATTCGCCACGTTGCCACGGCTGTCGTCCGGGTTCGTGACGATGTAGTCGTTGGTACTGCGGCCCCAGCGCGTGGTGTTGCGGAACGTCAGCTTGTCGCTGAACGCGTGTTCGAAGATGGCCGTGCCGATATCGGACTGCGTGTGCTGGAAGTCGCGATCGACCAGACCATAGAAGTTGTTGCGGTTCACGTTGGCCGGACCTGCCGGGTTGGCCTTCGACGCCTGCGCAGCCGGACGCGCATACGGGATGCTGTAGTCCGGCATGTTCTGGCCCTGCAGGTGGTAGTACGACAGCGTGAGCTTGGTCGGGCTGTTCAGGCCGAACGTGACCGACGGCGCGAAGCCCCACGAGTGGCCGCCCACCGCCTCGCGGCCCGGCGTGTTGGCATCCTGGGCCATCGCGTTCAGGCGCAGGCCGGTGTTGTCGTTGAGTACGTAGTTGCCGTCGAGCGTGGCGCGCTTGTACGCATCCGTGCCAATACCGACCGAACCCTGCACGAAGTTCTCCTTCGTCGGCAGCTTGGTCACGATGTTGATCAGGCCACCGACCGAACCCTTGCCGCCGTAGGCCGAGCTCGGTCCCTTGATGACCTCGATGTTCTCGATGTTGAACGTATCGCGCGTTTGCGAACCGGCGTCGCGCACACCATCCACGAAGATGCTGCTGCCGGAGTCGAAGCCGCGAATGAACGGACGGTCGCCAATCGGGTTACCGCCCTCGCCTGCGCCGAAGGTGATACCCGGCGTAGTACGCAGTGCATCCTGCAGGGAGTTCGAGCCCGATTGCTGGATCACTTCGGCGGGCACCACCGTCACGGACTTTGGCGTGTCGAGCAGTGGCGCCGTGAATTTCGGAGATTCGGCGCTGTCGACCTTGTAGCCATCCTCACGGGCAGCTTTCACAGTCACGCCTTGCAGTTGCTGAACCGGGCTGGCCTTGGCCGTGGTGGCCGGCGTGGCTTCCTGGGCGGCAGCCCCTTGCATGGCCATGGCGGCCATCGGGCCGGCGAGCGCCGTCACCAGCACATTGGGCCGGAACACCTCCGAATACTTGCTCATTACTCTCTCTTCCCGTGGATTGCTTGTGTGGATACCGTCACGTGTCGTCAGTGGTCATCACTGATCGCCGTATCGGCATCCGAGGGCGCTGAACGCGGCTTTTCTCGGGGCGCGATTGTATGGAGGCGTCACTAAAACCTCAAATACGAATCATTCTTATACTCATCCGTATATGCAGCGGCGCCTTCATCACAATCTGACCGATCAGATGTCTTCTGTCGGCAACTGCTCGGGATCGTTGATTCATCCGTTTGTAATCGTCTTGTAATGTTCGGTAACAAACCGTGTACGGAACGCGACAGGGACCGCATTACACGTATGGGACGAAGGGGCATCGAACGCGGCCCCGTGCGTGACAGGACACCAAAACAGGCAGATTCGAAAGTGTCTGACCACTACACTTACGACTTTGCAACCTTGCTGCTGCCCTGATCGCATCGTGTCTGCCGTTACGCTCGCCTCCGCCCCTTTCCTGACCGACTTCCGCGCCGATCCCGCACCGGCTCATGACAACCCGCGCCCCGACCGGCTCGTGAACGGCAACCCCGACCGAACGACGTGGACGCACTACAGCGCCAGTCAAGGCGATTTCGATTGCGGGATCTGGGCGTGCGAGCCGGGCGCCTGGCGGATTGCATTTCCCGCAGGCAAGGAAGAGTTTTTCCATGTGATCAGCGGCCGCCTGCGCATCACCCGCCACGACGGCGACGCCCGCGAGTTCGGGCCGGGCGATGCCTGCGTGATTCCCGCTGGCTTCGAAGGCGTATTCGAGGTGATCGAGCCCGTGCGCAAGCATTTCGTCGTCATCGACCGCAACGCGGGGTAGTTCGCTCCGCAGGAGACTGCCATGTCCGTGAACAGGTTCTTCGCCATGCTGGGCGCCGCCATTGCATCCTGGCTTGTTCCTGTTGCACCGGTCACTGCCGCGACCCCATCACCGTCTTTCGATTGCCGAAAGGCCCAGGGCGAGGTCGAGACACTGATCTGCAAGGACGACACCCTTGCCCAGCTCGACCGCGAAACCACGCGGCTGTATGGGCTTGCACTCGATGCGCAGTCCTTGCCGAAGTCTCAGAAGAAGCAACTGATCGCCGGGCAACGTGGCTGGATCAAGGGCCGCGATGCCTGCGCGAACGCCGACGACGCACGGGCCTGTACGGTATCGACGTATCTGGAACGGATCTACACGTTGCGGCACAGCTATGCCGGCGCGCGTCGGCAGGACGGCAAGGGCATCAGCCGCGGCCCCTTCAATATTCGCTGCGAAGGGTTGGATGCGGTGATCAGCGGCACGTTTATACAGACCGATCCCGGTTATGCGTATCTGCGCTGGCTCGACCAGCAACTGGTGCTGCCCCAAACACGCGCTGCGTCTGGCGCGCGGTATGCCGCCACATTGAAGGATGGCGACGCACTGTTCTGGGACAAGGGACCGGATGCGCAACTGGTGATACCGGGCAAGCCGGAGACGAGTTGCCGGGTGGAAATGTCGGGAGTGTAGCCGGCGACGCGTTTGGTTTGCTCCCCTCTCCCATTGACATGGGAGAGGGGAGCGCATAGCTACGAGCGTTGGCCTTTACGTGGTGCTTGCCGTCTCCCCAGCCCATCGCCGGATCTGATCTACCGTCTGCATCTCCGTCTCACACACCACCGTGCCGATTTCCCGCGCCCAGTAGCGTTCCGATCCATCGGCCATACGCCACGCGTGAAGCCGCCGTGTGAATAGCTGCAAATCGTATTCAGCGGTGATACCCAGCGCGCCATGTACGGCATGCGCAGCCGCGCTAACTGATGTCACAGCATCGCTGGCGTTGAACTTGCCGATAGCCGCGTGCATCCGGTCCGGTTGCCAGCCTTCGCCCGAACATGCGATCTGCGCCGCCATCCGCACGGCCGCCACTTGCTCCGCCATCGTACTGATCTGGTGCTGGATCGCCTGGAATTTGCCGATGGAGCGCCCGAACTGCGTGCGGTCGTTGGCGTACTGGAGCGTCAGGTCGAACACGCGCGACATCGCGCCAGCCATCAACGCCGTGTGCAGGGTCGCACCGATGGTCCGCAACAAGCCGTGCGGCAGCGGGAACGACATTGACGGCTTTCCAGCAATGCTCACTGTCAGGTCACCATGCACGCCTGTCGATTGCATCGTGGCATCGTCACGCGCCAGCAACCATGCGACATCCCCGCGCTGAATGAGAAACCACGCAGCACTCGCCCCGTCGGCAACATGCGTGCGAGGTACATCTTCTAACGTAGCAAGTGCGATGGGTCCAGCAGGAATCTCGTGGCCCGCAGCATGCAGCACCGCGCGCGCGAACATCGTCTGCGCCAGTGGCAATGGCAACGCGTACTGCCCCATCGCCATCAGCATCGGCAGCACATCGGCCAACGACAACCCAGCATCGGGCAGCAGGCTGTCAGCGAAACCACTCTCGTGCAGCGCATCCCATAGCGTCGATGCCGATCTGCCACCCTCGATGTCTCGCACCACCGCTGGCGTGCAGGCATCACGCAGCAGCGCTTCCAGGGCATCCGAATAGACGTTTTCCATGACAAGTCCCCGTTAGCGCAGGCCGAGCCCGCGCGCGATCATGCCGCGCAGGATCTCGCGGGTGCCGCCGCGCAGCGAATAGGTCGGCGAAATCTGGCTGATGTACGCGCAGGTGCGATACAAGTCGGCATCTGCAGCCAGCACCGGATCATCCCCGAGCGCCGCTTCCGCCAGCGCGCCAACCGCCTGTTCGAGTTCAGTGCCAAGGTCCTTGACCACCGCTGCCTCGATCAGCGGACTTTCGCCCGCGGCCAGCCGCGCGGTGACTGCCAGCGACATCGCACGCAGCACGGCCAGCCGGCCCACCAACCTGCCAATGGTGACGGTATCGCGCTGCACAGCCGGCAAGCGACGCAGCGCGGCAATCCATGCATCCAGCAGCACCACGCTCGAATACAGCCGCTCGGGCCCGCTGCGCTCGAAGGCGAGTTCAGCATTGACCTGTTCCCAGCCAGCGCCTTCCTGCCCCACCAACGCATCGGCGGGCAGCATCACATCGTCGAATGCAACCTCCGAGAAATGCGCGTCGCCTGCAAGATCGTGGATCGGTCGAACACTCACACCCGGCGCGGACAGATCGACGATGACTTGCGACAGGCCCTTCTGCCGATCCTCGGGCTGCCCCGAGGTGCGCACCAGTGCCAGCATGAACTGGCAGCGATCCGCATTGGTCGTCCAGATCTTGCGGCCATTCAGGCGCCATCCACCCTCGCACGGCGTGGCGCGCGTGGTCACGCTGGCAAGGTCGGAGCCTGCGTTGGGCTCGCTCATGCCGATGCAGAAGAATGCCTCGCCCCGACAAATGCGCGGCAGGTAGAAAGCCCGCTGCGCATCGGTGCCATAGCGCAGGATCAGCGGACCGCTCTGCCGATCCGCAATCCAGTGCGCGCTCACCGGCGCGCCGCAGGCCAGCAATTCCTCCACGAGCACAAAGCGCGAAAACGCATCGAGCCCCGCGCCGCCGTATTGCGCCGGCAGCGTGATGCCAACCCAGCCGCGCTGCGCCAACGCGCGGCTGAATGTTGCATCGAATCCCATCCACGAACGTGCGCGACGGTCGGGCGGCAGATCGGGAAGATGGTCGCGCAGGAATGCCTGGACCTCGCCCCGAAACGCCGAGGCTTCAGGCGGCAGCGCTGTCAGGGCGAACGTGTCAAACAGGGAACGCAAGATCGATCTCCTTCCAGGGAATGCGGTCGGTCAGTCCAGCGTCACGCCAGTGTCTTTGACGACCTTGCGCCACCGCTCCAGTTCCTGGGACAGATACGTCCCGTAGGCTTCGGGCGACGACCCGCGCGGTTCAGCCCCTTGCGCGGCCAGGCTGGCGCGCACGTCCGACGATGCCAGCGCCTTCAGCACAGCACCGTTGAGCCGACGCACGATATCTGGTGGCGTTTTTGCGGGAACCATCATGCCCTGCCACGCGCCCACCTCGAAGCCCTTCAGACCAGACTCGGCGAGCGTCGGCACATCCGGCAACTGTGCGCTGCGGGCGCTGCTGGTCACTGCCAGCGCCTTCATGCGCTTGTCCCGGATAAACGGCAGCGACGAGTTGATCGTGTCGGTCATGAACTGCACCTGTCCGCTCGCGAGGTCGGTCAGCGCCGGCGCGCTGCCCTTGTACGGCGCGTGCACCGCTTCGATGCCATTGGCCTGCAGGAACAGGAACGCGGCGAGATGGGTCACGTTGCCGTTGCCGGCGGAGCCGTACGTCATCTTGCCGGGGTTGGCCTTGAGCCACGCCACGAACTCGGGCACGGTGTTCGCCTGCACCTGCGCATTGACTTCGAGCACCAACGGCACGTTGGCAGTCAGCGCCACGGGCAGCAGGTCGCGCTTCACGTCGTACGACAGCTTCTTGTAGAGCGCGGGACTGAGCGCGATGGACGACGTGTTGTACAGCACCGTGTAGCCATCGGCCTGCGCCTTGGCCACGATCTCGTTGCCGATGTTGCCGTTCGCGCCGGGACGGTTGTCCACGAGCACCGTCTGGCCCAGATCCTCCGACATCTTCCTGGCGATCACGCGCGAGACGAGATCGGTGGGACCGCCCGGCGGGAACGGCACGACCAGCCGAATAGGACGATCAGGGTAGTCTGCTGCCAACGCGGCTTGCGGCAGTAGGGCTACGGCAACGCCGCACGCGGCCACCGCTCGCAACCATTTGCGGCGCAGCGCGATGGGTTGGGGATGCCTGGCATTCTTGCTCTGTATTGGCATGCTTGTGTCTCCTCCGGGTGAATCCGTTGGCTGCCTAGCGCCCAGCCAGCAGCCGCCGCGCCGTGTACGTCATCACCAGTTCCTGTCGCTGGTTGAACACCTCGATCGATGAATCGACCACTGCACGGCCGCTCTTCGACGTTGGACGAATGCCGGTCACGGTGATGCGGGCATGGATGGTGTCGCCCACCAGTACGGGGCCGAGGATCTTCTGCGTCAGCTCCAGCATCGCCAGCCCCGTGCCCTGAATCATCGTTTGCAGGATGAAGCCTTCGATCAGCGAATACGTCAGCGCCGCCGGTACCGGGCGCCCCTTGATCGCACTCCCCTCGTAGCCTTCCTCGATGAAGATTGCTTCGAGCATGCCTGTCACCGAAATGAAATTGACGAGATCGGTCTCGGTCACGGTGCGGCGGAAGGTCTCGAAAACCTGTCCTTCCTGAATGTCCTGCCAGTAAAACCCCTGCCCCAGTCGTTGCGGCTGCGTGTGACTCATGTCCCCTCCTTGATGGATTCTTGATGGATGCGTGTTCAGCCGCCCAATGCGGCAATCTCTTCGTCACTGAGTCCTACGCCGCCCAGCACTTCGCGCGTGTGTTCGCCAAGCCGCGGCGGCACGCTGGCGCGTGCGCGTTCGCCATCGAATCGCACCGGTGCGCCGGGAAAGCGCAGCGTGCCCATGGCCGGATCGCTTACCTGATCGAAGAATCCGGTGGCACGCAGATGCGGATCGTCCACGAGTTCGTCGAGGCCGTTCACGCGTGCCACCGGTATCTGCAGCGATTCGCAAACGTCGATCCACGCATCGGTGGTCCGCTCGCGCACCAGTTCGCCAGTGATCTCGTAAAGCGTTTCGATATGGCGCGTACGTGCCGCGATATCGGCAAAGCGCGCATCGGTCGCCAGATCGTCGCGGCCTGCGGATTTGAAGAAGTCGCGCCAGTGCGCGTCGGTGTACGGCATCATGCAGACGTAGCCATCGGCGGTCTGATAGGGGCGGCGCAGCGGCGCCAGCACGCGCGGATAGCCGGCCTGCGCGCGTGGCGGCTCGAAGTGCTGGCCGTACAGATGCTCCACGAGGTTGAACGCCACCATCGACTCGAACATCGGCACTTCCACCATGCCGCCCTTGCCGCCATTGCGCTCGCGCCCAGCCAGTGCCGCGCTGATCGACAGTGCCGCCACCAGCCCGCTGGTCTTGTCCGCAGAGATCGTCGGGAAATAGCGCACGGTGCCGGTCTGCGCCGCCATCAGTGCGGCATTGCCGCAGAGTCCCTGGATGATGTCGTCATAGGCGGGCCGGCCCCCGTAGGGCCCCTCTTCCGCGAAACCGAGCAGGCTCACGTAGATCAGTTGGGGATGCCGCGCCATCACGCTCGTCGGGTCGAGATCGAGCTTGCCGAGTTTTTGCGGCCGCATACTGTGCAGGAAGACATCGGCGGTTTCCAGCAGCTTGTGCAGCGCGGCCTGTGCGGCGGGCAGCTTCAGGTTCAGCACCACGCTTTTCTTGCTGCGGTTCACGCCAAGGAAGATCGCCGACATGCCCTCCTCGGTGGCTGGCCCGGTGCGGCGTGTGGAGTCGCCCTCGGGCGTCTCCACCTTGATCACTTCGGCGCCCAGATCGGCCAGCCACTGGCTGGCGTACGGCCCCATCACGACCGTCGAGAGGTCCACTACGCGAATTCCGGCCAGGGGCAACATGCCTGGGTCTCCTTGTTTTTCTACGGGTTCCGAAGACCACAGCCTATGCCCGGCAGTCAATCGTGTCTAATATTAGTTTTTTAGTAACCGATATCCGCTGTATATCACCATGGATCTACGCCAGCTCCAGCAATTTGTCGTCCTCGCCGAAACCGGCAACTTTCACCGCGCGGCAGAACGGCTGCATATGGCGCAGCCGCCGCTGTCGATCTCGATCCGCAAGCTGGAAGCATCGCTGGGCACGCCGCTGTTCGTGCGCACCACACGCGGCGTGCGGCTGACGCAGGCGGGCGAGGCCGCGCTCGACGATGCGCGCCGGGCACTCTTCCACGCCGATCAGGCGCGCGCCGCCGCGCTGTCTGCCGCACATGGCGAACGTGGCGCGCTGCGCATCGGCTTTGTCGGCTCGGCCACTTATGCGCTGCTGCCGCGCCTGATTCCCGCCTTTCGCGACGAACACCCCGGCATCGAGCTGATCCTGCATGAGTCCACCTCGGCGTCGATCCTCGAACGCATCGAACAGGGGCAGCTCGATGCCGGACTCGTGCGCTTTCCCATCCTGAGCAGCGGACCATTTGCACTGATGCCACTGGAGTCCGATACGTTCGTCGCCGCCGTCCCGGCCGAAAGCCGCTTCGCCAGGCAGGATCGCATCGCGCTGAAGGCGCTGGCCAACGAGCCGTTCATCATGCATCCCGGCGCCGATGTGCCCAACCTGCGCGCCGTGGCAATGCTGTTGTGCCAGCAGGCGGGCTTCGTGCCGAAAATCGCGCAGGAAGCCGTGCAGGTACAGACCATCGTCAGCCTGGTGGAGAGCGGCCTTGGCGTGGCACTGGTGCCCGGCGTGGCCGCGCGCTATACCAATCGGCGTGTGCGCTTTCTGCCGCTGTCGAGCCCGCGCCCGGCTGCCGCCATCGGCATCGCGCTGGCCACAAAGGAGGACACCGATGATCGCCACGTGCTGCGCTTTGTTGCTGCGGCGCAGAAGATTGCGAAGGCCGGGGGATAGCGGACATCGCGGGAAAGTGCGTATTCCCCCACAACCGTTCACGACGGCGTTTCCACATTGCTGTTGTCGAATTTATTGATATCGGCGGAAAACTTCTTCACATCACGGCCTGATCCAATCGTCGCGCCGCCGGAGGCTGCGCGCCGCCTGCGAAGTCGCGCAGGCATCGCACGGTCAGTGGCAGAAAAGTCCGCATCTCCGGACGGGTGCATGTCTTGACACTCCTGCTCCGGGTTTCTTTAATGGGTTACGCATCACCGGCGCTCGTGCCGGGTGCGCCTGTTCAAGAGCCGGGGAAACACATGGATTCGGGCAGCGTTCAGGAACCACGGAACCCTCACGACCCACAGCGCAAGAAGGAAGAACTGCGCAGTTTCCTGTTTCTTACCGCCGTGATGGTGCCGGTGTTGTCCGTCATCATCGTGGCCGGCTATGGCTTCATTGTCTGGATGAGCCAACTGATCAGCGGACCGCCCACGCACTGACGTGCATTACCGGTAGCACCCTTGGTCCAAGGGCCAATGGCAAAAAACAGAAAGACTGGAACACTCCAACCAGCAGTCTTGTTTGCGGGGTATCTGCATGCCTGCAAGACGTTCCATCCCCATCACGCCCGTCGCATCGGGCGACGAGTGGCATATCGCCGGCATCATGGTCTATGCCCATCCAGCCAGCCTGGATCGGGTGCAGGCCGCCGTCGCGGCCATGACGGGTGTCGAGATCCATGCGGTCAGCGACATCGGCAAGCTCGTGGTCACGGCCGAGGCCCCTACCTCGCAAGCTATCGTGGCCCAACTCACCTGCCTGCATCAGCTTGAAGGCGTGATCTCCGCGACACTGGTCTACCAGCACAACGAGGATGCCGCAGCCATGTACGAGGAGATCGGCGATGCCAGTCACGCGACGTGAATTCATCAAGCAGACCGCCATTGCGGCCACGGCCTCCGTGGCCGGCATCCCCACGGCTGCCGAAGCGGCCAATTTCGTCACGGACAGCGAAGTCACCAAGCTGAAATGGTCGAAGGCGCCCTGCCGCTTCTGCGGCACTGGCTGCGGCGTGACCGTGGCCGTGCGCGACAACAAGGTGGTGGCCACGCAGGGCGATCCGCAATGCGAGGTCAACAAGGGCCTGAATTGCGTGAAGGGTTACTTCCTGTCGAAGATCATGTATGGCCAGGACCGGCTTACCAAGCCACTGCTGCGCATGAAGAACGGCAAGTACGACAAGAACGGCGAATTCGCACCGGTCAGTTGGGACCGCGCCTTCGACGAGATGGAAAAGCAGTTCAAGCGCGTGCTCAAGGAAAAAGGCCCCACGGCCGTGGGCATGTTCGGCTCCGGCCAGTGGACGGTCTGGGAGGGCTACGCCGCCTCCAAGCTGATGAAGGCCGGATTCCGCACCAACAATATCGATCCCAACGCCCGGCACTGCATGGCATCGGCCGTCACCGGCTTCATGCGCACCTTCGGCATGGACGAGCCGATGGGCTGCTATGACGATTTCGAGAACGCCGATGCCTTCGTGCTGTGGGGTTCGAACATGGCCGAGATGCACCCGATCCTGTGGACGCGCATCACGGACCGGCGCCTGAGCCATCCCAAGACGCGCGTGGCCGTGCTCTCCACCTTCACGCACCGCTCGTTCGACCTCGCGGATGTGCCGATCATCTTCACGCCGCAGACCGATCTGGCGATGCTGAACTTCATCGCGCATCACATCATCAGCACGAACCGCGTCAACAAGGATTTCGTCAACAAGCACACGGTGTTCAAGGAAGGCGTCACCGACATCGGCTACGGCCTGCGGCCCGACAACCCCCTGCAAAAAGCCGCCAAGAATGCGGGCAATGCCACCGACGCCAAGCCCATCACCTTCGACGAGTTCGCGAAGTTCGTCTCGAAGTACGACGTCAACTACGTGAGCAAGCTGTCGGGTGTGCCCAAGGACAAGCTGCTGCAACTGGCCGATCTCTATGCGGACCCCAACATCAAGGTGATGTCGTTGTGGACCATGGGTTTCAACCAGCACACGCGCGGCACGTGGGTCAACAACATGGTCTACAACGTCCACCTGCTGACCGGCAAGATCGCCACGCCCGGCAATAGCCCGTTCTCGCTGACGGGGCAGCCGTCCGCATGCGGCACCGCGCGCGAGGTGGGCACCTTCTCGCACCGGCTGCCCGCCGACATGGTGGTCACGAATCCCAAGCATCGCGAGGAAGCCGAACGCATCTGGAAGCTGCCCGCTGGCACCATCCCCGACAAGCCCGGTTATCACGCGGTATTGCAGAACCGCATGCTCAAGGACGGCAAGCTCAATGCCTACTGGGTGCAGGTCAACAACAACATGCAGGCCGCCGCCAACATGATGGAAGAGGGGCTGCCCGGTTATCGCAACCCCGACAACTTCATCGTCGTGTCGGACGTGTATCCCACCGTGACCGCGCTGTCCGCCGACCTGATCCTGCCCAGCGCGATGTGGGTGGAGAAGGAAGGCGCCTATGGCAACGCCGAGCGCCGCACGCAGTTCTGGCACCAGCTCGTCGATGCTCCCGGTGAATCGCGCTCCGATCTCTGGCAGTTGATGGAGTTTTCCAAGCGCTTCAAGGTAGAGGAAGTCTGGCCCGCCGACCTGATCGCGAAGAAACCCGAACTGCGCGGCAAGACGCTGTTCGACGTGCTCTATCGCAACGGCAACGTCGACAAGTTCCCGCTCAAGGAAGTCAACGCCGAGTACCACAACGCGGAGTCGAAGGAATTCGGCTTCTATGTGCAGAAGGGGCTGTTCGAGGAATACGCCACCTTCGGTCGCGGCCACGGCCATGACCTCGCACCGTTCGATACTTACCATGAGGTGCGCGGGCTGCGTTGGCCTGTGGTCAATGGCAAGGAAACGCGCTGGCGCTATCGCGAAGGCAGCGATCCCTACGTCAAGGCGGGCACGGGCTTTCAGTTCTACGGGCATCCTGACGGCAAGGCCGTGATCTTTGCGCTGCCTTATGAGCCGCCGCCCGAGTCGCCGGACAAGGAATATCCCTTCTGGCTCGCCACGGGTCGCGTACTCGAACACTGGCACTCGGGTTCGATGACGCGCCGGGTGCCGGAACTCTATCGTGCATTTCCGAACGCGGTCTGCTTCATGCATCCCGAGGATGCGCGCGCCATGGGCCTGCGGCGAGGTGTCGAAGTGGAAGTGGTGTCACGGCGCGGCCGGATGCGTACGCGCATCGAGACACGCGGACGCGATACGCCGCCGAAGGGCCTGGTCTTCGTGCCGTGGTTCGATGCGAGCCAACTCATCAACAAGGTGACGCTCGACGCCACCTGCCCGATCTCGCTGCAGACCGATTTCAAGAAGTGCGCGGTGAAGATCGTCAAGGTCTAGGAGGACGCCATCATGCCGACACGTTCCTGGCCCGCCCTGCTGGCCTTTGGCGTCTGGCTGCTGCTGGCGCTGGTCACGCTATGCATCGCCCCGGCCAATGCGCAGGGTCTGGTCGATGCCATGCGCGGCCCCACGCCGGTGGCCAATGAGACCAAGCCGCCGCTGCTCTTCCCGACCGAGAACAAGGACATCCGCCGCACGCGCAACTACACCATGCAGCCGCCGACGATCCCGCACAAGATCGACGGCTACCAGCTGGATCGCGACTTCAACCGGTGCATGTTCTGCCACGCGCGCACCAAGAGCGAGGAAACCGGTTCGATCCCGGTCAGCATCACGCACTACATGGACCGCGACAACAACGTGCTGGCCGAGGTCTCGCCGCGCCGCTACTTCTGCACGCAATGCCATGTGCCGCAGGCCGACACCAAGCCGCTGGTGGGCAACTCGTTTGTGGATGTGGAAACGATGCTCAAGCGCGCGGGCGGCGAGAAAGGCGCGAAGGACGGCAAGGGTGGCAGCGCCAAGGCCGGAACATCCGGTACAACGAGCACCAAATAACGGGATCGAACGGGGCGAGCGATGAAAGGCAGACTCTGGGACCTCCTCGTGCGCTACTGGCGCACCATCAACCGCCCCAGCGCGTATTTCAGCCTGGGCTTCCTGACGCTGGGCGGCTTCATCGCCGGCGTGCTGTTCTGGGGCGCGTTCAACACGGCGCTGGAAGTCACCAATACCGAGAAGTTCTGCACGGGTTGTCACGAGATGCGCGACAACGTCTACCAGGAACTGCAGGGCACCATTCACTTCACCAACCGTAGCGGCGTGCGCGCCAAATGCTCGGACTGTCACGTACCGCATAACTGGACCGACAAGATGGCGCGCAAGATGCAGGCGTCGAAAGAGGTCTGGGCCAAGATCTTCGGCACGGTCAACACGCGCGAGAAATTCCAGGCGCACCGGCTGGAACTCGCCCAGCACGAATGGGCACGCTTCAAGGCCAACGATTCCCTCGAATGCCGCAACTGCCACGACTACCAGTCGATGGACTTCACGCGCCAGAGTCCGCGCGCGCAGGCCATGCACTCCACCTACCTGGCCAACAAGGAAAAGACCTGCATCGACTGCCACAAGGGCATTGCGCACCGCCTGCCCGATGTGGCCGCTGCGCCGGAGAAATAGCGCCATGGCGACCCCGGTGCTCGAAGCCAGCCAGTTGACGGTGCGGCGCATGGGCCGGATCATTTTTCGCGACCTCGACCTGTCGCTGACACCGGGCACGCTCATGCAGGTAGTCGGTCCCAACGGTGCGGGCAAGACCAGTCTGCTGCGTGTGTTGTCGAGCCTCGTTCCGCCTGCCGAAGGACGGTTGCTGTGGCGGGGACGCGTGGTGCGGGCTGGCGATGCCGAATTCCTCGCATCGCTCGCCTATGTGGGTCACACCAACGGTATCGATGTGGACCTCGATGCGGAAACCAATCTGCGCTTTGCGGCGCGCATGGCGGGTCTGTCCGCACCCGATGCCACTGCGATCCGCCACGCGCTGGCGCGACTGGGCCTCGATACCTTGCGCGATGTCCCGGTGCGTGCGCTGTCGCAAGGCCAGCGCCGCCGTGTGTCGCTCGCCCGCCTGGCACTGGCACCGCGCGAACTGTGGCTGCTCGACGAACCGCTGACCTCGCTCGACCTCGATGCATCGGATCGCTTTCATACACTGTTGGCGCAACACCTTGCCGATGGCGGCATGGCCGTGATCGCCACACACCAGGCGATACCGTTGCCGTGTCAGACGCTCACGCTCGGGCCCACGACGAGCGCACGGCGATGATCGCGACACTGGCTTCGCTGATTGCTCATGACCTGTCGATTGCGTGGCAACGGCGCAGCAGCCTGCTGGCGAGCGTGGTGTTCTTCGTGATCGTGTCGAGTCTGTTTCCGCTGGCCATCGGACCCGACCCGCAACAGCTACGCATGCTTGCACCCGGCATCCTGTGGGTAGCGGCGTTGCTGGCGTCGATGCTGTCGCTGTCACGCCTCTTTGCGCAGGAGCATGCCGATGGCAGCCTCGACCAGTTGTTGCTCTCGCCCCATCCGCTGGCCTTGCTGGTACTGGGCAAGATTTGCGCGCACTGGCTATCGAGCGGCCTGCCGCTACTGATCCTGACCCCGCTGCTCGCCCAGCAATACAGCCTGCCGGGCGGTGCCACGCTGTTGCTGACCGCATCGTTGCTGATCGGCACCCCGGCACTGAGCCTGATCGGTGCCGTCGGCGCCGCGCTGACGCTCGGCGTGCGCGGCGGCGCGGTGTTGCTGTGCGTACTGGTACTGCCGCTGTCGATTCCCGTGCTGGTATTCGGCGCCAGTGCCGGCGCTGCCGCCGATGCAGGACTCGATGTGATGCCGCATTTTTCGTTGCTGGGCGCATGCCTGGCGCTTTCGTTGTGCGTGTGCCCGCTGGCGACGGCGGCGGGCCTGCGCATTGCCATGGAATGAGGCGATGAAC
Organism: Cupriavidus sp. SW-Y-13; assembly: GCF_009793345.1. Taxonomy (NCBI): domain Bacteria; kingdom Pseudomonadati; phylum Pseudomonadota; class Betaproteobacteria; order Burkholderiales; family Burkholderiaceae; genus Cupriavidus; species Cupriavidus sp. SW-Y-13. The sequence continues at coordinate 1,562,762 of NZ_WHLX01000002.1, forward strand.
CGCGATATTCCACTGCAAGACACTTCCGCGCGCAAGCACCACATGGCGCGTAGCCGGTGGACGCGGCTTGCATCGCCCGCTGTGTTCTATCCGCTGGCAGGACGCATGGCGCCGTGGTTCTTTTTGCTTGCTGCTGCGTGGCTGGTCGTCGGTCTCTGGATGGGCTTCGCCGTAGCGCCCACCGATGCACAGCAAGGCGAGGTCTATCGCATCATCTTTATCCACGTTCCTGCCGCGTGGATGTCGATGTTCATCTATCTCGTGATGGCCGGTTACAGCGCGCTCGCGCTGATACTGCGCACGCGGCTGTCGTCGATGATGGCGCTGGCACTCGCCCCCACCGGCGCGATGTTCACGTTCCTCGCACTGTGGACCGGCGCCCTGTGGGGCAAACCCACATGGGGCACATGGTGGGTGTGGGATGCACGGCTCACGTCCGAACTGATCTTGTTGTTCCTGTATCTCGGCTACATTGCGCTCGCTTCCGCCATCGAAGAACCCCGCCGCGCCGAACGTGCCTGTGCAGTGTTATGCCTCGTGGGCGTGGCGAACATCCCGATCATCTACTTCTCCGTGCAGTGGTGGAACACGCTGCATCAAGGCGCATCGGTCAGTCTGACCGCCGCTCCGTCGATGGCGGCGACGATGCTCGCCGGCATGCTGGCGATGACACTGGCGTGCTGGATGTACACCATCGCGGTGGCGCTGGTGCGCGTGCGTTGCCTGCTGCGCGAGCGTGGAGAGGCATCATGAGCGGGCACATTCCCTACCTCGTCGGCGCATTTGGCGTGGCATGCGTCGCCATTGCGCTGGAAATGGTGCTGCTGAGGCGACGCAGTCGCAGGCATGCCGATCACGAGGACGACACACCATGACGCCGCGCCGGCGACGTCTCGGCTTGCTGCTCGCCGCACTGGCCTGTGGTGGCGTGGCACTCGCACTGGTGCTCAATGCGTTCCAGTCGAACCTTGTGTTCTTCTTCAGCCCCAGCCAGATCGCCGCTCACGAAGCGCCGCAGGGACGCGCGTTCCGCGTCGGCGGGTTGGTCGAACCGGGATCGATCCGGCGCGAAGGCGAATCACTGACGATCCACTTCGTGGTCACCGATACCCGGCACACCGTGCCTGTGGTGTATCGCGGCCTGCTGCCCGACCTGTTCCGCGAAGGCAAGGGCGTGGTCGCGCGTGGCGCGCTCGATGCCAACGGTACGTTCGTCGCCAGCGAAGTCTTGGCCAAGCACGACGAGAACTACATGCCGCCCGAAGCCGCCGAAGCCTTGAAACGCGCGGCCAACGATGATGCCGTGAATCGGAAGGTGCAGCGATGAGCGTGGAACTTGGCCACTTTGCATTGATCTGCGCGCTGCTGGCCTCGTTCGTGCAGGCCGTGCTGCCACTGGCCGGTGCCACGCGCGGCTTCGTGCCGTGGATGCTGTGGGCGCGGCGGGCAGCCATTGCGCAATGGCTGCTGGTACTGGGCGCGTATCTCTCGCTGACGTTCGCCTTCGTCGATAACGATTTCAGCGTGCGCTATGTGGCCGGCAACTCCAACAGTGCGCTGCCGCTGATGTATCGCATCGCTGCGGTCTGGGGCGGCCATGAAGGTTCGATGTTGCTGTGGACCTTGATGCTGGCCGGATGGTCGTGCGCGGTGGCGCTGTTCAGCCGGCCCCTGCCGCTGCCGTTCGTGGCGCGCGTGCTCGGCGTGATGGGGGCGATCTCTAGCGGTCTGCTGCTGTTCCTGTTGCTGTCGTCGAATCCGTTCATCCGTCTGCTGCCGCGCGCGATGGAAGGTCGCGACCTCAATCCGCTGCTGCAGGACCCCGGCATGGTGTTCCATCCGCCCTTCCTCTACATGGGCTATGTGGGCTTTGCAGTGGCCTTTTCCTTCGCGCTGGCCGCGCTGCTCGAAGGCCGCCTCGATGCCGCCTGGGCACGGTGGTCCCGGCCATGGACGATCTTCGCGTGGCTGTTTCTGACCATCGGCATCGCACTCGGCAGCATGTGGGCGTACTACGAACTCGGCTGGGGCGGCTGGTGGTTCTGGGACCCCGTGGAAAACGCCTCGTTCATGCCGTGGCTGGCGGGCACCGCATTGATCCACTCGCTGGCCGTGACCGAAAAACGCGGCGCGTTTCGCGCATGGACGGCGCTACTGGCGATCTTCACGTTTTCGCTGAGCCTGCTGGGCACCTTCCTTGTTCGCTCGGGCGTTCTGACATCGGTGCATGCGTTTGCAGTCGATCCCAAACGTGGCATCTTCATCCTGACGCTGCTCGCGCTGGTCACGGGCATCGCCTTGGCGATCTTCGCATGGCGCGCACCGCAACTGACGCGTCGCGCCGATTTCACGCTGGCCTCGCGCGAGACCTTCCTGCTGGCCAACAATGTGCTGCTGGCCGTGGCCGCCGCCGCGGTGTTGCTCGGCACGCTCTATCCGCTGTTGCTCGATGTATTGGGTGCGGGCAAGGTCTCGGTGGGGCCCGCGTACTTCGAGCAGGTGTTCGTGCCGTTGATGGCGCCCGCCGTGCTGCTCATGGGTGCAGCGCCGCTGGCACGCTGGCGACGTGGCGAGTTTCCGCCGATGGTACGGCGGCTGCGTTGGGCGGCGCTCGCCAGCGTGGTGATCGGCATCGGTCTGCTGCTTGTTCTTCGCCACCCGTCGGCGCTGACGGGGCTCGGCCTGACGCTGGCCACCTGGTCGCTGGCCGGAGCAGCGGTAAGCCTTGCAGGCAAGCTGAAACACCGCGACGGTTGGCGCGCGTCGCTACGGCAGTTGCCGGCTGGTTACTGGGGCATGCTGCTGGCCCACGCCGGCGTGGGCGTGTTCATTATCGGCGTGACCATGGTGAACAGCCAGGAGACCATGCGCGAACTGCCGATGCGGGCTGGCGATACGGTCAACGTGGACGGCCATGTGTTCCGCTTCGATGGCGTGGTGCCGGTGGTGGGTCCCAACTACGAGGCGTTGCGCGCCGTGTTCACAGTCAGCCGCAATGGAAAGGCCGTCACCACGCTGGCTTCCGAGCGTCGCATCTACCGCAGCCAGGACATGCCGACCACCGAGGCGGGCATCGACACGGGCTTTGCACGTGATCTCTATGTTGCGATTGGCGAGGCCGCCGGAGAAAAAGTCTGGGCCGTGCGCATCTACGTGAAGCCTTTCGTGAAATGGATTTGGGCCGGTTGCGGCCTGATGGCACTTGGCGGACTGGTTGCCGCGAGCGACCGTCGCTATCGCGTGCGCCGTCCCGTGGCAGATGCCGCGCCAATCGCCACGCCGCTGCCTTCCTTCGACACCCGGCCATGACGCGCTTCCTCCTGCCACTGGCCATCTTCGTCGCCATCGTGCTCGCGCTGGCTGCGGGCCTGCGGCATGATCCGCGCGAACTGCCCTCGGCGCTGGTCGGCAAGCCGGCGCCACAGTTTTCGTTGCCGGTACTGGATGCGCCTTCTTCAGTCAGCGCAGCCGATATGCGAGGCAAGGTGTGGATGCTCAACGTATGGGCGTCGTGGTGCACCGCTTGCCGCAGCGAGCATCCCTTGCTGGTGGACTTCGCGGGCAAATCCACGGTCCCGCTCTATGGACTCAACTACAAGGACACCGTGCCAGCGGCGCGAAGCTGGCTGCAGCAGATGGGCGATCCGTATGTGCAATCGCTGGTCGATGCCGATGGCCGCGTAGGCATCGACTTCGGCGTCTATGGCGTGCCGGAGACCTACATCATCGACCGACGCGGCGTGGTGCGGTATCGGCAGGTGGGTCCGGTGACGAAGGACACGCTGGAGCGGCAGATCAAGCCGCTGCTGCTGCAACTGGAGCGAGAGCATGCGTAAGGCGCTGCTGGGTGTTCTCTTTGTTGCGATGTCGATGCAGGCGAGCGCTGCCACCGACGCCGAACTCGATGCGCGCGTGCATGCACTGGCGCAGCAACTGCGCTGCGTGGTGTGCCAGAACCAGACGCTGGCAGACTCCAATGCACCGCTGGCGATCGATCTGCGCGCGCAGATACGTGCGCAGTTGATGCAGGGGGCGAGCGACGACGCGGTCAAGGGGTATCTCGTCGAACGCTATGGTGAGTTCGTGCTTTACGATCCGCCGTTCAAGGCGTCGACGTGGTTGCTTTGGTTGGGGCCGTTCGGGTTGTTGGTTGTGGTGGTGGCGGTGTTGTGGCAGCGACTGCGCCGTACGCGCACCCGCTCGCGCTCGGTGGTCTCCCCTCTCCCGCTTGCGGGAGAGGGGCGGGGGAGAGGGCTGGCCGATCAAATTGCAACAAATCGGCAAGCAGGAGCTCCCGCCCTCTCCCCCAACCCCTCTCCCGCGCGCGGGAGAGGGGCGCAAACCGGTGGCGCAGCGAGAAGCCGATGGACCACCGCCACCCTATGCGTCGTGCTTCCCCCCGCTGCCGCCATGATCTACCTCCACCTCGGCAATCCCGCCGCGGTGATCCAAGGTGACGATTCGCATAGCCTGTCCGGCGACGCTCACACGCCCACCATCGCGCAGATCGAAACCATGGTCGATCAACTGGCGCGGCGCCTGCAGGCCAATCCCAACGATGCGCAAGGCTGGGCCATGCTGGCGCGCTCTTATACGGTGATGGAACGGTTCGATGATGCGGCCGCCGCATATGGCAAAGCGGTGGCGCTGGAACCCGCGGTGGCTTCGTTACGATCGGACTATGCCGACGTGCTCGCCAGCATCAATGAGGGTTCGCTGCAAGGACCAGCGCTGGTGCAAATCCGGGCCGCGCTCGCCGCAGACCCCGATGACCCGAAGGGGCTGGCGCTGGCTGCCAGTGCGGCGGCTCAACGTGGTGACGCCGCCGAAGCCACAAGGTACTGGGAGCATCTTCTGAAACTGCTGCCGCCCGACTCATCGACGGCAGCACGCGTCGCGGCGAACCTCGCGGCGGCCCGTGGCAAGTGACGAAAACTCCGCGCTACAGCACAGACCGGTATCAGGATGCTGCGTATCGACCTTGCGCGAGCGCAAACGCCATACCCGGGATTAGTCAGACAATGCCTCGCATCCAATCTGACCTTCGAGGCTTATGTGGTCGACTGATTCGTTTCACACGCCGGATGGATCGTCCCAGCCGGACGGTGCTCCCGCTCCTCGTGAGCGGCTTAGCATGGCGTTGCCAGTACGTCCGCCGGAAGATGTCCAGCATCCCAATACTCCAATCCGCCACGTCAATACCGATCACCTGCGCCGGTTTGTATTGCTGATGCAGTTTCGCTCCGCCATTGCAGCGGAGCGGCACAGCGGCATTCGCGCCGCATGCATTCTCTACGCGACGCGCCGCATCGAAGAGCGCCTTGGCGTGGCGCTATTCACGCGCGAATCCACGCAGATGCATCCCACGGCTGCTGCAGTCCGCCTTTATCCGTGCGCGATCCGCCTGCTGAGCATGTGGGACACCCTGATGGCCGACACGCGCGGCCAGGACGAAGCCCCGGCCAGCGCGTGAAGCGGCCCGCCTGCCTTTAGAAGCCCGCGCGGGCCTGGATGTAGACCATGCGCGGCGCACCCACCATGCGGCCAGCGTTGCCGTCGACATTGCGCGTGTAGTAGCGCTTGTCGAACAGGTTGTTCAGGCCGATGGTGATGTCGGTCCGCTTCATCTGCGGTACCTTGAACATCGCCTGAATATTCCACGTACGGAAGCCCGGGATCTTGCCCACATTGGCACTTGGCGATTCCGCCACCGTGTTTGCAGTGTCCGAGTACTGCGAGCTCTGGTGCGTGGTGGACAGGTTGAACGTCCAGTTGCGCCAGTCGTAGCGCGCGCCGATCGTATCGGTGGTACGCGAGTAGAACGGTACGTCCAGGCCCGCCGTCGTGCCCGACTTCTGGATCGCACGCGTGTACGTATAGTTGGCGTACACGTTCAGGCCGCCCAGCATGCTCGCGCGGTCGAACGTGTAGTCGATGGCCGATTCCACACCATCGTGATCGGTTGCGCCGATGTTCTGGAACGTGGCCGGATTGATGCCCGGCACCTGCAGGATCTGGTTGTCGAACTTGATCTTGAACGCAGTCAGCTCGCCCTTGATGCGGCTGTCCGTCCAGCGCGTACCCACTTCAAACGTCTTGGCCACTTCCGGCTGCAGCGGGTTGTTCGGTGTCTGCGAGTTCAACTGGATGTTCTGTACCGGGCCGAACGACGTGCTGTAGTCCGCAAACACGGTCCAGGCATTGTTCACGAGGTACGAAACGTTGACCGACGGCAGCGCCTTGTTGTTCACACTGTCGTACTGCGTCGTGGTGCCGGCCTGCTGGCGGTTGGTGCTGATGTGCTCGAAGCGGACGCCCGGCACGATGCGCCACTGGCCATAGGCGATACGGTCGTCGATGTAGACGGCGTGCGCATCGGTGGCATTGTCGAACGTCGAGTTCGGGGTACGGACGCCTGTGCGGGTGTTGATGGTGATGACGTTGTCATCGCCGCGCTCGCGGATGTAGCGATAGCCGACCGTCACGTCATGCGTGGTCGGGCCCACGCCAAAACGCTGCGTGAAGCGCGGCTCGATACCGAAGGTGTTGTAGTTGCGCGGCTGGAACGAAGCGGTGGTGGCGGTCTGCTGCAGGGTGCTCTGGCGGTAGCTGTCGTTGTACCAGGTACGGATCTCGAACTCCTGGTTCGCCGAGATCGTGTTCAGATAACCCAGGTCGAAACCGTAGCGGTTGCCGCTCCAGTAGTCGTTGGGACGCGTGTTCTGGAACGGATCGGCGTTGTACTGGGCCACGGTCAGGCCGCCCGGCGTTTTCGATTTCACGTCGAAGTACGAGAGCTTGCCGTAGACCTGCTGCGTCGGCGTGATGTCGTACGCGAACTTCACGGCCAGGTCGTTCACGTCGTCGTCGCTGCCCTTGCGCCAGTCGCGGCCGGTCATGCCCGAGTAGAGCAGCGCGATCCCGAGGCCGCTGTCGAGGGTGGTGCCCACGAAGGCGTCGTACTGGGTGTTCTTGCCACCGCCCTCGGTGTAGATGTTCTCGCGCACCGATGCGTCGCCGGTGATGCCCGGGCCGGCCGGAATCGGCTTGGTGGTGAAGTTGATGATGCCGCCCACGTTTTGCGGGCCGTAGCGCACGGCGCCACCGCTGCGCACCACGTCGATCGATTCGATATTGCCGAGGCTCACCGGCGCGAACGACAGTTGCGGCTGGCCGTAAGGCGCCACGGCCATCGGGATACCATCCAGCAGTACTGTCGAGCGCGGCGTGTAGCGGCCCGTCAGGCCACGTACGCCGATGTTGAGCGAAATCGAGCTGCCCGCCGTGCCGGAGTTGTCCGTGGACTGCACGCCCGGGATGCGGCGCATCACATCGCCGATGTTGGTGGCACCGCTCTGCTCGATCTGCTTCTCATCGACGATGGTGCGCGCGCCGGCAAACGTCTTCACGCTGTTCTGCAGGCCCGTACCAAGCCAGTTACCGCTGACCGACACCGTTTCGAGCATTTTCTCGTTGCCGGCAGATTCCCCTGCCCCCTCGGCCTGCTGGGCGAGTGCCCCAAGCGGCGCCATGCAGAGCATCGCGACGGCCACCGCCGTTGCGCACAATGCGGATTGAGGAACGGCGGGCTGCTGGCCGCGGCGGCTCGAATTCATGATCGGTCCTTCCTTGTAACGATAGCAATACGAAAGGGAGGAATGTAAATGATAATTGTTCGCGGAAGTCTGTCTTGAAATAAAAGACGGGGATAATCTTTGCGTCCCAAAACCAACTGTTGCCTGTACACGACGAAATGCTGTTTACCCCTTGCTCGATGGGGTTGTTGACGCGGCAAGCCAGCCGGTTGTCCAGACATTCCATGTGCGCATACCTGCCACAGACATGTAGGCGGCCGACAGACAGAAGCGACGCAGCCGGCATCGTAGAATGGCGCCTGGCTTCGTCCGACATAGGGAATCGCCCATGACCGAATCTTCCGGTCTGCATCACAAAGTCTTCCTGCTGCTCCTGGCGGTGGTATCCATCGCATTTGCGTGGATCCTGCTGCCGTTCTACGGTGCGGTGTTCTGGGGCGCGGTGCTGGCCATCATCTTCGCGCCCCTGCAACGGCGGCTGGTGGTAGCCCTGCGGGGCCGCAACAACGTGGCGGCACTGCTGACCCTGCTACTGGTACTGGTATTGGTGATCCTGCCGATGACACTCATCACGGCCTCGCTGATCCGGGAAGGCGTGAACCTCTACGAGAGCATCCGCTCGGGCGAGATCAACTTCGGCCACTACTTCCAGTCTGCCGCCGACGCCCTGCCACCCTTTGTGCGCGACATCCTCGCGCGAGCCGATCTCGCCAGCATCTCCGACGTCAAGGACAAGCTCAGTGCCAGCGCGCTGCAGGCCAGCCAGACGCTGGCCACGCGGGCACTGAGCATCGGCCAGAACACGGCGCAGTTCATGATCAGCTTCGGCATCATGCTGTACCTGCTGTTCTTCCTGCTGCGCGACGGCCCCACGCTGGCGCGCCGGATCCGGCAGGCCGTACCGCTCAGCGCCGGTCACAAGACCCACTTGATGCAGAAGTTCACGACGGTGGTGCGTGCCACGGTCAAGGGCAATATCGTCGTGGCGCTGGTGCAGGGCATGCTCGGCGGCGGCATCTTTGCGATCCTCGGCATCCAGGGCGCGCTGCTATGGGCCGTGGTGATGGCGTTCCTGTCGTTGCTGCCGGCCGTGGGCGCGGGCCTCATCTGGGCACCCGTGGCCGTCTACTTCCTGCTCACCGGCGCAATCTGGAAAGGCTGCGTGCTGATTGGCTTTGGCGTGCTGGTGATCGGCATGGTGGACAACGTGTTGCGCCCCATCCTGGTCGGCAAGGACACGCAGATGCCGGACTACGTGGTGCTGATTTCCACGCTGGGCGGCATGGCGCTGTTCGGACTCAACGGCTTCGTGATCGGTCCGCTGGTGGCGGCGCTGTTCATCGCCTGCTGGGACCTGAACGGTGCGGACGATCCCACCCGTCCCACGTTCGAAGACCCCCCGCACTGAGGCACGCGGCATGGACCGGCTTCAGGCAATGAAGACCTATGTGGCCGTAGTGGAAAGCGGCGGTTTCACGGCTGCCGCGCGCCGGCTGGATATGTCGTTGAGCGTGGTCAGCCGCGTGATCACGGAGCTGGAAACCCACCTCGGCGTGCGGCTGCTGACGCGCACCACGCGCGTGGTGCGGCCCACCGCTACCGGGGTGGCCTATTTCGAGAACTGTCGGCGCATCCTCGGCGAGATCGACGATGCGGAATTGTCCGCTGCCGGCGCACACACGGCGCCGCGCGGGCAACTGTCGATCACGGCCCCGGTATTGTTCGGCCGGCACTATGTCACGCCGGTGGTGGTGGAGTACCTGAATCGCTATCCCGAGGTGGATGTCGATTGCCTGTTCATCGACCGGGTTGTGAACTTCATCGACGAGGGTATCGACGTGGGCGTGCGCATCGGCCCGCTGCCGAACTCATCGCTGCAGGCCATTCCGGTGGGGTACGTGCGGCGCGTGACCTGCGCCTCGCCGGCCTACCTCGCACGGCATGGTGTCCCGGCTACGCCCGAGGACCTCGCGCAACACACCATCATCCAGACCACCGGTATTTCCACACTGCCCGAGTGGCGGTTCCAGCGCCACGGCGAACCGTTGCCGATACGCGTGGCGCCGCGCATGTCCACGACCACCAATGACTCGGCCATTGCGGCAGCCGTTGCCGGTTTCGGCGTGGTGCGCGTGCTGTCCTACCAGGTGGCCGATGAAGTGCACGACGGCCGGCTGCAGTTGGTGCTGGAGGATGTGGAGCCGGTGCCGCTGCCCATCAACATCATCCACCGCGAAGGCCGCCATGCCATGCACAAGGTGCGCGCCTTTATCGACCTGGCCGTGGATACCCTGCGCAGTTCCCCTGCCCTGAATCCTGCGCGCTGATTTTTCTTGATTCTTCCTGAATCCAGAAGAGTGCCTTCCCGCGCCGACCGTTTTTCCACGGCTGAGGCGCATCTATAGTCGATTCCAACGCGGATCCATACCGGACGCCGCAACAATCGACTCCAGGACGCCTCGCCATGCAACTCTACGGCCACCCCCTCTCCGGACACTCGCACCGCGCCCGCCTGTTCCTGGCGCTGCTTGGCCAGCCCGTCGAACTGATCGACCTCGATCTGGCGGCCCGCGCGCACAAGGCCCCCGAATTTCTCGCGCTCAACCCGTTCGGCCAGTTGCCGGTGCTGGTCGATGGCGAGACCGTGGTCTGCGATTCCAACGCGATCCTGGTCTACCTGAGCAAGAAGCTGGGCCGCACCGACTGGCTGCCAGAATCGCCCGCTGCGGCGGCAGCCGTGCAGCGCTGGCTGTCGGTGGCCGCTGGCGATATCGCCTTCGGACCGGCCACCGCCCGGCTCAAGACGGTTTTCAACGCCCCCGTCGACGCCGACGCGGCCATCGCCCGCGCCCATCTGGTGCTGGGCCGTATGAACGATGCCCTGGCCGCCAATCAGTGGATCGCCGCCGATCATCCGACCATTGCCGACGTGGCGCTGTACAGCTACACGGCACGCGCACCCGAGGGCTTCGTCGATCTCGCTGGCTATCCCAACGTGCGCCAGTGGCTGGCACGTGTGGAAGCGCTGCCCGGCTTCGTGCCGTTCCAGCAAACCCCGGTCGGCCTGGCCGCCTGAATTGCACTGCATCGCACTGCATCGCATAGAAACGCCGCACGTTCCTCGACTGGAGCCTGACATGACCTCGCATTCGAATTCGCACTCGCCATCGCAAGTGGAACGCCAACCGGGCACGCCGTGGCATGCCGGTGAGCGCGTGTTGCAAGCCCACGCAGGCATGGAAGAACGGCTCGCGGAAGTGGGGTCGCGCGTGGTGCGCCCCTTCATGCCCGACCAGCATCGCGATTTTTTCCATCAGTTGCCATCGATCGTGATCGGCACCGTGGCACCCGATGGCCGCCCCTGGGCCACCGTGCGGGCCGCGCATCCGGGCTTCATGCACTCGCCCGATCCGCGCGTGCTCGACATGTCGCTGGTGCGCGATGCCGCCGATCCCGCCGATTCCGGCATGGAGGATGGCGACCCCATCGGAATGCTTGGCATCGAGCCCGCCACGCGTCGGCGCAATCGAATGAATGGCACGGTACGGCGCGACGATGCGCAGCACTTCCGCGTGGAGGTGGGACAGAGCTTCGGCAACTGCCCGCAGTACATCCAGAAGCGCGACTTCACGTTCACGCGCGATCCGGCGGAACCGGCCGATACGCCGTCGCAGGCGATGACTGCGCTCGACGACCACGCCCGCAAGCTGATCCGCGCCTCGGATTCGTTCTTCGTAGCGTCGTACGTGGATCTCGCGGACGGCGAGCGGCAGGTCGATGTCTCGCATCGCGGTGGCAAGCCGGGCTTTGTGCGCGTGGATGACGATGGCGGGCTGACGATTCCCGATTTTCCGGGCAATACGTTCTTCAACACGCTCGGCAACCTGATGGTGAATCCCGTGGCGGGGCTCGTCTTTGTGAACTACGCCACCGGCGAACTGCTGCAGATGACGGGCCGCGCCGAAGTGCTTACCGACTCCCCGGACATCGCCCGGTTCGAGCGCGCGCAGTTACTTTGGCGCTTTCTGCCCGAGACCATCGTGCGACGCGCCCGTGCGCTGCCGCTGCGGTGGGATTTCATCCCGGGTGGCGAGTCGCCGCAGGCGTTGGCGACGGGAAGCTGGGCGTGAAATCGGCGGGTATTTGAACGGACATGCGGCTGTGCCACAATCGCGCCAACTTCTGGCCCGAACGGATACCGCCCATGTCCCTCCAAGCCCTGCAGCACATCAACCCGCAATCGTTGCTCGACACCGCGATCAGCCTGGCCGCCGCGTTCATCCTCGGCGGCATCATCGGTTTCGAGCGCCAGTATCGCCAGCGCACGGCCGGCCTGCGCACCAACGTGCTGGTGGCCGTGGGCGCCGCAATCTTCGTCGATATGGCCAATCACTTAACCGGCCCCGAGGGCGCCGTGCGTGTGGTGGCCTATGTGGTATCGGGCATCGGCTTTCTCGGCGCTGGCGTGATCATGCGTGAGGAAGGGAATGTGCGCGGGCTGAATACGGCGGCCACTTTGTGGGGGTCTGCGGCGGTAGGCGCCTGCGCTGGCGCCGATCTGATCGTCGAAGCCGGCATCGGTGCGCTGTTCGTGCTGGCTGCCAATACACTGCTGCGCCCCGTGGTGGACCGCATCAACCGTCAACCGCTCGATACACCCGCCGTGGAAGTTACGCACACCGTGCATGTGATCACGGCGCGGTCCTATCAGAAGACCGCGATGCGACTGCTCGAAGAAGCGCTGGAAGCCGCGCAATATCCCACGGGAGATCTGGAAGTGCGCGCGTTCGGGGAACAGGACGTGGAGATCGAAGCGGTGCTGGCAGCGACGTCAGTGGACGGGGACGTGCTGGACACGATCGTGGCCCGGTTAGGTGGGACGAGCGTGGTGAGTCAGGCGTTCTGGAGTGCCAGTACGTCGGATTGAACGCCGAAGGCGTTCGCTATGCGCTTGTTGTCTCCCCTCTCCCGCAGATATGCGCTCCCCTCTCCCGCTTGCGGGAGAGGGGTTGGGGGAGAGGGCTGGAGGTTCTGCTTGCCGATGTTGTCGCAATTTTCACCGCTGGCCCTCTCCCCCGCCCCTCTCCCACTGCGCGGGAGAGGGGAGAAAACAAGCGGGTATTCAGCGTCCAGCCACCGCCCCCACCACCATCTGCCCCAGCATCCGCAACGCCGTCAAATCCTCACCCGTCCAAGCGTCCACGCCAGCCAGGTAATTGAACGTCCCGATCACCCGGCCACCATGACACAGCGGCACATTCACCACGCCGTTCAACCCCAGCTCCCGGATGACCGCGATGTCGTCGAAGACGGCAGCCAGCGCCTCGTCGCCCTCACCAACAAAGACCTCGCCACGCACGAGCAACTGACGCGTCCAGGCCGTGTCACCCTTGATCTTCTTGCCGCCGACCGGATAGGCAAGCGGGTCCGACGACCAGAGGCGTTCGATCTCGCCACTGTCCGCATGCCACGCATTGATCGTGAGCAGGCCGGGCCCGACAATCTCCAGCGTGGCCTGTCCCACCGCATCCATCACGGCCTCGGGAGTGGCCGCACCGCGCAGGCGATCGAACAGCGGATGCAGATGCGTCTGCCAATGGCCCAGCGTATCGACGCTTGCCATCATTCCCCCTGGATGCCGAGTTCCTTGATCAGCTTGCCGTAGCGCACGGCATCGTGGCGCAGGATCTTGCCGAATTCCTGCGGCGTCGATGTCGCGGTTTCCACGCCGATGCCATCCATCTTGGCCTTGACCTCGGGCAGCGACATCACGCGGTTGATTTCCGAATTCAGCTTTGCCACCAGCGGTGCGGGCATGTTCTTCGGACCGAACGCGCCGTACCACACGGCCAGTTCATAGCCGGGAATCGTTTCGCCGACGGTCGGCACGTTCGGCAGCAGCGGCGAGCGCTTGGCCTCCGTCACGGCCAGCAGCTTGAGCTTGCCGGCCTTCACGTGCGGCAGCGTCTGCGTGCCCGCCGAGAACAGCAGTTGCGTTTGGCCCGCCACCGTATCCACTACAGCGGGCGCACCGCCCTTGTACGGTACGTGCAGCATCTGCACGCCAGCCATCTTCTCGAACAGCACGGCGCTCAGGTGATTGGTCGAACCAGGACCGGCGCTCGCATAGGCCAGCTTGCCGGGATTGGCCTTGGCGTAGGCGATCAGTTCCTTGACGTTGTTCGCCGGCACCGACGGGTTCACGACCATCGTGTTGGTCACGTAGGCCAGCAGACCCAGCGGCGTGAAATCGTCCACGCCCTTGAACGGCATGTTGGCCATCAGCGCCGGGTTCATTGCGTGCGTGCTCATCGAACCGACGAGCAGCGTGTAGCCATCGGGCTGCGCACGCGCGACCATGGCCGAACCGATGTTGCCCGAGGCACCAGGCTTGTTGTCGACGATCACCGGCTGGCCCAGCGATTTGGTCAGGTGCTCGGACAGCACGCGCGCGAGGATATCGGTGGAGCCGCCAGCCGCCCAGGGCACGATCAGCGTGATGGGCTTGGTTGGATACGCATCGGCCGCGCCGGCGAGGCCGGCGAACGATGCGGACAAAGCAGTCACGCCGCACAGCAGCGCCTTGAATACGGACTTCATGATGCAACTCCCCTTCTGTCTTCAGCGTTGTAGTAATCCTTCAGCGGCCCACGGCATAGCCCTGCATGCCGCGCGCATTGGCACCGGCGCGCAGCACCAGCCGGCCCTTTGCATCGCGCTCGCGCGTGCACGCAGACATGCGGCCTTCGGACCAGTCTTCTCCTACGCGAACTTCGTGCCCGCGTGCGCGCAGCGCATCGATGGTCTGCGCGGGCATGCGGCCTTCGACGGTGATGCGGTTCAGCGTGGTCTGGCGCGGCCAGAACGATTGCGGGAAGTGGTCCACGTGCCAGGCCGGTGCGTCGATGGCTTCCTGCAGGTTCATGCCGTGTACGGCGTGGCGCATGAAGAAAGCCAGCGACCATTGGTCCTGCTGGTCGCCGCCGGGCGTGCCGAACACCATGTACGGTTCGCCATCGCGCAGGCACATCGATGGCGACAACGTGGTGCACGGACGTTTGCCCGGTGCCAGCGTATTGGGCAGACCCGGTTCGAGCCACGTCATCTGCAAGCGCGTATTCAGCGCGAAGCCGAGCGACGGAATCGTCGGGCTCGACGACAGCCAGCCGCCTGACGGCGTGGCCGCCACCATGTTGCCGTGTCGGTCGATCACGTCGATATGGCAGGTATCGCCGACAAAGACTTCACGCTCCGCCCATTCCGCCACCGGTGGCAGCGCGGCGAAGGTGGGCTCTCCAATGCCGAAGCGCGTATCGGCAGCCGCCAGCGTGCGCTCGGCCACGGCAAGATCCGGCATGCGCGGTGCTTTGCCACCCAGCGTGCCGGGCAGCATCGTCGGCATGGCGCGGTCACCGATCAACGCGGCGCGCGACGCCAGATAGTGCGGATTCAGCAGTGCGCCAAGGTGACTGTCTTCGAACAGCGGATCGCCATACCACGCGGCGCGATCGGCCATGGCCAGCTTGGCGGCCTCGGCGATCTTGTGCACGAACTCGGGCGAAGTGGGTGCGTGGGCTTCAAGACCTGCATGGCGCAGCATGCCGAGTTGCTGCAGGAAGACCGGGCCCTGGCTCCAGATATCGCACTTGGCCACGGCGTAGCGGCCGAAGTCGAGCGTGGGCGGCGTTTCCACCACGGGCCGCCAGTTCGCCATGTCGTCATAGCGCAGCAGGCCGGTGTGCTTCTCGCCCGTGGTGTCGCGCACGGGCGTGTCCTTGCAATAGGCGTCGATGGCTTCGGCCACGAAGCCGCGATACCAGCCATCCATCGCGGCATCGATCTGGCCGGTACGGGTATCGCTCTTGGACTGCGCGGTCTCGACGATGCGCGTGTAGGTATCGGCCAGCACCGGCAGCGTGTGCAACGCACCGGGGCGCGGCACCTTGCCATCGGGCAACCAGGTTTGCGCGGAACTGTGCCACTCGTCACGGAACAGCGACTGCACGGCGAGGATGGCTTGCGAGATGCGCGGCACCAGTGGAAAGCCGTCTCGCGCATAGCCGATGGCCGGTGCCAGCACATCGGCCACGGACCACGTGCCGTGATCGCGCAACATCGTCATCCATGCGCCAAACGCGCCAGGCACCGTGGCGGGCATCAGGCCGATGCCGGGCATCATCTCCATGCCCTGCGCGCGCAGTGCTTCCGGATCAGCCAGCGCCGGCGCCGGACCCTGCCCGCAGACCGAGCGCATCGCGCGCTCGCGCTCGTTCCAGAACAGAATCGGCACTTCGCCGCCCGGACCGTTCAGGTGCGGCTCCACCACTTGCAGCACGAAACCAGCCGCCACGGCGGCGTCGAAGGCATTGCCGCCCTTCTCCAGCACACCCATCGCGGTTTGCGTGGCCAACCAGTGCGTGGAGGCAGCAACGCCGAACGTGCCGACGATCTCGGGGCGTGTCGTGAACATGGGTGAATGACTCCTGTTGCAGGCAATTGACTTGTGATTCGAGTATAGGCAGGGAAAATAACTGCCAAGATCGAATAACTTATCGTTGCATTACCATGCGGTTATACGACTTTGCTGATTCGCGCCCCCATGCCCATCGCTACTGACAAGCTGCTGCACCAGATCGTGTCGCGCCTGCGCCTGCGGCATTTGCCGTTGCTGCTGGCGCTGGAGCGTCAACGTTCGATCTCGCGTGTCGCCGCCGAGCTGAACCTGTCGCAGCCCGCCGTGACCAAGGCGTTGCGCGAGATCGAAGACATCTTCATGACGCCGCTGTTCGCGCGCACGCGCAACGGACTGGAGCCGACCGCCACGGGCGACGCGGTTCTCGCCCATGCGCGCACGACATTGGCCGATGCCGATGCATTGGGCCGCCAACTGGCCGTGATCGAGGCGGGCGGGCGCGGACGACTGCGGCTCGGCGTGATTCCCTACACGGCCCGCGCGGTACTCGATGCCGCGCTGGCCTATGGGCTGGGACAGTCGCCGCGTATCTCGGTGCTGGTGCGCGAAGGCACCACCGACGAACTCGTCAACGCGCTGCGCGGACACGAACTCGATTGCGTGATCGCGCGCTCGTTCTACGTGACTGGCGAGGACATCATGCAGCAGCCGCTGTATCGGGAAGAACCCGTGCTCGTGGTACCGTCGCAGGCGCAAGCGCGGCTGACGCGCGCTGGACTCGACTGGAAACGGCTGGCCGAACTCGACTGGATTTTGCCGCCCCCGCACACGCCGGTTCGCCGCACCATCAATACGATGTTCGCTGTTGCCGGCGTGGCACCGCCGCTGCCCATCGTCGAAACCTACTCGATCAAGCCGATGGCTACGCTGTTGCGTAGCCAGCCCGACACCATCACCATAGTGCCGCGTGCCGTGGCGGCGGAACTGGCTGAGTTGGGCGATGCGGCAACGCTGCCGTTTTCGCTGAGCTGGGATTTGCCTTCGGTGGGGGTGATGTGGCGAAGAGAAGCGGAGGTGAATGAAATGGTGGCGGGGATGGTGGCGGCGTTGCGGGGAGTTTCGCTCCCCTCTTCGTCTTAGCTCCCCTCTCCCGCAGGGCGGGAGAGGGGTTGGGGGAGAGGGCTGGAGGTTCTGCTTGCCAACCACACCGAAATTTGCACCGCTGGCCCTCTCCCCCGCCCCTCTCCCGCTCGCGGGAGAGGGGAGAAAACCAAGGGATGCGGGAGAGGGGAGAAAACCAGTGGTCGAATCTGGAATCGCAAAACGCATCAAACATCAACACGCATGAAAACCGTATCCCTCTACTTCCTCACCGCCCTCGCCGAAATCCTCGGCTGTTACCTGCCCTACCTCTGGCTGCGCCAGAACGGCAGCCCATGGCTCTTGCTTCCCGGCGCCGTCTCGCTCGCCGTCTTTGCCTGGCTGCTCACGCTGCATCCCGACGCCTCGGGCCGCGTCTATGCCGCTTACGGCGGTATCTATATAGCGGTCGCCATCGCGTGGCTCTGGCTCGTGGACGGTGTGCGGCCTTCGGTGTGGGATGTGACAGGTGTCACAATCGCCGTCGCCGGCATGGCCGTGATCGTCTTTCAGCCTCGGTAATATCAGATATAAAGGCGATTTACCGATCACTTCCCGCTGACAAAAACCGTCAATTTATGCATCATCCGCCTCACCCCTCGGTCGTGGGGTGACAAATTCCGGCAGATACATTCGCTTACACATGACAAGAAATCTCACATTTCTGTCCTTGAACGCGGCTTGAGCGTCGATTCAGGCGGTTTTTGACCCTGGCACACCTGTTGCTCTATAGATCCCCGACAGCAACACGCTGTTCTCTACAAATTACAGGGGTCAATTCCATGAAAAAAGCACGGATGGGAATCCACCAACGGGTCCAGAAGGGTTTCACGCTGATCGAACTGATGATCGTGGTCGCGATCATCGGTATCCTGGCTGCTATTGCGATTCCGCAATATCAGGATTACGTGGCTAAGTCGCAGCTCAACCGCGCCTTCGGCGAAACGACCGCCTACAAGACGGCAATCGAGGACCAATTGAACCAAGGCAACACGGGCTTCGTTGCGGCCGACATTGGCTATGTTCAATCCTCCTTGTCGACGACTGCGACGACTTTCGTCTACACCGCCGCAACGAATTCCGTTAAGGTCACGGCTACCTTGGATGGCGCCGCCAATTCCGCCATTAAGGGTACGACCATCACTCTGGACCGCACGGGTGCCGGAGCTTGGACGTGTGTCTTGGGCAGCAAGCCGGGGTCGTTCAAGCCGGCTTGGATTCCGGCAGGCTGCACCTAAGCAAATTTTGAGAATAGAGAGAACCCCGGCCTTTCCCCGGGGTTTTTTCTTTTTAGCCCACCACCCTCACCCCACCTCCCCCCGCATCCCAATCCCCTCAATCAACTTCCCATACCGCGCATTCTCAGCCGCCACCATCTGAGCAAACTGCGCCGGCGATTCACTCCTCCTAAGTTCCCCCGCATTCGCCTTCGTCGTCGCATCGAGCTTGCCGCTCGTCTGCAGCGTCGATACCGCATCGAACAGCCGCTTCGTCAGCGCCGCAGGCAATCCAGCCGGTGCAAACAACCCACTCCAGTTATCGAGCACAAACCCAGGCGGGATCGTTTCGCCCAGCGTCGGCACATCCGGAAAGTAGACCGAGCGAGCCGCCGATGACACCGCCAGTGCGCGGATCTGTCCGTTGCGCAGGAACGGCGCCGCCGTCGCCAGCACGGGCATGCCGAACTGGGTCTGGCCGCTGATCATCGCGGTCAGGATTTCGCTGGCGCCCTTGTAGGGGATGTGCACGGCGTTGGTGTGCGTCTGGTGCAGCAGGCTTTCCACGGCGAGGTGCGAGACCGCACCCTTGCCGCCCGAGCCGTAGTTCAGCGCGCCGGGCTTCTGCTTCATCGCATCGATCAGTTCACGGGCCGTCTTGTAAGGCGACGAGGCCGGTACGGCCAGCACCACGGGGCCGCCCGACACCGACGAGATGGCCGTGAAATCCTTGGCCGCGTCGTACGGCGGATCGCGGTACAGGTGGACGTTGATCACGTGCTGGTTGGCCAGCACGCCGAGCGTGTAGCCATCGGGCTCGGCACGCTTCAATGCGCGGGCGCCGATGATGCCGCCTGCGCCGCCGATGTTCTCGACCACCATCGGCTGGCCGAGCATCGGGCCGAGTTCGGCGGTCAGGCTGCGGGCCATCGAATCCGGCGCGGTGCCGGCGATGAACGGCACGATCACGCGGATCGGGCGCGAGGGATAGTTGGCGGAGGGGGCGGCTGCAAAGCCGGTGCGGGATACGATGCCGCCCAGTGCGGCAGCGCCCGTCGTGGCAAGCCACTGACGTCGGTTCATGTCTGGTCTCCTGTTATGGCCGGCGCGCGGTCTGATGCCGCGTCGTCGTGGGTCTTGGTCAGGCCGAAGCGGGGTCGAGGATGGCCTTGGCGATGGTGTTGCGCTGGATCTCGCTGGTACCCGTGAAGATGCGGAACATCCGCAGCTTGCGCCAGGTCTGCTCCACGGGATGGCCGCGCGTCACGCCGAGGTTGCCGTGAATCTGCACCGCCTTGTCGGCCACTTCGAAGCAGCGCTCGGAGACGAACAGCTTGCACGCCGCCGCCTTCATGCGCAGGTCCGCGCCGGCATCGGCCAGCAGCGCGGTCTGGGCGATCATGCTTTCGCACGCCCACAACGCCGCCGCCATATCGGCCAGCATATGCTGGATGGCCTGAAAGCGCGCAATAGGTCCACCGAACTGGCGACGCTGCCCCGCATATTCCACCGATGCCTCGTACGCACGCATCGCCAGCCCCAGCATCGACGGGCAATGCAGCAGCCGGTTCACATTGATGCGCGACATGCCCAGCTTGAACCCCCTGCCCTCGCCGCCGAAGATGTTGGCGCGCGGCACGCGCACGTTCTCGAAATGGATGTCCGCGTCGATATGCTGGCCCGACATCGGCACATACTCGGTGCTCACCGTCACGCCGGGCAAGTCGAGGTCCACCAGCACCGCCGTGATCGATGGCGGCGTGGTCGAGGCATCCGTCACGCACATCACGATGGCGAAGTCTGCAAACGGTGCGCCGCTGATGTAGTGCTTCGTGCCGTTGATGACGAGTTCGTCGCCATCCACCACGGCGCTCGTGCGGATGCTTTGCGCGTCGGAGCCCGAGTGCGGCTCGGTCAGCGCGAAGCACGTGGATTTCTGGCCGCGAATCACGGGTTCGAAGTAACGCGCCACCTGATCGGCCGTGGCGTACTTCAGCATATTGCCCACGCGAGGCGGGCCGCCGAGATCGCCGAGCACATGTGGCGCCAGCGCGGCACCGCTTGCAGCGAGATCGGCTTTGAGCGCGCACTGCTCCGCAATATTGAGGCCGCGCCCGCCCAGTTCCACGGGCAGGCACGATGCATACAGCCCCAGTTCGCTGGAGCGACGCCACACACCGCGCAGCACGTCGCGCGGCCATGCATCTTCGCTGCCGAGGCCGAGTTCGCGTTCCAGCGGACGCAGTTCCTCGTCGATGTAGCGCTGCACGGCGGCGCGGGTTTCGATCAGTACCGGATTGTTCAGATGGTCGAACATGGTGGCGCCTCCTTAGTTCACACGGCGGCTTTCACCGGCCCAGTACTGCTCGCGCACGAGCTTGCGCGCCAGCTTGCCGCTGGCGTTCTTCGGCAACTCGGCCACAAAATCCACACTGCGCGGCGACTTGTAATCGGCAATGCGCGCGCGGCAATGGCCGATCAGGTCCGCAGCACTCGCCTGCCGGCCCGGCCACAGCGCCACCACGGCCTTTACGCTCTCGCCCCATGTTTCATCTGGCACGCTGATCACGCATGCTTCCATCACATCGGGATGCTGGTACAGCGTGGCCTCCACTTCGTTCGGATAGACGTTGAAGCCGCCCGAGATGATCATGTCCTTCTTGCGATCAACCAGGTACACGTAACCTTCCGCATCCACGCGCGCCAGATCCCCCGTGTGCAGCCAGCCATCGATCAACACTTCGCGCGTCAGTTCCGGCGCGCCCCAGTAGCCCTGGAACACGTCGGCACCGCGGATCACCAGTTCGCCGATCTCGTCGCCGCTGACTTCCTCGCCGTGCTCGTTGACCACGCGCACTTCGGTCTCGCCCAGCGCACGGCCGCACGAGGCCAGCCGCTCCGGATGCCGTTCGAGGGCCATGGCGTGGTCGTTCGTGGAAAGCCGCATCACGCCCGATGTGGATTCGCTCGTGCCATAGCCCTGCGACAGGATCGGGCCGATACGCGTCCAGGCTTCGCGGATGCGCGCCGGCGCCATCGGTGCGGCGCCGTAGGCCAGCGTGCGCAGGCTGCTCAGGTCCGCCGTGGCCAGCGTGGGCTCGGCCAGCAGCATGTTGATCATCGCCGGCACCATGAAGACGTGCGTGAGCTTGAGCCGCGCCACATCGGCCAGGAATTGCGCGGGATCGAATTTCTCGAACAGCACCAGCGTGGCACCGAGGAAAAGATAGGGCTGCATCAGCATGCCCGACGCATGCGTGATGGGACCGATCAGCGCGAGGCGATCACCGGGGCGCGCGGGACGATCCATCGTCAGGATCAGCTTGCGCAGCGACGCCAGGCGATTGCCATAGGTCTGCATCGCGGCCTTGATCTTGCCCGTGGAACCCGACGAGAAATGCAACACGGCGAGGTCATCGGGTTGCGGTTCGTAGTCGATGGGTGTGTCGGCGCCCTGCTCGATCAGGCTTTCATAGGCGCCGTAGCCGGCGGTGCTTCCCGCAATCGCGAAATAGTGTTCGATGCTGCCGAAGCCCGGCGTTGCACCCGAGTACCCCGTGTAGCCCAGTCCGGCGATCAGCACGCGCGGCGCGCAGTTCTCGACCACGTCCGAGGCCTCGCTGGCCGTGAAGCGCGGATTCAGTGCCGCCTTGACCAGCCCGGCCTTGTACAGCGCGCATTCGATCTCCACCACCTCGGGGCAATTGCGCGACTGGATCGCCACGCGGTCGCCTTTCCGCAAACCCAGCGCGAGCAGCGCGTTGGCAAGGCGCGTGGATCGCTCGTCCAACTGGCGGAAGGTCAATACGCGGTCGCGGTACAGCACGGCGGGGTTGTCGCCCCAATAACGCGCCGCGCGCCGCAGGAAATAGGCGAATGTCATCGGAAGTCTCCTTGCCTTTGGTTTTTTGTCGTGTGCGCCAAGTCTGTAAGATGGCAGCCATCACTACAATGCCGCATCGGGAATGAAGGCATAACCAACAGGAATGTGATGGAGACTCGGGATCTGGAATATGTGCTCGCGGTGAGCACTCACGGCGGCATTGGGCGGGCGGCGGAGGCGCTGGGTATGACGCAACCGGCACTGACCAAGGCAATCCAGCGTGTGGAAGCGCAATTGGGCGTGCCGCTATTCGAACGCACCACGCTCGGCATGCGCGTGACGCAAGCCGGTACGGTGTTTCTGGAGCGGGCGCGTCGCATCCGGCTCGAATACGAGGACGCGCTCAAGGAGATGCGCGGCATCCAGACCGGCGAACAGGGCCTGCTGCGGCTCGGTTACTCGCCATCGATGCCCACCGGGTTGGTGCTGGGCGCCTGCCAGCAACTGATTCGCGAGCGGCCCGTGGCGCGCCTGCGGCTGACCATGCGCGTGGCACGCGAACTGATGGATCTGGTGCAGGCCGGTGAAGTGGACCTGGCCGTGGCGCCGCTGCCGCGCCAGCCCAATCCCGCGCTGGCTTCGAAGGAACTGTTCACGGACCGGCTGGCCGTGGTGGCCGATGAAGACCATCCGCTGCACCGACGGCAGAACCTGGGACTGGCCGATCTCGTGGGTCAGCACTGGCTGCTGCCCAGTGCGCATGTGCTGGTGCGGCAACAACTCGAAGCGGCGTTTGCGGAACTGGGCTTGCCCGCGCCCATCCTGCGCGTGGAGACCGATTTCGGCAGCACGACGTTGTTCGACCTCGTACGCGGCACCGAGATGCTGTGCATCGCGGGGGCAACGGGCAACAGCACACGGGCAAGCCTGCGGCCGATTGCCCTGCGCGCCGATGCGCTGGACCTCGGCCGCCGCGTCGGCGTGATGTCACGCGCAGGCGCCTACCTGTCGCCGCTGGCGCAGCGCATGATCGACATCCTCGAATCGCACATCGCGTAGTTATTGCAGTGTGCGGAGGTAGGCCAGCAGGTCGTCCAACTGCCGCGCATTGCTCATGCCCCAGAAACGCATCTTGGTGCCGGGCACGACCTTGGCGGGAGATTGCAGGAAAGCGCGCAGGGTGTCATCGGTCCAGACGACTGTCGATGTCTTCATGGCATCGGAGTAGCGGTAGTCATCGGTGCCGCCCGCCTTTCTTCCGATGATCGCGTTGAGTTGCGGGCCAAACGCACCGCGTGCGGAAGGACCGACCTGGTGGCATGAGGCGCAGCGGGTGGTGAAGATGTCACGGCCGGCGGTGAGATCGGCGGCTTGGGATGTTTGAGCGAGCGCGATAAGCATCACCATGACCGCAAACCGACTCCCCTCTCCCGCTTGCGGGAGAGGGGTTGGGGGAGAGGGCTGGCGGTTAATCATCGAACGTGTTGGGGCTTGCTTCATGAAACGATTGTTTTGGATATTTGATGCGCCTGCCCTCTCCCCCGGCCCCTCTTCCGCCTTGCGGGAGAGGGGAGAAAACAAGGGGACAGGGAAAGACGCCGATTATGTAACAGCATGTGAGCCTGTGCAGCCTGAGGCCGAAACCACCTCACCCCGCTGCTTATAATGCCCGGCCGGTCAACCACCGCGCCCCCCTCATGCGTCGTATCTCCTGGCTCGTCATGAGCCTCGTCATCGCTGCGCTGATGCAAGTGCCCGTCGCGTTCTCTGCCGAGTCGGCAGCCCGATCCGCGTCCGAGGCCGAAGCGCAGCAGATTCCCGTTCTCACGCACGCCGAAGCCGTCGCCGAACTCAAGCGCCTGCAATCCGAGCAGGATCGCATCAAGCAGCTGGCCTCCGGCACGTCGGGCGACCTGCGCCTTGGCGATCTCAACGAAACGCTGCGGCAACTCGACGACGATGTCGACAAGCTCAACGCCTCGCTCACACCACAGCGCGCCCAGATACAGGCGCAAGTGGACCTGCTCGGCCCGCCACCCGATGCTGCCACGGCACGCGAAGCGCCCGCCGTGGTGCGCCAGCGCGCCGAACTCAATGCGCGCAAGGCACAACTCGACGATGAACTGAAGCAGGCCGCCGACAGCAAGGACAACATCGCCCATCTGCGCGACCAGTTGGCCAAGCTGCAGCGCAGCCGGCTCAAGGATCAGCTCGCGCTGCGTTCGGACAGCATCCTGAATCCCGCGTTCTGGACGCCGCTGTTCAAGCTGGGCGAAGAAGACCGCATGCGGCTCGGCAACTTCACCGATGAAATCAAGCCGATGCTGCGCGAAGCCTGGGAACCCGGGCAGCGTGGCAAGACCATCCTCCTGCTGGCCGTGGCGCTGGCCGTATGGTCGCTTGGGCGGCGATTGCTGGAGCGCGGCCTGGCGTGGTTCTGCCTGCACCAGTTGCCCGAAACACGCTTGCGGCGCAGCGCACTGGCGCTCGCGACCGCCTTGACCACTGTCGTCACCACGGCCGTCGCCGTGCGCATCGTCTATGCGGCGTTCACGGGCGGTGAAGAATTACCGGCTGGCCTGCAGGACCTGATGGCCGAGATCGCCAAGCTGACGATGACTTCCGCGCTGATCGCCGGACTGGGCCGTGCATTGCTGTGCACGCAGCATCCGTCATGGCGATTGCCTGCGCTGGCCGACCCCGTGGCGCTGGCGATGAAGCCCTTCCCCACCGTACTGGCTGGTCTGCTGCTGCTCGCGGGCACGCTCGAACAGTTCAATCGCATGGCCGATACCAGCGTGCAGGTGACGCTGCTCGGTCGTGGACTGGTGTCGCTGGTGGTGGTGCTGACGATTGGTGCGGCGTTGCTGCGCGCCAATCGCGTGCGCAGCGAACTGGTGGCAGCGGGCGAGCGTCCCGAGGAACGTGCCACGCTGGCCGGGCTGATCCACGCGGCAGTCACACTGATCGTGATCGTGGGGTTCGGTGCGCTGTTGATCGGCTATATCAGCTTTGCGCGCTTCCTGACCTATGAACTGGTCTGGTTCGATATCGTGCTGTGCAGCCTGTACCTGCTCACACAACTGACGCGCGATACGTGCGAGGCGCTGTTCTCGGCGAATCACCGCAGTGGCCGCGTGATCAAGCAGTTGTTCGGCGTGGACGATTCGCACCTGGAGCAGGTCTCGACGGTGCTGTCCGGTATCGGCGCCAGCGCGTTGCTGCTGGTGGCGGTGCTGGCGCTGCTGACCGGTGGGTTCGGCACCACGCCCGCTGACCTGCTCAACACATTGCTGACCGTGCTCGGCGGCGAGAAGCTGCGCAGCATGAACATCATGCCGGACCGCATCCTCAACGCGGTCATCGCGCTGATCGTCGGCGTCTGGTTGCTGCGTTCGGTGCGGCGCTGGCTCGACGCCGAGATGCTGCCCAAGCTCTGCAAGGAGCCAGGGTTACGCGCTTCGCTGATCACGCTGTTCAGCAACGTGGGCTATGTGCTGCTGGTGCTGCTGACGCTGTCGCTGCTGGGCGTGAAATGGGAAAACCTGGCGTGGATCGTCAGTGCGCTGTCCGTGGGTATCGGCTTCGGCCTGCAGGAGATCGTGAAGAACTTCGTGTCGGGGCTGATCCTGTTGACCGAGCGCCCGGTGAAGGTGGGCGACATGGTGAGCCTGGCCGGCGTGGAAGGCGATATCCGCCGCATCAACGTGCGCGCCACGGAGATTCAGCTTGGCGATCGCTCCACGGTCATCGTGCCGAACTCGCAACTGATTTCGCAGAACGTGCGCAACGTCACGATGAGCAACAGCACGCAGGGCGTGGCCACGCTGCAACTCACCTTCCCGCTCAACACCGACCCCGAGGCCGTGCGCGACCTGTTGCTCGATGTCTATCATCAGCACGAGACGATCCTCGACATCCCCGCGCCATCGGTCACGTTCAGCCAGTTGGCGCCGAACGGCATTACGTTGAGCGTGACGGGCTACGTGAGCAGCCCACGCATTGCGGCGGGCATCAAGAGCGACCTGCTGTTCGAAATCCTCAAGCGGCTGCGCGCCGCGAACATCTCGCTCTCGGAGCCGCAAACCCTGCGCGTGGAAAACATGGCGGCGCTTGGCATGTAGTGCCGCGGAAGGCGCCAATACCGCTACCGGCCGGGGCCATCGTGCCCCGTCCAAATATCGGAACCGTCATCGCGCGTGGATAGCGCGATCATTTGCTGGCAGTGCTGGCATCTGTAGACAAAAACCTGCTTCCCGGCGTGCCGCCCATGCGGCAAGCCGTCATCCGTTCGTAACAGTCTTGGGTGTGGCGGAACATAACCCGGACGGCCCAGCAGGCTCTTGCAAAGTTCGCAAGGAACCATGGTGCTCTCCAAATACTGCATTCGGTCGGCGCAACAACAAGGTCTCGAACAATGCAGACATTGGTGCAGCGCAGCAAAAATTCAGTATAGGCGCACGATCGTTCGGTTGCCACGGCGCAAACGGCCAATAGACTAATCCTTCGCCTGCCTGGCGAAACGGTCGGTGGCAGCAAGCAATTGATCCATGATGCCGGGCTCGGTCCACGCATGGCCCGCACCCTCGATCAGGTGGAAATCGGCATCGGGCCACGCCTTGTGCAGCGCGTAGGCGTAGCGCACCGGACATGGCATGTCATAGCGGCCATGCACGATCACGCCGGGGATGCCCGCCAGCTTGTGCGCATCGCGCAGCAGTTGTCCGTCCTCCAGCCAGCCACGATGCGTGAAATAGTGGTTCTCGATGCGCGCAAAGGCCAGCGCAAAATGACCCTCGTCGTGTTTGGCGCTGTTGTCGGGATTCGGCAGCAGCGTGATGGTCTCCCCTTCCCACACACTCCAGGCGCGGGCGGCCTCCACCTGCTTGTCGATATCGTCGCCGGTCAGCAGTTTGCGATAGGCCGCCATCATGTTGCCGCGCTCGGCCTCGGGTACGGGCGCCTGGAAGCGCGCCCACTTCTCCGGAAACATCTCCGACACGCCGAACTGGTAATACCAATCCAGTTCCGCCTGCGACACCGTGTAGACGCCGCGCAGCACCAGTTCGCTCACGCGCTGCGGATGCGTTTGCGCATAGGCCAGCGCCAGCGTGGAACCCCACGAGCCGCCGAACACCAGCCAGCTTTCCACGCCGATTGTCTCGCGGAGCTTCTCGATATCGGCCACCAGATGCCACGTGGTATTGACCTCCAGCGACGCATGCGGCGTGGATTGCCCGCAGCCGCGCTGGTCGAACAGCAGCACGTCGTAGCGCGCCGGATCGAACAGGCGCCGATGATCGGGCGAAATGCCGCCGCCCGGCCCGCCATGCAGGAACACGGCCGGCTTGGCGCCGCGCGTGCCTACGCGTTCGTAATGCAGGACATGGCCGTCGCCCACGTCGAGCGTGCCGGTCTCGTAAGGTTCGATGGCAGGATAGAGCGAGCGCAGTCCGGTCATGGCGGCAGATGGGTAGGCGAATCGGAAAAACAAAGTGTAGCGCGATGAACTGCAGACTTGCGCGGCGTCTTAAGCTTCGTTTAAGTTTCCGGCCCTAGATTGAAGCCGTACCGCAACCGAACCGAAAAGGTGACGCCATGACCCCCCAAGACGCGCAAGCACTGGAATCCTTCCTGAGCCAACTGACCCAAGCGCGTGCCGAAGCCAAGGACCCGCAGGCCGCCGCGCTGATTGCCGACGCCGCCGCGCGCCAGCCCGACACCGCCTACCTGCTGGTGCAGCGTGCCATGCTGCTGGACCGCGCGCTGCAGAATGCGCAGGCGCAGATCCAGACGCTGCAGGGCCAGCTTCAGGCGGCCCAGGCAGGGACTTCGCGAGGCTTTGTCGATAACGACTCGGCATGGGGCGCCAGCGCAGGCCGCGCATCCACCGGATATCCGCAGCAAGGCGCACCGCAATATCAGCAATCGCCGCAGTATCAGCAGCAACCGCAGTATCAGCAACAACCGCCGCAATACCAGGCGCAGCCCGCCCCGGCCGCCGCACCCGCGCGTGGCGGCTTCCTGAGTGGCGGGATGGGTGGCACGCTGGGTTCCATCGCCACCACGGCGGCGGGCGTGGCCGGTGGCGCGATGTTGTTCCAGGGCATCGAGAACCTCTTCCACCATGGCAGTGGCGGTGGCGGCTTCCTGGGCGGCGGCCAATCCTCGCCAAACGAAACCGTCGTCAACAACTTCTATGGGGACGATGGCACGGGGAACAACGGCAGCAACGGGAACAACGACCTGCTGGCCGATAACGGCAACCTGGACAACGGACTCGACGACTATGTCGACGACAACAGCCAGTCCGACGATTCTTTCTTCTGACAAGGCGGTAACGGGCGCCGTGTAGGACGGCGCCCGGTTGCATACCTCTGGCCAAAGCAGGCACCATCTCCGCATTCGGGAACCCCCGTCGGAGCCGGTGCCATGAAGACCTTCCACTGCAATCGCTGCGGCAACCTGGTGTTCTTCGAGAATGTGGTCTGCGAACGCTGCCAGGCCATGCTGGGTTTCATTCCGGCGCTGTCGCAGATCGCGGCGTTCGAAGGCAGTGACGAGACCGGATGGATCAGCCTTCATCCCGACGCCAAGGGGGCCCGCTTCCGCCGTTGCCACAACTATCAGGTGGAAGCGGTCTGCAACTGGATGGTGCCCGCCGAGGACGAAAGTCCGCTGTGCGAAGCCTGCCAGCTCACGCATACCATTCCCAACCTCGACGTTCCGGACAACCGCCTGTTCTGGTATCGGCTGGAAACCGCGAAGCGGCGGCTGCTCTATACGCTGCTGTCGCTGCAATTACCCGTGGTGTCGCGCGACGACGATCCCACGTCCGGCCTGCAGTTCGATTTCCTGGCCGCTACCGAACCGCACGAGGCCGTCCTGACCGGCCACGACAACGGCCGCATCACGATCAACATTGCCGAGGCCGATGACGCGCATCGCGAGCAGACGCGCAACCAGATGGGCGAAGCCTATCGCACCCTGCTCGGCCACTTCCGGCACGAGGTCGGCCATTTCTATTTCAATCGATTGATTGCCGGCACGCGGCGGCTAGAACCGTTCCGCAAGCTGTTCGGCGACGAACAGGCCGATTACTCGGCGGCCTTGAAACGGCATTACGAGGAAGGACCGCCTGCCGACTGGCAGGCGTCATATATCAGCGCCTACGCCACGATGCATCCATGGGAGGACTGGGCCGAGACCTGGGCGCACTACCTCCATATGGTGGATACGCTCGACACAGCCGTGTCATGCGGGCTGGTACTGCAGCCCGACAGTCCGCAGGAACCCACGCTGACCGACCAGACACCGGTGGAGGATGCCAGCTTCCGCAGCCTGATGAATCGGTGGTTTCCGCTGACCTATGTGCTGAACAGCCTGAACCGGAGCCTGGGGGCGCCGGACAGCTATCCGTTCACGCTCTCGCCAGCCGTGGTGGCCAAGCTCGAATTCGTGCATCGTGTGATCGATGCCGCCGCGCGGGAGCATGGCGCTCCCGATGCGGTGGCGACACATGCAGAAGAGAAGGCGATCAAGCCGGCACTGTAAGATCGCAGCGGCGCGTGCTCATCAGCGACCACGCGAAAACGGCCAGACCACCCAGCGCCAGCAACACACCCACCCAGCCCGTGGACGTATAGCCCATGCCGGCCGCGATGGTAATGCCGCCGAGCCACGCGCCGAGGGCATTGGCCAGGTTGAAGGCCGAATGGTTCAGCGCTGCCGCCAGCGTCTGCGCATCGCCCGCCACATCCATCAGGCGGATCTGCAGCGGCGGGCCGAGCGCAACGGCCGTGCCCACCAGCATCACATTGAGCGACGCCAGCCACGGATACGGCGCCGTGAACACGAACGCGCCCAGTACCAGCGCAGACCACACCAGCACGCCGCCTACCGTGGGCATCAGCGCACGGTCCGCCAGCTTGGCGCCGACGAGATTGCCCGCCACCATGCCGACACCGAACAGCGCCAGCACGATGGGGATGCCGCTGGCGGGCATATGCGCCACTTCCAGCATCGTCGGCTTGACGTAGCTGAACACGGCAAACATGCCGCCAAATCCAATCGCACCAATACCGAGCGTGAGCCACACCTGCTTGCGCGCCAGCGCGGAGAGTTCGCGCAGCGGGCTGGCATTCCGGTCCGCCGGGACGAACGGCACCCAGCGCCACACCAGCAGCACGGTCAACGCGCCGATGGCGCCGACAATCACGAACGCAGCACGCCAGCCCAGCCATGTGCCGATGCCCGCCGCGATGGGCACGCCCACCAGCGTGGCCGTGGTCAAGCCGAGCATGACGAGGCCCACCGCCTGTGCGCGACGCTCGCGCGCCACCAGGCTGGCCGCCACCAGTGCGGCCACGCCGAAATAGGTGCCGTGCGGAAAGCCGGTCAGCAGGCGCACGGCAGCCATCGAGACATAATCCGGCGCCATGGCACTGGCAAAGTTGCCGATGGCGAAGAACGCCATCAATGCGATCAGCAGATTGCGGCGCGGCCAGCGTGCGCCAAGCACCGCCAGCAGCGGCGCGCCGATGACCACGCCCAGCGCATAGGCACTGATCAGGTGGCCGGCTTCGGGGATGGTGATCGCCAGGTCTTTCGCCGCATCGGGCAGCAGGCCCATGATGACGAATTCACCGGTGCCGATGGCGAAGCTGCCTACGCCAAGCGCCAGCAATGCGCGGCGGTCCGCGGCGCGGTCACGTGGCGTGTCGGCGTGAGACAAGGCGAGTTCGGGGAGATTGTCGAAATTTCCGGAGGGAGCTGACATGTAAGGGGGCGCGAGACTTGGGTTTTGGCATTGCGCCGCGCGCTGATGGGCGGATCTTGCGTCCGGCCTCGGGGGCTCCAGCGTGTCTCGGGTGCGGCGTAAAGGCGCTATTGTGAAGCAAAACCGCGATTCCTGCCGAGGTCGCCTTCACGTCATCCACGGCGCCATGCGCCCTGCCGGGCGCTCATGTGGGAAAGACCACAGAGCCAAAATCGCGCAAAAGGGCCTCGCCCTATGCTGAAGTCATGCGGCGTCTCCGCACCGTCTTCACAAGAGACGGCGAGCCGGAATGCCGCCCGGACAACGATTGGGGAGACGATATGTTTCGGCGTAGCGCAGTGCTGATAGCAGCCATCGGCATGGCCTGGGTGCTGCCCGCATCCGCCCAGGGATGCCAGTTCGACATGCAATGCAAGGGCGAGCGGATCTGCCATATGGGCATGTGCATGGCGCCCGATGCCGACCCGGCCAGCGCCGACGCGGCATCGCGATCGTCGCCCTCGTCAACCTCATCGGCCACGTCTTCCCCACCCGCACCGTCCGCATCCTCATCTCGAAACGGCGCGGCAGCGGCGCCACCTGCGATGTCGACCGCGAGCCATCTTGCGCCGCAGCCCGCGCCGCGCAGTTGCTGCACCGTAGCCGGCCGGCTCAAGCTGCCACCGCCGCAATCGGGCGATGCACCGCTCGTGGTGGGCGATGCGTGCCAGGGCGTCACCAATTCCGGCAAGCCGGTGCCGGGCACGGCGTGTAACTAGGAAGCGCCGACCGACTGCGTCGCGTGCGGCAGCACATGGGCGGGCTAGGCCACGGCGGGCCAGGCCGGCGCTACAATGCCCGCTCCTTGCCTTGGAAAATCCCGCCATGCTGCCCGACGGCGACGCCCTGCTCCTGCTTGTGACCCGTGAAATGCCATTCGGCAAACATCAGGGCACGGTGATTGCCGACCTGCCCGGCAACTACCTGAACTGGTTTGCACGCGAGGGATTTCCGCCCGGCGAGATTGGCCGCCTGCTGGCCTTGATGCACGAACTCGACCACAACGGGCTATCGCACCTGCTCACGCCGCTGCGCGCACAGGCCCGCATGAACAGGAGTCCCCGATGAAGGTTTGCATTGTCGGCGCTGGCGCCATTGGCGGCTGGATCGGCACGAAACTCGCCGCCTCCGGCGCCGCGCAGGTCAGCGCCCTGGCGCGCCGCGACACACTCACCGCCCTGCGCACGCATGGCTGGCGCATGCTCGAACGCGGCACGCTGGTGCAGGCACCGGTGCATGCCGATGACGATGCGTCACGCCTCGGTGTCCATGACGTGGTCGTCATTGCCGTCAAGGGACCCGCGCTGCAGCAGGTGGCTGCGCAGATCCGTCCGCTGATCGGTCCCCACACGCTGGTGGTGCCCGCGATGAACGGTGTGCCGTGGTGGTTTTGCCATGGACTCGATGGCTTCGGCAGCCGGCCGCTGACCTCGGTCGATCCAGGCGGCCAGATTGCGGCGGCCATCTCCTTCGAACAGGTGATCGGCTGCGTGGTGCATGTGAGCTGCGCGGTGCCCGAGCCCGGGCTTGTCGATCACAAGATGGGGAACCGCCTGATCATCGGCGAACCGTTCGGCGGGAGCGATACGACAGCGCGTGTCCGCCAACTCGGCGCGCTGTTCGCGCAGGCGGGAATCGACGCGGAGATTTCGGAGAATGTGCGCCAGGACATCTGGTTCAAGCTCTGGGGCAACCTCACGATGAACCCGATCTCGGCCTTCACCGGCGCCACCGTCGATCAGATCCTGGCGGACCCGCTGACGCGCGCCTTCTGCACATCGGCCATGGAAGAGGCTGCAGCCATCGGCGCGCGGATCGGATGCCGCATCGACCAGTCTCCCGAGGATCGCCACGCGGTCACCGCGAAGATCGGGGCCTTCCGCACCTCGATGCTGCAGGATGTTGACGCAGGCCGCGCCATCGAACTCGACGCCATCGTCGGCGCCGTGCATGAAATAGGGCGCACGCTCGGCATGCCCTGCCCGAGCATCGACGCCCTGATGGGCCTCACGCGGCTGTTCGGCCGCGTGCATGGCCTGTATCCCGAGGCTTCCGCCCCGGGTTGATGACCTGACTACTTGACCGCCTGCGCCGGCGTGGAATGCGCCGTGCCGGGCGGGATCTGGTAGCTCCAGGTCTCCGAGAGCGGCTTGCCGTTCGACACCAGTGCCTCGCGCAATTCCACCACCTTGTTCGGATCCTTGACCTTGATGCGCAGCGTCACGCGATAACCCTTGGTCACCGGATTCGGCTGCAGCACGTTCTCGATGACCTCGGCGTTATCGCCCACGCTGAACGATGCCTGTACCGCATTGGGCGGCAGGCTGGGCAGCGCACCGCCTTCGAAATCCACCACGAAGCCGAGGCTGCCGTCGAGATGGCGGATCAGGTTGGCCTGCGTGATTTCACCGGCGGTGCGCAGCGTCTGCTTGACCCATGCGAGGTCCTTCGTCACCGTGCCGCGCTCGTCCATGGTCCAGCGGATCGTGTAGTCGGCCTTGATCGGCGTGCCCTTGGGCGGCAACTGGTCAGGCGTCCAGAACGACACGATGTTGTCATTGGTCTCGTCCGGCGTGGGAATCTCCACCAGTTCCACCTTGCCGCGGCCCCAGTCGCCCTGCGGCTCGATCCACGCGCTCGGGCGCAGGTCGTAGCGGTCCTTGAGATCCTCGTACGCAGAGAACTCGCGGCCACGTTGCATCAGGCCAAATCCGCGCGGGTTGTTCACCTGGAACATGCTCAGCGCCACGTACTTGGGATTGTTCAGCGGACGCCAGATCCATTCGTTGTCACCGGTGTGGATCGACAAGCCATTGGAGTCGTGCAGCGCCGGACGGAAATTGTTGGCGTCGCGCATCTGGTTGGGGCCGAACAGGAACATGCTCGTCAGCGGCGCGATACCCAGCTTCTTCACGGGACCGCGCATGAACACGCGCGCCTGCACCTTGAGCACGGCATTGTCGTTGGGATTCAACTCGAAACGGTAGGCGCCGGTAGCACTGGGCGAATCCAGCAGCGCATAGAAAACGAGTTGCTTGTCCTGCGGCTTCGGACGTTCGATCCAGAACTCGCGGAACGCCGGGAATTCCTCAGGCTCGGACAGTCCGGTGTTGATCGCCAGCCCGCGCGCCGACAGGCCGTAGACCTGACCCTTGCCAATCACCCGGAAATAGCTCGCACCCAGCACGCTCATGACTTCGTCGAGCTTGTCGGACCGATTGACCGGGTACATCACGCGGAAGCCTGCATAGCCGAGCTTGTTGGTGGCTTCCTTGTCCAGCTTCAGGTCACCGAAATCGAAGCGGCCCGGCTCGTAGCGGATTTCCTGCACGCGGTTGCCCACCACTTCGCTGATCCGCACGGGCGTGCTGAAATGCATCCCCTGATGGTAGAAGCCAAGCTTGAATGGCGTGGCATCGCCCTTCCACTCCACCTGATCCATCTTCGGCTGGATCTTGATGTAGTCAGCAAACTGCATCTTCGCGAATACGGGCGGCAGGTTGCTCACAGGAGCAGCGTACGGCTGGTCCGCCAGCTTCCTGGCACGCGCCGTGACATCGTCGAGCGAAAACGCGTGGACGGGTGCGGCAGCGCTCACGCAGCCAGCAAACGCAATGCCCCACAAGGCAATTTGCATCCGGTTACGAAACGACGCGGCGCGGCGGGCAACAAAAACGGATAGCACCAATCAATCTCCAGGTTCACATCGGCAAAAAGCCACGAATCAGCCATTCTAAGCACTGTGCAGGCACTGTAAGGCTGTAAACTTGCGGCGCAGTTCAGAAAAATAACCGATTTCGCCCGACGTGCCTGTCAGACGCGCGGCGACAGCCGCGAGCGCGGACCTGCTGCACCATGGCGGGGCCAATCTCCGGCAGTCTGCCCATCAGAGACTACGAATAATGCGAATGCTTTCCTCGCTGGCGCTGGCCGCCAGCCTTGCCTGCGCGCCCATGTTTGCCGGCGCTGCACCTGCCGCTTCATCCGTTGCCGCTACCCCCGCCGCTGTCCGCGCGCCGATGGCCGACAAGCAGGCGTTCGTCGACGACCTCGTGCGACGCATGACGCTCGACGAGAAGATCGGCCAGCTTCGCCTGATCAGCATCGGGCCGGAGATGCCCGCCAAGCAGTTGATGCAGGAGCTAGCTGCTGGCCGCGTGGGCGGCACGTTCAATTCCGTGAACCGCGCCGAGAACCGTCCGCTGCAGGAAGCTGCCATGCGCAGCCGCCTGAAGATCCCGATGTTCTTTGCCTATGACGTGGTGCACGGCCATCGCACTGTCTTCCCGATCAGCCTGGGCCTGGCATCGAGCTGGGACATGGGCGTGGTCGAGAAAGCCGCGCGTGTCTCCGCCGTGGAAGCCTCCGCCGACAGCGTGGACGCGACCTTCGCCCCGATGGTGGATATCTCGCGCGACCCGCGTTGGGGCCGCACCTCCGAGGGCTTTGGCGAAGACCCCTTCCTGGTCTCGCAATGCGCGCGCGCCAGCGTGAAGGGTTTCCAGGGTTCGTCGCCAGCGAATGCCGACAGCGTGATGGCGTTCGTCAAGCATTTCGCGCTGTATGGTGCCGTGGAAGGCGGTCGCGACTACAACACCGTGGACATGAGCCTGCAGCGCATGTACCAGGACTATCTGCCGCCGTATCGTGCCGGCCTCGACGCAGGCGCGGGCGGCGTGATGATCGCGCTGAACTCGGTCAACGGGCAGCCGGCCACGTCCAACAAATGGCTGCTGCGCGATCTGCTGCGCAAGGAGTGGGGCTTCAAGGGCGTGACCGTCAGCGACCATGGCGCCATCGACGAATTGCTGCGCCACGGCGTGGCCCGCGATGGCCGCGAAGCCGCGAAGCTCGCCATCGAGGCTGGCGTGGACATGAGCATGGCCGATTCGCGCTATCTCGAACAACTGCCCTCGCTGGTGAAATCGGGCGAGGTGCCGGTGAGCGTGCTTGATGACGCCGTGCGCGAAGTGCTGGGCGCCAAGTACGACATGGGCCTGTTCGCCGACCCGTTCCGCCGGATCGGCAAGGCCGTGGACGACCCGGCCGACATCGATGCGGAAAGCCGCCTGCATCGCACCGAGGCCCGCGAGATTGCGCGCAAGTCGCTGGTGCTGCTGGAAAACCGCAACCAGACGCTGCCGCTGAAAAAGTCGGGGACGGTGGCGGTGATCGGTCCGCTGGCCGATGCGCCAATCGACATGCTGGGTAGCTGGTCAGCGGGCGGCAAGCCCAAACAGTCGGTCACGCTGCTGCAAGGCATGCGCGACGCGCTGGCCGGCAAGGGCAACGTGGTGCATGCGCGTGGGGCCAATATCACCGACGACGCACGCGTGGTGGGCTACCTGAACTTCCTGAACTGGGATAACCCCGAGGTGGTGCAGGACAAGCGGTCCAGCGGCGACATGATCGAGGAAGCCGTGCGCGTGGCGCGCGGTGCCGACACCATCGTCGTGGCCGTGGGCGAGACGCGCGGCATGTCTCACGAGGCATCGAGCCGCTCCAGCCTGGGCCTGCCGGGTAGCCAGCTGACGCTGCTCAAGGCGTTGAAGAGCACGGGCAAGCCCATGGTGGTGGTGCTGATGAACGGCCGCCCGCTGACGATCAACTGGGAAAAGGAAAACGCCGACGCGATCCTGGAGACCTGGTACGCGGGCACCGAAGGCGGCCACGCCATCGCGGACGTGCTGTTCGGCGACGAGAATCCGTCCGGCAAGCTGCCGCTGACCTTCCCGCGCTCGCTCGGGCAGATCCCGACGTACTACAACGCACCGCGCATCGGCCGCCCATTCACGCCGGGCAAGGCACCGAACTACACCTCGCAATATTTCGAGGAAGACTACGGTCCGCTCTACCCGTTCGGCTACGGACTCAGCTACACCACGTTCAGCATGTCGGACGTGCGGCTATCGGCTCCGAAGCTGGCGCGTGGCGACAAGCTGACGGCCAGCGTCACGGTGAAGAACACCGGCAACCGCGCTGGTGAAACCGTGGTGCAGTTGTATCTGCAGGATGTCGTGGCCTCGACGATTCGCCCGCTGATGGAGCTGAAGGATTTCCGCAAGGTGATGCTGGCCCCGGGCGAAACGCGCGTGGTCGAATTCCCGATCGACGAGGACAAGCTGAAGTTCTACGACGCCAAGCTGAACTACGTGGCCGAGCCAGGGGAGTTCAATGTACGGGTGGGATTCGATTCGGCGGAGGTGAAGGAGGCGAGGTTCAGGTTGGAGTGAGGGTGGCCAATCGCTCCCCTGCCGGTTTTCTCCCCTCTCCCGCAAGGCGGGAGAGGGGTTGGGGGAGAGGGCCGGAGGTTCTGCTTGCCGACCGTGTCGCGATTTGCACCGCTTGCCCTCTCCCCCGCCCCTCTCCCTCGCGGGAGAGGGGAGCAAACCAAGAGAGAAGGAGTCAGGCTTTCACCGCTCCCCATCCAGCAACGCATTCAACACCTCGTCAAACGCCGCCTGCGCATCCTCCAGCATCTGCAATGCGGCGTCGAAGGTTTGAAGCGCCAGCTTCGACGGTTTGCCGCTGCCCTCGGGCGGATACTGGCTCTGCAGCGCGGTAAATGCCACCTGCACCTGGCGCGTGGCATTGACCACCCGCTCCATAATCTGCGCCTCTTCGGCGCGTTTCTGTTCGTCGCTCATTGGAAGGCCCCCCGGTGGCCGCTTTCGATATGCGGCATATCGTACAAGAACTCGCGGCGGTGCTGGGCTGTCCAACGCCGCATTGCCGGATTTTCGGATAGTCTGGGCAAGCTTGCCCATCTGTAGCCCCTAACCCATGTCATCGTCGATATTGCGCAGGACCCTTGCCGCCACGGTCGTCACGGCCAGTGGTTTCGTCTGTTACTGGACCTTTCTCGCCGTCAACCAGGAGCGGCTGCTGTTCGATGCGCGCCGTCGCCCGCCGCGCGACCTGCCCGAAGGCATCGAGGCGTATTCGCACCCGGTGCCCGGTGGCCTGTTCCGCGGCTATACCTACCGCGCCAGCGAGGAAGGCGTGCGGGACCTGCTTTTCTACCTGCCAGGGCGGGGCGAGGACGTGCTGGAAACGCTGCAGTTCATGAAATGGCTGCCGCCCGGCATGGGCTTTGCCACGTTCGACTATCGAGGACTGGGCCACTCGGACGGCATGCCATCGGAGGCCGCCGCCGTGGCCGATGCCAGCCAGTTCCTGCTCCACATCCGCCGTGCGTTCCCCGGCGTGCGCGTCCATGTGGTGGGCCGCTCGTTGGGTACCGGGGTGGCCATCCAGTTGGCGGACCTGCAGGATTTCGAGAGCCTGCAACTGATCACACCCTACGATTCGCTGCTGGAAATCGTGCGCAAGCGCTTTCCGCTGGTGCCGCTGCGCCAATTGATGCGCCACCATTTCGACTCCATCGCCCATTGCAAGAAAGTGGTCCAGAGCACCAAGGTCCTGCTGGCCGAGACCGATGACGTGGTGCCGCACGAATGCTCCGAGCGATTGATGGCGGCGTGGCCCGGCCCCGTGGCGGTCCAGACCATTGCCGGCACGGATCACCATACCATCGTGGAGCGGCCGGAAACCTGGCTCGCACTGTGTGAATTCGCGCGACAGGTGCCGCATCAGCCGCCCCTGCGCATCCGGGCCGAACCGCCCGAAGATGTCACCGATACCGGAGTGCCTTTGCCGCTCGCCGCTGCACGGTAGAATGCGCGCCATGAAAAAAATCGTAGTCAAGGCCGCCGGTGTGATGGCCGGGCTGGCAGCCGCCAGCGTATTGCTGGCCGGTTTTGCCGCCGTCATCAGCCTGCAGCAACTGCCTTCGGTCGATGCATTGCGCGACTACCGCCCCCAGGTGCCCCTGCGTGTCTTCACCCGCGACAACGTGCTGATTGGCGAATTCGGCACGGAGCACCGTGAATTCATCCCCATCGAGCGCATGCCGAAACTGATGTCCGAGGCGCTGCTCGCCGCCGAGGACGACCAGTTCTACAGCCACGTGGGCGTGGACATTCCCGGACTGGTGCGCGCCGCGCTCGCCAATATCGGCGAAGGCTACGCCCAGGGCGCCTCGACCATCACGATGCAGGTGGCACGCAATTTCTACCTCTCGCGCGAGAAGACGCTATCGCGCAAGTGGTATGAAATCCTGCTGGCGTGGCAGATCGACCGCTCGCTGTCCAAGGACCGCATCCTGGAGCTGTACATGAACCAGGTCTACCTGGGCGAGCATGCATACGGCTTCGGCAGCGCCGCGCAGACTTATTTCGGCAAGCCGCTCGATCAACTCTCGCTCGCGGAAACCGCCGTGCTGGCCGGGCTGCCCAAGGCGCCCTCGACGATGAACCCGGTGGTCAACCTGCCGCGTGCCAAGCGCCGCCAGGAATATGTGCTGAGCCGCATGCTGGCGCTTGGCATGATCTCGCAGGACCAGTACCGCGTCGCACGCAATACGCAGATCGTGGTCAATCGCGATGCCAACGGCCGCTTCGACGGCCATGCCGAATACGTGGCCGAACTGGCGCGGCAACTCGCCCATGACCGCTTCGGGGACGAGGCTTATACGCGCGGCCTCAATGTCTACACCACCGTTTCGTCAATGCACCAGACCCTGGCCTACGACGCCGTGCAGGCCGGGCTGGAGCGCTACGGCAAGCGGCACGGCGCAGGGAAGTCCTCCGCAGATGCCCCTGCCCTGCCACAAGCCGCGCTGATTTCGCTCGATGCGGAAACCGGCGCCATCGAGGCCATGGTCGGCGGCGCCGACTTTGCCACCAGCCGCTTCAACCACGCCACGCAAGCCCAGCGGCAGCCGGGCTCCACGTTCAAGCCGTTCGTCTATTCCGCCGCACTGGAGCGCGGCATGTCGCCGGGCACGCTGATCAACGACGCGCCGCTCGACAATTCGCCGCACTGGAACCCGTCTAACGACGACAACCGCTTTGTCGGGCCGATCACGGTACGCAACGCGCTGGCCGAATCGCGCAACCTGCCGGCCATCCGCACGCTGCAGGCCATCGGTATTCCGTACGCGATCGATTTCGCCGGCAAGTTCGGTTTCTCGTCGAAACGGCTGCCACCGTACCTGCCGATGGCGCTTGGCACCGGCACCACATCGCCGCTGCGGCTGGCCGCGGCCTATGGCGTGTTTGCCAACCAGGGCCATCGCATCGAGCCGTACCTGATCGGCAAGATCACGGACGGCGACGGCAACGTGCTGTTCGCCGCCGACGATACCGCCCCGCCGCGCGTGATTTCGGCGCGTAACGCCTTCGTGATGAACAGCCTGCTGCAAAGCGTGGTGGACGAAGGCACGGGCAACGCCGTCAAACGATACCTGCGCCGCGACGATATCGCCGGCAAGACCGGCACCACCAACGACGCCGTGGACGGCTGGTTCGCGGGCTACGCGGGACAGGTGGTGACCGTGGCGTGGATGGGCTTCGACGACAACCGCAGCCTGGGCCGCCACGAATTCGGCGCCACCACGGCGCTGCCGATCTGGGCGTCCTATATGGAAGGGCGGCTTGCCGGCGTGCCTGACGCGAACTTCCCCACCCCGCCGCAGTTGGCGCGCATGAATAACGATTGGGCCTATGCCGAGAACGCCGATGGCGTGCATGGCATCGCATCGCTGGGCTTCCCGCCGCCTGCGGTGGCCGATGTGGCCCCGGATGCGACAGGCCAGGGCAACATGGCCGGCGGTGCGAGCATCACCCCTGCCAACACCGCGCCGACGCCGCCCACCTCCGCCAGCCCGCTCTGACCGATTCTCCGATGCTCGCCGCCACGCATATGTCCGCCTACGCCACGCCGCTGATCTGGGCCGTCGCTGCCCTGGCCACGGCCGGCGTGCTGTTCCGGCCGTTCCGCCTGCCCGAGCCGTTCTGGGCAATGGGCGGCGCGCTGCTGCTCTGCGTGGCCGGATTGCTGCCGTGGCGCGATGCCCTCGATGCCGTGGCGCGCGGCATCGATGTGTACCTGTTTCTCGCGGGCATGATGCTGATCTCCGAACTGGCGCGCAAGACGGGCCTGTTCGATCATGTGGCGGCGCTGGCCGTGCGCAGTGCGCGGGGATCGGCGCGGCGGCTGTTCGTGCTGGTCTACGGCTTCGGCATCGCGGTCACGGCCTTCATGTCGAACGATGCCACCGCCGTGGTACTGACCCCCGCCGTGCTGGCCGCCACCCGCGCGGCGCGCGTCAAGCATCCGCTGCCCTATCTGTACGCCTGCGCCTTCATCGCCAATGCGGCCAGCTTCGTGCTGCCGATCTCCAACCCCGCCAACCTCGTGCTGTTCGGCGAGCGCCTGCCGCCGCTGATGGGCTGGCTGGCCCGCTTCGCATTGCCCTCGGCCGTGGCCATCGTCATGACGTTCGTCGCGCTGTACTGGACGCAGCGCCACGCATTGGCCGAGCGCATCGCGGAAGATGTGGACACCCCCCCGCTGACCCTGCAAGCCTGGATCACCACGGCCGGCATCGTGCTGACCGGCGCCGCGCTGCTCACCGCCTCCCTGCACGGCAAGGACCTGGGATGGCCCACCTTCATCGGCGGCGCCATGACGCTGGCCTGCGTCGTTGCCACGCAACCGGGCCTGCTGCGGCCTGCGCTCACCGAAGTCTCCTGGGGCGTGCTGCCGATGGTGGCCGGGCTGTTCGTCCTGGTGGCAGGCCTCTCCCAGACCGGCTTGACGGATCAACTCGCGCACTGGGTGCGTGAGCTGTCTGCGCGTGAAGGCGGCGCGGCGGTGATGGGTGCGGGCCTGGCCGGTGTGGTGGTGGGTCTGGTCTCGAACATCGTGAACAACCTGCCTGCCGGGCTGTTCGCGGCCTCCGCACTGGCTGCGGGCCATGCTTCGGAAACCGTGACGGCTGCCGTGCTGATCGGCGTGGATCTGGGCCCGAACCTGTCCGTCACTGGCTCGCTGGCCACGCTGCTCTGGCTGACCGCCTTGCGGCGCGAAGGGCACAATATCAGCGCCGGCACCTTTCTGAAAACCGGCGCCATCGTGATGCCGATGGCCCTGCTGCCTGCGCTTGCCGTGCTGCGCTAGGCGGACAGCGGGCCGCGCCAAGTTGTGGCACTGGGCCAACTGCCATATAGTGAAGCACCGCGCACCGCGCCTTTCACCCGCCCGATCCAGCGGTCAGACATGTCACACAAGGACCATCCCGACGGGCCGAAGCACGCCACTGCCACGCCAGTATCGGATCGCATCCGCGCCCGCATCGCCGCTTCCGGCGACCGCTTCCACGCCAACGACAATATCGCCCGCCATATCGAACATGGCGAACTGGATGCCCTCCAGGCCGAAGTCGAGGCACGCATGGAAGAGGTGCTGCGGACCCTGGTCATCGATGTCGACCAGGACCACAACACGCGCGAGACGGCCCGCCGCGTGGCAAAGATGTACCTCAAGGAAATCTTCGCCGGCCGCTACGCCAGGCCGCCCGAAGTCACCGAGTTTCCGAACGTCGAGCAGTTGAACGAGTTGATGATCGTGGGCCCGATGCGCGTGCGCAGCGCCTGCTCGCATCATCTTTGCCCGATCATCGGCAGCCTGTGGGTGGGCGTGATGCCGAACCGCCATTCGAACCTGATCGGGTTGTCCAAGTACGCTCGGCTGGCCGAGTGGATCATGTGCCGGCCGCAGATCCAGGAGGAGGCCGTGGCCCAGGTAGCGGATCTGCTCCAGGAAAAGATGAACCCGGACGGGCTGGCCATCGTCATGGAAGCCGAGCACTTCTGCATGCACTGGCGCGGCGTGCGCGACACGGACGCCAAGATGACCAACAGCGTCATGCGCGGCTCCTTCCTCAAGGACGACAAGCTGCGCCGCGAATTCCTCACGCTGTTGAATTTGAATCGTCGCTAAGCCAGAGAAGGGGAAAGGGGATAACGATGCTAGTTCGCCTGCTCTATGCCAGCCGTGCCGCGGTGCCGCTGACCGCCGAAGTGCTCGACGCGATCCTCGACACAAGCCTCGCACGGAATCCGCCCAACGGCATCACGGGCGTGCTGTGCCACAGCAACAGCGTGTTCCTGCAAGCGCTGGAAGGCAGCCGGGAAGCGGTCTCGCGCCTCTATCTCAACATTGGCCGCGACGCCCGCCACAAGGAAGTGGTGCTGCTGCACTACGAGGAAATTGCCGAACGTGCGTTCTCGGGTTGGTCGATGGGCCGCGTCAATGCCAACAAGATCAACGCCGCCATGCTGCTGAAATACTCGGCGCAGGGCGAACTCGATCCCTACCGCATGCCAGGTGCAGCATCGTTGGCACTCATGAAGGAATTGATCGCGGGCGCGGCCATCGTCGGGCGCAGTCCGGAACGCGCCCGCCACTGATTGCCTTCGGTCTGACGTCCGCTCAGACAGACACCTGGCCGAACAGGCCGCATTCGAGATCGCTCTCGAACTCTTCCACCCAGGCAGTGCCCGGTCCGGCGTCATAGACGCTTTCGGCGCCGGTCTTCTGCCTTCGCACCGTCACCTGGCGTGCCGTGGTGCCGTTGGTATCTGAAAACTCGAACTCCTGAAGCGCAAGACCTACTTGCCGGAAGACGGCTTCGATGTCTTGTTGCTCGTTGGCGGGGAAGTCGGGGAACAGTCGCATTGCCATGGCACACCTCCATGCGGGGGTTGTACGGCGCGGCCCCTGCGTAGAGGGTACGGCGCGACACGAGCATGCCACGAATTCCGCGGCGACGTGATGCGCTGCGAAAGACCATGCCCGCGCTACATGTATTGCGGCGCCAACGCGGCATGGCGGAGGTCTTCCCCGCCCGAACAACCGCCCCGCTGCTGCCATCCCGCGGGCCCATCCAAGCGCCTCGGAATATCGGGATATGCACCCAATCCCAGAAATAAACGAAATAAAATTAAAGAAAATTTAAATCAGAATTTCACTTTATCCACATCCAATCATCATTGGATAGTTAAATAGTATTTCACCTAAATAAAGCCGTTCCCGGCCCTAACGGATGACGATCCCATTCATTTAGCAAGACAAAGCCACGCAAGATATTTTTGAAATCTCTCATTTTTAAGTCCTTGGCGATAGCCCGGCGGGGTATACCCATTTAGTGTCGAGCCTCACCTCTATCAAACAGGACAGACGATGCGCAACAAGTTCTCCAAAGAGCGGAGCGCCAGCGAACGCAGTCAGACGTTGCTCCAGACCGCCCGGGCCCAGGCCAACGCCCTACAAGGAATGTATCGCGATACGCTCGGGACCTTCCTGGATTCTCCCAGCTGCGTGCCGGTACCGCGCGCCGCCCGCGCCCTGTTCTGGCTCGGACGCCTGCGGCAATGGCGTGCCATCGACGTTGGCACGGGCGCATCCGAAGCCAACTGGCTGTCGCTGCATCTTGGCGTCGTCGAATCCGTAGCCGGTACGCATGCCCTGGCCATGCACCGGGACCAATGGAGCGGCCCCAATCGCCGGCATACGTACGAGCGCGACATGTCGTTGCAGATTGCCATGATGCTCGCGCTGGGCTGGAACGAAATGGCGGCGTTTGCCCTGCAAGCGTGGTTCGGGGTGGAGAAGACTGTGGCCGGACAGAGTTGCCTGACAGGGATGACCGGGATGATCGTCGGCGTCGCAGGCGACGCGCTGAAGATAAGCGTGCCGGCAAGCAACTTCCAGCGCAGCGATGCATTGCTCGGACACATACTTGAGAACTGGCAATCCGACGACGCGCAATTCTCGCCCCTCGCAAATTCCCTGGCGGAGCGCCACATGCTGCAGTGCCGCCTCGACACCGATCAATCACTGTTTGACTTCGACCATCCGATCGAACAGGCCATGCCCGTCGAACTGCTGATGCTGCTCAGGCTGCGCGGCAACACCGAGATGCCCGCATGGCTATCTCTCCATGCTGCCCTCGCGCATCCCGCCGCCGTGCTCGTCCAGAGCAGCCCGCCCGTGCAATCGCAGCGATGCGCGGCGTTCATCGAACGCGTCAGCCGGCTGTTACCCCAATATC
Organism: Cupriavidus sp. SW-Y-13; assembly: GCF_009793345.1. Lineage (NCBI taxonomy): Bacteria > Pseudomonadati > Pseudomonadota > Betaproteobacteria > Burkholderiales > Burkholderiaceae > Cupriavidus > Cupriavidus sp. SW-Y-13. The sequence continues at coordinate 1,607,728 of NZ_WHLX01000002.1, forward strand.
GCGGCCTTACAGACGCCATGGCGCGACAGGGGAACCTTATCCAGACTGCTGCTGCGTAACGCGCCGCCCACCCGGACAAGGCCCGCCGACAGCGTGATCGGTGGCCTTCACTCGTCACTTTTTCGGCGAATCCAAAGAATCTGCTATTTAATTATCTGACAACCGTGAGCAGAATGTCGCGCTTGTCTCCGTCGGCATCGACGGGTGCCAAAAGCTCATCGCATGTAACTGGAATTCTTCGCATCCTCTCCAACATTTATTGCGACATATCAAAGCGACACCACGCATGCTTCCGGGTCGCCAAGCAAGTACCGCCAATTCCAGTTTGAATCCATCATAATTTGACGATTCACAATCTGATATTCAATCAAATTGTGATTTTCCGTTCATGGTGGAGTATTTTTCCTATGTTCGCGAAAGTACGATTCCTTCGGCGCAGCGTTTCCGATCCGGACGCCGCTACGTTTATGCAAATAAGGACAATTGAGGCATGCCTGCAAAAACCATTCGTGTCGCCCTGGCAGATGATCATCCTCTCGTCGTCACCGCACTGCGCGATTGCCTGCAACGCACGCCCGGTTTCCAGGTGACGTGCGAATGCACCAACGGCAGTGAACTGGTTGGCGCGCTCGCGCAGAATCCGGTCGATGTAGCCGTGACGGACTTCAGCATGGGCTACGGGGACACATCACTGGACGGGTTCAACCTCCTGCGCCGGCTCACACGCCTGTATCCGGAAACGCGCATCGTCATCGTGAGTGCGCAGAACAATGCGGGCGTGGTGACGCGGGCCATGAAACTGGGCGCGCGCGCGTTTGTCAGCAAGGAAGACGAACTCGACGAAATCGTGCGCGCCTGCATCCATGTCACCGTCAGCAGCGGTTACTTCTATTCGCCCTCGATCCGCGCCGTGCTGGATAACGCCGCCACCGTCACGGCACCCACCACGGAACTGACGCTGCGCGAACTTGAGGTGGTGCGGCTCTACGCGCAAGGCTTCCAGCTCAACGATATTGCCAGCAAGCTGGGGCGCTCGGTGAGCACGATATCGAGCCAGAAGACCGTGGCCATGCGCAAGCTCAACGTCCAGACCAATACGGATCTGATCCGCTACGCCTACGAGAATGGATTGATCTGATCGGCCATCATGCAGCAGATCCTTGACCGTACGCAGGAGTCGCTGTCGCAGGCATTCGAGACCCTGGCGGCGAACGCCAGGCGGCAGCAGAAGCTCTATTACGCGACGGTTGCGCTGCTGGTGGCCATCGTGATGGTGGCGGCGCTGCTGCTGGCCGGCCTGGCTGCGGCCCGGCACCTCGACATCCGGCGCGGCCATGTTGCCCAGTACGTGAGCACCATTTCGTTGCAGCTGCAGAGCGAATCCTCGTTCCTGCGCCGCACGGCGCTGACGATCCAGTATTACGCTGCCGCCGCCAGCACGGCCCCGCCCGATCCCACGCTGCTCGCCGACCTGCGGCGCGACGGCATCGCCGTGGCGGCCGACCGGCGCTACGTCATCCTGGTGCCCGCCGCCACCCGCCGCGCACTGGGTAGCCAGTTGCCAGAACGACTGTGGCAACTCCAGCAGATCGCCACCGCCACGCTGACCACCCAGACTGCATTCGGACTCGACCATCTGGCCTATGTGGTGGATGCCGATGCCACCTACGCCATCGTGCTCTCGCCATCGCCGATGACCGATACGGCGCTGGCCCTGCTTGGCGCCGAGCGGCTGGCGGGGCTGCGCGACATTGTTCGCCCCGGGGACAGTGCGCAGCCGCAACCGGACTCGCAACGCTGGCTCGGTCCCATCGACGATCCGATCACCGGACATCGCAGCATGCTGGCCTCCAGCACGGTCTTCACGCACGACGGCAAATCGGTCGTCATGGCCGCGAGTGTGCCCGTGGAGTCGTTCCTGGCAGGGTTGAAACGACCAAGCGACCCGGCGACGCTGCTGCTCGTCGGGCACGATGCCGGGACCATCGACGTCTCGCCGCACATGGTGCCGCAGCAGGCCGAGCGCATCCTGGCACGGGTGCGCCAGGTGCCGGGCGAGTCCATCGACGTGACCGCGCGGGGCCTGCTGCTCAACCAGCCCCTTGGCGACTTCGGGGCACTGGTCTATGCCCTTTCCTACCGCACCCTGCTGGCGGCAATCGTCACGGAACTGCTGATCATCGGTGCCGTGGCCGCCCTGCTGATACTGGCGCTCATCCTGACAGCCCGCTACTGGGACATCCATCTGCTGCGGCGCAGCCATGCGGAAGCGGCCAGGGCGCTCGACAACGAGACCATCAACCACATCCTGGTCAGTGCCACGCCAGTAGGACTCTGCATCGTCCGGCGGCACGACCACCGGATACTGACTTCGAACATGGTGGCGGATACGCTGCTGGGATGCACACAGGACGCGCCCCTGCCTTCTCACATCGCCGATGCCATGCAGGCGCAGCCGGCCATTTCCCAGATCACGGTCCCCGCACACGTGCCCGAGACCGGCCAGTTCCTGTCGATCACGTACGCACCCGTTCGATACCGGGACGAAGACGTGCTGTTCTGCGCCATCCAGGACGTCACGGCGCAGCACCAGCTGGAGCACCAGCTGCGCGCGGCACGCGAGGCAGCCGAATCCATGATGCGCGCGCGCTCCAACTTCTTCGCGTCGATGAGCCACGAGATCCGCACGCCGCTGAACGCGCTGCTCGGCAATCTCGAACTGCTGGCCCGATCCGACGGCATGGCGTCGCAAGCGCCGCGACTGCGCGCGCTCCAGGTAGCCTCGGACGGTCTGCGGCGGATCGTCAACGACATCCTCGACTTCTCGAAGATCGACGCCGGCGAGATGAAGCTCGTCAACGAGCCGTTCCGGCCCATCGACGACCTGGAAAACCTGGCGATGTCCTATGCACCGATGATCGCCAACCGCCCGACGCTTTTCTATGTGCATCTGTCGCCCACGCTCGACACGGCGTTGATTGGTGACCGCACACGCATTGCGCAGATCGTCAGCAACCTGCTCAGCAACGCGTTCAAGTTCACGGCCTGCGGCAAGATCATGCTCAGCGCCGAAGTCGTGACCGATACCGAGGGCCGCAACGTGCTGGTCTGCCGGGTACGGGACTCGGGCATCGGCATGCCGCCAGCGCTCGTGGCGCGGGTCTTCCAGCCCTTTGTGCAGGGCGAGGCCAGTACGTCGGCGCGCTATGGCGGCACGGGGCTGGGCCTGTCGATCTGCGCCCGACTGACCGAGATGATGGGCGGACATATCACGGTCGAAAGCGTCGAAGGCGTGGGCACGGCATTCACCTTCGCGATTCCACTGCCAGCGGCTCCGAACCAGGTGGCCCGGCACGAGTACGAGGTGCATGGCAGCCGTGCCATGATCCTCTGCCAGGAAGCCGAATCGGGCACCATGCTCGGGGCCTGGCTCGAACAGGCCGGATGGCGCGTGCAGACCTTTCACCAACCGGCTGCGGCCCAGGCGTGGCTGCGGAACAATCGCCCTCATATCTTGATGGTGACCGGCGAATACGGTCTGAAGACAGTGGCGGAACTGCGGCAGATCCATCCGGCCCGCGCGGTCTGGATCACGCTCAATGGGCCGGAGCGCGCGGTGAAGCGCCAGGATGGCGTCTTTGAGGTCACGACGTTTTCCCACACGGCCCTGCTCGCCGCGGCAGTCACCGCGCTCGATGACGAGGGCGATGGCGGAGATGAAGACGGCCAGGGCGCCGACGACGACGGCGATATCGCGGAGCGCCCGTTGACCCCGGCGCTTCCCGCCACCGATCTTCATGCCACGCGCCGCACGATACTGGTCGCCGAGGACAACGCGCTGAACCAGACCTTGATCGCGGAACAACTCGAATCGCTGGGCTGGCAACCCACCGTCGTGGGCGACGGCCGGCAGGCGCTTGACACGCTGGCGCAGCACGCCTCGGACATCGACGTCGTACTGACCGACATCCACATGCCCGTGATGGACGGCTATGCGCTGCTCGCGGCCATCCGGGCGAGCTGGCCCGACATGCCGGTACTGGCATTCAGCGCCGTCACGCATAGCGAACAGGCCGGCGAATGGCAGGCGCGCGGATTCACCGGGTATGTGGCAAAGCCGGCCTCGCTCGCCACGCTCGGCGCGGCACTTGGCGCGGTGCGCCCGAAGCAGGCCGCCGTCACCAGCCGGCACGCCGAAGCCGACCCGGACGTTTCCCACGAATCCGCATTGCCGGCCAAGGAGCTGGCCCGATACTGCGGACTCCTGCGTGATCATTTGCAGCAGGACGCGCCTGAACTCGCCAGCATCCTGGTCCGGCGCGACGTGACGGCGCTGCAACACTGGGCCCACCGGTCGGCCGGCGCGTTTCTCGTGGTAGCCGCGCATAGTACGGTGCGCGCGTGCCGCACCGTGGAACGCATTGCCGAAGCGGCAGGCGGAGCCTGGACGCCGGAGCTTGCGGCGGCGGCCGAAACGATGCAGGTGGCCGTCAATCAGTTCCGCGAGGCAGGACACGAGGCGGCACACGACACCTCCGGTGCCACGACGGCCACATAGGGGGGGCGGCGAGTCGGGCGCAGAATCGGCGCCCTCAGGATTTGCGCGCTCAGGCGGGACAGGACGATAATGCGACGCTCAAGCTCCCGCCCCTCCCCGCTTCATGTTGCCTCACCAAGGTCTTCCGCAGCCACAGCGTACCTGGGCCATCCTGACGGTGTTCTGCGGCCTGGTCATGGCCGTACTCGATGGGTCGATTGCCAATATCGCGCTGCCGTCGATCTCCCGCGAACTCCAGTCCGATCCCTCACGAACCATCTGGGTCGTCAACGCCTACCAGTTGACGGTCACCGTATTCCTGCTTCCGCTCTCCTCGCTGGGAGACATTCTTGGCTACAAGCGCGTCTATCGCGTCGGGCTCGCCACGTTCCTGGTGGGGTCGCTGCTGTGCGCGCTGTCCGTCAACCTGCCGATGCTGGTGGCGGCGCGCGTGATCCAGGGGATTGGCGGCGCGGGCATCATGAGCGTCAACACCGCACTGGTGCGCTATATCTACCCGCCGACGAAACTGGGCCGGGGGATCGGCCTCAATGCGCTCATCGTCGGGGTCACCATTGCCATCGGACCGTCGCTCGGCGCCCTGATCCTCGGGTTCGGCAGTTGGCAGTGGCTGTTCGCCGTCAATGTGCCGGTTGCCATCTTCGCGCTGGCCATCTCGAAGCGCGCCCTACCGGAAACACCGGCGGAACCCCACCCGTTCGATTATTCCAGCGCGGTTCTCTCCGCAGTGGTGATCGGCCTGTTCATCCTGGGTCTCGATGGTCTTGGGCACGGCGCGTGGCGGCTGATCGCGGCCGCGAGCCTGGTGTCGTCATTGCTGCTGGGATGGTGGCTGATCCGCCGGCAACGAGGGCGTCCTGCGCCGCTGGTACCGGTTGACCTGTTCAGGAGCCGGGCCTTCGTGCTGGCCGTGGGCACCTCGTTCTGTTCGTTCATGACGCAGATGCTGGCCTTCGTCTCTCTGCCCTTCTACCTCGAATACCAGCTGGGGCGCAGCCTGCAGGAAACCGGGCTGCTGATCACGCCATGGCCGCTGATGGTGGCCCTGATGGCGGCGGTGGCGGGCCGGCTGTCCGATCGGTATCCGGCCAGCATCCTTGCCGGGATGGGACTGGCCATGCTGGCCACGGGTCTTGTTGCGCTATCGCTGCTCGGGCCGGACGCAACGAGCCTCGATATCGCCTGGCGTACCGCACTGTGCGGCATCGGCTTCGGCTTCTTCCAGTCGCCCAACAACCGCGCGATGATCTCGGCCACGCCGCCTGCGCGCAGTGGCGGTGCAAGCGGTGCGCAGGCCACCACTCGCCTGTTGGGACAAACCACGGGCACGGCCGTAGTGGCGCTGCTGTTCAGCCTCGATGCCACGGGCGCGGCGCGCATTGCGCTGTACGTGGCCGCCGCGGTGGCCACCATCGGCGCCGTTGTCAGCCTGAGCCGGCTGCGCATGGCGTCCGCCGGTCAATCCTGACGTCCGCGTTCATCGCGGCGCAGGCGGATTGCCAAGACGCCGCCCACGATGTTCGAGTCTTTCCAGCCGCTCCAGGCGCTGCAGCCAGTGCGCGCCATCGCCTCCGCCATCGGCCCCCTCCGGAAAGGTCAGGCCGCCGTGGCCGCCCGCATCGCTGATGCGGTTATGGTCACCCTCCACGGAAATCACCGTGCACCCCGCCAGCAGGATGCCGGCTGCCGCCATCGTTTGCGCCCATCTCATGGAATACCTCCACGCCCGGGGGCAGGGAAACAAAAACCGGGGAAGGCGCCGCCCTGCCTGGCCGCGTCGTCCCCGGAACCGCTACCGGCTCATCGCCGGTTACTCAGGGTCCCCGTGCCGCTCAGGCCGGACCTTCGTCCAGCCACGGACGGGAGTCGCCGTCATCCACCGTCGAGGTGTACGCGGGATCGCCCGGCTCCTGATCGGCGCCCACCCACCACTTGGCGCGGTACTTGTGCAGTCCCTTGCCCTGGTAGTTGTTGGTCACCTCGGAACCCGCGTCGTAGGCCTGCGGACGCCACGTGCCCTCGCCACCGGAACTACCGCCCGCCAGAATCTGGAGAGTGACGGTATCGGTGTCGTCGTCGCCCGTACCGGCGTCGCCCGTTACCTTCAGCGTGATCTGGATGGTGGTGTCGCGGTCGACGATCGGCGCGTTGGCTGTGACCGAAATCTCGTCGGCGCCGTCGAACGACAGGCCCGGTGCCGTCCACGCATACAGCAGCGGGGCAGGACCGGTGGATTCCACACCAGACAGCTGGATCGGCGCGCCGCTTTCGTACTGCGTGCGGCCCGTGATCTTGGCCACCACGTCGCCCGGTTCGTCCTCGCCCGGCACCACGGTCAGGAAGATGGCGCTCTGGTTGGTCTCGGCGCCATCGTTCACCGTCAGCTTGACCCAGTAGTCGGTCACGGCACTGACGGTCGGCGCGGTGCCTTCCACCAGTTGGGCGGTGCTGTTATGGAACGGCAGGTCCGGCGCGTCCCACAGGTAGGTCAGCGCATGGCCGTCCGGATCGAACGATGCCTCGGCAGACAGCCCGTACGGCGTGCCGGACTCCAGCAGCACCGTGATACGCGAAGTAGGCGGCTGGTTGGTCTTGGTCTTGACCTTGAACGTCTGGCTGGCCGTGGCCGTACGACCCGCTTCGTCCGTGACGGTCAGCGTTACCGTGTAGGTGTGCTCGGGCGGGCCAACGATGCCCTCGGCCACCGGGCCCGTCCAGCCATCGAGGAACTGCAGGCCCGTGGCGCCCCACTTGTACGTCAGGCCGTTGCCGATCGAACGCAGCGCGGAGAACTTGACCGAATCGCCGACAAAGGCTTCCGTGGGACCCTCGATCACGGCCACGGGCGGCTTGTCCTGGTCTTCCACGTTGATGCCGTTGAAGTAGAACGGCTCCATGTCCACCACCTCTTGCGTCGGCGTGGCGCCCAGCCCTTCCCGCGCGGCGTTCAGCAGCACGCCGCTGTCCATGTCGATGGTCCACGTGAACAGCCCGCCCAGGTTGTTCTCCAGTACGTAGCGGCCCTTCTCGCGCACCGAGCGCGGTGTGTCGATCGACAGGAACAACTCGCTCTCGGCGTTGTAGAGGTAGTCGGCGTCGGCCACCGTGTCCGTGTACACGTTGAAGCCGTTGATGCCTGACTTGGCCTCGAGGTCGAGGTAGTTGTACAGGATGTCGTAGAACTCGGTGGCGCCCGATTCGTACGTACCCGTGGTCGTGCCTGCGCCTCGGTCGTAGGTACCCGCCAATGGCGACCATGACGACACCACGGCACCGCGTCCGCTGCGGCTGTAGGCGGCATAGCCCACGAAGATGTTCCGCGACGGCACGCCCTCGCCCAGCAGGTATTGCACCGCGCGGTCGATACTGAAACCTTCCGGATCGTCGAGGTCGAGATCGTACAGGTTGGTGTGGTGGGCCAGCTTCGGCGCCCAGGGGGTGCCGAAGAAATCGTAGGTCATCAGGTTGATGCCCTCGACCCCCGCAGCCAGCATGCCCGGGATGTCGGCCGCGATCAGCGTGGCGTGGGCCGCGCCGGTGGCAATGCTCACGCGCACGTGGGGCAGGCGCTGCTTGATGCCGCGCACCAGATGCTGGAAGTTCGTCGCATCGGCCGGGCCATGCGGATTGCCCGCACCGGGCATGCCGGGGTATTCCCAGTCAAGGTCCACCTCGGTGAACATCGGGAAGCGGTCAAAGATGTACGCCAGGCTCTCGATCAGCGTCTGGCGCCTGGTGGCGTCGGCCGCCACCTCGTGGAACGCGCCGCTCATGGTCCAGCCGCCCAGGCTGAACGACAACTTCAGCTTGGGATTCTGCTTCTTGAGCTTGGCCAGCCCGCCCAGCACGCCCTGCGCCTTGGCCTCGTTGAACAGGTCCTTGTAGTCATTGCTGACCCAGCCCGTAAAACCGACGTTGCGGAACGACGCCACATCGCCCCACGCATCGGTGAAGGTGGCCTCATTGAGTTTCTTGCCGAAGTCCACGGCTGCCTGGTCGATCGTGAAGCGCTTCTCGCCCTGGTCGCCCACGATGCCCGCAAAGCCAATGATCAGGCGGTCGTAGGCCGAAGCGTCCAGCAGCATCAGGTCCGTGCCACGGCCGGCTGCCGAGTTGGCGAAATTGCCATCGAGACGGCCGTCGTATTGCGACCAGTCGGTGTAGTAGCCGAACACTTCGGTGCTGTTCTGCGTCGTGCCGTACTTGTTGTACACGCGCTTGGCCACGCGCGTGGACGTGTACGAGAAGTCGTTGACTTCCGTGGCCGGATCGAAGCTGTTCTGCTGGTAGGTCTTGTCCGACGCGCCTTTCGAAGCCGGAATCGAAGGATCGCCGGGATCGCCGTCGTAGACCAGCTTGCTGTTCGTGCGTCCGCTCTGCAACGCATTGCGGCGGCCCGCGAAACGGCTGCGCACCGGGCGCGCCGGCGCGGGATCGCTGGGATCTCCGCTCCGGAACACGCGCGATGCCAGGCCGACCCGAGGCTGGGTGGCCTGACCTGCCGGCTGCTTGCTGCTGTTACCAGATTTCTTTGTCATGACGTCTGTCCTTGCAGATTGATTTGGCGCCGCCGGTGCGCCACGGCATTTGCTCGAAAGATCGCAGCCGGCGACGGAATGCATCTTTCCGATTTCGCCGCTGCATTGACATGGATACGGCATGGAATATCGACGGTGACAAGTTATCCATCGATCCGCAGGCGGCAATCGACAGCCACGCGTCGGTTATCTCGATTTTCGGCACGCGCCATTTCACGGAATATGGGACACCCCGGATCCATGCGGAAAATGGAAAACGTGGATAGCGGAAAATCCATCGCTACTGCAATGACAGAAACGTCGACATACCCGATTGGGTTATGATGAAGCGCCTTCCGCGCTGACAGTATTCAATTCCGTCAAATCATCATGTTGTGACATTCGGCCAATGCGCGAGGCATTTCTGTTTGCACCAGAGATGACAAGCACCCCGGGCGGTAGATTGTTTCGCGAATGCGGAATATTCCAGGAGAGCCGAGCATTAAGCTGTCACCCGAGCGGGTCAGATACGGACGGAAATATCTTCCATGGGAGCTATTTCTGCGTATCGATACGCTTGTCGTCCATCGATGACGACATGGGGTGAGACGAAATGATCCGGAATGGCGACTCGGTTTTTTTTGATTGGGAAACGGACCGCGTATTACGTGGAGGTGTGGAAGCCAAGATAACGGGACAGCAGAAAAAACTGCTACGGCTGCTGGTGGAAGGAAAAGCGCCCGTTAAATCGCGGGATTATCTCTTGAAAGGAGTATGGGGAAAACGCGCAGCACTGGTTGACGAACTTTATCTCGTGCAACTGGTGTACCGCTTGCGCAAGGCGCTGAGTCCCGTCAGCCTGGATGCCCACATCGTGACCGTGCCGCGTCAGGGCTACCGGTTTCTTCCGGTGGCGTACACCACCACGGTGTCGCCGCCGCCTCCCGATCTGATTGCCGAGCCGGAATCGGGTCTGGAACAGGCGCGCGGCCTGGCGCACGTGCTGGCGCGGCTTGGCATGCCGATTTGCTCATCGCCATCTCTTGCTGCGTTCGCAGATAACGACGACACCATGCATATCGACGAGATGCAGGGCATCGTGTCGTTCAACGGCATTGTCGCCAAGTTGACGCGCTTCGAGTTGCGGCTGCTGATCGTGCTCAAGGATCATGGCGAGGCGGTCATGTCCAGGACGCAGATTATTGCCTCGGTCTGGGGCCCCGAGGCGATGGTCGACGAGAACTGCCTGACGCAACTCGTCTCCAGGCTCCGACGGGCGCTCCATCCATTGGGGCTGGATACCTGTGTGTCCGCAGTACCCAAGATCGGCTACCGCTTTCGTTCCCAGACTGGCTCGGCGGCGCGTACGTTCTGAGTGGTAGCGCGACTGCCTTCGCGCTATTCCGTCCGCATTCCAGCAGATTTCCGCCATGCCGCTCAGCGGTCCGGCGAAAATCCGCTTCATCGTGACGCCACTACTCAGCCTTGGCGCCCGAGTCCTTCACCACCTTGGCCCATTTGGCGATCTCGCTGCGTTGATACTCAGCCAGTTTCTCGGGCGTACCCAGCACGGGGTCAAGCCCGATGGTCTTGAGCTTGGCCTGGACATCGGGCAGCGTGAAAATGCGGTTGAGTTCCGTATTGAGCTTTGCCACGACATCCTTGGGCGTATTGGCTGGCGCAAATACCGCGAACCACGACGTGGCGTCATAGCCAGGCAAGCCCTGCTCGGCAATCGTCGGAATATCCGGCGCCGATGCCGAGCGCTGCGCGCTTGTCACACCCAACGCGCGCAGCTTGCCCTCCTTCACCACCGGCAGTGCCGACGGCAGGTTGTCGAACATCATCGTGATGTGTCCGCCCAGCAGGTCCGGAATGGCCATCGCACGGCCCTTGTATGGCACGTGCGTGATCTTGGTCCCGGCCATCGTATTGAACAGTTCGCCCGCCACATGCAGCGAGGTGCCGACGCCCGGCGTACCAAACGTCAGTTGACCCGGTTTCGACTTGGCCAGCGCAATCAGTTCCTGCACGTTTTTCGCCGGCACCGAAGGATGCACCACCAGCACGTTCGGGGTGGATGCCAGCAGGATGACCGGCACGAAGTCCTTCACCATGTCGTACGGCATCTTGCTGTAGAGCGCGCCGTTGATCGAGTGTGTGCCCACCGTGCCGAGCGCCAGCGTATAGCCATCGGGCGGGGCCTTGGCCACAGCCTCGGCGCCAATGTTGCCGCCAGCGCCGGGCTTGTTGTCCACCACGATGGGCTGGCCGAGGCCGGTCTTCTCGGAGACGATGCGCGCGAGGATGTCCGGCGCCCCGCCGCTCGGAAAGCCCACCACGATGCGCATGGGCTTGTTCGGATAGGCATCGCTGGCCAGCACGGCAGGGGCCCACGTCGATGCAGCCGTAGTGGCTGCCGCAGCGGCCAGCATCCCCAGCACCTGCCGGCGCCGGAACATTCGATCACGCATGGTCTGTCTCCTGAATCTTTCTTATGGATGGGTGAAACCGGTACTACGTGCTACACGACGGTATTGCCGAACTCCTTGGTGACCTGATCCTGCAGACGGCGCATGCCGCGCAGCCAGCGATCATAATCCTGACCCTTGCGGCGATAGTATTCGAGTACCTCGGGATGCGGCAGGATCAGGAAGCTCTCGCTGGCCACGCCTTCCAGCGTCTTCTCGGCAACGTGCTCGGCCGTCACCGATCCGGCCTGCAGGAACCCCTTGCGCTCGCCTTCTTCGCCGAACAGCATCTTGGTCTGCACCCCTTGCGGGCAGATGCAGCTCACCTTGATGCCCTGCTCGCCGTAGGTGATCGACAGCCACTCGGCAAAGCCGATTGCCGCATGCTTGGTTACCGCGTACGGGGCCGAGCCGATCTGCGAAAGCAGCCCCGCCGCAGACACCGTGTTGATGAAGTAGCCGTCGCCGCGCTCCAGCATCTGCGGCAGCACCGCCTTGGCCGCATGGATATGCGCCATCACATTGATTTCCCAGATACGCTGCCAGTCGTCCGCCGTCGCCTCCAGCCCCTTGCGCAGGATGATGCCGGCATTCGAGCAGAAGATGTCCACCTGGCCGAAGCGCCGGGTCGCTACATCCACCAGCCCCTGCACGGCTTCCGCATCGGCCACATCCACCCGTTGCGCAAAGACCCGGCACTCGGGCGCGGCCTCGGCAGCTTCGGCGGCCACGCGGGCAGCGCCCGCTTCGTCCAGGTCGGCCACGGCCACGCCGCTTGCACCCGCGCGTGCAAAGGCCAGCACCAGTGCGCGGCCAATGCCGGTACCGCCCCCGGTCACGATCACTGTCTTGTTGCGAACTTCCATCATCGTCTCCTGTTCATGTTCAAGTTGAGTGTTCGGCTACGCTGGCTGCCATAGCCGCGAGGCCAGCGTGGCCGCCAGCTCGCGGATACGCGGCCCGAGATTGCCTTCCAGAATTTCCGGCGACAGCCGCGTCGAGGCGCCACCTACGTTGACGGCCAGCACTTCCGAGCCGTCGGGCAGGCACACTGGCGCTGCGGCGCCGCTGACCGAGCGATCCCATTCCGCATGCGCCACGCAGAAACCTCGGCGCGCATGCTCGCGCAGCGCACGCTCCACCTTGGTACGCACGCCGGGCCAACGCGAGCCATGCTGCCGCTCCAGTTCCGCGAGCACCGCCGCGCGCCGCACCGCAGGCAAGCCAGCGAGCCATGCGCGGCCCATTGCCGACGTGGCCATCGGCAGACGCGAACCGGGCGTCAACCGCATCACCAGCGCGCCGCGCGGCTGGCACACCTCCAGGTAGAGCATGTCGTGCCGGTCCGGTACGGCCAACGCCACCGTGCATCCGGTGGCAAACGCCAGCGACTGCATCAACGGCTGCGCCACCTGCCGAATGCCGGCGCCGGACAAGTATCGCTGGCCGGGCACCATGGCACCTTGACCTATCCGGTACTTCTCCTGGCTCTCCACGTAAACCAGATAACCGAGCGTGGCCAGCGTGTAGGTGAGCCGCGACACCGTGGGACGGGGAATACCCGTACGCCGCGACAACTCGGCATTCCCAAGATAGTCATCATCGGGGCCGAAGGCGCGCAGAAGATCGAGTCCACGCGCCAGCGCGGTGACGAAATTACGGTCCTCGCCATCCACGGGCACGGCATTGCCCCACGGCAATGCGGCGTTGGCGGGTTGTGGAATCGAGGTCGTCCGTTTCATGAGCGATTGATATCAGTTTCCATGCCCGCCCACGTCCGCTATTCAAGGAAAACATAGGGGTCATAGGCGCTGTAAATATGCGCGCGGACGCGCACCTCCAGACGCGCGATCAGGCCACTTGCACGCTGAAATCAGGGAATACACCGACGATGTACGGTACTTCGCGGTCGCCCTATTTCGCGTATCGGAATAGTACGTCCGATTGCTTGACGCTTGCCAAAACGCTATGCAAAGTCGCCTCAAACGAAAACGAACGACCGTGCGAGAACGACACGGCGACAGAGACCGCAGCGGGTGCCGTCACGGCAACCCCACGCAAGGAGACAGCGCATGGCATTGTTTTTCCAGCAGTTCCTCAATGGCCTCACGCTCGGCGGCGTCTATAGCCTGGTGGCATTGGGGTTGACCCTCGTCTACGGCATCCTGCACGTACCCAACTTCGCGCACGGTGCGTTCTACATGGCGGGCGCCTATGTGTCGTACTACGCAATGACCACGCTCGGCCTCAACTACTGGCTGGCCATGCTGGCCGCCGCCGTGGTGGTGGCCGTGCTGTCGATGCTGGCCGACCGGCTGGTCTTTCATCCGCTGCGCAATGCGCCCGAGGTGCACGACATGATTGCCGCCATCGGCATTCTGCTGTTCCTCGAAGCGGGTGCGCAGGCGCTGTGGGGAGCGGACTTCCACCGCATGCCCACGCCGTACGGCCAGATGGTGGAACTGTTCGGCCTGACCGCGCCGCTGCAGCGTCTGCTGATCATCGTGGCCGCGTTCGGGCTGATGGTGCTGCTGCATCTCTTCCTCACGCGCACGGTCACCGGCTCGACGATCGTTGCCATGGCACAGAACCGTGAAGGTGCCGCGCTCGTCGGCATCGACGCCACGCGCGTCACGCTGCTTGTCTTCGCCATCTCGGGCGCACTGGCCGCGATCGCCGCCACGCTCTACGCACCGATCAACCTGGTCTACCCGAGCATGGGCAACCTGGTCATTACCAAGGCGTTCGTGATCATCATCCTCGGCGGCATGGGCAGCATTCCCGGCGCCATCGTGGGCGGACTGATCATCGGCATGGCCGAGAGTTTTGGCGGGTTCTATATCTCGACCGACTACAAGGACATCATCGCCTTCCTGCTGCTTGTGATCATCCTGTCGGTGCGTCCGCAGGGCCTGTTCGCCAGCAAGGCCGCCTGAGGAGAACACACATGAAAGCCATTCAGGGAAAGGCTGGCTGGATCCTGCTGCTGGCCGCTGCCATCGCGTTTCCGCTACTCGTGCCGAACAGTTACTTCCTGTCGGTGATGACGCTGGCGTTCATCACTGCCATCGCTACGCTCGGACTCAATCTTCTGACCGGCTATACCGGCCAGCTCAACCTCGCGCACGGCGGCTTCATGGCCATTGGCGCCTATACGCTGGGCATCCTTACGGTCGATCACCAGATGCCCTTCTGGCTGGCCTTCGTGCTCGCGCCCATGATCTGCATGGTGCTGGGCTACGTGGTGGGCGTGGTCTCGTTGCGGCTCAAGGGACACTACTTCTCGATCTTCACGCTCTGCGTGGGCTACATCATCTATCTCCTCATCGAGAAATGGGAAAGCCTGACGCACGGCGCCGTGGGCCTGATCGGCATTCCGGTGCCGGCCGCAGTGGGTCCGCTCGTATTCGATAACGTGCAGAGCCAGTACTACCTCGTGCTGTTCTTCCTGGCCGTCGGCACGTTCGTCATGCATCGCATCGTCAGTTCCCTGCTGGGCCGCAGCTTCCTGGCCGTGCGCAACAGCGATGCGCTGGCCGAAGCGCTCGGCATCAACCTGATGCGCACCAAGGTACTGTCGTTCGTGCTGTCGGTGGGCTATGCCGGCCTGGCCGGTGCGCTCTACGCAGGGCAAGTGCGATTTCTCGGGCCCGATATCGCGCGTACCGACTACACGTTCGACATGGTGATGTCGATGCTGGTGGGCGGCACCGGCACGCTGCTCGGCCCGCTGCTTGGCGCGGTGCTCGTACCGTGGGTCACGC
The DNA here is from genome assembly GCF_009793345.1 of Cupriavidus sp. SW-Y-13. Taxonomy (NCBI): domain Bacteria; kingdom Pseudomonadati; phylum Pseudomonadota; class Betaproteobacteria; order Burkholderiales; family Burkholderiaceae; genus Cupriavidus; species Cupriavidus sp. SW-Y-13. Next base: position 1,623,038 of record NZ_WHLX01000002.1, read on the forward strand.
AGACGCTGCAGTTCCTGCAGGACTACCGCATGCTGGTGTTCGGCCCGGTGCTGATCCTGCTGATCATCTTCGTGCCCGACGGTATCGTGGGCACCTTCCTCAAACGCCAGGCGCGCCGCGCCGCCGCGCAACGCCGTGGCCAGATGGCGGCTTCGCGCCCCGCGCAGCCCGCGCCCGTCGCCACCACCCGTCCGGGAGCCGAGAATGCTTGAAGTCCGCAACCTGACCCGGAAGTTCGGCGGCCTCACCGCCGTCAACGATGTCTCCATCACGTTCGAGGCTGGCCATATCAACGCGATCATCGGCCCCAACGGTGCCGGCAAGACCACGTTCTTCAACCTGATTGCGGGCACGCATGCGCCGACATCGGGCCAGATCCTGTTCAAGGGCCACGACGTGGCCGGCCTGCGCGCCGACCAGATCGCCCGGCTCGGCGTGGCGCGTACGTTCCAGGCCACGGCGCTGTTCGACCGCGCCACGGTGCTCGACAACCTGATCGTCGGTCATCGCCTGCGCACCACGTCGAACCTGGTCGATGTGCTGTTCAACACGCGACGTCTGCGCGAGGAAGAAAGGCTGTGCCGCGAAAAGGCCGAGGAAGCGCTCGACTTCGTGGGGCTGTCGCACCTGGCCCATGAAGTCGCCGCCGATATCACGCAGGAGGCGCGCAAGCGCGTGGCCTTTGCGCTGGCACTCGCGACCGATCCGGAACTGCTGCTGCTCGATGAGCCCGCAGGTGGCGTGAATCCCGAGGAGACCGTGGGCCTGGCCGAACTGATTCGCAAGATGGTGCGTCACGGCAAGACCGTCTGCCTGATCGAACACAAGATGGACATGATCATGCGGCTGGCCGACAAGATCATGGTGCTCAACTACGGCGAGAAGATTGCCGAAGGCACGCCCGCGCAAGTGCAGCAGGACCCGCGCGTTATCGAAGCCTATCTGGGAGCCGACCATGTTGCAGCTTGAACGCGTCTCGCTGTCGTACGGCAGCTTCCGCGCCCTCGACAATATTTCGCTGCATGCCAAGGCCGGCGAACTGGTGGTGCTGCTCGGCGCCAACGGCGCGGGCAAGAGCTCGATCTTTCTTGCGATGAGCGGCATCCATCGCACCAGCGGCGGTAGCATGCGCTTTGACGGGCGCGAACTGAGCGGCATGAAGCCATCGCAGATCGTGCAGGCGGGACTTGTGCACTGCCCCGAGGGACGCAAGCTGTTCCCGGCCATGACCGTGGAGAAGAACCTGACGCTGGGCGCGTACGTGCATCGCCGCGACAAGAGCGCCATCCGGAGCACGCTCGAAGAGGTCTACGAGATGTTCCCGATCCTGCAGCAGAAGAAGGACGATCCGGCTGGCTCGCTGTCCGGTGGGCAGCAGCAGATGGTGGCACTGGGCCGCGCGCTGATGGGCCGCCCGCGCGCACTGCTGCTCGACGAACCGTCACTGGGTCTGGCACCGCTGGTGGTCAAGCAGATGTTCGAGGTGATCCAGCGCATCAACCGCGCGGGCACCACGGTACTACTGGCCGAACAGAACGCCTACGCTGCACTCGGCATCGCGCACCGCGCATACGTGATCGAAAACGGCCGCATCGTGATGGAGGGTGATCGCGATGCGCTGTTGAAGGATGAGGGGGTGAGGAAGGCGTATATCGGGGGGTAGTTGTTTTCCCTCCGCTTGTGTGACTCCCCTCTCCCGCCAAGCGGGAGAGGGGTTGGGGGAGAGGGCCGGAAGTTCTGCTTGCCGACATTGGCAGTTTGAACTGCTTACCCTCTCCCCCGCCCCTCTCCCGCGTGCGGGAGAGGGGAGAAAGCCATCAGCAAAATACAAAACATCGACAGGAGACAGCACATGCAAACCAAATCACTGGGTCGTTTCTTCACATTGGCCGCATGCGCGGCAGCAGCATTCATCGCATCCTCACCCGCGCTGGCGCAGGAAGTGGTCAAGATCGGCTACACCGGCCCGCTGTCGGGCGGCGCCGCGTTGTATGGCAAGAATGTGCTGTCGGGTATTCAGATGGCCGTTGACGAGATCAACGCCAGCGGCTTGCAAGTGAGTGGCAAGAAGGTGAAGCTCGAAGTGGTGGCGCTCGACGACAAGTACGCGCCGGCCGAGGCTGCCATCAATGCACGCCGACTGGTGCAGCAGCACAAGACGCCGGCTGTCTTCGTGCCGCACTCGGGTGGCATCTTCGCGCTGCAGGCGTTCAACGAGCAGGAGAAATTCCTGGTCATGGCCTATTCGAGCGTGCCGCGCATCACCGACGCCGGCAACAAGCTCACGATCCGTATCCCGCCGGCCTACACGGGCTACATCGAGCCGTTCGTCAAGGCGCAGATGAAGCGCTATGGCAAGAACGTGGCGCTGGTGCCAGCCGACCACGACTACGCCAAGGCCTGGGTCCAGGCATTCGTGCCGGCGTGGGAAGGTGCGGGCGGCAAGGTGGTGGGCAACAATCCGATGTCGTACACCAAGGCTACCGACTTCTACACCGGCGTGTCGCGCGCCATCGCCGACAAACCCGATGTGATGTTCGTGGGCGGCCCGTCGGAGCCGACCGCACTGGTGGTCAAGCAGGCACGTGAACTCGGCTTCAAGGGCGGCTTCATCATCATGGACCAGGCCAAGATGGACGAGATGTCGCGCGTGACCAATGGCCTGGCGTTGCTCGAAGGCTCGATCGGCGTGATGCCGCTGGTCAACGACGCCCGTCCGATGGCACAGGCCTACAACGCGCGCTACAAGAAGCTGCACGATGGCCGCGATGCCACCACGGAGATGTCGCTGAACTACACGATGACGTGGGCGCTGGCCAATGCAATGAAGCTCGCTGGCACCACGACCGATTCGGCTGCCATCCGCGCCAAGATGCCCGACGCGATGAAGGCGCTGCCGAAGGAAGTGAATCCGAACGAAGTGGAGGGTATCGACGCCAAGGGCGGTTCGGTGGCCGACACCGTGGTGGGCTGGGTGCAGAAGGGCAAGATCGAGCCGGTGCGCCTGTCTGAACTGGCGAAGTGATTTGCCAGTGATGCACGGCTGAAGAACAGAGAGGCGGAGGGGGAGATGTACCCTGCTGGCGGGTTAGCCAGTGCAGTAGCAATCGCAACATCAGCAGTGAAAAAATCGTAGTGGAGAGAAACGAAGGGCGTCCGGTACTGATACCGGACGCCCTTTGCCTTTTGTGCCTGCCGATCCGATGCCTGCGGATATCAGCGGCCGTCGTTGTTGCGAGCCTGCTGGTCTCGCCCGCGCTCATGCTGGGCGCGCTGCTGTTGTTGCTGTTGCTGCTGCTGGAACTGGCGTTGCCGGTCCTGCTGCTGGCGCTGCTGTTCCTGGAACTGCCGCTGTTGCTCCTGCGCCTGCCGCTGCTGCTGTTGTTGCTGGTGTTGTTGCTGTTGCTGCTGCTCCTGGAAGCGCCGCTGCTGCTCTTGCGCCTGGCGTTGCTGCTGTTCCATCTGCTGACGCTGAAGCGCATGCTGCCGCTGCTGCTCGAACTGCTGGCGCTGCTGCTCCTGGAACTGCCGCGCCTGCTCCAGTTGCTGGCGTTGCTGTTGTTGCTGCTGCCGCTGTTGCGCCTGCCGCTGCATGTCCTGCTGCTGGCGTTCCTGCTGTTGCCGCTGTTGATCGAACTGCTGCTGCCGCTGCTGCGCCTGCCGCTGCATGTCCTGCTGCTGGCGCTCCTGTTGCTGCCGCTGTTGATCGAACTGCTGGCGGTTCATCGCATCGCGGCGCTGGTCGTCCAGTTGGCGGCGCTGCTCCTGCTCCATCCGCTGCTGATCGAACTGCATCCGGCGCTGCTGCTCGTAGCCCTGCCGCTGCTGGTTCTGCAACTCGCGTTGCTGGTCGTCGCGCTGACGCTGCATCGCCTGTTGCTGTTGCTGCCGGAAATCCGCCGCCTGGCGCTGTTGATCCTGCAACTGACGCTGCTGTTCGAACTGCTGCCGCTGCATGGCCTGCTGCTGGCGTTGGCCGTCGTCGGGCCGCTGGCCGGAGAAGCGTCGATCCGGCGCGGCCTGGCTCATCCTGACATCGGGCTGCCATCCCTGCACCGGCTGCGGGCCGCGCCGCTGCGACCCCGCATCCTGCCGCCTGCCATCGGGCACCGGCCCGCGCCACGCCGGACCCGCGCCCGCCGTGCCACCTTCCCGCGCAAAGCGGCGCGCCAGTTCGTCAGGGCCAATGCGGCCCGGTGGATGCGCGGCAATCGCCTGACGCTCGAAACCGTCACGCGCCATCGGCGGCAATCCGTGCGGCCGCGCGCCACCGATCAGGCTGGTCTTGACCGGCGCCATCGGCGGCGCGCCCCTTCCCTCGCCCGCCGGCAAGTGGCGCCACTCATCGCGATAGCTGCCGCGCGGCACCGGCCGCCCTTCCACGAAATTGCGCGACGGCATGCCGGAGATCGCCCCCGGCACCTCGCGATTGGCCCAGCGCCCGCGATCACGATCGCGATCACCGCCACGTATCCACCCGTTGTTCACCGCGTGATAGTTGATGCGGTTGACGTAGCCCGGACTCGCGCGATAGACCGGACGATAGGCATCGCGCGGCCCCAGCGGATACCACGCCACGCCCGGGCCGGTGCCGATACGGATCGTGGTGCCGGCGCCGCCGATAAACCCGACCACCGCCGGCGCGTAGCAAGGCTGTCCGCCGCGCGGCCCGGGCACCCAACCCCAGCGATTGCCGAAGTGCGCCCAACGGCCATAGTGCGCGGGCGCAAAGCCCCACGGCGCATCATCGATCCACGTCCAACCCCACGGCGCCACCCAGGCCCAGCGCCCGACGCTGTAGGGGGCCCACCCTGCCGGCATCGCGCGGGGGAACCACACCGCGCCGTAGCCCGCGTCCTGCTGCCAGTCGCCATAGTCATCGAGCGCCGTGTAGCCCGTCATGCCGGGCGGCACATAGCGCGCCGAGACCGATGCATCCTCGCGCGCATCGCGCATGGCCGTCCACTGGTCGAAACTGTCGGGCGCCGGATAGCTGCCCGCGCCCGCATCGGCCAGATCGGTGCCCGCAAAGCGCATGCGCTGGCCACGCTCCAGTTCGAGCGAGCGGGTATCGCCGTAGAGCACCGCGCTGCCGTGACGCATGGTCACGAGCGTGGTGGTGCCATCGGGCGAGACGTCGATGCGATAGTCGCCCGGCTCGCGCGGCACGAATGCCAGGTTGGGGGTGTCGATTTCCACCTGCTGGTCCTGCGGCAGCGCCCGCACGCGCAGTTGCAGCGTGCCTTGCGTCAGCTTGACCTGCGTGGTGCGGTCGTCCAGGTTGAGGATCGCCACTGCCGTGCCGCCACCCAGCCGTACCGCCGTGGTGCCGGCGTGCAGTTCGGCCCGGCCACCCGGGTCTACCCAGAGGCGGTCGCCGGTGGTGATCGGCCGGTTCGGCCCCAGCGCGGCCCACTCGTCGGCGCCCGCGGGCGCAAAGCTGAGTCCGCCAGCCATGTCGGTGACCGTGGCGATGCGCGAGGGTGGATCGGCTGCCATGGCCGAAGGGTCGCCCAGCACGTTGGCATCGGACGGGTCCTGCTGCATGTAGCCGGGCGGCACGCCCGGGTTGTAGTCCTGGGCGTGGGCCTGGCCCTGGGCGAGGATCGCAACCAGAGCGAACGGAGCAAGCGCGAAACGATGACGGGATGACATGGTGGTTACCTGGTACGGAACGGCATGGCGCCGCACTACATGGAGGCACCCTATATCGGATAACGTCACCCACACCCGATAGCTGTACCGCAACTTGTAAGCACATATTTCCCGCCCGCCTTGCCCGGGCTTGCGGGACAAAGGCGGATACAAGTCTTGCAGATCAGGGGGAAATTACGCGGGGCGAATGCCGAAACTGGCCGATGGGGCCGGAAGGCCCAGGCGGCGCATGCGGGACTTGCTGTCCCTCAGCGCACCACCTCATGACACCACCTCAGCGCGGCTGGTTGCGCAGGAAATCGGTCAGGCGGTCGGCCGGCATGGGCCGGCCATAGAGATAACCCTGAGCCTCGATGCAGCCGTTGGCCAGCAGGAAATCGCGCTGCTCGGGCGTCTCCACGCCCTCGGCCACCACACCGATCTTCAGGCTCTGGCCCACGTTGATCACAGACCGCGTGATGGCGGCATCGACATTGTCGTGGGTGACATTGCGGATGAAGGACTGGTCGATCTTGAGCCGGTCCACCGGGAACGTCTTCAGGAAACTCAGCGACGCGTAGCCGGTGCCGAAGTCGTCGCAGGTCAGCGTCACGCCATCGCGGCGCAGTGCCTGGAGCTGGTCCGATACCTCATCGCCCTGCTGCAGCGCGATGGTTTCGGTAATCTCGATCTCCAGCCGGTCCGCCGGCAGTTCCAGTGCCCGGAGCACATGCCGCACTTCGGTCAGCAACCGGCTTTCGGCCAGTTGCGCGGCAAACAGGTTGATGGCCACGCGCGGTGCATCGGGAAAGGTCAGCGACCAGGCCCGCGCCTGTGCGCAGGCCGTATGCAGCAACCACATGCCCACGTCGGCAGCCACGCTGCTAGCCGCCAGCGCGTCGATGAACGCCGCCGGCGTCAGCAGGCCCAGGGTGGGATGGCGCCAGCGCATCAGCGCCTCGGCGCCCACCACGCGGCCATCGCGCAGGTCTACTTGTGGCTGATACAGCAATTCAAACTGGCGTTGGGCATATGCCTCGCGCAGGGCCTGCACCAGCGAGAGCCGCGTGGTCACGTCCGTGCGCATCTGCGGCTTGAAGAAGCGGATGGTCCGGCCGCCGTCGTGCTTGGCACGTGCCAGGGCCAGGCTGGCCGCCGCCATGACATCCGATGTGGTTTCGCCGCCGGCCGGCATCACGCAGGCGCCCAGGCTGGCCAGGACATGGTGGCGGTTGCCGTCTCGCTCGAAGGGCGCTGACAGCATCGACAAGATGGCGGCGCTGACGTGGCGCACCAGCGTCGGATCGGAAATCGAGGTGAGCAGCACGCCGAATTCGTCGCCGCCGACGCGGCCAACCACGGCGTCGCGCGGCGAGGCATCGCGCAGGCGGCGGGCCACGTGTTGCAGGATGGCATCGCCTTCCTGGTGGCCGTGCATGTCGTTGAAGGCGCGGAAATCGTCGATGCCCACCAGCAACAAGGCGAAACGGGGCTTCGTCTCGCCTTGCAGACGTGTCTCGATCCGATTCAAGAATGCCTGGCGAGCAACCACGCCGGTCAGCGGATCCAGATCCGCCGGCGGCAAGGCACCAGTCGCCTGCGTCTCCGACTTGGCCACCATCCCTGCCCTATCTGTTGTGATGAACATGTTTCCCGCTCAAGCTATTTGGCAAGTGTGACGAAAACCCCGAAAAAAGCAAGCGATTCAAATTGCCGCCGCGCACCGGTGCAACGGGCCGGGTGGCCGGCGATCCGGCGCCGTTGAAATGCTCCGGACGTTACAGTACCCTACGCCGCAAACGCCCACCACCCGATCGCGGGATACCCCCGCCCAAGGTGCGACGGCGGCCGGCCCGGTAGCGCAAACCTGCCGGACATGGCCGGCCGCCCAACAAGAGATACCGTCGACCGTGAACCACTGGACCCTCCGCACGCGCATCCTGGCAAGCTTCACCTTCATCCTGCTGGTCATGGCGCTCATGGGCGTCGTGGCCTACAACCGGCTCTCGGCCATCGAGCACGAAGCCACGGTCATGCGCACCGACGCCCTGCCGGGGCTGGCCTACAGCACGGGCATGCGTGGCATCTGGGGCGAGTTCTACGTGCTGGCCTGGCAGGCCGTCACCGATGCCGACACCAACCATCGCGCCGGGGTGCTGGCGCAGAACCAGGACGCCACGCGCCGCTTCAACGACCTGGAAGCCCGCTACGAGGCATCCATCGCGCGCGAGGAAGATCGCGTGCGTTTCGCCGCGTTCAAGGCACTTCGCGCCAAATATGACCAGGCGGCGCAGGCGTACCTGGACCCCACGCGCTGGAAGGACACGGCCACCGCCGAGGCCGCGCTACGCGGCAACGTCCACGATATCTGGCTGGACGGGCGCAAGATTCTGCAGGAACTGGTCAACGATAACAACGCAGTCAACGACCGCGCCGCGGCCGGCATCGACCACGCGGTCAACGCGGCCAAGATCGGCATCGAGGTAGCCCTGGCGATTGCGCTGCTGGCCGCCGTGATCTGCGGCTACCTGCTGCTGCGGGCGATCAACGAGCCGATGCGGTCGATCGTGGCGCTGCTGACCACCATGCGCGGTGGCGACCTGCGCCAGCGCATGGCGCTGAATCGCCGCGACGAGTTCCAGGCCGTCGAGGAAGGCTTCAACCAGATGGCCGGCGAGCTGACTTCGCTGGTCGGTCAGGCGCAACGCTCGGCCATCCAGGTGACTACCTCGGTCAACGAGATTGCCGCCACGGCACGCCAGCAGCAGGCCACGGCCACCGAAACGGCAGCCACCACCACACAGATTGGCGCCACCTCGCGCGAGATCTCGGCCACCGCGCGCGATCTGGTCCGCACCATGAGCGAGGTGTCGCACGCCGCCGAGCAGACGGCCGGGCTGGCCGGCACGGGCCAGGTTGGCCTGTCGCGCATGGAAACGACCATGCATCACGTGATGGAGGCGGCCGGATCGGTCAACACTCGCCTGGCCACCCTCAACGAGAAGGCCGGCAATATCAATACCGTGGTCACCACCATCGCCCGCGTGGCGGATCAGACCAACCTGCTCTCGCTCAACGCGGCCATCGAGGCCGAGAAGGCCGGCGAGTATGGCCGTGGCTTCTCCGTGGTGGCCACCGAAATCCGCCGGCTGGCGGACCAGACCGCCGTGGCCACCTACGATATCGAGCAGATCGTGCGCGAGATCCAGTCGGCCGTGGCCGCCGGCGTGATGGGCATGGACAAGTTCTCGGAGGAAGTGCGGCGCGGCATGTCCGAAGTCACCCAGGTAGGAGACCAGCTCTCGCAGATCATCGGCCAGGTGCAGACGCTGGCGCCGCGCGTGCAGATGGTCAACGAGGGCATGCAGGCCCAGGCAGGCGGCGCCGAGCAGATCAACCAGGCGCTGATGCAGCTTTCCGAAGCCGCACAGCAGACTGTGGAATCGCTGCGACAGTCGAGCCAGGCCATCGACGAACTGACGCTGGTTTCAAACGAGTTGCGCAGCGGCGTGTCTCGGTTCAAGGTCTGATGCCCGCCGGCAGCCCCCATGGCGCTTTTCCTGCTCTTCCGTATCGGTTCCGACTACTACGCGCTGGATAGCGTCGAGGTAGCGGAAGTGCTGCCGCTCGGCGCCACCAAGCAGATACCCGGTGCGCCCGCATGGGTCAGCGGCATCATGGTGCGCCATGGCCGCCCCGTGCCGGTCATCGACCTGACCGCGCTCGCCACCGGCCAACCGGCTACGGCACGGACCAGCACACGCACCGTACTGGTGCATTACCGCCGTCCTTCCCACACCGAACTCGATGGTGCGGAGCACCTGCTTGGCCTGCGGCTGGAATACGCCACCGACACGCTGCGCTGCGACCCCAATTCCTTCGTCGACAGCGGCATCGATGCGGGCAGCGCACGATATCTGGGGCCGGTCCGCCATGATGCGCGAGGGCTGATCCAGCGGGTGCACGTGGCGACGCTGCTGCCCGATGACGTCCATGCGCTGCTGTTCCCCAGCGTCGCGCCGACATGAAGGACCCCGCCCTGTCACCCATCGAAGCCCTGCTCAAGGAGCGGATCGGACTCGACGCGGCGGCGATTGGCCCAACCGTCATCGCGCGTGCCGTCGAGGAACGCCGGCTGGCCGTGGGTGCGCACGATGCAACGGCCTATTGGAATACGCTTCACGCTACGCGCGATGAACTGCAGGCCCTGATCGAAGCCGTGGTGGTACCGGAAACCTGGTTCTTCCGCCATCGCGAGGCGCTCCTGGCACTGGGCCGGCTGGCGGCGCATCGCGTGCTGGGCGAGGGCGAGCGGCTGCTGCGCGTGCTAAGCGTGCCCTGCTCCACCGGCGAAGAACCTTATTCGATTGCCATGGCCCTGCTCGATGCCGGCCTGCCGCCCGACCGCTTCCGCGTGGATGCCGTGGACGTCTCCGCCCGCGCCCTGTCGCGCGCACGCGCCGGACTGTATGGCAGCAACGCGTTCCGGGGCCAGCCGCTCGATTTCCGGGAGCGCCACTTCACGCCAGCCCCCGGCGGATACCAACTTGCCGAGAAAGTTCGCGCGCAGGTGCGCCTGCTCTCCGGCAACCTCATGGACCCTGCGCTGCTGGCCGGCGAGGCGCCCTACCCTATGGTGTTCTGCCGCAACCTGCTGATCTATTTCGATCCGGCCACGCAGCGCCACGCCGTGCAGACACTGCGCCGGCTGGTGCGGCCCGACGGCATGATCTTCGTCGGCCCCGCCGAGGCCAGCCTGCTGACGCGCGAGGGCATGCGCAGCGCGGGCATCCCGCTGGCGTTTGCGTTCCATGCCGCGCCAGCGCAGCCCGACGCGGCACCTGCGATGTCCGGCCCGATGCCGGGCTTCGCGCCTGCCTCGCCCGCCTTCCCCTCGCCTCGCCGCTCCGCTCCGGCCCTGTCAGCGCCGCGCGTCGTCGCCCGGCCCGAGGCACGCCCTGCCCCGGTCGCCATGGCCGACGATGCCGCGGCCCTGCAAGCCATTTCCGCCCAGGCGGACCGCGGCGAACTCGACGCCGCCACTGTGGCCTGCCACCACTACCTCGATGGCCATGGCGCGTCGGCCAACGGCTGGTGCCTGCTCGGCGTGCTGCACGATGCAGCGGGCCGCGCCGCCGATGCACATGCCGCCTATCGCAAGGCCGTCTATCTCGACCCCGGACATGAGGAAGCGCTCTATCATCTGGCCGCCCTGCTCGACACGGAAGGCGATACCGCCGGTGCGCATCGCCTGCGTCAGCGTGCCCAACGTCATGCCCGCCTGAGCCATGGCTGATTCCATCGTGCAACCTCACACATCGCAAACCGTATCCGCCCTGAGCGGCACCATCGACGACTGCTGGCGCCGTATCGGCACTGGCGGTGACCGCTCCTGTCCGCTGCTGGCCGAGCATTTCCGTTGCCGCAATTGCCCGGTGTACGCGCGCGCCGCCGTCACCGTGCTCGATTCCCTGGCGCTGGGCAACGCCGGCGATATCGCGGAGCCGCCCACGGAACATGCGCCCCTGGCAGACCGCCGCGACGGGCAGTCGCTGCTGATCTTCCGCATCGGCGACGAATGGCTGGCCTTGCCTGCCGCCGCACTGGGCGAGGTCACCGCGCCGGCCCCTGTACATTCGCTCCCGCATCGGCGGCATGCCGCGCTGCTGGGTGTGGCCGCAGTGCGCGGCACGCTGCTGACCTGCATATCGCTGGCGTTGCTCTTCGGTGACGCGCCGCAGGCGGACGGCAACCCGCCGGCTGCGCGCTTCCTGATTCTCGGACAAGGCCGTAATGCCATTGCGTTGCCCGTGGCCGAAGTGGCCGGGGTGGAAAACGTGCCACGCAGCGCGTTGCTGCCGCTGCCTTCCACACTGGCACGCGCGTCGGCGCGCTACACGCAGGCGATCTTCACGCACGGTCCGCACAGCGTGGGACTGCTCGATGCCGAACTGCTGCGCCACGCGCTGTCGCGGAGCCTGACATGAATCCCGAACAGTTGCGCGATGCTTCGATGCTCGACCTGTTTGCCATGGAGGCGGAGGCGCAGGCCGAGGTACTCAATGCGGGCCTGCTCGCGCTGGAACGCGACCCCACTGCCGCCTCGCATCTTGAAGCCTGCATGCGCGCAGCCCATTCTCTCAAGGGCGCCGCGCGCATCGTCGGTCTCGACGGCGGCGTGCGCGTGGCCCATGTGATGGAAGATTGTCTGGTGGCCGCGCAGCGCGGCGGCATCGTGCTGACGCCCGCGCATATCGACGCGCTACTGTCCGGCACCGACCTGCTGCAGCGCATCGGCCATCCGCCCGGCGGCAACCTCAACTGGCCCGAACTCGATGGCCGCGCCGAGATCGATGCGTGGATCGCCCATGCGAACGCACTGCTCGATGGCACCGGTAGCGCGCCGGCGCCGGTCGTGGCGCCGCCCACGGTTTCGATCGAGGAAGCCGACGGTACATCGAGTTCGCCTTCGTCACTGGCTGAAGCAACCGAGCCACCCGACGCCCCCGTTACGCCGCTGCCAGCCAGTCCGCTTGCCGATACCCAGGAACGCATGCTGCGCGTCAGCGCCGAGCGTCTGGACCGTTTGCTCGCCATGGCGGGCGAGGCCATGGTGGAATCGCACTGGCTGCGCCCGTTCGGCGGCGGCATGCAGCAGATGCGCCGTCAGCAGATGCGCGCGTTGCAGGCCGTGGATCGCGCCCAGACGCTGCTCGACTCCCCCGAAAGCTCGGTACCGCACATGCGTGCGGCGCTGGCGGACCTGCGCCAGCTTCTCGAAGACGGGCAGGAGCAATTGTCGCAGCGCGTGGAGGAACTGGATCAGTACGATCACCGCGCGAGCCGACTGACGCGCCAGCTCTATGACACTGCGCTCTCGTGCCGCATGCGTCCGCTGTCGGACGGCATCACCGGCTACTCGCGGATGGTGCGCGACCTGGGCCGTGCGCTAGGCAAGAGCGTGCATCTGGTGCTGTCCGGGGAACAGACGCAAGTGGACCGCGACATTCTCGAACAACTCGATGCGCCGCTGGCCCATCTGCTGCGCAATGCCGTGGACCACGGCATCGAATCGCCGGAAGCGCGGAGGGATGCAGGCAAGCCCACCGAGGGCCGCATCACGCTTTCCGCACGCCACAGCGCAGGCCGCCTCATCATCGAGATTGCCGACGATGGCGCCGGCGTGGACCTCGAAGCCCTGCGCGCCACGATCATCAGACGCGGCCTGGCGCAGGCGGAAACCGCGGCGCGTCTCTCTCAGCCCGAGTTGCTGGAATTCCTGCTGCTGCCCGGCTTCAGCCTGCGCGAGCAGGTATCCGAAGTCTCGGGACGTGGCGTCGGGCTCGATGCCGTGCAGGACATGGTGCGCGGCGTGCGCGGCAGTCTCAAGCTCTCGCAGCAAACCGGCACCGGGCTGCACTTCATCCTCGAATTGCCGCTCACGCTCTCCGTGGTGCGCGCGCTGCTGGTGGAAGTGGCTGGTGAAGCCTATGCCTTCCCGCTGGGCCACGTGCTGCGCGCCGTAGCCGTGCAGCGCGACGATATCGAACAGACCGAGCAGCATCAGCACTTCCGGCATGACGGGCGACCCGTGGGCCTGGTCAGCGCCGCGCAACTGCTGCAGCGTCCCGAGAAGCGGCAGGATGGCGAGGCCGTGCCCGTGGTGATCATCGGCGAACAAGACCGTGTCTATGGCGTGGCCGTCGATCGCATGCTGGGCGAGCGGATGCTGGTGGTGCAGCCGCTGGCGCAGACTCTAGGCAAGATCAAGGACATCGCCGCAGGCAGCCTGACCGATGACGGCACGCCCGTACTGATCTTCGATGTCGAGGACATGCTGCGCTCGGTGGAGAAGCTGGTGTCCGAAGGCCGCATCGAACGCGTGCGCCAGCGCGGCGCGGATGCAGCGGCCGTGGCACGCAAGCGCGTGCTGGTGATCGACGATTCGCTGACGGTGCGCGAACTCGAACGCAAGCTGCTGGCCAGCCGTGGCTACGATGTTGCCGTGGCCGTGGATGGCATGGATGGCTGGAACGTGCTGCGCGCTGAAGTCTTCGACCTCGTCATCACCGATGTGGATATGCCGCGCATGGATGGTATCGAACTGGTGGGCCGCATCCGTGGCGATACGCGACTATCCCACCTGCCCGTGATGATCGTTTCGTACAAGGACCGCGAGCAGGACCGCGAACGCGGCATGCAGGCCGGAGCGGACTACTATCTGGCCAAGGGCAGTTTCCACGACACCGCACTGCTGGACGCCGTGCGAGACCTGATCGGCGAGGCACGTCCATGAAAATCGGCATCGTCAATGATTCGGCACTGGCGGTTGCGGCATTGCGCCGGGCGCTGGCGCTCGACTCCGACCTTGAAGTGGCCTGGGTCGCCCCCAATGGCGAACAGGGCGTGCAGATGGCGGCGGCGCAGACGCCGGACCTGATCCTGATGGACCTGCTGATGCCGGTCATGGACGGCGTGGAAGCCACGCGGCGCATCATGGCTGCCACCCCATGCGCGATCGTTGTGGTCACCATGGACCTGGGCCGCAACGCCAACCAGGTATTCGATGCGATGGGCCACGGCGCCATCGATGCGGTGGACACACCAACGCTGACCGAATCCGATGCGCGACTTGCAGCGGGTCCGCTGTTGCGCAAGATCCGCAATATCGGCCGGCTCATCGGTGGTCGCATACGCGCGACGCAACCGCTCGCCGTGGCCACATCGGCACCCGCTGCGCTCCGGCTCGTATCGATCGGCGCATCGGCCGGTGGTCCGGCCGCGCTGGCCGCACTGCTGGGCGCCCTGCCCGCCAACTTCAGTGCGGCGGTGGTGGCCGTGCAGCACGTGGACGAAGCCTTTGCGCAAGGCATGGCCGAGTGGCTCGATGCGCAATGTCCGCTGCCGGTACGGATCGCGCGCGCGGGCGAAGCGCCGCAGGCCGGCACCGTGCTGCTGGCCGGCACCAACGATCACCTGCGGCTGGTGGCCGGTGCCCGCATGGCCTATACGGCGGAGCCCGGCGACTACCTGTATCGCCCATCCATCGACGTGTTCTTCGAAAGCGTGGTGGAACACTGGCGCGGCGATGCGATAGGCGTGCTGTTGACCGGCATGGGCCGCGACGGCGCGCAGGGACTTAAGGCAATGCGCGAGCGCGGCTTCCTCACCATCGCGCAGGACCAGGCCACCAGCGCCGTATATGGCATGCCGAAGGCGGCAGCCATGCTCGGCGCCGCCAGCGAGATCCTGCCGCTGCCGCGCATTGCGCCGCGGCTGGTCCGCGCATGCAGCAGCGCAACAGCCGGCCACACCGGCGACCGGTAATGCAAGAACGACGAGAAAGACGCGAACAAGGAATCGACATGACTTCCAGACTCAACCATGGCGCCGACGGCGCAGCCAATGCAAAGACCGAGTACATGGCCATGGTGCTGCTGGTCGATGACCAGGCCATCATTGGCGAGGCCATCCGTCGTGCGCTGGCGGACGAGACCGATATCGATTTCCACTATTGCGCACAACCCGACGAAGCCGTGGCCGTTGCCGAACGCACGCAGCCCACCGTGATCCTCCAGGACCTCGTCATGCCAGGCACGGATGGACTCACGCTGGTGCGCCGCTACCGCGAGAACCCGGGCACGCGCGACATCCCCATCATCGTGCTGTCCACCAAGGAAGAGCCGACGATGAAGAGCGCAGCGTTCGCGGCCGGTGCCAACGACTATCTGGTCAAGCTGCCGGACACCATCGAGCTGGTGGCGCGCATCCGCTACCACTCGCGCTCGTACCTGAACCTGCTGCAACGCGACGAAGCCTATCGCGCACTGCGGCAGAGCCAGCAGCAGTTGCTGGAGACGAACCTCGAACTGCAGCGCCTGACGAACTCCGATGGCCTGACTGGCCTGTCCAACCGCCGCTATTTCGACGAATACCTGGGTGCCGAGTGGCGCCGCGCCCAGCGCGAACAAACGCAGCTTGCGCTGTTGATGATCGATGTCGATGCTTTCAAGGCGTACAACGACACCTACGGCCACGTTGCCGGCGACGAGGTACTGCGCCGCGTGGCCGCGGTGATTCGCGAGAACTGCGCGCGTCCCGCCGATTTGCCGGCCCGCTTCGGCGGCGAGGAGTTCTCGATGATCCTGCCGGCGACCTCGCCCGGTGGTGCGCGTCTGCTTGCGGAGAAGGTGCGCCGTGCGATTGAAACGCTGCAGATCTCGCACTCGGGTTCACCCACCAGCAGCTTCCTCACGGTCAGCATCGGGGGCGCAGTGATCGTGCCCGATGGCGATGCGAACTTCAATCGCCTCGTCGAAGCGGCCGACGCCGGCCTCTACCAGGCCAAGCGCAATGGCCGCAACCAGGTGGTGATGGTGTAGTTTTTTCCACGTTTGCGCGCAACGCGCAAACGCTGCGAGGCGCGTACCGTGCATGACACAAACCGCCTCGCAAGCCCGCCCTGGCGCCAGATCCCAAGCCACGCCTGCGTTTTCAGTAACTGCTTCTTGTATCCGCTACATGCTGCGGACGTACGCGCGTGTGTCAGGTTTGCAACCATTTTGTGGGACTTCTCCGACAGGGATATCGGCGCGCTGCGTCTGTCTGCGTGATCCGGCGATGCCTATCGTTGCATCAGGCAAGCGCAACCAACGCACGCTCCCCTGATCCCCTACGGCAAGAGGTGAAACCCATGACACAAATGAAGCGAAAAATTATTCTGGGCCTGGCACTGGCAACCACGGCTGTTCTGGCAGCGTGCGGTGGCGGCGACGACGGCATCGACGACCGTATCGGCGTGAGCAAGCCGTCGGTGCGCGTGATCCATGCCGTCACGGCTGGTCCCAATGTCGACGTGCTGCAGAACGGCGCACTGACGTCGATGCAGAACATCCCGTACAAGACCGTCTCCGGCTACAACAATGTCGAGACGGGCAACAACCTCTTCGCTCTGAACCTCACTGGCACTTCCACGCAGCTCGGACAAACCACGGTGGACGCCCGCACCGGCCACAAGTACACCATCGTGGCAGTGCCCGGCCTGACCGCGCCTGAACTCGTGCAGATCGACGATCCGTATGGGAAGGGCCTGCTCGATACGTCGGCACGTGTGCGCGCCTTCAATGCATCGGTCAATGCGCAGAACATCGACGTCTACCTGACCCAACCGGCCGTCGATCTCAACTCGGTTTCGCCGAACATGGGTGGCGTGGCATACAAGAATGCCGTGCCGGCTTCGGCCCAGGACTCGCAGTACGTGGATGGCGGCACCTACCGGCTGCGTATCACCACCGCTGGCACGAAGACGGTGATCTTCGACTCGGGCGCACTGACGATCAACAAGAACGACGACTGGCTGATCACGACGATCCCGGTGGACGGCATCGGCGCCGTGGTGCCGAACCGCATCAAGGTCCTGGTGGCACAGAGCAGCACCAGCAACACGACGGCTCAGGAACTGGTGACGACGCAAACCGCTGCGCAGTAATCACGTAGCCTGCAGTCTGCAGCCCGGATGCCATTGCGGCATCCGGGCCTTTTTTCTTGCGCGTGGAGCGTTACTCCGCGCTTGCCTGCACATCGTCCTTCAGCACCGCCAGATGCGTGAGGTACGCATCGAGTTCCGCCCGGCCCTGGTCCGTGATCGTATAGACGCGGCCGTTGCCTTCCACCAGTTCGGCGGTGATCGCGCGCGCCATCATCAGGCTGCGCAGGATCGGGCGCAACGCGCGAATGTTCTTGTCGATGCCGCGCTCGCGCAGGCGTTCCATCAAGTTGAAGACGGTGCTGGGACGCGTCTGCACGATCTTGAGGATGTGGAGCCGGGAAACGATCTTTTCTAGCGATGGTGTTCTCATGGGCGCAGTCGACGCAGCCAATGGTGCGGGAGTCAGTATCATCTTGCGCAGCCCATGACTGCTGCCGCAGTCGGGCATCCTTCAAAAGGTGTTCGAGCCAAAAAAACGGGGTGCGCTAGGGCACCCCGAAAGCTTGCTACAGAGTCACCGGCATGCACGCATGCCGCCGGCGCAGTTCAGGAACGCCACGGAGCGTTATTCTTCCTGGAACGCTTCTTCGCGCTTGGCCTTGATCGACGGCAGGGCCACCACGGCCACCAGCGCAGCGGCTGCAATCAGCAGGCCCAGCGACAGCGGACGGGTGAAGAACACCGAGAACTCGCCACGCGACAGCAGCAGCGTGCGGCGGAAGTTCTCTTCCATCATCGGTCCCAGCACAAAGCCGAGCAGCAGCGGCGCCGGCTCGCACTTCAACTTCAGGAACAGATAGCCGATCACGCCGAAGGCGGCTGCCATGAACACGTCGAACGTCTGGTTGTTCACGGAGTACACGCCGATGCAGCAGAACGTCAGGATGGCCGGATACAGGAAGCGATACGGCACGGTCAGCAGCTTCACCCAGATACCGATCATCGGCAGGTTCAGGATGATCAGCATCAGGTTACCGATCCACATCGAGGCGATCAGGCCCCAGAACAGCGACGGGTTGCTGGTCATGACCTGCGGACCCGGCTGGATGTTGTGGATGGTCATCGCGCCCACCATCAGCGCCATCACGGCGTTGGGCGGAATGCCAAGCGTCAGCAGCGGAATGAACGAGGTCTGTGCCGCGGCGTTGTTCGCCGATTCCGGACCTGCCACGCCTTCGATGGCGCCCTTGCCAAACTCGTGAGCGTACTTCGACGTCTTCTTTTCCAGCGAGTACGCTGCAAACGACGCCAGTGCCGCACCGCCACCCGGGAGAATGCCCAGCGCCGAACCCAGCACCGTGCCACGCAGCACGGCCGGGATCATGCGGCGGAAGTCTTCCTTGGTCGGGAACAGGTTCGTCACCTTGTTCGTGAACGTCTCACGGGCTTCCTTCTGCTCCAGGTTCGCGATGATTTCCGCGAAGCCGAACATACCCATGGCCAGTGCCACGAAGTCGATGCCGTCGGTCAGTTCAGGTACGTCGAACGAGAAGCGCGCAGCGCCCGAGTTCACGTCGGTGCCGATCAGGCCCATCAGCAGGCCCAGCACGATCATCGACACCGCCTTCGGCAGCGAACCCGAAGCCAGCACCACCGCACCGATCAGGCCGAGAATCATCAGCGAGAAGTATTCGGCAGGGCCGAACTTGAACGCGAGTTCCGACAGCGGCGTAGCGAATGCAGCCAGGATCAGCGTGGCCACGCAGCCAGCGAAGAACGAGCCCAGACCGGCAGTGGCCAGCGCCACACCGGCACGACCGCGCCGCGCCATCTGATAGCCGTCGATCGTGGTCACCACCGACGACGATTCGCCCGGCAGGTTCACCAGAATGGCGGTGGTGGAACCACCGTACTGCGCGCCGTAGTAGATACCGGCCAGCATGATCAGCGCAGCCACCGGCGGCAGCGAGTACGTCACCGGCAACAGCATCGCGATGGTAGCCAGAGGTCCCAGGCCGGGCAGCACGCCGATCAGCGTACCGAGCACGCAGCCCAGGAACGCATAGGCGAGGTTCTGCAGCGACAATGCCGTGGAAAACCCCAAGGCAAGGTGTTCGAACAATTCCATTTGATGCGACTCCTTAGCCGGTGATGAAGGCAGGCCAGACCGGCATCTGCAGGTTGATGCCGTACACGAAGGCGCCCATGCTGATCAGCACGAGCACCACGCCGTTAAGCAGCGCGCCCTTCCAGCTGAACTCATGGCTTGCCATCGACGACACCAGCACCAGCACGAACACCGACAGCACCATGCCGAGCGGCTTGAGCAGCAGGCCGAACAGTACGACCGAACCCAGGATCCACAGCAGGATCTTCAGATCCCAGCGGGCCAGATGGTCTGCTTCGCCCTTGGACGACAGCGATCCGATTGCCACGACCGCGCCCAGCAGCGCGAGTACGAGACCGAGCAGGAACGGAAAATATCCCGGTCCCATCTTGGCGGCTGTTCCCATCGAATAGCCGCGCGCGACGAAGGAAAAGCCCAGGCCGACCAGAATGAACATCAGGCCGGAGGCAAAGTCCTTTTGGCTACGTATGCGCAAAACGATTCTCCTCAAAAGTATGAAAGGCGTTACCGCATGGCACGCCGGCTCAGACGTGCCACACGCGAACGCGCGATACGGACGCGTTCGACTCGCGACGCTGCGAAAGATAAGAACGTGATCTTTCAGCGGCCTTTCATTTGTCTGGCATTCAGGGTATTCACCGATCCCCGATACGTATGCGGTTTTTCCAAATACATCACAACATGATATATTTGCGCGAGCGATGCACGTGAGGCGCAAGCCAATTGAAAGGCGAGGCAGTAAGGCGGATGAAAGGGAAGATCGCGCGTGGGCGCAGGATGGCCGTCGCGGAGACGTTTGAAGCTTTCGGCTCGCTTACGGCGTGAGGGCCGGCGCCACCGCAGAGGTCATATGTCCGGTCATGTGAACGCACCGAAGGATGTGTGCAAACACCCTTCGATGCGATTGACCGCTGGATTGACGCGTCGAACTAGCGCACCGGATCGGTGGCCGCGTCTTCGCATGGTGTGCCCATGCTGGTGTCGGCCGCCTGCCCCACAGCTTCGGCATGTGGCATGGTCGGCAGGATATGACTGCTTTTCCAGTTGCCGAAGCGGTAGTACGCAAAGGCCAGCACCACCGACACGATCGATCCAAGCGGGAAACTCCACCAGATCGATTCGGCACCGATGTGCGGCCCCAGCAGCCACGCGAACGGCAGCCGGATGACCCACATGGAGATGAAGAGGATCACCAGCGGTGCCATCACCGCGCCCGTGGCACGCACCGTACCGAACACCACGATGGTGAATCCGAACAGGATGAACGACCACAGCACCACGCGGTTCACGTGCTGCGCGATTTCGATGGCCACGCCATCGTCGCCAAGAAAGAGTCCGAGCGAGTGGCGATTGAAAAGATAGATCAGCGCCACCAGTGCGCCCGTCATCGCCACGTTGAACAGCAGCCCCACCTGCGTGATACGCGAGACGCGCGCCCACAGCCCTGCCCCCACGTTCTGCGCCACCATCGACGACACACTGGCGCCCACGGCCAACGCAGGCATCTGCACGTAGGTCCAGAGTTGCGAAGCCACGCCATACGCCGCCGTGGTCTGCGACCCATAGGCATTGACCAGCGACATCATCACGATGGCCGATGACGAGATCACCACCATCTGCAAGCCCATCGGCAGCCCCTTGGCAACCAGCGCGCGCAGGATGGCCGTGTCGGGTATGAGCAAACCAAGCTGCGTGCGATGCAGCAGCAGGAAGTGCTTGCGGCGATAGAGCGTGACGATCATCGCCGCCAGGCTCGTCAACTGGGCAATCAGCGTGGCCAGCGCGGAGCCGGCAATGCCAAGCGCGGGAATCGGACCCACGCCGAAGATCAGGATCGGATTGAGCACCACATCGAGCACGGCCGACATCAACATGAAGTAGAACGGGGTGCGCGAATCCCCGGCGCCGCGCAGCGTCATCATCACGAAGTTGTAGAAGTACATGAACGGCAGCGCGATGAAGATGATGCGCAGATAGCTCACGGCCAGCGGTGCGGCATCCGCAGGCGTCTGCATGGCAGCCAGGATGTCGGGCGTGAAGATATAGCCGAGTGCCGCCGCCAGGACCGAGAGCGCCACGAAGAACGTGGTGCCCGTACCCACCACGCGCCGGGCCTCGTCGATGTCGCGCGCCCCGATCGCCTGCCCGATCAGGATCGTGTTGGCCATGCTGATGCCGAACACCACCCCGAGCAGGAAGAACAGGATGATGTTGGCATTCGACGTGGCGGTGAGCGCCGCCTCGCCAAGAAAGCGCCCGACCCAGATCGAATTGATCGAGGCATTGAGCGACTGCAGGATGTTGCTGCCCAGCACAGGCAGCGAAAACATCAATAGCGTGCGGCCAATCGGGCCGGTGGTCAGTCTGGCGTCGGGTTTCATCGAAGGTGTGGATTTCCGCGCCGCAACAATTGCTGACTCGCGCGAAGGATTTGGACTCGTCAGTCTAATGAATCGCCCTGCGTACCGCCATTGCCGCCGCGCTGACACACACGGGATGCGCCTCGTCCGATTATCGGCCAGCGATGATCTCTGTGCGCGCGTGGCGCCTAAGCGTTAAGCTTGCGGTTTTCTTCGGTGAGCCCGGTGCGGCGCGCCGTTCCATCCCCTCAGGAGCTACGCATGATGTACCAGGATCTGGCCCTCTACATCGATGGTGAATTCGTATCGGGCGGCGGCCGGCGCGAGCAGGACGTCATCAATCCCGCCACGCAGGAAGTGCTGGGCAAACTGCCGCATGCCACCACCGCCGACCTCGACCGGGCACTGGCTGCCGCACAACGCGCTTTTGAAAGCTGGAAGAAGACGTCGCCGCTGGAGCGCTCCGGCATCCTGCGCCGCGTGGCAGAACTGACCCGCACCCGTGCGCGTGAAATCGGCCGTGATATCACGCTGGACCAGGGCAAGCCGCTGGCCGAAGCCATCGGCGAAGTCACCATCTGCGCCGAGCACGCCGAGTGGCATGCCGAGGAATGCCGCCGCATCTATGGCCGCGTGATTCCGCCGCGCAACCCGGCCGTCCGCCAGATCGTGGTGCGCGAGCCCATCGGCGTCTGTGCTGCCTTCACGCCGTGGAATTTCCCGTTCAACCAGGCCATCCGCAAGATCGTTGCCGCCATCGGCGCCGGTTGCACGCTGATCCTGAAGGGCCCGGAAGATTCCCCGAGCGCCGTCGTGGCGCTGGCCCGACTGTTCCACGATGCAGGACTGCCCCCGGGCGTGCTGAACATCGTCTGGGGCGTGCCGGGCGAAATCTCCACCTACCTGATCGAATCGCCCATCGTGCGCAAGATCTCGTTCACGGGTTCGGTGCCCGTGGGCAAACAACTGGCCGCACTGGCCGGTGCGCACATGAAGCGCGTGACGATGGAACTGGGTGGCCACTCGCCGGTGATCGTGTTCGACGATGCCGATATCGAACCGGCTGCAGAGATGCTCGCGCGTTTCAAGCTGCGCAATGCCGGTCAGGTCTGCGTGTCGCCAACGCGCTTCTACGTCCAGGAAAAGGCGTATGACAAGTTCCTGGCGCGCTTCACCGAAGTCATCGGCTCGATCAAGGTCGGCAATGGCCTCGACGATGGCACGCAGATGGGACCGCTGGCCCATGAGCGCCGTATCGCATCGATGGAGCAGTTCCTCGACAACGCCAGCCAGCGCGGCGGCAAGGTCGTGGCGGGCGGTTCGCGCATTGGCGACAAGGGCTTCTTCTTTGCCCCGACCGTCGTGACCGAACTGCCCGACGATTCGATGCTGATGACCGAAGAGCCGTTCGGTCCGGTGGCGCCGGTCACGCGGTTCAAGGACACCGAGGAAGTGCTGCGCCGCGCCAACAGCCTGCCGTTCGGCCTGGCCTCGTATGTGTTTACGAACTCGCTGAAGACCGCGCACCAGGTATCGAACGGGCTCGAAGCCGGCATGGTCAACATCAACCACTTCGGCATGGCGCTGTCCGAGACGCCGTTCGGCGGCATCAAGGATTCTGGCATCGGCAGCGAAGGCGGCCAGGAAACCTTCGATGGCTACCTCGTAACCAAGTTCATCACGCAGGTCTAAGCCTGTCGCGCTCCTCTCCCACGCGGCGGGGAGCGCGCCTTACTTGAAGAATTCCCCGCGCAGCAGGAATGTGTAGTCCGCCTCTGCGGCCATGAGCCACAGCAACACCAGCAGGCAGAGCGGCGGCAGCAGGATGGCCCACATCAGCGCCATGCGCTCCCATGCCATGTGCATGAACACAGAGATGATGAGCCCCGCCTTCAACGCCATGAAGACGAGGATCAGCGTCCAGCGCAATACGCCGCCCACATGGAAGTAGTCCACCATGTATGACAGCGTGGACAACACGAACAGCAGCACCCACACCTTGAGGTAGAGCCCGATCGGATGCTGCTGGCCTTCGTGACTCGCAGACGCATCGTCGCCGTCGTGTGACGTGGCCGGTATTCCTGGATTGCTCGACATGGCTTGACCTCACCAGAGATAGTAGAGCGCGAAGATAAACACCCAGACCAGATCCACGAAGTGCCAGTACAGCCCGGCGATCTCCACGGCCTGGTAGTTGCCGCTGGCGTGGTAGTGGCCGCGCAGCACCTTGCTCGCTATCACCAGCAGATAGATCACGCCGCAGGTCACGTGGAACCCGTGAAAGCCCGTGATCATGAAAAACGTGGAGCCGAACTGCTCGGCACCCATCGGATTGCCCCAGGGCCGCACGCCTTCCTGTATCAGCTTGGTCCATTCGAATGCCTGCATGCAGACGAAGACCTCGCCCAGCCACGCCGTCGCCAGCATCAGATACGCGCATTGCAGCGGTTGCCGACGGTACGCATAATTGACCGCCATCGCCATGGTGCCGCTGCTTGTGATCAGCACGAACGTCATGATCGCGATCAGGATCAGCGGCACGGGCTGCCCGGCGATGTCGAGCGCGAAGACCTCGCTCGGATTGGGCCACGGCACCGTGGTGGTCATGCGCACGGTCATATAGCCGATCAGGAAGCAGCTGAAGACGAAGGTGTCGGACAGCAGGAATATCCACATCATGGCCTTGCCCCACGACACCTTGAACGCGCGCTGGTCCGAGGACCAGTCCGCCACAAGGCCGCGGAGCCCCGCCGGCGCGTGGCCGGCGGCGTTGGCGTGGGTAGTGACTTGCGAACTCATCGGCGTACCTCCTTCATCCCCTGCCGCAGATAAAGTCCACAAGCTCGGGCGTCAGCCATCCGAGCGTTGCCAGCAGCACCAGCCATACCGCGAGCAGGAAGTGCCAGTAACGCGCGCAGAGCGCGATGCGCGTCTGCGTGCGCACGCCGCTGCCCCGGTCGGATGCCACCACCGTGTAGCCGATCAATCCACCAAGCATGTGCAAGCCATGCATCGCCGTGAGCAGGTAGAAGAAGCTGCCGGCCGGATGGCTCGCAAAGCCCACCTGTATCGCATGCAGCGCACTCCACGCCCACAACTGCGAACCGACGAATGCCGCCGCACCCAGCGCCCCCAGCCGCAACGCACGGCGCGCATCGGCCATGCGTCCGGCGCGTGCTGCGCGCGATGCCACGGCCATGGCCACGCTCGCACCCATCAGCAATGCAGTGGAAAGCCACACCTGCCAAGGCAACGCAATGCGATGCCAGTCCGGACTATCCATCCGCATCACGTACGCCGCGAGAAACAGCGCAAACAGCGACGTGACCACGGCCATGAACACCCACAAGCCGATACTGCCCGGTGCCGGGTGTCCACGTCCCTGCGTGGCATCGCCACCAGGCCCACTGCCCGGCGATTCACGCGAGACACGGAACACGCCGGGATTGCTTTGCGTAGCGGTGGCATCGGGATTCATGCGACGGCCCCCCGGCTCGAATGCGGTTCGGGTTCGGCACCGCCCGCCTCGGGCGGCGCGTTCTGCGCGATGTAGTCATCCTTGGCACCGGGTACGCTGTACGCATAGGCCCAGCGGTACACCACGGGCAGATGCGGTCCCCAGTTGCCATGACCGGGCGGCGTCTCGGCTGTCTGCCATTCGAGCGATGCCGCACGCCACGGATTGGCACCGGCAGGCTCGCCACGCCGCAGGCTCCAGAACAGGTTGAAGACGAACAGCAACTGCGCCGCCGCCACGATGAAAGCCGCGATGGAGATATACATGTTCATCGTATGCGCGGATTCGGGGATGAAGCTGTAGTTGTCCCACGCGTAGTAACGGCGCGGCATGCCGAGCACACCGAGGTAGTGCATCGGAAAGAAAATCGCGTACGTGCCAACGAACGTGACCCAGAAATGGATGCGGCCGAGCGTGTCGTTCAGCATGCGTCCGGTGACTTTCGGATACCAGTGATAGAGCCCGCCAAAGACAACGAGGATCGGCGAGACACCCATCACCATGTGAAAGTGCGCCACCACGAAGTAGGTGTTCGACAGCGGAATGTCCACGCTGACATTGCCGAGGAACAGTCCGGTCAATCCGCCGATCACGAACGTGCTGATAAACGCGATGGCGAACAGCATCGGCACCGTGAAATGGATATCGCCCCGCCATAGCGTGATCACCCAGTTATAGACCTTGATGGCCGTGGGCACGGCAATGATCAGCGTGGTCGTGGCAAAGAAGAAGCCGAAGTACGGATTCATGCCGCTCACGAACATATGGTGCGCCCACACGACCACGGACAACAGGCCAATCGCCAGGATCGCCCAGACCATGGTGCGATACCCGAAGATGCTCTTGCGCGAATGCACGCTGACCAGATCGGAGACGATGCCGAACGCCGGCAGCGCCACGATATAGACTTCCGGATGGCCGAAGAACCAGAACAGGTGCTGGAACAGCAGCGGGCTGCCGCCCTTGTAGTTGAGCTGCTGGCCCATCGACACCACGGCAGGCATGAAGAAGCTCGTACCCAGTGTCTTGTCCAGCAGCATCATCACGCCCGACACGAACAGCGCCGGAAACGCCAGCAGCGCAAGGATCGTCGCCATGAAGATGCCCCACACCGACAGCGGCATGCGCAACAAGGTCATGCCTTCGGTACGCGCCTGCAACACCGTGGTCACATAGTTCAGGCCGCCCATCGTGGCTGCGACGATAAAGATCACCAGCGACGCGAGCATCATGATGATGCCCCAGTCATGCCCCGGTGTGCCGGGCAGGATCGACTGCGGCGGATACAGCGTCCAGCCCGCGCCCGTTGGCCCACCCGGTACGAAGAAGCTCGCCAGCAACACGATGACCGACAGGAAGTAGACCCAGAAACTCAGCATGTTGAGGAACGGGAACACCATGTCTCGCGCGCCCACCATCAGCGGAATCAGGTAGTTGCCGAAACCGCCGAGAAACAGTGCCGTCAGCAGGTAGATCACCATGATCATCCCGTGCATCGTCACGTACTGGTAGTAGCGGTTGGCGTCGATGAAATCGAACTTGCCCGGAAAGCCGAGCTGCATGCGCATGAGATTCGACAGCAGCACGCCCACCAGTCCCACGAAGATCGCAACCAGCGTGTACTGCACCGCAATCACCTTGTGGTCCTGGCTCCAGATATAGCGCGTCCAGAAACTCTGCGGACCGTGATCATGGTGGGTATCGTGATCGGCGTAGGCCATCGTTTCCCTCCTGCTATTTCCCCGCCTGCGAACCCGCAGCGCCACCCAGAGAGCGGATGTACGCGGACAGCGCCGCAACCTCGGCATCGGTGATGGGCACCTTCGGCATCACGGGGCCGAAGCCCTTCACGATGCGTGCGGCTGGATCGGCAATCTCCGTGTGCAGGAACGCATCGTCCACACTGGCGCTGCTGCCATTCGTGAAGGTCTGCGTGCTGCCGTAAAGCCCTTTCCACGATGGCCCCACGCCCGGCGTGCCGTCGACGCTGTGGCACGCCACGCATCCCTTGCTCTGCGCCAGCGCGCGTCCCTGTTCGGCCACGCTGCCCGCTGCGGCGGTGCCCGGCGATGCAGCTACCGGTTGCGCGGCCTTCGCCATCGCCATGGCAAACGTCTGCTGCTTCGCGAGCCACGCGTCGAATGCTGCGCCGTCCTCCACCACCATATGCCCGCGCATGTTGTAGTGCCCCACGCCGCATAGCTGCGCACAGAGGATGTCGTATCGTCCGGCCACCGTGGGCGTGAACCAGAAGGAGGTGACCATGCCCGGCACCATGTTCATCCGTGCACGGATCGGCGGCACATAGAAATCGTGCAGCACATCCTTCGAACGCAGCAGCACCTTGACGGGGCGGTTCAGCGGCAGATGCACTTCGGGACCCACGATGATCACATCGTCCTGCCCGTTCGGATCGTCGGGATTCACGCCCAGCGGATTGGTGCCGTTGACGAACCGCGCATCGCTGGTGCCCAACTGCCCGCCCCTTCCCGGAAAGCGGAACGCCCACTGCCATTGCGATCCCACCACCTCCACAACCATGGCATCGCGTGGTGGTCTCACATAGTCCGCATACACGACCAGGCCCGGCGCCAGCAACGCCATGATGCCTACCGCTGTCAGACCGATCAGCCACAGTTCGAGCTTGCGGTTCTCCGGCTCATAGTGCGCGCGATGGCCGTCGCGATGGCGGTAGCGCCAGACGATCCATCCGATGAACAGGTTGATGACGACGAAGAAGATTCCCGTGATGACGAGAGTAATGGTCAGCGTGTCGTCCATCTGCTTCCAGTTGGACGCGAGGGGCGTGGCCCACCACGGGCTCAGGAAATGGAAGAGCACCGAGGCGACCACCATTACGACGAGTGCGATGGCAATGGCCATGTCCACCCTCCCCGCTCACGCGCGCGGACCATGCGTGCGTCCGCTGAGGCACGTGCCAAACGGCACGTGAGATAAGACTAGTGCATTGGCTCAGGTCACGGCAAGACAACATGGCCGGCACGCCGTGCGGCGGCGCGCACGCGATGCATTGCAACAAAAATGGCGGAGGGGCATTGCGTGCCCGCCCGCCATTTGCGCCCGACGCGATGTCGAACTGCTATCGCATGTCACTAATGCGAGACATCGCGCGACTCCAGCT
Source organism: Cupriavidus sp. SW-Y-13 (assembly GCF_009793345.1). NCBI lineage: Bacteria > Pseudomonadati > Pseudomonadota > Betaproteobacteria > Burkholderiales > Burkholderiaceae > Cupriavidus > Cupriavidus sp. SW-Y-13. Next base: position 1,651,247 of record NZ_WHLX01000002.1, read on the forward strand.
TCCAGTAGCAGAAGCCGATGGCCATCCCGAAGATGATGTGGCTCGCCACCGTGTGCCAGCCACGCAACTGCACGAACCACGGGAAGGCGGCCGTCATGACGTAGAAGTTGAACAGGTAGACCACCACGCCGAATACAGCACCCACCAGCAGCGACATCCCCAGGCTGGAATCGAGCTGGAACGGGGCGATGATCATTGCCAGGATCATGCCGAGGACGGCACCCAGCGCGAAGTGGATGATCAACGCCGCAGCGGTGGTGCCAATGCTGAACATCGACGTCTGCAAGACGTCCTGTCCCATCACGATGGCGGCGATGATGCGCGTCATCCCCCACGGGTGGCCGTCGGACATCATCGTGGACCAGAACAACTCCATCAGCAACAGCAACGCCCCAGCCACCACGCCGGATACCGCCGCCGCCGACCAATCCGGCAAGCGGCGCACGTAATGGTGCGAATGCATGTGAAGTTCCATAGCGCTTCTCCTTCCACCCGGGCCGCCAATGGCCCCCATGCGTCCAGCATAGGACACCTGCGGAGGCAGTCAGCAACTGCACAGTCTGCACTGCAGCATGGAAGCGCGTGCCAGGTATCGCCGGAGATACTTGCGGTGACGCGGCGATATGTCAGATCTTGATCCAATTCAAACAGCGCGGGAGAACCCTGATGCGCGCGGCCTTGTATTCGCCACACACTGCCTATACTGGAAATACCAAGCAAGACAGGAGACCGCCATGTTTCATCTGCAGGCGCACGATCTTGTATTTCTGATCCCCATGGCACTCGTCGGACTACTGGCGATGGGGGCGATTCCAGTGGCCGCCAAAGCCCTGCGCATCAGCTGCCGCTGTGCGGGCGTCATCATCGGCGTATTGATGGGTGTGCTGGTACTCGAAGCGATACCGCTGCTGATCTAGCACCCTTCGAGAGAGAGAAGGGGGGCGTCATGTCCCTGACCATGCTCGCCGCCGCGATGGCGGCGCTGCTGCTGATCACTATTGCGTCAGCGCTGTGGCGCTGCTCGCATCCGTATCGCATGCGATACCGCCGCTGCGAGACGGCGCGCCGACGCACGGAGCCGTGCCGACGCGCACCCAGGCGCCATACGTAACTCAGAACTCGACCATCGAGAAGTCACCCTTGCTGACGTCGCATTCGGGGCAACGCCAGTCTTCGGGAATGTCTTCCCAGCGCGTGCCGGGGGCGATACCGTCCTCGGGCCAGCCCTGTTCCTCGTCGTACACCCATCCGCAGATCAGGCAAACCCAGGTCTTGTAGGCAATCGCTTCCTGTTCCAACACTCGCTCCCAAGTCATAGATAAAAAGGGTGGATTTCAATCCGGGGCGAATGATACGCGGTTTCGACGGCGCGGCGCGGCGTGGCGTTCGAAGCTTTCATTCAAACGCCACGGCCATTCCGATTACTGGCGGATCGAGAAATCCACGCGATTGGGCGAGCCTTTGTCCTTGATGCCTTCGGCCGTCAGCTTGGGCGCTGTCAGGAAGAGTTTCGCATCGGGCACCTTGCCATCGCGCTCCAACGACTGCTTGACGGCCAGCGCGCGCTGCTCCGCCAGCGCACGCAATCCGGCGTCGGTGACCGGCGCATTCTGCAGCAGCAGTTTCTCCATCTCGGCCGGCGGCAACGACTTGTTCAGGCCAATGAAATTGGTCGGCTTCTTGAACGACTCGCGCTTGTACACGACTTCGAGATACTTCGGGTACTCCTGCTTCGATACCGTCACGCGCGCGCTCTGTTCGCCGCCCTCGCCTTCTTCGGCCTGGTTGCCTTCCTGTGCGGTGCGACGCAGTTCGCGCTCCTTGGCCTGGGCCACGCGTTGATCGAGCCAGACACGGCGCGCACCGTCCGCATCGGTAGCGGGATCGATACGTCCGCTGATTTCCAGCCGCAGCGATGGTCGATCGTTAAGCGCCTTGCCAACGGTCTCGATCTTCTTGCGCGCCTCATCGTTGAGCGTCGATGAACCCGGCGCGAACTCGATATAGCCCAGCTCCTCACCACTGCCACCAAACGCGGAAGCAATCAGCGAGAACGGTGACGTGATCGCCTTGGTCAGCAGATTCACGATCACGCGCATGATCACCCCGCCGATGCTGAACTCGGGGTCGGACAACGATCCCGATACCGGCAGGTTGATGTCGATGACACCATTGCGATCCTTGAGCAGCGACACCGCCAGCAGCACCGGCAGCTTCACCGCGTCAGGGCTGTCGGTCTTCTCACCAAACGTCAGTTGGTCCAGATACAGGTGGTTGCGTGCATCGAGCTTTCCATTCTCGATCTTGTACGCCACATCCACGGTCAGCTTGCCCTTGGTAATGGGGTAGCCCGCATATTTGGCCGCATACGGCGTCAGGCGTGTCAGCTCCACGCCGGCCGCCTTGGCGGCAATGTCGAGATAGAGCTGCTCGCCCAGCGGATTGAGCTTGCCGCTGATCGTGACCGGCGCATCGTCGTCAAGCCGGCCATCGAGCGCGAGATCCGCAGGCGTGGGATCTCCCGTTGACACCTTCGACACCGACCCCTTCATATCGGTCAGGTTCGCCGAGTAGTTCGGCTTGACGAAGAAGTCCGAGAAATTGATGTTGCCCTTGTTGATCGACACCCCACCCAACCGGATCTGCGGCTTCGGCCCCGTCGATGCCTGTGCCGGCGCCGCCTTTGCCGCGCTGACGGCTGGGGGCGCCGCGGCCGGGTTGGCCTGCGTCAGGCTGGTGGACGGAGCGGCCTCGCCCTTCTCCGCACCACCGGCCATCACGTCCTGCAGGTTCAGCCGCCCGTTGGCATTGAGGATCACGCGCGCGTAGAAATCGGACAGCGCCACATTGTTGATGCCAATCTGCATGGGCCCTTTCGTCTCATCCATGCCGAAGTCGATACCGGTCACGGAGAGCGAGCGCCAGCGCAGGAAATCCTCGCCCGAGATGCGGTCCACGGTGCGCACGTTGCCCGCCTGCGCATTGCCGTTGAAGCGCACCACCATCGGCTTGCCGGCCGGCAGGTGATAACCGAGCTTGCCCTTGAGCGACATCGTGCCGCTGCGCAGCGCCGCATTGAAACGGTCAGCCATGTAGGGCTGCATCGGCGCGAGGTCGAGGTCGCGCACATCGAGCTGGAGTTGCGCACCGGGGCCAGTCGGCATGACCTGCCCATCGATATTCATCACGCCCTTGCGGCCACTTTCGGCATGCAGCTTCACCGGCAACGGACTGGGTGACAGCGGCCACGTGACGGCTCCCGTGGTGAGGCCGATATTGCGGAACTGATGGATGACCGGTCTGCCGTTGTTGGCGCCAGCAGGCTCGTAGTCCGCCAGACGCGCTGCGCCGCCATCGACGGCAACCTTGCCGATGCGCACCTTCCACACCGGCGCCTCGGCCTTTCCATTGGCAACCCGTGCGGGCTGGGCGGCCACGCGCTTCTGCGCCGAAACATCCTCCGCAGACTCCTTGGCCCAGATCCGCGCCATCTCCAGCAACTGTCCGCGATGATCGCGTGTGGCGGATATCTGCGGCTGGGTCAATGCCACCTGCCCGGCTTCGAAACTCTGTTTGGCAAGATCGAAATTGATATCGTCCAATACCAGCTTGTCTGCGCGGAGCAGCGGCAGATTGGCGCCTTCCGTATCGGCGGCACGGCTCCCACGCGCAATACGCGCGGTGCGGACGTTCCGGCCTGAGTTTGCCGGTTTCGCCACCGCAGCCTTGCCATCCGTACCCGCCGAAGCCGGCAGCACAACGGACTCGCGCGTGGCGACGTACACCGGCGACAGTTCCAGCCGAGATTTCTGCAGCGTGAACTGGAACACGGGCTGGGTCCACGTCATCGCGTAGTGCAGTTCGGCATTGATGCCGGTCTCACCAAACTGGCTCTGCAGTTCGCGCGGCCACCATGCCGAGAACCCCTGCGGTCGCAGTCCCGCCGTTTCCAGCGTGCCGGTCAGCGTGCCGGCCTTGAGCGCCAGTTCGCCGGTGTGCTTGAGCGTCTGGCCGTTGGCGATGGTGATATTGGCGTCGAGTTTCGCAGGCTTGTCTCCTGCACTGGCCAGATTGGCCACCTCGACATTGACCGGGCCGATATCGAGCTTGCCCGGCCCTGATGGCGCCAGTTCATCGACAAACCCAAGTTTCGCTTCCTTGAGCGTGACGCGATCCACGGCATACGACCACGGCACCTCCTCTGCCTTCGGCGGCGCCTGCACGCCTGCGGCGGCGGGTGCGGAGGCGGGTGCGGGTGCGCTTGCCGCCGATGCAGCCTTCGTCTCTGCATTGGCAGTGGTCACAGGCGCGGCATCCGGCAGGAACGCGGTTGCCAGGTTCAGCGACCCATCTGCCCGCCGGGCGGCCTGCAAACCGAGTCCCTCCAGGTCGATGCTCTTGATATGCGCCTTGTGCGCAAGCGGTTCGATGCGGCCGATATCGACAACCAACCGCCCGGCCTTGACCAGCGGCGCGCCGGCATGCGTCTGCACATCGGCCTCGCGCAGCGTGATGGTGCCGGCGACGAACAGGTCCTGCTTGTCCTTGTCCTGCCGGAAGCCGATATTCAGGCGCGTGTCCACCAGCCCGCCCTTGACCTCGGCATCCTTGAGCTTTGGCGCGAACGCCGTGTACTTCGCCACCTCCAGGCCATCGAGGTTGACGTTGAGGTTGGTTTCGCGCGTATCCGCAAATGGCTGCGCCGTCCCGTTCAACGCCAGTGGCGTACCGTTAATCTTCGCGAACAGCGTCGGCAGCGTGTTGATCGTGGTGTCGTGCGGCAGGTTCGACAGAAACGGCAACGTCAGCGTGAAATTCTCCACGCGCTGCACGGTATCGAGCCGCTTGTCCTCATACAGGAAGCTGGTATTGGTGACCGCGATATTGCTGACCGAGAATTTCGCGGGCTTGCTGTCCGCCGGCTTCGGCGGCTGCGCGGCGAATCGATCCTGGATATCGGCAAAACTCATGCGCCCGTTGGCGTCGCGCACCACATGCACCGACAGCCGGTCTACATGCAGCGTATTGACCACAGGCGCCAGATGCCAGATGGAGGCCGCCGAGGTATCGGCCTCGACCTGCCCAAGCGTCAGCATCGGCGTCTTGCCGTCCGGCTCGAAAATGGTCAGGTCATTCAGCGTGGCGGCCAGCTTGAACGGCTGCACATGCGCGCCGCCCAGCGTCACCTTGCGGCCCAGGGCCTCGGTCGCCTGTTTTTCGACCAGGTACTTGATCAGCGGCGGCCCGCCGAAATAGCCGGCCAGCCCGAAAAGCGCCAGCGCCGCCGCCACGCCGCCCACCACGCGCACCGCCACGCGCCTGCGTGGCGTGGCCATGGCCGCGCCTGACGCAGCCTGGATGGAATCCTTGAAAGCCATGTCACCTCAGTTAGTCTGACCCCACGCCGCACTCGTTTCGGACGCTGTGTGCCCCGGATTTCACTTGCTTTTGTATTATGGAGACGGATTATGGCAGCCCAAAGGGCGATTTAGTATCTGGTTGCGGAAAATCGAAGTAATGGGAAATGCCAATCTGGTATCTTTACGCCTTTGCGAAGCGTACCGTCGTGCCCGCCAGCTATCCGCCGGCCCGGTTCGCCAAGTTCGTGCTGTCACCCTTCGGCCGTCTTCCTCCACGTTATCCGTGTTGCGCGCTTCGCATGTGAAGTCAATATCCATGCGAGTCATTTCATGTCCACCTCCAGCAGTACAGCCGGGGCAATGGGTGCGCAAGGCGGCCACGCCGCCCGCCCGCTGACCGGCCAGGACTACAAGACACTAGCGCTGGCCGCACTCGGCGGCGCGCTTGAGTTCTACGATTTCATCATCTTCGTCTTTTTCGCCAAGGTCATCGGCCAGCTGTTCTTCCCCGCATCCGTGCCGGACTGGCTGCGTCTGCTCCAGACCTTCGGCATCTTTGCGGCAGGCTACCTGGCGCGTCCGCTCGGCGGCATCATCATGGCGCACTTCGGCGACCTGCTCGGCCGCAAGAAGATGTTCACGCTGTCGATCCTGCTGATGTCGGTGCCCACGCTGCTGATGGGCCTGCTGCCCACCTACGCCACGATCGGCCTGCTGGCCCCGATGCTGCTGCTCCTGATGCGTGTCCTGCAAGGCGCCGCCGTCGGTGGCGAAGTGCCAGGCGCATGGGTGTTCGTCTCCGAGCACGTGCCCCCGCGCCACATCGGCTATGCCTGCGGCACGCTGACCGCCGGTCTCACGGCAGGCATCCTGTTGGGTTCACTGGTGGCCACGGGCATCAACGCCGTGTTCACGCCCGAGGAAGTCATCTCGCACGGCTGGCGTCTGCCGTTCATCCTGGGCGGCGTGTTCGGCGTGGGCTCGATGTACCTGCGCCGCTGGCTGCATGAGACGCCGGTGTTCGCCGAACTGCAGCAACGCAAGGCGCTTGCCGCCGAAATGCCGCTCAAGGCCGTGATCCGCGATCATCGCGGCGCCGTGCTGATCTCGGTTCTGCTGACGTGGATGCTGTCCGCCGCCATCGTCGTGGTGATTCTGCTGACGCCCACCTATCTGCAAACCCTGTTCGGCTTCGATCCACGCACCGCCCTTGTCGCCAATAGTGCGGCCACGCTGTGCCTGTCGGTGGGCTGTGTGGTGGCTGGCGTGCTGGCCGACCGCATCGGACCGCGCGTGACGCTGGCCGTCGGCGGCGTATTCCTGGCCGCCACGGCCTATGCGCTCTACACCACGGTGGGCACGCGCCCGGACCTGCTGCTGCCGCTCTATGCGCTGGCCGGTTTCTTCGTCGGCACGATCGGCGCGGTGCCGTACGTTCTGGTCCACGCCTTCCCGGCGCAGGTGCGCTTCTCGGGCCTGTCGTTCTCGTACAACGTCTCGTACGCGATCTTCGGCGGGCTGACCCCGGTGGTGGTCTCGCTGATGCTGAAGACCGACAAGCTCGCTCCTGCGCACTATGTCGTGGCCGTCTGCATCATGGGCATCATCACCGCCCTGTTCATCCGCAAGCGCGCAGTCTGATCGCACCGGCGCCGTCCGGAAGCGATGACGAAAAAGGGGAAGGCCACCAGCCTTCCCCTTTTTTTCTTGCTCATTCCTGGCTAAACCATCCGCCGATGCTGCCGGAAGAACTGCCACATCAACCAGCTTGCGTCGGGCCCCAGGGCACTGTGATACGGCACCGCCGCATCGCCACCGCTCCAGGCGTGCCCCAGCCCCGCCACTTCGACGAGCCTGACGAGATCGCGGCCCCAACGTCCGAAGCGCGCCTCACGGCATTCGCCCTCGCCCACGGGTGGCGCATCGTTGGCGCAATCGAGCCGTTGCCCAAGCTGGTCGCTCAGGCCGTTGTAGGCCAGGAACTGCCGCGCCAGCAGCCGCCCATTGAGTGGATTCACCGCATCGTCGTCCAGACCGTGTAACACGATGGCCGGCATTTCCGGACCGCCAAGCGTCACCCCCGCCGCATCCAGCAGCATCGCCGGCGCTGTCTCGGACCCCTCGCGCATCGCCTTGAGGCCCCCGGCCGGTGTATCGGCCGCGCCGATCACCACACCGGAATGCAGGCCCACTGCGGCCACCTTGCCGGGATAGCGCAGCGCCACCACGGCGGCCATGGCCGCGCCGGCCGACAGGCCGGCCAGATAAATCTCGCCGCTACGCACATCGGGACGCGCAGCCAGTTCATCGATCAGCATGGAGACGGCTTGCGCCTCCCGCCCGCCAACCCCGGCACCCAGATCAAACCACTGCCAGCAACGGTGCACCGAACGGCGTAGCGGCTGCTGCGGATAGGCCACGATAAAGCCTTCGCGCTCGGCCAGCGCATTCATCCGCGTGCCTGCGGCAAGGTTTTCGGGGGTCTGTTGGCAGCCGTGCAGCATCACCATCACGGGCAATGCACCCTTGGCGCGGGACGGAATGTAGAGCCGATAGGAAAGCTGCGGCACCAGTTCGCCAGGCAGCGGCGCCAGCGGAAGCCTGAGCTCCTGCCATGCGCCGGGCAGGTCGTGAGGTGCGGGTTGGCCTGGCGCGGGATGTCGCGCCCGGACAGGGGCCGAAAACGGAAAATCGATCCGTTCCAGCCAGGATCCTGATTTTTGCAAGGCCCGGTACTGCGCTCGGCCCAAGCGGCGCCATTGCGTATCCCAGGCCGGAGACAGGCTTTTCGCCATGTGAAGACTCCTGCTCGTCTGTGAACGTGGCTCCTCCTTATTGTGCGACGCAGCATAACACAGACAAACGGCGCCATCCTCGCCATTGTCTGCAAGAAGCAACATGAGAAAAGGAAACAATTCCGGCCTTTGTCGGGTGCCGATTACACAGCCCCGGCGCAGCGCCTGACACGAACTACCGCTCCGCTACCGGCGTCCAGCCCTCGGTAGAAAGCGAGCGGATGCCGCCCGCCCGGCTTGCGGTGGCGCTACCGAAGTCACGCTGATAAAAATTCCGGTCGCTATCGAGCAGAAAGGTGTGTACGCCGGTTTGGCCATAACGGGCGGGCCACGCAAGCAGTCCATACTTGGCCTTGCTTCCCGCAGGTGCCGCGATCACACGGAAACGATAGCCATAGAACGCCTCGTCAGGCGGCGTCTCGGGCACCATCGCCAGCGCGTCCGGCCCCAGCGGACTGTCGGTATCTATCGAGGCCGATGGCCAATAAAGACCGTTGGTCTTGCCCGGTGTGCTGACCAGTTGCCGGGCATATGCCCCATTGCCAACCTGCTCGGCATAACGCTGCTGTGCGTCGGCCAGCTGCAACAGCGTGTCCATCGCCACAATTTCGTTGCGGCCGATTCGCCGCACCCGGACTTCGCGCTCACCGGCCTGCAGGTCGAACTGCCAGCCTGCTTGACGCTTGACGATGGGAACGGGAAAGGTCCACCCGCTCGGCCCCACCTCGATACTCGCCGCGCCATCGCCCTGGCTGCGGATCGTATGATGCGCAGCCCATGCGCCAAGGAAGTCATAGACATCCTGCTGATCAAGCTGCGGCGGCAGAAGCCTGGTGTACTGGGCACCGAGCACGCGCCGGAGCGCATCCTGGTCGCTGCGTGCCACGCCATCGCCGAGCGCATTCATTGCCGCTTCGGGGGACGGGAACATCTCCTGGGCCATGACCGGTGCGGCAACGCACAGCAAGGCAGCCATCGCCAGCATGCGCAACGGACGCAGCCGCAGCGCACGCCTGGTGTCACTTGTCTGTTCACGCATCATCGTTATCTCCGACCATGACCGAGATGTCCGCCACCACCGCCACCACCGCCACCATGAAAGCCGCCCCCGCCGCCGCCCGAGCGTTGCGGCGCGGAACGCTGCGGCATGGCGTGGTGCGGTGACTGGCCGGCCGTGCGCTGGACACTGTTGTTGCCGCGCTGAACCTGCTGGCGCTGCCGATCTCCATTGCCCGCGTCGCGGAATGCGTTGTCGCGATTGGCATTGCGGGAGCGGTTCCGCGCATCCGCCTGATCGGCACGTTGGCGATCCGCACCGGCTGCGCGTGGGTTCTGTCCCGCCTGTCGATTCACGCCCCGCCCGCCGTGCCCTTCGATCGATTGCCCGGTTCGACCCTGGAACGACTGCGCGGCGCGGTCGCGTGCAGCATCGCGCTGATTCTGCACACCGCCGCCACCCTGCCCCGGACGCTGGGCGCCCAACTGGCCGGTCTGGCCCGGCGGCCGATTCTGCTGTCGATTGGCCAGGCCCTGCTGGCGCTGTGCGTCGAACCGGTTCGACACGTTGGGATTGTTGTACGGGACGTTGCCGCGATTGGCCGGGTTGTGCTGCCAGTTCACGTTGGCGCGGTTCACGTCCAGCCGCTGGTTCACGTTGATGTTGTTGTAGCGATTGACGTTGATATTGACGTCGTGGTTGTTCCAGTTGAATCCGCCCCAGAGCGAATTGACCGCCGCCACGCCGAGACCGAAGCCGATGCCGGCCACGAGCGAGGTGGCAAACACCGATCCCGGCGGCGGCGGATAGTAAGCAGGCGGATAGGCCGGATAAGGCCACGCGCCATAGACCACCGTGGGGTTGTACGCCGGCACGTAGACCACCTGCGGGTTGGCCGGCTCGATCTGGACGATCGTCGTGCCGCCGCTCTGCTGGGTCACCACCTTCTGCTGTTCGGTGGTCTTGAGCGAGCCCGCCTGCTGCGCCTGCACGCGCAGCCGCTGGACGGAATCCATGACATCGTCGGGCTGGGCAAGGAACGCGTCACCCACCGATTGCACCCACTGCGGCTGGCGCCCCATCATGTCCATCACCGATGGAAACGCCACAAGCGATTGCACGCTGGGATCCCAGCCTTCGCTGGCCACGGCCTTTGTTGCCGCGTCGCCGGACAGGCTCGCATTCGCCTTCGACCACTGCGCGGCGGTTGCCACATCGGCCGGATAGGTGGACGCCATCAGTACTTGCGACAGCAACGCATCAGGATAGAGCGCCACAGGCGCCAGCAGCTGATCGAGATGAGGCTTGTCGAGCTTGGCCTGCGCTAGCGCACTGCCTGTGCCGGCCAGCAGCATCATCCCCAGGCAACAGGACCACCGGGCAAGAAATCGTTGCACGCGAAACATGCTCGCTCCAGGTCAATGACGAATGGACTCACGCAACTGCGCACCGCAACCTTCTACTATCGAACTCGCACCTGCTTGCCAACGCTTGCCTGCCGCCCCGTGCCAGAACCTACTTGCGCGCCTGCGCGCACTCCTGCCGATAGGCTTCCTCCAGCCGCTTGCGGTCGGGTGCGCGCTCCAGCGTGGAGTAGGTGCGTCCGTCGGCCGTGGTCACACTGGACTGTCCTTGTGACCATTGAGATCCTGCGGGCAACGCGTTGATCTTGTCGAGCAACTGGCGGCAGTGCTCACGCTGGGAGGTCGAGAGCGTAGCGCCGGAATCGCCCACCGTGGAGGTGGCGGGATCGAGCTCAAGCATGCGCGGCGGCGCGGGCGCTACCATTGGCTCAGGCAGCTTGCCTTGCGCCATCACGTCGACAGGGGCACCGGACATACCGACACATCCCACTGCAGCCAGGGCCACCAAAAACTTTCTCACTGAAAACACTCCACAAATGCGTGGCGATGCCTGCATCGCCACGTAACGACAATCCGGCGGCCATGAACGGAGGATGTCTGACACGACAGAGATCGCGTCATGCGCGCATCAATGGTCGGACTTGCCATGACCACGGCGGCCGGTACGGTTGCGCAGCAGCTCGAGCCGCAGTAGCGCATCCGCAAGCATACTCTTGAGCCGGACGTTTTCTTCCTCGAGCTGGCGCATCCGGCGCAGATCCACGGCTTCGACCTGGCGCGCGCCACCATATCGCGCACGCCAGCCGTAGAACGAGGCATCGCTGAATCCATAGCGCGCACAAAGCTCGCGTACCGGGACGCCACTCGCGGCCTCGGCCAGGTACATGCGAATCTGCTCTTCCGAATAGCGCCTGTTCACCAATGCCTCCGCTCTGCGGTCAGCTCGCACGCGAGCCGATCAGCCTGCCGGCCTGTCCCGTCATCTGCCCGTAAGGTAGCCCACTGCCTGCGCAAACGGAATTCAGTGTCTTCGCGACCCGAGTTAAGCAATTTGGAAGCTTCGGCTCAGTCAATCAGGCGTCGGTCAACGTCCTCATGCCTTGCCACGCGTGCCATGAGGCGGCACCAAATTTCGTGTTTCCAATTTGGAAATTTGCGAAGGCAAAGCAAGCGATTCAAACTTCAGCGGGGCCCTGACGTATCGCCCTGCGGAACAACGCAAACATGGCTGCGCACCGCTGCAAGGGCCAGCCAGCGCGGTTCGCGCGTTTGTATGCTTGTTCAAACAAAGCATCTGCACAAGGTCGGCAGGATTGCCGTATCGAACACCTTTTCTGGCGATTTGCTAAATGTTGTATTAAGATTTCCTCGCAACAACTAAATTTCAAACACCTGCAAAGACGCCTCCCGGCGTTACCAGACAGGTGTCCGGCGGCACTCACCGGCAACGGTGATGACACAGCGAGCCACCGGGTCCGGGCCTGAGGAAGAGGAGCCACTGCCGTAGCACACCCGCGATCGACACAACTGTCGAAGCGATGCGGTGACCGAGGTTGTACGAGAGTGCAACCGACCGGTTGGCAATGCCCGGGCGTATCCAGGATGTCCCCCGCCCTTTTGCAGTTCGAGCTGTTCTGGTCTTCCGTGCTGTCGTGTCTTTTCTTGCGCAGCATCGGCGTTGTTCTCAGGCAGTTGCAGTGCTTCGTCACAAGAAAAAAAATTGAAGTACCGGATCGGGAGAAGTCAGTATGCGCCACGTCAGCACCAAGTTATTGCATGTGTTCGTCCTGCTCATGGAATACCGCGATCTCAGCGCGGTAGCCGCCTGCACTCAGGGGCGGATTCCCACCGTGGCCTATAGCCTCGCCCGGCTGCGCGAAATCACGGGCGATGCATTGTTCGTCAAGCGTAACGGCACGCTGGAGCCCACGCCTCACGCCATGCGGCTCGAACAGACAGCGCGCCAGATCCTCGCCAAATGGACCCAGCTCGTCCAGGCCAATGACCACACCGCGATTGGCGCTGCCCATGGACGACGACTTTCCATCGGCTTTTCGTCCTCGATTGGCGACCCCGTGATCACCGAAATTCTCACGACGTTATGCGAACGCTTTCCGCATGACAGCTTTGTGACGCGGCCCGTGATCGCCGATGCGTCGCTAGGTGACACGCTCGACGCCGGCGAGCTCGACTGCGCGTTCGTAGTCGATGGTGCGCACGTTCCTGACAGCGTGATCCCGCATAGCATCCTGGCCACGCCGCGCCGGCTGGTCAGCGCCAACCGTCATGGCACGAACGACGAGGCCGAAAGCGACTGGATTCTCTTGCAGGAGGATTGCGAGAGCAGCAGCCCGCTGCACGCATTCCTGGCACGCCGGGCCAACACGCCCGGCCATCGTGAGACCGTGGTGCCCTCATGGCATTCGCAGATCACGCTGTTGCACGCCGCGGGCGGCATCTGCCCGATCCTGGATTTCAACGTGCCGCTGGTGACCCGTGATCGCAAGACACGGCTGCTGGCACCGCCGGCCAGCTTCCCTGCCTGGGCCGCGCTGCATTTCTGGACGCCTCAGCACGGCGCAGACCGCACGGCACTGCGCGACATCATGGAGGTAGGTGCCTCGGTACTGCGCGATCCGCTCAAGGCCATCGACGGACGCCGCCACGCCAGCCCACCGGTCCGGCCGCTCGCAGTGGCCTGATACGCCTCCGCATCCCCACTGCCAAACGGCCCCGCGATGGCGACATCGCGGGGCCGTTTCACATTCCTCTGCGATTGCGCACACGAATTCCCCGCATTTTGCGAATCGTCTTACTTCGTTGAGCGCCTCACCGCATTACTCTCATCGTGCATCGCGATAGCGCCGGCTCGCCTCCCCGTTTGATCCGGCCTTGTCGCGAGCACGCAGTAGCTGCGTGTTTGCGCCGCGCGTCAATCCGCGTGCGGCGCCTTTTTCCCCCAATGCGAAACCCATGGCAAATGCCATGTGAACAGGACAGGAGCGATGGATGACGTTGAGGATACTGCTCGCCGATGACCACCCCGTCGTCATGGCGTCTGTCAGAGCCAAGGTGCAGGCGGTGGTCGGGTGGGATGTGTGCGGCGAAGTGGTCAGCGCCACAGAGCTATTGCAGCAGGTCGGACTGCTTCGGCCGGATATCGTTGTCACGGACTACCACATGCCGGGTCCGGCCGAGCTCGATGGCGTGCGGCTGATTTCTGCGCTGCGCCGGCGGTATCCCGATACCTCGGTGGTGGTGTTCACGATGATCACCAACCCGCTGGTGCTGCGGACAATCCTCGATGCCCGCGTGCAGGGACTGCTGCTCAAGGACTGCTCGCTGGACGAAATCCACACGGCAATCAATCGTGCGCAGCGAGGTTTCACCTACATCGGCAAGTCGGCATTGCGCGTGCTCGCGCCGGTGGATCTACGCAGCGTATTGCCCTGCGGTCGCGACGGCATCCAGAGGCTGTCTGCGCGCGAGATGGAAGTGCTGCGGCTCTACCTGACCGGACGGACCGTGACCGAGATCGGCGCCACGCTCTGCCGCAGCGTCAAGACCATCAGCCGCCAGAAGAACTGCGCCCTGCAGAAACTGGGCGTGACAAACGACCGCGAACTTTTCGAATGCGCCGCCCTTTACGGCCTGGTGCTTCCCGTCAACTGAATGCCATGCAAGCCACTCGCTATAATCGCTCCACCCGTCGGCCCGACCACCGACCCAGCCGAAACACGCCCACAGGCCGGGCCCTCGATCCCTGCCTGCAGGCCAGCCTTCCATCTGCCAGCCTTCAAGCGCCCATGTCATCTCCATCCACCGCGCCCCTCGCCGGCAACCCGCTCGCGGTGCCCGCCCTGCTCGTCGCCGCACCGGCGTCGGGACAGGGCAAGACTACCGTCACTGCCGCGCTCGCACGACTGCATGCGCGCCAGGGACGCCGCGTGCGCATCTTCAAGACCGGCCCCGATTTCCTCGATCCCACCTTGCTGGCGGCCGCCAGTGGCGCGCCGGTACACAGCATCGATCTCTGGATGACGGGCGAAGCCGACGCGCGGGCGCGACTGGCTGAAGCGGCCCGCGATGCAGACCTTATCCTTGTGGAAGGGGTTATGGGACTGCACGACGGTACGCCAAGCAGCGCCGATGTGGCGCGACTGTTCGGCCTGCCCGTTCTGGCGGTGATTCAGGCCGGCGCGATGGCACAGACCTTCGGCGCGATTGCGCACGGACTGGCGAACTATGGCGAATCGTTCTGCGCCATGCAGGTGCTTGCCAACGGCGTCGGTACGGAGCGTCATGCCTTGATGCTGGAGGAAAGCCTCCGCGGAAGAATGAAATGGGCCGGTGCGTTGGCCCGCCATGTCGAAGCCAGTCTGCCGGAGCGGCATCTTGGACTGTTCAGCGCCGACGAACTGCCCGACCTCATGACGCGGCTGGACCATCTGGCCGATGCATTGGCCACGCTGCCGGTGGCCGAGCTGCCACTGGCGGTGCCTTTCCGCCATGCGCCGATGGCGGCAGTGCCACCATTGTTGGCCGGAAAACGTGTTGCCATTGCACGCGACGATGCGTTCCGCTTCATCTATCCCGCCAATGTCGATACGCTGCTCGCGCTCGGTGCCGATCTCGTGTGGTTCTCCCCATTGCATGACGCCGCGCTCCCGCAGTGCGATGCCGTATGGCTGCCCGGCGGCTATCCTGAATTGCATGGCGCCGCGCTCGCCAGCAATTTGTCCATGCTGCAGGCACTGCGCGGTGCGCACGCCTCCGGCCTGCCGATGCTCGCAGAGTGCGGCGGCATGATGGCGCTGTTCGAAACGCTTGTGGATCGGGATGGAGCACCGCACGCGATGGCCGGTCTGCTACCGGGCACGGTGACGATGCAACGCAAGCTGGCAGCGATCGGCCACCAGATGGCCTTGCTGCCGTGGACTGGCCTACCGCCGGAAAGCAACGAAATACGTGGGCACACCTTCCACTACTCGACCACGGAATCGACACTGGCACCCGCGATATCGGCGACATCGCCGCGACCAGGCGGGAAAGGTGAGGCGGTGTACCGGGCAGGAAGCCTGACGGCTTCCTATGTCCACTTCTATTTCCCGTCGAATCCGGCGGCAATCGCCGCGCTGCTGCTCGGGACTTAACGGAGGGCCAATCGAGGGATCAAACGCACTTCAGGCGGCGTCGCGTTCGGCGGTGGTGGCCACTGCATCGGCGATGCCGGCCTCAAGCTGGCCGAGGCCCTTCGACAGGTTGTGCATCGTCGTCTCGGACACGTTCGCGAGCACTTCCTGCAGGAATTCGGAGCGGCGTGGCATGGCCTGGTCGACAACTTCCCGGCCAGCCGCGGTCAGCGTGACGTTGGTCATCCGGTTGTCGCGCTCGCTCGTCGTACGCTCGATCCAGCCGAGTTCCTGCAGTGCCTTGAGCTGGCGCGTCAACGCGCCCGGGTCCATCCCCACGCGATCGGCAAGTGGCTTTTGCGCGATGGGGCCTTCGTGGCCATACAGCGCAGACAGAATGCGCCAACGCGGCAAGGGATGCCCGATGCGTTGTTCGAACGCCGAGGCGTAGGCCCGGTATGTGCGTCCGAACTGTTGCAATACGGCCAGGCTTTGTCGCTCCAGTTCCAAAGTCGAATCTCCAGTTGGCGGGGAAGTCGTGTACGGGAAATCGTGGACGTCGTCAGTCCGCAGCCATCGCGGGTTCCTGCGCCCGCTCCAGCTTGATCGGCGGCACACGGCGCGTGCGCCAGATACCGATCAGCGCTGCTATGGCCGCCAGCAACAGACCCAGGTGAATCGCATTGACCAGCGACAGCCGCGCCTGCTCCAGCAGCAAGGCTCCATTGTGCCCTGCCTGTTGCAGGTTGGTCAGCAATTCCGTCTGCGCCGCCTTGTCGATCAGGATCTGCGGATCGGTCATTCGCGCCGCGTAGCTGGATGCATCGGCCGAAGCCAGCGCAGTGGTTACGCCTGACATATAGCTGCGCGTGACCAGCGTGCCAACGAGTGCAGTCCCTACCATCCCGCCGACCATACGCAGCGATTGCAGCATCGCCGTGGCAATACCGAGGTTCGCGCGCCCTGCAGCCTGCTGTGCGAAGACGGTCAGGTTCGGCAGCACAAAACCCAGGCCAAGTCCCGCGCACAACATGATTGCCAACAGCACGTTGTGATGCATGCTTCGCGTGGCTTGGGACAATCCGAGCAACGCCAGCGCCAACATGGCGAATCCCGCATACAGCATGCTATTCGGTTGCGGAATGCGGGTAATAATGCGGCCATTCACGATGCTGCCGATGGTAATGCAGACCACCAGTGGTGTGACGAGCAGCCCCGCTTCCTTCGGGGAATAGCCAAAGCCGCCTTGGAACAGCAGCGGCGCGTAAAGCAGCAGCGCAAACATCGCGAATCCGCCCAGCACGCCGAGCACGAACAGCGGCGCCAATCCGGGATTGCGGAACATCTCGAGCGGCAAGATCGGGAATTCACAGCGGCGCGACCACTGCCATAGCGCCACGAATGCGGCAATCGACAAGGCCATCAAGCCAAGCGCCACCACTGCACCGCGCTCGGGCAACCATTCCACGGACAGTTGCAGGCTACCCAGCCCCACGGCGATCAACAGCGCGCCGAGCCAGTCGATGCGCACCGGCCCCGTGTTCGATTGCTGGCGCAAATGCGGCACATAGCGCCACGCGAAGACCAGCCCGATCAACCCGACCGGGACGTTGATGAAGAACGTGGCACGCCAGCCGAACCATTCGGTCAGGATGCCGCCCAGTGATGGACCCATTGCATTGGCCAACCCGAACGCCGTGCTCATCATGATCTGCCACCGCAGCCTGACATGCGGGTCAGGGAACAGATCCGGAATACAGGCGAACGCCGTGCCTACCAGCATCCCGCCGCCGATGCCCTGCAGGGCTCGCGCCGCGACCAGGAACGGCATGCTGGTTGCCATCCCGCACAACACGGAGGCCACGAGAAACACTACGATCGATGCGAGCACGAACGGCTTGCGGCCATGGAAATCACCCAGCCGCCCGAAGATCGGCACCGTGATGACGGATGTCAGGAAGTAGGCGGTGGCGACCCACGCGTAGTATTCGAATCCCTGCAGTTCGGCCACCACTGTGGGCAGCGCCGTACTGATGACGGTCTGGTCCAAAGCCACCAGCATCACCACGAACGCGATGCCCAGCATCGCCAACAGCGATTCCCGGAACGGCAACACTTGCCCCGTATCCTGCACCTTCGGCTCATCGCCCTGCGCCGGACGTGTATCCACAGCCATATCTATTGCCCGATCAATTATTGTGCGATCAATGATTACGGAATTATAGGGCGAGCGCCGTCCATCTGCCGGAGAAAAAAGAGGCAGCCTGAGCTGCCTCTTCGAGGTCTACTTTGTGCCGCGTGGCTCTACGACGCGGACTTGCCGGCCTGCGACGTGCTGCCCGTCGTCGTGCCAGCATCTGGTGCGGGAGC
The DNA here is from genome assembly GCF_009793345.1 of Cupriavidus sp. SW-Y-13. Taxonomy (NCBI): domain Bacteria; kingdom Pseudomonadati; phylum Pseudomonadota; class Betaproteobacteria; order Burkholderiales; family Burkholderiaceae; genus Cupriavidus; species Cupriavidus sp. SW-Y-13. Next base: position 1,669,265 of record NZ_WHLX01000002.1, read on the forward strand.
ACCCGTAACTTCGTTCAGTCCGCCGCCCAGTGCCTTGTACAGGTTGACCTCGCTGGTCAACTGGTTCAGGCGGGCATCGATCAGCGCCTGCTGCGCGGTGAACAGTTGTCGCTGCGCATCAAGCAAGGTCAGGTAGCTGTCCACACCCGTGCGGTAGCGGCCTTCGGCCAGCTGGAAATAATCCCGGCTGGCTTCCACGAGCCGCAGTTGCGCATCGAGCTGATCGGTAAACGTGCCGCGCGCGGCCAGTCCATCGGACACTTCACGGAACGCCGACTGCACGGTCTTCTCGTACGTGGCAATGTTGATGTCCTTCTGGATCTTCGCGTAATCCAGGCTCGCACGCAGGCTGCCGGCCGTGAAAATCGGCACCGTAATCTGCGGCGAGAACAGCCACGTACCGGATCCGGCATCGAACAAGCCGGACAACTGGCGGCTACCCGTACCGCCCGAGGCAGTCAGCGCGATGCGCGGGAAGAACGCCGCACGTGCGGCGCCGATATCGGCGTTGGCCGACTTCAGGCGGTGCTCGGCCGACAAAATATCCGGACGATTCTGCAGCAAATCCGACGGCACACCAGCCGGTACATCGGCCACAAGCTTCTGATCCAGCCCCAGTCCTTCGGGCAGATCCATCGGCATGCTCGCACCGAGCAGCAGCGTCAGCGCATTCGCGTCCTGGGCCACCAGGCGCGTATAGCGTGCCAGCGAAGCACGCGCGTTCTCCACCTGCGTCTGCGACTGGCGCAGGTCCAGCCGCGATGCGATGCCTTCCTCGAAGCTGCGCTTCGTCAGGTTGTACGTGCGCTCATAGGTGCCCAATGTCTCGCGCGTTACCTTCAGGTTCGCCTCGTCGGCGCGCATCGTCAGGTAAGCGTTGGCCACGCTGGCCACCAGCGAAATCTGCGTGCTGCGGCGCGCTTCCTCGCTCGCAAAATACTGCTCCAGCGCCGCTTCGCTCAGACTGCGCAGACGGCCGAACAGATCGATCTCCCACGCGGTGGTGCCCAACGACACACCGTACTGGCTGCTGATGACACGCTGACCCGTCGATGACAGGTCAGCCGGCACGCGCTGCCGCGTGCCCTGTCCCGTGGCACCCACTTCCGGGAACAGGTCAGCACGCTGGATACGGTACTGCGCGCGATAGGCGTCGACATTCAACGCTGCCACGCGCAGGTCACGATTGTTCTCCAGCGCCACCTCGATCAGCCGCTTCAGACGCGGATCGGCAAAGTAGTCGCGCCAACCGAGTTCGACTGCGGGCGGCGTCTGCGCGCCAGCTGCGGCGGCGCCTTTGTACGCGTCGCCCTGCGGATAGGCAGCATCCACCGGTGCCGCCGGCTTCTCATAGGTCGGAATCAGGCTGCAGCCGGCCATCGCCGCTGCCGCGGCCAGATAAATTAGCGTTCTTTTCATGCCTTGGCTCCCGTTTCCAGGGAGGACGATCCGGATTTGCCGCGTCGTTCCTTGAGCGCATTGACGACGACGAAGAACAGCGGGACCCAGAAGATAGCCAGGACGGTGGCCGTGATCATGCCGCCGATCACGCCCGTGCCGATCGCGTGCTGGCTGCCCGAACCTGCACCTTGCGACACGGCCAGCGGGAACACACCCAGCACAAAGGCCAGTGACGTCATGATGATGGGCCGCAAGCGCATGCGGCACGCTTCCACGGCCGCTTCGACCAGGCCCTTCCCTTCGTCATGCAGATCCTTGGCGAACTCCACGATCAGAATCGCGTTCTTCGCCGATAGCCCGATAGTGGTCAGCAGACCCACCTGGAAGAACACGTCGTTCGACAGTCCGCGACCCAGCGTCGCCAGCAATGCGCCAATCACGCCCAGCGGCACCACCAGCATCACCGAGAACGGAATCGCCCAGCTTTCATACAGCGCGGCCAGACACAGGAACACCACGAGCAGCGACAGTGCGTAAAGCGCTGGCGCCTGCGAGCCCGACAACCGTTCTTCATACGACAGACCGGTCCACGAATACGAGATCCCTTGCGGCATCTGCTTCATGATGGCCTCGACCGCCGCCATGGCATCGCCCGAGCTCTTGCCCGCCGCCGGTTCGCCCAGAATTTCCACTGCGGGCACACCGTTGTAACGCTGCAGCTTGGGAGAACCATAGCCCCATTTGCCCGTGGCGAACGCCGAGAACGGCACCATCGCGCCATCCGCATTGCGCACGAACCACTTGTTCAAGTCGTCCGGATTCATCCGCGCATTGGGCTGGCCCTGCAGATACACGCGCTTCACCCGACCCCGGTCAATGAAGTCGTTCACGTAGCTGGAACCCCACGCAATCGACACCGTGCTGTTGATGTCTGACAGCGAGACCCCCTGCGCACGCGCACGTTCGTCGTCGATCTCGAGCAAATACTGTGGCTCGTCGTTCAGACCGTTCGGACGTACGCGTTGCAACGCCGGATCCTTGGCGGCGAGCGCCAGGAACTTGTTGCGCGCCTCCATCAGCGCCTCGTGGCCCAGACCCGCCTGATCCTGCATGTAGAAGTCAAAGCCCGTGGCGTTACCGAGTTCCTGCACCGCCGGCGGTGCAAACGCAAAGGCCAGTGCATCGCGGAACGTGCTGAACTTGGCCTGCGCACGCTTGGTCAGGTCGAATACGCTGGTGGCGTCACCCTCCCGCTCCTTGAACGGCTTCAGCAGGATGAACGCCAGACCCGAGCTCTGGCCCCGGCCGGCAAAGTTGAAGCCGTTGACCGTGAACAGTGATTCGACGATCTTGCCTTCGTCGTTCAGCAGGTAGTTACGCATCTGATCGAGCACCGCCTGCGTTCGTTCAGCCGACGAACCCGGCGGCGTCTGCACCTGGGCATAGAGCACGCCCTGGTCTTCTTCCGGCAGGAACGACGTCGGAATCTTCGTGAACAGGAAGCCCATGACCAGCACGATGCCCACGTAGATCAAGAGGAACGGCGCGCGGCGCTTGAGGATGCCCACAACGCTACGTTCGTACTTTTGCGTCGTACGAATAAAGCCGCGATTGAACCAGCCGAAGAATCCCTGCTTGTGCTCGCCGTGGTCGCCCTTCTCGATCGGCTTCAGCATTGTCGCGCACAGTGCCGGTGTCAGTACCAGCGCCACAAGCACGGACAGCGCCATGGCCGAGACGATCGTGATCGAGAACTGTCGATAGATCACGCCCGTGGATCCGCCGAAGAATGCCATCGGCAAGAACACTGCGGACAGCACCAGCGCAATACCCACCAGCGCACCCTGGATCTGGCCCATCGACTTGCGTGCCGCTTCCTTGGGCCCGAGCCCCTCCTCGGACATCACCCGCTCGACGTTCTCCACCACCACGATGGCATCGTCCACCAGCAGGCCAATCGCCAACACCATCCCGAACATCGTCAGGGTGTTAATCGAGTAGCCGAACGCAGCCAACACGCCAAACGTGCCCAGCAGCACCACCGGCACGGCGATCGTCGGGATCAGCGTGGCACGGAAGTTCTGCAGGAACAGATACATCACCAGGAACACCAGCACGATCGCTTCGAGCAGTGTCTTCACCACCTCGTGGATCGAATCCGCAATCACCGGCGTGGTGTCGTACGGGAACACCACCTTGATCCCCGGCGGGAACGACGGCTCCAGCTGGTTCAACGTGTTGCGGATGTTCTTGACGGTATCCAGTGCGTTGGCGCCAGCCGCCAGGCGGATGGCGATACCCGATGCCGGACGCCCGTTGTACTGGGCGTTGATCGAGTAGTCCTGCCCACCCAGGCCCACTTCGGCCACATCCTTCAGGCGAACCTGAGAGCCGTCGGCGTTAACCTTCAGCAAGATGTTGCCGAACTGCTCGGCAGTCTGCAGACGCGTCTTGCCGATCACCGAGGCATTGAGCTGCTGGCCGGACACGGCAGGCAGTCCACCCAGTTGGCCTGAGGCCACCTGTACGTTCTGCGCCTTGATGGCAGTGCTGACGTCGAGCGGGGCCAGCTGGAAGCTGTTCAGCTTGGCCGGATCGAGCCAGATCCGCATCGCGTACTGCGAACCGAAGACCTGGAAGTCACCCACACCCGCGGTACGCGAGATCGGGTCCTGCAGGTTCGAGACAATGTAGTTCGAGAGGTCTTCGCGCGAGGTCTTTGGATCAGTCGAGATCAACCCGACGATGATCAGGAAGTTTCGCACCGACTTCACCACGCGGATACCCTGCTGCTGTACTTCCTGCGGAAGCAGCGGCTGGGCCAGGGCCAGCTTGTTCTGGACTTGTACCTGCGCGATATCAGGGTTGGTGCCCTGCTCGAACGTGGCCGTGATCGTCATGCTGCCGTCGGAGTTGGACTCCGACGAGATGTAGCGCAGACGGTCCAGGCCGTTCAGTTGCTGCTCGATCACCTGCACCACGGTGTCCTGCACCGTCTGCGCGGAGGCACCCGGGTAGTTCACGGAGATGGCGATCGTGGGCGGCGCGATAGCGGGATATTGCGTGACCGGCAGCGAGCGTATCGACAACACGCCAGCCAGCATGATCACGAGCGCAATCACCCACGCAAAGATCGGCCGCTCGATAAAGAAATTGGACATGGAAAATCCTTATGCGACAGTCCGGATCAGGACTTGGCGGCGGGCGCGGATGCTGCGGGTGCAGATGCGGCGGCTGCAGGAGTCGAAGCGGCAGGCACCGCGCCGGCTTGTGCTGGCGTTGCCTCCGTGACGTTGACCTTCGCGCCCGGACGGACGAACTGCAGCCCTTCCACGATCACGCGATCCCCTGCCTTCAGCCCCTCGGTGATCAGCCAGCTCGTACCGATCGTACGGGTGGTCTTGAGCACGCGCAGTTCCACTTCATTGTTGCCATTCACCACCAGCGCGGTTGCTTGACCCTTCAGGTCACGCGTCACGCCACGTTGCGGCGCAAGAATCGCGGATTGCCGTACACCTTCGGCCAGACGGGCATGCACGAACATGCCAGGCAGCAGTTCGAAGCGCGGATTCGGGAATACGGCACGTACCGTTACCGAACCGGTGCCCTGATCAACTGCCACTTCCGTGAATTCCAGACGTCCTTGCTCCGGATAGGTGCTGCCGTCTTCCAACTGCAGCGATACCTTCGCGGCATTCGCGCCAGCGTTCTGCAACTGACCATTCGCCAGTTCCTTGCGCAGACGCAGGATGGATGCGGAAGGCTGCGTCACGTCCACATAGATTGGATCCAGCTGCTGAATGGTGGTGAGCGCGTTGGCCTGGCCATTGGTTACCAGCGCACCCTCCGTGACCAGCGAACGGCTGATACGGCCCGAGATTGGGGACAGCACCTTGGTATACCGCAGGTTGATGTGAGCCTGATCTACAGCAGCCTTGGCTTGCAGGAACGAGGCTTGCGCTTCCGCTGCCTGCTGCTTGCTGACGGCTTCATCGCCCACGAGCTTGCCATAGCGCTGCGCCAGCAGCCGCGAGGATTCCAATGTGGCCTCGGCGCTTTTCGCCGTAGCCTCGTATGTGGACGGGTCGATCTGATACAACTGCTGACCTTGCTTGACGTCGCTACCTTCGACGAAAAGCCGCTTCTGGATGATGCCGTTGACCTGCGGACGCACTTCGGCAATCCGATATGCCAGGGTCCGGCCAGGCAGCGATGTATCGAGCGTAACGGTCTCGTCCTTCAGCGTGACGACTTTCACTTCAGGCACCTGGGCCGCCGGGGCCTTGTTCTCTTTCCCGCACGCGACCAACATCGTGACGGCAAGAGCCAGCATGCCTGGAATCAAAGCACGCTTGGCGCGCATTGCTTGCATAGCGATTTCCTCGAGGATGAAACGGAAAGTTCTTCTTTGGACCTGGCCAAAGCCAGGAGGCGCCACGGCGCGCGTGGACGCAATTGGCGTGCCTGCACCAGGCACGAGTTCGGATTCGTGATCAGCGGATTGTCGCCATGAGCCCCTGCTTTCGCCAGCGTGCTGGCCTGGAGGAAAAACACACACCGGACACGCCGCGCGCGCGTCCGGCACAGGACTGCCGGCTTGGGCGGCCCTGCTCCCCGTATTCTCAAAAGATACTGCTCAATTCTCGACGGTTGTCATGACCGTTGTTCGCGGCCCGTGTCCCATCTGTCGGAGACATCGCATCGTCGGATGCTAACCATAGACTGTTTCGCAAAGTTCTGCTGACGGCGCGACGACAAAGACGTGCGATTCAGAAGATTCCCACGAATACCCGCAAGTCTGAACGCCAACCTCCTCCGGGTTCGGCCTTCTTCCCTGCGGCACTGCAGCATTTGAGTACCATGCCCTGGGTCAGTTCCATAAGCATGCTTCCAATAGGATGACATCCTACCAGTTCGTAGATGAATCAGGATGACAGAAAATAGGACGTAATGAAGTGAAATACTTCATTCGAGGCAGTTAAGGGGCCGTTGACAGAGGATGCCGCCAGTTGGCATTCCGCACTGCAGTGCGCGAAACAGAGTGTTGCGCGTGCAGGACAGTATCGAGGGATTTGAAGTCTACGGATTTGAAGCTGGTCTGGCTTTGCAGAACTGGATGTAGAACCTGGAGCCCAAAGGACAAAACCCCTCGCAGCGTTAGCTGTCGAGGGGTTTTGGGGCATAAGAGCCTGGCGATGACCTACTTTCACACGGGTATCCGCACTATCATCGGCGCAAAGTCGTTTCACGGTCCTGTTCGGGATGGGAAGGGGTGGTTCCGACTCGCTATGGTCACCAGGCATAAGGGGTTGCCTGCGCTGACATGGGTCAACGCGGGCGAATTGGGTGTAGTAAAGGTTGGGTTGTGTTGTGTCGACCTTGGGCACAAGGCGGATCACAGACACCAGGTAAAACACACTGGTTATAGGATCAAGCCTTACGGGCAATTAGTACTGGTTAGCTTAACGCATTACTGCGCTTCCACACCCAGCCTATCAACGTCCTGGTCTCGAACGACCCTTCAAGGAGGTCAAGCCTCCAGGGAATCCTCATCTTCAGGCGAGTTTCCCGCTTAGATGCTTTCAGCGGTTATCTCTTCCGTACATAGCTACCCTGCGATGCCTCTGGCGAGACAACAGGTACACCAGCGGTACGTCCACTCCGGTCCTCTCGTACTAGGAGCAGCCCCCGTCAAGATTCCAACGCCCACGGCAGATAGGGACCAAACTGTCTCACGACGTTTTAAACCCAGCTCACGTACCTCTTTAAATGGCGAACAGCCATACCCTTGGGACCGGCTACAGCCCCAGGATGAGATGAGCCGACATCGAGGTGCCAAACACCGCCGTCGATATGAACTCTTGGGCGGTATCAGCCTGTTATCCCCAGAGTACCTTTTATCCGTTGAGCGATGGCCCTTCCATTCAGAACCACCGGATCACTATGTCCTGCTTTCGCACCTGCTCGACTTGTCGGTCTCGCAGTTAAGCACGCTTTTGCCATTGCACTTTAGGTACGATGTCCGACCGTACCAAGCGTACCTTCGAACTCCTCCGTTACACTTTGGGAGGAGACCGCCCCAGTCAAACTGCCTACCATGCACTGTCCCCGACCCGGATTCACGGGTCAAGGTTAGAACCTCAAACAAACCAGGGTGGTATTTCAAGGACGGCTCCACGTGAACTAGCGTCCACGCTTCAAAGCCTCCCACCTATCCTACACAGATCGGTTCAAAGTCCAATGCAAAGCTACAGTAAAGGTTCATGGGGTCTTTCCGTCTAGCCGCGGGGAGATTGCATCATCACAAACACTTCAACTTCGCTGAGTCTCGGGAGGAGACAGTGTGGCCATCGTTACGCCATTCGTGCAGGTCGGAACTTACCCGACAAGGAATTTCGCTACCTTAGGACCGTTATAGTTACGGCCGCCGTTTACCGGGACTTCAATCAAGAGCTTGCACCCCATCATTTAATCTTCCGGCACCGGGCAGGCGTCACACCCTATACGTCCACTTTCGTGTTTGCAGAGTGCTGTGTTTTTATTAAACAGTCGCAGCCACCATTTTATTGCAACCCCTTCACCCTTCTGGCGCAGGCCAGTCAAGCTACCAGGGCGTACCTTATCCCGAAGTTACGGTACCAATTTGCCGAGTTCCTTCTCCCGAGTTCTCTCAAGCGCCTTAGAATACTCATCTCGCCCACCTGTGTCGGTTTGCGGTACGGTCTCGTATGACTGAAGCTTAGAGGCTTTTCTTGGAACCACTTCCGATTGCTTCGCAGCATAAAGCCGCTCGCCCCACATCCTTGAATCCCGCGCCCGGATTTGCCAAAGCGCCTTCTCCAATGCAGGGACCGGGACTTCCAACACCCGGACAACCTTCCGCGATCCGTCCCCCCATCGCATCATACGACGGTGCAGGAATATTAACCTGCTTCCCATCAGCTACGCATCTCTGCCTCGCCTTAGGGGCCGACTCACCCTACGCCGATGAACGTTGCGTAGGAAACCTTGGGCTTACGGCGAGGGGGCCTTTCACCCCCTTTATCGCTACTCATGTCAGCATTCGCACTTCTGATACCTCCAGCATCCTTTACAAGACACCTTCACAGGCTTACAGAACGCTCTCCTACCACGCACATAAATGTGCGTCCGCAGCTTCGGTGACTGGCTTAGCCCCGTTACATCTTCCGCGCAGGACGACTCGATCAGTGAGCTATTACGCTTTCTTTAAAGGGTGGCTGCTTCTAAGCCAACCTCCTGACTGTTTTAGCCTTCCCACTTCGTTTCCCACTTAGCCAATCTTGGGGACCTTAGCTGGCGGTCTGGGTTGTTTCCCTCTTGACACCGGACGTTAGCACCCGATGTCTGTCTCCCGTGATTGCACTCTTCGGTATTCGGAGTTTGCTATGGCGGGGTAATCAGCAATAGACCCCCAACCATGACAGTGCTCTACCCCGAAGGTGACACACGAGGCACTACCTAAATAGTTTTCGGAGAGAACCAGCTATTTCCAGATTTGTTTAGCCTTTCACCCCTATCCACAGCTCATCCCCTAACTTTTCAACGTTAGTGGGTTCGGTCCTCCAGTACGTGTTACCGCACCTTCAACCTGGCCATGGATAGATCATCTGGTTTCGGGTCTACACCCAGCGACTCAACGCCCTATTCGGACTCGCTTTCGCTACGCCTTCCCTAACCGGTTAAGCTTGCCACTGAATGTAAGTCGCTGACCCATTATACAAAAGGTACGCCGTCACCCGTTTCCAGGCTCCGACTGTTTGTATGCATGCGGTTTCAGGATCTATTTCACTCCCCTCCCGGGGTTCTTTTCGCCTTTCCCTCACGGTACTGGTTCACTATCGGTCGATTACGAGTATTTAGCCTTGGAGGATGGTCCCCCATCTTCAGACAGGATTTCACGTGTCCCGCCCTACTTGTCGTACACCTAGTTCCACAATGCTGTTTTCGCATACAGGGCTATCACCTGCTATGGCCGGGCTTTCCATCCCGTTCTGCTAACAACGCTGCTAAAGAGTACAAGGCTCTTCCCATTTCGTTCGCCACTACTCTGGGAATCTCGGTTGATTTCTGTTCCTGCAGCTACTTAGATGTTTCAGTTCGCCGCGTTCGCTTCCCTGACCTATGTATTCAGTCAGGGATGACCCATAAGGGCCGGGTTTCCCCATTCGGACATCTCCGGATCAAAGCTTGTTTGCCAGCTCCCCGAAGCTTTTCGCAGGCTACCGCGTCCTTCATCGCCTGTAATCGCCAAGGCATCCACCACATGCACTTGTTCGCTTGACCCTATAACGAGTGTGTCTCATTCAAGACACCGCTATAGGTCTGAGTTCTCGCGTTTGTGCCGTATTCCAAGTCATCTTTCGATCACTTAAATACATTTTGGTTGATACAATCACAACCCGGTATCGTGTTTTGTACTGCAGCGTCTCATCAACGCTTCACGACACCTTTACTACATCCCATATTGTTAAAGAACAGCCAGCTCGCACTTCGTGCGAAACTGATAGCAATAGCCAAAGACTAAAATTCAGAACCTCTGAATCCTGGTCTTTGACAACTACCCCAAGGTAAGTGGTGGAGGATGACGGGATCGAACCGACGACCCCCTGCTTGCAAAGCAGGTGCTCTCCCAGCTGAGCTAATCCCCCGGATAACTTGGTGGGTCTGGTAGGACTTGAACCTACGACCCCCGCCTTATCAAGACGGTGCTCTAACCACCTGAGCTACAGACCCTTGGCTGTAACACTCAAACAAACCGATAAGTGTGAACGCTTGACTTGTGAACACAAGCCTCTGGAAAGGAGGTGATCCAGCCGCACCTTCCGATACGGCTACCTTGTTACGACTTCACCCCAGTCATGAACCCTGCCGTGGTAATCGCCCTCCTTGCGGTTAGGCTAACTACTTCTGGCAAAACCCACTCCCATGGTGTGACGGGCGGTGTGTACAAGACCCGGGAACGTATTCACCGCGGCATGCTGATCCGCGATTACTAGCGATTCCAGCTTCACGTAGTCGAGTTGCAGACTACGATCCGGACTACGATGCGTTTTCTGGGATTAGCTCCCCCTCGCGGGTTGGCAACCCTCTGTACGCACCATTGTATGACGTGTGAAGCCCTACCCATAAGGGCCATGAGGACTTGACGTCATCCCCACCTTCCTCCGGTTTGTCACCGGCAGTCTCTCTAGAGTGCCCTTGCGTAGCAACTAAAGATAAGGGTTGCGCTCGTTGCGGGACTTAACCCAACATCTCACGACACGAGCTGACGACAGCCATGCAGCACCTGTGTCCACTTTCCCTTTCGGGCACCTGATGCATCTCTGCTTCGTTAGTGGCATGTCAAGGGTAGGTAAGGTTTTTCGCGTTGCATCGAATTAATCCACATCATCCACCGCTTGTGCGGGTCCCCGTCAATTCCTTTGAGTTTTAATCTTGCGACCGTACTCCCCAGGCGGTCAACTTCACGCGTTAGCTACGTTACTGAAGAAATGAATCCCCAACAACTAGTTGACATCGTTTAGGGCGTGGACTACCAGGGTATCTAATCCTGTTTGCTCCCCACGCTTTCGTGCATGAGCGTCAGTGACGTCCCAGGGGGCTGCCTTCGCCATCGGTATTCCTCCACATCTCTACGCATTTCACTGCTACACGTGGAATTCTACCCCCCTCTGACATACTCTAGCCTTGCAGTCACAAGCGCAATTCCCAAGTTGAGCTCGGGGATTTCACGCCTGTCTTACAAAACCGCCTGCGCACGCTTTACGCCCAGTAATTCCGATTAACGCTCGCACCCTACGTATTACCGCGGCTGCTGGCACGTAGTTAGCCGGTGCTTATTCTTCCGGTACCGTCATCCACCCCAGGTATTAACCGAAGCGATTTCTTTCCGGACAAAAGTGCTTTACAACCCGAAGGCCTTCTTCACACACGCGGCATTGCTGGATCAGGGTTGCCCCCATTGTCCAAAATTCCCCACTGCTGCCTCCCGTAGGAGTCTGGGCCGTGTCTCAGTCCCAGTGTGGCTGATCGTCCTCTCAGACCAGCTACTGATCGTCGCCTTGGTGGGCCTTTACCCCACCAACTAGCTAATCAGACATCGGCCGCTCCTGCTGCGTGAGGCCTTACGGTCCCCCACTTTCACCCTCAGGTCGTATGCGGTATTAGCTAATCTTTCGACTAGTTATCCCCCACAACAGGGTACGTTCCGATGTATTACTCACCCGTTCGCCACTCGCCACCAGACCGAAGTCCGTGCTGCCGTTCGACTTGCATGTGTAAGGCATGCCGCCAGCGTTCAATCTGAGCCAGGATCAAACTCTTCAGTTCAATCTCTGTGTGACCCTTCGGTTTCCCTACAGGTCTCGCTCTTTCGAGCGGTCGCTCACTCTCAGAAAACTGACTCGACTGCTCCGAAGAACAATCGAACATGTTTTACTGTGCGAGCACTTGATACTTTTGAAGCAACACTAAGAACCCGAAGTCCTCAGCGGCGTTCGCCATCAAGCGCCCACACTTATCGGTTGTTTGGTTGTTAAAGAACATTGACGAACAGCTTTGCTGTCGCCGGGTACTGCATTTCTTACTGCGTCTGCTGCGTCGCTTTCGCTGCAGCAGAGAAACGAGATTATGCAGAACATTCATCGTTTCGTCAACAGTTTGCAGAAGATTTTTTTCTCTGCCGGCCAGCGCTGTAAAACCCCGCAACCCCCGCCACTGCTGCCCCGCAACCCTTGCCTGCCCTGCGTTTGCAGCGCGGTTTGTGTTGCGAGGGGGCGAATATTAGGCCAGCCAGGAGGATTGCGCAAGGGGTTACGTAAAAGAATTTTCCGATCCGCTAGAATCGCCGGATGACGTCGGATCTTACCTGCCTGCCTGAACGCCTGGAAACTCGCCAGGCGGGGGCGCTCGATGCGCATGCACTGGCTGCCGCGCTGGCGCGTCCTATTGTATTTGTCGATCTGGAAACGACCGGTGCCGATGCCCAGCGTGACCGGATTACAGAAATCGGCGTGGTCGAAGTGGGGCCGGACGGTATTCAGGAATGGGACATCCTCCTGGACCCCGAAGCCAGCATCCCGCCATTCATCCAGGGGATGACTGGCATCACAGAAGAGATGGTGCGTGGCCAGCCGACCTTCGGCTCAATTGCAGAAGGACTGATCGAGCGCCTGCAGGGAAAGCTGTTCATTGCCCATAACGCGCGGTTCGACTACGGATTCCTGAAGACCGAGTTCCGGCGCGCCGGCCTGACGTTCCGGGCGGATGTGCTGTGCACCCTGCGCCTGTCCCGCTCCTTGTTCCCCTCGGTGGAGCGCCACGGGCTCGATGCGCTGATCGCCCGGTTTGACCTGGCACCGAAGGGGCGCCACCGTGCACTGGCCGATGCGGAACTGCTTTGGCAGTTCTGGCAAAAGATCCATGGTATTTATTCCGTGGATCTTGTCGAAGCGGCGGTCAAATCATTGGTAAAGCATGCGAGCCTGCCGTCTGGCCTGACCGAGACATCGCTGGATGATGTTCCCGACCGTCCCGGCGTATATATGTTTCATGGCGACGATGACGCGCCGCTCTACGTCGGCAAGAGCATTCATCTGCGCCAGCGCATTCGCGCGCACTTCTCTGGTGATCACACCAACGGCAAGGACATGCAGTTGTCTCGTCAGGTGCGCCGGGTGGATTGGCGCGAGACTGGGTGCGAGGCCGGTGCGCTGCTATTGGAGGCGCACCTCGTCAAGTCGCTTCGCCCTCTATATAACCAGCAACTCCGTCACTACGACGAGTTGTTCGCCTGGGAGATGATGGAGGGCATGCCTGCGCCGCGCCTGCGCTCCAATCGCCTGACCGATTTCAGCCGTCACGCGGCACTCCATGGCGCGTTCACCAGCCGCACTGCGGCGCGCGCCTGGCTGGGAGCCCTGGCAAACGAGCACCGCCTTTGTCAGGTGACGTTGCTGTTGGAGCCGGCTGCGCGGCGGGGCAATCCTTGCTTTGCGCGGCAACTGCACCGTTGCAACGGTGCCTGCACCGGCGAAGAGTCCGGGCCGGCGCATGGCAGGCGGACGCTCGCCGTCATCGAGTCGCAGGCGTTACGGCGATGGCCGTTTGACGGCCCGGTCGCCTGGCGCGAGGCGGATCACCAGCCTTGGCATGTCATCGAGGACTGGTGCTACCTCGGCATGGCCAACACGCTGGAGGAAGCGGCGCAATTGACCGAGCCGCCGGCCCGCTTCGATATCGATACCTACCAGATCCTCTTGCCCTATCTGTCGGATCTGTTGGCTCGGGCCGTCCCGCTTGTATCGGCGCGAGGCTTCATGCTGACCGCTCCCACGCCCCTGCCAACCAGACGGGATGCTGCGGGCCGGCCGCGCCTGACTGCCCGGAGCCAGCCGAGGGACCGAGCCGCGGATACCTTGTCCCTGTTTGAGTAAGGCCCACGAATTGGTGCGGTAGCGCGCATAATCATGCGACCTGCCGCTGTCAGCCCGGCAGGAAGTCGTCTAGTCTCCGACAAATGGGTCTGCCGCCCAAGATGGAGTCGCCATGCCTGCGTTGTCCCGCCATACAGCCTGTCGCCTCCTGCTCGCCCCGGCCGCGATCGCGCTGGCCGCCGCGTGCGCCAATATCGAAGGCGGCACCATGTCGCGCATCTTCGATTCCTGGAAAGGCGCGCCCATCGATCAGGCCAAGGCCCAATGGGGGCCGCCGAAGTCTGTACAGAACGTCTCCGGCGGTACCGCTTATATATGGAACGATGAAGTGCCCCTGGCACATGCCCCCGGATATGGCCCGCGCGATGCCGGATTGGAGCCGCCGCAGCGCTTCGGTCAGTGCCAGCGCAAGCTCATCGCCGGCCCCGACGGACACGTCAGCCGGGGCGAGTGGAGCGGCGATGCCTGCTGCACCCAGAGTCTGATTGGGCAATGCGCCAGGCTGGCGCGTAAGCCGGCCAGCACTGGCTGATCACCGATCGGACATCGCTACTCCAGCACGATGCCGCGCGCCCGCACCAGCGCGCCCCATTTCTTCACTTCGGCATCGATGAAACCAGACAACTCCGCGCTGCTGCCCGGCGCGGGCTGCAATCCCAGCGACAACAGTTTCTGACGGATCTGCGCATCTTCAAGCGCCTGACTCGCGTCGCGGTTGATCTGCTGGACGATGGCGGGCGGTGTCCCCGCCGGGGCCACGATGCCAAACCATCCATAGCCGATCACGCCAGGCACGCCCTGTTCTGCAAAAGTCGGCGCGTCCGGATAAACCGGTGTGCGCGCATCGGCTGCGACGGCGATCACGCGCAGCTTGCCGGCCTGGATGAATGGCAGCGCCGTGGTGATCGCGGTCAGCGTCGCGTCCACGCGCCCGGCCAGCAATTCCGTGTAGGCAGTGGCATCACCCCGGTAGTGGACATTGAGCGCCTTGAACTTCGATTGCGACGCGAACAACTCCGCCGTCAGGTGCGGCCCCGAGCCGATGCCCGGCGAGGCGAATGTCACGCCCTCGGGCTTCTGCTGCGCCATCTTCACGAAATCGCCAACGGTCTTGATGGGCGAGTTCGCGTTGACGATCAGGAAGACCGGGCCGAGCACACGCGGGCCCACAGCCACGAAATCCTTGTGGATGTCGAAGCGCTGCGACAGTCCGGCCCCGGTATTGATGGCGAACGGCGCGGCGGCCCAGAGCAGCGTGTAGCCGTCGGGCGCGGCGTGCGCCACGGATTCGCTCGCTACACGCGTGCCGGCGCCCGGCTTGTTCTCCACCACTACCTGCTGGCCGTACTTGCGGCTCAATGCCTCGGCCAGCACTCGTGCCGATGTATCGTTCGACCCGCCTGGGCCATAGGGCGAGACCAGTCGCACCGGCTTGGTGGGCCACGTATTGGCGAATGCGGAGGGAACGATGCCGGCCAGCATCATCGCGCCCACCAGTCGGCGGCGCACGAGGTTGGTCGGATTCATGATGCCTCCCTGACCCGCGCGATGGCCGGGTATCGATACGTCCTGTCGAGGTGCGAAGGCTGCGGAACGTAAAGGCGCAGTGCCACGTAGAACGGGCCAGCCGGCGCGGGAAGCCAGTTGCCTTGCTGTGCCGCATCGCTCGGCGGCTGCGCGGAAAGATGCAGGGTCAGGCTACCGTCCGGGCCACGTGCGAGCGAGGGCGAACGGTCGCCCAGCGAGTAGCGCGCGATCTCGTTCGGCACGAGCATGCAGTCACCTTTGTCGTACATGGTCAGCGACCAGAAGGCGCCGACCTCGGGCAGATTGTCGAGGGCGAAGTCGAGCCGGTAGGCATGGCGGCCATCGAGCGGGGCGTTATCGCCATCGCGGTCGGCGATGATGTACATCGCTTCCTGCACGCCCAGTGCGCCGATGTAGTTGCGTGCCACCAGCGCACGTTGCAGGTAGTTTGTGCCGTACGATTCGCGCACGTCCACCGACATCGCCCAGCCGCCGCCCATGTCCGATGCCTGCGGCTCGGCCAGATCCTTGAGCACATCCGTGAGCGCGCCAGCGAGTATGTCGAGCTGTGTTGCAGTAGCCGTCAAGCCTGCGCCGATGCCGACCTCGGCAAAGCGTCGCATCAGCCTGGCTTCGGCCACCGACGGCGCATTGTCGGCCAGCATCCAGTTGACGATCTCCGCGAACCGGCGCGCATCGCCAAGGTGCTCGCGCGGCTGCATAGAGACATCGAACGGGAACGCGGCAGGCGAACCGTCGATCCGGTTCAGCGCGATGGCGTCCTGCAAGGCGTGCACCGCCGGCAGGTCTGCCTCGCCATCGACGAGCAGCCGGCCGATCATCCACACGGCATTGGTCGCGCATGCCACGGCGTGCATGCCTTCCGGCACCGCGCCATGCCAGGCCGGTCCATGCAGCAGGAACTTGCCTGCTTGCGTGCCTGTGGTGCGGCTGCCGATATAGCCGAACGGATTGGTGTAGGCGTCGAGCAGGCCGAGCACGTAGTAGCGGCCATTGAAGTCGGGGACGTCGATCACCACCGGCTCGCGCGAGAGGTCGAGCCACGCGTTGGTGTATAGCGTGTCGTTGTTTGGTGTGACCACCTGGCGATGCTGCGGGCCGAGCAGTTCACGCGTATGGATCAGGTGGTTCACCCAGCGCAGCGTGGAATCCGGACCATCGCCGGCAAAGTGCCCGGCGCGGTCACGGCGCGGGCAGGTGGCCGCGCGCATGCGCGCCATTTCGTACAGGGGCAGCGTGTGGATCACGGCATCGCGCGCCAGTTGCTGCAATTCGGTGTAGCTCTGCGGCATGAAGGTTGTCTCCGATCTGTTCTTGTATGGATAGGATGCCGCCGCTCAGGCGACCCGCTGCACGGCGGGAATCGCGTACTGCCCCGTCATGAATCCCGTAGTCGGGTGATACAGGCGCAGGATCAGGTAGAAGCTGCCTGCCGGCGCCGGCAGCCAGTTCGCATCGTCAGCAGGACGCTTGTGCGAGATATCGATGACCAGCGCGCCATCGGCTTCCCAGCGCAGGCCCGGCGTGCGGTCGCCCACGGCATAGCGGCCGGCTTCATTGGCGGTGAAGTAGCGATCCTCGCCATAGAGCGAGACTGACCAGAACGCCTCGGCGGGCGGCAGCCGGCCGGCATCGAAGCGCAGCGCGTAGCTGTGCGATCCATGCAGGCGCTCGCCGTTGGCATCGAAATCCGACATCGCGTAGACGGCCTCGTCGGCGCGCAACGCTCCCAGTCCCTTCATCGCCGTGCAGGCGCGCAGCAGCCAATCATCGCCGTATATACCGAGCTTCAGGCTGTAGCCCCACGCCTTCTGGCCCTGGCTGCGCGTATGGGCCTCGATCAACGCCATACCCTGCGCGTAAGCACTGCGCAGGCCCGCGACAACCGATGCGCGCATCGACGCAATCTCTGGCTCGTCCTCGATCCGGATGCCTACCTTGCGCAGCAGCGTGAAGACGCCCTGCTCTTCGGCAGTGGGCGGAAAATCTCGCTGCGCGCGGAACAGGTTCTGGAAAAAGTCCATGGCGGCATCGCCGGTGTCCTGCCACTGCGTGACGCTGAGCGGACGCGCCGGGCCGGCGCTTTGCACAACCTGAAAGCCCTGTTCGAAGGCGTAGGCGCGCGGCAGATCCTCGGCGCCCGTGACCAGCACGCGCCCCAGCACCCAGACCAACGAAGTAGGCGAAGCCACGGCATTGGCCGAACTGGCCTGCCAACCGGGACCGACGATCTCCACATCTGCGCCTTCGGCGGGCACGTTGCGCGCGCCGAGATTGGCGAAGTTGTTGGTATGCGCGTCGAGCAGTTCCACCACGTAGAAGCGGTCGGCATCGGGCAGAGCGGGCACGCGCAGCGTCACCGGGCCATCGGCCAGGTTGAGCCAGCCGCAGAAGTACAGCAGGTCGTTGGCCGGCGTGACGATATCGCGGTCTTCGTGCGTCCACTGCCGCGTGCTGGCCGAGAGCATGTTCATCGGCGCGCGGCCATAACCCGTGGGAGCATCCACCGACGTCTGCAACTGGCAGGTACGCAGCGTCTCGATCAGCGGATAGCCGTAGATCACCAGCGGCAATGCGGCGGCGGCCACGAACGCCTCTTGCGGGCTGGCGTAGACCGGTGCGGAAATCGCGCGGGAGGCAAGCGCCTCGGGCGATGCGGGATGGTTCATGTCTGTGTCTCCTGTTTTCTGTTCGATGCGTTATTCGAGTGCGGCGCCGCTGGATTTCACGAGCGTGGCCCAGGTGCGGGTGTCCTCGCGGATCTGCGTCGTGAACTGCGTGCGGCTGATCGGCGCGTAGCGCATGCCGAAGCTGGCGATCTGCGCCTGCAGCGCGGGGTCCTGCATGGAGTGCTGCATCGCCTGATCCAGCTTGTCGACGATGGGTGTCGGCGTGCGCGCCGGGGCGAACAGCGCGAACCAGCTATCGAGCTTGAACGGAATGCCCGATTCGGCGAACGTGGGCACATCGGGCAGCGCCTCCGACCGCTCGGCGCCGGAGACGGCCAGCGCGCGGATCTTGCCGGCGCGAATCTGCGGCAGCGCGGCGGTCAGGTCTGCCATGGCGATCTGCAGCGTGCCGCCCATCAGGTCGTTCAACATCGGCGCCACACCCTTATACGGCACATGGCGAAGGTGGATGCCGGCCGCCACGTTCAGGCTCTCGCCAGCCAGATGGCCGCCCGAACCCGGTCCCCACGAGCCGTAGGTCACGTCAGCACCGGGCTGCTTCGCCAGCGCGACCAGCGCCTTGATATCGCGCGCCGGGTAGGCTGGATTCGCGACGAGCACGTTGCCGCCGTACGCGATGCGTCCAATCGCCACGAAGTCGCGCAGCGGTTCGTACGGCAGCTTTGGATAGATCGACGGGGCGATGGCGTGCGTGCCCGAGATGCCGAGCAGCAGCGTATAGCCGTCCGGCGCCGCGCGTGCCACCTGTGCGCTGCCGATGGTGCCCGTAGCGCCGGCCACGTTTTCGACGATAACCGTGGCCTTGAGGTACGTCGACAGTCGTGCGGCCAGCAGTCGCCCCACCACATCCGTACCCCCGCCTGCCGGGAATGGCACCACGAGCCGGATCGGTTTGTCCGGATAGTTGTCGGCCGCCGTGGCGGGTCCTGACATGAAGCCCGTCGCCAGTGCCGCAATCGTCATGAAGGCCAGCCCGCGCAGCGTCCTGCGAATGGTGTGTCGCATGGGTGATGTCTCCTCTTGTAATGACGCTCAGCGCAGCGTGATGACTGCATCGGCAGCGACAAGGCCGTCGCGGCTGACGATGAACGGATTGATTTCGAGTGTGTCGAGCCGCTCGCCAATCGCATCCGCCACGCGCGATACGTTGACGAGCACATCGGCCACCGCATCCAGATCGAGCGATGGATGACCGCGATGCCCGGTACACAACGCTGCCGCGCGGCTCTGTTCGAGCATGGCCCGTGCACGTTGCCGCGACAGCGGTGCGAGGCCGAACGCCATCTGCCGAAAAATCTCCACGGCCGTGCCGCCAATACCCGCGAGCGCCACGAGTCCGAAGACCGGATCGCGCCGCACGCCCACCATGATCTCGCCCCAGCCGCGCACCATGCGCGCCACGATGGCACCTTCGAACGGCACCGGCTTGCCATCGGCGCCCTGTACGGTCCCTGCCGCATCCCGCACGCGCGCAAACGCCGCGCGTACCGCATCGGCATCCTGCAAGCCCAGTACCACGCCGCCGATATCGCTCTTGTGCAGCACATGGCGCGAGCAGAGCTTGACCGCCACCGGGAAGCCGATCGATTGCGCGACGCGCACCGCTTCGTCGGGATCGTGTGCCAGACCGTGCGGCGCCACGGGCACGCCAGCCTCGGCCAGCCATGTCATGGCCTCGGCTTCGGAGAGTGCGGCCACGCCATCGGGAACCGGCATGGACAGCTTCGATGTGGTGGACTGCGCCGTCCTGCCAGCGTCCGATGCCGTCGCTTCCATGGCAGCCGCGCGGGCCAGCGCCGCCACGGCTTCCATCGTGTGTGCGGGTTCGCGGAAGACCAGGCAACCGCGTGCCTCCAGCCATTCGCGTTTCTCGTCGTCCATCACGCCAGAGATCAGCAGCGGCGCGGCGCTGGGGTCGGCGGCCAGTCCGGTGATGGTGTCCTGCAGCGCCGTCCACAGGCGCGGCGCGTTGGCACCGCCGGCCAGGAATGCGGCCACGCTACCGTATTCGCCGCAGCGCGCCACGTTGGCGAGCGCGTCGACGAACACTTGCGGCTGCGCCACCACCTGACCCGTGACGTCGATGGGGTTGGTGGTGCTTGCGAATGGAATTGCCTTGCGCAATGCCTGCGCAGCGGCGGCGGGCATGGCCGGGAGCGGCAGGCCCTGTGTTTCGGCGCTGTCGGCCATCATGATGCCCACGCCGCCCGACACCGTGACAATGGCGACCGGCGCCACGGCATCGGCGGGCAGGCCCGAGCGGGAGGCCCACTGGCGAGGCCGGCTGCCGCGCGCGAGCGTGTACCCGAGCCGGAAAAACGCTTCGAGCGTATGCGCCCGATGCACGCCGTACTCGTCGAACACCGCCTGGTAGACGGCATCCTCGCCGGCCAGGCTGGCGGTATGCGATTGCGCGGCGCTGGCACCGGCCGCCGTGGTGCCGACCTTGGCGATGACCACAGGCTTGCCCGCGTCGCGTGCGGCAGCCAGTGCGCGACGCAGCCGCACGCCATCGCGCGCCCCTTCCATATAGGCCAAAATCACGCGTGTCTGCGGATCGTGCGCGAGCCATTCGATGACATCGGCCACTTGCAGGCCGGCCTCGTTGCCCGTGGTCACCCAGTGGCTCAAGCCAAGCTTGGCCTCGCGCGCCAGCGCAAACGCATACGCACCGAAGGCGCCGCTCTGGCTGACCAGTCCCACCTCACCCACGGGCGGCACGCCAGTCAGCGGAATGGGCGAGAACGTGCCGAACATGCGCTCGCGCAGATTCATCGCGCCGAGGCAGTTGGGGCCGAGCAGTTGCACGCCGTGGGCCTGTGCCTGCGAGGCCAGCGCGTGCTGGAGCGCATCGCCGCCCTCCACTTCGGCAAACCCGGAAGTGAAGACGATGGCGGCACGCGTACCGGCGCCACCCAGTTGCGCCATCACCTCGGGCGCTCCGGAGGCCGGCACGGCGACGATGGCCAAGTCCACGGGCTCGCCGATGGAGGCAATATCCGGATAGGCCCGCAGGCCCTGCACGGAGTCGGCACCGGGATTCACGGGGAAGACACGGCCCGCGTAGCCGAGTTCGGCGAGCAGTCGCACGGGGACACCGCCAACTTTATCGGGAGAGGTCGAAGCACCGACGATCGCGATCGACCGTGGGCACAGCAACGGCTGCAAATCCTGCATGTTGTCTCCATCCTCGATGCCTGCGGTACATGCCGCCAGCATTCGTTCGTGCGGGAATTCCGGTCCCGCGCCCGGCGGCTAGCGTCCCACGCCAGCCATGATCTCGATCGACCGCACCATCTCGCGCAGCAGTGGCGCCACGCGCTTCTCCATCGAACCTCGACGGACGCGCAGCCCCGGCATGGCGCAGTTGAACAGCAGCGGCCGGTTCAGATAGACGATGCGCGAATACACGCCCACGCCGTGGATACCCTCGCCGGCATCGCCCTCGTTCAGCGCGAAGCCGCGTTTCGGGTAGTGCGCCACGTTGTGGCACACGGTGTCGTAGCAGGCCGCGTATTCATCCGGCCGCTCCACGCGGGCGGCTTCCATCAGCGTTTCGAATTCACGTTTCGATTGCGTGCAGAGGAACGCGCGCCCCATCGCCGTGGTCATCACGCTGCGCACCGCGCCCACGGCTGGCCGGGCCGAGGTGCCTTCGTGATGCGTGCAGGATTCCAGATACGTCACGTCGAGCCGGTGGGCCACGCCCATCGACACGGCGCCCTCCACCTCGTTGGCCAGCGCCTGCATCAGGGGCCGGGCCAGATGCCGTACCTGCAGCCCGGCCAGGTAGGGATAGCCCAGCGCCAGCACTTGCGCGCCGACAAAATACTTGTCGAGCTTGGGGTCCCAGTCGAGATAGCCCAACTCGAACAATGTGCGGCAGATACGCGATACCGTGGCGCGGGGCAGTTGCAGCCGCTGCGACAGTTCGCCGTTGCCGAGCGGTCGTGGGTCGTCGATAAAGCAGCGCAGCAGCGCGAAGCCCTTGGCCAGCAGTCCGCCAAACGAGGGGTCCTCGAGGCGGCGCTCGGCAATGAATTGTTCGACGGGCTTGTTCATCGGCATGTCGTCTCCTGTTTCCCAGTGTGGTCGGCCCGATCATTGTGTGTCAAAAAGCGGAACGAATTTCCATATATTGGAAATACAGATCGTAAACCCCGACTTGACGGCCCTTGCGGCCATCCGTAACGTTCAAAACCGAATCCGAATTCGAATACGGAAAATTCTTATGCCTGCCCTGTCACCCAACATGGAATCGAGCCACGCCGCCTTCCCGCGCGTCGATACCACCTCCGTCCTCCAGCCGCCGCGCCAACGCCGTGCGCGCGAGACCGAGCAGGCGCTGCTGGCCGCCGGCCGTGAGTTGCTGGCCGAGCGCGATTTCACTGCGGTCTCGGTGGCCCAGATCGCGTCGGCCTGCCAGGTGTCGGTGGGCGCCTTCTACGGCCGCTTCCGGGACAAGATGGCATTCTTCGAGGCGCTGCGTGCGTCGGTGATGGAGGAGTCGGACAGTTCGGTGGCCCGCTACATGGCCGAGCATCGCTGGCAGGACGTGCCGCCGCGCCAGGTCATCGAGAAGACGCTGCACTTCATGGTCAATGGCTGCCGCAACAATCGCGGCGTGATTCGTGCGTCCCTCAAACACGCCACGGCGCGTCCCGAGGAATGGCTGCCGCATCAGCGCAATGGCCAGGAAATCATCGAACGGCTGGTAACAGTCGTGGTGCCGCGCCTGCCCGGCCCCCCCGAGGAAGCGGAACTGCGGCTGCGCTTTGCCATGCAGATGGCATTCGGCACGCTGGTCAACGCCATCCTGAACAATCCCGGCCCGTTCCCGCTCGACGACGACCGGCTGCCGCAGGAAATGTCGCGGATGGTCGCCAGCTACCTGCAGCTCGACGACGCCTGAACGACCGAAGCCCCCTGTTTTCCCTCGCTTCACCCACCAACCGCCCGCATCAGCCGCAACCATAGCGGCACGTCCCCGCTCGGACCGGGCCTATAACGAGGAGACACACCATGAAGCTTTCGAGCCTGGCCTGCGCGGCGCTTGCCGCCTTGCTGCCCCTGGCGGCATCCGCACAGGGCGACTATCCCAACAAGCCGGTGCGCCTGGTAGTGCCCTACCCGGCCGGCGGCCTGACCGACTCGCTGGCCCGCCAG
This sequence comes from Cupriavidus sp. SW-Y-13, assembly GCF_009793345.1. Classification (NCBI taxonomy): domain Bacteria; kingdom Pseudomonadati; phylum Pseudomonadota; class Betaproteobacteria; order Burkholderiales; family Burkholderiaceae; genus Cupriavidus; species Cupriavidus sp. SW-Y-13. The sequence continues at coordinate 1,692,525 of NZ_WHLX01000002.1, forward strand.
GTGGCGGACGGGTTGTCGAAGCGGCTGGGGCAGCCCGTGGTCGTCGAAAACAAGAGCGGTGCCGGCGGCATCATCGGCACCGATTTCGTCGCCAAGTCGGCGGCGGACGGCTACACGTTGCTGATGACCATCCCCGGCCCGCTGACGGCCAACATCGCGCTCTACAAGAAGCTGCCCTACGATCCGCGCACCGAACTACGGCCGATTTCCGACATCGCCAATGCGCGCACGGTGCTGACCGTCAACAGCACGGTGCCGGTGAAAACCGTCAACGAGCTGATTGCCTACGCCAAGAAGGAGCCGGGCAAGCTGCGCATGGGATCGTGGGGGCCGGGCACCCAGCCGCATACGTTCCAGGCGTACATGGACAAGACCTACAGCATCGACATCCTGCACGTACCGTATCGTGGCGAAGGCCCGATGGTGTCGGACCTGCTGGCCGGACAGGTGAACATGACGGTGGGTTCGGTGACCACGCTGCGCCAGCACATGGCCGCAGGCAAGTTGCGGCCGATTGCCGTGGCAGGCACCACGCGCGCCAAGGCGCTGCCCGACGTGCCGACCTTCACCGAGGCCGGTTACAGCGATGCCGCGTACAAGATCATCGGCCCCATCACGCTGGTGGCGCCGGCCAAGACGCCGGAAGCCATCATCGAACGGCTGGGGCGCGAAACCTCCGCGCTGGTGAAGACGCCGGAGATGCAGGCCAAGATCGACGAGATGGGCGCCGAGCCTATCGGCAACACGCCCGCCGAGGCCGAGCGCGCCTACAAGGCGTATCTGCCCGTGATCCTCAAGCTGACGGCCGATACCGGCGTCACGCTGGACTGAGGCTGGATGGATGTTGCTGCGGCCATGCGTTCATCCTCCGAATGCATGGCACCGATGGCCGGCATGAATTCCGGCGGGCCTCGCTAGGTCCGCCGGCGTCGCGCATCTAGAATCGCGACATCGCAATTTCCCGATTTCCCTCCCCATGGCCACGCTATTTCTGGTCCGTCACGGACAAGCCTCTTTCGGTGCCGCCAACTATGACTGCCTGTCCGACGTGGGACGGCAGCAGGCGCGATGGCTAGGCGAATACTTCAAGGATCGCGGGGTGCAGTTTCGGCGTGTGGTGGCCGGCACACTGGTGCGTCAGCAGGACACGGCATCCAATATCCTGAGCGGCATGGGCGTGGACGGGCTGGCCGTGGAGTCTCATGCGGGACTCAATGAATACGATGGGGAATCGCTCTATCGCAGCTTTACCGATGGTGCCGACCATCGGGCTCATCAGAATAGCGATTACCAGGACTACTGGCGCACGTTCCGGGCGGCCTTCGCAGCGTGGACGCAGGGCGAACTGAACGGCATGCCGGAAACCTGGATCGATTTTGGCGCGCGCATGCAGACTGCCCTGTCGAATGCCGTGGAAGGGGCCGCGCGCGAGGATTCACTACTCGTGGTCAGTTCGGGCGGTGCAATTGGCCGCGCCGTGGCCGACCTGCTCGGCGCACCTACGCAAACCGCCATCGAACTGAACCTGCAATTCCGCAATACCGGCTTCTGCGAACTGATCGTCGGCCGGGGCACGCAGCGTCTGCTGAGCTTCAACAACGTGCCGCACCTCGAACGCGCCGAACGGCGCAGCGCGATTACCTTCGCCTAGCGGGCATTTCCGGCATTCCCGGCCTTACATGAGGCGGGCGATGGCCTCGGCACGGATTGCCTCTGACTTGGCCTTCAGGCGCAGGGCGGCATCTGCGCCGCGCTCGTTGGCCACGCGTTCGATAAAGGCCGTGCGCGCCGGATCGGCCAGTGTCGCCACGTGCGAAGCCTCGCAGAAAATCTTCCAGGCCATGGGCTGGCCGTTGTACTCATCACGACGGCGCAGCATGGCAGTGTCGATGGCGCGGGCGATCACGGCGTCGTGTGCAAAGGTGGAATGGGTGCGGGTGGCGAAGGTCTGGAACATGGTGGTCTCCCGGTCGGCAAGTCTTATGGCTGGCGATCTTGTTCACCGGATACAGTCTGCAAGCGACATGCCAATATCGGCACCGATCAGGCCAACCCATACCGCTGTTTGAAGCGATGCGGCGCCAGGCCGCGCCAGGCGGTCGTTTCAGACTGTCCCACCCCACTTCAGTCGGGCGGAAGAATGCCGCTCCGGCACTCGCCAAACACGCTGCCGGAAACAAAAAAGGCGTTACGGGTTACGTAACGCCTTGCTTGTGCCGCGTGACATCGCTCTCATGCGCGGGCGCCATCCAGGTACGGGTCGAACGAGCGGCCCGGGGCAGCCGAGACGCCGATCCGGTCGAGGCCGGCGATGAAGCGGGCACCGTCGTTATAGGGGTCGGCGTTGCGGGCGCCGTCCAGATACGGATCAGCCGTACGGGCCGGGGCAGCCGAGACGCCCACCTTGTCGAGGCCGGCAACCGTGCGGGCGCCGTCCGTGAACGTATCCACCTTGCCGGCACGGGCGCCGTCGGTGAAGGCGTCGTGCGTGCGGAATTCATAACCATACTTGTCTGCGGAAACCGTCGTGCGGAACTGGTAACCATACTGGTCGGCCGGGACGGTGCCGGCTTGGGCGGTGCCCAGCGCAGCCAGCGACAGGACGAGGGCAGAAGCGATATTCAGGGCGTTGGTCTTGGTCATGATGCTCTCCGGTAAAAAAACGATCAAAAATTTATAGGTTGGTTTGTATGGTCCGGCGCGGTTCGGCCTGGCTACTTTCTTCGCTGCCCGCTTTGTTGCGCGCCGTCCATGAACAGAACTATAGGCTTCCGCCCTCATCGTAAAATCGCCATGTTAAGGACGAGTTATTCAATTTTTTTGAATCGAAGTTGGACGACGCATGCGCCCGCCAGGCGACTTGCCTGCGCGATGCCGCGCCGCAATGCGCTACAGTGACGCGCATGCTGGCTCACCGACGGTGATCGACCACCGCTTGCGCCCTTCCATGCATCGTTTGCGCCCCCGCTCCCTGTTCTGCCTGCTGTCTCTCTGGACGGCTGCCCTGCTGCTCGTGCTGGCGGGTGGCAATCCGGCTATGGCCGCCGGATCGCCCATCCTCGCCGCCGTTCAGAAGGCCGAAGCCCCGCCAGCCTCGGCGCCTGCCGCCAGTGCCCCGCTGGCCCAATCGCTCGACGAGGTCATCCACACGTTGCAGAACGACAAGGACCGCCAGGCACTTGTCACGCAACTACAGACGCTGCGACGCGGGTTGGATGCGTCAGCGGCCGGTGCCTCTTCGGCTGCCGCATCCGCCAGCGACGCATCACCGGGCCTGATTGGCGCGGTGGCCCAGGCGCTGCAGGACATCGACCGCGCGCCGCACAAGGACCGCGGTCCGTGGCAGTACTGGCGCTGGCGTATCGACTTCGCGGGCGAGGAGTGGCATGAGGCGCTGACCGTTGGACGCACACGCAGCAGCCTGGAATCGTGGCGCGAGTTCGGCGTCGTGCTGTTGGGCTGGGCGGCCACGGGCTGGGTCTTCTTCGAACTGTCGCGACGCCTGCACCGCAGCCGGGTGCGCGGCCCGCGTCCCACACCGCTGCCCACGGTGCCCTCGTGGATCGACGTGGGCATCTATTTCCTGCGGCGCATCGGACCATGGATCATCGCGTTCGGGCTGACGCTGCTGCTGGCCTACCAGGTCTTCGGACGCACGCCAGCCAGCATGGGCGCGGTGCTCGTGGCCTATGCCATCGTGGCGGGCGCCATCATGTCGGCGGTCTGCCAGGTCATCTTTGCGCTGTTCCAGTCGGGCCACCGGCGGGCCGCGGTGCGCGACCTGCTCGGGCATTCACCGCTGCTGTTGTTCGTGACCGGGGCACTGGCAGCGCTGGGCGAAGCCAACACCGACCCGCGTGTGATTGCTTCGTTGGGCGTCAATCTGTCGGCGCTGATCAGCACCCTGGCCAATATCCTGGCGGCCATCCTGATTGGCGTCTTCGCGGTACGTTTCCGCCGCGCCATTGGCCAGCTCATCGCCTGCCGCCCGTTTGCGTTCCGCCAGGAACATCCCGCGCTGATGGACTTGCTGCGCATGACGGGCGAGGCGTGGTACCTGCCGATGCTCGCCGTGGTGGTGGCGTCGGTCATCGGCACGATCATGGCCACGGGTCATGCCGATGAATTCCTGCGACGCGCGGTGTTGACCGTGGCGCTGTTCGTCAGCGCCACGTTGCTGACCCTGGTCGTCGGCCGCTCTCCCAAGGCCACCAAGCGCGCGCCCCGGCTACGCGACCGCCGGCGTTCGGCGTATATCCAGCGGTTCGGGCGTTTTGGCGTGGCCATCGTGCGCGTGGCCATCTGGGTGGCCTTCCTCGAACTCAATGCGCGCATCTGGAACACCTCGTTGATGCGACTGGCCGAGGCCACCGTCCTGGGCCGTCATATCACCCAATCGATCCTGAGCGTGATCGGCGTGGTGCTGCTGGCCTGGCTGGTCTGGCTACTGATCGACACTGCCATCACGCAGTCGCTCACCCCCGGTAACACCCGCGCGCCGCAGCCAAGCCTGCGCGCCCGGACGATCCTGCCGCTGGTGCGCAATGCCTCATTCGTGGCCCTGCTGGTGGTGGCGATGATTGCAGTGCTGGCCAACCTGGGCGTCAACGTCACGCCGCTGCTCGCGGGCGCGGGCGTGGTCGGGCTGGCCATCGGCTTCGGTGCGCAAAGCCTGGTGCAGGACCTGATCACCGGCCTGTTCATCGTGATCGAGGATTCCATTGCGATCGGAGATTCGATCGAACTGCCGGACCACTCGGGCGTGGTGGAGGGCATGACGATCCGCACGGTGCGGCTGCGCGACGGCAAGGGCGCGCTGCACACGCTGCCCTACAGCCAGATCAAGGCTGTCAAAAATCTGTCACGCGGCTACGCGTTCGCGGTCTTCAATATCTCGATTTCCTACCAGAGCGATTTCGACCGCGCGCTGGAAATCATTCGCGAGACCGGCGCCGAGGTGTCTTCGGACTATCGCTATAGCCGCAACCTGCTATCGGGACTCGACATCCTTGGCCTCGACCGGTTCGATCCGAACGGACAGGTGGTGCTGGCCCAGTTCAAGACCCGCCCCCTGATGCAGTCCGACATCTCGCGCGCCTTCAATATCCGGCTCAAACGCAACTTCGATGCGGAGGGCATCCGGATGGCAGCACCCTACGTGACCGTTCAGGTGGATGGCGGAAGTGCCGAAAATGCCATCGCTGCCGCGGCTGGCGCAGGCGCCGAAATCGTCACGTCCAAAGCGCCGTCTACGACATGATTTCGGCCGGGATGTGGAGGGCGGGTCTCGCCCGCTGCCGGCTGTCTCATTTACGCCAAGAAAAATCCGGACATTCTTGTCTATTAGTTTGAAATAGGTCCGTCGCCGCATTACTATCTCGCCAACTTCGACAGCGCCCGACGTAGACCGGTGCACTGTCCCCAATCAACCGGAAAGGCAGGCGCGGCGCAGGTTTTGAGCAAGCGCCCCCTCCCACGGCGGGATGTTCCCGCATCCGGTTTTTGCACGATGATCCGATACACGGCAAGACGCACCCATCGCTCGATGAGTGCCGGTTGCCCGCAGTGGAATCAACACAAAAGAAGGTCGCGCCAAGCTGCAGCGGCCTGAGGAAAGAAGGCGTTTGCCACCGGGGAAAAATGAAATGGGCGAACACTTGCCTGGCGACGACGTATTCCATCGCCTCGTCGACCGCATCTATGAATCGGCCATGGACGTGGCGGCCATGCCGGCCGCACTGGACCTGTTCTCCCGCTATACCTGCTCGGAAAGCCCGAGCTACCTGATATGGGACAAGCTCGCGGGACAGGCGCGCCTTGGGGTGACACCGCACGGTTGCTTCACCAATGCCAGCAGCATGCCCGAGAGCATGCGCGCCCTGCCCTCGCGCGCGAGCGTGGCACTGGCCACCGCCGGCGACATCGGCGATGTCGGACACGTTGACGCGCATATCGACTACAGCGGACTGTCTGGCGGCATCCGCCTGTTCGACACGCACGACGTGTGCGTCTGGATGAGCGCCACTCCGGGTTGCGATCGCTGCACCGAGCACGACTGCAATCGGCGTGTGGCCCATGTCATGCCTCACTGGGCACGCGCTGCGCGCATGCAGCACCGCAATTTCGAGTTGAGCGGCCTGGCCTCGCTGGGGCTGGCCAGCCTCGACACCCTCGACTTCGGCGTGATGATCCTGCAGGCCGACATGCGCGTGCGTTACGCCAACAGTTGGGCCGAAGCGCTTGTGCAGGCCGACACGCACCTGGCGCTGGATAACGGCGTGCTCTGCGCCCAGCCCGATTCGCTGCAATCGGTGCTGGCCAGGATGCTCGACAACGCCGCGCACGGTGGCCGCCATGGCGGCGCGGCGGCGGGCTCGTGGATGCACATCACCTCGGGCGGACAGCCCGTGCCGATCATCGTGATGCCGCTGGTCTCGCGCCAGCCGGTGGAAGGGCCCTGGCAACTGCCGATGGCCATGATGCTGCTCGGCAACTCGGAATCGCGTTCGGTGCTGGACGCCGCGGTGCTGACGTCGCTGTTCGGCCTGTCGAAGAAGGAAAGCATCATCGCGATCCGACTGGCCGCCGGCGAGACACTGAACGAGATCGCGGAGCGCGAATTCCTGTCGCCCCACACGGTGCGGGTCCATATCCGCGACACGCTGCGCAAGACCGGCACGCACCGCCAGTCGGAGCTGGTGCGCCTGCTGCATCTGCTGCCGGGCGTGGACCTGGAACGCGCCGGGGCGTGTTCGGCGGCCCGTCCGCGCACGGGGCACGCGCGCAAGGATTAACCCGGCATTGATCAAGAGGAAAGGCTCCCACAGCGGGAGCCTTTCTTTTTTGAAGCGGACCGGCGGGCTACGCTAGGCCGCCTTCCTCTGCTGCTGGTGCCTGCGCTCCGGCTTGCATTCGTATTTCATTTCACGGCGGCCGTCCTCGTAGGCCACTTCCAGTCGCACGGTGAATCCCCACAGCCGCGTCACGTGGCGGATCACTTCGTCGAAATTCGTCGCCAGCGGACGGCGCTCGTTCTGCAGGTGCCGCAGCGTCAGCGAGCGATCACCGCCCACATCCACGTTGGTCACCTGGATGTTGGGCTCCATGTTCGAGAGGTCGTACTGGTTGGCCAGCAACTGGCGGATCTGGCGATAGCCTTCATCGTCGTGGATCGCCGTCACACGCAGCTTGCCCTCGCGGTCATCGTCCAGCACCGAGAACAGTTTCAGTTCGCGGATCACGCGCGGTGACAGGAACTGCAGCAAGAAGCTTTCGTCCTTGAAGTTGCGCATGGCGAAGTCCAGCGTCTGGCGCCAGTCGCTGCCCGCGATCTCGGGCGCCCAGCGCCGATCCTCGTCGTCCGGGTTCTCGCACATGCGGCGCAAGTCCTGGAAGATCAGGAAGCCCAGCGTGTACGGATTCAGGCCGCTGTAATACGGGCTGTGGTACGGCGGCTGGTAGATCACGTTGGTATGTGCCTGCAGCAATTCAAGCATGAAGGCGTCGTTGACGAGCTTTTCCTCGTAGAGCTGGTGCAGGATCGTGTAGTGCCAGAACGTGGCCCAGCCTTCGTTCATGACCTTGGTCTGCCGCTGCGGATAGAAGTACTGCGCGATCTTGCGCACGATCCGCACGATCTCGCGTTGCCACGGCTGCAGCTTGGGCGCGTTCTTCTCGATGAAATAGAGCAGGTTCTCCTGCGGCTCGGGCGGGAACGTAGCTTCGTACTCTGCTGCTTCCTCTTCCTCGCGCAGTGCATGCGGACGATGGCGCGGCAAGGTGCGCCAGAGATCGTTGACCTGCATCTGCAGGTAGTTCTCGCGCTCCTGCTGACGCGCCTGTTCTTCGACGATGGACAGTTTCTTGGGCCGCTTGTAGCGGTCCACGCCGTAGTTCTGCAGCGCGTGGCAGGAGTCGAGCAGCAGCTCCACCTCCTGCTCGCCGTAGCGTTGCTCGCACTCGGCCACGTAGTTCTTGGCGAACAACAGGTAGTCGATGATGGCGTCCGCGTTGGTCCAGGTGCGGAACAGGTAGTTGCCCTTGAAGAACGAGTTATGGCCGTAGCAGGCATGCGCAATGGTCAGCGCCTGCATCGGCATCGTGTTCTCCTCCATCAGGTACGCGATGCAGGGATTCGAGTTGATCACGATCTCGTAGGCCAGCCCCATGTAGCCGCGCTGGTAGCTGCGCTCCGAGGACAGGAAGTGCTTGCCGTAGGACCAGTGGTTGTATCCCACCGGCAGGCCGGCCGACGCGTAGGCGTCGAGCATCTGCTCGGCGGTGATGATCTCGATCTGGTTGGAATAGGTGTCCAGACCAAAATCGCCGGCGATGCGGGCGATTTCGCGGTCATAGCGCTGGATCAGCTCGAAGGTCCACTCCGAGCCCGTCGATAGATAGGCCATAGACATCCCCAGTGACGTGCCGGTACACGCCGGGTGCAGCGTACCGGCCTGCTGCCCTTGCTACCTGCCGGGCCACGCGGCCCGCTTCTGGAAGAGATCGTGCAACACGGGGTAGATCTCGTCGGCACCGATGATGCGCTGCATCGCAAAGTGCTCGAACTGGCTCTTCACCGTGAGGTATTCCTCCCAGAGATTCTGCGGCTCTTCCGAAGCCACTTCCACATACGCGTAGTACTGCACCAGTGGCAGGATCGATTCACGCAGCAGCCTGCCGCACAACTCCGAATCCCCCGCCCAGTTGTCGCCGTCCGATGCCTGGGCGCAGTAGATATTCCACTGGCTCGGCGGATAGCGGTCGTGAATCACTTCCACCATCAGCTTGAGCGCGCTCGACACCACCGTACCACCGGACTCCCGCGAATGGAAGAAGTCTTCCTCCTCCACCTCTTTCGCCACCGTGTGATGGCGGATGAACACCACGTCGATGCGCTCGTAATTCCGCTTCAGGAACAGGTACAGCAGCATGAAGAACCGCTTGGCCAGGTCCTTCCGGCTTTCGTCCATCGAGCCGGAAACGTCCATCAGGCAGAACATCACCGCCTGCGCCTGGGGCCGCTTCTTCATGACGCGGTTGTTGTACCGCAGGTCGAGCTTCTCGATGAATGGAACACGGTCCACCTGCGCGCGCAGGTGGCGCATCTTCTCCATCAGCGCTTCTGCCTGCTCGGAATAGGGGCCTTCCCCTTCCTTCTCCAGCACCTCGTTGTACTCCGCCTCGAGGGCGTGCAGGCGTTTCAAATAGGGGCTCGACAACGCGATGCGTCGCCCAAGCGAGCTGCGCATGGTGCGCAGGATCGAGAGGTTCGATGGTGTGCCGTCGATGGAGAAGCCGGCGCGCACCTTGCGCACTTCGGCAATCTTGGCGAGGTGGCGCTTGGCAAGATCCGGCAGCGCCATGTCTTCGAAGAAGAAATTCAGGAAGTCTTCTCTCGATAGCGTGAAGACGAAATCATCCTCGCCCTCGCCGCTGTCACTGGCGCGCGACCCCGTGCCGCCGCTGCCCTGCTGCTGACGGTCAAAGCTGTCACCTCTGACAAACTTCTTGTTGCCGGGATGAATCCACTCCCGCTTGCCCCCCTGCCCGTGATGAAAAATCGGTTCCGAGATGTCCTTGACCGGAATGGACACCTGACCGCTTTGCTCGATGTCCATGATCTTCCGGCCGGACACCGCTTTCGCCACCGCCTGCCGGATCTGCTGCCGGTAGCGTTTGATGAAGCGCTGTTGATTGACGGCGCTCTTGTTGCCGCCGTTCTCGCGCCGATCGATGACCGTGCCCATAAGCCGTTCGCCCGCCTTGTTGGGGCGCTCCCATGAAAACAGCCATGAGAGCGCCGTGGATGAAGGACACCGCGTCCGGATGACTTACGACGACTTCCTGACGCGCAGATACCACTCCACCAAAAGCCGAACCTGCTTGGGCGTGTACCCCTTCTCGACCATGCGGTTGACAAAGTTTTCGTGCTTGTCCTGATCCTCGCGCGACGATTTGGCGTTGAACGAGATGACCGGGAGCAAGTCCTCCGTGGTGGAGAACATGCGCTTCTCGATCACCATCCGCAGCTTCTCGTAGCTGGTCCAGACCGGGTTCTTGCCACCATTGTTGGCCCGTGCCCGCAGCACGAAGTTGACGATCTCGTTGCGGAAGTCCTTCGGGTTCGAGATACCCGCCGGCTTCTCCACCTTCTCCAGTTCATCGTTCAGCGCGTTGCGGTCCAGGATTTCGCCAGTGTTCGGATCGCGATACTCCTGGTCCTGGATCCACAGGTCGGCAAACACCACGTAGCGGTCGAAGATGTTCTGCCCGTACTCGGAATACGACTCCAGGTAAGCCGTCTGGATTTCCTTGCCGATGAACTCCACATACGGCGTGGTCAGGTACTCCTTGATATACGACATCAGCTTGGCTTCCTGCTCCGGCGGGAACTGCTCGCGCTCGATCTGCTGTTCGAGCACATAGAGCAGGTGCACCGGATTGGCGGCCACCTCGGTATTGTCGAAGTTGAAGACCTTCGACAATACCTTGAACGCGAAGCGCGTGGACAAGCCATTCATGCCTTCGTCGATACCGGCGTAGTCGCGATACTCCTGATACGACTTCGCTTTCGGGTCCACGTCCTTGAGGCTTTCGCCGTCGTAGACGCGCATCTTCGAAAAGACATTCGAGTTCTCGGGTTCCTTGATCCGCGTGAGCACTGCGAACTGCGCCATCATCTTCAGCGTGTTCGGGGAGTTCGGCGCCGCCGACAGCGAACTGCTGCGTAGCAGCTTGTCGTAGATCTTGACCTCGTCAGATACGCGCAGGCAGTACGGCACCTTCACGATATAGATCCGGTCGAGGAATGCCTCGTTGTTCTTGTCGGACTTGAAGGTCTGCCATTCGGCCTCGTTCGAGTGCGCGAGGATCACGCCATCGAACGGAATTGCGCCGAAGCCTTCCGTGCCCTTGTAGTTGCCTTCCTGCGTGGCGGTCAGCAGCGGGTGCAGGACCTTGATCGGCGCCTTGAACATTTCCACGAACTCCAGCAGGCCGCGGTTGGCCAGGCAGAGTCCACCGGAGTACGAGTAGGCATCCGGATCGTCCTGCGGGAAATCTTCAAGCTTGCGGATATCCACCTTGCCTACCAGCGAGGAAATATCCTGGTTGTTCTCGTCGCCCGGCTCCGTCTTGGAGATGGCGATCTGCGCGAGCACCGAGGGGCGCAGCTTCACCACGCGGAACTTGGTGATGTCGCCGTTGAACTCGTGCAGCCGCTTGACGGCCCATGGTGAAGGAATGGTATTCAGGTAGCGCACCGGAATGCCGTAGTCCTCCTCCAGGATCTTGCCATCCTCCTCGGCGGAGAACAGGCCCAGCGGCGATTCGTGAATGGGCGATCCCTTCAGTGCGTAGATGGGAATCTCTTCCATCAGCACCTTGAGCTTCTCCGCCAGCGACGACTTGCCGCCGCCCGGAGGCCCGAGCAGATACAGGATCTGCTTGCGCTCTTCCAGGCCCTGCGCCGCGTGCTTGAAGAACGAGACGATCTGTTCGATCGTGTCCTCCATCCCGTAGAAGTCACGGAACGCGGGATAGACCCGGATGACCTTGTTGAAGAACAGTCGAGACAGGCGAGGATCGTGGTGGGTATCCACCAGTTCAGGCTGTCCGATTGCGGCGAGCATGCGTTCGGCGGCAGTCGCGTAGGCAGTAGGATCCTTCTTGCAGATCTCCAGATACTCCTGGATGCTGTATTCCTCTTCCTTGCGTGCTTCGAAGCGCGTGGCGTAGTGGCCAAAAATGTCCATACCTCACTCCCGTCAGAGTCCCACGTCCGAGGCGAAGGTAGTTCTACTCCCCTAAGACTTCGCGGCAATCTTGCGTTCCGCCACCCCGGCTTGGTGGAGTTGCCAAGTTGCGAAGTCTTTACTTCATCATAGTCAAATAACGGCGGATGTGAGTCTTGAGTTGACGCTTGTTGCGAGTGTTTCACTACGTTCGCAACGTCGTGACTGCGTACATCCCAATCGGGTTGCCTGCCATTTGCAACGCGCGCTTGTGACGTGCATCGCAGTGGAAAGAACACCCGCTATCTCGCACCCCCGTGACGGGCCATTGACCATGCCTTGTGACACACATTACACCTTTCACGCGCTTCATGCACAGCGTGTTGTGTAACGATCGGGCAATTCCCGATACATCTGACAACCCTTGTCCGGCACGGTCCTACAGGCATTCCGTCTGCCATTCATCGTGCGCGAAGGATGCTGCGGCCGGTATCGTGCAAACGCATGAGCCGCAGCGGCATTCTCATATCGAATGACTGATTCTGTAGGGACATTTCGATAAGGAATGGATCAGCGTGATTCCATCGCCAATGCCATCATCGATGCGCAGTAGAACGGCCGTCCGAAACGGCATGCACCGCTTTTGCGATTCCTTGCGTTTTTTCCGCTGCGACGGCGCACCCTCCCGGTGCGCCGCGTGCGTGCAGGTGCGATCTCTGCGCAATGAGCAGAATGCGTGCCACGCGAAGATTGCTGCAATGCAGCGCGCGGCGTCCCACGCGCTGCCAGTCACCCGTTCAGATCGGGTCCCAGTTGATGACGTCGGGCGAACGGTCCAGCGCAAAGAAGCTGCTGCGCATGGCCGGCATGGCGATCTCCGCCACGGTCTCCGGCGTCCAGCCTTCGCTTGTATGCACGGAGCGCACGGGGCGCGGCTGGCTCATCAGCATGATCTCGTTGGCACGCACGGCAAAGATCTGGCCGTTGACTTCGCTAGCCGCATCGCTGGCCAGGAACACGGCAACCGGGGCAATCTTGCCGGCTTCCATCTTCTGCAGACGCTGCACACGGGCTTTTTCCTCGGGCGTTTCGGCCGGGATCGAACTCGTCATGCGGCTCCATGCGAACGGGGCGATGCAGTTGGAGCGCACATTGAAGCGCGCCATGTCGAGTGCAATGGATTTGGACAACGCCGCGATGCCGAGCTTGGCCGCCGAGTAATTGGCCTGCCCCAGGTTGCCGATCAGCCCCGACGTGGACGTCATATGCACGTAAGCGCCGCTTTCCTGATCCTTGAAATAGTTCGCTGCCGCGCGGCTGACAAAGAACGTGCCGTGCAAGTGAACGTCGATCACCGAGCGCCATTCTTCCTCGTTCATCTTGAAGAACATGCGGTCGCGCAGGTTGCCGGCGTTGTTGACCACCGCATCGATGCGCCCGAAGCTGTCCAGCGCGCACTGCACGATGGCGTTGGCGCCTGCCCACGTGGACACGCTGTCCGTGCTGGCCACCGCCTCGCCACCCGCTGCGCGGATCTCGTCGACCACGCGCTGGGCCGGACCCGCATCGCCGCCCTCGCCGGTCATCGAGACACCCAAGTCATTGGCCACCACGCGCGCGCCGGCGGCTGCCATGCCCAGCGCAATGCCACGGCCGATGCCGCCGCCAGCGCCCGTCACGACCACTACCTTGCCTTCCATCATTCCACTCATCGCTGCCTCCTTGGCTGCCAGTTTTTCCGGGTGCGGGAGCGTACCCGTGTTATTGCCTAACGGGATACGATAAATTGGCGGCGACGTTTCCGGAATTCACAAATGACAAAAGCGGGCTTCGTGCCCGCTGAACCCATGCACTACGACCTGACCGATTTGCGCCTCTTCCTCAATGTGGGGGAGACCGAGAACCTGACCCGCGCTGCAGAACGCAGCTTCCTGTCGCTGCCCGCTGCCAGTTCGCGCATCAAGCAACTGGAAGAGGCGTTCCAGACCCAGCTGCTGATCCGCCAGGTCAAGGGTGTGCGGCTGACACCGGCTGGAGACGAACTGCTGCGCCACGCACGCGAGGTGTTCCGCCAGCTGGAATGCCTGCACTCCGACCTGCGCCCCTACGCCAAGGGTGTGAAGGGCCGCGTGCGGCTGCTAGCCAATACCACGGCAACGAACTCCTTCCTGGCCAACGCGCTGTCGCGTTTTCTCTCCGAGAACCCGGATGTCGATGTCGAACTGGAAGAGCACCTGTCCGCCGATATCGTCTCAGCCATCGGCGCCGGTGCGGCAGACCTGGGGATCGTGGCCGGAGAAGTGGCCACGGCAGACCTCGACACCATGCAGCTTTGCAGCGACGAGTTGATCGTCATCGCCCCGGTCAACCACCCGTTGCCCGCGTTCAAGGCGCTGCACTTTGCCGATCTGCTCGATACCTGCCGCTTTGTCGGGCTGAACCAGTCATCGGCGATCCAGTCGTTCCTGGACCGCATTGCCAGTGGCATGGGCAAGCGCATCAGCCTGCGCATCCAGGTAGGCAGCTTCGATGCGGTGTGCCGCATGGTGGAAGCTGGCGCAGGCATCGCCATCGTGCCGAATAGCTGCGCGCGCCGTTACGCAAGCCGCAAGGTGCTGCGCTTCATCAAGCTGGAAGACGACTGGGCGCGGCGCGAAATACGGCTTGTGCGCCGCCCCGGTCGAGAACTGCCACAATTTGCGGAGGCACTGATCAAGTACCTCGCCGCTGCTGCAACCGAACCTGTGTAACCTCGGACTTAGTCCGCCTTGACGCCGGCCTCCTTGATGATCGGCGACCACTTGTCGATCTCCGAAGCCAGCCACGTGCGCAACCCTTCCGGCGTCTGCTTGTCTTCCGGCACGATGACCGCACCGAGGTCCTTCATCCGCGCGGTCACGTTGGGGTCCTTCAGCGCGGCACGCAGTGCGCCGTTCAGCTTCTCGATCACGGCGGGCGGCGTGCCCTTGGGCGCGTAAATGCCGTGCCACACTTTCACCTCGAAGCCTTTCAAGCCGCCTTCGCGCAGCGTGGGCGTGTTGGGCAGCGCCGGAATCCGCTCGGCGGTGGTCACGCCATAGAGCTTCACTTTCTCGCTCTTGATATGCGGCAGCGTCTGCGTGGTCTGGTCGCACAGCACGTCCACCTGTCCGCCGAGCAGCGCGGTCATCGCAGGCGCGGTGCCTTGATACGGAATCGTCTGCAGTTCCACCCCGATGGCTTTCTGGAACAACATGCCGCACAGTTGCGACACTGCACCAAGGCCCGCATTCGCCAGGTTCACCTTGTTCTGGTTCTTCTGGATGTAGCTGACGAGCTCCGGCAGCGTGTTGGCTGGCAGATCGTGGCGACCCAGCAGGGTCATCGGTACATCGGCCACCTGCCCCACGAACGTGAAGTCGGTCAGCGGCTTGTAGGACAGCTTCGAGTACAGCGCCGGTGCCGTGGCCATGCCGTTGTGGTGAATCAGGATGGTGTACCCATCCGGTGCGGCCTTGGCGACGAACGCCGCCGAGATGGTGCCGCCCGCGCCCAGCCGGTTCTCCACCACCACGCTCTGCCCGAGCGATTTCGACATCGCCGCCGCCACCGAACGCGCGACGACATCGGTGGGACCGCCTGCGGCAAAGGGCACCACCATCGCGATCGGGCGCGACGGGTATGGGTCCGCAGCCAGCGCGTGGGCGGACGCGAATGCAGTCACGGCGAACAGGGCAAGCAAGCGCGCCTGCTGCGGCAATGGGTTCATCGGTAGTCTCCTGTCGAATCTGTTTATGTTGTGTGGTCTCGATGCGGGCATCGGTCGATGTGCAGCCTGCGGCCATTCGTCCCGCCCCACAATTCGGATTTGCAGAAGGCTGGACACGGCGGCAGAAAAGCCACGGGATAACCCTAGCCCGCAGAGGTGCCGCTACTCGCCAACCTAAGCCCCGACAAAAGCCGTGCTTCGGCAAATGCGAATGTTTCGGCGCGATGGCCTCGGGAATAATGGCCCTCATCGATCAGCCCCGACACGGACATTGCCATGCATGCTGCACAGGACCAAGACCAGATTTACCCGGAAATCCGCGAAGCCGTTCGCGATCTCTGCCAGGGATTCGACTCCGCCTACTGGCAGCGCATCGAGGAAAAGAGCGACTTCCCCGAAGAATTCGTGCAGGCGCTGACGCACGCCGGCTGGCTCTCCGCGCTGATTCCCGAGGAATTCGGAGGTTCCGGGCTGCCGCTGACCGCGGCCTCGGTGATCATGGAAGAGATCAACCGTAACGGCGGCAACTCCGGCGCCTGCCACGGCCAGATGTACGTCATGGGCTGCCTGCTGCGCCATGGCTCCGACGTGCAGAAACAACGCTGGCTGCCCGGCATCGCTTCCGGCGAACTGCGCATGCAGTCGATGGCCGTGACCGAGCCGACCACCGGCACCGACACCACCAAGCTCAAGACCACCGCCGTGCGCAAAGGCGACAAGTACGTGATCAACGGCCAGAAGGTGTGGATCTCGCGCGTGCAGCACTCGGACCTGATGTTGTTGCTGGCGCGCACCACGCCGCTTGACCAGGTGAAGAAGAAATCGGAAGGGCTATCGGTGTTCGTGGTGGATCTGCGCGAAGCCATCGGCAACGGCCTCACGGTCCAGCCGATCCGCAACATGGTCAATCACGAGACCAACGAACTGTTCTTCGACAACCTCGAAATTCCCGCCGCGAACTTGATCGGCGAGGAAGGCAAGGGGCTCAAGTACATCCTCGACGGCCTGAACGCCGAGCGCATCCTGATTGCCGCCGAATGCATTGGCGATGGCTACTGGTTCGTGGAACGTGCCAGCGGCTATGCACGCGAACGTATCGTGTTCGATCGTCCCATTGGCCAGAACCAGGGCGTGCAGTTCCCGATCGCACGTTCGTTCGTCAACGTGGAAGCCGCCAGCCTGATGCGCTACAAGGCTGCGCAACTGTTCGACGCCGGCAAAGCCTGCGGCAAGGAAGCCAATATGGCCAAGCTGCTGGCCGCCGATGCCTCGTGGGAAGCCGCGAACGTCTGCCTGCAGACGCATGGCGGCTTCGGCTTCGCCTCCGAATACGACATCGAGCGCAAGTTCCGGGAGACGCGCCTGTATCAAGTGGCACCGATCTCCACCAACCTGATCCTGTCTTATGTGGCCGAGCACGTGCTCGAACTGCCGCGTTCGTTCTGACCCGAGACATTCGCACCTACGCACACTCGCTCATGCCCAACGACAACACGTATCCCACCCGGCAACTCTGCGCGTTCCTGGCGGACCTGAAGCTCGCCGATGTGCCCGCGCCCGTGGTGGAGCGCACCAAGGACCTGTTCCTCGACTGGATGGCATCGGCCATCGCTGGCAAGGACGCACCCGCCGTGCGCCGCATTCAGGAGTTCGCCGCAGCCATGGGCCCCGGCACCGGTGACGCCGAAGTGCTGGTGGACCGCCGCCGCACCTCGCCCTACTTCGCCGCGTTGATCAACGGGGCATCGTCGCACGTGGTGGAACAGGACGACGTGCACAACGGCTCGGTGCTGCATCCCGCCGCCGTGGTATTCCCGGCGGTGATGGCCGCCGCGCAAGCCGAAGGCAAGACTGGTGCGGACGTTCTGCTCGCATCGATCGCTGGCTACGAGGCAGGCATCCGCATCGGCGAGTTCATGGGACGCTCGCACTATCGCATCTTCCACACCACCGGCACGGTCGGCACGCTGGCCGCCGCCGCCGCCGTGGCCAAGCTGTTCGGACTCGACGCCGAAGGCATCAACCAGGCGCTCGGCTCGGCCGGCACGCAGGCTTCCGGCCTGTGGGAATTCCTGCGCGATGCCGCCGACTCCAAGCAACTGCACACGGCCAAGGCCGCTGCCGATGGCCTGCAGTCGGCCTGGCTCGCACGTGCTGGTTTCACAGGTGCGAAGCAGATTCTCGAAGGTCCGCAGGGCATGGCCGCTGGCATGTCGAGCGATGCCAACCCTGCTGCACTGACCGATGGACTCGGTACGCGCTGGGCCACCGCAGAAACCTCGTTCAAGTTCTTCGCATCGTGCCGCCACACGCACCCCGCTGCCGATGCGCTCAAGGCACTGATGCTGCGCGAGAACCTGCGCGCCGAACAGATCGAAGCGGTGACCACGCACGTTCACCAGGGCGCCATCGACGTGCTGGGCCCCGTGGTCAACCCATCGACCATCCATCAGGCCAAGTTCTCGATGGGTACGGTGCTTGGCCTCGTGGCCGTTCACGCGCACGCAGGGCTCGGAGAATTCGAGGACCATGCGCTGCACGATGCACGCATCGCCGCCTTCCGCGAGAAAGTGACGATGGAACTCGACGACGAAATCAACGCTGCATATCCGCGCCAGTGGATTGGGCGCGTCACGGTGCGCACCACCGATGGCCGCACGCTGGGCGCACGCGTCGATGTGCCGAAGGGAGACCCCGACAACACGCTGTCGCGCCCGGAACTCGAAGCCAAGGCCATCCAGCTTGGCGCATTCCGCCACGGTGCCACCGAGGCCGAGATGCGCACGATCATCGCGCGCGTCTGGGATCTGGACCGCGCGCCGAACGTCAACAACTGGCTGCCTGCCGCACGCTGAGGACTTGCCCGTGACCACGCTCGAACACTTGCGCGAATGGATCGGCCGTTCGGAATCGCGCACCGAAACACTGGCGCTGGAGCCCGTGGTGGCGCTGGCCGCCACGTTCGATCTCGATGGCGATGCCATCGCCAGCCAGCCGCTGCCGCCGCTCTGGCACTGGCTCTATTTCCTGCCGCGCGCCCCGCAGCACACGCTGGGCAGCGACGGACATCCCACGCTGGGCGGTTTCATGCCGCCCGTGCCGCTGCCGCGCCGCATGTGGGCCGGTGGCGAACTGTCGTTCCATCGCGGCCTGCGCGTGGGCGACACGGTGACCAAGACCTCGACGATCACCGATGTCCAGCACAAGTCCGGGCGCACGGGCGAGTTGTGGTTCGTCACCGTGGATCATGTACTGAGCGTGGATGGCGACGTGGCATTGAAGGAGCGCCATGACATCGTCTATCGTGCGATGCCCGAGGTCGGCCAGCCGCAACCGCCGCGTCCGCGTCTGGCGCAGGATGCGCAATTTGGCCGCGCACTGCAGGCCGATCCGGTGATGCTGTTCCGCTTCTCGGCGCTGACATTCAACGCCCATCGCATCCACTATGACCTCGACTATGTGCGCGACGTGGAAGGCTATCCGGGCCTGATCGTGCATGGCCCGTTGCAGGCCATGCTGACGCTTGAACTGCTGCGTGCGGAGCGTCCCGAGGCACAGGTGAAGCGTTTCGGCTTCCGTGGCCTGGCGCCACTGTTCCATCAGGACACCGTGACAGTCGGCGGCCGGGATGATCCCGAAACCGCCGGTCGTGTGCAGCTATGGACTGGCGACGATGCCGGCGGGCAGGCCATGACCGCCTGGGCCGAAGTCGAACGCTAGGCGCGAACCATCTTTTCAGTAGGGCAGCTTGTTGACGGCATTGATGAACAACACGCCACCGTTGCCGCCCTCCTTGCTGCTGAACTTGATCTGCTGCTGGCCAGCGGGGCCGCGAATGCAGAACGCGATGTGTTCCGCGCCCTGCGAAAGCGCCTCGTTGACCAGCTTGCTCACGTCGAACGCACGGTATGCCTGTGTATTGTTCAGGTTGCTGGTGACACTGGTGCCGCTGCAGGTTGGCGCGTTGGCGCCATTGATCGTGGTCTCGCTCCAGTCCGTTGCCACGCGATAGACGGTGAACGTCTGCGTGGTGGTATCGGTCATGTTTCCTCCAAACATCATCAGCATGTAGGCCGGTTTGAAATCAGGCGGCAGCGTTTGCGCGCCTTTCGGAATACCGACCTTGAGATAGCTGCGCGATTCCGGCGTGCTTCCCGACGTCTGCTGCGCGTACAGGGCCGCATTGGTCCCATAGTTGGTCGTATCGGCGGCGCGCACGGTGGCATCCTCGGCAATCTTGAGATACGAGTACGCCATCAGATGGTTGCAACTGATGCCCTTGTTCAGGCAGAACTCCGCCATGAAACTCGCCGCATCCGGACGCCATCCCATGAAGAAATCTCCGTGCGCGGTGTAGAGCGATCCCCACAACTGCTTCACGACATTGCCCGCCGAATCGAGTTGAGGATCAAGCGACAACTGCACATTGGTCAGGTCCGTGATCTGCCCGAGGTTGTAGGCGATGTTCATGTTCGCATCGGGCAGACGCACTGGATATCCAGCCGGACAATTTCCCGCACTGTCGGGGGACACCGCATTGTCGTAGGTGCCCATCGTGGGTGACAGCGTCTTGCCATCCCAGCAAGTCGGGAAGTGCATGCCGATATTGAGTTGCGTACCGTTGGTGGGGTCGGGCTTGCAGTTGGTGGGAATCGAGTTCGTGTAGTTGCCCCCGGTGCAGAGGAACGAGATGCGCGAATTCGGCGTGGTGCCATGATGGTCGCCCACCATCAGCTTGATGCCTTGCGGATACGGTTGCACCGGGAAATGATTCGGCGATGGCACAGCCTGATTGGTGTAGTAGGTCTTCTGGTAGACCGGCGGAACCACCGTGCCATCGGGCAAGCGCAGCGAAGGCGCCCAGTAGGCCGTGCCATCGGCCGCGTTCTCGCACGTGGTGCCCGGCACTTTTTGCAGGACCTCCGCCGTGGTGTAGGCGTTCGTCGTCGTGTTGCCGAAGAAGTCATGCTGCATGGCGACGCCGGGACGGGCCGGCATGACGATAGGGTCGTCAGGCAGCCGGTGCGAGTACAGGCATACGATGGCGTAGCTGCCTGCGGCCTGGGTAACTCCTGGTGGCTTCGGCTTCGTCTGGGTACAACCCGGCAGGCTCAGCGAAGCGCCCAGAATACAGATCCACATCTTGATCATGATGGTCCCTCTCTTAGCGTGACTATCACGCGGGACCATGCTGTGGCGGGGCCGGGCGCGGCACAATGGAACATCGTGTTCCATCGCGCCGCCCGCCGTGGATCACGGCATCAGATCACCAGTTCGATCAGGAACGGACCCTTGCGCTGGTTGGCGGAAGCGAACAGGTCGTTGAATGCATCCATGGTATCGGCGCGCGCCGCTTCCACGCCCATGCCGTTGGCCATTTTCACCCAATCGAGATCCGGATTGCCGATGTCGAGCATATCGAGCGCGGTCTTGCCGGGATTGGCACCCACGCCAGCCAGTTCGCCCAAGAGGATCGCGTACTTGCGGTTAGCCAGCAACACGATGGTCACGTCGAGCTTCTCGCGCGCCATGGTCCACAGCGACTGCAGCGTGTACATGCCCGAACCATCGGCCTGCAACGCCACCACGCGCCGATCCGGTGCCGCGATGGCTGCGCCCGTCGCCAGCGGCAGGCCCGCGCCAATCGCACCGCCCGTCAGTTGCAGCCAGTCATGCGGCGCGGCGTGTACGGTGCCCGGATAGAACGCGCGGCCAAAGCTCACGCTCTCTTCCACGACTACGGCTTGTTCGGGCAACAGCGCGGTCAGCGATTGCGCCACGGCTTCCGAGGTGATGGCGCCACGTGCCGCTTCCACGCGAGCCGCAGGCGCGGCCGATGGCAGCGTTGCGCTGCGTGCGCCCAGTTCATCGGCCAGCCGCGCCACGGCCTCGCCGAGATCCTCCTCGGGACGCGCCAGCACATGGATGTTTGCATCTTCCGGGAACGGACGCGGCGACTTGCCCGGATAGGCGAAGAACGTCACCGGCGTGGTGGCGCCCACCAGGATCACGTTGCGGATACCGGCCAGCTTCTGGCGCGCCGCATCGCCCGAGTACGGAATGCGATCGATCGCCAGACGACCCTGCCCGCGCGTGACACGCGAGTTCGACATCGGCGTGATGAGACGTGCATCGGTGGCAGCGGCAATGCGATGCGCATCGGCCAGCACGCCTTCGCGCAATGCACTGCCAGCCAGCACGATCAGCGTGGGCTGACCGCTGCGCAAAATGCGCGCGGCGTTCTGCACGGCATCGGGCGATACCTTCGGCACCGGCAGCGCGGGCAGCGGCGCGGCCACCTTTCCACCTTCATCCCAGCACACGTCCGATGGCAGGATCAAACTGGCCACGCCACCCGGCGCGCCCATCGCGGCCTGCACGGCCACGGCGGCATCGGCGCCCACCGACGCGGCGTGCGTGGCGGTGCGCGTCCAGACCGAGACCGGACGGGCCCAGCCTTCGGTATCGGCAGTGAGCGGCGCATCGAACGGACGGTGATACGTAGCCTGATCGCCAATGATGTTGACGATGGGCGTCTGCGCACGGCGCGCGTTATGCAGGTTGGCCAGACCGTTGGCCAGGCCGGGTCCGCAGTGCAGCAGCGTGGCTGCGGGCTTCTCGGCCATGCGCGCATAACCATCGGCCGCACCGGTCACCACACCTTCGAACAGGCCGAGCACGCAGCGCATGCCGGGAATGCGGTCGAGTGCCGCCACGAAGTGCATTTCGCTGGTGCCGGGGTTGGCGAAGCAGGTATCCACGCCGCTGGCGAGCAGCGTCTTGACCAGGCTTTCCGCGCCATTCATCGATTCTTGTGTCTCCATCTCGGGTTCCGTTCAGGTTGCGGTTGTCAGGAATGGGGGGCGAGCAAGTCGAAATCCAGACAGACATACTCGGTAGGAAATTCGATGCGTGCGTAGTAGACGATCACATCGTCCACGCACGCAAAGCGGCGCAACTCGGCCACGGGCGCACCCACGGCCAGTTCCAGCGCGGCGGCCGACGCTGCACCGGCCGGCACGATCGACATGCGCTGCCGGGCCGCGTTGACCTGGAGTTCGGGAAAGCGATCGAGCACCGGCACCGAGGCACCCTGCCGGAACGCTTCCGGCTCGCGCGCAAAGACGTCAGCCGCGATGTAGACCTCGCCCACGGCAAACGGGCGGCCATCGAGCCGATGTGCGCGCTTCAGGAAGTGATAGGCATCGGCGCGCCGGCCATCGCAGGGCATGCCGAGATCGTCGGGCAGCGCCACATCGGCAGTGGATTCGACCATGGCCTCGGTAGATAGCTGGTCGCCCACGGCCACGGCCTGGTCCCAACTGACGGGCAGTGCCATCTGGCGGCGCGCGCGCCCGGCAGTCTTCACGAACGTGCCCCGGCCACGCGAGCGCGCCACGAGCCCTTCGGCATCGAGCTGCGAAATCGCGTGGTGCATGGTCATGCGCGCCACGCCGTACTGGCGGCACAGCGCTTCGAGCGACGGAATCTGCTCGCCGGGGCGCCAGGCCCCGCTTTCGATCTGGCGTCGGAAGATGGTCGCGAGCTGCAAGTAGACAGGCTCGCGGCTGCGTGAGAGAAGGTCGGCGGTGTCCGGCATCGGGAAAGGAAAAGCCCTGCGTGTGACATCACGCACGGCAGGTCGATACCGGACTGTATTAAAAGTCTAGGTGACTAGACTACTAGGGTTTACGCAATGTTCTGGCTTCAGGCCATGGCCAGTGCCGATGGGAAGGCGGGACTCTCCGACGCCGGCACTGCAGGCGCAGCCGTCGGCTCGCAACACAAACCCGCCGCCACGGCGCCGCGCACCGATTCCGCAACGGCCTGCTTGCGACGCCAGGCCGAGCGCTTCTTCGAGGCAATCTCCGCGATATCGCGCACGGGCTGGCTGACGGGCAGTTCAAGATTGCCGTCATGGGTCGGTACGCTGTGGTATTCGCTCCAGAATGCTTCATAGTCGCACTGGATCTCGCGTGGCGTGTTGCGCTGGCGGCCAACATGGTTGGCCCGCGAGACCGCCACGATGCGCCGCGCGCCGATATGGCCGGCCAGCGCCAGCAGGCCCTCCATCACCACATCCTTGGGACGCAAACCCTCGCAAGCCTTGGTGGAAGCACGAATCCACTCACGGCTGGCTTCGCTCTTCGGTCCCTGCAGTCCGCCGACGAAGACGTCGGGGCCCATCGCCCCGAAGCGCAGGAAGAAGCTCAGTTGCGTGAGGCTGGCGCCGGTCTCGTTGTCGATCCAGTAGAAGGCCAGCTCGCCTTCCTTCGGATTCGGGCCGGCATCGGCAAGCCGCAGCGTGTAGCGGCCATCCGCAAACGGCCACTCCACACCGCCCCGCAGACAAATGCGCTCGCAAGTCTCCACGGGCAATGCGGCATGCATGACAGCGTAGTGCTCCTGCACCAGCCGCGCGCGCTCCCCGAAACCCAACCCCAGCGCGCCCAGTGGACGGTAGGGTTTTTCGAGCAGCAACGGGCGAGCCGCCACCACACGCTGCAGCAGCGCGCACGAAGCCACGGCACGCAGCCACGGCTGCGCGGCACTCGAGCGCATGGCCGACATCGCCAGCCACTTCAGCCGGCGCGACATCCACTTCCGGCTGCCTGCCGGATAACACGCGGCCGATACGGCCAACATGGTGCCGAGATACCGCAAATACCGGCCCGGCGACGCAAACAGGTGATTCTCCGCCTGGGCCTTGAACAGCCCCTGCACACGCGAAACAGGTCCTTCCACGACAACGCTCCCCTTCTGGCGCGCCGGTCCGTACGTTGCGGTGCCGTGCGCGCAGCTTCAACCCTGATGTCCTTTGACGCCGCTGCGGGCATGCGCAGGGCGGGCGGCCAGCCTGTCGGTTTTTGAGTTCGTGGGGTGCAGGTCCGGCTCGTAATATTCCGTAACGTACTGAAATATTCCTGCGTTGACGTAGAAATCAGGTTTCCCCAAAAAGACTTGGGCAAGATGTCCGGCGTGAATGCGGGCAGACAAAAAAGCGGCAAAGCCGAAGCCTTGCCGCTTTTTTTTTGCGCGGGGTTCACACGCCAGTCACGCTGGCGTGATCGGGTTTACCACCGGTGCAGGTTACCAGCGCGTATCGCGCTCCCACGCCTTCATTTCATCCTCGACCTGCTCCTTGGTGTATCCGTAACGCTCCTGGATACGCCCAGCCAGTTGGTCACGCTTGCCGTTGATGACGGTGATGTCGTCGTCGGTCAGCTTGCCCCACTTTTCCTTGACCTTGCCCTTGGCCTGGTCCCACTTGCCCTCGATCTGATCCCAGTTCATATGCGGCTCCTTGTTTGAGTAGCGCGGCCGCTCCGGGCGGCCGCAGGTTGCTCGGGAGTCGACGTATGTCGACCGATGAAGCGGATTACTTGGCGTACTTGGCCTTCACGTTGGCCTGGCACTTGTCCTTGGCATCGCCGGACATGGCATCGCACTTTTCCTTGTCGGCCTTGTAGGCGGCGTCAACGGTGTCCTTGCGGGCATCGGCGCGCGTTTCCGCTACGTCAGTGCTCGTACCCGTCGCGGCGGCCTTCTCGACCTTGGCCGCGCCCAGGGCGCGTTCGTGCGAAGCCTTGGCTTCCTTCACGCAAACGTCCTTGTCGTTGCCCTTCTTGTCGTCGCACATTTCCTTGGACACGTCGTAGTCACGATCGGCCTTGGTCTTCATGGCCTTGGCGTGGGCCTTGTCCGTGCCGTCTCGCTTGGCCTCGGCATTGGCCTTGGCTACGTCGCGGTCGCGCTTGGCTTCGGCCTTGCAGATGTCCTTGGCATTGCCGGACTGGGCATCGCAGCGCGAACCCGCAGCCTTGTAGTCGGCGTCGGCCTGCTTGACCGCTGCGTCGTAATCAGCCTTCGACCCGGCCTGGGCGTAGGCAAAGCCGGCCGGTGCGGCCACCATCATCGAACACACCGCGGCGGTCAGCCACTTCTTGGCAAACGTCTTTGCAATCATGTCGTGCTCCTTTTTCAGAGTGGATGTTCTGGGCCACGCATCGCTTTCCTGGAGGGGTCATGCTGCGTGGCCGTGCTGTAACTGCAATGTATGTTTTGCCGCCCGCCCGAAGCAGAAGACCGCTGCTGAAACATCCGTAAGACAATTCCCACAACAGCATTTGGACGCACATGGCCTCTCGCAACCCTGCCCGGAAACGACGATGCGGCGCCCCCTCCGCTTGACGAAAGCCTCTCGCCATGGATATTCTTTTTATGAACTTATCGTTCATTTTTGAACATACATAAATCGAGTCGGAAAGAGGAGCGCCCCATGTTTTCAGGAAAGATTGGTATCAACGGTGCCGGCATCGGCGGGTTGGCTGCGGCCATCGCCATGCGCCGCCTCGGCATGGATGTAGTGGTGTTCGAGCAGGCGGCGCGCTTTGCGCGGGTTGGCGCCGACATCAACCTGACACCCAACGCCGTGCGCGCCCTCGATGGGCTTGGCATTGGCGAGGCGCTCCGCGACACCGCTGCAAGGCCCACGCATCGCATCAGCCGCACCTGGGATTCCGGCGAGGAAACCTCGCGCCTGCCGATGTCCGACGAGGCCGAGCGCCGCTACGGCGCACCGCAACTGACCATGCACCGGGGTGACCTGATGTCTGCGCTGGAAGCCGCCGTGCCAGCGGCCAACGTGAAGCTCGGCCACAAGGCCACAGCGATCACTGCACGAGATCAGGGGGCCACGCTCACGTTCGCCGATGGCAGCCAGCAGGACGTTGACGTGCTGATCGGGGCCGATGGCATCCACTCGGTGGTGCGCCGCGCGCTGCTCGGCGACGAGCATCCCATCTTCACTGGCGTAGTGGCCTACCGCGCCGTGGTGCCCGCCGAGAAGCTGGCCGGCGTGCCGAACATCGGCGCGTTCACGAAGTGGTGGGGGCCGGAATCCACCAGCCAGATCGTGACCTTTCCGCTGAACCGAGGCCGCGAGATCTTCGTCTTCGCCACCGTGGCACAAGATAGCTGGCGAAACGAGTCGTGGACCACGCCGGGCCGTGTCGAGGACCTGCGCGCCGCCTATGCCGGATTTCATCCCGATGCACGCGCCTTGCTCGATGCCTGCGACGACGTGCTGATCTCCGCGCTGTACGTGCGCGATCCGCTGCCGTCGTGGTCGTCCGGCCATATCGCGCTGATGGGCGACGCCTGCCACCCGATGATGCCGTTCATGGCACAGGGCGCGGGCATGGCCATCGAGGATGGCGTGGTGTTGGCGCGCTGCCTGGCCGAGGCCACCTCGGACGCCGTGCCCGCCGCACTGGCCCGCTATCAGGCCGCCCGCCACGAACGCACCAGCCGCATCCAGATCGGCTCGCGCGGCAACGAGTGGCTCAAGGCCGGCGGCAATGCCGACTGGGTGTACGATTACAACGCCTGGACCGCGCCGCTTCAGTAAGCGTCCAGGTCCCTCCTGAGTGAACTCCCCTGACTGCCCGTTTGCGAATGCCGAAGCCCAAGCCGCTGCCCGAACCTGACGTTGCCGATCCGGACGCCGACGATGGCGCAAACCCGCAGTTGGTATCCCCCGTCATCCGGGGCATGCGCCTGCTGCGCTTTATCGCCGAGGGCGGCTCCACGGCCAACCTCAGCGAAGTGGGCCGGCGCATCGACGTGAACCGCGTCACGGTGATGCGGCTGCTCGCCACGCTCGAACACGAGGGCATGGTCGAGCGGCTGCCGCAGGGCGGGCATACCGTGGGTTTTTCTTTCCTCAAGCTCGCGTCACGCGCGCTGGCGGCCAACGATCTCACATCGTTCGCACGACGCATCCTCGCGCGACTCAGCGAATCGCTGCAGCTATCGGCCTACCTCGCCGTACCCGATGGCGGCCACGTTCTTTATCTACTGCGCGAGATGCCCAACACCGGGCTCGTCAGCAATATCCAGGTAGGCAGCCGCGTGCCAGCCCATCTGACCACGCCGGGGCGCATGCTGATCGCCCATCTGTCGCCGGAAGAACTGCGCGAGCGCCTTGGTCCCGATCCCCTGCCCACCGTCACGGGGCAGAGCGCGGGCACCCATCGGCGCCTTGCCGAAATCCTGGCCGCCGACCACGAACGCGGCTGCGCGTGGAGTTTCTCGGCCTTCGAGCCGGGCATCGACTCCTGCGCGGCGCCAGTGCGTGACGCACAAGGCAACATCATCGCCGCGATCAGCGTGGCGGGGCCGCAGCAACGGTTCGAAGCCGATGGCGCGCTGCGCGAGCGGGCCGAGAAAGAGATAAAGGCTGCGGCGAAGGATTTGTCGGCGTTGATGGGGTAGTGCGGCAGGGCGCGGACAGCTTGTCGCAAAAATGTAATGGTGTGGCGCGGAAGGCTCGCTATAATGCAACCCTGTTGCAATAAGCCCGCCCTATTTCCGCTCGCCCCCATTCATGTCCGGACGCCGTTTCACGCCTGCTTTCCTGTTTGCCGCCACCGCTTTTGCCAACGCCGCCGACGACCAGACCCTCCCTGAAGTTTCCGTGCGCGGCCATGCGCCAGCCCCCTATGCCACGGGCGCCACGCGCACCGAGACGCCATTGCGCGAAGTGCCGCTCTCGGTACAGGTCGTACCGCGCGCACTGATCGAGGACATCGCGGCCACGCGACTCGATGACACCTTTGACTACGTGAGCGGCGTGGCGCGTCAGGGTAACTACGGCGGACTCTGGGACAACTTCTCGATCCGTGGTTTCACCGGCAACGAGAACACCGGCGCGGGATATCTGGTCAACGGCTTCGCCGCCAACCGCGGTTTTACCGCGCCGCGCGACACCGCCACCATCGAGCGCGTGGAAGTGCTCAAAGGGCCAGCCTCGTCGGTCTACGGCAGCGGCGACCCCGGTGGCGTGATCAATGTCGTCACCAAGCAACCGCAATTCAAGCCGTCACAAACGTATGGCTTCGAGGTTGGCACGCGCGACAAGTACCGGGTCTCGGCAGATGTCACGGGCGCCCTCTCCGACAACGTGGCGGGCCGCCTGGTTGCCGTGGCCGACCACGAAGGCAGCACGCGCGATTTCGTGAACAGTCGCCGCTTCCTGCTGGCGCCCTCGTTCACCTGGGCGCTCGGCGCCAATACGGTGATCCAGTATGCGGGCGAGATCCAGCGCTATACCGTGCCGCTGGACCGGGGCGTGGTGGCCGTGAACGGCCGGCTCGGCGCCGTGCCGCGCTCGCGCTTCCTGGGCGAGCCGAACGATGGCGACATCCGCCTCGACAGCCAGTCGCACCAACTCTCCGTCGAGCATGATTTCTCCGATACGTGGAAGGGCCGCGTCGCCGTGGCCTATCGCGGCGGTTCGCTCGAAGGCTACTCCACTGAAGCGACCGCGCTGCAGGCCGATGGCCGCACGCTGACCCGCCAGCGGCGCTATCGCGACTTCCAGTCCGACGATGTCTCCCTGCAGGCCGATATCGCGGGCAAGTTCAACACGGGCGCCATCGGCCACGAGGTGCTGCTGGGCGTGGATACCTACCGCTTCGGCGTGTCGCAAGTCATGCTGCGCCGCAACCCCACCGCCGCTGCGCCGTACGCCATCGACATCTACGATCCGGTCTACGGACAGACCCCGCCCACGCTGCTGCCCAACACCAATACCTACGAGCGCCAGACCAACGTCGGCCTCTATGCGCAAGACCAGTTGCGGCTGGGCGAGCGCTGGCGCGTGCTGGCCGGCGCGCGCTTCGACATCTACAACCAGTCGCTCGACAATCGACTCTCCGGCGCCAGCACCAGCCAGCACCAGACTGCCGTCTCGCCACGGCTGGGTGTGACCTACCTCGCCACGCCGACGGTTTCGTTGTTCGCCAACGCAGGCAAGTCGTTCCGTCCGAACCCGGGCAGCGATGCCAATGCCAATGCGTTCTCGCCCGAGCATGGCCGCGCCGTGGAAGCCGGTGCCAAGTACGAAAGCCCGGACCATCGCACCACTGCCACGCTGGCCGTGTTCGAGATCCGCAAGCGCAATGTGCTGACCACCGATCCGTCGAACCCCTCGTTCCTGCGCGCAGCCGGCGAAGCGCGCAGCCGGGGCGTGGAACTCGACGTGGCTGGCCGCATCGGCACCCACTGGCGCGTGACCGGCAACTTCGCTTACACCGATGCCGAAGTCACACAGGACACCCGGCTGGCCGCCGGCACGCCGCTGGCCAACGTACCGCGCACCAGCGGCAGCCTGATGGCGATCTTCGAGGACCAGGCGCCCATCGGCCAGCGCTATGGCCTGGGCGCCGGGGTGCGCTACGTGGGCACGCGCGGCGGCGACGCGCAGGACAGCTTCTCGCTGCCCGCCTACACGCTGGCGGACGCCTTTGCCTACTGGCAATACAGCAAGACCGTGCGCGTGGCGCTCAACGTCGACAACCTGTTCGACCGCACCTACTACGCCAGCGCCGCCAGCAATGTCTGGATCATGCCGGGCGCCGGACGCACGGTGCGGCTCGGCCTGCAACTGAGCTATTGACCGTGGCAAAGGTTCTCTCTTCACAACGGCGCCGGTTGCTGCTGGCTGCCGGGGCAGCCGCTGCAGCGCCTGCGCTGCCGCTGATGGCACACACTTCCGCACCCGCATCGACGGAAGCCGGCGAGCGCGCCGTGCGCGTGATCGGCCCATGGGAATTGTCCTCGCTCGATCCGTTGCGCAACGGTTACCTGTTCTCGCGCATGCAGGTTACGGAGACACTTGTCGATTTCGATGCGGATGGACTGCCAACGCCCGCCCTCGCCGCGCGATGGCAGCTATCGGCCGATCAACTGACATGGCGCTTCACGCTGCAGCCCGGCGCGCGCTTTCACGATGGCACACCGGTGCGTCCCGCGCATGTGGTGGCGGCACTCGAACGCGCTCGCCATGCGGCGGGGATGCTGCGCGTGGCGCCGATCGCGGACATCGGTGCGGAGCCCGACGGCATCCGCATCGTACTGACGCGCCCCTTCACACCGCTGCTCGCCCTGCTCTCGCACAGCAGCGCGCAGGTGCTGGCGCCCGCCTCGTTCGCTCCCGATGGCAATGTACGCGCGATCATCGGCTCCGGTCCCTATCGCATCGTCGATCTCGAGCCGCCGCAGCGTTTTTCGATTGCCGCGTTCGATGGCTGGCGCGGCATGGCCCCGGCAATACGGCGCGCCTCATACCTGTCCGTGGGCCGCGCCGAGATGCGCGCGCTGATGGCCGAGGGCGGACAGGCGGAACTTGCCTACGGGCTTGACCCCGGCAGCATCGCGCGGCTGGCGACGAGTCCCAACGTGCGCCTGCACGCCGTGACCATTCCGCGCACCACCGCGCTCAAGGTCAACGCCGGCCATCCGTTTCTTGCCGATGTCGCAGTGCGCCGCGCGTTGTCGCTCGCCATCGACCGGCGCGGCATCGCCACGGCCATCCTTCGTGATCCGGCGCTGGCGGCCACGCAACTGTTTCCGCCGTCGCTGACTGGCTGGCATGACGATGCACTGCCGCCGCTGCACTTCGACCGCGCCACCGCGCGCGCCCTGCTCGCCCAGTCGGGCTGGCAACCGGGCGCCGATGGCATCCTGCGTCGCGGCGATGCACGCTTCGCGATCACGCTGCGCACCTTCCCGGATCGACCCGAGTTGCCCGTCATCGCCACGGCACTTCAGGAGCAGTTCCGGCAGGTGGGTATCGCGATGCGCGTGGCCGTTGGCAACTCGGGCGATATCCCGTTCGCGCATCGCGACGGCTCGCTCGACATCGGCCTGATGTCGCGCAACTACGGCGTGGTGCCCGATGCATTCGGCACCGTCTCGCAGGACTTTCCGCCGAACGGGAACAAGGGAGGTGACTGGGGCGCGATGGGCTGGGCCGATCCGGCTGTGACCCGCGCGCTGGCCGCACTGCCATCCACTCCCGCTGACGCGGACGGTGGCCAACTGCGCGGCCGGCTGCGTCGCCAGATCGCCGCCACGCTGCAGCGCGACCTGCCGCTGATCCCCGTGGTCTGGTATCGCCAAACCCTGGCGGCCTCGCCCAGGCTCGGTGGCGTCTCGATCGATCCGTTCGAACGCAGCTACCGGCTGACACAAATGCACTGGCATTCATGAGCGAATCCATGAACGAACCATCCTTGCCGCTGGCGGCATCTCCCGTCCAGCACACGCCGCTGCGCTGGCGCACGACCAGCCTCGTGGGCCGCATCCTGCTGCAACGCGGCCTGCAGGCGCTGGTCGTGGCGGCGCTGGTTGGCACGCTGAGCTTCCTGATGATGCGGATGCTGCCCGGCGATACCGCGTTTCGCGTGGCCGCCGCGCGCTATGGCTTCGACATGGTCAGCGCCGCTGCCGCGGAAGCCGTTCGCGCCGAACTCGGCCTTGCCCTGCCGTGGACCGATGCATTGCTACGTTGGTGGCACCACCTGCTGCAGTTCGACCTCGGCCTGTCGTCCGTCACGGGTGCGCCCGTCATCGACGAGATCGTCCATCAACTCGGCCACACGCTGCGGCTCGCCGTGGCGGCGCTTGCCGTGTCATGCGCGATTGCCGTGCCGCTGGGTTTCGCCGCAGGGCTGCAGGCCGGCGGTGCACTCGATCGCGGCACGCTGGTGGCGTCGGTCCTGCTACGCGCCATGCCGCCGTTCGTGCTCGGCATCGTGCTGGTGACGGTGCTCGCCATCGAATGGAACCTGATGCCGGCCGGGGGGCACCATGTACACGGCGCGCTGCTGATGCCAGCGCTGACGCTGGGCCTTGGGTTGGCCGCCACGTCAATGCGCGTGGCACGCAACGCCATGGCGTCGGTGGCGGAAGCACCCTACTTCGCGTTTGCGCGGGTCAAGGGTCTGACAGATGGACAAGCGCTGCTGCGGCACGGCGTGCGCAACGCGGCCATTCCGCTGGTGGCGTATCTCGGCGTCCAGCTCGTCTATCTCGTCGAAGGTGTAGTCGTGATTGAAACGCTATTCGCGTGGCCCGGCATCGGCCACGCACTGGTACACGCGATCTTCGGACGCGACGTACCGATGATCCAGGGCACCGCACTGGTCATGGGATTGATGTTCGTGGCACTGAACACGCTGGTGGACCTCGCCTGCGCGTGGATCGATCCGCGCGTGCGGCTGGCAAGGGGACGTCGATGAATCGTCGATTTTTTCAGTTCGATCGCCAGGGTCTGGGACTCGCGCTGCTCCTGCTGATCGCGCTGTTTGCACTCGCGGGCCCGTGGCTGGCCGGGCGCGCCCCGTTCGAACAGGATCTGTACGGCGTGCTGCAGGCGCCGGGGCTGCACGAACCCCTCGGCACCGATCACCTGGGCCGCAGCATGCTGGCGCGGCTGGCCGATGCCACGCGGCTGTCGCTCGGCCTTGCCTTGATCAGCGTACTGACCGCCGCGATTCCGGGCACGCTGCTCGGCCTGCTCGCCGCATGGCGCGGCGGCTGGACCGCGCGGCTGATCGGCACGGTGGCCGACGCGGTGCTCGCGCTGCCCGGCCTGCTGCTGGTACTGCTGCTGAGCGCCTTTGCACCCGGCGCGTTCTGGCCACTCTACGTGGGGCTGTCGCTGGTGCTGTGGGTCGAATATTTCCGCGTCACGCAGGCCACGGCCAGCGTCGTGTTCGCAAGCGGTCATGTGGAGGCGGCCAGGCTGCTTGGCTTCGGCCCGGGCTACGTGCTGTGGCGCCATGTCCTGCCCGAACTGCTGCCGTTGCTGGCCACGCTGATGAGCTTCGGCGCCAGCGCGGCAGTGCTCGCCCTGGCGGCGATGGGTTTCGTCGGGCTCGGCGCACAGCCGCCCGCTGCCGAACTGGGATTGATGATGACCGAACTGCTGCCCTATGCCGCCGAGGCCCCGTGGATCATCGCCAGTCCGATCGTCGTCCTGACCCTCGCGACGCTGGCACTGGTGCTATTGAGCGATGCCATGCAAAGGCGCCACGCATGATGCCCGATACCCTGCCCCTCCTCCGAGTCGACCAGCTCGATATCTCCAGTGCGGACGGCCGTCTGGTCGGCCCCGTCTCGTTCTCGCTGCTACCCGGCCGCGCGCTGACCCTGCTCGGCGAAAGCGGCGCGGGAAAGAGCCTGCTTGCACAAGCCATCCTCGGCACGCTGCCACGCGGACTGCGTGCCGCCGGACGCATCGTGGTGGGACGCGAATCCTCCGATGCCGGCGATGTCCGCGCGCGCCGGCAACACTGGGGCCGCGCGCTGGCCCTGCTGCCGCAGGAGCCCTCGCTGGCACTCGACCCCACGATGCGTGTCGGCCATCAACTGGCCGAGACACATGCGCTCGTCGGCGGCAAGCCGCGCACCGAGGCTTGGCAGCACACCCTGAAGGATCTTGGCACGCTGGGCCTCTCCCACGCCGCCAACGCGTGGCCATCGACGCTCTCTGGCGGCATGGCGCAGCGCTTGGCACTGGCCATCACGCGCGCAGGCAGCGCGCCGGTGCTGATCGTGGATGAACCGACCAAGGGACTCGACCCGCACTGGCGCGACGCCATCGTCGCGCAGCTCCAGGACGCCATGCGCCAGGGCTGCGCCGTGCTCACCATCACGCACGATATCGCCGTGGCTCGCGCGCTGGGCGGCGAGGTGGCCGTCATGCGGGACGGCACCATCGTGGAGCAGGCCAGCGCCGATACATTGCTGGCGCAGCCCCAGCACCACTACACGCGCACGCTGATCGCCGCAGATCCCCTGAACTGGCCGCGCAAGCCTGCGGCAGCCACTGGCGACGAGGTGATTCGCGCCACGGGGCTGGCCAAGCGGTTCGGCGCGCAGAACCTGTTTCGCCAGTTGGATCTCTCGCTGCACGCTGGCGAGCGTGTGGCCGTGACCGGCCCAAGCGGCAGCGGCAAGTCCACGCTCGGGAACATCCTGCTGGGACTCATCCAGGCCGATGCGGGCCACGTGAACCAACCCGGGAATGTGGCGCGCGTGCGCTATCAGAAGCTGTACCAGGACCCCACCGCCGCCTTCGCCCCGCGCCGCACACTGGGACACGCGCTCGACGACCTGTGCCGGCGCCACCGCGTGGACCCGGCCCGCATCGCACCGCTGATGCAGCGCCTGCGGCTGCGGCCCGTCTTGCTGACGCGGCTGCCGGGCGCGGTGTCGGGTGGAGAGTTGCAGCGCTTCGCACTGCTACGCGCCCTGCTGCTCGACCCCGTCTTCCTGTTCGCGGACGAACCCACCTCGCGCCTCGATCCGGTCACGCAGAAAGAGGTCATCGACCTGATTGTGGATGTCACCACCGAGCGCGGCTGCGCGTTGATGCTGGTGACGCATGATCGGGCGCTGGGCGATGCCGTGGCAGCGCGCCAGTTCGTGTTTGGATTGGGGTAATCAAGGAACCGGTGGCCCGCCTAAGTGGCCACCGGCTCAGACTTCGACGTAAGCGTCGAACTGCGAGGCCACCAGAAGCGGGGTCCGTTCGCAGCCGCAAACGCACCAGTCCTCACTCAGCGCCGCTTCCCGGCCATCGGGTCCTTTCGCCGGAATGCGTGGTCCGGTGCAGACGATTCGTCCCATCGACTTGCAACGAGGACACCAGACCGGATCGTGCTCGAATGCCTGCAACCTGCCACCGAGCTCTGCGCCAGCGGTGCCCCCTTCGACCACGCCACCCGCAGTGGTACGGTCGCCTCTTCGAATTCCATAACGCCTGACAATCTGCTTCCCTCCGTTCTTGCTTGCAACCATCTCCGGCTCCCATGCATCACGTGGCTAACAGCGCGGCCACGCCCATTGCGTGGCGGCGAACTCTCATTGCGCGTGGCACGGTACTACCTTTGTCGCAGGTTTCAAATACGTCACGCCACATTTAAAAGAACGGCTATTTCCCCCCCCTGCGCGGCATGAAATTGCGCGCGCATGACCCCCTCTCCCAACAGGGACATTGCGTTTTGTAGCGATCGATCTATAATTCCGCCCATGGTTTCATACCGATCGATACAAAACGAGGATCGTCATGGCTCGCCCCCGGCAGTTTGATGCCCACACCGCTTTGGCCGCGGCCCAGGAGACGTTCTGGGCCAAGGGTTATCAGGCCACGTCCACGCGCGAGTTGACGCAGGCCATGGGCCTGACGCAGCCAAGCCTCTACAACGCGTTTGGCGACAAGCGCCAGTTGTTCATGCAGGCGCTGGACGATTACCTGAACCGTTCCCTGCGCGAGCGCATTGCGCGGATCGAATCCGGCTATGCCCCGGCGCAGGCGCTGGAGCAGTTCTTTGCGGAAAGCATCGAGCGTGGTGCGAACGAGTTGCCGCATCGGGGCTGCATGCTGATCAATACGGCGCTGGAAGCTTCGCCTGAAGACCCCGAGATGCAAGCCGCCGTGACGCTGGAGCTGACGTTGCTGCGTGACTTCTTCAGCCGGCTGGTGCGGGCGGCGCTAGCGGACGGCAGCATTGCTGCGCACCATGATGCGGATGACATCGCCGCGATGCTGTTATCGATTCAGGTGGGCATGCGCGTGCTGGCCCGTGTGATGCCCGAGCGCGCATTGTTCGAAGCCTCGGTGCGGCCCGCGCTCGGCCTGCTCGGTTTGCGCGCCACACTGCACGGGCCACACTGACCGATAGCGGCCACGCCGCCGTCGATACCCCCGAATTCCCGATATCCGACACGCGCCACTCGCAGCGCGGCGGTATCGCTCGTCCTGCCAAAGCAGGACATCGACAACAAGGAACGCCCCCATGTCACAAGATGCCGCTGCCGCGCCACCCAGCGTACGGAAGGTTGCCGCTGACGATGCCCTCGACCTCAGTGCGCTGCATGCCGCGCTGGCCGGTCTCTGCGCCAGTCTGGTTGCCATTGGCCTGGCCCGCTTTGCGTACACGCCGCTGATTCCGGCGCTGATCCAGGCGCATTGGTTCAGCGCCTCCGATGCAGTCACGCTCGGCGCGGCCAACTTTGCGGGATACCTGGCCGGCGCCCTGCTGGGTCGGCCGCTGGCTGCGCGGATGTCGAACCGACACGCGTTGCGCTGGCTCATGGTGGCTGCCACGGCTGCCTTCTTTGCCTGCGCCATGCCGCTCTCGGTAAGCTGGTTCTTCTTCTGGCGCTTCCTGTCCGGACTGGCGGGCGGCGCGATCATGGTGCTGGTAGCCACGGCGATCCTGCCGCATATCGCCCCGTCGCGCCGCGCGTTTGTCAGCGGCCTGATCTTCCTTGGTCTGGGACTCGGCATCGCCGCGTCGGGCACGCTGGTGCCGGAGTTGCTCAGGCTCGGACTGCGCGCGACGTGGATCGGCCTCGGTGCCGTGTCGCTGGTGCTGACCGCTATCAGCTGGCTCGGCTGGCCCGCCAGCGACACGCCTCCAGGCATGCCGGCGGCAACGGCCGCAGGGCATCACGCCGCCGATCAGGCGCTGGCGTCGCACAAGCAGGCGCTGCGTGTGATCTACGTCCAGTACGCCGCCAATGCGCTCGGACTGGTGCCCGCGATGGTGCTGCTGGTGGACTACGTGGCGCGTGGCCTCGGGCAAGGTGCTTCCGTGGGATCGGGCTATTGGGTGCTGTATGGCGTGGCCGCCATCGCCGGGCCGCTGGTCAGCAGTTGGCTGGGGGGCCGGGTGGGTTACCGCAATGGCTATCGCATCGCCATGGTGCTGCAGGGTTTTGCCGTGGGGCTGCTGGCGGTGTCACATCACACCGTAGCGCTGTGGATCGCAACGATCCTGCTCGGCGCGTTCACACCGGGCATCGTGCCGATGGTGTTGGGAAAGCTGCAGGACATGATGCCGCACGATCCCGTCGCGCAGCGTGCCGCATGGAGCCGGGCCACGGCATCGTTCGCGCTCTTTCAGGCCATCGGCGGTTACGGATATGCGTATCTGTTTTCGCATACCCACGAAAACTACGCGTTGATCTTTACCTGCGGGGCAGTGGCGATGGCGGTGGCGTTTGCGGCGGACTTCGTGGCGCGCAAACCAGTCAGCCAGCCGCGCCGTCCGTAAACTTCTGAAGCAGCCGCAGGAATTCGCGGAACTCCTCGGGCGAGAAATGCCGCAGGCGGTGATTCAGCACCTGCGGCGCGATCTCGGGAATGGTGCCCGCAACGGACCGGCCCTTGTCGGTCAGCAGCAGATGCACCACGCGCCGGTCTTCTTCGCTGCGCTGACGCTGGAGCAGGCCCTTGTTCTCCAGCTTGTCGAGCATCCGCGTCATCAGGCCGGTGTCGATGCCCAGTGCGCGGCTGATCTCCAGTGGCGTACTGGCGGCGCCACGCATCAGCGCCAGCAGGATGCCCATCTGTTGCCCGGTGATGTCCAGCGGACGCAGCGCCGCATCCATTTCCATCAACAGGGTGTTACGGGCCCGGTTCAGATGGAACCCCACACTGTGCGTCGGTTGGAAGTTTTCGCGTGTGTAGTGTTTCACGGCATTTCCAGCAGATCGGAAGATCGGATCGCGTCAATGTATCTGATCCATCCGAAACTGCATAGGCCATGGACCCCGCCACAGTGCGTCGCGCTTAGCTGCGGGCGCTGACGGCGCCCTGGCCGTCGATCACAGCCATGACCTGCCTGGCCACGGCGTCGCCGACACGGCGGGCTTCGCCGCCGACGCTGTCGCGGCTGCCGGTTGCGCCATGCACGCCGACATCCGCGCCTGCGGAGATAGCAGCGTGACCGGCCAGAGCGCCCACGCCAGCCGTTTCCGCCATGCCGGGCATATGGCCGCTATCGGCATGGGTTTCGAACAGGGCGAGCGGCATCGGTTGGCCGTGTGCGGGTTGATACGACACTTGCACCGATGCGGTCACGTCGCTCTTGCCGGCACCCAGGCCGATCAGCAGGCGGCGGCGCTGCGTGCCTTCGTCGATCTTCTCGAAGCGGCCTTCCACCACGAGCGCATTGGCGTCCGTCGGCACCGGGCCGTCGATGCGCAACGCGTGCAGGCCCTTGGCCTGCAACTGCTTCACGATTTCGTCAGCCGTGGCGTTGCGGGCTGCAGTGGTGTCCTTGTCTTCGCTATTGACCGCGCTGCTGCCTTCGGCCATGGCGGTGATGCGCTTGACCACACCGGTGGTGTCCGTCTTCACGTTGGCAGCGGTGGTGTCGAAGTTGCGCACATAGACGATGTCGGGGTGGATGGCGCTGGCCGAGACCGGTGCGAGCGGCTCGGAAATCATCGTCGTGGCAGAGGCGCAGCCGCTCATCATCATCGACGACGCAGCGAGTGCGGCGATGACGGTCAGCTTGGTTTGGCGGGCAATGGTCTTGAGGGTGGCTTGCATGATGGGTCCTTGGTGAGTTTCGTTGGCACCGGACATCGGTGCCGGGCAGGACCCAGTATTGGATACGGGCGTGCAACACGCCAGGCATCAACTATGTCGGGAAATGTCACGGCCCTTCACGTGCTTGTTTCACGCGCTCATGCAGGCAGCGAGACCACGACTTCGAGGCCACCGCCCTCCCTGGCGCGGAACGTGAGCTGCCCGCCGTGCAGCCTTGCAATGCGCTCGACGATGGCGAGACCCAACCCTGTGCCGCTCGATCCACGCGTGTTGCTGCCCCGGCTGAACGGCGCGCGCAGTTGCTCCAGTTCGGCCAGGCTGATGCCGCTGCCACGGTCGCAGATCGCCACGTGCGCGTTGGCCGCATCCTGCCACGTGCGCACCAGCAATCCCGTCTTGCCGTAGTGGATGGCGTTCTGCATCAGGTTCATCAACATGCGCAACATGCTGGTCGGGCGATACGGCACGGGCCGCAGCGGCTGCAGGTCAAGTTCGAAGCCATGGCCAAGCCCCGCGAAATCCGCCGCCAGTTGTTCGACCAACGCGTTGAGGTCTCCCGGCTCCGGCGTCTCCCGCTCGCCACTGCCCGCGTAGTCCATGAACTGCTGGAGGATGGTGTCGATGTGATCGAGATAGCCTTCGACGGACGCCACGAACGCGTCGTCCGCGCCACGCGGCAAGGCCATCGCCATCGCGAGCCGCAACTTGGTGAGCGGCGTGCGGATGTCGTGCGAGACGCCCGCGAGCATCAGCGCGCGTGTTTTCTCGGCCTGCTGGAGTGCTTCGGTCATCTCGTTGAACGCCACGCTGACCGCTGCGATTTCGGTGGGCCCATCCACGGGCAATGGCTCCGGGATATCGCCGGCGTGGATGTCACGCGTGGCGCGCTCCAGTTCGCGCAAGGGGCGATTGATGTGGCGCTGCAGCAGGTAACCCGCCAGCGCGGCAAGCAAACCCAGTCCCGCCGATAACGCGATGGCGGCTGTCACACCGCTGGCCTGCGAGTCCGCAGTCATCGGCAAGGCAATCCATGCCGGCGCACCGGCTACGTGTATGCCGATCCAGAGCTTTTCCTGATCGGCACTGCCCTGCCATCGCACATCGGTATCGCGCGAGAGGTCGCGCCGCAGCGCCTGCATGAAGGTATCGCGTTGCCAGGTGCGGAACGGATGCGCCACATCGGCACCTGTCGGTTCGTCAGGCGGTGGCGTGAATTGTCCGCCGATGCGGGCCAATGCAGCGCGCCCCTCTTCCGGTGGCAGCCCGGTCAATGCGCTATCCATCAACGTGACGTAATGCGAGAACACGCTCGCTGCCCGTTCCACGCGCGGACGCTGCACGAAATGCAGCAGCACGAACAGCGAGCACGCCTGCGTGACGAACACGAGGATCACGAGCAGCGCGATATTGCGCGCCAGCAGCGAGCGCGGCAGCAAGGTGCGACTCATCCCTCCACACCCGCCACGAGCATGTAGCCCACGCCCCACACGGTCTTGATGAAGCGTGGCTTCGACGGGTCTTCCTCGACGATCTGCCGCAAGCGCAGGATCTGCACGTCGATGCTGCGGTCCAGTGCGTCGTGATCGCGTCCCCTCGCACGGGCCAGCAGATTCTCGCGGCTCACCGCGCGGTTCGGTGACGAGCCCAACGCATGGAGCAGCATCATCTGGGCCGAATGCACCTCGATGGGTTCGCCATCTCGCGTCAGCGTCTGCTTGCCCACATCGAAGCGAAACGCGCCGAAGCTCAGGGTCTGCGAGGAAACGGTGGGATCGCCTGCGGCGATTTTCTGGCGCCGCAGCAAGGCGCGGATGCGTGCCACGAGTTCATCGGGCAGGAAGGGCTTGGCCAGGTAGTCATCGGCCCCGGTATCGAGGCCGACCACGCGATCGGCTGGATCGCCCTTGGCGGTCAGCATCAGGATGGGGATGGTCTGGCCTTCTGCGCGCAGCTTTCGGCAAATGGTCAGGCCATCCTCGGGTTCCATCATCAGATCCAGCACGAGCAGGTCATACGGCTCGCGCTGCATGTAGCGGGATAGCTGCTTGCCGTCGGCCACGGCGCGTACCTGGAAGCCATGGCCGGTCAGGAAGCGCTGCAGCATGTTGCGCAGTTCCGCTTCGTCGTCGAGCACGATAATCCGGTTCGCCTGCTCCATCCGTTCCTCCACGGTTGCGGGCTTGACGCATCAACGCTGCTTCATGTGCTGGGCCATGAAGACTTCGATCTGCGGCAGCGTGAT
The DNA here is from genome assembly GCF_009793345.1 of Cupriavidus sp. SW-Y-13. Classification (NCBI taxonomy): domain Bacteria; kingdom Pseudomonadati; phylum Pseudomonadota; class Betaproteobacteria; order Burkholderiales; family Burkholderiaceae; genus Cupriavidus; species Cupriavidus sp. SW-Y-13. The sequence continues at coordinate 1,733,444 of NZ_WHLX01000002.1, forward strand.
GTAGCCAACGCGTTGTGCATCGATCTCGTCGAAATGACGCGCCACCATCGGCATGCCGGCCTGTGCCTGCGCCTGGGTCAGCTTGCCATCGCGCGTGGTGTTGGCGGCGGCAAAGCGTTCCTGCAATTGCGTCAGCACCTGCTCGGCGCGCACCGACTTGTCGCCCCCGCCTGCCATCGGCATCCCCTGGGCGCTGGCGCCTGCAGAAACAATACACAAGATAAGTACAGCCATCATCTTCTTCATGATGAAACTCCGTGGGTTGGCCGACGTTGGGCCGGCCGGTTGATAAAAAAGAAAAAAAGAAAACAGGAAAAGGATCGGTCAGGCGTAGTGCGTCGGCACCCAGACGCGGCCTACCCAGTGGCCGGGCACGACGTAGGCGGGACGCGGCGCGACATACACCGGGCGCGGTGCCGTGACCACCACCATCGGCAGCGGCGCCACGCGGACGGGCGGCGGCGGTGCGATCACCACGGGCGCCACCGGCACCGGCGCGGGCACAACCACAACCGGCGGCGGGGGCGGCGGCATGACGGCAGGCACCGGGGCTACCACGGCAATCGGTGCCGGAGGCGGTACGTAGACCGGCGGCACGCCCACCACGACCGTCGAGCCGGTGCTCACCGTCGCGCCATGCACGACCGTTGTACCGCCACCGGTGGTCACCACACCGCTCGACACACGGGTAGCACTGCCCGAATGCGTGACGGTGCCGCCATAGCTGCCGTTGACGGTGCCGGAGCGGTCACAAGTGCCCCAGGCACAGGACGTGGATGCCGAGTGGTTGTAGCTGTTGCCGTTGCCCGCCGTCACGGTGCCGGACGAGCTGTACTGCCCGGCGCCGTTACGGGTGACGCTGCCATCGGTCGTGGCCGAGTGGCCATTCGATCCGGTCATGTCGCCAGTGTGGTTGCAAGTGCCGCCTGCGCAGCTGGTGCTGCCATCGTGCTGCACCGAGCGGCCGTTCGGGCCCACGGCGGTGCCGCTATTCGAAAACTGTCCCGGTGCATTGCGGGTGACGGTGCCGGTGTTGGTCGCCAGTCCGCCGTAGGGGCCGACCACGCCGCCAGCATGGCCGCAGCTACCGCCGCCGCACGACATGGCGTGGCCGCCACTGTAGGTGCCTCGCGGGGTATAGGCATTGAAGTGGCCACCGCTCCAGGCAAACGCGGAAGCGTTGACCAGCAGGAGCAGGGAGCCGGCGGCGGCGATCAGGATTCGGTTTGCCATGATGATGTCCTTCGAGTTCGGTTTGCTTCGGGACGCTGCGTATCGCGTCGACGGGCTGAACTCTAGGACGTGGATCGGCGGCTGTCGCCCCGCAAATCATGTCGGGATATGTCACGAAAAATCGGTGACATGGAACGACATAATTGATGACTGGATGCCCGACGGTCGCCCCACTACATTTGCCTCACCGACGCAGCAACACCGCGTCACCCCAGACAGAAGCAGACACACCGTGAGGAAAATCATGTTGACTACCGGAACCATCGCCACCGCCGTGACAGCGTTCATCGTCACCGTATCGCTCGTCGAAGCCGCCATCCTCTGGCGCCGCCGCCAGGGCACCGACAACCCGTACTCGTGGAAGGAAGTCTGGCTGTCGCTGGCCGACCTCGCAGGCCGCAAGCTCTCCGTGCTGCTGCCGCTGTCGCTGGCCACGCCGGTCTTTCATCTGGCCTGGGAACACCGCCTGTTCACGGTGACGCTGAACAGCGCGCTGATGGTGTTCCTGCTCTTCATCGGACAAGAGTTCTGCTACTACTGGTATCACCGCGCCTCGCACCGCATCCGTTTCTTCTGGGCCACGCATGCCGTGCACCATTCGCCGAACCAGATGAGCCTGGCCTCTGCCTATCGTCTGGGCTGGACTGGCAAGATCACCGGCAGCGCCGTCTTCTTTGCACCGCTGGTACTGCTGGGTGTGCGTCCCGAAGTAGTGCTGGCCACGTTGTCCGCCAACCTGCTCTATCAGTTCTGGCTCCATAACGACTGGATTCCGAAACTTGGCTGGTTCGAATACGTGTTCAACACCCCGTCGGCCCACCGCGTGCACCATGCCTCGAACCTGGATTACCTCGACGCCAACTACGGCGGTGTGCTGATCATCTTCGACCGCCTGTTCGGCACCTATGTGGAAGAACGCGCTGAAGAGCCGGTGCGCTACGGCCTGGTTCACCCGACCACTACCGCCAACCCGATCGTCAACCAGTTCGAACATTGGGTCAGCCTGTTCCGCGACATGGCCAACTCCCGCAAGCCGTGGCACGCACTGGGCTACCTGACGATGCCTCCGGGCTGGGCACCGGACGGCCAGGGCACAACGACCGAGGCACTGCGCCTCGCCGCAAAGCAGCAACGCAGCACAGCTGTGGACGAGACGAAGGGAGCGACCGAAGACACGATGCAAGGAGACCTGCAGCAGGCATGAAGACGATGAGGCCAGCCCCCTCGCTATGACATGACAGGCCACGGTGTGCGATCATCGTGGCCTGTTCGCATTTCCGCCTTCCCCAAGGCGCCCCCCATGCCCGAACGCATCAGCGAAGACATCACCTTCCGCAAGCTGGAGGCACTGCTCGCCTTCATGGAAACCGGCAACCTGGCCAAGGCCGCCGAGGCGCTCGAGGTCAGCACGGTCAGCATCCACCGGGCCCTGCATTCGCTGGAGGAAGGATTGCGCTGCACGCTGTTCCGCCACGAGGGACGCAACCTGCTGCCCACCGAAGCGGCCCATGTGCTGGCCGATGTGGCGCGCGACGTGCTCAAGACCATGGCCGACGGCGTGCGCATCACGCGCGAGGCCGCCGGCTACTCGGCAGACCAGCTCAAGATCGGCTCGCTCTATTCGCTGACGGTGCGCACCGTGCCGCAGGTGGTGATCGGCATCAAGATGCGCCGGCCCGAACTGCAGACGGAACTGGTGCTCGGCTCCAACGCGGACCTGCTCGACAAGCTGCGTCAGGGCACCATCGACGCCACGCTGATGGGCATGCCCGATCCAAGCCCGGAGATCGAATCGATCCCGATGTTCGAGGACGACATCTTCTTTGCCGCCCCCGCCAATTCGGATTACGCGCGCATGGATGCCGTGGATCTGCGCCAGTGCCGTGACGAGCCGTTTGTGTCGCTGGGGGATGGATTCGTGACGTCGAGCGGATTTGCCGAGGCGTTCCGCATTGCCGACTTCACACCGAACGTGGTGATGAAGGTGGGCGACATCTTCTCGCTGATGAACCTCGTGGGCGGCGGCATCGGCTACACGCTGTTGCCGGGCCGCGTGCGTGACGTCGTGGCGCCCAACGTCACCTTTGTGCCGCTGACCACCGACTACGGCATGAAGCAGACCATCGGCCTGAGCTTTCTGCGCCGCCGCGAGCGCGACCCCAATCTGCTGGCCCTGGCGGCGGTCTGCCGTATGATGACGCGCGAGCCGCGCTAGACCCGCTGTTTTAATCCGCCGCTGCCGGCGCCGGCACGGCACTGCCCCGCAGCGTGGTTTCGCGCAGGCGTGCCACGAAGAACGGCGCGATCAGCGAGACCCCTGCACTCATCAGGAACAGCAGGCGGAATGCGCGTTCCGCCGCCACACGCACCGCTGCCGCATCGGCCTGGTCGCCTCCGCCCATCACGCGGCGGAACATGCTCATCAGTACATCCTCGCCGCCCTTCAGGTCGGACACCGCCACGCCGCTATGGCGCAGCAGCGCGATCAGCACCGTGGTCAGCACAGCCACGCCCACCGCGCCGCCCAGCAGACGGGCGAAGGCCGTGAGTGCCGTGGCGATCCCCATCTGGTGATGCGGAACCGAGTTCTGCGTGGCCACCAGGCCCGCAGGAAGTTGCAGCCCGATCGACAACCCAAGCACGATCATCACGACGGCGGCCAGCAGCACCGCATCGGGCGGCGTGAAGGCCAATGCCACGATGGCCACGGGCGCCACCAGCGAACCAGTCATCTGCATGGGCTTGTAGCGCCCGCTCCACGTCATGAGCCGGCCGGAGATATACGCGCCGAACGGAATGGCCAGCGTCAGCGGCACGAGTCGCAGCGCCGCAGTATCGGCATGGGCGCCGCCCACCACCTGAAAGCGCAGCGGCAGCAGCACCGACATCGCAATCAACTGGAAGAAACAGAGGAACAGCGTCAGGCAGCAGATGGCCACCGTGGGCACGGCCAGCAGGTTCAGCGGAATCACGGGGTCCACCGCGCGGCGCTCCTGCCAGACGAACAGCGCCATGCCGACGAGCCCCGCCGCCAGCAGGCCGATGGTCTGCGGCTCCAGCGGCGCATGGCCCTGCCCCAGCCGCGTCAGGAACACCAGCACGCCCGACAGCCCGCCGCCGAACAGCAACGCGCCGAGATAGTCGATCCGGTGCTTGCGCCCGCTCACCGGCAGATGGCGCAGTGCGCGGCGCACCACCACCAGCGCCAGCAGCGCCAACGGAATGTTGATCCAGAAGATCCAGCGCCACGACAGGAAGTGCGCCAGATAGCCACCCAGCACGGGGCCGGCCATGCTGGCCACGGCCCACACGCCACTGACGTAGCCTTGGTAGCGTCCGCGCTCGCGCAGCGGCACCACGTCGCCAATCGTCGCCTGCGAAACCGAAATCAGCCCGCCGCCGCCCAGCCCCTGCAGGATGCGCGCGGCAATCAGCATCGGCATGGTCGTGGCCATGGCACAGGCCACCGACGCCAGCAAAAACAACACGATGGCGAACGTCAGCACCGCGCGGCGGCCCAGCACGTCGGAAAGCTTGCCGTAGATCGGCGTCACCACGGTGGACGCCACCAGATAGGCGGAGATCACCCAGGCCATGTCCTCGAACCCGTTCAGTTGCAGCGCGATATCGGGCAGCACCACCGCCACGATCGACTGCTCCAGCGCGCCGAGAAGAATGGCGAGCATCAGGCCGAAGATGACCTGCATGACGGGGACGTTGGCCGGCGCATGGTTCGACGACGTGTCGGGGGCGAGCTTGGGTGCAGCGGACATTGGATTGGCCTGACAGGCAGATGACCCCACGGCGCGGGATCGCTGCTCTTGTGTCGGATGGAGAGAGCCGACATTTTATGCGACCGCTGAAAACCGCGCCTGACTGTTTGCTTTCAGTGGGCTTTCAGTGGCAGACCGTGCACTTCAAATGAAACATCGAGCGTCAACTGCCAACCTCAGCCGACATACGGCCGGCAATCAATATGGCGCCACACGCCGTCTTCATCCCATGCAGTGCCACAGGCGTTTCGTCGACGGTGTACTGCTGGTTCCCTTCGACAATCGGAAAAACACCCCTGCATTTCGGGCACGACACCATATGCCCTCGCCCGGCGATCTTGCGCCCATCCAGGTCGGTGTTGGAGAAGCCTTCGAGGACAACACCTCCGTGGTCGGTTGAGTCGCCCTGGCAGATGATATTTTCAGTCATTGTGATGGTAGTTGGATTGGAGGGTTGAATCGTTCATAGCTGACAAGCAGGAACTCTTCGACCAATTGAAGTGCGGCCCTGAAGAACCGCGGCAGATTCTGGATTCGGCCTTGCGTGCGGCGTCGGAGATCACCGCTTGCGCCACCCCCCACGCCTTGTATTGCACACTCCACCCGATCTCGCCGGTTGCGTCAGTTGATTACTTTCCCTCTCGAATCTTGGAAAGATCCTTCTCTAATATTTTCATATTTGGAGGATCTTTATCTGCTTTTTTATCCTAGCCATGCGCTTACTTTCCGTTTTAGTCGTTCAATTCATTCCTCTGTAAAATCATCAAAACTATTTCGGACTACGACAGGTCAGGCCCAAGAGCCCAACTTACTTGGACGCACCAGCAATGCAGACATCCTCTCCATCAAACTTCCTTCAGCAAAATCGCCGGAAGTTGCCCTTCACTGTGTAGCTTGCGAATGGTCGACCTATTGTGATTCTGGCTCAGGAACGCGAGCAGACTGCTGAATGTTTCAAAAAGAGCAAGTTCAAGTTCATTCATTTGTTCTCCCTCAATACTGCGATTTATGCGCTCGACAATATCCGATGGCATTCCGGGAGATCGCTCAATCCTCCATCTAGCATGAGGCTCAATACTGCTTTTCATTTTTAAAACCATTCCAATATTCCCCACGCCTAATGGATACTCTAGCAGCTCTTTGAATAAAATCCCAACATTTACATAAAATTGCTTTCCATAAGCTGATTTTTGACGGTTTATTATTACCCAGTAGCTTGAATATTCGATAAAGCGAGTATTTCCCGCGCCATTGAATCCCGCTTTTTTTGCGGCATTTCCAAATGCCCCACTCGTCGAAAATGGCTTTTTTGAATCCATCATTCCGCCCCTGGCTTGGGTATTACTACATTTCGAGAGATTTTCCCGGTGCTCGGATAGACATTCAATCCGCCAGCGAAGCCAATCGGCTCCTTGCTAATGAACCGCCCCGCCGTAGGATCGTAATACCGATCACCTCTTGCGCCGCTCCCCAATCCACAGAGTATTATTCTTTTTCCCCCAACCACTCAAAAGCTAATACCAACAATTCCCTCAGATTTTTAGGACCGCCATATCCTTCAAATTTAGATTTTGTTGCCATCACACGAATCCAATCACCTTCATCACGATCAATGTTTATTTGAAGCCCCCCTTTGGAAAGAGCTTTGTTTATGGTAACGGCCCAACCGGGGTTATCTAGGGTAGATATATTTATTCCATAAGAATGTTCCCAGCTCCCATTGCACTCCGAGCTATACCATTCTTGCAGCATCTCAATCAGATCTTTCATCTGCATAGTCCTTTTCGCTTTGCCAGCTCCCTCGCGATACGGATGTCACGCTTAGAAGCGTGTCTTGTTACTTCCGTTTTCTTTGATGTGGTTATTTGACCATTAGGCCCGACATTAGTGTCCCTGGTTTGAACATGCGGGGTCGGGATTACCGTATTTGTGGCTTTGTCGTAATGTGAACTTCCCTGTAAATCGATATGCCCCTGTGTTTTTGGCGTGGAAAATGAAACAGAGTTCTGATTTATCTGCTTGGAAAGTTCTTGAGCCATTTCTTCGGCAGTTTTTGGCACCTGCGAGGCAACATCATTGCAGCGTGGTACGCAGCCCTTACATTTCTTCGTCAACCCCAGCGGGTCCACCCACCCCACCGGATTCGGCCCATACAGGAAGACATTCAATCCGCCAGCGAAGCCGATAGGATCCTTCGAGATGAACCGCCCGCTCGCCGGATCGTAATACCGATACCGGTTGTAATGCAGCCCCGTCTCGTGGTCAAAGTACTGCCCCTGGAATCGCAACGGATTCTGGATCCCCGCCTTGCGGGCGGCGTCCGAGATTACCGCCTGCGCCGCGCCCTACGCCTTGTACTGCACGCTCCACGCGATTCCGCCTGTCTCGTCGGTCAGTTCCTGCGGCGTGCCCAGGTGGTCGCACTGGTACCACGCCATCGCGTCGAACGGTTGCGGCGGGAGCGTGTACGTCCACAGCGGGTCTTCGTCGATGTTGTAGCCGCCCTCGTAGACGGGTTGCCGGTGGAGCCGGATCGAGCCGTGGTGCACTGCCTGGGCCAGGGGCACGAAGCAGCCGGGTCCGTAGAGACCTCCAGAGTGCTACGCTCTTTTGCAATTGCGCTAGCTTGACTATTTTTTTTCCCGCATTTTGGCCAGCTCCTTTTTTAGAATTTTTAGATCCGGGGGGGACTTAGTTACTCCTTTGGAGCCAAGCCATCTATGCACAGCGTTTCTTGGGCCGTTGCTGAGCTGATCCCCCTCGTCTGTTAGTTCGCTTGCCATGATATGTCGCTTGACAATACGGCCACGGTCGTCGGTGACACGACAAAGAAGCAATCCTTCATTTTCCATGAACGTGAATAGTGCCTCCAGTGCCACTGTCAATGCACCAGCGAGATCAGGGGTGCCGGCATATGCATCCGATAATGAATCTATATTCCAAACAGTATAATCATTATCCGTCATTCAATTCTCTCCACTTTTGATAAACCAATGACCGGGATTAATTTTCTAGTTTTCCGATCAGAAATATATTTACCTCCACTTTCGATAATTCTATTCTCCTTCGCCAATTGATCAAATTTATTAGCCGTTGGACTTGTCACCTCAAATGTCAGTGCTTTTCCATTTTCAATAACTGCTGTGTCGATACGTCTGCGTTCTCCTGTGCGTGGGTCTTTCACTGATTTTCCTTGTGCGTCTCGCAAATAGCACTGACACTGGATGGTTGCGTTCGGATGCTTCATTCGCATCGACGCGTTAAAGACGTCTTCCCTTCGTGCTCCCTCGATTGCATTCTTGAGGCGCTCCAGCCCCAGCGGGTCAATCCAACCAGTCGGATTCGGCCCATACAGGAAGACATTCAATCCGCCAGCGAAGCCGATAGGATCCTTCGAGATGAACCGCCCGCTCGCCGGATCGTAATACCGATACCGGTTGTAATGCAGCCCGGTCTCATGATCGAAGTACTGCCCCTGGAATCGCAACGGATTCTGGATCCCCGCCTTGCGGGCGGCGTCCGAGATTACCGCCTGCGCCGCGCCCCACGCCTTGTACTGCACGCTCCATGCGATTCCGCCTGTCTCGTCGGTCAGTTCCTGCGGCGTGCCGAGGTGGTCGCACTGATACCAGGCCATCGCATCAAACGGCTGCGGCGGGATGGTGTACGTCCACAGCGGGTCTTCGTCGATGTCGTAGCCGCCCTCGTAGACCGGTTGCCGGTGCAGCCGGATCGAGCCTTGACGCACCGCCTGGGCCAGCGGCACGAAGCTGCCCGGTTCGTAGAGGTAGTGGGTGGTGCGGGCCGCGCCGGAGATGGGGCGGAAGTGCGTGTCGGCCCCCGATTCGGGTTCCTGGCGGCATTCCCAGGCCAGTTGGTCGCCGTCCCAGCCGTAGAGCGTGAAGGCGCAGCCGTGACGCTGGTTGTGTCGGGCCTGTTCGTTGCGCTGGTAGATCTCGCCGTCGAAGGGGTTGGGGATGTAGCGCGCGGTGGAGGATTTGAACAGCCGTCGGCCGAGCGCGTCGTAGCTGTATTGCACTTCCACGTCGGGGCTGCGCCAGCCGGTCAGACGATTGAAGGCGTCCCACGTGAAGTCCTCGCGCACGCCGTTGTGGGTGCGGGTGGCGAGGTTGCCGCGTGCGTCCCAGTCGTAGTGGGTACCGGCGTATTGCCGCAGCAGGTTGTCGACGAGTTTCGGTGGGCCTTGCAGGCGGGTGTGGAACTCCGGGCGTCCCGTGCTTGGGTCGGCCGCAAAGGTGCGGGTGTCCGGATCGTGCAGCAGGTTGCCCGCCGGGTCGAAGGCGAAGGTTTCCTGGCCGAGCGCGCTGGTGGCTTCGAGCAACCTTCCGATCGGGTCGTAGCGGTATTGCAGCGTGCCGCGGCGCATGTCGCGGATGTCGGACAGTTGGCCAGCGGCATCGTAGTGGTACTGGCGATGCAGCATGCGCTGGCCGGCGTGCGCGCCCGCCACGGGCGAGAGCGTCTGTTCCAGCAATCGTCCGACCGGGTCGTAGACCTGCGACTGGGTGAGCCGATTGCCTTGGGTGCGCAGCACCTCGCGGTGCAGGGCGTCGCGCTCGAACTGGACCAGCTCCCTGTCATCGAGCATCACGCCGTGGACGTGGCCCGAGCCGTAGGTGAGCACTTCGACACGATGGCCGTCTGGGCGGACCGTGGCGATGCGCTCGTTCAATGCGTCGTACTCGTGTCGCCAGACCGCGACCACGGGCTGGTTCAGCGATCGATAGTGCTGGTGCTCACGCACCACATTGCCGGCGTCGTCGTGGAACCATTGCAGGCGGCTGTCGGCGTTCTCGGCCAACAGCAGGCGGCCGTTGCCGTCGTAGGCGAAGGTTTCGGTTTGTTGCGGCTGCTCGGCATCGACTGAGCCCGCCTGCCGGCTGACGAGGCGGCCCATCGCATCGAAGCCGAAGGCCGTCTTGAACTGGCCGGCTTCGACCTGATAGTGCAGCGTGCCGGATTCCGACTGGTAGACATAGCGCGTGGTCTTGCCATCGAAGCCAGTTTCGTCGAGCAAGCGTCCGACGGGGTCGTAGTGGAAGTCGGTGCGCGCGCCGTTCTCGTTGACGAGGGTGGTCAACTGCCCGAGCCGGTCCCATTGATACGCAAGTGTCTGGCTCGCGGCGTCGGTGCGTTCGGCGATCTGGCCCGCTTCGTTGTAGCGCCACGTGGTGCGGCGGTGCAGGGCATCGATGTGGGCGAGCAGGCGTCCTTCGGCGTCGCGTTCGAAGCGTTCGATTCTTTCGTCGGGATGCACGATCCGGGTGAGTTGCCCGGCTTCGTAGTGGTACTGCGTCACCCCACCGGCGGCATCGGTGAACCTCAGTAACTCGCCGCGCGCGCCGTATTGCCACGCACTCGTCTTGCCCGAGCAATCGGTGTAACTGGCGAGTTGGCCCGTTACCGTGTAACTCAGTTGTTTCGTGCCGCCCTTGGCGTCGGTGATCTCCACCGGCAACCCCGCCTTGTTGTAGGCGTAGGTGGTCTTGTTGCCGAGCGGATCGATGGCCTCGGTGACGTTGCCCTTGAGGTCGTAGTCGCGCCGCCACAGGCCGCCTTCGGCGTCGCTCGCCTTGATGAGCTGGCGCTTGTCGTCCCACGCGTAATGCACGGCGCTGCTGTCCGGGCGGATGTGCTCGACCAGATTGCCGCTGGCGTCATAGGCAAACCGGTCGATCGCGCCATCCGTGTGGATGTGCTGGATGACGTTCTTCGCGTCGTCGCGGAAGAACCATTCGGAGAGGCCATCGGGGTGCCGGATGCGATACGTGTAGCCGAGGCGGTCGTAGTAGTGCTGCGTCTGATTGCCGTGGGCATCGGTGACATACGTCAGACGGATGTTCTCGTCCCACGCGAGGGTGGTGTCGAAGCTGCCGTCATCGGCCCATTCGCGCACGGCCTTCGCATCGGGACCGTCCCCCTGCCACTGCAGGTGCATGCCACGACCCGTGCGGTCGGTGTAGCGGGTGACGAGGTGGTGCTGATAGGTGTACTCCCAGTAGGCCGCGTTCTCGTCCTGCGCCATCACGAGGTCGCCCGCTGCGTCGTAGGTATAGCGCGTCAACTGGCGCACGGGCTGGCCGTCGGCGATCTGCCAGAGTTCGGCGATGCGGCCCTGATCATCGGGACGGATACCGAGGTGCGCCAGGATCGTTTCGCCCTGGAAGGCGATCACGTTCGACAGCATCGTGTCTTGATCGACGCGATGGTCGTAATGCAGGGAGATGCCGGCGCCGTTGCGCAGCATGATGCCAATGAGACGGAAGCGCTTGCCGTGGCGCTGATAGGTCTCCGTACTCTCGAAGCCGCGCGCGAGCGTGAGAATGCTGGCCGAGACGCGTACGAGCGTCACGTCTTCGATGGGATCGTGGTGATACTGGTCGATCCCGGGCAGCGGATAGGCATGGCTGCGGCCATCGGCGGCGTGGTAGAGCAGGCTCTCGTTCCCACCGTGTTGCACACCCTGCTTCACCACATCGAAGCGGATCGTGTAGGGCGTGATCCAGCGCGCGCCGGATTCGCTGCCATCGTAAGCGCCGAGGCTCGACCGATACGTCCGTGTCCATTCGATCGGCATCAGGCCCGGCAGGACAAAGTCGGTGTGCGAGATCGTCTCGTCGCCGGTGGCGAAGCTGATGCTGCGCAGGGTGTTGGCCGGAGCGGGACAGTTCTTGCAGCCCGGGCTGCCCTTGGCCGGCACCTGCCTGTTCGTGCTCTCCAGTTGTCCCTGGTGGCCTTGCCGCTTCGCCACGCTGACCTGACGCGCCTTGACGTTGATGCTTTGGCCCACACTGCGCTTCTTGCGCCAGCGCACCACCGCCTGAGCAAGCATCGACAGCAGCCAGCCGATGCTGTGCGCCGTCTGCGGATCGGCCAGCGTCATCATCTGCTGGCGCACCACGGGCGCGAGCGTGCGCAGTTGCGTGCTGCTCGCCACCACCTTCTGCTGGATCGCCGTCGGCATCGCGAGCTGGACCGCGGTGTTCGCCACCGCCTTGCCCGCTGCCTTGTAGACGCTCCACACCGCGCCAAAGATATTGGGGAAGGTAGACTTCGGATCATGCAGTTGCGTGACCGCCTGCTGCAGATGGGCGGTCGTCTTGAGCTTGCCGAGTGCCACCGCTTCGAGCCCATCGCGATCTCGATCAGCAGCTTCTCGCCCAGTTCGCCCGCGTCCTGCAGAATGCCCGGCAACTTGGCCTGCGCCTGCGTGACGAAGTCATCCAGCTCACCGACGATGGTCGCGTTCAGATGCCCCACCAGCACCTCGACCAGCGCATCGCCCAGCACGAACTTGGCCCCTTGCCGCAACTCCTGCCGCACCAGCGCCAACGTCGGACGCAGGCTCATGCGCGCCGCTGCCATCCCCGGCGGCACCGGCACGATGCCGATCAGGTTGATGCCCAGGCTCACCCAGTCCAGGAAGTCTGGAGACTTGCTACGCGTGAGGGTGACCACATCGCCCAGCGCATCGACCAGCGCCATGATGTTGCCCACCACCGGCACGCTGCCCGCGACCATGCGGATGCGATCGAGCGTGACCGCACCACCGCTCACCTCCTGCAGCCACGCATCGAACTCGGCTGCGCCCTTGCCGATGTCTTCTACGGCGATCGTGTTTAACGGGGCGACGGCGGTTTGCGGGCCGCGTGGATCGGCACCGTTGGGTGGATTCGTCATAGTGGATTATTCGTTGTCAGGAATAGGCTCAGACGAACCCGGGCGTGCGGAACGAAGGCATGACGGGACGCGGGATTGGCGCAGGTAGCGCAGGTAAGCTGACCGTCGCAACCTTGCTCAGGAACGATTGCGCAGTCGATTGCCCGTGGCTCGCGAGACCAGTCCCTCCAGCCTTTGCCGTATCAGTAAGCTGCTGTGTGATCTGCAGCATCTGATTTGCTTGAGCGACGCCATCGCCTACCTGGCTGGCTATCGCGCTCGCGCCGCCGATTGCTTTCATCGCCGGGGCCTTCGCTGACCAGGTGGGTGTGCCAACATGACTGCCCTGTGCCCACGTATCCGCAGGATCGATTCCAAACACCACCTTGCCTGGACCCGGCGCGATACCGCTGGCCGCAGCGAAGCCTTTCCCGTCCAACGCGCCGTTGCTGAACTGTCCGAGTGCGTCTTCCACACGGAAGCCACCACCGTCAAAGCCCCGGCGATTCGCGTACCGATTGAACAGTTCGAGATTTCCCTTGCCCGGCCTCGGCGGCTCGGGAAACTGCGCGGCGTGCGTTCTGGCAGTTGTGAGCTTGTAGCTCGCCGCGTGGATGGTGTAGGCGGCGCCAGTACGGTGCGTGATGCCCCCGGCGCTGTAGACCGTGGCGCTGCCGCCGCCGCTGACGACGAGTTCTTCCTTCGCGGACAGCGTGATGCGGTTGGCCGTTGCAGTGATGTTCAGCTTGGCCAGCAGATGGATGCTGTCCTGCAGGGCGCGAAGATCGATGTCTCCGCCGGCCGCAACCAGTCGCCATCCCATGCTCTGGATGAAGACGCGCACGCCACGGCTCACGCTCGCCAGCAGCCGCTGGCCGACGGCAAGACTCGTGTGACCGCCGCTGGTTAGCGCAAGGTGTTCGCCCGAGGCCAGGTGCGTAGAACGCGCTGTGCTGGTCTCGATGCCGGCGGGACTCGCCAACACCAAGTGCGGAGCGGACAGTTCGGGGAAACTTCCCGCCTCTGGGTTGGCACTGCCGCTACCGCGAATATCGTCGTTCTGCGCTTTGATGATCTTCGCCACCTCGGCCTGATCTCCCGGTTCCTGCACCTGAAACTCTTGTGCAAGCCGGGCCAGCGTCTCCTGCTGATCGCACGCCACGGTCAGGCGCCGGACCGTTTCGCCCATGTCCTTGTGATGCTCGCGGGCGTTGGCGCGCGCCTCGGTGGTCAGCAGCATGCCGTTGGCACGTACCACCCCTTGCGCATCGGTGCGCAACTCGAACCCCTCGCCGCGTTTGTCCTTGCGCCCGGCGCCGCGCAACACGCGCGTCAGAAAGCCCAGGCCTAGCCACGATGTCTGATGATCGCTCTGCAACTGGGTCTGGATCTGTCCTTCACTCGCATCCTGAACAAAACTGTTGCTGCGTTCGCCATGCAGTTCCTTGCTGACGAAACCCGACAGGGCATGATGCTCGGGGAGCGGCCATTGGGGCATGTTCAACTTGTTCGGCATGCCTGCCGACACGATCGGACAGTCAGGATCACCGTTCAGGTGCTCGACAACCACCTCCTGGCCGATACGGGGCACGTGTACCGCGCCAAAGCGTTCGCCCTGCCACGGTGTCGCGACGCGCACCCAGCACGAACTGTTGTCATCGCGCTGTCCGAGCCGATCCCAATGGAACTGAATACGGATGCGCCCATATTCGTCCGTCCAGGTCTCCTCGCCCTCCGGGCCGACCACTGTAGCGGTCTGCGGCCCTTGTGTACGCGGCTTGGATTGTGTGCGATCCGGACGATAGAGTTCATTGGAGGGCTGCGCGATGAAGGACACTTCGCAGCGCCAGGTTTGCGGGGCGTCCGTGGATTCGCCCACGTCCTCAATCAGCAATTGCGTACCCAGGATCAGGTACTCGCGATTGGCACGGTCCTGGATGAAATTCGTGAGGGAAAACGTGCAGCCTGGCACCATCGCGCGGACGTTGCCACGACCCTTGGCGCGGCTGCCGTGCTGGCGCAACGCCTCCATGCGGACGCGGGCGATCTGCTCGCCATCCTTCCATGGATCGTTGCCGCTAGTCGGTTGCGCGTGGTCGCCCGGGAACTCGTAGACCTCCTGACCCGCATGCCCGGTATCGAGCGGATCGGCCGACCGCACCACAAGATCCGCCCGCGGTCTGACGAAATCCGAGTCGGACGTGGTCCACTGGCCGGACACTAGCCGGTCGTGCAATTCGAATTCGTGCAGATGTTCCTCGTCGATGCGGTCCGACGAGCATTGCCAGCGCATCTCGTGATAGGCCGCGCTCACGAAGGGCTTGAATGCGCCGTTTCCGTCTGTCAGCACCAGTCGGTGTCTGCCATCGCCATGCTCGATATGCCAAGCAATGCCCCACTCTTGCGTGAGGCGCTGGAAGAAATCGAAATCACTCTCCCCGTACTGCACCTGGTAATCGCGCTTGGGATATCGCGTCACGTCGAGGCGACGCTCGACTGGAAAAGCATAGTCAGACAGCAGCGTATCGATGATCTCGACCACACTCTGCTGCTGGAAGATGCGAAAGTCTTTCGTCAGTGTCGCCAGCCAAAGCCATGGGCGCAGCGTCAACCGATAGACAATCTGGCGCCCCTCCGGCAACGGCCCTCGCACATCGGTCACGATGCCGGTAATCTCGCGCGTACCCGTGCCAGTGCCTGCCGCGAGTCCGGTGCCGCTGCCATCCAACTGGATGATGACGGTTAGCTCCCTTCCGCGGAGTGCGTGGGTGTCGAGATCTGCGGCGGGGCCGAACAGCGCATTGCGATCATCCGGCGTACGGAGCTCAAGTTCGTAGGCGAAGAGTTCGCAAAGGCTTTCGGTCCCGGTGAGCTTGGAGAAGACCAACGCAGGCTGGCCCATGACATTTGGCAGGCCATCGCCATTGACGGTGACCGTACGGGCGGAAGGTGGCGGCAAACGATTGCCCATGCGAATACGCTCCTTGAAGAGTTGACAGTCGTCAATTCAACAAGGAGTGCGGTCGCAGCCAGACACTCTGGAGCAGTGCGCGAAGCCTTTCAGAACACAAGAATTAACGCCGACGCGCTGAACTTATCAGCGCCGCACCATGCGTCGACATCGCGAAATTCCTAAATACTCTGAAATTCCTGCTTAGTTTCGAGTTACTGGATTTTGCGCAAATTGCAAGACGTAGGTACCGTTCCGCTACGCATTAGCTGCGCACAGAACACGGGAAGATCACGCAAACAAAACGGTGCAGTTCATAACCCTGCGCCGTTTTGCCTCAACCTGCCGCCGATCAGAACGTTTCCCAGTCACCCGCATCGGCCATGGCCGGCTTGGGCGCTGCGGCCGGACGGCGCGCGGTGGCCAGGATCGGTTCCTTGCGTTGATGCACGACCGGCGCGCGGGACGCAGCGGGCTTGGCGGGCTGGCGGGCCAGCACCGGCGCGGCGTCGGCCTTGCGCTGGACCGGCGGGCGGACCGCAGCCGGCACGGCCGCCGCGCGTTGAGGTGCGGCAGGCTTCTGGGCCGGACGCAGTTTCGTTGCCGCGGGCGCAGCCGGTGCGGTCCGTGCGACGGGGGCCGGTTTTGCTACCGTTTTGCGCGGGGCGGGCAGCGCCCGTGCGGTCTTGGCCGGCGGCAGCGATTTCACCGGTGCGACATATTGCTCTACGTGGTGTGCGGCATGACGCGCGCCCTGCCCCGGCTGGCCCAGTTCGAAGCGCGCGGCTTCGCTGACCAGACCACCGGCCTGCTGCAGCAGGCTTTCGGCGGCGGCGCTGGCTTCCTCCACCAGCGCGGCGTTCTGCTGCGTCACGCTTTCCATCTGCGTGATAGCCAAACTGACCTGTTCGATGCCGGCGGTCTGCTCTTCGCTGGCCGCCGAGATTTCGCCCATGATGTCCGTCACGCGACGCACCGCGCCCACGATGTCGTCCATCGTCTTGCCCGCCACTTCCACCTGCTTCGCGCCGTCCTGCACCTGACGCACGGAACCGTTGATCAGTTCGCCGATTTCCTTGGCTGCCGACGACGAGCGCTGCGCCAGGCTGCGCACTTCGGCTGCCACCACGCTGAACCCCCGGCCCTGCTCACCGGCGCGCGCAGCTTCCACCGCCGCGTTCAGCGCCAGGATGTTGGTCTGGAAGGCGATGCCTTCGATCACGCCGATGATTTCCGCCACGCGCGCTGACGACTTCGAAATGCCTTCCATCGTATCCACCACGCCGCGCACCACGCGGCCGCCTTCCGTGGCCACGTCCGACGCGTTGACCGCCAGCTGGTTGGCCTGCCGTGCGTTCTCGGCGTTCTGGCGCACCGTCGAGGTCAGTTGCTCCATCGAGGCGGCGGTCTGTTCGAGCGATGCGGCCTGCTCTTCCGTGCGTTGCGACAGATCGGTGTTGCCGGTGGCAATCTCGCGCGCCGCCGTGTCGATCGAGCCGGCGGCCTGCTGGATACCGCGCACGAGCGCGCCCAATTGTCCGAAGGCGCGTTCCAGGGCGCCCAGCATGCGGCCCATCTCGTCGTGAGTGCGGATTTCGATGATGTGGCCGAGCTGGCCTTGCTCCAGTGCTTCGGCAGCGTCCAGCGCCTGTGCGGCGGGGCGCGTTACCGAGCGTGCCAGCGCCACGCCGAGCAGCGTAGCGATGATGGCCGCAGCCACGGACAGGCCGACCAGCAGGTTGCGCGTGAATTCGTACTGGTTCGTGGCGTCCTCCACGGCGTCAGCCGCCAGCTTGCGGCCCAGGTCGGCGAAGGCGTCGAGTTTTTCGAAATAGGCGCCTTGGGCCAGGGGCAGCGTCAACACCAGCGCCGTACGCGCAGCCGGGAAATCCCCCGCGCGCAGTTGGGCCAGCAATTGGTCGAGCTGTTCGTTATAGGCGCCGCGTGCCTGCGTCAAGGCATCGAATGCAGCGGTCGATTGCGCGCTGCCGGAGGCGCGCATGGCTTTGCCCAGGCTATCGAGCGTGGCGCCGATCTGCTCGCGCAGCTTGACGATCTTCTCGGCATTCTGCGCAGCCATGGCGCTGTCTTCGGTCAGCGATGCGTCACGCAGCATCACGCCGATCATCAGCGCGCGCTCCTTGGCCAGCTTCAGATCCAGCACGCGCACCAGGCGCTGCTCCACAGCGGTGTGCAGCACGTCGTTCATGGCGCCGAGCGACCTGACACCTACCGCAGCCACGGCGGCCAGCAGCAGCACAACCACGCAGAACGCCAGCGACATCCGCGCGCCAATCCCCATTTTTCGCAAGCCCATCACTTCGTACCCTTTGTCCGGTTTTTTGTTCGGTCGAGCGGTATCCACCCGTGTCCGGGTGTCGCACAGCCGGGTATCGGCGGGCGTTTTGACGGTCTTGAGCGAAAAAACGAATTGAGGGGAAAAGTCGCTGCTCTTCCCCTGATTGGGGACGCAGCCGGTGGCGTCTAATCTGTCCCGTGCATCCCGATCCGCCGAAACCGGCGGGCGCCGGCAGGAATCGCGGCCAAGGACGCGGGCTCAAAAAAAAAAGAAGCCCACGCGCGGGGTGCTCGTAGGCTTTCAGGACTGCTTTGCAAAAAGGAGCCGGCTGTACCCGGCCCGAACCCGGAATATAAACCCGCTTACATGAGGTGTAAATCCTGTTTCTATCAGGGTTTACCCCTGTGGCGGGTGTAACGAGCGATGCAAATCTTTGCCAAAAGTGACGGCGAAGGTTACTTTTGGCCTTGTCGGCAGATAACGGACGATTGCCGGAAACCTTTAGCTGGCGCGGGTTTCACGGACTGCGCATGGTGTGCCTAGCCCATGACAAACAAAAGTGCTACATCAACCACAAATCGTTGGCAACGCTTAAAGTAGAACTATTCCTCTATGCGGGCTAGCATCATCGATTCGTCAATGGTTGTAAAACTTTGTTACTCTCCGGCCTGAAGTATTCCCCTTCTCTCCTGGCTGCGGCGGCATGGCACGCGGGCTGGGCAGCGTTCTCCACTATCCTGAAGAGACTGTCCTCCCCGCCGATGCGGATCCGCCTCCGCCCCGGTTCCGAGAGCGAATGTTTCAATTCTCGCCGCGATCGGGCTGTCATATCCGTCACTTTTAGTGCGACATCCACCAGAACAACCGATCACCGGACCGTTGTCAGCCGACAGATCCCTCGCGGGCTCTTCCGGAGAAGTTGTGAAGAAGGAAATCAAGGCTCCCCGTCCCAGCCGCAAGCTGCAGCAACTGCAGTTTGCCGCGCACAGTGCCAGCCGCCTCGCAGTCATCGTCCACCTGTCGAATGGCACGCGGCTGAATGGCGTCGTGCTGGCCTCGGACAACTACATGATCCTGCTGGGACGCGACGAGCGCGATGCCTCGCCCACGCTCATCTACAAGCGCGCCATCACGGTGGTCACGCCGTCGCACGCGCCCGAACTGGCCACGGACGTGCTGGATGCCGAAGCCTCGCCGGATTTCGTGCGCCTGTACATCCCACGCACCCGCAAGCGCCGCTGATCCGGCCAACCCTGCTGACGCAGCGGGGTGCGGGCCAGGCGCCCGCCGCTGCACCTATATATATAGGCACGCCGTCCGCACGGACGCGCCTCCACAAGACGCCAGCCATAGCACAACCGGCTGCGCCCGCAACTCCCTCACAAGTCACTCTAAAGTCTTCCCCCCCTCGGTCGATAACCTTTGCAACGGAGGCACTCTACGCCCTGCAACGCAGGCAGCCAACGTTACGGCAACTGCCGGAATGCCTACAACATTGCAAATAGGAGTCGTACCATGGCGCAAGTCATCAATACCAACATTCTGTCGCTGCAAACGCAGAGCAACCTGAACACGTCGCAATCGTCGCTGAACAGCGCGATTCAACGCCTGTCGTCGGGTCTGCGCATCAACAGCGCCAAGGACGATGCAGCTGGCCAAGCCATTGCCAACCGTTTCACGGCAAACATCAAGGGCCTGACGCAAGCATCGCGTAACGCCAACGACGGCATCTCGATCGCTCAAACGACCGAAGGCGCGCTGAGCGAAGTCAACAACAACCTGCAACGTATCCGTGAACTGGGCGTGCAAGCTGCCACGGGCACGAACTCGGGTTCGGACCTGAAGTCGATCCAGGACGAAATCAAGCAACGTCTGTCGGAAATCGACCGCGTGTCGGCACAAACCCAGTTCAACGGCGTGAAGGTCCTGGCCAAGGACCAAAACATGTCGATCCAGGTTGGCGCCAACGACAGCGAAACCATCAGCATCGCGCTGAAGGAAATCACCTCGAAGACCCTGGGCGTTGCTGGCTTCAGCGTTGCCGGCCCGCAAGGCGCAACGGCTTCGATCGGTTCGGCAGCTGCTCAAACGGCTCTGGGTTCCTCCACCCCGGTGACGGCTGCTTCGGCAACCGGCGTGGTCGCCGCTGACATCCAGCGCGCTCTGGGCCTGAACACTTCGGCAGCTATCAACTCGCAAAGCGTTGTTGCTGATTCGAAGGGCAACTGGTTCGTGCAAGTGTCGATGACCGGCCTGACCGCCGCCGACAACGACGCCCTGGCTTCGAAGGGTTTCGCCGGCAACGGTACCGCCACGTCCACGACGATGTTCATCGCCGTCAAGCCGACCGACGGTTCGGTGTCGGGTTCGACGGTTGGCTTCACGCTGAAGGGCTCGACGCTGCAAGCTTCGGACTTCCAGCAAGCTGCTACGACCGACCCGCTGAAGACGCTGGACACGGCCCTGGCATCGGTTGACAACCTGCGTTCGAGCCTCGGTGCTGTGCAAAACCGCTTCGAGTCGACGATCAACAACCTGAGCACGACGATCAACAACCTGTCGGCTTCGCGTTCGCGCATCGAAGACGCTGACTACGCAACGGAAGTGTCGAACATGACCCGCGCGCAGATCCTGCAACAAGCTGGTACCTCGGTGCTGGCCCAGGCAAACTCGACCACGCAAAACGTGATGTCGCTGCTGCGTTAATCGTAGCGCCGCAAGAAGGCCGGGCCGCAAGGCCCGGCTTTTTTGCTGGAGTGTTTCGCAGGCGGACCGCCGCCTGCAAAGCATTTCAACCGCATCACCGATCCTGCATCACCGCACGGAGCTGAACATGGCGTACTCCTCAACCGTTTCCCTGACGGCGGCACGCGTCACCGCCGACCTCGCGCTCCCCGGCGCCGCCCAGGCCATGCCTGCCGCGGCGTCTTCGGTCGTCCCCGCGCCCTATGCGGCTGCGGCCTCCGCGGACACGGGTGTGGAATTGCCCGCCGGCACGTCCCCTGACATGGCGGCGGCGGTAGGCGAGTTGATGGACGTGCTCAAGACCACGTCGATCGGCGTGCGGTTCGAGATCGACCAGGACACCAACCGCGTGATCACCAAGGTGGTGGACAAGGAAACCGGCGAGCTGATCCGCCAGTTGCCGAGCGAGGAGGTGCTGCGCTTCGCGCATGTCATCGACAAGCTCCAGGGGCTGTTCGTCAGCCAGAAAGCCTGACGAACCCCGCTTGCAAGTCTCAAGCCCAAATCAGTTGAAGTCATAACAACAGGTAAAAGAACATGGCAATCTCCTCCATCGGCGTCGGCTCCAACCTCGAACTTGGCGATCTGCTCGACAAGATCGAGGCCAACGAAAAAACCCAGCTCACCGCCATCGACAACCAGGCCAAGAGCTTCCAGGCCAAGCTGTCGGGTTACGGCACGATCAAGAGCGTGCTCGATGCGTACTCGGCCGCTGCCAAGACGCTGGCCACCGCTTCCACCTTTGCTGCGGTCAAGCCCTATGTGACCAGCGAAAGCGTGCTGACCGCCGCCGCCAACTCCACCGCCGTGGCCGGCACCTACACCGTCAACGTCACCTCGGTGGCTGCCTCGCAGAGCCTGGTGTCGAAGGGTGTTGCGGACCAGAAGGCCGCCATCGGCGGCGGCACCATCACGATCGATCTTGGTGCCGACATGGCCACGGGCGGCGCAGCGTCGTCCACCAAGACCGTGACGCTGGGTTCGGACACGTCGCTGGAAGGCATCCGCGACGCGATCAACAAGGCCGATGCGGGCGTCACCGCCAGCATCGTCAACGATGGCAGCGGCACGCCTTACCACATCGTGCTGACGTCCGAGAAGACCGGTACGAAGTCGCAGATGAAGATCACCGCGAGCGATGCCGCCGTGGGCGACATCGTCAACTTCGATCCGACGCAGGCCACGCAGCCCAACGGCGTGAAGGAAGCGGTCAAGGCCGCCGACGCCAAGCTGAACCTCAACGGCCTGGACATCGTCAGCCAGAGCAACACCGTGGAGGAAGCCGCACAGGGCCTGACGCTGACCATCAAGTCCACGGGCACCACGAACATGTCCGTGACCCGCGACGACACCGCGATCACCGCCGCCGTGAACGGCTTCGTCACCGCCTACAACAACGTGCTGTCGGCCGCCAAGACGCTGACCGCCTTCGACACCGAAGCGGGCACCAAGGCGGCGCTGAACGGCGACAACACGCTGCGCAACATCCTGGCCAGCATGCGTTCGATGCTGAACACGTCGGTCCCGAACGGCGCCGGCGGCTCCAACACGCTGTCGGACCTCGGCATCGAGTTCAATGTCGGCACCGACAACGCCGGCAAGCTGGAAGTCGACGATGACAAGCTGAAGAAGGTCCTGGCCAACAACTTCAAGGACCTGACCTCGTTCTTCACGGGCAGCGAAGGCGTCACCGGCATGGGCAAGACCATCACCAACTACGTGGACGGCCTGAACGCCACGGGCGGTGCGCTGGATGCAGTCACCACCGGTCTCACGGACACCCTGAAGGGCCTGGAAGACAAGTACACCGACACCTCGGACCGCATCGACGTGGTGATGGAGCGCTACCGCAAGCAGTTCACGGCGCTGGACGTGCTGGTGTCGCAGATGAACCAGACCAAGACGTACCTGACGCAGCAGTTCGCGGCAATGAACAACACCAGCAACAAGTAAAACGCAGTACGTCACGGAGAAGTTGCCATGTTCGCGCGCCAAGGAATCAACGCCTATGCCCAGGTCGGCGTACAGACCGGGGTCATGAGTGCCAGCCCGCACAAGTTGATCGTCATGCTGTACGACGGCGCGCGCTCGGCGATTGCCAAGGCCAAGTTCCATCTGGAGAACAACGAGCTGGAAGCGCGTGGCAACGCCATCTCGAAGGCCATCAACATCATCGACAACGGGCTGCGTGCGGTGCTGGACCACGAGGCGGGCGGAGAAATTTCCGCCAACCTCGACTCGCTTTATGACTACATGACGCGTCGCCTGATGCTGGCCAACCTGCACAGCGACGTGGAAAAGCTGAACGAAGTGGACACGCTGCTGGAGAACCTCTCCACGGCGTGGGCCGCGATCGATCCGGCAGCTCCCGCCGACGCAGAGCAGGCGTCGCCGGCGGGGGACGCACAACCCGCCCTGCAGGACTCATGATGATGTTTTCCATGTCCCCCATCGTCAGAAGCTACGAAGAGCTTCTGGTGCTGTCCGAGCAGATGTTCGAGGCAGCCCGCGCATCGAACTGGGATGCACTCACCGATCTGCAGACCGTCTATATGGCCGAGGTGGAACGCCTTCGCCAGCTGGACCACAATGCACCGTTCACGGACGCGGAGCGCCTGCGCCGCTTCCAGTTGCTGGAACGCATCCTGGCGTACGATGCCCGGATCCGCGACCTGACCCACCCGCGCCTGGCCGAACTGGGCGCGCTGATGAGCAACTCGCGCCGCAAGCTCGAACTGTCCGCAGCGTACGGCGCCTGAGCATCAAGCTGCCGCACCCCCTGCCCTCCTGCCTCGTGCGGGAGGGATCATCGG
Source organism: Cupriavidus sp. SW-Y-13 (assembly GCF_009793345.1). Classification (NCBI taxonomy): domain Bacteria; kingdom Pseudomonadati; phylum Pseudomonadota; class Betaproteobacteria; order Burkholderiales; family Burkholderiaceae; genus Cupriavidus; species Cupriavidus sp. SW-Y-13. Next base: position 1,756,937 of record NZ_WHLX01000002.1, read on the forward strand.
AACGGCTAGCCCCGCAGCGGATCGCCTCGTAACATCACGCGCCCGCCGACCATCGCCGCCCTCGCTACCCCGCGCCCATGACCGGCATCCAGATCCCAACCTCGCTGATCCCGCATTCGTCTCCGGACCCGCAACTGTCCAGGCCCGCACTCGCCGTGGACAAGCTCGCCGCGCTGATGCCGGTACAGGACGTGTCGCAGGGCGACGTGCAGTCGTCCACCGGCGAGACCGTCCAGGCTCGCCAGCCCGGCACGCTGCTGGCGGGCATGGTCGATCCGCGCCTGCAGGGACGCAACCTTTCCACGCGGGAGACGCTGAGCTTTGCCGCCCGTGCCATCTTGGAGCTGTTCGACGATGCCGAGCCGCAGCCGCTGCGCGCCGGTGCGCCGCTGATGGCCGGGCCGCCCGCGGACGCCGAAGGCACGGCCACGCTCTCGACCGCGCTCGCAAAGCTGGTGGACCAGAGCGGGATGTTCTACGAATCGCACCTCGCGCAGTGGGTGGGCGGCCAACGTCCGCTTTCCTCGCTGCTGCAGGAACCACAGGCCGCGCTGCGCAATCCGGCGCAGCCGTCCGCCCAGCCGCAGGGCCAACCAGTGCCGCAGCAAGGTTCGACGGCAGGTGCGCCGGCTGCGCTGCTGCCCTATGCCGGCCCGGCTGCACCGCCCACGACGGCCCCGCCCAGCGCCACGTTGCTGGCAGAACTGACGCGGCCGGCCATTTATCCGCTTTCCACGGGCGTTCCCGCTGACGTGGCCGCGAAGACGGCCGCCCAGCCGCAGCAACCGGGCAATGCCCAGCACCACGCCGCCAGCAATGCGGCAGCGCAACCGGGCGTGCCATTGACCCCGGCCGCCGAGCAGCGCCGTGCCCTGCACGCCAGCGCCGCCGCGCACGCCTACCAGGTCACGGCCGAGGTCTCGCACGAAGGCCACCACATGGCGCAGGCCCAGCGCGCGGCGATCATCGCCACCTGGAACGCGCCTGAAAACGTATTGCCCCAGCCGGCGCAGGACACCGGCCCGGCTATCCATCCGTCGAGCGAAACCGCCGTGCGCCAGCAGCTGGAACTGCTGGCCACGCAGCAGTTCCGTGCCACGGTCGATGCCTGGCCCGGCATGCCGATGGACTGGGAGATCACCCGCGAGCAGCCGCGCGAGCAAGCCGGTGGCGACGCCGAAGCGATGAGCTGGAGCACACGCCTGCGCCTGAACCTGCCGCAACTGGGCAGTGTCGATGCCGTGCTGACGCTCGGCGCGCACGGCATCGAAGCCCGCCTCGTGGCCGCCAGCAGCCACACCGCTGCAAAGCTGAACGCAGGTCGCGGCGATTTCCGCAGCCAGCTCGAAGCCCGTGGGATCGCGCTGCTGAACATGAACGTATCGATCGAGGATGCGCCGTCGCCTGACGCAATCCCCGCTATCCCTGCCAACCCCCTGCCAGCATGACTCCGAACCAGCCCGATCGCGGCGCGGCCGTCGCGCTCTCCTATCAGTCCGACGACAAGGCCCCCCGCGTGGTGGCCAAAGGCTACGGCATGTCTGCCGAGGCCATCATCGCGCGCGCCCGCGAAGCCGGGGTCTATGTTCACGGCTCGCCCGCGCTGGTGAACCTGCTGATGCAGGTGAACCTGGACAGCCAGATCCCGCCCCAGCTTTACGTGGCCGTGGCCGAACTGCTGGCCTGGCTCCACCAGATGGAAGCACCCGCTGACGCCACCCCCGGCGTCCCCGCACGGGTCTGATCCGGGCGCCGCAGGCATCACCTGCGGCCCGCCCCGCCTGAATTAGCGCCAATTTCGGCTTGTGTTCGGGCCGCTGGCCTGGAATGTCTCTTGTTACTGTGCAAGGCATCGATCCGCCCGTCCGCGCCGGGCGGACAGACATCGCGCCTTTGCAAAGCACACCGCCATGAACAAGAACGTTTCGATGGGTCCCGCACAGCGGATGATCCAACAGGCATGGAATGCCTACAACGCCAACAAGTATGCGGATTCCCTGAAGCAGTCCCGTGCGGTCAAGCGCATCGCGGGCTCGCTTCCGGACGCCTACTACCTGGAAGCGCTGTCGCTGTCCGGCATGAACCACCACGAGGAAGCCAAGCGGCTGGCCGAAGCCGGCATGAAGCGCTTCCCGAACCATGCGGGCTTTCTCGGGCTGATCGGCGCGCTGGAGATCGCCCTGGAGAACTACGCCGAGGGCATCCCGCTGCTGCAGCGCAGCCTGGCGCTGCAGCCCGGCTCCGCCCACCTCTGGGGCGTGCTCGGCACCGCCATGTTCTACACCGGCGACTACTTCGGCGCACAGCTGGCGGGCGAGAAAGCCGCCGCGCTGCTGCCGAACGACGCGATCGCCGTGGGCAACTACGCTTCGGCGCTGCGCGAATCGGGCAGCACGATCGAGGCCATTCCCATTTTCCGGCGCGCCTGCGCGCTGGACCCCACGCAGCGCGTGAACCGCTCCAACCTGCTGTTCTCGCTGCTGTATGACGAGAACATCGGCGCCGACGAGCTGCGCCGCGAGGCCATGGACTGGGCCTCGACGCTGGCACGCACCACCATCGACGCCCCCGCGCTGCAGCCCAGCGAAGGCGAGCGCATCCGCATCGGCATCCTCTCGAACGACTTGCGCCGCCATGCGTGCGCCTACTTCCTGATTCCGCTGATCGCGAACCTGGATCGCGCGCGATTCGAGGTGCACCTGTTCTCGCTGTCGAACGTCAACGACAACATCACCCGCAAGATCCGCGTCTACGCCGAAGGCTTCCACGATCTGTACAAGATGTCCGAGGCCGATGTCGTACGCGCCGTGCGTGCGCAGCGCTGCGACGTGATGATCGACCTCGGCGGCTACACCGGTGCCTCCCCGCTGACCTACATGGTGCAGCGCCTGGCCCCGAAGCAACTCACGTGGCTGGGCTACCCCGGCACCACCGGCATGCCGCAGATCGACTACCGCGTCACCGACTGGACGGCTGACCCCGAAGGCTTCGACCACAACTACACCGAAAAGCTGCTGCGCGCGCCCGTGTTCAGCGCGTTCCACCCGAGCGTGACCAACCCGCTGGCCATCTACGAGGAGCGCTACCGCGTGAAGCCCACGCCCGCGCTGACGAATGGCTACATCACGTTCGGATCGTGCAACACCATCGCCAAGCTCGGTCCCAAGACCATGCGGCTGTGGAGTGCCGTGCTGGCGCGATGCCCCAACTCCCGCATGCTGGTGGAAGCCGCCGGCTGCGACCAGGAGAAGGTGCGCGAGATGCTGTTCGAGCGCATGGCCGCGCACGGTATCGACACCAGCCGCGTGGAACTGATCAATCGTGACGGCGCCAATCAATACGTCACGTATCACCGCATCGACATCGCGCTGGACACCGCACCGGTCACGGGCGGCACCACCACCTGCGACGCCATCTGGATGGGTGTGCCCGTGGTGACATTCGCCGGCGATACGTTCCACCAGCGCGTCTCCGCACCGTTCCTGCATGCCGCCGGCCTGGACGATCTGATCTGCGACACCGAGGAGCGCTACGTCGATGTGGCCTGCGCGCTGGCCGCCGACGTGCAGCAGCTCGACAACATCCGCCAGTCGATCCGTCCGCGTGCCGAGCAGAGCGAGATGTTCGACGCGCCGCGCTTTGCCGGTTGGTTCGAAGACCAGCTCACGGAAATCTGCGCGGATACCAAGCCCATCGCGCCGCGCACCGCGCCGCGCCAGCAGGGCATCTACTTCGGCGGACAGTACTACGCTGCCGAGGACCTGCTGATGTCCGTGGCCGCGCACATGCATCTGGGCGAATGGCGCGCCGTGCATAACGTGCTGGAGAACCTGACTTCCACGTGGTATCGCCACTGGGCCGTGGCGTATGGCCTGGCCGAGTACCACTACCACAACGAAGCCCCCGACACCGCGATCGAACTGCTGGTGGAAGCCATCGGCATGCGTCCTTACGCGCTGGGTCTGTATCGCAAGCTCGCCGTGTGGCTGGCCGAGCAGAACCTGGACCGCTCCGCACTGGCATCGCTGCTGGAAGAACAGTTCGGCCTGACGCTCGACGCGCTGGAAGCCATGCCGCTGCCCAACGCCTTCGAGATGCTCGGCCTGGAAATGCCGGGCGCCGCCCGCAACCCTACCCAAGAACAGGTCACCGAAGAGGTCAACGCATGAAAGCCGTCATCCTGGCCGGTGGGCTGGGCACCCGTATCTCCGAGGAATCGCACCTGCGTCCCAAGCCGATGATCGAGATCGGCGGCAAGCCGATCCTGTGGCACATCATGAAGATGTACTCGGCGCATGGCGTGAACGAGTTCGTGATCTGCCTGGGCTACAAGGGCTACGTCATCAAGGAATACTTCGCCAACTACTTCCTGCACATGTCCGACGTGACGTTCGACATGCGCGAGAACCGCATGGCCGTGCATCAGCGCAAGGCCGAGCCGTGGAGCGTGACGCTGGTGGATACCGGCGAGGATTCGATGACCGGCGGCCGCCTGCGCCGCGTGCGCGAGTACCTGACGCCGGGCGAAGCGTTCTGCTTTACCTATGGCGACGGCGTCTCCGACATCGACATCACCCGCGAAATCGCCTTCCACCACTCGCATGGCCGCCGCGCCACGGTAGCTGCCGTGCAGCCGCCGGGACGCTACGGCGCGCTGGAACGCGATGACGACAAGGTCAGCGGCTTCACCGAGAAGCCGCGCGGCGATGGCGCGTGGATCAACGGCGGCTTCTTCGTGCTGCAACCCGAGGTTCTCGACCTGATCGAAGACGATGCCACGTCGTGGGAAGAAGCTCCAATGCGCGCGCTGGCAAAGAACGGCCAGATGGCGGCCTTCGAACACACGGGCTTCTGGCAGCCGATGGATACGCTGCGCGAAAAGAACATGCTGGAAGACCTCTGGCAATCAGGCAAGGCACCGTGGAAGATCTGGTAAGCAACGCCGCCGACGCGGCTCACGTTTTCGCGGCCTATCGCGGACGGCGCGTCTTCATCACCGGCCATACCGGCTTCAAGGGCGCGTGGCTGGCGCTGCTGCTTGCCCGCGCCGGTGCGCGCGTGAGCGGTTACGCGCTGACACCGAACACGACGCCGAGCCTGTTCGATGCGGCCTGCGTGGCGTCGTCGCTCGCTGCGCACACCATCGGCGATGTACGCGATGCCTCTACGCTGGCGCGCGCGATGGACATCGCGCAGCCCGAGATCGTGTTCCACTTGGCCGCCCAGCCGCTGGTGCGCGCGAGTTATCGCGATCCGGCGCAGACGTGGTCCACGAACGTGATGGGCACCGTCAACGTGCTCGATGCCGTGCGCGCCTGCCCGTCCGTGCGCGCCGTGATCGTGATCACCACGGACAAGTGCTACGACAACAAGGAATGGTTGTGGGGCTATCGCGAGACCGATCCGCTCGGTGGCCATGACCCCTACAGCGCCAGCAAGGCCGGCACCGAACTGGTGGCCGCCAGCTATCGCAAATCGTTCCTGGCCGAGCGCGGCGTACTGCTGGCTACCGCACGCGCCGGCAACGTGATTGGCGGCGGCGACTGGTCCGAAGACCGGCTGATTCCCGACGCCGCGCGCGCCGCTGCGGCCGGCCAGACGCTGGAAATCCGCAGCCCGCACGCCACGCGGCCGTGGCAACACGTACTGGAAGCGCTGCACGGTTATCTGCGACTGGGCAACCGTCTGCTCGATGGCGACGCTGCACTGGCCGATGCGTTCAACTTCGGGCCGGAGCCGCGCGACAACGTATCCGTGGGCAACGTGCTGCGCGGCCTGCGCGCGCACTGGCCGGAACTGGAATGGAAGCATTGCCCGCCGCCGGGTGCCGCACCGCACGAGGCGCGCAACCTGTATCTGGACGCCGCGCGTGCGCACATGCTGCTGGGCTGGGCCCCGCGCTGGACGCTTGACGAGGCGCTGGCCGCCACGGCGCAGTGGTATCGCACCGTGCAACTGTCGCCCACCCAGGCACGCGCCATCACCGAACAACAAATCGAGCAATTCTGCGCATGAACGCTCCTGTCAAACACGCAGCACCCATCGACTCTGCACCCCGCGCGAACTGCCGCGCCTGCGGCACGCCGATGCACCAGTCGATGGTCGATCTCGGCCTGTCGCCGGTGTCCAACGCCTTCATCCGGCCCGAGCACATCGCGCAAGGCGAGATGTTCTATCCGCTGCACGCGATGGTGTGCGATGCCTGCTGGCTCGTGCAACTGCGCGACGCCACGCCGGCCGAGACGCACTTCCACGACGACTACGTGTACTTCTCGTCGTTCTCCACCTCGTGGCTCGAACATGCGCGCCGCTACGTGGAGTCGATGACCGCGCGCTTCGGACTCGGCAAGCAGAGCCGCGTGATGGAAATCGCCAGCAATGACGGCTATCTGCTGCAGTACTTCCACCAGAACGGCGTGCCGTGCCTGGGCGTGGAACCTTCGTCGAACACGGGCGAGGCAGCACGCGCCAAGGGCATCGACAGCCGCGAGCTGTTCTTTGGTGAACGCACCGCCCGTGCGCTGTGCGTGGAAGGTTGGCAGGTGGACTTGCTGCTCGGCAATAACGTGCTGGCGCACGTGCCGGACATCAACGACTTCGTGGGCGGCATGCCCATCGTGCTGAAGCCCGAAGGCGTCATCACGCTGGAATTCCCGCACCTGCTGCGCCTGCTGGAGCAGAACCAGTTCGACACGCTGTATCACGAACATTACTCGTACCTGTCGCTGACCGCGCTGGTGCCGATCCTGGCGCGTGCAGGGCTGCGCGTGTTCGATATCGAACACCTGCCCACGCACGGCGGCAGCCTGCGCATGTATGCGTGCCACCAGAAAGCCAGCCACGTTGCCACCGCTGCCGTGCAGGCATGCCTGGACGAGGAAGCACGCGGCGGCCTGGCATCAACCGAACGCTACGCAGCATTTGCTGAAGGCGTGCGCCGCGCACGCGTGGATTTCCTCGCCTTCCTGATCGATGCGCGCCGCAAGGGCAAGCGCGTGGCCGCCTATGGCGCCGCCGCCAAGGGCAACACGCTGCTGAACTACTGCGGCATCGACAGTGACCTGATCGAATACGTGGTGGACCGCAACCCGGCCAAGCAGGACAAGCTGCTGCCCGGTTCGCGCATCCCCGTGCTGGCGCCCGAAGTCATCGACGAACGCAAGCCCGACTATCTCGTGATCCTGCCCTGGAACATCAAGGATGAGGTCATGACGCAGATGGCCGGCATCCGTGCCTGGGGCGGCCGCTTCGTGGTGGCGATTCCCGAAACCGTGGTGCTGCCGTGATCTTCACACCGGCCCGCATCGCCGGCGCCTGGCTCGTCGATCCGGAACCGCTGCAGGACGAGCGCGGCTTCTTTGCCCGCACCGTCTGCGTGGAAACGTTCGCCGCGCATGGCATCGACGCGCGTTTCGTGCAGCAGAGCGTCTCGCGCAACACGCGCGCAGGCATCCTGCGCGGCATGCATTTCCAGCATGGTGCCTACGCCGAAGACAAGCTCGTGCGCGTGACCACGGGCGCGGTGCATGACGTGATCCTGGATCTGCGTCCCGCATCGCCCACGTTCCTGCAATGGCAGGCAGTGGTACTCGATGCCGAGGACCAGCGGGCCATCTATATCCCGAAGGGCGTGGCACACGGCTTCCAGACGCTGACGCCGCGCTCCGAAGTGTTCTACCAGATGACGGTGCCGTTCGCGCCCGGCAGCAGTGCCGGCGTGCGCTGGGACGACCCCGACATCGGCATTGACTGGCCGGACTGCGCGGAACGCATGATCTCCGCAAAGGACCAGGCCCTCCCCTCGCTGGCCGCACTCGGCCTGCGATAACCGTTCATCCCAACCAAAAAACTGACTACCCGAAGCGGAGCCACCCATGACTACTGAAAACTTGCAGAAGCTTTCCGACGCATTGCGCACGGTGGGCGGCAGCACCGCCGCCCGCGACAAGGTCATCGCCCTGTGCAAGAACATCGAGCAGGACCTGTCCGGCTACGAAGGCAGCGTGCGCGATGACATCACGGGTCCGATCGTCGATGCCATGTACGACGAGCAGTCGCGCCTGCGCAAGACGCTGGCCGATGGCACCGTGTTCGAATTCCTGTATCGCACCAAGATCGCGCGCGACTTCCTGATGAGCACGCCGGCGCAGCCGGATCACGTCTGGGAACCGCAGACCACCAAGCTGCTGGTCAAGCTGTGCGAGCGCGGCGGCCATGCCGTCGTTGGCGGCGCGTACTTTGGCGACCAGGTCATCATGATGGCCCGCCAGCTGGCGCGCGCTGGCGGCACCTGCCACGCGTTCGAGCCGAACGCCGACCAGCTTGGCATGCTGCGCAACAACGCCGCGCTGAACCACGTCGAGAACATCCAGAGCTGGCGCCTGGGCCTGTGGTCCGACAGCACCACGCAACTGCGCCTGGAAGGTCATGACTCGTTCGCGCACGCCGTGCATACCTCGGGTCCGGCCGACGACGACAGCTTCAACACGGTGACGATCGACGACTACTGCGCACAGCAGAACGTCGACAAGCTGAGCCTGATCATGCTCGACATCGAAGGTGCCGAACTGAACGTGTTCAAGGGCGCCGCCAGGCAATTGGCCCGCCCCGCCGGCGAAGCCCCGAACCTCGTGTTCGAAGTGCATCGTCACTACGTGGACTGGAGCCGCGGCCTGGAGAACGCCGAGATCATCACGCTGCTCAAGGGCTACGGCTATCACGTCTACGCCGTGCGCGACTTCAACTCGAACGTCGACATGCAGGGCCGTCCGGTAGAACTGGTGCCGGTGGACAAGGTCTTCCTCGAAGGTCCGGCACATGGCTTCAACATGGTGGCCGTCAAGGACCCGGCGCTGCTGGCCGGCAAGGACTTCGCGGTCGTGCCGGGCGTGAGCCCCAAGCTGCTGTGGCACCGTGACCCGGCGCTGCATCACCCGGTGAACTGAGGAACGCCATGCGCTGTACGGTGATTGGTGGCGCCGGCTTTGTCGGCCGCCGCCTGGCTGACACGCTGCGGCGTGCCGGCCATGAAGTCTGGGTGCCAGCGCGCGGCGACCGCGCGCTTTTCAGCCGCGACCTGGGCCATGTGTTCTATTGCGCGGGGCTGACCGCCGACTACGCGGCACGTCCCTACGACACCGTGGCCGCGCACGTCACGCTGCTGGCCGATGTGCTGCGCGCCAATCGCTACGAGCATCTGGTCTATCTGTCGTCCACACGGCTCTATGACAGCTCGCAGTTGCCCGAAGGCGATGAAGCGGCTGCGCTGTCGCTGCAGCCGGCCAATCCGCGCGCGCTGTACGACTTCTCGAAAGGTCTTGGCGAGAACCTCTGCCTGACCGTCGCGGATGGACGCACCGCCGTGGCGCGATTGTCGTGCGTGTTCGACTGGGAAGCGGGTTCGCCCGGCTTCCTGTCCGAATGGCTGGTACGCGCCGCGTCCGAGCGCGCGTTCCGGCTCGACAGCGATGCGGGCTACGTGCGCGACTACATCCACCTCGACGACGTGGTGCTGGCGCTGGAAACCATCTCCACGCGCCGCGCCGGTGGCATCTTCAACGTCGCCAGCGGCGAGAACGTGTCCAACGGACAGCTTGCGGAAGTCTTCCGAAACGCCGGCTGGGACATCAACCTCTCGCGCTCGTCGCCCGTGCAGCGCGCGGCGGTATGCAGCACTTCGGCACTGCGCGCGCTGGGCGTGACGCCGCGCGACGTGCAGTCGATGGTGGCAACGTATCTGGAGACTATCCGCCCATGGAACTGATCGGCCAGACCCGCGCATCGCTCGCGGCCTACACGTGCGCACAGGTCGCCAACCTCGTACCGGACGGCCGTCACGATACGCTGCTGCCGGTGGTCACGCGCCATATCGACGAAGCACTGGCCCGCACGGGCCGCTGCATCGACGCCGTGCGCATGTGGCGGCCCGGCCAGTTCAACTACCTGCACTCGTCGCAGTACTGCCAGTACCTGTACTACCTGGCCAATACGATCTGGCGCAACGACCGCGATGCCGAGTCCTGCACGAAGCTCTTCCTGCTGAACAAGGCGCTCAACGCGATCGACATGTTCTACGAGGTGGAACTGCCCGAGGTCTTCCTCATTGGCCATTCGGTCGGCATCGTGCTGGCGAAGGCCACTTACGGCAACTACCTCGTGCTGTACCAGAATTCGACGGTCGGCAAGAACCACGGCGTGGCACCTGTCATCGGCGACGGTGTGGTGATGTACCCGAACACGGCCATCATCGGCCGCAGCCATGTACGAGATGGCTCGGTGGTGGCACAGGGCGTCAGCGTGCTGAACCGCGATACACCGGGCAACTGCCTGGTCTACAACGGGCAGGGCGGCGATCTGGTTTGCAAGCCGGCGAAGGAGCGGGCAGCGGAGGAGTATTTCCGGGTCTGAGTTTTGGCGGGAAGCAACAAAAAAGGCCATGCCGCTGTACAAGCCGCATGGCCTTCTTTCGTTCCGGGGCCGGTTGGCCCCAGACGCGATGACACGGTTACACCGGCATGTTCATCATTTCCTGATACGCGGCGGCCAGGCGGTTACGCACCTGCACGGCGGTCTGGAAGGAGATGTTGGCCTTCTGCATGTCGATCATGACGTCGTTGAGCGCCACGCCCGGCTTGCCCAGTTCGAATGCCTCGGCCTTGCCGTAGGCGGATTCCTGGGTGGCGTTGAGGCGTTGCAGCGATTTCTGCAGTTCGCCGGAAAAGCCCCCCGCCACGGCCGTGGAAGCCTGGCTGGGAGTGCCGCCGCCAGCCGCCTGCGCCAGTCCGCGCAGTTGCTGCAGCATGCCTTCGATCGAGGAAATGGACATGGCTATCAGTAATTGGATGAATCGGTTGACAGGGAACATGGCGAAAACATCACTCACCATCCTGTTTCAGCCCTCGCAATGTACTGGTGCCCCGCCTCCTACCAAAGGATGAATTCGGGGGGGAAACCTCCGCTATTCCGCCAATTGTCCTTCCGCCTTCTGACCGATGATCGCTACCGTGCCGGATCTGGCAGTTCGTGGCGTATTGCCCGACTGCCCACGGCACAAGGAACATCAACTATCGCGGGGAGTGCGCGTGTTTTGTCAGCAGCGTAATGTGAGCCGTGCCGGAATGAATAACGGCAGCAAAGGCCAGTATGGCAAGGGCAGGGTTTGCCCGGCCAAGCCGGAGATGCGCGCATGAACGCGGCAGCTACCCTGCCGGCCGGCGGCGCGGCCGTGCTCGAGAAGCTCAAGGCCAATCCGCGCCTGCCCCTGATGCTGGGCGGCGCCGCGCTGGTGGCCGCCATCGCCGTGGGCGTGATGTGGTCCCGCCAGCCCGACTACAAGGTGCTGTACACCAACCTGTCCGAACGTGACGGCGGCGCGGTGATCCAGGCGTTGCAACAGGCCAACGTGCCGTACAAGTTCGCCGAAGGCGGCGGTGCGGTCATGGTCCCGTCCGACAAGGTCCACGAGACCCGTCTGCGCCTGGCCAGCCAGGGCCTGCCCAAGAGCGGCACCACGGGCATGGAACTGATGGACAACCAGAAGTTCGGTATCAGCCAGTTTGCCGAGCAGGTCAACTACCAGCGCGGCCTGGAAGGCGAACTCGCCCGTTCGATCGAATCGATCGGCGCCGTGCAGTCCGCACGCGTGCACCTGGCCATCCCCAAGCCCACGCTGTTCGTGCGCGAGCGCCAGAAGCCCACCGCCTCCGTGGTGCTGCAGCTCTACCCGGGCCGTGCCATCGATGAGGGCCAGGTGGCCGCCATCACGCATCTGGTGTCGTCGAGCGTGCCGGAACTGACGCCGAAGTCGATCTCGATCGTCGACCAGCACGGCAACCTGCTCTCGGGCACCAGCGACCGCTCGATGGACGCCACGCAGCTCAAGTACGTGCAGCAGGTGGAACAGAGCTACGTCAAGCGCGTGGAATCGATCCTGGCCCCGATCCTCGGCAAGGACAACGTCCACGCCCAGGTCACCGCCGACGTCGATTTCTCGTCCGTCGAACACACCGACGAAAGCTTCAAGCCGAACCAGGACCCGACACGCGCCGCCATCCGCAGCCAGCAGACCAGCGAGTCCAACCAGCAGAACGGCACCCCCGTGGGTGGCGTGCCGGGTGCGCTGTCGAACCAGCCGCCTGCCGCCGCCGTGGCGCCGGTGACCACGCCGCAGCCGCCGCGCCAGCCGGGTCAGCCGAATCCGCCGGCCCAGGCCAACCAGCAAGGCCAGCAAACGCAGACCGCCGAGAAGACCGGCCCGAGCAGCAGCCGCCGCGATGCCACGACGAACTACGAACTGGATCGCTCGGTGCGCCACATCCAGCAGGCTCCGGGTGGCGTGAAGCGTCTGTCCGTGGCCGTGGTCGTGAACTACCGCTCGAAGGTGGACGCCAAGGGCAAGCCGATTACCGAGGCGCTGTCGGCCAAGGAAATCGCCCAGATCGAGAACCTGACCAAGGAAGCGATGGGCTTCTCGGCCGATCGCGGCGACTCCCTGAACGTGGTCAACAGCCCGTTCACCGCCGAGAACAACAAGGAACCGGAACTGCCGCTGTGGAAGCAGCCGCAGATGATCGACCTGGCCAAGACCGGCGTCGGCTACCTGCTCCTGGCCCTGCTGGCCGTGTTCCTGTGGTTCAAGGTGGCGCGTCCGGTGCTGCGCAAGTACACCGCACCGCCGGTGCCGGCCCTGACGGAATCCGCCGATGGCACCACTGCGGAAGCCGTTCTGCTGCCGCCGGAAGAGGAAACCAATCCGGAAGTGCTGCGCCTTGCCGCGAAATACGAAAGCGATCTCGCCCTGGTGCGCGACGCCGCGCAACGCGACCCGCGCCTGGTCGCCAGCGTAATCAAGACCTGGATGGCAAATGACGAAGGCTAACAAGGCAGCGCCCGAGAAGGGCGTACAGAAGAGCGCCATCCTGATGATGGCCGTGGGCGAAGATGCTGCGGCCGAGGTCTTCAAGCACCTGTCGCCGCGCGAAGTGCAGCAGCTTGGCTCCGCCATGGCCAGCCTGAACGCGGTGACGCGCGAGGAAATGGCCGAGGTGCTGGCCGAGTTCCGTGGCGAGACCGAGCAATACCTGGCGCTCAACGTCGACTCCAGCTCGTTCATCAAGAGCGTGCTGAACAAGGCGCTGGGCGAGGAACGTGCGCTGTCGGTGATCGAGGACATTCTCGAATCGCGCGATCCGGGCGGCGGCATCGATTCGCTCAACTGGATGGACGCCACGTCCGTGGCCGAGCTGATCAAGGACGAGCACCCGCAGATCATCGCCACGATCCTGATCCACCTGGACCGCCAGAAGTCTTCGGAAGTGCTGGGCTTCTTCACGGAACGCCTGCGCAACGACGTGATCCTGCGTATCGCCACGTTCGGCGGCGTACAGCCGGGCGCGCTGCAGGAGCTGACCGACGTGCTGACCAAGCTGCTGGCAGGCCAGAGCCTGAAGCGCAGCCGCATGGGCGGTGTCCGCACGGCGGCCGAGATCATCAACCTGATGAGCACGGCCCACGAGGAAGCGGTCATCGACGGCGTGCGCACGCACGACGCGGACCTGGCGCAGAAGATCATCGACGAGATGTTCCTGTTCGAGAACCTGCTGGAAATCGACGATCGCGGCATCCAGCGCGTGCTCAAGGAAATCGCCACCGAATCGCTCATCGTCGCGCTCAAGGGCGCACAGCAGGAGCTGCGCGACAAGTTCATCCGCAACATGTCGACGCGTGCCGGCGAGATGCTGCGCGAGGACCTCGAAGCGCTGGGTCCGGTGCGTGTGTCGCAGGTCGAGGCAGAGCAGAAGGCCATCCTGCAGGTGGTGAGACGCCTGGCGGAGTCCGGCGAAGTCCAGATTGGCGGAGGAGACGATGCCTACGTTTGAACGCGGTTTTGCCGCTGGCCGGGGCCCTGGCCGCGGCGACCCCGGCTTCTTCGGCGCGCCCGGCGCGCCGGAGGGCACCGGCCAACCCTCGAACCCGCTTGCCCGGGACGATGGCTTCAAGAGTTTCGAACGCCCTGCCCCCGGCCGCATGGATGGCGACGCGTGGAAGCGCTGGCAGATGGAATCGCTCGATCCGCGCGATCGTCTGCGCAAGGTGCTCGAAGCCCAGATTCCCGTGGAGCCCGCACCGCCGCCCTCCATCGACTTTGCCGCGCTCGACGCCATGCGCGAAGGCGCCCGCAAGGAAGGCTACGCGCAGGGCTACAGCCAGGGCCAGACGCAGGGCTATGGCGACGGCCACCGCGAAGGCTATGCCCGTGGCCTGGAAACCGCGCGCAACGAAGCCGCACGGCTGCAGGAACTGGCCGGCAACTTCCGCGATGCGCTGGGACGCGTGGATACCGAGATCGCCGATACGCTGATCTCGCTCGCCCTCGACGTCGCGCGCCAACTGGTGCGCAAGACGCTGGAAGTGGACCCCGCCGCGCTGGTGCCGGCTGCACGCGAACTGCTGAATGCCGAGCCGCCGCTCGCAGGCGCGCCCTGCCTGCTGCTGAATCCCGCTGATGTGGAACTCGTCGAGATGCATCTGAAGGGTGAACTCGAGGGCGCCGGCTGGACCGTGCGCGCCGATGAAACCGTGGCACGTGGCGGCTGCATCGCCAGCGCTGCCAGCGGCGAACTCGACGCCACGCTCGGTACGCGCTGGGCGCGCGTGATCAAGGCGCTGGGCCGCAACGATCCGTGGGAGCCGCCGCATGCATGACGCGCAAGGCGCTGCACAGGCAGCCGCTGAATCGGGAGCCGTGGCATCTGCCACTGCTGCAGCCACCACTGCCGCACTCCATTCCGGCCGTTGGCGCGAGGCGCTGGCTGGTGCTTCCACCGCCATCGAGGAACTCGACAGCAAGCGGACCTGTGGCCGCCTCACGCGCGCAGCGGGCCTGGTGCTCGAAGCCGTGGGGCTGCGCATGCCCGTGGGTAGCGACTGCCTGATCGAACTGCCCGCAGGTCAGCATTCGCATGGCGGCCCGCGCACGGCAGAAGCCGAAGTCGTGGGCTTTGGCGCCGACCGTCTCTACCTGATGCCGCAGTCCGACGTGGCTGGCCTGGTGCCAGGCGCGCGCGTCTATCCGCTCGAACCGTCGCCGCTGCCCAAGGGTGTGAGCGCACCGCGCGAGCCGGGCTCGAAACGCCTGCCCGTGGGCGATGGCCTGCTCGGGCGCGTGCTCGACGCCGCCGGCCGTCCGCTCGATGGACTTGGGCCCATCACTGCCGCCAGCGAAGTGCCGCTGTCTGGCGCACAGATCAATCCGCTAATGCGCGCGCCCATCGACACCGTGCTTGACACCGGCGTGCGCGCGATCAACGGCATGCTGACCGTGGGACGCGGCCAGCGTATGGGCCTGTTCGCAGGCTCGGGCGTGGGTAAGTCGGTGCTGCTGGGCATGATGGCCCGCTACACCAACGCCGATGTGATCGTCGTGGGACTGATCGGCGAGCGTGGCCGCGAAGTGAAGGAATTTATCGAGAACATCCTCGGTGAAGAAGGCCGCAAGCGCTCCGTCGTGGTAGCCGCACCGGCTGACTGCTCGCCGCTGCTGCGCATGCAGGGCGCCGCGTATGCCACGCGCCTGGCCGAGTATTTCCGCGACAAGGGTCAGCACGTCCTGCTGATCATGGATTCGCTAACCCGTTATGCGATGGCGCAGCGCGAAATCGCGCTGGCCATCGGCGAGCCGCCCGCGACCAAGGGCTATCCGCCATCGGTGTTTGCCAAGCTGCCGACGCTGGTGGAGCGCACCGGCAACGGCCCCGAGGGCGGCGGCTCCATCACCGCGTTCTACACGGTGCTGACCGAAGGGGACGACCAGCAGGACCCGATTGCGGACTCCGCGCGTGCCATTCTCGACGGCCACATCGTGCTGTCGCGAAGCCTGGCCGAAGCGGGCCACTACCCGGCCATCGACGTGGAAGCGTCGATCAGCCGAGCGATGACCGCATTGATCGAACCGCCGCAGTTCGCCTCCGTACGGCGGTTCAAGCAGTTGATGTCGCGCTACCAGCGTAACCGCGACCTGATCAGTGTCGGCGCGTATGTGCCCGGCAATGATCCGGAGCTTGACCTCGCGATTCGCCTGCATCCGCGCATGGAGGCATTCCTGCAGCAGGACATCCATGAGCGCGCCGGGTACGACGCCTCGATCGCCCAGCTGCATGCGACCCTTGGAGTGACGAACCATGGTTAAGAACTCGCCGCTGAACACGCTGGCCGATCTCGCACAGGACAGCACGGACAAGGCCGCCCGCGAACTGGGACGGTTGCAGGGTCTGCGCACGCAGGCCGAGCAACAGCTCAACGCGCTGACCGAGTACCGTCACGAATACCGCGCCCGCATGCAGGCGATTGCCGCCGAAGGCATGACGTCGAGCCGCTGGCACGATTTCTCGCGCTTCCTGGATTCGCTCGACCACGCCATTCGCCAGCAGACGTCAGCACTCGCCAAGGCCGAAGCCGACCTGCTGGCCGGCCGCGTGAACTGGCAGCAACAGAAGCTGCGCCAGAACTCGTTCGACACGCTGATCACGCGCGCCGAGACGCGCGAGCAGCAGGTAGCCACGCGCCGCGAACAGCTCGCCAACGACGAATACGCCGCCCGTATTGCCCGTACGGCCAGCCAGCCGCTGAGCGGCCATAACTGAACCTGCCCAAACCAAGATGATCGATATCAGCCAGCTTGTCGGCAATGCAGCCGCCTCCCTGAACAACACGAAGTCGTCGGATGCCACCAAGGGCAGCGACGCCAATCTGTTCCAGGACACCCTGACCCGCGCGCGCCAGGATAGCCAGCAGGCCGCCGCCAGCGCCACGCCGGTCAAGGTTCCTGCCAAGGACGGCAAGCAGACGAACACCGCAAAGAACGACACGGCGCAGAAGCCGCAGGCCGACAAGTCCGCACAAGCTGGCCAGAACAACGCCCTGCCGAAGCAGGATGACGGCAAGGTCGTGAAGTCCGACAGCACCGCCGATGCGACCGTTGCCAAGGACGCTACCAGCGCCGAGGATGACGCCAAGACTTCGGCGGACGCCGCCGCCGTTGCCGCCGCACTGGCCGCCGCCGCACTGCTGGCACCGCTGCCGACGCCGCAGCCCGCGCAAGCGAATGGCGCGCCTGTCGATGGCTCGGCCATCACCGGCCTGCCGACGCTGCCCGGCCAGGCGCCGGCTGCGGCTGCAGCGGCCCTCGCCACTGCCTCGCCGACCACCAACGCCGCCGCCGACGCTGCCGCCGATGCCGCAGCGCTGCAGGCACAGGTCGATGCGAACGTAGTCACCACCACCGTGACGGAAGCGCCCAAGGGCAGTGTCCCGAACGCCGGCGATACGCTGGCCCTGATCGCCCAGCAACGCGCGGCCCTGCAGAACACCACGCCGACCGCCGCCGACAAACTGGCCGCCGTCGCTACGGCACCGGCCCAGACCTCCGCACAGAACACCGGCGGACAAGGCGCCGGCCAGCAGCAAGCCAACCTGGGGCAATCGAACCAGCAGGCGCTGCCGCAGACCGATACGCAAGCCACGCAGTCCACGACGACGACCAACCCGTTCGCTGCTGCCCAGGCCAGCGCACGAACCGGTGAAGCTGCCGATACCGGCGCAACCAACGCCAGCAGCGCTGCCACGATGGCATCGGCACTGGCCGCCCAGACCGCCACCCAGCACACGCAGGCAGCTACCGCCGCCGCCACGCGCGCGGCCATCGCCCCGAACCTGAACGACAGCCAGTGGTCGCAAGCACTCGGCCAGCAGATGGTGCGCCTGTCCACGCAAGGCAACCAGACCGCCGAACTCGACCTCAACCCGCCCAACCTCGGCCCGCTCAAGGTGGTGCTGAACGTGGTCAACGATCAGGCGCAGGCCCAGTTCGTCTCGCCGCACCAGGCCGTGCGCGCCGCCGTGGAAGCCGCCCTGCCGCAACTGCGCACGTCGATGGCCGAAGCGGGTATCCAGCTCGGCCAGGCATCGGTTGGCGCCGACAGCTTTGCGCAAGCCGGCAACAGCGGCCAGCAACAACAGCAACCGCAACGCCAGTCCGGCAACGGCTTCAGCCAGGCGATGGGCTTTGGCAATGAGCCGGCAGCGCCTGCTGCTCCGTCCACGCCGCGCGCCCCGCGCGTGCTGGCTCGGGGGGAAGTGGATACGTTTGCTTGATGCACCGATTGCTTTAGCTTCGGTTTTCTCCCCTCTCCCGCACCGCGGGAGAGGGGAGAAAACCCGCAGGATTGCCATCGAATCCCCCGGAACTTCCCCACCCTCCCCATGGTCACTCGTGCGACACCCCCGTCCACGACTCCTCCGACCATGCGCTCCCTCCGCCCCCTGCTGTTCACCGCCTTCGCGCTGACCACCTCCTTCGCCAGCGCCCAGGACGCCCCCGCCTACGGCCCCGAACTCGAAGGCTTCGACTACCCGTATCCCGTCCAGCAGTACAAATTCAACTCGCAGGGCCAGCCGCTGCAGATGGCGTTCATGGACGTCAAGCCGCAGAAGCCCAACGGCCGCGCCGTGGTGTTGCTGCACGGCAAGAATTTCTGCGGGGCCACGTGGCAGGAAACCATCCGCCAGCTCAGCGGCGCCGGATATCGCGTGATCGCACCCGATCAGATCGGGTTCTGCAAATCGACCAAACCCGCGCACTATCAGTACACGTTCCAGCAACTCGCCCGCAACACGCACGACCTGCTGGCATCGATTGGCGTCAAGGACGTGACCGTGATGGGCCACTCCACGGGCGGCATGCTGGCGATGCGCTACGCGTTGATGTATCCCGCCGACACGAAGCAACTGGTGCTCGTGAACCCGATCGGGCTGGAAGACTGGAAGGCCAAAGGTGTGCCTTCACTCTCGGTGGACCAGTGGTACGCGCGTGAACTCGACACCACGGCTGACCGCGTGCGCAACTACGAGAAGAACACGTACTACGGTGGTCAGTGGAAGCCAGAGTACGAGATCTGGGTCAAGATGCTGGCCGGCATGTACCAAGGCCCTGGCAAGCAGATCGTCGCCTGGAACTCGGCCCTGCTCTACGACATGATCTACACGCAGCCCGTGGTCTACGAGATGGGCGCCATCCAGGCCCCCACGCTGCTGATGATCGGCCTGACCGACACCACCGCCATCGGCAAGGACCTCGCCCCGCCCGAAATCCGGCCGACGCTGGGCCGCTATACCGAACTCGGCAAGCTCACCGCCAAGGCGATCCCCCACGCGACACTGGTGGAGTTCCCCACACTCGGCCACGCCCCACAGATGCAAGACCCGCAGGGGTTCCACAAGGCGTTGCTGGAGGGGTTGGCAAAGTAAGTTCTGGTTTGCTCAACTCTCGGTTTTCTCCCCTCTCCCGCCTTGCGGGAGAGGGGCGGGGGAGAGGGCCCGGCGGTTCAAATTACCGCTGGTCTGTGATTGACAGGCTTGCCCTCTCCCCCAACCCCTCTCCCACTTCGCGGGAGAGGGGAGCAAACCCACCGTGGCGCCAGCCCCGGTATCATCAACGAGCCCCTGTGCCGCCATGACCTTCGACCTCTTCGACCCCCTCCCTGCCGATGCCGATGCACCTGCCGTGGACAATCTCGGCCCCGGCGCGATGGTGTTGCGCGGGTTCGCGCGTGAGGCGGCGCCTGCACTGCTGGCGGGTGTGGGCGAAGTCAGCGCAGGCTCACATTTTCGGCATCTGATCACACCGGGCGGGCTGCGGATGTCGGTGGCCATGACCAATTGCGGGCAGCGGGGCTGGGTGTCGGATCGGTCCGGTTACCGGTATGACGAGATCGATCCCGATTCGGGCCAGCCATGGCCGTCGATGCCGCGTCCGTTTCTCGATCTGGCCGTGCGTGCCGCCGATGCCGCCGGATACGCCGGCTTTGCGCCGGACGCATGCCTGATCAATCGCTATCTGCCCGGCACGCGGCTCTCCCTGCATCAGGACCGGGACGAACTGGACTTGCGAGCGCCCATTGTCTCGGTCTCGCTGGGCCTGCCGGCGATCTTTCTCTGGGGTGGCTTGCGTCGCGCGGACCGGCCTGCGCGGGTACGGCTGGCGCATGGCGATGTGGTGGTCTGGGGCGGTCCGTCGCGGCTCGTCTTCCATGGCATTGCGCCGCTGGCCGCAGGTGATCACCCACTCACTCATGGCGAACGCATCAACCTGACGTTCCGCAAGACGCGTTAAGACGCGCCAGGCACGGTAACGCCCGTCACCATCGCAGTTGCCTGCAACGTAATACAACCCTACGATAGCGGCCAGATCAGCGGCTCAGTCTTTCCGCTCATAAAAACACCGGTCCCATGCGGCCGGGACACCCGAGACAACACCCGATGTCAGCCACTCCAGGACGCGCCGACGCACGTCCCGACATGCCGCCTTCTCCGCCGCCCCCGAAGCCACCAAAGCCCGCGCCGCTCGCCGGCAATCCCCGCGATTCGATCCGCGCTGCCCTGCTCATTGGCGCCTGTATCGGTCTGGTCTGGCTGGCGGGCAGCGCCGTACATGCGCCGCCCCCGCTGATCTGGGCCGGCGCGCTGGTGCTCTCCACGGTCTGCTGCTGGGCGGTGGGCGTACTGCCCGAACCCACGGCGACGCTGCTGTTCTTTCTCAGCGCAGTGGTGTTCCACATCGCGCCGCCGACGGTGGTCTTTTCCGGATTCACCTCCACGGCATGGTGGCTGATGTTCGGCGGCGCCGTGACCGGGGTGGCGCTGCGCAATACGGGGCTGGCGCTGCGGCTGGCCGACATCATCTTCCACAAGCGCGTGGGCACTTATCCGCAGGTCATCACCACGGTGGCGATCAGCGCAGTGGGGCTGGCGTTCCTGATGCCGTCCACCACGGGACGCGTGCTGCTGCTGATGCCGATCGTGCTGGCGCTGTCAGACAGGCTTGGCTTCGCGCCGGGGTCGAACGGCCGCATCGGCATGGTCATGACCGTGGCGCTGGCCAGCTACATGCCGCCCACCGCGATCCTGCCTGCGAATATTCCGAATAGTGTGCTGCTGGGCGCCGCGAATTCGCTGTATCACATCAACCTCAGCTACGGCAGCTACCTGCTGCTGCATTTCCCGGTACTGGGCGTGCTGAAGACATTCGTGCTGATCTGGATGATCTGCAAGCTGTTCCCCGAGAACGGCCCCATGAAGCCGCAGCCCGCCACGGTGCGTACCGTGATGGGCCCGCAGGAGCGCGTGCTGGCCGTCATCCTGGCGCTGGCCGTGGCCGGGTTCGCCACCGATGCGTGGCACGGCATCTCGCCAGCATGGATCTCTCTGGCCGCGTGCATCATCTGCCTGCTGCCCGGTGTGGGACTGGTGCCGCCGAAGGCGTTGGCGGATGGCGTGCAACTGGTGCCGCTGATCTATGTGGCAGGTTTTCTGGGATTGGGCGCGGTGGTGGAATCGACTGGGCTGGGCAGCGCCATCAGTGCGGGCCTGCTGCATGTGCTCCCGCTGACGCCCGGCCAGACTGCGGCGAATGTCGGCACGATCAGTGCGATGGGTGCCTTGCTGGGAATGCTCTCCACGCTGCCCGCGCTACCTGCCGTGCTGACCCCGCTGGCACGCGATCTGGCATCGGCTACAGGGTTGTCGCTGGAATCGGTACTGATGCTGCAGGTGCCGGTGTTCTCCACCGTGTTCTTCCCGTACCAGTCGCCGCCGATCGTGATTGCGATGCAGTTGGGCGGCGTGGGATTGCGTCACGGCACGCGGCTGTGCCTGGCGATGGCGGGGGTCACGCTGGTGGTGCTGCTGCCGCTGGACTATCTGTGGTGGAAACTGCTGGGCTATCTGCCTTGAACAGGCTGGGCTACCAGTCGAGCTTCTCCAGCACGGCGTCGCGCACCTGGCGCGGCTCGATGACGAGATCGAGCTGGTAGGCCCCGAGCAGCGCCAGCAACTGGGCAACGCTGATGGTCTCGGGATTCAGTTCCATATGGGAAACGCGGCTCTGGCTGATGGCAAGCCGCGTGGCGGCTTCGGCCTGGGTCAGGCCCGCGACCTTGCGCGCGCCCTGGAGCACCAGCCCCAGCTGATCGCTGGTAGTAATCGTGACTCTCGCGGACATCGCAGGCTACCGGGAAGTAAACACCCTGCAATCTATCAATCCCAGTCGGTGATTGCCAAATTCTCCGCAATCGATTTGATCGACATCACCATCATTACCCATGCAATGGGTAGATGGGCGCCGAGTCGTTGCCAAAATCAAACGGTCTTACGAATTCGCGTCGCCGATCAACTCAAATAGTCGCGATAGCGCGCGCGGATTTCATCGACATTGGCCAGCGTACCGGAGAGATGCTTGCGCAGTGCTTCCTCGGCCCGCACCGGATCGCCAGCGGCAATCGCATCGACGATCGCCGTATGGTCGCGCAGCACCGCATGAGCCTTGCCCGGAATCGGCAGGTGCAGGCGGCGGAGTCGGTCCAGGTGGCCGCTCTGGCGGCGTACCAGCGCAAACAAATCGGGCACGGCCGCGGCCTCGTACATCTGGCGATGGAAGTATTGATCGTTGGCCGTGAATTCGGCCAGATCGTCCATCTCCAGCATGTGCTGCTGGCGTGTCACCGTGGCGCGCAGCCGTTCCACCAGCGCCGGGTCGGCGGTAGCGGCCAGCGTCCGGGTGATCTCCAGCTCGATAGAGCGGCGCAGGAAGTGCGCCTGCCGCGCCAGCGCCACGTCGATGCGGCTCACACGCGTGGCGTGCTGCGGAAAGACATCGACCAGCCCTTCTTCGGCCAGCCGCATCAGCGCATCGCGCACCGGTGTCTGGCTGATGCCGTATTGCAGCGCCAGTTCCGGGCGCGACAGCACCGTGCCGGGCGGCAGCACCAACGAAAGTATCTGCTCGCGCATATGTTCGAACACCTGCGGCGCGGCCTGGCGCGTGCGGTCGAACTGGAACTGGGACGGGTTGGGTAGCGTGGCAGCCATCGGATCTGAACTGGAATATTGGGCGCGATTCTAGCCGAAACGCTTCGGGCAATTGCTGCGTTGACGTACTAATACATTAGTGCTTTAATTCCCAAAAACAGTAGTCGTCGTACAACCTCGGGGTTGCGGACGACCGCGATGAAGATTTCACGGTGGAAGAGACAACCATGACGGCACAGAAGAAAACGCCGGATCAGTTGCGCAGCGCGCGCTGGTTCGCCCCGGACGACCTCCGTTCGTCCGGGCATCGCTCCCGGATCATGCAGATGGGCTACGCGCCCGATGAATGGATGGGCAAGCCGCTCATCGCCATCATCAACACGTGGTCCGACATCAACCCGTGCCATTCGCACTTCAGGCAGCGTGTTGAAGATGTGAAGCGCGGCATCCTGCAGGCCGGTGGGTTCCCCGTGGAGCTACCGGCCATTTCTTTGTCCGAAAGCTCGGTCAAGCCGACCACGATGCTCTATCGGAACCTGCTCGCCATCGAGACCGAGGAGCTGATCCGCTCGCACCCCATCGACGGCGCCGTGCTGATGGGGGGCTGCGACAAGACCACGCCGGGCCTGCTGATGGGCGCCACCAGTGCCGGCGTGCCAGCCATCTACGTGCCCGCCGGCCCGATGCTGCGTGGCAACTACAAGGGCCAGGTACTGGGCTCCGGCTCCGACGCGTGGAAGTTCTGGGACGAGCGCCGCGCCGGCAATATCAGCAAGACCGAGTGGATCGGCATCGAAGGTGGCATCGCCCGCAGCCACGGCACTTGCATGACGATGGGCACGGCCAGCACGATGACCGCGATTGCCGAAACCATCGGCATGACGCTGCCCGGCGCGTCGTCGATTCCCGCTGCCGATGCCAACCATATCCGCATGTGTTCCGAGGCTGGCCGCCGCGTCGTCGGCATGGTGTGGGAAGACCTCACGCCCGCGCGCATCCAGACCCGCGCATCGTTCCTGAACGCGATTGCCGTCGCCATGGCGATGGGCTGCTCCACCAACGCCATCATCCACGTCATTGCCATGGCGCGTCGTGCAGGCCACGACATCGGCCTGGACGACTTCGATCGTGCGAGCCGCCATGTGCCTGTGATCGCCAACATCCGGCCCAGCGGCGACAAGTACCTGATGGAAGATTTCTTCTACGCAGGCGGCCTGCCCGCGCTGATGACGCGCATCCGCGACAAGCTCGATCTCGATGCGCCCACGGTCACGGGCCGCACGCTGGGCGAAAACATCGCCGGGGCCGAGGTCCACAACGACGACGTGATCCGCACTTGCGAGAACGCGCTTTATCAGGAAGGCGCGCTGGCCGTCCTGCGCGGCAACATCGCGCCCGATGGCTGCGTGATCAAGCCCAGCGCCTGCGAGAAGCGCTTCTTCAAACATACGGGTCCGGCACTCGTCTTCGACGACTATCCGTCGATGAAGGCCGCCGTCGAAAACGAAGATCTCGACGTCACCGCCGACCACATCCTGATCCTGCGCAACGCCGGTCCGCAGGGCGGCCCCGGCATGCCGGAATGGGGCATGTTGCCGATCCCGAAGAAACTCGTGAAACAGGGCGTGCGCGACATGTTGCGCATGTCCGATGCGCGCATGAGCGGCACCAGCTATGGCGCCTGCATCCTGCACGTGGCACCCGAAGCGTACGTCGGCGGCCCGTTCGCGCTGGTGCGCACGGGTGACCTGATTTCAGTCGATATCGACCAGCGCTGCATCCATCTGGAAGTCTCCGACGAGGAACTGGCCGCGCGCCGCGCCGCATGGCTGCCGCTGCCTCCGCGCTATGCGCGCGGATACGGCTACATGTTCTCGAAACATGTGCGCCAGGCCAACGACGGCTGCGATTTCGATTTCCTGCAAACCGATTTTGGCGACGCCGTGGGCGAGCCGAGCATCTACTGAACCCGAGGCCCCACCATGACCGAACTCAGCACTGCCTTGCGCGATGCATTGAAGACCGTCAGCACCGCCACGCTCTGTACTGCACTGTTCAAGCGCGGCCTGCGCAACCAGTTCATCCAGGACGTGCGTCCGCTGCAATCGAACCCCGGCACGATGGTCGGCCCGGCTTTCACGCTGCGCTACATCCCCGCACGCGAGGACCTGAACCCGATCACGGTGTTCCAGGACCCGAACCATCCGCAACGGCAAGCCATCGAGCAATGTCCGAGCGGCGCG
Organism: Cupriavidus sp. SW-Y-13; assembly: GCF_009793345.1. Classification (NCBI taxonomy): domain Bacteria; kingdom Pseudomonadati; phylum Pseudomonadota; class Betaproteobacteria; order Burkholderiales; family Burkholderiaceae; genus Cupriavidus; species Cupriavidus sp. SW-Y-13. Next base: position 1,782,040 of record NZ_WHLX01000002.1, read on the forward strand.
GTGCTGGTGATCGACAGCCGCAAGGATGCACGCGCAGCCTCCGCCGGATCGATCCTCGTCACGCGGCTCATGCAGCGCGGCGGCGCGGGCATCGTCACCGATGGCGGCTTCCGCGACTCTCCGGAAATCGCGCAGATGGCGATGCCCGCGTATCACCATCGGCCTTCGGCACCCACCAATCTCACGCTGCATCAGGCGCTGGAGTTCAACGTACCGATTGGCTGCGGTGATGTGGCCGTGTTCCCCGGCGATGTGGTCGTGGGCGACGCCGAAGGCATCGTCGTGATCCCGCGCCACATGGCCGAGGAAATCGCCGCCGAGGCCGTGGAGATGACGGCCTTCGAGGATTTCGTGACCGAGGAAGTCCAGAAGGGCCGCTCGATCATCGGGCTGTATCCGCCGACGACGGAGAAGGCGAGGGAGGATTTTGCAGGGTGGAGGAAGAGTAAGGGGCGGTGAGTTTTCAAACCCTCGTTGTTTTCTCCCCTCTCCCGCGCAGTGGGAGAGGGGCGGGGGAGAGGGCCGGCAGTGCAAATTGCGACGTTTCGGCAAGCAGAACCTCGATGCCCTCTCCCCCAACCCCTCTCCCGCAACGCGGGAGAGGGGAGCCACCCAAAAAAGCAGTGCACACATCAGCAGGAGACACCATGACCCATACCCCCCGCGCCCTCGCCGCCATTGCCGTCGCCGCCTTCACCCTGACCGCTCACGCCCAGGGCGAATGGCCGACCAAGCCCGTCACCATCATCGTTCCGTTCACGCCCGGTGGCGGCACCGATATCGGCACACGTCTCGTGGCGCAGCGGTTGTCGCAGTTGTGGGGCCAGCCGGTGGTCGTGGACAACCGTCCCGGTGCCGCCGGCAACGTGGGACTTGAGTTGACCGCACGCGCCAAGCCGGATGGCTACACGCTGGTGGCCGGCAACGTGGGAACGCAATCGATCAACCCGTTCCTCTACAAGAAGCTCAACTACAAGCCGGACAGCTTCGTGCCCGTCACGATGATGGCCGAGTTGCCGTTTGCGCTGGTAGTGACGCCGGGCCTGCCCGCCAAGACGCCGAAGGAACTCGTGGCGCTGGCCAAGGCCAAGCCGGGCAAGCTCACGTTCGCGAGTTCGGGCACGGGTGGATCGCCGCACCTCTCGGGCGAGATCTTCAAGGCCGCCACCGGCACCGACATGCTGCACGTCCCATACAAGGGCGGCGGCGCGGCGATGACGGACCTGATGGCCGGCAACGTCGACATGCTGTTCGCCTCGATCCTCGAAACCACGGGTCATGTGAAGTCCGGCAAGCTGCGCGCGCTGGCCGTGACGGGCACGGTGCGCTCGCCATCGATGCCTGACGTGCCCACGCTGGCCGAAGCCGGCATCCAGAACGCCGAGTCGGGATCGTGGGTCGGACTGCTCGCGCCGGCCGGCACCCCGAAGGACATCGTCGACAAGATCGCCACCGATGTGAAGAAAGTGGTGGCGATACCCGAAGTGAAAAAGCAACTGGTGGATCAGGGCGCCATTCCGGTGGGCAGCACGCCGCAGGAATTTGCGCAGACCATCGCCAACGACCGCAAGCGCTACGCAAGGATCATCGCGGATAATCACCTGAGCGCGGACTGACACGCGCCCGCCCTCCCGGAACAAGATAGGACTCTTCTCGCATGAAACCACGCCTCCTGCAGCACGGCCGGCTCCCCGAACAGACCGAAGCCCGCCTGGCCGAGCAATTCGATGTGCATCCGTTCTGGGCCGAAAGCGACCCAGCCGCCTACCTCGCACAACACGGCGGCGAGTTCGTGGCGATGACTACGCGCGCCGCTATCGGCGTGGACGCAAAGATGCTGGGCGCCCTGCCCAACCTGCGCGTGATCTCCAGCTTCGGCGTGGGCCTGGACAAGCTCGACCTCGACACTGCCCGCGCACGCGGCATCGCCGTGGGCTACACGCCCGACGTGCTCAACGACTGCGTGGCCGATACCGCCTTTGCGCTGCTGATGGACGCCGCGCGCCAGGTCAGCGCCGCGGATCGCTTCGTGCGTCGCGGCGACTGGCTCAAGGGTGCGTATCCGCTGACCACACGCGTCAGCGGCAAGCGGCTTGGCATCGTCGGCATGGGCCGTATCGGCCGGGTTATCGCCAAGCGGTCGCACGGCTTCGATATGGACGTGCGGTACTTCGGCCGCAAGGCGCAGGAAGGGGTGCCGTATGGTTTCGAACCCTCGCTGGAAGCGCTGGCGAAGTGGGCCGACTTCCTTGTCATCGCCGCATCGGGCGGGCCGGAAACGCGTCATATGGTGTCGGCCGGCGTGCTGGAGGCACTGGGTCCACAAGGCTACCTGATCAACATCGCGCGCGGCACGGTGGTGGATGAAGCGACGCTGATCGATGCCCTGACGAACAAGCGTATTGCAGGCGCCGGACTCGACGTGTTCGAGGACGAGCCGCGCGTGCCCGAAGCACTGTTCGGTCTCGACAACGTCGTGCTGCTGCCGCACGTTGCCAGCGGCACGCACGAAACGCGCGCTGCCATGGCAGGACTGGTCTTCGACAATCTGCAGAGCTTCTTCGCCACGGGTGCCGTGCTGAAATCCGCAGTCTGAGGCTGACAAAGCGTAGCCGGCCCGACACAGTGCCGAAACACTGCGTACGGCCACCAGCGCTACACTGGGCATCCCCTTTCCTCACCGGAACGCGCGATGCCCGCAAACCCTGCGCGGCCGCCCTCCGTGTCACGTCGCCGGCACCTGCTGGCCATGGGACTCGGGGGCGCCGCCCTCGCCACGCTGTCCCGCACGGCGCCGGCGCAAGCTCCCGCTGAACCCTCCCCTTCCGCTTCCGCTTTGCCGCTGCCGCTGACGGCCCAGACCACGGAAGGCCCGTACTACTTCGATGCCGGCAAGGTGCGACAGGACATCACCGAAGGCCAGCCCGGCGTACCGCTCGAGATCCGCTTTGCCGTGGTCGATGCAGCCGGCCGCCCGCTTGCCGGCAAGCGCGTGGACCTGTGGCATTGCAACGCGGCTGGCGTGTACTCGGGCTACGCCGGCCAGACCGACGATCACGACCAGCGGGTATCGACCAAAGGCCAGACCTTCCTGCGCGGCAGCCAACCCGTGGATGCAACCGGCACCGCCGTCTTCCACACGATCTATCCAGGCTGGTATGAAGGCCGGGCCACGCATCTCCACATGAAGGTGCTCGATGGCAGCCGGGCCATGCTGACCACGCAGTGCTTCCTGCCGGACGCACTCAGCGAGTACTTGTACACGCAGCTATCCGCCTATCGCCGCAAGCGCGTGCGGCAGACGCTGAACAGCAACGACGGCATCGCCCTGCAGGCGGGAGACACCACCCTGGGCGCGGTGCGCGAAGCCAACGGACGCTATATCGCCACGCTGACGCTGGTGGTGGACCCTTCGGCGACGTCGAAGGCGGAGCGGTTTCCGGGGCCGGGCGCGATGATGGGCGGCCCGCCTCCGGGGCCACCGCCCGATCATGGCAAGCTGGTTGCGCTGGAGGGTGAAGCGCGGGTGGCGGCGATTGTGCCGGGGGTGAAGCTGTAGATACGCTTCCTCTGGATTTCCCCCGATTCTTCTTCCATCTCCCGCCTGTGTTTGCTCCCCTCTCCCGCAAGGCGGGAGAGGGGAGCGCATATCGACCGGCGCGGGTTTTCCGATACGCTTCGTTCGATCCCCTCCGTTCGCCACCCCACCGAACTCTTCGCCGAGGCGATATCGGGCGTAAAACAATCGACTTACCCTGTGGGCGATGCTTGCGCGCATTGCTGGAGGCGTGTCGTCCGGAAATACCAGAAAATGCGACAAATCGCAGACATGATCAGCATTTGTTAGCTATGCTCCACGGAGCGTACAGGTAGAGCCAGCCTGACTGGCCTCAACACATCGGGTTAGGACGGCGCCATGATCGTCATGGGCGCCGCGTGCGGCGCAGTCTCCTGAGGGCTCCTGATGCAGCGCAGCTGGTTCCTGGTGGTGACGATCGTGCTTGCCATGCTCGCCACACTATTCCCGGTGGGGATCGGCGTATTCATGGCTCAACTGGAAGCCAATCGCCGCGAATCCGAGCAGTTAAGCGTCTTTGCCGACGCCGCGGTCGGCCGTGCCGAAGCGGTCATGACCCAGGCGCAGAATGCACTGCTCGATCTCGAATCCCTGCGGGACGAACCGTGCTCGCCGGCGCAGCTCGTCGAGATGCGGCGCATCACCTATACCTATCGCCATATTCAGGACGCCGGCATCTATCGCGGCGGCAAGCGCCTGTGTTCCGCACTGCTGGGGCCGATCCAGGCCGATCAGTTGTCCCTTCCCCCGCCCGACTGGCGCACGCGTGACAACCTCGATTTCTGGTTCGACCAGCCCAACCCGTTCGCCGCGCCCCGCCGCACGCTGCTGATCGGACGCAACGGCAACTACGTGGCCATCGATCCGCAGAATTTTGTCGATGTAGTGGATCGCGAGGCACGCATGCTGGCCGTGGTGAATACCGATGCCGGCCGCATCTTCGCCGTTTCCCAGGGCGCGAGCCTGGCCCGATTGCAGCGCGCCTATGCAGACCACGCCTATGGGTCGGGTGGCGAAACCCAGCGCGATGACGACGCCTCGCTGGTACTGCGCCGCTCGCGCACCATGCCGCTGGCCGTGGTGGTGCTGGTGCCGCGCGCCGCGCTGCTCGCCAACTGGAAGGCGCTGCTCGCCGGCGGACTGCTGGTGGGATTGGCTGCGGGCGTGCCGCTCGGCATCCTGGTATGGCGCCGTGCCACGCGCCGCTTCAGCCTGGAAGGCGAACTGCGCGGCGCCGTGCGGCGGCACGAAATGGCCGTCCACTATCAGCCCATCGTATCGCTGGCAACCAATCATTGCGTTGGCGTGGAGGCACTCGTGCGATGGCGCCGACAGGGCCGGCTCGTGCGTCCCAACCTGTTTATCCCGATGGCGGAGAACGCCGGCTTGATCCAGCAGATCACCGATCAGGTGCTCGATATCGTGCTGGCCGAACTCGGCACATTGCTGCGCCGACACCCGTCGTTCTATGTGTCGATCAATGTCGGCGTGGAAGACCTCAAGAGCCGCCGCTTCCTGGGCGTGCTCGCCAACCGCTTGCGTGGTACCGGCATCGCACCGGACCAGATCCGTATCGAAGCCACGGAACGCGGATTCCTCGAACCCGACGTGGCGCGCGACACCATCCAGGCATTCCGCGATGCCGGCCACCCGGTCTATATCGACGATTTCGGCACGGGCTACTCCAGCCTGTCCTACCTGCAGAGCTTCAAGGTCGATGCACTGAAGATCGACAAGTCGTTCGTCGACACCATCGGACAGGAAGCCGCTTCCAGCGCCGTGGCACCGCACATCATCGCCATGGCACAGTCACTGGGACTCCAGATCGTGGCCGAAGGCATCGAAGACAGCGCCCAGGCCGACTTCCTGCGCGAGCAAGGCGTGGACTACGGACAGGGCTGGCTGTTCGGACGGCCGGTGCCTGCTGTGGAACTGGCGCAACTGCTGGCTCGGACGGCGCCGTTGGCGGCTTGAGTACGACATGGCAATATCGAATCGTCCCGCAGCACTAGAATCTCCTGTCAAACAAAACAAATCCGGAGACCCCACCATGTCCCTGCCCGCCCTCTTCCTGACCGCTGCCGGCGTTGGCCTGGCCGTTGCCGCGCCCGTTGGTCCGATGGGCATGCTTTGCATCCGCCGCACACTGACTGACGGCCCACGCGCCGGGCTGTCGATTGGGCTGGGCATTGCCTGCGGGGATGCGGTGTACGGGTTGGTGGCGGCGCTGGGATTGGTGGGCGTGTCGCAGTTCATGCTGGCCTACGACAAGCCGCTGCATCTGGCGGCCGGGTTGTTCCTGCTCTACCTGGGCCTGCGCACGTTCTTCCAGACGCCGACCGATCAGGTGGCGTCGCTACGTGGCAATGGCACCGGCCTGCGCGCGTTTGCCAGCGCCTGCCTGCTGACGTTGACGAATCCCCAGACCATCATCATGTTCGCGGCGCTGTTCGCCACGCTGGCGCCGCGCGGGCCGTTCTCCACCTCGATTGCGATGACGACCGTGCTCGGCGTGTTCTGCGGATCGGTGGCGTGGTGGTGCGTGTTGGTGGCGATGGTTACCGGCGCGCGCCATGCGCTGGGCACGCGGCTGCGCCAGTGGATCGACCGCGTGGCCGGGCTGGCACTAGCCGCGTTCGGACTCGCGGAGATTCGCCGCGCCCTGTAGTTCGCGCGATCAGCCGCGCGGCGATAGGCGACGTTACTCGGCCTTGGCGCCCGAGTCCTTGGCCACCTTGGTCCACTTCGTCGTTTCGGTCTTGATAAAGCCGGCGAGCTGCGGCGGTGTCATGTCGCCAGCGGTCACACCCTGCTCGTCGAACCGTTTCTGCACATCGGCCTGCTTCAGCACCTTGCCCAGTTCCGCGCTCATGCGCTGGCGCACCGCCTCGGGCGTGTTACGCGGTGCCATCAGTGCGTACCACGTGGTGACCTCGTAGCCTGGCACACCGTTCTCGGCTACGGTCGGCACGCCCGGATAGGCCGCAGATCGTTTGGCCGTGGTCACGGCCAGTGCCTTGACCTTGCCGCTTTTCACGTGCGGATTGGCCGATGGGCTGGTCTCGATGGCCATCTGGATCTGGCCGGCGATCAGGTCGGTCATCATCGGCGCGCCGCCCTTGTACGGTACATGCGCGATATCGGTGCCGGTGGCCGCGCGGAACAGTTCACCCGACAAATGCTCGGTGCTGCCGATGCCGGCCGAACCATAGTTGACCTGACCGGGATGGGCCTTGATGTAGGCGATCAACTCAGGCACCGTCTTCGCAGGAATCGACGGATTCACGAGCAGCACGTTGGGCGTCAGCGCCACCATGCCGATAGGTTCGAGATCTTTCTGAAAATCGTACGGCAGCGTCTTGTAAATGCCCGGTGCCATGGTGTGCGCCACGGTGGCCAGCAGGAACGTATAGCCATCCGGCGCGGCCCGCGCGACAAGTGCACCGCCGATGGTGCCACCGGCGCCCGGACGGTTGTCCACCACTACGGGCTGGCCCAGCGCTTCACCCAGCCGCTGTCCTACCGCGCGGCCGATGATGTCCGTGGTGCCGCCCGAGGCGAACGGCACGACGAGCGTGATCGGCTTGGACGGCCAGGCATCGGCAGCCAGTGCCGGGACAGAAAAGGAAAAGGAAGCACCGGCCAGCGCCATGAGCGCTGTCAGCGCGCGGCGCCTCGATTGGCATGGGGTCATGCGAGTCTCCTGGGGATCATTGGAATAAGAATTCCCGGACTCTACGAAACCCGCGCCATGTGAACCAGTACCCTCCTGGCGGACGGTCTTCAGTTTTCGTGAAGACTAGCGCCCGGCCAGCGCCCTGCGGTCACCAGTTCGCGCGCCACCTGCCCCAGCACGCCGCGCGCCGCGAGGCCCGCTGGCGACAGCTCGTCGTCGGACGGACTCACCAGCAGGTTCGTGCGGCTCACGCCCACATCCTCGATTTCGATCATCGAAAGCGGATCGCCGATGTGGCGCGCCACAGCCGCACCCGGCTGTATCGTGGCGCCCAGTCCTGCGCGCACGGCATCCATCAGCACCGCCAGGCCATCGATCTCGGCAACCACATTGAGCGGCTCGGCGTTGCCTGCCGACGCGGCGTCGAGCACCGCGCGCAGGCCGTGTCCACGGCTGGGCAGAATCAGAGGGAGATTGCCGATGGCATCGAGCCGCATTGTCAGCGCCGCCGGCAACCCGGGCTGGTCCGGACGCGCGATGACAAACAGGCGTTCGTCGAGCAACGGCACCGCGCTCCAGCGCTGGCCGGGTTCGAGCCTGAACAACACCGCCAGGTCGAGCTGCCGCGCGCCGATCATCGATGCCAATCCGCCGGAGAGACTCTCGACGAGATGCAGCCGGATATCGGGATAGCGCTCGCGCATCGCCACCATGAACGAGGGCCCAAGCACTGCCAGCGTGGTGGGCGCCATGCCCACGCTGACATGACCCGACAACCGCGCGGTACGCGCTGCCTGCGCCGCATCGTCGGCATGGCGCAGCGCCAGTTGCGCCTGGCGCCAGAAGGCCAGGCCAGCATCGGTGGGCACTACGCCCGTGGAAGTCCGCTGCAGCAGCCGCGTGGACAACTCACTTTCCAGCCGGCTGATCTGCTGGCTCAGCGCGGATGTGACCACGCCCAGCCGCTGCGCCGCCTGCCCCATGCTGCCCAGTTCCACCACGTGCACGAAATAGCGCAGTTGCCGCAGTTCCATATGTCTTCCCCATCACCGATGGCCGATATTGTGCCTTCCGATGCTGCCACGCAGTGCGCATCGTGATTCGCGAAAAGCTGACCGGGTAATCTTCAGGTTGACCCGTGGTCCATCATGGATGACGATGTGGAGGTCGTTCTCCGCCTCCGGGCCAGCGTGCTTCCCACGCCGCCTGATGGAAGTTCTTCCATGCGCCCGGTGAAGCATTTTTCGACGCGCGTACGCCCCCAAGCTTGCAGCCTTTCACTCACTGGTAGGTTCACCGGAGCTTCTCGCATGCCAAGCAATTCCACGCAATCTTTCCCGGCCTTCCCTGGCTGGCCGATGGCCCCGTTCGCGTTCCCTCAGTTTGCGCAGTTTCCGCAAGTGCCTCAGTTCACGGCACCGTTGGCCGCATCCCTCACGCCGTTCAACCCCTTCGTGCCGTTCGACAACACGGTCATGAACAGCTGGTTCAAGTTCGTGGGGCTCAATACCGACTTTGCGAAGTCCATGACCGAGGAGGCACAGTTCGACTGGGCGTCGCTCTTTGTGCCGCAAGACCCCGAAGACCTTTATGCCCGGCAATTGACCAACCAGATTCCGTTCCTGTCGATTCCGCTGCACTACGCCACATCGATGATGGAACTTGGCGCGGCCACGCAACGGGCCTGGGTGGATGCCTGGGGTCACTTGCTCAACCTGCCGGCGCTGTCCGTGGGAACCGAGACGCCGGAAAACGGTGTCGAAGACGTGGCGGCTGCAAACGTTCGCGAGACGCCCAGGTCACGCAAAGAGCGGCCGCATTGAGCCAGCGGGCGGGCGCGACAGGGACTATCCTTAATGGATACTGCAAAGACAGCCGTCAAGGCTTGCCTCAAGCCGCTCGCCCGACAAAGCAATGTGGGCGCAGTCGGGCGGCTTCCTGAATCGCGCCCCATCTGGCGAGGCTTTCATGAGCAAGACCATCCTATCCAGCCTGATTGTTGCAGCGGCGGCCGTGGCACTGGCCCCCTTGGCCCAGGCGCAGACCAAGCAGTACGATCCTTACAGCCAGGGCGCCCGCTCCGGCAAGGCCGATCCCTATACCGACGGTGCCAAGGCAGGCAAGTTCGATCCGTACACCGACGGTGCCAAGTCCACCACGCGCACCGACCTTGCACCGACCGCAAAGGCTGACCCGTACACGGACGGTGCCAGGGGCAAGCCCGACCCGTACACCGACGGCGCGAAGATCGGCAAGCCCGATCCGTACACCGATGGCGCGAAGTCCGACAAGTACAACCCGTACACGGACGGTGCCAAGTCCAGCAAGTAACCTTCACGCAGATCACCGCAGTTGGCATTGCAATACCTGTGCGCTCAGGCGCGCGGGTATTGTGCTTTCTATCGGCGTCTCGCTTCAGGCGGCAGTGCGCACGAGCTTGAGCGCATTCTGCAGCGCCACGTCCACGGCATCCGCCGACGCATATCCAGTCACCACCTGGTAGAGCTTCTTGCCGTCCCGGAGCGCCAGCGTCGGGAAGCTGCCCACACCCCAGAGCCGTGCGGTGCGGAAATCGACGGCGGTTTCCTCGATGGCAGCCTGCGTCTTCCATTCGTCGAGAAATGCCACGGCATCGATCTTGTGCGACTGTTGCACCAGGGCTTTCGTCGCCACGTCAGCCAGGACGCGGCCATTCGTGGTATCCAGCCCATCCACATAGAACGCATGCTGGAGCGCGCGGAACACCGCGAGCAAGTCCGCATCGGGCGCGAGCCTGCGCGCCGTCACCACCGCCCGACAGATGGGCTCGGTGTCGTAGACAAAGCCTTCGCGCGCCATCAAGGCATCGCGATTGAACGGCAGGCCGCTGGCCTGTTCCACGCGCGTCCAGTGCTGCAGCCGGAAGCGCTTGCCCGCATCATCGAGAACATCAGTGGCGCCGGCACGGATGCCGCCCACGACGATGCGCATCGGGAGTTCGGGGTGCCGCTGCTGCAGCGTGGTCAGTTCCTTGCCAAATCCATAGCACCAGGAGCACATCGGATCGCCGATATAGATCAGTTCCATCATTCACCTCATGTGGGAGACGGTCATCGGCGCCATAGGCGTTCGGTGACGCGTTTAACTACAATGTCCGGAATTCGACCTCCGAATTCTGGCGACCTCGTGCCGGACATTGAAGGACGCACCGCCAACAACAGTCATTACACGGTGTCAATAAACCATGAAGCGCCAATTCGACGACCTGCAGCTTGGCAGCATCGAACTGTTCTGCCTGGCTGCAGAACTCAGCAGCTTTACCGCAGCAGCCGTGGCCGCCGGCGTGACGCCTGCCGCGGTGAGCCGCAGCGTGTCTCGCCTGGAGGAACGGCTCAACGTGCGCCTGTTCGTGCGTACCACGCGCCAGATCCGCCTGACCGAAGAAGGCCGCGCGTATTTCGAGCAAAGCCGGACAGCCCTTGCGCAACTGGTAGAGGCCGAGCGCCAGATCAGTGGCCAGCATGCAACCCCAGCCGGGCGCCTGCGGATCAGCTTGCCCACGCCTTATGCCCACTATCGCGTGCTGCCCGTTCTTCCCGCATTCCGCGAGCGCTATCCCGAAGTGGAAATCGACGTCCACATCAGCAACCGGAACGTGGACTTTGCCGATGACACCTATGACCTGGCCGTACGAGGCCGCGCGCCCGACGATTCCGCGCTGATCGCGCGCAAGCTGGAAGATGCGGAACTGGTTCTGGTGGCCACGCCAGGTTATCTGAAGCGCTACGGCACGCCGCAATCCCTGGATGATCTGCAGGCGCACGAATGCATCCAGTTCGAGCGGCCCAGCAGCGGCCGGCGCATTCCGTGGACGTTCCGGCAGGACGGCGAAGACGTGGACATCGTGACCACAGGCGCCTACGCCGCCTCCGAAGATGTACTGGGCGGCGCCACGCTCGCGCGGGCTGGTGCAGGGCTGTTCCAGACGTATCGCTTTGTCCTGGAGGAAGACCTGCGCAGCGGCGCGCTCGTGGAAATCCTGCAACAGCACGGCGGCACGTCACGGCCCTTCATGCTGCTGTATCCCCACGCGCGACACATGTCGAGCCGCGTGCGGGCACTGGTGGATTTCCTCGTCGAGAAGTTCGCCGACTGAAGCTCACTGGTCGACGTTCACTTGCTGCGCGGATCGTCGTCGGCATGCACGTATTCGATGCCGAGCGGTCCGTTACCGCTGACCTGCGTGACGTAAGCGCCCGACCGTGCCCAGTGAAAATGGGGGGTGCCGCCCGGCAATACGACCACGCTGCCCGGCGGATAGGCCACCAGCCGCTGCGGATCGAATTCATCGCCAATGCCGATGTAGAACACACCGGAGATCACGGTATAGATCCGATCCTCGGGGTGCACGTGCGGGAGCAGCTTCACGCCACCCGGCACACTCACACGCACCACGTATGGTCCCGAAACCGCCGGATCACCCACGAGCACCGCAAGCTGCGCGCGCTTGGGGAAAGCCGGGAAACTCGACCACTTGATGTCCTCCTGCAGGATCGATCCATTGGCCTTCGGAGAGAGTCCCGCAGCGCTCGCGGTGCCAGCACCGAGCATCGCTGCAATCAGGCCAATCGAAAGGCCAAGTCGTCTTGTCGTCGTGTTCATCGCTGCGTTCTCCATCGTTGTCGGCCAATCAGTCATCGACCAATCAGTACGCACGAAATATAGGAGCGGTCGGCACGGCGATAAACAGGTGTGCCGGAACTTCAATTGATACACGGCGGAACAAGCGGTTCTGCGGCGGCTTCTCGCGGTGTTCGGGCCCATCACTACAGAGCGATACAAACACCCCCTGCACGCGGAACATGTTGGACACATGCGCTCACTATCGTCCCGCTACCGAGTCGGCGCATCGCCAGGCTCCACGCAAAAAAGGACTCCGAACATGGCACATCCCATCTCCAGGCCCGGTCTTGATCGCTCCGCACAGCGCACCGCGTTCAGCGCGGCCGCGTGCGCACTGATGCTTTCCCTCGCGTCGCTGTCAGCGATGGCGCAAGCTACCCCGGCACCTGTCGACAAGACTGGCACCACGGCCACCGAGCGCCTGCGTGGCGAGGACACGTCGATTCGTCCTTTCGCCTATCACGCGTCGGACAAGGAACTGGCCGACCTCCGCCAGCGCATCGCCGCCACGAAGTGGCCCAGCCGCGAACTCGTGAAGGACGGCACGCAGGGCGTGCAATTGCAGACGATGCAGAAGCTCGCGCAGTACTGGTCCACGGACTATGACTGGCGCAAGTTCGAAGCACGCCTCAACCAGTATCCGCAGTTCGTGACGAAGATCGATGGCGTCGACATCCATTTCATCCACGTGCGTTCGCGCAACAAGAACGCGTTGCCGGTCGTCATCACACACGGCTGGCCTGGCTCGATCGTGGAGCAGTTGAAGCTGATCGATCCACTGACGAATCCCACGGCGCACGGTGGCAACGCGGCGGATTCCTTCGACGTCGTGATCCCGTCCTTGCCGGGCTACGGTTTCTCCGGCAAGCCGGAAGAACTGGGCTGGGATCCGGCCCGCATCGCGCGGACCTGGAACGTCCTGATGAAGCGCCTGGGTTATACCCGCTATGTGGCACAGGGCGGTGACTGGGGCGATGCCGTGACCGAGCAGATGGCGGTACAGGCGCCGCCGGAACTGATCGGCATCCATACGACGATGCCTGGTGCGGTGCCGCCGCAGATCGAGAAGTCGTTGCAGGCCGGTGCGCCCGCCCCTGCCGGCCTCACGGCCGACGAGAAGCGCGCGTATGGGCAACTCGATTTCTTCTACAAGCACGGGCTGGCCTATGCACAGGAGATGACGAACCGGCCGCAGACGCTGTATGCCATCGACGATTCGCCGGTCGGGCTGGCCGCGTGGATGCTCGATCACGATGCGCGCAGCTATGAACTGATCGCACGCGTGTTCGCCGGCCAGCGGGAAGGACTGACGCGCGACGATGTGCTGGACAACGTCACGCTGTACTGGCTGACCAACACCGGCGTGTCTTCGGCGCGACTCTACTGGGAGAACAAGTTCGCGTTCTTTGCGCCGAAGGGCATCAAGATCCCGGTGGCAGTGAGCGCCTTCCCCGACGAGCTGTACCAGGCACCGAAGAGCTGGGTGCAGCAGGCGTTTCCCAATCTGCTGCACTATGGCCGGCTGGAGAAAGGCGGTCACTTCGCAGCGTGGGAACAGCCCGAAGTGCTCAGCGACGAGTTGAGGAAATCGTTCCGCTCGTTGCGCTGATACGCCGAACGGGGGCCACCGGTCAGCGTCGGACCGGCGCCCCCGCCTTGAGCCACGGCAGAAAACCATGCAGGAAGCGCGTTGCGGCCGGCATGAAGTAGCTGCCGTGGTGGTAGCAGGGGTCGAGCGTCGAGACGATGCGGCGCCCCGGTCCACTCACAGCGTCGTCATAAAGGATCGAACGTCCATCCACGGTATTCACGACCGATATCGCACCCGATGGTGTGACAAGGTCGCCATGCCTGTGCCATGTGGCATCGGCCAGAACCAGCCGGGCATACAGGCCGTGGGTTTCATCGCCCACGCGCAGACCGGAGTCCGCATCGGGTTCTAGCCACCACCAGAAGTTCGTCTCGCCGGGACGCCACTCCACATTGTCCAGCCACAGTTCGGGTCGGGTTTCGCCAAGCGCCACCACCAGCTTTCCCGCTGCGAGAAAATCCGCGATCATCTGCCGCGCCGCGATCAGGTCCAAAGGGTTCTGCCGGCTGGCCACGTACAGGCAGTCCACCTCCGAGAGATCGGCACGCACCAGATCCGGCGCATGGATGTTGACATCGAAGATCCCGCTGAAGGCCGGATCATTGAACGTTGCATGGTGGTAATACGTGCCACCGTCCACGAATGCGATGCGCATGACCTACTCCTCTTCCTTGCCAAGCACTGCCGGTGCGCCGGCCTCGATCCAGTCAAGAAGCTGCGGTGCGATGCGCGCGGCGCTGGTCTGATCCGCCGCGTACATCCAGCAACTGTTGCCGCCGTGCATGAAGATTTGTCCACCGCGCGGGCGTTGCCACACCCAGTCCAGCGGCGACCCATCGCGCTGCAGGCGATGCAGCACCACGGCATCGCGCGGCGCAGGATTGGCGCCGCGCCCATAGAAGCCCGCCACGCCGCGCCGGAAGCTCAGGTCGTCGCGGGACACGCCGTCAAACACAGGATGCGGATGTACGCGCTCGACGATCAGGTCCTTGACGCCCCGGCCCGCCGCCACGCGGAATGGCTCCAGTTCGTCGAAGATCGGATAGACCAGATGGCCGTTGAACACCACGGTGCCCCCGGCATCGAGATGGGCGCGCAGCGCGGCGCGATGGTGCATCATGGCGCGCTGGTCGATGTGTGCCTCGATCAGGATGGCCGTGCGCTCGCGGAAATCCTCGGCGGATAGCTCGCGCAAAGAGCGCGACGCCATGGCGCGCGATTTCAACAGCCCAAGGAACGCAGGCATCTCGTGTGAGACGGCGCGGATATGCAGGACGTTATGCGTCACGATGACTCCAGTTTCTCCACTGTGGAATGCGAAAACACCGGCACTGCCGTGCCGGCGCGGGGAAGCGCGTCCAGTCTCACGCGGCGTACCGGCACGCGATACAAGCGCGACAACGCGGCTTCATCCATGATGCGGTCGGGTGCCCCCGAGGCATGCTGGCCATCGGCGAACAGCAGCACGGCATGGCTGGCGAATTCCAGTGCGTGCTGTGGCGCATGCGTACTGAACATGATGGTGATGCCGGTGGCAGCCAGTTCCGCCAGCAAACGCAATGTCAGTGACTGGTTGTGCCAGTCCATGGCAGCACAGGGTTCATCGAGCAGCAGCACATCGGCCTCCGCTGCCAACGCGCGTGCCAGCACGATCAACTGGCGTTCACCACCCGATAGCGAGAGAAAGGCGCGATCGGCCAGATGCCCGGCTTCGACACGTTCCAGCGCGGCACGGGCAGCGGCATAGTCTGCGCGCCCCGGTGCACGCAGCATCGAGATGCCCCCGGCGCGGCCCAGCAGCACCATTTCCAGCGCGCCGATGGGCAAGGCGGGATGCACTTCCTGCGGCACAAATCCCATGCGCCCCGTCGGGTGTACTTGTCCCGCAGCCGGTGCAAGATGTCCCGCAAGAATCTTGAGAAGCGTCGATTTACCCGCGCCATTCGCGCCCATCAGCGCACACAAGGCGCCACGCGGAAGCTGCAGCGAGAAATCACTGAGCACGGAGCGCGCGCCATAGCGATGACCAATGCCACTGCACTGCAAGGCGATCTCAGTCATGCGCACTCCTTCCCAGCCGACGAATCAGGAATGCGAACAATGGCGCACCGAACAGCGCAGTGAGCGCGCCCAGCGGAATCTCCATTTGCGTGAGCGTGCGCGCCAGCGTATCGACCAGTACGAGGTAGGCGGCGCCGGCCAGCACGGTATTGACCAGAAAGCGTCGATGATCACCACCGCAACTCATGCGCACCAGATGCGGCACCACCAGCCCCACCCAGCCCACCACGCCACACACGGCCACGCTCGACGCCGCAATGACGCCAACGGCCAGCAGCGCCAGCACGCGCACACGGCGGACCGGCACCCCGAGGCTGCGCGCATCGGCCTCGCCCACGGCCAGCGCCATCAGGTGGAAGCGCATGCCATACAACAGCAACAGGCTCAGGCCGATGCATGGCAATGTGAGCCAAAGCCGGGGATAGTCCGCGGCAGCCAGGCTGCCCATCAGCCAGAAGACGATGGCCGGTAGCTGGTTCTGCGGATCGGCCATCACCTTGATCAGCGAGACACCCGACGCAAACACCGCATTGACCACGATGCCGGCCAGTACCAGCAACACCGTGCCGCCGCCTTCGCCCTTGCGCGCACCGGCGAGCCAGTACACCGCGAGCAGCGACAGCAAACCCCAGAGCAGCGCACCGGTGACAACAGGCCAGCCATCGCCCAGCCACAGCAACGCGAGCACGCCACCAAACGCTGCGCCGGACGATACGCCCAGCAATTGCGGCTCGGCCAGCGGGTTGCGAAACAGCGCCTGTAGCGCCGCGCCCGCGCCCGCCAACCCCGCGCCGACCACGGCAGCCAGCAAGACGCGCGGCAGGCGCACGCCCTGCACCACGTTCTGCTGCAAGGGACTCCAGTCGCCTTCACCCAGCAGCGGCGCGGCAAGGATGCGCAGCACCGTACCCGGTGCAATGGCATAGCGGCCTGCAGCCATCGCCAGCACGACGATGACCGGAAGCGCGACGGCCAGAATCAGCGTGGAAGGTGTGAAGCGAAACAAACGATGAGATAACGACCGAACCATCACCGCTTCACCTCGTTGCCGAACAGCGCACGGTAATGCGCACTGTCGCCATTGATGCCGAGCTTGAGCAGTTCATCGGTATCACGCTCGCTCAACGTGTAGCCGTAAAGCATGCGATAGGCTTCGCTCACGCGCACCCTGAAACCCGGCACGGCGCGTTGCGGATGGAACACGCTGGACAACCAGTCCAGTGTCAGCGGCGTCTCCTGGCTGGGCGGGTCCCAGCGGAAACCGCCGTGCGGATAGCTGTAGATGCGCCTGTCACGCACTGCTGCCAAGCCTTGCAATCGCGGATCGCGATAGAGATCGGCGGGTGCGAGTCCCGGCTCGAAATTGTTCAGCAGCACGATCTGTGGATTCCAGGCCAGCAACTGCTCGGCATCGATCTGCGCGAAGCCGGGCACGCCGGCCGCGACATTGATGCCACCGGACAGGCGGATATCGCCATCCATGCTCGTGCCCTTGCCCGCCGCGCGCAAACCCGAACGCGCGCGCTGCAGGTAGACCACACGGGGCCGCTCCGCATCGGGGATGGAAGCCGCGCGCTTGCCAGTGGCCGCTCGGCTCGCCTCGAACCACTGTGCAAGGGTTTCGCCGCGCCCGGTCTTGCCCAGCGCTGCGCCTACCAATCGCAGCCAACCCGCGGCCAGACTGCTATCGCCATAACGCAACGTCACCACGGGCAGGCCGAGGCCGCGGATTGGACGCACGATATCGTCGCCACGATCCCCCCACTGGATCACCAAGTCTGCACGTGTGGCAGCGAGTGCCTCCACATTCGGCACGAAGCCTTCGCCCGACACCTGCGTGGGCAACCGCGCCGCCTCGGGGAACATGCGTCCCAGCATGCCGAGTTCGAAGTCCGCGCGGCTGGCACCGTGCATGCCTGCGAGACGCGCCGCGCTACCATCCACCGCCATGACCATCGAGGCAATCGGAATCGGAATGACGGCCACGCGCTCGACACGTTCCGGAATCGATACGGTGCGGCCCATCTGGTCCACGACGCTGCCCGCGTGGGTGTTCGACATCGCACCCAGCAGCAACGTCGGCGATACGAACAAGCATCCGAGCGAGCGCATCAATACGTCCCCACCAGCTTGAGCACCACGGACCGTCCCGGCTCCACCAGCGGATTGCCCACCAGCGTGTTCGGATACGACAGGTTCTCCGTCACCGTGGGATTGCGGCCCACCTTGTTGAACACGTTCTCCACACCAGCCAGCAGCTTCCAGTCGCGCCATTCGCTACCGAGCAGGCGATCCACATCCATGCCGAAGAACAGATCGACCATCGTGTAGCCAGCGGTACGTCGCTCTTGCGTCGGGTCGATGTTGCGCTTGGCCTGGAAGGCGCGGATCACGCCTTCACCATGCCAGCCCTTGCCGTCGTAGCGCAGCGAGGCATTGGCGGTCAGTGGCGCCACGTATGGCAGCGGCTCGCCATTGATATCGTTCCGCGCATGCGTATAGGTGGCAGAGAGCCCCGCACTCCACTGTTGCGTGATGCGCGCGCGCCCTTCCAGTTCGACACCGCGGATCGTGGCTTTGCCCAGGTTCTGCCGCTGGAACAAGTTGGGTCCCACGCGACGCGGTGTGATCAGGTCCGTGTACTTGCTCTGGTAAGCGGTCAACCGAGACCAGCTACGACGGCCATACCAGCGCAACCCCATCTCGGCGGTCAGGTTGGTCTCGGGCGAAAGATCGGGCGATGGCAGCATGGGCTGCGTGCCCGCGATGCTGGCAATCGTCAGGTTCATGCCCGATGGCGCGCGAAAGCCCCGGCTCAAATTGCCCACCACTTGCCATGCGGGCGCGAACTGGTAGATCGCACCAATGCCACCGGTTACCGCGTAGTGGCGCGGCGAAGTCTTGCCTTCGTATGCCCGTGTGAGCGCGGGAGCTTCGTTGGGAATCGCGTCGCCGATGCGCACATCCACGATGTCGCCGCGCAGCGATCCGGACAGCGTCCAGTTCTCGCCAACGTGCCAGTTGTCGTGGATGAACAGGCCCACATTGGTCTGGTCCGCGCCGCGCTCCATCTGCCGCCAGCCGGTGCTGCCGATCAATGCGCCCGTGCTGTTGCGGTAGCGCTGCACATTGTTGACGCGGCCATCGAAGCTCTCGTTGAAGAAGTCGCCGCCGAAACTCAACGAATGGCTGCCAAGCCGCTTCATTGCCGTGACGTGGCCGCCCCAGACCGTGGGCGTGTAGACCTTGATGTGGTTGTACACCGTCACCGCAGGCGACCTGCTGTTGCGTTGATAGATATCGGTATCGAAATCGCGCACGTAGACGCTGGCGTCGAGGCTGTCGATCCACGTGGCGACACGGCGTCCTTCATAGGCCAGCCGCACATAGCGTTCGATGATCGGGTCTTCGCGCACGCTCAGGTACGGTTCGCCCGGCGCCGCGCCCAGGCCGCCTGCCCGCTTGCTGACCACACGCTGGTAGCGCCCGGACAACTCCCAGCGCGAATCGGCGCTTGGTGAGAAGCCCACCGCCATATCCGCACCCGTCGCATTGAACCCGCTATTCAGCGCATCGCCGATGGGGGTGGAGTAATCGCCCGCGTCGCGATGATTGATGCCGAGCATGACGTCGAAGCCCTTGCCGCCGCCAAGCAGTTCGGCACGCCCGCCCACCATGTTGTTGACACTGTTCCACTCCACGGCGCGGATCTTCGGCTTCAGCGAAAACGGTTGATCCCGTTCGACCTTGGCACGGCGCGTCACGATGTTGACCACGCCTGCCATGGCATCGGAGCCATAGATCGACGACGCCGGTCCCCGGATGACCTCGATGCGCTCCACCGAGTTGGGATCGATCATGTTGTATTCGAGCGTGCTGCGGCCCCGGTAACGGTCGCCGTCGATGGCCATGATCGAGCGGCCGGAGTTGGTGTTGAAGCCGCGCATCACCAACTGCCCACCGAGTCCGCCCGTGCGCGCAAAGGCGAGGCCGGGCACATCGGCCAGCATTCCCTGGATGCCGCCGCTGCCTACGCGATCCTGGATCTCCTCGCCGGAGATGACCGTCACCGCGCGCGGCGTTTCCTCGATGGAATCGGCCGTGCGCGTCGCGCTCACGGTCACGCCCTGCAATTCATGAACATTGCCATCCTCCGCCGCCGCGCTCACGCACGGCCAGCCCAGCGCCAGGACACTGCCTGCACCGCAGGCTACAAAATGACGTAACACATTGACCTCCCCGAGGGTGGTCCTCTTGTCAGAGGCCCACGTTTTCGCGAATGATTATCATTTGCGAATTATTCGGATCTCGGGGTCAATCACCAATGAGAAATATCAAGACAGCGCGGATGAACGTGGAAGCGGTGCAGGTCATGCTCGCCAGCCATCCGTTATGGAGCCAGACGATACCGATCGAGCCACTGCTTGCGGACGCTTCGATCACGGCGCTGCAGAAAGGGGATTGCGTATTCCGGCAGGGCCAGCGCGCGGACTACTGGTATCTGGTCATGTGCGGCCGCATCGATACGCTGCGCATCGGGATCGATGGCGAGGACAGAATCCTCCACCACGCGTTGCCGGGCCAGTGGCTGGCGCCCATCGTCATGTTCATGCCGCATCGGACGTATCCCGTCGAGGCGCGTGCGGCAGAAGACAGCACGTTGTGCCGCTTCGGACGAGACAATCTCCACCAAACGTGTCTCGACCATCCCCAGCTTGCGCTATGCATGCTCGCGCTGGCGGCCGATGTCCTGCATCAACGCATCGACGATGTGGACACGCTGGCCAGCACCAGCGCCGCGCAGCGTCTGGCCGCCTACCTGCTGAAGCTGGCGAACAAGACCGGCATGCGCGTCGAATTTCCGCTGAGCCAGCGCCAGTTGGCTGCCAAGCTCGGGATACGCGCAGAAACGTTGAACCGGTTGCTTGCCGACTGGCAGAAGCTCGGCTATCTGGAAGGACGCGGCCGGGCCTGGCGTATCACGACGCCGCGCGCGTTGGAGACGTTGGCCGGCAATGTGGCCTGCCCGGCGGATGGAACGGCTCAGGCCCTCTCCGCCCCTATCCCCTGAAAACACACATCGAGCATGCGACTGACGATGGTGGCATCGTCGAGCTTGCCGTAGACGCGCAGAAACTCCACCGCCGGGTCGCAGGTGCGCGCGTAGTAGCTGAACAGGATCACGTCGTCCGGCAGGTCACTGTTCAGGTCGCCGGCTTTCTTGGCCTCGACAACCATCCCTTTTAATCGCCCGTTCAACTTGAGCACCCGCGCCACATAGGGCAGATTGCGCAGCAGCATGTCGCGCACGGCGGGGCTGGTCGATGGGAGAAAGGGCAACCCGCCCTGGAGCCGCACCGTCAGCGCCCACTCCAGCAGCGCGCGCAGGCGTCCCATCGCGGTGAGGTCATCGGGCAGCGCATCGAGGAATGCCAGCGCGCCGTCGATCAGGCGGATCATTGCCGCCCCCACCAGTTCGTCCTTCGATTTGAAATGCTTGTAGAGACTGGGCTTGGAAATACCGACCTCGCCGGCCACGTCGTCCATGGTCATCAGGTCGAACCCCTTTCCCGCGAGAATGCGCGTCGCCGCGTCGAGGATCGCGTCCTCACGCAACTGGAATGCCTGGTCCTTGAAACTGAGCCTGCCGAAAATACTCATTAGTAAATCTCGCTACTATGTAGTAGTCTTATTTCCGAAACGGTAGCGTCCATCTTAGCACCGGCTGCGAAAAACGCACTGCCAAAGCAAGAAATCACCGGGAGCACGGGTCGTGAATGCATCTTTCGGCACCTCAAGTGGACTTCGCATCGCCGTGATCGGCGCCGGCGTTTCGGGGCTGGCCAGTGCGTGGCTGCTTGCCCGTCGGCACCGCGTCACGTTGTTCGAGTCGGGCGATTATCTCGGCGGCCACACCAATACCGTCGACGTCACGCTGGATGGACAGACCAGTCCGGTCGATACCGGCTTTCTGGTGTTCAACGACCGCACCTACCCCAACCTGATTGCGATGTTCGACGAACTGGGCGTGGCGTCGCGTCCCAGCGATATGTCGTTCTCGGTGTCGATGGACCACGGGCGCGTGGAATGGGCCGGCACCAGTCTCAACACGGTGTTCGCGCAGCGTCGCAATGCGTTCTCGCCAACGTTCCTCGGCATGCTGCGCGATATCGTGCGCTTCAACGGCGCCGCGCCGCGCAACCTTGTGCATGCGGATCACAGTGGTTGCTCGCTGGGCGAACTGCTCACCATCGGCAACTATGGCCAGCCTTTCCGCCAGCACTACCTGCTGCCGATGGCCGCCGCGATCTGGTCGTGTGCCACCGCCGATGTGTTGCGCTTTCCCGCCGCCACCTTTTTGCGCTTCTGCATCAATCACGCGCTGCTGCAGATCACCAATCGTCCGCAGTGGCGCACGGTGTCCGGTGGCGGGCGCGAGTATGTCCGCCGCATTGCTGCACAACTCGACGATGTGCGCCTGCGCACTGCAGTGCGTGCCGTGCGGCGCGATGACACCGGCGTCGATGTCATGACCGATGCCGGCACGGAACGCTTCGATGCCATCGTGATGGCCACCCATGCGCCTGACACGCTGCACATGCTGGTGGATGCCAGCGATGCCGAACGGGACCTGCTGGGTGCGGTGCGCTATGGGCCGAATGTCGCCATCCTTCACACGGACCCCACGCTGTTGCCGCGCCGTCCACGCGTATGGTCGGCGTGGAACTATCTCGGTGGGCAGCGCGCCGATATGTCGCGTGCGGTATGTGTAAGCTATCTGGTCAATCAGCTTCAGCCGCTGCCATTCCGCACACCGGTCGTGGTCACGCTCAACGCGTTCCGCGAACCTGCGCCCGGCACCGAGCTGCGTCGCTTCACGTATCAGCATCCACTGTTCGACCTGCGCGCCATTGCTGCGCAGCAGGCACTGCCCGCGCTGCAGGGAAGCCGCCGCACGTGGTATGCCGGGGCATGGACGGGTTATGGCTTCCATGAAGATGGCCTGAAGTCCGCGCTGCGCGTGGTGCGCGATTTCGGTGCATTGCCAACCTGGGCCCGGCTATGAATCCCAACGCCTGGCTACTGCAGTGTCGCGTCATGCATGATCGCCTGCGGCCGGTGCGGCACCGCTTTGTGTATCCCGTGTTCTGCCTGCGGCTGAACGTCGATGCACTCGCTCAACTCAACCGCTGGTGGTTTGGCATCGACCGTGCAGGCATCGTCAGCCTGCGCACACAGGACTACGGCGCGCGCGACGGCAGCGACCTGTCCACGTGGATGCGTGCGCGACTGCGCGCGGCAGATCTTCCCGACGATGGCGAGATCTGGCTGCAAACGTTCCCACGCCTGTTCGGCTACGCCTTCAATCCAGTGAGCTTCTGGTTCTGCCATGACCGCGACGGCAACCTGCGCGCCCTGGTAGCGGAAGTCAACAACACGTTTGGCGGGCGCCACACCTATCTGGTGACCGCACCCGACCTCGGACCCATCCATGACCGCACGGTACTGGCCACGCGCAAGCTGCTGCATGTATCACCCTTCAACGATGTGCGCGGCCATTACGCAATGCACGTGCGGGAGTCGGGCACCACGTCTTTCGTCGGCATCGACTATCTCGACGATGCCGGCATGCTGCTTCGCACTGCAATCAGTGGACACAAGCAGCCCCTGACAGGCACAACGATGCTGCACGCCTTGCTGCGCCAGCCGTGGCTCACGCTGTCGGTGACGCTGCGCATCCACTGGCAGGCATTGCGACTCTGGATGCGTGGCGTGCCCTTCCACGGCAAGCGGCCGCCCGCCGATGTATCGCCTTCTCCCGCTACGGAATCGCCTCTCGACGATATTCGCCCATGATCCGCTCCGCGTTCAGCCTTCGTACCTTGTCCCCGTGGTCCCGTTCGGCATCGGCAGAGATTCCCGTGGCGGGCCGCGTGTTCCTGGCCACACTGGCGCGCGTGAAGGTGGGCCATATCGTGCTGACGCTGCCGGACGGCGCGGAAAGGATCTTCGGAGATCCCCACGCGTCGCCGGGCGCTCGGCTGACACTGCGCGACTGGCGCGCCTGCGAGCGGATACTGCGCGCAGGCGATATCGGCTTTGCCGAGGCGTGGCGCGATCAGTGGGTAGACAGCCCCGATGTCACCGCGCTATTGCGTCTCGCCCTTCGCAACGAGTCCGCGCTGCCGCGCACCATCGCCGGCACATGGCTGTCGCGCCGCTGGTATCAGTTGCGGCATCTGCTGCGCAAGAACACGCGCGATGGCAGCCGCCGGAACATCCACGCGCACTATGACCTCGGCAATGATTTCTATGCGCTGTGGCTCGACGACACCTGGTCGTACTCCGCCGCATGGTTCGCAGGCGATGTCGATCAACCCTTGCACGATGCGCAGGAAGCCAAGTACGCGCACATCTTCGACACATTGAAATTGCAGCCCGGCATGCGCGTACTGGAAGTTGGCTGCGGCTGGGGCGGATTCGCATTGCATGCGGCGCGACGCGGCGTGAACGTCCATGGCATCACGATATCGCCTGCGCAACTCGCACGGGCGCAGGAACGTGTCAGGCAAGCCGGCATGGAAGATCGTGTCTCGCTGGCACTGTGCGACTATCGCGATCTCGATGGCAGCTACGACGCCATCGTGTCCATCGAGATGTTCGAAGCGGTGGGCGAAGCCTACTGGCGCACCTATTTCGACACGCTGTACGCGCGCCTGCGTCCGGGCGGTCAGATACTGGTGCAGTCGATCACCATGGCCGAGCATCGTATCGACGCCTACCGCGCCAGCAGCGACTTCATCCGCGAATTCATCTTTCCCGGAGGCATGTTGCCCAGCCCCGGACATTTTTCGCGCGCGGCAGGCCGATCCGGGTTGCCGGTCAGCATTGTGCTCGCGTTCGGCCATGACTATGCCGAGACACTGCGACGCTGGCGCCAGCAGTTCATGTCACGTCGCGACGAGGTGATGGCGCAAGGCTTTGATGAAGCATTCGTGCGGCTGTGGCATCTGTACCTGTGCTACTGCGAGGCCAGCTTCGACGAAGACCGTACGGACGTGATGCAGTTCCTGCTCACGCGCGAGGTCTAGCATGCGACGCGCGCCGCTCGCTCCAGCCCTGGCGATGATCTTGATGATCGTCTCGCTTGGCTGCGCAGCAGCGGAAGGCTGGCGCACGGCCTTGCCGCAGGCACAGCTCAGCGGCGAGGGCGAGTATCGCTGGTTCGGCCTGCGTCTCTATACCGCGCAACTGTGGTCCCCGCATCTGCCGCCGAACATCGACGCACCGTTTGCGCTGCAGGTCACGTACGCACGCGCCTTCACTGCACAGCGGCTGGTGGATACCAGCATCGAGGAAATTCGACGCATCCATCGTCCGAATGTCACCGCCGCCACGCTCGAACGCTGGCGCGAGGCATTACAGAAAGTCTTCGTGGATGTCCGTGCCGGTGACAGCCTGACCGGCGTCTACCTGCCCGGCGAAGGTGTGCGCTTCTTCGCCAACGATCGCGCAACGGGGCAGATCGATGACGCGGCGCTCGCCCGCGCCTTCTTCGCCATCTGGCTCGATCCGGCTACCCGTGCGCCGGCCTTGCGATTGAAATTGCTGGGGCAAGCCGAATGAACGCGCCCGGTAACTTTCCATTGGCTGCCTACGGTGCGCTCGGCCTGCCGCTGGCGATGGCCGCATTGCCCATCTACGTGCAGGCTCCCGCGTACTACACCACGCGACTGGGCCTGTCGCTCTCGCTGGCGGGCGTGATCATGTTTGCCGCACGGCTGATCGATACCGCGCAGGACCCGTTGCTCGGCCGATGGATCGACAAACTCGTGCCGCGCGGACGTCTGCTGCCCGCCATGTGGCTGGGCGTCATACTGCTTGGCGTAGCGTTCGCGGCGTTGTGGTTGCCGCCGGTCTCCGGTGATATGTGGCTCGCTCTCTGGCTGGCAGGATCGCTCGTGATGGTCTACATCGGACACAGCCTGCTCAACGTCGCCTACCTGGCATGGGGTGCGCGACTCTCCGACAACAAGCCCACGCTCACGCGCGCGGCGGCTTGGCGCGAAGGTGCGGGGCTCGTCGGCGTGCTGCTTGCCAGTGCCCTGCCCGCGTGGCTGCTGTCTGCGCCAGACGCTGTACCCCGCACGGCCATGACGATGTTCTCGATTCTGTTTGCGGTGCTGCTGATATGCGCACTGTGGATGCTTATTCGGTTCGCTCCGGCATGGCGCGGCACGCCTTCCACCGCACCGTTGCCATGGCGCACCTTGCGTGCGAATCACGCATTCCGTGCCCTGTTGCTGCCTTACTTTCTGAACGGCTTGTCGATTGCCATCGCCGCCACGCTCGCCGTCTTCTTCATCGAGGATCGGCTGGGCGAGCCGCGCGCGGTGGCACCGAGCCTGACGCTCTATTTCCTCGCAGGCGCGGTTGGGCTACCGGGCTGGGTATGGATTGCCGGACGCCTCGGTGCCATCCAGACATGGCGCATCGCGATGCTGCCCGCCGTGCTGGCGTTCGTCTGGGCCGGACTGCTCGGTCCCGGTGACACGTTGCCATTCCTCATCATCTGCGCGGTGTCCGGACTCAGCCTCGGCGCCGACCTCGCATTGCCTCCCGTGCTGCTGGCCGAGCGGATTCCGGCCAGCGAAGGCCCTGCGGCCTACTACGGCGTGTGGACCTTGCTCGGCAAACTCTGCCTGGCGATTGCGGGCCTCACCCTGCCCATACTCGCCGCACTCGGCTATCAACCCGGCGCACTCGCCACCGGCTCAGGCGGACTCGCGCTGGCGTGGATGTATGCCGGCGTGCCTTGCCTCCTGAAGTTATGTGCGATGGCGAGCCTGACAGCCTGCCGCCGCGCCTCACCGGAGGTGTCGTCATGACATATCTTCGTCGCTGGATGGCAATCGGTATCGTGATGCTGTGCGCGGCCTGCTCTGCGCCGGACGTCTCGCACTACGCGGATCAACGCCCCCCGCTCGATGTGCCAACGTTCTTCCGTGGCAAGACCGAGGCATGGGGCATGTTCCAGAAACGCAGCGGCGAGATCGTCAAACGCTTCCACGTCGATCTGGAAGGCCGCGAACAGGATGGCCGCTTCGTGCTGGAAGAGGACTTCCGCTACAGCGACGGCACCACGCAGCATCGCACCTGGACGCTGACGCGTGCCGCCGATGGCAGTTGGCGAGGCACCGCGCCGGACGTCGTAGGCGAGGCCACGGGCCACGCGAGCGGCAACGTGCTGCAGTGGAAGTACACGCTGCAATTGCCCGTGGATGGCAAGACCTATGACGTGCAGTTCGACGACTGGATGGTGCTGGTGGACGAACGCACGATGATCAATCGTGCGCGTGTGAAGAAGTTCGGATTCGAAGTGGGCGAGGTGACGGTGTTCTTCCGCCGGCCCGCTCCCTGACGTTCGGAAACGATCATGCCCACCTTCGGCCTGAACCTGAACCCTCGCCTGACCGACTGGACCGGCCAGCGCGTCTGGCTGGTGGGCGCCTCCAGCGGCATCGGTGCGGCACTCGCACAGGCGCTGCTGGTGAAGGGTGCGAACGTCGCGGTTTCGGCACGGCGCGCGGAGACGTTGGCGACGGTGATCGACGGCTATCCCCGTGGCGTCGCCATGCCGATGGATGCGAGCCACCCGCAAGACTGGATCGCGACGCACACCACGTTGCGCGAGATGTGGCAGGACGTGGACGTGGTGATCTTCTGTG
This sequence comes from Cupriavidus sp. SW-Y-13, assembly GCF_009793345.1. Classification (NCBI taxonomy): domain Bacteria; kingdom Pseudomonadati; phylum Pseudomonadota; class Betaproteobacteria; order Burkholderiales; family Burkholderiaceae; genus Cupriavidus; species Cupriavidus sp. SW-Y-13. The sequence continues at coordinate 1,809,336 of NZ_WHLX01000002.1, forward strand.
CGGCGGAATATCGCCCGCTACGGCCCTGGGATGTCACCGCCGACGAAGCGCGTCGCACCATCGAGACCAATCTCGGCAGCGTCTACTATGGAATGTCCGCTGTGCTGCCATCGATGCTGTCGCGCGGCACCGGCGGACTGGTGCTGCTTGCCAGTGTGGCCGGCTATATGGGGCTGCCCAACGCCACCGTCTACGGACCCACCAAAGCGGCGCTGATCAACCTCGCCGAGCTGCTTTATGCAGAACTGCATCCACGCGGGCTTGGCGTCTATCTGGTCAATCCGGGATTCGTCAAAACACGTCTCACGGCACGCAACGATTTCCCCATGCCGTCGCTGCAAAGCGCGGAAGAGGCGGCCAGCGCGATACTCTCCGGCCTGGCGCGCGGCCGCTTCGAAATTGCCTTTCCCACTATGTTCACGCGTGCGATGCGGCTGGCCAGCATGCTGCCCTACGGCCTGCGCCTCACATTGCTGAAACGCCTGATGAAAGCCACCTGATAAAACCAATGCGCCCACCATGACCACTGCCACCGTTCATCCCGGCACCTTGTCGGCCCTGCTGGACTGGTACGCCACGCTCACACCGGAATCGCTCGATGCGCTTGACCGCTTCTACGCACCGCAAGCGCACTTCCGCGATCCCTTCAACGAAGTACGCGGCCACGCCGCCATCCGCGCGGTGTTCGAGCATATGTTCGAAGCCATCGTCGATCCGCGCTTCCTCATCGACAGGAAGTTGATGGGAGACCGCGAAGGATTTGCCACATGGACCTTTACGGGTGCGATACAGGGCCGACGATTCTCGGTGCCCGGCAGCTCGCATCTCCGCTTCGGGGACGACGGCCGCGTCAGCGATCATCAGGACTACTGGGACGCCGCAGCATTGTGGCGCCATCTGTCGCTGATCGGCCCGCCCGTCGCATGGTTGCAGCGACGCTTTGCCACGCCACTCCCCCGATGAGCATGATGAATGCGATCCACGCGATGACATTGCTGCGAAGCGGATGGCGAGTCTTGCAACTCGTGCCCTTGCTGGCGCTCGGTGCATGCAGCACGATGGATGCGCTCAATGCGCTCACCTCCGACGCCGCCTACACGCGCCATGCCGATGTGCCATATGGCGATAGCCCGCGCGCACGTCTCGATGTGTACGTGCCGAAGCAACCCGCTTGCGGCACCACTGCGCCCGTGGTGGTGTTCTTCTACGGCGGCACCTGGAATAGCGGCGAGCGCGCCGACTATCGCTTTGTCGCGGCCAACCTCGCGCGACACGGCATCCTGACGATCATCCCGGACTATCGCCTCTACCCGGAAGTCACGTACCCCGACTTCCTGCGCGACAACGCTCGAGCCGTGGCATGGACACTTCAGCATGTGGCCCGCTATCAAGGCGACCCGCAACGCGTTTTCGTCATGGGCCACAGCGCAGGCGGCTACAACGCCGCGATGCTTGCACTCGATGCACGCTGGCTGCACGACGCTGGATCTGACCCATCGACATTGCGCGGCTGGATCGGATTGGCTGGTCCTTACGACTTCCTGCCGATCGTCAATCCCGAAGCGCGACCCGTGTTCCATCATCCGAACTACCCCGCCGGATCGCAACCGATTGACTATGCATCCAGCGCCTCGCCGCCCGCATTTCTCGGCGCCTATAGCGGCGACAAACTGGTGAACCCCCAGCGCAATTCCGCGCAGATGGCGGAGAAACTGCGTGCCGCAGGCGTCCCCGTGACGTATCGCGAATATGGACACCTTTCGCACACGCTGCTGATTGGTGTATTCGCCTCACCGTTGCGCTGGCTTTCGACGGTGAGCGACGATGTGGCCGCGTTCGTTATCGAGCAAGCGAAATGCAAGTCTTGAGCGTGATGTCCTGTTCGACGCTTACAGACCGAGACAGGCCGCACCCGCCGCAACGGCGATGCAGGCGAGCCAGCGCGTCTTGCTGACCGATTCCCGCAGGAACACGCGTCCGATCAGCACGGCGAAGACCACGCTGGTCTCCCGCAACGCAGACACCGCACCCATCGCGCCCGACTGCAGCGCCCAGATCACGATGCCATAGGCGGCCACCGACACCAGGCCACCCACGATGGAACTACCCACTGCAAGCGACTGCTGGAACATCGGCGTCCACAACGCAGCATTCCCGCGCCGTGCCACGAACAGCACCGGCATCAGCCAATAGAACATGAACATCCACGAGATATAGCTGAGCGGCTGACCTCCGGACAAGCGCACACCGATGCCATCGATCACGGTATAGAGCGCAATCGTTGCGCCAGTTGCCAGCGCGGTCAGCGCCCCGCTGCGCGACACCTCACGCCCTTGCACCGCAATCGCGATGATGCCGCCCGAGATCATCGCAATACCGAGCAAGCGCAACGGGCTGATCGCTTCCTGCGCGAAGAGTGCCGCGCCGAGCGTGACCAGCAGCGGCGATGACCCGCGTGCAATCGGATAGGCCAGCGCCAGATCATTGCGCCGATACGACAGCACAAGACTCACGTTGTAGAGGATGTGCACCAGCCCCGATGCGATGAGGTAAGGCCACGAGGCGCTGGCCGGCAGCGGATTGTTCGCGACGACGACTGTGGCGAACACCGCCATCGCCATGCTCATCCACGTCATCGACAGAAAGCGGTCGCGATTGCCGTGCAGCATCGCGTTCCAACTAGCGTGGAGCACGGCGGCAAGCAGCACGAATCCGGCGGTGTAGTTGAGCATGGGAAGAAACGGGTGGAGGCGAGGAAGACAGGATATCTATCTTGTTCAGGGCCTACAAACCAGATAAATTGCCGAATCGCGTTAGAAAATCTCTCGCACCTGTGCATATGAAACGGCAACTCCCCCCGCTCAATGCCCTGCGCGCCTTCGAGGCCGCTGGCCGGCTTGGCAGCTTCAAGGAAGCCGCCGCCGAACTGCATGTCACGCATGGTGCCATCAGCCAGCAGGTTCGACTGCTCGAAACATGGCTCGGTGAAGCCCTCTTTGAGCGACACAATCGTCGCGTGACACTGACTCCCGCCGCCAATGCATACCTCGCGACAATCGGGCCGTTGTTCGAGCAACTCGCACAAGCCACTGCAAGGTTCGGGATCATCGAAACCACCTCGCGAACACTACTGGTCAACGCGTCCGCAACATTCACCTTGCGCTGGCTCGTACCCCGACTCGCAAGGTTCCGCGCCGCGCATCCCGATGTCGAAGTCAAAGTGGAAACATCAAACGGCCCGTTGGAGAGCCTCGACGACACGCCCGACGTCATCATCCGCGGCGGCCCGGATACGTTCTACGGCTATTCCACCCACACCTTCCTGACCGAAGAGCGCGTGCCGGTCTGCAGCCCGTCCCTGCTGCAGCGCATACCGTTGCAGTCTCCCGACGACTTGCGCCAACACACGCTGCTGCACACATCGAGCCTTCCCCGACTCTGGCCCGACTGGCTGGCCCGCGCACGCATCCCCACCCTCCGCCCAGCCGCCGCACTGACCTTCGACCACTTCTACCTGACACTGCAGGCCGCCATCGACGGCATCGGCATCGCCATGGGCCCCACGGCACTCGTCTCTGATGATCTCGCCGCTGGCAGACTTGTCACTCCATTCGTCAGCCCGCGCCTGCCTTCGCGCAGCTATTGCGCGTATGTGCCGGACGAGAAGGAGGGGGATGAACTGGTGGGGGTGTTTTTGGGGTGGTTGGAGGGGGAGGCGGGGATGGTGTCGAGATAGAGCGCGATTTCGCTTTTCGGCGATATCTGATCGGCATGCGCTCGCCTATAAGTCAGCAGATGTTCCTCCCCTGTGCAACGCTCTGATATCGGACACGATGAAACTCGCGCTCAAGGTTGTTCTTCCACTTTCGCTGATCGCAGCCTCTGGTTCTGCATTCTCCGAATCGCTCAGATGCGGCGGAAACCTCGCGCAAATCGGCGATGGCAAAGCAGACATCCAGGTCAAATGCGGAGAGCCCATCGCCCGCTATTCGTCCTGCAAGCCACTGGTCGTTGTGCCAGAGACGAAGGGGCTTGTCGACAGTGCTTCGGCGGCTTGCATCACCGTGGATGAATGGACCTTCGCGCCGGGGCCCGGCCAATTTCTCACCACGCTCGTATTCCAGGACGGCAAGCTCAACGCGATTCGGTATGGGGATCGGATCCGCTGACTCTTGGGGCCATCGCGATTGAGGAATCAAGTGCCAGGTCTACGGCTATCGTGACAACGATCATTCTTTCCTGAAAATCGGGACCGCCTCTCTCCCAGATAGGCCACTCGCACCGCCCTTGATCCCCGACAACGCACCTCTCTAGATCCCCCGCCAAGATTTCTCGCGGCACGGTTCCCACCGTGCCCACCCTGCATACGCCAGCCACGCATGAGCGTATCGCCCGCCGAGCCACCCATCCTTACAACTCATGGCCGATCCAACTCGCGAGACCCCTTCACGCGGCCCGCAGACCGCCGTCGCTCCACTGAACACCATCGCCGTGGAAGACGTCGGCCAAGGCGCCGCCAGGTTCGATGCGTGGTTGCAGGAGATCAGCGGTGGCGCGGTAACGCTCGATCGCATCCGCATGGTCGCGGGCAGCGTGCCGGTGGTGGGCAACATCATGGCGCTGGTCGATGCGCTGGGCGATGTGGTCACCCTCACGCGTAGCCAGTCTCCAGACTTCCTGGACTGGGTGAGCCTGGGCATCAACCTGATCGGCATCGTGCCGGTGCCGCCGGGGATGGCGGCGGCGCGCATGAGCCTGCGCCCGACGTTGGCGCTGGTGCGCCAGGAGTTACGTCAGGGCGCCAAGTTCGTGCTGGGCGATGCGTTGGTCGAGGTGCTGGTGGGGCATCTGAACGCGACCATCGTCGGTGAACTGGATGACTTCGTCACGCAGGCGCAGGCCAAGTTGCCGGGCATTCTGCAGGACGCTGGCGAACTGGGCGAGAAGATGCTGCTCGAGATCGCCGATGGGCTCGAAGCGGTGGCACTCGGCAAGCTCAAGACGACCGCCCATCTGCAGCAGGCGGTCACGCAACTGCATGATCCGAAGTCTACCTTCCCCAATATCTTTGGCGCGGTGTGGAGCGTCTACAAGGCGGCGGGCAAGGCGGTGGCGAACACGGCGGTCCAGCTCGCGATGCCGACGGCGATCCAGCAGAAGGTGGTGGCGAGCAGCACGCAACTGCGCACGCTCGCGCCCGTGGTGCGCCAGCAGATGATGACGCTGGCCGATCCGCAGACGGCGCACAGCATCGGCTGGCTGCTGTCGATGCTTGCTCAGGCGGTGGTGCGCTGGCGCAAGAAGCGCAGTGTGGGCCAAAGCATCAACGTCAAGGCGCGTCAGGTCAGCGTGGCGAAGCGGCAAGGCCACCAGGGACAACTGGAGAGCACGAACAAACAGGTGCCTGCCAAGGGGAGTCCGGGCTGCAAGAACTGTCCCGCCCCGGCCAACACCCTGCGCAGCATCAGCTTCGCCACCGGCGACGAGACGATCTCGCACACCGACTTTGTCCTGCCGGGCCTGATGCCGATCGAATGGACACGGACGTATCGGTCGAGCCTCGGCGCTTACGATGGCAGCGAATCCGGCGCGCGCTGGATCACGCCCTACACGATCCGCTTCGATGTGGTGAAGCAGGGTGTGCAACACGGTGGGAACGAGAGCCTGCTCTACCACGCCGCCGATGGCCGCAGCCATGCCTATCCGCTGCCCGGGATCGACCAGTATCACCACGATCCCATCGAAGACGTGACGCTCGTACGCGTCTCGGCCAGCATTCTCACGCTCGCGCGCGGCTTCGAGAGTACGGAGACCTATCAGCGCCACGGCAAGCGCTTCCGTCTCATTGGCATCATGCTGCGCAACGGCGCCGGCATCTCCCTGCATTACGACCATCGCGTCGATCAAGACACGATGCTGTCGAACGTGATCGCCTTCCAGGGCGAAACGATCCTGGCGCACCTCGGTATCCGTCCCGATGATCAGGGCCGCATCGCCGAACTCTGGCAGATCGCCGACGGCCAGCCCGTGCGCCAGTTGACGCGCTATACCTACGACGCAGCGGGCGACCTCGTGATGGCGCAGGACGAGAACGCGGCCTACTGGGAGTACACCTATCAGCACCACCTCGTCACCCGCTACACCGACCGCACGGGTCGTGGCATGCACCTGCAGTGGCAGGGGGACGGTCCCGATGCGAAGGCCGTGCGCGAATGGGCCGATGACGGCAGCTTCGACACCACCCTCGCGTGGGACGAGAACATCCGTCTGACGTATGTCACCGATGCCCACGGCAATCAGACGCAGCACTACTACGACCGCCTCGGCTACACGTATCGCATCCGGCACCCCGATGGCCTCTCCGAATGGTTCTTCCGCGACGACGCGAAGAACGTCATCCAGCACATCCACACGGATGGCGCGATCGACCGGTTTGCCTATGACGCCAGCGGCAATCTGGTCGAGCACATCCGCCCGGACAGCAGCGCCGTGCATTACGCGTGGGACGACAAGCGCCAGCTCATCAAGGCGAGCGACGCCGAAGGCGGCCTGTGGCGGCGCGACTACGACCTCAAGGGCAACGTCACCGAGGCCATCGATCCGCTCGGCAACAAGACCACCTACGCCTACAACAAGGCGGGGTTGCCGGTGGAGATCACCGACGCCAAGGGCGGCACGAAACAACTGAGTTACACGGTAACGGGCCAACTCGCCAGTTACACCGATTGCTCGGGCAAGACGAGTGCGTGGCAATACGGCGCGCGCGGCGAGTTACTGAGGTTCACCGATGCCGCCGGTGGGGTGACGCAGTACCACTACGAAGCCGGGCAACTCACCCGGATCGTGCATCCCGACGAGCGGGCCGAACACTTTGAACGCGACGCCGAAGGACGCCTGCTCGCCCACATCGATGCCCTGCACCGCCGCACCACGTGGCGCTACAACGAAGCGGGCCAGATCGCCGAACGCACCGACGCCGCGAGCCAGACACTTGCGTATCAATGGGACCGGCTCGGGCAGTTGACCACCCTCGTCAACGAGAACGGCGCGCGCACCGACTTCCACTACGACCCCGTCGGACGCTTGCTCGACGAAACTGGCTTCGATGGCAAGACCACGCGCTATGTCTACCAGTCGGAATCCGGCACGCTGCACTATCAGGTCGAAGCCGGCCAGTTCAAGACGGCCTTCGGCTTCGATGCGATGGGCCGCCTCGTCAGCCGGCAGGCGGGCTCAGTCGATGCCGAGCAGCCGCAACAAACCGAAACCTTCGCCTACGACGGCAACGGCCGCCTGCTGTTGGCCGAGAACGCCGACAGCCGCCTGCAATGGTTCCACGACGACGCCGGCAATGTGGTGCGTGAGCACCAGCACTATCGATCGCTGAACCAGCCCGTGGTCGCGGTCTGGCGACACGAGTACGACGCATTGAACGAGCGCATCGCCACGGTCCGCCCAGACGGCCATCGTGTCGAAGTGCTCACCTACGGCTCGGGCCACGTCCACGGCGTGATGCTCGATGACAGGGAGCTGGTCCAGTTCGAGCGCGACGCCCTGCACCGCGAGGTGCTGCGCACCCAAGGCAATCGGCTCACCCAGTCGCAGGTCTACGACCCGGTCGGACGATTGCTGGAACAGACGCTCTCGCCCGTGGCGGGCGCGCACGCCGGCCAGCGCATGCTGCATCGCCAGTACCACTACGATGCCGCTGGCCAACTGTCCGACATCCGCGACATGCGCCGCGGCACGCTGCAATACCGCTACGACCCGATCGGAAGGTTGCTCGAAGCCACCAGCGCGCTCGGCCAGGAAACCTTCGCCTTCGACCCGGCGGGCAACCTGCTGCACGATCCGGACACCCGCACCTTTGCGGCCGACCCAAGCACGGGACGCCCGGAGTTCCACACCCGCCTGCAAGGCCCACCGAAACTCGTCGACAACCTGCTGCGGCAATACGCCGGTACCCACTACGACTGGGACGCACGCGGCAACCTCGCCACCCGCACCCACAACGGCGTGCGCGAGGACTTCACGTGGGACGCCTTCAATCGTCTGACCGGCTGGCGCAGCCCCGACGTGGAAGTGCAATACAGCTACGACGCGCTCGGCCGACGGCTGTTCAAATCCTCCACCGCGCGCTACATCCCCAACCCCTTCGACGGCGAGATCTACCAGCGCAACGAACAGGCCCGACACAACCAGCGCCACGGCTGCGCCTTCACGCTCTACGGCTGGGACGGCGACCAACTGGCCTGGGAATGCCGCCAGGAACCCGAAGCGGGGGCCGACACGCACTTCCGCCCCATCTCCGGCGCGGCCCGCACCACCCACTACCTCTACGAACCGGGCAGCTTCGTGCCGCTGGCCCAGGCGGTGCGTCAAGGCTCGATCCGGCTGCACCGGCAACCGGTCTACGAGGGCGGCTACGACATCGACGAAGACCCGCTGTGGACGTACACCATCCCGCCGCAACCGTTTGATGCGATGGCCTGGTATCAGTGCGACCACCTGGGCACCCCGCAGGAACTGACCGACGAGACAGGCGGAATCGCGTGGAGTGTGCAGTACAAGGCCTGGGGCGCGGCGCAGGGGGTGATATCGGACGCTGCACGCAAGGCGGGGATCCAAAATCCGTTGCGGTTCCAGGGGCAGTACCTCGATCACGAAACGGGGCTGCATTACAACCGGTATCGGTATTACGATCCGGTGAGTGGGCGGTTCATCTCGAAGGATCCGATTGGGTTGGCGGGTGGGGTGAATGTCTTCCTGTATGGGCCGAATCCCACGCTATGGATTGATCCGCTGGGGTTGGACATTCGCAAGAATGCGACCGATGGGGCACGACGGGAAGACGTGTTCAACGCGCATATGCGAATAGAGCATCCGAGCGCGACGATCCAGTGTCAGTGCTATTTGCGTGATGCGCAGGGCAGGTCGGTGAAAGACCCGGTGACGGGTGAACGTCGCCGGATAGATACGGCAGTGATTGAAAACGGCAGAGCGCAAACCTATGAAGTGACGAGCCCAACTGGGAGCAAAAAACGCCAGCAACAGAAAGAAGAAAATATTCTCAAAAATGGTGGAAATTGGATACGTGACAAAACCACAGGAGAGCTCGTTTCAGTTAATGGTCCATCTGAACTTATTCGCATACCATAATCATGAATGAAAATTATTTTGTTTGGGGTCGCATTGACAATTCCGTTAGTCGCTACATGATGATTGACGATAACGGAGATAAAGTACCAGATCTTGGGTATCGCATTATTGTTAGAAGATCTTTGATTGCATTGAGAAAATTTTTTGCTGATAATGGTTTATTAAAAATTAATATTTTTGATAAAGACGGAAATCTAATAGACATGGAGTATCGACGCGATGACTTTACTGATGAGGCGATAGAATTATTAAAACGGAAAGTTGGCGCATGGCTCGATTCCAAGGGATCGGAGAAGGATCCTCCCGATATGAGGATATTGGTGAAGGAGCTTGCCAAGATTCGAGAGGGAAAGTAGTCAGGTCACCGCGATTGCTAAGAATTGCGCTACTTCCGTAGGAGCACTACAGTACTTCGACCAGGAAACGGGACTGCATTACAACCGGTATCGGTATTACGATCCGGTGAGCGGGCGGTTCATCTCGAAGGATCCGATTGGGTTGGCGGGAGGGATAAACGTATATCAATACGCGCCGAATCCGACTGAATGGCTAGATCCGTTGGGTCTCGTCGGAAATCGAGCCAACCGCAGAGCAGGCCAAATTCTTCGAGACCAGGATGCAAGATCAGGTGGCCACGCCTATTCGCGTCACGGAGCGCACACGACTATGGCTGAGCAGGAGAAACGCGCAAGGACAGGCATTCCACCAGACGATCCGTGCAGGAAAGCGAGAAAACATGGTCCAGATTCGACACGATTCTTGAACAACATTGATCAGTTGGACTCCATCCAGCGCGCGAAAAGGAAGATGGATAAGACCGGGCAGAATGAGGCGACAGTAAATATGAAGCGTGTAATCGGTGAGGGATATCGCTCCGGTGGTGGCTGTCCTGAGGTGACTCAAGAGGTGACTGTCTATCGCGGCGCCAGAGGAATTATTACAGCTTTTCCGCAATTGCCAGATAACAATCCATGAAAATATTTCCTAGCTATATCTTGAAAATGTATTACTACCTACACGTCATGAGTGATGACGATCTCGATGATTTTCGTATAAACGAAGAAGTTTGTAGGGAAAGGTTATTTGATGCAATGAAAGCTGATTTCGACACCTATGGGCCGATAAGTAAGAAAAGAATTATGGAGGCTATCGAATATATTCTGATATCGAACAACGTTGAGAGGTATTGGCGTAGTGTCGTACCTCATGATGTACTCTTGGACGAAGTTGAGGATAAGGCAGAATATCTGCAAGCACTATACAAAAAGCTGACGGGAACCAGTCCCCAAAAAGTTGACTTCGGTGCTGATGTTGAGTTGGTTTTCGGTAGAGCTGATATTGATACTCGTCTTTGACATGATTACCGCACGCTCTCTGCAGAAGCAATCAGCGTCACGGCTGCGCCTTCACCTTCAATGGCTGGGACCGCGACCAACTGGCTTGGGAATGCCGCCAGGAACCTGAGGCAGGGGCCGATACCCACTTCCGCCCCATCCCCGGCGCGGCCAGCACCACCCACTACCTCTACGAACCGGGCAGCTTCGTGCCGCTCGCCCAGGCGGTGCGTCAAGGCTCGATCCGGCTGCACAGGCAACCCGTCTACGAGGGCGGCTACGACATCGACGAAGACCCGCTGTGGACGTACACCATCCCGCCGCAGCCGTTCGACGCGATGGCGTGGTACCAGTGCGACCACCTCGGCACCCCACAGGAACTGACGGACGAAACCGGCGCGATCGCGTGGAGTGCGCAGTACAAGGCGTGGGGCGCGGCGCAGGCGGTGATCTCGGACGCCGCCCGCAAGGCGGGGATACAGAACCCGCTGCGGTTCCAGGGCCAGTACTTCGATCACGAGACGGGGCTGCATTACAACCGGTATCGGTATTACGATCCGGTGAGCGGGCGGTTTCTCTCGAAAGATCCGATTGGGTTGGCGCGGGGATGAATGTTTCGCATATGCGTTGCACGAGCAAGAACCTCAACAAAAAACCCCGCAGACGCTCACACGTCTGCGGGGTTTTTCGTCTTTCAGATCAGGGCCGATACCTCAGCCCTCGATCCAATCGCTCAGAACGACACCGTATCTGCGACTTCCTTGAAGTCTTCGATCTGGTCGAAGTTCATGTACTTGTAGATCTTGTCGCCGTTGGCGGTCAGCACGCCCATGTCGGCCATGTACTCTTCCTTGGTCGGGATACGACCCAGGCGCGAGCAGATGGCGGCCAGTTCGGCGGAGCCGAGGTACACGTTCGTGTTCTTGCCCAGACGGTTCGGGAAGTTACGCGTGGACGTGGACATCACCGTGGCGCCTTCGCGCACTTGTGCCTGGTTGCCCATGCACAGCGAGCAGCCCGGCATTTCGGTACGTGCACCGGCGGTGCCGAACACGCCGTAGTGGCCTTCCTCGGTCAGTTGCTTCTGGTCCATCTTGGTCGGCGGGGCGACCCACAGCTTCACGGGGATGTCGCGCTTGCCTTCCAGCAGCTTCGATGCGGCGCGGAAGTGGCCGATGTTGGTCATGCACGAACCGATGAACACTTCGTCGATCACGGCGCCAGCCACGTCCGACAGCGTCTTCACGTCGTCCGGATCGTTCGGGCAGGCCACGATCGGCTCATGCACGTCGGCCAGATCGATTTCGATCACGGCAGCGTACTCGGCGTCGGCATCCGGTTGCAGCAGGTTCGGATCGGCCAGCCATGCTTCCATGGCCTGGATACGGCGCTGCAGGCTGCGCGGGTCCTGGTAGCCTTCGGCGATCATCCACTTCAGCAGCGTGATGTTGCTGTTGATGTATTCGATGATCGGTTCCTTGTTCAGGCGCACCGTGCAACCTGCGGCCGAACGTTCTGCCGAAGCGTCCGACAGTTCGAAAGCCTGTTCCACCTTCAGGTCAGGCAGACCCTCGATTTCGAGGATGCGGCCCGAGAAGATGTTCTTCTTGCCTTGCTTGGCCACGGTCAGCATGTCCTGCTTGATCGCGTACAGCGGAATGGCGTTGACCAGATCGCGCAGCGTCACGCCGGGCTGCATCTTGCCCTTGAAGCGGACCAGCACCGATTCCGGCATGTCCAGCGGCATCACGCCGGTAGCGGCAGCGAAAGCGACCAGACCCGAACCTGCGGGGAAGCTGATGCCGATCGGGAAACGCGTGTGCGAATCGCCGCCGGTGCCGACGGTGTCGGGCAGCAGCATGCGGTTCAGCCACGAGTGGATCACGCCATCGCCCGGGCGCAGCGAGATACCGCCACGGGTGCTGATGAATTGCGGCAGCGTGTGGTGCGTCTTCACGTCAACCGGCTTCGGATACGCGGCGGTGTGGCAGAACGACTGCATCACCAGATCGGCCGAGAAGCCCAGGCAGGCCAGGTCCTTCAGCTCGTCGCGCGTCATCGGGCCGGTGGTGTCCTGCGAGCCCACCGAAGTCATCTTCGGTTCGCAGTACGTACCCGGGCGGATGCCGGTGCCTTCCGGCAGACCGCAGGCGCGGCCAACCATCTTCTGGGCCAGCGTGAAGCCGCGGCCGGTATCGGCCGGGTTTTGCGGCAGGCGGAACAGCGACGACGGGGCCAGGCCCAGCGATTCGCGTGCCTTGGCGGTCAGGCCACGGCCTACGATCAGCGGAATACGGCCACCGGCGCGCACTTCGTCGAACAGCACGTCGGACTTGACCTTGAATTCGGCGATGACCTTGCCGTCCTTCAGTGCCTTGCCTTCGTAGGGGCGCAGTTCGACCACGTCACCCATTTCCATCTGCGACACGTCGAGTTCGATCGGCAGTGCGCCGGCGTCTTCCATCGTGTTGTAGAAGATCGGGGCAATCTTGCTGCCCAGGCACACACCACCGAAGCGCTTGTTCGGCACGAACGGAATGTCTTCGCCCGTGAACCACAGCACCGAGTTGGTGGCCGACTTGCGGCTGGAACCCGTACCGACCACGTCACCGACGTAGGCCACCAGGTTGCCCTTCTCGGCCAGCGATTCGATGAACTTGATCGGGCCGCGCTTGCCGTCTTCTTCCGGCTGGAAGGCGGCGCCTTCGCGCTTGTTCTTCAGCATGGCCAGCGCGTGCATCGGAATGTCCGGGCGCGTGGTGGCATCGGGAGCGGGCGACAGATCGTCGGTGTTGGTTTCGCCCGGCACCTTGAATACGGTGATCGTCAGCGATTCCGGCAGCGCCGGACGGCTCGTGAACCACTCGGCGTCGGCCCAGCTTTGCAGCACGGACTTGGCATTGGCGTTGCCCTTGTCCGCCTTTTCCTTCACGTCATGGAAGGCATCGAACATCAGCAGCGTCTTCTTGAGCGCTTCGCCGGCAACGGCGCCCACTTCGGCGTCGTCCAGCAGTTCGATCAGGGGGGAGATGTTGTAGCCGCCCAGCATCGTGCCGAGCAGCTCGGTGGCGCGGGCGCGCGAGATCAGGGGGGTCTTTTCCGAACCCAGGGCCACGGCGGCCAGGTACGAAGCCTTGACCTTGGCGGCGTCATCCACGCCAGCCGGCACACGGTACGTGATCAGGTCCACCAGGGCCTGCTCCTCGCCCGCCGGCGGGTTCTTGATCAGTTCGATCAGCTCGGCAGTCTGCTTGGCGGTCAGCGGCAGAGGAGGAATGCCGAGCGCGGCGCGTTCGGCGACATGGGCGCGATAGGTATCAAGCATGGGAACCTGCTGTTAATTGGGGTTGTAACAGTACTGCTATGTCTCTTGTGGACCAGCGGCGCGAGTCCGCCAGTTGCGCGTGATTGTACTTCCAAGTGGGCGCCGAATCAAACGTCTTATATCTTATATAAGAGTTAAAAGAGACGATGCACGGCGCGGCAAGGGCTGGCGGGATGCCCTCCGCGCAACGCCTGCACGCAGCACTCTCGTCACGACACCCCCGCGATGCCTCCCCGTGCCGATGAAAGTGCCCAGTGAATTACTTTTAAGTCGACTTCGCGGCAGCGGCTTCACGCACGTCTTAAGTTCCGCGCGCGGTAATCGTTAACCATCTTGCAGGCGCAAATGGCGCGCCGTCGCGCCTCTGCGTCCGATGCCCGTTCAGCTCAAACGGCCAAGCTGAATGGGTTTCCCCCTTTTTATCGGCCCTTTGCTTGTCTGCGATTCGGGAAGAATGGCAGGCATTCCGACACAGGCATCTCATGGCGAACACGCTTTCCCCCTCCCAGAACGGCGGCACTTCCAGCAAGCGCGGCCGGCTGATGCTGATCGGCGGCGGCGTGCTGGTAGTGGCGCTGGCCGCTGGCGGCTTTTTCCTGGGCAGTGTCCTCAGCGACAATCGTCCGGCTGCGGCCCCGGCTGCGCCGGTGCTTCCGCCGCCGATCTTCGTGCCGCTGGATGCGTTCACCGTCAACCTGAAGAGCGACGATGGCGACCGCTTCCTGCACACCGGGCTGTCGCTGAAAGTGGCGGACGCGGAAACGCAGGCTCGCCTGGCGCAGTACCAGCCCGAAGCACGCAGCCGCATCCTGCTGCTGCTGTCGGCACGCCAGCCGGCTGACCTCGCCACCGTGGAAGGCAAGCGCAAGCTCGCCCAGGACGTGCAGGCTGCCATCAGCCAGCCGTTCGCACCGAGCCTGCCGCCCCAGAAGATCCTGGACGTCTTGTTTACATCGTTCGTGGTGCAGTAAGCCGCATCCTGCACCGCGAACCCAGAGCCAAAACCTTATGAAATTGTCCGCCGTCCCTCTCTCCCGCCGTCGTGTCATGCACGACGCCTGAAGCCGGACATGGATCGTTTCATTCTCACAGCCGTTCACGGGGCAGGACACTAGATGGCCTACGACAAGTTCCTCTCGCAGGACGAGGTAGACGAACTACTGAAGGGCGTTTCGGGTGAAACCGATGCGCCCGCGGCGGCGGCGCCAGCCGTCGAAGAAGGCGGTGTACGGCCGTACAACCTGGCCAACCAGGAACGTATCGTCCGTGGCCGCCTGCATACGCTCGAAATCATCAACGAGCGTTTTGCCCGCGCGCTGCGCACCGCGCTGTTCAACTTCATCCGCCGTGGCGCCGACATCTCGGTGGGCACGGTAAGGATCGAGAAGTACGGCGATTTCGTGCGCAACCTGCCCGTGCCGACCAACCTGAACCTGGTCCACATGAAGCCGCTGCGGGGTACCGCGCTGTTCGTGTACGACCCGAACCTCGTGTTCCTGGTGGTCGACAACCTGTTCGGTGGCGATGGCCGCTTCCACACCCGTGTGGAAGGCCGCGACTTCACGCAGACCGAGCAACGCATCATCCGCCGCATGCTGGACCTGACGCTGAACAGCTACAGCCAGGCATGGGGCACCGTGCATCCCATCGAGTTCGACTATGTCCGCTCGGAGATGCACACCAAGTTCGCCAACGTGGCTGGTCCGAACGACGCCGTGGTCACCACTGCGTTCCATATCGAACTGGGCGCCGTGGGCGGACAACTGCATATCTGCATTCCCTTCTCGATGATCGAACCGCTGCGCGATCTGCTGATGAATCCGCTGCAGGACGAAGTCGAGGTGGACAAGCGCTGGCTCGGCCAGCTTTCCAACCAGTTGCGTGCTGCCGAAGTGGATCTGGTGGCCGAGTTCGCACACATCCGCAGCACCGTGGCCGAGGTGCTGGCCATGCGCGAAGGCGACGTGTTGCCGATCGAACTTCCCGACAAGATTTTCGGCAAGGTCGACGGCGTGCCCGTCATGCAATGCGGCTTCGGCACGATGAACGGCCAGTACGCACTGCGCGTGGAACGAATGATCAACTACCAAGACAGCGATTCCAACAAGGAAACCGATCATGACTGACGGCACTCAGGACAAGCCGGTCGATCCGATGGACGACTGGGCCAGCGCCCTCGCGGAGCAGACCAGCGCCGAGCAGGCTACGCCTGCTGCCGCCCCCGCCGCCGCGGTGGCTACCCCGGCAGCTCCGGCCATGGCGCCGGCTGCACAGCCGATGGCAGGCGCCACGCCGGCCGCCTCGACCGTCTTCCCGCCGCTGGCGCAGGAAGCCACGAGCGGCTTCCACAACGACATCGGGATGATCCTCGATATCCCGGTGCAGTTGACCGTGGAACTGGGACGCACCAAGGTGCCCATCAAGAACCTGCTGCAACTGGCACAGGGTTCGGTGGTGGAGCTCGACGGCCTAGCCGGCGAGCCGATGGACGTGCTCGTGAATGGCTACCTCATCGCCCAGGGCGAAGTGGTGGTGGTGAACGACAAGTTCGGCATCCGCCTGACGGACATCATCACGCCGTCCGAACGTATCCGGAAGCTCAACAAATGACAGCCGCCTCGCGCCGGTTAGCAGCCACCGCGCGCATTGCCTCTGGTATTGCCGCAGGCATCGTCCTCATGGGCGTTGCCGTGACCGGCGCGCAGGCCGCTGACACCGTGCTCAGTACCGCACAGGCGGCTCCCCCCGCCAGCGGTGCTGCAGCCAGCAGCTATCTCGCGGCAAGCAGTGCCCCGGCCATCAGCAGTGGCGGCAGTCTCGTCCAGGCCGGGCTTGGATTGTTTGCCGTCATTGCCCTGATCCTTGGCATGGCCTGGCTGGCGCGTCGCGTCGGCCTTGTCCGCCACGGCGGTGGCAATGCATCGATCAAGGTCGTGAACAGCCTGATGCTGGGCGCGCGCCAGAAGATCGTGACCGTGGAAGTGGGCGACACCTGGCTCGTGCTCGGTGTCTCGCCCAACGAGATCCGCCCGCTTCATACGTTGCCGGCCCAGCCCGATTCCGGCGCGCCATCTTCCTCCGTTCCCCATCCCGCACAGCCCATGCAAGGCGGCTTTGGTGAACGGCTGATGCGCGCCATGCAGGAAAACCTCAAGAAATGAACACGCTGCGTGGCGCCGCTATCGAGCGGCAACCGAAGCCCTTCGTGCGTCCGTCGCACCCGTCGCAGTCATGGCGTATGGCGGGAACCACCCTGCTGGCGCTGTTGCCGATGATGCTGTGGCTGGCGCCAGAGTCCGCGCTGGCCCAGTCGTTGCCCGGCATGACGAGCAAGCCGGCACCCGGTGGCGGCCAGACCTGGTCGCTCTCGATCCAGACGCTGGTCCTGCTGACCTCGCTGTCGTTCCTGCCGGCGGCCATGCTGATGATGACGGGGTTCACGCGCATCATCATCGTGCTTGGTTTGCTGCGCAATGCGATGGGCACGGCATCTTCTCCGCCTAATCAGGTTATCGTCGGCCTGTCGCTGTTCTTGACCTTTTTCGTGATGTCGCCGGTGTTCGACAAGGTCTACACCGACGCGTACAAGCCGCTCTCCGAAAACCGCATCAGCCTGGAAACCGCGGCCTCGCGCGCTGCCGTGCCGGTGCGTGCGTTCATGCTCAAGCAGACCCGCGAGAAGGATCTCGCACTGTTCGCGCAGATGGCGAAAATCCCGGAAATGCAGGGTCCGGACGACGTGCCGTTCTCGGTACTGGTGCCCGCCTTCGTCACCAGCGAACTGAAGACCGCGTTCCAGATCGGCTTCACGATCTTTATCCCGTTCCTCATCATCGACCTTGTCGTGGCCAGCGTGCTGATGGCGATGGGCATGATGATGGTGCCACCCGCCACCATTTCGCTGCCGTTCAAGCTGATGCTGTTCGTGCTGGTCGATGGGTGGCAACTGCTGCTGGGTTCCCTGGCGCAGAGCTTCATGAACTGAGCGGAGCCCGACATGACACCGGAAATGGTGATGACCATCGCCACGCAGGCGATGAAGATGACCCTGATGCTGTCGGCGCCGCTGCTGCTCGTGGCGCTGGCTGCCGGTCTCGTGGTGAGCCTGTTCCAGGCCGCCACGCAAATCAACGAAATGACGCTGACGTTCATCCCGAAGCTTGTCGCACTGTTCGTCACGATGGTGCTGGTGGGGCCGTGGATGATCAACACGTTCGTCGACTACATGCGCGAAGTGTTCCAGGGCATTCCTGCCCTCGCGCACTGATCGACGCTCTTACATTTTTCACGCCGTGCTGGATGTCTCCACCGATCAGCTCTACGGATGGATCGCCACATTCCTGTGGCCGATGTTCCGATTGCTCGCGCTGATCGCCACGGCGCCGATCTTCAGCGAATCCACCATTCCGCGCCGCGCCAAGATCCTGCTGGCTGCCGCGCTGTCTACCATCATCTCGCCGACCATCGGCGCCATTCCCACCGCACCGGTGTACTCGTACGAGGGCCTGCTCGTCATCCTCAACGAGGTGGCCATCGGCATCGCCATGGGCTTCTCGATGCGGCTGGTGTTTGCCGCCGTGCAAGTGGCCGGTGAAGTGATCGGCCTGCAGATGGGCCTGTCGTTCGCGGCGTTCTACGACCGCTCTGCGGGCGGACAGACGATGGTGCTGTCGCGCTTTCTCAACATCGTGGCCACGCTGATGTTCCTGGCACTCGACGGACACCTGATGATGCTGGCCGCACTCGTCGATAGCTTCCAGGGTGTGCCCATCGCCGGTGTGCCGCTCTCCGGCCACGGATGGGGTGTGCTGGCGCGCGCCGGTTCGATGGTGTTTGCCACCGGCACGCTGTTGTCGCTGCCGATGATTGCCGCGCTGCTGACACTGAACCTTGCGATGGGTATCCTGAACCGCGCATCGCCGCAGCTCTCGATCTTTGCGGTGGGCTTCCCGGTGACGCTGCTCGGCGGCATGCTGGTGCTGTTGCTGTGCATGCCGCAGATGGGCCTGTACATGCAGCACCTCGTCGATATCGGCCTGCGCACGGCAGGCTCCGTACTCGACCAGCTTGCGCCGAACTAGCGTCGATGTGGCGTTGCCCGGATCGAACGATCAGGGCAACGCACCCACCTGCCTGAGCATCGCGCGCGCGATCTCCTGCCTGCGCGCGCCGGCTTCAGGCTTCGACATGTCGAGGTTCAGCGCGAACACCCAGGTATTCTCGCCACGCGTGACCCAGCCCACCCACCAGCCCACGTCCGCCCCTGCCGTGCCGGAGGCATCCCAACCCGTCTTCGCACGCAGCGTGTAGTCGGCGGTCTTCTCGATAGTGAGGATGTCGTCGAGTGCATCGAAGCTGCGCTCGGAGATCAACGGCACCTTGTGCGCCGCCACGTTGCGCAGGAAATCGACCTGCTGGTTCGCGCTGATCTTCAGGTGCCCGTTGAGCCAGAAACGGTCCACGGGCCCTTCCACATCGGCATTGCCGAAGTGCGCGGCCGTCAGGTACTTGCGATACTGCACAGTGCCTACGCGCCGTGCCAGCGCCTGATATGCGGGCACGCATGAGTTGGGCAGCGCCACACGCAGCGCCACATCGCCATTGCAAACCGCCGGCAGGATGGGCTTGCCGTGGTGCATCCACACCTTGCCGTCCCATGGCAGCTTGTCGTGATCCACGTCCGCTACCGCGCCGGTCTCCAGGCCGATCAGCGAATTGAAGATCTTGAACGTCGATGCAGGCGAATACTGGGTGGCAGCGCGCTTCGGGTTGTAGGTCATGGTGCGCTGCTGGCGCACATCGTAGATCACCATCGTGCCATCGGCGCCAGCGGCATCGAACAACGGCTTGGCATCGAGCGTGCTTGCGGCTGGCGCTGCGGCGCGCGCGGCGCCGGCCAGCAGCAATGTCGTGGTGAGGAACAACCGGGCGATGCTGTGTCGCATAGGCATGTGCAGACCCCTTTCTGGTTTTTCATTGATGGGTTGGCGTCAGGCTGACGCATGGCAATCCAGGCCCGGATCGTGATGCGGAGCATAGGCAATGACCTCGTTCGCGCCAACCGCGCATGCTGTAACACGCGTAACATGCGGCATGCCCCCGACATCGATCTTCGTCGAACTCTCTGCGCCCTATCGTGTGGATGACCAGCCCGCGCGTTACCAGTCCGTCTGGATGCTCGCGCGCATCTGGCTCGCCGCATCGCGCGATCAGGAAGCGCTCAACGCCAATGTCGTCCGCACACGCTTTGCGGAAGCCGCCGACGTGCGCATGATCGTCTCGCGCGCCTTCGCCGATTTTTCGCGCTGGAGGATTCCAGTGGGATGGGGCAGCGATCGCACGCTCGGCATCTCCGCGTTGCCCACTTCGCATCGCAGTCGTGGACCGTTCTGGATGAGTGCTGCCACCGCGCGGCGCCTGCGTTTCACGGTCGAAGGCAAACCGTTGGGACCAGCGGGTGTGGCGCGTTGGCTGGGACAAACCCCGGAAGCCGGCAATGTCCCGTCGATCCCCGCCGAGGACGGCCTGCAGTATGCGATGCGCGACATGGCCTTCTGGCGCCATCTGACGCAGGCGATGCGCGGCGCGCAGGACGGCTTCGCCGGCACGCTCGATCACGGCGTGGCCGAATCGTTCCGCGCAGCGCAGCGCACCGCTGCCGATGATTTTCAGTTGGCGCTCTCCTTGCTCAAGGAAAGCCTGGCCTGGCGGCGCAGTGACCGACTGGATCGCAGCCGCGCAGCGTTGCGCCGCTTCCAGCGCATTGTGGTGGCAGGCGGCGTCAATGCCGCGCTGCCGACCTTCGCGGCCATGGCACACGTGGTGCGAGCGTGGGAGCACTATGCGCGCGCAGATCTCGACGCTGCACAACACGAACTCGCACGCCTGTCAGGCGACGCGGAACTGCGACCCGTGGTGCGCTACAACCCGCGCGTGCGATTCGAAACGCTCAACCTCGAAGCACTCGTGCAGAAGAGCCTGGCGCTGCGTCCGGATGGCGTGGGCACTCCGCAGCAGAAACAACAAGCGGCGCGCCTGGCGATGGAAGGCTTCTCCGGCGCACTGCAGGCGGCATACGAAGCGGATTCGGTAGACGCCGTGCAGCACGCCGCCGCGAACATCGGCTGGTCGCTATGGTTGTTCTGGCAGTTCCGTCTCGTGGATGCATCGCGCGCGATGGTCGCTGGCGACGTGCAGCGTCAGGCCATGCGCTGGCTTGGATTGTCGGAATGGATCTGCGATCGATTCGGCGTAGGCGGTGGATCGGCCTGGAACACCATCTTCCTGTTACGGGTGGCACGCGGCCATCTGGAAGCCGATGCCTCGACATCGCTTGCGGCATTCCGTGCGCAGCAACCGCTCACGGTGACTGCCGCCATCGATGCACTGCGTCCGTTCCATGCGCCGTTCGCACCAGCCAAGGGTTTCGTGCGCTGGTCATCAGTGGCCGCGTTCGCGCTGGAGGAGCACGATACGGGGCGCGTGCGTTACAACGCGCTGCAACTGTCGAACCTGTTGATGGAATCGGCGTGGTATCTCACGCACGAGCAGGGTGCGTCGGTGAATGCGTATGAAGCGGTGGAACGACTCAAGCAGCAGATCGGATCACTACGTGCAAGCGAGAAGGGGTTCTTTCACGCGGGGTTGAGGACGCTGCCACCGGAGTTGCGAGTGGGGATGTAGATCTCAACACGACCGCGAACCGTTGTTATGCGCTCCCCTCTCCCGCAAAGCGGGAGAGGGGAGCAAACGAAACGCGGGAGATAACGCGGCTTACGCGTACGCCACATTGCCCCTGACAACCAACTGCCCCGGCGCACTCCGCACCACGCCGCCCGAAGGCACCTTGAAGAACGCCACCGCCTCTGTCAGCAACCGCCCCTGTTCCTCCAGTGATTTCGATGCCGTCGCAGCCTCGTGCACCAGCGACGCATTCTGCTGCGTGACCTGATCGATCTGGACGATGGCCTGGTTCACCTGTTCGATGCCTCGGTTCTGTTCGGCGGATGCCGCAGCGATTTCGTTGACGATGTTCGTCACGCGGGCCACAGCGTCGGTCACTTCGGCCATGGTCTGACCCGCTTCGCCGGCCAGTGTGGAGCCGGCCTGCACCTGTGCCACCGATGCCTCGATCAGCTCCTTGATTTCCTTGGCTGCGTTCGATGACCGCTGCGCCAGGCTGCGCACCTCGCTGGCCACGACTGCAAAGCCACGTCCCTGCTCGCCTGCACGCGCCGCTTCCACTGCTGCGTTGAGCGCCAGGATATTGGTCTGGAACGCGATGCTCTCGATGATGCCGGTGATGTCCGCAATGCGGGCCGAACTGGCGCTGATGCCTTCCATCGTGTCCACCACGCGGCCCACGGTGCCACTGCCCTGCTGCGCCACTTCCGCAGCGTTGCGTGCCAGCTCGCTGGCCTGGCGTGCGTTCTCGGTGTTGTGGCGCACGGTGGCGGTCAACTGCTCCATGCTGGCGGCGGTTTCTTCCAGCGATGCCGCCTGTTGCTCCGTGCGGCTCGACAGATCCATGTTGCCGTTGGCAATTTCGCCCGTCGCCACCTCGATGTTCGAACTGCTCGCACGCACACGGCCCACCGTCTCCGTCAGCCGGTCGTTCATGTCGCGCAGCGCAGCGAGCAGGCGGCCGGTCTCATCTTTCGAATCGACGACAATCTGCGAGCCCAGTTCGCCACGTGCCACGGTGCGCGCCACTTCCACCGCACGCTGGATCGGCGCCGTGATCGCACGCGTCAGCAGCAAGCCGCCGATGATGGCGAACGCCACGGCAGCCACTGCCGCCAGGATCAGCATCAATCGCTGGCGGGTGTACTCATCGTTGATCTTCGCGACCATGTCCTTCTGACGATCGCGCGTAAATTCGGCGTAGTCCTGCGTCGCCTTGATCAGCGCGGCCAGCAGCGGGCGGCATTCTGCATTCATCTTGGCGATGGCCGCCTCGGTCTTCTTGTCGAGAGCCAGCCCCACGATATCCGTGGCCACCTTGCCATACTTGCCCTCGATGCGATCCATCTCGGCCACGAGATTGCGCGCGCCTTCGCTGACGCCACTGGCCTGGATCATCTGCTTGAGTTTGCCCAGGCGCTGCTGCACATCCTCATGCGCCTTGAGGACCTCGGTCTTTTCCAGATCGAGGTCGGCAGGCGTGGTCACCAATACAAGGTTGCGCGCGGCAATTGCGCGCTGGTCCACGGCGGCGCGCAGTTGAGACGCTACCTCGCCACGCGCGTTCAGGCCATGGATGTAGTTGTCGAAGCCGTCGATGGATTCGCCCAGCGCCTTCAGCGACAACCCAGACACTGCGAGTACTACGAGCGCAAGCGTGCCAAACCCCGCCAGCAGTCTGGTCTTGATAGACAGATCTCGGAATTTCACGGTTTTCCCCTCTGTTTCCCGATTGAATGGCCGACGGCAATGGCCAATGACGATCGCGCCACGATGTGTATCGCGGAGCAGGTATCGCTGGAGAGATCCCGTTCCTCTTTGATACTGGCGCGCCGTGCGCCGACAACATCTCAGACCGGCGCTGGCTGGCGTTCTTGACGCCATGCTCTAGATGTATGTCCGCAGGCTAACGGCATACCGCCTCTCCTTTAGTCCCCTCTCCCGAGGGGTCAGGGTGACAAAGTGTCATGAAATGTTCAGAAATGTATGGGCATGTTGCGCATGCCTCACGCCATGATCCTTTTTTAAATTGCATTTCATATGCATCTTTTCTAGAATCGAGTGCGTCCCACCCCTCCGACTTGCCCCGCCAATCATGTCCGTCCTGCTGCAGATCTCCCCGCCTACCCCCTCGAACAGCTATCGCGGCCTGCCCGTACTGGCCCTTGGCTTCCGACCGTTCTATCTGCTGGCCGCCGCGTTTGGCGCACTTTCCGTTTTGGCATGGGTGGCGATGTACCTGGGCTGGTGGCAACCCGCCACGCAACCGTGGCTCGGCGCGATGCTCTGGCACGCCCATGAGATGGTGTTCGGATTCGCCGCCGCCGTTGTGGTGGGATTCCTCTTCACGGCGGGCAAGAACTGGACGGGATTGCAGACGCCGCAGGGCACATGGCTCGGCATCCTCGCAACGGTATGGCTGGCCGCACGCGTGCTGATGTGGACAGGTCCGGCGTGGGCCGCGATTGCTGTGGACATCGCCTTCCTGCCACTGTGCAGCGCGAGCTTCTATCGCATCCTGCGGCGGGCGAAGAGCCAACGCAACTACGGGCTTGCCATTGCGCTCGGCATCATGGGCGCGCTCAACATCGGGTTCCATGTTGCAGCGCTGGCGGGTCGTCCCGATTGGGCGCTGCACGCCACCGAAGCGGCAACGGGGCTGGTGGTTATCTTCGTGACGGTGATCGGTGGCCGCATCATTCCGATGTTCACTGGCAATGCGATTCCCGGCGCACGCATCCGCCGCTGGACGATGGTTGAACGATCGGTAATCGGTCTCACGCTGCTTGCCACGATGTCGGCAGCGTTTCAGGCGCCGGGGCCGCTGACTGCGGTGCTCGCCGCAGGCGCAGCCATCGCGCATGGCATTCGACTGTACGGCTGGAATCCGCTGGGTACGGTCAGGAAGCCGATCCTCTTCATCCTGCATCTGGCCTATGCCTTTCTGCCCGTTGGCTTCCTGCTCATTGCGGCGGCTGCATTGGGCTGGCTCGACCGCTCCACGGCCCTGCACGCGCTGACTGTCGGCGTGATCGGCTGCGCGATCATTGCCATGGTCACGCGCACGGCGCTCGGCCATACGGGACGCCAGATGCAATCGGGCCATATGGAACACCTCGCCTACCTCTGCATGGTGCTGGCAGCCGTGGTCCGCGTTGCCGGCCCCATCGCCATGCCGGAAGCCAAGCCCGAGGTGATCGCCGTTGCCGGTGCGCTATGGGCGCTGTCGCTGGTGAGCTACCTCATCAAGTACACCCCGTTCCTGATGCGTCCACGCATCGATGGCAAGGAAGGCTGATCCGCGCGTTTTTCCCCCAATGTCACCCGGCGCTAACCCTACGTTGCGATTTTGCCTCGACGTGATACGATGACTTACAACTTGTCCGCAAGGACGAGTTGCCCTCTCAAAGCATCCGCATACCGAGCATCCAACAAGAATTCGGGAGACATCATGCGCAAGATCCGCGCGGCGCTGGGCGCCGCTGCCCTGCTGGCCGTCCTGGCCACCCCAGTCCTGGCCCAATCCAATGATTCGCAGTCCGTCACGACAGTTGCCGAAAAGCTGCGCGCTGCCATGGTCGATCCCGACCAGGCGGTGCTGTCCGGACTGGTCGGCGATTCGTTGAGCTACGGCCACTCCGGTGGTCGCATCGACACGCGTGCCAGCTTCATCGGCGATCTGCTCGACAAGAAATCCGATTTCGTCAGCATCAACATCACCGACCAGACCGTGAATGTCTCGGGCGACGTGGCGGTCATCCGCCACACGCTGGCCGGCGAAACGCTGGATAGCGGCAAACCGGGCACCGTGCTGCTCAAGGTGTTGCAGGTCTGGCAGAAGCAGGGCGGACAGTGGAAGCTGATCGCTCGCCAGGCCGTCAAGGCTGCCGCATAAAGACGGCAGGCGACGGAGGGGTTACCTGTTCCATCGAGCAGACATTTATAGGATGTCTGACCTCTATAGTCGATGAGAGCAAACAAAAGGGGCGCCAACCATCGGCGCCTCTATTTCATTGATCAACGATCAGTCGAAGATCTCGTACAGCCACGACTTCTTGCGTTTGTCGTATTTGTCATGCCGATCGTGCCGGTCATGGCGGTAATCCTTATCGTGACCGTAGCGGCCACGATCCCCCTCATACGACGGCTGCGGCGCTGACTGGCGTGACGCAGTGGGTTGCGGCGCTGGGGCCGCGCTGACCGACCGTTCGAGAATCTTGTCCAGTTCGCCACGGTCGAGCCACACGCCACGGCACTGCGGGCAGTAGTCGATTTCCACGCCTTGTCGGTCTGACATCACCAGCGTGGCATCGGAACAGGTCGGACACTTCATCAAGCACTCCTTCTACAGCTGCGCACCAGGCGCGACGGGCCCATTCTATGATTCAGATCAGATGGATTCCCGCAGATGGCAGCAATGTCATGTTTGAGTCATCGTCCCGGTATCGGCGGCTGGCGCACCTGACCGCAGCGGATGGCAGTTCCTGTACCATGTGGGCTTGATACGCCGCCTCGCCAGACCCTGATCGCCGAGCTGGCGCCATGTGGTTTGCGGGATCATCACCTACGTGACTGAACACTCGACACCCCCTTCCGATGTGCTCGCCTCGCTGCGAGCCGCCACCTCGGAAAAACACGCCGTCCTGGACCGTGCGATGCCGCTGGCGCACGCCGCGCCGACGCTCGTCGACTATCGCGACCACCTGCTGATCCTGCGCGCCTGGCTGGCGCCGCTGGAGACCTGGCTGGCGGGTTTTGACGACGGTCCGCAGGACCCTGCCCGCCTGCCGCAAGTCTCGCGTGCGGATGTGCTGGAGCAAGACCTGGCGGATACCGCGATCCCGCAGGGCGGCGCCACGGTGGACAACATCGACGTTGGCACGCTGCGCAGCGAACCGGCCTACCGCTGGGGACTCTGCTATGTCATCGAAGGCTCGCAGCTTGGCGGCGCCGTGATCTATCGGAATTTCGCCGAGCGCCTGGCACCCCATCCGCTGCGATATCTCGGTGGCGGCGCATCGCCCGGCCCGCGCTGGCAACAATTCCTGCACGCGCTGCGCACGCATGTCACCACCGACGATGACATTGCACTGGCCGGTCAGGGCGCACAACGCGCTTTCGATGACCTGCTCGCCCGCATCCCGTCGATGGCGTCCGGCCACGGCGTCAAATAGCGGACCGGGAGAGCGCATGTCAGACACCGCCGCCTCAGCAAGGTCAGCCGACCAGGTCTTCGACAGCGCTGCGCTGTTCGATGCCCTGCCCGACGCCTATCTCGTGCTCAACAGTCACGACGAGGTGATCCACGCCAATGCCGCCTACCTGACGATGTCCGGCCGCGCGGCCCACGAAGTCATGGGCAAGTCGATCTTCGTCATCAACCCGACGCTCTCGGCATCGCAGATGGCGGCGCGCCGCGACTGGCTGCTGGCCACGCTTGGCCAACTGGTTGTCGGCGAGTCTCGCATGTCGCCGCTGATCCGTTACGACGGCCACCCTGCCGGCAACGGCGACGGCGAACGCTACTGGCAGGCGCGTGCGACGCGGCTGGCCGGCGTGGGCACCGCCGCGCCCGTGGTCGTGCTCAAGATCAGCGATGTCACCGACCAGATCGTGCAGTCCGAGCAGAGCCGCCGCGAGCACGCCAAGCTGCGCTCGCAGGCCCGGTTGCGCAAGCTGCTCGTCGATGAAGCCAACGCCGCGCTGCAAACGCATCGCGAACGGCTCGAAGAGTTGCTCGCCTTTGCCAAGGTTGGCGCGTGGGAACTCGACATCGCCACCGGCTACATGGCCTGCACCGACCAGTGCAAGGCCAACATGGGCCTGTCGCCCGAGGAAACGATCAACGAGGCGCGTGTATTCGACGAATTGATGCATGAAGCGGATCGTCGCGACGTGCGCGCCGCCATGGACCGCGCCATCGCCGCACGCGCGCATTTCGAGGTGGAGTATCGCGTGGTCTGGCGCGACGGCACGATGCGCTGGCTGATGTCGCGCGGCGCGGCGCGCTATCTGGAAGACGGCTCGCCGCAATCGATGATCGGTTTCACGATCGACATCACCGCGCGCAAGGCATCCGAACTCCACTACCGCGCCATTGCCGAGGAAGAGCAGCGGGCGCGCGAAGTCAGCGAACGGGGCGCTCAGGCCATGGACCACTTTGTGGCGGCGGTCAGCCATGAGTTGCGCTCGCCGCTGCACGCCATTCTCTGGTGGACCACGCTACTCGAACGCGGCACCGATCCGTCTCACGTGAATCGCGCGGCGCAGGTCATCGAACGCAATACGCGCCAACTGGCGCGCATGGTGGACGATCTGCTCGATAGCGGTGCCATCGCCACGGGCAAGCTCTCCGTCGAACTCCGTCAACTGGACATGGCCGCGCTGGCGGCGACGGTTGCGGAAGACCTGCGGCTCGATGCGGAGTCGCGCAACGTCACGCTTGTCGTGTCGGCATCTACGCCCTGCATGGTCAGCGCCGACGAGAACCGCCTGAAGCAGGTGGTGCTCAACCTGTTGACCAATGCGCTGAAATTTGCCGAACGCGGCAGTGTGGAACTGAGTGTGACCACCAACGGCCAGTGCGCCGAACTGGTGGTGCGCGACAACGGACTGGGGATTTCGCCGGAGGCGCTCGAACGGATATTCGAGCGTTTCGAACAGGCGCATCAGGAGCGTTCGCAGCGCGCGCCCGGCCTTGGCCTGGGGCTATGGATGGTGAAGAATCTTGTGGTCCTGCACAATGGCACCGTCACCGCGCACAGCGACGGACTGGGCAAGGGGGCCACCTTCCGTGTCTGCCTGCCGGCCATTCAGGCAGGCCACCGCGCCGACGCAGCGCGATAGCCGGACCTGCACCTGCATCACTCCGCGCTGCCCGCCCCCGACCCATACGGTGGCGGTTCGTTCAGCACGGCCCAGAACACGCCCAGGTCATTGATGGCCGCCATGAAGTCGTCGAACTCCACTGGCTTCACGACATAGGCATTCACGCCGAGGTCGTAGCTCTTGAGCAGATCGCGTTCCTCGCGTGACGACGTCAGCATCACCACCGGGATGCGGCGCAGGCTCTCGTCGGCGCGTACCTCGCGCAAGACCTCGTGGCCATCCACCTTTGGCAGCTTCTTGTCGAGCAGGATCACGGCCGGGTTCTCTTCCGTGCGATTCGCGAAGGCCCCCTGGCGACGCAGGAAGTCGAGCGCCTCGGCGCCATCGCGTACCGATACCACCGGATTGGCCAGGCGGCTTCGCTCCAGCGCAATCAGCGTCAGCTCGATATCGTCAGGATTGTCCTCGACCAGCAGGATCGGTCTCAGCACACTCATTCTCCGTACCTTTCAAATCTTTCAGATCTTTCAACACTGGCTTGTAGGGTTGGCCCGACGACACCGCTGCCAGCCGCGATGCCGCCTCTGCGGCGGTCTCGTTCACGCCCGTCGTGCCCTCGGGCACGAAATCGCGCGGCAGCGAGAACCGGATCGTGGCGCCCTTGTCCACTTCGGCGTGCGCCCACGTGGTGCCGCCGTGACGTTCCACGATGCGGCGCACGCTGGCCAGGCCGATGCCCGTGCCCGGGAACTCCTCCACGCGGTGCAGGCGCTGGAACACACCAAACAGCTTGTCGGCGTATCGCATATCGAAACCCACGCCGTTGTCGCGCACGAAGAACACATCGTGCCCCGCATGCTCGCCTTCGCCCGGCTCCACGCCAATCTCGACCTGCGCCGGTGCACCGTCCGCATCCACGCCGCGCAGGCCCGTGAATTTTATCGCGTTCGCGATCAGGTTGCGCAACACCACGTCCATCAGCACGGGGTCCGCCATGACATGGCCGAGATCGCCGACGCGGCATTCCAGACGGCGCGTGCCGATATCCTTCGATTCCTCGCTTACCAGGCGCTCGACCAGCGCCTTCATATCCAGGCGTTGCGGACGCAGCGCCGCGCGGCCCATCTGCGAGAACGCGAGCAGGTCATCCACGAGCTTGCCGCCGAAACGCGCCTGCGCAATGATCCGCTCGATGAAATGCTTGCCGCGGTCGGACAGGCGGCTGTAGTCCATGTCGCGCAGCAGATCCGCAAAGCCGACGATATGGCGCAGCGGTGCGCGCAGATCGTGAGAGACCGTGTACGAGAACCCCTCCAGTTCGCGATTGACGCGGCCCAGTTCGAGCGCGAGTTGCGCGAGTTCTTCCGCGCGGCGCAGCACGATGCCGAGCAACGCGCCGCGGAATTCTCCCGCCACCTCGATTTCCGCCTGGCGCCACGGCTGCGAGCGGCCGCGCACGATCTGGGTCCAGACCTCGAAGCTCTCGCGCGGTGACAGCGTGGTGGACAGCGTGGAGAGCTTCGCGCGCGGATCGCCCGCCCAGCGGATCGTGCGCACCACCTCCGCACGGAACCAGATCACGTAGTTGCGGAACAGCCGCGAGAGGGACACCACCAGCACGCCGGCCGCCTCCGGCCCGAGCCCGTGATCCGCGGCTTCCGGCCACGCCTGGGCAAGATTGTCGGTGGCGAAGACCTCTTCGGATTGCGCGTCGAGCCACGTCACCATCGCCTCGATGGCGGCGTCGGGCGGCGCGTCACCCACGCGCACGATACGACCTTCAAACACGGCCACGGCACCGGTGGCGCCCACCAGCCCAAGCAGACTGCGGGCATCGCTGCCGATGGACTCGACAAAATCCTCGGTGTTGGCCATCGATGCCAGCAGGTTCGTCTGCGTGCGGCGCAGCGCCAGACGGTAGTCCGCCTCGGCGTGATCCTCCTTGGCCTCCACCTGCAGCGACAGCACCTGTGCAATGTGTTCGCACGCCGTGCGTACCTCGAACGACGGCAGCCGCGCCGTGTCGTGATGACAGGAGATCAAACCCCACAGCCGCCCGCGCACCACGATCGACATCGACATCGATGCCCACGTGCCCATGTTCTTCATGTACTGCACATGCACCGGCGAGATGCTGCGCAACGAGGCGTAGGTGAGATCGGTCGGCTTGCCCGTGGCGGGATGCAGCGCAGGCACCAGCGGTGCGGCCACGTAATCGGCATCGGCAATCAGGCGGATGCGGTTGCGCACGTATAGCGCGCGTGCCTGCACCGGAATGTCCGACGCAGGGAAGCGCTGGCTAAGATAGCTCGCGTACCCAGGTTCCATCGACTCGGCAATGACATGGCCATGGCCTTCGTCATCGAACGAATACACCATGGTGCGGCCAAAACCCGTGATGCGATGCACTTCGCGCGCGGCCAGCGCGGCCAGCCCTTCGATATCGCCCGCATGCTGCAGGCTATTGATGAAGGTGCGCACCAGCGGGTACATCGACGCAAACACTTCGGCCCGGCCGCGCGCCGGTTCGAATTCCACGATGCGCACGCCCAGGTGGCTATGCACCACGATGGCCAGCGGTGGATGTGACGATGCGTCGCCGCGTCCGGTGCGCGGATCGTCAATGGAACCTGCGTAGAGGGGAATGCCTTCGGCTTCGAGACTGTCGAGCGCACGCAGCGCGAGACCCGCGGCTTCTGCACCGACCACTTCGGCCAGCGCACGTCCCGCTACGGCCTCGATGTCGATACCAGCCAGCACCGCGACGTTGCGGCTCGCCTGTACGACCCTGCCCGCCTCGTCGACGCTCAGCAGGTATCCGTGTGGCTGGATACCACCGGGGATATGGATGGGTTCCCGGGCGCAATCGTCGGACGATGCGGTCACCAGGGACTGGGAGTCGTAAGGCATGCGGGCTCCGCCGGTAGGCATGCGGTGGATTTTCGCACAGGCATCGGGCGCGTGCTGGCGATGTGCCGAATTGACAGCACCCGCAAGCCATCCGGTAAAAATTACAAGGATTGGGCAAGGATCGGCATGGGCATTGCTTTGACCATGCGCCTGCCCTGCTCCGTGCACTGGCCTCGCGCATGATGCCGCCCGCGCGAGCCGATCCTGTCCATGACCCGCACCATGAAAATCAAGATCATCAATCCGAACACCACGCAGAGCATGACCGACAAAATAGGCCACTGCGCCCGCACGGTTTCGCAGGCCAATACGCGCATCATCGCGGTCAGCCCGCGCATGGGGCCGGCGTCGATCGAGAGCCACTATGACGAGGCACTCAGCGTGCCCGGCATCCTCGACGAAATCCTGAGTGGTGAGCGGGAAGACGTGGATGGCTACATCATCGCGTGCTTCGGCGATCCGGGACTGTACGCGGCGCGGGAACTGGCCCGCGGCCCCGTGATTGGGATAGCGGAAGCAGCCATGCACACGGCAAGCTTCATCGGCACCGGCTTCAGCGTGGTGACCACCCTCCCGCGCACCTGCAATATCGCGTGGCACCTGGCCGAGCGCTACGGCATGGAACGCTTCTGCCGCAACGTGCGTGCGAGCGACCTGCCCGTGCTCGATCTCGAAAAACCCGGTTCCGATGCACGCCGCATCATCACCGATGCCTGCCGACAGGCACTGGACGAGGACCGCAGCGACTGCATCGTGCTGGGCTGCGCCGGGATGGCCGACCTGTGCGAATCCATCTCTGACGCCATCGGCGCGCCCGTCATCGACGGCGTGGCCTGCGCCGTGAAGATGGCCGAGTCGCTCATATCGTTGCGACTCTCTACAAGCAAGCGCGGCGACTGGGCGCGACCGTTGCCGAAGCATTATGCCGGCATGTTGTCGACCTTTGCCCTCGACACCTGACTCCTGATTCACGCGCACCGGCCGGGTGCGGCGCAATGGAAGTAATCGACCGCGCAGCGGCAGAACTGGCTGCGGCGTCGCTATAGCTGGCGAGTGCGTCGCACGGGCACGGCGCGCCCCCTCACAAACCCCAAACGGGTTTTCCCGCACTGTCCCGTGAAGCAAAAACGCTGTCCCGGATAGTCAAACCGTCCACCGTCGTTCCTCGATACTTCGCTCGTTCCCATAACGAGAATCGAGGAGACATATGAGCACCAAGGTCAACGCCATGCGTCGTGCACGCATGGCACTTGCGATAGCGCTGGCATGTGTTGGCACCGCCTACGCGCAATCGAATGTCACGCTGTATGGCGTCATCGACATGAACGTGGAATACGCGAACCATGTGGGCGCCGTGCCCATCGCGGCTAACGGTTTCAATCCTGGTCCATCGAACAATGTCTACCGCATGAATTCCGGCGGGCTGGCCGGTTCACGCTGGGGCCTGCGCGGCACCGAGGATCTTGGCGGCGGAGTCAAGGGCGTATTCGTGCTGGAGAGCGGTATCAGCGCGGACAACGGCACGCTGCAGCAAAGCGGCAGGCCGTTCGGGCGCCAGGCATTCGTGGGCTTGTCCAAGGCTGGCATCGGCCAGATCAGCCTGGGGCGCCAGTACACGTCGATGTTCGAGGCATTGGCCAACTTCTCGCCCACTGCATACGCCACGCAGTACGAACCCGTCGTACTGCAATCGGGTGCCAACTTCCGCGAGGACAACACGATCAAATACACGGGACAGTTCGGGCCCCTTACCGCGCTGGCGCACTGGTCGTTCGGTACGGGGCTGGCCTTGCCCGCGTCCGTGGGCATCCCCACGCCGATCGGCGGCAACGGCGAAGTGCCGGGCGCCTTCCGCCGCGATACCGCATACGGTGCGGCAGTGGCCTACTCCATTGGCCCGGTCGGCGTGACCGCCGGCTACGACCAGTGGAATCCCACCATTGGCACCAGCAGCGGCACGATGCGAAAAGCCGCCATCGGCGCCAGCTATGCGTTCAGCAACGTCGCCAAGGTGATGGGTGGATATCGCTGGGGACAGAACAAGAACGCGGCAGGCGCGACCATCCAGCGCGATGACTTCTACTGGATCGGCGCCAACTACCAGGTCACGCCGGCCATTGGGCTCACACTGGAATACAACTACGACGATCTCAAGAACCTGTATGGCGCGAATGCAGCGAACCCGTGGCAGGTGGCGTTCGTGGCCAACTACACGCTGTCCAAGCGCACCGACCTGTACCTCTCCACGGCTTATGCGAAGAACGCAGGGCTGATGATGGAATCATTGGCCACGGTGTATGCCAACAGCCTGTCGCTCGGCAATAGCTATGCGCTCGCCAATGGGCAGAGCAACATGATCGGTGTGGCGTTGGGGGTTCGGCACAAGTTTTGATTTGCCCGTGTTTTGCTCCCCTCTCCCACAGGGAGAGGGGCTGGGGGAGAGGGTAGGAGGTTCTGCTTGCCGGCCTCGTCGCAACTTGCACTGCTGGCCCTCTCCCCCGCCCCTCTCCCGCATGCGGGAGAGGGGAGAAAACCACTACTCCCCCCTCCCCACTCTCCACTTCGAAACACTGCATCCAAACTGCGCCCCAAACCAGCGGGAAAAAGCGCTTAACGATGCAAAGCCCAGCAGCGTGGCCACTTCCGACAATGGCCGTGCGCGGTTCTCGATATAGCGCGTGGCCAGGCTCGCGCGGGCATCGTTGACGATCTCTGAATACGTGGTGCCATCCGCCGTCAGCCAGCGATGGATCGTACGGCGATCCACGCCGAGTTGCTGCGCCACGCGATCCACGGAACACATGCCGCTGGGTAGCAGCGCATGCACAAGCTTGCGCACCTTGTCGGCCATATTGGTGTTCGACTGCGCGAGCAGTGTGTCCAGATAGCGCGTCACCTGTTGCGCCATGCCGGGGTCATACGATGGCAGCGGCGCCTCCAGATCGCGTGCCGTGCAGACGATGCCATCGAAATCCTGGCCGTAGAGCGCCGGCATGCCAAACACACGCAGGCATGTTGCCTGGCTCGACGGCGCGGCATGCGCAAAGCAGATGCTGCGCGGGCGCCACGCCGCACCCAGAAACAGCGACAGGATGCGGAACATGACGCCGCCTGCCAATTCGGTGGCTTGCCGCAGCGAACCCGAACCATCACCCAGCAGTTGCAGCCGGATCAGCACCAGATCGTCGGCATCCTCCACACGCATCGCCAGCGCCTCGTTCTGCAGGCTCATGTATCGCACCATCGATTCCAGCGCTCGGCGCAACGTAGGTGCCTCACGCACCACGAATGCCAATGGTCCGAGATTGGAAAACTGCCGCAGTTCCGCCATCCGCAAGCCGAAATCTTCCACCTGCGCCGCCTTGGCCGATGCCTCCAGCAACCGGCCCACCGATGCCGCCGGGATGCGGATATCGGGGTCGAGCAGCGCGTTGCGGCTGATCCTTGCGGCACGCAGCATCTGGTGTGGATCGAGCCCGACGGCCCGCGCCACATCCACATAGTTCGTAAGGCTCGCACTGCGCAGAAAGTAGGACATCGTGTTTTCCCTGACTGTCCCGAAATGTAAATCGGGTGTCCCGCATCGTCAAATCGTGACAACCCCATGGCCGATACTTCGAACACTTGTCGAACCAGACCGAACCAGACTGAACGAAGGAGACACGCATGCAATTCCTCGACGATTCCCTACACCCCGAGAACATGGAAAAAGTGGTGATCACCGTGGCGCCGTACGGCCCCGAGTGGATGCCGGAAGACTTTCCGGAGGACATCCCCGTCACCATGGAGGAACAGGTACAGAAAGCGGTGGACTGCTACAACGCCGGCGCCACCGTGCTGCACCTGCACGTGCGCGAACTCGACGGCAAGGGTTCCAAGCGGCTCTCCAAGTTCAACGAACTGATCGCCGGCGTGCGCGCCGCCGTGCCCGACATGATCATCCAGGTGGGCGGGTCGATCTCGTTTGCTCCGGAAGACGAAGGCCAGGCCGCCGTGTGGCTGTCCGACGATACGCGGCACATGCTTGCCGACCTGACCCCCGCGCCGGATCAGGTCACCGTGGCCATCAACACCACGCAGATGAACATCATGGAGTTGCTGTATCCGGAGTACCGCGAAGGCACTTCGCTCGCCAACCCGGCCTACATCGAGGCGTATCGCGAGATGACCGTACCGGCGGGTCCGGGCTGGGTGGAGGAACACCTGCGCCGCCTGAGTGCCGCACGTATCCAGCCGC
The DNA here is from genome assembly GCF_009793345.1 of Cupriavidus sp. SW-Y-13. Lineage (NCBI taxonomy): Bacteria > Pseudomonadati > Pseudomonadota > Betaproteobacteria > Burkholderiales > Burkholderiaceae > Cupriavidus > Cupriavidus sp. SW-Y-13. The sequence goes on from NZ_WHLX01000002.1 coordinate 1,844,812, forward strand.
ATTTCCAGCTCACCGGCATCCATGCACTGGAAACGCTGGAGCGCATGGTGCGCGCCGGCGCCTACAAGGGTCCGCTGAACCTGACGTGGATCGGTATCGGCGGTGGCTTCGATGGGCCTAACCCGTTCAACTTCTTCAACTTCATCCACCGCGCACCAGACGGCTGCACGCTGACGGCGGAGTCGCTGCTCAAGAACGTGCTGCCGTTCAACATGATGGCGATGGCCATGGGACTGCATCCACGTTGCGGCATCGAGGACACCATCATCGACCAGCACGGCAACCGGATGACTTCGGTCCAGCAGATCGAGCAATGCGTGCGCGTGGCGCATGAACTGGGACGCGAGATCGCCAGCGGCAAGGAAGCGCGCGCCATCTATCGCATCGGTACGTGGTACGACAGCGCGGACGAGACCCTCGCCGCACACGGCATGCTGCCGAATCGTCAGACCGGCCAGAAGCACCTGCCGCTGCGCCGCGCAGCCTGAGCACGGATCATGCTGACTCCGTTCGACACCCCACGCGCGGCGGCGCCCAACCCATGCATCAACATCTGCCGCATGGATCAGGCGCGCCGCTATTGCCAGGGCTGCCACCGCACGCCCGTCGAGATCGGATTGTGGGACGGCATGAGCGAGGCGCAGCGCGCATTCGTGCTGGCGGCGCTGCCCACACGCCGCCAGCGTCAACCGGCCGATTGATTTTCAGCCGGGCCGCCGCTCCCTCAACCGTGACTCTGCATGGCGGTCCGGCTCTTTCTTCCCACGCACCTTCCATCACTCCATAATCAGAGCAAGGAGACACCATGCCTGAAGCCACTTTCCGAACGCGACTGCGCCGTGCCGCACTGGTTGCCTTCGCTTGTCTCGCTGTTCCGGCGTCTGCCATGGCGTGGAACAACAAGCCCGTGCGCATGCTCGTACCCGCCCCTGCCGGCGGCACCATGGACGTCATGGCGCGCCTGATGGCCGAGCAACTGAGCACGGATCTGGGCCAGCCCGTCGTGGTGGACAACAAGCCCGGTGGCGGCGGTGCCATCGCCATGACCGCCCTGCTCTCCGCCCCGCCGGACGGGCAGACGCTCATGGTCACCGCGACCAATGTGCTGACCGAGATTCCGCACATTCAGAAGACGCCGTACGACACGATGAAGGACATCCAGCCGCTGGCTGCCGTGGGCCGCTCGCGGATGGTGCTGGTCGGTGCGCCCACGCTGCCCGCGAAGGACCTCAAGAGCCTCATCACCTATGCGAAGGCCCATCCCGGAAAACTGAGTTTCGCGTCGTATAGCGCAGGCACGGCCTCGCACTACGCCGGCGCCATCCTGAACCAGGAAGCCGGCATGGATCTGCAGCACATTCCGTTTCCCGGCTCCAGCCCGGCGCTCACGCAGGTCATGGGCGGACAGATTCCCGTGATGTACGACGGCATGGTCACATCGCTGCCGATGATCCGCGCGGGCAAGCTCCAGCCCTACGCGGTGGCGTCGAAGACACGTTCGCCGCTGCTGCCGCAGGTGCCCACCTTCGCCGAGCAGGGGTATCCGGATATCGACTTCAGCAACTGGGTTGGCGTCATCGCCTCGGCCAAGGTTCCGGCAGACATGGCGCAGAAGATTCATGACGCAGCCTACAAGGCAGCGGCCAATCCCAAGGTGCGCGAGCGCCTCGAAGCGCTCGGCTATGAAGCCATGCCGGTGCAATCGCTGCAGGACCTGAACCAGTCGCTGCATGCGGAGTACGAGCGCAACGCGGGCATCGTGAAGGCATTCCATATCCGGCCGTGAAGGTGGCGCCGCATCACCAGGACTCCAGGCGCCACCCCTGCTCCGTGGCGATCAGGCGATGGGTCAATCCGAGGTTGTTCAGGAACGCATCGTCGTGTGACACCACGACCAGTGCGCCTTGATAACTGCGCAACATGGTTTCCAGCGCCTGCGCCGAAGGCAGGTCCAGGTGGTTGCTCGGCTCATCGAGCAACAGCAACTGCGCGGGCGGGTCGGCGTAGAGCACGCACGCCAGTGCGGCCTTCAGGCGCTCTCCGCCGCTGAGTGTGCCACTGGGGGCCGTGATCTTCTGCGCGTCCAGGTCGAGTTGCGCCAGTCGCATGCGCAGGTCGCCTTCGGCTGCCGTGCGATTGGCCGCTTGCATCTGCTCAAGCACAGTCTTTTCGGGATGCAGGTTGGCCAGCCGCTGGTCCAGATAGACGGCGTCTGCTACCACCTTGCAAACTCCGGCCAACGGTTCGATCTGACCCGCCATCACCTTCAACAGCGTGGATTTGCCGCAGCCATTGGGCCCGACAACACCCACGCGCTGCTGCCCGCTCAGGCTGAGATCGATCAAACGCGTTCTTTCCTGCACGCATGGCAGTGCCAGTGCATCCAGTTCCACGACACGCCGTTGGGCCACCTGCGCAACCGGCAACGCATGCAGGTTGATCTCCGCATCGGCTTGCAACTGCTGCGCGGCCTCGCGGACCTGCTGGTCGAGCAACTGTCGCGCCGACGCCTGCTGCTGTCGCAGCTTGCCAGCCGATCCCTCGCTGCGCTCCTTCTGCCGGCCCAACAGGATCTTGGCCTGGTTGGCCTCCTTGCCCTGCCGATTGCCACGCGCCTCCCGGCGCACCATGCGCTCTCGTTGCTCACGCATGGCCTGGTCCTCACGCGTGCGTTCGAGCTTGCGTTGTTCGAGTTGGTGGAGCGCGTTCTGCCGCTCCAGCGCCTTGGCTGCGGCGTAGAACGTGTAGTTGCCGCCATAACTGCGCAGCCCAAGCGAGGACAACTCCACGATGCGCGACATCGTTTCCAGCAGTTGCCTGTCGTGGCTGACCACCAGCAGTCCGCGTGACCAGTGCTGCAGTTGGTCGATCAGCGCCTGCCGATTGGAACGGTCGAGATGATTGCTGGGCTCGTCGAGGATGAGGAAGTCGGTATCCGACAGCCATGCACCGATCAGCGCCACACGCATGGCTTCGCCGCCGCTGAGTTGGCTGGCGGGCGTATCCACGTCGAGATGGCCCAGGCCATGCTGCGCCAACGCTCCCTGCAATTGTTGCCGGATATCCCAGCGATCGCCCAGCGCGTCGAAATCCGCCGGGTCGCTGCTACCGGCTTCGATGCGAGCCAGTGCATCCAGTACGCGCTGCACGCCCGCCAGACCGGCGACGGTGGTATCCGGCGGATGATCGACCTGCTGCGCGAGGTAGTGCACGGTACCGGACCGCAGGCATCGGCCGCTGCTGGGTGGCAGCTGCCCCGCCAGAAGACGGGCCAGCAGCGATTTGCCCACGCCATTGCGTCCGACCAGCCCGGTGCGGCGCTGATCAAACGTCTCGTTCAGATCGGAAAAGAGTGTTCTGCCATCGGGCAAAACATAAGACACGCTTTCCAGCGTGAGACAGGGATTCGTCATGCGTGATTCCATGGATGCCAGGAACTCCCCCTGCGGATTCTGCAAGTGGGGGCGGGTGGAGACTGGCCGTCAGAGACGGCGGCATCAATGGCGCATGGGACGAATACCTCCTGGGTGATGGGGGGAAGTGGTGATTCTAGGGAGCGCGAAGGGGTGGTGTCAAATCGTCGTGGCGAGGTCGGGGGCAGCAGATGGCCGGTGCACGCGGAATCGGATTCGTTGAAATAACAACGAAAAACCCCCTCAAATCGTTGTTATCTCAACGATTGATGCCTGGCCCCCGACGCTCATGGTGCGGTCTACCCCACCCGCCCCCGCAGCACCTTCTTGTCGATCTTCCCTACGCTGGTTCTCGGGATGGCATCCACGAAGACAATTCGCTCCGTCTCGGGCACCGCGTACTTGCTCAGGCGCTGTGTATCGACGTGGCCGAGCAGCGCGTGCCGGATCTGGTCTGCTTCCACGGCCACGCCGTTCGCACGCACTACATAGGCCATCGGCCGCTCGCCCCAGCGCGCGTCGGGCACACCTACCACTGCGCACTCGCGTACGCCCGGCACCTGCGTGACGAGATTCTCGACCTCGATCGAAGACACCCACTCGCCGCCGGTCTTGATCACATCCTTGAGCCGGTCCACGATCCGCACGAAGCCGTCCGGTCCGCTGACGGCCACGTCCTGCGTGTGCAGGTAGCCATCGGCCCACAGCTCTTCCGACGCCGCCGGCTTGCCGTGATAAGCGCGCGTCAGGTACGGCGCGCGCAGTACGATCTCGCCCTGCGCCTGGCCATCGGACGGCACCTCGCGCATGTCGTTGCCGACGATCCGCAGATCGACCAGCGGCAGCGGACGCCCCGTGGCGCAGCGCAGGCGCACCTCCTCCTTGCGATCGCGGGGCACATGGCCCGGAGGAATCTGCGCCAACGCCACGATGGGGCCCGTCTCCGACATGCCGTAGCCCGCAAAGATGTCGATGCCTCGCGCCAGCGCCGCCTCGCATAGTGCCTCCGGCAAGGCCGAGCCGCCGATGATCACCTTCCAGTCGTCCAATGGCTGGCCCGTTTGCTGCGCTTCTTCCAGCAGCATCTGCAGAATGGTGGGCACGCAGTGCGAGAACGTGACGCGCTCTGACTCGCGCAGTTTCAGCAGCGCGGCCGGCACGTAGCGTCCCGGCAGCACGGTACGCAAGCCCAGCATGATCGCTACATACGGCATGCCCCATGCCATCACGTGAAACATCGGCGTGATCGGCATGTACACATCCTCGCGATGGATGCGTTGCCCCTCGCGCGGCGAGCACAGGCCCGTGGCCGCTGTCAGCGTGTGCAGCACGATATCGCGATGGCTGTAGCACACGCCTTTCGGATCGCCCGTGGTGCCCGTGGTGTAGAACATCGCCGCCCGCGTGCGCTCATCCAGCTCGGGGAAGTCGAAATCGGCGGGCGCGGCGGCGAGCAATGCTTCGTATTCACCGTCGAACACGACGCCGCTTTCCGTAACTTCCTGGCCGTCTGCCATCAGCACGATACGCGGCTGTCTTGCAAGCTGGCCGCGTATCTGCGCCAGCACCGGCAGGAAGTCGGGATGCACCAGCACCACATCGGCGCCGGCATCGTTGAGCGTGTAGAGGATCTGCTGCGGAGAGAGCCGCACGTTCACGGTAAACAGCGTGGCGCCCATCATCGGCACACCGAAATAGCATTCCAGGTAGCGATGGCTGTCCCAGTCCATGACGGCCACGGTGTCGCCCTGCCGCACGCCGAGTGACGCCAGCGCGCAGGCCAGCTTGTTCAGCCGCTGCCCGAATTCGCGGTACGTGTAGCGCATTTTGCCGCGATAGCTGATCTCCTGCTCGCCGTGAAGGCGCATGGCATTGGTCAGCAGTTGCTTGACCAGCAGCGGGTAGGCGTAGGCCGACGGCGTGGGAACGATAAGGTGGTTGTCGATCACTGCGGTATCTCTCGTTGTCTTGGGTGCTTCAGGTTTCAGAACGGCACGTTGCCGACAATCCCGGCGCGCTCCATCTTGCGATGGCAGGGCGGGTAGTCCATCACGGCATAGTGCTGGGTGGCGGTGTTATCCCAGATCGCCACACTGTCCGGCTCCCAGCGCCAGCGCACCTGGAACTCGGGGATATACGCCTGCGACACCAGATAGCGCAGCAGATCGGCCGCGCCGGGATTGGCGTCCTGGCCGAAGCGCACGCGGTCCGGTGTGTGGTAGTTCGTGAAATGCGTGGTGAATCCGTTCACGTAAAGGATCTTCTCGCCGGTATCGGGATGGGTGCGCACGACGGGGTGCTCGGCATCTGGAAACTGCGCTTTCAATGCGAGGCGCTTCTCCCGCGGCATGGCCGCGCCAAAGCTCGCCTCGATGCTGTGACGGGCGCGCAGATCGGCAATCTGCGTCTTGACGGTGTCCGGCAAGCGCTCGTAGGCCAGGGCCATGTTGGCCCACATCGTGTCGCCACCCACGGGTGGGCTCTGCACGCATCGCAACACCGCGCCGAACTGCGGCGCAGCGCGCCACGTGGCATCCGAGTGCCAGCAGTTCTCGTAACGGTCGTTCGGCTGGTCCGGTGACTTGTAGATGCGCACGAGGCCGGGGTGTTCGGGATCGCTGCCCGCTACCGGGTGATCCTCAAGCTCGCCGAAGCGGCGGGCGAATGCCACGTGCTCCGCACGGCTGAATCGCTGGTTGCGCAGGAACACTACGCGGTGCCGGAGCAGTGTTTCGCGGATCGCGCCGAACAGGTCGTCGTTGCGCACTGCTTCGGCCAGGTCCACGCCCACGATTTCGGCGCCGATGGCACAGGTCAGAGGTTTGATTTGCATGGCCGACTCTCAGATGACAAAGATCGAAGACCCCGTGGTCTTGCGCGATTCCAGGTCGCGGTGTGCCTGCACGGCATCCTCCAGCGCATAGCGCTGGTTGATTTCGATGCGGATGCGCCCGGCGCCGACGTGATCGAACAACTCACCCGCCAGTTCGGCTTTTTCCGCGGGGTCCGCAATGTAGTCCGCCAGCGCGGGACGCGTCACGTACACCGATCCCTTCATCGCCAGCAGCACAGGATCGAACGGTGGCACCGGACCCGATGCCGTGCCCACGCACACCAGCAGGCCACGACGCTTGAGCGAGTCAAGCGACGCCGTGAAGGTGCTCTTGCCCACGCTGTCGAACACCACCGACACACCTACGCCGTCCGTGATCTCGCGCACGCGGCTGGCCACGTCTTCGCGTGTGTAATCGATGATGTGCTGGCAGCCATGCGCGCGCGCCACGTCGGCCTTGGCCTCGGTAGACACCGTGCCGATCACGTTCAGTCCCAGCAGCCGTGCCCACTGCGCCACGATCAGTCCCACGCCACCGGCGGCGGCGTGCAGCAGGATCGTGTCGCCGCGACGGAACGCGTGGATGCGCCGCATCAGGTAGGCCGATGTGAGGCCGCGCATTGTCATCGCCGCAGCCGTTTCAAAAGCGATGGTCTCCGGTAGCCGGATCAGCGGCGCTGCCGCCACCACACGCTCGGTGCTGTAGGCGCCCAGCGTGTTCAGGAAACCGGTGTATGTCACACGGTCACCTGCGGCCACGTTGGTCACGCCCGCGCCTACGGCTTGCACCACGCCCGCCGCTTCCACGCCCATTCCCGCAGGCAGCGGCACCGGGTAGGTGCCATTGCGGAAGTAGGTGTCCGCATAGTTCAGCCCCACCGCCACGTGACGAATCCGGACTTGCCCCGGACCCGGGTCGCCCACCTCCACGTCTTCAAGTCGAAGAACTTCGGGTCCACCGGTTTGATGCATGCGCACGGCCTTGGCCATCTGCTGGTCTCCACATTCAGGGGGCCACGCGGCATGCGCAGCCATGCATGCAATGTAGAGAGCGCAGGGGTTGGCCGCTTTGCATCGCCCGCCGACAACTTTGCATTTCATGCCAGTCCGCCTATCATCGCCAACGATGACACGCCACGGGATGTGAAGCGTGCACGACAGAACGACAAGACGGGAGACAGGATGAGGACGCCATGAGGACGCTCGTACGCGCGGCGGCGCTGACCAACTTCTTCGAGGTAGCCCAGGACCTTGGCGTGAATGCGCAGCCTTTGCTACGCGCAGCGGGCCTGACCCGCGCGATGCTGGCCGACCCCGACCAGCGTATTCCAGCCGAACGCTGCGCGGCACTGCTCGAAGCCGCCGCACAAACCGCGGCGTGCCCCACGTTCGGCCTGCGCATGGCGGAGTCCCGGCAGCTTGCGGATTTCGGCGTGATGAGTCTGCTGATCAGCCAGCAACCCACCCTGCGCGATGCGCTGGAAACCATCATCCGCTATCGCCATCTGGTCAACGAATCGGTGGCGATCCTGCTGGAGCGTATGGAAAAGGTCGTGATCATCCGGCAGGAAGTGGTACTCGGCACGCCGTCCCGGCAGGCCGCGGAGCTGGCGGTGGGCGTGATCTTTCGCCTGTGCCGGGCGCTGCTGGGGTCCAACTGGCGTCCGCTCGGCGTGCACTTCGCGCATGCTGCGCCGCCTGACCTGCAGGTGCATCGTCGCCTCTTCGCCTGTCCAGTGGAATTCGGCAGCGAGTACCACGGCATCGTCTGCCTGGCCGCCGATCTCGATGCGCCGAATCCCTCAGGCAATGCGGCGATGGCGCTGCATGCACAACGCATGGTGGAAACGCTGCCGCGCGTCAATGATCGGTCCATCGCACGCGAGGTGCGCAACACCGTCTACCTGATGCTGCCGATGGGACGCGCCACGAGCGAGGCCGTGGCCCAGGGGCTGGGCATGAGCCTGCGTTCGATGCAGCGCCAGCTAGACGATGCCGGAGAGACCTTCACCGACATCCTCAACGAGGTGCGACGCGAGCTGGCGCAGCGCTACGTGGCCAATGCCGACTACTCTCTGCTGCGTGTCTCCGAGTTGCTGGGCTATGGCTCGGCGGCATCGTTCACACGCTGGTTCTCCGCGCAATTCGGCGAGGCACCCAACCTCTGGCGCCGCCGCCACACAACGTCACGGTGAATACCCGCGCGGCGTGCTACGCTTGGCGGCATTGCGCCCTTGGCTTTCGGACTTTCACCACTGGAGCTTTCATGGCATCCCCCCGACGTCTGCTGCCGCTCGCGGCACTGCTGGTCCTGATTCCCGGAAGCATGGCCTGGGCGCAACCCCAGAGCGGCGCGTCAAGCGCGGCGGCCGCCATCTCGGAGGCCGTGCAGGACGGCTCGAATCCGTATCGCCCGCCTTCGGCACCGAACCCCAACGACAAGTCCAACGCCAGCTACGAAGACCAGCGCCGCGCCCGGTGCGATCAACTGCTGCAGGACATCAACGACACGTCGCGCAAGCGCACCTACAAGTCGCCCGGCACCGCTACCACGAACGCACAAGGCGAGGCCGTACCGAAGCTCGAACGCGACAAGACCCTCAAACGCCTGCAGCAGAGCTATCGCGACAACTGCTCCTGATCGGGCACGGTCGTTCGTCGGATGTCGAGCACGGCCAGCATCAGGCAGGCGTAGAGCGACACACCGACGAACAACCCCATGCGCACCAGGAACGCCTGGTAGACATCCTTGCCGGTGGCGCTGTCCTCGACGGACTGCCCCAGCAGGATGATCATCGTCACCAGGCTGTTCAGCCAGAAGCCCGGCGACATCGACGTGGCATGCAGCCGGAACAACCGTCGCGCGACCCACAGCGAGAACAGTGCCATCCACAGGCCGTACATCCACAGATGCACGAACAGGCCGAGCGCCAGCCAGAACGCGATGGCCAGTAATCCGCCGAGCAGCGTCGAGCCAACCAGTTCGCGCGCCGCACCGCGAGCCGTTGTGCAGCTTTGCCGCCCAAGGCTCACCGCTTTCATGATGATCGGCAGGTAGGCGGCGGGGTCCGCCATGGCGAGCAGAAACGGCGGCATCACCACCAGCGTGGCGCGCAGGGCCATCCAGTCCGCTTGCTCATGAGGTTCGGCCTTCCTGTGCGAGGCCGGTGAAAGATGCGGCTCGCGCACCAACACGTGGCACGCTCCCAGCATCAGCACCGCCAGCAGCAGACTCCGCGTGAGCGTACCAATGACCGTCACGGCCAACGCGCCATCCGCCGAACCCGCCGCCGCGATCAGCGTCACGCCTGCGACGAGAAACGTCGACACCAGCATGTTGCCGCCGCGTAGCCCGTGACGAAACGCCAGGAACAGGCAGAGTCCGGTCATCAACACGCCACTGACAGGCGCCTCGCGCAGGAACGGCACCAGCAACAGGCCGCTGCCCGTGGCGAGCAGCATCACCAGCGCGAGGCCCACTCCCGCACGCACGGTCAGCGGCCGCTCCATCGATGCGAAGACGAAAACGGCCAGCACGGGCGCGACGAACGGGATGGGCCATTGCAGACCGTAGCTGACGACGAGGCACGCCGCCGCGCCGATAGCAAGCCGCAACGCGCGCCGTTGCAGCATAGGCATCACGTCGCGACTCTTTTCAGTAGACATACGAGAACCAGCTCATCACGCGCAGGAACGCGCGACCGGGCAGGTTGAGCGGATTGCCCTCCTTCGGGAACGCCATCACCTCCGCCTGCCCGCCCACCCGCACGCCACGCAGCGTATCGAGTTGTCCGGCATCGATATCGATCCGCACCGGAAAGCGCTGCGCGGGCCGCAGCCAGTCGCGGCTGTTCTGAATCGTCGGCAAACCACCTGGCGGAGGACTCTGCCCCGTGCTGACCCCGAAGCCGATGCTGTGCACGCGCCCGGTCAATACCCTGCCGGGCAGTGCATCGAGCACGATGCGCACGGGCGTGCCGGGTGCCATATGACCCAGATTGTTCTCCGTCATGTCCGCGCTGATCCACACGTCGTGGATGGCGATCAGCGTCATGACAGGATTGCCCGCCGCCGCATACAGCCCCGCCTCGGTGCGCAGGTCGGTAACCAGGCCCGCCGTGCGCGCACGCACCTGTGCATTGCTCAGATCCAGTTCGGCTTTCTCGAGCGCGGCTGCCGCACTGCGCAGCTTGGCGTTGTCTTCGTCACTGCCGCCCTGCTGCTCCCGTGCGCGCTCCACTTCCGCCCGTGCTGCCGCCACCTGACTCACCGCCTGCGTATGCGAGGCACGCGCGACTTCCAGGCGTCGCACGGAGACTGTGCCCGGATCTTCCCTGTATAGCCGCTCCAGCCGCTCGCTGTCCTGCCGTGCCTTCAACTCGTTGGCCTGCGCGGCACGCAACGAGGCTTGCGCTGACGCGATGCCGGCTGTGTTGGCACCAATCTGCCGGCGCGTGGATTCGAGTTCGGCGCGCGCGCGGTCTACCGCGATGCGGTAATGCTGCGGGTCCACATCGAACAACACGCTCCCGGCGGCCACGTTCTGGTTGTTGCGGACATAGACGCGGGTCACGCGCCCCGAGACTTCCGACGCCACAGGAATGACGAATGCCTGCACACGGGCCTGCTGTGTATAAGGCGTGAAGCGGTCAGCCAGCAAATACCAGAGCAAGCTCAAGGCAATCAGCAACAACACTGCCCATAGCGCCTTGCGGGACGGGTCGGAACCCGCCGATGCCGGTGGTCCGCTCATGGTTGCGCAGTCTCCTCGATCAGCTTTCCCCAGTCCGTGCGCTGTTCCATCTGCTGCCGCGTGGCAGCATCGATCAACGGTGCCGACGTCGCCCATCCACCACCCAGCGCCTTGTAGAGCGCGATCAGATAGTTCACCGCATTGCCACGATTGACGAGGTAGGCGTCCTGCTGCGCGAACAAAGCACGCTGGGCGTCCAGCACGCGCTGGAAATCGGAATAGCCCTCGCGAAACACGGTGGTCGCCAGCGCCAATGAACGCTCGGCGGCCTGCGACGCTTCGCGCAGGATGCGCTCGCGCTGCAGCGCCTTGGCCAGACCGCCCGCGGCATCGTCGGCCTCGCGCGCGCCCTGGCGCACGGTGTCCTGATACGCCACGATCAACTGCTGCAGCCGCGCGTCCTGCACGCGCACGTTATTGACGATGCGTCCGTAGTCGAAGATGTTCCACCGCACACTGGGTCCCCCCACCAGCAGCATGCCGTTCTGCGTGCCCGGCAACGATGTGGCCGACCAGCCAATGCTGCCCATCAGCGTGACTGCCGGATACAGGTCGGCGCGCGCCACGCCGATCAGTGCCGATTGCGCGGCCACCTTGTATTCCGCCGCCCGCACATCGGGACGACGCAGCAGCAGGTCAGCCGGCACGTCCTGCAGCACCGCACGATCGATCAGCGGCAACACGCCGGTGCGGTCGCCGGCATCGGCCAGTTCAGGCAGCGGCCCCGGTGGCCGTCCAAGCAGCACCAGCAACGCATTGCGCGCTTGCTGGATCTGGTTCTCGAGTTCGGGAATGCTGCTCAAGGTGCCCAGGTATTGCGTGCGCGCCTGCTGGAAGTCGAGTTCATCGCTCTCGCCGCCTTTGAACAGTCGCTCGGTGATTTCGAAGCTGCGCTTCTGCAAGCGCGCGTTATCGCGCGCAATGGCCAACCGCGCCTCGGCCGTGCGCAATGCGTAGTAGGTGGTGGCCACCTGCGCGTGCAGCAGGACCAGCATTGCCGCGTGATTGGCCTGTGCGCCCAGGAACGCCGCATCCGCCGATTCGATCGCGCGCGCGAAGCGTCCCCAGAAATCCAGCTCCCAGCCAACATCGAGACCCGCGCTGTATTCCCACATCCGCGCCGTCTGCGCCGAGGCCCCAGTCTGCCGGCTGTGCACGTACATGGCATCGGCCGTGGCCTGCTGCACCTGCGGATAGCGGCCCGCCTGCGCCATGCCCAGTTGCGCGCGCGCCTCCATCACACGCAGGCCCGCGATCCGCACACCGGCGTCCCCGGCATCCGCAGCAACCATCAACCGCTCCAGCGCAGGGTCTGCGAAGATCCGCCACCACTCGCGCGTCTCGGGCATGGCACCGGACGTGCTGACCTGTTCGATGGCTTCGCTCTGCCAGTGGGTTGTCCACGGTTCAGGCGCGGGGCTGAAATCCGGCCCCAGCTTCACGCATCCGCCCAGTACGGCAGCGATAGCGACACCAACGGCGATCCATCCTCCTCTCCAGAGACAGGGGCGACATGGGCGATATGGCACGTCATCCCTCGCCAACGCCAGGCCCGGTCGGCAGGCTACTGGGCTCCGTGCTGGCTTTCACGGTTGTCTCGACGCTTTGCAACGGCGGCTGGTCCACCCATTGCCAGAACAACTGGTAGGCCACCGCCAGCGCGATGGGACCGATAAAGAGTCCGAGGATGCCGCCCGTGACCATGCCCCCCAGCGCGCCAATCAGCACCACCGGCATCGGCACCTCCACGCCGCGCCCCAGCAACAGCGGCTTGAGCACGTTATCGGCCAGCCCGGCCACGAACACATACGCCGCAAAGACAACATTGCCGACGCTCATGCCATCCGTGGCAAAGACGAAGAGGATGACCGGAATCGTGATCAGCGTCGCAGGCAACTGCATGATGCCGAGCAGCAGTATGGCCAACGCCAGCAGGCCCGCGCCAGGCACACCCGCCACCACGAAGGCAATGCCGATCAGCAGCATCTGGATGAAGGCGATGCCCACCACGCCCTGCGCCACCGCACGCACGGTGGCCGTGCAGAGTGCCGTGAGGCGCGGCCCGCGATCTGGCCCCGTGATGCGCGACATGATCCGTATCGCGCTACGCTCGCCCAGCTCGCCATACGCCATGAAGATGCCCGCGATGATCAGCGCACCCACGAACATCAGCAAGCCCACGCCAACGCCGCCCACGGCGCTCAATGCCGTGATGCTCGCTACCTTGATCTGCGGTGCGAACTTCTGCGCCAGGGCCGTGGCGTCTGTGGCCGCCAGCAACCAGAAGTCGTAGAGCCGCTGCCCCACTACGGGCCAACCCGCCACGGATTCCGCAGGCGGCGGCACGTGAAACTCGCCGCGCCGCGCGATGTCCATCGCACGTTCCACGGATTCGATCACGGCCATTCCCAACAGGTAGGTGGGCACCAGCAGCACTGCAATCACCAGCGCGATGATCAGCGTGGCGGTGCGGCCGTCGCCGGCGAAAACCTTGCCGCGCAAGCGCGTCTGCAAGGGATAGAGCGTAATGGCGAGGATGATGGCCCAGACAATCAGGTTCAGGAACGGGCGGAAGATCTCGAAACAGAACATCGCCAGCAACGCGACGAGTCCGAAGCGGATCAGCGTGTCGATCAGCGTTCGCGAGTACAACGCAGTGGAGATCGGACCTTGCATCATGCGCTATGCCCCCTCGCGCGAACGGGCGACCTTGACCAGCGCCGCGCCCACCAGGAACAGGATCACGCAGCCCAGCAGCCAGTCGCGCGCAAGCACGTTGACCAGATAGCGCGGCGGATCGCCGCCGGTACGGAACATCTGCACTTCCAGCCCCTGCAGCGCCATCCGGAACAGGTTGAGCCGGTCAGGCATCTGCCCGCTGGGATCGCTGAAGAAGATGCCGATCACGGCCAGCCACAACGCTACCACCATGAACAGGAATCCGCATTTGCGCATGATTGCCGGCCCTCCCTGAGATCAGGGTCCGACAATCCATCGCGCATTGCAATTGGTCCTTGGGCCAAGCATTGGACCAAAGTCCATTGCCAAGGACATCGGCAGTGTCCAGATTTAGGAAGGTGACGACGCTACCAACATAAGTGCCGGGGGACGACGATGGGAAAGAAGGGAAAGAAGGAGAAGCGGGCCGCGCAACCTGCGACATCGGTCGAGCCCGAGCCGCTCGACCGAAAGACCTACGACCGCGCACTGGCCGACCTGCACGTGGAACTGGTTCACCTGCAGAACTGGGTGACGGCCACGGGCGCCAAGATCTGCATCGTCTTCGAAGGCCGCGACGGCGCGGGCAAGGGCGGCACCATCAAGGCCATCACCGAACGCGTCAGCCCGCGCATCTTCCGCGTGGTGGCACTCCCGGCGCCCACCGAGCGCGAGAAGAGCCAGATGTACATGCAGCGCTACATGCCCCATCTTCCTGCGGCCGGCGAAGTGGTGATCTTCGACCGCAGTTGGTACAACCGTGCGGGCGTGGAGCGCGTGATGGGCTTTGCCGACGAACGCCAGGTGGAGATCTTCCTGCGCGCCGTGCCGCTGATGGAGCGCGCCATCGTCGCCTCGAATATCCAGTTGATCAAATACTGGCTGGAGGTCAGCCCCGAGGAGCAGACACGCCGGCTGGCGTCGCGCATCGAGGACGGACGCAAGACCTGGAAGCTCACGGACATGGATCTGAAATCCTACAGCCGCTGGTACGACTATTCCCGCGCCCGCGACGCCATGTTCGACGCCTCGGACACCGACCTCGCCCCATGGCATGTAGTGCGCTCCGACAACAAGCGCCGCGCGCGCCTCAACATCATCCAGCACCTGCTGGACAGCGTGCCTTACGAACGCATTCCCGCGAAGAAGGTCACGCTTCCCGCCCGACAGAAGGCGGGCGGGTACAGGCAACCTGACTATCCGTACCGGTATGTTCCGGAGATTTACTGACGCTACCCCTTCAACATCGTCTTCTTCCATTCTCCACCGGGTTGCTGGCAGTACCACCCGACCCACTTCTCCGGTTGCCGTCCGCGCTGGCGCAGTTCGCTGCGGATCTTGCGGCAGCGCTGGCCGTTCTCGGTGCGCGTGACAAGTGGCGTGAAGCTGCCTTCGGTCGGGATGCCCTTGGCGTTCGGCGGCAACTGGAACGGCACGCTCTGTTTGTCATCGGTCTCGGAAAGCGTCTTGCCGAACGTGCTGACCAGTTGTGCGGTCTGGTCCTTGTCCAGGGTGCCGATGATGGTGCCGTTCATGAACGTATCGAAGTAAGCATGCGAGGGCACTGCCCACGACATTGCCAACGCTCCGAACGTTGCCGCGGCACACACGGCAGGTACTACGCGCCATCGCAGGAACTTTGTCATTGCCGTCTCCTCATCTACTGAATCGTGTAGCCGCGACCCTGCATGCACGCGCCATACGCGCGGTAGTAGGTGTTCATCGCGCCAGCCGATTGCGATTGCGCATTGGCCTGCTGGTTGCGCTGATTCTGCCGCGCGCGGTGGCCACCAGCCATCGTACCCACCGCCGCGCCCGCCGCCGCGCCTTTGCCTGCATCGCCGGCAATGCCGCCGATCACCGCGCCGCCTAGCGCTCCCCGTGCCGCACCGCCAACGCGTTCGCCACCGCCGACCGCCGGACCGGAGGGTGGCGGCGGTGCCGTGGCGACTGCCGCCGGGTCGATGCCGGTATTGGACTTGGCCCACGAATAGCAGTACCCGTCGTCCTGTTGCTGCTGTTGCTGACTCTGACCTTTTGCCGGATAGGCAATGGGCTTGGACTGTGCGATGGCAACGCCGCAGCAGGCGGCCGATACCAGCGCGGTCACGATCATCGACTTGCGCATGGCTTCACTCCTTGAGCGAGATGGGTCCGTGGGGTGCGTGTGCGGCGGACTCGGCGAGCTTGGCCTTGGTACGGCGCTCCAGTCCCCAGAAGAACATTGGAATAAAAAAGATGGCGATCACCGTGGCGCCCAGCATGCCACCGATCACACCGGTGCCCAGCGACTGCCGGCTGGCCGCCGACGCGCCGCTCGCAATGGCCAGCGGAATACAGCCCAGGATGAATGCCAGCGACGTCATGATGATGGGGCGCAGCCGCATCTTGGCCGCCTTGACGGCGGCGTCGTAGGCGCTCAATCCTTCCTTGACACGCATCTCCACCGCGAACTCGAAAATCAGGATGGCGTTCTTGGCCGCCAGTGCAATCAGCACCGTCAGCCCGATCTGGAAATAGACATCGTTCTCCATGCCGCGCAGTAGGATGCCGACCAGCGCACCGAACAGCGCAAACGGCACGGCAAGCAACACGCCAATCGGCAAGGACCATTTCTCGTACTGCGCGGCGAGGATCAGGAATACCATCAGCAGCGCAAACGCGAACACCATCGCCGCTGTGGACCCCGCCTTCTTTTCCTCGTACGCCTGTCCGCTCCACGCGTAGCTGTAGCCTTCGCCAAGCACTTCCGCCGCTACCTGCTCCATCGCCTGCAGCGCCTGCCCGGAGCTATAGCCCGGTGCGGCATCGCCGGTAATTTTTGCAGCAGGGAAATTGTTGAATCGCGTGACAAGGTCCGCGCCGGCCACGTAGCGCGCCGTGGTCACGGCCTTGACAGGCACCATTTCGTTGCGCGAGTTCCGCACGTACACACGATCGATATCTTCCGGACGTGAGCGGTACTCCGGCTCGGCCTGCAGGATCACCTGGAACAACCGGCTGTTCTTCGGAAACTGGCTGACGTATAGCGAGCCGAACATGGTCTGCAACGCGGAGTACACCTGCTCCACCGGTACGCCCTGCGTCTCCGCACGTTCGCGATCCAGGTCCACCAGCAACTGCCGCGAGCGGGTATTGATCGTGGTACTGACGCCACGCAGCTCTGGCCGCGCACGTGCCTTGGCGATGAAAGCGCGCGTGCGCTCTTCCAGTTGCTGATAGGTGCCGTCACCCGTGCTCTGCAACCAGAACTCGAAACCGCCCGTGGTGCCGAGTCCCGGAATCGATGGCGGGTTGACCGGAATGACGAGGCCCTCGCGATACGTGGAGAACTCCTGGTTGGCGCGTGCGATCAACGCCGCCGCACTCTCCTCCTTGTCGCGTTCGTGAAACCCCTTCAGCGTGACAAACAATGTGCCGGCATTCGACTTGTTCTGTCCGTCGATCAGGCTATAGCCGTCCGGCGTGGCCACGGATTTCACACCTGGCTGCTTGCGGAACCATTCTGCGGCCCGGTTCGACAACTCGCCGGTACGATCCAGGCTCGCCGCGTCTGGCAGGATCACCGCGCCCAGCAGGTAGCCCTGGTCCTCCACGGGCAGGAACGACGACGGGATGCGCACGAACATCAGCACGCTCACCGCAATCAGCACCCCCACGGTCACGACCGAGATCACGGCACGCCGGATCAGCGCCTGCACCGCGCTGCCATAGCCTTCCACCAGTTGGTCGAACTTGCGGTTGAACCAGCGGAAAAAGCGGTTCTTCTCGTGCGTACCGGGCTTCAGCAGGATAGCGGCCAGCGCGGGCGAGAGTGTCAGCGCAACGATGCCAGAGAGAAACACCGACACCGCCAGCGTGATCGCGAACTGTTTGTAGAGCTGTCCCGTGATGCCCGACAGGAAGGCCACGGGAATGAACACCGCCAGCAGCACCAGCACGATGGCAATGACCGGGCCGCCCACTTCGTCCATGGCAGCCTTGGCAGCCTCCCGTGGCGGCATATGGAACTCCATCATGTTGCGTTCCACGTTTTCGATCACCACGATGGCATCGTCCACCACGATGCCAATCGCCAGCACCATCCCGAACAGTGTGAGCATGTTGACCGAGAAGCCGAACGCCGCCATGGCCGTGAACGTGCCGATGATCGACACCGGCACGGCCAGGATCGGCACCAGCGTTGCCCGGAAGCTCTGCAGGAACAGATACACCACCAGGATCACAAGGATCACCGCATCGCGCAGCGTATGCACCACCTCGTTGATCGACTCATGCACGAACTCCGTGGTGTCGAGCGCGATCTCGTACTCCATGCCCGGCGGAAATGTCTTCTTCGCTTCCGCCAGTGCCTTGCGGACCTGCTCGGCCACGGCCAGCGCATTGGCGCCTGGCTGCTGATACACGGCGAGTAGCGTGGCTGTCTTGCCCTGATAGCGGCTACGCAGCGAATAGTCCTTCGATCCCAACTCCGCACGGCCGATATCCTTGAGCCGCACCAGCGCGGCGTCCCCAGAGGCCGCACGCAGGATGATGTTCTCGAACTCCTTCGGTTCGGTCATGCGCCCCTTTGTGGCCACCGGGAAGGTCTGCTTGACCGGCCCCGCCGTGGGCGACTGGCCAATGCGACCCGCCGAGAATTGCTCGTTCTGGTTCGATACCGCGTTCTTCACATCCTCTGCCGTGATACCCAGTTGCGCCATGCGGTCCGGACGCAGCCAGATGCGCATCGCGTAGTCGGGCGTGCCGAAGATCGCAGACTGGTTGGCACCGGGAATGCGCTTGAGCGCATCGAGGATGTAGATGCTTGTGTAGTTGTCGACGAAGGTCTGGGGATAGCTGTTGTCGGGCGAGTACACCGCGATCACCATCATGAACGCCTGGGATCGCTTCTCCACGGTCACGCCCTGCCGCGTCACCGCATCGGGCAGCGTCGGCAGTGCCAGGTTCACGCGGTTCTGCACGTCCACCTGTGCCAGTGACGGGTCAGTGCCGATCTCGAAGTACGCGGTCAATGTGAGATTACCGGTAGACGAGCTTGTGGACGACATGTAGAGCATGTTGTCCGCGCCGTTCACCTGCTGCTCGATAGGCGCGGCCACGTTCTGCGCCACCACTTCGGAACTTGCACCGGGATACGTGGTGGACACCGTGATGCTCGGCGGCGTGATGTCGGGAAACTGTGCAATGGGCAGGTTGAACATGGCCACCAGCCCGCCCACGACAATGATGATCGACAGCACCGATGCAAAGATCGGCCGGTCGATGAAGAAGTGCGACAGCTTCATGACGGCTGTCCCTTTGCGGCACTGGCGCCAGCGGTTGGCGCAGCGGTTGGCGCCGGCACGGGTCTCACCGGTGCCCCGGGCGCCAGCCGTACCGATCCATCCACGATGACCGTGTCGCCCTCGCGCAGTCCAGAACGAATGACCCAGCTACCCTGCGCCCACTCCCCCACCTCGACCACGCGCGACTCGGCCTTGTTGTCCTTGTTGACCGTCCAGACCGACTGTCCGCGCTGGCCCTGCACCACGGCTTCCTGCGGCACGGTGATGGCGCGCGTCCGCACGGCGCCCAGCACATGCACGCGCACGAACTGGCCCGGTCGCAGCCGCCCCTCCGCATTCGGCATCTCCGCGCGAACCAGATAGGTGCCCGTGTCCGAGCTATACGAGGCATCGGCAAACGCAATGTGGCCACGCTGCGGATAGACGCTGCCATCGGCCAGCACGATCTCCACTTCCATCGCGCCACGATCGGGCATCTTCAGCGCGCCCGACGCGGTCTGCGCCTGATTCTGCAGCACCTCGTTCTCCGACAGGCTGAAGTTGATCCAGATGGGATCGAGCTTGGCCACATAGGTCAGCAGGCTGTTGCTGGGATCGATATACGTGCCCACCTGTTTCTTGGCATAGCTGGACAGGCCCGCCACCGGCGAGGCGATGGTGGTGTAGCCGAGGTTCAGCTTTGCATTGGTCACGTTGGCCCTGGCCGCCTCCACGGCGGCCGCGGCAGCCTGCTCCTGGCCCGTGGCGTCGTCGAGGTCTTTCTGGCTCAGCGCATTCCTGGCCGCCAACGGTCGCACCCGTGCGAGGTTGGCGCGCGCCGTGGTCAGGCGCGCCTGCTGCTGGGCGAGTTCGGCCTGCGCGGCGTCCAGCGCGGCCTGGAACGGCTTTGCGTCCATCTTGAACATCACTTGCCCGGCCTTCACGAGCGCGCCTTCCGTGTAGAGCCGCTGTTCGAGAAAGCCGTTCACACGCGCACGGATCTCCACTTGCTGGGAGCTCTGCGTCTCGCCCACGAACTCGTAGGTCAGCGGCACGTCGCGCAGCGTCACCTTGACCACGCCAACCTCGCTCACGTGCGGCGCGGCGGGCGCCTTGGCCTCGTGCCGGTCGCACCCCGCCAACGCCAACGCCATCACGGTCAGCCATGCGCCGCGCCCACTCACGGACTTGAGACCGCTCGCCATATTTATCCTCCGTCCGCTCCGACGACTGCCGTGCACCGGAGCGATTCAGGTTTACTGGTATCGCTCCCGGAGGATCAGCGCGTTGATCTTGTGGCCGTTCCAGAACACGCCATGGATGCGCGGCTGCAGCTTGTACAGCTCCGGCAGGTCCAGCGCGTTGAAGGTCAGCGTCATGGACGGACGCGTCCCATCGCCTTCCTGCTGTTCGGCGTGATCGAACGCAGGAAAGCCGTAGCGGGTCAGGAACTCCCTGACCTCATCCTCGGTGGTATCGGGGTGGAGATTGGAAAGCATCAAGAGCGCCATGGCAGGTCTCCTTAGCCGCCGGCGATGCCAATCGCGCGGCATTGCAGACTAAGCATGTGCCGCAGCAGTCGTGCTTGGCAATTGGACCAAGGACCATGCTCGGGGACGGCATCACGGGCGCAGTCCGGTACGCAGGACGCCGCGTACGAGTTCGATCAGTTGCGCCGCATGAAACGGTTTGCGCAGATAGCCGATGGCGCCGGCGGCGAGCGCCGTGTCGCGTGCGGCGGGCACGTCATGCGCCGTGATGAAGATCAGCGACATCGGCAGGCCGATCAGTTGCTGCTGCACCTCCAGGCCGTTGAGGCCAGGCATGCAGACATCGAGGATGACGCAGTCGGGCCGATACCGGGGATCGTCTCGGATGCGGTGCAGGAAGTCGTCACCGCTGACGTAGACATCGGCACCAATACCCGCCGCGCGCAGCAGCCGGGCCGTGGAGCGTGCCACGGAGGCGTCATCGTCCACCACCGCCACGCAATGCGCAAATTGTCCCGAAGCATCCATCGCCACGCAGGCCCGGAGGTAAGCATGTACTCAGGCTACGAAAGACGAACGGCGGGCGATATTGGCCCATGGGGCCGATTGCGGGCCGATTGCGGGCCGGCGCTCAGGCCCGCTGGCCTGCAACCATCCCCATCCGGTCGGCAATCCGCACCAGCGCGGGCAGCGAATCCACCTCCAGCTTCTGCATGACGTGGGCCCGATGCACCTTGATGGTCTTCTCCACCGTGCCAAGCTGGCTGGCCACCTGCTTGTTGCGGATGCCTGTGACGATCCAGCCCAGCACTTCGCGCTCACGCGGCGTCAGGCGGCTGATCTTCTGCTGCAACTCGCGCAACTCACGCATCTGCGCATGCTGCCGTTGCGCACACGCACTCCCTTTTTCCACCGCCGCCAAAAGTTGCGTGTCGGATACCGGCTTCTGCAAAAATTCGATGGCGCCGGCCTGCATGGCAAGCACGGCACGTGGCACATCGGCATGCCCGGTGAGGATGATGACGGGAATCCTGCGATGCAGCGCCTCCTGCACGGCAATGCCGTCCATGTCCGGCATCTGCAGGTCCAGCACGGCGCACCCCGGCACGTTCTCCAGGTCAGCTTCCGCGATGAACTGCCGCGCCGACGCGAACGGGGAAGTAGGATAGCCATGCGCGCCCAGCACGCGGCACAGTGCCCGCCGCACGCTGTCGTCGTCATCCACGATGTACACCAGTGATTTCATGAGTGGCATAGCGCTGCCTCCCGGATGGAAGAAGTCGTTTCCCCAGACACCCTTGCCGATGGCTCGATGGGCAGCAGGCACTCGAAGGTCATGCCGCGGTCGCTGTTGCGGATGGCCACGACACGTCCGCCGTTGCGTGCCATGAGCGCACGGCTGAAAGACAGGCCCAGCCCCAGCCCCTTAGGCTTGGATGAGTAGAACGGCCGGAAGATGGCATCGAGATCGGCATCGGCCACACCGCAGCCGTTGTCGCGTACCGATACGCGGATCGTGTCATCCTGCCGCCTGGCGGTCACCGACACTTCGTGCGCGACACCCGGCGGTGCAACGCCAACCGCGTCCAGGGCATTGGTCAGCAGGTTGAACAGCACCAGCTCGATTTCCATCGGGTCGCCCACTACACGCGGCAGCCGTGAATCACAGATGCCCTGCACGATGGCAACGCCCGACGCCTTGTCCTTGCGCGCCAGCTCCACCGCACGCGCCATCACCGGAACGATCTCGAACGGCACGGCGCGTGGCGCCTCGCCGCGAATTAGCGCACGCACGCCGCGCACGATATCGCCCGCGCGGGAGGCGTCGCTGACGATATCGTCGAGAATTTCGCGGATTTCACCGTGATCGGCCAGGCCCGACGCGAGGTATTCCCGCGCGGCCTGCGCATTGCTGGTGATCGCGGTCAGCGGCTGGTTCAGTTCATGGGCAAGCGATCCGGCCAGTTCGGCCATGCCGGGCCGATGCGCGATGTGGGCAAACGGCCCCCCACCGGCCACATCCGACAGCCGACGAGAGTCGGCGCGCTGCCGGCGTTGGCCCTGCTGCGCCGCCACGGCAACGGCAGCCACAGCCCCCAGTATCAGTGCCGGTAACCACATCATGGCGCAAAGCCCATGCTCAAACCCCTGGCAAATAGGCACAGGAGCCCTCGGGACGACGGCATGCAGCACGACACCACGGCGCGGCCGGGCAAGCCGGCACGGCAGTGCGCATCGCGATAAGGCGTCCCTGAGCGCTTACCCCTATGCGGTGACAGTCAAGCTATCCAAGTCGATCAAGTCTGTTGCTTCTGCTTGTTTGAGTACTTGTGCCATAACACGTTAGGTCGGCGCTCTGCGTATTGCAATCTTTACTTCTCTGCCTCCTGCCATCCGGCTCCATACGGAAAGTTTTTTATCCGCTCACTTCATTCATGGCCCCGCCGCCGATGCCCGCATGCCTGGCTCTGGCTGCAACAGTTCAGGGGCGACCTTTGTCCAGCCTGCCACCGGATCGAACGATGACATTGCCGCTGCGCGTGCCGCGCTGTCGCGGCCGAGGTCGCGCTCGAAGACCTGGCCGTCGTGGCTGACCATGAAACTTTTGATGCCGGTTTCCCCATAACGGGCCGGCCACGCGATGACCGCGAAGCCGCCGAACAGCCTGCCGTTGACGAGATAGGGGTAGGCGCCCCCCGGTGCGGCGGCGCCCTGCGACGTCAGCAGTCGATAGCGGTAGCCGTGATAGCCATCCGTTGGTGACTGGTGCTTCACAGCATCGACGAAAGCCGACCCCAACGGACTCGGCGCTTCGCCCGGACGTGTCGGCCAGTAGAGGCCATCCTTCTTTCCCGGACTGCTGACGAGCTTGCGCGCGTACACCGTCATCGGACTGCCTTCCGGGTTGCTCGACGCATAGTCGCGTTGCGCGTCGCAAATTGCGAGCATGGTCTGGATGGTCGATAGCTCGTTGCGCCCGATGCGCCGCAGACGGATTTCGGTCATGCCAGCCTGTGCATCGAAATGCCAGCGGCTGTTGGCGCGTACCAGCGGAATCGGCAGCGTCCAGCCGTCACGTCCCACCGTGATGCGCGCACGGTTCTCGCCGTCGGGGGCAACGCCATGCGATTGGCTCCACGCGGCGAGAAAGCGATATCGCAGGTCCGCGCCCACGGGTGGGATCAACCGCCTTGCCGACTGGCCCAGCAGCGCCTGCATGGCCACATCGTCACTGGTGGCCACCGCATCGCCAAATGCCTGCATCGCGGCCTCGGGGGTATCGAACGCCTTCTGCGCGCGGGCATCGGCCACCCCGGCGCATGACGCGACGACGACGGCCACGCCCGCGAGATGGTGCCAGGTGGGAAGCGTGGTTCGCATCGTCAGAAAACGCATGGGATTCGCCTTCCGTTGGTCATCGTGACTCATCGCCGGCCCCCTCGGCCACCGCCGCCGCCGCGCCCGCCGCCGAAGCCGCCACCGCCGCGTCCACCACCACCACTGAAGCCACCACCGTGACCGCCGCCAAAGTTTGACGAACCGGCACTTGCGCGCCCTCGGTCAAAGTCCCGCTGTGCGGCACCCCCGCCGCCGCCAACACCCTGGAACGCGTTATCGCGTCCGCCGCCGGCACTGCGGTCTCCCGCGCTGGGACGATCCCCGGCGCGATTGCCTCCCCGGTCTCCTGTGCGATCCCCTGTGCGATCCCCGGACCGATCTCCCGAGCGATCCGCAACGCGGTCCCCTCCCCGATCCCCTGCCCGGTCGCCGGCCCGATCTCCGCCTCGGTCACCGCCTCGATCCCCAGCGCGGTCCCCACCCCGATCCCCCGCGCCGTCGCGCCCTCGGAAGTCATTGCGGCGATCCGCCCCTGCGGCGTTGTTGCCGAACTTCTCGCGTGTGGCGTTATCGCGGTATGCCACGCCCTTGCGATGCCCCGCGTCGTGCTTCCACTTGTTGCCGCCCTCCACCTTGGTCCGATCGAAATTGCGGTCGATATTGGTGGCACGGTTCACGTCGATGTTCACATCGCCGCCGCCCCAATTGCAGTTCCCGAAGATTGCGCCGGCAGCGGCCAGCCCCACGCCCCACGCAAAGCCCGTCATCAATGCAGCGCCCGGGTAGTACGCCGGATACGGTGGCCAGTAGTACGGCGGATACGACGGATAGCCCCAACTGCCGTACACCACCGTAGGGTTGTAGGCCGGCACGTAGATCACTTCCGGGTTCGAAGGCTGGATCACGATGGTCTGCGTCGTGGCGCCCTGCGCGGCGGGTTGCACCGTCACGTTCTGCTGCTCGTTCGATTTCAGGTTGCCCGATGCCTGGGCCTTCGCGCGCAGTCGCTGCACCGCTGCGAGCACATCCTTTTCCTGTGCCAGGAAGGCATCGCCCAGTTTCTGCGTCCAGTCGAGCTTGTCGTTCAGCGGCTCCAGCACCTGCGGAAACGCCACCAGCGATTTCACGCTGACATCCCACGGCTGGTCTTGCACAGCCTTGACGGCCGCATCGCCCTTCAGTTTCGCGTTGGCCTTCTGCCAGCGCGCGGCCTGCACGATTTCCAGCGGATAGGTCGAAGCCATCAGCACCTGCGACAGCACGGAATCGGGATACAGCGCGATGGGCGCCACAAGTGCTTCCAGCTCCTCGGGCTTGAAAGCCGGGGCGGATGGGGTCGTAGTGGAGGTCTGCGCAGACTGCGGCGGTGCCGTTTGCGCATGCGCATGGCCGACGCCGGCCAGCAGCCACGCCAGGCCGCACGCCAGCACTGCGGCAACAGCCGTAGGCCAGGCCTGCCGTGGATACCGCGCGCCGCCAGCCGTCATGGCGTTCCTCCCCAGGAATCGCGCACCGCCATGCAGATCCTGCAACCGGTGCCGTGCAGAACATATAGATGGCAGTGCCGAGAGCGGCAATGGACCCTTGGTCCAATAGGGCGTTTCGATACCCGGCGTTCAGCCGGTCAGGGAGGGGAGAGGGTCCGCGGCAGTTTCCAGCCGGTTGCCGCCCAGCGACTTCGCCCGATACAACGCGCGGTCAGCGGCGGCCAGGCCTTCGGAGAGGGTCGGCACGTCTTGGTCGTACTGGGCCAGTCCGATACTGACGGTGGCGAGAATCCCGGCGCTGTCGCTGCGATGGGAAGCCGTCGCAGCAAACCGTGCGGCCACGGCTTCGCCCAACGCCCGAGCACGGCGTGCGTTGCCGCCGCACAGCAGCGCGGCAAACTCCTCCCCACCGATGCGGGCCAGCAACGTATCCGACCCCAGCACATCGCGCGCGGTTTCCGCGAAAGACTTCAAGACCTCGTCCCCACGCTGGTGGCCGTGCCGGTCGTTGATCGACTTGAAATGGTCGAGGTCGAAGGCGAGCACCGCGACGGGTCCGCGTCCGCGCGCACCGTCGAGTTCGCGCGCGCCTTGCTCGAAGAACCAGCGGCGATTGCCGAGGCGCGTCAGGTAATCCGTCTGCGACTCGCGCAATAACTGCCCGTGCGTTTCATCGCGGATCAGCTTCAGCAGCGTCATCGGCAGGATGACCGAATACAGCACGCCTTCGTAGATGGTGATCTTGCTGGAGAGCGCGAGGATGCCGGGATAGTCGGCGACGAACCATGGCAGCACCAGCGCGCGGCCCGCGTACAGAACGGCGTGCAAGCTCGTCACCGCCACGACGATGTGCTGCGCGCGTGACTTCAGCGTGCGGCACCGATGCATTTCCCACGCCGTCATGGCGGCGATGGCGGCAATCGGCAAGGCGCTCACATGCGCCCAGATCACGTCGAGCCACTGTGATCCCCAGACCGCCCAGATACCGGCCATGCCGGCCAGCAAGGCAAGCGATCCCTTGCGATGCTGCCGCCCGCTCAGTGCGGCCACGCCGGCCAGCACCAGCAGGTAGCCGCTCAGAATGATCAGGTTGCTCAGGGCGGAGCCGAGCGCGCCGGGCAGTTCGCGGCGGAACAGGACTGCCGTGCAGCCCACGGCAAGCGTGGCAAAGCCGGACGCCAGGATGCGCAGTTCGCGGCTGCGCGTGGGGTGGGTCCGGAACTCCCAGAACATCATGCCGGCGCTGGCCAGCAGTGTGCCAATGGCTAGGAAATAAAGAGTGGCGAGATCGACAGGCATCCAGATGACAAAACAGTGCGCCGATACATCACGGCGGCCAGCCGCATTCTACGTGGGAAACCGGGTGGTTTTCGCGTATCTCGGGCGGTTGCTGCCTTGCCGGGCGCACTCCGCAGGAAGAGATAGCATGGCTAACGGCCGTTCTGCCCCACTCATGAGGGGCAACTTGCGAGGGGAGACGTATCAGGTGCCTGTCTAGACGCCTGCCGCGCGCAAACCGAGCAGCAGCACGACCATCACGGCCAAGCCGAGCGAGAGCGCCTGCCAGAACCGCAGCGGATGGCGTTCGATCAGTGGGGGCGTCAGGCGTTGCAGCGCATCGCGCCCCGGCGCACGCAGGGCCTCGACGAACTCGGACAGCGCCTCGTGCCGTTGCGCGGCATTGGGATGCAGCGCGCGGCGTAGTACGCCGTCCACCCACTGCGGCAGGTCGGCACGCCGCTCGCGCAGCGGCACGTAACGCAGCCGCCGCAGATCGGCCCGGCTGCGCACCTGCGTCACCTGCAATCCGTAAGGGAGTTGTCCGGTCAGCATCTGGTAGGCCAGCACGGCCAGCGAGTAGAGATCGGACGCCGGCGTGCCACCCTCGCCCAAAAAGTACTCGGGCGCCGCGTACTGCAGCGTGCCCACCGGCATGATGGCCAGCGGATGGCGCGTGCCCTCTGCCAGCCCCGCTACATGAACGGTGGCGAAATCCATGATCCTGGCCGTGCCGGCGCGATCAATGATGACGTTCTCCGAACGCAGGTCCTGATGCAGCATCTCGCGCCGATGAAACGCGCGCAGCCCTGCCGCGATCTGATTGACGATGGCACGCACCTCGTCCAGGGCGGGCGCGCGATGGTCGATCATCCACTGCGCCAGCGTCTGCCCCTCCACGTATTCCATCGCCACGTAGAGGTAGCGGCGCGGCCGTTCCACGGTATGGGGGCGCAGTACGTGCTGGCTGTCGATGCGTCGCGCCACCCATTCTTCAAGCAGGAATCCGTCGAGATGCGCGGCATCGTCATGGCGATCCACAGCAGGGGTCTTCAATGCCACGTAGCGGCCATTGTCATCATCCACCGCGAGATACACATGGCTGCGCGCGCTGGTGTGGATCTCCCTGACGATGGTGTAACCCTCGAACTGCATGCGCGGGGTCAGCGGCGGCGGCAACGCCAGCCGCTCGCCATGCGCAAGCACGCCGGGCGCGTCGAGGTCCGGCAGGTCATCGATGCGCGCGATCTGCAGTGTGACGTTGTCCTGGCTGCCGCGTTCGATGGCCGTATCCACCAGCATGCGCGCTGCCGCGTCCAGATCCTCGCCATGAGTGCCCAGCGCACGATGCACATCGGCGGCGTCGAGGTGTTCGTAGGCGCCATCGGTGGCCAGCAGGTAGATCTCGCCCGGCTCCACCTCCCAACTGCGGTAGTCGATTTCGATGGCAGGCCCGGCGCCCAGCGCGCGGCTCAGGTACGACTCGGCGGACGACACCCGCACGCGATGATCGTCCGTGAGTTGTTCGAGCCGCTGGGGGTGCAGGCGATAGATGCGCGCATCGCCCAAGTGCAGCACATGGGCCTCGCGCGCCTTGAAGATCAGCGCGCTGAACGTGCAGACGTAGCCACGATCCGCATCGAAGCGCGCGTCGCTGCGGATCGTCTGCGCGTAGAGCCATGCGTTGACCGCAGCCAGCACGCGTTGCGCCGCGCGCCGCACCGTCCACGCCTCGGACGTGCAGTAATAATCCTCGAGGAACGTCCGCACGGCCGCGGCGCTGGCCACCTGGCTCACCGCGCTGGAACTGATGCCATCGGCCAGCGCCAGCACGATGCCCTTGGTCATGCGCTGCTGCCCGGCCGGCTGCGTCACGCCATGGAAATCCTGGTTGACCGCTTTCCGACCTGCATCGGAATGCTGGCCGACGGTGATCGAAAGCGTGCCGCGCATGCGAGGACGATCAGCGGGAGTTCAGCCGGAATCTCAGCCGATCACGCGCTTGGGGGCCGTCTTGTAGTGCGTGCTGTACAGTGTGGCGCCCACGAAGGTCAGACCGCCCACAAGGTTGCCGAGCACGGTGGGGATCTCGTTCCAGATCATGTAGTCCATGATCGTGAAGTTGCCGCCCAGCATCAGGCCCGACGGGAACAGGAACATGTTCACGATGGAATGCTCGAAGCCCATGTAGAAGAACAGCGTGATCGGCATCCACATGCCAATGACCTTGCCCGACACCGACGTCGACATCATTGCAGCTACTACGCCCGTGGACACCATCCAGTTGCACATCACGGCGCGGATGAACAGCGTCAGCATGCCGGCGGCGCCGTGTGCGGCGTAGCCCAGCGTACGGCCCTCGCCGATATGGCCGATCTTCTGGCCCACCGCGTTAGGGGCTTCGGAGAAGCCGAAGGTGAAGATGATGGCCATGAACAGGGCCACGGTGATCGCGCCGCCAAGATTGCCGAGGAAGACGAGCGACCAGTTGCGCAGCACGCCGCCCCAAGTGGCGCCCGCACGACGATCGAGCACGGCCAGCGGCGCGAGCGTGAACACGCCCGTCAGCAGATCGAATCCCATCAGGTACAGCATGCAGAAGCCCACCGGAAACAGCAGCGCGCCGACCAGTGCATTGCCGGTATTGACGGTGATGGTCACCGCGAACGCGGCGGACAGGGCAAGAATGGCACCAGCCATGTACGCGCGGATCAGCGTATCGCGCGTGGACATCAGCAACTTCGACTCTCCGGCATCGACCATCTTGGTCACGAACTCGGCGGGGGCGAGATAGGCCATGGAATTTCCTCGTTTTCTCGTTGGCGGACAGGCATTCGGGCAAGGCAAAAAAAAAACGACGCCCCTCTCCCCACGGTGGCTCACCGCGCGGGACAGGACGTCGTCATCCTTGACCACTTGATTTTGTCTGTTGCGTCGCACGAACCGTGCCCATGGCAGAACCGGGCAATGCCTGCAGGGCGGCAAACCCTCGCCCCCGTTGCGGTGCACAATCGGCCCGATTTTGGTGCGCACGCGGGTCACGCCGCACGCGCAGCGTCAATCGTGGTGCGCTCAAGCCGCGAACTTCAGTCAGGCCCCCCGGGCAACGGTGGTAGCGCGATGTCCGGCAGTGCCAGTGTGGCTTCCGCCACATCGGCCAGGCGCCGGTTGTTATCCATCGCCGCCTTCTGCAGCGTGCGAAAGGCTTCGTCCTCGCTCATCCCGGTACGCGCCATCAGCGCTGTCTTGGCACGCTCGATCACCTTGCGCTCCTTGAGCGCGCGCCGCGCGGCATCGAGTTCCACTTCGGTACGTGTGAGGCGTGCGGCCTGCTTCTGCAGCAGTCCCTTGAGTGATGCCACCGTCGCGGAGTCCGCACTGCCCGATGCGTCGCTGGGCATGCCGGGCAACACGGGTGCGGCGTCGGGATGTCCGGCCGCGTCGAAGAACAACTCCACCGCATGCGTGTGCGGCGGCGGGTTGTCGAGCAAGCGCCGCAGCAAACCCGCCGAATCCTGCAGATCGGCCTGCGACGACTCGATCTCGGCCTCGCACGCGGCGCGCAGCTCCTGCACCAGTTGCATCTGCAGCCGCCACATGCCGGCAATCACCTGACTGCAGACCTCGAACCATCGCTCACTGCGCTCGGCGTCGAGCGCAGCACCCGATGTCGCCGTCAGCAGCACGTGCCGCAACTGTTCGAGGTCGGCCACGGCAGGGCCGCGCGACTGGCCCTGCCAGGCTGCCAGCAGCGGCGGATCGGCAAACTGCTCCATCACGCGGAAGCTGCGGCGCTGCGCCTCGAGCAGATGCAGCACGCGCTGTTGCTGAATCTCCGTGCAGGTGCCCGAGGCAAACATCTGCGCCCCCACGGCACGCTCCTGCCCGGCGGCTTCCTTGCCCTGTAGCAGATAGACAAATGCCACCAGCGGTCGAGAGATGCCGGGGTACATCGCCACATCGGCCAGATGAAAAATCAGTTCGAGCAATGCGGCGATCAGGCGGCTGAACACCGCCACGGCATCGAGCGCGCTGGCCTGGCACTGGCCGATGCTGGCGCGCAGGCCGGCAAGCGTAGCCAAATCCAGTTGCACCCAGGCCATCAACGTCACCATCGAGGCGCTGCCCTTGTGCGACGCATCGAGCTGACTGGCAAAGCGCTCGCCCAGCCGCTGTTCGATTCGGATCGACTCCGCCATGGCTGCCTCGCGTTCCATCGCCATCCGCTGTCCGCCCGACGCGAGGAACACACTGCTTGCCCCACGCTCGCGCTGCAGCGTGTGAATCAACTGGCCGATCAGGTCCGCCAGCTCCACCCGGCTCGCCATCAGGCGCACGGCCTCGATTTCAAGCTGCTTGGCGTGGAGAACGAGTTGAGACGCGGATAAGGCCATCGAAGCGGTGTGGCGAAGTTGCGGGGGTGATGTCTTTCTGCAAGCTCTGTGCCACGGCCACAACAGCATCAATCGATATTGCGACTCATTATCATTTAGAACTAC
This sequence comes from Cupriavidus sp. SW-Y-13, assembly GCF_009793345.1. Classification (NCBI taxonomy): domain Bacteria; kingdom Pseudomonadati; phylum Pseudomonadota; class Betaproteobacteria; order Burkholderiales; family Burkholderiaceae; genus Cupriavidus; species Cupriavidus sp. SW-Y-13. The sequence continues at coordinate 1,875,889 of NZ_WHLX01000002.1, forward strand.
AATGTCGCTCTTTCCGTTGCGCTGCCTGTCCGCTGCATGCCCACCGCCGAGCGCCCGCTCACCGACGAAATCCATACGCTATATGCCGACCATCATGGCTGGCTGAAGGGATGGTTGCGCCGGCGTGTCGGCAGTGCGGGTGACGCGGCGGACCTGGCACATGACACGTTCCTTCGGCTGCTTTCGCGCGAAACGCCAGTAGCGGCGCGCGAGCCGCGTGCCTTCCTCGCCACCGTGGCGCGCGGCATCGTCAGCAACTTCTATCGCCGCCAGCAACTGGAAGCCGCCTACCTCGAAGCCCTGGCTGCCCTGCCCGAAGCCGAAGCGCCCGATCCCGAGACGCGCGCACTGATTCTGGAAGCGCTGATCGAGATCGATCGCCGCCTATCCTCGCTGCCTGCTGCCGTGCGCCGCGCCTTCTTGCTGTTCCAGATCGATGGCATGCCGCAAGCCGAGATCGCCGCCGAGTTGTCGATATCGATTGCCACCGTGCAGCGCCATATCGTCAAGGCGCTGCACCTGTGCTGCTTCGCTGCCTGAAGCGTCCACCGCCTCCCATCGCCACACTCGCACTCGCCCCCGCATGATCCAGACCGCGCTCCCCGCTTCGCCGCATCCGCCCATTGCCACCGCCATCACGATGCGTGCAACGGCGTGGATGGTCGCGCTGATGGGACCCGAGGTGACCGCGCACACGCAAGCGGCCTGCGCGCGATGGCGCGCCGAACATCCCGATCATGAACGCGCATGGCAGCACCTGCATACGTTCTCCGCCGCGCTTGGCAATGTGCCGGCTTCCGTGGCGCATTCGACGCTGGGCCGTCCGCCGTCGAATCCTGGCCGTCGCCGCGCCATGACGCTGGCACTGGCCACGCTCGCCTGCACCGGCGCGTGGCAGCTTCAACGTGCGATGCCGATGGAAACCTGGGGCGCCGATCATGTGACCGGCATCGGCGAACGTCGCCAGGTTCGGCTGGACGATGGCACCGTCGTCGATCTCGACACCGGTACGGCCATCGCCATCGATTTCAGTGCCACGCAGCGTCTTGTCACGCTACGTGCCGGCGCGATTGCGATCGACACCGCTGCAGATCCGAGCCATCGACCGTTCCGCGTGGCCACTGCACAGGGCATGTTGCGCGCGCTCGGTACGCGCTTCACCGTGCGGCAGGAAGACCGCATGACCGCCGTGAGCGTGCAGCAAGGCGCGGTGGAAGTGCGGCCCGCCGATGCGCCCGATATCGTCACCGTGCTGCAGGCGGGGCAACGCACGCGCTTCACGCGCCTGCATATCGATGCGCTCGACGTGGCAGACACCACTGACATCTCCTGGACGCAGGGCATGCTGGCCGTCTACGACATGCGGCTCGACACCTTCCTGGCCGAGTTGTCGCGCTACCGGCGTGGCCGGCTCGCCTGCAACGAGGCGGCAGCGGGACTGCGCATCTCCGGCGTGTTCCCGCTCGACGACACCGACCGCGTTATCACCGCGCTGCCGCACCTGCTGCCTGTGGATATCCAGATGTGGACGCGCTACTGGGTGGTTGTGCGCGGCTGATCCAGCTATCGCCTTCTTTCCTCGATAGAGATTTTTGTGCCAGTACCGTGAGGGGTTTTCGCTTTTCGGGTGGCCTACGGGATGAACGACTCATTCCGAGCGATATACCTGAAAGGAACTGCTTCTCATGGGCACACGCTTCGCGCTCACCGCCATCGCCGCTTCCCTGCCACTGTGGTCGCACATCGCCATCGCTGCCGAGGTGGCACAGGTGGCACCGGCACCGTCCGCACAGACGGCCACCCGCAGCTACGCGATTCCCGCCGGGCCGCTGCAACCTGCGCTGACGCGTTTCGGCATGGAAGCCGGCGTCATGGTTTCGTACAACGCCAGCGATCTTGCCGGACGCCAGACAGATGGCCTGCAAGGTCGCCACGGCGCATCCGAAGGATTGGCCATGCTGCTGCGCGGCACGGGGCTCCAGGCGGTGTCCGTGCCGAATGGCTTTGCGGTGCGCGCGCGCTCCACCTCGGCAGGCGATGCAGCCATCATGCTGCCCGAGGTCACGGTAGCCGCGGGCCGACCGGATGCCGAGGCATTGCCTGCGCCGTATGCTGGCGGACAGGTCGCGCGCGGCGCACGCCTCGGCCTGCTCGGCAATACGGACATGATGGATTCGCCGTACAGCAGCGCGGCGTACACGTCCAAGACGATCGAGGACCAGCAGGCCAAGACCATCGGCGATGTGCTCGCCAATGATCCGACCGTGCGCTTCACCACCTCGTCGGGTCACCTGTACGAGAACTACACGGTGCGCGGCTTCGATATCTCGTCAAGCGACCTCGCATGGAATGGCATGTACGGTCTGGCGCCCTATGGTCACTCGCCCACCGAGTTCATCGAGCGCGTGGAACTGCTGCGCGGACCCACTGCCCTGCTGACCGGCATGTCGCCCAGCGGCGCAGTGGGCGGTGTGATCAACATCGTGCCGAAGCGCGCCACCGTCGACCCCATCAACCGCTTCACCGCGAACTACATCTCCGAAGGCAACGTGGGCGGTGCGGTGGACCTGGGTCGCCGCTTCGGCCCCGACAACGCATTCGGCGTGCGCTTCAATGGCGCTTATGACGATGGACGTACCGGCGTGGACGGACAATCGAAGCGGCGCGCGCTGGGCGCCATCGCACTCGACTATGCAGGAGAGCGCGTGCGCGCATCGCTCGACGCCTACGCGAACGAAGAAGAGGTGCGAAACGGCAGCGCGTGGATGGCATCGTTCACAGGAAAAATTCCTGACGCACCCAAGGCCGGCACCAACATCCTGCCGGGCGCATGGGGCAAGCTGCGCAACCGCGCGTTCGTGGCGCGCGGCGAAGTGGATATCACGCAGGACTGGACCGCCTATGCCGGTCTGGGTTCGCTGCACTACGAGTACAGCGGCTTCATCAACGGCACGCGCGCCAACAACGTGCAGCCCAATGGCAACTACACGGGCTACACGTATAACCAGAAGGGCTTCACCGATACGTTCTCGGCGGAGACCGGCGTGCGCGGCAATGTGCGCACCGGCCCGGTCACGCACAAGCTCGTGCTCGGCTATACCTATCTCGGGCTGCGTACCGGCACGATCAACGTGACGAGCCCCGCGTTCATCTCGAACATCTACAACCCGATCACGCCGCCCCTGGCCGCATCGCCCACCAATGCGCCGAAGACCAGCGACACCACGCTGACCAGCCTGGCCATTGCCGACACGCTCGGCTTTATCGACGATCGCGTACAACTGACGCTCGGCGTTCGGCATCAGCGCGTACAGGCCAAGACCTTCAGCACTGCCGGTGCGCAGACCGCCGACTACGATGAAAGCGCGCTGACGCCGAGCCTCGGCCTTGTGGTCAAGCCGTTCAGCCCGCAGTGGTCGCTCTATGGCAACTACGTGGAAGGGTTGAGCCAGGGCGATACCGTGACCGATGTCACCGCGGTCAACTATCGCCAGACCTTCGCGCCGTACAAGACCAAGCAGATGGAAGCCGGCGTGAAATGGGATAGCGGTCGTCTGACGCAGACGTTGAGCGTCTTTCAAATCAAGCGCCCGAGTCTCATCAAGGACACCGCCACCAACACCTACAATCCCGACGGCGAACGCCGCCATCGTGGCGTGGAGTGGAACGTCTTCGGCGAAGTCATGCGCGGCACGCGCGTGCTCGGCGGCGTGGCGTACACGCGTGCCGTGCTCACGCAGACGGCCGGCGGCACTTACGATGGCAACACCGCCTATGGCTCGCCTACGTGGTCGGGGAACCTCGGCCTCGAATGGGATTTGCCATGGCACCCCGCGCTGACCCTGACGGGTCGCGTCACCTATACCGGATCGCAATACGTGAACTCTGCCAACACACAGAAGATCGATAGCTGGACGCGCTATGACGTGGGCGCGCGTTATGTCACCAACATCCAGGGCAAGCGCGTGGGCTTCTACGCCAGCGTGGAGAACCTGCTGAACAAGAGCTATTGGGCCGGATCGTTCAACGACGGCTACGTCACGCAGAACGCACCGCGCACGTTCAAGCTCTCGACCACGGTGGACTTCTGATGCGACGCGTCTCACTGCTTCTCGCGGCAACGCTCTGCGTGGCGCCGGCCTTCGCTTCATCTGCGCCACTCTCAACCGCGCTGACCATTGGTGCACCCGCTACGGCAACGTGGACGCCCGGTTCGCCGATCACATTCACGATGACGCTGGCGCAAGGCGATGTCGTGCAAGGCGCGCTCGATGGCCCTGCTGCATCGCTGACACTGGCCGATGCGCAAGGTCGCGCAGTGCGCCAACTGCTCGGCGCAAACACGCTGTACCGCGAATTTTTGTTTGTCGCGCCGGCGAGTGGCCAGTATCGCTTCGTGGTCGATGCGGACCACGCCGATACGCTGGGCGCGGTCGGTGGCAGGCCGATGCCCGGTGCCATCTACACACTGCGCGTGAAAAGCGTGGTGCCGGTTGCAGCCCAGCTCGCGCCATCCGATGCGCCCGAGAGTCCGGCCATTCGTGCACTCGCGCAGACGTTGGCGGCGGGTGGCAACACGGCATCGTTCTGGCGCGATATCAGCGCGCGCGGCACGCCGCTCGTCGAGCCGCTTCCGAACAAGGACGAGGTGTTGCTGACGTTCCTGTGGCGCGGTGCGCAACGCAACGTGCGGCTGCTCGGCAGTCCGTCCGGCGATCACGATGCGCTCACACGGCTCGGCAACAGCGATGTCTGGTATCACACGTATCGCGTACCGGCCAGCACGCGCATGAGCTATCAGCTTGCGCCCGACGTGCCCGACGTCGGAGACACCCCGCAGCAGCGTCGACGCGCCATCGTGGCAACGATGCAGCGCGATCCGCTCAATCCGCGCGTGTTCCCCGAGTCAGCGCCCGACGCCTTCGCGCAGAAGTCCATCGTCGAACTGCCCGACGCGCCGCCGCAACCGTGGATCACCCCGCGCCCTGGCGTGGCAACGGGCACGCTCACGCCGTTCACGATCGAGAGCCGCATCCTCGATCAGTCGCGCGATGTGTATCTGTATCGTCCCGCCGGTGTAAAGCCTACGGCGTTGGTGGTGGTGTTCGATGCGCATGCGTACATGTCGCTCGTGCCGACCCAGACGATCCTCGACAACCTGATCGCCGAAGGCCGCATCCCGCCCGCTGCCGCGCTGATCGTTGCCAACCCCACCGCCAACGCGCGCGGCACGCAGTTGCCACCCAATCCGAAGTTCAGCGACTTCCTCGCCAACGAACTGATGCCCTGGGCCGAACGCCAGGGCCTGCCCGTGCGCGCGGACCGCACCGTCGTGGCCGGATCGAGCTACGGCGGCCTCGCCGCTGCGTATGCGGGCATGACGCACCCGGAACGCTTCGGCCTCGTACTGAGTCAGTCCGGCTCGTTCTGGTGGGGCCCCGGTGGCGCACCGGATCAACCGCCGATGGAGGGCGGCTGGATGATGCGCGAATTCGCCAAACGCCCCCGCCTGCCGCTGCGCTTCTACATGGAAGCCGGCCGCTTCGAAGAAGGCCGCGGCCTCGTCAACATCACCACGACCACCCGCAGCCTGCGCGACGTGCTGCGCGCAAAAGGCTACCCGGTCACGCACGCCGAATTCGCCAGCGGCCACGACTATCTGCAATGGCGCGGGACACTGGCGTGTGGATTGATGGCGTTGCTGGGCGACACGAATCGGATGGATAGCGTGCGACAGAAGGCTTGTCCGGTGCTGACGTCGGATGATACGAAGTAGGTTTATGGTTTGGGTTTGGGTTTAGGTTTTGCTCCCCTCTCCCGCGTGCGGGAGAGGGGAGCAAAACCAGCGTGGCGCAATGCCATCCCTAGTAATTCAACGAAATATCCTTCCCTGCCCCACATCCAATTGACCCGCAAATACGAATGATTTACGTTTGCGTTCGTCGATGATTCCAATGCTTGACTACTCCGCCCTCCTTCGACAGTCCACCCCTGTTCCGAAGTCCAGCTGGAGTATTTTCCGTGCAGCAAAACATCCTCGCGTCATCGATCCATGCCCTCGTGTCCGGTGCGGCACGAACGGGTACGGCCTTGACCATGTCCGCACTGCCCTTCGTGGCGCACGCGCAGGCCACACCACCGGGCAATGCCCGCCCCGCGCCTGCCATCGCCGATCTGCCGCGTGTCACAGTCGTCGGCACGCATCCCGCGAATACCAACGAAGCCACCACCGGCATCGCCCGTCTGCCTGAAACGGTCAAGGAAACGCCGAAGACGGTCTTGGTCATTCCGAAGGAAATCCTGGAGCAGCAGCAGATCACGACGCTGGAACAGGCGCTCAGGAATGTGCCCGGCATCACCATCTCTGCTGGCGAGGGCAATGGCGGGCAGAGCGGCGACCAGTTCCGCATCCGGGGACTGTCGGCAAAGGGCGATATCTACGTTGACGGCCTGCGCGACTTTGGCGCCTACAAGCGCGACAGCTTCAACACCGATAGCGTGGAAGTCATCAAGGGGCCGGCTGGCGAGAGCTTTGGCGTGGGCAGCGTCGGCGGCCTCATCAACCAGACCACGAAAAAAGCCAACAAATCCGCCAGCACCGCCATCGACCAGAGCGTGGGTTCGGGCCAGACCTATCGCACGACCGTGGACAGCAACATCCCACTGTCGGATACCTCGGCCGTGCGCATCAACGGTATGTTCCAGAACGGCAGCGTGCCGGACCGCGACCATGTGGATGACGATCGGCGCGGCTTTGCGATCGATTTCGGTACGGGACTCGGCACCGCTACCGTGTGGCATTTCAACTACTCATATCTGTACCGCGACGGCCAGCCCGATTTCGGCCAACCGCTGGCGCAAGGTGCCGATCGCATCTATCGTCCGCTCTCGGAATACGGCGTGCCCGGCATCACGCCCTCCACCTCGTACGTGCGCAACACCGACCGCGACAAGAGCGATGCGCACATCGTGACTTCCGGGTTCCAGACGGTGCTCGGTGGTGTCACGCTCAACAACGACACGCGCTACAGCTTCTACCAGCGCGATTTCTCTGGCACCAACCCGGCGGGCGTGCCGTATGCCACGCTGCAACGGCTGCTGGCCGGCAACAACGCGGCGCTGCGCTATGGCGCGCGCGGCGGCATGACGTATCTGCAGCGCGGATGGGGACTGCAGAACGTGACCACGGCGCGCGGCGAGTTCCACACCGGCAGCCTGCGCCATCGCGCGATGGGCGGACTCGACGTGAGCTACCAGCGCGATCGGCGCGACCGGGGCAATTGGACCGGTCGCCTCAACAACCAGACTATCGTCAATCCGGCCTTCGATGCCAGCGTCAATCCCTCTGTGAGCTACACCGGTGGCAGGCGCGATGCCAATGCCCTCGATGTCGGCGTGTTCGCCAGCGACCGCGTCTGGTTCAACGAACAGATCTCGCTGCTGGGCGCCCTGCGCTGGGATTACTTCCGCAGCGAATACGGCACGACCGAGGCATCGGGCATCGGCGGCGTGGCCGATTCGCGCAAGCTGAGTCCGGCGATCAGCGCGATCTGGGAGCCGACCCAGGACGCCATGTTCTACGCGTCGTTCTCACGCACCTATCGCCCGGTGGGCACCGACATCGCAACGGCCGTGGGCGGCGTGCAGACCGAGGTGCCCAAGGACGGAGTCTCCAACGAGCCGGAGCGTTCGGACACGGTCGAGGTAGGCGCCAAGCTCGACTTCCTCGACAAACGCCTCGGTGTCACCGGCGCGCTGTTCCAGATCCGCAAGGCCAATGCCTACACGACCGATCCGGTGACTGGCATGGTGATCAATGGCTTTGGCGAAAGCGGCGAGGGCCGCCGCATCCGGGGCGTGGAACTGGGTGCCAATGGATCGCTGACCCCCAACTGGACGGTCAGCCTGGCCTACGCGTACCTCGATGGCGAAGTGACCAGCGCGCCAAACGCGGCGTTCGTCGGCAAGGTTGCGCCGGGCGTGCCGCATCACAACGTCACGTTCTGGACGGCGTACACGATTCCGCAGACCATCGTGCCGCTACCGGGACAACTGTCGGTGGGTGGCGGCGTGCAGTACGCGTCCGGCTATTGGGCCAACCAGGCCAACACGGCACGCATGCCGGACAACCTCACGCTGGACGCGATGATCGCCTACCGGCAGGGCCGCTTCCGCGCCTCGTTCAACGTGTACAACCTCACGAACCGCCTGAACTATCAATCGTCGTTCAGCGCTTCGCGCGCGGTGCCTGCATCGGGCCGCACCTATCTGCTCAATGTAGGCATCACCTTCTGACGCACCTTGCAGCAAACTCGCGCCGCTTGAATTCGGGCGTTCCGGTTACGTTGCCTGCAGAGGCAACGTGAACGTGACCGTGGTACGCCCTTCGCTGGACGCGGCGCGAATCGATCCGCCATGCAGTTCGACGATCGACCTGCAGATGGCCAGCCCGATCCCCATGCCCTCGCCCTTGGTACTGACAAACGGCTGAAAGATTCGCGCCAGTTGATCGGGCGCGATACCGCCGCCGTTGTCGATGACCTCGACCCGCAGCATGGCCGGTTCCACCCGCCGCGCCCGGAGTTCTACCAGCGGCAGCTCGGCGCAGTCTTCCTTGCGAGCTTCGATGGCATTGAGCACCAGGTTCAGCAATACCTGCTGGATCTGCACGCTGTCGCCATGTAAGGGAGGCAATGTCTCATCGACATCGATGCGCAGCGCGATGCCACCATCTTTGAGGCGGCCTTCCAGCAGCGGCATGACATCGCGAACGGCCTGCGCCAGCGTGAACGCCTGCGGCTTGTTCGGTTCGCTGCGCATCATCGCGCGCAGGCTATGGATGACTTGTTCCGCACGCTCCGACTGCTCCTGGATGCGGCGCACGCCCTCCGCCACTTCCTGGACGACTTGTTGGGTCACGGGGTCTGCCACGCCGGGGCACCGCTTCATCCAGTGCTGGATGGCATAGGCCTCAAGCCGGATCGCGGTCAATGGCTGGCGAATTTCATGCGCAATTGACGCGGCCAATGTTCCCAGCGTGGCCACGCGCGCCAGATGCACCATCTGCTCCTGCATGCCCTGCACAACCGCGCTCGCCGTGCGCAGCGCATCGCTGTCCGCGCACCGGCAGTCGCCCGCCGCGCGCCGCAGCGTTGGCGCGACGGCCTCGTTGCAAGGGGGTTCGATCGGCGCAATGGCCTCGGGGTGATTCATCCACAGTCCAGTCGGTATTCCCGATGGAATCTACGCGACCATGGCACGCACGCCTTGTCGATTTGTGACGCGGATTGTCAATTCCTGCTGGATTCGAGGGGAAACTCAGGTCGTGCGGCGCCGCCACTGCCCCGGCGTCATACCCATCGCGCGAGAGAATGCACGCGTGAAATGGCTCTGGTCGGCAAAGCCGCAGCCGATGGCCACCTCGGCCAAGGACATCGCCGGGTCACACAACAACGCGCAGGCGCGTTCAATGCGCTGCGCCAACAGCCACTGGTAAGGCGTGTGTCCCGTGGTATCACGGAACGCCCTGGTGAAATGGCTGCGCGACATGTGGCACGCATCGGCCACCTCGGCAACGGACACATCGCCATCGAGCCGCGCCACGAGCATCTCTTTCGCACGCGATACGCTGCGTGGCGACAGCAACCGATTGGTCTTGGGCGATGCCACGGCATCACCGCCATACTGGCAGACGAGATGTGCACCAATCGCCATGGACAACTGATCCACGAACAGGCGGCAGGATTGTTGCGGATGCTGGAGCGCCGGGGCCATCGCGTGCGCCAGATGTCCCAGTACCGCGTCCTGTTGACCGGCGGTGGTGCGCAGGCTGCGCAACCGCGTACGCCCCATTTCGGTGCTGGTACGCTCGATCAGGCCACGCGGCAACTCCATCAGGATGAAATCGAAACTGGACTGGAAATCCGCCTTGTAGTCCTCGGCCAGATCGCGGATGTAGATGGCACCCGCATCGAAATCGTACGTACCAACCCGGTGACCCTGCATGATGCGGCGCCGATGGCCCGCATGCATCGACACGCCTACGACAAAGCCACGCTCGGCCGCCGGCATCGCGAACTGCCCCGATGACTGGGCAGAAGTCTTGCGAAAGAACTGGATGTCACTGCCCGACAGCGCGTGATCGGCCTGCAGCAATCCAGCGGCGCAACCGAATGCGTCGAACTGGGCAGGCTTCGAAATGGAGAGGCTGGGGGCGGCCGACATGGTTTCGTCCGTAAAACTTCACGAGCATGTCGCCTGCCAGGTGGAACGGGGGCGTGGCGGGGCGGCATGTCGGCGCAGGATAGCACGGTGTGGGCATTCCGACAGGCGGTTGTCGGGCTGCTTTTATCGTTGGCTCGTGAGTTGCTTCGTATTCCTTGTGAACCGTTCCAACAATACCTCCACCTCTTCCTGCAATCCCTGGAAGCGCTCGGGATTGCGTGGCACGTATCCGCCCGCTTCGATATCCCATCGGTACTCTTGCGCCATCATTCTGCTCATGACATCGGCGATCTGCATCATGTCCTTGACTGCCACCGCCCGCCTGTCGTCAGGCGGCAGCACCAGATTGCCAAGCACCCCGTACAGCTCTGTAAAGGCCAAGGCTCGCATCGTCTGGCTGCGCGTTTGCCACTCCTCCTCGGACAGCTTGCCCTCGGTCATCGCGGCTGCATCCGAGACCACGTCCTTGAGTGCCGCCTGAAACTGCGTGACCGCCTGCTCGAACTGTCGCGTCACGGCCAAGCTGTCGCGCTGCTCCTGCGTACCGGGCGGCGACAGCATGGCCACGGCTACCACCACGATGGCCGCACACACGGTCAGCGGGACAAAGCGCGACCAGACATCGGTGCGCGTTTTCGTTTGCGCTCTCGTCCACGCCGGCTGTGGTGCGATGCTGTCGGGCAGGCATGCCGCCAGCAACAGGCCGCCGATCAGGCCGCCCACGTGCGCGGCGTTGTCGATGTTTTCTGCGCCGAAGCCACGGATAAGCGAATAGCAAATCATGAAACCCGAATCGCCAATCAATGACTGACGGATCTCACGGGGCAGATGCGCATGGTTGCGCAAGGCAATGACAAGCAATGCCCCACCCACCCCGAATACCGCACCGGATGCGCCCACGGCCACGGCGGCCTGTGCGCTGAAATGCAGACTGGCGGCGCTGCCCAGCAGGCCCGCACCGAAATAAACCAGCAGGAAATTGCGCGGGCCGAGAAACCACTCGACCTTTCGGCCGAGCATGTAGAGCACCACCATGTTCATCGCAACGTGCACGATGCCGCCATGCAGGAACGTGGCCGTCAACATTCGCCACCATTGGCCATCGTGTGCGAGCACTGCAACGTTGCCGCCCCAATCGACCAGCATCGAGACAGGGGTACTGTCGAACAATGGGGCGCCGAACAAGACCATGAGCAGCCAGACGCCGATATTCGCCGCGATCAGCGAGTAGACCGCCCAGGGACGCGGCATCGTGTTCATACGGGCAAGGAATGCCTTTTCGGCTTGAACTTCCTTCGCGACCCCGCTATTTGCCAGGACGCGCAGATGGGTAACCAGCGTTTCGACCTGCTGCCTGTCTGCCTTGCTCAATCCGCCAAGAAGCACCCCGAGGCGGCGACGAAGCCAACTCGTCGGTTCGACCGGCTCGACCACCAGCATCGCTATACCGTACCGTTTGCGTATCGCAATGCTGCCAATCGATTGCCATGGAAGGTGACATTGCGAGCGCGGAAATGCCGTCGAACCGATGCCAGTGGCATCGATGGTCAACAGCGGCTTGCGCAATGGCCGATAGCGGCCCCAGGTCAGCTCAATCAGGACGATCACTCCGATCATCACCGACGCGACCCAGAGCAAAGAAGCGTCGGCGCCGCGCAGAACTCGCACCCATATCAGTGCTGCCAGCCCCCCGAAACCGAGCCACAACAGCAACCGCACAATCAGCGGCGACCCATACCATTTGACGTAGAAAGCGCCTCTACGGCGCGCAGGCGCCGGTCTCTTGCTCCCGACTTGCGATAGCGTCATCGTTCTTCCCGAAATCGTTAGATGTTCGCGTCATCTCTTCGACCTGCCAGCGATAGACAGGCCACGGCGCGCGTGGCGCAAACGATAGTGGGGGGAGAACGATCGATGCAAGCCGCCTCGTCAATGAGGCGGCAGGATCAGAGCCGTGCCGGCGCGCGTAGCGCCAGATTTAGTTGATCTACCATTTCGGCCCAGTCCGCATCCTCGACGAACTCGTCGCGCAGCAGCGATGCCTGGGCGGGGGTCCAGAACGGGGCTTCCCACAATTCCTTGTCTTGCGAGAGCGGCGAGTGCTGGGCAATAAAGGCGCGAATGTCGGCCTCCTCGGAAGGCAGGCCAAGCTGTGCGAACAGGTCGGAGAACTGGTGAAAGGGGGTGTCCATCGGCAACTCCGGTGAGAACGTTGATATCAGAGTAGTGCAAGGCCGCCCGGTCTGCCGGGCGCGCGTGCCTGATAAGGCGCCGGAAATTCGTTCTGGTTCCCGACGCATCTCTCTCAGCGTTCGATCACCGGCGCATGCACCGGAGCGATCGACTCATGCGGCGTCTGCGTACGTTGCGCGGCCTTGTGCACCATCGTGTAGGCGTAGTCGATGCCCATGCCGTAGGCGCCTGAGTGTTGTTCGCTCAGGAAGCGGGCGATCAGGTCTGCTGGAAGATCTGGATGGAGCGTTGTGGGGGAGGAGGGGTGTAGGTGTAGGAGGTGCGGCGTGGATTGGAAAAAGTGATCAAGTAACCATTCCATAGACCGCCAACTCACTTTAACGGTCGTAAAACTCATCGGCTTGGCGACATTCGACAGTCCCCGAGGTGCCGACAACCCGCCAGTCCAAAGCATCGTCACTATGAATGAAGACATGATCCGGCGCCTTCTCGCAAACGAGCACACCGAAGTAGCCCGCCTCACCAAAGAATGCCACTGTCAGGCTATAAAATGTAGTCCGGGGATCAATCCCATCGATGCGCATCTCTAGAAATTTCAAACCATGGGATTGTGGATCGATAATATGCAATCCACCAACTATTTGCCCATCATCCTCAATCCTGCGGCAGATAACAAAAAGAGTCCTCCCTTGCGTGAAGAGAATACTGACAAGTCTCCCGGACATCTCTGCAAGAACAACCTCGCTACGCTCACAAGAAACGAAAGCCAATGCATCATAATCCGATACTAGTGGCATAACGGAAATTGAAGCCAGATTATCCAAGAGTGTCGTGCTTTTTTTGGCGAGTGCCGCAATCAAAATTCGACCGTGCCCCGTCGCGTGCTCGTTACCTACCCAAGCTTCAAATTGAAGCTTGCCAGCCTGCCCAACTCCATCAAGATATCGATGAATAATTTCAGCATCGGCATGCGCAGACCCAGCTAGCGATATTTCCTCCCAACGGTCCCCATCGAGACTGCACCGTATCAATGCTGGCCGCCCGAGTGAGACTTCCTCGTCCGAATCATCCGCTTCAGCGTCACTGCTTCGATAAGTCATGCCAGCGAGAATGAGAGAAGTGCCTTCGCGCCAAACAGACCAAATGAGATACGGAATCGCGTCTTGATTTAGTAACTCGACACGTTGACCCCGGTGGTAGTAGAGGTGGAACCCTGATCTACTGGTGACACCAAGCTGCGGATGCTCGCCTCCCAAAGCATTGGCACCAATAACGATACCGTCATCACGCTCTTCGATGAGCCAAGTCCCTGGATAGAATAGCCCACCTTTCCTATAAACCGGCAAACTGGACTCGTCGACGACCGAGTATTCCTTCGACAATTTATCAAAATGATACCAAAGCCGATTTTGATTCACCCAGGTATGCCTCCAGGGCGTCGGCGATAAACTTAGCAGCGCGTTTGGAAAAGTTCCAAAATCGATAGCCTTGACTTGGAAGTCAGGCATCAGCACCGCAACCTTTCTTCCGAAGTGAACTAGGGGTCTTTCCAACACATCAAGAATTACCGCATTTATATCCACAATGATTACCTTTTTAACCAGTTTGTCACTGAATTTCATCCGGACTTCACCGACTTGTAGACCATTGTGGCACCCTTGCTGCCTCCGTAGTATCCCACCGCCCCACCAACCAATCCTCCCACTGCCCCGCCCACGGCGACGCCAATCGGACCACCAACAGTACCAATGTATGCACCACCAGCTGCAAATGGTGGTGCAGCCAGACCCGCCCATCCGCCGGCAACTCAAGGACAAGAACCTGGACGTGATCGGCGTGACCGAAGACCTGATCCGCATTTCCGTGGGCGCGGGCTTCAGGCTCCTCGAACGAGGTGGGTATGGTGTGTAGAGAGCTTAGGACCAGGATTTGCAGCAGAATCGGACCGGGCTGAGGGAGGGCCTTTTACACCCCGCCAACGCCGCTAAAGAGCGTATCCCATCCGGTTTGCAGGGCTGGCCATGTCCCATGACAGTCCCACAACTGTCCCATTACTGTTACCTTTAAATCCCCTTTCAGTGTCCCTCAGGCTTGGACTGTTCTGCTGATGTTTAGAACAAGTTCTGTTTCTGTTTAGTTTTTGTTTAGTTGCCCTCGTCATGCTGCCACCCAAACCGATTCACCTGCTGTCGGACGACGAACTGGAAGCCCTCTTCGCCGAGATGTTCAATGACGACGGCGCGGCCGCCCGCTAGCATCTCGCCCGGGGCAACCCGATCTATGTCTCGACGCCCGACACGCCCAAGGGCACCGTCGAGAAGCGCTTCCCGGACGGGCACCCGGCAGTTCGTGCGCTTCGACCTCGATGGCGAGCATGCCGTCAGCGACATTATGAAGCCCGACGCATAGCACCCCAGAAACGACAACGCCCGCACAAGGCGGGCGTTGTTCGTAGGGTAAACCCAACACCTATCGCAATTCTTTTACCTTTAGGTTGTACATCAACCAAGCTGCGTCGCGCCCTCGCTCCTTATCCCCTGCATCGAACGCTGCAAACATCTCACTCAGCTTCTCGTCAATCAACGCAGCGCGGTCAATATCACGTGTCAACTGTGGGCGAATCTCCCCCCACAGTGTCTTCAAATCGGCCATGTTGCTTTCATAGGTAACGTAACCCCATTTCGGATACCCATCTGGGGCTAACGTTGCTCCCGAGAGAGCAGCGGCAAAGTCCGCTAATTTCTCGCTCAATGACATCACATACCTCTGCCAGCAGGCTTCGTAAACGACGGAATCGCGTTGCGAAGGATTGAATATGACCCCCCCAGATCCGTCGGTCGAATAATCAGGACATTGCCGGGGCGTATTTCGTTCCACTTCATAATCTGGGGCGTATATGCGCCCTTCGCTGCCAGCGTTGTATCGGCATAAAGATTCGCTCCTAGCCTGCTGTCGGGCACTCCCCAGCCCGGCACTTGTTCACTCTTGATGCGGCGGTTGACAGCCCATACATTCGATGCCGCACTATCACTCAGCCCCTCCGCCGCCGCAAATCCACGTAACTGCAACCGTACTCGGTCATCAATAAAAACACCGAGATCCTTCGCAGACTTAGGCAAACGTCCTCGATCTATGGCGTCGATGCCATCTCTGTAAGCGTCATCCGTCGCAGCCTGATGGATATCAAGGACCTTCTTCTCAAACTCCATCGGAGTCATTTGAGTCTTGCCGATGCGCAGGTTTTGATAGTCGTCGCCCCATGTCTCGCGCATGCGTTGATCGCGCACGAATTCTTCGTAAACTCGCCCCAGATTATCTGTCGTGGCGGCGTAGTCCCGGACCACCTTTCCGCTAGCGTCCCATGCCAGGGAATACTCCGGTACGTTCTTAACACCCGCATCGATCATGCCCTGGCGCATCCTCTCAATCTGCCCTTCTGCTTGCGTACGACTCAACCTACCCAGATCTTCGCGCAATCCTGGCAGCTCACCAAGCAACCCAAACGGATCGGCCGCGAGATTCAAGGCGGCATCCCAGTTGCCATTCCGCACCATCTCGAAGTTGCCAACACCTCCACGTGGAATGCTACGCGCCACACCACCAGTAGGCAGTAGCTGCCCGCCCTCCAACGAAGCGTCACGAGCTTCCTGCCCCGCAATCTCCCAGCGAATCTGACTTTCGATAGCATCCCGACGCGCCTGCACATCTTCGGAGAAGATGTGCAGGCTGTCATCCACCAACCCGGCGCCACCGAACGTCCCCGTCAGCCCCGCAGTGGAATCCAACGGCGCATATGCGGAACCGGTGCCATAGATCGGATCCAGACGACTGCCATATGGCGTCACGGTAACGCCCTGCAATGTCCCCACAAACTTCGATCCGAGAGCTTCTTCGACTGGACTCTGGGCATCGCTCATGACGCTGTTGTTGCTGGCCAGCAGTACCGACGATCCGCCATCTGCGTACCCATTTCTCGGAGTCGAGAATGCCTCGACCATCTGGTTGTCCGCTGCATCGCTATCGAATCCGCCGCCGGTCTGCGCCTGCGCCGCCGTCAGAACCTCCTCGCCCGCACTGGACTGGCTGGAAGAGTTGCCATTGGCCAGGCTACTGCCCAGCGCACTGCCAAATGCATCCGTCGCGACTTGCAGCACGTCGACACGTCCGCCGGACATGGCACGCGTCGTCAGACCGGCGCCGAAGCTGCTCAGTACAGCTGCCGCATTGTTTGTAGAACCTCCAAAGGTGTCTGCGAAGCCCCGCGTCAGTGCGGTACTTTCTCGTCCGATCACCCGGCCGCCGTCGTCGAACTTAACCTCACCTAGCAGATTGTCAGTGATGCCTTGTCCGGCCGCCGCTCCGACGGCGGACGCCACTACTCCGATCCAGTTGAAGCTCTTCTGAAGTCCTGTTGCTACTGCAATTCCCTGTGTCGACGCGCTTACCAGTGCTGCGCGCATTGCAGCATTTGCAATTCCGTTCGCAGAGAGACTGACGGATGACAGACCGCCTGATATCGCACCTCCAATTGTTCCAAGCGCAACGCCCTTCCAGTCGAAGCCCTTCTGGACACCCAATGCCATGCCAACTAGTTGCCCGGCGACCGCACCCGCAGCACCGCCAATCGCCCCCGCAGCGACCAAACTGCCAGCCGTCCAGGTGGCCCCCCCTGCCCCTACAGCCGAGACAGCACTCGCACCCGTCACGGCGACCCCTTCGGCAACCGCACCTGCACCAGTGCCCACTGCGACACCTTCTGCCGCAAGATAATACTGCTGCGAAATTACTGCGACCACGATGATGACGACGGCCACAATGATAGCGCCGAGCATCCCGCAACCACCGCCACCCGCACTCGGCATCGGCAGGTTCGGCGTCGTATCCCCAACAACCTTGCTCGGGTCGTACGGCTTGAACACGCTACCGTCGTTGTGGATGCCCGTGGCCTGGTTCGGGATGTTCAGCGTCTGACCCACGCGCAGGTCGCGGTCCGAGCTCAGGCCGTTGGCCTCCGCAATGCGGAACCACAGCGCCGAATCACCGTAGGCGCTGCGGGCGATGCTTTGCAGCGAGTCGCCGTTCTGCACCGTGTAGCTGCCCGGCGACGCGTTCGGGTAGCTCGCCACGATCGACTGGTAGCCAAAATCGTAGTCCGCACTGTACGAGAAGTTCGGGTTGCCCTTGCCATCCTTCGGCGTCACAGGATTGATCCCCACGCCGTGCTGGCCGATGACTTCGCCGTTCACCACGAGCTGACGGTTGACGTTGCCGCCCTGGTTGACCTGCAGCACATGGCCAGCCGCGTCGTTCACGAACGTCCGGTTGTTAGCCGGCATCGTCGCATCGGTAATCGAGACCAGATTGCCGTTGACGTCGTAGCTGCTCGTGGTCGAGCCCCCATTCATCTTGTTGCTACTGCCCGTGAGCGTGCCCTGCTTGTAGCCCTCGAACCGCAGCATGCTGTAGTTGTAGACGTTCGTGTAACCGCCTGCGTAGTCAGATAGCGTGTACTGCAGCACGTTGCCCGCGGCATCGTAGCTGTCGTAGTTGACGTCCGCCTTCAGCACACCGTCGCTCTTGTACGTGCGCTGATGCAGCAAGCGGCCATTCGCGTCGTACTGGTTGACGCGCATTTCCAGGCCGTTGGTCTGATCCTGCGCCACACCCTCGTTGAGCTTGTTGACGTAGTCCTGCGGCAGGTTGCGCGAGCCACTCATGGTCACACGGCCGGCACCGTCATAGAAGCGGTGATCGATCTGCACGCCGTCGCGCACCACGCTGACCAGACGGTTCTGATAGTCGTAGCTGTAGTTCTCCGTGACCAGGCCCTCGGAACGAACGAAGTGCGTATCCGAGAAACCATAGATCGCCTCGCCGGATTCCTCGTAGCCGATGATGATGGACTCGCCACCAGCGGTGGTCACCTTGTTGCCGTAGTACAAGTCGGACAGACGATTGCCGTTCTTGTCGTACGTGATGTAGTGACCCTGCGCACCGAGGTTGCCGTACGGATCCACGCCGTCCACGATGGTCTGGCGGTTCATCGAGTCGTAGCGGAAATAGCGGCCCACATCCGATCGATTGTTGCCGTCCACCGAATGCTGCTCGATGTACGTACGGTTGCCCACCGCGTCGTACTGGAACGAGATGTGCACCTGGCCATCGGCCACGTCGCGCAGGCGATTCAGTGCGTCGTAGGCCAGGAAGTTGTCCTGGTACACCACGCCGCCCTGTTCGGTCTTCTCCCGTACCTTGTTGCCGGCCAGATCGTACGCGTAGGTCGTGGTCTGGCCCAGTGCGTAGTCGGAGATCCGGGTCACCTGGCCTGCCGCGTCGTAGCCCCAGCCCAGGGACTGTCCACGCGTATTGCTCTGAGCGATCAACTGCCGGGCGTTGTCATAGGCGTAGCTGTACACGGCGCCGCCAATGTCCGTATGTCGCGTGACTCGGCCAAAGTAGTCGTAGGTCCAGGTAGACGCCATGCTGGTGGGATCGACCTCGGCAATCTTGCGATTCAGCGCGTCATACGCGGAACGCGTGACCTGCCCCATTGGTTGCGTAGTCGACAGCAGGTTGCCGCGCATGTCGTACGCATAGCGCACGACGGCCCCGGCGCCATTGATCTGCATGCGCAGACGGCCGGCCTGGTCGTACACATACTGCTCCGTCACGTTCTGCCAGCCGCTGCTCTGGAGGTTGTAGCTGCCGTCGATATACGTGACTTCGGTCGCCGCATGAATCGTGCTCGTCAGGCGATTGGCCGCGTCATACGTGTAGCGTGTGAGCCAACCCATGGCGTCGACCATCGACGTCTTGTTGCCGAAGGCGTTGTAGCGGTAGTTCACTACGCCGCCGTCAGCATGCAGCTCGCTCGCGACATTGCCCGCTGCATCGTAGGTCTTGCCATTGACGTTGCCGTTGGCATCGACCACCGCCACTTCACGACCCATTGCGTCATAGGAATGGCGCGTGACAGGACTCAGGTAGGTCTGATTGCCCTCGGCATCGGGTCGGCGCTCTTCGATAACCTGGTTGTTGGCGTTGTAGCGGTACGTGGTCTTGAAGTACGGCGAGCGCGGATCGTTGATCTCGAGCACGTTGCCCCAACGATCCAGCTTCTGCTGCACGGTCGGACGCGCCCAGTAGGCGTCTCCGTTGACGCCACCCACCGACTGCCCGATGGACCCGCCAGCCTGGCTGGCGCTCAGGCTGATTGCAATGTTCGACGTGGTCGAGACGCTTGCGCTGTACTGCGCCGGAATCGGGTTGACATAGTAGGCCGGGGTATAGGGCGGCGTAGTCGACTGCGTGGTCGGCGGCGGCGTAGTGCCCTCCACCCATACCTGTTGCTGCTGCGTCTGCCACTGATAGACCGTGTACGGCACGCCTACCACCACATTGCCTTGCCAGGCGTAATGCGCGTTCAGGATCTGGTTGCCGGATTCGTCCGTGCCGATGACAACCGGATAACCGTAGAGCGGCCGCGGCGCCACGGTCATGTAGGCATTCGGGTTGGGCGGATAGATCGTGACCCAGCTGTAGACCGGCACGCTGCGCGAACGCCATTCCGTCACATACACCGTGGTGTAGATGATGTTGCCGGCCTCATCCCGCGCCGGCACAGCGTTGCCGGATTCATCGGTCGTCATGACCGGCGGGCCCTGCGTGGGGACCTGCACCGTATACCACTCGGTGGCCCAGCTTGTGAGCTGATACTCCGCGTACGGAACCGCCACCACGACACTACCCTGCCATGCGTAGTGCGCGTTGAGGATCTGGTTGCCCGATTCGTCCGTACCGAGGATCACCGGGTACGTGTACTGCGCCGGGGTGTAGCCGGTGATGTACTGGGCCGGATCGGCAGGGTACGCGGTGACTGGCACCTGCACCTGGACATTGCGGGTCTCGTAGTGACCCGGGCCCTGTGCATAGTAGGTCAGCGTGCCCAGGGCCTGGCCGACGCGATTGCCTGCCACGTCCGTGACAAAGAGCTGATATTCGTACTCGCCTGCGGGCAGGCCGGTCACATTCACATACTGGCTTGCCGGATTACCCGATTCGTCGGCCGCTTCGGAATATACCTGCAGGGAAACCCAGGTGCCGCTGCCCTTGGCGCGGTACATGAACTGCGCATTGGTGCCGTAGGTGGCCGGCCACCGCAGCAGCTTGGCGGGCGTCGCACCGATGATGTTGCCGGATTCGTCCTTGGTCCACGTGGTGTTGCCGGCCTCGTCCACGACGGGCTGCGTACCCACCACGCCGTCGGCCAGGCTCACACTCACCGGTGGGTAGTTGACCTGCGGTACCCAGTATCCCGGCACTTCGGCAACCTTGACGAAGGTGCCCGTCGCATGGGCGTAGGGGGCATTGGTGCCATCCTGCGTCCACAGCACTTCGAATTCGTACGTGCCGGCTCCAAGCTGGGCCGTGTCCACACCCATCTGGCCGCCGCCTCGGGGCGTTGCCGCCATCTGCTGCCAGACGATACCGCCCACGGGGCGATAACGCACCGTCTGAACGATGCCGTCACCGGGGCTTTGCCATGACAGCACGCCGGCAGCCGCCTGGCCATAGCCGATCGGCGTACCGATGGTCTGCAGTGCCGGGGCGGCCAGGCTGACATTGCCCGTGCCCGTGATGCGCGTGACGCCGTCGCGCCCCACGGTGATGACTTGATACTTGTAGTTGCCCGGCGGCATCCCGGCCGCGTCGTAGCGCAGCGTATCGCCGAAACGCGTGAGCGGCAGGGCATTGCCCCATCCGCCGCTGCCATCGGCCGGTGCCAGTTGCAGATAGACAACCTGCATCGGATCGGCAGGTGCCTGTACGTCGATGGAATTGCCACCCACGCCCGCGCCGTTCTGATCGAGAACCAGAACCCACTCGCCCTGTGCGTTCTGCTTGTAGACGCGCACATGATTGATCTTGCCCACACCGCCTGGCTGGTAGCTCGGCTCGTTCGACCACACCAGGGACGCACCGTAGGCACCCTGCTCCGCCGTCAGGATCTGCGAACGCGACCGCGGTACGCCCGGAACCGTCACGGTGTTCTGGGAACCGCTTTCGTCGCTGCTCTCTCCCGTGCCCTGCACGTTGTACGTGTAAGACGCGGTCGTGTAGTCCACGTCCACACGCACCTGACCCGCGCCCAGATTCTGCAGCCCTGACCATGAGAGATTGATCTGGCTGGTGCCGGACCACATCACGTTGCCCGACTCGTCGGCGGACGGCGTGGCCGACGAGAACGACGTCGACAGGACCGTGGACTGGGCGGTAACGCCGCCCTGCGACTGCAAGCGTTCCGGGCCGGACATCGATACCTGACGGCCCAGTGCATCGTACTGGGTATCCGTCCGCCGTACATCGCTCAGTGTGCGCGCGATGTCGGCACTGCCGATAGCGGCGATGTTGACATTGCCCCGTCCCACGCCAGCGCTACGGATATCGGCCGTGGCGTTGCCGTACAGGTCGAAGAGCGTAATGCGATCCGCGCCATCGGTATTGTTGGTCCGCCACAGGTGGCCCGCATTGTCGTAGTCGTAGTACTCCTGGCGGCCGCCATTCACGCCCTTGCGCACCACCTCGCCAAACGCGTTGTATTCCTGCGCGGTATCGGTCAGGCCAGCCTGCGCCTGGCTGATCTCGTTGATCCCGGAACCGTTCCCCTGTGCAGGGCTACCTTCCCACTTGCTGACCCACTGGCCACCCTCGAACTGCCATACGCGGATGTACGTCAGCGAAGAGAGTCCACCATCGCTGCCGCCGTTATCGGTCCACGCGATAGTGGCGCCGCTCGCAGCCGATCCGGCCGAGAAGTCCACCGTCCGGCTTGCCGCATGTGCGGCAACACCGCCCGTTCCCAGCGACTGGCCGTTCTCGTCCGTACCGAGCGAGTAGCGGGTGTCGAGGGTGATGTAGTCGATCTGGATGCGTACCAGGTCTCCCTGCGCATTGATCAGCGAAGACCACGCCAGATTGACCTGGTTGGTACCCACCACGCCGACACGGCCGCTTTCGTCCATCACTTGCGTGTGGGCGCCGCTGTACGAGACGTTCAGGCCGCCCTGTAGCACCGTGGTCGAGGCCGGGTCCACCGTATGCGTCAGCTGGCCGAGCTTGTCGTACTGGTAGACCTCGAACTGCGTATGCGTGACGTTGTCGTTACCGGTGACCGACTGCCAGGTCTTGGCCACCTGGCCGCGTTCATTGAACGAGGTGAAATGATTGACGCCCGTGGCGTCGGTGACTTGCGTGGCGTGACCATGCGAGTCGTATTGCGTGAAGGTGTAGCGATCGGTTCCCCGCTCCACCACCGCGTAAGTGTTGGCGTTGGCCACACTGGCGCCATCCGCACGCTGTGCCATCAGCACGACATTGCCATAGGCGTCGCGCCAGAATTCCGTGAGCGGTGTCAGCGTGCCGTCACCGGTCTCGCGGCTGGCAACCCAGGGCGATGCCACGGCCCGCACGCGGCCCAGTGCATCGTAGTAGGTGAAGGTCCTGCCGCCCGCCGCATCGGTCACGCTGGTCTGGTTGCCCACCGCGTCATAGGTATATGACGTGGTCAGGTTGCCGCGCGTGCTGCTGCCGTTGGAAGCGGTGCTGTATTCCACGTTGACGCGCGTCTCGCTGATCTTGCGGTTGGCGCGGTCAAAAGCAATCGTCGTGGTCCGGTCCTCGGCAGAACCCGTAACCGCGCCGTAGCCGGATACAGACCAGCTGCCAGCGCCCAGTGCCGAGGCGTACTCGGTCTGCGCCACGACGTTGCCGGCTGCATCGAAACTCTTCGTCGTCAGGTAACCCAGCGCATCGACCGAGGCCGTCTGATTGCCGCGCAGGTCGAAGTAGTTAGTCGTGGTTGCCCACGCATTGGTGACTGCATTACGCAGCAGGCTCACCTGCACGGTGTTGCCAAACGCATCGAACGTGGTGCGCGTCGTCTTGCCCGCGGTGAAGTACTGCGCGGCTCCCGTCGCGCTGGAGTCGTAGGTGAATGCCTGCGGTTCCACGAGCTCCACCACGCGGCCGAGCCTGTCGTAGGTACTGGTGATCTGACGATCGAGGCTGTGATCGATACCGGCTGCATTGATGGCGGCTTCGAGCGTGGCACGCGTCGGCGCGCCCGCAGCGCCGTTGAATGGCGTGTTCGACAGGCTCGTACGTGTGGCGTAGCGCACCAGGCGGCTCACCTCGCCATACGTATTGCGGGTATAGCCGGTGACGTAGCCCTCGGCGTCGAGCTCATACAACACATTGCCGAGCGCGTCGTAGACCTTGGCGCTGGTGTTGCCAGCCACATCCTTGCCGCCCACGGCGTTGCCAAGGGTGTCGTACCAGGTCTCGGAAGACAGCACGCGGACGGTTTCCACGCGACCCGCATTACCGTACTGGCCGTTAGCCGCCACGTTGCCGAGCGCTTCGCTGTAGACAGCAACGGGGGGGAAAGTCGTCTTGATCTGGCGGCCCAGTGCGTCGTACTCGTAACGCGTGGTACGTTCTTCCGTGCGGCCTGCTGCTTCGGTACGCGCCAGCAAATTGCCCAGTGCATCGTACTGGAACCGCGTTACCACCGAGCCGTATCCGTTCTGGGAAACCACCAGGGTGCCGCCGGCACCCGTCGCGGACACACCGGTCAACAGCACCTGCGGCGACGTTTCCTGGACCAGGCGACCACTGGCGTCGTAGTCGTAGGACCAGACATTGCCGAGCTTGTTGGTAAAGGTAAGCTTTTCGCCCAGGCCGTTGTAGGTGTAACGCTCGACCGCACCGAGCGCATCGGTGCTCGCCACCAGGTTGCCCGACGCGTCGTACGTGAAACTGTTGACCCGATCCATCGTCGCCGCGGCCACCACTGCCGCACCGATTGCCTCAGCCGTGCTTGCCGCAGACGCCGGAATTGCCAGGGCGTACTGCGTGGTCTTCACGATGTGGCCGATGCCGTCGTACTCGTTCTTCTTGACGTAGCCCAGCGCATCCACCGAATACAGCAGCCGGTTGCCCGCGTCGTACGCGCGGCGCTCGATCCGGTCGTGCGCCACGTCGGCAACGAGCTTGCCGCGCAGCGTAGCCAGCGTGGACGTGGCCGTCAGTCCGCTGGCATCGATAGCCTTGGCATATGTGCGTACCGACACGATGTTGCCCACCGCGTCGTAGACGTTCTCGGTAGCCACGCCCAGCGCGTTGATCGCCAGCGCGGCGCGGTTGGCCACGTCATAACCGTAGCGTTCGATCCGGTCCGCGCCATTGGGCTGGATGGCTGCACGGATGGCCGCCAGCGTAGGGTTGGACAGGGCCTGCGTCAGCGCGGTACCGGTCAGTGCCGTGGCATAGCGCGTGCTGACCGTGACGTTGCCGTTGGCGTCGTAGCTGCGCTCGGTCACGCCGCCCAGGGCGTTGACCTGGAACACCTGGCGATTGGCCGCATCATAGGCGTACGACGTCACCACGTCGGCCGCGCTCGACACCACGGTGCTGAACGCCGCACCGGCAGCAATCGGCGTGGCATACCGTACCGAACGGATCAGGTTGCCGGCCTTGTCGTACACGAACTGCGTGACGGCACCCACCCCGTCGACGCTCCAGACCGGGCGGTCCGCCCCATCGTATTCGGTACGGACGTGTGCATCCTTGGCGGCATTGGCCACCAGCGCCACTGCTGCCTTGATGGCCGCAGCGGTTGCAGCAGTCGCCACCGGCACCGGCGTGGCATAGGTAATGCGCTCCAGGACGTTTCCAGCCTCGTCCCACTTCGTCTCGGTCACGATGCCGCTGGCATCGATCGTATAGATCGGGCGGTTCAGGTCATCGTAGACCGAGCGCACGCGCTGATCATGCGCCGCATCGGCCGTGACCGCCGGGGTCGCCTTGCCGTCCCACTTCGACAGGTCGATCCGGTTCGCGTAAGCCACACGCTCCACGACATTGCCGTTCGCGTCGTACTTGTATTCGACCACCGCTCCGGTGCCGTCTACCGTGAAGCGCAGACGACCTGTCGCGTCGAACACGCTCGACGTCACGCCGTCACTCGCTGCCGATGCCGCAATCCGGCCTGCGATGTCGGCAATCGTCAGCGATGCCGGCAGTCCGGCCAGCGCAATGGGCGACGCGTAGGCAACCGAGCGCACCACATGACCTTCGGCGTCGTACACCGATTGTGTAACCGCGCCATTGGCACCAACCTTGAATACCAGGCGGTTGTTCGCGTCGTAAACGAAGCGTGACACATGGCCCAGCGCATCCACGCTCTGCACCATGTTGCCGTTGTTGTCGTACGCGTATGTCGTGGTCAGGTTCAAGCCCGCCGGGTCCACCTGCTCGCGGACGCGTCGGCCCGCCGTGTCGTAGCTATAGGCCGTGACCACGCCGTTGGGCGTGGTGACCGTCAGCACATGACCCGCGGCATCGTAGGCGTAGGTGGTCTGCAGGTTCAGGCCGCTTGCATCCACGGTCTGCTTCAGTACCTGGCCCTTCTGGTCGAACTGGTAACTCGTGATCGTGCCGCGCGGATCCTTCACCGTCAGACGGTTGCCCAGCGCATCGTACGTGTACGTCGTCGTCAGGTTGACGCCGGTGGGGTCCAACTGCTGCGTGAGCACACGCCCGGCTGCGTCGTACGTGTAGTTGATCGTGTTGCCGTGGACATCGATCGTCTTGATGAGGCGGCCGGCGCGGTCGTAGGTCTGTTTGGTCTGCGTGAGATTGGTGTCCGTCTGGATCAGGGTACCGTTGGGGTTGTACTTGTAGACCGTCTCGAACCCACGCGCATCGGTGAGCTTCACCGTTTGCCCATGACGGTTGCGGGACGTCACCGTCACGACGTTGCCCGGCAGGGTCACCGTCACCGTACGGTTCTTGTCCGAGTACGCGTACTTCGTGACGTTGCCCAGCGCATCGGTCTGCGTCAGCACACGGTCGAACGCGTCGTACGTGCTGCCGCGCAGGCCGCCCAGCGGATCCTTTGTCGACACCGTACGGCCGAGGCGGTCATATGTGACCTCGCTGACGTTGCCATTGCGGTCCACCGAACGGATCACGCGCCCGAATGCATCGTAGACGGCGCTGCTGACCTGGTTCAGGCCGGTGCGGTCCAGTACCGTCTGCAGGGCCAGGCCCCGGTGATCGTAGGCGGTCTCGCGCGTGACTGTGCGGCCATCGCCAAGCGCCGTGGTGCGCGAGACTTCCTCGCCGAACGCGTCGTACGCGAAGCTCGTCTGGTTGCCGGTGGCGTCGGTCGTACCCGATGCCAGTCCATTGGCCGTATACGTATAGGTGACCTTGCTGTCCAGCGCCGGGTTGCGCACGGCGTCGATGGCCGCCTGCAGCACGCTGTTGACGATGCCGCCGGCATTGGCGCCGGTCAGGTTCGCCATGCTGATCCGCGTGGCATAACGGATCGATGCCGTCAGCAGGCCCTGCGCGTTGTATTGCTGCTCCGTGACCTCGCCCAGCGGGTTGACGGTATGCGTCAGGCGGCTGTCGGCATCGTAGAAGTACAGCGTGCGCAATCCGTTGGCATCGGTGCTGCTGGTCCGGCGGCCCGCCGCGTCATACGTGTAGGTGGTGGCGTACTGCGACCAGATCGCGTCGATCTGCGCCTGCGTCATGCCGGCGGTCAGCTTGGATGCGCCTTCGGCCGACAGCTCGGCTGTCACGCGGCCCTGGATGTCGTAGCGTACGTTCAGCGTGCGGACTTCGGTGGTGCCGCTGGCGAGCACAGTCGACGTCCGGTTGCCCATCACGTCATACGTGTAGGCCGTGATCGTACCCTCGACGTTGGTCTCGGTCAGCGCCCGGTTGAACAGGTCGTACGTGCGCTGTACGGTCTGGTCCGCGGCGTTGGTAGCCGGACGGATCGTGGCCAGGTCCGATGCCGATGTGACCGTGCCTACCGCCTTGTTGGCATAGCGAACCGTCTTGGTCACGTTGCCCGCGGCGTCGTAGGTGTTCTCGGTCAGGTAGCCCTCGGCATTGACCGTGGCGATGAGCTGGCCCTTGCCGTCGTACAGGTACACGTCGCGCGCATCGGCGGCCGCATTGGCCGCCGGCAGCAGTTGTGCCAGCGTGCCCGTGGCACGCAGCGATGCGGCAGTGGCCGTGGCATACGTGATGCGTTCGGTCAGCTTCCCCGCTGCGTTGTAGCGCAGCTCCGACAGATAGCCCTCGCCGTCGAGCGTGGCGCGCAGCAGGCCGTCGGCATCGTAGAAATTACGCACGATGCGGTCGTCCGCCGACGTGGCCGGCGTTGCGCTGGCTACACCCGGATTCGCGCCCAGGCCCGCAGTATCGATCCTATTGGCATAGCGGATCACCGCCACCACACGCGAGGCGCCGTCGTATCGCGTTTCAGTCACCGCACCGGTGGCATCCACCGACTTCACCAGGCGGCCGACGCTGTCATAGATGCGCCATGACTTGCTGTCGAGTGCGGAACCGTTCGGGCGAATGCTGGCCAGCGAAGGATTCGTCGGAACACCCTGCGCATCCACCAGTTGCGATGTTACCACCGCATTGGCGTAGACGATGGTCTCGGACAACTGCCCCGTCTTGTTGTAGACGAATTCGGTCAGCGTACCGTTGCCATCAACCTCGGCGCTCTTGCGCCCGGCATCGTCGTAAAGAACCCAGCGACGTACGCCCGTCGGATCCTGGGTCATCACCAGGCGTCCGTCGGCGTCGTAGCTGTAGGTGGTCTGGCTCAGTTGCTGGGACGCCGCATTCGCCTGCGACACGCTGACCAGACGGCCGGCCTTGTCGTAGACACTGGTGGTTACCAGTCCATTGGCCGACAGCACCGACGTCTTGTTGCCGGCGTCGTCGTAGTGGGTGGCGGTCAGTTGATTGGCCGGATCGAGCGTCGCTACCAGTCGGCCCAGACCGTCGTAGCTGTACTGCGTCACGGCACCGGTGCCCGAGATAGTCTTGAGCAGCCAGCCGTGCTGATCGTATACGTATTGGAGCGTCGACGCGCCAGTGGCCACGCCATTGCCCGAGGCATCCACGGTCGCATACGTCACGCTGGACTGCAACTGACCACGGAAATCGTAGGTCATGTCGGTCTGGATGACCCTGCGCTTGTCCTGCGTGGCTGCCCAGGCGGCCGCCTGGGCCTCGGTCACCACCGACGTCTCGGTCAGCGATGCCACGTTGTAAGTGCCCGCGCCATACTCGATACTGCGCACGCGATTGCCGGCCGCATCGTAGCGATACTCGGTCACGCGCCCTTCGGCAGAGATCGTGAATCGCAGCAGCCCCTTGTTGCCGGCATCGTAGATGTAGCGCGTGGTCTGCGGCGCACCAGGCTGACCGGTCCCCGCGCCGTCCGGATCGGCCACAAGATAGGCCGTCTCGCTGAGCAGGCGGTTCTGCGCATCGTAGACACGCCGAACAGTATTGCCCGCGGCATCGCGTTGCAGCGTCTGGTTGCCGTTGGCGTCGTACTCCATGTCGATCGCCCGGCCTTCCGCGTCTACCACGCGGACCAGATCGCCATTGGCGTTGTAGGCGAACGTGGTGACCTGCCGAACGCCGCCGGCGCCCGGCGCGTCCACGCTGGTCAACTGGCCGCTGGCATCGTAGTCGTAGCGGGTGACGAGTCCGAGTGGATCGGTCACCGTGGTGCGGCGGTTGGCCAGATCGTACGTATATGCCGTGGTCTTGCCCAGGCCATCGGTGACCGTGGCGATGCGGTATTGCCCACCCACCTGCACATACGTAAACGCCAGGCTCGTGCCATCGCTCTGCGTCACCGTGGCAATGCGGTTGCTGGCGCCGTCGTACGTGTATGTGGTGCGATAGACATTGCCATCGGCCACCGAGGCGTCATCGGGCGTCAGGTCGACGGTAACGGTGCTCAGCCGATTGCTGGCATCGTAGCCATAGCTGACGGCGCTGACCGCCTTGGGGGTGCCACCAACCAGCACCATGCTGCGCACACGCGCGACGTTGCCATTCGCGTCATAGTCGAGCAGGATCGATTCGCCATCGCTGTTGGCGATGCCAATGACGCCACGGTCGCCCCAGGTATAGGTGAGCGAGCGGCCCTGCGCATCGATACTGCTGGCGATGCGCCCTGTCGGGTCATAAATCTCGTTGCGCTGCGTGTCGCCGTCAATCCACGCGAACCGGCCGGAGATGGTGTCGTAGGCGATGACGTCGTTGGCGCCGCCGCCTGCCGTCGTTACATAGAGGCTGCGCGCCGCATCATAGGTGTAGACCGCCTGCGATCCGTCACGATCGGTGCGCACCACGGTGCTGCCCGCTGTGCCCGCCGTGCCGGAGATCTGCAGCTTCGTATCCAGCCCGTTCCACCAGTTGTCGCCGTTGTCGTCGTTGAACTGGCCCTGGCTGTTGTAGGTCCGCAGGACGCTGGTCGCGCCGCCGATGCCTACCAGCCGGTCGTCACGGTCCTGGAGCACCAGGTTGCCCGTGGCAACGTTGACGTAGGCCTGCTCGCCGTTGCGCCCCTGGGCCGCGTTACCGAGGGCGCCGCGCTGCCCGAGCGTGGCGAGGGACGTAAGGTTCAGACCGAGGCTGTTGCCGCTGACGATCGCTACCATGGTTTTGTTCTTGACCTGTATATGGTGGGTTCACGAACAGTCGGCTCTGGGCATCGCCACAGCAACTCGACCGGTCCTCGAACCAGTACATCCAGCGCTTTTGGATTCCGTTTAGCGAAAGGCGGCCTCGAATAGCAGTAATCGAACGGTCATACGGGAGGGAAATGGAGACAGGCACCGGGCGCGCGGCGACGGCAGGCGCAACCGGTACGGCCGGTTGGCGGGAGAACAGCAGGATAGGGAATGCACGCCTACATCGCCGCCGTCACCATGGATGACGGGGGCGACGCACGGCGCGGGGGGCGCGTCAGGCAGTTAGGGCGGTTCAGACTGCCCAGTACTTGAAGACCAGCACGCGGCGGTCGGTCGGGCAGATGCGCGAAACGGAGCGGCCCACGTGTGCGGGGTCTCCATCGATGATCATCACGCGTCCGGGTTTCGGCATGACGGCAGAGGTAATTTCCATGTCGTCATCGAACACCAGCGTCTCGCCCGCCCAGGCAACCTTCCATTCCTTGTTGCAGTAGACCAGTGCGGTACGGTGGCGGGGACGTTCGCTCGCTTCGGCAATGTCCTGATGCAGCCGGCCTTCGGTACCAAACGTATTGGCACCAAGCATGCACTCGTACAGACGAACCGGGTAGTCGTGGCTGGCCTTGATCAGGCGCCACGCTTCGAGAATAGGGTGCAGGCTACTGTCGAGTTCGGCAAGCGTCGGCTCGATGTCGGTCGTGTACGGCGTCTCCGAAAACGCAACCGGATAGTACCAATGCATATCCAGCTCATGGGACTTGAAACGCTCCCAGCGATTCAGAAAATGCAGCGGCATCCATGAAATGCATTCGATCAGCGACTCGCACAACGCTTCTGGAATCAGCGTGTCCGAGACCCGAACGTTGGACCCAACTAACATGGTGTCTCCCAGGTTTGAAACAGACTGCGCGAAGCGGTAGCACGACCCGGCATACCGCTTCGCGATGTAGCGATCAGCGTTCGATGCCGTCGCCGCAACCACCCGAGCCCAGCGGCAGGCCCATCTTGTGGGGCGGGCGGGCGCGGTGCCACGAGCCCCAGCGGCCGCTGGCGGTCTGTTGGTTTTCCTCGATCTTCTGGTTGCGCTGGACATTGTCCGGCGACGGCGCAGACGTGAACTTCGATTTCTGCTGTTCATTCATGATGCGGGTTCCTTTCTAGCTGTTTAAGGAAACGGATGCGGGAATTTCGATCCAGGATGGACACGAGAAACCATTCCCAGGGGTTCTCGTTGGTAGCCGAACGAGATGGGCAGGAGCCCCGGCACGAATGCCTTCACCACATCGAGACGCGTACGTCCCTGCTCGATGAAACACTCGGTCGGCGTAATGTCGACGACGATGGGACTCAGCCCCTTCCCGGCGAAAGCATCCGTCAGTGCTGCCAGCGTCTTGCCCGGCGCATCTGCCGGCAAGACATCAAGGCAATCGGGAGACTTCGGGAACAGGACGCGATCCGCGCGCCGGTAATACTTTCTGAGTCCGTAGAGCTCGAAGTGGTGCTCGGTGGAGTTGACGAACTCAGGCTTGTCGATACTCGGTGCATGTCCGTGAAGCCAGGCGTAGACGCGGGCTTCGAGCTCTTCGAGCGCGCTTTCGAGCGCCTTGACGAGATCAGTGCTTGCCGCTGTTCCCATCGTCGTGAAATGACGGCCCGCGTGCTGTGCCGCCACCAGCGCCACGTGTGCGAAGTCGGACTGCAGTTGCTGCAGCGTGATCGTGCAACCTGCGGCCTCCATGGCAGCCACGCGTTGCTGCACCTCTTGCGGCAGAAGGTCTCGCGGAATTGTTACGCCCGGCTTCTGTGCCAGCCAGTGGCGCATGAAGGCGTCGCGTTCGATCACTTCCATCAGCGCTCGGAAGCCAGCATCGTCGCGCGAAACGCCTGCGGCGCACCCCGACGAGGTCACCTGCGTATAGGGCCGCGCGGTCTCGAAACCTGCATCCGCGAGGCTGGTGCGCGAAAACACCAGTTCCGCCAGGATATGCACGGGCTTGCCGTCGACCAGCCGCGTACCGCTTGCCCACGGATATTGCCGGTCCGCAGCAAACGGCAAGTAAGTGAAATCGGGGGTGTACTGCCCGTCCGCATACCGGACCACCTCACGCGGGTCAATGGCGTCGGGCAGCGATTCCGCGGCTGCCATCACGATATCGCGTGGCTGCCGGAAGCCCTCGCGTTCAATGGCCTCGGCCACCGCCTTGCGCATGGCCATCCACGGGTCGGTATCCCGGCCCCAGGTATGAGGGCGGTCGTCGCCGGGCGTCTTGACTTTTGCCCGCGCCAGATGGAAGCCCATCGAGAACGGACCATTGGCTTCATCCACCCAGGCAAAATCGATCTCCGGTGCACGCGACACCAGTTGCTGCTGGGCCTCGGTGGCCTTGGCACCAAATACGGCAGAGCCCAGCACCAGGGCTCGTTCGTGCGCACACATGCGCTGGATCACCGTCTCGTAGTAGCCACCGATCGTGGCGTAGCCCATGCCGAGCGCGGCGGCGCTCAGGTTGCCGTTGTGCAGCGCCGCACCGGCCTCCATGAACAGATACTGCAGCGACCTGCTACGGTAGCGCATCGCGCCCACGACGGGATCGGCTGTGAGGAATACGGCCCCAGTCGCAAAATGAAGATCCCACGGGCGGCCAAACGCGCGTGGTACCAGGCCGTGGGCATCCGTTACCTTGTCGAGCACCAGTTGCCTCTCGCCGGGATAGGTCACCCGGTAGACTCCCGGTTCGTGCAGCCCAATCTGGCGCTGCAGCGCCACCCACACCTGCACCAGATGCATGCCGCCCGCCGAGGCAATGGTGCGCTGAGGCGTGACGTATCCCACGCGGGGATGGCGGACCTTCACCACACCGGCCAAGCTCCACAGCAGCGCATGCAGCGCATCCACCGAGACTGGCGCGTCGTCATACGTGTACGACGACATGCGGCTGTCGAAGAACCGGTCCAGTGGCACCTGCCCCACCTCGATCGCGGCGTCCGAAGGCGCCACTGCGCCCTCTTCCTTGTTCCACAGGAAGCGACGGCAGATTTGGTTGGAGACAGCGGAACTGGCGGCCAGCCCGAACGGACTGCCCTGCAGCGCGTACCGATTGGCATGCACGGCGGCCAGGTTGGCATCGATCAGCGCGCCCTCGTCGAGCAGGAACGCGATGAAGTCACCGAAATCGCCATGTGCGGCGGCCGCCGGCAGGGCCAGGATTTCCTGGATCGTGCGCGTGCCATCGCACAGCTGGAAGACCAGCTTCAACAACGCGGCGGGCGCATCGATCTCGATGTCTTCGTACGCTGCGCGCACGGTCAGGTGATTGCCCTGGATCATCGAGGCGCCGGCGAGCATCGGCGACAGCCGCGCCGGATCGCCAATACTGGCGCGCACTGCCTCGGGAACGCCTTCCTGCAGGACGCGGTTGGGCAGCGGGGCGTCGATCGCGACGGCGTTCATGACGTCCAACACGGGTTTTACAACAGCGTTCATGCCGCAATCGCCTGCAGGTTGACGGAAGGATTGACCGCCGGCACCGGCATCAAGGATTCGGCGGGCGCGGCCGTGGCCGGGGCGGGCATCGCCTGTGAGGATGCGGCTTCGTCGGCAGCCGTACCAAACAGCGTGCCGAGCAGATGTGGATAACCTGTTGGCGGGAAGGTCGGATTGGAATTCATTTCGAGCCACCAGACCTTTCCGGCAGCGTCGACCACGCCGTCCAGCGAATAGAGCACCGGCCCCGGAAATTCCTGACGCAGGCGTGCCGCCACCACCTGCCCGGCCGCCTGGAGCTGGTCCACGAGCGGTGCATCCATGGCAGGCAAGTTGTTGTCAATGCGATTGAACCGGTCTTCATTGGCGAACAGCCGGCCGTAGCGGAAATCGATGAAAACCCGGCGGCCATTTTCCAACACCGTATGCCGATCTACCTGCTGGAAAGCGAGCGCAGCGTATACCGCCTCCATCTCCGCCCAAGTTTCCACCGACAGCCCCACGCTCGCGAAGCGCTCTGCCAGCAGCACAGCCACGGTCCGATGGCCATCGCCTTCGATCTCCGGATAGTCATGCAGGTGAGCGTGGAACGGCGTATCGCCCCAGAACCAGGCCTTGAGATTCCTGCCTGCGACGAAGGCTTCCCGGAATACCTGCCCGCCCGGCTGTCCCGGCGGCATCGCAGGCTGCGCCTGGTTCACGCGATATGGCCCACTCAGGTCATAGCCGAACGACCCACGCGACGATTTCAGGACATGGTCACCGGCGGCCGGCGCCGTGGCGTCCCAGATAGCCGGTGTAGCGATGCCCTGCTCCCGCATGCATTCCTTGAACAACAGCTTGTCCGTGGAGATCGACCACCGCAACGGCCGGTACGGCAACCAGCCGATGAAACCAGTGACATCCTCGGTCATGGCTGGTACGTAGCAGACCCGTCCGCTCATCACAGCCAGGAACTGGGGATACAGGCTGAAGTACCGGTTGCGCGTCTTGATCTCGAGTTCGAACGTCTGGACATTGATCGTCGCCGTACCACCATGCCGGTCAAGCCACGCTTTGACGGCGCGGAGGTGATTCATGGTGACGGTGATATAGCTCATGAAATGTCCAGGTATGTGTTGTTGGAGGTTTCCTTTCCCCGATCGACAAATGCCGCGTGCCAGCCACCGGGCCATGACAAGCCCTGGCCCGCGCCTTGACGTGCCTGTCTGAACCAACATATCCACGCGTTTGCAGGAATGTTTAGTCCGCAATCGGCCGGAACGGCTGCCTGGACTTTCGCCGGTGCTAAACCATGTGGAAAAGGCGCGGATATACTCCAAAGGGTCCGGTTCCGAACCCGCGAAATCGCTGTGGCCGCGGGGAGTGATGCGCGGGCCCCATCGAACCCGCGAGGAAACCATGCAGACCACCGATCCCGATGCGCTGTTGCGCGAAGCCATTGCCGCCAGCCAGCAAGGCGATAGCGAGGCCGCACTGGCGCTACTGGCACGTGTGACCGAGATGGCGCCACAAGCGGCCATTCCACATCTGCTGACTGCCGGCGAACTGGCCTCGGCTGGGCGTTACGCCGAAGCGGAAGCTGCCTTTGCGCGCGCCCTGCTGGCCGATCCCGCCCTTCACATCGCCCGTTTTCAGCTTGGACTGCTGCAATTCACGTCGGGCAATGTCGCCATGGCGCTACTGAGCTGGCAGCCGCTGGCGGCACTGGGCGAAAAACACGCCCTGGCGTTGTTCGTGCAGGGATTCACCGAGCTGGCGCAGGACAATATGTCCGAGGCCGCACGGCTGTTCCACGCCGGCATGGAAGCCAATACCGAAAATGCGCCGCTGAACGCCGATATCCGCATGGTGCTGCAACGAATGGCGGAAACCATCGCCGCCTCTCAGCCTGCCGCACCGGCTTCGAGCCAGGCGCCGGCGCAGGTTGCGGCCGCGTCGAGCGCCGAAACAGAAACACACGTGCTGCTGTCGAACTATGGATCGCTCAATTGAATGCAGGCAGCTCTTCGGCCCCGGTGAGCGTCAGTGAGTCCGGGGTGAGGCAGCCATGACGCAGATCGACAGCGCGAGCCGGCTGGCCGCCCTCATCCGGGCCCAGGTGGCGTCGCTCGGCAGCCGTCGTACCAACGCCTCCACCGCGCGCAAGGAATCGGCCCGTCAGGAAGCCGCGCACGGCACGGGCACGGAGCCGGATCTTGCCAGCGTCATCGCACGCCGCGTGGCGGCGATCGACCCAGATGACCCCGAGCGCCGACGCAAGGCATTCCGGGTATTTCTCGAATCGGTACTGTTGGCCGAATTCGGCGAGTCGCTCATGAACGATGCGCGCTTCTACCAGCTTGTGGAAGACGTCCACCTCCAGATGGAATCAGAGCCCGAGGTAGCAGCCGCCATCGAGGAAGCATCGCAACTGCTGGTACAGGGGCGGCCGGGCGCCCAGTCAGCCTGAGCGCCCGCCTTGAGTTCGATATCGGCTCACTGGGCTCCGGAATCGCCGGAAGCCCCATCAACGGTGACTGCCACCACCGGCTGGATCCAGTCCGCCATCGATCCGCCGGCCGGACCTTCGCGGCGTGCCAGCAGCCGCATGGCGAGACGCCTGATGGTTTCGCCGTCGCGAGCGTCACCATTGAGGATGGCCTGTGCATAGTGGCTGGCCAGGTTTCCCTTGTCCAGGCCGTTGGCCCGTGAGATAGAGGCCTCCGCGGCCTCGCGCTTGCCCTGCATCGCGTACGCTACCGCCAGCCCGCCATGGCTTTCACCAAAGTTGCGGTCCAGCTCCACAGCGCGTGCGAATGCGTTCTCCGCTGCGCCAATATCGCGGCGGACAATATTCGTCCAGCCGAGACCGTTCCATGTTCCCACGTGCCCGGGCATGTTCTGCACCGCGCGGTGGAAATCGAAAAGCGCATCGTCGAATTGCATTTCCAGCAGGTGAACGAAACCCAGCGCGGACCATGCCCGGCCATCTTCCGCGTGTACCGCCAGCGCTTGGCGCAATAGACCTTCCGCGCGCGCGGCGTTACGTTCGGCCAGCGCGACAGTGCCCATCGTGACGAGGGGCTCCAGCCGCTGGTCGTTTTCGCCCAAGGCGGCCACGGCCCAGGCTCGGGCCATATCCAGTTGCCCCAGGTCCAGCGCGGCCAGGCTGGCCACCCCGGCGGCCTCCGTAGCCAGTGTGTGCGCGGCCATGCGCTCGCGTGCCCAGGCGACGGCACCATCGAGATCGCCCGAATGATGCAATACGCGCAGCCACAACACCTGCAACGCGGCCGGCGCACTGGGAGCGGTCAGGGATGACAGGCGCGGCGCCAGTGCATCGCGAGCCCGCGCAAGATCACCCTGCCGGAAGGCAGCATAGGCCAGATCATGGGTGATGGCTTCGTCCGCCTCCACGGAAAGGCCGCCTGCCGCCAGCAACGCCTCCAACCGCTCGGATGCGGCGGCCCAGTTGTGCAGCGCCAGGTCGATGCGGCTCTCCTTGAACTCGACGGCGGGTCCCGTCACGCCCAGCGCTGCGGCATGACGGAGGTGAAATCGTGCGCGTTCCCACTCGCCTGCGGCACACGCCGTCTGGTAAGCCTCGTCGAGCAGGGGGAGGTTGTTCGGGTCCTCGCGCAGGTACTGTTCGAGCCTGGCAAGGCGAGCATCGGCAGTGGGGTCCTTGACCATGTGTCTATTGTCCGGTTATCGATGAGGCGTCACCACGCCGTGTCGGAGGATTGATGCGATTTCAATGATTTCCGCAGCTTGTCGAGCGCCGCACGGTGAATCTGCGCAATACGCCCCTTCGTGACACCGAGCGTGGTCGCGATTTCTTCGAAGCGGATTTCCTGCAGGTAGTGCGATCGGATCACGGTCTGCTCCTGGGAGGACAATGTTCCGATGAAATGCCGCAAGCGCTGCTGCAACTGCCGATACTCCAGGCTGCCATAGTAATGGGACGTGGGCGCGCTGGCGAGCGCGTCATTCTCGATCAGTCCGGTGCCTTCCAGCAGGAATGTCAGCGCGACACCGATGCCAACCTCGGCAAGGTATCGAAAGGGGGCATCCTTACCTGCGCCAATACTCTCTCCGGCCTCCTCTACGGCGGCGCGCGCGGCGGCCTTGACCTCCTTCATGCGTTCCTGGCGCAGTCTCACGCGCAGCGCAATCTGCTGCTGCTTCTCGGTCAACCGCTCGAGGCCGTTGAGGATGGCGCCGTGCATGCGCCGCGATGCGAAAGTCTTGAACTGCGCACCACGGTCTTCGGCATATCGGTCCACCGACTCCACCAGTCCCACCGTGGCGAACTGCAGGTATTCCTCGAACTCGATCTCATCATGGGTACGCCGGCCGTAGTAGGTAGCCGCCACGATCTGCGCATATGGCAGATAGTGGCGGATCAATACGTCGCGATCGGCCTGGGCGCCAGTTTCGCGGTAGCGGCGCCACAAGGCGGCCTCCGTGACATGGCCTGCCTCGTCACCCGGCTTCCGTTCATGCGCATCGCCATCCGTGTCGAGCTGTTTGGCCATGGTGCGCGTCAATGAAACGACCCCACCAAGGCCTTCAGCAGCACGCTCCAGCCGTCGACCAGAATGAACATCAGGATCTTCAGCGGCAGTGCGATGGTCATTGGCGGCATCATCATCATGCCGAGCGCCATCAGGATGCTCGATACGATCAAGTCGATCAGCAAGAACGGCAGGAATACGACGAAACCGATCTGGAAGGCGGCTCGCAGCTCTGACAGCATGTAGGCCGGAATCAGTTGCACGTTGCTGATATCGTCCATCGACTCCGGCTTCTTCCCCTTGGACAACTCAACCATCAGGGCCAGATCCTGTTCTCGCGTCTGGCGGACCATGAACTCCCGCATCGGGCCGCTGGCACGCGTGTATGCCTGCTCCATGGTGATGCGGCCCTGCATGAATGGCTGCAGCGACTCCGTATTGACCGTCTGGAACACAGGCGCCATGGTGAACAACGTGAGGAACAGCGCGAGCCCGATCAGCGCCGTGTTCGGCGGTGTCTCGGGCATGCCGATGGCATGTCGCAGCATCGAAAGCACGATGATGATGCGCAGGAATGCCGTCAGGCACACGAGCATGGCCGGCAATACTGCCAGCGCCGTCAATCCGATCACTGCCCGCAAGGCGAACGATGTCTCATTGGGTGAAACACGCACGTCCTGCACACGCGTCGGCTCGTTGGCACGCACGGGGGCGGCACTGATTCGAAAGGCGCTTCGTACCGGCTCCTGGTTCGCCCGCACCGGGGCCGTTCGCGCCGGCTGTTCTGCAGGCTGGTTCCCGGTGGCAGCAGGTGTGGACCGTTCAATTGCGATGCGTCCGCCGGAGGTGGCCGGCGTCTGCACTGCTTCTGCCGAGTCGTCGTCCAGTAGCGTGACCACCGTTTGCGGCTGGGCGTCCGATGCAGGAGCACGCAACGCGTCGGGTGATTGGGCCAGCGAGGCATTCGCCAGCGCAAGGCCGCCCATCGCCAGGACCATTCCGGCGATCCATCGCTGCATACGGCCGCGTGAGCGAACGGCGCTCATTGTTCGTCGCCTCCCGGAGCACGTTCACCGGCTGCGGCCTGGAGCACGGTCACCTGCCCTGCAGCATTGACGGCAGCCAGCACACGCCCGCCTTCCCAGCGTATGACATGTAGCCGCACACCACCGTGCAGTTGGGCCTGCGCAGATACTTCGATGGCGGCGTCCCGCGTGTCCGCCTGCATGCCGCGTTTCAGTACGCGTGCCAGCCAGGGCTGTTGCGTCCGCCCGCGCGCGGCGAACCAGAGCACTGCGACGACAGCGATCAGCAACAGCAGGATCGACACTCCAGCCGGCCCCGAAACGACATCATCGTCCTGCCGGAACGGCAGCGGTGCAGGCACGCCCGATGCCGCCACGGCAGATGCAGACGCGGAGCCGGCGTCCGAGCGGGACAGGATGCTATGGGATTGCGGCATGTCAGGGAACGAGCGGCGCGGGCAGTTCCGTCAGGCGTACGGCAAAGCTGTCACCGACTGCCACCAGCACGCCGCGCGCCACGACCTTGCCGTCGAGACGCACGTCAACCGGTTGATCTACATTGCGGTTCAGCTTCAGGACATGACCGTCGCGCGCCGCCAGCAACTCGCCGACCGTGATCTGGGCTTCGCCTACGCAGACCTCAAGCCGCGTTTTCACGGCCAGCAGCGGGCTGGTGGATGCCATGACCGCTGCGCTCCCAGTTGGCGCAGCCTCATGCAATGGCTCATAGGCCAGCGGTTGTGCCACGGCGGAAGGAAATTGGCCGTCGTCGGCAACGGATTCTGATGAAGTATGGATCGACATGATGCTCAGGATAGGGAATTGCCGGTATGCGCCACCGCGTGAGGCAGTAGCTGTATAGCCTTGTGTTCGTTCAGTTCACCGAGGTGGCCCGTCGCGAGCGGCCGGCCACTTTCGCCAGCCGCCTGCAGGTACAACGGAACGGGGTGGTCGAGTGCATGGCCGACAGTGATGACATCGCCAGGCTCCAGGGCCAGCAGCGCACCCAGTTCCAGTTCGATATCTGCCAATCGGACCATCAATCCGATCGATTGGCGGTGCATCGCATCAAGAACCGGCGTCAGCGGCACGCGCGATGCGCTGTCCGCCGCAACGCTGATGCGGTTCGGGATAGATGCTTTGGCAGCCAGCGGGTCAAGATGCCACCCCAGGCTCACCGAGGCCTCGCCTTCGATGGTGATCAGTCCGCAGATCGCGCCAGACCACGGCAACTGCTGCCCGGCAGGCAGCGCGGACTCAGTGTGGGCCGCATCCATCGCCATCGCATCGCCAGATAGCTTGCTGCCATCGGCGCCAGTCAGAGCCGCAACCAGTCCGCTCCATGCCCTTGCCGCCACCGCGCCGGCTATCGACGTGTCGTTGTCGTACGTGACAGGTAGTGACGATCCCTGGACTTCGCCAAACATTGCGCGCTGCAGCAGCAGCGCTGGTGCTGCTGCACCTGCAACCCACATTGCACCCTGGGCAGCGGGGCGGCCCGTTTCCAGACTCATCCACGCAGACGCTTCGCGCATGGCCGGCGGCAGCGCGAAGTCGCATGCGTTCTCCAGCGCGGACAACGCGACGTTCAGGCCCCAGTCCCTGCCAAACCGCGTGAGTCGCTCGTCGATGCCCGCGCGCAGGGCGCCAAGCTCCGCGTCGCGCCACCAGATCAGCGCGCGCGCGGTGCTTGCCTGTGTCCGCGTTCCGGTCATGCCTTGCCCTTCATCGTGAACAGTTCCTGGATCATGTCGTTGGCGGTGGAAATTACTTGCGACGACGCCTGGTAGCCCCGCTGCATGATGACCAGGTCGCTGAACTCCTGCGACAGGTTCACGTTCGAAATCTCGACCGATGTCGTCTGCAGCGTCCCAAATGCGCCAGTGCCAGCCACGCCGACGTGCCACAGCGCGTCATTGGTGGAGCGGAACAGGTTGTCGCCCACGGACGCAATGGCATCGCTGGAATCGAAACGGCCCAGCAGCAGCTGATCGCCTCGCCCCACCTGGCCGTTTGAGTACGTGAGCGTCACGAAACCATTCGTATCGAACGCCACGCCGGACAGCGACCCCGCCGCCAGGCCATCCTGCTTCGTGGCCGCGAGCGTGGACAGGTTGCCTGACGCAAACGATGTAACGTCCTTGCTGAAGTCCAGCGTGACCGACATCGGTGCCTGACCCGCTGGCGTGTAGGTAAACGTCAGACGCGCCGTGGCCGGATCGGGGCTTCCGTCCTTGAACTGCAGCGTACCGGTGCCGACCTCGACCGTGCCGTCAAGGATCGATACCTTCCAGCTGCCTGGCGTGGTCGCGCTGCCATTGGTGAACTTTGCCGACAGCGTGTGCTGCACGCCGGCGGCGTCATAGACACTGATATTGCCCACCGTCTGTTCGGTGGCCGTGCTGGACAGGTTGCCTGTCATGCTGATCGTGCCCGTCGGCCTGGCGGGCGACGTACGATAGCCGTCCAGCGAAACCACGCCCATCACCCCGTTCCTGTCGATACCCAGCACCTTCAGGCCACCGGTGCGTGTCACCAGCAGGCCATCGTCGTTGAACTCGAACTGGCCGGATCGGGTGTAGCGGACGTTGCCGTCGGCGTCCTGTATCAGGAACATGCCGAGACCATCCACCGCCACATCCATCGCATTGCCGGTCTGGCGCAGCTCACCGCCATTGAAGTTCAGTG
Source organism: Cupriavidus sp. SW-Y-13 (assembly GCF_009793345.1). NCBI lineage: Bacteria > Pseudomonadati > Pseudomonadota > Betaproteobacteria > Burkholderiales > Burkholderiaceae > Cupriavidus > Cupriavidus sp. SW-Y-13. Next base: position 1,917,590 of record NZ_WHLX01000002.1, read on the forward strand.
TGGTGCCGTACGTGGCCAGCCCGAAACCGTAGTTGCTCTGGCCGCCATACAGGCCGGACTGACCACCGTTGCCGGTGGCATAGACCAGATCGCCGAACTGCAGCGTCGAACTCTTGAAGCCCGGCGTGTTCATGTTGGCGGTATTGTTGGCAATTACCTTGAGCCCTTGGGAATATCCCATCAGGCCGGTCATGCCCAGATAGATTGAATCGAGCATTGCGGACTCCCGTAAGTGCGATTCAGCGGATGGTGTTGATCTGCGACAGACTGATGCCGGGCAGCGTGGCACCTGCCGTGGTCGTGATCGTCAGTTGCGGGGTACCGCTGGCCAGCGACAGCGACGACACCGTGCCCACCGCCGTGCCCGACTGCGTGGACACCTCCACGGTCTTGCCGATGAGACCCACGGACTGCTGCGACGACTGGCTCGACAGCATGGTGTCGAGCTTCGTGTTGATCTGCTGCGCCTGCTCCAGTGACGTGAACTGGGCGATCTGGGCCATGAACTCCTGGTTGTCCATCGGCTTGAGCGGGTCCTGGTAGGTCAGTTGGGTCAGCAGGATCTTCATGAAATCCTGCAGACCGATGGAACCTGATTGCAGACTGGCGCTGCCAACGCTATCGATCGATGCCATGGATGACTCCCTCCTTTGAATATGGGGCCGGCTGTGCGGTGTCCGCGTGCGCCGAAAGATTCTGTTGCCAGGCCTTGCCATTGCAGGTCACCCCTGCCAGGGCAATACCACGCTCTGCAAGGCGTCTACGGACTTCCGAAACCGCCTGCTCGATTTGCTCGTTTGTAGGGGCCGTCATACCGATCCACAGCCGTGCTCCCGATTCGTCGACCTCCACATGCAGACGCATCGGCAGGTCGTCTCCGTCCTGATCCCGCTGCAGGCTGGGCGAAGTGATGCTAGCCGCGCTCGCGGCTCGCGCAGCGACGGGGGGGTCCTTGGCAGCGGGCTGAACCGCATTGGGAGTATCCAGGGAGGCCTGCCATGCAAGGGCAGGCGCGATCTGCGTGCTGGCCGGCGGCGTCGCCAGCTCCGCTGTGCCAAGGCCAAGCCGGATCGCCTGGATCGCTACATGCTGTACGGTGGCGGACAACGCCCTCACAGTAGTGCCAGCGGATGGCGCCGCTGTGCCAACGGCGTCTGCCGGGTGCGCGTCATCAGCCTGCGCCGCCATGCCATGCTGACGGTACGCCACCGCGCCCTGAAACCAGTCCTGGGTCTGGGCCCGCTCCATCTCGCGCTGCCATGCGCGGGAATCGACCGGCGTGCCGTTACCTCGCGCCGCACCACCGGCCTGTGTGCCAGCAGCAATATCAGCCAGCGATGACGCATCCAATGGCATGGTCATGATTCCTCCACGGGCGAGTCGGCTTGCTGCCACGCATGCCTGGCCGTCCAGTCGTCGTCCGCCGCGATGGCGGTCTGCCGTGCAACTTCCACCGCATGGGTGCGTCGGCTCTCGGCCTTATGCTGCGTCAGCAGTTCCAGAGCGCCGTGCGCTTCCGAAAGCGCGCGCTGCGCGGCTTCCCGTGCGTCCGCATGCGATTGCAGTTCGCGCGCACTGTCCTCCAGCCGCGCGCGTGTCTGGCCCAGATAGCGAAGTGCCTGCCTGCGCGTGGCGACGTCGATTGACGCGCCCTCGGTTCGGTCCAGTGCCCCGGCTACCTCCGCATGTTCCTGTTCGAGCACCGTGTGCAGGTCTTGGTGCTGTTTCCAGGCGGTAGTGGCGGCGGCCAGCACGCGCGTGGCCTGATTGACACGCCAGTCAGAACGCTTGAGCACCGGGTCGAGCGCATAGCGGAATCGGGCGTTAGCCATGGATCGGCTCCCGCTGCGCATGGCGTGTGGCGCCGCGCATGGGCTGCATGTCGAGGACTTGTGCCGGCGCGCCGGCTACGATGTCGCGCAAGGTTTCGACCGCACCCGCCCGGTCAGCGCCGCCATCGGCCTGCGTCAGGAAGCCGCGCAATCCTGCGGCGCGCGTCAGCGCGGCATCGAGTTCGGGGTTGCTGCCCGCCTCGTATGCGCCGATATCGACCAGTTGCCGGTTGCGCTCCAGCACGGCCAGGTTGCGCACCGCTTCGGTGGCCACCTTCCGGGTCGGCCGGTCCACCAGATCAGACATCAACCGGCTCGCACTCTGCAGGACATCGATCGCCGGATACTGACCCTGATGGGCCAACGCGCGGGACAGGACAATATGCCCGTCGAGCGTGGCGCGCAGTGTGTCGGCGATGGGTTCGTTCATATCGTCGCCTTCGACCAGCACCGTCATCAATGCCGTAATACTGCCGCCGCCGGGTGCGGTGCCACACCGTTCGCAAAGCTGTGGAAGCTCTGCGAACACCGACGGGGTATAGCCACGAGCCGTCGGTGGCTCCCCGGCAGAAAGTCCGATCTCGCGCCTTGCCATGGCAAGGCGCGTCACGGAATCCATGGTCAGCAACACCTGCTTGCCGGCATCGCGGAACGATTCGGCGATGGCGACGGCGGCGTATGCGGCGTGCACACGCGCCAACGCGGGCTGGTCGGACGTGGCCACCACGACCACCGAGCGTTGCATGCCCTCCGGCCCCAGTTGATTGTCGATGAACTCACGCACCTCGCGGCCACGCTCGCCAATCAGCGCGATCACATTGATATCGGCCTTGACGTGCCGCGCGATCATGCCCAGCAGCGTACTCTTGCCGACACCGCTGCCGGCGAAGATACCCACCCGCTGGCCATTGCCGAGTGTCAGCAGGGTATCGATGCTGCGCACTCCGGTTTCCAGCACATGTTCGATACGGGGCCGCTGCATCGGGTTCAGGGGCTTTGCGTGCAACGCCCGGCGCTCGGTACAGGCCGGACGGAGGCCACCATCGAGGGCCTCGCCGAATCCGTCGATTACGCGCCCCAGCAGCGCGTCGCCTACCGGGATGCTGGCCATGCGGCCGGTTGCCACCACGCGACTGCCCGCGCCAAGCCCCTGAACGGCGGTGTATGGCATCAGCGTGACGGCGCCCGGCCGTACACCGACGATTTCCGCCATGACCGTCGCATCGCCATGCCGAGTCGAGATGGCGCACACCTCGCCGATCACCGCATCCGGGCCTTCAGCCTCTATGGCGAGCCCCGATAACCGCCGCACCGTACCGGTACGTTCGGTCAGGATGACGGTGGCGGTGGCCGCGCGGACGGCGCTGAGGATGGCAGTCATGAGGATCTGACCTCCGTGGCCGCGTTTCGCCAGGCTTGCCCCAATGCAAGCAGTTGGACTTCCAGGCGCGCATCGAGGGTTCCGGCAGCGCTGTCGACCATACAGCCGCCCATCGAGACACCGTGGTCCGCGGTCCAGCTTACGGCCGCAAAACCTTGCAGGAGTGCCTGCCCATCCGGGCTTGCCTGCAGGGTCGCGAGATCGCGCGGATGCAGTCGGACGCCAAGCGCCGGCTTGCCATCCAGTTCGGCCAATGCACGCGTCACGATAGTTCGTACGGCGTCCGCCTCCACTGCGGCATCGCCCACGATGCGGCAGACCGCTTCGTACGCGATAGCCACGGCCTGTTCCTCGATCTGGCGCATGGCGCCGGTGACATGTTGCTGCACCTGTTCGAGGACATGGCGCGTCAGGGCGGCGTGCTCGGCCAGGGCGGCATCGATACGCTGGCGCTCGGCCTCGCGTGCCGAGCGGAGTTCGGCCTGTGCACTCTCCACGGCCTCGCGCGTGGCCTGCTCGACCTGCTGCGCAGCTTCGGCCAATCCTTCGCGCTGACCACGTGCAAAGCCCTCCTCGTAACCGCTGACATCGCCGGCTGGCACAACCGCTTCCGGCGCGGCCGGCGGGCCTGGCAGCGGCGCCGATGCAGCCATGCCACCCGACACCGGCGCAACGACCGGCGCAGGTGCGGTACGGCGGCGTCCAATGGTGCGCGCGGCGCCCTCGACGTCGACCGCCTTGAGCACGCGTGTGGGTGCAGTGCGGCTCATGCGGCGACCTTGCGGGAGAACAACGCCACCAGGCCAGCCACATGCTGGCGTGCACGTCCCGACGCGGCCGTTCCGTGTGCTCGTCCTGCAGGCACGTGCGCCTGCCGCGCCCCGGCGGCACGATCGAGCATCGCCTGCAGCAGCGCGGCGTCGCGCGCAGGCGCAGGGGGCACGCGAGCGGTCATGGTCGCCTCGGCAACGCGACGGGCATGGCTTGCGCCAAGCATATGCATCACGGATTGGCGCCACGGCCAATCGCTGATACCAAGCAATGCCGCCACCAACGGTACCGACTCGCGCCTCAGGATGTTGGCAATCACCTCCGGCTCCAATACGGCCACGTGGGCGATCATCGCCTCGTACGTGCCGTCGGGATGGGGCCGGACAGCCGATACCGCGCGTACGGTGGCTAGCAGCGACGGATCGCGCGGCACACCCAGCGCATCGAGTTCGTCGAGCCACTCACGCAGCTGGCCATGGGAAGAAGCCGGCAGGCGCGACAACATCCAGCCGCGATCGACCGGCGTCATCGCATGCAGGGCCAGCGCAACCCGCCGGTCATCGGCTGGCGGCACATCATTGACGCTTGTCGGCTCAACGGTCACGGTGACCTCCGTCGTTGCGCGGCTTCCCGTCGTCCTGGAGCCAGGCCTGTAACTGATTCAGCATCGCGTGGCGCTCCGCTTCGTTCATCGGCGTATGGGCGGCGGATGCCGGCCGGCGAGTCCGACCGAGCCACCAGCCCAGGCCCAGACAGACCACCACCGTCAGCAACGCCGCCAACACCTGAGCGATGCCCAAATGCTGTGCGGACCGCGTCTCCGATCCTCCAGGCGTCGCCGCAACCGCAGCAGCGTCGGTCGGGGCATCGGCAGCGGGGGCAGCATTGCCGGCACCATACGTGCCCATGGTCTGCACCAGCACCACGTCGCCGCGTTCCGCGACAATGCCCGTGGCGGTGGCAAGCAGCGCCTTGGCCTGCTCGATCTGTTCGGGCGACAGTGGCTTCTTGATGATGGCCAGCACCTGCATGCGCTTGACAGCCCCCGGTTGCCCGATCACCTGCTCCACGCGCTTGCCCACCTGATATTCGATCTCCCGCTGTGTACTGCCGCCGGCCGCGTCGCGCACGCCCAGCGGGAGTCCACCGTCATTGCTGCTTTCGCGCTCCCGCACCACCACCCCGGTCAGCGCCTGGTTACCCCGGCCAGGCGTTCCCACCACGTCCTCGGTCGTGATGCGCACCGCATCCATGCTCAGGGTCACGTCGACGCTGGCCATGGCCTGTCCGGCGCCGAACGTTCTCTCCAGCACCTCAGTTGCCTTGCGGGCCAGTGCATTCTCGGTATCGCGTTTCAAGTCCAGCCGCGCGCCGCCGTCACTACCGGCCTCCGACTGGCTGGCGCGTGTCAGCGCCACGCCCTGCTCGTTCAGGATCGTCACGTCCTGGCTGATCAGCCCTGGGATCGATGCGGCAACCAGGCGCTGGATGCCGACGGTCTGGTCCGGGGCCAGCGACTTGCCGTCCTTCATGGCAATGGTGACCGACGCCTTCGCCTTGTTGTCGGCCCGCTTGAACAGCCCATCTTCGGGTAGCGCCACATGCACCCGCGCGGACTTCACGTCTGCGATCGACAGGATGGTCCGCGTCAGCTCGCCCTGCAGTGCACGCTGGTAGTTGACCTTCTGCGCAAACTCCGTCATGCCGAAGTCGCCGGCATTGAAGAGCTCGAAACCCACGCCACCGTGCAAGGGCAGTTCCTTGCCCATCAGCTTGAGCCGCGTCTTGTGTACGAGGTCGGCATCCGTGAGAATGACCGTGCCTTCGTCTGCCAGGCGGTACTGCACCTTCATCCGGTCGAGTTCCGCTGTCATCACCGCAGCATCCTGCGGCGACAGACCCGAGAACAGCACCTGCTGGTCCGCACGCAGCAGCCAGATACCGGCGAATGCCGTCGCGCCGACGATCACGGCGGCCCCAATTACAAGACTGACCCGGCGCGTACCGGACAAGCTATTCCAGAAGTCCTTCAGCACATCATCCCCTGCGTATCGATTGCCATTTCGTTCACGGTATCCACGCGGCCTACACCTGCATGCGCATCACGTCCTGGTAGGACTCGAGCAGCCGGTTGCGTACCTGCAGCATCAGTTGGAACGCGATCTTGCTTTCCTCCAGCCGGATCATCACCTGGTGCAGGCTCTGGACATTGCCCACAGCAAGGTTCTGCATGTCCTGCTGGCTGACCAGCAGAGACTGGTTGACCTGCTGCAGCCCGGCGCCCACCATGCCGCCGAACGATGCCTGGCTGGTACGTGCCACCGAGGTTGCCGCTGGCTCGGCCTGCGCTACTGCCGGCGACACGATCGCTGCAGCGGCAGCCGCTACTTCGGCCAATGCGGGGATCGTCATACGTTGCCTCCAATTTCCAGAGCCTTCATCGCCATCGAGCGCGCCATCGTCAGCGCTGCCACATTGGCCTCGTAGGCGCGCGTCGCGGCCATCATCGTCATCATCTCTGTGGCCGTATCGACGCCCGGGTAGGCGACGAAGCCCTGCGCGTCGGCGTACGGATGTCCCGGTTCATATGTCCTGCGTGCCGGTGCGGTAGTGGGTTCCACCCAGGCACCCGGCGCGGCCAGTGCGCGATCGACCATCGCGTTGAATACGCCACCGTCCGCAGACACGGAACTGGCCATCTGCGGCGTGCGCGCGTAGGAAACCACCCGCATTGGCTGGAAAGCCGTGCCGTTGGCACCTGTCACCGTACTGGCATTGGCGAGGTTGAGCGTGGAAACGTCCACGCGCATGCGCTCCAGGCTCATGCCCAGTGCGCTGACGGCAAAGGATTGTTGGTAGTCCATGTCGGGTGTCTATCGTTTGCCGTCGGATGCGGCACTCGCGAGAATCGAGAAATGCTTGTCCAATGCGGAGGCCAGCGCCTGGTAGTGCAGCGCGTTCTCCGACATCGCCGCGACTTCCTGGTCTGGTTGTACCGTTGCTGCCGCACCGCTGGCATCGAATGCGGGCTGCAACGACATACGGACAGCGAACATGGATGCCGGATCCGTCGCGGCTGTTGCCTGGCGTACGGCGCCGCCCTCGATCCGCGCCGCGAAACGCAGACGCATCGGCACGTAGCCCGGCGTGTTGGCATTGGCCACGTTGGCCGCCAGCACTCGATGCTGCAACGACGCAGCGTCAAGCGCCAGCGACAGTGCCGCTGTGGTGACCCCTTCGATTCCTGGAACCATCGTCCACCCCTTTATCGTTAATGTCCTTCAGGCAGTCACACCGGCTCTGCCTCCGATGCCTTACTGCACCACCAGTTCGGCGTGCAGCGCTCCCGCCGCCTTGACCGCGCGCAGGATCGAGATGATGTCGCGTGTATTGGTCTTCATCTGTGCCAGCGCCTGCACCAGATCCGCCACCGTGTTGTTGGTGGCCGCAACGAATGCCGGTGAATTGCGCTCTTCCACATCCACCCGCGAGTTGGTCACGATCGCCGTGCGGACGCCCGGGTTATAGCCATAGCCGACGAACATCGGTTGCGACGCCGTATGGTCAGTTACGATGGAGATCTTCAGGTCGCCATGCGAAATGGCCACCTTGGCCAGTCGCACGTCGCCGCCAGTCACCACGGTGCCGGTACGCTCGTTGATCACGACTTTCGCGCGCCGGTCAGGCTCGACCGTCACGTTCTCCACGCGCGAGAAGAATCTGACCGCATGGCCGCGCTGCGCCTCGGGAATGTTGATCTGGATGCCGGACGCATCGCGAGCCTCCGCCAGCGCGGCCCCCAACTGGGCATTGATGGCGTTAGCCACCCGGTTCGCCGTGGTGTAGTCGGGCTCAGACAGGACAAACGTGATGTTCTGGCGCGCGTCCACCATGTTGGCATCCGTACCCACTTCCACAGTGGCTCCCGCGGGAATCGCCCCCACGGTAGGATGATTTTTCTGCACGACGTTGCCGTTCGCATCGTATCGGTAGCCACCAACCGACAATGGGCCTTGTGCCAGGGCATAGATACGCCCGTTGGGCGCCTTGAGTGGGGTCAGCAGCAGCGTGCCGCCAACCAGGCTGCGCGCATCTCCCGCGGAGGTCACTGTCACATCCACCGTGTCACCTTCGCGTGCAAACGTCGGCAAGGCGGCAGTCACCATGACCACGGCGACGTTGCGGCTTTGCACCTGCTCGGGCGCGATTGTCATGTTGAACTGCGAGAACACGTTAGCCAGCGCCTGCTTGGTGGAGCGATTGGTGGGCGCGTCACCGGTACCGGCCAGGCCGGTCACGACGCCGTAGCCCACCAGGGCGTTCTCACGCCAGCCCTGCAATTTCCCGAGATCCTTGACGCGGACAGGAGCTTCGGTAGCCGCATGTGCCGTGGCAGCCAGAAACACAATGCCAAGCAGCATCACGCCCCACAGATTGGCCAGCGGGGAAGTCACGATGTTCTTCATCACAGCCCCAGAAAATCCAGCGCCTTGCGCCACCAGGCGCGCGTCTGCCGTTCGGAGAGATCGCCTTCCCCTACATAGGTAATCCGTGCGTCGGCGATACGCGTGGACAGTACGACGTTGCTGTCGGAGATATCGAGCGGACGCACACGACCTTCGAGATTGATGCGCTGCTGCTCGCCATTGATTACGAGCGATTGCTCGCCACCCACGCGCAGATCGCCGTTGGGAAGGATCTCCTGCACACGCACCGTCAGCAGGGCCAGGACCTTGCCCGCGCGGCTGGTACGGCCCCCGCCGTCAAAATCGCCGGCGACGCTGAGATTAGCGGCGAATGGCGGCGTACGCGTCACCGTAAGGTTGCCGCCTACATCATTCTTGCGCCGGGTAGCTGTGTCGGCATTGGCAGCGGCCGACGCATTCTCGTAGACCTGAACGGTAATGACGTCATCCACGCGGAATGCCTTGTTATCCGCGGTGAGCGGGCGAAACCGTTGCTCACTGAACAGGCTTTCTGCGACGGCTGGCAGACTGCTGGCACACAGCAGGACAGCCACGCCGCAGGCCGTTGTCGATCTCAACAAGAAGCGCTTCATGTTCATGCTCGGCATGTCCTTCACTGAACGAGTTCCACGGTGCCATCCTCGGCGACGCGCGCCAGGACAGGCGCGTTACCGGCGGGCATGCGCACCTGCACCCGGCCGCCGGGCCAACCATCCTGCAGCACCTCGGCACGGCCCTCCAGCGCAATGGCACCGATCTGGCTGCGCAACGTCACCATCTGCCCGCGCGCCACCGCCGGCACGGCTTGCACCGCCGCTTGCAGCAACGGTGTGCCGGCCAGCACGTTGTGGCGTATCCGCGAGCCGTCAGGAATGACCGCCACAGGCGCGCTGCCGAGCCGGGCGATGTCGACCTGCTTGCGCTCGAAGTCGTCGGTGCGCAGTGCATTTCCGGCGCGGACGTCGTGGCGCGCCACCCACGCATCCTGGTAGACATTGACATCGAAAGCGACGGAAACCGTGCGGACGAAATCCCCGGCCACCCAGATATCGATCCAGACAACCATACGTCGAGTGGCCAGTTGGTTATCGGGAATCTCCCGCGGCCGCAGCTCAAGGCTGCCCGCCGGCACGGCAAGCGCCTGGATATCCTGCGCTGCCGATGCCGCAAAGCGTGCGTGGCGCGCCTGCAGCCAGGATTCGAGGCGCTGGCGGGCCGCTGCCTGGATCTGTTCTCCCGAGAGTGCCTGCATGGCGCGTTCGATGCGCACCCGCGGCGCGCCTTCCCACACCACGGCATGCTCTGGGAGCTTCACGTGTGTCTGCACAAAGCGTGCAAGCGTCTTTGCATCCACCACCACGGCCTCGCCGGTACGCGGTGCAGGCCCGATCGACATCGACATCAGTTGCCGCAGCGTATTGAGATCCTGCGTGCGCAGTTGTGCCACATCGCCCAGCGCCACGTCGGCACGATGCACCTGTGCGCGTTCGGGCAGCACCACATGCACACCGGGAGCGGCCACGGCCATGCTGGCCCCCAAGCAGGGCAACACAAGCAGCGGCAGCAGGGATCGAAGCACGCGTCGCATGGCTATGCTCAACGTCGCAGGTTGTTGATCATGCCGAGCATTTCGTCCGATGCCTGGGCAATCTTCACGTTGGCTTCGTACGCGCGCTGCGCCACCATCAGGCTCACCATCTCGTCTACGAGCTTGACGTTCGACGATTCCACAAAGCCCTGCTGGATCTGCGACATGCCGTCATCGCCAGCGCGCATGGCGATGGGCTCGCCGGTGTTGTCGTTGGTCCGATAGAGGTTGTCGCCCATCGGCGTGATAGCGGATGCGTTCGGGAACTTGACCAGTTCCAGCTGTCCGGCATCGGTGGCCGTGGATTGCCCACTCACACGCACCATGACGTGTCCGTCGGCTGTAATCGTCATGTCCGTCGCGTTCTCGGGGATGGCAATACCGGGCTTGAGTGGATATCCACCCAGCGTGGACAACATGCCATCGGGATTGACTTTCAGCGTCCCGCCTCGTGTGAAGGCGCGGCTACCGTCCGGCATCTGCACCTCGATGAATCCCTGTCCTGCGATGGCGATGTCGTACGGCGAGTCGGTCTTCTTCAGGTCGCCCACATCCAGCACGCGGCCCATGCTCGCGACGCCAACGCCCATGCCGGTACGTGTGGCGGCGCCCAGGCCCGCTACGGCGTCGATGCCGGTAGAGGCCAGTTGCCGGGTCTCTTGCGATACCAGATCGGTAAAACTGACCCTGGATTTCTTGAACCCGGGCGTATTGACGTTGGCCAGATTGTTGGCAATCGTGTCGACGTTGGTCTGCTGGGACTGCATGCCGGTGGCGGCGATGTGGAGTGCATCAAGCATGGCGCGCGTATCTCGTGGTCGTGTTCAGGGTCGTGGTCATTGGCGTCCGGCGAGGCTCAGCCCTCGCCAAGTTTGCGGATAGCCTGTCCGACCATCTCGTCGTAGGCCTGGGTCATGCGCTGCAAGGATTCGAAGTGGCGCATTGTTTCCACAAGCTGTGACATCTCGGTCAGTGCGCTGACATTGCTGTTCTCGAGGTAGCCCTGGCGAACGCTCTGGGTCGTATCGGGCGACAGGGTCATGCCCTCACCCTGCGCCCAGAGCCCGTCGCCCAGGCGGCGCAGCGACTTGGGTTCGGCAAATGTCACCAGCTTTAGCTGGCCAACCACGTTGCTGCCCTCGCGGATAACGCCGGCCTGGTCGATCTTCGGATTGGAAGTGGTGAGCACGATCTCGCCCCCCCGTCCCATCACCGCGTTGCCACTCGCCGTCACCAGGCGGCCTCGCGTATCGAGCCTGAAGTCGCCATTGCGGGTGTAAGCCGGGCCCGAATCGGTGGCAATCTCGAAAAACTCGGAACCGGTCAGCGCCACTTGCAGGCTTGCACCCGTGCTGCGCAGGGTGCCGGCACGCGTATCGGACACGGTAATCGGCGCGAATCGCGCCGCCGAGCCAGGCGCCATCGATGCCCCCGGCACGCCGCTCGCATGGCCGGCTTCCACTTGCGCGGAAAACGGCATCGCCGACGAGCGCGGCAAGGCGCCCACCTCGCGGCGGTATCCCGGCGTAGACGCATTGGCCAAATTCAGCGCGATACGGTCCAGCCGGTCTGCATCCGTTTGCAATCCGGTAAGGGCCACGGCCAGGGTTTGTTGCACGATCTGCTCCTTCGTATTAGAGACTCACGACGCCAAACGACTTCAGTTCCACCGCGTGTGGCACCTCGGCCATCGAGATCACGCGCAGGTGCGGCAGCACGCGTTCCGAAAGGCTGCGGACATGCCGCCGCAGTTCGGGCGCGCATAGCACCACGGGCAGAAGATTGCTTTTCATCATTTTTTCGGCATGGAAGACCAGTCTCTGGATAAACTGCTCGGCCATGCGCGGATCGAGCACGAAATGTCCGCCGGCCTCGGCCGACTGCAGGGTCTGCAGGAAGCCTGCTTCCATCGCGGCGTCCAGCGTCAGCACCTGGAGTGCGCCGGCATCGCCCACCAGTGCCTGGCAGATGGCAGGCCCCAGGCGCTGGCGCACGGCCTCGGTCAGCGTCAGCGGATCCTTGGTCGCGCGACCCGCGTCGGCAAGGGTTTCCAGAATCGCCTCGACATGGCGGATGCTGACCTTCTCGCGCAGCAAGTGCTGCAACACCTTCTGTACGTCTCCCAGTGACAGCACTGTGGGGATCAGTTCCTCGACCAGCCCCGGATGATCGTCACGCACGCGCCCCAGCAGGCGCTCGGCCTCGGCGCGCGTGAGTAGCGTCGCCGATTCACGGCGCAGGATTTCCGTCAGGTGCGTGAGGAACACCGTCTGTGCATCGACCAGCGTAAACCGGGCCGCGATGGCTGCCTCGCGCTGCCCAGCGTCGATCCACAGCGCCGGCAGCCCATACGTGGGGTCCTTGGTTGGCTCGCCTGGAATCGCGCGAGTGTCCCCAGACGGATGAATCGCCAGCAGCTGCTCCATCCGTACCTCGGCCTTCGCCCGCACCACGCCGTCGATCTGGATCTCGTACTGATTCGGCCCCAGGCGCGCACCCTCCCGAAAGCGCACCGGAGGCAGCACGAGGCCCAGATCCTGTGCATGCTGCTTGCGGAACAGCGCGATGCGCTCCATGAACAGCCCACCTTCCTGGCTGACCAGCGGCAACCACGCGGTGCCGACATGTACCTCGATCGGCTCGACGGCAAGCGAAGCGTAACCGGCGTCGTCCTTGCCGCCGGACGGCGTCTCTGCAGCGGCATCCGCTCTTCCGTCTTCGTGTGCGGCACGACGTTTAATACGGGCAGCCAACAGCGCAACGCCAACGACGAGTACCAAAAGCACGAGTACCGGCAACGACGGAATGCCGGGCAGCAGTACCAGTCCGCCCAGCGCACAGGCGACGAGAAGCAGCGTCTTTGGGAACGACGTGATCTGGCGGAGCACCTCGTTGCTGAGGTTGGCATCCGACGCCGAGCGCGTCACGATGATGCCGGTGCCCACCGCTATCACCAGGGCTGGAACCTGTGTCACGATGCCATCCCCGATCGTGAGCAGGGTGTAGGTCTGCAAGGCTTCGGACCAGCGCATACCGAACTGCATCGTCCCGATGACCAGGCCGCCGACGATGTTGATCAGCATGATGATGATGCCTGCAATGGCATCACCCTTTACGAACTTGCTCGCACCGTCCATTGCGCCGTAGAACGCTGCTTCCTTCTCCAGGTTCTTCCGCCGACGCTGGGCTTCCTCCTGGTCGATGAACCCCATGTTCAGGTCGGCATCGATACTCATCTGCTGGCCGGGCATGCTGTCCAGCGTGAAGCGGGCCGCGACCTCGGACACCCGTTGCGCACCACTGGTCACGACCACGTACTGCACGACGATCAGGATCAGGAAAACGATCAGCCCGATCACGTAATTGCCGCCCACTACATACGAACCGATGGCCGCGATGACCTTGCCGGCATCGGCATCTGCCAGGATCAGCCGCGTTGCTGCGACGTTCAGCGACAAACGGAACAGCGTGGCAATCAGCAGCAATGACGGGAATGTGGAGAACTCCACAGGCCGCGCCATGTAGAACGTGAGCAGAAGAATCAGGAACGCGAACGAGAAGTTCGTGAGGATCAGGAAATCCAGCAGTCCGCGCGGAATCGGCGCGAACAGCACCAGCAAGATGCCAAGTACGAGGCCAACCAGCAGTACGTCTCCCTGGCCGGACAAGAGTTTGCGCCAGTTACTCATGACGTCGCGCCTCCTGCCGTCATCGCATGCGCCGCCTGCCGCGAACGCTGCATGGCCAGAACCCAGACCATGATTCGCGCAAGGTCGGCATACAACGCGGGCGGAACATGCTGCCCGATCTCGACCTGTCGGAACAACGCTCGCGCCAATGGCCGGTTCTCCACGATGGGCACGCCATGCGAACGCCCGATCTTGCGGATGGCAAGTGCAAGTGTTCCAGCACCCTTCGCCACCACACGCGGCGATTCCATCTCGCCGTGGCGGTATTCAAGCGCAATGGCAAGGTGAGTCGGGTTGGCGATGATCACGTCGGCGCCGCCAGCGTTGGAGGCCGCACCGAGCTTCCTCGCCATCTTCTGGCGCAACTCGCGCTGACGTTGTCGAATGCGCGGGTCACCTTCGCGCTGCTTGTGTTCGTCCTTGACTTCGCGCTTGCTCATGCGCATACGCGTGGCGAACTGGCGCCGCATGAACAACAGGTCCACCGCGGCAATCAACGTCAGAATGATGACCACCCGCATGCCGATGGCGCCAATATCATTGAGCATGGTTTCCACATAGCGGCGCGGCGGCAGGGCCGCGAGATGGTGGAATTGCGGCAGAAGGTCTACGAGGGCATACCACACGACGAGCGCCAGCAGCGCGAGCTTCACACAGGAACGCAGCGCCTGGAACAGCGTCCGCACGGACAGAAGCTGCTTGAGCCCCGTCACGGGGTTCAAGCGGTTCCAGTCGGGCTTCAGGGCCTTCGGCGCGAACATCGGACCGGTCTGCAGCACATTGCCCACGATAGCCGCCACCATCACCGTAACCAGGAATGGCATCAGCGACCACACCAGGTGGTCCAGCGTCGTGGACACCAGCCCCATGATCTGCGCGCTGTCGTGCGACATGGCGGCCCGCTGCAGCAACGCACTGTCGAAGCGGAATTCATGCAGGATGCCCTCCAGTCCTCGCGCATGCAACGTGGCGATGACAACGGCCATGACCAGCGTGCCGGTCACCTCCTGGCTCTTGGGCACCTGGCCCTGTTCGCGCGCCTGCTCCAGCTTGTAGGCCGAAGCGGCTTCGCTCTTATCGAAGTCTTCGTCGGCCATTATCGGAACAATGCCTCCCAGTTGTGAAAGACAGCATTGAAGATACGCGCGACGTAGTCACCCGCCGCGCCAAGCCAGACCGCCAGCGCTCCGAGACCCACGATGACTTTGATCGGCATGCCGAGCACGAACATGTTCATCTGCGGCAGGTTGCGCGCCAGCAGCGACAATCCCAGTTCTACAAGCAGCAGGCACGTCACAACCGGCGCCACCAGCGCGAAACCCAGCACGAACATGCCGGAAACATGGCGCAGTACAACTGGAAGGCTCTGCTGAATGGGCCACGGCGCGCCGAGTGGAAAGTGTTCGAAGCTGTATGCCAGCGCGCGAAGCAGCGTATGGTGCGCGTCCAAGGCAAAGAAGCAGAGCACCGCCAACTGCGTCATGGCGCCCGTCAGCAGCGGCAGGCTTTGCCGAGTGGCTGGATCGAACAACTGCCCCATACCGAATCCGATCTGGATGTCGAGCACGCGACCGGCGACGGAAAATGTTGCGAACGCCAGCAGGATGCCAAGACTGAGCAGAACACCTATCGACACCTCCAGGCAAGCTGCGCCAAACAACGACGCGAGATCTGTCTGGCCGCGATAGCTGGTCGTTGGTAGCGCCGCCGACATTGCCGCCGCAATGCCCAGCACTACGAGCACACGAACGACGGCGGGCATTGGAATAGCCGATAGCACGGGAGTCATGGCAAACACCATGCCAATGCGGATGCTGACAAGCAGCGCGGATACGGCCCACGGGCCATAGGAGAGGCTTCCCACCACGACGTCTGCCGGACGGTGTTAGAACAGGGTGGGAATACTGGTCCAGAGCTGCGTGCAATAGCTTGTGAGCTTGCGCAGCATCCACGGACCCAGGGCGATCAGGACGATTCCGGAGGCGATAAGCTTCGGAACAAATGTGAGAGACATTTCCTGGACCTGCGTCACCACTTGCAAGAGGCTGATGACTAGTCCTACCGTCATGATGACTGCGAGCAGTGGCAAGCAGACCGTCAGGCCCGTCCACAGCAGGCCCGACATCATGCGTAACGCGAGATCCGCATGCATAGCGACCCAACCCTTCTTTTTTTTGCCGATTCGGCTGTTTGTTTTTTGTTATTCCCATGCTTGCGCACCCCTTCCCAAGGGGTTGTCTGCGCAAACACATTCCAGACATCGTACATCCGCAACGCGGCCGAATTGTGCGACCTGGCGGTTTGGAGAACAAGCCCAACTTTCTTGGGGTATGCCTCCAGAAAACCATGGAGGGTCTTAAAGCCATTAAAAAAGCACTATTTGCGGCCGATTTGCTGCCATGAAATTGGCAATTGACGTTTTCTTGCCACAATTAGTATCTTGGATCGTTTATCACTTTTATCGCTTACACCAATAGTCGACTGTTGGCAGCACACCACGCTCGAGCGCCGTTACCAATACGCAAAAAATGAAGACCGCTCCCATCCAGGCGAGCGGCCCTCCGGAGAACCAGTCTCCCTGAAGCTGTTGTGACTTGACTTAGAGTTCGATCACCGGCGCATGCACCGGAGCAATCGACTCATGCGTCGTCTGCGTGCGTTGCGCGGCCTTGTGGACCATCGTATAGGCGTAGTCGATGCCCATGCCGTAGGCGCCCGAGTGTTCCTTGGCCAGGCTCGTCACGGCGTCGTACGTTTCCTTGTTCTTCCAGTCACGCTGCCATTCGAGCAGCACTTGTTGCCACGTCACCGGCACCACGCCGGCCTGGATCATGCGCTGCATCGCGTAGTCGTGCGCTTCCTTGGTCGTGCCGCCCGAAGCGTCCGCCACCATGTAGATCTCGTAGTCGCCTTCGAGCATGGCGCACAGGGCAAACGTGGTGTTGCAGACTTCGGTCCACAGGCCGGCGACGACGATCTTCTTGCGGCCATTCGCGGCCAGTGCGTCGCGCACCTTCTGGTCGTCCCAGGAATTCATCGAGGTGCGTTCGAGCGTTTCCTTGCCGGGGAACACGTCGAGCAGTTCGGGGTAGGTATAGCCGGAGAACGATTCGCTCTCGACGGTGGTAATCGTGGTCGGCACGTCGAAGATCTTGGCTGCCTTGGCCAGGCCCACGACGTTGTTCTTCATGGTCTGGCGGTCCATCGACTGCACACCGAAGGCCATTTGCGGCTGATGGTCGATGAAGATCAGTTGGCTATTGCGCGGGGTCAGGACTTCCAGCTTGGCGTTGTTGGCGTTCGACATGGTGATTCTCCGGAATAAAAGGTATTCAATAAGTTTGAGGTTTTATCGGGCAGCGCTGGCTTGGCTTCGTTGCGTTGCTGCGCTGTCCATGGGTTGAACTATAGCGGTGGCCCCGCCGTAGAAAAACGGGGGTTCGCTGTCATAGTTGTTCAAATTTATTGAAATAAGGAATCGGAGGATTTCCGTAGGGAATGAAGCGGATGGGATTCCTGCGCCCGAAGTCGCGCGCCGCTACGCGGGAGCGATTCGCTAAGCGCTTGCAGCGTCGTTGATGATTTGATCCACCGACGTCACGGCAGCGATGGCCGTGAGGTTTTTCATCGACCTGCCGTGGTCGTCCTCGCTACGCGCGGCACACGCATCCTCGACGATCACCACCTGATAGTCCCGGTCATGCGCGTCGCGCGCGGTGGACTCTACGGCCCATGTGGTGCTGACACCCGTCAACACCAGCCGCTCGATATGGTTCGCACGCAAGATCGCTTCGAGCGGCGTGCCATAGAACGCGCTGATGCGATGCTTGACCACCACGTGGTCGCTCGCCTGCACATCCAGCCCATCGACAAACGCCGTACCCCAACGCCCAAGCGCAAGCGCGCCCGCCGTATGCGCCTTGCCGAAGAACGGCGACGCCTTGGGCTGCTCGGCATATTGCGCGGTGAAACCCACCTTCACGAAGATCACCGGCCATTGCCGAGAACGCGCTTGCGCAATCACCGCATTCACGTTGCGCAACAGGTTGCGATCCTGCGCGTGGGCCGCCGTACCGCCACCGGCGAGCTTGCCCTGCGGATCGACGATGTCGTTGATGACATCGAGCACGATCAATGCAGTCTTCATCGGCGCTCCTTCAGTCGTCGCTCTCAGTCTTCGCTCTTGTATCGCGCATCGAGTTCGTCGTACAGGGGCTTCCGGACCAGCCGCTGACGCTCGTTGAATGGCACGACAATCGCCGGGTTCTCGTCCATCTGTCCGTTCGACTTCAGCATGCCCAGCGCCTGCTGCATACCGCGCACCGCGCCCTGCAGCGCCGCATTCGCATAGAGCACCAGGCCATAGCCGAGCCCTTGCAGCGCATCGCGCCCCTGCACGGGTGTCTTCCCGCCAATGACGATGTTGATCAGCAACGGGGTCTTGAACAACTGCGGCAATCGCTGGATATCGGGCAACCCTTCGATGGCCTCCAGGAACAGGATGTCCGCACCCGCCTCTGCAAAGCGGTGCCCGCGTTCGATGGCATCCTCGATGCCATGCACCGCCGCCGCATCGGTACGCGCGATGATCTGGAAATCGGCATCGTCGCGTGCATCGGCAGCCGCGCGGATCTTGGCGGCCATCTCGTTCATACCGACGACATGCTTGCCGGCAAAATGCCCGCACTTCTTCGGCATGACCTGGTCTTCGAGCTGGATGGCATCGGCGCCTGCCCGCTCCAGCGTGCGCACGGCATGCTGGACGTTGAGCGCATTCCCGAAGCCAGTATCCGCATCCACGATCAGCGGCAGCGCCACGGCGTCGCGTACACGCGCCGTGTGTTCGGCGATATCGCTGAGCCCGATGAAGCCGAGGTCCGGCAAGCCAAACGACATATTGGTCACGCCAGCGCCAGTCAGATAGACCGCCTGGAACCCCAGATCCTCGATCACGCGCGCACTCATGGCATTGAAGGCGCCCGGCACCAGCACCGCTTGCTTTGACGCCACAAGTTGCCTGAACGCCTGTCTGCGCGCAGAAGTGCTGGATGTCATCGCTCGTCTCCTGTGACCCCGCTTGTGGAGGATCTTCACCGAAGATAGGCGCCCGCATGGGAAGGTCAAGCCGTTTCTATGCGGATCAACCGATGGGCCCACCCGGCCATCCACCACCGAGCGCCTTGTACAGGCGAACCCGGCCGATTGCGGTCTTCGTGCCGCTTTCGACCCTGGCGGACTGGGCCAGCAATAGCGTGCGCTGGACATTGAGCACGTTGAGGTAGTCGATAGCGCCCTCCTTGTAGCGTTGTTCCGCTACGGCCAACGCCTCGCGATTCTGCTCGACAGCCTCGGTGAGATGGCGATGCTCGCGCTCCTGCGCGGCGTAATCGGACAGCACGTTGCTCACCTCATGCCAGGCCAGCAATACGGTCTTGCGATACGCAATCGCAGCCGCTTGCTGCTGCGCCTTTCGCAAGGCCAGCGTGCCGACCAGCCGCCCGCCCTGGAAAAGCGGCAGGTAGAGGCTTGGGCCATAGGTCCATTGCTGCGCGGCCCACGAGCCGAAACTCGAACCATTGAGCGTCTGATAGCCGTAGTTGGCACCCAGCACGACGCGTGGATAGAAGTCGGCCTTGGCGGCGCCGATCTCCGCGGTGGCACGATGCAGATCGGCTTCTTTCATGCGGATGTCTGGACGCCGGCGCGCGATCTCCGACGGAATACCCACGGGGATTTCGTGCGTGTCGTCGTTGGTACGCGACGGAGATTTCAGCAGCTCGTCATCCAGCGTGCCGGGCGCCTGGCCGACGAGCATCGCCAGCGCGTTCAGCAAACGGACCTGCTCGGCCCCAAGCGCCTCCATCCGTGCGCGAACCGTACTGATCAACGCTGTGGCATTGTGTACGTCAAGACGCGTAGTGACGCCGTTCTCGTAGCGCGAGTTCACCAGGGCGAGGCTGCGTTCCGCGATCAGCAGGCTTTCGCGCGTGACCGATAACTGCTCACGCACGCCCTGCAGCTTCAGGTAGTCGGAAGCCGTCTCCGCAGCAACCGAGAGCAGCACGCCATCCATTTCAGCCGAGGTCATCGTGACTTCGGCCTGCGCGGCTTCGATCCTGCGTCTGACGTGCCCCCACAGATCGACTTCCCAGCTCAGGTCAAACGCCGCGCCCCACAGCTCATAAGGCGATTTCCCATCGCGCCCGGAAGGATCGATCCATCCCTTCTCGCTCTCTTCCGCGCGACGATAGGAGGCACCGACCCCGACATTGGGAAACTGCGATGCACCATTCACTTTCAGATGAATGCGGCTTTGTTCCAGACGGTTGCTCATCGCCAGGACGTCGAGGTTGCCCGATACGGCGCGCTCGACAAGGCTTGCCATTTCCGGGTCATCGAACGTCCGCCACCAGTCATGCGCCACGTCTCCCGCGCCGCAAGTCGGCGCACCGCATTGCCAGGACGCCGGCAGTTCCGCGGGCGGGGCCACGAAGTCAGGCCCTACCGCGCATCCACCCAGTGCAATCGACAGCAGGCACCCGCCCAATCCTTTGCGCATCCCCATCTCAAACCCCGTCCTTCGTCTTGACACTGACCACGACGGACATGCCGACGCGAAGCAGGTCTGCGTCGACGCCAGGTTCGTCGAAACGAATTTTCACCGGCACGCGTTGCACGACCTTGGTGAAGTTGCCAGTGGCGTTGTCAGGCGCCACCGGCGAGAAACTCAGACCCGTGGCAGGCGCCACACTGTCAAGATGCCCCCGGAAGGATTTTTCCGGATTGCCATCCACCTGGATGGTCACCGACTGGTGCGGTTTCATCCGCGCCAATTGCGTTTCCCTGAAGTTCGCCACCACGTAGATATCGTCGAGCGGCACGATGGCCATCAAGGGCGTGCCGGCTGACACGTAGGCACCTACCCGGGCAGATCGCTGCCCCACCATGCCATCGAACGGCGCCACGATGTGCGTGTACGAGACATTGAGCACGGCTTTCTGAAGCGTCGCTTCATGGCGTTGCAACTGCGCCTGCGCGGCTTCGAGCTGCGCGGTCAGCACCATCAATGTTCTGGATGCCGCCTCGCCCGACGCTACGTCGCGGTCCCGGTTCGCACGTGCCGCACTGAGGTCGGCGTCGGCGCGTTGCCACTCCTGCTGGGTACCAGCGCCGGAACTGGAAAGATTGCGATACCGCTGCGCATTCAATTCCGTAAAGCGCAGGCTTGCTTCGCTCGCGCGCACGCTGGCGCGTGCCTGTTCGACGAGCGCGCGCTGCCGGGCAATGCCCGCTTCCAGGTTCTTGATATCGGCGCGCGCCACGGCCACATTCGCCGTGGCCTCGGCCTTTGCCGCCAG
Organism: Cupriavidus sp. SW-Y-13; assembly: GCF_009793345.1. Taxonomy (NCBI): domain Bacteria; kingdom Pseudomonadati; phylum Pseudomonadota; class Betaproteobacteria; order Burkholderiales; family Burkholderiaceae; genus Cupriavidus; species Cupriavidus sp. SW-Y-13. The sequence continues at coordinate 1,938,675 of NZ_WHLX01000002.1, forward strand.
ATAATCGGCGGCATCGATGCGGGCCACCAGTTGGCCGGCCTTCACGCGCTGGTTGTCCTGCACCAGTACCTCGGTGATCTGACCCGTGACGCGTGGGGACACATACACCGAATCCGCACGGATGTAGGCGTCGTCGGTGCGCTGTTGCCGCCCGGCGTCAAAGATGCGAAAGCCGGCGTACAGGGCACAGGTCACGGCGGCGGCGCCGATCAGTGCATAGAAGATTCGGGGAGAGTGGCGAGGGACAGTCATGATCTGACGGGAGATTGAGGCGGAAAGGCACGAACAGGAACAAACCAGAGCACAAGTGCCATCAGTGCAATGACGAGGATCAGCGCGAGGAAGGTATCGGCATAGGCGAGTACGAACGCCTGTTGTCTTACCTTTTCCGCAAGCACGCGAGCCGGTATCTGCAACGGACTCGCGTACGCTGCGGTCATGGCGTGATCAAGCAGGACGTTGGCGTGGAAGTGCTCGCGCCAGGTGACGAAATTGCTGAAGGCCGCGGCGGCTACCGTCGATGCCAGCGCACGCATACTGTTCACCATGGCGGACGCGAACGGTCCTTCGGCAGGCGCCACCACGCCAGTGGCCATCATCAGCAGCGGCACCACCACCATGGGCTGCGCCACGGCATGCATGAGCTGGAGGACGAAGAACTGTTCGCGAATCCAGTCCGGGGTGAGATATGCGCCCGCAAGGCAGGCCAACGTCATCAATGCGAGGCCGGTAGCGATCACGTAACGGCAGTCCACCGTGCGCCGATTGACGATGAAGGCGACCAGCGGCGACAGCACAATCTGCGGTACGGCAATCAGCAGGGCCAGATCCATCGTCTGCACGGGACGATAGCCGTGGATACGCGCGAGGTATGCGGTGGGCAGCGCGCTGCCGGCGAACGTTGCGCACACGAACAGCATCAGCGTGGCAATGCCATAGGCGAAGTTTCGCCGGCGCAGCAGCCTGAACTCGAACAACGGTGCGGGGTGGTGGAACTCGTGCACGAGGAAGGCCAGGAGACTCGCGGCGCCGCACGCCGACAGGACGCCAATCAGCGGCGAGGCAAACCAGTCCAGCCGTTCTCCGTGCGCCAGCGCGAGCGTCGTGCACGACAAGCCCGTCACGCCGAGCAGTGCGCCCTTCCAGTTGAATTTGCGAATGCGGTCAAGATGCACCGGGTCCTGTGGAATGCCATGCCAGATCAATGCGGCGGACAGCAGACAGAGTGGCATGAACTGCCAGAACAGCAGCCGCCAGTCCGCGCTTTCGGTCCAGAACGCGACGAGCGGCATCGTGATGTTTGGGCCGAACGTCGAGGTCAGCGCATACGCCGACAACCCGAAGAGCCGGTAGTGCGCGGGCAGGAAGCGCAGCGCTGCCGTCATCAGCATCGGCGGCAGGCAGCCACCGACCAGCCCTTGCAGCACACGCAGCAAGAGCAGGATTTCAAAGTTCGGCGCGAACGGGCAGAGCACGCTGATCAGCCCGAACAGCAGCGTGGCTCCCGTGGCGAAGCGGCGCATCGAAAAGGTGTTCGCCAGCCAGGGTGCCAGCAACATCGCCGAGACTTCGGCGGCTGCATAGCTCGACGACAGCCAGATCCCTTCGTCGCGGCCCAGACCGTAGCCGCCCAGGATATCGGAGAGGCCAATATCGCCAGTGCGGTTGTTGATGCCGGACACGAGCGCGGCAATCAGCACGCCTTTGAGCCCGATGCCGAGCCGCAATGAAAACGGGGCATGAACGGGCGCGGCGCCGCCAGTCGGGGCGTGCGGGGACAACGTGGAGGAAACACTCACGGCTCAAAGCGCTGAAGTTGGAGATGGAAGCAGTCCGGCTGACGAACCGGTCGCACGACGATGGGATGCAGCAATCGCGCGACCGGACGGCCGATGGTCAGGCGCGCGAAAGCGGCTCCAATACTGGCGGCCGTTGCAGCTCGGTCGAGGCCGCATCGAAGATATCGGCCCGGCTGCCGTTACGCGGCGGATAGATGCGTTCGCGATTGATGACCTGCTTGGTCTGCTTGGCTTGCTCGCCAATGGCGACGACTTCGCGGTCCCACCCCTGGGCGTACACCGCGCCGGCCGGACCCAGATCGATGATGTTCGTGTACCAGTCGATATGCAGCGGCAGCAGATCCTCGCCAAACAGTTCGCATACGACGTTGTGACCCGCGTACCGCCCCATCGGTCGGGCGTGCTGGCAAGACATCACCGATGGATGCTCGCCATCGATCAAGGCGTGCGCCACATCGCCTGCCGCATACACGTCGTCCATGCCTTGCACGCGCATGTAGGCATCCACCATGAGTCGGCCATGCACGTCGCGCTTGCCGCTAAAACATGTGGTCAGCTCGCTCGCACGCATGCCCGCGCACCAGACCACGGTGGAGGTGTCGATATGCTGCCCGTTGTTCAACGTCAGGCCGTAGCCGCTCAGGGACTTCACCGTCGCGTGCGGGAACAACTCGATCCCAAGCTCCCGACAGCTTTGCTCGATCACTGCCTGCGCGCCACCGAGGTGGCCAGCGATCTTCTCGTTGCTATCGACCAGGATCACGCGCACCTGCTGCGCGGCGTCGGGGATGCCGCTGGCCACCGCGGCTGCGCGCAACCGCGCCGGCAGTTCGCAGGCCAGTTCCACGCCCGTCGCACCCGAGCCCACCACCACCGCCGTGTACTGACCGGGATAGGGCGCGCGGGCATGCAGCGATGCGATGTGTTCCTGCAACCGATGGGCTTGCGCGTAGGTATCGACATCGAACGAGAAGACATCCACATCCACGATGGGCGGCCGCTCCAGCTTGCTGCCGCTGGCAAGCACCAGCTTGTCATACCGCGTGGTGATGAACTTGCCGTCGGACTCGATCCGGACGGACTTGCCATGCGTGTCGATATCCACCACGTTGCCAATCTGCAGCGTCACGCCGATGGGATCGAGTACCTCTCGCAACGGTACCAGTGTGGCGGCGAGGTCGTCCTCATAGTTGCGTACGCGAATGCTGTGCTGCGCGTCACGATTGACGAGCGTGATGTGCACAGCCTTGCCCAACGTTTCCGCCATGCGCGCCGCCCCAGCCGCTGCCCATAACCCGGCGAAACCGCCGCCGACTACCACTATTTCCTTCACGTCAGAATCCTCGCTATTCGGGGGGCCGAAACCCCTGATTGACTGTGCCGATCGACCCAGCAATAATGCGAGCAATCGCTCGTCTTTTCAACTCGCGTTCCGACCATGGCCCGACAACCCGAGACAACACCCCGCAAAGCCCCGCGCCAGCGCCGTTCCATGGCAATGGTAGACACCATTCTGGAAGCCAGTGCTCGCGTTTTGATGGAGCGGGGATATGCCGAAATGAGCACGAATGCAGTCGCCCAGCAGGCCGGCATCAGCGTCGGGTCGCTCTACCAGTACTTTCCCAACAAGGCGTCGTTACTCACCGCGTTGCATCAGCGACACGGCATCCACATGGCCGAATCGATCGAGAAAGTCTTGGGGGAAGCGCACGAAGAAGGACTGCGCGGCGCCGTCACCAGCCTGATTCGCGCGGCAATGGCTGCCCACGAAGTGGAGCCGGAACTGCATCGCTTGCTGGAGAAGGAGCGCCCGCTGCTGGAAGCCAACATGGGCGCAGCCGGAGATCGCATCCATCGCCATGTGATGGAGTTACTGCTGCGGCACCGCGACGAACTGCGCCACGACGACCTGGACATGGCCGCGTGGATGACGATGAAGATGACGGAAGCGCTGGTGCATGGCGCCGTGCTGGAAGCGGTGGACGGCCAGAACGCGCGGAACGTCGAGGCAGGGATCGTCGACGGGATTCTTGGATTTTTATCGGCGACGCCGAAGCAGGCATGAGGACGCTGGGTCTATAGCGGTTGACAGCGACAGCGCCCCCAGGTAGCCACCAATGAGAGAGGTGCCTCGCAATGGGACTACCAACTCATAGTCGTGTCCCGATGCCGGCGTGAAGGCAGCTGCATCGCCACAGATGTAGCTCCCGTCGACTCGCGCATCGAGTTGTAGCCTCAATGGACGGTTCCCCGTGACATACCGCTCCAAGACGGGGAAAGTTGCACGCGCGCCATAGAACACGCCGGCGAGATCGATTGACATCACCTTGCGCCACTCGTCGACCGACGCCTCGGTGGCCCGGCCCTCGGATGCCACGCCGGCATTCTGGTGACGGGAGGCCTCGTCTTACTTTGGTTTGGATACGTTTCAATGCCTGGCAGATTGCCCAACGGGCACTCGAGTTGAGCAGTCGAGACTAGGGATCGTGAAGCTCGGCAGTTGTCTGTGCCCATACAAGGGCTGGACGATGCCGACCTAGTAGACGGCACGAAAAAAAAGACCCGCCCCGTGTAAATTGGGGCGGGTCTTTCTATAGCGGCCACAGAGCCAATCGTTCCAGGCTGTTTAGCGAGTTTGACAAACGCACAAGCAGCGATTTGCCAACTCGCATTCCCTCAGAACAACCTTGTTTTTACCTCACCACCATCCGCTTACCGCAGATACTGGAACAAATTCATGCCCTGGATCTGCATGAACGATTGCTGCGCGCCTTGCAGTGCCGTCTGGCGCTGGTAGTACTCGCCGATTGCCGCAGCGTAGTCCAGGTCCTGCAGGTTCGACAGCGTCTGCGCGTTGCTCAGGTCGCGGTTCTCGCCGATGGTGTCGAGTGCGTCCAGTTCGTTCATGCGCGAACCCACCGATGCACGTACCGTCAGCACGTTGTCGAGCGAGTTGTTGTTCTGGCGCAGGCCCGTGGCAATCACGTTCTGCAGGTTGGCGTTGGCCGTTTCCGGCGACGTGCCGGAGTTGATCGGCTGCTTCAGTGCGTCGATGACGCTCTTGAGGTTGGCGAACACATCGGCGCCAGCCTGTTGCGCGGGCTCTGCGGACATCGTGTCGCCGTCGGCCGGGGTGCCCTTCACCGAGAACGAAACGCCTGCCACGTTGATGGAACCGCCGTCAACGTAGTCCACCGGGCCGCCGATTGCCGCACCCGTCGTCGCGTTGGTCACCGTGTATTGCATCTTGCCGGTGCCGGCGTTGGTCTGGAACGTGACCGCCAGCTTGGTGCCGTAGAGGGGGTTGCTCGGGTCGGTCACGGACGGCGCGCTGTACGTGGCCGTGCCCGTGTTGGCACTGTTGCCTTTGAGCACGTAGCCGGCGCTGTTGCTCACCGACTGGAATACTTCCGCGCCCGTGTTGCCCGCGGGCATCTGGCGCGACACATCCACTTGCAGCAGCTTGTGGCCGGTATCGCCCTGGTACGTCACGTTGCCGGCGGCGTCGGCCGCGAACGGCACGGTGCCGGTTTTCAGGCCCGCGAACAGGTAGTTGCCCGTGCCGTCGTCGGCATTGGCCAGACCCAGCAGTTGGTCGTACTGGCCTTGCAGCGCGGTGGCCAGCGAGGCGCGGTCGGTATCGCTCAGCGTACCGTTACCGGCGTTCACCAGCAGCGTCTTCACGCTCTGCAGCACCGTGGTCACGGTAGTCAGCGAGTTTTCTTCCAGTGCCAGCGCCGAGTTGGCTTCCTTGCGCGAAGCGGTGTACTGGCCGTTCACGGCACCTGCCTGCGTCACGCCCAGCGCGCGCGTGGCGGCAACCGGATCGTCCGAAGGCGTGAGGATACGACGGCCCGTGCCCAGCTGTTGCTGAACATGCATCAGCAGGGACTGCTGGTTGTTCATCGACTGCAGGCCCTGGCGGTAGAGGGTAGAGGTTGCGACGCGCATTGCGAGGATTCCTTCGGGTTGATCTCAGGGACGGCGGGTAGTGGGCCGCTTAGCGGGCGATGCCGATCAGGGTGTCGAAGACCGTGCTGGCTGCCTGGATGACCTTGGCGTTGGCCTGGTACAGCTGCTGGAACTTCAGCAGGTTCACGGTTTCCTCATCCATGTTCACACCCGACACGGACTGCTGCGCGGCGTAGACCTGGTTCGTGATGCTGTCCTGCGAGGTGGAAGCGATCAGCGCCGACTTCGTCTTGCTGCCCACGTCGTTGACGAGCGTGGCGTAGGCGTCGTTGAAGCTCGACGTGCCGTTGATCGTCTTGGCAGTCTGCAGCTTGGCCAGCAACAGCGCGTTGCCGTTGTCGGACACGGAGCCGGCGTTGTTCGACAGCGTGAACGTGTCGCCATCCTTGGGCGTGCCGCCGAAGCTGAACGTCATGCCGTTGATCGTGTAATCGACGCCCGTGGCCGTGGCGGTGGGCGCCGGCTGCGGTGCCAGCGGCGTACCCGCGGCATCGGAGAAGATGTAGGACGTCGTGGCGGCGTCGTACTTCACCGTCAGCGGTCCGGCCAGCAGCGAGAAGCCAGGCGCCACATTGGTCAGCTTGGCCGTGGCCGAGCCGGCATTGTTCGTGGCGGCGTCGGCGCGCGACGGCGAGGCGGCAGCAATCTTGGCGGGGTCCGTGATCAACGTATCGAAGCCAGCGGCGGCATTGCGCGTGGGCTGGATCTCGAACGAGTCGCTCACCGTCATGGCACTATCCAGATTGATCTGGAAGCCGTCAGCTTCGAGCGTCATCGGATACGTGGCCGTGGCCAGCGGCTGCGTGGCGACTACGGTGTTGTCCGACTTGCGCGTCAGCGTGTAATTTCCGTTGGTCAGACGCAGCGTGTAGTCACTGACCGTCAGGTTGCTCGTGTTCGTGATCGTAGCCTGAACGATGGCGCCCGAGGTGTTCTTCGCGTTGGCAAACACTTGCGCCTTGCCCAGCGCAAACAGATCGGTGCCGATGGCGCCGTTCAGGTCGATACCGAGCTTGTGCTGGTCGTTGAACTTCTGGCCGATGGCCAGCGAGAGGCGGCCGATGGCGTTCTGCGCGGCGTCGAGCGAGTCGGTGCGGAATCGCAGGAAGCCACCGAGCGAGCCGCCCGTGATCGAACCTTCTTCCGCCTCGTACGTGCCATTGCTGCCCGGCACCGTGTAGCCGATCACGGTACGGCTGGGGTCCGATGCCGAGGGAATCGCCTTGATGTCGTACGAATCGGTGCCCAACACCAGCGGTTGACCGTTGCCGACGACCACGTTGTACGTATTGCCGTCCTGGATCACCACCTTGGCGCCGACGAGTTCGGTCAGCTTGGCCACGGCCTGGTCACGCTGGTCGAGCAGGTCGTTCGGCGCCTGGCCGCCCGATGCGGCGGTCATGCGCGAGATCTCGCCATTGAGTTTCGCGATTTCCTTCGTGTAGTCGTTGACCTGCGTGACCGTCGACTTGATCTGCGTATTCAGGCCGTCCTGCAGTTGCTTGAAGTAGTCGCTCGACGACTTCATTTGACCAGCCAGCGCTTGCGCGGAGGACAGCAGGCCCTGACGCGCCGCGGCATCGGCCGGCGTGTTCGACACGGTCTGCACCGCAGCGAAGAACTTCTGCATCAACGGCGCCAGGCCGCCCTTCTGGTCAGCCAGCAGGTTGTCGATCTGCGAGATCTGGTCGGCGTACGTGGCCAGATCCGAGCTGGCCGAGGTGGCGCCACGCAACTGGCCCGTCAGGAAGCTGTCGTACACGCGCTGCACGGTGAGCGTGTTGGAACCCTGGCCGTAGAAGCCCGAGCCCGTGTACTGGCCGCCAGCCGAGGCGATGATCGTGTTCTGGCGCGTGTAGCCGGGGGTGGCTGCGTTGCTGAAGTTGTGGCCCACGGTTGTGAGGGCGTTCTGCGCAACGTTCAGGCCCGACAGACCAATATTAAACAGAGACATGTTCGTCTGACTCCGGATCGAATGGCTAGCCGGCGGCGTCAGGCCGGCGGCGATGGATACGTTGGATAACGGCGCGAAAGTGGCGCGACTTTAGCGCCGCAATTGTGTGAATTTCGTGGTTGTTGTTAGCGCTTACTCTTGACACATCCGAGCGTGCAAGCGGGTACAGCGCGACCGGGTGGTAGCGTTGTCCTTGGAAATTCTGTGGTCTTGCTCCCCTCTCCCGCTGTGCGGGAGAGGGGTTGGGGGAGAGGGCCGGAGGTTCTGCTTGCCAACTGGTGGCAATTTGAACGGCTGGCCCTCTCCCCCGCCCCTCTCCCAGAGGGAGAGGGGAGCAAACAATCGGGAATCAAATGTCTCGACTTCTTACGTCGAAACCTTCTTCATGATCCGCACCAGCTTCTCGCCGTACGCCGGATCGGTTGCATACCCCGCGCGCTGCAGACCATGCGCGGCTTCATCGGCGTTCGATGCCGATACCACGTTGGCATAGCGCGGGTTATTCGTCAGCAGGCGCGCATAGTCGTTGCACGCTTCTTCATAGGAACCATAGGAGCGGAACTTCGCGCGGGTCTTGACCGGCTGGCCATCCACGTATTCCGTGGTGAGAATCTCGGTGGTCGGGCCCTTCCAGTTGGCGCCGGCCTTGATGCCGAACACGTTGAACGAGGTCGAGCCATCGGGATTGCGAATTTCGCGGCGGCCCCAGCCGGATTCCAGCGCGGCCTGGCCGACGATGAGCTTGGCCGGCACGCCCGAGGCGCGCGCGGCGGCCATCGCGGGCTCTGCCATGCGATTCACGAAATTGCTGATGTGTTCGGGCGAATCGTCGGGCAACTGGCCGAGCTGCGACTGTCCGTTGCCCTGCCACTCGGACTGATTCTGATACTGGCGCACACCGGCCGTGGGATTCCATGCGCCACCGGGCAGCGTCGTGCCAACCGGCGGGCCATCGGCATCGGTCGCGCCTCGGCTGTTGAGCATCTGCGCCATCTCGGCATCGCGTACGCTGGCACCTGTAATGCCACCTGCGGCGGCCATTCCCGGCGGCAACTCGGTGCCGGTGGCACGTGCAAGCTGCCGCAGCATGGCGTCTGCCAGGCCGATGCCGCGCGACGAAATCTGCTGCGACATCTGCTGGTCCATCATCGACATGTAGAGCTTGGTCTGCTCGTTGTCGAACAGGCCATCCGACGGCGTGGCATCGCGCATGCTCTTGAGCACCATGTGCGTGAACACAGCCTCGAACTGCTTGGCCGCAGCCTGCAGCGTGGCGGTGGTGTTCCCGGCGCGCGACTGGTTCTTCAGCGCTTCAAACCCTTGCGTGTCGAGGGCGAAGCGCTGGGTCAGATCGCCCGCGCTGCTCGTCGTCATCCCTGCCGCCATCAGATGATCTCCAGTTCGGCGCGCAGTGCGCCGGCCGAACGCATCGCTTCCAGAATCGTCTGCAGGTCCTGCGGCGTGGCGCCCAGCGCATTCAAACCCTTGACCACGGCGGCCAGCGACGCACCTGCCTTGACGATCTGCAACGATCCGCCATCGCGCTTGAGGTCGATCTGGGAGACCGGCGCCACCACGGTCTGGCCCTGGCTGAACGGTGCAGGCTGGCTGATCACCGGCTGCGTATTGATGACCACCGACAGGTTGCCGTGCGCAATTGCGCAGTCTTCCACGGTGACCGTCTGGTTCATCACGATCGATCCGGTGCGTGCATTGAGGATGACCTTCGCGGCGGCCTTGGCCGGCGTGACATCGAGGTTCTCCACGCGTGCCATGAAGCCCACGCGCGCGGCCGGCGTCTGCGGCGTGCGCACCTGCACCACGCGTCCGTCCATGGCGGCGGCAGTGCCCGGGCCAAGGTTACGGTTGATGGCTTCGACCACGCGCTCGGCAGTGCCGAAGTCTGTGTCCTTGAGTTCGAGATTGACGTAGCCGCCCTGCGGCTCGAACGGCGCCACGGCGCGTTCGACGATGGCGCCGTTCGCAATGCGGCCCACCGCGAGCTGGTTGATCTGCACCTTGCTGCCATTGGCCGACGCACCGGCGCCACCCACCAGCATATTGCCCTGTGCCACGGCATAGACCTGGCCATCGGCGCCCTTGAGCGGCGTCATCAGCAGCGTGCCGCCGCGCAGGCTCTTGGCGTTACCCATCGACGAGACCACCACGTCCATCTGGCTGCCCGGCTGCGCATACGGCGCGAGTGTGGCGGTGACCATCACCGCGGCCACGTTCTTGAGCTGCATGTTCTTGCCAGCCGGCAGCGTGATACCCAGCTGCGACAGCATGTTCTGCAAGCTCTGCGTGGTGAACGGCGTCTGCATGGTCTGGTCGCCGGTGTTGTCCAGCCCCACGACCAGTCCATACCCGATGAGCGGATTGTCGCGCACGCCCTGGAACGTTGCCAGGTTCTTCAGGCGTTCCGCATGCGCGGCGCCCGTGCCGAACCCGAACAGCAGGGCCAGCACAAGGCAGGCAAAAGATACCGCACGGCCATAGCGGGAACGAAGACCGGGCGGGTTGCCGAAAAGCGAGCCTGGCATGTTGAGAGGCATCGGAGGCAGAAACATGGCGGGATCAGAACGGTAGGACATTGAGGAAGAAGCGCTGCAGCCAGCCCATGTTTTGTGCTTCGTCGATGTACCCCTTCGCGGTGTACTCGATGCGTGCATCCGCCACCTGCGTGGACAGTACGCCGTTGTCGCCCGTGATCGTGCGCGGATTGACCACACCCGAGAAGCGGATGAACTCCGCGCCCTGGTTGATGGCCATCTGCTTCTCGCCGGACACCACGAAGTTGCCGTTCGGCAGCACTTCAAGCACCGTCACCGTGATGGTGCCGTTGAACGTGTTGGCCGCCGACGCACCGCCGCTGGCCTTCAACGCATTGGCACCGCTCACGTCGGCGTTCTGGCTCGTGCTGAACAGCCCCGCCAGGGCGCGCGGCACCGCATTGAACGCGAGGTTCGTGCTGCCCGTGCGGCTGGCGTTGGTGCCCGAGTTCTTGCTGGCGTTGACGTTTTCCGTGATCACGATGGTCAGGATGTCGCCAACGTTACGTGGCCGCCGGTCCTCGAACAGCGGATTGCTGGCGTACGAGGATGCAAAGATCGAACCCGAAGAGGGGCCCAGCGGACGCGGTTCTGCGCGTGCCGTGGTGGGCAACTGCACGAGCGGCTCCTTGGGCACCAGCGCGCAGCCGCCGCTCGCCAGCGTAGCCAGGGCGACGATGGCGTAGACGACGATTGCACCGATGCGATACTGCTTGGCGGCCATGGTCATTCCCGTTTCTTCAACCCATCTGGGTCAGGCGTTGCAGCATCTGGTCAGACGTCTGCACAGCCTTGCTGTTGATCTCGTAAGCGCGCTGGGTCTGGATCATGCTGACCAGTTCTTCCACCACGTTCACGTTCGACGATTCGACATAGTTGTTCTGCAGCGTGCCCGCACCGTTCAGGCCCGGCACCGTGGTGTTCGGTGCGCCCGAGGCGTCGGTCTGCGCGTACAGGTTCTCGCCCAGGCTTTCCAGACCGGTCGGGTTCGCAAACGTGGCAACCTGGATCTGGCCCACCGTCACGGCGTTGGTCTGGCCCGGCTGCGTCACGGTCACCGTACCGTCGCGTGCGATGTTCAGGCCCGTGTAGTTGGCCGGCAGCGTGATGGCCGGGTTCAGCACGAAGCCGCTCGACGTGACGAGCTGGCCGTTCGGGTCTACCTGGAACGAACCGTCACGCGTGTAGGTGGTGGTGCCGTCCGGCATCGTCACCTGGAAGAAGCCCTGGCCGATGATGGCCACGTCGCGCGCATTGCCCGTTTGCTGGGGGTTGCCTTGCGTATGAATGCGTTCCGTTGCCACGGGGCGCACGCCGGTACCGATCTGCATGCCCGACGGCAGCACGGTCTGGTCCGACGACAGCGCGCCAGGCTGGCGTACGGTCTGGTACATCAGTTCCTCGAACACCGCGCGGCTTTTCTTGAAGCCCGAGGTCGACACGTTGGCCAGGTTGTTCGAGATCACGTCCATCTGCGTCTGCTGCGCGTCGAGGCCGGTCTTGGCAATCCAGAGAGAGCGGATCATGGTGTTCCTAGAATTCGTTAGTTGTTCGACAGCAGCGCATTGGCACGCTGGTCATTGGTGTCGGCGCCCGTGATCATCTTCATCTGCATCTCGAAGCGGCGCGCATTGGCGATCATTTCCACCATGGACTCCACCGGGTTCACGTTGCTGCCTTCGAGCGCGCCGGAAATCACGCGCACGGTGGCGTCCTGCTGCAGTGGATCCACGCCGGGACGCAGGCGGAAGTAACCATCGTCACCGCGCGCCAGCCCTTCGGGCGGCGCCGAGACGACGCGCAGCTTGCCAACCTGCGCCAGGCCGTTGGCCGCTTCGCCCGGACCACGTGCCACCACGCTGCCATCGGTACCGATGGACACCGTGGCGCCCGGCGGCACGGCGATGGGGCCACCATCGCCCATCACCGGCCGGCCAGCCGAGTTCTGCAACTGGCCGTCGGCCGACACCTGCAGCGCTCCCGCGCGGGTGTAGGCTTCCGAGCCGTCCGGCATCTGCACCGCCAGCCAGCCGTTGCCACCGAGGGCAACGTCGAGGTCGCGACCGGTATAGGTCAGCGGCCCGGCCTTCATGTCGGCGCCCGGTGTCGAGGCCAGCGTGAAGGCGCGCGTCTGCGTTTCCTGGCCCTGCACCGGTACTGCACGGTACAGGTTCACCTGCGCCTTGAATGCCGGCGTGGAGGCGTTGGCCAGGTTGTTCGATACTGCGGCCTGCTGGTCGAGTATCTGCTTGGCGCCCGACAGGGCGGTGTAGATCAGGCGGTCCATGGCGATCCGTCAGCGGGGGCCGGCTTAGATGTTCACCAGGGTCTGCAGGACGGTGTCCTGCGCCTTGATGGTCTGGGCGTTGGCCTGATAGTTACGCTGCGCAACGATCAGGTTCACCAGTTGGCCGGACAGGTCCACGTTCGACTCTTCCACGGCGTAGGAACGCAGCTTGCCCAGCGAGCCGCCTGCGGCACCCAGCAGTTCCTGGCCCGACGAACCGGTGGCGCTCCACACGTTGTCGCCTTCGGGCTTCAGGCCTTCGACGTTGCCGAACGATGCCAGGGCGATCTGGCCCAGCGACAGCGTCTGTTCGTTGGAATACGAGCCCAGGATCGTGCCGTCTTCCTGCACGGCGTAGCTGACCAGCGCGCCCGAGGTGTAGCCGTTCTGCACGATGCTCTTCGGGTCGTTGTCCGCACCGAACTGCGTGCTGCCCGTCAGGTCCAGGCGTGCCGTCATGGCGGCAGCGCCGTTGGCGGCCGGCAGCGTGACGTTGGGCATGGTGGCAGCCGTCGGCGCGCGCAGCGTACCGTTGGCGTCGTAGGACAGCGTGACCGTCTGCAGCACGTTGCCGTTGGCGTCGGTGACGTTCATCGACCAGTCCGTACCGCCAAAGGCGTTGGTCGGTGCCGGGGCAACGGGCGGGCCGGCCACGACCGACTTGCCGAAGTAGGCGGTGAGCTGCTGCTTGTTGCCCAGCGAGTCATAGGCCGTCATCGGCGTGCTGTAGCTGAACATCGACGAATCCGCACGGACGGCAGGCGTGCTGGCGAACACGTTGGTCGGCGCGGCGCTACGCGAGTCCAGCTGGAATTGCGCGGCAATGTTCGTGGTGGCCTTCGGCGGCATCTGCGCGTTGCTGATCGTCAGCGGCTGCGGCGCCACACCACCAGCGGTGGTGCCGGCCGGGTAACCCGTGACCTGCAGGCCCGTGCCGTTCACCAGCGTGCCGTCGTCCAGACGCGAGAGCTGGCCGTTACGCGAGTAGAAGACCTGGCCGTCCTGGTTGACCAGGCGGAAGAAGCCGCTGCCGTTGCTGATGGCCACGTCCATGCTGCGGCCCGATGCCGAGACCGTGCCGTTGCTGAACGATTGCACCACGGCGTTCACGCGCGTGCCCAGGCCGATCTTCGAGCCTGCGTACACGTCGGCGAACTGTGCCGTCGATTGCTTGAAGCCAACCGTGTTCGCGTTGGCGATGTTATTGCCGATCACGTCCAGGTTGGACGCTGCGGCATTGATGCCGCTTACCCCTTGACCAAAACCCATGATTTTCCCCTATGTAGGCTGTCGTTCGTGAATTGCCCGCGCGTATGCCGGACCGGGTTGATACGTGAATGTCTTGATAAAAACCGTGTTGCCGTGCCGATCAGGAAATGCGGCGCACGTCGTCGACGTTGGCCATCTTGCCGTCGCCCAGATCCACCAGCACGCCAGTGCTGTCGCCGCTGATGGCCTGCACCTTGCCGTAGATCAGCGGGATCGGGCTCACGTCCTTGCCGCCGGCCGTGGCCGTGACCTTGAACGCATAGTCGCCGTCTGCGACGAGGTTGCCCGCATCGTTCTTGCCGTCCCACTCCACGTCATGCACGCCGGCCTTCTGGCCCTTCATGTCGATGGTGCGCACCACGTTGCCCTTCTCGTCGAGCACCTGCACGGTCACGGCGTCTGCCGTCGTCGGGATGTCCACGCCGAACTTGCCCGACACGCCATCGGTCACGGTCAGGGCGTTGCCCGGCACCATCACGGTCTTGCCGATCAGTGCGGCGGAGTCCATCGCACGGCCAGCCGCGGTTTGCGTCAGCAACTGCGTCATGGTCTCGTTCATCGTCTGCAGACCGCTCACCGTGCTGATCTGCGCCAGTTGCGAGGTCAGCTGCGAGTTGTCCATCGGATTCAGCGGGTCCTGGTTGGTCATCTGCGTGACCAGCATTTTCAGGAAATTGCTCTGCAGGTCGGCTGCGCTTGCGCTACCGCTTTGCAGGGCCTGGTTCACCCCCGAGTTGGCGGTGCTGTTACCTACGGAAGAAGTCGATGCCATGTTGTGTTCCGGCTAGTGTTCTTGAATTCTGGAAATCGGAGATACGGAAAACGCGTTTCGGCTGGCGTCACTGACCAATGGTCAGCGTCTTGAGCATCATGGTCTTGGCGGTGTTCAGCACCTCCACGTTGGCCTGGTACGAACGCGATGCCGAGATCATGTTGACCATCTCTTCCACCGGGTTCACGTTGGGCATCGTCACGTAGCCATTGGCATCGGCCAGCGGATGCGTGGGGTTGTGGATCATGCGGGCCGGCGCGGAATCCTCCATCACGCCCGCCACCTGCACGCCACCCACATCGGTCTGGCCCGGTGTCGGGGCCATCTCGAAAATCACCTGCTTGGCCTTGTACGGCTGGCCGTTCGGCGCCACGGCGCTGTCGGCATTGGCCAGGTTCGACGCCGTCACGTTCATGCGCTGCGACTGCGCGGCCATGGCCGAACCGGCCACGTCGAAAATGTTCATGGAACCCATTGCAGCGCCCCCCTTAGTTCTGGATCGCGGACAGCATCGTCTTGATCTTCGAGCTCATGACGGTCAGGCCCGCTTCGTAGTGCACCGTGTTGTCGGCAAACGCCACGCGCTCGGTGTCCATTTCCACGGTGTTGCCATCGATACTCGATTGCAGCGGAATGCGGTACTGCAGGTCGCGCTCGTTGTTGCTCATCGCAGGCGCCTGCGCCGGCATGTGCCGCACGGACGTAGTGGACAGCGACACGCCGTCGCGCTGCTGGTTGCCGCGCTCCACGGACTGCGCCAGCGTGCTGGCGAAATCGAAATCGCGCGACTTGTAGCCCGGCGTATCCGCGTGGGCGATGTTCGAGGCAATCACCGATTGCCGCTGGGTCCGCAGGCTCAGTGCTTCCTGCTGGAAGCGGAACGCCGCATCGAGTCTGTCCATGATGTCTGCCTTTCCTGCTTTGGCTGTGGCTTCATTTCGGGGAGAGAACTGCCGTAGACCTGGGTATACCTTCCGCACACGCCAGACCGGGCTTCTTCAGGGTTGCCATCTTAGGGGCCGGGTTGTCACGCCAATCGTGCGAATAGGCAGGAGAAACCCGCGCATTTCCGGTTCGGTCTCTCGCGCGAGCCTGCCTACAATGACTCCCACTGACCGATGCCAAAACCTGGCTCGCCCGCCCCGCGCGGCGCGCCGCACAAGGCTTCGCCGTCAGTGCCAGGCGCGGCGCCGTCACGGTGCGCCAACCGCCTGTGCAAACGTTTACCGATGTTCAACTGTTGTGCGACGGCATCGACCGCGGGTTTACGCCTCCGTATTGGATTCGCAGCCCCTGCCGTCTCATCCTTGCTGGGATGACCCCTATGACTTTCTCTCGCCAGGCCGCCGCGCTGATGGCATTCGCCGGCATTGCGCTGGCGCCGTCCGCCATGGCCGCTCCCGCCCAGGTCACGCCCGTTGCGCCGCCCGGTGCGGCACCGCAAACCCAGGCCGCCCAGAATCCGTTTGCCGATGACCCCGCGCGCGTGGCCGTCGAACAGTTCCTGCAGCGCCAGTCCATGGGACTGCCGGGCAAGATCAGCGTGCAGGTGGTGCCGCCCTCGGGTGGCCGCGCGCCGGACTGCTTCAACCCCGAACCGTTCCTGCCCGCCGGCGCGGCCCCATATGGACGCGTCAACGTGGGCGTGCGATGCGGCGGCGACCGGCCGTGGACGCGCTATATGCAGGCCCGCGTCTCGGTGATGACCGATTACTACGTGGCCGCGCGTTCGATGGGTCCCGGCGAGACGATCTCCGCCGCCGACCTTGAACTTCGCCAGGGTGACCTGGCCGCCCTGCCGCGCGCCGTGGTGACCGATCCGGCACAAGTGGAAGGGTCGGTATCGGCCAACCGCATCGCCGCCGGCTCGCCGCTGCGCACGGATCTGCTCAAACGGCCGATTGCCGTGAGGCTCGGACAGACGGTCAACGTCACTGTGGAAGGCGAGTCGTTCCAGCTATCGAGCGAAGGCAAGGTGCTGAACGACGCTCCCACCGGCGCCCATGTGCAGATCCGTCTGCGCAACGGCCAGGTGGTCAGCGGCGTGGTGCGCAGTGGCGACACTGTCGTGCTGCAGTAACACAATCGGGTTAGCGTCACAAAGTTGTACCGGGAAGTTAGTCGTCACACGGGCTGGGACCCTCGACCAGGCAGGAAAATGATGTGGCAGCAACCGGCGCAGGCAGACCGTGCGAGAATGCGGCGAGCCCGTTCCGGGATCGGCGGAAAAGCGTCGGAAAACACAGGATCGAACCTAAAGTTTCCGGCGGCCAGTCCGATAAGTCAGAGGAACCCAGCAAGGATTTCACCGTGAAGATCAATAACTCCACTCCGTCCCGGCCCGCCGACACCGCGGCTACCGAAGGCAACGCCCGTGCGGCGGCCACCGGTGCCACGTCGGACCCTACCGCCCTGAGCGGCGTCAGCGTCAGCCCCCTGGCTGCGCAGGTTCGCGAGATTGGTACGCGCCTGCTGCAGGACAGCGACAGCGACATCGACGCCGCCAAGGTTGCGGAAGTCCGTCAGGCGATTGCGGAAGGCCGGATCAAGATCGATCCCAGCAAGATTGCCGATGGCTTGCTCGCCTCTTTGCACGAGCTGAGCCAGGCACCCAGCCAAACCTGACACCATGAACCAGGCAGCCCTGATCCAGTCCCTTTCGCTTGAAGCCAACGCCATTGCGGCCTTCGGCCGTGCCCTTGCAGATGAGCGCGAAGCCATCAAGCGACAGGATTTCCAGGCGTTGAGCACGTTGCTCAACCAGAAGATGGAACTGGCCCAGGGGCTGAACCTTGCCACCGCCGCGCGCGAGGCCCAGATGATCGCGCAAGGCTTGCGCGTTGGTCCCGGCGGCCTGCTGGTAGGCCGCGAGGTTGACCCGCAGGTTGCCGAACTCTGGCGCAAGGTGGTGTTCTTCGCCCACAAGGCCAAGGATGCCAACGAACTGAATGGCGCCATCGTCCATGCCCATCTCGAATTCACGCAGGAAGCCATCCAGGTCCTGCGCCAGGGCGGCACGCCGCCCAACGAGATGTATGGCCGCGATGGCAAGGCGAACACCGGCGCCGCCGGCGTGAGCCTGGCCGCAGGCTGATCGCCCCACGCCTTCCCCGACCCGGCACGCGTCAGCGCCTGCCTACGTCATGCTCGGCCAACGTCCTATGTTGGCCGGCGCGCTTCCTCCCTACATTGACGGTAGGCCACTCGCCTTTGGGGTCATCCCGATGCGGCTAGTGGCATCCGGTAAGCACAACAATGTCCGGAGGACCGCCATGTCATTTGCACTTTATGTAATCGGGCTCCTGCTGCTGGTGGGCGGCATTGCGTGGGCCATGTCCACTGCGGGCCTGGCGCCCGTCTATATCGGTATTGCCTGCGTGATCGTGCTGGGTATCGGCATCATGTCGGCGGTATCGCGCACGCGCACCAAAGATCCCTCGTAGTGCCGCGGCGTGGAACTCTCTCCACCGCCGGGCTCGCCGCAGCCCCATGTTTCGCAGAATGTAAACATTGCGGAACATGGGGCTCGCTCTATACACTCGAAGCGTTCAGATCTCCGCACGGTGATCGTCGCCATGTTCGAGGCACTGCGAAAAACAACCAGCGCGCTGTTTGACCCCGACCGTCGATTCCGCCAGGCTCGCATCTTCCACGCCGTCCGCGTGGCGCTTGCCCTGCTGGCCTCGATCGCGCTGACTACCGGCATCAATATTCCGCATGGCGAATGGGCCACCATCACGGTGCTCGTCGTCATCGGCGGGCTCCAGCACCACGGCAACATCCGCAAGCGCGCCGCAGAACGCGGGGCCGGCACCGTGCTGGGCGCCCTGCTCGGTCTCTTCATCATCGTCCAGGGTACGTACTTCGGCATTCCGATGCTGACCTGGGGACTGCTCGCCCTGATCAGTGGGTACTGCGCCTATCACGCGGTGGGCAAGGGTGGATACGTGGCGCTGCTGACCGCCATCACCGTGATCATTACCGCCGGGCACGGCAACCAGGATGTCTATGACGCGGTATGGCGCACCGTGGATGTATTGATCGGCACGCTGATCGCGCTGGTGTTCTCGTTTGCACTGCCCGCCTATGCCTCGTATTCGTGGCGCTTCAAGCTCGCCGGCCTGCTGCGCGCCTGCGCGGCGGTGCATGCCAAGATCGAGCGCGGCATGCGCGACGAGAAGGAGCGGCAGCAGGACATGATGAAGCTGTCCGCTGCGCTCGTGCAGTTGCGCAGCCTGATTCCATCAGTAGCCAAGGAAACCAACGTCACATCCGCCGATCTCGAAGAGGTGCAACACAGCGCGCGCGTGTGCATCAGCGCATTGGAAATGCTGGCGGCTGTGGAACCCGACGTGGCCGATACCAACGCCGATGGCAAGGAGCAGACCATCCGCGATCTGCTGCTGGAGATGGCCTCGGCGCTGGAGGCTGGCGACGAGACCATGGTGCGTGAGAACACGTCGCTGCCCGCGCCACATCCCGACGATCCGTCGATCGGCCACAGCTCGCACGCCTTCCTGACGCTGCAACTCTCATCCGAACTCGCTCACCTGCGCGACCACCTCTCGCAGATGGCCGTCCAGACCCGCTTCCCGTACACGATGCGGGTAACGGGTTGATGGCCGCATGGCCATGCAGTGGCTAGACACCCGCACGCGGCAGGTTCTCCAGCATCCCGCGCGCTTCCTGCTCCAGGCACTGAAGAACTTCCGCGCCAACCAGGGCCTGCTGTTGGCGGGCGCAGTGGCCTACTACGCGCTGCTGTCGATCGTGCCGTTGCTGATCCTGATGATGATTGGCCTGTCGCATGTGATCGAACCCGACCGGCTGCTGGCCACGCTGGCGCGTTACCTGGAATGGCTGCTGCCCGGTCAATCGCGCGCACTGGTGGGTGAACTCTCGCGGTTCCTGACCAATCGATCCGTCATCGGCTGGGTACTCGCCATCACGATGGTCTTCTTCAGTTCACTGGCCTTCACCGTGCTGGAAAACGCCATGTCGGTGATCTTCGTCCACCGCGTGGCCATCCGGCGCCGGCATTTCCTGGTCTCCGCCATCCTGCCCTATTGCTACATCCTGGTACTCAGCGTGGGCCTGCTGATCGTGACGGTCATGGCCGGCGGCCTGCAAACCCTGGGGGAGCGGCACCTGGAGGTTCTGGGCTACGACTGGTCACTGGATCACCTCTCGGGCGGCCTGCTCTACCTGCTGGGATTCGTGGGCGAAGTGCTGCTGCTGACTTCCATCTATCTGGTGATGCCGGTCGGCCGCCTGTCCGTGCGGCACGCGCTGATGGGTGCCCTGTTCGCCGCCGTGTTCTGGGAAATCTCGCGCCACGTACTGGTCTGGTATTTCTCGACCCTGTCCCAGGTCGGGCGCGTCTACGGCTCGCTGACCACGGCCATCGTCGTGCTGCTGAGCCTGGAGATCGCGGCCACCCTGCTGCTCTTCGGCGCCCAGATCATCGCCGACTTCGAACGCGGCGAAGGTCCGCCACGCGGCGCCCGCGATGGCGCATTCCATACCTGACCACGCGCGGACTATATTGGTACGTCGTAGCCCCGTGCATCCTTGAGTAGCGCATCCGCCACATTTTCGTGGAGATACCCGAGTAGGCTACTTGGACTCTTCTATAAGACATAAGAATTGCGCATTTCGTCCAGCGGATAACTGCGTCAAATTGACGGAGGTTACGCGAAGATGACAGCACGAAGTCGGATAGAAGTTAAAAACCGAGCGGAATGCGTCTGCATGCACCGAACAAATTTCACATGAAGGATCACACCCCCGCCATGCAAAATCAGGCAAAATTCCATCCTTGCCTCGATCCGCAACCCGGAGCCGGGGCATTCCCCAACCCGAATTTGATGCGAGATACGCGATGAGCAACCAGCAGCCCACCATCATCTACACCCTAACCGACGAAGCTCCGCTGCTGGCCACCAGTGCCTTCCTGCCCATCATCCGCACGTTCACCAAGCCTGCGGGCGTGAACGTGGAAACCAGCGACATCTCCGTGGCTGGCCGTATCCTGGGCGAATTCCCCGAGTTCCTGACCGAAGAGCAGCGCGTGCCGGACAACCTGGCCGAACTGGGCAAGCTCACGCAGAACCCGGACACCAACATCATCAAGCTGCCGAACATCAGCGCCTCGGTGTTCCAGCTGATCAGCGCGATCAAGGAACTGCAGTCGAAGGGCTACCGCATCCCCGACTATCCCGAAGATCCGAAGACCGACGAAGAAAAGGCCATCCAGAAGCGTTACTCCAAGTGCCTGGGCAGCGCCGTGAACCCGGTACTGCGCGAAGGCAACTCGGACCGCCGCGCGCCTGCCGCCGTCAAGAACTACGCACGCAAGCATCCGCACAGCATGGGTGACTGGAGCATGGCCTCCCGCACCCACGTGGCGCACATGAAGCACGGCGACTTCTACCATGGCGAGAAGTCCACCACGCTGAACGGCGCCCGCGAAGTGCGCATGGAACTGGTCACCAAGAGCGGCAAGACCATCGTGCTGAAGCCGAAGGTCGCGCTGCAGGACGGCGAGATCATCGACAGCATGTTCATGAGCAAGAAGGCCCTGCTGGCCTTCTACGAAGAACAGATGGAAGACGCGCGCAAGACCGGCGTCATGCTGAGCCTGCACGTCAAGGCCACCATGATGAAGGTGTCGCACCCCATCGTGTTCGGCCACGCCGTCAAGGTCTTCTACAAGGACGCGTTCGCCAAGCACCAGAAGCTGTTCGACGAACTGGGCGTGAACGTCAACAACGGCCTGGTTGACCTCTACACCAAGATCGAGCAACTGCCCGAATCGAAGAAGGAAGAAGTCATCCGCGACATGCACGCCTGCCACGAGCATCGTCCGGAACTGGCCATGGTGGATTCGGCCAAGGGCATCTCGAACCTGCACGCACCGAACGACGTGATCGTGGATGCGTCGATGCCGGCCATGATCCGTATCGGCGGCAAGATGTGGGGCGCCGATGGCCGCACCAAGGACACGAAGTGCCTGATTCCGGAATCGACCTTCGCCCGCATCTATCAGGAGATCATCAACTTCTGCAAGACCAACGGCGCATTCGATCCGGTCACGATGGGCACGGTGCCCAACGTGGGCCTGATGGCACAGAAGGCCGAGGAATACGGTTCGCACGACAAGACGTTCGAGATCAGCGAAGACGGCGAAGCCCGCATCGTCGACAACGCCACGGGTGAAGTCCTGTCGGCGCTGACGCAGCAAGTGGAGCAGGGCGACATCTGGCGCATGTGCCAGGTCAAGGACGCACCGATCCGTGACTGGGTGAAGCTGGCCGTGACGCGCGCCCGCAACTCGGGCATGCCGGCCGTGTTCTGGCTCGACCCGTACCGTCCGCACGAAGCCGAACTGATCAAGAAGGTGGAAACCTACCTGAAGGATTACGACACCAACGGCCTCGATATCCAGATCATGTCGCAGGTGCGCGCCATGCGCTTCACGCTGGAACGCGTGATCCGCGGCCTGGACACCATCTCGGTGACCGGCAACATCCTGCGCGACTACCTGACCGACCTGTTCCCGATCATGGAACTGGGCACCAGCGCCAAGATGCTGTCGATCGTGCCGCTGATGGCCGGTGGCGGCATGTACGAAACGGGCGCCGGCGGTTCGGCTCCGAAGCACGTGCAGCAACTGGTGGAAGAGAACCACCTGCGCTGGGATTCGCTCGGCGAGTTCCTTGCCCTGGCCGTGTCGCTGGAAGAACTCGGCATCAAGTCGGGTAACGCCCGCGCCAAGACCCTGGCCAAGACGCTGGACGCTGCAACCGGCAAGCTGCTCGACAACGCCAAGAGCCCGTCGCCGAAGACCGGCCAGCTCGACAACCGCGGCAGCCAGTTCTACCTGGCCATGTACTGGGCCCAGGAACTGGCCGCGCAAACCGCCGACGCCGAACTGGCCAAGACGTTTGCACCGCTGGCCAAGACGCTGACGGAAAACGAGAAGACCATCATCGGCGAACTCTCGGACGTGCAAGGCAAGGCCGTGGACATCGGCGGCTACTACAAGCCGGACGAAGCCAAGCTGGCCGCCATCATGCGCCCGAGCAAGACGCTGAACACGGCGCTGGAATCGATCAAGGGCTGAGTCGTTTCCCGACCGTTGGACTGACATGGCCGCGCAGATTGGCGGCCATGAAGAAAAACCCCCGGAGCATCGCAGCCCGGGGGTTTTTCTTTTCTGTCCGGCTACAGCACGCTCACATCGGCCGTATTCGATGTGACCTGCAGCGCTTGCGTCCCGCCCGTGGCCACTGACGGCGCGGTGCCGCCCGATACCCGCTGCATCGTATGGAACGTGCAGTTGAGCTTGTCCGGCGTCAGCGTCACCAGCGCGTACCCTTCCGCATTGGTATCCACGTGGCGCAGCCATGGATTGAACGTCCGCAGGGTGCTGTCGAAGGTGTTGATCAGCGTGCCGCCCACGTTGCTGTAGATCAGGTCGCGCAACGCGGCGAATGCCTGGTCATTGTCCACCACCGCGCGAAATGAACTGAGCAGCGTGTTGCTCGACAGGCCCGCCGTCACCAGGTCCACCATCACTGGTGCCGGGCTGGGCGCGTCGAAGTCGTCCATCACCTGCCCCGCGAAGAACGCGTGGATGTCACCGCTGAGCGCCACCACGTTGCGGATGCTGTTGCTTTTCAGGAACGCCATCAGGTTCTTTCGCTCGGCATTGAAGCCATCCCACTGGTCGGCGTTGAGAATGAACTTGCCGAGCAGCGTGACCGACGGCAGCCGCGCCTCGATGAACGGCTTGATGGTGGCGTCGAAACCCGCCGCGTCGATGCCCACGGATACCAGCACGTTGCGCAAGGCCGCGTAACCCAGCCCCACGTAAGTGCCTGCCGCCTTGGCAACGGCCAGGTCGCTGGCCAGCGCAGTTGCCATTGCACTCTCCACCGGGGCCAGCGTGCCATTGACGAGCACCAGCGCACGGGCGATCAGCTTCGACAGCGCCTCGGTGATATCCACCTCCATTCGCAGCATCGAGAGCTGGTTGCCCCAGAGCTTCCACGTCGTGTTGCCACCGCCCATGCGGTCCTGCCACCACGCACGCTGCACATCGCCCAGCATCGACACAGGCGTCAGTACCCCGCCAGCATTTGCGATCTTGGCGGCTTCCGCTGCCGCGAGCGTATCGGCCTCCACCAGGAACACACTCCCCACGGCGCGTCCGGTGGATTGCTCGGGGATGATGTGGTCCGCCCGGTACAGCCGCTCGTCGGTCATCACCAGCGTGGCGAGATTGCCGAACGTGAACGCGCGGTATATCTGGATGTTCTGAAACGAAGGGTTGTCCGCGTCGAAACTCACATCGGCAGGCATGAACTCGAACCATGCCTGGTTGGCTGCGCGTCGGCGCGCCGTGCGTGGCGTGAGGTCATCGTCCGAATCGTAGGTCTGGCGGTCCTGCCAGCAGTTATCTGAAAACTCATGATCGTCCCAGATGGCGATCATCGGCGCCGAAGCATGCAACGCCTGCAAGCGGGCATCCGCCCGGTAGCTGCGATACAGGTAGCGGTAGTCGTCGAGCGTGGTGGCGTAGACACTGCCGTCGGGCAGCGCCGTACCGCTGGGCAAGGTAAGCGGCGCATGCCGATCTTCGACGAGTCCCGTGCGCGAGCCGCCTGGCACGGCTTCGTAGATGTAGTCGCCCACATGGACGATGAAATCGAGATCCTGCTGCGCCAGTTCCTCCATGCCGGCCCAGTGGTTGGCGTTCCAGTCCTGGCAACTCACGAATGCGAAGCGCAGTTGCGACAATGCCGTGCCCGCCGTGGCGGCCGTACGCGTACGGCCCGTCGCGCTTGCCCGGTTGCCAAGCAGGAATCGGTAGTAGTAACGCGTACCGGCGCTCAGACCGGTCACCTTGTTGCGCAGTGTGTAGTCCCATTCTGGACGCGCCATGAGCGGCTGGTTGACCAGCAGGGTCGGTGGCGCGAAGTCGTCCTGCGTGGCGACCTGCAGGCGCACGACAACGGGCCGCTTGCCGTTGGTTCCCTCCACGCGTGTCCAGACAATCACGCTGTCGGGCCGCGGGTCTCCGGAGGCCACACCATGCACGAAGTTGAAGTTTTCAGGATTGCCGGAATCGCCGGCGGGGTCGGGCGGTGGATCATTCCCGCCACCACCGCAAGCGGCCAGGCCAGTTGCGGCAACGGAAACGGTAAGAAATCCTCCCAACCTGAGAAATTGGCGTCGGTCCATGGCTGTTCTTCCTTGTATGTGGGGATAGGCAGCCAGGGACGGGTTGCCACGCAAGGCACCGGGCTTGCTTGCGGGGCAGGTCGCAACTCGATACTAGGCGGGCACTACTGCTTGTGCCGTCGGTGTTCGTCCGACAGTTTCATCGCAGCATCGAACGCAGCACGCGCAACGCGACATTCACAACGCGGCAGGCATCGCCTACAGTACATAGCATGCTTCGGCGCCAGCGGCGCCTTCCCAAACAGGGGAACGCCTTGAGCCCACCGCAAGACCGCCGCCGCTTCCTGGGCGCTGCCCTCGGCAGCCTGCTGGCTCCCGCCCTGCCCGCCTGCGGCGGAGACGACGATCCCGCGCCGCAGCCTTCGCCCGGCACCATTCCCGACGCACAGATCACGCAGGCCATCGCCCAGGTCGATGCGCTCGCAACCACCCTGATGACCAGCTCCGGCGTGCCGGGCATGGCCGTTGCCGTGGTGCGCGGCGGACAGACTGTCTATGCACGCGGCTTTGGCCGGCGACTCGTGACAAATCCTGCACCGGTCGATGCGGACACGGTGTTCCAGCTTGCCTCGGTCTCCAAGTCGGTGGGCGCCACGGTGGTGGCGCGGCAGGTGGGGCGCGGCAGCATCCGGTGGGACACGCCGGTCGTGCAGCCATTGCCGTGGTTCGCGCTGTCCGACCCGGAGGCCACGCAGGCCGTGACGGTCGGCGATCTCTACGCGCATCGCTCCGGACTGCCCGACCATGCAGGGGACCGTCTCGAAGACATGGGCTACGACCGGCGCGAGGTCCTCACGCGGCTGCGCTATCTGCCCGTGCATCCGCTCGGTGCTGTCTACGAGTACACGAACTTCGGCATGACCGCCGCCGCCGAAGCGGTGGCCACCGTCGCGGGCATCGACTGGGCCACGTTGTCGGAGCAGGCAATCTACCAGCCGCTCGGCATGACCCGCACCAGTTCGCGTCATGCCGACTTTGCCGCCCGCGACAACCGCGCGCTCGGCCACGTCAGGGTCAACGGCAACTGGGTGCAGGGCATGGGCACGATGCCCGATGCGCAATCGCCGGCAGGGGGCGTCAGTTCCTCGGTCAACGACATGGCGAAATGGCTCGTCATGCTGCTGGCCAAAGGGCAGTACGCCGGCCAGCAGGTCGTCGATGCCGCCGCGCTGGCACCCGCGCTCGACGCGCAGATCCAGAGCAATCCGCCCGTCAGCGGACGCCCGGCCAGCTACTACGGCTACGGCTTCAACGTCGGCACGACCGAACTGGGCCTGGCATCGCTGAACCATTCCGGCGCGTTCGCAGTGGGCGCGGCCACGAGCTTCACCGCCGTGCCGTCGCTGAACCTGGCCATCGTCACGCTGACAAACGGGTATCCGATTGGCGTCCCCGAGACGCTGAACGCGCAATTCTTCGACCTGGTGCAGTACGGTGCCATCCGTCGAGACTGGGGCGCGATCTTCACCGATGCCTTTGCGCCGCTGCTGGCTCCCGAAGGCCGGCTCGTCGGCCAGCCGCCGCCAGCCAGCCCGCTGCCCGCCCGCGCGCTTTCCACCTACACGGGCACCTACCGCAACGATTACTACGGTCCGCTACAAGTGACAGAGCAAGGCGGCGCACTGGTCATGACGCTCGGCGCACGGCCCCTCACGCTGCCGCTTTCGCACTGGGACGGCGACGTCTTCACGTTCACGCTGCAAAACGAGAACGCATTGCCGGGCACGATCTCGCGCGCGGAATTTTCGAGCGATCGCGTGTGGCTGGAGTATTACGACCACGAAGGACTGGGAGTGTTCGTCCGCTAGGCGCGGCACGCTCAGACCGGGCACGCGACGATTGCCGTGCGTGCCGGTCTGCCCGCTCACTTCCCATGCATCACGGCGTGCAGCTCGCCCCAGGCGTGAGCGCTATCACCTGCCGCAAACCCTTCGTCGTGGCATCGTCGTCCGCACCTACCGTGTTGTCGGTGAACGTGCAACCATAGTTGGCATTCGCCACCACCGATGCCGTCAGCACGTCATCGCCCGCCGGCCGTGGGCCGCCCTGCTCCCACGCCACCATGTCGTCGAACGCCTTGTTCTGCTCGGCAACAGTGAAGTCGCAGTGCGCGATGCCGCGAATGGCGCGCTGCACCAGCCATGACGACGTACCGTTGGCATCGGCGCGGCGCTTGTAGATCTGCTCCATGCTGAAGGGCACGTACATATCGCCGAGCGTATGCAGTGTCACCACCGGCACGCTGATCTTCGCAGCGGTCTGCGGAATCCAGCGCAGGCCATCGCGACGCACGCGATTGGCGTCCGCCACCGGCTTCACACGGAAGATTGCTGCATTGAATGCCTGCTCTTCGACGGACAGCGCAGGATCGTCGTCGAACTGGTAGCGCAGCGCGGTAGTGTCCACCACGTTCTGCGTCAGCATGCCGTCGACCGTGCCATCCGAGCCGAACGTGCTCCATACCGCGTCCTGGTACGCCTTGGACGCCGGGCTCTTGCCGAATCCCAATTCGAACAGCGGACGTTCGCCACCCGTGAGGTTCTTGACCACGGCCTTGAGCTTGTCGCCCGCAGCAGTGGTGGCCGAGGGATACGTGGTGAACAACGCAGCTACCAGCGGCGTCACGATCTGCGCCCAGTTCGACACCGGCCACGATGTGGCGGGCATCCCGCCCAGTTGTTGCGCGGCGGTCTGGTAGCCCCCGAAGTAGTTGAACAGCTCCGTATCGCCGAGCACGCCGCACATCGGCACCGCCCCGTGGTACGAGACCTTGTGCACCGCATTCTGAATGTTCTCGGCATCCACTGCGGCGGCGGCGATGTGCCCGCCCATCGAATGGCCGACGATGTACGTGCGTGTGGGCGCCGCGAGTGTGCGGCCATTCTGCTTGGCGATATCGGCAAACGCCAGCGCCAGCGCATTGGTGTCCTCGATACCGGCGCGCACGTCGTAGTAGTTCGTGGAATAGGTGGACGCCGCCCATGCATAGCCCGCTTCCAGCAGATGCCTGCGAATGCCCGGAATGCTGACCGACAGCGCGGACCCCATGCCCGCATAGCCATGTGCATACATCACGAGCTTGCCATTCCACGCAGTGGGCACTTCCACCACGTAGCCGGCCTTGCCGAGTACACCGCTCCAACGATCGGACGCCGGCGCACCTGCCAGGGGCGCGATCTTCGCGGCCAGCGCTGCGGGATCGACCGTGAAAACACGGCTGTCCTGCGGACGGACATCTTCCGGCTGAACCGTGGGCGGTGGCGGGGGAGGCGGCGTGGTCGTCGATCCGTTGTCGTCGTCGCCACCGCAACCGTAAAGCAGCAGGCCGGCAGCCAACGCCAAGGCAGTGCTCTGGAATGCGCGATGCATGTTGTCTCCTCTGTCTTCTTTATCGTGAGTGTGGAGTGCGCCGGCACGCGTCCTCGATCCGCAGCATTCGCAAAGGCAATACCCTTCCCCCGCGTGGCAACGCCCGACCAATGTACCCGTTGGGATACCTACCGCCAAGTATCCAAACGGGCGACTGAATGCCCTGCGCTGCGCTGCATCATGGGGTTATCACGGCATCCCAATGGCGAAGTCACAAGGGACATCCTTCTGCTGTATCGATAAATCAATCCAAACAATCAATTTATCAGCGCAATCCTCGACACCTATAGTTGAGCCGCCTTCCGCCCCATGCGCGGCAGGTTTCAACACAAAGAGATAAGACCGAGGAGACATCAGATGGAAGGACGTGCACATGGCCGGCACGCGGCGGCGCTCGCGCTGACGGCGGCACTCGCGGTAGCAGGCTGCGGCGGCAGCGACGATAACGGCAGCAGCAGCGGTGGAAATAATGGCGGCGGCTCGGGTGGCACCCCAACGGCGCGCACGCCGGCACAGACACTGACGATCACTGGGCGGCAGGATTTCGCCGGCACCTATGGCGACGTTGGCCAGTACGAACAGGTAAGCGGCACCCTCCGTGGCGAGGTCGATCCCAAGGACCCCAAGAACGCCATCATCCAGGACCTTGCGCTGGCCCCCGTGAACGCCAACGGCATGGTCGAGTACACCGCCGACTTCACGATGCTGAAGCCCAAGGACATGAGCAAGGCCAGCGGCGTGTTGCGCTACGACGCGCCGAATCGCGGCAACATCCTGACCATGCCGAACCCGGCCACGTCACCCAGCGATGCCGTGTATTTCGAACGCGGCTACGTGATGCTCTACTCGGCCTGGCAGGGCGATGTGCCAAAGTCCAGCGCGGCGCGCCTGACCGTTACCGTACCGGTGGCGAAGAATGCCGACGGCACCTCGATCACGGGCACCTATCGCACGGAACTGGTGCCGTCGACGGCCACCGCCGCCATGTCGCTGCCCGGTGGCGTGTTCAACGGTACGATGATCCCGTATGCGCCGGCCAGTCTCGACAACACACAGCCCGGTTACTCGCTGACGCGCCGCCAGAACGAGACCGATGCACGTGTGGCCATTCCCGCCGCCGACTGGAAGTTCGCGAAGTGCGACGGCAGCGTACCGTTCCCCGGCACGGCCGATCCGGCCAGCATCTGCCTGCGCGGCGGCTTCGATCCGCAGTACCTCTACGAACTCGTCTATGTGGCAAAGGACCCCAAGGTCATGGGCGTGGGCCTGGCCGCGTTGCGCGATACCGTGACGTTCTTCCGCAGCGCGGCTGCCGATAGCGCAGGCACGCAGAATCCGTTGGCTGGGCGCATCCGCTACACCATCGGCCAGGGCACGTCGCAGTCGGGCAACGCGATGAAGACATTCCTGCACCTCGGCTTCAACCAGGCACTCGATGGATCGAAGGTCTTCGACGGCATGTATGCCCACGTGGCCGCGCGCCAGACCAACATCAACACGCGGTTCGCGGTGCCGGGTGGGGGTGGTGGCCTTCGCACCGACCACACGGCATTCGGCCAGACAGCGCCGCGCGGACTCGATAAAGACTACGTCGACGACATCGCCGGCAAGTCCGGCGGCGTGATGGCGCGCTGCGCGGCCACCAGTACCTGCCCGAAGTTCTTCCTCGGCTTGTCGGGCACGGAGTTCTGGCAACTGCAAGGGTCACCGGTGCTGACCGATGCGAATGGCTTCGCCGACCTCAAGCAGCCTGACAACGCGCGCATCTACTACTACACGGGCACGCAGCACGGCGGTGCTGGCGGCACGGCCAGTATCAGCTATGCGCCCACGCGCAACGTCTATCCGGCCGGCACCGTGATCCATTTCAACGACACGTTCCGCGCGCTGTTCCTCGATCTGGAGGACTGGGTGGTCAAGAACACCGCGCCGCCGCCGAGTCAGGTGCCGACGCTCGCCGATGGCACGCTCGTGCGGCCCGCCAGTCTGACGTTCCCGGTCATGAAGGGACTCTCCTGGCCTGTCGGTGGCGTCTCCACACCGATCCCGGCCTTCCAGTACCTGGCGCGCTACAACGGCTACTCGCTCCTCGATTTTGGCCCGCAATACCGCCGGGAGGATGAGTCGGGCATCGCGACGGTCCTGCCACCCGCGAACCTGAACCGCGACTACGCGATCCTGGTGCCGCAGGTGGACGCCACCACGGGCATCCCACGCGCAGGCATCCGCTCGGCGGAAGCGCGCGCACCGGTCGGCACCAGCATCGAGTTCAACTACGTTGCCACGCCGGGCATCACCGACCTGTCGAACCTGACCGGCGCGTTCATCCCCTTCCACAAGACAGAAGCCGACCGCATCGCGGCAGGGGATGACCGCCCATCGCTCGAATCGCTCTATACGAACCAGGCCGGCTATGTCGCCGCTGTCACGGCCGCGGCAAACGACCTCGTCGCACAGCGCTTCCTTCTGCAACGGGATGCCGATGCCATCGTGGCACGCGCCGTGGCGAATCCGGTGTTGCCGTGATGGTGTCTCCCCTCTCCCCGCGTGCGGGAGAGGGGTTGGGGGAGAGGGCGGGCGCATCAATCCGCGACCTGTCTCAATTTGAATCCCCTGCCCTCACCCCCGCCCCTCTCCCACTTCGTGGGAGAGGGGAGAAAACCGATCGCGATACGACACGTAAGACGCTTTACCCCACCGTCGCCCGAAACCACGCCTCCATGGCTGCCGGCACCTCGCCGCCGCGTGCCAGCTTTAGCGCCTCTTCCTCGGGGACAGGTCGGCCCAGCAAATATCCCTGCCCCTCGTCGTAACCCTCCTCGCGCACCACCGCCAGTTGTTCCGGGGTCTCGATACCTTCTGCTGTCGTGCGCACGCGGAACGCTGCGCCGAGGCTGCGCACCGCGTGCAGGATCGCGCGCGATTCGTTGCTGGTGGCGAGGTCCGATACGAAGGAGCGGTCGAGTTTGATCTTGTCGAAGGGGAAGCTGCGCAGGTAACTCAGCGACGAATAGCCGGTGCCGAAATCGTCCATGGCGATGCGCACGCCCATGCCGCGCAACTCGCGCAACATTTCCAGGTTGACGCGATCGTTGCGCAGCAGGACGGACTCCGTGATCTCCAGTTCGAGGCGCGACATCTGTACGCCAGCCTCCTCCACCGCACGTCGCACGGCAGCCACGAGCGCCCGGCCCCGGAACTGCAGCGGCGACAGGTTCACGCCCACGCAGATGCCCGACGGCCAGCGCGCCAGTTGCCGGCATGCTTCGCTCAGCACCCATTCGCCAATGGGCACGATCAGTCCGGTCTCTTCTGCGAGCGGAACGAACTCGGCGGGTGACACCAGTCCATGCAGCGGATGACGCCATCGCACCAGGGCTTCGAAGCTGCGCAGGTGTCCCGAGCGCAAGTCGTAGATCGGCTGGTAGTGCAACTCGAATTGCCCGGCGGCCAGCGCGTGATGCAGCGCGCGTTTGCGTTCGAGCCGCACCTTCGTGCGGTCGCCTTCGTCTGCCGAGAAGAAGCGGCATGTGCCCGGCCCTTCGGCCTTGGCCTGATAGAGCGCCATGTCGGCCGCTTGCAGCAGATCGTCGGCGTTGGCGCCATCGGTCGGAATCATCGCGATGCCGATGCAGCCACCCAGCGTCACAGGCTCGCCATTGAGCCGGAACGGTAGCGACAACTGGCAGATGAGATGCCGGGCGAGATGTTCCACAGCTTGCCGGTCCGCAACCTGTTCCTGGATCACCACGAACTCGTCGCCACCGATGCGCGCCACGGCATCGGGTTCCGCCACGCAGTCGAGCAATCGCTTCGCCACCTGTTGCAGCACGATATCGCCCACGTAGTGCCCGAAGGCATCGTTCACGCCCTTGAATCCATCGAGATCGATATACAGCAGCGCGGAACATCTGGCCGGACAACTCGTGGCGATCGTCTGTCCGATCCGTTCGCGCCACAGCAGACGGTTGGCGATACCGGTCAGCGGATCATGGCGCGCCATGTGCGTGAGCGCCGCCTGATTGGCGATCAACTGCTGCTCGGCAAGCTTGCGTGCAGAGATATCGCGCAGGAAGACCGACAGCCCTTCCGCAGTGGGATACACATGCACCTCGTACCACGCCTCCAGTGGTTGCAAGTAATGCTCGAACACCACCGGCCGCTGCGTCTGCACGGCGCGCGCGTATTGCTGCGCGAACACACCGTGCCGTTCCTCGGGAAAGATGTCCCACACCGAGCGACCCAGCGCCGGATCGCGTCCCGCCATCGCCCGCCCCGCCTTGCCGTTGAAATACGTCAGGCGCCACGCATGATCGAGTTGCACCACGGCATCGGTGGTGCTTTCCAGTACGGCGGAGAGACGCGCGGCCAGTGCCTCGGTATCGCGTCGCCGCTCGGCCAGCGCCATATTGGCGCGCTTGCGGTCGTCCACATCCTCCAGCGTGCCGTACCAGAGCACCACGGCGCCATTCGCATCCAGACGAGGGGCTGCCCGCGCGCGAAACCATCGATAGCTGCCATCGGCCATCCTGACCCGATACTCGCGATCGAAA
Organism: Cupriavidus sp. SW-Y-13; assembly: GCF_009793345.1. NCBI lineage: Bacteria > Pseudomonadati > Pseudomonadota > Betaproteobacteria > Burkholderiales > Burkholderiaceae > Cupriavidus > Cupriavidus sp. SW-Y-13. Next base: position 1,971,450 of record NZ_WHLX01000002.1, read on the forward strand.
TTCTCGCGGCTCTGCAGCGCGTGGACCCATGTTTCCACCACGCTTGGCAGGTCATCGGGGTGCACACAACGCCCCCATCCCTCGCCCAGCGCCTCTTCGGCAGGCATGCCTGTCAGTTCCGTCCAGCGCGGCGGGGCTTCGGTTACCTGCCCGCTTGCATCGGCGGTCCATGGAATCTGCGGATTCAGCGCGACGGCCCACCGGTAGTGCTCCTCGCTTTCGCGCAGTGCCTGCGCGAGCTTCTGCGATGCCGTGATGTCCGTGACCCACACCAGCAACAGTGGTTCTCGCGCATCGGGCATGGTCACCAGACGCTTGCGGGTGCGCAACACCCGAGGCGCACCGTCGGGCCCCTGCACCGTCTCCGTGCTTTCATGGCCGACGCCCGTCGCAAACACCTCCAGATCGACGGCGCGATAGCGCTCGGCGCGCGATGCGTCCAGCAATTGCGCATCGGCATGACCCAGCAGTTCCTCGGCTGGACGCTGCATCAACGTGCACAGCGCTTCGTTGACGAACACCCACCTGCCCTGCCGATCCTTGAGCAGCAGAGGTTGTGGGAACTGCCAGAGCACGTCGTCGAATGCCGCGCGGATGGACGGCGCGTGCTTCGGTCTCCGATCATTCATATCGTGTGGCAACTTGTAGCCATTCAAAAACGCTCCCGCTGGCCTGGATGCACTGGTGTAACGAAGACATTACGCGACATGGACACTTCGCGGCAGCCTGTTTATCGGCATTCAGACGGGCGTTTTGATGGGATTTGCAACAGTCGTGCGGGATGCGTGGGATAGATCACGCGAAATGATGGCAATGGTCAATCGGAGGGGAGCGGCGCGCACATTCTGTACAACACATGTCGCGCCAACCGATGTCCAGCGGGTAATGCCGGATGGTCAAAATCGCCATCCACGTCATGCCGCATGCCGAGCCGCTGCATGACGTGCTCGGAGCGTTGATTGACGGCGGCGGTGAACGACACGATCTCTTTCAGGCCGACGACCTGGAAACCGAAATCGAGTGCGGCGCGTGCGGCCTCGGTAGCGTAACCGTGTCCCCAGTGATCATGCGCGAGTCGCCAGCCAATTTCCACGCACGGGCCGAACGGCGGATGCCATTGCGGCACCGCCAGGCCGGTGAAGCCGATGAATCTGGATGTGGTCTTCAACTCCAGCGCCCAGAGTCCGAACCCGTGCTGCGCATGGTGCGCAACGATGCGGTCGAACAGCGCATCGCTCTGTGCGTCGTCGAGTGTGGAAGGAAAGCATGCCATCACGCGCGGGTCTGCGTTGATGGCGCGAAAGGGCACGCGGTCCGCTTCGCGCCATGCCCGCAGGCAGAGCCGCGCCGTAGGCGCTGGCGCGGCGGCGTTCAACGCGAATGCACCTTGAACGAATCGCCCTGCATGCCCGCGCGATCCACGGCGGCGATGCGGTTCCGGCCGTTGTCTTTGGCGTGGTAGAGCTGCGCATCGATCAGGTTCACGAATGCGGTGGCATCGGTGCGGTCACCGGGTACGATCGTTCCCACGCCGAAGCTGGCCGTGAGGCGTTGCTCGTAAGGCGAGCGCAAGTGGGGAATCGCGGCATCGGCCAGCAATTCGCGGCAGCGCTCGGCAATTTTCACGGCGGTATCGGCATCGGTATCGGCCAGCACCATCGCAAATTCCTCGCCACCGAAGCGGCCAAGGAAGTGGTCGCTGCCCACGGCCTCGCGCAGTACGGCAGCCACGCGCTTCAGGCATTCGTCGCCTTGCACGTGGCCGTAGTAATCGTTGAATGACTTGAAGAAGTCGATGTCCGTGATGATCAGCGAGAGCGGTGTGCCGGCCTGTTCCGCCGCCTGCCACTGGTTGGCGAGCGTGACATCGAACATGCGGCGATTGCCCACGCCCGTCAGGCCATCGGTGAACGACAGCCGCTCCAGTTCCTGCTGCAGTTGCGCGAGCTTCTCTTCGGTACGCTTGCGTTCGCTGATATCGAACATGAAGCCGATCAGCGACTCCACCTCGCCATTCGGCTTGCGCACCACGTGCACCACATCGCGCAGCCACACATAGCCACCGTCTGCCGTCAGCGCGCGGTAATCGGCTTCATGGTCGGTGCCCGCCTGCGATTGCGACACGCAAAAGTTCACCACGGCTTCGCGGTCATCGGCATGCATCCGGTCTGCCCAGTCATTGACCGTCTTCCATGTCGAAGGTGCCCATCCCAGCAGTTTCTCGATCTGCGGACCGATATAGGCAAACTCCATCGTCGCCCAGTCGATCTTCCACGGAATGGCCTTGGTCGATTCCAGCAACGTCTGATAGACCGCCGTATCGTGCTCGCCGGGCGGATGTCCGCCAGGTGCCAGGCTTTCCTCATGGCGCAGGAAGGCGGCCCTGAGGGGGCTGTTGGCGGATTCGTCGCGGTCGTCGTGGGTCGTCATGGGAACCAGTCGCTTGCTGTGAGAGAAGGCGGCTATGATGGCACGAACCGATTCCCAGGAAGGAGAGACCATGCTCGAACTGCGCCCGACGTGTGAGAACTGCAACACTGCCCTGCCGCCGGCCTCCACTCAGGCCCGCATCTGCAGCTTCGAGTGCACGTTCTGCGCGGATTGTGTGGACAATGTCCTGGGCAACGTCTGCCCGAACTGCGGCGGCGGCTTTGCACCGCGCCCTGTGCGTCCTGCCCGTGACTGGAAGAACGGCAACACCGTGGGCAAATACCCGCCGTCATCGACGGTCAAGCATCGGCCTGTGGATGCTGCAGTGCACGCATCGTTTGCGGCATCGTTGCGCGACATTCCGGCCGAGGATCGATAGCCCCGCGTCCGGCAATGCGATGCATGCCGTATCCGTCGCACGGCTTTTCCATGGACTATTCTCGAAGACCCTGCCCATCCAAATCGATCATCGATCAAGGAGTCTACCCATGGCATATATCGACGGATTCTTGCTGGCTGTGCCCACGGACAAACGAGAAACCTATCGCGACGTGGCGGAAAAGAGCGCCGTGCTATTCAAGGAACACGGCGCGCTGAAGGTGGTGGAATGCTGGGGAGACGATGTGCCGGAAGGCAAGGTCACATCGTTCCCGATGGCCGTCAAACGCAAGGACGACGAGACCGTGGTGTTCTCGTGGATCTGGTGGGCGGACAAGGCGAAGCGCGACGCCGGCATGGCAGCCGTCATGCAGGACGCGCGCTTCAAGGAGATCATGGAGCCGATGCCTTTCGACGGACAACGCATGATCTTCGGCGGCTTCGAGGTAATCGTCGACGCCTAGGCTGTCGCAACCTAGGCCGTTGCCACCGACCGCTGCCTTGCCACTTCCGCCTGCGGTGCCCCCGCACTGTCTGCATGGAGCGTGAAGTCGAAACTGATCTTCGCGAACGGCCGGTCAGCGCCGGCCGCCTGCATCGCAGCCTGATCGTCCACGCGCGTCACTGCTGGCACCAGCCCCTCGCGTGTGGCGAAAGCAAAGTCGTCCCACAGGAACGGATCGCCATCGATATTGATTTGCGTAGTAAGCTTGCGGTGTCCCTTTGCGGAAACAAAGAAGTGGATGTGCGCCGGGCGGGTGCCATGCCGATCCAGTTGCTTGAGCAGCCGATCCGTCGTGCCATTGGGCGGCACGCTGTAGCCCACCGGCATGATGCTGCGGAAGCGATAGCGTCCTTGCTCATCGGTCACGATGCTGCGGCGCAGGTTGAATGCGCTTTGCGTGGGATCGAAGTGCGAGTAGTTGCCGAGCGAGTTGGCGTGCCACACCTCCACCACGGCACCCGGCAGCGCGTTGCCGTTGGCGTCCCTGACCTGTCCTTCCATGAACAGCAGTTCCCCTTCATCGGTGCCGTCGTCCAGGCGCGCCGCGCCCTGGGCCACGGGTGCGCCTGCGACATAGAGCGGCCCTTCGATGGTGCGCGGCGTGCCACCCGCGATACCCACCTTTGCCTCGGCCTCGTCCATGCGCAGATCGAGGAAATGGTCGAAGCCGAGTCCCGGCGCAATCAGTCCCAGTTCGCCACCCCGTCCCGCCTCGGCCAGGAAGTTGAGTCCCGACCAGAATTCCTCGGGCTGCACATCGAGGTCTTCGATCATGTAGAACAGGTCGCGCACCATCCGGTGCACGATCGCGGCGATGCGCGGATTGGCATGCTGGCCGGTGGTCTCCTCGATGTGGTTGAGCACCGCGTCGATCTGAATCTTGTCCATGGTTGTCTCCTTCGTGGGGTGGTCTTCGTTGTTACAGCGAACGGAACAGCGGACTGCGTGTGGCCTGGCTGGCATCGGCGGCCGACAGGAACTTCTCGGTGAAGATGTCTTTCTCGAACAGCCTGCCTTGCATGAGCTTGGCGATGCAGGCTTCGATCATCGGCGGCGGCCCGCACAGGTAGGCACGCCAGCCGCGAAAGTCGTGGCCGAAATGGCTCGACGCCACGTCATGCACGTAGCCACGCTCGCCGGCCCACGTGCTGGCCTGTGGTTCGGCGGACAACACCGGTACATACGTGAAGTTGTCGTGCTGCTCTGCCAGCGCCGCGAACTCCGCGCAGTAATACAGTTCATCGACGGTACGCGCGCCCTGTACCAGTACGATCTGTCGCGTATCGCCGGATTCGAGCAAGTCCAGCACCATCGAGCGCGGACTCGACAGTCCCGATCCGCCGGCCATGAACACCAGCGGACGCGGATCGCTCTTGCGCACGAAGAAGCGTCCCAGCGGCCCGGACAACTGCAGCCGCTCGCCAACCTTCAATTGCTCGTGGATGTAGGTGGTGGCACTGCCACCGGGTACGAGTCGGATATTTAGTTCGATCTCGTCGGACGAAGGCGCCGACGCAATCGAAAACGCACGCGGTGCCGCTTCCTTGCCGATCCAGACATTGACGTACTGCCCGGGCTGGAAACACATGGCCTCGCCACCTTCGATACGCAGGAACACACCCTTGATGGTGGGCGTCAGCGATTCGATGCGCGTGACTTCCGCCGTGAAGTCCAGCAGCGGCAAACACGCGTGATCGGGATCGGGCTCGATGTCCGCTTCGATGGTCATGTCGGACAGCAACGTGGCGCAGCAGGCCAGGCACTTGGCTTCCTCGCGCTCGAAGTCCATCAGCGCGAACGGCGACGCTTCGCCGTGTTCGATCTCGCCGTCGAGCGTCTGGACCTTGCAGGTGCCGCACAGGCCGTGACCGCAGGCATGAGGCAGCCAGACACCGGCACGCAGGCAGGCGTCGAGGACCGTCTGGCCCTCGGCCACATCGATGGTCTGGCCCAGCGGTTCGATGGTCAGTTGATAGCTCATGACAATCTCTCCCTCGCTTCAGTTGCAGGAGCCGGCGATGCCGCGCAATTCCGGCGTGCGCAGCCGCAGCAATGACTTGTGGCCCAGGCCGTTGTCGATCAGGCTGGCTTGCGCATCCGGCGTGAACGGCGTGTTGCCGCGCAACCACTGGACTGATGTCCAATCGATGACAGCGCCTTCGGGATGTGCACCCAGCAGCGGCACGATCACGTTATCGACGAGCGCGCTGAACGGCATGTCAGGCGGCAACGGCAGTGTGAAAGGACTGCAGAACAGGCGATGCTGATCCCAGCCGAAGTACACAAGCTGGTTGCCTCCAAAATTCTCCACGCGATCGCGGACCTCACCCGTGTAGCCGGGCGCTAATGCAATGACTGGCATGATGTGTCTCCGTTGTCTTGTCGAGCGTGCGTGCGTGCGGGCTTATTCGTGGCCCGTCCAGCGCTGCCAGTTCGCCCGGTCAGGCGAATCCGCATAGTCGCCGCGGTCTTCCGGCTTCAAGTGATACCAGTCCAGTACCTCGGGCAGCGTGGCGCCGCCGCAGTTGCCCTGGAAGATCTGGTGCACCGGCAACCACGCCTGCACATACTTCTCCGGTTCATCCACGAAGATGTCGCGGCAGCCATCCGAACAGAAGTGGTAGTGATCGCCGTTGTGCTCGGCCTCGCGATAGCAGATCTGCGTCGGATCGTCGGGCTCGGTAAAGGCCATCGGAATCTGGCAGATCTGGCACAGCATCGGCAGACCCGGATTGGTCCAGCGCTTGCCAGCTTCCTGTTGCTGCTTCCAGTAGTCGAAGCGCGGCCGATAGTGTTCGTCGAAACTGTCCGGGTACTTCTGCGCGAGCCAGTCCATTTCATTGGGCTCGGGCACCCACGTATGAATCGCCGCTGCATGGTTGAAGTTGTAGAAGATCGACCACGCGATATGCGAGAGGTGATCCTTCTCCTTGGCGGCCTGCTCGTGATACTTCGGCATGCGGATGCCATAGCGCGCCAGGTCGGTGAACAGCGCGCCACCGTTCTGCTCGAAGTAGATCTCCCAGGCTTCCTTCCAGCTCATCACGCGCTTCGGACACATGTAGTCCATCATCATCGCCACCAGCGTCAACAGCCGATAGCCGCGCCAGAACCACTTGTCGATCCACTTCTGGATGATCGGCAAGTTGGCAGGGTCCTGCTCCAGCATGAACTTGACCACCTCCAAGCCCAGCGTCATGTGCCGCGATTCATCGGATTGCGCCGAGAAGCCGAACGTCACCGTGGCCATGTCGCCGTTGTACGCGGCGCCCGACATGAACGGCATGAACAGCAGGTTGGTCAGCACGTATTCGAACGAGAACGAGATGGCCGTGATGAACTCGAACGGCCCCGCCGTCATGGCATCCTCGAAGTACGACTTCGGCACCGACAGATACCAGAGGCGGTCATGCAGATGGCGCCAATCGGAGAACCCGTTGAAGAACTTGTTGTAGTGGCTGATGGTGTGGATCTGCGTCTGGCAGTGGCGCAGTTCGTCGATCGATTGCATCTGGCAGGCCACGCGCGCACCCACGCCGCGCAGGCTGCGGCCCGTCATGGCGAAGCCGCGATGCGCCGCATATTCGAGCGGCGACACGCCCGTCAGGAACAGCTTCAGCGCATTGACGTAGCGGGCATCGCTGACATTGAGCTGGCCGTTGTTCTGCTGGAAGGCGTCGATGATCGCGTAGAGCTTGCGTTCCTTCTCGGACTGGAATTTCCAGTACGAATCCATGGTCAGGCGGAACGGGTCTTCCCAGCCGTCCCAGTCGTGAATCACGATGCCTTCGAACTTGTCGTGCGGGAACACGCGGTCCATCGGCTGGTAGGTGGTGTCCCATCCCAGGTCGCGCGTCAGGATCGCGTATTTCTCGCGGATCGACAGCTTCGGCTTGACGGCTGCCCGTGCGGCCGCTGCGGTGGCGGTAGTGGTGGTCATGGTCTGTCTCCTGCGCAGTGCGCGCTCAGTGCCACGCGAGCACGAATGCGTCTTCGGTTTCGTCGATATTGCCGGCCAGCGAGATCAGGCCGAGTTGCAGTTCCTGCAGATCCCACGCGCGGCCAATGCGTTCTTCCACGCTGGCGCGATGGATGGACAGTCGACCCGGGGCGTCGATCTTCACCATGGCGGGGTAGCGATGCACCGTGGCGTGCGGGTTGTCCTCTACGATGGCGTCGATCACGGCGCGCATGTCCTCGGTGGCTTGCAGGGCGATGAACACGGGTGCGTTACTCATGGTGGTCTCCCGATTCGGACTGGCGGGTCAGGCCGAGGCCGGACAGTCGCTTGTTCAGCGCATCGACGGCGCTCGCCAGTTCGGCCTCGCCATCCGAGCCGAACAACCGCAACGACAAGGGCCGCAGCGCGTGCGTGAATCGATCGAGCCATTCGAACGCGAACCCTGCGATGACGGCAGCGTTCTCCGGGCTTTCCTGCGCGGCCGTCTTGACCGTGGCGTCCACCCAGCGTGTGGACTCCGCATACCAGACCGCCATGAAATCCGTCACCAGCGAGAAGGCCGGGTTGGTGGCCGAGCGGTAGCGATCGAACTGCTGGTACACGAGTGGATAAACGAGACCATCAAGTACAAGGTTCTGCGCCACATGCAGTTCGAACCAGTCATCGCGCACGAGCAGGTCTTCCGAGGCGTGGCGCAGCGGCTGCCACGTCATGTCTTCCATCCAGGCCGTCTTGGCCTGCTCCACGGCCTCCTTGTCGCCGATCACCAGTCCCAGGCGCGTCAGATACTGCGCGATGCCGAGGCGATCCATCGTATGGAACATCGCCGCCTGCGTGATGGCCGAGCCAAAGCCGTACGCGGTAATCGCAGCGTTGTTCATGTTCGCCGCCCACTCCAGATGGCGCAGCGGCACCACACCGGTAATCAGCACGTCTCGCACGTCCGCAGGTAGCGCGCCCAGCAGTCCGCGCTTCTCGACGAACTCGAAGTTCTTCTCCATCGCATCCTGCTGACGGGCGCGGGCGTTGACGTAGGCACCGTAGAAGTACTGCCGGGGGTCCTTCAGCGCGTACCAGTCCTGCATGACCACGCGGGTGCGGCGTGCATCGTAGAGTTCGTACTGTGGTTGCCAGAGCGGACGATAGTGAAAGCTCGTCACCGGCTGCAGGTCGAACATGGCCTCTTGATAGCGCGTGGCTGGCTTGTCAGCACCGAGTCGCCGCGCAATATGGGCGAAGGTTTGCCGGATCGGACTGACGCTGCTGTCGGTCCGGATATCGATTTGCATGGCTGTCTCCTGGTGTTCTTGTGGGCTTCAAATACGATCTGACGGGGCGGGCAGTGTTTGCGCAGACTGATCGACGCAGAACTGCTGGAAGTGCGCGGGCGGCATCACCAGCTCCACGAAGATGGCCGGGTCACCAATCGAAAACTCGAATTCGACCCAGCGTTCGTCGCGCTCGACCACACGCACATAGCGCTGGTCCTTGAGGGAAAGGGGCATGTCTCGCTCCGGTTGCGTTGCACGCGCCGTTTGGCGGCGCATTTTTTTTGAAGTCTTGTGCAGGACCTATAGCGAGCGGCGTGCCAGCTGACGAGAAGCGTTGTGGCACAAGGCTTTGCGGCCGATTCCTTGCGATGCCGGAGCGCAAGGCTGCTTGATCATTTGATGAGGTGATCAGGGCCGATTTCATCAAATGATCAAATCGGCATTCGCTGCGCCGCAGCATTGATGCGAGGAGTCGCATTTGCCCCTATGCGGCGATAGAAAGGCGCATGCTAGGCTTGCGGAAAACCGAGGCGTTTCGCCAGAAAACGTCCGCATGAACTCCGGAGTGAGAGGATGACAACGCCCCCCAAGCTGCCCGAACAACCCCTGCAAGAACCCTCTGAAGCGCCGTCCTCGGGACCGGATCTTTTCGACCTCGCATCGCTTCTGACGATCGATGCCAAGGCCGCGCAGATCCGCCTGGGCGAATCGCGCATGGTGCTGATGCATACGGAAGCGCTGAGCTATCTGCGCCGCGAGATTCTGGACACCCTTGGCCTGGAACGCGGCAAGGGTCTGCTGATCCGCATGGGCTATGCGCAAGGCATGCGCGACGCCGAGATGGTCAAGCGCGAACGCAAGGAAGAACTCGCCAGTTCCCCGCACGAGGCATTCCTGTGGGGTCCGCAACTGCATATGCTCGAAGGCGTCACGCGCGTGGAACCGGTGCGGCTGGAAGTGGACCGCGACACCGGCCACTTCTACGGCGAGTTTCTCTGGAAGGATTCGTGGGAAGGCGAAGCGCCGTTCAATGAAGAACTCAGCCGCGAAGAAGCTGGCTGCTGGGTGCAGCTTGGCTATGCATCGGGCTATTCGAGCACCTTCATGGATCGGCTGGTCATCTACAAGGAAACCGAGTGCGCACGGCGTGGCGATGAACAGTGCCGCATTGTCGGCAAGCCCGCCGAGGCATGGGACGATGCCGAGTATCTGAAATACTTCGAACCCGATTCCGTCATCAGCGATCTGCTCTCGCTGCAACAAGAAGTCAGCACGTTGCGCGAAACGCTGTGCGGTGCCAACCAGGGCAATCTGATTGGCCAGTCGCCTGCATTCCGCGAGGCATTCGCGCTATTGTCCGCCGCCGCCGACAGCCACATCACCGTGCTGTTGACTGGCGAAACCGGTGCGGGCAAGGAGATGTTTGCGCGCTGGCTGCATGACAACGGCCCGCGTCGCGAGCAGCCGTTCATTGCAGTGAACTGCGCGGCGATTCCGCATGAACTGATCGAATCCGAACTGTTTGGCGTGGAGAAAGGCGCCTACACCGGTGCGCAGCAATCGCGTCCGGGACGCTTCGAGCGCGCGCATGGCGGCACGCTCTTTCTCGATGAGATCGGCGACCTGCCACTCGCCGCGCAGGTCAAACTGCTGCGCGTGTTGCAAAACAACGAGGTGGAACGACTGGGCGGTGTGGAAGCACGCAAGGTCAACGTACGGCTGATTGCTGCGACCAACGTGAACCTGGCACAGGCGATCAAGCTGGGGCAGTTTCGCGCAGACCTGTTCTATCGGATCAGTACGTATCCCGTGTCGATCCCCGCATTACGCGAGCGCAAGGACGATATTCCGGAACTGGCACAGGCGTTCATCACGCGTTTCAACGCGCGCTATCAGAAGCAGGTGCGCGGCCTGACGGGCCGCGCACGCGACGCGCTCACGCAATATCCGTGGCCCGGCAATATCCGCGAACTCGAAAACATGATCGAGCGTGGCGTGCTGCTGGCGTCGCCCACGGGCATGATCGATGTGCCACACCTGTTCGCGAGCCAGCAGGCCGGCGCAGACTGCCCGGATGCCGGAGAAGATACCGATGCGCAGATCGAGCGACTGCTGAACCAGGGACTATCGTTGCCGCAGATCGAGGCAAAGCTGATGCAACTTGCCATGACAACCACGCGCGGCAACCTGTCGTCGGCCGCGCGCATGCTCGGCATCACGCGGCCACAACTGGCTTATCGATTGAAGAAAGACGCTTAAGCGCTCAGAACTCCACCATCGCGAAGTCTTCCTTGCCGACATCGCACTCCGGGCAGCGCCAGTCGTTGGGGATGTCTTCCCAGCGCGTGCCGGGTGCGATGCCATCCTCGGGCCAGCCCGCCGCTTCGTCGTAGACCCAGCCGCAGATGATGCACACCCACTGCTTGAATTCGGTCTCGACGGCGGGCGCTTCGCTTTGCGCAGTGTTACCTGCGCTGCTCGCGGCCTTGTCGCCGGCCGGATCTTCGAGGCTGAAGACGAGCGGTGCGGCGGTGCCTTCGGTGGCGCGGGCCAGATGGCTTTGCAGGCGCTCCAGCAGGGCCTGGGCTTCCTCCAGCGAGAGATCGACCCAATACGGATCGCCAGCGCCATCGTTCAGGCGTTGCGGAGAAAACTGAAGTTCGACGGAAGTGCCTTTCGTGTACATGCGGGGGCGAGTGCAGAGTAGAAAAGAAAACAGCGCCGTATATGGCGCCGTTTTCCTGAACTTCAAGTGACCTGCGTGTCATCTCGTCACAAGAAGCCTTCAGGTCTTTCCTTGCGAGAAGCTGCTGCTCACCTGCCCACCCGCCACCGAATACAGCGCACCGGGTGCGTTACGCGTCTTCTGGAAATCTTCCAGCGACTGTCCGCGCATGGCCGCATAGATGTGCAGGTTCGACACACCGCTGACGGCACCGAGCTTCTCCAGCAGGAAGAAGATGACGCCGTAATGAATCATGCCGCGCCAGTCGCGCCGCGTGATGAGATCGCGTTCCTCATCGTTCAGCTTGGCTTCCTCATACGTGGCAACGGGATCATTGCGGAAGCGCTCGCGGAATTCGGGATCGATCAGTTGATGCAGATAGCGATTGATCCGATACGCGCGCACGCTGGTCTCCAGCGTGAACGGGTACGTGCCTTCGAGCGCCTCGATACCCTTCAATTGATGACCGATACGTTCGCGCTGGATTGCCGCGCGATCGGCAATCGCTGCATCGCTTTCCGTCTCGGCATCCTCGTACACCGCCACCGCGATGCCCGTCATCGACGGCAGGTAGTAGTCGCGATGCAAGCACCGCACGTGTTGACCCATCGCTCCGCGCATCACCATCCACATCACGACCTCGGCGCTCTCGAAACCACCGCGCTTGGCAAACTCGGCATGCGTGATGTCGAGCAGCGTCTCGGGCTCGCGCTCGAAGCGGTCGAGAAACTCGTGATCCCACGCGGTGTTGTTGAAGCCCGCGCGCTCGCCATGCACCTGGTGCGACAAGCCACCCGTTGCCACCACGGCCACCTTGATATCCTCGGGGAAGCTCTCTACCGCACGGCGGATGGCCTGGCCGAGCTTGAAGCAGCGTCGCGCCGTGGGTGCCGGGAATTGCAGCACGCCGACTTGCAGCGGCAGGATCTTGACCGGCCATTCGCCATCGTGCGGCAGCATCACCGACATCGGCGAGAAGCATCCGTGATCGAGCGCCTTGTCCTGGAAGAACGACATGTCGAACTCGTCGGCCACGAGCGATGCGCCCACGTGCCGCGCCAGCGCAACGTGTCCGCGCGCAGGCGGCAACGCACGTGGGCCGCCGCCTTCGTCAGCCGCTTCATATTGTTCGCCGATGCCCAGTGCAAACGCCGAGTAGTGATCGAAGAAGAACGACGTGACGTGATCGTTGTAGATCACCAGCAACACGTCGGGCTGCTTCTGCGCCAGCCATTCGCTGACTGGCGCATAGGCCGCGAAAATCGGCGCCCACGCGGGGTCCTGCTGCTTGCCCGCATCGAGCGCGAAGCCGATGGTGGGCGTATGGGATGACGCGATCGCGCCGATAATCCTTGCCATGTCTTTTCTACCGTAACAACTTCAAGCCGTGACCGGATGCGGTTGTGCCTTCCGGGTCGAAACAATGGAAATGGCTGCGAGCGTGGCGGGAATGGCCAGCACGGCAATCACGGCACTGAACGTCCATCCCATCGACAACAGCACGCCGCCTGCCATCGAACCGGTAATGCTGCCAAAGCGACCGATGCCGAGCATCCAGCTCACACCCGTGGCGCGCACCGGCGTGGGATAGCACTGCGGTGCGAAGGCGTTGAGACCGGTTTGCGCACCGCTCATGCAGAAGCCCGCCAGCAGCACGTATGCGGCGAACATCGACGATGTGACGCTGCCCGATGCCAGCAGCAGGATAAACACCGCCCCCATCACATACGATACGCCGATCACGCGGTTCGGTGCGAAGCGGTCCATGCAGTAACCCACCACGAGCGCACCAACGGTGCCGCCCAACTGGAACAACGCCGTGAGATTGGCCGCGCGCTCGATCGGCAGGCCGGCATCCTTGATCAGCGTGGGCAGCCATCCACTCAGCAGGTAGATCACCAGCAGGCCCATGAAATACGTGGCCCACAACGCCAGCGTCATGCTGCGGAAGCCCGACGACAGCAGCGTGCGCACCGGCTGCTTGCCAGACACCGGCGGCTCGCTGAGCGTGAACGTGGTGCCATCGGCAATATTGCTGCCCACTACGCGACGCAGCGTGCGGGCGATACGATCCGGCGACGCGTTGCGCACCACCATGTAACGCACCGACTCCGGAATCAGCAGCATGTAGAACGGCAGGCAGATCAGCGGAATCGCACCGCCGACGATCAGCACTGCGCGCCAGCCATGATGCGGAAGAATCGCGGCGGCACCAAAACCCACCAGTGCCGAACCGAGGTTGAAACCCGTGAACATCGTGGCCAGCAACATGCTGCGCGAACGCTCGGGCACATACTCGGACAGCAGCGTCGTGGTGCTGGGCATGGCAGCACCCAGGCCCAGGCCCGTCAGAAAGCGCAGCAGCGACAGCGTGGCCACGCTATCCGCGAAAGCACACAGCAGGTTGAACAGGCCGAACAGGAAGATCGATACCAGCAGCAGCTTCTTGCGGCCAAAGCGGTCGGACAGCGGTCCCACCATCAGCGCACCGGCTGCGAGACCGAGCGGTGCCGCGCTCATCACCAGACCGAAGGCCGCTTTCGAGATCCCCCATTCGCGGGTGATGTCCGGTGCCAGAAAGCCCATGATCGCCACGTCGATGCCATCGGTGGCCACAATCAAAAAGCACAGCACCAGCAGCAGCCACTGGTAGCCGGACATCTTTCGTTCGTTGATATGCTCTCGAATATCGAGCCGTTGGGTTGTCATCGTGCCGTCTCCTGGCGTTCCGCCGCGCCGTACGCAGCGGATTCTCGTTATCAAATCTCTAATCGCCGCGAGCGCGGCCGGCCATGCACCCCCTTGCACATGGCAACGGCAGTCTACGTTTTGGCAGGATTCGCAGTATTGCTTTGTGGGGCGCGCTGCGTTGCCTTTTACTTATCGGTTGGGGTTTCCATGGATTGGCTCGCCTGTCGCAGCGCGGCGATCAGGGCATCGGCACCCGGCGACAGCCGTGCACCGGCGCGCGTGGTGATACCGATGCTGCGCGTGGTGTCGCGCAGAGGCAGATCCAGCTCGCGCAGCCATCCTGCGTCGATCTCGTGACGCAACTGGTGTGCGGACAGCGCGGTCACCATATCGCCCTGCAGCAATAGACCGCGTACCAGCGCCAGATCGCCGGTTTCCACCAGCGGCTGCGGCAGCGCAAGCCCGCGTGAGGCGAACACGCCATCGAGTGCCTGCCGCGATGGTGATGCGGCACGCGACAACACCCATGGATAGGGCGCCAGGTGTTCCAGTTTGAGCCGCTTCCTTCCGGCCAGTGGATGCGATGCGCGCGCGATCAGCGCGATGCGGTCGGCAAACAGCACTTCCGTGGCAAGCCCCTGTGAAGGATGCGGACGTAGTGCGCCGAGAATGAAATCGATACGTCCACTGAGCAGGCCCGCTGTCAGTTCCTCATAGGGACTTTCCAGGGTCTCGAAGGACAGGCGCGGGTGGCGACTATGTACATCGGCAATCGCCATCGGCAGCAGCAACGTACGGCCCAGCGGCAACGCGCCGATAGTGACAGCGCCTACGAGCACCCCCTGCAACGCGGCGATATCGGCGCGAATGTGACGCAGATCCGCCAGCGCACGCTCGAAGCGCACCACCCAACGGCTCCCCACGTCGGTCGGGACCATGCCGCGCGCCGTGCGCGTGAAGATGGGCTGGCCCAGTGCATCTTCAAGACGCGATATCGCCTGACTGACGGCCGATTGCGAGACGCCAATCGACGCGGCAACGCTGGGCATGTGATGGACTTCGGCCAGCAACGCCGCCACTTCGAGCCGACGTTCGTTGTGCAGGGCTTCCAGACTCGCCACCGTGACACCGGGCCGCGTGCGCAGCCGCACGGCTTCCTCGCGCACCTCGCGCAACGCCGCCTCGATATGGCGCGCCCGCTCCAGCACGATCTCTCCGGCGCGCGTCAGCAACATGCCGCGCCCCTTGCGCTCGAACAGCGCCACGCCAAGCGTCTGCTCCAGCGCCGCCACCGAACGCGCGATGGCGGACGATGCCCGATGCAGCGTTTCAGACGAGCGGCGCACGCCGCCGGCCGCCGCCACACCGGCAAAGACGTGAAGGTGATGCAGGCTGACTGTCTCCATGTCGTTCTCTTTCTCGTTCTGTTCTTGTCCCCGCGATAAGCAGATTAGAACAATTGTCCCGCGACATCGCAACCAAGGATTTGTAGCGGACGCTGATACTTGCGAGCACTGAACGACCTTGCACCACGCCATGACGCCCTGCCGAGAATCCGATCTGCGCGCCATTTCCTGCACCCTGATGCGGGGTGGCACGTCGCGCGGACCATTCTTTCTGGCCAGCGATCTGCCGCAGGACATTGCCACGCGCGACCGCGTGTTGCTGGCCGCGATGGGCAGTCCCGATCCCCGACAGATCGATGGACTCGGCGGCGCACATCCGCTGACCAGCAAGGCCGGTATCGTCTCGCGCGGCACGCCGGGGCATGCCGATCTCGACTTCACGTTCGCGCAGCTACAGCCGAATGGCGACACCGTGGACACCACGCCCAACTGCGGCAATATGCTGGCCGCCGTGCTGCCCTTCGCCATCGAGCGCGGCCTCATCACGCCGCAGGGCGATGTCACGCGTGCCCGCGTCCACACACGCAACACGGGCATGCTTTGCGATATCACGATGCAGACGCCGCAAGGCAAGCCACGTTTCGGTGGCGATGCGCGCATCGACGGCGTGCCCGGCACTGCTGCGCCCATCGTGATCGATTTCCTCGATACCGCTGGTTCTGTCTGCCGCGCGATGCTGCCCACTGGCAACGCCATCGATACGTTGACGATCCCCGATCCGCGCAGCGGCAAGCCTTTCAGCGTGACCGCCACGCTGATCGACAACGGCATGCCGATGGTGCTGATTCGCGCCGCCGATCTGGACCGCACCGCGCGCGAGGCCGTGGCCGATCTCAATGCCGATACTGTGCTGAAGCAGCGCATCGAAGCATTGCGGATCGTGGCGGGCGAGGCCATGGGACTCGGCAACGTCGCCAGCAAGAACTATCCCAAGATGTGCCTGATCGCATCGCCGCGCGATGGCGGCAGCCTTTCCACGCGCTGTTTTATCCCTCGCGTTTGTCACGACGCGATTGGCGTGCTGGCGGCAATCACGGTCGGCACCGCATGCGTGTTGCCCGGCACCGTCGCCGAAGGTGTCGCCGTGATCGACGCCGGCCCGATCCATACGATTGGCGTGGAGCATCCCACCGGCGCCTTCACCGTCGAACTCGAAACCGATCCGGCGCGTCCCGGAGCGATTCTCCGCAGCGCGCTGGTCCGTACGGCGCGTCCCATCATGCGCGGCGAGGTGCTGGTGCCATCCAGCGTCTGGCCTGACTGACACCTGTTCATGATCATCGATTGCCACGGCCATTTCACTACGGCCCCTGCGTCCCTCGAAGCCTGGCGCCAACGCCAGATCGCCAGCCTGACTGCGCCGGAGCTCGCGCCTTCCATCGACGACCTGCGCATCTCCGACGATGAACTGCGCGACGCTATCGAAGGCAACCAGCTACGTCTGATGCGCGAGCGCGGCGCGGACCTGACGATCTTTTCGCCGCGCGCCTCGTTCATGGCACACCACATCGGCAATGCAGAAACCAGCGCCACATGGGCGGCCATCTGCAACATGCTCTGCCATCGCGTGGCGCAGCTATATCCCAAGCATTTCGTGGGTGCGGCCATGCTGCCGCAGTCGCCCGGTGTGGATACGCGCACATGCGTGGCCGAACTCGAGCGCTGCGTGCGTGAATACGGATTCGTCGGCGTGAACCTGAATCCCGATCCGTCTGGCGGACACTGGACCTCGCCACCGCTCTCGGACCCGCACTGGTTCCCGATCTACGAAAAGATGGTGGAGCTGGACGTGCCCGCGATGATCCACGTCAGCACGAGTTGCAACGCGTGCTTCCACACCACGGGGGCGCACTACCTTAACGCGGATACCACAGCGTTCATGCAGGTGCTGACCAGCAACCTGTTCCAGCGCTTTCCCACGTTGAAGTTCGTGATTCCGCATGGCGGCGGCGCGGTGCCGTATCACTGGGGCCGCTTCCGTGGGCTGGCGCAGGAACTCAAGCTGCCACCGCTGCAGGATCACTTGCTGAACAACGTGTTCTTCGATACCTGCGTCTATCACCAGCCCGGCATCGATCTGCTGACACGCGTGATTCCCGTGCGCAACGTGTTGTTCGCCTCGGAAATGATTGGCGCGGTGCGTGGCATCGATCCCGAGACCGGCCACTACTACGACGACACGCGCCGCTATGTCGAGCATGCCGCGCTATCGGATGAAGACCGCCATCTGATCTTCGAAGGCAACGCACGACGCGTATATCCGCGCCTGGACGCGCAATTGAAGGTGCGCGGCATGTAGCAACCGATCGATTCATCCAGAAAAAAATCAACGGAGGAGAGAGAAATGAAACTGCGCCACCTGGCGTTGTCCATCGCGCTTGGCTTGCCCGCCATCGCACAGGCCCAGTCCGTGACGCTCTATGGCGTCGTGGATACCGGCATCGAGTATCTGAATCACGTCGGCACGGCCAGCAATTCCGTGGTGAAGATGGCCAACCTGAGCGGCACCGTACCGTCACGCTGGGGCCTGCGTGGCACCGAGGACCTGGGCAGCGGCCTCAAGGCCAATTTCGTACTCGAATCGGGCTTCGCGCCCGACAGCGGCGTGACGAACCAAGGTGGACGACTGTTCGGCCGGCAAGCATGGGTAGGGTTGAGCGGCAACTGGGGACAGGTCAGTCTGGGACGCCAGTACACGATGATGTTCTGGGCCATGCTCGACACTGACATCCTCGGACCCAACGCCTACGGCTCCAGTTCGCTCGACAGCTACCTGCCCAATGCACGCGCAGACAACGCCATCGCCTACAAGGGCAAATTCGGCGGCTTCACGGTGGGCGCCACCTACAGCTTCGGGCGCGATAGCGTGAACGCGGGACCGAGCCCGTCCGGCACGAACTGCGCCGGAGAGAACGCCGCGGACAAATCCGCGTGCCGCGAATGGTCGGCGATGCTCGGCTATGAAACCAACTGGTGGGGCATTCTGGGCGCGTACGATTCCCTGCGCGGCGGCCCCGGTGCATTCGGCGGTCTGACGTCGAGCGAGTTGAAGGATGATCGCGCCACGCTCGGCGGCTACATGCTCGTCGGCCATGCCAAGGTCGGCGCCGGCATACTTGCCCGCCGCAACGGCGCGCTCGCCACACCGCGCAGCAATATGTACTACGCGGGGCTGGCCTACGACATCACGCCGCAAATCACGCTGTCTGGCGAGGCGTTCTACCTCGACTATCGCCACAGCTCGGACCGCGCCTGGCTCGGCGCCGTCCGCGCCAGCTACGCGTTCTCCAAGCGCACCTCTGTCTACTCGACACTCGGCTACATCAACAACAACGGCAACCTCGCCCTCTCCGTGGACAGCGCATCCACCGGCGCCTCACCCGTGGCCGGCGGCTCGCAGCTCGGCGCGATGGTCGGCATCAAACACACCTTCTGACCCTGTTTCGGCACGCAGGGTGCTCTGCTTCCCACGCCCCGTCAGTGCTGGCGGCGCGTGGGTTTTTTTGTCGTGTTTGATCTGGCACCGTTGCGACGAGGGATCGACTGATGCACAATCGCATCACTGCCCTAATCTGTCCTCTCCCGGATGTATATACCGGTGATGACTCTAGGTCGATTGGCCCGCCTTGTGCGGGCCAACATTTTTTCTACCTCCCGCTTTTTTCTTCTCGGCCGCCATCGCGCGTGACACACTCGCGCATGCACCATCCTGGCGCGCCCTCTTGCCCTGCGGCGCAATCGGCAGTACCGTTTCGCGCCATGAGCGCTCCCACTCCCTCCTCTGAAAGTTCCGCCGTGCGTGTCGCGGTGATTGGTGCCGGCATCGTCGGCAGTTGCATCGCGCTGACGCTACGAAAGCGTGGTGCTGCGGTGACGCTGATCGATCGCGAAGGGCCGGCCAGCGGTTGCAGCTTTGGCAACTCCGGCGCGATCAGCGTCAGTTCCATTGCGCCGCTGGCGATGCCCGGCGTCTTGGCGTCGGTGCCGAAGATGCTGGTCGATCCCGATAGCCCATTGCATTTGCGGCTCGGCTATCTGCCTGCGGCGGCGTCGTGGCTGACACGCTTCGTGCTGTCGGCTTCGCCGGATCGCGTGGAGCAGGCGGCCAGCACGCTCGCCGCGCTGCACGCTGGGTCCATCGACAAGCACGAGGCGCTCACGCGCGAAGTGGGCGTGCCGGAACTCTTCCTGCGGCGCGGCCATCTGCATCTGTATCGCGATGCGCAGGCGCTGGCCGATGACAACGCGGCGTGGCAGTTGCGTGAGCGCTTCGGATTCCGTTTCGAGCGGCTCGACCGTGCGTGCATCGACGCGCTGGAACCCGGTGTTGCGCCGCACTATCAATCCGCCATCTACCTGGCCGATCACGCCACGATCCTCAACCCTGCGCGCTATACGCAAGCCGTTTCCGCCGCGTTCATCAACCGTGGCGGAGACTTCCTGCGTGACGACGTGCAAACGCTGCAACGCGATGGCGAACGCTGGACCGTCACGGGTACGAAGGGTACGCACACCTTTGATCATGTGGTGGTGGCTGCCGGTGCATGGTCGCGCAAGCTGCTCGATCCGCTTGGCGTGCGGCTGCATCTCGAAAGCCAGCGCGGCTATCACGTACAGTTCACCGGCGCGCGCGACATCGTTTCGCGCACGGTCGTGCTGACCGATCAGAAGATCTTTGTCACGCCGATGGAAGGTGGGTTGCGCGTGGGCGGCACCGTGGAGTTTGCGGGACTGAAACGTCCGCCCGATCCGCGTCGATCCGCGATTCTCGAACGCATTGCGCGCGAGACATTCCATGGACTCGATGGTCGCCCCGTGACTACGTGGATGGGCCATCGCCCCTGCATGCCCGACTCGGTACCGGTGATTGGCGCGGCGCCGGGTCAGCGTCACCTCTGGCTCGCCGTGGGCCATGGACATCTGGGACTGACCGATTCGATCAATACCGCCGAGCGCATTGCCGGTGCGTTGCTGGGCGCGTGACATATCGGCCAGCCAGTCAGGGAAATCGCTAACTCTCTCCGCGAGTAATTAGTTATACAGTAGAACAATTCAGCGGCAGGGTAGTTGCTCCCCTCTCCCCCTGGGAGAGGGGTTGGGGGTGAGGGCTGGAGGTTCTGCTTGCCAACCACGTCGCAATTTGCGCGGCCGGCCCTCACCCCGCCCCTCTCCCGCAAGCGGGAGAGGGGCGCACACCGCGAGCTAATCAAGAATCTGCGGGTCAAAATCGCGGAGGAGACATATGAAGATTGCAATTGCCGGCGGCGGCATTGGCGGGCTGACGCTCGCCCTGCTCTGTCATCGCCATGGGCTCGATGTCGAGGTGTATGAAGCCAGCGAGTCATTGCGTCCGCTTGGCGTCGGCATCAACCTGCTGCCCCATGCCGTGCGCGAACTCTCTGCGCTGGGTCTGCAGGATGCGCTCGCGCAGATTGCCATCGAAACGTCTTCGCTCTCCTACTACAACAAGCTCGGGCAACGCATCTGGCATGAACCGCGCGGGCGTGCGGCGGGTTACGACTGGCCGCAGTTCTCCGTGCATCGTGGCGAATTCCAGATGCTGCTGTACCAGACCGCGCTGGAGCGGCTTGGTGCAGATCGCATGCATACCGGGCATGCACTGGAGTCCATTGTCGACACGGGTGGTACATCGAACGCGCCCGCCCAATTCACGCTGCGCCGTCGCAGTGACAACGCGCTGGTGGAAGCAGAGGCGGATGTGCTGGTCGGTGCCGACGGCATTCATTCCGCAGTGCGGCGGCACTTCTATCCCACGGGCGATACCCCGCAGTTCTCGCGTCGCTTGCTGTGGCGTGCCACCACCGATGCGGCACCGTATCTCGATGGCCGCTCGATGTTCATGGCCGGTCATCAGGACCAGAAGTTCGTGGCCTATCCCATCTCTGCACCCCTGCACGCACAGGGTCGCTCGCGCATCAACTGGATTGCCGAATTGCGCGTGCCCGATGACTATCCCGATTCGCCGCCGCGCAGTGACTGGAACCGCGAAGTCGACAAGTCCGTGTTCCGCGCCGCGTTCGAACAGTGGCGCTGGGACTGGATCGATATTCCCGCATTGATCGATGGCGCCGAAGCCATCTACGAATTTCCGATGGTCGACAAGGACCCGCTGCCGCGCTGGACGTTTGGCCGCGTCACGCTGCTTGGCGACGCCGCGCATCCGATGTATCCGATTGGCTCGAATGGCAGCGCGCAAGCCATCGTCGATGCCCGCTATCTGCTGGATTGTCTGCTGGGCGAGCGCGATATCGGCTATGCCCTGCGTGAGTACGAGGCCGAGCGGTTGCCGCGCACCGCCGGCATCGTGCTGCGCAATCGCATGAACGGTCCCGAGCAGGTGATGCAGCTTGCCGAAGTGCGCGCGCCGCAGGGCTTTTCCAATATCGACGATGTGATTCCACGCAGCGAGCTTGAAGCCATCTCCCAGCGCTACAAGACGCTGGCAGGCTTTGGGCAGCAGCAGTTGCAGACGCCTCGCCCCTAGCTCATTCCCATAAGAAACGGAGAGACAACCATGCCCCAGTTCCGCATTCCCCGTGCCTGCATTGCCCTCGCTGCATTGAGCATCGTCAGCGGTGCCGCCCTGGCCGACGTGACCGTTGGCGTCAGCATTGCGTCCACCGGCCCATCGGCTTCGCTCGGCATTCCGCAGAAGAACACCATGCCGTTCCTGCCCGAGACCATCGGCGGCGAGAAGATCCGCTACATCGTCATGGACGATGCCTCCGACCCGACACAAGGTACGAAGATTGCGCGACGCTTTGTCTCCGAGGACAAGGTCGACATCATCCTCGGATCGTCGGCCGTGGCGCCTTCGATCGCGATTTCCGAAGTGGCCGACGAGAGCCAGACCGTGCAGCTCGCGTTCTCGCCCATCGAACTGAAGCCGGGCCGTGGCGCATGGACGTATCGCCTGGCGCAACCGGTCAGGCTGATGGCCGATGCGGTGGCCACTGCCGCCAAGGGCAATGGCGTGAAGACCGTGGCGTTCATTGGCTTTGCCGATGCCTATGGCGAGACCTGGCTCAAGGAGTTCACCGCTGCCGCCGAAACCAACGGCATCCGCGTCATTGCGGCCGAGCGTTACGCGCGGTCGGACACCAGCGTGACCGCGCAAGTGCTGAAGCTGATGTCCGCGCGCGCCGATGCGGTATTGATTGCCGGTGCGGGCACGGGTGCCGCGCTGCCGCACACCACGTTGCGCGAGCGCGGCTATACGGGGCCGATTTACCAGACGCACGGCGCGGCCACGCGTGACCTGATCCGCATCGGCGGCAAGGCCGTGAACGGTGCGATCCTGCCGGCCGGTCCCGTGATCGTGGCGGAGCAACTGCCCGCGAGCAGCGAGGTCAAGAAGCCGGGCATGGACTACGTGACACGCTATGAGAAGCAATATGGTCCCGAGACGCGCACGCAGTTCGGCGCGCATCCATACGATGCCGGTCTCGTGTTGCAGCGTATCGTGCCGGTGGCGTTGAAGAAGGCGAAGCCGGGTACGCCGGAGTTCCGCAAGGCGTTGAAGGATGCGCTGGAAAGCGAGCGCAACATCGTGGTATCGCATGGCGTGCTCAACTACACCGCGCAGGATCACTTCGGCTTCGATCAGCGCGGACGTGTGCTGCTCACCATCGAGAACGGTAACTGGAAGCTGCTCAAATGACGCCGGATATCGCCACGCCGACGCTGGAGCACATTGCAGACTTCAGCTTGCAGGTGGCGCCCCCTACCGAGGTTGGCGTCACGCCACTGGGCCAGCGCCGCGTGATCCCGATCCTGTCGGGTACCGTGCGCGGACCGCGCCTCAACGGGCATGTCGTGCCGGGTGGCGCAGATTTCCAGTTGATCCGGCATGCGGGTGGCGATGATGTCACCACCGCCGACATCGAGGCACGCTACGTGCTGGAGACGCATGACGGTGCGCGCATCTACATCGTCAATGCAGGGGTGCGCAGCGGCCATGCCTCGGTCATCGCGCGCCTGAATCGTGGCGAACAGGTCGATCCGGCCGAGATCTACTTCCGCACGGCGCCGCGCTTTGAAACTGCAGCGCCGCAGTATCGATGGCTCATGCAGCATCTCTTCGTCGCCTCTGGCGCACGCTTTCCCGATCGCGTGGAACTGCGTTACTTCATGGTGCGCTGACGCATGCCCATTTCCCGCAAACCGCGCGAGACGCTGGCCCCCGACCCTGACACCGGCCACTTCGAACCGCATGTCCCCGATGTGGACTACGGCGTGCTCGATTCACTGATCGGATATGCGATCCGCCGTGCGCAGATTCGCGTCTACGAAGATTTCGTTTCATCGCTCGCTGCGTGGAACATCACGCCCCCGCGTTTTTCTGCGTTGCAGATCATTGGCCGCAATGCGGCATTGAAGCTGACCGACCTCGCGCAGATCCTTGGCATCGCACGTTCCGGTGCAGTGTTGCTGGTGGATGCGCTGGAATCGATGGGACTCGTGGAGCGTTTGCCATCGGCAACGGATCGGCGCGCGTATGGGCTGGCGTTGACTGACGCAGGAAGGCAGACGCTGGAGGACGTGACCGCAGCAGTTTGTGCGCATGACGCGCGGATTGCTGCAGGGTTGTCGGCGGAGGAACAGGGAGTGTTGAAGGGGTTGTTGGAGCGGTTGGGGCGTTGACGCGGCCTCTCCTCCGGTTTTGGCTCCCCTCTCCCACAAAGTGGGAGAGGGGTTGGGGGAGAGGGCCGGAGGCTCTGCTTGCCGACCACGTCGCGGTTTGCACCGCCTGCCCTCTCCCCCGCCCCTCTCCCGCTTGCGGGAGAGGGGAGCAAACCTTCGCGGAGCGGTCGCGTTTAGGGCCTGTCAGGAATTTTGTGTGTAGGGCATAACATGTCGTTAAGGAGCATGTATGCCACGCAAACCGAAAGCCCCATTGCGGGAATTGCCCGCCATCCCGAAGGAATTGATTGATCAGTTCGTCAAAGGCCCGATGACCGCCGAGGCGGTGCAGGATGCGGCCATGGCGTTCAAGAAGGCGCTGATCGAGCGTGCGCTGGGTGCCGAACTGGGCCATCACCTGGGCTATCCAGCCGGTACCGAGCGCCCGGCAGAGACAACCAATCAGCGCAACGGCAAGAGTGCCAAGACGGTGCTGACCGAGGACGGGCCGCTGCGCCTGGACATCCCGCGCGATCGGGATGGCAGCTTCGCTCCGATCTTGATCCCCAAGCACGAGCGGCGCTTCACGGGGTTCGATGACAAGATCATCGCCATGTACGCCCGCGGCATGACGGTTCGCGAGATTCAGGCGTTTTTGGTCGAGCAGTACGGCACCGAGGTTTCGCCCGAGTTCATCAGCTCGGTGACCGACTCGGTGATGGAGGAGATCACGGCATGGCAGGGCCGTCCGCTCGAGATCATGTACCCGGTGGTGTTCTTCGATGCCCTGCGGGTCAAGATGCGCGAGGACGGCGTGGTGCGCAACAAGGCCGTCTATCTGGCGCTCGGCGTCTTGCCCGATGGGACGCGCGACATCCTTGGCCTATGGATCGAAACCACCGAGGGCGCCAAGTTCTGGATGAAGGTCTTCAACGATCTTAAAACGCGCGGCACGCAGGACATCCTGATTGCGGTGACCGACGGCCTCAAGGGCATGGAGCCCGCGTTAAACGCCGTATTCCCGAACACCACGCTGCAGACCTGCATCGTGCATCTGATCCGGGGCAGCCTGGACTACGCAGGGTGGAAGGACCGTCGGGCGGTGGCCGCAGCGCTCAAACCGATCTACACGGCGCCCAGCGCGGAAGCGGCCATGGCCGAGTTGGCAGCCTTTGAGCAAGGGCAATGGGGACAGCGGTACACACCGATCCCGGCTGCCTGGCGCCGGGCTTGGGATCAGGTCATTCCATTCTTTGCATTCCCGCCGGCGATCCGCAAGATCATCTACACGACGAATGCCATCGAAAGCATCAACGCGCAGCTACGCAAGATCATCAAGACCCGAGGCCACTTCCCCAGCGACGAAGCTGCCACCAAGCTGTTGTGGCTGGCCCTGCGCAACATCACTGGAAAATGGGGGATGGCAACGCATGACTGGAAGGCGGCCATGAATCAGTTCGCAGTGTTGTACGAAGACCGATTTACCCACCCGCACCTCTGAGAGAATGCAGGCTTGCCAATCCATTCGACCGGCAAGCCTCTAGCTGTCCTGCACACAAAAAAACTGACAGGCCCTCAAGATACGACATCGGCAATTTGAACTGCCATGCCCTCACCCCCAGCCCCTCTCCCACTTCATGGGAGAGGGGAGCAAGACAGCGGTGAGCGAGAGTGACTTATGCCACCACCGGCATCCCCGCCAGCAACTTATCCAGCGTCACCGGATAATCCCGCACCCTCACACCCGTCGCGTGGTACACCGCGTTCGCCACTGCTGCAGCCACGCCGCAGATACCCAACTCGCCCACGCCCTTCGCTTTCATCGGCGACGAGATCGGATCGGTTTCATCCAGGAAAATCACCTCCTGATGCGGAATATCGGCGTGCACAGGCACTTCGTAGCCCGCCAGGTCATGATTGACGAAGAAGCCAAGCCGCGTGTCCACGGCAAGTTCCTCCATCAATGCAGCGCCCACGCCCATCGTCATCGCGCCGATCACCTGACTGCGCGCGGATTTCGGATTGAGGATTCGCCCCGCCGCACAGACCGCCAGCATACGTTGCACGCGGATCTCTGCTGTGGCCATATCCACGGCCACCTCCACGAAATGGCTGCCAAAGGTGGATTGCTGATATTTCTTGTCGAGGTCGCCGAACTCGATCGCGTCTTCGGCGGACACACCCGCGAACTGCGCGAGCGGCACGCTACGGCCACCTGCACGGATCTGGCCACCTTCGAACGTCACGTCATTGGTGTTGAACCCTGCGCGCCGTGCCAGCGTCTGGCGCAGCTTGTCGCATGCTGCATACACACCCGCGGTCGAACTGTTGGCGCCCCACTGTCCACCCGATCCCGCCGATATCGGAAACGATGAATCGCCGAGCCGCACCACCACCTGTTCGAGCGGCACGCCCATCATCTCCGCAGCGGTCTGCGCGATGATTGTGTACGTGCCCGTGCCGATATCGGTCATGTCGGTTTCCACCACCACCGCACCACCCTGATCGATACGCACACGCGCGGCGGATTTCATCACCAGGTTGTTGCGGAATGCCGATGCCACGCCCATGCCGATCATCCATCGTCCTTCACGCATCGACCCTGGTTTCGGGTTGCGACGATTCCATCCAAAGCGCTCGGCGCCCTGCTGCATGCATTCCACAAAACGACGCTGCGAAAACGGACGCTCTGGCTTCTCGGGATCGACCTGCGTGTCGTTGACGATGCGAAACTGCACAGGGTCCATGCCAAGCTTCTCGGCCATTTCGTCGATGGCGATTTCCAACGCCATCATCCCCGGCGCCTCGCCCGGCGCACGCATCGCGTTGCCTTCGGGCAGATCGAGTGTGGCAAGCCGCATCGCGGTCATGCGGTTGGCGCCCGCATACAGCAAACGCGTCTGCATGACCGCCGTTTCCGGATCGCCACCCTCCAGGTTGCCGGACCAGCTTTCATGGCCGATGGCCGTGATCTTGCCGTCGCGCGTGGCGCCGATGCGAATGCGCTGGATCGTGGCCGGACGGTGCGTGGTGTTGTTGCCCATCACCGGACGCGTCAGCGCCACCTTCACGGGACGACGCGCGGCGCGCGCACCCAGCGCCGCCAGCAACGCCTCCGCGCGCACGAACAGTTTCCCGCCGAAGCCACCGCCGATAAACGGCGAGATGACCTGCACATTCTCCTTCGGCACCCGCAGCGTTTCAGCCAGATCCTTGTGCGCCCACGCGATCATCTGGTTCGATGTCCACAGCGTGAGCCGGTTGCCATTCCACGCGGCAATCGACGCATGCGGCTCCATCATCGCGTGCGACTGGTCCGGCGTGGTGTACTTCGCATCGAGTTGCACGGGCGCTGCGCCAAAGGCTCCTGCGAAATCACCTACGGCGGTATCGGGTTCCTGATCCTTCGACGGCGGCTTGGCGTAGCAGCAGGCGTGAGCCAGATCGTAGCTGCCGGATTCTTTCGTGTATGACACCCGAATCATCATGGCCGCCGCGCGGGCCTGTTCGAATGTCTCCGCCACCACCAGTGCAATCGCCTGATGATAATGCTGGATCTCGGGACCGCCCAGCAGCTTCGCCGCATTGCGCTCGCCCTTGCCCAGCTTGCCCGCATTGGCGGCTGTCACGATGGCGAGTACGCCCGGTGCGCGACGCGCGGCATCAAGTTGCATCGATGCGATGCGGCCCTTGGCGATGCCTGCGCCGAGCACGTAGCCGTACGCCTGATTCGGCACCACGTCGTGACGTTCGTACGCATACGGCGCGGTGCCTGTGGTCTTGCGCGCGCCATCGATGCGGTCGGTGGGATGGCCGACCACACGCAACTGGTCGATCGGATTGGTGGTAGCAGGAGTGTCGAACTTCATGACTTCGCTCCTTTCTCTTGCATCATCACCGCAGCCAGCGTACGGCGCACGAGCTGCAGCTTGAACTCGTTATCGGTTGTCGGTGTGGCGCCATCGAGCAATCGTTGCGTGACCGCAGTGGGTCCGTGCGCCATCTCCGCATCGGCGGCTTCCACGCGCCACGGTTTGTGTGCCACACCGCCCAGCGCCACGCGCCCCGTGCCGTCTCGCTGCACGATGGCTGCCACGGAGATCAGGGCAAACGCATACGATGCGCGATCCCGCACCTTGCGATAGACATGCGTGCCGCCCAGCGGGGCCGGCAGCGTGACGGCGGTAATCAGTTCGCCGCGCTCCAGCACCGTTTCGATATGAGGTGTATTGCCCGGCAACTTGTGGAAGTCCGCAATCGGAATCACGCGGCGTGCGCCGTTGGGCTGCACCGTCTCCACGCTCGCGTCGAGCACACGCATCGCCACGGCCATGTCGCTGGGATGCGTGGCAATGCACGCCGTGCTGCTGCCGATGACTGCATGCTGGCGGCTGATGCCACCAATCGCCGCGCATCCGCTACCCGGATTGCGTTTGTTGCACTGCTGGTTGGTATCGTAGAAATAGGGGCACCGCGTGCGCTGCAGCAGATTACCCGCCGTGGTGGCGCGGTTGCGCAACTGGCCCGAAGCCCCCGCGAGCAACGCGCGCGACAGCACACCGTAGTCGCGTCGCACTCGCGCATCGGCAGCCAGATCGGTGTTGCGCACCAGTGCGCCGATGCGCAATCCACCTTGCGGCGTCGCTTCGATCTTGTCGAGCGCGAGACCGTTCACGTCGATCAGGTGCGTCGGCGTCTCGATGCCGAGTTTCATCAGGTCCAGCAGATTGGTGCCGCCCGCGATGAAGCGCGCACCGGGCGATTGCATGGCTGCCGCCGCAGCCTCGGCGGGGGAATGCGCACGCGCGTAGGTGAAGGGGTTCATGACTGGCTCCCTGCAACTTCGGTGATCGCTTCGAGGATATTGGAGTAGGCGCCGCAGCGGCAGATATTGCCGCTCATCCGCTCGCGGATCTCGCCTGGCGATGCATGCGGCCGCGCGTTGAGATCGGGACTGACATGACTCGGAATACCTGCGCGGATTTCATCGAGCACGGCCACGGCCGAGCAGATCTGTCCTGGCGTGCAATAGCCGCATTGATAGCCGTCGTGCTTCACGAAGGCCACCTGCATCGGATGCATGCGCGTGGGCGTGCCGAGTCCCTCCACGGTCGTCACCTTCGCACCTTCGTGCATCACGGCCAGCGTCAGACAGGCATTGATGCGCCGCCCATCGACGATCACCGTGCAGGCGCCGCACTGTCCGTGGTCGCAGCCCTTCTTCGTGCCCGTGAGATGCAGATGTTCGCGCAGGGCATCGAGCAGCGTAGTGCGCGTGTCGAGTTGCAGCGAGCGGGGCTGCCCGTTGACCACGAACGAAACGTTTGCCGCCATAGGCGTCATCGACGCCGTGGTACGCTGTGTGGAAGGCGTGGCCGCGCCAGCCGGTACGGCAACCGCCGAGACCGAGGCCGCGCCGGCCATCACGAACTCGCGCCGCGAAAGTTTGATGTCGCTAAATTCTTCCATCGTCGATCCTTTCAGGCTCATGGGCTGAGGGAGCAACGTGGCGAGACTTGCGCGTAGGAATTACACGGCGATCATGCTCGCCGTGTAGCCAGGGTCACACAGGAAGGGAATTGCGGGGTTCTGTGTCGCGCACTCTGCACGTTGCGTGGCCGGAAAGGCGCACGAAACGTGCCATCGAGCGCGCAGTGCTGACAGTCAGCGATAGCTGACGGTAACTTCGTTGCTGCGGCCCTGCAGCATCGGGGCAAGGCTGCCCTGACCCGGCACGCGATACGCGAAGACAAAACCCTTGGTGGCGTTGTCGCCCACAAAGGCGTCGGTCTTGCCTTCGGCGCCCGGCAACAGCACGCATCGATCTGCGTTGCACAGGTAGGCTTGCATGTCGACCGGCGGCACGCGCGTGAAACTGTAGCGCCAGCGCACGGACGTGATCTGTCCCGATGCCTGCGGCATGGTGGCCACCGGCATCACGGGCGACGACAACGTGCGCTGGCCCCGATTCGTGATCTGGGGCGCCTGCACCGAGGCAGTCCACGCGTAGCGCGATCCGGCAAGCTCGTACGTGGCCTTCATGAACACCGGCGCCACGGTCTGCGCATCGCTGCGCGCAGCCGCCAGTGCGAAGCCCGCGCAGAGCGCGGCAGCGATGCAGGGGTTGACCATGGCGCTGCGCATCACAGCATGCCGCGCAGTTGATTGCGCAGACGCGTGATGGCCTGGCTGCGGATCTGGCACACGCGCGATTCCGTGACCTCCAGCACCGCGCCGATCTCGCGCAGGTTCAGTTCCTGGTCGTAGCACAGCGACAGCACCAGCTTCTCCCGTTCGGGCAGCTTGTCGATGGCGCGGATCAGCGCATCGCGCATGCCGGACTCCATCAGCACGGTGAGCGGGTTACCGTCATCGGTCACGCCGAGGTGGCGATCCAGGAAATCTTCTTCTCCCGAGCGCTCGAAATCCTCGTAGTGCAGCAACTGGCAGCCATAGACCTCGTTGAGCAGCTCCTGGTATTCGTCGAGCGCCATCTCCAGCTCGGCGGCCACTTCCGAATCGATCGGTGTACGGCCGAGCTTCTGTTCGAGCTGGCGCTGCGTGCGTTCGATCTTGCGCGTGAACTGCCGCAGGCTGCGCGACTGCCAGTCGTTGGCGCGCACCTCGTCGAGCATGGCGCCGCGAATACGCTGGCTGGCATAAGTCTCGAACCGCGCACCGTGGTTGTCTTCATAGCGCTTGGCGGCGTCGAGCAGGCCGATCATGCCGGCCTGGATCAGGTCGTCGATCTGTACGCTGGCGGGCAGTTTGGCCGCCAGTTGCAGCGCGATGCGCCGCACCAGTGGCGCGTGTGACTTGACCACGTCCGCCTGCTCGAGCTTTCCCTGAATCGTGTACATGGTGGAACTCTCGGTAAATGCTGTCTGTGTGTGCCGGGGCCGTCGGAGACGATGGCGGCCACTGGCTGGCTGAGTTTCGGTTTCGGGTCTTGTCGGGACTTCTTGTTCTTGGCGTGTCACGCGGGCACGGCCGAAGCCATGCCCTGGGGCGATGATTCGTGGCGCAGCGGCCATGCGCCGGTACCACCGGCGATGTGCCGCAACGCACCGGTGGCCGCAGCGGCGGGGTACGCCTCCACCACGCACCGTCCAAGCTGGAGCGCACGCGCTACCAGCGGATCCATCGGCAGATACCCTGCCAGGCTGGCCTCCACGCCCAGGTACTGGCTCGCCGTACGGGCCAGGTTGCGCGCGAGGGCCACGACCGTCCCTTCCGCCGCCGCAAGATTCACGACGAGCTGGAACTGACGGCATGCATATTCATGGTGCAGCCGCTTGATGCAGGCATACGCGGCGGTGATCGAATTGGCCTCGGGCCGCATCACGATCACCATGTTGTGCGCAACTGCAGCCAGCGGTGACAGCGCGCCCGTGCCATCGCGGCGTGCATCGACGATCACGGTGCGCATGTCGGGCCATTGCGCGGACATTGCGGCGTCATCGAGCCGCGTGCCCGACGGCAACGCGCCGGCCGGCAGCACGGCAATGCCCGTGGCGGCGCGCGTGCCGATGGCCGAGGCCAGCGTCGTGCGGCCTGCCATCACGTCACCCAGCGTGGCCGTGGGCGATGCACCCGCGAGCCGCGTGGCGCGTGCGCCGAACGTGTCTTCATCGACCAGCAGCACGCGTTCGCCCTGCATCGACAACGCGTTAGCCAATCCCAACGCCACGGTGGTCGTACCGGCGCCGGGTTCGGCACCGACTACGGCAATCCGCCGCGTGACGCGGGGCGCCAGCAGCCGGCGCAGACTTTCTGCCTGATCGGAAGCCATCGGATTCAAGTCTTACTCCCCTGCGGCCGCAAACTGCGGCATGGCTTCGGTGGACTGCATCGCACGCATCGCGTACATGGCAGCCTCGGCCGGCTCTTCCACCTTCTCCGCTTCCACCATCGAAGGCGAGGCGGTGTTGCGGCCCGGATAGTTTTCAAGCACGTCGAGCAGCGCCAGCAGGCGGCCCATGCCTTCGTTCAGTACGGTGCCCGCCACCGGCGCATTCACGCGTGCCGAGGCACGGCCCGCGAGGCGCGACAGGAACGCGGGCGCGGTCTGCGTGGGCGAATGCTGCAGGCGCAGCGTGGTCAGGCCCAGTTGCAGCGAGGCCATGCTATTGCACAGCGCGGCATCGTCATCGCCCGGTTGTGCGAAATGTTCCATCGCGTGGCGCAGCGTGCGGAATTGTTCTTCGGCAGCCAGCGTCCATTGCGACCAGCGTGCGACCTGCGCGGCCACATCGGCCAGTGCAGGATCGCAAAGCAGGTAATCGACGGACAGCATCTCGCCGCTTTGGCGATCCACCAGGCGCGACACCACGAGGCATGCCTCGCTGCCGACCTCGCCACCCGCGCCGCGCTGGCGTGCCGCGGTACGGACCTGCCCGTCCGGAATACGGACGAGGCCATGGGCCAGCCAATGCACCGCATCGCGCTCACGAAACTCCACATCGCCAATCGCATGGAACGTCAGCGTGTCGGCGATCGTATCGAGCTTGTTGGCCTGGCCATCGGCAATCACGCGCGTGGTCTTGCGCGTGCCGGCGACCCAGCGCTCGCCCAGTTGCTGCCAGCGCGCCAGCGTGGCGGGCGTGGGCAGCGACGACACCAGATTGACGATGGTGCGTGCAGCGGCCAGCGTGCTGCGCACGGTAGCGGCATCCGCATCGGCTTCTGCTTCGGCGATCGACTGACGTGCGCGCGTGGCCGGCACAACGGTGCTGGCGAGCGGCAGGCCATCGCGATCCGCGAGCCACAGCGTGTGCTGCATCATCTGCGGGGCGCGGCGGCCTTCCACGGCGTGCGCGGCGTTGTGCGTGACGGCCAGCACATACTTGTCGCAGGCGCGGCTCGCCTCGCGGCACATCGTCAGTCGAACCTGCTGGGCCATCGGACGCAGTGCCGTGGCACCTGCCGTGCGTTGCTGCCAGAGCTGGCGGGCCAGCTCGAAGCCATAACGTTCGGCGTTCAGTTCTTCCACGCAGACGCCTACGGCACTGGCGCTGTCGGTCAGCGAACGCAGCATGTCGTCGGCACCGCTGCGTTCCGGCTGGCGCGGCGCGGCTGCGGCTTCTGCGTTGGCGGCCTGACGGCGCGCCACATCGGCGTCATTGAACAGCGAGCCACGGCGCGGCGTCAGGAAGGCGCGCTCCACGAGTGCGTCGGCCTGTGCCAGTTCCAGATGTTCGGGCACGCGCTGACCCGTCGAGGCGTAGTACACCGGCAGGCGGTGACGGATCACCACGTCGAGTACGGAGCCGAGGTGCGTGGCTTCATCGAGCTTGCTGATGATGCAGCCATCGATACCACCGGCAGCCCCGGCGCCATCGTTGCGATAGGCGTGAACCACTTCGTTGAGCGTGTCGCCATGCGCGGCGCCATTGAGCAGCAGCACGCGTTGCATCGGCGTCTGCACGCCAGCCAGCATCGCGATCTGATCGGACAGGCTGCGGTCGCGCTGGCTCATGCCCACGGTGTCGATGATGACGAGGTGCTTGTCCTTCATCGCCGACAGCGCGAAGCGCAGGTCCGCTGCATCCTTCACGGCATGCACGGGCACGCCAAGGATGTCGCCATAGATGCGCAGTTGTTCGTGCGCGCCGATACG
Organism: Cupriavidus sp. SW-Y-13; assembly: GCF_009793345.1. Taxonomy (NCBI): domain Bacteria; kingdom Pseudomonadati; phylum Pseudomonadota; class Betaproteobacteria; order Burkholderiales; family Burkholderiaceae; genus Cupriavidus; species Cupriavidus sp. SW-Y-13. The sequence goes on from NZ_WHLX01000002.1 coordinate 2,005,079, forward strand.
GAAGCGGTCGGTCGTCAGCAGTGCCAGGCTTTGCGGGCCATTGCGCAGCACAAAGCGCGCGGCCAGCTTGGCGGTGGTGGTGGTCTTGCCCACACCGGTCGGACCGATCAGGGCCAGTACGCCGCCTTGCGAGAACAGTGCATCCTCGTTTTCGAGGACGGGCACCTTGCTGGCGATTTCCGCGCGAATCCACGCCATCGCGGCAGGACGATCCGTACCGACCGGCAGGCGTGCCAGCAGCGTGCGCGACAGTTGGCCCGAAAACCCTGCATTGATCAGCCACTCGAACAGCGACTCGCGCAGCGGATCGCCAGCGGCCACGCCCGGTGCGCTGGGGTGTGCCAGGCCGGCAAACTGCCGTTCGAGCATCGAGCGCATCGAGGCGAGTTCGCCACGCAGATCGCCCAGCGCGGCACCTTCGGGCGCGGCAGTGGGAGCGGTAGCGGCAAACGCGTGATGCGACGGCGTGATCGACGAAGCTGCAGGTGCCAGGGAAGGCAGCGGCGACATCGACGGTGCATTCAGCAGGCCGAGCGGTGCGTAACCGGGCACGGCTGGCTCATGGTCGTCGTGCAGTGCCTGCAGCATCTGCAGTTTCGAGGGCGCAGTGGCGATGGCAGGCACGACGGGTTCGTACATCTGCGCGCTGGCGCTGACAGCGCCGAGGTCGGTGTCGCGCATGGCCACGATTTCCACGCCGCCTTCGATGCTGCGGTTCGACAACACCACGGCGTCGGGGCCCATGGCCTCACGTACCTTGCGCATCGCCTCGCGGCCATTGGCCGCCACAAACTTTGCCACGCTCATGATTCAGTCCTTACGCTGCACCGCCGATCATGGCGGTGATACGGATATTGCGGTTGTCCGGTACTTCGGCGTGCGACAGCACTTTCAGTTGCGGCAGCGTGCGGCGCAGGAAGCGCGCCATCAGCGGCCGCAGCGGCGCCGGCACCAGCAGCACCGGATCGAAGCCCATCTGTTCCTGGCGCACCACGGCGCCCTGTGCCTGCTGCAGCAGCGCATCGGCCAGACCCGGCTCGATGCCGCCGCCGTTGGTCATGGCCTGCGTCAGCACGCGCTCCAGCCCGGCATCCAGGCCGATGACCTGCATGTCCGCGTTGTTCGGGAACAGTTGCTGCGTGATCGCACGGCCCAGTGCCACGCGCACGAGCGTAGTGAGTTCGGATGGATCGCTGACCTTCGGTGCATGCTCGGCCACCACGTCGAGGATGGTGCGCATGTCGCGGATCGCCACGCCTTCGTCCAGCAGGTTCTGCAACACCTTCTGCAAACCCGTGAGCGAGATCGTCTTCGGCACCAGGTCTTCGGTCAGCTTCGGGGCTTCCTTGCCGATGCGGTCCAGCAGCGATTGCACTTCCTGACGGCCCAGCAGTTCCGACGCGTGCATCTGGATCACGTGATTCAGGTGCGTGGCCACCACGGTGCTGGCATCCACCACCGTGTAGCCGTATGCCTGCGCCTGTTCCTTGAGGTTGGCATCGATCCACACCGCCGGCAGGCCGAACGCCGGATCGCGCGTGGCCGCGCCTTGCAGCGTGCCGCTGACCTGACCGGGATTGATCGCCATCCATTGGCCGGGATTCGCTTCGCCGCTGCCCACTTCCACGCCCTTGAGCGTGATGCGGTAGGCGTTGGGCTTCAGTTCGAGGTTGTCGCGAATGTGTACCACCGGCACCAGGAAGCCGATGTCCTGTGCGATCTTCTTGCGGATGCTCTTGATACGGCCCAGCAGTTCGCCGTTCTGCCCGCGATCCACCAGCGTGATCAGCCGGTAGCCCACTTCCATGCCGAGCGGGTCCACCATCGTGACGTCTTCCCACGTGGCTTCCGCGGCTTCGGCTGCGACGGCGGGCTTGCGCTCTTCCTTCGCCTTGGTTTCCGTAGCCTTGACCTCGCGCTTGGTCATATGGCGGCCCAGCCAGATCAGGCCGCCGGCCAGTGCCAGGAAGGCGAAGTGCGGCATGCCGGGGATCAGGCCCATCAGGCCGATGATCGCGGCGGTGATGTACATCACGCGCGGATTCGAGAACAGCTGGCCCGTCAGCTGCTGGCCCACGTCCTGCTCGTTCGACACACGCGACACGATCACACCGGCTGCCGTGGAAATCACCAGTGCCGGGATCTGTGCCACAAGGCCATCACCGATTGTCAGCAGCGTGTAGTTGTGAACGGCGGTGCCGAAGTCCAGGTCGTGCTGCACCATGCCGACCACCATGCCGGCAGCCACGTTGATGAACATGATCAGCAGGCCGGCGATGGCGTCGCCGCGCACGAACTTCGACGCACCGTCCATCGCACCGTAGAAGTCCGATTCCTGCGCCACTTCGGCACGGCGCTTGCGCGCGCCTTCTTCATTGATCAGGCCGGCGTTCAGGTCGGCGTCGATGGCCATCTGCTTGCCGGGCATGGCATCGAGCATGAAGCGCGCGCCAACTTCCGCGATACGCCCCGCACCCTTGGTAATCACCATGAAGTTGATCACCACCAGGATGGCGAACACCACGATACCGACCGCGAAGTTGCCGCCCACCAGGAAGTGGCCGAACGCCTCGATCACCTTGCCGGCGGCGTCGGGACCGGTATGGCCTTCGAGCAGCACCACGCGCGTGGATGCGACGTTCAGAGACAGGCGCAGCAGCGTGGAAAACAGCAGCACGGCCGGGAACGCGGCAAAGTCCAGCGGGCGCTGCGTGTACATGCCCACCAGCAGCACCATGATGGCCAGTGCGATGTTGAACGTGAACAGCAGGTCCAGGATGAACGGCGGCAGCGGCAGGATCATCATGCCGAGGATCATGACGATCAGCAGCGGACCTGCCATCGCCTTCATCTGGGTGCCGCCGCGCATCAACGCGGGCAGGTTGAAAAGATTGGTCAGTGCGTTCATGCGCGGCTTTCCGGTACGGCGAGTTCATCGGGCACAGCCAGATCCGACGGTGCGTCGGGCTGCGGACCATAGCTGTAGTGCCAGTTCTTCAGTTGAAACACCCAGGCCAGGATTTCAGCCACGGCGGTATACAGTCCCGCCGGGATTTCATGGCCCAGTTCCACGTGACGGTGCAGCGCCCGCGCCAGCGGCGGAGCAGACAACACCGGCACGCGATGCTCGGCGGCCAGCTCGCGAATGCGGGCGGCCACCTCGTCAGTGCCCTTTGCCACGACGCGCGGCGCATTCCAGCGCGCCTTTTCGTCGTAGCGCAGTGCCACGGCGAAGTGGGTGGGGTTGGTCACCACCACGTCCGCCTTCGGCACCTCGGCCATCATCCGGCGACGCGCCATGGCCCGCTGCTGCTGGCGGATACGGGCCTTGACGTGCGGATCGCCATCGGTTTCCTTCATCTCCTGCTTGACCTCTTCCTTGGTCATGCGGAGCTTCTTGTAGTACTCCCATAGCTGCCAGGGCACATCCAGCGCCACCACCAGCAGCAGGGAACCGGCCACGATGCCGCACACATACAGCACGAGTTCCATCGTGTGCAGCATGGCTTCCTCGACCGGCGCGTTCATCAGCGCGATGGCTTCCGGCAGCTTGCGCCAGACCATCCAGCCACCGACGCCACCGACCAGCAGGGACTTGGCGATGGCCTTGGCGAGTTCCACCAGCGAATGCATCGAGAACAGGCGGCCCAGCCCGGACAGCGGGTTGAGCCGTTTGAAATCGGGCATGAACGACTTGGTGGAGAAGATCCATCCGCCCAGCGCCATCGGCGCCACCAGCGCGGCCACGCCAAACATCAGCAGCAGCGGCATGAAAGCCAGCAGCGCATCGAAAATGGCGATGCCGAACTGCGACAGCATCCGGTTGGTATCGAACGCCGTGGCCGGCTCGAACGCCAGGCTCGTCTGCATCACGGCGTTAAGCTTGCGGCCCAGCGTGCCGCCCAGGGTCCAGAGCCCGATGACGCCCGTCATCAGCATCACGAACGTGCCAAGCTCGCGCGAACGCACCACCTGCCCCTCCTCGCGCGCCTTTTCAAGGCGCCGGGGTGAGGCGGGTTCGGTTTTCTCGAGATCGCTTTCCTCGGACATGCAGGCTCCAATACGAAGCGCGCGGGCGGCACTTCGTCACCGAGGATTATCAAATCCGGGCAGGGAAAGCATTGGGAGGAAAAGGCGGGGAAACAGGTGCCTGTTTCGGGAATGAAGGGGGCAGCGAAAATAACGGCCCGAGGGGTGCGTTCTTTAGAGCCGCCGCCCTTAATTTGTGACGAATATGGCCACTAATGGTCCGTATCGGCACCGGAATGACGGCATGTTGTCACGTTTTGGGCGTCACCTTCGGGGGAACAGGGAGGGTTTTCCCGCCCTCCCCCCCGGTTGTCGCGATCATTCCGGGCATCCGGATCATGAAAGGTAGTCGGCATAGCGCTGCCGCAGCCACGCCATTCCTTGATCGCTGGAAACAGTGCAGTTCAACTTGGACCGAAGCGCCTCCATCCGGACCCGCGCCATATTGAGCACGCCGCTCCAGGAACAGAGGCCGATGCGCAGCGTGGCGTCCTGATAGGTACAGCCGAAGGCGCCTTGCATGTACTGCACCATTCGGGTCGCTTCCGGCGTCATCTCGTTCGAAAGCGCGATGAACGTCCATCGTGTATTGGCCTTGTCGAACCGCTCGTCCGACGCCACGGCCATCGCGTAGCGTTCGATCTGCCCTTTCGCCTCCATGTCGACCTTTTTCATCGGACGCTTCAATTCCACAACGAGAAATTCCCGCTGCAGGCCCGGGGCTGGCAATTCGCGCCCCAGCACAAAGTCGATGAAACCGCGTTTGCCGTCGTCGCGGAGCACCGCTTGCTGAAGCCACCCCTTGCCCATGTCGAGCTTGTGGACATGCTTGCGCAACACCGTGTTCAGGCTCTCCCCGCTGCTCGTCAGCCGGAATTCTTCACCGAAGATCCACGTCTCGTTTTCAATCAGGCGATGCAACTGTCCGCGCTCGCGGAAGCCGCGCTTGTTACCGATGTCGAACAGCATCGACTCCAGGCCGGTCAGGAAGTGAAGCCGGTCTGTCACCAACCGGCTGCATTCGATCATCGAGGACAACGAGGTCAACTGCATCAGCCCGAGCAGCTCGCTGGTCCTGGCGGCGGGCAGGTTGAAAACTTCGGCAAGCACCTGCTTCAAGGGGCCAGCGCCCGCTTCAAGCGTCGCCTTGAGCATCGCCAGGGTGAAACGTCGATCATGCACGGTCCCCGTCCGGAACACCTCCAGGCATTCGTCGATACCCAGCGCGCAGATATCGAACATATCGCGCCGCGCGGCTTCGAGCGGATCGGCTGCCAGACCACCAAAGGGGTAGATACCTTCATCTTTCCAGCCCTGGATCAGCGTGCTTGCCTTGCGGGCCCGCTGACGCCTCTGCGTCGCTTCCAGCGACTCCCTGGCCACGTCGACCAGCTGCAGCAGCGCCGGGTCAATGCGTGACACGGCAACAGCGGCCCCCGGATTTCTGAATCCCATTGCAAACTCCCTGACCATGAACATGCAGGAAGACTAGCAATGCACTCCGCCCGATGTACTGCGCCAGGTCGTGCAACAGGTCCCTTTCAGATTCGTCTCATTCCAGCCGCCCCGCCTCCACCTCGATGCCCAACTGACCGGCCATCTCCACCACCAGCGCCTGCAGTTTTGCCACCTTGTCTTCGAGCGCGCGGTGGCTGATGCGCAGGGCTTCCAGTTCCGAAGGGGATGCGGCGGACTCCGCGCCGGATCGGTAGGCGGCCGTGCTTTCCGGGATGCTGACTTCGCCGCAGAGCAGGTGCATCCAGCGGTGTTCACGCTCGCCCGGGGCGCGGGGCAGGCGGACTACCAGTGCGGGGGTGCGCTCCGCGAGTTCATCGAGAAAGCCTTCGACGGACGAGATATCGGCAAAGGCGTGCAGGCGTGCGGTGTTCAGGCGCAGTTCGGCGGCGGTTTGCGGGCCGCGCAGCAGCAATGTGGACAACAACGCCGCCGACTGGCTGGGCACGCCGAGCACCTTGCCGAGATTCTGTTCGAAGCGCGGCACGCGGCTGCTGCTGCCTTCAAACACGAGGCTCAGCGATTTCAGGCCGTCGATGGCGGTCAGGATCTCGTCCTCGGTCACGCTCATCACGGGCGAGCGCGCGGTCTTCTGGTTGCAGCCCGATGCCAGCGCGTTGAGCGACAGCGGGTAGGTATCGGGCACGGTGAACTGCTTTTCGAGCAGCACGGCCACCACGCGGCCTTCGAGCGCGGTCAGTTCGCGAAGGGCGGGGCGGGAAGCGGGTGCGGAGGTCTGGTCCATCGTCGGCGGCAGGTTGGATGCGGTGCCACATTGAAGCGCAAGCGCCCCGCCGATGCAACCGGCATATGGATTTGCGAAAACATTCGTTGGCCGGTGTCCGTGTTGCACGTACGGTCAGGGCTTCGACTCACTTCCCGCCACGCCATGAACCGCTCCCGCCGCCACTTCCTGAACGCCGTCAATGCCGGCGCCATGCTCGCGCTCGTTCCCGCCGTGCATGCCGTGCAAGCCCAGACGCGGCCCGTGCTCAAGGCGGGCGACCAGAAAGGCGGATTGCGCGCCCTGCTGGAAGCGGCCGATGCGTTGAAGGGTGTGACCTACGACATCCAGTGGACCGAATTCCCCGCCGCCGCGCCACTGGCCGAGGCGCTCAATGCGGGCGCGGTAGATAGCGGCCCCATCGGCGATGCACCGGCCATCTTCGCATTGGCTGCCGGGACTCGGATCAAGCTGATCGGCGTGAACCGGTCCGACCCGTATGGCACGGCGGTGCTGGTGCGCCCCGATTCGCCGCTCAAGACCGCCGCCGATCTCAAGGGCAAGCGCATCGGCACGAATCGTGGATCGATCGGACACTTTGTCACGCTCAAGGCACTGGCATCGGCCGGATTGAAACCCGAGGACGCCGACATCCGCTTCCTGCCGCCCGCAGACGCGAAGCTGGCACTGACCAACGGATCGGTGGATGCGTGGGCCACATGGGAACCGTACACGGCGATGGCGGAGACCAGCGGACATGCGCGCGTGCTGGTAAGCGGGCGAGGCTTGTGGTCCGGGCTCAGTTATCTGGCGGCGACGGAATCTGCATTGGCAAGCAAGCGCGCGGTGCTGGGCGATTTCCTGCAGCGCGTGGCGCGTGCGCAGGCGTGGTCCTACCAGCATGTGCCGGAGTTCTCGGCCACGCTGGCGCGCATCATCGGCATTCCACCGGAAGCGGCGCGATTGCAGTTCGAGCGACGCAAGACGCAATGGCAGGCCATCGACGCGGAAGTCGTGGCCGTGCAGCAGCAGACGGCGGACTTTTACTTGAAGACGGGGTTGCTGAAGCAGAGGCTGGAGGTGGCGGGGACGTTCGAGCGGTTGGTGGTGGGTTGACCAAGGACCACGGCTTCCCATGGTTTGCTCCCCTCTCCCTTTGGGAGAGGGGCGGGGGAGAGGGCTGGCGGTGCAATCTGCCACTTGTCGGCAAGCAGAACCGCTTTGCCCTCTCCCCCAACCCCTCTCCCGCGATGCGGGAGAGGGGAGCCAAAACAGCGAGGGGAGCAACGAAACTCAGAACCCCAAGCTCGCCAGCAAATCATCCACCTGCGACTGATCCGCCACCACGTCGGCCTTGCCTTCGGGGTTGATCTGCGGGCCGTTCATCAGCGTGGGCGGAGCTTCCACGCGGCGATCGGCGGGCACGTTGTCGATCAGCACCTGCAGCAGTTCCTGCTCCAGGCCGCGGATCATGTCCATCATCTTCTTGATGACCTGACCCGTCAGATCCTGGAAGTCCTGCGCCATCATGATCTCGAGCAGGTGGCTGCCCGTGGCCTTGGTCTTGGCCGGCACGTCGGTCAGGAACTCGCGGGTATCGAGCACCAGCGCGCGCGCGTCACCCAGTTCCACGGGCTTCTCGAACCACGCCTCCCAGCGCTTGTCGAGCGCGTTGGCGCGGGCTTCGAGTTCTTCCTGCAGCGGTTGCGCCAGTTCCACGGCCGTGAGCGAACGCTCGGCGGCCTGCTCGGTCATCGCGGCGATGTAGCTGAGGCGGTCGCGCGCATCGGGAATGGCCTGCGCGGCCTTCTCGATCTCCTTGTCGAGCCCCAGCTCCCGCATGTTGTCGCGCAGCATGCGCGTCAGGTTGCCGATGCGATGGATGATCTGATCGGCCGATTCTTGGCTGAAAGTCGGAGTCGTCGACATATCGCGTACCTCTTATTGAGCCAGCTTCTCGAAGATCTTGGTGATCTTTTCGTCGAGCGTTGCGGCCGTGAAGGGCTTCACGACATAGCCGTTGGCACCGGCCTGTGCGGCGGCGATGATGTTTTCCTTCTTGGCTTCGGCCGTCACCATCAGCACCGGCGTCTTTTCGATACCAGGCGTGGCGCGGATCGATTGCAACATCGTCAGGCCGTCCATGTTCGGCATGTTCCAGTCCGACACCACGAACTGGAAGCTGCCGTCCTTGGCCTTTTCCAGACCGGCGGCGCCGTCTTCGGCTTCCTCGACGTTGTTGAACCCCAGCTCCTTGAGCAGGTTGCGAATAATCCGACGCATGGTCGGAAAGTCGTCGACCACGAGGATCTTGATGTTCTTATCCACTTTACGGCTCCAATACGGTTGCGGATGACAGTGCCATCCGGTTGTTGTTGCTGATCTGACCTCTTCGCGCGCGGCGCCTTGTCGGTCCGGGCCTACACGCGTTGCGCCCGCGCACCAAACGTTGCCAGGTGCGCCATGACGCGCTGGCTCATCTGGTGCAGGGGTACGACTTCATGCACGCCGCCGGTGGCGATGGCCTCCTTCGGCATGCCAAACACGATGCAGGACTGCTCGTCCTGCGCCAAATTGTATGAACCCGCTTCCTTCATGCGCAGCATGCCGCGCGCGCCATCCTTGCCCATGCCGGTCAGGATCACGCCGGTCACGTTCTTGCCGCCGTGGATCGCCGCCGAATCGAACAGCACATCCACCGAAGGACGATGGCGATTGACCGGTGCTTCCTGCGACAGATGCGCCACGTAGTTGGCGCCGCTGCGCGTGAGCAGCAGGTGCGAATCGCCGGGCGCGATATACGCATAGCCCGGCAGCACGCGCTCGCCATGCTCGGCTTCCTTCACCGTGATGCGGCACAGGCCGTTGAGCCGTTGCGCGAACGATTTCGTGAAGCCGGCCGGCATGTGCTGCACGATCATGATCGCGGGCGAATCCGGCGGCAGCGGCATCAGGAATTCCTTGATGGCCTCGGTGCCGCCCGTCGATGCGCCGACGATGATCAGCTTTTCCGTCGACAGCAGCGGCGCGCGCAGGATCGGCGCGGCCGGCGCACTGCCCGGTGCCGATTCGGTGCGGGCCTTCACGCGGGCACGCGACGCCGCGCGCAGTTTATCCGCGATGGTGTCGGTGTATTCGATCAGCCCTTCGCGAATGCCGAGCTTGGGCTTGGTCACGAAATCGACGGCACCCAGCTCCAGCGCGCGCATCGTGATTTCCGATCCGCGCTCGGTCAGCGACGACACCATCAGCACCGGCATCGGGCGCAGGCGCATCAGGCGTTCCAGGAAATCCAGCCCATCCATGCGCGGCATTTCCACGTCGAGCGTCAGCACGTCGGGGTTCAGGCGCTTGATCATGTCTCGCGCCACCAGCGGATCGGGGGCAGTACCCACCACCTCCATATCGGGCTGGCTGTTGATGATCTCCGTCATCAGGCTGCGGATCAGCGCGGAATCGTCCACGCACAGCACCTTGATCTTCGCGGCAGTCATGTTTGTCTCTACGTCTTAAAGGTTTCAGGTCGGCGTCTTGGCCGATGCCTGCCGCGTAAACAATTCCACGGCACCACGTGCGGGTGCCTTCGTGGAGGTGGACAGCGCACGCGCCAGGGCACGTTCCTCGCGTTCCACGCCTACCGTATCGTCCTGACGCGTCAGCCGGCGCACCAGCGCCAGCCCCGTTTTCGGGAAATAGCTGACGCGGCGCGCATGCGGCCCGCGCAAATCCTGTGCGGCCACGCGAATCTCTTCGGTGCGCAGGTACTTCAGTACGAAATCGGCATTCCGGTCCCCAATATTGAGGGTGGTCATGTTCGCCAGTACCGCGCCGCCACCAAAAACTTTCGCCTCCAGACGTTCGCGGCGTGCGCCCATCTTCAGCAATTCATTGATGAGCACTTCCAGCGCGTAGCAGCCGTAGCGCATCGACGCGGACAGCATGCGGTCCGGGCCCGCGTTCTCGTCGTCGGGCAGCATGAAATGGTTCATGCCGCCCACGCCGGTGTATTCGTCGCGGATGCATGCGGACACGCACGATCCCAGCACCGTGGTCAGCACCACGTCATCGCCGGTCACGAAGTATTCGTTGGGCAACAGCTTGATGGCCTGCTTGCCGAATTCGCGATCGAAGTATTTTCGCGTGGCAATGGCCTCGGGCATCTGGGGCGTGCCGCGCATCATGCACCTCCGCCCTTGCCTGACAGTTCGTACACCGTCTGTCCGCGCAACTGGAACGCGCGCGTGACATACGAGAAATTCTCCGAGTGCCCGGCGAACAGCAGGCCGTGGGGCTTCAGCATCGGCGCAAACCGCTCCAGGATGCGGCCCTGGGTCGGCTTGTCGAAATAGATCATCACGTTGCGGCAGAAGATGGCGTCGAACTTCTCGCGGATGCCCCAATCGGGCGCCAGCAGGTTCAGCGGCTCGAACGCAATCGTCGATGCCAGGTCCGGCTTGACCTTCACGGCGCCAGCGCGTGCGCCAGTGCCCTTCAGGAAGAAGCGCTTCAACTGGTCTTGCGAAAGCCGCGCCACCTGTTCGGTCGTATAGACGCCTGCGCGGGCCTTGGCCAGTACCTGCGTGTCGATGTCGGTGGCCAGCACCGTGCCTGCGCGTTCGCCCAGCGCTTCGGCCAGCGTGATCGCAATCGAGTAGGGCTCTTCGCCAGTCGATGCCGCCGCGCACCACACGCTGTACGGGCGGCCGATCTTCCTGGCGTGCTCGGCCAGCAGCGGAAAGTGGTGTGCCTCACGGAAGAACGATGTGAGGTTGGTCGTAAGCGCGTTGGTGAAGTACTCCCATTCGTCGGAACGGTCGTCGGCTTCCAGCAATTCCAGGTACGTGCCGAAATCGCTCAATTGCAGCGAACGCAGGCGCCGCGCCAGACGGCTGTACACCATCTCGCGCTTGTGCGCGCCCAGCGAGATGCCCGCACGCTTGTGAATCAGCTGGCGCACCTTCTCGAAGTCGCGCTCGGTCAGCAGGAAGTCACGCATGTCGTCGCGCAGCGGCGTCAGCACCGGCATTGCCGGACTCACGGCCGCGCCTGGCTTCCCGGTGGGGCTGGAGGAAGAACGGAGCGGCGTCATGTGTGTGTATCGTCAGGAATGCCGGGTCGCGGCAGTTTCAATTCTTGGGGACGGAACCAGCTCGCGCGTCAGGCGAGTTCGGCTTCGATCAGCGACATCTCGGGGCTGGTCATCATGCGTTCGATGTCGATCAGGATCAGCATGCGGCCTTCCACCGAGCCGAGGCCCGTGAGATGCTCGTTCGACACCGACACGCCAAACTCCGGCGCCGGCTTGATATCGTCGCCCGTGAGCGTCAGCACGTCCGACACGCCATCCACGACGATGCCAACCACGCGGCCCGCCACGTTCAGGATGATCACCACGGTCTGGTGGTCATAGCGCACGTTGCCGAGGTCGAACTTCAAACGCAGGTCGACGATCGGCACGATCACGCCGCGCAGGTTCGTCACGCCCTTGATGAAGTCCGGCGCATTGGCAATGCGCGTCACCGTTTCGTAGCTGCGGATCTCCTGCACCTTGAGGATGTCGATGCCATATTCCTCGGTGCCCAGCGTGAAGACCAGGTACTCCTGACCAGAGGCTTCGCTGCCCTGGGTATCGATCTGTCCGATGCCGGCCATGTCTGTTCTCCTTGCTTCTTTCAGTTACGCAACGGCTACCGGGTCCTGGCGGCGCACACCCGTGCGCTGCAACGCACCCACGTCCACGATCAGCGCAACGCTGCCGTCGCCGAGGATCGTTGCGGCCGAGATGCACGGCACCTTGCGATAGTTCGTTTCGAGATTCTTCAACACCACCTGGTGCTGGCCGATCAACTGGTCTACCAGCAGCGCAAAGCGCTTGCCTTCGGCGGCCAGGATCACGGCGATGCCCTGCGTGGGTTCCTGCACGGCGTTGGCCACGTTGAAGACCTTGTGCAGTTCCAGCAGCGGCAGGTATTCGCCGCGCACGTTCATCACACGCTCGCCGTTGGCGGCCGTATGCACGTCTTCGGACTTCGGCTGCAGGGACTCCATCACGCAGTTCAGCGGCAGGATGAAAGTCTCTTCGCCGGTGCGCACCGACATGCCATCGAGAATCGCCAGCGTCAGCGGCAGCACAATGCGCGTGGTGGTGCCCAGGCCCGGACGCGACGCGATTTCCACGTGGCCGCCCATTTCCTGGATGTTCCGCTTCACCACGTCCATGCCCACGCCACGGCCCGACACGTCGGTCACCACTTCGGCAGTGGAGAAGCCCGGTGCAAAGATCAGCTGCCACACTTCGTCGTCGGTCATGCTTTCCGACGCGCCCGGCAGGTTGTTCTGGATGGCCTTGGCCAGGATGCGTTCGCGATTCAGGCCACCGCCGTCGTCGCTGACTTCGATCACGATATTGCCGCCTGCGTGCTGCGCGGACAGGATCAGCTGACCGGTGGCTTCCTTGCCGGCGGCCACGCGCTTCTCGGGCGTTTCGATGCCGTGATCCAGGCTGTTGCGCACCAGGTGGGTCAGCGGATCGATGATGCGTTCGATCAGGCTCTTGTCGAGTTCGGTCGCCTTGCCGAACGTGACGAGGTCGATCTGCTTGTTCAGCTTGCTGGCCAGGTCACGCACCAGACGCGGGAAGCGCGAGAACACGTAGTCCATCGGCATCATGCGGATCGACATCACCGCTTCCTGCAGATCGCGCGCATTGCGTTCGAGCTGGCCCATGCCGGAGAACAGGCGGTCGAACAGTACCGGGTCCAGCGACGATGCGGTCTGCGCCAGCATCGATTGCGTGATCACCAGTTCGCCCACCAGGTTGATGATCTGGTCCACCTTCTCGGTCGGCACGCGGATCGAGCCGGAGTCCGGTGCGTGCGCGGCGGCCGCAGCGGGCTTGGCTTTTTCCTTGTCCTTGGCAGCCGGTGCAGCAGGGGCTGCCGCCGGCGCGGCAGCCACCGGAGCCGGTGCGGCCACCGGGGCCGGCGCGGGTGCGGCAGGTGCTTCGCCTGCGGCCACGGCTTCCACCACGATCTGTTTCTCGTCGATCACGAAGCAGCAGACCGCGATGATGTCATCGGCGCTGCAGGCGCTGTTCAGCCAGATGGTCAGGTCGCCGTCGGCTTCTTCCTGTCCGGTGATCTCGCCCAGGTTGGCCAGTTCCTCGCGCATCAGCGCCTGGTCACCCGCCGATACCTTGATCAGGCGGACCTTGAGGTTGCCGCCGGCTGCCGGTGCCGCTGCGGGTGCCGGGGCTGCGGCGGGTGCGGGGGCCGGAGCCGGTGCGGCGTCGCCATTGGCCTCCTGGGCCAGCTGCTGCAGCACGGCGCAGATGCGCTTGAACGTTTCCGGATCGGGTTCGGTGCCGTTGCGATAGGCGTTGAGCTGGTCTTGCAACACGTCCTTGGTTTCCAGAAAGGTGTCGATGATGACCCGGGTCAGGGCCAGTTCCCGCCGACGCGTACGGTCGAGCAGGTTCTCGAAGATGTGCGTGGTCTCGGTCAGCGCCGTGAAGCCGAACGTCGCGGCGCCGCCCTTGATGGAGTGCGCTGCCCGGAAGATGGCATTGAGCGCCTCGGCATCGGGGGACTCGATGTCCACCTCGAGCAGCAGCTGCTCCATTTCAACGAGCAGCTCTTCCGCCTCCTCGAAGAAGGTCTGATAGAACTGGGTGATATCGATATCGACAGACATGATCGTCCTGACTCGCTAGTTGCTCTGGAAGATGCGCCGCCCTCCCCGGGCGGCGCGCCTCATTCGATCTTGCCGAGGGGCGCAGAGGCCGGGCGGGCAGCGGGCGCCGAAGCGGCCCCGAGCTGCGACTGGATCTCTTCCGCCGTACGTCCCTTCTGCGCCTGCACGGATACGTCCGCCGCGCTGGCGTTTTCCGACTCGAACTGCGCCTGCGCCCGCTTGTTCAGCACCACGATGCTGATACGACGATTAACGGCAGCGAGCGGGTCTTTCTTTTCCAGCGGCATGGTGTCCGCCAGTCCCAGCACGCGCAGGACCTTGCCTTCCTGCATGCCACCCGCGATCAGTTCCTGACGCGAGGCGTTGGCGCGGTCCGCCGACAGCTCCCAGTTGCTGTAGGCACGCTCGCCCGCCATGTAGGTGGCCGAGTCGGTGTGTCCCGAGAGACTCACCTTGTTGGGCATCTCGTTGAGCACGGGGCCGATCTCGCGCAGGATGGTGCGCATGTACGGCTCCACCGCTGCGCTGCCGGTACGGAACATCGGACGGTTCTGCGTATCCAGGATCTGGATGCGCAGCCCTTCGCTGGTGATGTCCAGCAGCAGTTGCGGACGGAATTGCTTGAGCTGCGGGTTGTTCTCGATGATCTGTTCGAGGCGGCCCTTCAGCGCGTGCAGGCGTTCGGACTCGAGCTGGTCACGGCGGCGCTGCGCGTCGGCCGGATCATTCGTCATGGCCCGCATGACTTCGCCATCCTTTGCCATCGGGTCCTTGCCGCCGCCCGGAATCACGCTCTTGGACAGGCTGCTCTTGTCGCCGCCGGCCACCGCCACCTTGAGCGGTGTCTTGAAATACTCGGCCACGCCGACCAGCGTCTTGGGCGACGACGAACTCAGCAGCCACAGCACCAGGAAGAGCGCCATCATGGCCGTCATGAAGTCGGCATAGGCGATTTTCCAGCTGTGGTTGCCATGGGGCTTGTGATGCCCCTTGACCTTCTTGATGACGATGGGACGTAGGTCCTGGGCGCTGCTCATGGCTGCTCTCCCGTCAGGTCAGGCTCTTGACTTCGCGCACATGGTCGTCCAGCTCAAGGAACGACGGACGCACCGTCGAGTACAGCACCTTGCGGCCGAATTCCACCGCCACCAGCGGTGCGTAACCATTGAGCGATGCCAGCAGCGTGACCTTGATGCACTCGTACACCTTGATGCTTTCGGACACCTGGTGCTCGACGCGGGACGACAGCGGCGAGACAAAGCCGTACGCCAGCAGAATGCCCAGGAAGGTGCCGACCAGTGCGTTGGCGATCAGCGCACCCAGCTCGGCCGGGGGCAGGTCTGCCGAGGCCAGTGCGTGCACCACGCCCATCACCGCGGCCACGATGCCGAAGGCGGGCAGGCCGTCGCCAACGCGCGACAGCGCATGGACGGGAATCTCGGCCTCGTGGCGGTACGTTTCGATTTCGTGGTCCATGAGCGCCTCGATCTCGAAGGCGTTCATGTTGCCGTTGACCATCATCCGCAGGTAGTCGGTCAGGAACTCCATCATCTTGGCGTCGGCCAGGATGCGGGGGTACTGACTGAACACGCTGCTGGAGGCAGGGTCGGCAATTTCCTTTTCGAGGAACAGGATGCCCTCGCGGCGGGCCTTGGAGAGCAGCACGTACAGCAGTGCCATCACGTCCAGGTAGAGTTCCTTCTTGTACTTGGAACCCTTCAGCAGCATCGGCATGGCCTTGCCCGTGGCCTTGATGGCCTTGCCGCTGTTCGAGCTGATGAATGCACCAACGGCGGCACCGCCGATGATGATGAGCTCTGCCGGTTGGTAGAGCGCGCCCATGTGGCCGCCGGTGATGGCGTAACCGCCCAGCACCGCAACCACTACGACGACATAGCCAAGAACAACTAGCACGATCGGATCCCCGTCTGAATAACACGCGTCAGGCGCCCCGGGGGCTCGCGGTCATACAGGCGAGCGCCGTCAGCGCCTGCCGGTACGTTCCGGGGCCCACCTTGCCTTGCAGACGTCAGCCCGATGAACTCAGGCTACGGTCTGCGCGGCAGTGGCGTCCTTCGAGAGCTTCTTTACCTTTCCGGCCCGCGAGGGCGGACGGCACAGGCTGCAGACAAAGTTCGCGTGCGGCTCATAGGCATGCGTCACGAACTGGCCGCCGCAACAGGTACAGCTGGAAAGCTGCAGCATGTTGCTCTCGAAAAACCGTACTAACGTCCAGGCACGGGTGAAACTTAAGACGATTTCGCCGCCGAGCAGCGAAACGTGTTCCAGGTACAGACGGTAAGCGGCCACTACCGCACGAATGCCCGACGTCTCGCCTTCCTGCACCATGAACTGGTAAGCAGAGAAGAACAGCGACGAATGGATATTCGGCAGCCAGGTCGTGAACCAGTCTGTCGAGAACGGGAGCATGCCCTTGGGCGGCGAGGCGCCGCGCAGCTCCTTGTAGAGGCGGATCAACCGGTCGCGCGAGAGCGTGGTCTCGGCTTCAAGCACTTGCAGGCGCGCACCCAGGCCAATCAGCTCGATGGCGAGCTGGGTCTGGTTGGCATCCTGCAGGACGCTTTTGCGGTTGGGTACGGTCGTGGCCGTGAAGCTGCTGCCCGGCGAGGCCTGGAGGAGTGCGGTCAATTGAGCGACTCCACAGGTTGCCGTGCCAGCAGGATAGCAGCGTGGATCTGCTGCATATCATGGCTCTTGGCCGTGTGAGTGAGCGTGGACAGCAGCGCATGATCGTCAAAGCGGAAACGGCACAGCACCATGTTGGATGCTGCCAGCTTGACGAGTTGCGCCGAGGTCAGTTTGGCCAGAATCTCAGCAATTTCCTTGCTGACGCCAAGCCTGAACATGGCTTCCACCTGGTTTTCGCGCACCAGTCGTTGCGCAAGCAGAAGATAGGCGAGGTTAACCTCCCTGATCTCCTGGAGAACTTCACTGCTTTCCAATTTTTCCCCGCTACCAAATAACCTCTCGACCGCTTGTCCGGCGCTTACCGGCAGACACTGCTTGCCGGCGACCAGATCGTTTGGTGCGTGTTCGAGTAGGTACGACGTACTACGAAAGGAACTTCGCCCGGTTACACCTTCTCTCCGAAACGTTACAGATGTTACAGAGTGTAAGTGAAACTGTTACGTTTATATCGGCAATCGGCCTGCAATGCCAATCCCTACTTACGTTGGGGATTCACAAATGTCGCAAGGAACATACATAGGTCGCGAATTTTGTAACAGGACCGATGTCTGACTTTTGATTTACATCAAGGCTGTAACGGTTGTGTACTCAACGGACAAGGTCCTGTTGCGGTGCACAGATCACTGTGCTGAACAGTGTTGCTGGATTCCACTATTGACGCGCCACCACAGTTTGGCTAAACGCGCGACGCAGCCATGCAGCCAGGCGCGCGAACACATCGTCAGGGGCTTCGCGGAACAGGTTCGGACGCGAGCGCTCCACCTGCTCCAGCACGCGCGCGGCTTCTTCTGCGGTCACGGAGCGGTATTCGAGCGCGAGGCCCAGCAGCGCGCGCAGCTCGCCTACCTTGCTGCGGCCCAGGGCTTCGCTCTGCTCGGTCTGCAGCGCGTACATGACGTCGTAGGCCCGCTGGCGCAGGCCGTCGGCCACGCGCCATGCGGGCGTGCGCATGCGCTCTTCCAACGTGCAGATGTCCACGGCGGATGACGAGATCTGCGCGGCCAGCGCCTCGGTGAAGGCGGTGTCCGCGCCGGCTTCGCTCAGGATGTTGGTGGCCCATTCGCGCGCATGTTCCATACGCTGCTGTGCGGACCATGCGGGCTGCACAGCCAGGCCGAAGCCGAAGCGCGCGGCATCGCGCATCAGCGCGGCCAATGCGTTCGGCAGTTGCTTGTCGAAGACCTTCCTGGCCCATCCGTACTCGCCGCTGGCCAGCAGGCGCATCACGGCACGTTCGGTCAGCGGGCCGTCCTGCTGCATCAGACGGGCACGCAGGAAATCGTCGAAGGCGGGCGGAATGAACTCGGCGTCGATGCCCGTTGAAACTCTTACAAAGGCATCGAAGTCCGCGCGCAGCCGCGCCGTGGCTTCGGCCGACAGGGACAGGCTGATATCGGTTTGCATGGTTGTTCTTTGAACGAGTAAGCGCCCCGGCGCAACTTTTACAAGGCGGGCCGGGGCGTGCGCTATCGAGATCGCAGCGATGCGGTCAGGCGATCAGAACGCGCTCCAGTCACCGTTGTCGGATGCGCCATGGCCTGCCGGTTTCGCGGCAAGGGCGGGACGCTTCATCTGGGTATCGGCATCTTCGTCGCCAACTTCAGCCAGCGCAGGTTCGGCGGTCGTGGCAACCAGTGCCGTACCGGCAGCCTTGGCGGCCTTCGGTGCCCTGGCGGTCTTTGCAGCGGCCTTCGTGCGCGCGACAGGTGCCTTGGCGCTCGGACGCGTCACCGAACGTGCCACCGGTGCCGGCAGAGCAGGCACGGCGTGCGAGACATCCTCATCGGACAGGCGGAAGCCCGACACCGACTCCATCAGACGGCCCGCCTGATCCTGCAGCGAACCCGCTGCGGCAGCGGCCTGTTCCACCAGCGCGGCATTCTGCTGCGTGACTTCGTCCATCTGCGCCACGGCCTGGTTGACCTGCTCGATGCCCGAGCTTTGTTCGGCGGAAGCCGCGCTGATCTCGCCCATGATGTCGGTCACGCGCTTCACGGCCTGCACGATTTCTTCCATCGTCGTGCCGGCCTGACCCACCAGCGTCGCGCCGGTATCCACCTGCGCCACCGAGTTGTCGATCAGCGTCTTGATCTCCTTGGCCGCGTTGGCGCTGCGTTGCGCCAGGCTGCGCACCTCGCCGGCCACCACCGCAAAGCCGCGGCCCTGTTCACCGGCGCGCGCCGCTTCCACGGCAGCATTCAGCGCCAGGATGTTGGTCTGGAACGCAATACCTTCGATCACGCCGATGATGTCGACGATCTTGCGCGAGGCGCCGTTGATCTCGCCCATCGTCTTGACCACTTCGCTGACCACTTCGCCGCCGCGCACCGCGGTCTCCGACGCATTGGCCGCCAGACCGCTGGCCTGACGTGCGTTATCCGCGTTCTGACGCACGGTGCTGGTCAGTTCTTCCATGCTGGAAGCGGTTTCCTCCAGCGAGGCCGCCTGCTGCTCGGTACGCTGCGACAAGTCGTTGTTGCCCGCAGCGATTTCACGCGAGGCCGTGCCGATCGATTCGGCCGATTCCTTGAAGTCGCGCACCATGTGCGAGAGCTGCTGCTGCATCTGGCCCATGGCGTGCAACAGGCTGGCCTGGTCCCCTGCGCGCAGGTCCACCTTGCCCGAGAAATCCCCCTCGGCGATACGTGCGGCAATCGACGCGGCGTAGGCGGGCTCTCCACCCAGTTGGCGCGAGAGCTGGCGTGCCAGGAACAATCCCAGCAGCACCGACACCACCATGCCACCCAGCACCAGCAGCAGCATCGCCACGCGCGAGCTGTTGTAGACGCTCGTGGACTCTTCCATGTTGGACTTGGCGCGCTCGTCGCGGCGCTTGACCATCTTGAACAGGATCTCTTCCAGCGCGTGGCTGTCCTTGAGCAGCTCGCTGCTTTCCGTGAAGACGTTGCTGTCGAACTGCGAGGTGTCCAGCGGCTGCTTGCTCACCAGCGCCACGTATTTCGTCATCCGTTCCTTGAACGGCGGCACCAGCGTTTCGTACTGCTTGAACAGCGCCTGGCCTTCAGGCTGCGCGAACGAATCCTTTGCAGTTTTTACCCGCGCCTCCATTTCGCCCAGCGATTTCTCGATCTGGGTCTTCTCGGTGGCGCGCTCGCCCATGGTCGATGCCGACAGCAGCGCAATCTGCGCACGGCTGGCGTAGACCAGGTTGATGTTGCCGTCCTGCACGGCCTTCAGCGCCTGCAGATCGGTGTTGTAGATCTTGCCGGTCCACTCCGCCATGCGCCCCATGTTGACCACGCCCAGCAGGCCGATGATGGCGCCGATCACGGAAACAACCAGGAAGCCGGCGATGAGCCTGGTTGTCACACGTAGTTGATTGAACCACTGCATTGAACTACCCCCTTCTTGTGTCAGAAAGTTCGGGTTGGCCAGTCTCTCCGTCCCGAGTTGTTGTCGCTGCCGCCTGCGTGGGCGGCCGATCTACCCCGTTCCTGATGCCGCGCGCAAAGGAAAGGCGCGCGGCGCTTTTGGTCGGCTCCGCACCCTTGACGGGCGCTGGCCGCGCTCCCCACTTCAGCCAACTGCCTCGACTGCCAACTCCGCCTGCCGCTGCCGCACGGGCCGGGTCTCGGCCTGCGTGCTGATGCGGAAAGTGGAAATCGACTCGCGCAGGCGGTCGGCTTGTTCCTCCAGCGAGCCTGCCGCGGCAGCGGCCTGCTCCACCAGCGCAGCGTTCTGCTGCGTGACTTCATCCATCTGCGCCACGGCCTCGTTCACCTGTTCGATGCCCGTGCTCTGCTCGGCCGATGCCGAACTGATCTCGCCCATGATGTCGGTCACGCGCTTCACGGCCTGCACGATCTCGTCCATGGTGGCCCCGGCGTCCGTCACCTGCGCCGCGCCGTTCTCCACGCGCTCCACGGTGTTGCCGATCAGGCCCTTGATTTCCTTGGCCGCGTTGGCGCTGCGCTGCGCCAGGCTGCGCACCTCGCCAGCCACCACCGCAAAGCCACGGCCTTGCTCGCCGGCGCGTGCCGCTTCCACCGCCGCGTTCAGCGCCAGGATGTTGGTCTGGAAGGCAATGCCCTCGATCACGCCGATGATGTCGACGATCTTGTGCGACGCCTCGTTGATCTCGTCCATTGTCTGCACCACGCGGCCCACGGCTTCGCCGCCGCGCAGCGCCGTCTCCGACGCCGTAGCCGCCAACCCCGTGGCCTGGCGCGCGTTATCGGCGTTCTGGCGCACGGTGCCCGTCAACTGCTCCATGCTCGAAGCGGTCTCCTCCAGCGAGGCCGCCTGCTGCTCGGTACGTTGCGAGAGATCGTTGTTGCCGGCGGCCACCTGATGCGTCACGGTAGAGATGCTGGCCATGCCTTCCTGGATGTCATGCACCACCGACAGCAGGCTGCGCTGCATCGTGCGCATGGCGCGCGACAGCGAACCCACTTCATCATTGGCCTTGTGTTCGTACGTGGTGGTCAGGTCGCCCGCGCCCATGCGCAGCGCGAAATCGAGCATTTCTCCGACCGGGCGGTCCACACGCGAGACCAGCAGCGAGCCCGCCGCGAACGACGACACCACGCCCAGCGCGAAGGTGCCCCACAGCCACGGCCAGAGTTGCGCGGCGGCGTCAGGAGACATCCAGTGCACGCCGCCCAGCGCCACCAGGAACCACGCCACGCCGGCTGTCTGCGCCAGCATGATCCGGCGGCGCAGCGTCATGCGCATCAGGCGGCCCAGCAGGCCCGCCACGCCAGTGCGGACCACGGCGCCATCGCGAATGGCCAGCCCGCTGGCGCGGTTCTCGCGGAAGCGGCGATATGCGGCCTCGGCTGCATCGATCTGCGCGCGCGTGGCCATCGACCGCACCGAGGTATAGCCGATGATGCGGCCGTCCACGCGCGTAGGCGTGACGGTGGCCTGCACCCAGTAGTGGTCGCCATTCTTGCGGCGGTTCTTGACGATGCCCACCCAGGTCTTGCCCGCCTGGATGGACGACCAGAGGTCCGCGAAGGCTTCGGACGGCATGTCCGGATGCCGGACCAGGTTATGCGCCGCACCAAGCAGCTCTCGCGACGTGAAGCCGCTGATCTCCACGAACGCCCGGTTGGCGAACGTGATGCGACCCTTGAGGTCGGTCCGCGAGATCAGGTAATCGTTCGGCGAGAGCGGATGCTCGCGCTGGGTGACAGGCTGGTTGTTGCGCATGGCTCTACTGCTCGAAAGGCGGCTCGGAAAGCGGCTCGAAAAAGTTGGGGCCGCGCCCGGCGCGTCCCCTCTGTGGCATCAGGCGCCCGCCGCGGCATCCAGTGCCGCGAGGTCATCGATATTCATGAGCTTCTCGATATCGGCCAGGATCAGCATGCGGCCTTCGAGCGAGCCCAGTCCGCGGATGTACTCGGTTTCCACGCCGCCGGACAACGCCGGTGCCGGCTTGATCTGCGCGGGCGTCAGCGTCAGCACATCGGACACGCCGTCAACCACGATACCGGTGGTGCGTTCATGGATATCGACGATGATCACCACGGTGTACTGGTCGTAGCTGATCTCGGCCTGCCGGAACTTGATGCGCAGGTCGATGATCGGCACGATGGTGCCGCGCAGGTTGACCACGCCCTTCAGGTAGTCGGGCGCGTTCGCAATCTGCGTGACGGACTCGTAGCCGCGAATCTCCTGAACCTTGAGGATGTCGATGCCGTACTCTTCGCGACCGAGCCGGAAAGCCAGGAATTCTTCTCCCGCGCCGTCCGCGCGATTCGTGCTGTGGTTCATGGTTGCCCCCGCTGGCATGGTTGGTCGTGGCCGGGAGTTACGTGCCCCCGGCTGCTGGCGACCCGATGCAATGGCCCGCCCCGCCGCGCCGCGTATCGAACATGGCAGCAGCAGGACCGGACCACCTGATATGGCCTTCCTGTGATATCGGCATCCACCGAGGTGGATTAAGGGCGACTTGGCGCCGACCTCACCCCTCCGAGGGAGGGGTCAGCAAGGCATCGACCGACGCCATCAACTCTTCTGGATCGAACGGCTTGGCCAGAAAACCGGATGCACCGGCCTCGCGGGCGCGGTCGAGGATGGTGGCGTCATGCTCCGTGGAGAGCATCAGGATGGGAATCGACGCATAGTCCGGCGTGGCACGCAGCGCGCGAATCAGCGACAGGCCGTCCATGACCGGCATCACCTGGTCCGTGACCAGCATGCCGAAGCGGCCCTCCATGGCCACTTCCAGCGCCTCCTTGCCATCGGACGCCTCCGTCACCGTGAATCCGCCCGCGCGCAGGCAGGCGCCCGTCATGCGGCGCAGGGATGGCGAATCGTCAACGACGAGGATGTGCGGAAGAGACATTCGGGGACTCCGTTCGAGGTGGGTCCGCCAGTGGCAAGGAATGCGGCCGGCGACGGACAAGCCAGCGCGCTGGCATGTGCCGCGAAGAACGGCAAATGCCACTGCCCTGTCCTGGACTTATCGACACGCCGGCAGACCGGCTTTAGCACCCCCGCCCGCCTGGCAGGCCGCTCACCCCGGTATTAGAGGAATCGCTCTAGATCGCCGCGCGGCCGGCCTTCGGCGCCAGGAATCAGATCCGCGCCGTCCGCGCGCCCTGCAGCAGGTCGGCAAACACTGATGCTTCCAGCGGCATGGCCATCAGGTAGCCCTGCACTTCGTCGCAGCCCATGGCATCGAGAATGTCGAGCTGCGAGGCGGACTCCACGCCTTCCGCCACCACCTTCATGCGCAGTTCGTGCGCCAACGCCACCATCGATCCGACAATGGCCCGGCCCTGCGGATCGGCATCGAGTCCGCCAATCAGCGTGCGGTCGATCTTGAGCGTGCCCACGCGCAGGCGCTTGAGGTAGCCCAGGCTTGAGTAGCCGCTGCCGAAATCGTCCAGCGCCACGTGAATGCCCAGCGACTGCAGCTCCGTCAACGTCTCCAGGGACTTGCCGATGTCCTTCATCGCCGCCGTCTCGGTGATCTCCAGCGTGATGGCCGATGGCGGAATGTCGTGCTGGTGGATCTGTTCGAGCAGGTATTGCGGGAAGTTCCGGCTCGCAAAGCGCAAACCCGATACGTTGATCGCTACCGGCGCGGGCGGCAGCCCGGCGTCGTGCCACATCCGCACCTGGCGGCACACCTGCGAGATGACCCAGTCGTCGAGCTTGTCGATCTGGCCCGATTGCTCGGCCACCATGATGAATTCCGCCGGATTGACCGCGCCCAGCGTGGGATGGCGCCAGCGGCACAGCGCCTCGGCCCCGATCACGCTGCGCGTCTTCACGTCGTACTTGGGCTGGTACACCAGCGACAGCGCATCGTCCTGGATGGCGGGCCACAGATCGCGGCGAATCACGCGCATGCGGCGCGCGCGCTCGCCCGCAGCCGAATTGAACATGCGCATCTGGTTCGATCCGCTCTCGCGCGCCTCGCTCAGGCTCACGCGTGCCGCCTGCATCAATGCTTCCGATGTCGTGGCGTCACGCGGCGAAATGGCGATGCCGATGTTCACGCCGATCTGCATCTGCAGGCCGCGCGCGGCCACGAATTCCGACAGCGAGCCCAGCACCTTGTCGCCCAGTTCATGCGCGCGGCTGTGCTGGATAAGTTCCGGCACACCCACGGCAAACTCGTCGCGCGCCAGACGTGCCAGGAAGTGATGGGGTTCCAGCGCGGCCTGGGCCAGTGCCCCGGCATCCTGCGCGAGGATATCGTCGGCACGCACCTCGAAGACTTCGTCCACCTCGCGGAAATCGGCGATGTGGATCAGCAGCACCGCGCAACTGGTATCCGACAGGCGCGATTGCGCCATGCTCTTGTCGAGCCAGCGCGCAAACGCGGTACGGTCCGGCAACTCCGTGCTGACGCTGTACTCGCCCACCGGCCGCTGGTCGCGCGCGGACATCCGCACGGTCAGGCCACCGAAGCGGCCAAGGTTGCGACGGATGCTGCTGCGCGCCTCGCCTGCGCCGCCGGCGTTGCCAGCGCGGCCCGGCATGGGGAATTCATCGAAATCATCACGGCCCGCGCCATCGGCCTGCACGGCGTTCCAGCGGTTTGTCTGGATACGGTGCATGAAGTACAAGCCCGCGCACAGCAGCGCGAGGCCGCCGGCCAGCCAGCCCGGACCCTGCACGCCGGCCGCGTCGATACAGTCGCGCGGCGTCATCGACGTGCCGCCGCACACGCGGCCCAGCCGGGCACCGGCCATCGCCACCAGCCCGGCTCCAGCAATCATCGCCGTGGCAATGGCAAGCTGCCAGCCACGGCCATGGCCACGCAGCCACAGCCATGTGGGCGCGAGCATATGCGAGGCGGCCATGCTGGCGACGAGCGTCACCGCAAAGGCCGCAGCGAACTTGGCGCCGTTGTTGGCAGCCGTCAGCGTGCCGGATGCGGCAGCCACCCAGAGCGGCATGCCCATCGTGCCCTGCGACATCAGGGCCGCCCACCAGGCCAGCGACCGGGCGGACTTGCGCTCCGGCACGCCGTCCTGGCGGACCGTGCGCAGACCTTGCGCGGCCATCAGGCCGAGCAACGCCGCAAGCAGCAGTAGGCTGAAGTTCGTGGCAATCATCGGAGCTGCGCGGAGAGGCGAGACGAGCGTGCGCGAGACATCAGGAGGCGAGGCAGACAAAACCCCGCATCATGGCATCTCGCGCGCACCATGTGAACCTTGTTCACGCGTTCGTTACGTGTATCCGTCTGGACAAAGAATCGAAATCGATCAGAAGGCGGACCAGTTGTCGTCCGATGCGGACGACGCTGCCGCAGCAGGCTGACTCAGCTTCGGACGCAGCAACTGGGCATCGCGGGACTTCGGCACGATCGGCGGACGCTGCGCGGCCGGACGCACCGGCACCACGGCTGCCTTCATTGCCGGCTTGCCCGCCGTCAGCGTGTGCGCAACGTGCGGCACGCTCACCACCTGACGCGACACCGTACCGTCGGCCGCCACCGTGAACACCGACACCACGCTCTTGAGCTTCTGCGCCTGCTCTTCCAGCGCACCCGCCGCAGCAGCCGCTTCTTCCACCAGCGCGGCATTCTGCTGCGTGACCTGGTCCATCTGCGCCACGGCCTGGTTGACCTGCTCGATGCCCGTGGTCTGCTCCTGCGACGCGGCGCTGATCTCGTTCATGATGTCCGTCACGCGGCGCACTGCCTGCACGATTTCGCCCATCGTCTGGCCGGCCTCGGCCACGAGCTTGGTGCCGCTCTCCACGCGCTGGCCAGACTCGCTGATCAGCGATTCGATTTCCTTGGCGGCGTTGGCGCTGCGTTGCGCCAGGCTGCGCACCTCGCCAGCCACCACGGCAAAGCCGCGTCCCTGTTCACCGGCGCGCGCCGCTTCCACGGCGGCATTCAGCGCCAGGATGTTGGTCTGGAACGCAATACCTTCGATCACGCCGATGATCTCGACCACCTTGCGCGACGCGCCGTTGATCTCGTTCATCGTATCCACCACGCGGCCCACCACATCGCCGCCCTTCAGCGCGATCTGCGAGGCTTCGCCAGCCAGCACGCCAGCCTGGCGGGCGTTGTCGGCGTTCTGCTTCACCACCGTGGTGAGTTCTTCCATGCTGGCAGCGGTCTGCTCCAGCGATGCCGCCTGTTCTTCGGTACGTTGCGACAGGTCCGTATTGCCCGCCGAGATCTGCTGCGTGGCCGAGGCGATGGAGTCCGTGCCGCCGCGCACTTCATGCACGATGCCCGACAGGCTCTGCTGCATCTTGGCCAGCGCCTGCATCATGCGGCCGATCTCGTTGTTCGACATGCTGGTGATACGCGACGTCAGGTCACCACCGGCCATGCGCTCGAATACGTTCAGGGCTTCTTCCACCGGACGCACGATCGCGCGGTTCAGCATCGTGGCCGACACGAACGCCAGCGCCGCGCCAATCACGATCAGCAGGATGCACATCAGGCGGATGGTGTCGTAGCGCGACTGGGCGGCTTCGAAATTGGCGCGGCCCGCTTCCATCTGGAACTTCTCGAGCTTCTCGTGCGCGGCGGACATGCTGCGCTGCAGGTCCGGCATCACGTCGCGGCCAATCCGCAGCGCTTCCTCGCGATTGCCATCGGCCAGTGCCTTCTGCCACAGCGCGACACCCTTTTCGAAGAATTCCTGGCGCTTGGCGGCCAGTGCGGACGACAGGGCCTTTTCGTCATCGGCTTGCGGCAACGCAAGGTATTTCTTCCAGCCACGATCCGACACCTCGACGAACACCAGCGAGCGGTCGACGTGTTTCTTCAGGTCCTCGCCTTCGCTGCCGGGCATGATGCCCCGGTCCAGCGCCAGACGCAGCCGGGTGGTGCCGATCATGGCCTCGGCCAGCGCCTGCGACGAGGCGAGTTGGTTCGAGTAGGTCTCCTTCAGCGCATCGTTGGACCGCGAGATGCCATACAGCCCTGCGCCACCCACGAGCAGCAGGATCGCCGTGAGCAACGCCATGGCGCCCCGCAGGAGGGTCTTGATCTGAATATTCTGATGAAAGGACATGATGTGCTGGTCTGAAGGAGTTAACCCGAAGCCACTCCCATGCTCCGGTCCGGCAGACCGACACCCCGTACGGCCTGCTCAGGACTCCATAACGGCGCCCATGCATTCAACCTTGAGGTAAGCAATGGGAGCATTTTCAAGGAATGACGCAGGGCGCACACGAAGCCCCCTCAATATCCGATGCGATGCATTCCGCCCTTGAAATACCGGGCCTCATCCGAATTAAACATTGCGATATTCAGTGTTTCCGAATCGACAATCCCATACGCCCGACTGTCCGGCCATGGCCGGCAGCCGCCATTTGACGGCGGCCCCCCGCGCCGGTTTGCGGGCATGCATTCGTCCCGTGAAGAAAAGTTCAGTAATAAATCAATTTTAAGAAATTTCGCATTGCCGATAGGCGTCCGGAAAAACGGATTTGCAGCCCGGCGCACAGTGGTTATAATGGCCTGCGTGAAATTCACGGTGACCCAACAGTAAATAGAGGGATACAAATGGCGACATATCAGGAAATCGTTCAGAAAATCAGCGAACTGCAGAAGCAGGCCGAAGAAATCAAGGCGCGCGAGCAAGCGACCGTGATCGCCGAGATTCGCGAGAAAATCGAACAGTTTGGCCTGACCGCCGAAGATCTCGGATTTGGCGGCAAGCTGCCCGGCGCCAAGAAGGCCGCCGCCGCCCGCAAGGTGCCGGTCCGCTACCGGGACAGCGCGGGCAATACCTGGACCGGCCGTGGCAAGCGCCCGGGCTGGCTGACCCAGGCCCTGGCAAATGGCAAGTCGATGGAAGACTTCCTGATTCGCTAAGCGTTTGCTGCATAAAAAAACCGGGCCTGGGCCCGGTTTTTTTATGCCTTGGCAAACCCCAGCGGATTTGTCGACTGCCAGCGCCAGGAATCCTCGCACATGCGGTCGATATCGTGCCGGGCACGCCAGCCGATCAGGGATTCCGCCAGGGCGGGATCGGCATAGCAGGAGGCGATGTCGCCCGGACGGCGCGCCACGATCTGATAGGGAACCGGACGTCCGCTGGCACGTTCGTAGGCCTTCACTACCTCCAGGACGCTGTAGCCACGGCCCGTGCCCAGGTTGACCGTCATGCCGCGCGGGTGCTTGCCCAGGTAGTTCAGCGCAGCCACGTGGCCATCGGCCAGATCGCATACGTGGATGTAATCCCGGACCCCGGTGCCATCGACCGTGGGATAGTCGCCACCATAAACACTGAGTTTTTCGCGACGGCCACCCGCCACCTGTGCCACATAAGGCATCAGGTTATTCGGGATACCGCCCGGATCTTCGCCGATCAGCCCGCTTTCGTGCGCGCCGACCGGATTGAAATATCGTAGAAATGCGATCCGCCATTCCGGGTCGGAGATTTCAAGGTCACGCAGGATTTGCTCGCCCATCAGCTTGGTCTGACCATACGGATTGGTCGCCGACAGCGGAAAATCTTCAAGAATCGGCACGGTATGGGGGTTTCCATAGACCGTGGCCGACGAACTGAACACCAATTGCTTGACGCCCGCGGCCTGCATGGCGCTGCACAGCGTGATCATGCCCGCCAGATTGTTCCCGTAATACTCCAGCGGTTTGCTGACCGATTCGCCCACGGCCTTCAACGCCGCAAAATGGATGGCCCCGGCAATCTTGTGCTCGGCAAACAGCTGATCCAACAGCGCGCGGTCACGGACATCGCCTTCCACGAAATGGGGCGTGGTGCCAGTGATCCGTGCCAGGCGGCTCACAACCTCCCGATTGCTGTTACAAAGATTATCAAGCCCGATTACGTGATAGCCAGCCTCATGCAACGCCACCCAGGTATGCGAAGCAATATAGCCAGTGGCACCTGTCAGCAGTAGGGTTTCAGCCATGGATTCTTAAGTCGGAAAGCGTTTGAAAAAGGTAAGGCGCCGGACGTCAGGGCGGAACCCTTACCGGGAGCATCATAACCGCGCCAGATTAAGCCTGCGTGGCTTCTCCGGCCTGCCGCCCGCCAGGCTTGGGCTGCGGCGGCAATCCCGTGCGGGCCTGCCACGCTTCATACGCCGAATGCAAACGCCAGCCTGATTCGAGATCCCGCATGCCGAGCAACTGCGCGACGGCTGCCGGCGGCGTTCCCGCATCGAAATGCATGGCACCGCAGGTATTGCGCAGCGTCTGCGGCGAGGCGCGCTCGCTGCGTCCGGCCAGCACGCCCGCCTCCTCCAGCAAGATCTCGATCCGGCGATAGATTGACGCGGCGTGCATCGGCCGTCCGTTCGCCATGGCCGGGAAGACCAGTTCGCCAAGGGAACCTGCCGCCTCCCGCAAGGCCAGCCAATGCCGCAATGGCGCCTGGACAAAGGAGAACAATGGCACCTGGTACGCCCGGCCATTGTCGGTGCGAACCATGCGGATGCCGATGGCGCCCTGGCCCACCCCCTCCAGCGATTCCAGCCGCAGGGCACGGACTTCGGCCACTTTCAGGCCCCCGCCGAGCAGCACAGCCAGCAGCGCGATATCGCGCGCGCGTTTCCACTGGGTCGGCGAAATGCCACGCTCGCCATCTTTCGTCGGCAGCGGCTCCGGTTCGGGCGCCAGGATGCGGGCCACCAGCAGGTCACGCTCGCCGGGCAGCAGAAAGGCCGTGGGATCGTTCTCGCCTTCGGCCAGATGCGCCTTGACCGCCTGGCTGGCTGGGTTGTGCAGATTCTGCTGCAGCGTGGACAGGTGATGGAACACCCGTTCGATCAGACGCGCATACCGGTAGCGATGGCGCTTGTGAAGGTTCTGGGCATCCAGGAATGCGGCGAGCTGGTCTGCCGACCATTTCAGCGGCGGCATGCCCTGTTCGCCGGACCAGCGCAGAAGCTTGCCCCACATCGCGCGGTACACCGTGGCCGTGCCGTGCCGGAAGCCGTGGCGCGCCAGCCAGCCGTCGAAGGCCCGCTCCGGATGCGCATACCAGGCGGCCAGATCCGCATCGAACAGTTCGCTCGGCTCCACTTCGGTTGCGCCCGGCTGTGTCGCGGCCGTCTTCGTGGGAGTAATCACTGACTTCTTCCGTGATGCCTGGATCGGCAATCTGCTCATTGTAGACAACACGCCACGTTGGATGGATCGCCCGGCAATCGCCCCACACGCCGTCCGGCCATTGCGCGAAGCACCAGAGCCATGGTACTTTCTCCACCAATATGCAACTGGTTGCATATAGTTGCTTCA
Source organism: Cupriavidus sp. SW-Y-13 (assembly GCF_009793345.1). Classification (NCBI taxonomy): domain Bacteria; kingdom Pseudomonadati; phylum Pseudomonadota; class Betaproteobacteria; order Burkholderiales; family Burkholderiaceae; genus Cupriavidus; species Cupriavidus sp. SW-Y-13. Next base: position 2,035,414 of record NZ_WHLX01000002.1, read on the forward strand.
ACACGCATCGTTCGCATCGATCTGTACGAATCGGAGACCCCGTCATGGCCATTCCCGCCCTGCTGCAAAACCTGTCGCTGCCGGCTGTCTGCTCGCCGCTGTTCATCATTTCCAATCCCGATCTGGTCATCGCGCAATGCAAGGCCGGCGTGGTGGGCTCGTTCCCGGCGCTCAATGCGCGCCCCGTCGAGAAGCTCGCGGAATGGCTGGACCGCATCACGACGGAGCTGGGCGAGTACAACGACAAGCATCCGGATCGTCCCGCCGCGCCGTTCGCGGTCAACCAGATCGTGCACAAGTCCAACGACCGACTCGAACACGATCTGGAAATGTGCGTGCGCTACAAGGTGCCCATCGTGATCACGTCGCTGGGCGCGCGCGTGGAAGTCAACGAGGCCGTGCATTCGTATGGCGGCATCGTGCTGCACGACGTCATCAACAACACGTTCGCGCGCAAGGCAATCGAGAAAGGCGCCGATGGCCTGATCGCCGTGGCGGCCGGCGCGGGCGGGCACGCTGGCGTGCTGTCGCCGTTCGCACTGCTGCATGAGATCCGCGAGTGGTTCGATGGTCCGCTGCTACTCTCCGGCGCCATTGCCAGCGGCGACGCCGTGCTGGCCGCGCAGGCTGCCGGCGCCGACCTGGCCTATATCGGGTCGGCCTTCATCGCCACGCACGAAGCCAACGCCGAGGAGGCCTACAAGCAGATGATCGTCGACAGCACCGCCGACGACATCATCTACTCGAACCTGTTCACGGGTGTGCACGGCAACTACCTGCGCGACAGCATCGTGCGCGCGGGTCTCGATCCGGCTGCGCTGCCGACGTCAGACGCCTCCGCCATGAATTTCGGCTCGACACGCGTCAAGCCGTGGAAGGAAATCTGGGGTGCGGGCCAGGGCGTGGGCGCCATCAAGCGCGTGGTGCCGGCCGGTGAACTGGTGAAGCGGTTTGTCGAGGAATACGCCGTGGCGCGCCGCCGCCTGGGCCTGGCCGCACCGGCCAAGGCTGGCCAGACGGCCGACCTGGCGTAAATCCGCCGCAGGGTGATGAAAAACTGGCTCCCCTCGGGAGCCAGTTTTTTTACTTTTTCTCAGGCACTTCCAGCAGCGGTAGCAGCGCGCGGCCCCACTTGACCCAATCCTCCTGGAAGCCGATACCGCGCTGCAACAGCGCGTACTGGATCTGCTGCCGGCGGTCCAGCGTGCCCGAAAAATCCTTGCGCTCGATGTTCCGATAAAGCGCCAGCCGTTCCTCGTGCAGCGCGATCAGCCGCAACATTTCCTTGTCCAGCCCGAGCGGTCCGATTGCAGCATCTGCACGCAACTTGACCAGAATTTCCTCGCGCTGATCCAGTCCGGCTCCCGGCGCCAACACCCAGCGCGCCAGTTCGTCGCGCCCTGCGGGCAACACGCCATAGACCTTTTTCCGGTTCTTCCTTTCCATCCCTTCGCCCTCGACCGTCCGCGCCGGCACGGCCGCTTCATCGGCGGCAATCCAGCCGAGATCGGCCATACGCCCCAGTTCCCGGTAGATCTGCTGGTGCGTGGCGTGCCAGAAATAGCCGATGGATTTGTCGAAACGGCGGGCCAGATCGTAGCCCGAGGAAGGCTTCTCGATGAGGGAAATCAGTAGCGCGTGCTGAGTGGACATTCGCGGCCAGAAAGAGACAAAGACGCTGGCACGAGAGTTGCTCTCCCCACCCAGCAGCATTCAGGTGGCGTAATGGTAGCGCGCAAGTTCATGGCGCGTCATGCCGTTAACCCGGGAGCGGCTGCCGCGCCACACGCCGGATATCCGCGCTGTAGAGGAGCCCGCCGCGGCGGCATCGCCAAATATGACAATTTGGTCAATTATCTCGATACTGATTTAAAAAAAACGAAATGGCATTTCGCGACCGACTGCAATACATTCCAGACATTGCGACTCGCATGCGCGCGCCTTCCTTCTCCCGGCCCAACGTTCAGCGCCATGCGTCCATGGAGAGATGACGATGAACGCAAGACCGGAATTCACTGAGGGCACGGCGGCAGGCGAGGCATCCGCGTCGGTCCTCGCAGCCCGTGCCCGCGCCGGCACGGCGCCGATCTACTATCGGCTACCGGACACACCGGAAGGCCACCATATCAAGGAATACGCCAGCGGCCTGCGCCAGCTGGTGCGCTTCGTGGGTGTCGAGGAACAGGTCGTCAAATACGTCCTGGGCTGATTTCTCCCCTGACCCGCAGCGCCAACGCATGTCTCCTCCCGTCCAGCACGGACCTGGGATTTGAACCCGCGACAACCTCGCGGGTTTTTTCTTTTCGTGCGCCACAGCGCAGCAGCACGACGAAAAAAAACCGGCCGCCAGGGCCGGTTTCAGTACCACGAACTGCAAAAGCGGTCGGGAACTGGATCAGTCCACCGTTGCGCCCGAAGCCTTCACGACCTTGGCCCACTTGGTGGCTTCGGACTTCATGAAAGCGGCCAGCTGTGCCGGCTTTTCCGGGTTGGGCTCGGCGCCCTGCTCGGCCATTTGCTTCTTCACTTCCGGCATGGCCAGGATCTTGACCACTTCGGCGTTGATGCGGTCGACGATCGGCTGCGGCGTGCCGCCCGTGGCGTACAGCGCGAACCACGACGTGGCTTCATAGCCAGGCACGCCGGCTTCGGCCACGGTCGGCACGTCCGGCAGGGCCGGCGAGCGCTTGCCCGAGGTCACGGCCAGTGCGCGCAGCTTGCCAGCCTTCACGTGCTGGAACGACGACGGCAGGTTGTCGAACATCAGGCCGATCTGGTTGCCCAGCAGGTCGTTCACGGCCGGGGCGCTGCCCTTGTACGGGATGTGCTGAATGTGCAGGCCCGTCATCGAGTTGAACAGCTCGCCCGACAGGTGCATCGACGAGCCGCTGCCCGACGAACCGTACGACAGCTTGTCCGGATTCGCCTTCACGTAGGCGATCAGTTCCTTGATGTTGTGGACCGGCACCTTCGGGTTCACCACAACGATGTTCGGCACCATGGCGATACGCGTGATCGGCGCGAAATCCTTGACCGGATCGAACGGCAGCTTCGAGTACAGCGACTGGTTGATGGCGTGCGTGCCGATGGTGCCCATGAACAGCGTGTAGCCGTCAGCCGGTGCCTTGGCAGCCAGCGATGCGCCAATGTTGCCGCCAGCGCCCGGACGGTTGTCCACGACGACCGGCTGGCCCAGTGCCTTGCCCAGTTGCAGGCTGACGATGCGGGCCAGGATGTCGGTGGTGCCGCCTGCCGAGAACGGCACGACCATGGTGATCGGCTTGGTCGGGTACGTGCCCTGCGCCTGCGCGCCGGTCATGGTGGCAAAGCCGGCGGCCAGTGCCACGCCAGCGGCCAGCAGGCGTCTGCGCGCCTTCGAGGTGTGAATGGTGTTGCTCATACTGTGCTCCAGGAGTTGATGCTACGCACGCCGGCAAACCTTGTGAGTGCCGCGGGCGCAATGCTTGAATCGCTCTTCCACCCCGTGCCTGGGGGCGGGCAACTTCGACTTCTTATACGGGCGCCACACCAAGCGTGGTTCCGCCGCAGACGTACAGCACCTGTCCGGTAACGAAACCATTTTCGGGGGCGAGGAAGAACAGCGAGGCACGCGCCACGTCTTCCGGGGTACCCATGCGTTTCACGGCGATACTTGCCAGGATGCGCCGTGTCTGTTCGCTGCCCTCGGGATTGCTCTTTCGGAACAGCTCGGTGGCGATGGGACCCGGTGCCACGGCGTTGACGGTGATACCGTCGCCGCCCAGCTCCATCGCCAGCGTTCGGGTCATGCCAACCAGCCCTGCCTTGGCTGCGGAATACACCACGCGCTCGGGCTTGCCCAGCGCCGCGCGCGAGGCCATGTTGACGATGCGGCCAAAGCCGGCCGCGCGCATCGCGGGCAGGCAGGCCTGGGTCAGCAGCATCGTGGCCTGCAACGTGAGGCCCACGACATAGTCGAGATCCGCGGCGGTGGCCGTATCGGCCGTGCCGGGGCGGGTAGCGCCGGCGTTGTTCACCAGCCGCGTCACCGCGTATTGCGAGGTCACCTGCGCCGCCACCGCGCGCGTGGCGTCGGCGTTGGTCAGGTCGGCCTGGAAGAAGGTCAGGTTCGGATGCGACCACGTCGGTTCAGCATAGTCGACGTTGATCACACGCGTCACGCCGTCGGCGAGCAGCATTTCGGCAATGGCACGGCCAATACCGGAACTGGCGCCGGTGACAAGCGTGGCAACGGGAAGGGACATCTCGATACTCCACCGGCATCAAGCGCCGGGACATACGGAAAAAGATGCGGCAAGACCGGCGAGCCCGTCGGTCTGGCCGCAATGCTCTACCTCGTTGGGGAAGAGACACCACTGAAACTTCCCGCTCAAACTAACGGCGGGAAATGTCGGAAATTAAGCGCTTTGAGGTATTGCGTTCTCTGCCTTGTTTGTCTTTCTCCCCTCTCCCGCGAGCGGGAGAGGGGCGGGGGAGAGGGCCAGCGGTGCAATTGCCAATGATCGGCAAGCAGAACCTCCAGCCCTCTCCCCCAACCCCTCTCCCATTCCATGGGAGAGGGGAGCAAAACGTCAGGCAATCAACAACCTCAAACCCGCTCGATCACCATCGCAATACCCTGGCCCACGCCGATGCACATCGTGCACAGCGCGAAGCGGCCATTGGTACGCTCCAGTTGGTACAGCGCAGTCGTCACCAGACGCGCGCCGCTCATGCCCAGCGGGTGGCCCAGGGCGATGGCGCCGCCGTTCGGGTTCACGCGCTTGTCATCGTCGGCGATGCCCAGTTCGCGCAGCACGGCCAGGCCCTGTGCGGCAAAAGCTTCGTTCAGTTCGATCACGTCGATCTGGTCCAGCGTCATGCCCAGTTGCTTCATCAGCTTCTGGGTGGCCGGTGCCGGGCCGATGCCCATCACGCGCGGTGCCACGCCAGCCGTGGCCATGCCCACGATGCGGGCGCGCGGCTTCAGGTTGTGCTGCTTCAGGCCGGCTTCGCTTGCCAGCAGGATGGCGCAGGCGCCATCGTTCACGCCCGACGCATTGCCGGCCGTGACGGTGCCGTCCGGACGCACCACGCCGCGCAGCTTGGCCAGCGCTTCCATGCTCGTGGCACGCGGGTGCTCGTCACGCTCCACCACCAGCGGGTCGCCCTTCTTCTGGGCGATCGTCACGGCGGTGATTTCCTGGGCCAGCGTACCGTCGGCCTGTGCGCGCGACGCCTTTTCCTGGCTGCGCAGCGCCATCAGATCCTGGTCTTCGCGGCTGATCTTGTAGTCGGTGGCCACGTTCTCGGCGGTCTCGGGCATCGAGTCCACGCCGTAGGCCGCACGCATCGCCGGGTTGATGAAGCGCCAGCCGATGGTGGTGTCGAAGATCTGCGCATCGCGCGAGAAGGCCGACGTGGCCTTGCCCATCACGAACGGGGCGCGGCTCATGCTTTCCACGCCGCCCGAGATCATCAGGTTGGTCTCGCCGGACTTCAGCGCGCGCGCTGCCGTGCCGGTGGCATCCATGCCCGAACCGCACAGGCGGTTGATCGTCGAGCCCGGCACGTCCTGCGGCAGGCCGGCCAGCAGCGACGACATGCGCGCCACGTTGCGGTTGTCTTCGCCGGCCTGGTTGGCGTTGCCGAAGATCACGTCGTCGATGGCCTTCCAGTCCAGATTCGGATTGCGTGCCATCAGGGCCTTCAGAGGCACTGCGCCCAGATCGTCCGCGCGCACGGCGGACAGGCTGCCGCCGTAGCGACCGATCGGGGTACGGATGGCGTCAACGATAAATGCGTCGCTCATGTTCTGTCTCACTCGTTCTGGGTGGAGGGTCAGGCGGCTACGGCCTGCTTCAGGGGCACGCCGGTCAGGCGTTGCAGTTCGTCGAACGACAGGCCGTCGACGAGATCGCGGGCCACCAGGCCATCGGGCGTCACGTCGATGGTGGCCAGGTCCGTATAAATACGCGTCACGCAGCCGATGCCGGTCAGCGGATAGGTGCATTCGGCCACGACCTTGCTCTCACCCTGCTTGGTCTGGTGTTCCATCATCACGAACACCTGCTTGGCACCGATGGCGAGGTCCATCGCACCGCCCACGGCGGGGATGGCGCCCGGCGCGCCGGTATGCCAGTTGGCGAGGTCGCCGCGCTGCGACACCTGGAAGGCGCCCAGCACGCAGAAGTCGAGGTGGCCGCCGCGCATCATTGCAAACGAATCGGCGTGGTGGAAGTACGAACCGCCGGCCTTGATCGTCACGGGCTGCTTGCCGGCGTTGATCAGGTCGCCGTCTTCCTCGCCCGGGGGCGGTGCGGAGCCCATGCCGAGCAGGCCGTTCTCGCTGTGCAGCAGGATTTCACGGTCGGCCGGCAGGTGATTGCCGACGAGGGTGGGCAGGCCGATGCCGAGGTTCACCACGGCACCTTCCGGAATGTCTTTGGCCACGCGGGCGGCCATCTGATCGCGGGTCAGGCGTTGCATCGTATTTTTCTCCTTGCGCTCAGGCGGCCTTGGCGGCGGCGCCAGCAACCTTCACCACACGCTTGACGAACAGGCCCGGCGTGACGATGTGCTCGGGGTCCATCTCGCCCAGTTCCACCACGTGGCTGACCTGCACGATGGCGCACTTGGCGGCCATCGCCATGATCGGGCCGAAGTTGCGGGCCGTCTTGCGGTAAGTGAGGTTGCCCCAACGGTCGGCCGTATCGGCCTTGATCAGTGCAAAGTCGGCGTGGATCGGGCTTTCGAACACGTAGCCCTGGCCGTCGATGATGCGCGTTTCCTTGCCGTCAGCCAACGGGGTGCCGTAGGCCGTGCGCGTGAAGAAACCGCCGATGCCGGCACCCGCCGCGCGTATGCGCTCGGCCAGGTTGCCCTGCGGCACCAGTTCCAGCTCGATTTCGCCTGCGTGGTACAGCGAATCGAACACATACGAATCCGCCTGGCGCGGGAACGAGCAAATGATCTTGCGTACGCGCTTGGTCTTGAGCAGCGCCGCCAGGCCCGTATCGCCGTTGCCGGCGTTGTTGTTGACGATGGTGAGGTCGCGCGCACCCGAGGCGATCAGTGCATCGATCAGCTCCGCCGGCATACCTGCCAGGCCAAAACCACCGATCAGGATCGTGGCGCCATCGTGGATACCGGCCACTGCCGCTTCCACCGAGTCATATAGCTTGTTGATCACTTGCGTTCCAGTACGGAAGGGGTCCGACATCGCACCGGGACCGGCCACAAAGTGCGGCACGCAAAGAGTGTCTCCGGTGGTCTGCTCAGACGGGCGTCCAGTCCGTGCGCCGATCCGTTCCGATCACACACGAGGACAGGGTCCAACTTGCAGTTGTCTTGACGGCCGTCTTCTTGGCGGCCTTGCGAGAATCTGCGCGTTATTGGGACGGCTCGCAAGCGCGTTCGCTATACGAACTCCAATTCGCAGAATGAACAAAGGTTACACGCCACCCTTCCGCGCGGCAATAAGGGTTGGCGCGGGAAGGGCGATAATCGCGCAGCGGACGTTTTGCGGTGCAGCAATGTGGCGGGGGTTACTCCGCTGTCCCGCTTATTCTTTGCTCCCCTCTCCCTTTGGGAGAGGGGTTGGGGGAGAGGGCTGGAGGTTCTGCTTGCCGACGCGTCGCAATTTGAACTGCTGGCCCTCTCCCCCGCCCCTCTCCCGCTTGCGGGAGAGGGGAGCAACAACAGCGCGAGACAACGGACGTCAAGGCATCCTCAACACCGCCTGGCTCCCACTCACCCCCGGCCTGACTTCCAGCCTTACATCGATCCGTTCCCGCAGCTCCGTCACGTGGGAAATGATCCCCACCAGACGCCCGGCCTGCTGCAGATCCAGCAAGGTGCGGATCGCAAAATCGAGGCTTTCGGGATCGAGCGTGCCAAAGCCTTCGTCCACGAACAGGGTGTCGAGTTGCATGCCGCCGGCGCGCGACTGCACCACGTCTGCCAGTCCCAGCGCCAGCGACAGCGAGGCCAGGAAGCCTTCTCCGCCAGACAGCGTATTGGCCGGGCGCGTGGCGCCGGTATCGTGATCGAAGACTTCCAGTTCGAGTCCGCCCGCCACACGCTGGTCGCCCTGCTCGCGCACGCGCTGCAATGCGTAGCGGCCTCGGCTCATGCGCATCAGCCGCAGCGTGGCCGCCTCGAGCACCTCGTCGAGCAGCGTGGCCAGCACAAAGCGCTGGAAGGTCATGCGGCGCGGATTGTTGCCGTTGGCCACTTCGGACAGGCGGCCGAGCACCGCGTAGCGCGTCTCCACCTCGCGGCCTTCCGCCGCCAGCGAATCGACCTGACCCTTGCAATGCAGCAGCGCATCGCGCTGGGCGGCCACTTCGCTGCGCTCGCGGATAGCGGCTTCCAGCCGGACCGCGCCCTCGTCGCGCGTGGCCAGCAGCGCGGGCAGGTCTGGTGTCTGCAAAGACTGCGCGATGGCGGCCGTGCGGGCACGCCATTCGGTAGCCTTGGCCAACTCCACATCGAACACGCGGATGGACTCGTCCAGCGCCGCCAGTTCGTCGTCGGGCAGGCATGCCGCGCGATAGGCATCGAGATCGGCGAAAGCCGCGGCCTGCAATGCCTCGGCCAACGCGCCCTCGCGTTGGGCTTGTCGCGCGTCGGCTTGCGCTAGCCCCGCATTGGCCGATGCCAGCGCCGCTGCCGTGGCGGCACGCAAGGCTACGGCATCTCGCTCGGCTCCCTGTGCGGCCTGTAGCGCTGCTTCCAGTGCGCCTGCCTCGCGACGCGCGGCCTCCAGCGTGGCGCGCATGACATCGGGATCGCGCGATTCTTCGGGCACCTGCTCGCATTGGGCCTGCCATTCCCCTTCGAGGCGCGCGTGTTGGGCCACGGCGACCCGCACGGCATGATCGGCAGCCTGTGCGGCGGCCTCCGATGCCTCGCGATGCGTCCGGGCCTGCGCGAGTTGTGCGACCAGCGTCTCGGCGCGCTTTGCCGCCTGCGCGGCCACGGCAACGGACTGCGCCAGCGCGGCGACTTCCGCATCCAGCGCCTGCGCGCCAGCATCCGAAACATCGCCAGCGGCCTCGGACAAGTCTGCGAGCCGCGCCTGCGCCTGCTGCACCTGTGTGTCGGCCTGCTGATGCGCCGCTACCGCTTCGGCCAGTTTGTCTTCCGCCTGCCGCAGCGTGGCGCGCACGGTATCCAGATCGTCATCGCTCACCAGCGCCAGCGTCTGTTGCGCCAGTGCGGGGTGGTCCTTGCCGCCGCAGACCGGGCACTGCTCGCCCCGGCGCAACCCAGCCGCCAGCCGCGCGGCCTGCCCGAATCGCCAGTCGACCTCGGCCTGCTGCACGGCGGCCCGCGCCGCGTCACGCGCCTCGGTTGCCGTGCGCTTGAGCGTGGCGGCACCCAGCAGTGCCTGTCGCAGCGGAGCCAGTCCGGCCTCGATCTGCCGGCACTTGCCGATGCGCGCGGCGCGCTCGCGGGCATGGGCGATGCGCAACTCCAATGCCTGCAGTCCCGCACTGGCTGCACGGGCGTGTTCGGCGTCGGCTTCGATGGTTTTCAGTGCGGCGGTGGCCGTCTGGAACTGCTCCACCTTCTTGGTGCAGGCGGCCTGCGACATCGCCAGTTCCGTCCCGGCCTGCGCCACGGCATTGCGCAGCACGCCAAGCTTGCACGCCTGCGGCAACAGATTCTCGAGCGTGGTGACGGTGCGCTGCGCGGCCAGGCGTGCGCCGTGGCGGGCCTGTTCGGCCTGCAGCGTGCGCGCGGCGGCATCGGCAGCCTGCGCGGCACCTGCTGCCGACGCTTCGGCGCGTACCAGTGCGGACGCCGCCTCCGTACGCTCTTGCTGCGCGGACGCCAGATGCTGCACGGTCGGCGTGACAGTCGCCGCGCGCCGCGCAGCCTGCAGACGCGTGCGATCGGCGTCCACGGCGGCCACCTTCGCGGACAACACCGCGTGAACGCCTTCGGCCTCGCGCCACGCCTGGATCTGCGTGCTCTCCAGTTCGCCGCGGCGCAGCGACGCCTGCGCGGCCTCGCTGGCGGCGCGCGCCATATCCTCACGGCGCAGCAGTTCGATCAATGTCTCCTGCAGTGCGCCGATCTGGCCGGCCATGACCTCGACCGACTCCATCTTGTACTGGTCCAGCAGCGCCTTGCGCCGCAGCGTGATGTTCTCTGCTTCGCGGCGGATGCCAGCGGCCTGCTCCTTGAGCAGTTCCTCCACGCGGCGATAGAGCTCGGTGTGGAACAGTCGCTCCAGAATGTTCTGGCGCGCGCGCGAATCCGCCGTCAGCAGTTCGCGGAAGCGCCCCTGCGGCAGCACGATGACCTGCCGGAACTGCGCGCTGTCGAAGCCGAGCAGGTCGCGCACGGCATCGCTCACCCGGTTGGGTTGGCTGGCGTGGCTCTTCCACGCGCCGTCGAGCTGCACGTCGAGCTGGGCCTTGGGCGTCTCCTTGACAAAGCCGCCCGCCGCGCGCTGGCTGGGCCGATCCTGCGTGGGCGATCGCGTGACGCGGTAGTGCATCGATCCCAGCGCAAACTCCAGCGTGACCTCCGTGCGCAGCGCGGGGTCGGCGTTCGCACTGCGCATGTCCTGCGGACTACGCTCGCCACCCGACGTATCGCCGTAGAGCGCAAAGCAGATGGCATCGAGCAGCGTGGTCTTGCCTGCGCCCGTGGGGCCGTGGATCAGGAAGAATGCCTGATCACCCAGCTGGGTGAAGTCGATGGTTTCCGTGGCGGCGAACGGTCCGAACGCCTGCAGCTTCAGGTAAAGCGGTTTCATGCCGATTCCCTTTCCGATGCCTCCAGGCTCGCGAGCAGATCGTCGAGTGCGCGGCGCTGGTCGCCGTTCAGGTCCGCGTCAGACACTTCGCGGAAAAAATTGGCGAACAGACTGCCTGTGTCGAGTTCGCGAAGCTGGCGCCCGGCCTCACCCGCCTGCCCACTGCGGGCCAGGATGGCGCGTTCGATGGCCAGCGCGTTGGGATACACCTCGCGCAGCCGTGCCATGGGGTCCAGCAGCGCGCCAATGTCGGTCAGCACGGCGTGGACATAGTCGTCGCGGTGCGCGTCTGCGGCGCCAGCCGCGATCAACGCCGCCAGCTCACCTTTCAGAATGCGCAGGTTGCGGCGCGGTTGCAAGGCCATCTGTTCGATGCGCACACCGCCGGCCTCGTCGAGTTCGATCAGCGACACGCTCTTGCTGTGATCGGCTTCCGACAGCGAATACTTGAGCAGCGAGCCTGAATAATGCACCCGCCCGCCAATGGTCTGGGGCCGGTGCAGGTGGCCGAGCGCCACGAAATCGAACCCATGGAACAGTTCGGCAGCCACCGCACCGCTGCCGCCCACCGACAGCGGACGCTCCGATTCGCTGACCGCGCCGCCCACCACAAAGGCATGGGCGACCGCCACGGATCGCACACCCGCCGGGTGGTCCGCGCGGATAGCATCCAGTTGCGCGCCTAGCGCGGCCTCGTGCGATGACAGGTCAACGCCCAGCGCATCGCGCACCACGGCCGGTTCGGCGTAAGGCAGCGCGTAGATGCGGACGTCCCCATGCGCATCGCTCAGCGTCACGCAGGTGGTGGCCGCACCGACGCGGCCCGCCACATGCAATCCGCGCCCCGCCATCAGGCGCGCGCCGAAATCGAGCCGCTGCGCGCTATCGTGGTTGCCGGCGATCATCACCACGGGCACTCCCTCGCCAATCACGATGCGGGCCAGCACGTCGTCCAGCAGTGCCACGGCCTCGGGCGGCGGAACTGCACGGTCATAGACATCGCCGGCAATCAGCACGGCGTCGGGACGCACGTCACGGACGAGCGTGACGAACTGGTCGAGCACATAAGCCTGATCCTCGATCAGGCTGCGCGCATGGAAAAGCCGACCCAGATGCCAGTCGGCGGTGTGCAGAAAACGCAATTCGGTTCCTTGGGGCGTAGTGGCGCAACGGTGGGCGCAACGGCGGGCGCAGTGGCGCAGCAGGCACGGCAATGCCGCGCGGTCCCGCATCATAACGTCGCCGGGCCGGCGCGCCCCTCAGACTGGCTCCGCTTCACTGTCCGCAATCTGGAATTTGCGCATCTTTTCCCAGAGCACCTTGCGGCTGATGCCCAGGCAGGCCGCCGTGTCCTGACGCCGCCAGCCATTGGCATCGAGCGCCGCGATGATGCGACGCCGTTCCTCGGCATCGCCACGCGGATCGGCGCGCTCGGTGCCATCGAATGCGCCAGGACGCAGGGCGCGAAACAACGGGCGGATGCGTTCCTCGTCCCACTCGCCACAGTGCTGCACCGTGATGCCCACGCGTTCAGCCAGGTTGCGCAGCTCGCGCACATTGCCGATAAAGAACGCGGTGCCCACGGCGCCCTTGAGCCAGTCCGGCATTGGCGGCAGCGCATCGTATTTGGCGGCGCCGATCATATGGCGCAGGAACGACTGCAGCAGCCCCACCTTGTCTGCCGGGCCGCGTTCTTCCAGCGTCGGAATGCGCAACTCGATCACGGCCAGCCGGAAGTACAGGTCGGCGCGGAAGCGTCCCTGACTCACGGCTTCGCGAAGATCCTTGTTGGTAGCAGCTACCAACCGGAAGTCGAGCTTCACGGCCATCGTGGAGCCGAGCCGCGTCAGCGCGTTTTCTTCCAGCACGCGCAGCAGCTTGACCTGCTGGAACATCGGCAGGTCGCCGATTTCGTCGAGGAACAGCGTGCCACCCGTGGCCTGCTCGAAGTAGCCGCGATGCGCGAACATTGCGCCCGTGAACGCACCCTTGGCATGCCCGAAGAACTGCGACTCGAACAGCCCGTCCGGAATCGCCCCGCAGTTCACCGCCACGAACGGGCCCTTGCCATAGGTGCCGTTGCGCTCATGGAACAGCCGCGCGATGCGCTCCTTGCCCGCGCCGGTCTCGCCATAGAGCATGACGTTGCTGTCGAAGCGCGCGAACGTATCCACCTGCTCTAGCAGTTGCAGCATCGCGGGCGAACCCGCCACAAGATCCGCCACGTCGGGACGCGACTCCGCCGCCGCCAGCAGTTGCGGCATCAGCTTGGCGATCTGCGTGCGCAAATCCGCGCCCGTAAAGTCGTGCGGCAGGATGTGCGCGTACTCGGCCGGGAAGCGACCGGGATCGGTCTCGCGGTCCGGCGCGCCCACCCAGATCACAGGCATGCCGTGCGCGGCCTCCCCGTCCAGCGTGAACTTGGCGGACCCGATGACCGACGCGCTGATCACCGCGATGCACGGCTTTGCACGCGCCTCGCCGGGCGGCAGCGCATCGAGCGCCCCGGCGCGAATCACTTCGGCGCCCAGCGGCGTCAGGAAGCGCGCCACGCGATCGGCAATCTCGTACTGGCCCTCCCAGACATAGACCTCGAGGGTCTCGTAAGCCCAGCGCTCTGCTTTCATGATGGTTCAGTTCAATTCGGTTCAATACACCAGTTCGGCGTTGTTGCAATCGATGCTGTTGACTTGCAGGTCGGCGTTGGCGAGGTTGATGCCGAGGGTGTTGGCAAGAAAATCCACCACGAGGCTTAGCAACCCGATGACTGGAGACAGCAACGCGTCCAACAGATCGCCAAGTTTCAGGTTGGCCACCGGGATATCCAGCGTCGGATTGAGATTCTTTAGTAGCGAGTCCACCGCCCCGGCGAGCGCCGTATTCGACGACAACTGGGCGCTGCCGCCCGGCGCAAGGGTGATTTGGCTGGACGACTGCCAAGCCGGATTGGGCGTGGTCGGGTGCGCTGTCACACCGGTGACCTGCGCGCCCAGCAAGTAGACCTTGGCGATGCCCACAGACTTGTTGGAGCATTGACGGCCATCTTCGCTCATGCAGGCGTCCAGCAGCTTTGTCGAGACATTGACCGTGGCCCGCCGCTGCGAAGGCTGCGCGGCGCACTGTAGCGCCGTGAGATCGGCCTGTGCCGTGGCCGCCCTGGCCAATACCGGCAGATTCACCTCCGCCTTCAACAAGAGCAGGTCTACAGTAGCGTTCACATTGAGATTGAGACCCAATTGCGCAGCACTCGCCGTAGTCCGCCACGTGCCATCGGGCAACTGGCGTGCGGGACCTACGGCAACTTGCGGCGGCTGAATAACGGTCATGGCCGCCGTCGCCGACGTCTTCGCTATGCCGATATTGAGGTTGAGATTCGGCACGTTCAACGCCACCGCATCGGTCCCCCGCGCCACATACGCCGCAGCCGTCAGCAGCGACGCCACATTCAGCCCCACTTCCGCCGCCGACGATGCCGCAGGCGTCAGCACGCCTAAATCGAGCAACTGCTGCAACGTCAGCTTCGTACCGATGCCATTGAGTCCAAGCTGCGTCACGGGGCTGCCCAGCGCGGCACCAAGCAGCGCCTGCTTGCTCGCGGCGTTCAGCACCAGCGCATAAAAGTCCTGGATCGACAACGTGGTGTTCAGTAGTTGATCGACCGTCCCGGCACCGAGCCTGAGGCGCAACTGCTCCAGCGTGACATTGGCGTTCGCCAGCCCATTCCAGTCTGCTATCGAAAGGTTGACCGTGTTGCCCAGTAGCAGCCCCAGCACGCTGCTGGCCGTGCTCAGGTTCAATAGCCCGCTACCAAGCGACAGCGACGCTACCGGCGGACTTCCCGCTGCGATCGCCTCGGCCCGCAGTTGCCGCGACTGTCCGCCCGGCAGCACGAACATCATCGGCACGGTATGCGTGGCCTGCACGCGTACCGCATTGGGAGAGACCAGGGCGGCGTCGTACGCGCCCGTGAAGTGCCGCACGCTGTCACCATTGTCCGGATTGGCGGGGTCCCACAGGCCCAGGCAGGTGCGCATGCCATCCGCTGCACCAGTCGCTGCATCGGCGCAGTTGGCCGCAACGGCACTGCCGTATCCGTTCTGGCTTGCCGCCGCACTGACGGACGCCAGGACATTGGTCGAGGTAGTGGCCAGGTCGTCAGCCCGTTTCAGTTGCTGCGCGCCAGACAACGCCGCGAGATCCACCGTCTTCTGCAACTGCCGCTGGCTGTAGAACACATAGCCGACATCGATCGACACCAGCGCACCGATGGCGATGGTGGCAATCAGCACGGCCGCCATCACGCTGATGGCACCGCGTTGCTGAGCTTGGAGAACGGCGGGGCGGACCATGGCGCGTCTCTGGCTACCGCCCGTTGATGGACTGGGCTGCCGAGCCGCTGCGCAATGGGCTGCCCGTGGACTGGCTGGTGAAGTATTCCGGCAGCGCGTAGTTGAAGCTCTGCATGTAGCGCGCATAACCGAGCGCCGCCTGCTCGCCGGTCATCGGTAGCATCTTTCCCGCCTGCGTACCGCTGCGCTGGATGGCGAGCAGGTTGCGCGTGGTGTCGCCAACCGGCACATCGTTGGGCCGATACTGGCTGGCCGATGCGTCGGGCATCGTTTCCGTCTGTGGCGCTTGTGTGGTCTGTGCGCCTGCTGCCAGCGATGCGGCGGCCGTCGCCACGGTTACCGCAAGTTTCGCGAGAATCGATACATGCCTCATGGCCGGGCTCCTGCGTTGAGCGCCACGGCTTGCGTGGCATGTGAATTCACTACCGCGCTGGCGGTGCCGCGCGGCGCGGCTTTCTCGCGCTGTTGCGCGGCCTTTGCCACGCGATCCGCTTCCTTGCGCACGGCGGCGCGCGTCGGCTCCGGCATTGCCGCGCGCTGCATCATCGCGTTGGCTTCCGAGCGCTTGCCCGTGGCCAGCATCCACACCACCGCGTTGCTGATGGCGCGCGGATTGTTGGCATCGAGTTCCAGCGCCTGCATCACCGGCACGCGCGCCTCCTGCAGGGCGCCGCCGCGCATCAACGCGTATCCGAGATCGTTGGCAACCTGTGCATTGACGGGATCGAGCGCGGCGGCCTGCCGCAACTCCACGGCGGCGCGCATGAAATCGCCCTGCCGGCCCAGCACCAGACCCATGCCATGGCGTGCACGCGCAGCGCGATCCGTGTTCAGCAGGTCGCGATAAGCCTGCAGCGCCGCGTCATCCTGACCCGTCTCGCGTAACGCATCGGCGCGCAGGACCAGCAGCGCGGTGTTGCTGCCGAACTTCTTCTGAAACGCGTCGACGTGGGCCAGCGACGCGTAGTACATCCCCTCCTGCTGCATGCGGCCGATCAATCCCAGGTACACGCCCTGGTCGTTGTACTCGGCGCGTGCCTCCTTCTCCTGCAGGCGCGCCAGTTCGATCTGCGCCTCGGTCTGGCGTGCCAGTGCGTCGGCACTGCCGGGTGGCGTGGCACAGCCGCCCAGCACGAGCGTGGCCATCAATGCGGCCAGCGCAGCCAACATCCACGGCGCCGTGATCTGTTGCGTCATCAATGTCCTCCGTTCATGCGCGAAAGCATGCGTATCACGCCCAGGAAACCGGGGCCCGCTGTCAGGATCAGCAGCACCGGCAGCAGGCTGACCACCATCACGCCGGTCATCTTGACGGTGAGCCGGCCGATCTTGTCCTTCAGGCGCGCCTTGCGTGCCACTTGCAGTCGCTCGCCAAACTGCCTCAGCGGCTCCTGCACCGCGCCGCCATGGCGATCCACCTGCGTCAACAGCGTGATCAGGCTCTTGAGGTCCTCGTCATCGAACAGCTTGCCAATCCGCATCAACGTCTGCTCCCGCGAGCGGCCCGATGCAAACTGCTGGTTGGCGCGTTGCAATTCCGGACCCAGCACGCGCAGCATCGTGCCGAACTCCACCACGATGATCTGCAGGCTCTGGTCGATCGACAATCCCACGCCCTGCAGCAACCGCAGCATGTCGATCAGCACCGGCAGTTCTTCCGCCACCTGTGCCACGCGGTTGCGCACGCGGCGCCGCAGGATGAACTTGGGGAGCAGGAACAGCAATGCGAACGCAACGAACGCCGACACCAATGCCGGCATCAGTCCCTTGTCGATCCGCCACGCAAATACGCACACGGCCAGCACAGTGGGCACCAGCACGCGAATGCCCCCGAACACCGCACGCGGCTGCACGCCGTAGAAGCCGCTCTGCTCCAGCAGCAACTGCTCTTCCTGCGTGACCACCGCGCGCCCGAGCCGCGACTCCAGCCAGCGCTGGTTGAAGCGCTCGCCGAATTCGGCACCGATCTTCGTGCCGAGCGAGGCGGGAGCACCAGGCGTGGCGCCCTTTGCAATGGCCGCAGCCGCCGACGCGGCGCGGGCAGACATCTGCGGCGTCTGCGCTGCCGAGGTCGTGGCAGGCGATGAAGGCATCGTGACTGCCGGCGCTGCGCCGGCCGCAGCCTGCGCAACCTGCGCTACGTGCGCTGCCTGCCTTTGCAGTGCGGCATCGATCGTGCGCGTGGCCGTCCGCCGCTGCCGCCACTGCTGCATCAGCGGCCACGCCAGCAGCGCGAGCGCACCGGCTGCGACGAACAGGCTGGCAGACACCAGGAGCGAGAGTTCGATCTGCATCGCGCGCCCCTAGATCGACTTTGCCAGCCGGTACAGCAGCAGCACGCCGATGATCTCCAGCATGCCCGCGCCGATCAGCATCGAACGGCCCGACGGATCGCGCCACATCAGCATGATGTAGCCCGCATTCATCACGAACAACCCGCCCGCCACCACCAGCGGCAACAGCCCCAGCACCCATGCCGAGAGGCGCGTCTCTGCCGACAGCGCCAGCAGTTCACGCTGCGCTTCCTCCCGGTCGCGCATGAATGTGGCCGTGCGCTCCATGACCACGTCGGCCCGTCCGCCATAGCGTTGCGACAGCCGCAGCACGGACGACACGATGACCAGTTCGTCGAGCCGGTACGCGCGTCCTACGTGCAGCACCGCCTGATCGAGTTCCTTGCCCGCACGCTGCAGATGGATGGCCTGCACCAGACACTGGCGCAAAGGCGGCTCGGTATTGGCTACGGAGTTCTGGAACGCTGCCGGCACACTGCTGCCGATGGTCATCAACCGCACCACGCCATCGAGAAAGCCGGGCAACTGGCGCAGCATCTTGTCCTTGATGCGGCGAATGCGCATCGACAGCACGAACACGAGCAGCGCCCCGCCGGTCAGCAACATCGACACCGCGCCGATCAGGCCACCCGCCAGCGCACCGATCAGCACCAGTATCAGCGGCGGCGCGCCCCAGCGCAGGTAGGTGCCACGTGCCGGTGTCAGGTCGGCGCGGCGCAGCAGTTCCGTCCAGCGGCGGCGCAGGTCGCGCGTCGTGCCCGGCTGTGCCGGCTCCGACGCCACGGCGTAGCGCGCACGGACCTGCTCGGTCTGCGCCGTCAGGTGCGCACGCGCGTGTTCGGCGTGGCCGCGCGCGCGCGCCGTGGCCAGCATCAGCAGGCCCAGCCCCAGCAGCACCAGGGCACACGCGGCGATGAGGAGGCTGGCGCTAGAGATCAAAGCGGTCATCCAGCGCGAAGCCGGCCGGGCGCAAGCGCGCCAGCTTGGGCGAATGCGGCAGGATGCCGAGCGCCTGCCAGCGATCGGTCTCGGTGCCGTCCGGGTTCTGCACGGGCTCGTGCCGATACAGCTCCTGCGTGGAGATGATGTTGTCCCCCAGCCCTGTGACCTCGGTGATCGACACGATGCGACGCCGGCCACTCGACAGCCGCCCGATCTGCACGATGAAATCCACCGCGTTGGCGATCTGGCGGCGCAGGCTCACCTCGCTGCCCTGGAAGCCTGCAAAGCCCGCCAGCATCTCCAGCCGGTACAGGCATTCGCGCGGACTGCTCGCGTGGATGGTGCCCATCGAGCCATCGTGCCCCGTGCTCATCGCCTGCAGCATCTCCAGCACCTCGCCGCCGCGCACTTCGCCCACGATGATGCGGTCCGGCCGCATCCGCAGGCTGTTGCGCAGCAGGTCGCGAATCGTCACCGTGCCCGTGCCTTCGAAGCCGCCGGGCCGGCTCTCCAGCCGCACCACGTGCGGATGGTTCAGTGCCAACTCGGCCGTGTCCTCGATCGTGATCACGCGCTCGGTGACGGGGATGAACGTGGCCAGCGCGTTGAGCAGCGAGGTCTTGCCCGAACTTGTGCCGCCGCTCACCAGGATGTTGCAGCGCGCCCGCACGGCGGCTTCGAGCAGTTCGGTGATCTCCGGGCTCATCGTGCCAAGCCCCTGCAGGTCTGCGGGCGTGAGCGGGTCCTTGCGGAACTTGCGAATCGAGACCACGGGGCCGGCCAATGCCAGCGGCGGAATGATCACGTTGATGCGGCCCCCGTCGGGCAGACGCGCATCGACCATCGGGTTCGACTCGTCCAGCCGGCGGCCAATCGGCGCCAGGATGCGACGCACGATGCGCAGCAAGTGGCCGTTGTCCGCGAAGCGCACCGGTATGCGCTCCAGCACGCCATGGCGCGACACGTACACGTCGTGATGGCCGTTGACGAGGATGTCTTCCACGGCGGGATCGTGCAGCAGATCCTCGATGGGACCGAAGCCCGCCAGCTCCTTGGTCAGGGCCTCGGAGATCTGCTTCAGTTCCGCCTCGTTGATCGGGATGCGGCGCAAGCGCGTGAAGCTCTCCAGTTCCAGATCGACAAAGCGCTGGATGGCCGCGCGCGACCATCGCCCGAACTCCGCGCCCAGTTCCTCGATGCGGGTGAGCAGGTGCTCGTGCGCGGCCTCCTTGATCTTGTGGAACTCCTGCGAAACAGGAAACGGAGCGGCGGTGTTGTCCGAGAATTCAATCGCGTCGGTCATGTCAGTTCCCGGCCCGGGCAGTGCGCGCCACACGCAGCGCATCGGGCAGTTTGTCCTTGATCCGTGCCAGGATGCCGCGCTCGGACAGTTGTCCGGCGTGGTATCCCAGCCGCTCCATCAACGCGCCCAGGGCGCGCACGTAGGGATCGGCGGGTGCCTCGTCGGCCAGCACCACGCCACGATTGGCGGCCTGCAGCAGCGCCGCGCGCCGGTCGGGCAGCGTCCCAACGCTCGACACACCGATGCGCTCGGCGATCTGCTGCGCCTCCACGCCCAACTCGGGATCGAAACGCGAGACCAGCAGATGCATGTCCTGCCGCTCCACCTCGCGCTTGTGCAACTCCTGCACGACTTCGGCTGCGGACACGATCGCGCCCACGCTCTGCTCGGCCACCAGCACCACGGCATCGGCCGCCTTGACGATCTGTGCCATGAACTCCGCATTGGTGAAGCCGCCGAGGTCGATCACCTGAAGATCGAAGAACGCGCGCAGGCGGTCGAACAGCGTGAGGGCTTCGGAGTACGAGATGTCGCGCAGTTCGGCCAGCGTGGCCGGCAGCGGCAGCACGGACACGCCGTTGGCGTGGCGCGCGAGCGCCGTCTGCACGAACACATGATCGAAGCGGCGCACATTGCGCACGGCCTCCACGAAATGGAATTCCGGCGCGATGTTGAGGTACAGCGCGCCATCGCGTGCGGGCAGTCCAAGATCGAGCAGCAGCACTTCTGCGTCCTGCCGCTGCCGCACCGCCGCGGCAAGGTTGACCGCGAGACTCGTCACGCCCACACCGGGCCGTGCGCCGAGCAGCGCCACTACCTTGCCGTGCCGATCCTTGTGCGTCACGGCACGCACCTGGGCGCGCGGCACCACCAGCCGCTTCACGGCGGCCGTGGCCTGTGCGGGTGCGCCGCGCAGGTCGATGAAATCGCGCACGCCGGCGCGCATCGCCGTGAGCATGGTCTCGGATTCGGCCGCATGGCCCACCGCCACCATCGGCAGTTGCGGAAACAGCCGCACTACCTGTTCGGCCAGCCGCGCCGACGCGCTCGCGTGTGCCGCCGTGAAATCGAGGAAGACCAGCCCCGGGCGCAGCGCGCCGATCTGGTCGATGAACGCCTCCTGTGCGCCATCCTCGGCGACGAGCCTGCCAGCACCCTGGAGCGCGTGGCCCAGCCAGTGGCGCACTTCCTCGTGCGTGGTGTTCAGCAGAAAGTCATCCATCCGCCTGTCTCGCTCCATCAGCCATGCAGTTGACGGTTACCGGGAGAATCCCGGCAGTGTCCGGTCCACGTACTCGCCCATCACGAAGCGGCCCCAGACGTTGGGGCTCGACGTCGTGCGGCCGTCGTTGGCCACATTGGCCGCCGCCTGCGAATCGCGGGCCAGCGGCTTCACCAGATGCGGCGTCACCACGATCATCAGTTCGCGGTCCTCCTGGTGGAAATTCAGGTTCTTGAAGAACGCACCCAGCACGGGCAGGTCTCCCAGGAACGGCACCTTGCTCACGTTGCTCACCGTGTTGCGGCTGACCAGCCCGCCGATCACAAAGCTCTCTCCATCGCCCAGTTCGATCATCGTGTCAGCGCGCCGCGTGACGATGGCCGGCACCGATGCGCCATTGATCGAGATGCCGCGCGACGGATCGAGATCGCTTGCCTCGGGCGCCACCTTCAACGCGATGCGATCGCTGGACAACACCGTGGGCGACACCGTCAAACCGATACCAAACGGCTTGAACTGGATCGTCGTCGTGCCCAGCGCCTGCGGCACGGGAATCGGGATTTCGCCACCGGCGAGGAAACTCGCACTCTGGCCCGAAAGCGCAACAAGACTCGGCTCCGCCAGCACGCGCACCAGACCGTTGGACTCCAGCAGGCTCAGGTTCGCGAAAATGCCTTTCGATGCCGACGCCGCGACGAGGTTGAACGCGCTGCTGATGGGCGACACGGTCTCGATCACCGGATTCGGCATCGTGATGTTGTCCGCCTTGGTCAGCGACGACGGGCTGAACGAGCCGAACGCGAAACCGTTCTTGCTGCGCAGGAAGTTCAGTCCCACCTCCTTCAGCACGGTGCGGCTGATCTCCACGACTTTCACATCGACCTGCACCGTGCCCGATACCGGCACGATGGACCGATCCACAACCACGCCGCCCTTGCCATCGGCGCCGGCCACCGCCGCACGCGCTGCCATCTGCGCACGCGCGGCAGCCGCGGAGTTTGGCGACTCGCCGCTGATCGTGGCACCGGCAGCGGACGTCTCGATCTTTGAGCCGCCCGCATCCTGCGCCACGGCATCCACCTGTACCGTGTAGCTCACGGGCGGTCCGTTGCGGGTCCAGAGCATCAGGTCCGTGGTGCCCGGCTTCTTCGCCACCACAAGCACCGTCGGCACGCCACCCTTGTTCTTCAGCAGCAGCGCATCGGCCACCGCCGGATTGCCCACCGCCACACGCTCCAGCGCCTGGCCGGGCCGGATCTCCTGCTGCGCGCCGGCCATCAGGCGCAGCGTGCGGATGGAGGTCGTGGATGCCACCGGCGGCGCATCCGTGGCCAGTTGCGCATCGGCCGGACGCATGGTGAGGGCCGAGGCCGCCGCCAGCGCCATCAGCGCGGCCCATGCCAGGGCATTCGTCTTCTTGCGCATGCGCGCCACAACACGGTCTTCGATCAGTTTGCTCATGCCGTGTGGTCCGTTATTCGATGTCTCGCTTGCCGGCGCGGATCACTTCCACGCCGCTGCGGTTGTCCGGGTTATCGCGTCGTGCCATCGGCGTCTGCACCGGCGCCGATACCTGCCGCACGCCTGCTGCGGCGGGACGCGATGCATCGCTGCCCACCAGCCCCGCCAGGCTCACGCCCGCCATGGCCCTGTCCACCGGCGCGCGCTCCGCAGGCGGCGGCACACCGGCACGGGCCTGCAACACGGGCGGCGGCTCGCTGTACATGCCTTCGCTCGGCACCGATTCATCTTTGGGATTGCGCAGCGCCAGGATCAAGCGGCCGGCCTGCTGCGCCATCGCGAGCTTGCCCACCTGATCCACCGGCACCGACAGCACCGCCGTCTTGGCCCCTTCACGCCGCGCCATCATCTGTTCGCCCTGCGCCTTGGCCGATTCGTTCACCGCACCCGCGCCGTAAGCCAGCACGCGCAGGTGCGAGAGCAGCAGCCGGGTCTGGCTGTCGGTGATTTCCTGGCTGTCGCGACGCAGGATCACGAACACATCCACGAAATCGCCCGGCTGCACCTGGTGGCCCACGCCCACCACTTCATCCACCGCCACGGCCAACGCGCGGTCGCCCTCGGGAATCTGCCGCGCCAGTCCTGCCAGCAACTGGCTTTCGAGCACGGGCACATGGGCGCCGAGATTGACCAGCGGCACCTGTCCCACCACGCGCGAGATGTCTCGATAGCCGCCTGCCGGGTCCATCGGCAACTGCATCACGGTCAGCGCATCGGCCGGCAGCGGCTTGCCCGCTTCTACCGCGCGCGTGGTGACCACCACCGCGTGCGAGGCCGCTTGCTCCGTGCTGACAGCGGGCAGCGGCTGATGCCGTGCAACGCGCCAGGCCATCAACGCCAGCAGTCCGGCCAGCACCAGCAGGACGACGGCGAGTATCCGTATCTGTTTACTGCTCATGTCGGTCTCCTGTACGAAGTGTTGGAAGGCAACGCGGTGCGCGTCGAACGAGGCGGCTCCATGAATTCACGTATCGGGAGAAAGCTGGACGATGGCCTGCCCGGTCAGCGAGGCAGGCACGGGAACGAATGGCATCACCGGCAGCAGCGAATTGGTCGGCAGGTTCAGCGTGACCTGCACACATTGCTGCCCGGCGGGCGCGGTGCAGGCCACGGCCTGGGCCACGGCACCCTTGGTCAGGTTGGACTCTACGGTGGCAGGCAGCGTGCCGCGCGCCGTCTGTTCCGCGGCAGAAACACGCAGGGCCACGGTATCGGCCAGCGTGCCGTTGTTCGTTGTGAGGGGAT
The DNA here is from genome assembly GCF_009793345.1 of Cupriavidus sp. SW-Y-13. NCBI lineage: Bacteria > Pseudomonadati > Pseudomonadota > Betaproteobacteria > Burkholderiales > Burkholderiaceae > Cupriavidus > Cupriavidus sp. SW-Y-13. Next base: position 2,059,043 of record NZ_WHLX01000002.1, read on the forward strand.
AACGCAAGGCAGCCCGCGCACCTTCCTCGGCGGCGAGCGTAAGCACCTGCTGCATGGCCAGGATCACGCCGTAATAGACGATGCCCAGGACCACTGCCAGCAGGAGCGGAAATACCAATGCGAACTCAAGCGCTACGGCACCGTCGTCGCGATGACGATGCGCGTTTCCCCGTGATGCCATGCTTCACCCAGACATGTTCGATGCGCCAACCCGATGGCGACCCGGCACCGTTCCGCCGGGGCCGGCATGGCCGGCCCCGGGGACGGTGTGCCCATTGGGCGTACTCGCACTACGCTTCGCGACTTGGAACCACTCTTACTGTCCTTGCCTGGCCGTCCGTGATTGCCTGCGGCCAGTGCCGAGCTACCACTTCTTCAGTTGCCTTGCTGCAAGACTCTTCCGTCCGGCAACCGCCCCCGCGTGCCGTTGCCAGCCGGTAGAGATCAGTGTGGACGCACGGCGCGAGCAGCCACCGCCGCGAGCGGAAGCCGCGGACGGTACTGCAACCCGTGTGTCAGCGAATGGTGTACCTGGGGACGCCTGCTACGGCTTCGCGGCGAACAAACCTGAAACCTTGGTCGCGAGTGTGTCGAAACCCGTGCCGAGATTCGTGCCGAGGCTCGTCGCACCGGTGACTACCCCGAGTGCGATGAGTCCGACGATGAGGCCATACTCGATAGCCGTGGCACCGCGCTGGGTGCGTTTGGTGAGCTTGTTGGTGTGGATGCGCGCCAGATGCTTCATGATGTTCACTCCCGAAAAGTGAGTTACCCCTGAGTGGATTCCAGCAGTGCTTTCTGACCCCAATCCGATTGCCATCTAATTGCTATTTGTGGCGCTTATGTTGTTTTTGCTGCTGGTGAACAATTTATAAGACATGGCTTGTTTCATCCATACCCCCCAAACGAGGCATGGTTGAATCAGCTTAACGGCGGACAGACGTTTGAAACAATGCAGGATGCTCTCCACTCTTCGGTTGAGTGGAAGCTAATTGTTAAAGAGCGCGCAATAAAAGCGGTATGCCGTGCGGAGGCCTGCACCTGCTGGCACAGACTCACCGCACGGCACGAAATAAAAGGATGCGCCGCGCGGGGTAAGGACGACAACGCACCGTAAAGTAATCGAATTGGATGACAGGGAAAGTCCCCGGTCATCCAGGGCCCAGCGTGTATCAGTGGCGCGTCAGTCCGCCGAGTAGACCCGTCAACGGCGCGAGCGGATTGCTGGCGTTGTTGCCCGATGCCGCACCCGTCGCACTCGTAGTCGTCGTGGTGGTGGTCGTGGTGATCGTGCCGGTCACCGTGCCGAGCAGACCCGTCACCGGTGCGAGCGGACTCGCGCCATTGCCCGATGCGGCACCACCCACTCCACCCAACGCGCCCGTCAGATTGCCGAGCAAACCGGTCACAGGTGCCAGCGGACCCGATCCATTCGATGCACCACCGAGCGGCAGGGTATTGAGCAGGCCGCCAAGCGGATTGCCGCCGACGGTGCCGTTGCCATGCAGCAGCACGCCGGTCACCGCGACGGTCTTGCCGGCTTCGTTCACGACACCACCCAGCGGCGAGACGATCGGGAAGTTCTTGCCGGCAATCAGGTCGCCACCGGTGGCCAACGTATTGCCGAGTTGCGTCAGGAGGTTGTTCACCGGTGAGCCCAGGCCCGTTGCGGCGCCCAGCGTCTGCGTGGTGCTGGTCACTTGCGTCGTCAACGGGACGATGGCCTTGCTGACGCCGCCGGTCAGTTGCGCGACGGGACCGGTGGACAGCGCCTGGCCGAGCTTGTCGCCACCCGTCATCACCACACCACCCACTTGTTGCACGAGGCCGCCCACGGGGTTCGTCACCGCAGCCAGCGGCGCGAGCTGATCGCTGCCGATGGCCTTCACCAGATCGCCCGCGCTGACCACGGTCACGCCGGCCTTCGATACCACGTTGCCGGTGTTGGCAACGGTCACACCCAGCGGATTCTCGACAGCGCCCATCTTGCCCAGGCCATCGCGCACGCCTTCACCGAGCGTGGCGACCGTATTGCCCGCGTTGATCACCACGTCGCCCGTGGCGTTCTTCGCACCAGCCGGCAGCAGCGGCACATTGGTGTCCTTGATCTGCTGGCCGATCTGGCTCACGGCGTTGCCCGTTGCCACGACCGTATTGCCTGCACCTTCCACGACCTTGCCGGTGGAAGTGTTCTCGGCCGTCGGTTGCGGATTGTTCGTGCCGGGATTGGTCGGCGTGGATGGCGTGGTGGGCGTTGCCGCACCGCCGCTGGAGCCGCCCGAGGCGCAGCCAGCCAGCAGCACTACCACTGCCGCACAGGCAAGTGTCGTCATCTTGAGACCGCGCGTTTGCATCGTCGACTTCATGACCTGTTCTCCTTCAATGTTCTTTGTGAGTGTTGGCTGTCTGCGTGTCCTGTGGCCCGCGCCGTCCTGCCGGAAGGGCGTTGCGATACCGGTAGCGCAATCGGTGTGCCAGCCTCAATCGCATGTTCGATACGGCGGGTCGGCACCGTGCGTCAATGGTCCGCAGAGGCTTGCGCGGCGCGGGTCTGCGGGCGATCGCATGCATTGCATCCGAGGCGGCCAGGCGATACCAGACCGATGCCGCGCGGTGTTACGTGCTACGTAACGTGACGCCCCGGACGTAACGCCGGACCTCATGCGCTTTTCATCCTCATCCGCTAGTCATCCCCACCATGTCTCAACCCTTGCGCCGCACGCGAACGGGGCCGCGTAGCAGCGTTGCCGTTCCCGTTCGTCACGGCCACGTTACGTAACGCGTAACGCCTGGCGCGGTGTGGCGCCGCGCCGCCTGCTTCATGCGCGCGTTTGACCCATCGCCCGGAAAGCCGCGTCGGATGGACGTTTCCGCCACACCTCCCCTTCCTTCGTATGGTGCCGGGGTAATCCTTTCGGACCATTGGCATACCGCTTGCGCTTATCGAAACGAACACGGCACGCCAACGCACTCAGCAAGAATTCAAATGGACGCGTGACCGTGAATCTCGCTCGGGAAAACCAAAGGAAAAAGGACAACGGTCATGCGTCAATCACAACAACAGTTCGGCAAGCAGATTCTCGTGGCGACCCTGCTGGGGTCACTGCTGGCACTGGGCGGTTGCGCCAGCGGCAGCGGTTCCACGTCGATGGGTACGAGCGGTGCCGGTGGTTCGGGCGGCTCGAACAACACGGCCACGACGGGCGGCACGGGCGGCACGGGTGGCACTGACAACGCCGGCATCGGCGGTGGTGGTGGCGGCGGTGGTGGTGGTGGCGGCGGAAATGGTGACGGTGGTGGAGACAATGGCGGCGGCACCACGCCGAAGCCGCTCACGCCCACCAGCACGGTGGTCAACAACGCGGGCGGCATTGTCAACGGCGTAGGCAACACCGTGAGCGGTGTAGGCGATGCCATCAAGAACGCTGACGTTCCGGTGGTCTCCACGCAGACCAAGGACGGGCTGGCCGGTGTGGTGGGCTCGCTGGGCGATGCCGTCACCACGCTTGGCACGGGCTTGCAGAGCGGGCTTGGCAACATGCCCAACGCTACCAACCCGCTCGGCACGACGGTGGCCAGCACAGGCGGCGTGGTCAGCCAGGTTGGCAACGCCGTGACGAATGCCGGCAGCGCGGTGGCGGGTCTGGGTAGCGGTCCGCTGGCACCGCTCGGTGCGCTGACCACTCCGCTCGGTGGCGTGGTCTCGCAAGTGGGCGGCGTGGTCGGCAACGTCGGCGACAAGCTTGGCACCGCACTCTCCACGGGGCCGGTCGAACAACTGACCAGCAGCGTGAGCAAGGCCATCGTGCCGCTGACTTCCACGCTGACCAACGGCACGCAAACCCTGGGCGCGGCAACCGGCCTGGGCCAGCCGATCAACAACCTGCTGGCAACGGTAGGCGGCGCGCTGGCCACGGCCGGTACGCAACTGACTAACACCAACACCCCCGTGGTCTCCGGTGTCGGCGGCATCGTCACGGGCGCTGGCACTACGGTGGCTTCGGTGGGCGGTGTCTTGAACGGCCCCGCAGGCGGTAGCGCCGGTAGCCCGCTGGCACCTGTCACGGGCCTGATCGGCGGACTGACTGGCGGACTCGGCGGACTGGGTGGTTCCGGAGGCAGCGGTGCAAGCCCGCTTGCTCCGGTGACCGGCCTTGTCAGCGGCATCACCAGCGGACTGACCAGCGCCACGGGCGGCAGCGCCAGCCCGCTCGCCCCCGTGACCGGACTCGTCAGCGGCATCACCAGCGGACTGACCAGCGCGGTCGGCGGCGCAACCAGCGGTTCGGGCAGCAGCGCCAGCCCGCTGGCTCCGGTCACCGGCCTCGTCGGCGCACTGACCGGCGGCAACGCACCGGCCCCCAGCACTGGCACCGGTGGCAGCACGGGTGGCACCAAGCCGGCGAATCCGCTGGCGCCTGTTACGGGCCTGGTCGGCGGACTCGTTGGCGGCCTGACCGGCGCACTGGGCGGCAAGCGCTAGGCACTCGGCACCGGGCGCCGGAGAGCGCCCATCCATATCAGGCGTGACGGCCACGAGGTGGGCGGTGGGGAAGCGGCATCCCCACTGCCCGTGGCACGCAACGCCATAGCCGCAAAGCAGTTTTCATCCGAGGGGTAAGACCATGCGACCACGCACTCGCGTTGCTGCGCTGTTGATCGGCGTCGGCGTCATCCAAAGCGGCCTGTCTCACGCGGAACGGGGCCCCGTACAGGGCGATCCCACACAGACCCTGCCGAGCATTGCACCCAGCAAGCCGGCCCAGAGCAATGTCACCGTCCAGGTAGAGCGGCCCGATTCGGCGCTGCAGAATCTGCTGGCCGCGCGACTCACACCCAAACACTTCCAGATCGAAGGCTCGAAGACGCTGCCCTTTGAAAAGATCGCCGCGCAGTTCGCACCGCTCGCCAATCGCGAGATCACGGTCGCCGAACTGCTGCAGGCCGCAGAGGCCGTCACGCAGATGTACAAGGACGCCGGCTATCCCCTCTCGTTCGCATTCGTGCCAGCGCAGAGCTTCGAGAACGGCAACGTGCTGGTGACCGTGGTGGAAGGCTATGTCGCCAACATCACGGTGCGCGGCAAACCCGGCCCGGCCGAAGGACGCCTGCGCAAGATCGCAGAGCAACTGAAGAAGGACCGGCCCCTGCGCCAGGAGAGCTTCGAGCACTACGTCAACGTGCTCGCGCAGCAGCCCGGCATGCAGGTCAATGCCACGGTGCAGCCGCCCACCACCACCGACGGCGCGTGCGACATGATTCTGGAGGTCAAGCGCAAGCCGTTCACGTTCGGCACCGGCGTGGAGTGGATGTCGCCCGGCGTGCGCGCCATCGCCACGGCCACGACGAACAGCCTCACGCCGCTGGGCGAGCAACTCTCGGTCTCCACGCTGTTCCCCAAGGGCCGCGACAACGAGGAGTACTACGCCGCCACCTACGCACAGCCGCTGGGCACCGAGGGCATGCTCGCCAAGGTCACGGCTTCGCACTATCGCGGTGTCCCGCAGAACAGCTCGCTGGCGCCGATCGGGTTCGAATCGCGCTACGTGAACGACTCCAAACGGCTGGGCGGCACGCTGAGCTATCCGGTCATCCTCAACAACCGGCACGTGCTGACGCTCGCGGGCGGCTTCTATGCCAATAACCAGTTCGAGCGCTACACGCAGGCGGTGCAGCCCGGCGCGGGGCGTCAGGTTGAGTTGTCTACCAGCGTGCGCGTGGCCACGGCCGAGGTGTCGTACCTGCAGCGCGGTGTCGGCGTGACGCGCAACGCCACGTTCGGCGTCTACAAGGGCTTCGACGCGCTCGGCGCGGATCGGGAGAACAACAACAATGACCTCAGCTTCTGGCGCACGCGCCTGGCGGTGTCGCAGGCCAGCGACCTGCCTTTCGGCTTTGGCATGTCGGTCTCCGCAGCCGGCCAGTACAGCGGCAACCGCCTGGCATCGAGCGAGCAGATCAGCTTCGGCGGCCGCTTCTTCGGGCTCGGCTATCCGGCTGGCGAAGTGGCGGGCGACAAGGGCTGGGGCGCGTCATTCGAGATCAACCGCCTGTTCACGGTGGACTTCACGTATCTGAAAACGCTGCAGCCGTTCATCGTGACTGACATCGCGCGTGTGTACTCCAACAGTGTTTCGCTGTCGCACCGCAGCCTGCAATCGGTTGGCATCGGCCTGCGCTTCTCGGACCGCCGCTACTACACGATGGATGTCTCGGTGGCGCAGCCCGTGGGCGACAAGCCCACGAACGCCAGCCACCGTTCGCCGCGTATCAACCTGCTCTGGTCGTACCAGTTCGATTGAACGCCGATGCGGCGGGTCAGTTCACGCGGAAGCCTATCTTGAGCGTGACCTGGAAATGCGCGATCTTGCCATCGGTAACATGGCCGCGCATTTCCAGCACCTCGAACCAGTCGATGTGCTTGATGGTCTCGCCGGCCTTGGCCAGCGCATTGCGAATCGCGGCATCGTTGCCATCGGGCGACGTGCCGACGATCTCGACCAGCTTGTAGGTGTGGTTGGTCATATCGGGTCTCCAGCAGTATTGGATAACGAGGTTCGGACACGACGCTCCACAGGAAAGCGTCGCACGGCATGCCTTCATCATAGGCACCTGCTGGATCGAGTCCCAAGGCATGCATGCAGTTCCCGACTTTCTGTTGCGGACCGGGGTTGGTGCCTGTTACGCTGCGTGCCCTCGATTGCCTGTCCCTCCCCTCCCTCATCCTGTTACCCGATGTTTCTTTCCTTGCCTCGATACAGGCGGCTTGCTATGGCCGGCCTGCTCGCCATCGCATCCGCAGCGGGCACCGCCCAGGCCCGCACCGTCTCCACGCTGGAGCACCTGACCCGCACGTTGACCGAGCCGCGCCCGCAGACCAGCCAGTTCGCTGCAGGCAGCACGTACACACTGTGCTTCGTGCCTGACGGCCCGAGTTGCCAGGACATGATCGTCGATGCCATTCATCGCACGCGCCGCCAGTTGCTGATTCAGGCGTACTCCTTCACCAACAAGGAGATTGCCAAGGCCGTGGTGGAAGCCCACCAGCGTGGCGTGGACGTTCGTGTCATTGTTGACAAGAGCCAGTCGTCCGAACGTTACACAAGCGCCACCTTCCTCAAGAACGCGGGCATCGCCGTCGTTATCGATACCAAGCCGGCCATCGCCCATAACAAGGTGATGGTGTTCGACGAGCAGGCCGTGTTCACCGGATCGTTCAACTTCACGAAATCCGCCGAGGAGCGCAATGCCGAGAACGGCATGCTGATTCGCGGCGACAGCGCGGTGGTGAAGGCGTACTCGGACAACTGGCGCACGCGTTACGGCAAGTCCTCGGCGTATTGAAGCGGGCCAATCCGGGAACACCATAGGGGCGCCAAGTGAGCAGCGCCTCTCATACGCGGCGTGGCCGGACGATTGCGGTCCGAACACCCCGCTAATTCGCGCATGCCCCGACGTCTTCCCGCAGGAAGATCAGTCAAACGCTGACAGACGACCTGCTGCACCGCGGTATCTACTACGGGTAACGTATCTGCGGATGCCGCGCGACAAGTTGTTGGTTGTTGCCCGGCCATGCACCTGCCGCATGGCCTGTGTCGCGCCATCCCGCCAACCCGAGGCAGGAGGAAGCGATGCAAACCGAAAATCCAGCAATCCGTAGGCGCCTGTGGTGCGCCGCTGGCGCGGCTGCGGTGGCACTAGGTCTGTCGATGCCCGCGCAGGCGGACATGACAACATCGACGGCCGGACCGTTCACCTACGTCTGTGGCGGCGTGGCTGCAGACGAACAGGCCGAGATGCGCGCCGAGGCGCGTCACTACGACATGGGCCTGCTGTTCACGCAGGGCGGACGCGGCGAGTTTCTCTCGGACGTCAACGTGAAGCTGATGCGCAACGGCAAGCAGGTGGCGGAGTTCACCTCGACCGGCCCGCGCTGCCTGATCCGGGGCCCGCATGCGTCGTATCAGGTAGTAGCCACCTACGAGGGCACGTCGAAGCGTACGACGGTTGCCACCGGAGACAAGAACGTGCAGATGCGCTGGTAAGCCTCGGCACGGAACGTAGCGATCAAGCTGTACTGATCAAGCTGTACTGAGCCGCCTCCGGGCGGCCGCCATGCCGGCTACCGCCCCGCGGAGCCGGCATATTTTTTTGTGCGACGGCTTTCGCGCTGACCCTGCACGATCGCCGCCGCAGTGGCACACTTGCGCTTCCATTCCCCTCCCGGAGTCTGCGGAACCATGACCACCACGCCCAACAATCCCAACAGCCGCTGGATCAAGATCGACACCGCCGCTGGCAGCTTCGACGCGTACCTGAGCCTGCCCCCGGCCGGCAAGCAACCCGGCGGCCCCGGCATCGTGCTCGTGCAGGAAATCTTCGGCGTGAACGAACATATCCGCTCCGTGGCCGACCAGTACGCCGCCGACGGCTACGTGGTACTCGCCCCCGACGTGTTCTGGCGCTCCCAACCGCACGTGGAACTGGGCTACACCGGACCAGACTGGGAAAAGGCCATGACGTTGTACAAGGCCGTCAACCTTGAAGACACCCTTGGCGATATCGCCGCCACGGTCAGCGCCCTGCGCAACGAGATCGGCCAGGGCGGCAAGGTGGCGGCCGTGGGCTACTGCTTTGGCGGACTCACATCGTTCCTCGCTGCTGCACGCGGACTGGTGGACGCAGCGGTGCCTTACTACGGCGGCGGCATTCACAATCATCTGCACGAAGCCACGGCGCTCAACGTGCCCGTGCAGTTCCACTACGGCGCCATCGACGCTCACATTCCGCAAGAGGACGTGGAAAAGGTCCGCCAGGCAGTGGCTGGCAAGCGCGGCACCGAAGTCTTCGTCTACGACCAGGCCGATCACGGCTTCAACTGCTGGGCGCGTGGTTCGTACAACCAGCGCGCGGCGGCGCTGGCGCACGGGCGGGCGCTGGTGTTCCTGGCAAATGCGTTGGCCTGAAACGCTCGACGAGCGGAAAACAAAAGCCCGGCTTGTGAGCCGGGCTTTTTTGTTGCAGACGGCACCGTCATCAATACGGCATCGCCACTCCGTTCTGCACCTTGACCCGATCGCCGATACGCATGTTGTACGGGCTGCCCTGCGTCAGCGTCAGATAGCCGTTGTCCTGCGTGCGCACACGGACGCGGAACGCGGCAGGGCTGGTGCTGGAGCGCTTCTCCACTTCGTTGCCCGCCAGCGCACCGGCTACCGCGCCGCCGATGGTCGCCACGGTGTTGCCGCGTCCGCCACCGACCTGATGGCCGAGCAGGCCGCCCACCACCCCGCCAATGACCGCGCCGGCACCGCTGGTGTCGGCCGGTTGCCCGCCCAGTTGTTCGATCGACTCCACCCAGCCATAGCGCACCGCATAGGGATCGGACTGACCGTAGTAGCTGCCCTGTCCCGGTTGCTGCGGTTGTGGCTGTTGCGGATAGCCATATTGGTCGTAGCCGGGCTGCTGCGGATAAGCCGGTTGCTGCGGATACGACGATTGGGGATAGGAGGATTGCGGATAGCCTGGCTGGGCGGTGCCGCTGATTTGCGTGCCTGACGTTCCCTGGTCGTAGCCAGCATTGCCATAGCCACCATATCCGCCATAGCCCGTCGCTGCACCCGTGATCGCACCGGTCTGATAGCCCGTCTGGTAGCCATCGCCGTACCCTGCACCGTAAGGCACGGCACAGCCGCCCAGCACGCTGGCAGCCAGCGCAGCAATTGCGGCGGTGCGAAAGGCTGGACGAAGACCCCGGCGCGCCGACGGGCGAGTCGGTTGAGCCGGATGGGACGGGATGGACATGATCGAAGCTCCGGCGCCTGCGCGCAGAATCGCCCGCAGAATGAGGGCATGTGGATATTGGGCGGCAGTCTAGAGCCGCTCTCCACAGGCAGGTGTCACCGGAGATTGTGTTGGGTAACCGGCTGTAACGCTACGCCGGATTCCGCAGTCAAGCGTCAGCCGCGTTCGGATTCGTCGTCGTTGAACGCGGTGATGCGCGCCACACGGAAGGCGCCGCGCAGCGATTCGAGTTCCGCACGATGCAGCGTGGCCAGGCGATTCAGGCAGCGCTCGCCCTTGGTCAGCAGGTGGATCTGCACCACGCGCCGGTCGTCGGGATTCACCCGGCGTGTCACCAGCCCGGCTGCCTCGCAGCGATTCACCAGTGCCACCACGCCATGCTGCTTGGCCTGCAGGCGCTCGGCCAGCTCGCCGATCGACGCCCAGTTCTTCTCCCGGCTGCCCCGGATGTGCAGCATCAACAGGTACTGCTGCACGGTCACGCCTTCGGCCTGGGCGGCGTCTTCGGAAAACCGCAGGAAGCGGCGAAGCTGGTAGCGAAAATCGGACAGGGCTTCGAAATCCTCCTTGCCGAGGGCGACCTCGGGTGCGGCTGGCCTGGAGGCAGACTTGCTGGCTGATTTTGCGGCGGGCTTTCGGGACATGAGCACTAAACGGGACGCGGAGATCACTGGTTCGGGCGCCATTATAGGAGCAGCGGAATTTACGCCCGGTGCGTTGACGCGCATACGGGTGGTATTTTTGCCGCAAGCCCGTCAGGCCGGTATGGCAGAATCTGTGCGGTCGCCGACACCCTGTCGCCAAGTCACACCTCAACACGCCTGAAAGGGAAATCCGCCCGATGTTCACGGAAATCGTCCTGTTCCTGCTAGATACCGTCTTTACCCTCTTCGGCATGGCACTGCTGCTGCGCCTGTGGATGCAACTCACCCGGCTGCCCTCGCGCAACCCCGTATCGCAGGGGGTATTCCAGGTCACCGACTGGATCGTGCGTCCGCTGCGCCGCATCCTGCCTGGCATCGGCGGTATCGACTGGGCTACCGTGGTGTCGGTCTACCTCACCGCGGTCGCGTTCCTGGTCTGCCGCACGCTGATTCTGGGCGCCGATCCGGTGTCCTTCCTGCCCGCCATCCTCGCGCTGGCCCTGCTGACCATGCTCAAGTGGGCCATCAGCATGGTCATGTGGGTCACGCTGCTGATGGCGGTGCTCTCGTGGGTGAATCCGCAATCCCCGCTGGCCGGACCCATCTGGCATCTGACCGCGCCGCTGCTGCGCCCGATCCAGCGCGTGATGCCGCGCCTGGGCGGTTTCGATCTCTCGCCGCTGGTGCTGTTCGTGGTGGCGCAGATCCTGTTGATGGTCATCGCCGGGCTCAGTCGCGGCGTGGTGTGAGCATGTACTAACCTGCGTGGCGCGCCCGGTGGCGGGGCGCCACCGTATCACGGAATGAACCCCAAGGGTTAACCCGTATTGTTCGGTCAGTTGGACAGAGTGTCGAGGAATCACCCTTTTTCGGGGGGGTGTCGAAGCCTACATTACAGCCAGCGCGGAACCACCGCGTTCATGCCAATAAGTAGGAACAGCACAACCATGAAGACCCTCGCTCTCTCCCTGATCTGCGCCATCGGCCTGTCGGCCGCTGCCACTGCCGCCCAAGCTTCGCAATCCGTATCCGATCTGGCCCGCCTCGACGGCAGCATCGGCCGCAAGATCGACCCGTACCTCGACGGCGCCCGCAGCGTGACCGAAAAGCGTGACGTGTTCACCGAAGGCGCCCGCAGCGTCACCGAAAAGCGCGATGTGTACTCGGAAGGCGCCCGCGGCGTGACCGAGAAGCGCGACGTTTTCAGCGAAGGCGCCTGATCTCTCCTGATCCAGCGCTCACCTGCATGCCCCGACTGCCATCGGGCGCACCAGCAGGTTCGGCGTGGTGCCCCTGCCACGCCTGACCGGTAGACCCGGTCCACACACGCAAGTTACTGCCCGAGGTCGTCGAGATCTTCCCCCATCATCGATTCGATGGCTTCCATGAACGCGCGCACCTTGCGCGGCTGGAGCCGTCGGTCGGGCAGTAGCGCAAACACCCTCAGCGGCGGCAACGGGTAATCCGGCATCACCCGCACCAGCCTGCCCTGCGCAATCTCCGTTCCCGCAGCCGTCATCGGCACCCGCGCGATGCCCAGCCCGGCCAGCGCCGCCTGCATGCGCAATTCGGCGTTATAGGTCTGCATACGTGGACGGATCGGCACCTGCACGCGCGATCCGTTTCTTGAGAATTCCCAGACCGAGGCGCCCGGCGTGGCCAGTGTGGGCATGTTCGAGAGGTCTTCCGGCACCATCTGGGCGGGCAGGCTGGCCGCCAGCGACGGCGCCGCCACCAGGCCGCGCTCCACGTGCCAGATCCGGCGCGCGATGGTGCCGGAGTCGGGCAGGTCTGCATCCACCGTGACAAAGGCGATGTCAAAGCCCTCGCGGATCGGATCGACCAGCCCCTGTGCGATTTCCACGGTGATATCGAGCGCCGGGTGGGCCGCCAGCGTGCGGCAGATGACGCCGCCCAATTGCTGGGCGCCGAATTCGTAAGGCGTGGCGATGCGGAGCATGCCCTGCACGCGTTCCTCGCGTGCCAGCGTCTCCTGGCGGATTTCACGCAGGCGGGCAAATAGCGGCGCGACATCGCGATACACGGCGCCTCCGGCGTCGGTGAGCCGCATACGGCGCGTGGTGCGCTCCAGCAGCTTGGCGCCGATCGCTGTTTCCAGGCGGATCACCGCCGCCGATACGCGTGATTTGGGGCAGTCCAGCGTCGCGGCAGCCGCCGTGAACGTGCCCTGCTCCACCACACAACAGAAAGCCTCCCAATCGTTCCACTGGATTGTCTCGTTCACAGACCCGTTTCCCTTGCCAGACACTATTGTCGTGACCGCCTGTTGCCGTAGGATGCGGCAATGTGCGGACGCACATTATGCGGCAGACATCTTCGACCCGGCGCCAGACTGGCAAAGCCCGCACATTTCCTCTACCCTTTCGGCCTTCCCGAATCCTTTCCGAGTCCTTCCGATACATGGCGAATCCAGCCGATCCCGCACTGCCCGACGCACCGGCCGCCATCTCCGGCGAGAAGCCCAGCGACAGTTACGTCCAGTCGTTCGCGCGCGGCCTGTCGGTGATCCGCGCATTCGATGCCAGCCATCCGGCGCAGACCCTGACCGAGATCGCCCAGGCCAGCGGCCTGACGCGCGCTGGCGCCCGCCGCATCCTGCTGACGCTGGTGGGCCTGGGCTACGTTCGGAACGACGGACGGCTGTTCCGCCTCACGCCCAAGATCCTGGACCTGGGCTTCGCGTACCTGACCTCGATGCCGTTCTGGAATCTGGCCGAGCCGGTCATGGAATCGCTCTCGCAATCCGTGCACGAAAGCTGCTCGATCTCCGTGCTCGACGGCACCGAGATCGTCTACGTGCTGCGCGTGCCGGCGCGCAAGATCATGACCATCAACCTGTCGATCGGCAGCCGGCTGCCTGCCTATTGCTCGTCAATGGGTCGCGTGCTGCTGTCGGGGCTGAACGCCGAGGAACTCGATGCCGTGCTGCAGGCGTCGGACCTGCAACCGCGTACGCGGCGCACAGTCACCGACCCCGCCCGGCTGAAGACGCTGATCGCCGATATCCGCGCACGGGGCTGGGCGCAGAACGATCAGGAACTGGAAGAAGGACTGGTATCGCTGGCCGCGCCCATCCGCAACCGGTCCGGCCAGGTGATCGCTGCCATCAATATCAGTGGCCAGGCCAACCGCACGAGCGCCCAGGAAATGGTGGACCAGTTCCTGCCTCCGCTGCAGGAAGCCGCCGAGAAGATTTCGGCGATGGTGGGGTTGAGGACGTAACTCAAATACCGCCTGCTGGTTTTCTCCCCTCTCCCGCATGCGGGAGAGGGGAGCAAAACCAGCGGCGAGAGGAACGCGTCACCGCGGCCCCACCCTCGGCTCCCACGACACCGCCACATCCCCCTTCACAAACGTCTGGCAAGCCATCCGATAGCCAGCCTGCAGATCCTCTTCGGTCAGGTGCTTGCGCTCCTTCGGCTTCACGGCGTCGGTATGTTCCAGCCCTTTCTCGACCTTGCACTTGCACGTGCCGCAGATGCCGCCGCCGCATTTGAACGGGATGCCGCCCTGCTCGCGCAGCGATACGCGCAGCAGGTTGCTGTTCTCTGGCGCGGTGACGGTCTTGCCGGCGTTGGTCAGGAAGGTGATAGCGACGGTGCGCGCCTGCACGGGCGCTTTGGTGTCCGCTGCGGTGTCCGCCTGCATCATTGTTTCCTCAGTGAAAGATCCATGCTGCCAAAGTGCGCCAGTTGCCGAAGCGCGGCGTGGGCAGCGTCGAGCGTGTCGAAGCGCTCCAGAAATTTGACGGGTACGTGGTTGACCACGGGCGCGGCGTCGGGGCCGTCCGTCTCGTCGATCACGCGCACCTTCGTGGAAGCCGGCGCGTCCTCCAGCACCGCGATCACGAAGGTGGCCTTCGGGCGCCCGTAGAACAGGTATTCCCAGGTTTCCACGGGCACCACGCCGGGTACGGCCTCGGTGCGGAACTGGCCGGGCTTGCTGGTCAGGATCACGAACATGTCAGACAGCCCTGGCCGGCAGAGCCACCTGAACCTGCGGCGATGACTCCGCCTGCTCCGGCTGCTCCAGTTCGATATCGTGCGTGAGCCAGAGCTGGCAGGTCAGCCGGAACCCCTGCTCCAGCCGCTCGCCCAGTTGCTTTTTCTCTTTCCAGTTCGGCGGCGGCAGGTGCTCGGCGCCCGCCAGCACGCGGCACGCGCACTTGGAGCATTTGCCCATGCCGCACTCGTAGCGCAGGTTCGGATACGGAAACTGCTTGATGCCGGCGCGCACCACGATGTTGGTCTCCGGCTTGACCTCGTCCACGTACACCTGTCCATTCTTGTGGAAGACAACTTTCGGCATGGCGTTCTGCTTGAGTTCAGTGAGTTGGGATCAGTGCCAGATCAGCATTGCGCAGATCGTCGACACGAACAGTCCGGCGAGCACCGGCAGCAGCAGCGCGCGCACGGCATCGAGCACCGGCACCCGCGCAAACCCGGCCACGGCAATCAGCGACGACCATGCGATCAGCGTGCCGCCACCGGTCCACACCGCGCCCATCTGGCCCACGGCCGCGAGCGTGGCGGAATCGAATCCCACCACCGGACCCAGCGCCCCGGCCAGCGTGCCGGTCAGCGGCAACCCGGCAAAGCCCGAGCCATCGATACCGGTGATCATGCCGACGAGCAGCACACCGAACGCCACCAGCACGTGGTTGTCCGGAATCATGTGCTGGTAGGCCTGGATCAATTCGAACAGCAGGCTGGGCGCCTTGCCGGCATCCACACCGAGAATCTGCGCGGCGGTCTCACCGGCGCCGACAAAGAAGAATCCCGCAATCGGCAGCACCGAACCCATCGCCTTGAACGCGAACACGAAGCCGTCCGTGATGTGCTCGGGGCAGACGTCGAGCATCCGGCGCGGGCCCTCGGCGGCCAGCGTGGCCAGCATCATCAGCACCGCCGCCACGCCGCCCACCAATGCCGCTGCCGCACCGCCCTTGAGATCACCGGCTCCGGATGAAATCTTCGGCAGCACCATCAGCGTGACCACGCAGAGAAACGCAATCGGCGTCAGCACGGCAAAGAACTTTGACCACTTCACGCGGCGCTTGGCCACCATGGCCAGACTGCTTTCGATGTTGGCGTCGGTGACCAGCGGCTCCTCATGCGACGTGCCGCGTGCAATCTCGGCCTTGTCGAACGTGCCGGTCGCTTCGACGGCCGCATCGCTGCCTGATGCGCGCGCTTGCCAGCGATCCAGCAACGCGCCGTTGGCCGGCACGATATGGCGCCGCATCGACAGGTACGCCAGCGTCAGTGCGATGGCACCGGTAATCACCGACAGCACCAGCGCACGATCCGCTACCACGGCTGCGCTGACCGCCGCGCCCGCCGCCTTGGCGCTGATACCCGGCGCCACGCCAATCACATAGTCCGACGACAGCGCCATGCCCTGCCCAGCGATGGCAATCGCCATGGCACCCGCCAGCGGCGGCAAACCCGCGGCGATAGCGGCTGGCAGCAAAATTGCCGACACCAGCGGCACCGCCGGCGTGGGCCAGAAGAACAGCGAGATCACATAGGTAATGCCCGCCAGGATGAAGTACGCGCTATGCCCGTTCTTCATCACCACGCGGAACGGCTCGACCATGCGGATATCCGAGCGCAGGGTCTTCAACGCGTTGAGTAGCGCGGTCATGAACGCAATGACCAGGAAGATGTTGAACAACTCCTTGGCCGCCACAAGGCTGGCGGAGAAGATGCCCCCGAGCGCACTGACCGGGTTACCGGTAATCGCCAGGATGACGAGGAAAGTACCGACAATCGACGGCACCACAACGTTGGCTCGCAGGATCATCGTCAAGACGATCACTGCCACGCCTAGCAGATACACCCAATGGGCCAGGCCGATCTCTACGGTTTGATGCATGAGGCTCCCCTGATCATGGAGGCCCTTGTGGGGGCGGTATAAGAATGTTCTGAATCTGAAGCCGAAACCTGAGCGGCTCTCCGCCTGCTCGTTTTTGTCTGCTACCAATTTGTATACTATATCCCGACAGGTTCCCGGAACAAGCAAAAATTGCCGGATCTAGGGAAATCCCCCGATGGGTGCGCGAATACCCCGGAAGAACCGCATGGCAGCACGGTTTCCGGGCACACGGCACCAGCCCGGCGCAGGATGTCATGGTGAAAAAACCCACTGGCGTTTTCTGGAATCGTGTGTAGACTGTATACTAAATTGTTCCCACGCCATTCGAGGACGTCCCCACGATGCTCCATATCACCGACGCGATGATCGACCGCCACGTCACCGCCGCCGACGCCCAGGGCGCGATGCGCGAAGCCTTCCGCAGCTTTGGCCAGGGCGACGCCGCCATGCAGGAACGCATCCGGACAGAGGCGGGCGGCGTGAAGCTCTCCACGCTCGGCGCGGTCATCCCCACGCAGCAAGTGGCAGGCGCCAAGATCTACACGACCATCGCCGGGCAGTTCTCGTTTGTCATCCTGCTGTTTTCGACGGTTGACGGCCGCCCACTGGCCTCGTTCGACGCGGGCGCGATCACGCGGCTGCGCACCGCAGCCTGCACCGTGCTGGCGGCGCAACAACTGGCCCGTCCCGGTGCCGAGACGCTGGCGCTATTCGGCGCCGGCACGCAGGGCGTGCAGCACGCGCTGCAACTGTCGGCTGCACTGCCGCTGCGGCGCATCCTGATCTGCGATCCGTATGCCGATACCTGCGCTGCCAGTCGCCTTGCCAAGGCGTGCGGCATCTCCGTCGAGTTCGCCAAACCCGAAGATGCCGCTGCGGCGGCCGACATCATCGTTACCGCGTCGCGCTCCACCACGCCGTTGTTCTCCGGCGATCTGGTGCGCCCCGGCGCTTTCGTCGCAGCTATCGGATCGAGCCTGCCGCAGACGCGCGAACTCGACGACACGCTGCTGGCGCGCGCCGCCGCCGTAGTGGTGGAGTGGCGCCCGCAGTCGCTGCGTGAAGCCGGTGATCTGGTGCTGGCCGATAAGTCCGCACTGCCCGACAGCAAGATCGTCGAGCTTTCCGAAGTCCTGCTGGCGTCCCGCACCGTGCGCCAGTCCGACGACGACATCGTCATTTACAAGTCAGTTGGCGTCGGCCTTGAGGATGTGGCGCTGGCCGGTGTGGCCTGGCAACGCATTGAAGCGGCGCAGGCACTCGCCGCCTGACCCGGACCGCGCAAGCCCGGCGCTGCGCGGTTTTTTATCGCCCGAATCACGTTGTAGAAAGTATACAAAGTAGTCCTTCCACCCCGCGATCAGAAGATCCAGACACAAGGAGCCTCAAATGGCCGAACTGATGAACCGTGAAGAATTCCGTGCTGCGCTCGAAAACGCCATCAAGGGCAAGAGCGCCAACCAGGCGCCGTTCAGCAAGGCATGGGCCAGCGGCACGCTCTCGCGCGAGCATCTGGCGCGCTGGGCCGAGAACCACTATCACTACGTGGGCCCGTTCGCCGACTACCTCGCCTACATCTATGCGCGCACGCCCGACCACATGACCGAGGCCAAGGACTTCCTGCTGGCCAACATGTACGAGGAAGAGATCGGCGGCGATCGCCACACCGACCTGCTGATCCGCTTTGCCGAAGCCTGCGGCACCACGCGCGAACGTGTGGTGAGCCCCGACAACATGTCGCCCACCACGCGCGGCCTGCAAAGCTGGTGCTACGCCGTGGCAATGCGCGAAGACCCGGTAGTCGCTGTTGCCGGCCTCGTAGTGGGCCTGGAGTCGCAGGTGCCGTCGATCTACCGCAAGCAAACCCCCACGCTGCGCGAAAAGTACGGCTTCACCGACGAGGAAGTGGAGTTCTTCGACCTCCATATCGTCTCCGACGAAATCCACGGCGAGCGCGGCTATCAGATCGTGCTCGAGCACGCCAACACGCCCGAGCTGCAGGCGCGCTGCCTGAAGATCTGCGAGATCGGCGCGCAGATGCGGCTGCTGTACACCACGGCCCTGTACTACGACTACGTCGACGTGAAGACTGGGGCCGAGGCTGTGGCCGCCTGAGCGGTCACCTTACGGCATTGCCCCACGCCGGATGCCGCGCCCATGCGCCGGCGTCCGGTCCACGCATCCCCAGAGTCCCTCGACAGAGCCCCACAATGACCGAGACGTACCGCAACTACATCGACGGCGAATGGTGTGATAGCACCAGCGGCCGCACGCTGGAGAACGTCAATCCGGCTGACACGCGCGACATCGTGAGCCGCCATGCCGCCTCCGATGCGCGCGACGCCGCTGCCGCCGTCTCCGCCGCAGCCGCCGCGTTCGATGGCTGGAAAAAAACGCCGATCGGCAAGCGCGCGAAGATCCTCAACGATGCCGCCGCGCATCTGGAAGCCAACGCCGACACCATTGCCGCCGAACTGACACGCGAGGAAGGCAAGGCGCTGAACCTGGCGCGCGACGAAGTCATGCGCTCGGCGCAAACGCTGCGTTTCTACGCGGTGGAAGGCCAGACCTTTGGCGGTGAGAGCTATCCGAACGATGATCCGGACATGCTGGTCTACAGCCAGCGCGAACCGCTGGGCGTGGTGACCGTGATCTCGCCGTGGAACTTCCCGGTTTCGATTCCAGCCCGCAAGATCGCCCCGGCGCTGATCACGGGCAACACCGTAGTCTTCAAGCCATCGTCGGACGCGCCGCTGTCCGGCTATCGCCTGGCCGAAGCCTTCGTGCGCGCTGGCATCCCCAAAGGCGTGCTGAATTTCATCACCGGCAGCGCCGCCGAAGTGGGTCCGACCATCGTCGAAAGCCGCGCGGTGCGCGCCGTGTCGTTCACGGGATCGACCGCAGCCGGCGAGCAGATTCACCGCTCCGCGCCGATGACCACGCGCACGCAGATGGAACTGGGCGGCAAGAATCCGCTGATCGTGATGGAAGACGCCGATCTGGACCGCGCCGTGGATCTCGCCATCAAGGGCGGCCTGTCGCTGTCCGGCCAGGCATGCACAGGCACGAGTCGCATCCTGGTCATGCGCGAGGTGAAGCAGGCGTTCACGGAAAAGCTCGTCAGCAAGGTCAAGGCGCTGAAGATCGGCAGTGGCCCGACGCCGGGCATGGACCTCGGCCCGCTTGCCACGCGCAAGCAACTCGACACAGTGCTCGGCTATATCAAAACCGGCAAGCAGGAAGCCACGCTGCTGTGCGGCGGCGAGCATCTGACCGACGGCGATTTCGCGCACGGCTACTACGTGTCGCCGGCCGTGTTCACCGATGTCACGCAGTCCATGCGCATTGCACGCGAGGAGATCTTCGGCCCGGTGCTGGCGATCATCGAGGTGAACAGCTATGCCGAGGCCATCGCCACGGCCAACGACACCGAGTACGGGTTGTCCGCCGCCATCGCCACGCGCAATCCGCGCTACATGCACGACTTCGCGCGCGATATCGAATCGGGCACCGTCAAGATCAACCGCACCACGACGGGCAATCTCGTCAATGCGCCGTTCGGCGGCCTGAAGCGCTCCAGCACCTCGACGTTCCGCGAATCGGGCCGCGCCGGGCTGGACTTCTACACGCAGATCAAGACCATCTACCAAGGGGTTTAACCATGAAGAAAGCCATCAAGCTCGAACTGCGGGAAGCCCGCCACATGGTGGCCGCCGCCGTTCGCAAGGCCGAGGAAATCGGCGTGCTGGAATCCATCTGCATCGTCGATGACGGCGGCTATCCGCTGCTGCTCGAACGCATGGACGGCGCGCGCATCACCGGCCCGCAAATCGCGTGGAACAAGGCGTTTACGGCCGCCGGCCACAAGCGCTCCACGCATCTGTTCAACACGGCGCCGAATGGCCCCGCCCTGCCCGGCAACGAAGCCTTCGGCATCCAGTGGAGCTTCGACGGCAAGTTCGCCGTGTTCGTGGGCGGCTACCCGATCGTGGTCAACGGCGAAGTGATCGGCGGCGTGGGCCTCTCCGGTGGCAACGGCGAGCAAGACACCGCCTGCGGCGTGGCGGCGCTCGAAGCGCTGCGCGACCTGCTGGCCGCCGAAGACCTGACCGTGCTGGCGCAAGCCGACATCAAGAAATAAGGAAGGAGGGGTCATGTCCCATCGCGTAGAGATCGCGGAAACACAGCAGGTCTTCATGGTGGCCCCAGGCGAATCGGTACTGGACGCCGCGTTGCGCAGCGGCGTGGACCTGGCCCACGAATGCACGTTCGGCGGCTGCGGCACCTGCCGCGTGCGCGTGGTGCAGGGGTCGGTCTCTTACGAGGATTTTCCGATGGGACTGTCCGAGGCCGAGGCCGCCGACGGCTACGCGCTGGCCTGCCAGGCACGGCCCGATGGCGACCTCGTCCTCAGCACCGCGCGTGAAGCGAGCAATCTGGCACCTGCCCGGCGCACTACCACCACGGTGCGCGCAGTCTCGCCGCTCGGGCCCGACGTACTGCACCTGCAACTCGCGCTGCCCGATGACGAACCGTTCGACTTCGCGCCTGGGCAATACCTCAAGGTGCTGCTGGAGGATGGCACCCATCGCAGTTTCTCGATGGCATCGGCACCGAATGGCAACGTCGTCGACTTCCACGTCAGGCAGATCGCCAATGGACGATTCACGTCGCAACAGTTGCCGCGTCTGCATGCTGGCGACACGCTCGACGTGGAAATCCCGCATGGCAGCTTCAGCCTGCACAAGGAGGACTATCGCCCGCTGCTGATGGTGGCCACGGGCACCGGCCTCGCGCCGATCAAGAGCATGCTCGAATCCCTGATGGACGACCCCGACTGCCCGCCTGTCTGGCTCTACTGGGGTATGCGCACCGCAGCGGACCTCTATCTGCACGAGGAAATCGCTAGTTGGGGCGAGCGGCTTTACGACTTTCAATACGTGCCGGTGCTGTCGCGCGGCGACGATACGTGGCATGGGCGACGCGGCTATGTGCACGACGCGGTCGCCGCGGACCTGGGCGACCTCTCCGAGCATGCAATCTACCTGTGCGGGTCACCGAACATGATCCACGACGCCAAGCAGACCTTCATGGCGCTGGGCGCGCAGGTGCCCTTCCTTCGCGCGGACGGGTTCACGTTCCAGCACGGAGGCGGCTGATCGGGCGGGTGGATGTCTACCCTATGTCTGCATGAAGTAGGGACGGTATACAATAGCGGCATTCCAGCCGTGGCCATCGCTACGGCGTTTCCCAGTATTCCGACGGCCGATCCCGACCATGAACGACGCCACCGCCAGTGCCCTCAAGCCGAATCCTGACGCACCGGCCACCAGCCTGGGCGCCCAGCATTCCCCGCTCTTCGCACTTGTGACCGACACCCTGCGCCAGCGCATCCTTGGCGGTCAGTACGAACAAGGCGAACGGCTCGTCGAAAACACCCTCTCGCTCGAACTTGGCGTGTCCCGCATTCCGGTGCGCGAAGCGCTGCGCGCGCTGGCCGCCGAAGGGCTGGTGCGCATCGAGCCGCGCCGGGGGGCCTCGGTGGCCCGACTGTCGCCCAACATCGCGCGGGAAATGGTCGAGGTACGCGCCACGCTCGAAGGGCTCAACGCCAAGCTGGCCGCGCAGCGCCGCGACCCGGCGCTGATCGCGGAAATCGAGCAGGTACTCAGGGAGGGGAACGAGGCCGTGAACACCGGCCAGACCGAACGCTTTGTCGAACTGAACTCGCGCTTTCACGAAGTGCTTGGCAACATCGCTGCCAACAGCGTGCTGCAGGACATGATGCGCTCGCTGCGCGAACGCACCGCGCTGCTCTTCGCGCCGGCCAACATGAGCCGCGCACGCACCAACTGGGACGAGCACGCGCAGATCCTCCAGGCCGTCATTGCCGGCGACGCCGACCTGGCCGCGCTGCTGGCCACGCGGCATGTTTTCAGCGCCGCCAAGGCCGTGGAATCGATGCAGGCGGAAGGCGGCGAGCAAAGCTAGGCGCTTCGCCCACGCACCACGCAACACCCCATTACGCACCACGAAATGGCGCAGTGCACCATCGAAGTGTATACTGTCTGCGTTTTGTGACCACAATGGGGATTAACCATGAACTACCCGGAGGCTTCGTACTTCGACCGTCCGGTGGGCGAGCAGCTCCTGAGCCACTTCGCACGCCGTGATGCCATCCGGCACGCCACGCCGCTGCTGCCCTTCCGCTTTGCCGATCTCGTCGCACTGTTCCGCGGCACGTCCGATCGACGGAAAGCTGTCTGAGCCAGCTCGAAAGCTCTGCGCCTCGGCAAAAGAAAAGCCGCCTTCAAACATGAGGCGGCTTTTTTTCGTTCAGTTCGAGGTCACAGCGCCGACGGTGGCATCTCCACACTGCCGAACTCCGCCGAGCGCGATCCACTGATGGGCCGGTTGCTGGCGCCAAAGTAGGCAAACGCCACCGACAGCTTGACCGCTTCCGAATCGTTGCGCCCTGCCGCGTGGAACAGCCGGCTGTCGAACATCAGAACGTCGCCACGATGCAGCGCCAGCGGCATCGCGCCCTTGAGCAGCGCCTGGCTGTTCGGGTGCGCTTCGATGAGGAATTCGGCGGGATCGAGCTGGGCCGGGTCGAGTTTCGCGCGATGCGACGCCGGGATCACGCGCAGCACGCCGTTGCGCTCGTCTTCATCGCCCAGCGCCAGCCACACCGTGACCAATTCGGGTTTCACGAACGACCAATAGCGCGTATCGCGGTGCCAGCCGGTCTGGCTGCCGAAGTGCGGATGCTTTGTCATCACGCAGTTGTGATGTGCCAGCGTCAGGCGAGTCGGCTCGCCCAATAGTGCCTCCACCGTGGCCAGCAGTTGCGGATCGCTGGCCCAGCGTCGGAAGGCTTCGTCGCGGCCGTATGCCTGGCGCAACCGGCGCACCGTATGGCCGCCTTCGGCCTGCCGCGTGGCCGGCGCCCCAGGGTAGCCAAGATCGGCCTCGAACTCGACCGGCGGTGCCGCCGCCGCCAGATGCTGGCGCGTCACGGTTTCCAGCGCGGCGCAGGTGGCCTCGCTGGCAAAGTTACGCAGCACGATATAGCCGCCAGCCTGAAACTCGCGGGCCAGGCTGGCCAATGCCGCCTGATCAGCCAGCGGCGCGGAACAATCGAAATCGAGGGAGGCGGACGCCTGAGCGGCGCGCGATGGCGAGGCAGTCATTGCAGGGTAAGACTTTTCTGAAAGTGGCAGCTGCTAACAGGCCGATGATGCCAGAACCGGCGCGATCCGGTGCGAGTCGACATCGCCGTCCAGCCAAATGCGGTGAGATATCGGCCCGCCCGCCCACTCCAACGCCTCGATCATGGTGCGGAAACCCACGGTCCAATGCGACCCATGCGCCGTTACCGCCGCTACAATGGCCCGACCCTGCTGCACCGAACGACATCGCCAACCCTACTGATGCCGCCATCGTGACTGCCCGACCTCGCATTACCGCCTCGCTTGCCGAGGCCCAGAACCAGCTAGGCCGCATCGTGCTGGGCAAACCCCGCCAACTCCGACTGGCGCTGGCATGCATGCTCGCTGGCGGCCACCTGCTGCTGGAGGACGTGCCCGGCGTAGGCAAGACCACGCTGGCCCATGCGCTGGCGCAAACATTGGGCTTGCAGTATCGGCGCGTGCAGTTCACCAGTGACCTGCTGCCGGCTGACCTGATCGGCGTATCGGTGTTCAACCGTGAATCCAGCGATTTCCGATTCCATCGCGGCCCGGTCTTCGCTCAACTTGTACTGGCCGACGAAATCAACCGCGCACCGCCGAAGACGCAAAGCGCGCTGCTCGAAGCCATGGCCGAACGCCAGGTCACGCACGACGGCGTGACCCACGCGTTGCCGGCGCCGTTCTTCGTGATCGCCACGCAGAATCCGCTCGAACAGGTTGGCACCCACGCGTTGCCCGAATCCCAGCTTGACCGGTTTGCGATGCGCATCTCGCTCGGCTATCCCGACCCCGCCTTCGAGCGCGTGCTGTATCTCGGCGGCACCGCCAAGCCGGAAGTCACGGCGGTGATGGACGCGGAACAGGTCGTGGCACTGCAGGCGGCGGTAGGCCGCGTCTACGCGAGTCCCGCGCTGGTGGACTACGCGCTCGCACTGGTACAGGCCACGCGCAACGAATCGGGTTTCATTGCAGGACTCTCGCCGCGCGCCGGGCTGTCGCTACTGGCCTGCGCCCGCGCCTGGGCACTGCTGCACCAACGCGAAATGGTGATCCCTGAAGATATCCAGGCAGTGTTCGTGCCGGTGGCCGCGCACAGGTTGCTGCCGTCCGGCCAGCCGACCACAGCCCTCGACCGTCTGCTGGCGGGCGTGGCGATTCCCTGACCGGATTTCCCTTCCGCAACCATGCGACGCGCCCCGGCGGTGCCCGATCCACGCGGCTCGATACGACCGACTACCTCCGCACGCACATCGTCGAGGTGGCCGCGCCGCCCACGCCCGCCCGTCAACGGCGTGATCAGGCTCGACCGCCGTCATCTCTATATCCTGCCCACCCGCAGCGGACTCGGCTTTGTCGTGCTGCTGCTGGCGATGCTGACCACCTCGCTGAACTACAACATCAGCCTGGGCTTCGCGCTGACATTCCTGCTGGTCGGCATCGGCATGTCCTGCATGTGGATGGCCTATCGCAACCTGCTCGACCTCGAACTTTCGGCCGGTCCTGTGGCCCCGGCCTTCGCCGGAGACGCGGCAGTCTTCGTGCTGTACGCGCGGCAGCACGATGGCCTGGCGCGCATCGGTATCGAAGCGCGCTGCGCATCGTCGGACGCGGTCGATGCGGTCTCGCTGACACTCGGAGGCACGCAAGGCAACGAGGGTACGCTGTCGATTCGCCTTCCGGCGCAGCAACGCGGGAGACTCGCATTGCCGCGCGTTACGCTGTTCAGCCGCTTCCCGTTCGGCATGTTCCACGTGTGGAGCTATGCGGATTTCCCGCTGGCGACCATCGTCTATCCTGCGCCCGAGCGCCATGCGCCACCGCTGCCGCAGATGTCGGGCCCCGGCGATGACGACGAAGGCGCGGTCACCACGGCCGCGGAGGATGGCATTGACCAGCTCCGCAAATATCGCCCCGGCGACCCCCTGCATCGCATCGCCTGGAAGCACAGTGCCCGCACGGGCCGCTGGATGAGCCGCACCGGCCAGATGCCTCAACCGCTTGCGTGCTGGATCGACTGGCACACGCTGCCGGTGTCGATGGATACCGAAGCGCGACTCTCACGGCTCTGCGCGTGGCTGGTGTCGGCGGGTGACAGCGTGGACATCGGCCTGCGCCTGCCGGGCGTGGAAATCCCGCCCGGCCACGGCGCTGCCCATCGCCGCTCTTGCCTGGAAGCCCTGGCGCTGTGGCCGGAGCGGCGCGCGTCATGACGGCCCGGGCAACCAAGACGACAAAGGCACCGCCACGCCCGCTCGGCCATCAGGAGCACGGCATGCTGATCGGCCAGCTAGCGCTGGTGCTCGTGCCCCAGGCCCGCACGCTGCCCGTGTCGATCAGCCTGCTGCTCCTGTTGCTGCTCGGCTGGCGCTGGCTGTTGTGGCGGCAGCGGGCGCCGCTGCCATCGAAGCTGATGATTGGCGTGACGGCCATGCTGGTACTCGTCATCGCCGCCGCGCTGGTCTGGCAGGCGGGCGGCAGCCTGGGCCGCGAACTCTGCGTGGCGCTGCTCGCGGCCTTTGTCATCCTCAAGTTGATGGAGACACGCGCGCTGGCCGATGCCACGCTGGTCACGCAACTCTCCTTCTATCTTCTGCTCACGCTGTATCTGGCGGAACAGCCTTTCTGGCTGGCGCTCTACAGCATGGCCATCGGCGCGTGGATCTTGCGCAACTGGCTGCTGTTCCATCATCCCGAAGCCCGCGAGCGGCTTGCCATCTGGCCGCTGCTCGGCCGCATGGCGCTGTTCGGCCTGCCATGGGCGCTGTGCCTGTTCGTACTGTTTCCGCGCCTCGATCATCCGCTGTGGCGCCTGCCGCAGTCGGAACCTACCGGACGCATGGGCATCGGCGACACGATGAAGCCCGGCAGCATCGGTCATCTGATCCGCTCGCCCGATGTGGCATTTCGCGCCGACATCGTCGGCGATCCCCTGCCCGCCAGCGCGCTCTACTGGCGTGCGCTGGTGATGTGGGAGTACGACGGGCAGGTGTGGCGGCTCGATACCAATCCACCATTGCGTGAAGCACCCTCGCTCGTCGATGAGGGAGACGAGGGCGCTGCGCCGCTCGCCCCGGACGTGCGCGAGTACAACGTCACGCTCGAACCCACGCACAAGCCGTGGCTCTATCTGCTGGACCGTGGCGTGGCCATCTCGGAGAATCTGGGCGCACGCTCGTCCGCCGACGACGAATTCTTCGCACGCACGCCCGTGGAACGCACCCTCCGATACCGCGCACAGTCGACGCTGGGTGGCGCGCCCCAGCCACTGACGCGGCGCACGCTGCGGCTTTCCCTTGCGCTGCCGGAAGGCAATCCGCGCAGCCGCGCCCTGGCCGCCGACTGGGCGCGCGAGTACGCCGATCCGTGGCAGCGCGTGCAGGCCGCAATGCGGTTGTTCGCATCGTCGCCGTTCGCCTATACGTTGTCGCCCCCGCTGCTCGGCGACCAGCAGGTGGACAGCTTCATATTCGATACCCGACGGGGCTTCTGCGAGCACTACGCCAGCAGCTTCGTGTTCCTGATGCGCGCCGGCGGCGTGCCCGCCCGCGTGGTGACCGGCTACCAGGGTGGCGAGTACAACCCCGTCGGCAAGCACTACGTCATCCGGCAATCCGACGCGCATGCATGGGCCGAAGTATGGCTGCAAGACCGGGGCTGGGTGCGGGTGGACCCCACCAGCGCCGTGGCACCGAGCCGCGTGGAAGATGGCGTGGACGCGGCGCTGGCCGGCGAAGAAATCGGCGCCTTGCGCGATCTGCGCGCGCCCGGCTGGCTGCGTGACATCCGCTGGGGCATCGACGGCCTGACCTATCGCTGGCAGCGCTGGGTCCTCGATTACGATCGCGGCCAGCAGCAGCGACTGCTCGAACTGGCGGGACTCGGCAATCAGTTGCCCAGCGTGCTGGCAGTGGGCATGGCGGTGTTGAGCCTCTTGGCTCTGCTCCCGATGTGGCTGCGACGTCGCCGCGTGGAACCGGTGCAGGCGCTCTACGAGCGCTTCTGCGCGACGCTTGCGCGCCACGGTTGCACGCGAGGCGTCTCCGAAGGGCCCATCGACTTCGGCACCCGCGCCGCAACCGCCCTCCCCCGCGCGGCAACGGCGGTGCGTGCCTTCACAGATGGCTACGTCGACTGGCGCTACGGATTGGCGAATGGTGATGCTGATCAGGCCGCCAGGTCCGCCGCGCGCCTGCGCGCGGCACTGCGCGAGCTCGCTGCCGCGCTCAGATAGTTCGGCCAGCCGATCAATCTGTCTATGCAGCGATGCCTTGCCGATCGGCATGACGAGGCATATAGTTTCATTCGTAACTATTACGAATGAAATAACATGTCGTTTGAACGCCGCATCGACCGTTTTTGCGCGGACAATCCCGACGCGCCACGCGACCTGATTCTCGCCTCACGCCTGTTGCTGCGCTCGGCTCGACTGATGCGCCAGCATATCGAACGTGCGCTCGCCCCCTATGATCTGGACCTGAACCAGTACCTGGTGATCAGCATGCTCGCCATCGACGCCAGCGAGCCCACCATGCCGTCCGAACTCGGCATGTCGATCGATGCCACGCGCACGCAGATGACACGGCTTGTCGATGGACTGGAAACGCGCGGACTGGTGCGACGCAAGCCGGCCGCCCATGACCGCCGCAGCCTCGAACTGAGTCTGACGCCTGCTGCGCGTGCCTTGCTGAAACGCGCGGTGCCCGTCGTGCATGCGGCCTATGCCGAGGCATGGGGGCCGCTCGGCAAGACGGAACTGGCTACGACTATCCGCGGGCTGACCACGCTCCATAGCCACCTCGCCGAGCTGGAGGCGGCCAAGCCGTGAATGTGGCAACCAGGCCATGGCGACGCGTGCGCGCCGGCTTTCGCTGGCTGAGGATGCTGAGCCGCCCGCAACGCCAGACCTTGATGATGATGCTGCTGGCATTGGCAACGGGCGTGGAGTTCCTCGAGAACATCATGTTCGTGTTTGCATCGAGCCATATCGTGGGCGGGATCTCCGCCGACCCGCGCAGCTTCGCGCTCGTGCAGGCCGCCTACGCAGTGGGCAGCATGATGATGATCCTGAAGCAGCAGTGGCTGGCGCAGCGTTTCGGTTATCGTCGCTACCTGACCGCATCGCTGCTGCTGTTCATGGCCGGCACACTGGTGGCCGCCACCAGTACGGGTCTGCAGCAACTGGTGCTTGCCCGCTTCATGCAGGGCGTGGGCGGTGGCGCGCTCTTCACGAGCTGCCGTATCCTGGTCAACCTGATGTTCGCGCCCGTTGACCGTCCGCGCGCATCGCGCATCTTCATGCTCGGCATCTTTGGCGCCTCGGCGCTGGCGCCGGCTTTTGCCGCAGAGCTGATCGAGCACGGTGTCTGGCAGGACGTGTTCTATGGCGTGCTGCCCTTTGCCGCGCTGGCAACGGCAGGCGCGTGGTTGCTGCTACCCGATGCCGAGCCGCGGGACGACACGGAAGGTCCCGCACTCGTGCCGCTGCTGCTGTTCGGTGTTGCCATCGTAGCCCTGCAAGCGGCCATGACCGAAGCGCGCTTCGATATCTTCTCGCACCCGTTGCGTGTGACGGTCACCGGCGGGATCGCACTGGCACTGCTCGGCGTCTTCCTTTGGCACCAATGGCACCACGCCGCGCCCGTACTCCATCTGCGTGCGCTGCGCCAGCCGGTCTATATCGCTGGCCTGGCGATGTACTTCATCTACTACATGATCAGCAACCTGAGCAGCTACGTGTTCCCGATCTACGCTGAACAGGCGCTCGGCTTTCCGCTGGCGACCACCGGCTGGCTCAACACCTTTGCCGCGCTCATCAGCCTTGCCGGCATTTGGTTCTATCTGCGCGTGGCGCGCCGACTGACCCACAAGAAGCCCGTGATGGTGGCTGGCCTGCTGCTGATGGCCGGCGCGATGATGTGGTTCTCGATCATGTCGCCCAGCGTCGGACCCGCTGCGCTGGTACCCGGCCTTGTGGCCAAGGGGCTGTTCGGTGTGATGGTCATCATCCCCATTGCGGGCATCACGTTCAGTTCGCTGAAAGGCGAGGATTTCGGGCACGGCTATCGCAGCAAGAACCTGGTCCGGCAGATCGCCAGTTCGTTCGCTTCGGCGATAGGCGCGGTGCTGCTACAGAACCGGCAGTTCGCGGTGCACACGAGCCTGGTACATGCCGTGGGCCAACGGCCAGCCGAAACCGCGCAATGGATGGACGCCGCACAGGCGGCACTGGTCGCGCGCGGGTTCGATGCCGGACAGGCCCACGCCGGTGCGCTCGCCCAGATGGCGGCCATCGTCGATCAACAGGCACGATTGATTGCCTGCGAGGATCTCTACCGGTTGATTGCCGCGATTGCCGTGCTGGCAGCGGTCTTCATGCTGATGCAGCGCCGGCTCGACTAACCGGGCGGATGTGGAGCGTTGCAGGGCAACGGAACTACTGAACTACGGTGAGAGGTACTACGTTCGCGCTGGAGTCGCCACCCAGCAGCGCGTCAATGCCGACTCAAAACAGCGACATCTGGCGCATGCCGAAACCCACGGTTTCTTCCACGCGCGCACGTGCATGCGCAAGCGAACCTTCCGCGCCGGAATAGTTACCCGCTGCCCAGTGGTACACCACGGGCAGGTCGCCACGATCGGACAAGCGGACTTCGCCAAGCTTGTCGCCACGTTCACTGCGGTAGTAGTGGGAGCGGTAGCCACGCTCCCAGTGGGGCGGGACTTCCTTCTTGCGCCGACGAGTGGTCGGCTTGGCAGCGGCTGGTGACAGCCGCCGCGCCAGGTCGGTGACCGGCGAGATAGGGGCGCGGTTGAAATCCAACTGCATTAGACATCCTTCTTCTGTCGATTGAGCAAGAACCTGGCATGGTGACGTGAGTCACCACTCGCTTCGAGCATCGCAGTCGAGATGATACCTGTTTGCGCGCCGCATTGGGGCGTTTTGTCGCCCCGAAATCCGCCTGTAGCAACGGTTTGCGGGCGTATACGCAGTTCGTTGGTGAGGTGCGTATACGCCCGCTGTACCTGCGACTCAGCTGCGCTCTACATGCTGGAGTGGCACGTATACCGCGTGGCCGATGCAGCGATCAGCCGAGGTCGAGCGGGATGAAGATCCGTGCGTCGTCACGTTGCACCAACAACGCAACTTGCTTGCCGGACTTCGCCACCAGCGCCCTCAACTGCTCGGCCGACGTCACTGGCGTACCATTGAGCGACAGGATGACATCGCCCTGCTGGATGCCAACCCGGGCGGCGGGCCCAGTCACATCCTCGACGACCAGACCGCTATCAATGCCGCTGCCGCGTTGCTCTGCTGGCGAGAGCGGGCGTACGGCCAGGCCGAGCCGTCCGGCCGCTTCACCGCCGTTCTTGCCTTGCGCTACGGTGCCTTCCTTTACAGCACCCACCTTGACGCTCAGCGTCAGCGGCTCGCCCTTGCGGATGATCTTGAGACTGGTCTCGGTGCCCGGACGAATATCGGCAACATGTTCTGGCAAGTCGCCAGAATGGTCGATCTTGTCATCGCCAAGCTGCACGATCACGTCTCCTGGCTTCAAGCCAGCCTTGGCCGCGGGGCTGTCAGGCTCCACGGAATTGACCAGTGCGCCCGTCGGCTTTGGCAGGTTGAATGACTGCGCCAACGCCTGGTTGACCTCCTGCACCGAAATGCCGAGACGTCCGCGTGTCACCTTGCCATGTGCCACCAACTGCTGCTCGACCTTGGTTGCCACGTTGATCGGTATCGCGAACGACAGGCCCTGATAGCCGCCGGTCTGACTGTAGATCTGCGAGTTGATGCCAATGACTTCGCCGCGCTGATTGAAGAGCGGACCACCGGAGTTGCCTGGGTTCACGGCCACATCGGTCTGGATGAACGGCACATAGGTATCGTCGGGCAGCGAGCGCGACTTTGCACTCACGATGCCGGCGGTCACCGTATTCTCGAAACCGTAGGGCGATCCGATGGCCAGGACCGGCTCGCCCACCCGGATTTTTGACGGATCCCCCAGACGGACGGTCGGCAGATCCTTCGCATCGATGCGGATCACCGCGATATCGCTCTGCGGATCGACGCCAAGCACCTTGGCCTTGAATTCACGGCGGTCCGTCAGCTTCACGGTGACTTCGGTGGCGTTGTCGACCACGTGCGCGTTCGTCAGAATCAGGCCATCGGAGCTGACAATGAAGCCCGAGCCAAGGCCCCTTACCAGTTGCGGCTGGCCGCCCTGCGGCCCCTGGAATTGCGGGCCGAAGCGCTTGAAGAACTGGAACAGCGGATCATCAGGGTCCATGCCCGAGGGCACCTGCGCCGAGGTACGCTGCGCGCGGGCAGTCACGCTGATATTCACCACTGCGGGACCGTACTGATCGACGATGCCGGAGAAGTCGGTCGGCGTGGCCACAGCCAAAGGGGCAGCGCTGACGGGCGTTTGCGCAGCAAACGTCGGCGTAATGGCGTCCTTCTGCAGGTAGGCATAACCGCCGCCAAGCGCAGCAAGCGCTGCAACACCTACGGCGGTACGGGCGAGAGTCTGGCGAATCATGGTGGCTTTCCTTTCGTTGGTTGGCGTCGCCGCATGCGGGCGTTTCGCGACAGTGCCATCGTAGGTAGCCACACTTAAGCCAGACTTAAAGGATCTAATTTCTCTTCAGGTATTGCCGCATCCACCTTCAGGTCATCCCAGCGAGGGTAAGGTACGACTTGGCTCCGACATGAGCGCCCCCTATTCTCTATAACGCTATTGGACTGATAGAAATTTTATCTTGCACACAATCTAATTGTGTATAAGATAACCTACATGACGAAGCAAACGACGATCCCACCACCTGCAGAAGACTGGCTCGAGCTTGATCGGCAACTGTGCTTTGCGCTGTATTCGGCATCGTTGGCCATGACCAAGATGTATAAGCCCATCCTTAGTGAGCTTGGGCTCACTTATCCGCAGTACCTCGTTATGCTCGTGTTGTGGCAACAGAGCGCTATCACGATTTCGGATTTAGGTGGGAAGCTGAAGTTGGACTCGGGTACGTTGACGCCGCTGTTGAAGCGGCTC
Source organism: Cupriavidus sp. SW-Y-13 (assembly GCF_009793345.1). Lineage (NCBI taxonomy): Bacteria > Pseudomonadati > Pseudomonadota > Betaproteobacteria > Burkholderiales > Burkholderiaceae > Cupriavidus > Cupriavidus sp. SW-Y-13. The sequence continues at coordinate 2,091,635 of NZ_WHLX01000002.1, forward strand.
GAGGCAGCCGGATATGTGCATCGGGAAAGAGATACCGACGACGAGCGTCGGGTTCTGGTGACGTTGACTCAGTCCGGCAGGAATCTGCGACAGGCGGCAGCCGGGATCCCCGAAGAGATTTTGTGTGCCACGCAGTGCTCGCTTGAAGAAATCCAGTCGCTGACGAAGCGCCTGCAAGATTTGCGGTCCACGCTCGAAGTGGCGCGGGCCGAAGATTGACTGCCGGTTACCGGCATTTTGTTGAACGTGTTGAACACTGCCCCCGACGGGCACTACCCAGGAGCGTACAAATGAAACTCGAAAAAGTCCTTTACACCGCCCATGCTTCCGCAACCGGTGGCCGTGACGGCCGTGCGGTGACGTCCGATGGTCAACTGGATGTCAAGCTGGCGGTGCCGAAGGAAATGGGCGGCGCCGGCAACGGGCTGAACCCAGAGCAACTGTTCGCCGCTGGCTATTCAGCGTGTTTCCTTGGCGCGATCCGTTTCGTGGCCAGCCAGCAAAAGATCACCGTTTCCCCCGACGCCAAGATCGAAGGCGCCGTCGGTATCGGCCAGATTCCGCAAGGCTTCGGCATCCAGGCCGAGCTGAAGATTTCGCTGCCGGGCATGGAAAAAGAAGCGGCCCAAAAGTTGGTCGAGGCAGCCCACCAGGTTTGCCCGTATTCGAATGCCACGCGCGGCAATATCGAGGTAACGCTGATCGTGGTCTAAAACACGACTCAGGGCTTACCGCCAACAAAAAACGCCGGCGTCATGCCGGCGTTTTTTGTTGTGCGGGTTCCGACCTCAACTCGCCGACCAACGCCCGCTTCTGAGCCGCTGTCAGCCGTTTGATGCGGATTTCAGCCTTCAATGCCTCGGATTTGTTCGGAAACTCCAGCCATCCAAGCAATTGCATCGGCTTACGGGCACGCGTGTATTTCGCACCTCTTCCAGAAACATGCGCGGCATACCGCCGCGCCACGTCAATCGTGATGCCGGTATAGATCGATGCACCTTCGCATTCGATCAGGTAAAGAAACCAGGGCGTCTCCTCGCGCTGTTCGAGGTCGGATTCGTCTGTCATTGCTTCACGATCATATCGGAAACCTGGAACCCAAAGACAAAACCCCTCGCAGCGTTGGCTGTCGAGGGGTTTTGGGGCATAAGAGCCTGGCGATGACCTACTTTCACACGGGTATCCGCACTATCATCGGCGCAAAGTCGTTTCACGGTCCTGTTCGGGATGGGAAGGGGTGGTTCCGACTCGCTATGGTCACCAGGCATAAGGGGTTGCCTGCGCTGACGAGTGTCAACGCGGGCGAATTGGGTGTAGTAAAGGTTGGGTTGTGTTGTGTCGACCTTGGGCACAAGGCGGATCACAGACACCAGGTAAAACACACTGGTTATAGGATCAAGCCTTACGGGCAATTAGTACTGGTTAGCTTAACGCATTACTGCGCTTCCACACCCAGCCTATCAACGTCCTGGTCTCGAACGACCCTTCAAGGAGGTCAAGCCTCCAGGGAATCCTCATCTTCAGGCGAGTTTCCCGCTTAGATGCTTTCAGCGGTTATCTCTTCCGTACATAGCTACCCTGCGATGCCTCTGGCGAGACAACAGGTACACCAGCGGTACGTCCACTCCGGTCCTCTCGTACTAGGAGCAGCCCCCGTCAAGATTCCAACGCCCACGGCAGATAGGGACCAAACTGTCTCACGACGTTTTAAACCCAGCTCACGTACCTCTTTAAATGGCGAACAGCCATACCCTTGGGACCGGCTACAGCCCCAGGATGAGATGAGCCGACATCGAGGTGCCAAACACCGCCGTCGATATGAACTCTTGGGCGGTATCAGCCTGTTATCCCCAGAGTACCTTTTATCCGTTGAGCGATGGCCCTTCCATTCAGAACCACCGGATCACTATGTCCTGCTTTCGCACCTGCTCGACTTGTCGGTCTCGCAGTTAAGCACGCTTTTGCCATTGCACTTTAGGTACGATGTCCGACCGTACCAAGCGTACCTTCGAACTCCTCCGTTACACTTTGGGAGGAGACCGCCCCAGTCAAACTGCCTACCATGCACTGTCCCCGACCCGGATTCACGGGTCAAGGTTAGAACCTCAAACAAACCAGGGTGGTATTTCAAGGACGGCTCCACGTGAACTAGCGTCCACGCTTCAAAGCCTCCCACCTATCCTACACAGATCGGTTCAAAGTCCAATGCAAAGCTACAGTAAAGGTTCATGGGGTCTTTCCGTCTAGCCGCGGGGAGATTGCATCATCACAAACACTTCAACTTCGCTGAGTCTCGGGAGGAGACAGTGTGGCCATCGTTACGCCATTCGTGCAGGTCGGAACTTACCCGACAAGGAATTTCGCTACCTTAGGACCGTTATAGTTACGGCCGCCGTTTACCGGGACTTCAATCAAGAGCTTGCACCCCATCATTTAATCTTCCGGCACCGGGCAGGCGTCACACCCTATACGTCCACTTTCGTGTTTGCAGAGTGCTGTGTTTTTATTAAACAGTCGCAGCCACCATTTTATTGCAACCCCTTCACCCTTCTGGCGCAGGCCAGTCAAGCTACCAGGGCGTACCTTATCCCGAAGTTACGGTACCAATTTGCCGAGTTCCTTCTCCCGAGTTCTCTCAAGCGCCTTAGAATACTCATCTCGCCCACCTGTGTCGGTTTGCGGTACGGTCTCGTATGACTGAAGCTTAGAGGCTTTTCTTGGAACCACTTCCGATTGCTTCGCAGCATAAAGCCGCTCGCCCCACATCCTTGAATCCCGCGCCCGGATTTGCCAAAGCGCCTTCTCCAATGCAGGGACCGGGACTTCCAACACCCGGACAACCTTCCGCGATCCGTCCCCCCATCGCATCATACGACGGTGCAGGAATATTAACCTGCTTCCCATCAGCTACGCATCTCTGCCTCGCCTTAGGGGCCGACTCACCCTACGCCGATGAACGTTGCGTAGGAAACCTTGGGCTTACGGCGAGGGGGGCCTTTCACCCCCTTTATCGCTACTCATGTCAGCATTCGCACTTCTGATACCTCCAGCATCCTTTACAAGACACCTTCACAGGCTTACAGAACGCTCTCCTACCACGCACATAAATGTGCGTCCGCAGCTTCGGTGACTGGCTTAGCCCCGTTACATCTTCCGCGCAGGACGACTCGATCAGTGAGCTATTACGCTTTCTTTAAAGGGTGGCTGCTTCTAAGCCAACCTCCTGACTGTTTTAGCCTTCCCACTTCGTTTCCCACTTAGCCAATCTTGGGGACCTTAGCTGGCGGTCTGGGTTGTTTCCCTCTTGACACCGGACGTTAGCACCCGATGTCTGTCTCCCGTGATTGCACTCTTCGGTATTCGGAGTTTGCTATGGCGGGGTAATCAGCAATAGACCCCCCAACCATGACAGTGCTCTACCCCCGAAGGTGACACACGAGGCACTACCTAAATAGTTTTCGGAGAGAACCAGCTATTTCCAGATTTGTTTAGCCTTTCACCCCTATCCACAGCTCATCCCCTAACTTTTCAACGTTAGTGGGTTCGGTCCTCCAGTACGTGTTACCGCACCTTCAACCTGGCCATGGATAGATCATCTGGTTTCGGGTCTACACCCAGCGACTCAACGCCCTATTCGGACTCGCTTTCGCTACGCCTTCCCTAACCGGTTAAGCTTGCCACTGAATGTAAGTCGCTGACCCATTATACAAAAGGTACGCCGTCACCCGTTTCCAGGCTCCGACTGTTTGTATGCATGCGGTTTCAGGATCTATTTCACTCCCCTCCCGGGGTTCTTTTCGCCTTTCCCTCACGGTACTGGTTCACTATCGGTCGATTACGAGTATTTAGCCTTGGAGGATGGTCCCCCCATCTTCAGACAGGATTTCACGTGTCCCGCCCTACTTGTCGTACACCTAGTTCCACAATGCTGTTTTCGCATACAGGGCTATCACCTGCTATGGCCGGGCTTTCCATCCCGTTCTGCTAACAACGCTGCTAAAGAGTACAAGGCTCTTCCCATTTCGTTCGCCACTACTCTGGGAATCTCGGTTGATTTCTGTTCCTGCAGCTACTTAGATGTTTCAGTTCGCCGCGTTCGCTTCCCTGACCTATGTATTCAGTCAGGGATGACCCATAAGGGCCGGGTTTCCCCATTCGGACATCTCCGGATCAAAGCTTGTTTGCCAGCTCCCCGAAGCTTTTCGCAGGCTACCGCGTCCTTCATCGCCTGTAATCGCCAAGGCATCCACCACATGCACTTGTTCGCTTGACCCTATAACGAGTGTGTCTCATTCAAGACACCGCTATAGGTCTGAGTTCTCGCGTTTGTGCCGTATTCCAAGTCATCTTTCGATCACTTAAATACATTTTGGTTGATACAATCACAACCCGGTATCGTGTTTTGTACTGCAGCGTCTCATCAACGCTTCACGACACCTTTACTACATCCCATATTGTTAAAGAACAGCCAGCTCGCACTTCGTGCGAAACTGATAGCAATAGCCAAAGACTAAAATTCAGAACCTCTGAATCCTGGTCTTTGACAACTACCCCAAGGTAAGTGGTGGAGGATGACGGGATCGAACCGACGACCCCCTGCTTGCAAAGCAGGTGCTCTCCCAGCTGAGCTAATCCCCCGGATAACTTGGTGGGTCTGGTAGGACTTGAACCTACGACCCCCGCCTTATCAAGACGGTGCTCTAACCACCTGAGCTACAGACCCTTGGCTGTAACACTCAAACAAACCGATAAGTGTGAACGCTTGACTTGTGAACACAAGCCTCTGGAAAGGAGGTGATCCAGCCGCACCTTCCGATACGGCTACCTTGTTACGACTTCACCCCAGTCATGAACCCTGCCGTGGTAATCGCCCTCCTTGCGGTTAGGCTAACTACTTCTGGCAAAACCCACTCCCATGGTGTGACGGGCGGTGTGTACAAGACCCGGGAACGTATTCACCGCGGCATGCTGATCCGCGATTACTAGCGATTCCAGCTTCACGTAGTCGAGTTGCAGACTACGATCCGGACTACGATGCGTTTTCTGGGATTAGCTCCCCTCGCGGGTTGGCAACCCTCTGTACGCACCATTGTATGACGTGTGAAGCCCTACCCATAAGGGCCATGAGGACTTGACGTCATCCCCACCTTCCTCCGGTTTGTCACCGGCAGTCTCTCTAGAGTGCCCTTGCGTAGCAACTAAAGATAAGGGTTGCGCTCGTTGCGGGACTTAACCCAACATCTCACGACACGAGCTGACGACAGCCATGCAGCACCTGTGTCCACTTTCCCTTTCGGGCACCTGATGCATCTCTGCTTCGTTAGTGGCATGTCAAGGGTAGGTAAGGTTTTTCGCGTTGCATCGAATTAATCCACATCATCCACCGCTTGTGCGGGTCCCCGTCAATTCCTTTGAGTTTTAATCTTGCGACCGTACTCCCCAGGCGGTCAACTTCACGCGTTAGCTACGTTACTGAAGAAATGAATCCCCAACAACTAGTTGACATCGTTTAGGGCGTGGACTACCAGGGTATCTAATCCTGTTTGCTCCCCACGCTTTCGTGCATGAGCGTCAGTGACGTCCCAGGGGGCTGCCTTCGCCATCGGTATTCCTCCACATCTCTACGCATTTCACTGCTACACGTGGAATTCTACCCCCCTCTGACATACTCTAGCCTTGCAGTCACAAGCGCAATTCCCAAGTTGAGCTCGGGGATTTCACGCCTGTCTTACAAAACCGCCTGCGCACGCTTTACGCCCAGTAATTCCGATTAACGCTCGCACCCTACGTATTACCGCGGCTGCTGGCACGTAGTTAGCCGGTGCTTATTCTTCCGGTACCGTCATCCACCCCAGGTATTAACCGAAGCGATTTCTTTCCGGACAAAAGTGCTTTACAACCCGAAGGCCTTCTTCACACACGCGGCATTGCTGGATCAGGGTTGCCCCCATTGTCCAAAATTCCCCACTGCTGCCTCCCGTAGGAGTCTGGGCCGTGTCTCAGTCCCAGTGTGGCTGATCGTCCTCTCAGACCAGCTACTGATCGTCGCCTTGGTGGGCCTTTACCCCACCAACTAGCTAATCAGACATCGGCCGCTCCTGCTGCGTGAGGCCTTACGGTCCCCCACTTTCACCCTCAGGTCGTATGCGGTATTAGCTAATCTTTCGACTAGTTATCCCCCACAACAGGGTACGTTCCGATGTATTACTCACCCGTTCGCCACTCGCCACCAGACCGAAGTCCGTGCTGCCGTTCGACTTGCATGTGTAAGGCATGCCGCCAGCGTTCAATCTGAGCCAGGATCAAACTCTTCAGTTCAATCTCTGTGTGACCCTTCGGTTTCCCTACAGGTCTCGCTCTTTCGAGCGGTCGCTCACTCTCAGAAAACTGACTCGACTGCTCCGAAGAACAATCGAACATGTTTTACTGTGCGAGCACTTGATACTTTTGAAGCAACACTAAGAACCCGAAGTCCTCAGCGGCGTTCGCCATCAAGCGCCCACACTTATCGGTTGTTTGGTTGTTAAAGAACATTGACGAGCAGCTTTGCTGTCGCCGGGTACTGCATTTCTTACTGCGTCTGCCGCGTCGCTTTCGCTGCAGCAGAGAAACGAGATTATGCAGAACATTCATCGTTTCGTCAACAGTTTGCAGAAGATTTTTTTCTCTGCCGGCCAGCGCTGCTAAACCCCGCAACCCTCGCCACTGCTGCCCCGCAACCCTTGCCAGCCCCTGCGTTTGCAGCGCGGTTTGTGTTGCGAGGGGGCGAATATTAGATGCGTTCCGGAGATTGCGCAAGCCCTTGGTCGCAAAAAATTTAACTGGCATGAAAAGATGTTTATGAGGCGCTCGCAAGCCTGTATTTGCACATGCTGTATAGAATCATCTGTCCGGCCTGGGCTGCAGGCTACCTACAGAGGAAGACTCCATGACAATCGAAGCGACCTGGCGGGCCGATTCCGGCTCTAGTGTTTGTGACCTGGCCAATGGCCATGCGCGCTGGCAAGCCGACCTGGATGCCCCGATGGGGAATCCGGAGATTCCGAATCCGCACGACCTCCTCGATTCGGCATTGGCTGCCTGCACGACACTCACCGTTCAGATCTATGCGAAGCGCAAAGGCTACGCCGTCGAGGGTGTGCGGGTGACGGTAAAGCATGAGGAAACGCCGGGGTCGTACAAGCTGGTCCGTACTGTGGAACTCCAGGGTGACTTGCCCTCCGACGTGCGGGAGGATCTCCTTCGGGTAGCCAACAAGTGCCCGGTGCACAAGGCGCTGTCTGCAACGATCACTATCGAGACCACGTTGGAAGGTTGAACAGCAAAGATCTCGATTGACGCCTCAAATGATAATGGTTATCATTTTGTTTCTCCGGTTTTGACACGACCAGAGTCAGCAAATGGGTTACCGGACACTTATGTGTCCGGCCTTTTTTCCTCCAGACCCAAACCTTGGCGCGCAGTTCTTGCACGTCATCTTCCTGCCCTGAACCCTCAGCAAGATGAACCATCCTTAAGCGATGGCCTGTAAGCGCTTTGGCGAAATTCCATCGCCTGTGTTCGATGTCCCACGAATCCGTCGATTCCAGGCGACCGATAGATCGCTCGCATGTTTTGTCGCCGGGTAGCCGAGGCTTAAGATGAACCCAAACGAAAAGATTGGCGTGACGCGACAGGGAAGCATCGAGGGCGGGGAAATCTTGGCGAATTACATGGAAGAGTATTGTTCGCGCATCCGACGCGACGGGGTGCGCGGCATTGGGGAGAAGCCGGTCGTTGTCGATCAGGATGGGACGTATGTCATGACTTACGTCCCATCCGAGCATCGTAACGACGAGGCACGGTTGATCCTGGTAAGCACGACGCCAGGCCACACCCATGTGCGGCTGGCAGCAACCGTCACCGAGGAGTTACTCCGGCTTCATACACCGGGGCGCGTCATCCAACGCGAACACAAGCGCCGCGTGGAACTTGGGGGCAGGATGGTCAGACCCAACCTGATCCGCATGCTCGATCATTTCCGGGTGCCCGACCTGGTTGCGCAATCCAGCGCGGAATCGCTCTGGAAAGAGGCTTTTCCCAGCCTCCAGCCCCTCGCCGTCCTCCCGTACGCCACCACACGTCGCGGCCTGACGTTCGACGGCGCGCTCGACGACATCCTGGACACGCCCATGCTTCGTCTCGTCTTCGAACGCCTGTTCCTGGACCGGCTCGGACAGTTGCGCGACAACGCCCTCTATATAGGACTTGGCCGCACGGCATGGTCGGCGCTGCAGCATTCCGTGTCCCTCGGGTTGATCGGCCGCGAGCAACTTCTGGGGATGATGCCCGTGCCTACCCGCGCCGGCAGCATGGTGCGTTATTTCCTCCGCGAGATGACAGAAGCCGACCTGTCGCCTAACGATCCTGTGCGACATCGCATTGGATGGCTGGACGCCGCGCATGCAGAGATGGAGGCAGGCGTGCGTCGGATCCGGGCCGCAGCCGCGCCAGCCAGCCAACCCGATCGATTGATCGCCTGATCGAAGTGTGGCATCCCCCACTACGGTAGGGGTCAACAGTCTTCAGAAGTGCCGATAACACTCCTTGAGGAATCTGACCTCCTCGCATTCCCGATTCGCGACCCCCGTGTGCATACGGTGGGTCGCAATTTTTTTGCCCAGATGACGTGAAGATTCGATCTGGCTCAGAAATCGGTCAAGTGGGGAAATTTCCGCCAGCAATTGCAGAATCGTCGCATTTTCTGCGGCGCGCGCACTCCTATACTGCCTCGTCTGTGAAACGCCCTCGCCACGGTGTGGCAATGCGAACGAGGCATGACAACCATTTTGATCGTTGACGATCACCCCGCCTTGCGGATGGCCCTCCGCGCCCATCTGTCCCAACTGACAGGCGTCAAGCGAATGTACGAAGCCGACAATGGACAGGCGGCTGTCGATTCCGTTCGCCAACACAAACCAGACCTCGTCGTGCTGGATCTCGATATCCCGAGAATGAGCGGACTCGACGCAATGCCGCGCATGCTGGCCGTGCACCCCCAAGTGCGCGTGCTGGTACTCACCGCCCAGGATCCGATACCGTTTGCCACGCGTGCGCGACATGCCGGCGCTCAGGGCTTCGTCAGCAAAACAGAAGACATGGAGGCCATCGCCCGTTGCGTCGAGACCGTACGTAGCGGCTTCACGGTGTTCCCCACCAGCGATCCCTGTGACATATCGTATGAAGGGCGGATCGTCACGGACGACGAAGGCCTCCGCAAGCTTTCCGACAAGGAAATGAAAATCTTGCGCATGCTCTCGCGCGGGATGAGCAACAAGGCGATTGGCAACGCCCTCTTCATCAGCAACAAGACCGTCAGCAGCTACAAGAGCCGGATCATGGACAAACTCGGCGCCGAATCCCTGGTCGACCTCGTCGACTTTGCACGCCGCTGCCGACTGACTCCATGACATCCGTCGGTGCCCGGCACCGATTGCCTCCCGACGAGCGCGACATCATCGGCGCCGCAGTGGCCCATGCAGCGCGACAAGACCCCACGATGCAGGCAATGCTGGTGGCGCGGCTGATCGAAACCAATGCGACCGATCTGCAAGATCTGCGGCACGCGGTAACCCGGCGCGACTGGCCCGGTGTGCGCCGCACGGTCCACCGGATCAAGGGAGCCGCCGCGCTGGCACGCTGCGCATCGGTGATCGCCGCCGGCAAGTCTATCGAATCCGCTGCGGGGCAAGGCAACGCTGCGGTGGTCAACACACTGTTGCCGCGTTACGTCGCCATCCTGGGCGCGTTCAATGACACACTGGCGGCGTTGGAGTCGAATGGCCTGTCCCAAATGGTGGAGACAGGGACCATGAGGATGCCATTCGACGCATTTGACGTACGCCAGCCCGAATTGCCGATGCAGACGGCCCGCCGCACTGGCACACTATCATCCGGAACCGACGGCGCCCCCCGGATTTCAATCGCCGCCGGCCAAGACTAATTTGGCGGAGACATGTCGTGGGTGATTTGCAGTCCTTGCTCGATGGCCACGGGCTGACGCTGGTATTCCTGAGCGTGCTGGCCGAGCAGGCGGGGCTTCCAGTGCCCGCCTATCCGATGCTGTTCGTGGCTGGCGCCCTGTCCATGCAGGAGACCGGGCCGTCAATCGGCGCCGTGCTGTTTGCCGTGGTCGCCGCATGCCTGATCGCCGACACCGCCTGGTATTTCGCTGGCAAGCGCCTGGGGCAGCCGATGCTCCGCACGATCTGCCGCGTATCGATCTCGCCGGACACATGCATCCGCCAGACACAATCCCTCTATATTCGTGTGGGGCCGCGCTCTCTGGTCTTTGCGAAGCTGCTCCCCGGTGCCGGCGCACTCTCCACGGCCATGGCGGGCATGACCGCCACGCCCTTCCTGACATTCCTGTTCTACGATGCGCTCGGTGCGCTGGTCTGGGCGGGCGGTGCGCTGCTGGCCGGCGTGGTATTCAGCGATTTCGTCGATGACATCCTCGCCGCCTTCAGCGCCTACGGCCATATCGCATTCATGGTCATTGTGGGCGCGTTCGCATTGTTCATCGCCTGGCGCTTCTGGCAGCGCTGGCGCCTACTGCGCCGCACGGGACAGATTCCCCGCATGACCGTGATGGAACTCGAGCAGCGGCGGCGAGAGAGCGAGCGCGGCCTGGTGGTGCTCGATGTCCGGGCCAATGGCGTCGCGCCAATCGAGCGCATTCCCGGTGCCATGGTCATGGAGTTGCACGCGCCCATCGACACGCTGGCGAACCAGCGCAACGACAGCGATTTCGTGGTGTACTGCGCCTGTCCCAACGAGATGTCCGCTGCCGTGCTGGCGGAGCGGCTGCGTGCGGCGGGTTATCCCAACACGTGGGCACTCGCGGGAGGATTCGACGAGTGGAAGCGTCTGCAAACCCCGCTTGGGGCTACGTCCGTCGAACCGGATGCCGCGCCTCGGCCGGCTGGTCACTAGCTTCCACAAGGCACCGCATGCCCGCCGTCGTGATTCCCCACCGGCGGCAGGGCTTCTATCTGGCGGCCAGCAGGATCTGGCCGGGGTGACTACCATAGCCCGTCCCCCGAATTGAACGCGTGCGGCCCGAGCCGCCCGCGGCACGCCATGCTTCCCTATTCCCTGCTTGACCTTTCGCCCATTGCGGAAGGCAGTGACGCCGCGCAGGCCATGCGCAACTCCCTCGACCTCGCCCAACATGCGGAGCGGCTCGGCTATCGCCGCTTCTGGCTGGCGGAGCACCACAACATGCCCGGCATCGCCAGCGCCGCCACGGCGGTGCTGCTGGGCTTCGTGGCGCAGGGCACCTCGACGATCCGCGTGGGGTCGGGCGGCATCATGCTGCCCAACCACTCGCCGCTGGTGGTAGCCGAACAATTTGGCACGCTCGCCGCGCTGTACCCCGGCCGTATAGACCTGGGGCTGGGCCGCGCACCCGGCACCGATCAAGCGACGGCGCGCGCGCTGCGGCGCCATCTCGGCCACGACACTGCCGACTCCTTTCCGCAGGATGTGGAGGAACTTCAAGCCTACTTCGACGAAGTGAGGCCAGGCCAGCGGGTACGCGCCGTGCCGGGTGCCGGACTCAAAGTGCCACTGTGGCTGCTCGGCTCCAGCCTGTTCAGCGCGCAACTGTCGGCCGCGATGGGATTGCCGTTTGCGTTTGCCTCGCACTTCGCACCGGGCTTCATGCGCCAGGCTATCGATCTTTACTGGCGTACGTTCCGTCCTTCCGAACAGCTTGACCGTCCGCACGTGATGCTGGGGTTGAACGTGTTCGTCGCCGAGACCGACGATGAGGCGCGCCGCCTGTTCAGTTCGCTGCAACAGCAATTCCTGGCGCTGGTGCGCGGCACCCCCGGGCAACTGAAGGCGCCGGTCGATGACATCAGCCGCCTATGGGATGCCAGCGAGGCCGATCACATCAACCGTTCGCTGTCTTGCTCGGTCGTGGGCGATCCGGCTGCGGTACAGATGGGCATCCAGCGCTTTGTTGACGACCTGCGGCCCGACGAACTGATGCTGACCGGTCAGATCTACGACCATCGGGCTCGGCTACGCTCGTTCGAGATTGCTGCCGAGGCGATGCGCGCCTTGAAGCCAAGTTCGACGATCTGATCACGCACCAAGCAAAAAAGCCGCGAATCACCGCGGCTTTTTGCTTGGTAGAACGGAAATCCGTCACACGTGCGCGAGACGGAACGTCGATACGGCCCGTAGCATCGACTCCGCCTGCTCCGCCAGGGACTGCGCTGCCGCAGCGGCTTCTTCCACCAGCGCCGCGTTCTGCTGGGTGACCGAATCCATCTGCGTGACGGCCTGGCCAACCTGCTCGATGCCCGTGCTTTGTTCGGCGGAAGCCGCGCTGATCTCGCCCATGATGTCGGTCACGCGCTTCACGGCCTGCACGATTTCTTCCATCGTCGTGCCGGCCTGACCCACCAGCGTCGCGCCGGTATCCACTTGCGCCACCGAGTTGTCGATCAGCATCTTGATTTCCTTGGCAGCGTTGGCGCTGCGTTGCGCCAGGCTGCGCACCTCGCCGGCCACCACCGCAAACCCACGGCCTTGCTCGCCAGCGCGCGCCGCTTCCACTGCAGCGTTCAGCGCCAGGATGTTGGTCTGGAACGCAATGCCCTCGATCACGCCGATGATGTCGACGATCTTGCGCGACGCGCCGTTGATCTTGCCCATCGTCGTCACGACCTCGCTGACCACGCGTCCACCACGGTTGGCAATCTCGGAGGCATTGACGGCGAGCGCGCTTGCCTGACGTGCGTTGTCGGCATTCTGGCGCACGATACCGGTCAGTTCTTCCATGCTCGAAGCGGTCTGCTCCAGTGCCGAAGCTTGTTCCTCGGTCCGTTGCGACAGGTCATGGTTGCCCGCCGAAATCTGGTTAGTCGCCGTGGCGATGGAACCCGCCGCGCCGCGGATATCGCCCATCGTCGCGGCCAGGCGCTGCTGCATCGCCTGCATGGCCGCCAGCACGCTGTGCTGGTCGTTGACGCGCACTTGCACCGGCACGGTCAGGTCACCACCCGCGATGCGCGTCACGGCTTCCACCGCGTAGGCCGGCTCGCCGCCCAGGCTACGCTTCACGGTACGCATGATCACGCCCATTACGCCGGCAATCAGTGCGCCAATCAGCAGCGTACTCAGCAGCGCGTTGATCAGATTGGCACGGAAGGCGTCCTCGATGTCGATCAGGAACACGCCGGTGGCCACGAACCAGTCCCAGTCCGGCACGTAGCGGCCATAGGTCAGCTTGCGCTGCGGGTTCTCGGTGCCAGGCAGCCGGCCGCGATACATGGAGAAGCCGGCGTCGTCGCCAGTGGTACGGCGCGCGCCTTCCAGGATGGCGCGGTAGACATAGACGCCATCGGGGTCCTTGAAGTCGCCAACCATATTGCCTTCGGTCTGCGGCAGGCCGGGGTTCAGAATGACCTGCGGCTTGGAATCGACGATGAACAGATAGCCGTTCTGGCCAAAGCGCATGGCACGCAGCGCATCCTTGGCGGCCTTCTGCGCGTCTTCCTTCGACATCGTGCCCTTGGCCGCGCGCTCGGCAAACAGCTTGACGATGCCTTCGCCTGTCTGCACCAGCGACTTCAGCCCCTCGCGGCGTTCGGCCATCATGACCGATTTGGCGTGAAAGGCGTTCCAGGTGCCAAGCGCGAGCAGCAGCACCCACATGACGGCAAGCGCCGCCCAGAGTTTGGAGTTGAGCGTGAGACGGTTCATGATCCGACAGGCAGAAGTATTCAAGGAACGCGCGAACAGCCGCGCAGAGGTCCTCAGGGATAACGGTCACCCCTGCCTGTTTTTTTAGCACCAACGTGGCGCACGCCCCGTTAGCCGTGGAAAAATGCACCATCCGCCGCGTGCGCATCACTGGCGGCAACCTGCCTGCGAGGAAGCGACATGAACATCGCGCCGACACCCCGGACTTTCTCCTTCATCGATCCCGACCCTGCCGAGGCCGACCCGGTACAGGGCGAACTGTCCCTGCTCGACCACGCGGCACGGAAAGGCCCCGTGGCACAGCTTTGGGAGGCGCCACTGTCCTTGGTCATTCCACGCAGTTACCTGCGCCAGCCCGGCATCGAAGCCGCTCGAGCCGACTTCGCGGCAAAGGGATGCCCAGTCTGGCTGCGCATGTCGGGCGGCGGACTCGTGCCGCAGGGTCCGGGCATCCTCAATGTCAGCCTGGCCTACGCGCTCCCACGCGGCGCAGCCTCATGGATGGAGCCCGTCTACCTGCATCTGTGCGAGGTCATTGCGGCCGGCTTGCGCGAGCTCGGCGTGGAGACGCACTGGCAAGCCGTGGAAGGATCGTTCTGCGACGGCCGCTACAACCTCGCCTGGGGTCCGGGCGACCGCGCGCGAAAGATCGCCGGCACCGCTCAGTACTGGCGGCGCGCACCTGCCGACGCGCAGTCGCCGGATGGGCAGCGGCACCTGGTGCTCGCCCACGCCATCCTGCTGGTGGATGCTGACCCGGAGGAGATCAACGCGCGCGCCAATGCGTTCGAAGCAGCCATCCAGAGCGGGCGCCACTACGATCCCGCAAAGGTGGTAAGCGTGAGGGAGGCAAGCGGTGCGGAGGCCGGCGGCCTGACGACCCGTGTGTCGGCCGCGATCCAGGCTGCAATCCTCTCGACGCCGGTGCCGGGGCACTAGCAGCTTCGCTATTTGGCAGCGCCGAACTTGATGTCGCCGTACCACGCGCGAGCGGTGGCGCCAGTGTTGTCCGTATCGGTCAGGATGCCGTAGGCGGTCAGCTTGCCCGGCGCCTCCTTGAAGACCTTCTGGAAATCGCTCGCCACATTGCGGCGCACGGTTTGCCATTTGCCAGCCTCACCGCCCACCACGATCATCTGCACGCGGCTGGTGTGTGGATTGGCGATGACGGTACCTACCGGTGCGCTGTTGGTCCAGATATACATCAGCGTGGCGTAGGGCAACTTGTCTCCCGCCGCGCTGGCCGCGAGCATTTCGGCACGATCACCAATCGACAGCTTGTTGCTCGCGCCATCGAAGAAGAACACGAGGCGCGCGGGCGCATCCTCGCGATCGCCCACACTGTTATCTGCATTCGGGATCGGTCCCGCCACCTTCCAGCGCCAGCTGACCACCGGGGTCCTGGCAAGGTCCACATCGCCTTCATGCACCAGGCCGGAGGCCGAGCCGCTGGCGTCGGCCTGCAGCACCGTGGTACCTTGCTCGGCCACCAGCGCGTAACGCGTAAGCTTCTTCCCAGACACCACGGGCTTGTTCTGCCAGCCATCCGGCAGCGACGCGCCCGGCTTGACGGCGGAAAACGCCGCCCCGGGTTCGGCACCCTGCGCCAGCGCGCCGCAGGTCAATGTCAGGGGAACCAGTAGCAGGCTCGAGGCCAGGGTGCGGAACGTGGGCATGGTCTTCTTGTTGTAAGCGGTTCAAGAGATTTCATCATTCTAGAAACGAGACCCGCAGTCTGCCGTGAGGCGCTGGCTGAATGGCAGATCGGACGGGCGCTGACAAACTCTTGCGGGGAACAGGCGGATGGCGGAACTGCTGCTCGGGGCGATTGGCTGGATCTTCGTGGAACTGATTGTTTCCACCGTGTTCTATGGAATCGGCTGGGTTGTCATCAGCATCGTCACATTCGGCAAGCATCCCGGGCCGTGGCGAGGGCTGGAGAACCTGGTCGGTGTTCAGCTAGTGGCCTTTGTCGGATTGCTGACCACCGTGGTAACTATCGCTTCCTATTTCACTTTCGTGCGCTAAGCATCACCCATTGAGCCGCCCCTACATACTTTTCCTGCTCACCGCCGTGCTGACGTTGGCCGGCTGCGCCCTGGGTCCCGTGACGCCGCTCGCGCCCGACACCGCCGCGAAGCTCGCACCTGTGCGATTCCTGCTGACGTTCGACGATGGCCCAGATACCGGCCCCTATGGCGGCACGCCGTTCATCCTCAGGCAGTTGGCGGACAACCCGGTCACACCAGGCATCAAGGCGCTCTTTTTCGTCCAGACCGAGCACCCCTTGCGTGGCGGCGGCCCGGAAGGACGCGTCCAGATGCACGATACCTGCGCACAGGGACAACTAATGGCCGTACACAGCGGCATGGTCGAAGGCCATACCTCGCACACCCGCCTGCCGTCCGACGTACTGGCCGCCTCGCTGCGCCGGGGGGCCGCCGATATCGCCCTGCAATGCGGCACGGCGTTGCCTGTGGTGCGGCCGCCCACATGGCGCCACGACACGCGCACGATGGATGTCTATCATCAGGTTGGCATGGAAATGATGATGGCCGACGCCAACGCGCGCGACGGCAAGATCTATGGCTGGAATATCAGCCTGCGCCGACGCCCGCACATGCGCCACGAACTGGAACGCGTGGGCCAGGCCATGGTGGCGCAGCGGCTGCAGCCGGTGGAAGGGGTGACACCGGTCATCGTCGCCTTCCACGATCCGAACGGTTTCACAGCCATGCACATGACCGACTACCTGCAGATCCTGGTGGATACGGCACGCGACAACGGCTTGCCATTGGCCGACCCGCCGTTCTATACCGATACACAGGCGGCCGGGCGCGCGGCGCTGGCACGTGCCCGGGCCGGCGTCTACGCACGCGAAAGCTGGCCCTGAACGACGATCGTTCTCCTGCGAAGCCATATGCAGCGCGGGGAAATACGGAAGATTGGCGAAAGTGCTACGCTTTACGCCCCGTGGTGCCCTAACCAGGAGAATCACCGTGCCCCGCAAGACCCCCATCGAACGCTATCGGAATATCGGCATCAGCGCGCATATCGACGCTGGCAAGACCACGACCACCGAGCGCATCCTGTTCTACACCGGCGTGAACCACAAGCTGGGCGAGGTGCACGACGGCGCAGCCACCATGGACTGGATGGAACAGGAGCAGGAGCGCGGCATCACGATCACGTCCGCCGCCACCACTGCGTTCTGGAAGGGGATGGCCAACAACTATCCCGAGCACCGCATCAACATCATCGACACGCCGGGCCACGTCGACTTCACGATCGAAGTCGAACGGTCCATGCGCGTGCTGGACGGCGCCTGCATGGTCTACGACGCCGTAGGCGGTGTGCAGCCACAATCCGAAACCGTCTGGCGCCAGGCCAACAAGTACCGCGTGCCACGCATCGCGTTCGTCAACAAGATGGACCGCGTCGGTGCGGACTTCCTGCGCGTGCGCGACCAGATCCAGAGCCGCCTGAAGGGCAACCCCATCCCGATCCAGATCCCGGTCGGCGCCGAAGATCATTTCCAGGGCGTGGTGGACCTGGTAAAGATGCGCGCGATCGTCTGGGACGACGCCAGTCAGGGCGTGAGCTTCGAGTACATCGACATTCCGGCCGATCTCAAGGACGTTGCGCAGGAATGGCACGACAAGATGATCGAGGCTGCCGCCGAGGCCAGCGAGGAACTGCTGGAAAAATACCTCGGCGGCGAGACGCTGACTGAGGAAGAGATCAAGACCGCGCTGCGCAAACGCACGGTGGCGGGCGAGATCGTGCCGATGCTGTGCGGAAGCGCGTTCAAGAACAAGGGCGTGCAGGCGATGCTCGACGCCGTGATCGATTACCTGCCGTCGCCGGTGGACGTGCCCGCCATCCTGGGCCACACCGAGGACGACAAGGAAGCGGAGCGCCATCCGAGCGATGACGAACCGTTCTCCGCCCTTGCGTTCAAGATCATGACCGACCCGTTCGTGGGCCAGTTGATCTTCTTCCGCGTCTACTCGGGCGTGGTGAACTCGGGCGACACCGTCTACAACCCGGTGAAGGCCAAGCGCGAACGGCTGGGCCGCATCCTGCAGATGCACGCCAACGTGCGCAACGAGATCAAGGAAGTGCGCGCCGGTGACATCGCCGCCGCCGTGGGCCTCAAGGAAGCCACCACCGGCGACACGCTGTGCGACCCTGCCAAGGTCATCATCCTGGAGCGGATGACGTTCCCCGAGCCCGTGATTTCGCAGGCCGTGGAGCCGAAGACCAAGGCCGACCAGGAGAAGATGGGTATCGCCCTGAACCGCCTGGCGCAGGAAGATCCGTCTTTCCGTGTGGCCACCGACGAGGAATCGGGACAAACCATCATCTCGGGCATGGGCGAACTCCACCTGGAAATTCTGGTGGATCGCATGAAGCGCGAGTTCGGCGTGGAGGCATCGGTCGGCAAGCCGCAGGTGGCGTACCGCGAAACCATCAAGACCGCCGCCAAGGATGTGGAAGGCAAGTTCGTCAAGCAGTCGGGCGGGCGCGGTCAGTACGGCCACGTCGTGCTGAACGTGGAGCCGTTGCAGCAAGGCGGCGGCTATGAATTCGTCGATGCCATCAAGGGTGGCGTGGTGCCGCGCGAGTTCATTCCCGCAGTGGACAAGGGCATTCGCGAGACGCTGGAGAACGGCGTGCTGGCCGGCTACCCCGTGGTGGACGTCAAGGCCACGCTGGTCTTCGGTTCCTACCACGACGTGGACTCCAACGAAAACGCGTTCCGCATGGCTGGGTCGATGGCTTTCAAGGAAGGCATGCGCCGCGCCAAGCCGGTGCTGCTGGAGCCGATGATGGCCGTCGAGGTGGAAACGCCAGAGGAATTCACCGGCAACGTGATGGGTGACCTGTCGTCGCGCCGGGGTATCGTCCATGGGATGGAAGACATTGCCGGGGGCGGCGGCAAGATCGTGCGTGCCGAGGTGCCGCTGGCGACGATGTTCGGCTACTCCACGTCGTTGCGCTCACTGACGCAAGGCCGCGCCACGTTCACGATGGAGTTCAAGCACTACGCGGAAGCACCGGCCAACGTTGCCGAAGCCGTCATTACCGCGCGCAAGCATTGATCCCGACTGCCAGTTGCCGGGCATCGCTTGACCGCGTTCAAGCGGCGATCTGAAAATTTTCAGATCGCCGCCGACACGCTGCCGGCAGCCTGGCATGGCATGATCGTGTCGTCAGTCTTTGTTCCGTCTTCGTCCTTTTTTCGGCCAGCAAGGAGCGCATCATGATGGCATTTCTCGGCACGATTCTCGTGGGGTTGATCGTCGGACTCATCGCACGGGCCATCAAGCCCGGCGACGACAAGATGGGCTGGATCATGACCATCCTGCTCGGTGTACTCGGCGCGCTGGCGGCTGGCTACGTGGGCCGCGCGATGGGGTTCTACCAACCGGGCGAGGCCGTGGGCTGGATTGCTTCGATCATTGGCGCGCTGGTGCTGCTATTCATCTACGACGCTGTGCGGCGCAAGCGTTGATACGGCGGCTCCTGACGGGGCATTGAGCACCGTCAGGGTCGGCGCGGCCGTGTCGCGGCAGCGCAGCAGCGTGGCTTCGCTGCCCGGTGCCGCCATGGCCGTGATCTGCGGCGCCAGCGCCCGCAGTACACGCACGGCAATCGCACTCGTGAACACGTAGCGTGCCGCGTAGGGTTCTCCCACATGCACGGTCACCGTGCCGAAGTAGCGCTCCCCAATGACAAACACGAACGTCGCTGACCGGTTCACCGCGCGCGACGCAATCACGCGCCCGCCCGACCCATAGGTCTGATAACGCTGGTCGCCTGTTCCTGTCTTGCCGCCCACCGCCAGCGGCGCGCCTTGCGGCTGTCCCTTGCGATTCACGGGCACGAACGCCCCGTTGATCGACTTGGCCGTGCCCGCCTGCACCACGTCCAGCATCGACCGCCGCACAAGCACGGCGATCTCTGGCGCGACCAGCGGCTTGCCCGGTTGCGGATGCAGGCCGTAGGTGGTGGCATACGGCGTGTTGCTCGCGAAGGCCAGCGTGCGGACGGCAGACGGTTGTGCATCCACCCCATTGCCGAGGAGGATGCCAGCCAACTCGGCCAGTGCCGCGGGCCGGTCGCCCGATGCGCCCACCGCCGTGGCATACGACGGGGTCAGCGAATCGAACGGATAGCCGAGCCGCTGCCACCGCACCGCAATCTTGCCGAACGCCTCGCGCTCCAGCAGCGTGCGGATGCGCGCATCCTGGCCCAGCTTGCTGCGCGTCTTGAACAGCCACGCATACACGGCCTGGCGATCAGGCTCGCTGGCTTGCAGGATTTCCTTGAGCGTCGCATCGGGATGCTTGCCGAGGTATTCCACCATCCACAGTTCGAGCGGGTGGATGCGCGACAGGTAACCGCGATCGTTGAGACTGAACTTGTCGTGGCCGTACTTCACAAACAGGGCCTGCAAATCCTCATCCGACAACTTCGGCATCTGCTTGGGCATGCGCGCGCGCAGCGTACGGGCGAAGGTATCGAAATCCGTATCGGGACGCGCGCTGAGCAGCGTCACGGACAACCGCACCGCCGCCAGCCTTGCCGTGGGCAATTTCACGCGATCAAGCAGTGTGTCGATGCGCTGCGCGTCGGTCTTGCCCCGGTAGCGTTGCCAGAACGTGGTCATGAAGGCCGAGCCTTCCTCGTTGGCGAACTGCACAAGGTAGGCGCGGCGGCGAGGCTCGTCGCGATCCTCGAAGATCTGCGACGCATCGGGGTGCGCCTGCCAGACCTCGTAACGCACGATGTCGCGCATCATGCGGATGAACACCAGGTTGACGGAGTGCTGGAACGCCACGCGCACCGTCATCTGCCGCTCGCCTTCCCATTTCTCGAAGTTCGTGAACGCCTGCATGCCACCGCCGGTGAAGAAGGCTTCCCCGGCATTGCCCGAGTACTTGCGTTCCATCGCGGCATCGAGCACGGCCTTGCGCTCGCGCTCGGCGGGCGTCTTCGCCTTGATCAGGTAATCCACGGTCCAGCGGGTCAGCGCATCCTGGCGCGGCACCTGCAGCGCGGTCAGCTCGGCGCGGCTCGCATCCTTGTAGCGATCGTAGATCTCGTTGATGACTTCGAGGTACGTCACCATCGTGCGCAGCTTGGCCGTCGACCCCAGATTGATGCGCGCGCCATTGTTGATATCGAAAGGCTTGTCCACGTTGTCGGCCTGCACGCGCACCACGCTGGCATTGCCCGACCGTTCGAACAATGTGAAGCTGGCCACGAGCCGCGACGGGTCATCGCCATCACGCAGCAGGTTCTTGCCGTAGAGACCCATCTGCCGCGCGTCGTCCTTGTTGCGGATGCGTTGCAGCGTTTCCGTCACCACGCGCTGCGCCTCGCGATTGATCGTGCTGTCGACCGTCAGGTCGAGGCGATCCAGGTCATAGCGGCTATCGACATGGAGCAGCCGCGAGACATCGTTGCGCACCTGGTTGATGGCCTTGCGGGTGACCCATGGCTCTGGCTGCGGCCGTGGCGGCGGCGGCGCCTTGTCCAGCGATTGCGCCAGCGCCGCGTCGCGCAGTTCGGACGTGATCGCATTGGCCGAGGCCAACAGGCGCAGATAGCTGGCCGTCAGGGCATCGAGGTTGGTATCGTCGCGACGCAGATGGTACGAGGGCCGCCGCTGCGAGATGATCAGCGACAACGCGCGCTTGTACGCCTGTGCCTGGCGCGGCGTGGGGTTGCGCGGGTCCATGCTGCGCAACAGCCCGTTGATCTCCGCAAAGTCCTCGCCATACCAGACGTAGAGCGCGTCGCCCAACCCGTCGATCTCACCGTGGCCGGCCCGTGCAGACATCGGCACGGTATTGAGATAGTCGACGACGATGTTCTCGCGTGCCCGCAGCGTGTCAGGTCCATCGCGATAGGCGCGCAGTGAAGCGGAGGTCATCTGCCGTAGCTTGTCGGGAATCGACTGCGTCTTGCCCTCCGGCGAATGGCGGTATTTCTCGATCTGCGTGGCCAGCGTGCTGCCGCCTGGCGTGCCATGGCTGCGGTCCGCCAGCCGGATGCCCTGGTCGAGCACTGCACGCGACAGCCGGCGCCAGTCCAGCGCCGGATTCATCATCGGGTATTCGGGATTGAGAAGGTTCTGATTCTCGACGAACAGCAGCGAGGTCACCAGCACCTTGGGGATGGCCTCGAAATCGTCATACTGCCGTTGCGGGAAGCGGTCTTGCGACATGGTCATCGCGTTGCAATCCCGCACCAGCAGGCCGGCCTGGCTCTTCTCGCGATAGGGCGGGAAGATACCTTGCTCCATCAACCGCACCATATCGGGCGACATGCGCGACTGCGAGATCGTGAGGTACCCCTCTCTCAGCAAGCGTTCGCCAAACTCGCCCAGCCGTTCATAGCCGAGCCGCAGGTCGTAGGGCCCGGAGTGGGGATAGCGGATGCTGTCGCTGGCGCCGGGCTGGATTTCGTACGTCAACGTGCTGCCCAGCCGGCTCATGTAGCGAGCCTGCCATTGGGAGGTGCGAGCCTCGCTAGCGACGACGCTCACGACGATGTAAGCACCACCGCATACGACCACCGCCATCCCTGCGAGAATCCAGCCACGACGTGACACGTTTCGCATCCGGTTGCGCCGGCCCCGCCGTTTCGGCAGGCGTCGCCGACTCCAAGCCCACGTCCGGCGACCGTCATCCAACAGCCGCCGCGTGTTTTTATATTACGCGTATCGGCAGCCGTTTGTGGGGGAGAAGTTGGCTGCCGCACGCATTCAAACATACCCGCGTGGGCATCCGCGCAACAGGTGCGGCTCAGGCCGACCGGGCGTCACACTTGCGGTGTCAACACCGCGTGTAAATGTCGCACCGGTTTGTCATCGTTACGCGTCCTGCACAGGCCGGCCACCGAACGGGTAGTTCGGATCGCTATAGCCGTGCGTGGACGCATGCCCGCGCGGCACGAGGTCATCGACCATCGTCTCTTCCTGCGCCGAGATGGCCGCCCCGACTGCACCAAAATAGTCCTCGAACTGCGCAAGCGTACGCGGCCCCGCGATCACCGAGCTGATGATGGGATTCGCCAGTACCCAGGCCGTCGCGAACTGGCCTGCGCTCAGGCCGCGCGCTTCCGCATGGGCCTTCAGCGTCTGGGCGATCACCAGCGACTCCTCGCGGAATTCGGTTTCCATCATGCGACGGTCGGCACGTCCCGCGCGCGTGCCTTCGGCGGGCGCCTGGCCGGGCAAGTATTTCCCGGTGAGCACGCCGCGCGCAATCGGGCTGTAGGGCACCACGCCCAGGCCGAAATGCTGGCACGCGGGCAGGATCTCCACCTCGGGCATGCGGTTCAGCAGGTTGTAATACGGCTGGCAGGCCACCGGACGCGGCACGCCGAGCTTGTCGCACAACCCGGCGATCTCGGCGATGCGCCAGCCCCGGAAATTGGAGACGGCCCAGTAACGGATCTTGCCCGCGCAGATCAGGTCGCCCATCGCGCGCACGGGCTCCTCGAGGTTGGCGCCAGCAAAATCGCGATGCAGGTAGAGGATGTCCACATAGTCCGTGGCCAGGCGGCGCAGGCTGTCTTCCACTTCGCGCATGATCCACGTGCGCGAGTAGTGCTGCTGGTTCGGTCCCTTGCCCATGACGTTGCCCAGCTTGGTGGCCAACACCCAGTCGGCCCGGTCGCCCTTCAGCAAGCGGCCCACCATCTCCTCGGATGCGCCTTTCGTGTAGACATCGGCTGTGTCGATGAAATTGACACCGTGCGCGCGGGCGCTATCGACGATGCGGCCGGCTTCGGCGTCATCGGTCTGGTCCCCGAACATCATCGTGCCCAGGCACAGGGTGGAGACGTTCAGGTTGCTGGCGCCGAGGCGGCGGTACTGCATCGCGAAATCTGGCATGGTGATCCCCGTTTGACTGAGCCAGCATTGTGCCGCGATGCGGCGATGCGTGCTGGCACGCCACTGGCTTGCGCAGGACGAAAAAAAACCGGCACGATCGCTCGTGCCGGTTTCTTGTTTCAGGCCGATGCCGCTCAGTCTTCGAGCTTCGGCAGCGCGGCGCTGGTCTGCGTCGACAGCAGGCCGGTCTTGGCATACGTCTGCAGCTTTTCGCGCGTATCGACGATGTCCAGCGTGCGCATCGTCAGTTGGCCGATACGATCCAGCGGCGTGAACATCGACTCGCCCTTTTCCATCGTCAGCCGTTCCGGCTTGTAGGTCAGGTTGTCCGAAGTCGTGTTCAGGATCGAGTAGTCGTTGCCACGACGCAGTTCGATGGTCACTTCGCCGGTGATGGCACCAGCCACCCAGCGCTGGGCGGTTTCGCGCAGCATGATGGCCTGCGGATCGAACCAGCGGCCCTGGTACAGCAGGCGACCCAGGCGGCGGCCGTTGTCGCGGTACTGCTCGATCGTGTCTTCGTTGTGGATACCGGTGATCAGGCGTTCGTAGGCGATGAACAGCAGCGCCAGGCCCGGGGCTTCGTAAATGCCGCGGCTCTTGGCTTCGATGATGCGGTTCTCGATCTGGTCGCTCATGCCCAGGCCATGGCGGCCACCGATGACATTGGCTTCCATGAACAGGTCCACGGCGTTGGCGAACGTCTTGCCGTTCAGCGCCACCGGCTGGCCTTCCTCGAAGCGCACGGTCACTTCCTCGCGCTTCACTTCCACTTCATCGCGCCAGAACTGCACGCCCATGATCGGCTGGACGATGCGGATACCGGAGTTCAGGTGTTCCAGGTCCTTGGCCTCGTGCGTGGCGCCGAGCATGTTGGAATCGGTCGAGTACGCCTTTTCCGACGACATCTTGTAGTCATGGCCGTTCTGGCGCATGAACTCGGACATCTCCGTGCGGCCGCCCAGTTCGTCGATGAACTGCTGATCCAGCCACGGCTTGTAGATTTGCAGGCCCGGGTTGGTCAGCAAGCCGTAGCGGTAGAAGCGCTCGATGTCATTGCCCTTGAACGTGCTGCCATCGCCCCAGATGTTGACGCCGTCTTCCTTCATCGCGGCCACCAGCATCGTGCCGGTCACGGCGCGGCCAATAGGCGTGGTGTTGAAGTACGTCACGCCAGCGGTGGAGATATGGAACGCACCGCATTGCAGCGCGGCGATACCTTCGGCCACCAGTTGCGTGCGGCAGTCCACCAGGCGGGCAGCCTCGGCACCGTAAGCCATGGCACGGCGCGGGATGTCGTCGTAGTCCGGCTCGTCCGGCTGGCCCAGGTTGGCCGTGTAGGCGTAGGGAATGGCGCCTTTCTGGCGCATCCAGAGAAGCGCGGCGCTGGTGTCGAGTCCGCCCGAGAAGGCGATTCCGACGCGCTGGCCGGAAGGAATGTGCTGCAGGATGGTAGTCATCGCCAGAAACCAGGTGAATTTGTCGGCTCTTGGGGCGCCCCCGCATCGATCGATCGTGCGGCGAGCCGGTCCGGCGCCCGAAACTCGTAACCGTGAATTGTGACATGTCGCGGCGCCAGCGCCAAACCGGCGGCGGTCCAAAATATATGTGGACATGCCCGGGACCCTCGACTAGTCTTTTGTGGACGGCGTACACAAACGCCGGTCCAGCACACCTCCCGACCCCCGGGACCCACCCCAAGGAGAGTTGTCGATGTCTTCGAAGATCGAGTCGTACCTGTTTTTTGACGGTCGCGCGGAAGAAGCG
This sequence comes from Cupriavidus sp. SW-Y-13, assembly GCF_009793345.1. Lineage (NCBI taxonomy): Bacteria > Pseudomonadati > Pseudomonadota > Betaproteobacteria > Burkholderiales > Burkholderiaceae > Cupriavidus > Cupriavidus sp. SW-Y-13. The sequence continues at coordinate 2,117,073 of NZ_WHLX01000002.1, forward strand.
GCCGAGTTCTACAAGACCGCCATTGGCGCCCAGGTGCAAGGGTTGATGCGTTTCAAGGACGCGCCTCCGGGAGCCGGCGAAGGCTGCACACCTGCGGCGCAGAACGGTGACAAGGTGATGCACATGGCGCTGAAGATCGGCGATACGGTCATCATGGGTTCCGATGGCGAGTGCAAGGGCCAGACGGACTTCAAGGGCTTCTCGCTGGCCTACAACGCCGTGGATGCCGCCGAGGTGGATCGCACGATGCAGGCACTGTCGCAGGGCGGCAAGGTCATGATGCCGGCCGACAAGACGTTCTTCAGCGAGCGCTTTGGCATGGTGGTCGACAAGTTCGGCATTACCTGGATGGTGCTGGTCTACAAGGCCTGACCCGCGCGACCATCCATCGGCCCGGTTGGCCGCATCCCGTACAATGCGCGGCCAACCGGAGAAACGCTGATGGAATCCCGCCTGACCGATCTCGAAATCAAGGTCGCCTTCCAGGAGGACCTGATCGAGACCCTGAACCTGACCGTCGCGCGACAACAGCAGCAGATCGATCTGCTGCAGGCCCAGTTCCGCGCGCTCTACCAGCAGGTCCGCACCAGTGCATCGAGCGCCGCCGAAGCCGGTCCGCAGCACGAAATCCCTCCGCACTACTGAACGCTGAAGCATTGGAACGTCTGGATCACATGCCGGAACGATCGCCGCGCGCTGTCTGTCAGACGGTGATCGATCACCTGCTCCGGAGCGCCATGCCCCTGACCGCCACGACCGCACGGCGACTCGCCGCCACCTTGCTCGCCATCGCTTCGCTGAGTGCCCACGCTGGCTACAACGTCTGGACCGGCGAATACACCTTCAGCAAGGCCGAACTGCAGAGCGCCGTGGAGAAGAGGTTCCCCGCCACGCTGCGTTACGGCGAACTGGTCAGCGTGAAGCTGTCGCACCCCCGCCTCGTACTCGACCCGACGGCAAACCGCGTCACCACGCAGGTGGATGCGGTCATGACGAACACGGTGCTGCCCACGCCGCCGGTCAACGGCACGATGTCGCTGAACAGCGGCGTGCGGTACGACGCCACGCAACGCGCCGTGCTGCTCGACAAACCCACTGTCCAGGATGTGCAGGTACAGGGCATGGCGCAATATGGCCAGCAACTCAATGCCATCGGCGCCGTGGTGGCCGAGCAGTTACTCAAGGACTATCCGCTCCACACCTTCAAGCCGGACGAACTCCGCTTCAATGGCAAGGAAGTGGTGCCGGGCGCGATTACCGTGGCGCCAGAGGAAGTACGGGTGCAGTTGAACTTGAAATGAGGCCCGTCAGCCGGCATCGAGGCCAAGCTCTCCACCCAACACGGCCAGCGTTGGCCCGATGGGCGCCGACACCTTGAGTGCCAGCAGCGGATCGGCGCGCGTGGTGCCTAGGTTGAGTGCCGCAAGCGGCAACCCGCGCTCCTTCGCCCAGAGGCAGAAACGGTAGCCCGAAAAGACGGTCAGCGATGAGCCGATGACCAGCACCGCATCGGATTCGTCGAGCGCCGCACGACCCGCGTCCACCCGCTCGCGCGGGACCGATTCGCCGAAGAACACCACATCCGGCTTAAGCACGCCTTCGCAGCGTTCGCACACTGGCACCGTAAAGTTGTCGAACAGCGGCGACTCCAGATGCGCATCCCCATCGGCGGCAGGCAGCGCCGTGATGTCATGGAACTCGGGATTGTGTTGCCACAGCCAGCGCTGCAAGTCTGCCCGTGCATAGCGCGTGGCGCATGACAGGCAGATGACATGGCCGATGCTGCCGTGAAGTTCGATCACATGATGGCTGCCAGCGCGCTGGTGCAGGCCGTCCACGTTCTGCGTGACCAGCGCCGACACGCGCCCGGCGTGCTGAAGCTGCGCCACTACGCGATGGCTCACATTGGGAATGGCCGAGGCCGCCACGGGCCATCCCAGCAAGCTGCGCGCCCAGTAGCGTTGCCGCGCGGCGTGGCCGCTCATGAACTTGCTGATCGTCATCGGCGCGGAACGCTGCCAGCGGCCCTCCTCGTCGCGATAACCGGGGATGCCCGAATCGGTACTGATGCCGGCGCCGGTCAGCACGAACAGGCGGCGGTGCTGCCGCACAAAATCGAGCAATGCCGGGGGCGCGGTGTCGCTCACGAGTCGATCTTCACGCGTCCGGCCTGCCGTGCTTCCCAGGCCCTGAGTTCCTGCCGATAGCGCTCCATCTCGTCGTTGTAGAAATCGAACACGCAGGGATCGCAGCCGCTCTGGCAGCACTCGTTGTCGCCGGGACGGTCTGGTGGCAACGGCTTGGGGTCATCGGGAAGGGAAAAGGAGTCGTCAGCAGACACGATGCGGCAGAAAAAAGAGTACCGCGCCAGTATATGCCGCGCGCGTCATTGCGGTCCCGGCAGGCCGGACCGGGACCTTGGGCCAATGTGGCCCCGATCAAACTCTGTTATGCAGGAATCCATGCCCGTGATGAATTGTTTTGTCGGCACGGCGCGGCACACGGCACTGCTGCTAGTGTTGCGCGGAGTCGAATACCGGTGGACTGCATCGAGCCATGGTCCCAGCTTCACGTGTCCTTTCCATCCTGCACCGGGCTGCGCGCATGCTTGCCTGCCTGGCGATGATGGCTGCCGCCATGCCCGCCGCCGCGGCCTCGGAGGCGGGCGGCCAGTTGCTGCCCCCGCCAAACCCCGCACCTGTCGCTCCGTCACCGCTGACGCCCGCCGATCCGGCCAAGCCCGTGCCATCCACCGTGCCGCCGCCACCGGGCCGGCCCAAGGTCTGTCTGGTGCTGTCCGGCGGCGGCGCCCGTGGCGCGGCGCACATCGGCGTGCTCAAGGTGCTGGAGGCACTACGGGTGCCGGTAGACTGCATCGCCGGGACGAGCATGGGCTCCCTGGTGGGCGGGGCGTATGCCACCGGCATGAGCACGGCCAATATGGAGAAACTGGTTGGCGGACTCAGCACGGAATCGCTGTTCAAGGAAAGGCCACCGCGCCAGGACCTGGCGATCCGCCGCAAGATCGAGGACCACACCAACCTCGTCACACCCGAGATCGGCGTGCGCGCGGACGGTCTGTTGCTGCCGAAAGGCGTGGTGTCGGGCGTGCAGTTGGAAACCGTGCTGCGGCAACTGGCCAATGCGCCGGGCTACCGCGATTTCGACGACCTGCCGATTCCTTACCGCGCAGTGGCCACGGACCTGGTGGCCGGCACACCCGTCGTGTTCAGCCAGGGCGAACTGGCCAACGTCATGCGCGCCAGCATGTCGGTGCCCGGCGCCGTGGCGCCCACCGAATACCAGGGCAAGCTGCTGGTCGATGGCGGCCTGACGGACAACCTGCCCGTAGACGTGGCGCGCAAGATGGGTGCCGATATCGTCATCGCCGTGAACCTGGGCACCCCGCTGATGAAGCGAGAGGAATTGACGTCGCTTATCGGCGTGACCGGGCAGATGCTCAACATCCTGACCGAGCAGAACGTGCGCACGTCGCTGGCGTCGCTGCAGCCCACCGACATCCTGATCCTGCCCGAACTCGGCGATTTCTCTGCCGGCGACTTCAATCACCTGCTGAAGACCATTCCGATTGGCGAGGCCGCCGCGCAGCGCCAGGCAGAGCGGCTATCGGCACTCTCCCTGCCGCCTGAGCAGTACGCCGCGCTGCGTACCGCCCAGCGCGCGCTGCCGCCCAGCAATCCGGCGCCCGTCGATGAAATCCGCTTCGCGCCGCTCGAACGCGTTAACCCAGCCTTCGCGGCAGCCACCATGGAAACCAAGCCGGGCCAGCCAATCACGCAGGCCACGCTGGACCGCGACATGCGGCGCCTGTTCGGCACGGGCGATTTCGAGCATGTGAACTATCGTTTCCTGGAAGAACCCGGCAAACGCATCATGGCCGTGGATGCCATCGAGAAAACCTACGGCCCCGACTATCTGCGCTTCGGGTTGGGCCTGAGTTCGGATTTCCGTGGCAACGCCTACTTCAACCTGCTGGCCAGCTACCGCCGCACGTGGCTCAACCAGCTTGGCGCGGAATGGCGCACGGACGTGCAGGTAGGGCAGACGTCGAGCCTGGTCAGCGAGTTCTACCAGCCGCTCGATACGCGCCAGTTTTTCTTCGTGGCGCCCCGCATCGAACTGGAGCGCCGGCCCGTGAACGTGTTCAGCGGCGATTCGAAGATTGCCGAGTACGACCTGCGCCGCACCGATTTCGGGTTCGATATCGGCAGCCAGTTCACCAAGTACGGCGAGGCGCGGCTGGGCGTGGTGATCGGGCATCAGAACGTGTCGCTCTCCACCGGACCGGAAACACTGACGCCAGCCACCGCCAGCAGCGTGGACCGTCGTGCAATCACCGGCCGCCTGCTCCTGGACCAGCTCGACAACACCCACTTCCCGCGCTACGGGTATGGGGGCGTGCTGAACATCTATTCCTCCCAAGCGGGCATGGGTGCCACCAATACCTACACGAAGGGTGAATTCAACGCCTCGGGCGCGTATTCGGTCGGCAACCACACACTCAGCGTGGGAGTACGGGCTGGCAGCAATCTCGGCGGGCCGGGGCTGCCGCGCTACGACCTGTTCCAGTGGGGCGGCTTCCTGCAGCAATCGGGCTACAGCACCGGACAACTAATTGGCGGCAACCTGCAGTTCGCGCGGCTGGTCTATTACAACAAGCTCGTCCACCAGACCTTCCTGGACGGCGTCTATGCCGGCGCATCGTTCGAAGCCGGCCGCGTCGGGGCGCCGCTGGTGCCAGGCAGCCCGACCGGCCTGCTCAAATCGGGATCGATCTTCCTGGGCGTGGATAGCCCCGTGGGTCCGCTCTATCTGGCCTATGGACGCGCGGCCGCCGGCCAGTACGCGATCTACCTTTTCCTGGGCAAACCGTGAGGCAGCCGGGCAAGGATTGCGTTCGATAAGTACACCACTCGTTACCCCACCGAAGTTGTATGTAATGTCTCTGTGCACATCTCTATACTTGGCGGGTCGCCACGACCCCTGGCTGACAACCCCCTTGCCCAATCGCCGCCCCGAGCGGCGATATTTTTTTGTCCGGAGTTCGCCTTTGTGGAGCCGGAGCGTTAAGATGCGCGATTATCGAACGCGCAACGCCCCAACGCCCCCTACCGCCTTCATGGACGCCCCCAGCCCCATCACGCTCAAGCCGGCCCAGGCCGATACCGTACGCGCCGCCCACCCGCCGGCCGACATCCTCAACAGCTTCGCGGGCGATCCCAATTTCATGCTGTCGCTGGCCCGGGGTCTGACAGTGCTCGAGGCATTCTCCGAGCGTAAGCGCCCGCTCACCATTTCGCAGGTCGCGCAGCGCACGCAGTTGTCGCGCGCCTCCGTGCGCCGCTGTCTCTATACGCTGGAGCAGCTTGGCTATGTGAGCCAGCAGGACGGACACTTTGCGCTGCGTCCGCGCGTGCTGCATCTGGGGCATGCGTATTTCTCGTCGACCTCGCTGGTGTCGCTGGCCCAGCCGATCCTGGATACGCTCAGCAACCGCGTGCACGAAACGTCGGCGCTGGCCATTCTCGACGGCATCGACATCCTCTATCTGGTGCGCTCGGAGGTGCAGCGAGTGCTGACCCATGCGCTGGGCATGGGTAGCCGGCTGCCGGCCTACTGCACCTCCACGGGCCGTCTGTTGCTGGCCCACCAGCCGGACGCCGTGCTCGAAGCGTTTTTCGAACACGCCGAACTGCGCCCGCGCACACTGCTGACCAAGGTGTCGCGGCCGGAGCTGGAAACCGCATTCCAGCGCGCGCGTGAACTTGACTATGTGTTGATCGACGAGGAACTCGAGCCCGGCCTCCGCGCGATTGCGGTGCCGGTGCGCTCGCAGGCGGGCGCGGTCGTGGCGGCCATCAGCGTGAGCGTGAAGGCCAACAAGGTGTCGGAATCGGAAATGATCGCGCGGCTGCTCAGTCCCATGCGCGAGGCGGCAACCGCGATCGGCAAGCTCGTCGGCACCTGAGGTCCCGAGCCGGGGCGTCTGGCCCCGGTATTTGCCTCGGTACTAGCCCCGGTGCGCCAGTTCCAGCTGGAACACCAGGCGCTGCAGGAAGTTTTCCATGCGGCCATCCGGGTTCAGGAAGGCGCAGCCGTAGTGGTGGACGGTGTTGTCATCGAAACCCACCAGCCAGTGGCCCACCACCTGCATATCCACTTCCAGACGCCCCAGTTCCCCGAAATCGAGCCGGCATCGCTTGATGGTGGTGCCCACCGGCAGCTTGTCGGCACCCACCGCACGGGAGCGCAACCCCACGCCCGACAGCGAAAGGTCGGCGATATCGAGTTGCAGCGCGGTCTTGTCGGCTGAGTCCGGCAACTGGATCTCGCAGCGATAACCCTTGGTCAGCAGGGTGCGCGCGCGGAAATGACGGCGGCGCTGGAAGTGATAAAGCTTTTCCGGGAAGTCCGCGATGAATGCCGGGCCGCCTTCGAAGCGCGTGGCACCGGGAGCGCCGATGGTGAAATTCACCGGCACCCCGCGCAGCAGACCCGAAAACGCGTTCTGCTCTGACGACATCAGCGCCTGGCGGTCGCCATCGACGCGGCACCAGTCGAAGATGAAGGTCCGGTTGGCCGGGTCCACGTGCAGGATCGACGTCACGATTTCCGACCCCTTCCTGGAACGCACGTTCAGCAGGCACTTCTGCCAGGCCATGTCGCGCAGCACGGTGCCGATCTGCGAGCTGTGCGTCAGCCGATAGCGCTCGTCCGAATGCGTCGAGCCATGATCGTCCGGCTCGCCCTCGGCCTGGGATGGGAATTGGCCTGCCTGCGGCCCGCGGGGATCTTGAAGACTCATGGAAATACGCACTTCAAATGGTGGTTACGTCGCCGGCGACCTGGATTGGGGTGAACGACGCAACTCGCTGATATAGGGTCGGGCGGCCAGCGCCGCATGGTAAGCGCGCCCTCTTAGAGGCGCAAGCTCATGGGAAGGCCTTCGGCAAAATAATACGCAACTTTAGCGACAGACTTCCGAGGGGTAGCTTCCGCTACGCTTTCCGCGCCGAAAAACCACTACGTGCAAGGCTAGACGGCAAGCTCGCCACGCAGCCATTCGAGCAACGCCCGGCGGCGGGCATCGCGGGCAAATGGTACTGGCGAAATCAGATGATAGGCCGAGCCATCGGCCACGAAGCCAGCCGGCGCCACCAGCCGCCCATCGGCCAGTTCGTCGGTCACCATCAGCTCGGACGCCACCGCCCAGCCCTGGCCTGCGGCGGCAGCCTGCAGGCTCAGGTAAAAGTGCTCGTACCAGACGTCGTTCAACCGGTTCGGCTGTGCGAGGTGCCCCTCGGCACTCCGCGCCCAGCGCTGCCAGGCGTCAGGCCGCGTGCGCGTGTGCAACCTGACCATCTGGGCGGGCGGGACATCCGCCTGATCCGGACGACAGACCGGCCCCACTTTTTCCGGCAGCAATTCGCGCGTATGCCAGCGGGGATCGAAGGGGAAATCGTTACGCCGCAGTGCAACATCGATGCCGCTGGTGGCGAAATCCACCGACCCGCCCGCTGCCATCAGATGTAGCGGGATATCCGGATGCGCAGCGGAGAATCCGCCGAGGCGGGGAATCAGCCAGCGCATGGCGATGGTGGGCTCGCAGGACAGCACCAGCGCGGCAGCCGGGGCAGGCGCACGAATCTTTTCCACGGTGGTGGCCAGCAACTCCATGGACTGCGTGGCCGCCTCGTGCAGCGTCCGGCCCGCGTCCGTCAGGAAGACCGCCCGGTTGCGGCGCTCGAACAGCTCAACGCCTAGGGCCTCCTCCAGTTGGCGAATCTGGCGGCTGATCGCGCCGTGCGTCAGGTGGAGTTCCTCGGCGGCCCGCGCGAAGTTCTGATGGCGCGCAGCGGCCTCGAAGAAGCGAATCCATCCCAGCCAGTGCATCGCAGTCATGCCAATCAGTCAGTTTTTCTCACGGAATCCGGCGAGTATATATCGCTTTGCGTACCCAATTCTGCGAGACAAAATGCCAGCCTGAACCTCGACCATCTCTCACGAAAACTGACTGAAATGCTCCCCTCCACTGAATTGCTGGCCGTTGCCACGATCACCATCCTCGCCGTCATCAGTCCGGGCCCGGACTTCGCGATGGTCACGCGCAACAGCTACATCTCAGGCCGACGCACGGGCCTGCTCTGCGCACTGGGTATCGCGCTTGGCGTGCAGGTGCATGTGGCGTACACGATGTTCGGTGTCACGCTGCTGATCGCCCATGCCCATGCGCTGCTGGGGGCGATCAAGTTGCTGGGGGCGGGCTATCTGATCTGGATCGGCTTCCAGACGCTGCGCAACCGGACGCCGCTGACGGTGGACACGTCGGCCGCGCCCGCCATCTCCGGCGCGGCGGCGCTGCGCATGGGATTCCTGACCAATGCGCTGAACCCGAAGACCACGTTGTTCGTGGTCAGCACCTACACGCAGGTGGTGAACGTCCATACGCCGCTGCCAGTGCAATTCGGCTACGGCCTGTTCATGTCGGTGGCGCACTGGGCGTGGTTCAGCCTCGTCGCCTGGGCCTTCGGTTCAGCCGCGTTGCGCACAGCCATGCTGCGGCGTCAGCGGTTACTGGATCGGCTGATCGGCTCGACGCTGTGCGGACTGGGCGTCGCGCTCGGGGTCAGCAATCTGGGATAAGGGCGAGCGAAGCCTGGCGCATGGCAGGCCGATGCAGCGTGCCTTCCAGCGACAGCAGCGCACGTTTGCGATCCACACCGCCCGCGTAACCGGTCAGGTCACCCGACGCGCCCACAATGCGATGGCACGGCACGATGACCGACAGCGGGTTGCGCCCCACCGCGCCGCCCACGGCCCGCGAATGGCTGGGCGGTAGGCCGATGCCCGCCGCAAGCTGCCCGTAGGTCGACATCTCGCCAAAGCCGATGTCGCAGAGCGCCTGCCAGATCCTTTGCTGGAACGGGCTGCCGGCGAACCGGATCGGCACCGTGAAGACCTGCAGAGATCCGTCGAAGTACGCCTGCAGTTCCTCCTCGGCCTGCGCCAGCACGCGTGCATCGGCACCGGACACCACACCTTCCTGCGCGGAGTGCTCGGGATAATATTTCTGGCCCGAGAAGAACAAGCCCGTCAGCGCACCGGCTTCGGCGCGCAGCAGGATATGGCCCAGGGGGCTGTCGATGATGCGGTGGTGTTTCATGCTGCCTGCTCCTCCTGTTCGATTGCGCCACCTTGCTTGAGCACTTCGTATCGGTGCCACAGGTGGATTGCCGCATAGGCACGCCATGGCGCCCAGTGCACGGTCATGTTCTGCATCGCGCGGACAGTGCTGACGCCCAGCACCTTGCGCAACGCGTAGTCGGTGCCCGGAAATGCATCGGGCCAGCCCAATGCACGCATTGCCACGTACTGCGCCGTCCAGTCGCCAATGCCTTCGATCTCGCGCAGCCGCGCCACGGTATCGTCGGGGGCCGCGTGCGGGTCCAGCCGGATCTCGCCCGCTGCCACCTTGCGCGCCAGCGCGCGGATCGAGCGGATCTTGCCCATTGCCACGCCAGCCGCCTGATAGTCCGCATCGGGCAACGCGGCCAGGGCCTGCGCGGTGGGAAAGGCGTGGGTCAATGGGGCGGCGTGCGGTACGGAGATCAAGCCCGCCCGCGCGTCCTCGGGCAGGGCATCGCCTGCGATCTGCACCAGCCGCACGAGGATGCGCCGTGCCTGCACCACCGAAATGATCTGGCCGATGATGGCCCGCACGGCAATCTCCAGTCCATCGAACGTGCCGGGCAGCCGCATGCCGGGCGTGCCGGCCGCGAGGTCGCCTAGATGGGCATCGACGATATCGGGCCGGCATCCCAGATCGCACAGCCGGCGGACCTTGCCCAATGCCTGTGGAATCACCCGGGCCAGCGATACGGACAAGGTCACGCGCACCACAGTCCGCTTCGGCACATGTTCGAGCCGCACCCAGCCCAGATGCCGCTGGCCGTCGGCGTCGATTGCGATCGTCCGCGTGTAGACCCCGCCGTGCGACTGTTCGACACCATCCACGATTCGCACATTCAGGAATTCAAGCCACTCGGCCCATGCCAGCGGCGGACGGTATCCCAGTTCGAACACCAGTCGATCCGCCATGCCGTCAGCGGCGCGGCGGCGCATGGCCAGCGGCGTCAGCCCGTAGCGTTCCTTGAGCACATCATTGAAGCGCCGCACACTGCCGAAACCCGCCGCCAGCGCCACTTGCGTAACCGGCAGCGTGGTATCGGTCAGCAGCCGCTTGGCCAGCAGCAGCTTTTGCGTCTGGGCGTACTCATGCACGGACACGCCGAACTCGGTGTCGAACAGGCGCCGCAAATGCCGCTCGGTCACGCCGATGCGCGCGGACAGTTGCGCCACGCCCGCCTCGGCCATGAATCCTTCGTCGATCAGCGTGGCGGCGGCTTGCGCCAGCCGCCCCGAGATGTCGGCCAGGCCATGGCCGGGCGCCAGTTCGGGCCGGCAGCGCAAGCACGGCCGGAAGCCATGCTTCTCCGCTGCCGCCGCCGATTCGTAGAACGTGCAGTTCTCGCGTTTGGGCGTGCGCACGGCGCAGATCGGCCGGCAATACACGCCCGTGGACGACACGCCGACGAAAAAGCGTCCGTCAAAGCGCCGGTCATGCGAGGCGATGGCCTTGTAGCAGGTGTCGGGATCGAGTTCCATGCCGTGCATCGTACGCCTTTGGTGTCGATCGAATGCGCTGGAATCGGACATTCGCCTCGGGCTCTTCCTGCGCCGCGCCATGCGCTGGATCATGGGCGAAATGTCCCCGATTCTGAAAGTGCGTTGGGCCGCGTTCCGCAGTACCCGGCAGCGGCTAGAATCTGCTCACTTGCGGCGTCAGGCGCCGCGTTCGGAGTTTTCATGGTCCGTCGTTGTTCCGTTGTCCGCATCGTCACCATCGCCGGCCTCGCCTGCGCACTGCTGGCCGCTCCTGTTTCTGCCGCAAAGATTGCCGGGAAGCCGGCGTCTACCGCTGCGGCGGCCGCGCCCGTCGCACGCGCCACGCCGGTGACAACCGTCGAAGGCATCACCGAATACCGCCTGCCCAACGGCCTGCGCATCCTGCTCGCCCCCGACGACGCCCAGCCCACCACCACCGTCAACATGACGTATCTGGTGGGCAGCCGCCACGAGAACTATGGCGAAACCGGCATGGCGCACCTGCTAGAACATCTGCTGTTCAAGGGCACACCCTCACTGCCCGGTCGGACGATTCCCACCGAGTTCGCGCGGCGCGGCATGCAGTACAACGGCACGACCAATCAGGACCGCACCAATTACTTCCAGACCTTCGCGGCCAGCGACGACAACCTCGACTGGGCGCTGCGCATGGAAGCCGACCGCATGGTCAACAGCTTCGTGGCGCGAGCCGATCTGGACAGCGAGATGAGCGTGGTCCGCAACGAGATGGAGATCGGTGAGAACAATCCCATGCGGATGCTGCAGCAGCAGATGTATGCCGCCGCCTACCGCTGGCATAACTACGGCAAGGCCGTGATCGGTGCGCGCAGCGATGTGGAGCGCGTGGGGATCGAGAACCTGCAGGCGTTCTATCGGCGCTATTACCAGCCCGACAACGCCGTGCTCGTCGTGACCGGCCAGTTCGATCCGGCCCGCACGCTCGCGCGGATCGAGCAGGCGTTCGGACCGATTCCACGCCCCACGCGCGTGCTGCCGCCCGAGTACACCGTGGAGCCGCCGCAGGAAGGTTTGCGCGAGGTCACGCTGACGCGCTCTGGCGACAGCCGCATCGTGGCGACCATGTACCACGTGGCACCCGGCGCCCATGCCGATAGCACGGCACTGGACCTGCTGTCGGTGATCCTGGCCGATACCCCGGGAGGCCGCCTGGAGCGCGCGCTCGTGGATACGCGCAAGGCAGCCTGGCAGGGCTCGTACTTCACGACGATGAAGGACCCCGGCGTGATCGGATTTGCCGCAGGCACCAGCAAGGATCGTCCCATCGAACCGGTGCGCGACGCCCTGGTCGCCACCGTGGAAAGTCTCGCAACGCAGCCGGTCACGCAGGAAGAACTGGAACGCGCACGCGTTCGCCTGCGCAACGCATTCGAGAAGACGCTGAATGATCCAGCCGCCTATGGCATTGCATTGTCCGGCGCCATTGCCAAGGGCGACTGGCGTCTGTTCTTCATCGCGCGCGACCGCGTGGAATCCACCACGCTTGCCGATGTGCAGCGCGTGGCCGAGAACTACTTCCGGCCCGCCAATCGCACGGTCGGCGAGTTCATTCCCGGTGACCGGCCGCAACTCGCTTCCATTCCCGCTTCGCCGGACGTGGCCGCGCTGACGCAGGGTTACGCCGGCAAGCCGGCCGCTGCGGCGGTGGCGGCTTTCGACCCCGCGCCCGCCAACATCGACGCCCACACGCTGCGCGAGACGCTGCCAAACGGCATGCAACTGGCCCTGCTACCCAAGCCCACGCGGGGTGGCGCGGTCCACGGCACGTTGATCCTGCGCATCGGCAGCCTGGAGACGCTACAGGGCAAGGTATCGACAGGAGCGATGACGGCGGCCATGCTCGATCGCGGCGCGGGCGGGTTCGCCCGTCAGCAGATCGCCGATCGCTTCGAGGCACTGAAAGCCAATGTGTCGGTGTCTGGCAGCGCCGAGCGGGTGACCGTGCGTTTCGAGACGCGCCGCGAGTACCTGCCGGACCTCATGGCATTGTTGCGGACGGTGCTGCGCATGCCCACCTTCCCCGGCAACGAGCTGGAAACGCTGCGCGCCAGCAGCATCGCCGGCATCGAGAGCCAGCGCAGCCAGCCGGGTTCGCTGGCGCCCATCGTGCTGGGCCGGCACGGCAACCCCTATCGTCTGGGCGATCCGCGCTACACGCCAACCTTCGACGAGAGCCTGGCCGAACTGCGCGCGGTGACGCTCGATGACCTGCGCGATTTCCACGCAAAGTACTACGGTGCCGAACACGCGCAATTGGCCATCGTTGGCGATTTCGATGCGGCGGATGCCTCGCGCCAGGCCGCATTGCTGTTTGGTGACTGGCGCGCGCAGGTGCCTTTCGAACGTGTGGATCGTCCCTTCATCGACATTCCGGCCTCGCAGTTCACGCTCCAGACAGCAGGCAAGGCAAACGCCGTGTTCGCCGCGTCGCAACCTATCGACCTGGTCAGCGATTCCCCCGACTACCCCCTGATGCTGATCGCCAGCCGCGTGCTCGGCGGCACCGGCATGCGCAGCCGTCTGGCTGACCGCCTGCGCCAACGCGATGGCATCAGCTACGGTGTATCGAGTTCGATCAACATTGGCGCGCTGGACCGTGCGGGACGCTTCGGACTCTGGGCCATGTATGCGCCGCAAAACCTTCCCCGCCTGCGCAAGGCCGTGGACGAGGAAATGGCGCGATTCGTACGAGAGGGCATTACGGCGGAAGAACTATCGGAAGCGTCCAACGGCTTGCTGGAGCAAGGCAAGATCAGCCGCACACGCGACGGTGCACTCGCCGGCGCTCTGGCTAACCAGGCTTATCTGGGCCGCACGATGGCGCACACCGCCGAGATCGAAATGCGGATCCGCACCGCCACGCCTAGGGCAGTCAACGACGCCATCCGTCGCTACCTGGGGTCTGCGACGCTGTCGCAAGCCTTTGCCGGAGATTTCGGCGCGGCGCCCGGCAATGCCGCGGGCGCTTCTGCCGCACCCGCCGCGTCGGGCGGCGGCGCCCCGGCTACCGAAGCCGGAGCGCCGGGCAATCCTTGAGCGCGGGAGACGTTACGTCAGCCTTGAGACGCGCCACCGAACACTGTATATTCATACAGTGTTTTTCAGACTAGAGGTTTGGATGTCCATCGAACGAGCTGGCAGCAAGGCAGAAGCGCTGAGGCTTCTGGATGCGAATCGAGTGTTTGCGCTTGAGCTGGATTACGAAACGGGATGGCAGGATGCCGTGGAGCTCGGCCGGCTTGGAGACAAGCGCGGCATCAAGGTGCAGTATCGCGGACAGGAAAGCGTGGCTGTCCGTTCCCGCGACGCCCTGCTGGCAGGCCTTGGCAAACCCAAGACCACATTCCGGCAGCGGAATCTCTATTGCCAGTTCGATCTCGGGCTGCTGGCCGATCACGAACTGGAACAACTCGAAGCCAAGGCGACCCGCCTGGGTGACTACATCCTGGCTGGTCACCTGCTGCGCGAGGCCGACAGTATCTGGTCCTGAATCGGGGATTACTGCCAGACCCGCGTGGCACCGGCCCAACGCGCTGCTGCCGACGTATGCATGACCGCGCAGCCGGCCTCGGTGGCAGCCGACGACGCATGGTCGGTGCCATCGATCGACGTTGCACACAGCACGGCGGTAACCAGGGTCTTGATGTCGCCTCGCCCGGATGCGGCCAGCGCGGCGAGCCGCTCGTGGCCGTCCAGCACGATCAGGCTGTCACCGGAGCCGGGGCGCAGTTCCAGCGCATAGAGATGGTCGCATTCGCATCGCATGCGGCCCCCTGACACCGCCACGACAATCGCACTGGGCAACGCCAGGCCGGACTCGCGCACCGTATCGCGCAGTCGATCCAGATGGGCCTGGGCGCGATAGTCGCGCGCCGAATGCGCAGGCTCCGGCCCGTTCGTGAGCGCGATCAGTTCGTCGGCCGACACCACCAGCGTGTATGCCTGGACCGTCGTGCGATACGTCGCCACGACGGCGCGCAGGCGATGCACGGCATCACTATTTGCAGCGACCAGCCCTTGCGGAGCCGTTACCTGGATATTGCTCATCCTGTCTCCTGCCTCTTGTGCCCTGCCCCGATGTGCCCGGGCTAGCTAACCGGGACGCCGGACGGCGCCCGCCCCGAAATCAGTCGCGCAGCAGTTGCTTGGCGATGATCAGTTGCTGGATCTGGGTGGTGCCCTCGTACAGGCGCAGCAGGCGCACGTCACGATAGAACCGTTCGGCCTTGTATTCGGCGATGTAGCCGGCACCGCCGTGGATCTGCACGGCACGGTCGGCGACGCGACCCACCATTTCCGTACAGAACATCTTCGTGCAGGACGCCAGCATGCTGACTTCCGGATCGCTCTTGCCGGCCGGCTTGGCGTCGTAGCGCTGCGCGCAGTCGCGCACCATCGACAGACCCGCGTACAGTTCGGCCTGGCTGTCGGCCAGCATCGCCTGGATCAACTGGAAATCGCCGATGGGCTTGCCGAACTGCTTGCGTTCCTTCGCGTATTCGACGGCATCGGTAATCAGGCGGTGCGCCATGCCGCATGCCAGCGCCGAGATATGCAGGCGACCGCGGTCCAGCACCTTCATGGCCGTCTTGAAGCCCACGCCCGGCACGCCGCCGATGATGTTGGCGGCGGGCACGCGCACGTTCTCCAGCACCACGTCGCAGGTCTTGGTGCCGCGCTGGCCCATCTTCTTGTCGGGTTTGCCCAGCGAGATGCCCGGCGTATCGGCCGGAATGATGAACGACGAGATACCCGATGCGCCCTGGCCGCCCGTGCGGGCCATCAGCGTGAACGCACCCGCGCGCGGGGCATTCGTGATGAAGCGCTTGGTGCCGTTGATGATGTAGTGATCGCCGTCGAGTTCGGCGCGGGTTTGCAGCGAGGCGGCGTCGGAACCGGCATTCGGTTCGGTCAGCGCAAACGAGATGACCAGTTCGCCGCTGGCGATCTTCGGCAGGTAGTTCTGCTTCTGTTCCTCGGTACCGTCCATCAGGATGCCCTGCGAACCGATGCCGACGTTCGTGCCGAACACCGAGCGGAACGCAAATGCCGTGTGACCGAGGTCATAGACCACATCGCATTCCTGCGACATCGACAGGCCGATGCCACCGTATTCCTCCGGAATCGAGATCCCGAACAAACCCATTTCCTTCATGTCGGCCACGATGTCGGCCGGCACATCGTCGATTTCCTCGAGCGTGTCTTCGGCGGGCTTCAGGCGTTCATCGATGAAACGCTGCACGGAAGCGCGCAGCAACGAAAAGGATTCGGCGTCGAGGGCCATGGCAAATCTCCGGATAAGTCAGTACACCTGCAATGGCCGCCCATACTACGCCGGCCAATAATTTTGACAATCCTCGCCAACTTGGACAGAACCGACAGGAATATTTGACAATACTCTTCGGACTGTCTATTCGTCACATTTGCGGCGTGCCAGCGCTTCCCGCGTATAGCCGAACATCACGCGCAACTGATGCTCGATGGCATCGGCCTGGTCGAGGCAGGCAAACACCAGATCGTCCTTGAATTTCTGCGTCACACCTTTCAGGCGCGGGGCTTCGTACGAAATCCGGCGTGCGCGGCAACGCATCTCCAGCAAGTCTGCTTCGGAGGCAGTGCGCAGGCTTGCCTGATGGACGCGATCGCATTGCACGAGATCGGGCTCGGCGCAGACAAGCGCCGGCGCCAGCAGCAATGGGAAAAGAAAAAATCGGACCGGAATCATGGAACAAGGAGATTGAAAGGCTCGCCATGCAGAATCGCTCTGCATCATTGCGCAGCCCGCGGCACCGTGCAAGCTAACCGCATGACGTTATGCAGACCAGTGAAATTTTTCGTCGACGCACGGCGCAATAGGAAACTCTTTCCACCTGGCGGAACAATCCCCTGCAAACCCGCTACTGGCAAGGGCTATGCTGGAGGTCTCTCCGGAGTCAGACGCTGCCCCCATGGGCGATCGGCGGATTCCACGATAGGCTAACCACGCAAACGGGCATCCCGGGATGCGTCCCCCGCCGGATTCCATGCCGGACACGCACCCTCGCCCAGTTCCCATTCAGCGGTGCCAGCACGCCGCCAAGACCACAAGCACCTATGACAGACATCGCCTCTCCCGCCAACGTCGGCTCGCCACCCACCGCTGAAGAAACCAGAAAACGCGTCTTCGCGATCGTCGCCGCGTCGTCAGGCAATCTGGTCGAGTGGTTCGACTTCTATATCTACGCGTTCTGCGCGATCTACTTTGCGCCGTCGTTCTTTCCGAAGGCCGACCCGACCGCACAGTTGCTGAACACCGCCGGCGTCTTCGCGGCCGGCTTCCTGATGCGTCCGATCGGCGGCTGGCTGTTTGGCCGCATCGCCGACCGCAACGGCCGCAAGAACTCGATGCTGATCTCCGTGATCATGATGTGCTTCGGCTCGCTGCTGATTGCGTGCCTGCCCACGTATGCCGCCATCGGCAACTGGGCACCGGCACTGCTGCTGGCGGCGCGTCTGCTGCAAGGCTTGTCCGTGGGCGGGGAGTACGGCACCACCGCCACCTACATGAGCGAAGTGGCGCTCAAGGGTCGGCGTGGTTTCTTCTCGTCGTTCCAGTATGTGACGCTGATCGGCGGCCAGTTGCTGGCCGTGCTGGTCGTGGTGATCCTGGAACAATTGCTGACCGAAGCAGACCTGAAGGCCTGGGGCTGGCGCATTCCGTTCGTGGTAGGCGCCATCACGGCAGTTGTGGCCCTGCTGCTGCGCCGCACGCTGCATGAGACCAGCACGGCCCAACAACGCAACAGCAAGGAAGCCGGCAGCGTGACCGAACTGTTCCGTCACCACAAGGCCGCGTTCTTCACGGTGCTCGGCTATACGGCAGGCGGCTCCCTGATCTTCTACACGTTCACCACGTACATGCAGAAGTTCCTGGTCAACACGGCGGGCATGCCGATCAAGACCACGAGCTACGTGATGACAGGCTGCCTCTTCCTCTACATGTGCATGCAGCCGATCTTCGGCGCGTTGTCGGACCGCATCGGCCGCCGCAACAACATGCTGCTGTTCGGTGCACTGGGCGCACTGGCCACGGTGCCGATCCTGACCGCACTCAAGACCGTGTCGAGCCCCGAACTGGCCGGCCTGCTGATCTGCATCGCGCTGGCTATCGTCAGCTTCTACACGTCGATCAGCGGCATCGTGAAAGCCGAGATGTTCCCGCCCGAAGTGCGTGCGCTGGGCGTGGGCCTGGCCTACGCCGTGGCCAACGCCATCTTCGGCGGCACCGCCGAATACGTGGCACTGGGCCTGAAGTCCATCGGCCACGAAAACACGTTCTACTGGTACGTCACCGGCATGATGGTCCTGGCCTTCCTGGTCAGCCTGCGTCTGCCGCGCCAGGCGAAGTATCTGCATCACGAGCATTGAGACCTGGCCCTGCGCCAGTTCTACGCATCGCATCACGGCCCGCCTTTCAGGCGGGCCGTTTGTTTTTGCGGCGATTGACCGACAGGACCAAACCCTATAATTTGGACCTGTTTCTCAACTCCCTCGATCCGCAATGGGACAACTTCGGGCTCCAAAGACGCTTCCCGCAGAGCTTGATGCACTGCCGGTGGAACACGTCAGCGAATACGTTCTCGAATTCGCCCGCGCTCACCACATCGAGTTCTCCCGCTCAGGTGTGGACGACTGGTCCGAGGCCGTCACCCGGGCGGCCGGCGACGACGTGGCGCTCGATGCCACCGAAAAGCTCCTGGTGACGCTCAAGAAGCAGCAGTTGATCAGCGGTCGCCAGATGGCACGGCTGATGACGAACCATATGCGTGAGCGCAAGCATGTTCGACCCGTTCAGTGATTTCGAGACTGCGGGTTATCTCAGAAATTTTGAAGGACTCAAGGACCCCGACGAGATCAAGGTTCAGGAGCATGCATTCTTCGAGGCCAACCTTGAGGAAGCGCTGGATCGCCTGAGCAATCATAACGGCCCACTGGCATACGAGCATTTCCTTGAAGTGCACGCGATTCTCTTCCAGGACTTTTACCCTTGGGCCGGACAGGACCGCCACATGCTGGACGTGGGCCGCCTCGTCGAGAAAGGCGATGTGCAGTTCGAAGTTGCGGAACGCAGCCGCCAGGCAGTGGAATGGGGACTGCGCATGGGCAACGATACCCGGACCATTCGGCTGAAGCCAGGTGCAGTCATGGGAGCGTTTGCCTGGGGCCATCCGTTTCTCGATGGCAATGGCCGTACGATGCTGCTGGTACATACCGCGCTCTGCGCACGCGCGGGATTCTCGATCGCCTGGCAGCTGACGCGCAAGAATGAGTACTTGCGGGCTTTGACGGCCGAGATCAGGACACCGGACCAAGGTGCACTCGATGAATATTTCAGGCCGTTGATTTCGCCGATGTCGTCCAGAGACGACTGGTTGTCACAGATCATCGCACTGCCCGGCCTTGATGGCAGCCAGATGGATGAAAACGTTGCTTATCAGGCAAACGACGCTGATGCTGTCGAGCGATATACCGAAGCTGCCCGAACTCGGGCACAAAGCCTCGATCCATCCAACAGCCAACCGTGAACTCCATGGCAAACTAAGGGGCCTTCGGGCCCCTTACTCTTTTCCAGCCCCGCAACCCGCCGCGTCCGCCTCATGGATCTCAATGCCCTGCGCCTGTTCGTCGATATTGTCGACGCCGGGAATCTCAGCGCCGCTGCGCGCAAGCTCAAGATGACGCGTGCCAATGTCAGCTATCACCTGAAGGCGCTGGAAGAGGAGCTTGGGGTGCAGTTGCTGCGCCGGACCACGCGTCATGTGGAACCCACGCCGGTGGGTGCCGGGCTCTACGAGCATGGGCGCAACATCCTGGGCGAGGTGGCCGCCGCGAATGCGCTCATCAGCAGCATGGGCAAGAGCCTGCAGGGCCATGTGCGATTGTCCGTACCCACGGGGTTGGGTCATGCGATGCTCTCGCCGCTACTGGTGCAGTTCAAGCAGCGCTATCCCGACATCGTGCTCGATGTGGTCTTCGACAACCGCATCCACAACCTGGTCTCCGAGGATGTGGAGGTGGCGCTGCGCATCATCTCCACGCCGCCGGACTCCGTGGTGGCGACCGAGATCGGCACGGTGGACTGGGTGGTCTGCGCCGCACCGTCCTATCTGGAGGGGCGCACGCAACCCGCGCTACTGGCCGATCTGACCACGCATGCCATCGTCTGCGCCTCGCCGATCGGGCAGAAGCTCAAGATTGCGGGCGTGCGCGTTGAAAGCGGTCGCAACAATGGCGGCGAACGCGAGCAGGTGGTGCTCGATCCGACGCTCAGTTCCGAGAACTTCGCGTTCCTGAAGGATGCCGTGGTCAGCGGCCTCGGCATCGGCATCTTTCCGCTTTATGCCGTGGCGGGTGACCTGGAGACTGGCACGCTGGTGCCGTTGCTCGACCACTATCGCATCAGCGTCTTCGGCAGCAAGCTGTTCATGCTGACGATGCCCAACCGCTACCAGACCATGGCAACGCGCTATCTGCTGACCTTCCTGAAGACGGAGTTGCAGGCAATCTGGCCTCGCGTCCGCGGCGCCAATGCCTATAGTGAGAGCACCGAGGACTAGACGGCGCGGTGCGCCGAAGGAAGGCGAATCATGGCAATGGCAGGCACGCTGGCCGGCCGGCTCAGCCGGATGAACAGCCAGTTCGATATCGTGCATCACCCTTACAGCCTCAGCAGCATGGCCACTGCACAGGCTGCCCACGTTCCCGGCCACCGGCTCGCGAAAACCCTGCTGCTTGAAGACGAGAGCGGTTACGTGACTGCCGTGATCCCCTCGAATCATCATCTGCAGATGATGGCCATTCGCGACCTTTCGGGCCGAGATCTCGTGCTGGCACATGAAGACGACATCCGCGAAGTCTTTAAGGATTGCGAGCTTGGCGCGATCCCGCCGTGCGGCATGTCGTACGGCATGCAGACCTATGTGGACGAAAGCCTGTTCGACGAACCCGAAGTCTGGTTCGAGGCGGGCGATCACATGGAACTGGTGCACATGGCGCGCGATCAGTTCATGACGTTGATGGGCGACGCGCAACGCGGCCGCTTCTCGCACGTCATGATGTAGGGCCGTCGATCCCGCGTCACGCTACCCCCCATCCGGCAGCGCCGCCCCCACAGCGGCGCTGTCGTCTTTCAGATCCACGCCCGAGCGACCCAGCGCCACCGCACCGCGCAGCAGGAAGACCAGCCGGTCAGCCGCCTGCGCGTACGGCAGCCCTTCCGGTCGCACGTTCGAGATGCAGTTGCGCTGCGCATCGGTGCGTCCCACGCGCGGATCGTAGGTCAGGTAGATGCCGAGGCTATCCGGCGAACTGAGTCCAGGCCGCTCGCCAATGAGCATCACCACTTGCCGCGCGCGCATGCGTTCGCCGATGTCATCGCCCAGCGCCACGCGCGCCTGTTGTGCCACCACCACCGGGCCGATGTGCCATTGCCTCAATCTTGCAAGCACCGCCTGCAACATCGGCACGCCATGCCGCTGCGCGGCCAGCGCAGACAGACCATCGGCAATCACGAACACCACGTCGAATGGCGGCGTGCCCGGCTGCAAGGCTGCGGCCCCGGCATCGTCAAGTCGCCGTCCTAGATCGGGCCGCCGCAGATACGTTTCGCGATCCGGCGCAGCGCTATGCACCTGCAGCACGTCCTGCCCGGCCTCGCGCAATGCGGCATCCATCGCACGGACATCGAGCGGCAGATGCACCGCATCGCGCGCCTGGGCATGGGCCAGGCCGAAGGCAAGCACGGCGTCCGTGGTCTGCGCATGGCCCGTGCGTCCGATACCCACCCGGGCGCGCGTGAACCGGCGCAGGCGGCTCCACGGGTCGGCGGTCGTGATATCCGCTGGCGTGTCAGGCATTACAGTCTCCTGGCTTCAAAGGGATCAGATCGATGCCGCCATCGCCAGCAGTGGCTGCCGCGCGGCGGGTTCCAGCAGACGCCCTGCGTCGTCGAGGATGCCCATGTGTTGCAGCCACGTCTCGAATTCCGGCGCTGGACGCAAACCCATCGTCTCGCGCAGGTAAAGCGCGTCATGGAACGCCGTGCTCTGGTAGTTCAGCATGATGTCGTCGGCGCCCGGCACGCCCATGATGAAGTTGATACCCGCCACGCCGAACAGCGTCAGCAGGTTATCCATGTCGTCCTGATCCGCCTCGGCGTGATTCGTGTAGCAGACATCGCAACCCATCGGCACGCCCATCAACTTGCCGCAGAAATGGTCTTCGAGCCCCGCGCGGATGATCTGCTTGCCGTCGTAGAGATACTCAGGGCCGATGAAACCCACCACGGTATTCACAAGCAGCGGTTCGAATCGGCGCGCCACGGCATAGGCGCGTGCCTCCATCGTCTGCTGATCCACGCCGTGATGCGCGTTGGCCGATAGCGCACTGCCCTGCCCTGTTTCGAAATACATGACGTTGTGCCCGACCGTGCCGCGCCGCAGCGACAACGCCGCCTGGCGCGCCTCGTCGAGCAAGGCCAGCGAGATCCCGAAAGCCTCGTTGGCCGCCTGACTGCCGGCCACGGACTGGAAGACGAGGTCCACGGGCGCACCCTGCCCGATGGCACGCAGCGTGTTGGTGACATGCGTGAGCACGCACGACTGCGTGGGCACCGCGTACCGTTCGCGAATATCGTCGACCAGTTTGAGTAGCGCAACGATGGCACCGAGGTTGTCGCTGGCGGGGTTGATGCCGATGGTGGCATCGCCACAGCCATACAACAACCCATCGACGATGGAAGCGGCGATGCCGCGCGGGTCATCGGTCGGATGGTTGGGTTGCAATCGCACCGAGAGTCGGCCCGGCAGACCAATGGTGTTGCGCAAGCGCGTGACGACGCGGCATTTGCGCGCCACCGCAATCAAGTCCTGGTTGCGCATCAGCTTGCTGACGGCGGCGGCCATCTCCGGCGTGATGCCGGGCGCTACGCGAGCGAGCGTGGCGGTATCGGTCTCGTGGCGCAGCAGCCAGTCGCGGAAATCGCCCACGGTCAGGCTGGCCAGTTCGGCAAACGCCGTGGGGTCGTGGCTGTCGACGATCAGTCGCGTGACCTCGTCGTCCTCATACGGCACCACGGCTTCGTTCAGGCACTGCACGAGCGGCATCTCCGCCAACGCCATGCGCGCAGCCATGCGCTCCTCCTCGCTGCCTGCCGCCACGCCAGCCAGCGCGTCACCCGAGCGGGCCGGGCTGGCGCGCGCCAGCAACGTGCGGAGGTCGGCAAAGACGTGCCGGCGGGCGCCGACGGTGTGGGTAAATGCCATGGCGGTCGGTCTCCCGGCTGGTTTGCGCCGTCCGTTGCACTTCTTTCCAATATAGGCGACGAGGCGATGCAAGGTTCGCGCCCGAGCGCTGCCGCCGGGCAGGCCGGCAGTTGTCCGGTCATACTGACTTGCCATTGTTACGCGCCACATCGACAATCAGCGCCTGCCGTACCCTTTTCCCTTCTGCGCAACGCTTTCAGCAAGAACCTCAGCGAAAACATGTCCCGGCTGGATCCAGAACATCCGCAAGACCGCCTTGAAACAGGCGCCCCCTCCTTCTCCGCCGCCCCGCCGAGGCGTTGGTTCACCGTCACGGTCGCTTCCTACCTTGTTGTGGCTGGCGCGCTGCTGCTGGTGATGCAGGCCAATCTGGTGGCTGCGCTGCTGTCGGGCCTGCTGCTGTATTCGCTCGTCGATGTGCTGGCCCCCCGCCTGACGCATTCGCGCCGGGACGCCATTGCCGTAGCCATTTTGTCAGCCATCATCCTGCTGGCGCTGACCGGGGGGATCTGGGCGTTGATCCGCTTCCTCGACATCGACAGCGCCACCATCAACCGGCTGCTCGACCACGCCGCCGACATCATCGACCAGTCTCGCGCGCAGTTGCCGGCCTGGATCAGTGATTACCTCCCGAATGGCGTGGAGGAACTGGGCACCACGTTGATCTCCGCGCTGCGCGCCCACGCGCAGATGGCACAGAAGCTGGGCACCGACATCCTGCGCACGCTGCTGCATATCGTGCTGGGCCTGGTCATTGGCGCGATGGTGGCGCTCTACCGCGCCATCGCCCGACCCAACCGTCGCCCGCTGGCGGCGGCGCTCATCGACCGCGCGCGCACGCTGCAGCAATCGTTTGCGCAGTTCATCTTTGCGCAGATCCAGATCTCGCTGATCAATACGTCGCTGACCGCGGCCTACCTGCTGATCGTGATGCCGTTGTTCGGCCAGCACCTGCCGCTGTCGAAGACGCTGGTCGTCATCACGTTCGTGGCCGGGCTGCTGCCGGTGCTGGGCAACCTGATCTCGAATACGGCCATTGTGATTGCGTCGCTGTCGGTGTCGCTGCCGATCGCCATCGTCTCGCTGCTTTACCTCGTGGTCATCCACAAGCTCGAATACTTCCTGAATGCGCGGATCATCGGCGCGCGTATACAGGCCGCCGCGTGGGAACTGCTGACCGTGATGCTGGTGATGGAAACGATCTACGGCATCCCGGGCGTGATCGCCGGCCCCATCTTCTACGCCTACCTGAAGCGCGAACTGGTGAACGCCGAGCTGGTATAGCCGCAACGGCGATTTGTTAACTCGTTGATTCCATAGGGATGTCGTACGCAGAAATTGGTACGACCAATCTCGTTACGATTGGTCGCTTTCCACGCGACTACGCACGAAATCGATATGAGTCTGCATCGCCGTGCGGGCTTCTTCGGGCCGGCGTGACAGGATGGCGTCGCACAGCGTGCGGTGCTGAAGCAGCAGCAGGTCCGATGAATCGGCATCCGATTCGCGCAATCCAGTGCCATTGATGGTGATGTGCTCCCGCAACATGCCGATCACGCTGGTGTGCAGGTGCAGGAACATCGTGTTGTGTGAAGCCAGCGCAATGGCGTCGTGCAGTTTTGCATCGGCATCGGCCTCGGCGGCCTTGTCGTCGTCCGCGCGCGATGTCTCCAGCGCCCTCATCAACCCCCGTATACGTTTGAGGTCCGACGCGTCCGCGCGCAGCGCGGCGAAGTACGCCGTCGCGCCCTCCAGCACGCGCCGGAATTCGAGGATGTCGTCACGCAGCGCAGGATGGTCGGCTACCAACTGGCCCCAGGGCGACGCGATACCCGTGCGCAACTGATCGGTCACGTACACACCCGCCCCGCGTCGGCTTTGCAGCAGGCCCCGCGCCGCCAGGCGCTGAATGGCCTCGCGGATGGTGTTGCGCGATACACCATATTGCTCCGCCAGCAGACGCTCCGCAGGCAGGCGCGCGTTGACCGGCCACGTGCCGTCCAGCAACGCGGTCTCCATCCTGCGCATGATGTCTTCCACGCGGTTGCGCACCCCTCCCATCGCTCCTTCCTTTCTGTCTGCCAACGCGTCAAGACAAAATTGGCCCAACCAATTTGTACTCCGGCGCGAGAGCGGGAATTATGCGCTCAAAAATGTTGCCGCGCCCGCCCCAGACCGGAATGCGCAGCGGCGCCATCCGGAGGCAGACAATGCAATCCAGGCAATACCCCACAACCGCCCCGTCGCAGGTGTATCTGTTCGGCACCTGTCTCGTCGACCTGTTCGTCCCGCAAGCCGGCCTCGACGCCGTGCGCCTGCTGGAGCGCGAAGGGCTGACCGTCCACTTCCCGCGCGGCCAGAGTTGCTGCGGCCAGCCGGCCTACAGCAGTGGCAATCCCGAGCAAGCGCGCAAGGTAGCGCGCGCGCAGCTCGACCTGTTCCGCGAGCCATGGCCGATCATCGTGCCCTCCGGCTCGTGCGGCGGCATGATGCGTCACCACTGGCCCACGCTATTCGCGGAGGATCCCGAGACGGCTGCACTGGCCAGCGACATCGCCAGCCGCACCTACGAACTTGCCGAATTCCTGCTCAACGTGCTGCATGTGCGCTTCGACGATCTGCCCGCTGGCGATCACGAGCGCGTGGTGCTGCACACCTCCTGCGCGGCGCGGCGAGAAATGGAGACGCGTGTGCATGGCGTGGCGCTGGTCGATGCACTGCCCGGCGTGACGCGCATGGAGCACGAGCGCGAATCCGAATGCTGCGGCTTTGGCGGCACGTTCTCGCTCAAGCACGCCGATATCTCCGGCGCGATGGTGCGCGACAAGGTGGCCTCCGCCTGCGCCACCGGTTGCGACCGGCTGGTCTCCGCCGATTGCGGCTGCCTGCTCAACATCGGCCACGCCGCCGCGCATGCTGGCGCACCGCTGCCCGTGGAGCATCTGGCGTCGTTCCTGTGGCGCCGGACCGGAGGTGCCGCATGACCGCGATGAGCGCACGCGAACGCATGCTCGGCCGCCTGCGGGCTGCCGTGCCGACATCGGGCCAATCGCTGGCCGCCGATACCGCCGCGCTTGATCGTCGCATCGATCAGCACTTCGATACGCGTCGCGGCGAGCGACCCTCCCTTTCCACGATGATGGTGTCGATGCAGGCCGCGCTCACGGCCTCGCATGCGGATGTGATCTGTGCCGATGCCACAAGCTGGCCCGCGCGCGTTGCGCAACGTCTCGCTGACGCTGGCGTGCGCCGCCTGTTGCTCGACACACAGCGACCCGAAGGTGCAGCACTGGTAGCCGCGCTGCCCGCAAGCACATCCGCCGTGACCTTCGACTGCCCCATCGATACGTGGAAAGCCGAACTGTTCGACACCATCGATGCAGGCTTCACCGTCGCACGTTCCGGACTGGCCGCTACCGGCACGCTCATCGTGACGCCCGACAGTGGCTCGCCGCGCACGATGTCTCTTGTGCCGCCGATTCACATTGCGCTGGTGTATGCCTCCACGCTGCATCCCGACCTGCATAGCGCGGTGCGCGCAGAAGACTGGGGCGCTGGGTTGCCGACCAATCTGGTGATGATTTCCGGCCCGTCGAAGACTTCCGATATCCAGCAGACGCTGGCCTACGGCGCACATGGTCCGCGCCAGCTATGGGTGGTGATCGTCAACGACGTCGATGTCTCCCTGCAACCGGAGGCTGCGCAATGAGCCAGCAAACCCTGCACTTCGTGCCTTCGGCCGATTTCCGCGCACGCGCTCGCGAAGCGCTCGACGATCCCAAGCTGCGCAAGAGCTTTCGCGGTGCGATGGACTTCCTGCAGCAGAAGCGCGCCGTACAGTTTCCCGATGGCGATGAACTCGAACACCTGCGCGATCTCGGTGAAGCCATTCGCCAGCACGCGCTCGCCAATCTGCCTGACCTGCTGACGCAACTCGAAACCAACCTCACGCGCGCTGGCGTGCAAGTGCATTGGGCCGAGACTGCCGAGGAAGCAAACGCGATCATCCACGGTATTGCCCAGCGGCACGCCGCGAAACGCGTGATCAAAGGCAAGTCGATGGCCAGCGAGGAAATGGAGCTGAACCATTACCTCGCCGAGCGTGGCATCGACTGCATCGAGTCGGACATGGGCGAGTACATCGTGCAGATGGCTGGCGAAAAGCCATCGCATATCGTGATGCCGGCGATCCACAAGACCAAGGCCGATATCGCCGCGCTGTTCGAGCAGAACATCCCCGACACGCCCTACACCGAAGACGTTGACGACCTGATCCAGACGGGTCGCCGCGCACTGCGGCAGGCATTTGTGCAAGCCGATATCGGCCTGTCAGGTGTCAACTTCGCCGCTGCCGATACGGGCACGCTGTGGCTCGTGGAAAACGAGGGCAATGGCCGGCTCTCCACCACGGTGCCCAATGTACATGTGGCCGTGATGGGCATGGAAAAGGTTGTAGCGAAGCTTGCCCACATCGTGCCGCTCTCGAGCCTGCTGACGCGTTCCGCTACGGGCCAGCCGATCACCACGTACTTCAACCTGATCTCCAGCCCGCGCAAACCGGGCGAGCAGGATGGCCCGCGTGAAGTGCACCTCGTGCTGCTCGATAACGGTCGCAGCCAGGCGTATGCCGACGCGCAGTTGCGCGCCACGCTGCAATGCATCCGCTGCGGCGCGTGCATGAATCATTGCCCGGTCTATACGCGCATTGGCGGCCACGCTTACGGCACCACGTATCCAGGCCCTATCGGCAAGATCATCTCGCCGCATCTGCTGGGTCTCGACGCCACGGCGGATCTCGCCACGGCATCGAGCCTGTGCGGCGCATGCGGCGAAGTGTGCCCCGTGCGCATTCCGATTCCGCAATTGCTGGTGCGCCTACGCACCGAATCGAATCGCAATCCCGACGAGGCCGTGCCGCATCCGCTGAAGGGACAAGGCGCGAAGTTCAGCCGACGCGAGCATCTGGTCTGGCGCTTCTGGAGCGGCGCATTCGCGCATCCTGCTGCGTATCGCGTGTTCCGCTGGGCCGCCACGCGCCTGCGCGCGCTGACGCCGTCTGCGCAGATGGGATGGACGCAGCATCGCAAGCCGCTCACGCCCGCGCCAAAGAGCCTCTCGGATCTGCTGGCCGAACGCGACCAACCCGAGTAGCGGCACGCCACGCGCGCAGCCGCCGCACAAGAGTTCAAAGAACCGACACACCACCAAGGAGACCACCAGTGCAAGCCTGGACCCAGATCTATACGCCGCTCGGCAGCCTGTGGCTGTCCGCGCTCGCGGCGGCCATCCCCATCATCTTCTTCTTTGTCGCGCTGGCCATCCTGCGCATGAAGGGCCATGTGGCCGCCGCCATCACGCTGGCGTTGGCACTGGCCGTGGCGATCCTCGCCTATGGCATGCCCGCACCGCAGGCGCTGGCCGCCGCCGGTTTCGGCTTTGCGTACGGTCTGTGGCCGATTGCGTGGATCATCATCACCGCAGTGTTCCTCTACAAGATCGTCGTCAAGACCGGCCAGTTCGATGTCATCCGCGCATCGGTGCTGTCGATCACCGATGACCAGCGACTGCAGATGCTGCTGATCGGCTTTGCATTCGGCGCGTTTCTCGAAGGTGCGGCAGGCTTCGGCGCGCCGGTGGCGATCACGGCTGCGCTGCTCGTCGGCCTGGGTTTCAATCCGCTCTACGCTGCCGGCCTTTGCCTGATTGCGAACACGGCACCCGTGGCGTTCGGCGCGATGGGTATTCCGATCATCGTCGCGGGACAGGTGACCGGGATCGATCCGATGCATATCGGCGCGATGGCAGGCCGTCAGTTGCCACTGCTCTCGCTGGCTGTGCCGTTCTGGCTCGTTTTCATGATGGATGGGTGGAAAGGCGTGCGCGAGACGTGGCCCGCTGCGTTCGTGGTGGGTGGCAGCTTTGCCGTGACGCAATACTTCACGTCGAACCATATCGGGCCGGAACTGCCGGACATCACCTCTGCACTGGTGAGCCTGATTTCGCTGGCCGCGTTCCTGCGTATCTGGCAACCGCGTTCGGCATCGCAAACGGCTGGCGGTTCCGTCGGTGCGGGCGGCACGATTGCGATGGCTGGCATGGGTGGCGGAATGAGTGGAGGCATGGGGACACCGTCGCAACGCAAGGCGTCGCCGTACACGTTCGGGCAGACCGTGCGCGCCTGGGCGCCGTTCGGCATCCTGACCGCCATCGTTACGGTGTGGAGCCTGCCGTCCTTCAAGGCACTGTTCGCCGCCAACGGCGCGCTGGCCGGCACGGTGCTGAAGTTCAAGGTGCCGATGCTCGATCAGCTCGTCATCAAGACCGCACCGATCGTCGCTTCGCCCAAGCCTTACGAAGCCGTGATGAAGCTCGATCTGCTGTCGGCGGTGGGCACCGCGATCCTGCTGACGTCGATCATCTCGGTGATCCTGCTGCGCATGAAGCCACGCGACGCCATCACCACGTTCTACGAAACGCTGCTCGAACTGCGCCGCCCGATTCTCTCGATTGGACTGGTGCTGGCGTTTGCATTCGTCGCGAATTACTCGGGAATGTCTTCGACGCTGGCGCTGCTGTTGGCCGGCACGGGCGCGGCCTTCCCGTTCTTCTCGCCGCTGCTGGGCTGGCTCGGTGTGTTCCTGACCGGCTCCGATACGTCTTCAAACGCGCTGTTCTGCTCGCTGCAACACACCACCGCGCATCAGATCGGCGTCTCGGACACGCTGCTTGTTGCAGCCAACACCACGGGCGGCGTCACCGGCAAGATGATCTCGCCGCAATCGATTGCCGTGGCTTGCGCGGCCACGGGGTTGGTGGGCAAGGAGTCGGAACTGTTCCGCTTCACGGTGAAGCACAGCCTGCTGTTTGCGTTCATCGTCGGGGTGATCACGATGGTGCAGGCGTATTGGTTGACGGGGATGATTCCGGGGTAAATCAGCTCCCCTCTCCCGCATGGCGGGAGAGGGGTTGGGGGAGAGGGCGGGAGGTTCTGCTTGCCGACATAGTCGCAATTTGAACGGCTGGCCCTCTCCCCCGCCCCTCTCCCGCAAGCGGGAGAGGGGAGCAAACCAACAGCAACTAGTTAGTCATTCGCCGCCGCCCTCGGCAAAAACTCATTACCTTCCGTCAACGGCGCATACCGGTACGTCGCCGGTGTCCGGCTCAGTTTGATCGGCGCACCCAGTCCCTTGTAGCCGCCTTCCATCTCCACCACCATCTCGCGATGCGCGGTGTGCGGATGGTTCAATGCATCGGGCACCGATAGTACCGGCGCGCACGGCACGCCTGCTGCGGCGAGTTCATCGGCCAGTGCCTTGCCGTCCCACGTCGCCATCTGCGATTCCAGCGTGCCTTTCAGCATCGCGCGATTCACCGAACGGGCACCTGCCGTGGCAAAGCGTTCGTCGTCGGCCAGTTCGGGCACGCCGATATGTGCGCAAAGGAGGCGGAACTGGCGATCGTTGCCTACTGCCAGGAAGACCGGATCGGTGGCCGTCGCCACGGTGTCGTACGGATAGATGTTCGGATGCGCGTTGCCGGTACGGCCCGGCGCCTTGCCGCTCATGAACCAGTTGGCCGCGTGCGGATGCAGCAGCGACAAACCCGAGTCATAGAGCGCGGCTTCGACGAACTGTCCGCGTCCGCTGCGCTCGCGCTCTTGCAGTGCCAGCAGCACGCCAAGTGCTGCGTTGAGACCCGTGACCATATCGACCACCGGCAGTCCCACACGCAACGGTTCGCCATCGGGTTCGCCGTTGATGCTCATGATGCCGGCCATCGCCTGAATCGCTGCGTCGTAGCCGGGCAAACCTCCAAGCGGACCATCGGCGCCGAAGCCCGACACGCGGCAATGCACCAGGCGCGGAAAGCGCTGCGACAACGCATCGAAGCCGATACCCCACTTCTCCATCGTGCCGGTCTTGAAGTTCTCGACGAGCACATCGGCTTCGGCCAGCAACGCCATCAACACTTCGCGATCAGCATCGGCGGTGAGGTCGAGCTTCATCACGCGCTTGTTGCGGTTCAGCCCGAAATAGTAGGACGCCACGCCATCGCGGAACGGCGGCCCCCAGGTGCGCGTGTCATCGCCCTGCGGCGGTTCGATCTTGAGCACGTCGGCGCCGTGATCGCCCAGGATCTGTCCGCAGAACGGACCGCCCAGGATGCGCGACAGATCGACTACGCGGATGCCGGCCAGCGCGCCGGTACGGGATGGCGTCATGTCTCTTCCTTGTATTTTTTAGCGATGCATCAGTCGAGCTGTGCACCGGATTTCTGCACCACGCCCCGCCACTTGCTCACTTCCGATTTCACGAACGTGCCAAGCTGCTCGGGCGATGTGGACGGCGCCAGTTCCAGCCCCTGCGCCAGCAATGTCTTGCGGACTTCGGGCTGTTGCAGGGCATCGGCAAACGCGTGGTTGAGCTTGCCGATCACTTGTGCAGGCGTGCCCGCCGGTGCCACCACGCCAAAGAATACCGAAACATCGAAGCCGGCAACACCCTGCTCGGCAACGGTGGGCACATCGGGCAATGCCTGCGAGCGGCCCTTGGTGGTCACGCCCAACGCACGCACCTTGCCGCTCTTGATGAACGGCAGCGCGGTCAGTACATCGGTGAACGTCATGCTGACCTGTCCGCCGAGCAGATCGTTCAGCGCCGGACCCGTGCCCTTGTATGGCACATGCTGGAAGTCCGTGCCGGCCAGGTTGTTGAACAGCACGCCTGCCAGATGCGACGACGCGCCATTCCCCGACGATGCATACGTCAGCTTGCCCGGATGCGCCTTGCCATACGCGATCAGTTCCTGCACGTTCTTCGCGGGCACGTTCGCGTTGACCACCAGCACGTTGGGCAACTGGCCGATCTGGATGACCGGCGCAAAGCTCTTCACCGGGTCGTAGTTGATCTTGCGATACAGGCTCACGTTGATCGCGAGCGGCGCGGACGTGCCGAACATCAGCGTGTAGCCATCCGGCTCCGCGCGCGCCACCATCTCTGCGCCGATGTTGCCGCCAGCGCCTGCACGGTTCTCCACGATCACCGGCTGGCCCAGACTGTTTTTCAGTGCGGCGGCCAGCGTGCGGGCCATCGCATCGGTGGGACCACCGGGTGGGTAGGTCACCACGAGCATGATCGGCTTGCTCGGAAAATCCTTTTGTGCAAAAGCAGGCGTGACGGTTGCGCAGAACGCGCAGGCGGCAAGCGCGGCGAGCGCCGCGCGGCGGTGCCATTGGGGCATGGTTGTCTCCGGATGAATCTAGTTATTGGGTATTGCGTGCGGAATGTCAGAACACGTTGATCTGGTCGACGCGCTCCGCTGCGCGCACCGCGCCATCGGCGGGCGGTGCCACGGTATCGGCCAGCCAGTCAGGCTCTGTGCCACCGGTCAACGGATCTTGCGGCAGCACGCGATGCACGAGCACCAGTTGCGCCAGCCGCATGCGGCGTGCCGAGCCAATACGTCCTGCTTCCCACGCCATGGCCACGGCGCTGGTCACGTGATAGAGCGCCGACCCTGCCTGCCGCGCGAGCACGTCGCCATCGGCGCCCGCATCGGCAGCACGCGATGCCAGTGCGGCAGCATTGGCGATGGCGCGTTCGAATGTGGCGCGTGCTTCGGCATGAAGCGGGGTGTCCTTCAGCAGCGTGGCCAGATGGGCCTGCAGCACGGGCAGCGAGCCTTCGCGGCGAATCGCGCGCAGCACGTCGAGTGCGACGATATTGCTCGTGCCTTCCCAGATCGACCCGAGGTGCGCGTCACGCACGAGTCGCGGATCGCTCCATTCCTCGATATAACCGCAGCCGCCGCGGATTTCCATCGCATCGCCGGTCACCTTGCGCGCATCGCGGCACGCGCGGAACTTGATCAGCGGCGTCAGGATGCGCATCAGCGGATACGCATCGGCTTCGCCTGCATCGGCACGGCGCAATGCCTCGGCGGTCTGGAACACCATCGTGCGCGCCTGCTCGGTGGGCAGCGTGAGCTTGAGCAACTGGCGGCGCATCAGCGGCATGTCAGTAAGCCGCTTGCCGAACGCGCGACGCTCGCGAGCGATGAACTGGCCTTCGGTCAGCGCACGACGCATCAGCCCCGCCGCGCGCACACCGTTCGACAACCGCGAGTTGTTGATCATGTCGGCCATCTGCACAAAGCCCCGGCCCGGCTCGCCCACCAGATGCGCGTGCGCACCTTCGAGACGGATTTCGCCGCTGGCCATCGATCGCGTGCCGAGCTTGTCCTTGAGACGGATGATGCGATAGTGGTTCGTACTGCCATCGGTCAACGTACGCGGCAGCAGAAACAGCGACACGCCCTTGATGCCATCGACGCTCGACCCATCGGCTTCTTCCATGCGCGCCAGCACCATGGCGAGTGCCGCGTCGGGATTCGAGCAGAACCACTTGTCGCCCACCAGTCGCCAGCCGCCTTCGGCCTGCGGATCGCGGATGGCGCGCGTGGCGGTGGCCGCAACATCGGAGCCGGCGCCCTGCTCGGTCATGAACATCGCGCCCTGATACAGATCGTCGAACACCTGCGTGGTGAGGTTCGGCAGGAAGCGCTCAACGAGTTCAGGATCGCCGAACTTGCGCAGGGTGCGCGTCAGCGAATCGGTCATCGACAGCGGGCAGCACAGGCCGAACTCCGCCTGCACGAAGAGGTACGTCAGCGCGTACTTGGCTGCGGGCGGCATCGGCTTGTCCCAGCCCAGCACGCCGCCACGATGCGATGCCGCGGCCAGCCCGAACTCGGCAAACGCCACACGCTCCAGCTCGATATACGACGGATGCTTGTGGATCTGCTGCGCATCCATGCCGCTACGTGTGCGGTGAGAGAGGGTCGGCGGCGCGTGGTCCGCTTCGTTGGCCAGCGTGTCGAGCACGCCACCGGCCAGCGCACCCATGCGCTCCAGATGCGGCAGCAGGTGGTTGAACAGATCTGCGGGCAGGTAGAGCGGCAGCAGCGCGCGCAGGTCAGGGTCGGCGGTGAACAGGCTGGCGCCGTGGCGATCCGGTACGGGGTGCGCCGCTTCGGGGACAGCGAGAACGGCGGCAGGGGCGACGGCAGGGGCGGCGCTGGTCATGAATATCGTCTCCGGAAGGTCCCTGCCCTGCAGAACGCGTTCGACGAATGCTTTCTAACGCAGCGGGCGGGATGGTTTGGGACCATTATTCGATCGGCAACGATTCGCGTCCAATTCTAAAATTGGCTTGATCCATACAAAATTCATATCACCATGGAATTCCGCCACCTCCGCTATTTCCTCGTGCTGGCCGAGGAACTGCACTTCGGACGCGCCGCCCGGCGGCTATCGATCTCCCAGCCCCCGCTGTCGCTGAACATCCAGCAACTGGAGGCGTCGGTGGGCGCCCGGCTATTCGAGCGCGACAGCCGGGGCGTGCGGCTCACGGCGGCGGGGCGGGCATTTCGGGAATCGGCGTCGGCCTTGCTTGCGCAGGCGGAGTCGGCCCGGCTACTGGCACGCGAGATCGAGGCGGGGGCGGTGGGCAGGCTACGCATCGGCTTTGTGGGGTCGATGTTGTATCGCGGGCTGCCGCAGTGGCTCCAGGATTTCCAGGCGCGCTACCCCGGCATCCACGTGGCGCTGACGGAACTCAACTCGCAGGAGCAGATCGACGCGCTGCTGCATGGCGAACTCGACGCGGGCTTCGTCCACACCAGCCGTGTACCCGACGAACTGGCTGCCACACTGGCCCATACCGAGCCGTTTGTCTGCTGCATGCCTGCCGATCATCCGCTGGCCGCGCAGGATACCGTGGCGTTCGCGGAGCTGCGCGGCGAACCGTTCGTGCTGTTCTCGCGCAAGGCGTCGCCTGACTACTACACCCGCATTTTCGACATGTGTGCCGCGCACGGCTTCTCTCCGCGCATCCGGCACGAGGTGCGGCACTGGCTCTCGGTGGTCTCCCTCGTCTCGCAGGGCATGGGCGTGGCATTGGTCCCGGCTGCAATGGAACGCTCGGGCATGGCCGGGGCGGCATTCCGGCCCCTGCGTGAGGCCACGGTGCCGTCTGAAGTCTTTTGTGTGTGGAAAAAGACACCTGACCACCCTGCGCGCGATCATTTCGTCGCCACGATCCAGGTGGCCGCCGGGCATCCCGGGCACTAGAATGGCCGACCAAAGAAAAAAGCCACCGGCCCAAAGGCCAGTGGCTGTGAAGTACGCGTGGAACGGGGTGTTCAGCGTGCTGGTAGCTTATTCCGGCCGGTACGGCGGACCAATACCACAAATGTGGTATTCGGAAGGATCGCGGGCCGGAGCGTGCCGATTAGTGCATCGGACGATGGGAATCCACCCGTTTGGATGTTTCTTGTTCCATTCATCCTGCCACCACCGTTCGAACATGAAATTTCTGTCATCTGCGCGCAAGGGATGGCTTACGAACGGCTTTCGGCGCGGAAATCGTACGGATGCTATACAATCGAGAACGATTTTTATTTACCTGCGCAACAGGATTCCCCTGTTTTTTCCTCTGCGTGCGGCGGTCACTTCCGCCCCCTCTGGACTGGAACCCCACAATGCGGTTGTCTGAATTGCCCCGGCGAACTGTCGCCACAGTGAAATCGGTGGATGACACCACCCCGAACGATCCCGTGGCGCGACGTCTGCGCGATCTGGGATTCGTACCGGGCGAAACCGTGCAGATCATCGCCTTCGGTCCTTTCGGCAAGGACCCGATGGTGGCCCAGGTGGGCTACACCCGGTTTGCCCTGCGCCGTATCGAAGCCGCGCGCATTACGGTGGAAGTGGCCAGCGCCTCGGTCTCCAGCATCGCCCCTGCCAGCCAGGAAGCTTCCGACGCGGCCCAGCGCATCGCCTGACCGCCCGAACGCCCGAAACGCCAGACCGTCCGATCACCTGCACAGCCCGTCCGCCGCCAGGATCTCTCGCCCATCATGTCAGCAGCTCCGAATTCGTCCGCCCTGCGCATTGCGCTGGTCGGCAACCCCAATTGCGGCAAGACCGCACTGTTCAACCGCCTGACCGGTAGCCGCCAGAAGGTAGCCAACTACGCTGGCGTCACGGTGGAGCGCAAGGAAGGCTTCTTCACGTCGCCGGCCGGCCGCACCGTCCGCATCCTTGACCTGCCGGGCGCCTACAGCTTGCATTCCGCCAGCCTCGACGAAGCCATCACCCGTGAGGTCTGCATGGGCCAGCGGGCCGACGAGCCGCGTCCGGACCTGCTGGTCTCGGTGGTGGATGCCACCAACCTGCGCCTGCACCTGCGGTTCGTGCTCGAACTGCGCCGCCTGGGCCTGCCCATGGTGGTGGTGCTCAACATGAGCGACTCCGCCGCACGCCGTGGCATCCTGATCGACCGCGAAGCGCTGTCTCAGGCGCTGGGCGTGCCTGTGGTGCAGACCGTCGCGGTCAAACGCGACGGCGCCGCCGCGCTGGTGGGGCTGTTCGACGAAACGCTGCCGCCGGCCCTGCCCGCCCAACCTCTCGATAGCGTGTCCGAACTCGACACCCACGCCGAGGTGAAGCGCCTGCTGGACGCCGCCGTGACGATGCCCGCGCGCACCGCACGCATCGACGATGCGGTGGACCGTGTGGTCCTGCATCCCGTGTTCGGCCTCGTCATCCTGGCCGTGCTGCTGTTCTTCATGTTCCAGGCCGTGTTCTCGTGGGCCGAGCCGATGATGGACGGTATC
This sequence comes from Cupriavidus sp. SW-Y-13, assembly GCF_009793345.1. NCBI lineage: Bacteria > Pseudomonadati > Pseudomonadota > Betaproteobacteria > Burkholderiales > Burkholderiaceae > Cupriavidus > Cupriavidus sp. SW-Y-13. Next base: position 2,153,777 of record NZ_WHLX01000002.1, read on the forward strand.
GAGGGCGGTGTGCACTGGCTGGGCGAAGTCGTGGGCGCGATGATGCCCGACGGCATGCTCAAGAGCCTGCTCGTGGACGGCATGATCGCGGGCCTGGGCAGCGTGATCGTGTTCCTGCCGCAGATTCTGATCCTCTTCCTGTTCATCCTCACGCTGGAAGAGTCGGGCTACCTGCCGCGCGCCGCGTTCCTGCTGGACCGCCTGATGATGGGAGCCGGCCTGTCGGGCCGCTCGTTCATTCCGCTACTGTCAAGCTTCGCCTGCGCGATCCCCGGCATCATGGCCACGCGCACGATCCAGGACCCGCGCGACCGCCTGACCACGATCCTCGTGGCGCCGCTGATGACCTGCTCGGCGCGGCTGCCGGTGTACGCGCTGCTGATCGGCGCCTTCATTCCGGAACGCACCGTGGCCGGCCTGTTCAACCTGCAGGGTCTGGTCCTGTTCGCCCTGTACGTGGCCGGTATCGTCAGCGCGCTGGTGGTGGCCTACGTGCTCAAGTGGTTCCGCCGCGACCGCACCGACCATCCGCTGCTGATGGAGTTGCCGTCGTACCGCGTGCCGAATCCGCGCGATATCGCCATCGGCCTGTGGGAGCGCGCCCGGATCTTCCTGTCGCGCGTGGGCAAGGTGATCCTGACGCTGACGGTTCTGCTGTGGTTCCTGGCCACGTTCCCGTCGCCGCCGGACGGCGCCACCCAGCCTGCGATCGACTACAGCTTCGCCGGCATGATCGGCCGTGCGCTGGAGTATGTGTTCGCGCCGATCGGCTTCAACTGGCAGATCTGTATTGCACTGGTGCCGGGACTGGCTGCACGCGAAGTGGCAGTTGGCGCGCTGGCGACGGTATATGCGCTGTCAGGTAGCGACGAGGTCGTGTCCGTTCAACTGGCCCCGATGATCGCCGCGCAATGGTCGCTGGCCACGGCGCTGTCGCTGCTGGCGTGGTACGTATTCGCCCCGCAATGCATCTCCACGCTGGCCGTGATCAAGCGCGAGACCAACTCCTGGAAGGTGATGGCCGTCTCGGCCGCCTATCTGACCGGACTGGCCTACTTTGCCTCGTTCGTCACGTACCGCGTGGCGCTGGCATTCAGCTAAATCGACGGAAACTGGCAACACGCAACCGGGTCAAACGGCCATGACGCTCTATCACGCCTTTGAAACCATCGTGGTCCCCCTGATCGTGCTGGCCTGTGCCCTGCATGTGGCGGGCCGATACATGCCCCGCACGCGCGAGCGCACCAAGGCCAGCCTGGCCGCGGCACTAGGGGGCGCGTCGGCACCGGGCTGGCGCGGCTGGCTGGCCCGCCGGCTCTCGCCCACGCAGGCGGCGGGCTGCGCATCCGGATGCGAGACGAGCAGCGGATGCAATACGTGCGGCTCGAATACCTCGGGCGGCTCGGGTTCATCGGCCGGCGGCAAGGCTAGTGACGAACAGGTCATACGTTTCGTACGAAAGACCTGATCCGATATCCAAACGGAAAACAAGAACGGCGACCTCGGGGTCGCCGTTTTGGTTTGGATCGCCGAGAAAATCCGGCACGCAGAAACGGGTACGCATTTTATCGCGTTGGGTTTCGCCCCTCTCCCACGGTGTGGGAGAGGGGAGCCAGACTAGGAGGGCAGAACCCAACTACTGCGCAGTCCCCGGAATCATCAGCGAGACCGGCGTGTCGGTGCCGGCCGTGCAGGTGGCCTTGAGCATGAACGGTCCTGAGCCAGTCGGCACGATGTTGCGCGAGTTGTCCGTCAATGCCGGCGTCAGCGTAACCGGGCCGCTCACCACGCTCCAGGCCCAGGTGCCATTGCAGTTCATGATGCCGTTGTCGATGCCACGCTCCATGACGTGTGCCGCCACCGGGATGCCGCCGCCCGGCACCACCAGGGGGTTCGGGCCGTCATAGACCAGTGCCCACTTCGGGGTCTCGGTGACCAGCAGCGAGGCGCGTGGCTTGGCGGACAGCGTCAGGCTGCTAGCCATTTCCGAGAGCACACTCTGCAGCGGCAGCGACCCGTTCGGCCGGCTCGTGGTCACCGTGGTGACGTGCGTGGTGCCGTTGATCAGCGCTGCCAGCGAGGGCGAGGTGGTGGTGATGGTCCACAGGCCGGTGAAGTCCGCCGTGGAATCCGTATTGTCGTTGCGCACCACCTGCGAGTTGTACTGCTGCGGATAGCCGTTGAGCACGTTCAGCGCGTTGATCTGCTGGCCGTACTGCGACAGCACCAGCCGGTACGTCTGCACGGTGGTCTTGAACACCGACACCAGGAAAGCGCCGGTCAGCGTGTTGCCATCGGGCGTGGTCACCTGGACGCTGACCACCGATTGCGCCGCATTGTCGCTACTGTTCACGCCGGTCAACGTACCGACGTTGGCCGCGCCTGTTACCGTCACCGCTGCCGTGCTGCTGCGCCACGTCCAGCCGATGCCGGCCGACGAGCGATCCGCGCCGTCGCTGTCGATCAGCGAGGCCGTCACCGGCAGCACCTGGCCGTTGGTCATCGACAACACCGGATACGGCAGTGCCAGGCTGTAGGTTTTCACGCCCGGTGCCACGACGGTGATCGTCGCCGTGGTGAGCGGCAACGTCGTGGTAGCGCCGCCAGCGCCCGTCACGGTAGCCACCACATTGATCGACGCGGTGCCCGTGGCAATGCCCGTCACCAGGACGCTGCCTGGCACCGTGCCATTGGCCACGGCCGCCACAGCGCCGTTCGAGCTCGACCAGACAAAGCTTGTGGAACCTGTCACGTCGTTGCCGAGGTCGTCGACCACCGACGCCGCCAGCGTGATCGAATTGCCCACGCTAACCTGGCCCGAGGTCTGGTTCATCACCAGCGTGTAGGACTTGGCAACCGGCGTGGTGGTACCACCACCGCCGCCACCGCTGCCACCCGTGTCCGTCGGCGCGGCGGCACCGCTGCCCGATCCGCCGCCCCCACCTCCGCCGCAAGCTGCCAACATCATTGCCGTTGCCATGCAGGCGAGCCAGCTCGTCCACGTGCGTGTACGCATGATTTGTCCCCTTCGTCGTTATCGGTCCCGTTCCACCTGATAATCAATCTAGGCGCGATGGTCCGCGCGATGTACCGGCCAGAGGACTGAGCGGCAGCGTACAAAACGGGGGGAAATCATCCGTTCGGGGTAAGCCGAACGTTCGTGCGTGAGAACCCGATGTGGGCGACTGCGAGCCTGTTCGACACTGCTGGCGAGCTGGTCGAGGAATGCACCCCCGTTGACGGCACTACGGGTTTTGCACTACTCTGCGTCAGTCGTCTGCCACACGCGGACGTCGATTTCCTCAGCCCCCGCTTTCAGCCCGAATGCACGCAATCGCCCTCAACCTCCGCCACGCCGCCGATGCCCTGCGCATCGATGTCGCCGTGCGCGCGCGCGTTGCCGGCCTGCTGGGCGCTTCCTCGCTACTGCTAGACCTACCGATCGGTTGCCGGGCCTAGAGCCCGTGGCAAGCTCGGCAGCCCTCAGCCTCTTTTTCCGTTTGACTTGAGACGTCCGCACGACGGTCCGTCTCGTCCCAACTTCCTTAGCGAGGGAGAACACTCATGCCCATGTTGCGCAACCCCAGCACCAAATACCGTCCCGCCACCGTTGTCGATTTGCCTGACCGCACCTGGCCGTCGCGCCAGATCACGCGTGCGCCGCGCTGGATGAGCACCGATCTGCGCGATGGCAACCAGGCACTGATCGAGCCGATGAATGGCGAGCGCAAGCTCCGCTTCTTCGAGCAACTGGTCAAGGTTGGCATCAAGGAAATCGAAGTCGCGTTCCCGTCCGCATCGCAGACAGATTTTGACTTTGTGCGCATGCTGATCGAGGAGAATCGCATTCCGGACGACGTCACCATCGTCGTACTCACGCAGGCCCGCGAAGACCTGATCCGCCGCACCGTGGAATCGGTGCGCGGCGCCAAACGCGCTACCGTCCATCTGTACAACCCCATCGCACCGGCCTGGCGTCGCATCGTCTTCAATGCCTCGCGCGAGGAGATCAAGGAGGTGGCCGTGGCCGGCACCCGCCTGATCCGCGAACTGACCGATGCGATGCCCGGCACAGCATGGTCGTACGAATACTCCCCGGAGACCTTCAGCCTCGCAGAACTCGATTTCTCGCTGGAAGTTTCCGATGCGGTCTCGGCAGTGTGGCAACCCGACGCCACGCGTCCGATGATCCTGAACCTGCCGACCACGGTGGAATGCAGCACGCCCAATATCTTTGCGGACCAGATCGAATGGATGCACCGCAAGCTTGCGCGCCGCGAACACATCGTGCTGTCGGTTCATCCACACAATGACCGGGGCACCGCCGTCGCTGCGGCAGAACTGGCCGTGATGGCTGGCGCGGACCGCGTGGAAGGCTGCCTCTTCGGCAACGGCGAGCGCACCGGCAACGTGGACCTCGTCACGCTGGGGCTGAACCTCTACACGCAGGGCGTGGATCCCGAACTGGATTTTTCCGATATCGACGAAGTCAGGCAGTGCGTGGAGCATTGCAACCAGCTGCCCGTGCATCCGCGTCATCCGTATGTTGGCGACCTCGTCTTTACGGCATTCTCCGGCTCGCACCAGGACGCCATCCGCAAGGGCTTTGCGCAGCAGAAGCCCGACGCGATCTGGGAAGTGCCCTACCTCCCTATCGACCCGGCCGATCTCGGCCGCAGCTACGACGCGGTGATCCGCGTGAACAGCCAGTCGGGCAAGGGCGGCATGGCGTATCTGCTGGAACAGGTGCATGGCATCTTCATGCCGCGCCGGCTGCAGATCGAGTTCAGCCGCGCGGTGCAGGTCATGACCGACGAGACCGGCCTGGAGGCCAGCGCCGAGGATCTCTACGCGCTGTTCCGCCGCGAATACCTCGATGTGGATGCGCCGATTCGCCACGTCTCGCATCGCATGGTATCGAACGGCGACAGCGTGGAGATCGAGATGGAGCTGGTACGCGACGGCCAGCCCGTACGCGTGCGCGGCGCGGGCAACGGCCCGATCGATGCGGCCGTGGATGCCTTCTCGCGCGGCCTGGGGATCGCGGTGCGCGTGATGGACTATCACGAGCACGCCATGACCACCGGCGCCAACGCCAATGCGGCCTGCTATGTGGAAGTACGCGTGGGCGATTCGCCGACGGGGTTCGGCGCAGGCGTGGATACCAGCATCGTCACGGCATCGCTGAAGGCGGTGATCTCCGGCGTCAACCGACACCTCGCTGCGCGTGACGGCGGGCAGGCGAAGGCCGCCTGACGGGGCGCAGTCTCTCTGCAGACCAGGAATCGGACTCGGAAGAATCCGATAACGTCATGAGAAAAACGGTGTGCCCTGCCCCCACAGGGCACACCAGCAAAGACGTCCTTGCGGACGCCCACGACATGCGCGGTGCACAAACCACGTGCGCACAGCGTACGGGTGGGCGTCGGCGGACGCCACGAATAAAACCGCATGTAAATAGAAGCATCGGGGCACAAGCGCAAGCCCCTGACGATTGAATGAGCGGGCGGTGTCGCGTGTTGGCGACGCATACGCGCCCCGGACCTATCGGCTGCACACCAATTGTTTTGGGTCAAAGTCCGACGGATTGGCAGCGGACACACTGGTCGCACTTTTTCGATGTTAAGTGCCCAGACCCCATGACTACTATCACCACTCCCCGCCGCAAGACTGTCGCTTCCTCGATCTGCATGGCGCTCGCTGCCGCCACCATCGGCACGCTGTCCGCACCCGCCTTTGCCGCCGATGAAGGCCAGAGCAACTGGATGGTCCGCCTGCGCGGCACCTACCTGGACATGTCGAACAAGTCGGACCCGGTCGGCGGCGTGGGCGCCTCGGACCGCATCCACGTCAACAACAAGTGGATTCCGGAAGTCGACATCACGTACTTCATCGTGCCGCACATCGCCGCCGAACTTGTGCTGACGTACCCGCAGAAGCAGAACGTGAGCCTCGATGGCGCGAAGATCGGCACGTTCAAGCATCTGCCGCCGAGCCTGCTGCTGCAATATCACTTCCTGCCGAACGGCACGTTCCGTCCGTACGTCGGTGCCGGCGTCAACGTGACCCGCATCTACGGCGCGGACCTGGCAGGTGGCACGCTGGGCCTCGACCGCTGGAGTGTGGGCCCTGCGCTGCAGATCGGCATGGACTACAAGATCAACAAGAACTGGTTCCTGAACGTGGACGCCAAGAAGGTCTGGATCTCCAGCAACGTCTACTCTGGCTCGACCAAGGTCTCGACCGTCAACCTCGATCCGTGGCTGTTCAGCGCGGGCGTCGGCTACCGCTTCTGATTCTCCTCGCTTGTACCTTTGCAGCACCTGGAAGGGTTGTCTATCCGGCGCCCTCTCCGCCTCCCTGCGCGCGGCAATCCCGCGCGCTTTTTTATTTCTGGGGAGGCGGTAAAGAAAGGCGGAGTTGCGCGATCCTTTAGCGGAACGCCGGTTCGTCGAAGCTGCGCAGTTTGCGCGAATGCAGTTGTTCGACGCCGTTCTCGCGCAGGATGCGGATCGCTTCCAGGCCGATGGTCATATGCTGACTGACCCGCTGCCGATAGAAGGCGTTGGCCATGCCGCGCAGTTTCAGCTCGCCGTGCAGCGGCTTGTCCGAAACACACAGCAACGTGCCGTACGGCACCCGCAGGCGGAAGCCGTTGGCCGCCACCGCCGCGCTTTCCATATCGATGGCGATGGCCCGTGACTGGTTGAACCGGGCATAGAGCGCCTTCGATTTCAGTTCCCAGTTGCGGTCGTCGGTCGATACCACGGTGCCGGTCCGCATACGCGTCTTCATTTCCGTGCCCGACAAACCCGTCACGCGTGCCACCGCTTCCTGTAGCGCTACCTGGATTTCGGCAATCGGCGGCACTGGGACCCATGGCGGCAGGTCGTGGTCGAGCACATGATCGTCGCGCACGTAGGCGTGGGCCAGCACGTAGTCGCCAAGCTGCTGCGAGCGTCGCAACCCGCCGCAGTGGCCCACCATGAGCCAGCAGTGGGGACGCAGGACCGCGAGATGATCCGTCATGGTCTTGGCGTTAGACGGACCCACTCCGATATTCACGAGCGTCACGCCCAGCCCATCTTCGCGCACCAGATGGTAAGCGGGCATCTGCGGCAGGGCACGTGGGCGCGTGGCTTCCTCGGGCTCCGCGGCGCCCAGTTCCTGCACGATATCGCCGGGCTCGACGAACCTCACGTAGCCATCGCCACCGCCGTCGGCCATCAGGCCCCGGCCCAGTGCGACGAACTCGTCGACGTAGCGCTGGTAGTTTGTGAACAGCACGAAACGCTGGAAGTGTTGCGGCGCGGTGCCCGTGTAGTGGTACAGCCGCTGCAGCGCCAGATCCACGCGCTCGGCGGAGAACAGTGACAGCGGCCAGGCCTCGCCCGGCGTAGGCTCGTACGTGCCGTTGGCAATCGAATCGTCGATGCGGCTCAGCTCGGGCAGCACGAAGGATGCCTCCAGCTCGCGCGCCTGGGTGTAGCTGATGTCCGTGGTCGAGGCCTCGATCACGAACGGCAGCGGGATGGGCTGCCGGGATAGCCCCACCACCACCGGCACGCGGTGATAGCGCATCAGGCGCTCGATCTGGTCTCGGTAGTAGTCGCACAGCAGGTCGGGACGCGTCACCGTGGTGCCATAGACGCCGGGGTACGCCACCGTACCCCAGGAAGGCCGGCTGTCGGTGACCATCGTTTCCAGATTGACCGAGATGCCGAGGTAGGGATAGCAGGCGTGCGCGGCGGACGGCAGCGGCTTGCCGTGGGCGAAGGCATCGAAGCGTGCCCGCACCGCCGCCACGGAACTGTCGTAGATCTCGCGAATGCGTGCCAACGCGCTGTCGGCATCGTTGAACTCGGCCAGCTGATCGGCCGGATGGGCGGAAGAGAAGATCGGGGCATTCATGGCAGCCATCATACCGCCAGCTTCCGACGCCTGTCAGGTGTCTCGCGTGCGCGTCCGAACCGTGCGCGCCGCCGCATTCGGTGGATAAAGAGCGGCCAAAAGGCGGACAAAGTTGTTTGACGCCGCCGCATCCGCTTCGCTACACTCTGTCGCCAAATTGCGCGGCACTGGCACGACGTGCCCCGTGCGTCAATGGCTGGCGCGCATCCATGCCCTACTTTCGTCGGGGTCGGATGGCGAAATGCCGGTAGCCGGTATCACGCAGGAGGAATCGTCGATGGAAGTTCGTAACCCGTTGCCCGAGGAAATCGAGGCCGCCAGACAGCTGCTGGTTGCCAACGGTTGGGAACAGGTCAACAACCCCGAACGGTTCGCGCAACTGATCGCCAACTCCCAGCGGGTGGCGGTGGCCGTGGAGAACAGCGAGGTCATCGGCTTTGCCCGCGCGCTCTGCGACGATATCTCGAACGGCTATGTTTCGATGGTCGCCGTGGCGCCCCAGCACCGTCGCCGTGGCATCGGCCGCGCGCTGCTGCGTCATGTCATGGGCAACGATCCCGACATCACCTGGGCGCTGCGCGCCGCACGCTCCTCCGAAGCCGCGTTCTTCGGCCAGCTCGGTTTCACGCCTTCCATGGTGGCCATGGAGTGGCGCCGCCGTTAGGCCGCTTTCCCTCCTTCACAACGTTCCCTGAACACACCGCCCCTACTCGGCCATCGCGCGCCGGAAGTCCTCGGCCGTACCCATCTGGCGGAACAGCTTGCCACCGGGCGCGAAGCGGTCCGCCGAAGACAGCCCACCCACGACGACGGGATCGAATCCAGCCTCGCGCACCAGCGCCGACGCCACCATCAGCGCCTCGGCATCGTTGCCGGCCAGCGGCACGGCCATCAGCGGTGGCTTGCGATGGCTTTCCCGCGCGAATTCGCCCGCGCCGGTGAAATTGAACACCCGCACCACGCGCGCGCCGCGCAGGTATCTGGACGTGGTAGCCCCGATCCCGTTGGCCTTGACCTCCTCCACCACCGCGCCATCCCGTCCGCTGATGGCATTGGTGGCATCGAGCACGATCTTGCCGCGCCATTCGTTCTGCTGCCCAACCTCGGGCACAGCGCCATAGGGCACAGCCAGCAACAGCACGTCGGCGAACGCCACGGCCTGCGCCACAGTGCCGGCCTGCGCGAGGGGTCCGAGGCTGTCAGTCAGCGGCTTCAGGGTTTCCGGGTGGCGCGACGAGAACATCACCGGGTGCCCGGCCTTGACCCAGAGCCCGCCGATGGTGCCACCAATCTTGCCGGAGCCGATCACGCCGATCCTCGATTTGCCCTTGTCCTTGTCTCGGGTCTTGCCCGATCCCGACTGGGCCACCGCATGCGTGGCGGGTAACGCCAGCAGCAGGCTCCAGCCGCCCGCGATCAACACCCTGCGACGGCTCGCCTTCCGCCCGTGAGGTATCTGCGCCATGAGGTCTCTCCGAGAGGTCCGATCCTGTCACTCTAGGCCATCACGGCATGCGGAGCGATCAGGTTGTCACGGAACCGTCATCCCCCGTGCCTAGACTGGCGCGCGGCAACGTGCCGCGTACGACGCACGCTTGCCCAGACGACAACAACACAGGAAAGATCATGGGAAGCAGGTCGAGGAACACGGGACACCAAGCGGGACACCACGCGGGACACCACGCGGGACGCCACGCACCATCGGCTATCGCCGCGGTCACGATGCTGGCGCTGGCCGCCACACTGGCCGCTTGCGGCGGTAGCGATGACAACGGCAGCACCGGTAGCAACAATGGCACGGGCAACAACGGCGGCACCGGCACCACGCCGGCAGCCGTGCAGCCGCTGTCGGGCGGCTCGCTCTACGTGGGCGCGGTGAGCTTCGGCGACACGGTCTCCGTGGCCCTGGACCAGCCCGCCGCCGGCCAGTTGACGCTGCGCTTCCTCGATTCGCGCTTCGGACTGGCCGGTACACTGGTGGGTCAGTACACGGTCGAGGGCAACATGTATCGCGTCTCGAAGCTGGCTGCGGTCGGCAGCGACGTTCCCGCCGCGCTGGCCGCCGCCGCTGCATCCATCACATTCAGCTTCACGCTTGACGATGGCCTGCTGTCCGGCGCGCTGGGCCAGGTGCCCAACGTCCTGGCCGGCAACGGTGCACTGTTGCAGGGTTATGTCTCCGCCGCGAACCGTGGCGCGCAACTGGCCGATGTGGTCGGTACCTACAGCTATCTTCGCCAGGCTGGCGACACTGCCACGGCTGGCCAGCTTGCCATCGATGCGAGCGGCGCCGTGCGTGTCTGCGCGGGGCAAGGCTACGCCGCAACCTGCGCCGGTGGTCAGGTCGGGCAATTGAGTGCCGACGCCGACCAGACCCGCTATCCGGGCGCCTACACGCTGACGCTGGCCGGCAGCAAGGTGGGCCGCGTATTCGTGGGCCGTCAGCAAGGCAACGTGGCTCTGTTCGTCGATGAAACCGGCGCCAGCACCAGCGCTGCCACGGGTAACTGGGTGGTGCGTCCCGCCACCGCGCTTGCGGCCAACGGTGTGGATGGCGACTGGCTCTGCTCGGAACCCGAACTCGACGACGCCAATGTGGCTACCGGCCGCACGCGTCGCAACATCGTTTCCGTGGCCGGCAACACGCTGGCCGCCGACAACATCCCCGTCGATGTCGCCCTGTCGTACAACAGCGTGGGCGGCGCAACGGCCAATGGCCTGCTGTCGGGCAACTGGCAGGAAACGGTGGTCAGCCAGTCGCAAAGCGGCTCGCTGACGTGGCTGCCGGTCAGCCGCAACCTGGCCTACCAGTTGCGCCAGGTGCCGGGTAGCAGCCGCCAGCTTCCGGCCGTCTGCGCGCCGCTGGCCGCACCGGCGCCGATTGCCACGTACCTGCAGGCCGCCGCCGGGCAGAACATCCTCGTCACCATGGCCGACCTGCGCCCGACGCAGCCGGCCATCGGACGCGACCAGATTTATTACAAGCTGGGACGCTATGCGGCAGAGCCGCTGAAGAACTTCGACGATGCCTGCGAGAACAACGGCCAGAACAAGACGGCCAAGAACGGCACCACGGCCGCGTCGCGCATCGACGATCTCAGCACGTTCACCTGCACCAAGGCCGTGGGCGAGAAGCCCGAGGACATGAAGACGCTGGTGGTGGGTCCGTTTGGCGAGCCGTACCTGACCGATGGCCACCACGCCTTCAGCACGGTCACCGAGGCGCCCACGGGTGGCCCGCAGGCCAAGATGTGGGTCCGCGTGCAGGACAACCTGTCCGGTCTGAATCGCGCCCAGTTCTTCCGCACGCTGCGCGAGCGCAAGCTGGTCTGGCTCAAGGATGGCGAGAACCGCCCGGTCTACCCGGCCGATCTGCCGCGCGGCGTGGGCCTCAACAACGGACTTGGCAACGACCCGTACCGCTCGCTGGTCTACTTCACGCGCGACATCGGCTACGCGCCGCCCACGGGCGCCACGGAGTACACCGAGTTCTACTGGGGAGACTGGCTGCGGACCAAGGTGGATCTGAAGCAGGTCAACCTGGACGACACCGCGGCCTATCTTGCCGCTGTGCGCACGGCGTCGGAAGCGATGGTGGCACTGGCACCGGAAGCGATTGTCAGCGGCGACAAGACTGCGGCGACGCTGGGCCGGTTGTCGGCGTTCGGTGAGGCGGAGTTCACCAAGCTGTCGCAGCCGGTGGGTTCGGCATCGCCGGGCAAGCTGCCGTATGCGGTGGATTACCGGTTGAAGTTGAAGCAGTAAGCGGAGAGGCTACCCCGACCGCTTGTTTGCTCCCCTCTCCCACGCAGTGGGAGAGGGGCGGGGGGTGAGGGCCAGCGTTTCAAGTTCTAACTACGCATCGGGATAGCGACGGCTTGCCCTCACCCCCAACCCCTCTCCCGCAAGCGGTGTACAGACCAGAGGCAAGGGTTCAGAGCGTACCCGTTTCTGCGTCCCATCACTCCGGCTGAATACCCGCCGACTTGATGATCTTTCCCCATTTCTCCGATTCCTGTGACTGGAATTTCGCCTGTTCCGCAGGGGTGTTCGTGAAGACTTCGGTGCCCGTGGTCTTGTAGAACTGCGACGCCGTTTCGCTCTTTGCCGCTTTCACCAGCACCTGGTTCAGCTTGGTCACCACGGCCGGGGGCGTGCCGGCCGGGGCGTAGGCCGCGAACCAGTAGCTCATCTCGTAGCCCTTCACGCCAGCCTCGTCGATGGTCGGAACGTCCGGTGCCAGCGGCGAGCGTGCCTTGCCTGAGACACCCAGCGCGCGCAGCTTGCCCGTCTTCACCTGCGGCAGGCCGGTGGCTGTGTCCGTGATCATCATCTGGATCTGGTTGCCGAGCAGGTCGGTGATGGCCAGCGGGTTACTCTTGTATGGCACGTGCAGCAATTGCACATGCGCCATCTGCTGGAACAACTCGCCGGCGATGCGCGATGAGGAGCTGCCGCTGCCGAAGCTCAGCTTGCCCGGCTCCTTCTTGGCCAGCGCGATGAACTCGCCAACGGTCTTGGCCGGCACCTGCGGATTGACCACCATGATCTGGCCGCCGCGTCCCAGCGCGGTCAGCGGCGCGTAGTCCTTCACCGGGTCGTACGGCAGCTTCTTGAACAGGTGTTCGTTGGCCGCATGCGTGGTGTTGGTGGTGATCAGCACGGTGTAGCCATCGGGCGCAGCCTTGGCCACGTCGCTGGCGGCAATGAAACCGTTTGCGCCGGGCTTGTTGTCCACCACGACCGTGACCTTGCTGTCCACCGTCATGGCCTGGCCGATGGCGCGAGCCAACTGGTCGGTGGCACTGCCTGCGGCGAACGGCACCACAAAGCGCACCGGCTTGTCGGGAAATTCTGCCCATGCGCTCCCTGCGGGCAATGCCAGGCACATGGCCCAGGCGGCAATGGCCAGCGGCCTGCGGAATCCGTACATCGTTGTCTCCTCTATCTCTATTCGTTTTGACATGGGGAACGGCTCGGCAATCATGAGGCGCCGCCGGCGAGCCGCGGCGGCAAGGGGATCGGCAAACCCAGCAGCAGGAACGCGAGTGCCTTGCCGTGGGTGTCGAGATTCAATGCGTCGTTGACACCGCCGTCGAGCACGCCGTCGATGACGAAGTTCATCGCCTGGATCGACGGCACCACGTAGCGCTTCACGGCACGCGGCTGCCGGGCGGCGAACAGGGCACGCACGGCATCTTCGGTGACATGGGCGACGAGGTGATCGAAGTCGCGCGCATCGTAGGCAATGACGCTGATGTTCGAGCGGTCGCCCTTGTCGCCCGTGCGGCCATGGGCGAATTGGTAGAGCGGCGCGGAGGTGTCTGGGGTGGCGGTCATGGCAGGACTCCGGTCAGGCGACGAACGCGTGGGTGGCAGTCACCGCGTCGCGCGGCACCAGGCACGACGTGGCATTCAGGCGGGCACGCAGCCCGGTGCGCACACCGCCGCCGCCAGCCGGGCCGCAGGTGTAGAGCGCATTGACCTCGCGCAGCAGCGCTTGCGCCACGGCCTTGTCTTCGTGTGCGAGTGCCACGCGCATGCGCACGTCGCGCGCATCGGCTTCATGCGGTTGCGGCGCGGAGATCATCGCGCCGCTATCGTCGGCGAAGACGCTCAGCACGCCGATCAGGTCGCAACGGATCGGCACGTCGTGCCCGAGTCCCTGCATGCGTTTGCGAACGATGTCCGCCGCGAGTCGCGCACGCGCTGCGGCATTCGGCCCCGCATACGAGATCTCGCCTTCGGCAAACCATCCGCCCTGATGGAACAGGTTGGCCTTGAGTTCGGCCGGGCGCGCATGGCCCCGGATATTGCGCACGGCCACGCGATCGGTGCCGATCTGCTCCACCGTCACCGCGCCGATATCGGCCACAACGTCGGGCGTGAGATAGGCGCTGGGATCATGCACTTCGTAGAGCAGTTGTTCCTTCACGGTGCGCAGGTCCACGCATCCACCGGTGTTCGCCGCCTTGAATATCTCGATGCCGCCGTCGGCGTCGATCTGCGCGATCGGGAAACCCACGGCATGCACATCGGGCACGTCCTTCATGCCGGGGTCCGCGAAGTAGCCGCCGCTGACCTGCGCGCCGCATTCGAGCAGATGGCCCGCCATCGTGGCGGCGGCAAGCCGGTTCCAGTCGTCCCAGGCCCAATCGAAATGCGCCATCGCCGGGCCCACGGCCAGCGCGGGGTCGGCCACGCGGCCGCAGACCACCACCTGGGCGCCCTCGCGCAACGCATCGGCAATCGCCCTGGCGCCGATATAGGCGTTGGCGCAGACGAAACGCGTTTCCGGAAACGACTCGCCCACGATGCGGCGCAACATGGCGCGGCCCGCATCGTGCGAGAGATCGTCGCCCTCCACCACGGCCACGCGCGGTGCGGGCAGGCCGAGTTCGGCCGCCAGCGCCAGCACGCGCCGCGCCGCCGCGCGCGGGTTGGCTGCGCCGAAGTTGCCGATGATCGGAATGCCGTGCGTGAGGCACAGGCCCAGCACCGGCGTCAGCAGCAGGTCCAGCAGCGGCTCGTAGCCGTGTTCGGGGTTGTCGCGGCGGGCCAGTTGCGCCAGCGCCAGCGTACGTTCGGCGAGGGTTTCGAAAATCAGTGCGCCGGGGCCGCCTGCGGCGATCAGCGTGCGCACCACGGGCAGGGCGGCGTCGGTACGGTCACCGGAGAAGCCGGCTCCGGATCCGATCAGCAAGGGGGCAGTCATGGGCGTTCGCAGGGTTTCCTATGGGCAGCGATCTCATTCTAGGTGTGCCCGTTGCCCTCGACAAACGGATGATTTGGATTAATCTATCGATCTTGTCGATGAATACTCGCACCCGTCATGCTGGCAAACCTCTCGGTCAAGCATTTGCGCGCCTTCATGGCGCTGGTCACCCATCGCAACTTCACGCGCGCCGCGCAGGCGTGCCATCTGTCCCAGTCCGCTTTCAGCACGCTGATCCAGACGCTGGAGGAGCAGGCTGGCAGTCGCCTGTTCGAGCGCACCACGCGTCATGTGGATCTCAGTGCCGACGGTTATCGTTTCGAGGAAGTGGCGCGGCGCCTGCTGGCCGATTTCGAGAGTGCGTTCGAGGACCTGCGCGACCATGCCGAGCGCCGCAAGGGCCGCGTGTCGATTGCCGCGCTGCCCTCGCTGGCCGGTGGCGACCTGCCGCCGCTGCTGGCCGACTTCCATCGCCGCTATCCCGGCATCTCGCTGGCGCTGCACGATCAACTGGCCGATGGCTGCATCGACATGGTCCGGCGCGGACAGGCCGATTTTGCGCTGGCGCCGGCGCCCGCCCAGGACACCGACCTGCGCATCGAATCGCTCGTCCATGACAGCTTTCATCTGGTCTGCCCGGCCGATCACCCGCTGGCCGCCAAGCGGCGTATTGCACCCCAGGCGCTCGCTGGCCTGCCTTTCATCCAGCTCTCGCGCACAAGCAGCGTGCGCCAGCATCTGGATGCGGCGCTGCATCCGCTCCGGCTCAATGGCGTCATGGAAGTGGAGCACCTGGCCACGGTGGCGGCGCTGGTGGAAGCAGGGCTGGGCGTGTCGGTGGTGCCTGCGCTGGCGCTGTTCCAGTTCCGGCGCGAGGGGCTGGCCGTCCGGCCGATGCAGATGCCCACGCTGGAGCGCGACATCTGCCTGGTGCGGCTCAGGGAACGCAGCGATTCGGCCGCCGCCGCCGCGATGATCGAATGCCTGCGTGCGCACTACGGCACCAGCACACCGGCGGCGAAGAAATCGCTCAGAAATGTCCGAGGTAGCCGCCGTCCACGGCCAGTACCTGGCCCGTGACATACGAGGCTGCCGGCGAGGCGAGGAACACCACGGCGCCGGCCACTTCCTCGGGCTGCCCCCAGCGGCCCAGCGAGGTGCGGTTGCGCAGCCATTCGGAGACCGTGTCGTCCTCCACCATCTTCTGGTTCGGCTCGGTGGCGAAGTATCCCGGCGCGACGCCGTTGACCGTGATGCCCTGCCGCCCCAGGTCCGCCGACATGGCGCGCGTCAGCGCATCGAGACCGCCCTTGGTGGCGGGATAGAGCACATCGTTGGCGCGCGCCACCTGGCCTGCAATCGAGCTGACGTTGACGATGCGGCCATAACCCTGCGATGCCATCATCCGTGCCGCATGGCGGCACAGTGTGTAGGGCGCAACGAGATTGGTGTCGAGCATCGCGCGCAGGTCGTCGGCGTCGAGATGGGCCATGCCGTTGCGGTTGCGTGCGCCCGCATTGTTCACGAGGATATCGAGCCGGCCGTGCGTGGCGGCGATCTGGTCGAACGCCGCCGACGCCGCTGCTTCGTCCGTGATGTCGAGTACGAGCGCTTCGGCGCTGGCGCCACGCGCCTGTAGCTGTGCCACGGCATCGGCCACGCGCTGTGTATTGCGCGCGCACACCAGCACGTGTGCACCGGCATCGGCCAGGCCCGTGGCAATCGCCAGGCCAAGGCCCTGCGCGCCGCCCGTGACCAGTGCCACGCGGCCGGCGAGCGAGAAAGGATGTGTGGAGATGGGGGCGGAGATCGGCATGGCGGCCACTATACCGCAGCCTCCTCCCGCCCTTGGCAATGCAGGGACTAGCGGATCAGCTTGCCCGTCGACGAGACGATCGACATCTCGACGAACGACGAACCCGTATGCCGCGTGGCGCTGTAGCTGATGAGGATGCCGCCCAGATCATAGTCGCGCAGCCCTTCCAGCGCGTTGACGAGCTTCTCGCGTGTGGGTTCCGGCCCGGCGCGGCGCAGGCCCTCCACCAGCACCTTGGCCGACATGAACCCTTCCATGCCCGCATTGCTGAGGTCCGCGTTCTGCGCCTTGGCCATGCTGCGATATTCGCTGGCCACGCTCATCTGGCTGGAGTTCATGCCCGGCACCACCTGCGTGATGATCAGGCCCTTGCCGTCCTCACCAAGATCCTTGATGAACGAATCCGCCGCGTTGTTCGACAGCGTCACGAACTGCGCCTGGCTGCCCGCCTTCTTCATCTCGCGAATGATCTTCGCGGCTTCCGACCCCGAGCCGATCACCATCACCGCCTGCGGATTGGCCTTGTTGATACTCGCCACGCCCTGGGCAATATCGCCCATCGGCCGATTGAACGATGCCGTGCCCACCGGCTGCACGCCGCGTGCCTGCAGCGCGGTGTTATAGCCTTCGAACACGTCCTGGCCGAAACCGTCGTTGGCGTAGAAGATGCCGATCCGGCTCATGCCGGACGTGGCCAGGTGGTTGATCGCGCGGGCCACCTCGTCCTGGTATTTCGCGCGCACGTTGAACACGTAGCGATTGACCGGGCGATGCAGCGTGATGGCGCCGGTCAGCGGCGCGATCAGCGGCACCTTTTCGGCGGCGATGATCGGCAGGATGCTTTCGTTCTGCGGCGTGCCGCGCACCATGAACAGTGCGAACACCTTGTCTTCGCCGATCAGCTTGCGCACGTTGTCCGGCGTGCGCTTGGCGTCGAAGCCATCGTCATAGGTCAGCAGCTCGATGCGCCGCCCGCCTACGCCGCCATTGGCATTGATCGCGTTGAGATAGATCTGTGCACCGGCGATCTGCTCCTTCACGGACCCCGCGACGGGGCCGCTCACGCCAGCCGACTGGCCGATGCGGATCGTGGACCTGGTGATGCCGGGTTCGGCCTGCGCCGCCATGGGCGCGGCGAATCCCAGCGTGGCGGCAAGCATGCCGCACGCGAATTTTCCTGCATAACGCATTGTGACCCCTCCTGAAGCGCTGGCTTTTTATGATCGACTGCAGCTGCTACGCCGCGCTTTCAGCGCGCACTCTGACGGTGCGCCGCACGGCGGCTCAGGGAAGGTAACTCAAGCGCGTTATTTGTTCAAACGAATGGACAGTCCGGGCACGACTGGCCCGGCCGGGTGTTGTAGCCACAGGACAGCGCCCCCGGGGATAACCCGGGGTTGCGGTCCGTCTTCATCCAGTGTGGCGCAGGCTCAAGGGAATGCCGGTACTGCGGGGTCCAGCCCTGCGAAGCGGGCTTCCGGGTGCGTGGCTTCGAGCAGCGTTTCGATTTCCTCCACGCGGCCACGCGGCACGTCCACCATCAGCAGCAGCTTGCCCGCCTCGATGTCTTTCTCGAAGACGCGCAACCGGCTGTTGGGAGCGGAGCTGCCGATCATGCTCGATGCCCAGGCGCCAAACACCGCGCCCAGCACCGCGAGCACGCCAACGAGGCCCCACTGCGGCGTGTCGCTGACGATCGGGAACATGGCCACCACCACGCCTGCCACGATGCCGACGCCCCCGCCCACCATGAGGCCCATCTCGGCGGCGTGAACGATATCGGAAGTCTGGAACAGGTTCGCCTCGTGCAGCCCGGTCATGTCGGCACCGTCACGGCCCACGAAGTGGATGTGGCGGTTCTCGATGCGGGCCAGCAGCAGGTCGTCCATGGTGCGGCGGGCGCTTGCCAGGTCGGGCAACAACCAGAAGATCCGTTTGCGCATGACTTGCCTCCTCTGTCAGGCCGCCCCGGAACATGGGTATCCGTCAGGGACGGTTTCGTTCGTTCTACTCTCTCCACGCACACAGTGCAAGGCACCGAACGGATCCCTCCGAAGTGACGCGCGCATGAAGGATTCCGCACGTCACCTCGCACTGCATCACGCGGGTCAGAATGTGATCGGCAGGCGCACGGTCACAGTCAGGTCGGGGGTGTCGCGCGTCAGACCGGCTCCCACCGACAGGTTCAGCGTGTACTTGTTGTTGAAGCGGTACGAATAGCCCACCAGCAGCGTGCCCTGCGTGATCCGCACCGAACCCGGCACGGTCTGCCCGTTCTGCTTCGTCGGCCAGATGATGCTCTGGTCGTAGCCGATACTGAACGAGGCATGCTCGTTCAGGGACAGGCCCATGCCGAAGTTGAACTGGAAGATATCTCCCGGCGAGATCTTGCCGAGGAATTCCTTCTCGCCGTTGAGCACTGTGCGACTGATGTTGTCACGCGCAAAGTTGTGCAGGTAGCTGAACGTGCCGAAGAACACCGCCGGGTCGGTCGGCAGCAGCCATGTCACGCCCGGCTGGATCGCCTGGAAGCCAGTACCCGTTGGCATGCCCAGCGGCAGCCCGGTGCCCGTGGTGTTGCTGACGCAGCGCGTCACGCAGTCCGTCACCACTTCGAACGGATCGCGGCCCGTGTTGGATTTGTAGCGCAGCCAGCCGATGAAGAACGGCAGCTTCTCGTTGCCGTAGTTGAGCTGGTAGCGCAGCGTGGCTTCCACATCGCCCAGCCCGCTGCCGCTGGAATTGAACACGTTGTCCACCGCCGTGCCCGTGAACACTTCGCGGCTGACGGTATCGCTGCTGCTGTGCACGTACGGCACCTTGGCTTCGATTTCGAGCCGCTTGGTAATCCCGTAGCGGAAGGCCATCGCGCCGATGTACGTGGAGGTTTTCACCTGCCGCACATCGACCAGGCCGATGAGGACGGCCGGGATCACCGTGTAGCCCACCAGCGCCACGCGGTCGCTCGACGAATAACCGTACTGGAAGCTGGGTTCGACGATGATCTTGCCGGCTGGCGTCAGCACGCCAGGCTGATCGAAGATCGGTGCGATTTCCGGCGGACGCGTCTCGCGCTCGGGCGGACGCCCCACGGGCTCTTCCGCGCCCGCTGCCTCGCCCGGCTGTGCGGCCTGGCCTTCCACCATGCCCTCGGGCGGCGCTGCACTGGGCGCCTGCTGCGCCTGCACGCCCTGCTGCGCGGTGTTGTTGATCTGCGTGGCGCTTGCCGCCGCACCGGCTGCCGCCGCGTTGGTGGCGGCATTGCCGCCCGTCACGCCAGTGCCCTGCATGCCGCGCTTGCGCGCCAGGGTCTCGTTATCGACGGTATGGCTCAATGCGCGGATCGTGGCCTCCTGGTCGGCCAGCGCACGCTTCATGGCTTCCAGTTGCCTGGCCTGTTCGGCAAGCTCCTTCTGCAGCATCTCCAGTTGGCCGGACGCAGGGGGCCCCGCATCCGGAATGTTCTGCGCCTGGGCCATGCCGCCCAGCAACAGCATCGAGCATCCGGCATAGCGGATGCCTTGTAGTGAACGCTTCTTCATGACGTCTTCCTCCCCCGGGACGGCGGGCTTTACTTCAGGGCCCGCACCTGTTCGTTCTTGGCTACACGCGACTACCTCATTGCTGCGGACCTTTGGATCACGCTGTTCAGCGCGGTGTTGGCAAGCTGCGTGCGGAATGCCGCGAGCGTGTTCACACTGGCGTTGAGCGTCATCAGGCTCTGGATGTTCTGGTTGTTGAGATTATTCTGGATCACGGTGCCCGGCATGTTCGCTGCCGCACCCAGGTTTGCGATGTTTCCGGCACCGTTCTGTATGACGGTCATCAACCCGTTGGTGGCTACCGTGCCCGCATTGGCGATGGCCGTCTGCGCCATGCCTGCCGCGCCCGCTGCCGCTGCCGCCGCGCCGGTCGATGCCGTGCTGGCTGCCGTGGCAGCGGCACCCGCCGCGCCCTGCGCCGTAGCCGCTGCGCCGTTGGCCGCGGCTGTCGCGGCCTGGGCTGCCTGTGCCGCTGCCCCTTGCGCCGCCGCCGCTGCGGCCTGTGCGGCCGCCACCGCGGCATTGGCCGCGTTGTTCGCCGCGCTCACGGCCACCGTCACCTGCCCCAGTGCCTGTTGCAACTGCGAAGCCTGCGCCGCCGTCATGGCGCGCACGTCGGGAATCGTGATGCTGGTGGACACCGCCAGCGCGCCGTTGACGAAGACCGCGCGGTCGATGCCGAAGCCGATCTGCAGTCCACCTGCATCAAACCCGCCACGAGACTCCTCAAGCCGCGCCTGCGCCACCGGCTTCCACTTGGCCATGCCCTTGCGTGCCTCGGACACCGGCGCCTCCGCGTCACGCGTGGCCAGCGTCATGGCGCGGCGCATCGCATCGTCGGAGGGTTGATGTCGGGCCACGGTGGCCTTGTTCACCGGAACGACCAGCGCAGGCGCTTCGGCAACGGTTTGTTCTGCTGCGGCATCGGCTGCCGAAATCCCGGTGTTGGCCACAGCGGCGATCGCGTCTTCCTCGTGCCTTGCCAGCGCGGCCACGGCAGTCGCCACGGCCGTGGCCGCGACAGGTGCCTCGCCCAGCGGCGGCAGTTCGAGCGATACCGGCATCGCTACGAGTTCCACCACGGATGGGACCGCCAGACTGGCACTGCCGACGGCGTCGGCAGCAAGCATGTCGGTTTCCGCATACGCATGGCCGGTACACACCAGGCCCGCCCCCAGCAGCACGGCTGCCGTGGCCGGACCCGCCACGCGCCGGGGCGTTCCCGGCGCGCGTGGTGCGGTTGAATCGGTTGTCTGAACCATGCTGCTCCCCTGCTCAGAAATCCGAGGCGCCATGCTTGGGCATGACGGTGAAATAGAGGCTGTCGCGGTTGATCCCGGTAGAGTAAGGTCCGGTCGGCGCGACACGCCAGTCGGACGCAAGATTAAAACGCGCACTTTCCGTGCGGTTGTGGATCACGAACAGCAGTCCGCTGTCCCAGATCCGCTCGAAGTGCTCGCGCTCCAGCGCGCGTGTGCCGCGTGCCGGGTCGCCAATCAGCACCCGGTTGCCGTTGATCCCCTTCACGACCACAAAGTGGTGGTAGCCGTTCTCCACGATCAGTACGATCGCCGGCACCTTGGCTTCCTCCAGCTTGGAGAGCGGCAGCTCGTAGCCATCGGCCTCGAAGCCGCGCGACGCCAGAAAGCGTTTCATGTCCAGCAGCGAGAATCCCTCGGCCCGGATCTTGGCCTGGTCGCCATTGACGTACATGTTGGCGAAGACGGTCTGCTCGGTGGTCGGAATGTTGTACTGGTACGTCAGCAGCGTGGCCACCGCGGCGGAGCCGCAGCTGAAGTCGTATTGCTGCCGGATGGTGGTGCGAAAGCGTGCCTCGCGCAGGCTGGTGACCGGCACATAGTACGAGTTGCCCTGGTTGCCGGGTACGCGGATCGTATCGGCACGGGCGTCGTGCATGCCCCCCAGCACGGCCGCCAGGCAGGCGGCTGCCATCAGCAGGCTTCGCATGTTCATTTGAACTGGACGTTGAGAATGGTGGCGTTCTGGATCAGGACGTTATTGCCCGTGTTCTGGATCACCGTGGGCAAGCCGGCCGAGTTGGCGAACGAACCCTCCGAGATCATGTTCTGCCCCGAGTAGGTATTGACCGCCGCGTTGCTGCCCACCATCCCGCGCAGCGTCATATCGTTGACCACGGTTTCCGCGCCGCCACGGACATCGGCGAGCTTGTCTGCCCCCACCGCACGCGAGGATGTGCCGAAGATGCCGGTCCGGGCTTCCGCCACTGCCACGGCAGTCGTGCCTTCAGGACCCGCGCTTGCTGCAGCTGCCGCCGTGGCGGATGCCTCGGCCTCGGGCGGACCCGCGATGGCCTGTGCGAATGGCCACGCCAGCGTGGCTGTCGCCAGGATCGTGACAACAGTGCGATGCGATCGCATGGTGCGTCTCCTCATGTTCCGGGCCATGCCCCCGTGAGGGCTGCGACACCGGACCTGCAAGCATCTGACGTTGCAGTGCATCCCGGACGCGTTGCCCGGGATGCCCGCGGAAAGCCACATGAGATACCGGACGCCCCGGTCCGCTCTGTTCGGAGCGGCACGGAGCGCACCAGTCGTCTTACCTGCCGACGTTCATGTTGGCTTGCACGTTGACGCTTTGCTGCACCAGCGATGCCATACCGCTGTTCTGGTTGGCGATCATGATGCCGGCTGCCGACTGGCCAACGCTGGTCATGGCGTTGGACATGTTGAACGTGCCTGCATCGACGTAGTTGGTACCGCCAGCACCGCCAGCGCCACCCACTGCACCATTGCCTGCACCGCCCGTGCCGCCAGCACCTGCACCACCCGCACCGCCTGCGCCGCCGGTTCCCGAAGCCGCACCCACTGCACCGTTGCCAGCCGTGGCGCTGCCATTGGTGGCCTGCGTCGAGGTAGCCCCTGCCGTGGCTGCACCGCCTGCGCCGCCCGCACCAGCCACGCTGGTTTGTGCGCCGCCTGCGCCGCCCGTGCCCGAGCCAGCACCGCCAGTCGATGCGCCAGACGTCGAGGTGGCTGCGCCGCCTGCGCCGCCCATGCCCGTGCCCGCACCCGCCGTGGCCGTTGCCGTGCCCGAAGCGCCTGCTGCACCAGCGCCGCCCGTGCCGCTGCCGGCGCCGCCAGTACCCGAGCCGGTGCCGGTGCCGGTGCCGCTGCCTGCGCCACCAGCGCCAGCCGTGGCCGTGCCCGTGCCGCCTGCGCCCGAGCCACGCTCGTTGGACGAGTTCGACGCGCCGCTGCTGCCACCAGCACCCAAGCCACCGCCCAGGCCTGCGCCCAGTGCGCCGCCGCCGCTGCCCTTGGCCCAGCCGCCGTCACCACCGGAGCCGCCGCGACCGGCAGCACCTGCGCTGCCGCCCAGGCCCGCTGCCGAACCGCCACGGCCGCCTGCACCCAGGCTTGCCGACAGCGCGCTGCCGCCGTAGCCCTTGGCATCGCCGCCCGATCCAGCACGGCCATCGGCGTTGCCACCACGGCCGCCATTGCCAGCCACTGCGCCAGCGTTGTAGGCGTCGCCAGCGGTGGCGCTGCCGTTGGTCGCGGAACCGCCGCTGCCACCCGAGCCGCCATTGCCGCTGTTGCCGCCATTGCCGCCGTCACCGCCGGTGCCGCCGTTTCCGGTGCCACCATAGCCCTTGCCGCCAGCGCCGCCCGCCGCACCAGCCGCACTGCCACTGTTCGTGGCGTAGTTGCCGATGTTGCTGATCGAGTTGCCCGACACGGCGCCGCTCAGCTTGCTGATGGCCAGTGCCTTGCTGCTGTTGAACGCGTTGCTGAAGTTCGCGGTGGCGGTGCTGCCGTTGGCTGCCGCTGCGTTACCGAGGCCGCCCACATCCTGCTTGGTGCGATTCTTGGAGTTGGTGTTGGTTTCCGTCGAGGTCCGCGTGTACGTCGAGCTCTTCGTCGACGACAGGGTGTTGGTCTTCGTATCGGTGCTGTTGTCCTGGTAAGTCTTTGAATATTCGTTGGCCGAAGCGCCTGCCCCACTCTGCGTGGAGGTTGCCGTTGCGGTAGCCGTCGTGCTATTGCCGTCGATGTTGTTCGTCGGGTTTGCCATTGCCTGACCAGCGAAGCCCATCGCAATGCCTACTGCCGACGCGAGTAAAGTCTTTTTCATTCGAAGCTCCCAGGAAGTTTGGTACTGCGGCTCAACCCTCCGGCCGGCGCTCTCGAGAACATCGGCTGGAGGTTCAGGTCCGGCTTGATGACCAGACCGGGACTCCCCTGCGCATATTCAGTGCCAGCCACACCGCCTTGGTGCGTAATCCATTGAAATACAAAGGCTGGCGGGTTAGGAGCGGGGAACTTCGCGCACCGAAACGGGCATGTCGGCAGGGGGAAACCTGTGCTTGGGAGGAGACATGTCACAGCGTTGTGACACGGGTTTTGGCCGGTTGCCGGCCGCTGCGCCGCGATCGCAGGAAATCAGTCCTGCAATCAAGGAGTTAGCGCGTACCTCCGCACAAACCCGCATGACCACGCGACGTAACGGTCATGAAACAACGGTACAGCGGTGGTCCCTATGCCGCTCGGGGGGTGACGGGGAACCCGCGCGCCGGACGAGCGGTGGCGAAAGCGCCCCCATCGTCGCCGTGCGGCGCAATGCTGCCCGTGCGGCGTCTTTTCTTGCGCAAAGCGTTGGGCGTTGCCGCTCACAGGTGCCCTCGCGTCTCATGCGCCACGGGCAGGTTTCATGCTACGCTCTATGTCTGATTTAAAGTACATTAGTCGGATCAACGCATTCGCAAGGGCAACCATGAGTGAAGCCGTCGTTCCCCTGTATCACCAGATTTACGTGGTGCTGCGCCAGCAGATCGTGGAAGGCCGTTTCGGCCAGGGTCCGCTGCCGGGCGAGATCGATCTCGCCAAGCAGTTTCACGCGTCGCGCGTGACCATGCGCCGCGTGTTCGACCGTCTGGTACAGGAAGGTCTCGTGCGCCGCCATCGCGGTCTGGGCACGTTTGTCAATCCGCACCCGGTCAAGCCGCAGTCCACCGAGTCCGAGAAGTCCACGAGCCTGCTGGGCACCATCATCGAGATGGGCGAGAAAACCTCCGTCAAGGTGATTTCCATCGACGAGGTACATGCCACGCCCGAAGTGGCCGAGGCCCTGCAGATCCAGGTAGGCGATCCGGTCATGAAGGTGGTGCGCGTGCGCCACTACAAGAGCCGTCCGCTCTCGCACATCACCGTGTACCTGCCTGCGGACCTGGGCCGCTCGCTCTCGCGCAAGGACATGGAAACCACGCCGATGCTGCGCCTGCTGGAAGCCGCCGGCGTGGAACTGGGACGCGCCTCGCAGGTGCTGACCGCACGGCTGGCCGACGTGGTCGTGGCGCCGCTGCTCGACGTACCCGTGGGCGGCGCCCTGCTGGCAGTACGCCGCGTGGTGCTGGACAAGGCAGGCCGCCCCGTGCAGTTGCTGATGGGTCAGTATCGCCCCGACCGCTATGAGTACCGCATGGAGTTGTCTCCGATGGGCGGCGGCGACAGTGCCAACGTCTGGGTGGAAAACGAAACCCGCACCGGGTTGCGCGACTGACGCACCGGGCGCTGGCCGCGGACACGTTCCGCCGCCAGCGCGCCTCCCGCCCGGCCCATTCAGCCCTACTTCCCTGGGCTTCTCGGCACCGACGTTTCCGGGCCATACTGCGCACTCCTGATCACAATCGTGGAGCCCCCGCCATGCCAGTTGTTCGCCCGGGCCGGCATCAGCCAGCCCGCCAGCCAGTTGCCGCATCCGTCCGCTCTGCCAGCCAAGCACCCGTGATGCATCGTGGAAGACGCTGGCTTGGCGCCACGTGCCTCGCCCTGATCTCGATGGCCGCCACGATCCCCGCACACGCCGCCGTGGCGGGCGGCAAGCCGATCCGGATCCTGGTGGGTGCATCGGCCGGTGGCACCACGGATACGCTGGCGCGCACCATCGCGCAGGAGATGTCGCAGACCCTGAACCAGTCCGTGGTGGTGGAGAATCGTCCCGGCGCCGGTGGCAACATCGCCGCCGATATCGTGGCCAAGAGCGCAGCCGATGGCACCACGCTGCTGATGAGTTTCACGAGCCATACCATCAACGCCACGCTCTACAAGAAGCTGCCGTTCGATCCCGTGCAGGATTTCACACCGCTCATGCTGGTGGCCACCGTGCCCAGCGTGCTGGTGGCCACGCCGAAGCTGCCCGCCAACAACATCCCCGAGCTGATCCGGCTGGCCAAGTCACAGCCGGGCAAGCTCAACTTCGGTGTCGGGTCGATGGGTTCGTCGGTCCATCTGGCCGGGGACATGTTCAAGATGATGACGGGCACCTACATCGTCAACATCCCCTACAAGGGCACCACGCCGGCCGTGACCGATCTGCTGGCGGGCCAGGTGGACCTGATGTTCGCGAGCACGCTCAATGTGGCGCAGCACGTGAAAGCGGGCAAGCTCAAGGTACTTGGCGTCACCAGCCCCGCCCCGTTGCCGCAGTTCCCCGGCGTGCAGCCGATCGGTGCCACGGTGAAGGGATTCGAATCCAGCGCGTGGTTCGGCCTGTTCGGCCCGGCCAACCTGCCGCCGGACGTTGCGCAGGCGCTTTACCAGGCCGCGCGGCGCGGCATTGACGAGCCGTCCGTGCGCAAGCGGCTGGAAACGGATGGAGCCGAACCCAGCGGCATGCCGCCTGCCGAGTTCGCGAACTTCGTGAAGCAGGACGTGAAGCGTTGGGCCACTGTGGTCAGGTACTCCGGAGCCCAGCCGGAATGACGGTGATTGGCGGCGGCAACGCTCCCGTCGGGACCCGTCCCGCCACGCTCGCGCAGAAGCTCGTGGCGCGCGCAGCGGGCGTGGATGCCGTCACGCCAGGCAGCATCGTGATGTGCAAGGTCGATCTGGCGATGGCGCATGACTCCAGCGGACCCCGGCGCGTGGCGCCCCTGCTGCGCGAACTGGGCGCTACGGTGTGGGACCCCGCACGCTTCGTGGTGGTCACCGATCACTACGTACCCGCCGCTGACGCCGAGGCCGAGACCATCGTCCAGTTCACGCGTGACTGGGCGCGCCAGTCCGGCATCTCGAACCTGATCGACAGCCAGGGCATCTGCCACGTGGTACTGCCCGAGCGCGGCCACGTGCTGCCGGGCCGCTTCATCGTCGGCGGAGACAGCCATAGTCCCACTGGCGGCGCGTTCGGCGCCTACATGTTCGGCATCGGCGCCACGGAAATGGCTGGCGTGCTGGCCACGGGCGAAATCTGGCTGCGCGTGCCGCAGACCATCCGCATCGAATGGCATGGCGAGCTGGGCGCGGGCGTCTGCGCCAAGGACATCATGTTGCACCTGTGCGCGACCCTGGGCATGGCCGGCGGCCGCTACGAAGCCGTGGAGTTCACCGGTGACACCATCGCCGCGCTGTCCATGCAGGAGCGCATGACGTTGACCAACATGTGTGCCGAACTTGGCGCGCAGACCGGGTTGATCGCGCCCGATGCCACCACGCTGGCGTGGCTGGCCGATGCGGGGGTCGATCCCGCGACGCTGGCCGCCATCGATCCCCTGCAATGGCGCAGCGATGATGAGGCACCGGTTCTTGCCGCACACCGCTTTGACGCTTCCGCGCTCAGCCCCCAGGTGGCCGCACCGCACAGCCCCGCCAACAGCGCGCCGGTGGCGCACACGGCGGGACAACCCATCGACATCGCCTACCTGGGCGCGTGTACCGGCGCCAAGCTCGACGACCTGCGCATGGCCGCGCGCGTGCTGCGTGGCCGCAAGGTGGCCCCTGGCATAAGCCTGCGCGTGGCGCCCGCTTCGGTGCGAGACCAGCAGCAGGCCGAGCGCGAGGGTACGCTGGGCGTGCTGCTCGATGCTGGCGCCCAGTTGTTGCCCAATGCGTGCAACGCCTGCGCAGGCTATGGCCTCAGCCGGTTTCCGGAAAACAGCCGCGCCATTGCGTCCACCGCGCGCAATTTCGCTGGCCGGATGGGCGATGCGGGCAGCGCCGTCTGGCTGGCCTCACCGATGACCGTCGCCGCCACGGCCGTGACGGGCCAGATCACCGACCCGCGTCAGTTTCTCGCATGAACGTCGTTCCCGAAGTGTCTCCTGCACCCAGTACGAAAGACTGCAAACCCGGCCGCATCTGGCGCTTTGGCGACGACGTGGATACCGATGCGATGGCGCCCGGCCTCTATATGAAGGCTGGCATCGATGCGCTGGCCCAGCATTGCCTGGAAAACCTGCGGCCCGATTTCCCGGGCAGTGTGCGGCGTGGCGACATCGTCGTGGCGGGCGGCAACTTCGGCATGGGGTCGTCGCGCGAGCAGGCCCCGCAGGCCCTGCGCCACCTTGGCGTGGCAGCGGTGCTGGCGTCGTCCTTCTCGGGATTGTTCTACCGCAACGCCATCAACCTGGGCCTGCCGGTTTTGGTGTGCCCGCATGCCGAGGCACTTGCCGACGGTGCGCGCGGCACGTTCGATCTTGCGACGGCCAGCGTATGGCTGGCGGACGGATCAAGCGTGGCCTGCGAACCCGTGCCCGATTTCCTGCGCGCCATGCTGGAAGCGGGCGGCCTGGTGCCGCACCTGAAGGCGCGATTGAAGGGCGGGGGCTGAACCACCCGACTCAGCGCGCGACCTGACCCGGCGTAAATGCCGCGCCCCCGATGCCGCCGCGCGGCCAGTTCAAACCCGGCCGGGTCGAGGCGCAATCGGCCTCGCGCAGCAACGCCATGGCCTCGTCGTCGCTGACCTGGGTGAAATCGAGATAGAACGCGCCCACGGCGGCAAAGCTGGCGGGCGAGTTCAGGCACACCACCTCATCGGCGGCAGCGCGCAATGTTTCCAGCCCGTCCGGCGACCCCACAGGCACGGCGGCGACGATGCGCCCCGCACCGGCGATGCGCGCGGCATCGAGCGCTGCACGCATCGTGGCGCCAGTGGCCACGCCATCGTCCACCACAATCACGCATCGCCCCGCCATGGCCGCCACGGGCCGCCCCTGGCGATACCGCTGCTGGCGGCGGCAGATCTCGCCCAGTTGCCTGCCCCGTTCCGCATCGAAGGCGCCCGACTCCACCGCACGGCTAGCCCAGGGGTTGTCGTTAATCACCGTATGCGGATCGCGTCCGCTCGCGTCGCCCTCTACCACGGCGCCGAGCGCCAGTTCCGGATAACCCGGTGCGCCGATCTTGCGCACCAGCAGGATGTCGAGCAATCCGCCGATGGCACGTGCCACTTCATAGGCCACCGGCACCCCGCCGCGCGGCAGGGCGAGCACCAGCGCCGCATCGCCATCGGGTGTCCGCATGTATCCGAGTTCGACCAGCTTGCGGCCCAGGTACTGGCCTGCCTCGCGACGGTCGGCAAAGCATGGCGGCAGGCTCATGGCAGGTCTCCCGGAATAGGGAAGCGAAAGGCTTGGCAGCGATGTGAGGAGCCGCTTCACGTCGAAGGCTCCACAGGCAATATAGTCCGGCGCCATCGCAACGGCGGGAAGAATGGGAAATTCTTGGGCGCCGCGGAATGTTGCGCTGCGGCAACCTGGGGCGGCCTATCGCCCCGATAGCGGCAAGCGATTAATTACCGATGTGAAACAGTCTTTTCGGGGAAGGGGTGATGATCCCGGCGGGGTCGATGCGTAGGATTGCTGCATGGCGGCAATTCAGCCGCGCCCGACAGAGCGAGATCCACCATGAACCCCCAGAACCTCTCCCGCACCGACAACGTGGCCGATCAACCGGAAGCCGATCTGGACATCCCGTTCGGCTCGCTGGATGCCGCCGCCATGGCCGAACTGCCTTACACCTTCCGGCAATCCGGCACATGCACGCGCTACTACCAGGAGTTCTTTGGCTGAACGCTTCGGCTGATCCGGTACGGTCGTCAGTACGTCTTGTACGGCAGGAACTTGCCGGACATCTCGATCCGGACGCGGTCGCCGTTCGGATCGGCCTCGCGCTGCAGGTCCATCCGGAAATCGATCGCGCTCATGATGCCGTCGCCAAACTCCTCGTGGATCAGCGCCTTGAACGTGGTGCCGTAGACGCTGACCAGTTCGTAGAAACGATAGATCAGCGGGTCCGTGGGCACTTCCGTCGGCAGCGAGCCCTTGTAGGGCACCGTACGCAGCCACGGCTCGGCTTCGGCCGGCAGGTCGAAGATATCCATGACGGCCCGCGCGCCGGCCTCGTCGAACGTCATCTGCCCCAGGCAGGCAGCAGTCGTCCATTCCTTGCTCTTGCCCACCTTCTCGGCCACCTGTGCCCAGGTGATGCCGCGCGTTACCTTGGCCTCGATGATGAGGTCGGTCACATCGCTTCGATCCATGTCGGTCTCTCCGGTTGTCGTACAGGGGAAGCCCGGAGAGAACGGCGCGGCCAGTCTGGCGCGTGGATTGGCCTCGGCTAGTGTGGACGCTCGATGACCGCGACGGCATCGCGGGCACCGCTGTCGAACCGGGCTCGGGCGAACTCGGGCACCGCAAGCGGACTGAGCCCTTCCAGCGCCTGCAGCACCAGCACGATGAACATGACCGGCATGACGTCCTCCCTCGGGAATACGGCAAACAGAGTCGGCGCAAGCTTCGTGCCATCGGCACGCACCGCCGTGGGGAACGCCAGGAACACCCGCCAGCGTCCCGCCATGTATAAAGCGTACCCGTTTCTGCGCATCGCCGGGCGAGTCACTGTTCGTGCCGATACAGATGCCGGCCGCCCCCACGCCCGGCAAACGTTGCGAAAGTCATTTCCGATGTAACGCCACATTATTGGCCGCTGACGTGTCAGAGATCGTCCGGGCGTGTGGGTCACATTCCCGCCAACCGTTACGGGACAACGGTTTGCGGCGGCCGGAGCGGGGCGTTTTTCCACGCGGATACGAGCGGGGGCATGTGAGACAGCCTTACAAGTGCAACCGCGTCCGCGCCGATCGCACCGCTAGAGTGAAGCCGTCGTCCACACGCATCGAACAACGGAGTCCCACATGAAACGCGCAATTGTCCTGGCCCTTCTGCTGACCACCACCAGTGCCCTGCTTTCGGCCTGCATCGTCGTACCGCCCCGCGGCGGCTACCACCACCGCTACTAAGCGGCAGTTCCTCGAAACGGACTCAAGGAGAACTCAATGAAACGCCAAATCCTGCTTGCCGCCGCCGTGCTGACCACCGGTAGCCTCTTCGGTCTGATGTCGCCCGCCGCCGAGGCGCATGACCACGGCTACTACAGGAACGCGCCGCCCCCACCGCGCCACGAAGTTCGCCCGCCTCCGCGTCCGGGCAGCGCATGGGTGCCGGGCCACTATGACCGGGTGCGCGGCAACTACGCCTGGCGCGGCGGCCACTGGGAGGCATCGCGCCCCGGCTATCGCTATGTGCCGGACCGCTGGGTACGCGGTCCGCACGGTTGGTACCAGCAGCGGGGCCACTGGTCGCGATAAGGCGGCCACCCAGGGTCCGACGCCGAGGTAAGTCAGTACATGCTCCTGCGTTGAACCCTGTACCGATGGTTGAAGCGGGCCGGACTCATTGGGCGTGAGGTCCGGCCCGCTGCCATTCCGGAGGTGGTTGCAAGCCGGGTGGCCGCGACTAGACACCTTTTTTTGCATTCGTGCCGAGGAACGATTTTTATCTCATCCTTTTGCACTAGACTGCGCGCCGCCTATTAAGGCGTCGCTACAAATCGTGACGATCGGAATAATTTTCAACGGGTTTCATTAATGCGCCACCACGCATGATTTCTCTTAATGCCACACCCCCCATGTGGGTGACGAATAGATAATCAGAAAGCGATTTTCTTTCAATATGGTTGCACGGCTGAAACACTCTCTTCAGTGGATGTATCAACAGTGCAACCACCGCGCCACGCCATGTCGGATGGCGTCTGACATACTTTGCGAGCCAAAAGTATGGCATCGGCAATGGATTATGTAGGGCGGTGCATTACAACCCGGCCTCCACCGTTATCCACCTGCTTGCATTCGTTCGGACCAGCCCATAAGATGAATTCAAGTTTCCAAATTCAGGAGCGAGTTTTTTCGGGTAAGGGTACGGGTCATACTTCCGGTCACGCGGACAAGCCCCTCTGACAAATGGGCGTCGACAGACACGGAAGCACAGGGTTACGGCTGTTTTTTCGCGGCACCATCACCGGTGGCCGCCAGATGGCCGCAAGCGCATTCCCCTCACGCAAAGCGTCCCGCATCTCACCCATAAACGGGGAGTCAAGAAGAATGAACGCCTTGCTGATCGAGGAGCATCCGCTGCTCCGGCTCGGGCTGTTGCAGATGCTCGAGACCATCCAGGAATCCGGACACGTACTGGCGCTTGCGCCCGGCGACATCCACCGTCTGGAGACACCGCACCGAAACGCCGACCTGCTGGTCTTCGGCATGCCCGCCGACCAGGCCCTTGGCTGGGAGCAGCTGGAACAGGCGCGGGACCGCCTGGCCCCGCAACGCATCCTGATCCTGGCCGACATGCTGCCGCTGCATGTACCGAACGCAGACGCCGCGCGTGGCATCTGCGGCTGCCTGCCGAAATCGGCCTCGCTCGCCGTGATCGAAGCCGCGATGCGGCTGGCCGTCTCCAGCGTGCAAGGGTTGATGTTCGCCGGTGAGTCGGCCGCACCCGCCGTGGCATCGCGCTCGGCCATGCCGGCGGCGACGTCGCTGGCTTCGGCTGCGCCGCTGCCGCTATCGGCTGTCCCGGCAACGGACCCGGCATCGCCATCCGCGTGCGCCAGCGCCATGCGCGCCGCCGTGGCCGTGCGCGACCTGACCAGCCTGCGTCCGGGCCAGCCCATCGCCGCGCAACCTGCGGTACCGGCCTCCAGCGTGCAACGGGCCGAGGAAGAGCCCAGCTACGACGAAGCCGAAATGCTCAAGATCACGCCGCGCCAGTACGAAGTGCTGGTGCTGCTGGCCCGGGGCTATCCGATCAAGACCGTCAGCCGCATGCTCAATATCTCGGTGGCCACCGTGAAGAGCCACGCCTGCACGCTCTACCAGCGCCTGAAAGTCCGCAACAAGGGTGAGGCGGTCTACGCCGCCCTGCAGCGCGGCGCCACGCTGGAATGGGTCAGCGGCGATGAGCATGCGGCGAGGATCCAGCCTGGGCGAAGGGATGAGCGGTTTGTGGCGACGGGTACTGCAGCCACGCTCTGACCTCGTCGTACTCCCCTCTCCCTCTGGGAGAGGGGTTGGGGGAGAGGGCTGGAGGTTCTGCTTGCCGACCACGTAGCAATTTGAACTGCTGGCCCTCTCCCCCGCCCCTCTCCCGCACAGCGGGAGAGGGGAGTAAGCCACCCTCCCGCCCCGCCGTACCCATTTCTGCGTCGCCCCACACACCCTTCCCCCCTCTGTGTGCTAACCCACAGTACCCCCGGCTCCACCCCGCTACAGTCGTTTCACGGGCAGGCCGCTGCCCGGCGGATTCACTTTGCGGTCACTACCGGGGAGCACAGGAAGATATGGGAGCCAACGACCTCCAGCCTCTTGCAGGATTCGGCGAAGCGGCGCTGCCGCAGGCATCGCGCCCGAAGCGCGCACTGATCACCGGCATCACGGGGCAGGACGGCGCCTACCTGTGCGAACTGCTGCTCGACAAGGGCTACGAGGTGCACGGCATCAAGCGCCGCAGCTCGCAGTTCAACACCGAGCGGATCGACCATCTCTATCAGGACCCGCACGTCTCGGACCGGCGCCTGTTCCTGCATCACGGCGACATGACCGATACGGCCAGCCTGATGCGCGTGATGCAGCAATCGCAGCCCGACGAGGTCTATAACCTCGCTGCGCAAAGCCACGTCCAGGTTTCGTTCGAGGAGCCCGAGTACACCGCCAACACCGATGCCCTCGGCACGCTGCGGCTGCTCGAAGCCATGCGCATCCTCGGACTCGAAAAGAAGACACGCTTCTACCAGGCTTCCACCTCCGAACTCTACGGACTGGTGCAGGAGATTCCGCAGAAGGAAACCACGCCGTTCTATCCGCGCAGTCCGTATGCAGCGGCCAAGCTCTATGCCTACTGGATCACGGTGAACTATCGCGAGGCGTATGGCATGTATGCCTGCAACGGCATCCTGTTCAACCATGAAAGCCCGATCCGGGGCGAGACCTTCGTCACGCGCAAGATCACACGGGCCATTGCACGTATCGCGCTGGGGCTGCAGGACACGCTGTACCTCGGCAACATGTCTGCGCTGCGCGACTGGGGCCATGCGCGCGACTACGTGGAGATGCAGTGGCTGATGCTGCAACAGCAGCAGGCCGAGGACTTCGTCATCGCCAGCGGCGAGCAGCACAGCGTGCGCGAGTTCGTGACGCTGGCCGCGCGCCATCTCGGCATCACGGTGGAGTTCCGTGGCAGCGGCGAAGAGGAAACCGGCGTGGTGACCGCCATCGATACCGGCCACGGCGCATCGCGCCCGGCCTGCAAGGTGGGCGATGTGATCGTGCGCGTAGACCCGCGCTACTTCCGCCCGACCGAAGTGGAAACGCTGCTTGGCGATGCCACGCGGGCGCGCGAGAAACTCGGCTGGACGCCGCGCATCGGCTTCGACACCCTCGTGCAGGAAATGATCGAGTCCGACTACGCCGCCGCGCGCCGCGACGCACTGGTTCGCATGGCAGGATTCCGCGCCTATGACCACCATGACTGACGCGCGCCCCCGCATCTTCGTGGCCGGGCACCGTGGCATGGTCGGATCGGCCATCGTGCGTGCCCTCGCGGCGCGTGGCAACGCCGAGATCGTCGTTCGCACCCATGCCGAACTCGACTTGTGCGACCAGCAGCAGGTGCAGGCATTCTTTGCCAGCGAACGCATCGACCAGGTCTATCTGGCCGCCGCGCGCGTAGGCGGCATCCATGCCAACAACACCTATCCCGCCGAGTTCATCCACCAGAACCTGGCCATCGCCACGCACGTGATTCACGCGGCGTGGCAGCACGGTGTGCAGCATCTCCTGTTCCTGGGATCGAGCTGCATCTATCCGCGCCTCGCCACGCAGCCGATTCGCGAAGATGCCTTGCTGACCGGCGCGCTGGAGCCGACCAACGCCCCGTACGCGCTGGCCAAGATCGCGGGCATCATGCTGTGCGACAGCTACAACCGCCAGTACGGCACCGATTTCCGCTGCGCGATGCCGACCAATCTCTACGGTCCCGGCGACAACTATCATCCCGAGAACAGTCACGTGATACCGGGCCTGCTGCGGCGCTTTCATGACGCCACGTCGCTCGGCACCTCGCACGTATCGGTCTGGGGTACGGGGCGCCCGCTGCGCGAGTTTTTGCATGTCGATGATCTCGCCAGTGCCTGCCTGCACTTGATGGCGTTGCCGCGGGACGAGTACCGCCAGGCCGCGAAACACGGCTTTCTCAACGTGGGCAGCGACGATGAAGTCAGCATTGCCGCGCTCGCCTCGCTTGTGGCCGAGGCCACTGGCTACCCAGGCACGATCGGCTTCGATCCGTCGCGTCCCGATGGCACGCCGCGCAAGCGACTCGATTGCCAGGCGATCGCTTCGACAGGATGGCGCCCGCGCGTCGCACTGCGCGAGGGCCTGCGGGAAACCTATCGCCGCGCCGTGGCCGATGGGCGTCTGGCCGCGCAACCCCTCGCGTCCGCGGCCTGATCCTCGACAGGACTCCCGATGAAGATTCTGATGGTGAGCCTGAACTACGCGCCGGAGCTGACGGGTATCGGCAAGTACACCACCGAGCAGTCGGAATGGTTGGCGGCGCGTGGCCACGACGTGCGCGTGATTGCCGCGCCGCCGTACTACCCCGCGTGGCGCATTGGTGATGGCTACAGCGCCTGGCGATATCGGCGCGAGACGCTGCGCGGCGTGGAGGTCTGGCGCGCACCGGTGTGGGTGCCGGCGCGACCATCGGGAGCCAAGCGCCTATTGCATCTGGCAAGCTTTGCCGCATCGACGTTGCCGCTACTGGTGCGGCAATGGTTCTGGCGTCCCGATGTGGTCTTCATGGTCGAGCCGCCGCTGATGTGCACGCCCGCCGCCACACTGCTCGCGCGGCTTTCGGGCGGCCGCGCATGGCTGCATGTACAGGATTACGAAGTGGATGCCGCGTTCGCACTCGGGCTGCTCAAGCGACCATGGCTGCGTCGTCTCGCGCTCGGCATGGAGCGATTCCTGCTGCGCCGGCAGGATCGTGTCTCGTCGATTTCCTCGAACATGGTTGCGCTGGCGATCGAGAAAGGCGTTGCCCCGGAGCGCGCAGTGCTGCTGCCAAACTGGACCGTACTGCACCAGACTTCGCCCGATGCCGCACGCGCGATGCGCACAGAGCTCGGCATCTCCGAAGACGCCGTGCTGGCGCTCTATTCCGGCAACATGGGCGCCAAGCAGGGGCTCGAGCATCTGGCTGCCGCCGCGCGACGCTTGCGCGATCGCGCCGATATCCGCTTTGTGTTCTGTGGCGATGGCGGAGGCCGCGCCGAACTGCAGTCCGCCTGCGCGGATCTTCCGAACGTGCAGTTCCTGCCTTTGCAGAGCAACGAACGCTTTCCGGCTTTGCTGGCCGCCGCCGACGTGCATCTGCTGCCGCAGCGGGCCGATGTCACCGATCTCGTCATGCCTTCGAAGCTGACGGGCATGCTGGCCAGCGGACGGCCCGTGGTCACTACCGCTGCACAAGGCTCTGCGCTGGCCAACGTGGTCAACCTGTGTGGCGTGGTGGTGCCGCCCGGTGACGACGCCGCGTTCGCGGAAGGCATCGCCACGCTTGCGGCGTCGCCCGCGATGCGCACGCAACTCGGCATTGCGGGGCTTGCCTGGGCGCGCACGCACCTGGATCGCGATGCCGTGCTGGGACAGTTTGAGCAAACGTTGCTGGCAATGACGACCGCGCCCGGCGCACCGGCCACGCTCGGTGACCGGTTCTAGCGCTAGTGCGCTAGTGCGCTGCGGCCTTGCGCGCGACGAAGTGAAACCAGAACAGGCGCCGCATATCGTCGCGCTCGTCCACTTCGTGACCGTGCATGTTGCAGAACACCTTCTCGGTCCGGAGTCCGAGACCGGCCAGCGCGCGCTTCTGCGCTTCCATCTCGGTGTAGTAGATGACGATACCGAAGCGGTGCGCCGCGCAGACCCGCAGCCCGAATCCGTCGTACTGGCGATTGAGCCGGGAGTGCCGCACGAAGTTGAACGCACCGCTGGGCAGTCGCGCCAGCACGCGCGCCGACTTCAGTCCGAAGTCGAGCGCATTGCGCGCATCGTTGGGCCAGTTCAGCATGTTGAGCAGGTTCTCGCGATAGCCAGGCCCCAGCATGTTGTGCGTGGAAAACAGCAGCAGGCCACCGGGGCGCAGCACGCGTGCGAACTCCTGCAGGATCGCCAGCCGGCCGGATGGATCGACGGCGTCGATGCCGTTCCAGCTGAACATCACCAGCCCGAAGTGATTGTCCGGAAACATCGAGAGGTCGCGCGCATCGGCGTGCAGCACCGTCACGTCCGGATGATTGCGTCTGCAGATTTCCACCAGTTCGGCGGTGTAGTCCACGGCGGTGTAGTCCGCGCTCAGGCGCCGCAGCAGCGGCACGGTGCGTCCGCCGCCCACGCCCACATCGAGTAGCGGCTGGCCGCGCACGTCGTTGGCCACATAGGCCAGGGCGGCCTCTTCGCCCGGATCGGTCACACCTGAGAGCGCACCGAACATGCGCTGCGCCCCGCCACTGCGCCACGCCTTGCGATTGATTTCGTCCTGCTGGGTCTGCGCCATCATGATGGGCTCCCAAACACATCGGTCAATACTGATTCCCGCCACCCCACCGGTTGAAAAAATTGCCGGTCCAGAATTGGCAGCACCGATGCTAGGGAGTTTCCTGCGCGAGATTTGTGCGGTAGCGCACGAAGTGCGGCGGACTCCGTTAGATCATGGTCTGATGGTTTGGAGCCACGTCTCAGACCGCCCGGGCGGGCAAGTCTGCGGGTGCATGGCCGTGTACTTCGGCTACGTTTCGGTAGATGCGCTCGTACTCGTCGAGCGCATGGTCTGCCGAAAATTTCGCTGCGTGAGCCAGCGCCGATGCGGCATACGCCTGCCGCATCGGCGCGGTCCAGGCGGCCATGTCAGCGAGTACCGCAGCATGCCGTGCAGCCCATGCCGCAGCATCGCCTTCCGGCATCCGTTCGATCAGCGTCGCCACGCCACCGGCGATCTCGCTCATCGGCGCGCGATCCGTGGTCAGCACCGGCGTACCGCACGCCATGGCCTCGATGATGGGCCAGCCGAAACCTTCTTCGAGGCTGGGGAAGACAAACACCGCGGCGAGCGCATAGGCCGCGTGAATCGCCTGCGTCGACAATCCGACGAGCCAGCGCACGTTGCCTCCCGCCGCTTCGGCCTGCGCAGCCGCCGCCAACATCTCGGCATCGGGGGCCTGCGGTCCCATCATCCATAGCGGACGGATGCTCGCCGCAGGCGTTGCACGGCAGTAGGCGGCGTACAGCGCCAGCACGCCCGCGCGATTCTTGTACCACTGGTTGCCGCCGATATGCAGCAGCATGCCTGGCACCACGGGTTCCTCGACCTCCTTCTTCAGCGTTGCCACGGCGGTGGCCGTATCCATCGGGCCGAAGGGATAGCTAAGACCGTTGTAGACCACCTCGCACGGCGGTGCGTCGCCCGGATAGAAGCGGACGAGATCCCGTGCCGTCGCCTGCGACACCGCGATGAACATGCGGCCTCGCCCGAATCCATTGCGAATCAGCGACTGGTACAGCTTGCCGCTCCAGCTCAATTGGCGGCTCGGAAAATCCCCTGCCAGCTCGCGCAGCGGATTGAAGTCATGGCTATGGATCACATGCGGATACTCGGCCAGGAACGACATCCACATGCCCAGCGCATGATCGCCCAGCACCACGAGCGGCGGCGCCGCCATGCGCCGGAGCCGCGCGCGGGCCTGCCACGGAAACAGGATGAACTGATCGACATAGCCCAGATACTTGCGCGAGCGCGGTCCCATGCCGAGGCGCCGCACGAAGCCTTCCGGGCGCCACAATTCCACGTCGTGCCCGCGTGCGCGCATGCCTTCGCTCACCATGGCGACGAAGCCGTTCATGCTGGGGCTGCCCATATAGGCCGGATGGCCGAACACCACGATTTTCACGCTGCCTGCTCCTGCACAAGGTTCGCCGGCGTCACTCCCGGCATGGCGTCTGGAACCGCAGCATGCGCCTGCTGCCGCGCACGCAACTGTTCGGCATCCCACGCTCCGGGGCGGTCATCGGGGGTGGGTACGTGGATGGTGTGCTACCCCACATCCATGCCCGGTCATCCTCTGTAGGCTCCGCAACATGAGCCCGAGGATGCCCGAGGACCCCGTATGACCGCCACCACGTTGCAGATTGCCGCCGCTCCACGGCCGCTGCGCTTCCAGCGCTGGCGGACGGCGTTCCTGCTCGTCTGGAGTGCGACAGTCGGCGTGCAGGCGCTGCTCTGGCTGAACTCCGCCAACGTGGCCGCCGCGCTGCTTGTAATCGCCGGTGGCCTGAGCGGCATCCATGTGATGGCGCGCGTGGAGCGGCTGCGCGCGTATCCGATCTCCACCTCGATGCTGCTCGGCTACACGCTGTCCTACTTCCTGCTGCCGCCCGTGGCCACCCTGCTCGAGTGGAAGCCGCTGACGTACAACCTGCACCACCCCGTGCTCGATTTCGCGCACGCGTTCATCTGCCAGATCGCCTTGCTCGGCGCGCATCGTCTCTATCGCAAGAGCCAGACGGCCATGCGTTTGCGTGTGGGCATCGTCAATCGCGTCTATCGACCGATGGGGTTGTTCCACACGGTGGGCAATGTCCAGATCATGGTGATGGGCGTGCTCGGGCTCTGTGCGATGGTGTACCAGATCTTCGTGGTCGGCATGATCACCGAAGGCAGCGGCGGCGCGCTGAACCGCTTGATGCAGGCCATGTATCCGCTGGCCTACCTGCCCTATTGCCTGCTGGTGAAGCCGCTGACCGGTGCACACAGCTATCTGCCGATGAGCATGAGATGGAAGCTCACGCTCGTGGCTTACACCGCATTGCTTGCGATCATTTCCATCGGCAGCAACAGCCGCGCACTGGTGCTGATCGGCACGATCTCGGTCTGCCTCGTACTCGCCTATGGATTCATCACGCGCACGCTGCCGATGCGCCTGTTCCGGCCACGTCGTCTGGTGATCGTGGGACTCGTGCTGGCGCTGCTGCAAGGGCCGGTCACCGATCTGGCAACCAGCATGGTGATCGCACGCGCGCAGCGCAACGATGTGTCGGCGGGCCAACTGATCAGCGCGACGATCGAGACCATGCAGAATCGCGATGCCATTCGTGACCGTCTCCAGGCCGATGCCAACGACAATCACGAAACGTGGGACGAGCGTTATCTCGACAACCTGTTCCTGCAGCGTCTGGCCAACATGAAGTTCGCCGATGCCACGCTCGATCTCGCACTGCGGCAGGATGCGTCCGCACGCGCCGAACTGCGCAAGATCGAATGGCAGCGCGTGATCACTGTGATACCCGGCCCCGTGCTCGATGCGCTGGGCGTGGCGGTCGACAAGGATTTCGTGACCACGTCATCGTCCGGCGACCTGATGCTGTTCACGGTCACGGGTGACACCGATGCCCTCGGCGGCTTCCGCACGGGTTCGATCTTCGGCACAGGCTATGCCACGTTCGACTGGCTCTACCCAGGCGTGCTGGCAATCCTCGCCTTTGTCACGTTCGCGTTGGCCGATGCGCAGACCACGCGCCGCACCTTGCCTGCGCGCGATGGCAGCCCGGTGCGATGGGTACCCGTCTTCAGCCCGCTCGTGGTCACGCGCTTCTACACGTGGGTGTTTTATCTGACCAGCGCGGCCACGGGTGTCGAATCATTGTCGGGACTCATGCAACTGATCCTGCGCGGCTGGATCGAAAGCGCCTTCATCTACACCATCGTCTTCTGGATCTCGCGCGTCTTTGTGCGCGCCATCGGCAAAGGAGCCACCTGAAATGGCCAGAATCCTCTACCTCGGCTGCAGCCTCGAAGGCAGCACTGCGCTCTACCGCGCGCAGGCGTTGCGCCGCCTCGGCCATGCGGTGACCATCGCCGATCCATTCCTGGCCGTCGATCGCCAACTTAACAACCGTTGGCTCAACGCCGCGCATTTCCGCACTGGATACCGCGCACTGCAATGGACGATGCACGACTGGGTGGCTCATATCTGCGCCACGCTCGGTGAACTCGACACACCCGACATCGTCTGGGTCGATAGCGGCGAGCTGCTCGGCCCCGACTGCATCCGCCTGCTCGCGAGCACGGGCGCCACGACGGTGCTGTACAACCACGACGACCCGTCCGGCCCGCGCGACGGCCAGCGCTTTGCCACGCTGCGCAACGCCATTCCGGCCTACGACCTGTGCGTGGTGGTGCGCGACGAGAACATCGAGGAACTGCGCGCGCTGGGCGCCTCGCAGATCATGCGCGTGGACCGCAGCTACGACGAGGTCATGCACGCGCCATATGCCAGTGACGACGAGATCCCGGACAGCTTCCGCTCCGAAGTCGCTTTCATCGGCACGTGGATGCGCAACGAGCCGCGCGACAAGCTCATTGCCGATCTCATCACGCGCGGCATTCCGGTCTCGATCTGGGGCGCGCGCTGGGGCATGTCCTCGTTCTGGCCAATGCTGCGGCCTCATCATCGTGGCGGCAACCTCAATGGACGCGACTACGTGGCGGCCATGCAGGGCAGCAAGATCTGCATCGGTCTGTTGTCGTCGGGAAACCGCGACCTGCACACCACGCGCACGATGGAGATTCCGTACGCCGGCGGCCTGCTCTGCGCCCAGCGCACGCGAGACCACCTGGCCATGTTCGAAGAAGGCCGCGAAGCCGTGTTCTGGAACGATGCTGACGAGTGCGCGCACTGGTGCCGCACGCTGCTCGACAACACCGCGCGACGCGAAGCCATCCGCGTGGCGGGCATGCAGCGGGTACGCGCCAATGGCGCCGGCAACCAGGATATCTGCGCACGCGTGGTGGAATCGGCGCTGCAGTTGCGTGCCAGTGCCGCCATGCCCACGCGCGAGGTGCGCACGCTGACACCAGCGCTGGCCGATGTGGCGGTGGAGTCGTAGAAGCGACGAAGATTTCGCGTGGGGGAAGGACCGATACGGGCCGCGTTGAGCGGCCCGTGTTGTTTGCCTGAGGGGCTAGACCGGTTGCAACGCGGCGCCAGGCGCGCCGACGATCTCCAACAGCCGATCCGCAAAGCGGCTGCTCTGGAAGCGCTGCTCGAAGCAAGCCATCGCCTGCTCGCGCATCCGCGCACGATCCGATGCCGGCGTGCCAATCCACTGGCGCAGCACGCGCTCGGCATCTTCCTGCGTATCGTCGCAGATCATGCCCGCGCCATCGCCTTCGATCTCGCGCCAGATATTGACCTTGTTCGATATCAGCACGGGCACGCCGCAAGCCAGAGACTCCGCCACGGCCACGCCAAAGTTCTCCTGATGCGATGGCAGGCAAAACGCTTCGGCCGCTTCGAACGCGCCCCATTTCAGATCGCCCTGCAACATGCCGGTCCATGTCACGCGATTGCCCACACCTGCTGCATGCGCGATGCCTTCGAGCTGATGACGCATCGGCGTATCGCACGGCCCCGCCATGATGAGATGCAACGAGGGGTCCATCGACGCAACGCGGCCAAACGCCTGCATCAGCAAGTCGACACCCTTCTTCTCATGGATGCGGCCCAGGAAGAGCAGGTTGCGCCGCCCGGCCGTGGCGGGAAACGCGCGCGTAAAGGCCGTGCGCATCGCAGCACGATCCGGCGGCGGCGGCGACGTGCCGAACGTGGTGACCTGCTCGCGGCACTGATACAACGCGAACGACTCTCTGGCACGCAGGCGCTCGTCCTCCGCCGTGAACAATACCGCGCGTGCATCGCGCAACACCCAGTAGTCACCCACGGCCCAGTACAGCGACTTCTTCAGATGCTTGAGCGGATAGCGCTCCTTGAACCACGGATCGAGCATGCCGTGCGTGAACACGAAATACGGCGTACGTCCACCGCGCAGGGCCAGCCATGTGGCCAGGCTGTGGAACTGCCAGATGCCGTGGACGATGATCACGTCATAGTCCGCGGCATGCTCGCGCAGCCAGCTCACGATGCGCGTATTGAAGCCGTACCGCAGGCGGCTCGGCCCCAGCGCCACGAGATCCAGCCCACTGTTGACCACATAAGGCGCATCGGGCGGATCGTTGCTGCAGATCTGCGCCTGCACGCCGCGCTGCGCCAGATAGATATCCAGCTGGCGCAACCCTTCGATCGGACCGCCACCTACCGGGTTGATCGAATTGATGACATGTAAAAGCCGCATGAAAGGTAGCCTCCTGCACGCCTGAAGATGACGGCAGCCTAGCCCCCGGCGCTTGCGACCTCCGTACGTTGCAGCACAAACAGCCGGTTGGGAGAGGCTTCGGCACCCACACCACACCCTCCCCGCGCCAATGTGGTGAAACGTACCGAAGCCACGGCCCCACGCTCCTACTCTCGCATCATCAGAAGCTGTGGCCGCGGGTTGCGCGGCATGCACGCTTGGGCTCTGGGTTGGTTCTGGTTGGGAGAATCGAGATGTCATCAGGTCGCTTCGCCATGTTTCCCGTAGGTTCCGCACTGGTCACCCTGTGCGCCGCCGCTTTGCTTTCCGCATGTGCCGCAGCGCCGGGCATGCGTATCTCCGATGCCGCCATGCAGGCGTCCGGCGGTGATAGCGAAAAGCCGCCCGAGATCACGCCGATCACGCTCAAGCTCAATGAAGAGTTGCGCAAGAACGCCAAGCCTACCAACGTAGGTGTGGAGCAACTGTTCGGCACACCGCAGCCCTATCGCGTCGGTCCCGGCGACATCATTTCCGTCGTGGTCTGGGATCACCCCGAGCTCGTGTTCCCGACGCAGACGTACAGCGTGGCCACGGCGATGGAGATTCCGGTCACCAGCGGCGGATCGAACATGCCGGGTTATGTGGTCAGCCCCAGCGGCGACATCCAGTTTCCCTATGCGGGCGTGTTGCACGTGGCCGGCAAGACCACGAATGATCTGCGCGAGGAAATGTCGCGCGTGATCTCGCGTGTGGTGCGCAATCCGCAGATGACGGTGCGCGTGCTCGGCTTCCGCAGCCAGCGCGTGTATGTGGACGGCGAGGTGAAGACGCCGGGTGCGCTGCCGATCGACGATGCGGCGATGACGCTCGTGGAAGCGCTGAATCGCGCTGGGGGCGTGCTGAACCTGACCGGCGACAACAGCCGCATCCGCGTGACGCGCGGCGAGCAGACGTGGTACGTGGACATGCCCGCGCTGCTGCGCAAGGGCGTGGACCCCGCACGCATCCTGCTGCGCAATGGCGACATCGTGCGCGTGGAACAGCGCGAAGGCAGCAAGATCTTCGTCACCGGTGAAGTGGTCAAGCCGGTCTCGCTGCTGATGCGCGACGGCAAGATGTCTCTCAACGAGGCCCTGGGCGACGCCGGTGGCGTAAACCCCGGCACTGCAAACGCCGGGCAGATCTTCGTGATCCGCAAGAAGGAAGACGGCGCGCCGCAGGTGTTCCACCTTGATGGCACCTCGCCGG
Organism: Cupriavidus sp. SW-Y-13; assembly: GCF_009793345.1. Classification (NCBI taxonomy): domain Bacteria; kingdom Pseudomonadati; phylum Pseudomonadota; class Betaproteobacteria; order Burkholderiales; family Burkholderiaceae; genus Cupriavidus; species Cupriavidus sp. SW-Y-13. Next base: position 2,198,355 of record NZ_WHLX01000002.1, read on the forward strand.
TTGCACTGGCCGTGGCCGAGGGCTTCGAGATGCATCCCAAGGACGTGGTCTATGTCGATGCCAACGGCATCGTGCGCTGGAGCCGCGTCATGAGCATGCTGGTCCAGCCGATCACGGGCACCGCCGGCTTCATGCGTTATTGAGCAACATCGAGGAACGTCGTGACAAAGATTCGTTCGATTCTTGTGGTCTGCCTCGGCAATCGGTGCCGTAGTCCGATGGCCGCGGTGCTGCTGCAGCAGGCACTGCCTGACTGCATCGTGCTCTCGGCCGGGCTGGAACCACCCGTGGGCGCGGACGCCGATCCGCGCGCTGTGCGGCTGCTCTCGCGCGAGGGGGTCGATCTGCGTGCGCATCGTGCACGGGCCATCGACGCCCGGCTGGTGGAGCAGGCGGACCTGGTGCTGGTGATGGAGGCCGACCAGCGCGACTGGCTGGAGGGCCTGCATGCCGGCGCGCGCGGCAAGACTTTCCGGTTATGCGAATCCATCGATGCGGATGTGCCGGACCCGTACGGTGGATCGCATGGCATGTTCGCAGTGGTACTTGGGATGATCCGGCACGGGGTGGATGCATGGTCAACACGCGTTCAGCAACTCGAGAACGCAAGCGGGTGTGAGGAGACATCATGAGCAACGTCAGGCAATTCCGGGATCCGGCGGCAGACATCGAAGAAGGCGGCGAGAAGCCGCTCGACCTGACCGCTGTCCTGGACACGCTGGTCCGATACCGTTGGACCTTCATCATCGTGGCTGGTCTCATCACGGTGCTCGGTGTGGTCTACGCGATGCTGAGCAAGCCCGTCTACCGCGCCGATATCGTCGTGCAGGTGGAAGACACCACAGGCAACCCTGCCGGCGCCAAGCTGGCGGCGAGCCTGTCTCCGGTGTTCGACGTCAAGCCCGCCGCCTCCGCCGAAATGGAACTGCTGCGCTCGCGCATGGTGGTGGGCAAGGCGGTGGATCTGCTGAACCTCGACGTCGTGGCATCGCCGCGCTACTTCCCGGTGATCGGCTCGGCCATCGCGGCACGTGCGAGCCAACTCTCCACACCGGGACTGTTCGGCTATGGCGGTTACGCGTGGGGGATCGAGTCGATCAAGATGGCCAACCTCACGGTGCCGCCGGACCTCGAAGGTGCCGAGATCCGCGTGACCAAGACGGAGGGCGACGGCTTCCAGGTAACGTTCCCGAACCAGGACACGGTGGCCGACGGCAAGGTGGGCGTGCCGATGACCATCGAGACGCGCAAGGGCACGGTCAAGATGGAAGTCAGCCAGCTCGTGGGCAACCCCGGCGCACTCTTCATCGTGCGGCACATTCCGCGCGGCGCGGCCATCGCCGGCCTGCAGACGCGGCTGATGATCGCGGAGCGTGGCAAGCAGAGTGGCGTGATCGGTGTGGCGCTCGAAGACAACTCGCCCGTGCAGGCCGCCAAGATCCTCAACGCCATCGCACAGGAGTACGTCGAGCAGAACGTCCACCGCAAGGCCGAGGAAGCGGAGAAGTCGCTGAAGTTCCTCGAAAGCCAGATGCCGCAGCTCAAGCAGCAGGTGGAGACGGCCGAGCAGCGCTACAACTCGATGCGTAACCAGCGCGGCACGATCGACCTGAGCGAGGAATCGAAGCTGATCCTGTCGCAATCCGTAGCCATCCAGACCAAGCTGCAGGAGCTGCGCACCAAACGCGAGGAACTGGCCACGCGCTTCACGCAGAGCCATCCGAGCGTGGAGATCATCGACAGCCAGATCGCGAGTCTCTCCGGCCAGCTTGGCGGCGTGACGAACAAGATCCAGAAGCTGCCTGAGGTGGAGCAGAACGTGCTGCGCCTGATGCGCGACGTGAAGGTCAGCACCGAGCTGTATCAGCAACTGCTCAACGACACGCAGGCGCTGCGGCTCACCAAGGCCAGCAAGGTGGGCACGGCCCGCCTGATCGATCCGGCTGACATTCCGCTGGACCCGGTGCGCCCGAACCGCCCGATGATCTCGGTGGTAGCTGCCATCCTGGGCCTGCTGGCCGCGCTGATGGCCGTGCTGCTGCGCCATGTGCTCGATGGCGGGCTCGTGGATGCCGACGAAGTGGAACAGCAGACCGGCCTCACCGTCTACGCCACGGTGCCGTTCAGCAATGCTCAGGCCAGCCTGAAGCCCTCGGACGAGGCGCACGCCGGCCTGCTGGCCACCGATGCGCCCGACGATCCCGCCATCGAAAGCCTGCGCACGTTCCGCACCGCGCTGCAGTTCGCGCTGCTGAACAGCCCGAATCGCGTGGTGGTGATCACGGGTCCGGCGCCGGGCGTGGGCAAATCCTTCGTCAGCCTGAACTTCGGCGCGATTGCCGCCAAGGCGGGCCGCAAGGTGATCCTGATCGACGCCGACCTGCGGCGCGGCAGCCTGAACCATGCGCTGGGCCGCATGCGCACGCCAGGCCTGACGGAAGTGCTGACCGGTGCGGACTTCGACAACGTGGTGCAGCGCGATGTGGTGCCCGGACTCGACTTCCTCGCCACAGGCACGCAACCGCCGCTGGCCGCCGACCTGCTGGAGCATCCGGCGATGGGCGAGCTGCTGGAGTTGCTGAAGACACGCTACGACCTGATCCTGCTCGATACGCCGCCGGTATTGGCTGCCACCGACGCCACGATCCTGGCCAAGCATGCCGGCGCCGTGTTTGCAGTAGCACGTGCGGACAGCACCACGGCGCGCGAGTTGATCGCGTCGCAACGTGCGCTGAAGCAGGCGGGCAGCGACATCAAGGGCGTGCTGTTCAACGGCCTGCATGTGGAAGGCCGCTGGTATCGGCCGCACGCGATGTATGGCAAGTATCGCTACATGAGCCAGTACGGCAAGGTCCACGGCAAGCGCGCGTAGTTCCCATCCACACAACATGGCTCAAACATGCCCGGCATCTCTGTCATCGTCCTGACGAAAAACGAAGAACAAGACCTGCCGGGCTGCCTGCGCAGCCTGGCGTGGTCCGACGATATCGTGGTGTATGACTCGATGAGCGATGACCGCACCGTCGAGATTGCGAAACAGTTCGGCGCGCGCGTGATACAGCGGCCATTCGACAACTGGTCGGCGCACCAGAACTGGGGGCTGAAGCACATCGACTTCCGGAATCCCTGGGTTTACTACTCCGATGCCGATGAACGCGTGACGCCCGAACTGGCCAGCGCGATGCAGCGGGCCGTGGCCGACGCCGGCGACAACGTGGCTTTCCGCGTCAGGCGGCGCGATCACTTCATGGGATCTTGGCTGCGGCATGTGGCACCCTCGCCGTTCAACATCCGCCTGTTCCGCCCCGAACGCATCCGCTATGAACGGCTCTGCAATCCGGTGACGCTGGTGGATGGTCCCACGGGCGATATCGGCGCGCACTTCGACCACTACCCGTTCAGCAAGGGCATCACGCACTGGTACGACAAGCACAATCGCTACAGCAGTTTCGAAGCTGAACAGATCCTGCTGAATCGCGCCAATGGTAGGCAGTTCAGCATCTGGCGCGCGTTCTTCGACGGTGACCGCAACGAACGCCGCTTCCATCAAAAGGAGCTTTACTATCGGCTGCCGTTCCGGCCTGTGGTGATGTTCCTGCTGCTCTACTTCTTCCGTGGCGGCATCCTCGATGGCCGCGCGGGGCTGACGTTCTCGCTGCTGCGCGCGTTCTATGAGTACATGATCGTGCTGAAGGTCAGGGAAGCGCAGTGCAAGCCGAAGGTGAAGGAAGAGGCTGTGCTGGAGGGGACGACGGAGCAGGTTTGATCGCGGCTCCTGGTTGTTACTCCCCTCTCCCATGAGATGGGAGAGGGGAGAAAACCCTGAGTACGCGAATCACTGCCGGCTTTCTTCCTCTCCAATATCCAATCGCCTTCTCTGACTGAAATTCCGCGCAATTTCAAGATTGCGCCATTGCGGCCCGGAAAGCGGCGGACCAAGAATGTATGTCTCTTTCACATGGAGACACACATGGCAGACATCAGATACGCGCTCAAGCACGGCGACAAGACGACGACCGGCGGCACATTGCTGGCGACGAGCAGTTTCGCCACGCATCACGGAACTCCGCTCGCGCTGGAAGGGGACATCGCAACCTGCCCGGCGTGCAACGCAGACGGGAAGGTTTACAACGACTGTCAACCGTTCTGCACGATCATGGGGCGAAGCGCACTGGTGAGCGGCGCGCGCGTCCATTGCAAGTGCGAACAACGTCCTTTGGTACTCCATTCCCAAACCGATTCTACGGTTGAAGTTCAGCCAGGGCGGCCGACACCTGCGGCATTGAAGGGCAGTCGTGATGAGAATATTCCGCTAACAGCATTTCACGGTGGGCCAACGTCAAATCAATCTGAGAATGCCCCACCACAAACAGCCACCGGACAAAGGGAATACATTGAGGTCTTGATTCTGGATGGCCGCATCATATCGCCCGGATCGCAATGGGGACATGCTGCAATCGAAATAGACGGGATTGTTTACAGTCGGGCACCTACGAAGTACCACAGGGGTTCATACCGTGACTACCTGATCGGCCAGACACGCCGTCCGTGGACAGACACCCAAGGCACAGTTCGCGGCATGCATCGAGACGGAGCGGGATTCCTGCTTTGGGTCACGACGGACGAGAAGACCCGCATGCGTGACGAGCTGGAGCGTCGGGTTCGTGAGGGCGCTGAGTATGGGTTGCTATCAAATTCATGCACGACCAATGTCGCAGAAGTCCTTGCCTTCGCGGGCATCGTCTCCAGCGACCCCAGGTATTTCGCAACACCTGTTTCGCCAAAGGAGATGTTCATGATGCTGGGCCGCTCCAGCCGTCTGGTAGAACGGCGCGATTACAAGAAGGGGTGGCAGGGTGGCGCATCTGATAACTGGTAAGCGGGTGGTTGGGATACTGCTGGCAATCTTCGTTGGCTGTGGCCTCGCGATGACGTTTGGTGGCTATAGATTGCTCCATTGGCAAACCTATACAGTCATCAGGCCAGTGAAGGTCTATCAGGAAATCATCGATTGGCCTCCCGAGCACACGCAGGAAATTCCGGCACTTGCACTCTTGCCGGTCGGGACCCGATGCAAGCTCGTGCGCGAGTATATGAAGAACTTCTACTCGTCGCGTATGCGCTGCGAAGGACGGATCACGGGATGGATCAACGATCAGGGTGCGTTTTCGCCAACTGTTCCCGTTGGCTCGCTCTGGTAACAGTAGGAGGCAGGTGGGGAAAGATTCTCGCTCCCCTCTCCCATGCAATGGGAGAGGGGAGAAAACCGAGCGGGATTCACGAGACCTACTCCCACTCCTCATGCTTCGTCCGCTTGCCGATCATCTTCGCCGGCGTGCCGCCGTAGACGGTCCATGAGTTTGGCAGTGACTTGGTGACCACCGACCTCGGCGCAATCACCGCGCCTTCGGGCAACTCCACCCCCGGCGAAATAAACGCTTCCGCGCAAACCCACACGAACGCGCCCACCGTGATCGGTGCGGTGATCAGTTGAAAATTGCTGCTGTTGTAGTCGTGCGAACCCGCGCACAGGTGCGAGCCCTGCGAGATCACGCAGCGGCGGCCCAGGTGGATGTGGCCCATGCTGTAGAGGGTCACGCCATCGGCCACGCCGGCGTAGTCGTCGATGGATAGCCGCCACGGTGCCCAGATCTTGACCGTGGGATACACGTGGACATGCGTGCCGATGCGCGCGCCGAACGCGCGTAGCAGGAAGCTTCGCCACGGGTGCAACGGGCGGGGGCTGAATCGGAACAGCAGCAGCCAGGTCCAGTTCCAGGCCAGTCGCAGCACGCGGTTCTGCAGCGAGAACGAGGGGCCGACGGAGGGGTCGTCTTTTGCAATCAGCATGATCCGATCTCGCTCCCGGCCAGTGCGCCAATCGGAACCCCTGCATCGCGCCTGCGGTGCGTGGCCAAGTCCTCCATGAGCGCCGCCACGCGTCCGCCATACGTAGACCATCCACCAATGCGGCGCACGCGCAGCAGCGCTGCGGCGCCCATCATCTGCTGCAGCCAGGGTTGGTCGGCCAGGTTCTGCATGCGCTCGGCCAGCGCGTCGGCGTCGCGGATCGGCACGATATACCCTTCCTCGCCATCGGTGAACAGATCCTCGCCGCCCGAGTTATGCGTGCCGATGACCGGGCAGCCGCACGCCAGCGCCTGGGCCTGCACCAACGCCAACCCTTCCTCCACGCTCGGCAACACCATCACATGCGCGCGGCTCATGATGGCCTTCAACTGCGGCTGAGGCACGGAGCCCGTCAACGTCACGCCTTCGAGCGGCAGACCGCTGGCATGCAGCCACGACAGCATGGCAGGATCACATCCGCCCACGATCGTCAGCCGCTTGGCGCGATGCGTGAGTTTGGCAAACGCCTGGAGCAGGTACGGAATGCCCTTGCGGATATTGACGCCACCCACGAACAGCACTTCGAAAGAATCCGTGGGGGGCTCCGCCACTTTCTGGAAGCGCGTCAGGTCCACGCCGTACGGAATCAGCCTCAGCTTGCGCTCCGGCACACCGGCATCGACGAACGAGCGATATGCAAAGCTCGACGGCACCGTAATCAGGTCCGCCTCCTCGTACTCGCGTTCCTCGCGCGCGATGACGCGCGGGTCGATGGGCTTGTACTTCAAGCCCCAGCGCGCGTGCTCCTCGGACAGGATCTGGTCCTGGATGCGGATGTGCGACGAACCACGGTCGCAGATGTATCCCGCGCCGCGCGACTTCACGATGCGCCCCGCGTCGCCGGCCGACGACGACAGTCCCGAATACACATCGCACTCGGGAATATTGCGCGTCACGTGCCGGCCGAACGATTCCAGGTTCCAGTGCACCAGCTCGCGCATGATGGCCCTGTCATAGCCCAGGCGCGTGCCCAGCTTCATGCACGGTGCATGCAGCCACGGAAACGTGCGGATGGCCGATTGAGGCAGGCGCTCGTCGCGCAGCTTGAAGCGCGGGTAGCCGGTGAAGACTGTCAGTTCATGCCCGCGGGCATGCAGCTCTCGCGCCAGGTCGAAGGTGTGAAACCTACCGATAGTGGACAGCGCTATTCTCATCAAGCTCCTCCGCATGATTGTCCCGCGACAGGAAAGTTCTAGCCGTGAGCCACAGGCACACGGACATGGCCAGTATCTCGCCGCCGATCATCGCGGCGACCAGACCCATGATCTGCATCTGCGTGCCCAGCACCCATGCCGCGAGCAGCGACAGCGCGCTCAGCGACAACGCCGCCACGCCCAGCCGGCTGTGCTGGTTGGTAGCAAGCAGCACCACGCGCGGGATGTGCCAGAGGCCGGCCACCGCCGCATAGCAGAGGAACGCCGCCATCACCGATGCATGGAAGGGAATCTCGCCCTTGGTCCAGATGCGCAGCAGCAGCGGCGCGCAGACATAGAGCAACCCGCTCAGTGCGATGGCGCCAAGCGCTCCGAGCATCGACGTGCGCAGCAGCAACCGACGCAGCGCGCGCATCTCGCCACTGCCGTACATGCGCGCAAACTCGGGCCACAGCGCATGGCTCAGTGTGGACGTGACCTGCACGGCCACGCGCGCCACAGTGCGATAGGTGTTGAAGACGGCCACGGCAGCCGGTCCGAGCAGGTGCGCCGTCAGCAGCGTGAATCCCTGGAAGCTCAGTGCGTTGGAAATCGGAAACGTCATGAAGGCAATAGACGGCTTGAGCATTGCGCGCACCTCGGCCCAGTCTGCCTGCCGCATGCCCCACGACAATCCGGTCTGCGCGCGCGTGCTTTGCCGGCTGATCCAGAACAGGGTGGCCATGCGCACCAGCAACATGCCGCACGCCACGGCCGCGAACGTGCCGGCCAGCAGCAGACCGGCGATGCCGCCGAGCCACTCCAGCAGGCGCGCGGTCACGTTCATGGTCACGCCCTGCGCATAACGCCCCGTGGACAGGAACGCCGCGCCCGACAACCCATTGCCCAGCGACAGCAGCACATTCACAAGCAACGCGGCCAATGCCAGCCGCATGTCGAGGCTGCCGAGTTCCGGCAACGGCAGCCACAGCGCTGCAGGAATCGCCAGCGTGGCGATACTGGCGCATGTGAGCAGGATGAACATCTGCGCGCTCTGGAATACGCGGTTGGCAGCGCGCGTATCGCCCGCGCCGGACAGCATGCTCATGCGGTTGCCAGCCACGGTGACCATGCCGACATCGGCCATCGACAGATAGGAAGGAATCGCGGAGATGACGAGCCAGGTGCCGTAGGTGCGGAGATCCCAATGGCTCAGGAAGATCGGCAGCGATGCCAGCTGCATGAGGATGTTGGCGAGCTGGTCATACGTATTGGCGCCGATGCCGGCCATGATGCGCTTAACGATCGGAGACATCGGTCATTGCCTTCTTCGTGTGCGGAAGGGCAGATCCTCATCCACCCCTGTTCGCAGCATGCGTCCACCCCCCAAAGGGGTCTGTTCGTTGTCACACATCGGACCACGGCGGCCTGGTTATCCGGCGGCCCGCATGGCCGGCACGACGGACGATGACTGTGTGGCGACTTCCGCGGTGGGCTCGGCAACCGTCTGCTGGCGACGCAGGTTCTGCATCAGGAACGAGAGAAAGGTGTCGCGGCTCGGCGCCAGGATCATGGCGTGGTCAAGTTGCGCGCAGCGATGCGCACCAATGCCGGGCAGGTCCTGCAGCGCGTGGAAGGCTTCGCCGAAACACCGGCCCGCCAGCGCAAGTCCTGCATCCTCCACACCGTAGAGCAGATCCAGTTGTACGCCGCGCCGGCTCAGGCGATGCATTGCCTCGCGCGCATAGTCCGGCTCCGGATCGGCCTGCAGGTCGTCGGGAACGGCGGAGGGGCGCGCAAACATGCGGCCGAGGCGTCGCCCGATCGCGGCGGCGACCTGCCCCACCGGAATGTCGCCGCGCATCAGGCGCTGCCAGTTGCGTGCATTGCGCGCCGCAAACAGGTAGTCGCGCAACGTGGTTTCCCCGCTGTGTTCTGCAGCATCGTCCTCGTCACGCCAGAGAAACTTCAGCGCGTTGGCCATGACCACGCCCGTCACATGTGGATTGGCGAGCGCCGCCTGAAAGCTCAGGTAGGCGCCGGAACAGACGCCTGCCATGACGATGTGCGAGTAACCGCGTGCACGGACCCAGTCCACGGCGGCACTCACGTCGGCGCGCGGTCGTGGTGCGTAGGCACGCGGCACGGCCATCTCGCGGGCGGCGCCGGGGCTATCGCCCAGTGACGACACATCGAGCCGCAAGGCCGCGAAACCGCGGCGGGCCAGCGCGCGGGACAACAGCACGAACGCGCGGCCATCGCCTACGTGATGGCTGCCGCCCGTGTTGGGAAAGATCACCACGGCACGCGGTGGCGCGTCCTGCGAGCCCATCGGCTCGCACAGCACGCCGAACTGCTGGCCGCCATCGATCCAGACGGAATGTTCGATCACGCCATCGACCTCGCTCGTGCCGGCGTCGGCATCGATTGCCAGCGGCACAGGTCTGTCCGATGGCAAGGCATCGGGCGCCACCCACTGGACCACGCCACGCCATGCGGATTCCGGTACTGCAGAGATTTCCGGCGACTTCATCATCAGGCGGCTGTCGAAGAATTCGCGGACATCGACTTGTGCCCCGGCCTGTTCGTAATGGCGTTTCAGCGCCGCCACGGCGGACATGCTGCCCGGCGCATCGTCCAGCAGCAGCACATTGGGTGCGGGGCATCCCGGGCGACGGTCGAGCCGCAGCGCGCCGATCTCGCGCACGGCCTCGGCGGACAGTCGGTAGGACAGCACCTCCATACCGTCGTCGGCGGGCGACGCGGCCTGCGGGGGCTGCGAGGGCTGCGGAGGCTGAGATGACGATGCGGCATCCGGCGACTGTCCTGGCTCGTAGAATGCGGTCAACGCGCGCAGCTCGCGCAGATATCCCCGGCCATTGATCACGGGCGCCATCAGCACCAGTGCGGAGGGACCGTGGTTGCGGGCAGCCATCGCCTCGGCGGCGAGCACGGCCAGCGTGGCACCGAATCGCCAGCCACCGAGTACCAGCCGCTGCACGCCGGCGAGTGCGCGCAACTGCTCGGCTGCCGCCACCACGTTCTGCACCGCGCGCGGCAGAAAATCGGGCTCGCCGCCTTCGCCCGCCGAATCGCCAGTGCCGTAGTAGTCGAAGCGCAGCACGGGCACGCCGGCCGCAGCCAGATCGTCCGCCAGATGACGCATGCCGCGATGCGCCCACATGGCCTCATGCAACTGCGGCGCGCACAGCACGACGCCAGTCTTGCCTCCGGCCGCCTCGTGCAGCCAGCCCGCACACCCGTCGAACATGATCCGTTTCATCGGTACACCCTCCCGCTAGCGAAGGAACGAGGGATCGATGGCAGGGCGCGCGCACGCAGAAACGGGTACGCTTTCTGCCATCTGGCATCCGTTCAGGCGCCCTGCCGAGCGATGGCGGCCGGGCTGCGCTGCAGGCGCGGCACCGGCTGCAGCGTCAGCGGCATGCCCAGGTACGGGTTCATGTTGCTGAAATCCGCCTGGTTGCTGCGCTTCTGTTTCACGCCGTTGAGAATGCCGCCGAGCAATCGCGCATCGGCACGGCTCAGTCGCTTGAGCGTTTCGTCCACATGCTCGGGCAGCGTGGTGTCGGCGCGCAGCACCAGCAGCGTGGAGCCGGCGAGGTTGGCCACGAACGTGGCATCGGCCACCGCCAGTACCGGCGAGGTATCGACGATCACCAGGTCGAAACGCTCGCGGCACATCTGCAGACAGGCCATCATCGCCGGATGCATCAGCAATTCCGACGGATTGGCCGGCGGCACGCCAGCCGGCAGCACGGACAGGCCATTGACCACGGTGCGCTGTACCGCCTCGGGCAGCGGCACCTGTCCGGCCAGCACCTCGGCCAGGCCCACGTCCACGGGGAGGTCGAACCAGTTGGCCACCTTGCCGCGTCGCAGGTCGGCGTCGATCAGCAGCACGCGCTGGCCCGCCTCGGCAAACAGCACGGCCAGGTTCACCGAGGCAAAGGTCTTGCCCGCGCCTGCCGTGGGACTGGTGATGGCCACCACCTTGTCCGGTGCGGCGCGCAACGTGAAATGCAATGCCGCGCGCACGCTGCGCAATCCTTCCACGGCCATCGAGTGTGGCGCATTGCGTGCCAGCAGGAACTGATCGTGCAATCCCAGCCGCAGCAGACGTTCCGCACCTTCCACATCATCCTCGGTGGTCTCGGCAAGCTCGTCGAGTTCATCCTGCGGCACCAGTGCGTGACCAGGCTGGCGCGTCAGCAAACCCGCCACCTGTGCATGCGACCACGCTGCCTGCGCACGCGCATCCACCAGTCTCTCCAGTGCGGCCTGCTCCTGGCTGTAGACGATATCGCCCAGCATCGGCAGGCCCAGACGAACCTCGGCATCGTTCACCGTCTCCAGCGCCGGACGGATGCGCTGGCGTACCGTCACGCACGCCATGGCCAGGCACAGGCCGATCAGCGCGCCTGCCGTCGTGACGGGCCACGGACCCGGCCCCGTCGGGCGCATCGGCACCAGCGCACTGTCGAGCACGCGCACCTGCCCCGTACGATCGAGCTGCGAAAGCGTGAGTTGCTCGGCCTTGTTGCGCAGCGTCATGTACATGTCTTCGGCCACCTTCACGTCGCGCGTCAGGCCCACCGATTCACGTTCAGTTGCCGACAGGTTCTGGAACCGCGAATCCATCTCGCGCCGCTCGCGCACCAGTTGCTGGATCTGGTTGTCCACGGTCTTGACCTCGTTCGCCTCCTCGGTAAAGCGCTGCAGCAGCTTGGTGCGCTCCAGCTTCAGCAGGGCGATCTGCTTCTGATAGTCCATGCTGCCCGTGAGGAACGACTGCGCGTCCTGGCTCGGCGCCATCGACCCCGCCTTGGAGCGATAGCGCGTCAGCGCGGCCTCCGCACGCTCCAGCTCCGCCTTCACGCGCGGGATCTCGCCCGACAGGAAGGCCAGCGTCGTGGCGGTATCGTCGCGCCGCTGCGTGGCCTGGCTGCCGATGAAGGAATCCGTGATGCCATTGACCAGCGCGGCCGCCGCCGTGCGATCGGTGGTACGCCAGCCGATGCTGACGGTGCCGGTATCGCCCGGTTGTGCCTCGATGCGCAGCGTCTCCGATACCGCGTCGATGGTCTGTACCAGGTCGTGGCGCTTCAGCACGAAGCGCGTGCCCGGTGCAGCGTCGATCCGCGAGACCGTCAGCGCCACGCCGTTGCCTTCGCTGACCTTGCCAACGCTGCCGGCCAGCAGCGCGGTGTCCTTTTCATAGAGGCGGTAGTTGCCGTCGGGCAGCACTTCCAGCGTGAGCGGTACGTCGATCATCCGGTCTGGCACGTTGAGCCGGTCCACCACGATCTGTTCGCCGCCCCATGCATAGCCCAGGCTCTGCGGCCATGCCCCCTTCACCACGCCGGGCGTGGCGAAGTGCGCCACCAGTCCGCCGATCAACGGCGCGCGCAGCGGCTGCGCGGAAATATCGATCCGCAGCCGCTCCACCACGGGCGCCACCACGGTACGGCTGCGCAGCATGCCCACGTCGAGCGGCACGGATGGTGCAGCCAGTGCAGCCATGTTGCCGGCGTTGCGGGCATCCCGCTGCGGCACGGGCTGCAGCACCTGCACCAGCGCGCTGGCGCTGTACATCGACGGCTGCGAGACCGCGAACATCCACGCCACGGCGGCGCCGGCCAGTCCGCCGGCCAGTATCCATCCTGCATGGTCGAGCATGGCCCGACGCGCCCCGCCTCCGGCTGCGGGCATGGCTGCCGCCGCCGCTCCTGCTCCACCCGCGTATGACATCTTGCTCACGACGTCCCCCTTGCCTCGATGCTGCTTACCCGTGCGGGCACGCTGTGCTACTTGCGCCCGTAGTTGTCTTCGAACCGTACGATGTCGTCCTCGCCCAGATAGGCGCCCGACTGCACCTCGATGATTTCCAGCGGCGTCTTGCCCGGATTCTCCAGCCGGTGCAGCGTGCCGATGGGGATGTATGTGGACTGGTTTTCCGAAAGAATGCTCACGGTCTCGCCGCACGTCACGCGGGCGGTGCCGCGCACCACCACCCAGTGCTCGGCACGGTGGTAATGCATCTGCAGGGACAGGCTCGCGCCCGGCTCCACCACGATGCGCTTCACCTGGAAGCGGTCGCCATGATCGATCGAGTCATAGCAACCCCAAGGACGCTGCACCTTGCGATGGTTCACTACCTCGGCGCCGTGTTCCGCGCGCAGCCGCTGCACCACGTTCTTGACGTCCTGCACGTGCGCCTTGTCGACGACGAGCACGGCATCGGCGGTTTCCACCACCACCACGTCCTGCACGCCCACGCAGGCAATCAACCGGCCTTCGGAATGCGCCAGGCATGACGTGGCGCCATCGAACAGCACGCGACCGCGCGCCACGTTGCCGAAGGCATCTTTTTCTGCGATGTCCCAGATGGCGGCCCACGACCCCACATCGGACCAACCCGGGTCCATCGGCACCAGCATGCCGTGGATATCGGGCAGCGTCTCCAGCTTTTCCATCACGGCGTAGTCGATGGAATCCGACGGGCACGCCTCGAACGATTCCTTGCACAGACACAGCGCGTCGCCCTTGGCAGCAGGCTCGGCACCGGCGTACGCGGCGCGGCACAGTTGCGCCATCTCGGGCTGCAACTGCTGCAGCGCATCCAGCCAGACGGAGGCGCGCACCACGTACACGCCGCTGTTCCACCAGTAGTCGCCGGACTCCACATAGTGCTGCGCCAGTTCCAGGTGCGGCTTCTCCACGAAGCGTTCGAGCGGCAGCGCGCCGTCCTCTGACACATTGCTTGTCCGGATGTAGCCAAAGCCGGTTTCCGGCGCATTGGGCCGCACGCCCAGCGTGACGACCGCGCCGCGATCCGCATGCTTGATCGCAATGGCGAGTGCGGCGCGGAAAGCCTCGACGTCGCGCACGGCGTGATCGGCCGGCGTGGCCACAAGCACCGCATCGCCGTGCTCGCCCGCAGTTGCCATGGCATGGAGCGCGGCCATGGTCAGCGCAGGCGCGGTGTTGCGTCCGCATGGCTCCGATACGATGCGCGCCGCCTTGCCGCAGCGCTTCATCAGCTCCGCGATCATGAAGCGGTGCTCCTCGCCGCACACCACGATCTGCGGCGCCTCGATGCCCGCGGCGCGCCCGGCCATCACGGCCACGCCTTCCAGCCGGCGCGCCGTGGCTTCGAGCAGCGTGTTCTCGGCCACCAGGTTCAACAACTGCTTGGGATGCTGTTCGCGGGACAGCGGCCACAGCCGCGTACCCGAGCCGCCGGCCAGGATGACAGGCTGGATGACGGCCTGCGCCAGTCCGGGCACAGTGGCGCCCTGCGCCGCCTGCTCGACCAACGTTTCGATGAGGGACGGCGGCGCCAGCGCGCCCGGGTTGGAAATGCTCATCATGCCTCCTGCTCGGTCCTGCGATGCCTGGATTGCCAGCCCGGGGGTTGCCATGCGACCAAGCGCGGGCAGCCACACCGGGCCGGTGAGGATGGGGCCAGTGTGAGATGCCGCCCCCGCAACCTCTGTTCGATTCCGCACATGTTCGGTGCTGCCACGGGGCGCTGCCGTCCGATACGCGATCCCGATGGCTTTGTTGGAGAACGAACCGAAGCCCGTTGGCGACTCGGCTCCAATGCAGGTGGCAGGATTTTGGCGACCCGCATATCGGAGGACAGGCGATGGAGCAAAGCACAGTGACGGACTTCGCGGTGGACATCGACGACGCAGCGCCGCGCCGCACCATCGCCGCACCGCTGCCCCGCCTGCTGCACGGCGAGGAATCGATCTGGCAGGAGACCAACTGCTACATGGATCTCTGGATCGAACTGCTGTACGGCTGGGGTCTCGATCCGCGCCCCGCGCTGGCCTTCACCGTGACGCAGGACTACGAGGGCGATCACTTCACCTTCTTCAAGTATCCGCAGGCCGATCTCGAACTGCTGTACGGCACCGTGGTGCAGGAAACCGCGATCTACGACACGCTCGAAGCGCATATCGTCGAACAGGTGCGGCGCGGTCACGCGATGCTCGTGGAGATGGACAGCTTCTACCTGCCCGATACCCGCGCCACCGCGTACCGCACCGGCCATGTGAAGACCACGATCGCCATCGATGCCATCGATCCCATCGCGCAGCGGCTTTCGTACTATCACAGCCTTGGACACTATGCGGCGGAAGGCGAGGACTATCAGGGCCTGATGCGTCTCACGCCAGAACTGGGCGGTAACGGCAACATCCTGTTTCCCTATGCCGAATGCGCCAAGCGCGTGCGCGCGCCACTGGCGGGACGCGCACTGTCGAACGCCGTTGCGCAGTTGATGCGGCACCATCTGGGCCGTCGGCCCGCGCAGAATCCGATTTCGCGCTGGCGTGAAGAATTCCCTGCGCAGGTCGAGACGATCCTTGCGCGCGGCGATGCGTACTTCCATCACTATGGATTCAACCTGCCGCGCCAGCTCGGTGCCAACTTTGAAATGCTGCATCACTGTCTGACATGGCTGGGCGAGCATGGATATCCGGTGCCTGCATCGGTACGGACAGCAACGCTGTCGATCGCTTCGGAATGCAAGGTGCTGCAGTTCCGGCTGGCCCGCGCGATGGCGCGTCGGCGTCCGGATGCCTGCAGCGAAAGCCTGGACAACCTGGAAGCGGCGTATGTGACCGCCATCGAGGGATTGGTGGCTTCGTTTGGGAGTGTGGAGCCGGTGCACGTCTAAGCTCCTCTGCGGGGGTTCTCCCCTCTCCCGCAAGCGGGAGAGGGGCGGGGGAGAGGGCCAGGGGTGAAAATTGCAACGCCGTTGGCAAGCAGAGCCTCCTGCCCTCTCCCCTAACCCCTCTCCCAAAGGGAGAGGGGAACCATAACCATCAGGGAGCAAACTTCAGATCACGCATGCGCCAGCGTCAGCGCCGGCAGCAAACGGTCGTATTCGCGCTTGACCAGCTTGTAGCATTCGCACGAGTGGTGTTCCAGGCCGCAGCGGTCCAGCACCGTGATGTGCCCACGGCTATGGTGGATCAGTCCCAGATCTTCAAGCTTGCCCGCGGCTTCGGTCACGCCTTCGCGGCGCACGCCGAGCATGTTGGCGATGACTTGCTGCGTGATGACCAGCTCGTTGGAGTTCATGCGATCAATGGCCAGCAGCAGCCAGCGGCACAGTTGCTTGTTCAGCGAGTGGTGGCGGTTGCAGGCAGCGGTCTGGGCGATCTGCGTCAGCACGGCTTGCACGTACAGCAACGTCACGCGTTGCAGCGCCGGAAGGTGGCCCAGTTCGGCGCGCAGTACGCGTGCCGGAATGCGGTAGGCAAAGCCCGGGCTGCGCACTTCCACGCGGCTTGGCATCGTGTCGCCGCCGGTGACCACCGGAATGCCCACGAGACCTTCATTGCCCACCGCTGCGAATTCCACCGTGGCGCCGTCTTCCAGCAGCGACAGCAGCGAGACCACCGACGTGGTGGGAAAGTACACATGGACAATGCGCTGGCCCGAATCCGTCAGGAGTTCCCCGGCACGCAGGCGCACCAGTTCGAAGTGGCGCGACAGCATGTCCCATTCGTGGCGCGGGAGTGCGTTGAGCAGATGATTGATGTGCAGGTCCGACCGATGCGTAATCATTTTCTTCCCTCCGTTTGACCCGGAAGCGACATCGGTACTCGCCGCAAGACAATACTTGCGAGACATGTGACCCGATTTCGCCGCTCCGCTTTGTACTCAGCTTTGTCGCTGGCGATTTCCCCGGCAGCCTTTCAGCCGCCACCCGTTTAACCCCGCCCAAGCTCTCGAACCATCCCGGTTCGCATTGCGTTGTTGACTGTATTAAGTGCCATGCAGCACAGAACTGACAGTAGGCAGACGGATAGGTCAGAGATTCATGCTTCGGTAGGTTGGATGTAGGCATTCCGGCGAAGCGGCGCCGCGCCGTGCCATCCGTCGGCATTGGCCGACAGGATGAGGCGGGCGTGCGCTGCCGCACCAGCCGTGGGCTAGCGGGCAATTTCGAAAAGGTTGAGATGCGCGCGAAAAGGTTTAGCCCGGGAGGGGCAGGTTGAGGCGTCAGCCGTCGTAGCCGACTGCGCGATCGGCGTTCAGCGCGGAAACCTCGCCCGAAGGGATGGCCCCGATACCCGCTGCGCCGCCTGCCTCATGCATCAGGCGGATACGGCGCGACGCGCCGGGGCCCAGGTGGAACCAGTCGGCCTCCGGCAGATACGCGTGATCCTCGATATGAACCCAGCGCGCGAACCGCTGCGCCGTGACCGTCAGCCACCAGACGCCATCCTCGCAGGCCACGCTGGCGCGCAGGCCCGGATCGCGCAGCGCATCGGCGCGGCGGTCGTGCAGGAACACAGACTGGCTGAGCAACGGGTTGCCTGTCTGGTCCGCGTCGCACAGCGTAGCCATGACCACGTCGTGCGCGGGCGCACCGAAGCGGTAGGCGTACGTGAAATCGAAGAAATGGTCGATCAGTTCGGCGGCCACCAATCGACGACTTTCACGCGGCGCCAGGGTCAGTGTCTGCGCAGACTCGGCCACCGTATGTTCGCCGTCGCGCAGGCAGCGCAGTTGCAGTTGCACCGTGCGCGCCGTTGCGGTCTCGTTGATCAGGTGCACATGCAGGCCGTTCAACCCCTCATCCGTCAGGATGACCTGCACCGGCTGCCAGACCTGCCGCAGCGCATGCCAGGCGGATTTCGGCCGCGCCTTCGCATCGACGATGCCCCATCCCGGCCCCGGCAGCAGATCCTGCAATTGCCAGACCAGTCCGCCCCGGCATGTGGAACCCGTACGCCGCCATTCGCCGAACACTTCGGTCATGATCTCCGCCACCACGGCGCGCGACAGCGCGAGGTAGCGGGCCGGACGCTCGTAGCGCAGGCGCGGCGGATCGACGTCGAACAGTGCGCGCAGATAGAAATCGCGGATGTCCTCGAAATCCCACGCGGCGCCGGCGTCGCGCGGCACACGCGCCTTCCAGCGCGGATCGTGCAGCGGCTGCGACAACCCCGCTTCCGTCAACGTGCGGGCGCAGGGCACATTGGCAAAGGCCAGGCACTCGGACGTAAATCGCACGTTGGCGAGCCGCGCATCGGACAGTGGCCGCTGGTACGCGCCCACGCCGTAGTAATGCGACACCCCGGTATCGGGCTGGAACGGCCACGCGCCCTCGCTGGGCGAGTTGCGCACATAGATGGCACCCGGGCGATGCTCGGCCACCAGTGCGGGAATCAGCGAATCGAACAGCGGCTGGCGCCACACGCCGCGCGATGCACCCATCATCGACGCCTGCTGCTCGGCCTCGCTGCCACCGCACAGCACGGCAAGGCTCGGATGCGCACGCGTCGACGTGAGCCATTGCGACACCTCACGCCGTGCATCGTCGAGAAATGCGGGGCTGGCGCTGGTCTCGCTGCCATAGTCGAAGTTGGCGAACATGAAGTCCTGCCAGACCATCAGCCCCAGCGCGTCGCACTGACGATAGAACGCTTCACCGGGATAGCACGTCACGCCGCTCACACGCACCATGTTCGCACCGGCATCGCGCGCCAGTTGCAGCCAGCGCGCCACGGCTTCATCGGAATCGGCAAGACCCGGCAGATCGTGGCTCGATACGCACGCGCCACGGCAGAACACCTGCTCGCCATTCACGCGCAAACCGAACGCGCCCGGCTCGCCTTCGCGGTCTTCGGTGATCGTGCGGAATCCCACGTTGCCGCATGCCAGCACCTGGGCACCGATGCTCGCATCCACGCGATACAGCGCGGGTTCGCCGTGCGTGTGCGGCCACCAGCGTTGCGCATCGGGCACGCGTAGCGTACCGGCCAGCGTGTGCGGATCGGTGCGGCGCAGCTCGCCATGCCAGATCGCCTGATCGGGGCCGATGGCGGAGAACGCACCGAGCGCCGGTGCCGCACCGGGGAAATGCAGTTGCAGCGCGACGACACCATCCTTGCCATCGACTCCATCGATTTCACCCGACAACTCCGCACGGACGCCATGTGCGATGTCAGTGCCGACGGGATCGAGCAATTCGATATCGCGCCACGGTCCCACCGCATGCACGGGCGGGCACCAGCCGGGCATATGCCCGAGCAACGTGGTGCGCACCGCACGCAACGTGGGCGGCTGGATCATGCGCGGCTTCCAGCGCACGGGGCCGCGTTGCGTACGCAGCCACGGATGCATCGCGCGGAAACAGATATGCAGCACGTTCTCTTCACCGGCGAGCTCCACTTCTACCTGATGCGCCACGAACATATGACGCGTGGTCAGCACGTTCACGCCGTTAAGCCAGACCTCGGCAATCGTCGCCAGTCCATTGCAACGCAGCAGCCTGCGGCCGTTGCCGGAGAACTGCAGCCGATACCAGTAGTCGTGCTGGTGCAGCGGCGGCGGCAGCGTCTCGTCCCAGCGGCCTGCGGCGCGCAATGCCGTAGCCACCGTGCCCGGCACCGTGGCGGGCAGCCAGTGCCCGGTGTCCGACAGCTCGCCCGGATGCGCGGCAGCATTGGCGAACGTTTCCAGGAAGGTCCAGTCGCCTTCGAGCCGCGACGGCCCCACGGCAACACCTGGACGCAGCAACGGCAGCAGTGCCGGTTCCGGATCGCGCGCGGTCATGTGACGGTCTCCCCAAAGTGCGCTGCCAGTGCCGGCACCGTGCCCTGGTACGCGATTTCCAGTTGTTCCAGGCAGTCTTCGCAGGTATCGGGCTTATGGCTGATCACCGCTCGCATCAGCCGGAACTGCATCACCATGGCTTCCGACGCCATCGTGTAGCAAGCCTCCGCCACCGAATCGGGCAGCGTCTGGCCGTTCATCACGAGCCACCTGACATAGCGGCCCAGCAATTCGAAGTTCGCGCCCAGTTGCCGCAGCACGCTCGCCGCGTAAATCTGGAAGTTGGGCTCGCCGCGCGTCATCAACTGCTCCAGATGCGTGGGGAACACCGCGCGGAACGCGGTAATCGGGTTCTCGCGCGGACGCCGTGCCAGATGTCCGCGCAGGATGTCGAGCGACGCACGCAGCAGCTCGCTCGAACTCAGTGCATCGAAGCGGCGGCGCACGACTTCTGCCTGCGGAAAGGTGGTCACACCCCACATCGTTTCGTGCGCAGGCGTGCGAAAGATCGCGAGGTAGTCATCGCCGCTGGCCGTGTGATAGCCGTCGTGGTGGTAGTAGCCCACCGCCGTGGCCTCGGGCACCAGCACATCGATGGCGATGCAGGCGCGCGCATGCTGGCGGCGGTATGTGCCCGGCAACTGCGGCAACTGGTAGTTGTCCACTTCCAGCAGCACGGCATTGCCGCGATTGGTTTGCGCGGCAACGTGCGCCTCCAGGCGCCCATACGTCGACAGCTCGTCCTTGACGATGCCGTAGAGCCGTTCCAGATCGGCGGGCGGAATGTTCGACGACGTGAACTGGTCGCCCGCAAAATCGAGCGTGACGGTGAAAGGCAGTGCCGCGATAGGTTCGAAATCCCATCCGTGTAACAACTCGACCCAGAGGTCGATATGACGGTTGGCATGCGACCACACGGGGTTGCCTCCGTGCAACGCGTGCGCGCCGCCGCGCGTGCGTACTGCCTTGCCGTCACCGTACATTTACAGGTCTCCCAGCGTCTCGCGCACCGGTTGCGGCCACTTTGCGGGATCGAGTCCATGGTGCTTGAGCAGCGCCAGCACGAGCCGCTCGATACCGAACCCGACACAGCCCGTATGCGCCACGCCGCCATCGGCCAGGCCGATATGCCACAGCGCACCGAAGTGGTCCATGTGATAGTTGAAACTCATGCACGCCGTGGGACCGAGTCCGTCGTTGACCGGCACCAGCAGTTCGAACTTCAACTTCAGTTCGCGCTGGCTGTCGGCCACGATCTTGCCGCCACGTCCGAAGAATGGATCGTTGGCGACATCCACCTCCACCGGCAACTGCAGCGATTCGGCCAGCGCCTGGCCGCGCTCCATCCACAACTGCCGGAACGCCACGATGCGCTCGGGCGATCCCAGGCACACGTACTCGCGCTGACGGAACAACTGCATGCGCGTGGGCTCCAGCGACGGCTCGTGGCGGTAGCAGTAGGACAGCACGTCCACCACCTTGCCCTCCTCGGGCAGCGGGCCGCGCTTTGCCACGACCGGATAGATCGGATAGCACGCAGCCGGCGTCAGCACCACGCCCGTGGGCTGCTGCTGATCGGTCCAGTCTTCCTTGTCTTCGAGTCGTGCGAGCAGGCGTCGATGGCCGCGATCGTCGCCACAGAAACTGTGGATCGTGCCCGCGAGATTCGGAAAGCTCTTCAGGTACTCGCTCGTCTCGAAATCGTGCTGGCCCATCGCGGGCGGAAAGCGCAGCACTTCGGCATGCTGGTCCGCGCCGATGCGCGTGATGGCCGCGTTCAGGCCATCGGCCACCGCTTCGAACACGGCGCTGCGGCCATACAGGCCCTTGACGCCGGCATCGATCAGCAGGCCAGCGGCGAGCAGTTTGTCGAGATAGGTGGGCTCGGGTGCCGGCGCGATGGCCGATTCCGGCGCGCCACCGCCCTGCGGGGTGTCAGTCAGTGCATGGGCATCCATCGATGACTCCTCAGGAACGGTCGGCCAGCAGCAGGTTGGCCGTGTTGGTCTGGATGCGATCGTTGTTGATCATCAGCGGGGCGGACCACAAATCGCGCAGGTGACGACCGAGGCTGAACGGCGTGCCATGCTTGTAACCCGCCATGCCGCAGACCAGCATCGCCTGCTGCACCACGTCGAGCGCCATCGTCGACATCGCGGTCTTGAGCCCGTTCATCTCTGCGGCCAGCGCAAACGCGGCGGATACCGATGCACCGGCATGGCGTGCACGCTGACGCTCCAGCGCCATATCCACGCGCGCTTCCATCATCTGCAACATGCTCACGGCCTCGGCCACGCGGGCGGCCGATGGGGGCAACTGGCCCGGGCGCGCACGCGCCTGGCCCTGGAAGAACGTCTTGGCACGCGACACCGCGTCGCTGGAAATCCCCACCCAGAGCGCGCTCCACAGGATGTGCGAGACCGGCGTCATCGTGGCATCGGCAATCTCGCCGAACGGCACTGGCAGCACCTGGTCCACATGGCCGGTTGCTTCCAGGCGGAAGCCGTTGCTGCATGTGCCGCGCATGCCCAGCGTGTCCCACGTATTCAGGCTTTGCAGCGTGTAGTCGGCCTTCAGCGCGCAGACCAGTACCTGATCCGATGGCGAGGCATCGGCATGGCGTCGCGCAGTAATCAGGATGCCGTCCGCATGCGCGCCATACGAGATCGTCGGCGCCATCTTCAGCAGATGAAAGCGGTCGCCTTCCACATTGACCGCGCAGCCGCTGCTGCGCAGCGCACCGCCGATGGCTTCTTCCGACGTAGCGGATGCCAGCAGCAGTTGCTCGTCTGCCACACGTGCCAGCAACTGTTGCTGCCATGCGCTGCCCGCACCGTGATCGAGCAGGCAGGCCACCTGGATCTGGTGCATCGCGTAGATCATGCCGGTGGACGCGCAATGCTCGCCCAGCGTGCGGCAGATCTCCGCCACCGTGGCCAGCGATGCGCCACTGCCGCCGTGCACGGCTGGCACCATCGCACCGAGCAGACGCTTCTCGCGCAACACCGCGAACGCCTCGTGCGGAAAGCGCGCTTCATGGTCCACCGCATCGGCAAAGCGCCGCGCCACGTCGCCGGCTTCACGCGCCGCCGCGATCAGCGCATCGGTCGCCAGCGCGCCGTCGGGGTTGGCATGCGCCAACGCAACCTTGGGCGTGCTCATGCTGCCTCCTGCTGCTGGCGGATGGTCTCCACCGCTGCCGCGAGCGAATCCACGCTGCGGAAAAGCTGCCGGGTCAGCATCTGATCGGGGATCTCGATATCGAACGCGTTTTCCAGCGCCAGCATCACGTGCACGGTGGCCAGTGACGACAGCCCGGCGGCGTAGAGATCATCGTTGTCGGCCAGGGTGTCCAGCGGCACATCGAGCCGGGCCACTTCACCGAGGATATTGCGGATGGTTGCTTTCATGCGGCGTCTCCCAATTCTTGTTGGACGGGCTCCATTCCAGGGCTTTTGCGCGTCCGGCTCGGTGCGATGTCGCACCAATACCGCGCGCTGTTGCTGGCGTGCCGCTCAGAAAGCGGACGCGCCTGTCCAGCCGTGCAGCGCCGTGCGCACGATGATCCGGAGGTCGAGCTGGAACGACCAGTGCTGGATGTAATAGATGTCGAACTCGATACGCTTGCGCATCTTCTCGATCGTGTCGGTCTGCCCGCGCAGTCCGTTGATCTGGGCCCAGCCCGTGATCCCCGGCTTGACGCGGTGGCGCAGCATGTAGCGATCGATCAGTTCCTTGTAGATCTCGTTGTGTTCCATCGCATGCGGACGCGGCCCCACCACCGACATCTCGCCGCGCAGCACGTTGAAGAATTGCGGCAGTTCGTCCAGGCTGGTGCGGCGCAGGAAGGCGCCGATGCGCGTCACGCGCGGATCGCCCCGCGTGGCCTGCGTGACGCCGGTATCGGCATGCATGCGCATGGTGCGGAACTTGTAGACGTGGAACGGGTGCCCGTCGATACCCAGACGCTGCTGGCGGAACAGCACCGGGCCGTGCGACGACAACTTGACCATCACCGCAATGGTGAGCAGCAGCGGACTCAGTGCCAGGATCACGCCTGCGGCAAACGCGCGGTCGAAGCTGGCCTTCATCAACCCCGTGATGCCCGATACCGGCGGCGCGTTCAGGTCGATGACCGGCAAACCCATGAAGTCCGTGAAGCGATGGCCAAGCAGTTCCACCGACGACACATCGGGCACCCAGCGGATATCGATCAGGTCATTGCGGAAGCGGCGCACCACTTCGGAGAGGTCGCGGCACGCGGCCATAGGCAGCGTGAGCCAGATCTCGCGCACGCCCTGGCTGGTGACGAACGCGTTGACTTCTTCCACCGTGCGCAGCGTGGTCACGCCATTGGGTATGCCCTGGCTGGTTTCATCGAAGATGCCCACCACGCGGTAGCCGGCCGTGCGGATGCGTTGCACGCGCAGGAACATCTCGCGGCCCAGCGGTCCGTAGCCGAAGATCACCACGCGCTTGGCGTTGATACCCTGCTCGCGGACGTTGCCGAGCATGCGGAACATCAACGCGCGCGACGCCAGCAGCGCCAGCGCCGTGCTGATGAACCATCCCATCGACCACACGCGCGAGACCGCCGCAATCTGATGAATCAGGAATGCGCCCAGCAGCCCGGCGAAGAACACCGTGGCCCACGCCGAGCAGATACGCAGTGCCAGTACCGCGAGACTGCGGCCGCGCCACGATTCGTAGATGCCGAAGCCGGGAAACACCACGAGTGCGCCGATGGCGCAGAGCATGGTCAGGAACCCGTTGACGGGCGCCGCCTCGCGGATGCCTCCGGGAAAATAGAGCGCACCCATGGCGATGCCGGCCACGCCGATCACCACGGCATCCGACAACCTGTAGAGATAGTGAAGCGCGCTATGCCGCTCCGCGGCGACGTTCCAGTTCGATGCCATGACTGCCCCATGCCCAATACGACCCGTATGAAAAAACGCTCCGGATCATGGTTGCGCAGGGGCTGCGCGGCAGTCTGTGGGGGGGCGCACACAGGTGCGCCGGGCGGATTCCGGCTAGGCGGGACAGCGTGCGGTGGCGCACCGGGCGTGGGGTGCAGCCCCGCCCCGGTCATCCACGTGGCGATTCATTTCGTCTCGATGGCGGTCTCCCGCAGTATCTCCGGCAGCACCTGTGCGGCACGTGGTGCAAGGCGGCAGCGCACTCCACTCGCCCCGATTGAACGGACGATCCCGTCCCGAGAGGAACAGTGCGAGGTCCGTCACCAGCCCGTGCGTGGTGCCGGTCATGTGCGAGACCGGCAGCAGCGGCATCGACACCAGTACCACGCACGCCAGCGTCATCGTCATCGGGCCATGCGGCACCCCATGGCGCATGATGAACGGCAGGCTGACGCAGAAGCCCAGGGCCAGGCCGCTGATCACCTCCGAAGGCGAATGCGCATGCAGCGCCAGGCGCGACACGCCCACCGCCAGCGCCAGGACCACGCCAGCGGCGGCCGCTACCAGACTCAGTCCCGGCCGGCTGACGGGCATCGCCAGGTACAGCAGCACGGGCAGGATCGACGCCGCCATCATCGAATGGCCGGAGAAACCCGTGAAGTCCATGGCTTCGCTGCCTACGCCCCATCCCATGAACGCCACCTTCGACGCCAGCACCAGAGCGGCAGTCAGCGAGAACGCCAGCAGCCAGTGCCACGCCATGCGCGTGGCCCCGCGCCATCGCAGCCATGCGTAGAGAAAGATCGCACACGGCAGCAGGAAGGTGGACTCACCGAAGAAGGTAATCAGATGCCAGCGGCTCATGGGTACGTGCGATGCGATATGCGATGTAGGGATCGATGCAACGTGCGGTTGGACGGGCGGCGCCGGCTTCGGTTCGACGCTACGCGCATCGTTCCGTGGGATGCCAGACGCAAGCTCTGCACCATGGTGCAGAGCCGCATAGGGGCAGCGTAGCACTGCGCGGCTCCGCCTGTCATGGACGTCTCCCTCCCGAAGCATGAGTCCGCGCGACCCGCCTGCACCGGACTCCACACGCCTGTTATCCCCGAACAAGCCCGATAACACTGGGGCCAGCGGCTGCCAGAACCGTGCAGATGCAGGGATGAGAGGCCCCATCGGCATGCGTCTTCTGGTTGATACAGTCTGCCGCCGCGATTCGTTATGGTCACAGTAACGGCTGCTCACCACGTGGGCGGCCGTTTCAAAGCCCGCATGGTCCCCCGGTCGGCGGGCTTCTTTTTTGGCCGCGCCGATGGTGATTGCGTCGAATGCTGGTGAGAGGAGCGATGCAGACGCGCTTTTACGACGCTATCGTCGCGACAGTGCCACGAACAGTGCGCGCGCCGTTTCCAGATGCCGGCTGGCTTCCGCTTCCCCGATCGCGCGCGCGGCCACGATGGCGGCGGCTTCGGAGGGATGATGCCGCCCGTGCAGCTCGCCCCGATATAACAACGGCCCGCCAATGACGGCGAGCCGGATCTCATAGCAACATGCCCACTTGTCCCGGCCCTCGCGCACGGCAAACCCGTGGACGACCAGGATATCCAGACTGCGTTCCATACGACCCCCTGCATCACGCGGGCGGCCGGCCTCGGATGGGCGCCAGCTTCTGTCCGCGATTACATCCAGCATAGTCCTACAGGCGCCAACCGAAACTCATCCGATCGCAGTAGATCCGTCGGCATGCAAGCGGGGCGCATGGTTGAAGCTCATCCCTTCCGGTGCGCACCCTTCCTGCACACGCGGCGGATGCACCGCGCGCAGCAGAGACAGCGCGCTGCGGGGGAAACATTGCCCACCGGCCCACACCAGCGTGGCCGCCGCGCAGACCAGTTCCACCGGCGCGGGCACAGCCAGGCAGCCGCTGGCGCCGAGCAGCGCGGCATGTGCCATCAGCCTTGCATCAAGCGAATCGGACAGCACGAGCCAGCGGCGCGGCGCCAGGCGCTCCCGCACGCGGTCGAGCAGCTTGCAGGGATCGCCTTCCACGCCGCTGCAGTCCACCAATGCCATCTCCACCGATTGTTCGGGCAGCGGCTCGGACTGGTCGGGGTTGTCGATCGATTGCGCGCGGGCGCCGTCAGGCATGCCGTCGAGCAGCCAGTCGGGGCCGTGCCATCGCACGGGCGTGGGGATGTCCTGCGCTTCCATGCGACGCGCAAGGATGCGGCACATCATTTCGTTGCTGGCGATCAGGTAGGTCGTCATCGGGAAGCCATCCGCGCATCGAGCGCGTGGGTCCGCCAAGGTGGGGTACACCGTGCGGGCAGCCCTGGGTAAGGGCATCGAACGCTGTTGGAAACGTGGCGCGGAAGGGGACTTCGATCATTGCGGCAACCCCGTGCGCCGGACCTGTTCTACAAGCTAGCCACAATGGCCGGTCACCGCCTCATGCTTTTGGATGAGTGCGGGCCGGCGTATGGCGTAGAGGAGCGGGAGGTGTCGGTCAGGCGGCCTCACATGCCTCCCGCGCAGTCAGCGACGACATCGCGATATGCGTGGGCTGCACGGGCGTGGGGCCGGCCCAGTTCAACGTGGCGCCGCGCTGCAGGGCCACGTACACCGCCTCGCCCTTGTTGCGCACATGCAGACGCTGGTAGAGCGTGCAGGCATGCGTCTTGGCCGTGGCCACGGAGATATTCAGCAGGCGGCTGACCGTCTTGATCGGATAGCCACGTGCCAGCAGGGCCAGCACTTCGTACTGGCGCTCCGTGATATTGAGCAGGTGCGAGCCGGCGGCAGGCGTTTCATGCGTGGTCACCGGCGCGGCAACGTGCGTGCCGACACCCGGCAAGTCCACCGGCACGCTATGCAAAGGCACCACGATGGGGGCTGCGGCGTGGCGGGTTGCCAATGACTCCGCCTGGCGAGCCGGCGGCAACTGCGACGGGAAGCACTCCCCACCGGCCAGCACCAGCCGGATCGCGGCTTCGAGCGCATCCGCCGAGCAGGTCTTGGCCAGCAGGCCGCGCACGGCCTCGGGCAGGCCAGTATCCGGCAGCGGTGCCGGCACATGTTCGGCCAGCACCAGCACGCGCAGCGGTTGCAGGCGCGTGCAGAGATCGCCCAGCATCTGCCAGCCCTGCGCGGCATCGGTCGGCAAACCGAAGATCAGCAGGTCGGCGTGGTGGGTCCAGGGGTCGGGTTCGTGCAGGCTGCCCGGATCGAGATCGACGAGATCGCCGGGAACATGCGCCTGCGCCAACAGGTGGCGTAATCCAAGGCGAAGCAGTGGATGTGGCTCGAGCAAGAGGATGGTGGCCATGGCCGTTCACTTCTTATTGGCGCGTCGCCGGGTTCGCACTGCCCCTGCGGCACGCTGGTTGGACGTGATCCGCTTATGGCGCGGCTTCACTTCCATACGATCCACATCGCCTCCCGAGCTTCGCAGCGCCCCGTCCTGGCTCGCTTGCTACGCCCTCCCTCGGAGAATGTTGGATCGCCCCGTTTGCGTATGTAACGCATTAGATGCTTCTAAATACAGATTCAAATTAAATTGAATTCTGATGTTCAGCATAGGAATGTCGCTCAGTGAATGCAAGTTGATGTTGCAGTGCGGCGGGTTTTCCCTTGGTTGTATGGCAACTGCACCTGGGAGATATGACAAATGACCCGCCAGGCCCGAACGATCGTTCGATTCGCTGGAAAGTGATCCGGAAATCGCTATGTTGCAGCGCACTAAAGACTGCGCGAATTTCGCCGTCAATGCGTCGGCAATCCTCCTGCCCAAATCCGGGCCAACCTGAGAGAAGAGTTCAACACATGCTTTCCTCGCTCCGCGCGCGCATCGTGGCCCTATCCGTGGCCATCGTGATCGCAGCGCTTGCTGCCAACGCCTTGGTCAACCAGCTAGTGGCACGTGCCTATAACGACGAAGCCATCGACAACAACCTGGCCGCCGTGCAGACCGGTCATGTGGACGCCATTGCCGAATGGGTGGCCAGCCATACCCAGATGATCCAGTCCCTGCAGGACGCTGCGCTTCAGGACGATCCTATTCCTTCGCTGCGCCTGGTCTCCAGCGCCGGCGGCTTCATCAAGACCTATGTTGGCTACGCCGACAAGAGCCACCGCTTCTCCGACGCCGCCGGTCTCAAGCCCGACTACGACCCCACCGCCCGCCCCTGGTACAAGCAGGCCGTGGCCGCCGGCAAGCCGATCGTGACCCCGCCTTATATTGCGGCGAGCAGCGGCAAGCTGGTGGTGACGTTTGCGGTACCTGTCGTACGCGATGGCGTCGTGAAGGGGGTGATCGGCGGCGACGTGGCGATGGATGCCGTGACGGCGAATGTCCGTTCGATCCATCCCACGCCGAACAGCTTTGGACTTCTGGTGGCACGCAGCGGCCAGATCGTGGCGCATCTCGACGACAAGCTGACGCTGAAGCCCGTTTCCGATCTGGTGCCCGCGCTCGACGGCGAGAAGCTGGGCGCGCTGGTATCGGCCACGGTGCCTGCTGAAGTCAAGGTAGCGGGTGCCGCAAAGCTGCTGCGCGGCCGCGAAATTCCGGGCACCGACTGGGTGGCCGTGATCGCGCTGGACAAGGCCGAGGCCACGGCCGGCATGCGATCGGTGCTGATTGCCTCGCTGATCTCGCTGGTGATCGTGGCGTGCGCCGCCGCGCTCATCGTGGCCGGCGTGACGGCGGTATCGTTCCGCCGCCTGTCGGGCATTCGCGATGCCATGATCGCCATCGGCTCGGGCGATGGTGACCTGACCAAGCGGCTTGCTGCGGAAGGCACCGATGAAGTCGCGCAGATTGCACGCGCCTTCAATGCCTTCGCCGACAAGCTCGTCCACGTGATGCGCCAGATCCGCGACGCGAGCGAATCGGTACACGTCGCTGCAAATGAGATTGCGGAAGGCAACGCCGACCTGTCGCGTCGCACCGAATCCGCCGCCGCCAGCCTGGAGCAGACGGCTGCATCGATGGAGGAAATTACCGCCACCGTTGGCCAGTCGGAATCGTCGGCCCGCCAGGCGGACGATTCCGTCACGCGCGCGCAGCAGGTGGCCACCGATGGCGGCACGTCAATCGAAAACGCCATCGTCACGATGGGCGACATCGAGCGCGCCGCCGTCAAGGTCTCGGACATCATCGGCGTGATCGAAGGCATCGCCTTCCAGACCAACATCCTGGCCCTGAACGCTGCCGTGGAAGCCGCCCGCGCAGGCGAACAGGGACGCGGCTTTGCCGTGGTGGCCGGCGAGGTGCGCGGACTGGCCCAACGCAGCTCCCAGGCCGCCAAGGAAATCAAGACACTGATCGAATCGACGGTCAGCAGCGTCAACGCGGGTTCCGGCCAGGTACGCCTGAGCGGCG
Source organism: Cupriavidus sp. SW-Y-13 (assembly GCF_009793345.1). NCBI lineage: Bacteria > Pseudomonadati > Pseudomonadota > Betaproteobacteria > Burkholderiales > Burkholderiaceae > Cupriavidus > Cupriavidus sp. SW-Y-13. The sequence continues at coordinate 2,228,309 of NZ_WHLX01000002.1, forward strand.
AAACCATGCGCGAGATCGTCGGCAACGTCGGCCGCGTCACGCAGATCATCGGCGAAATCTCCCAGGCCGCCCGCGAACAGACGCGCGGCATCCAGGAAGTGAACGTCGCCGTCAGCCAGCTCGACCAGATGGTGCAGCAGAACGCGGCGCTGGTAGAGCAATCGACAGCAGCAGCGGCAGCGCTGCAAGGGCAGGCTTCGACGCTGGCGGGCGTGGTGAGGACGTTCAGGCTGGAGTGATCGAGCGAGTTTCGATTGCTCGCGGTTTTGCTCCCCTCTCCCGCGAAGTGGGAGAGGGGTTGGGGGTGAGGGCAGGAGGTTCTGCTTGCCGACCACATCGCAATTTGCACTGCAGGCCCTCACCCCCCGCCCCTCTCCCGCTCGCGGGAGAGGGGAGAACACCAGCGGTCAGTGCCCACGTTCGACTACACCACCCACCAATACCGCGTGATATGAAAGAACACCGGCGCGGCGAACACCACCGAGTCCAGCCGATCCAGCATGCCACCGTGGCCTTCGATCATATGGCCCCAGTCCTTGATACCGCGGTCGCGTTTGATGGCTGACATCACAAGGCCGCCCAGGAAGCCCATCAGCGCGATCACCAGTGCCACGGCGCCGGCCTTGAGCGGCGAGCCGTACGGTGTGATCCACCACAGCGCGGCGCCCAGTGCTGTTGCGCTCAGCACGCCGCCGATAAAGCCCTCCACGGTCTTCGATGGCGATAGCTGCGGCGCGATCTTGCGTTTGCCGAGGATCTTGCCCCAGACGTACTGCAGCACATCACTGCCCTGCACCACGATCACCAGGAACGCGATCAGCAGCAGGTTGCGACCCTCGAATCCTTCGATGGGCAGCGTGAGCAGCGCAGGCACGTGCGAGATGCAGAATACGCAGATCATCACCGCCCATTGCACACCGGCACATCGCTCCAGGAACCGTGTCGTTTCCGACGACAGCGCCGAGAGAATCGGCAGGAACAAGAACGCGTAGACCGGGATGAAGATCGAGAACAGTCCGTACCAGCCCGTGTACACCAGCACGTACTGCACCGGCAGGAAGAAGAAGAACGCGGCGACGATGGCGCGATGATCGCCACGGCGCGTGGTGGTGATTGTCACGAACTCGCGCAGCGCGTAGAACGACAGCAGCGCGAACAGCACCACGATGGCGCCGCGCCCCATGGCGAACACCACACCGAGGATGCCGATCATCCACCACCATGCGTTGATGCGCGAAGTCAGGTTGTCGATCACGCCGTGTGGCTGCCCCTTTGCCACGCGCCAGCGCAGCACCGTTGCCACCACGGAGGCCAGGATCAGCACGCAGAAGGCGCCGGCAAACAGCAATTGGGTTTCGCGAATCATGTTCAGGGCTGGCATGTTCAATCGAGTTCCGGTGCAACAGACAGCAGCCCCGCACGGGCCCGTGCGAGGAACGCTTCCTTGGTTTCGTCCGCCTCGATCTGCAGCGGCGTGCCGAACGTCACCGTGCAGAGCAACGGCACGGGCACGATCTCGCCCTTCGGCATCACGCGGTTCAGGTTGTCGATCCAAACCGGCACGAACTCCACCTCGCCCGCCGGGCAACTGCGCGCAAGGTGATACAGCCCGCTCTTGAAAGGCAGCAATCGTTCCTCGGTAGTGTTGCGCGTGCCTTCCGGAAACAGGATCAGCGATGCGCCATCGGCCAGCACTTGCGTCATCTGCGCCACGGGGTCCGGCGCCGCGCCATCGCGCGCACCCGAGCGGTCGATCAGCAACGCGTTGAACACGTCGCGGCCGATAAACCGGCGCAGCGGCGACTTGAGCCAGTAGTCGGCGCCGGCCACGGGACGCGTCACGGTACGCAGATCGGGCGGCAGGCTGCCCCATATCAATACGAAGTCGCCGTGGCTACTGTGATTCGCGAAATACACACGTTGCCGCGCCATCGGCACCGTGCCATTCCAGCGTGCCTGCATGCCCGTGAGCAGTCGCGCAAACCCGATGATCGCGCGAGCAACGATTCTTGCCGTCCAGTTCATTCGATGTCCTATCTCAGCAGCAGGATGGCGATGGCGATGAGCCATTGCACGGCCATCAACGCCGCCGCGATTTTCAGAAAGCGCGTCGCGCCGCGCGCCCGGTCTGCCATCGGCCGGCCTGCGCGTGCGGCAGGCATCCAGCCAAGCGTGGTCAACGCGGCGTCGAGGTCAGCCAGTTCCGCTGCATGCGTCGAAGCGAGTGCCTTGAACAACGTTCGATCGATTTCCACACGCACCAGCAGCCAGAGTTGCACCGCAGCCACCAGCGCGGCCATGCCACCGGCCACCTGCCAGAAGACGCCCGCCGAAGCCATGATGCCCGCCAGCGTTACGTTGAGCAGCGCCAGCACAAGCGCCGCGATATTGAGTCGTGCCGCGGCACGCAGCGCACCCGCCGTGGCGTGGGCAAGCCATCGCGCGGTATCGTCTTCCCTCATGCCACCTCCTCGTCGATATAACGCTGTAGCGCGGCAACACTGGCCGGCCCCAGCACCACGGGCCGTGACGCACGTAGTATCGACAACACCTGCTGGACATCGATGATCCGCCGATGCCGCGCGAGCCAGCACGCCACCACCAGTGCACTGCGCGAATAGCCGAGCGCACAACAGACCAGCACCGTGCGGCCTTGCTCATGCCACTGCTCGATCTGCGTCACGGCATCGCGCAGTTGCGCAGGCGACGGAACGGTCAGGTCGAGCACCGGAACGCAGCGATAGGCTGGCGTATGCGCGAGACGCGGAAACTCCGCAGTCAGGTCGAGCAGCGCATCGGCGTGCGCCTGTGCCACTTCATACTGTGTGGGCAAGCGTCCGATCCACACGCGATCCGCGACATGGCTCACGGCATCGTGATGACGCGTCCACCAGCGCGAGTTCAGGAAGGCGCCGCCAAGATACGGTGCGAGCGTCCACCACGCCGCCATCTTCATCGATCCATCGGTACCCTTGCCAAACGCATCGGCCCGTCCTGTGCGATACACCAGCGCCACGCACGCGAGCGACAGCGCCACCCATGCCAGCACCAGCCACGCGGTCACCGACCATGCCAGTGCGATCAGCGAAAGAACCCCGGCGCCCAACGCACCCACGCCATAGCGTCGAGCAAGGCTACGTGCGCGCGCATCGGGCTTCGACGCCGCCACGGCGATTCGCACCCCGCTCACTTCCGCCTGCGCCAGCATCGCAGGCAACGGAAATGCGAACACGCACAACCAACCCACGAGCCAGCCGGTGGGCACATCGATCATATGGTGTTGATACGTGGTGAGCACCGAAACTCCGATCAGTGCGAACCACCCATGCAGCAACCAGCGCCAGCGCGCGGACAGATGCATCGCATAGGCCACCCACAGCACGACCAGCAGACTGATATGCAGCGATGGCGCCTGATTGAATGGCTTGTCGAACTCGCCGAGCAGCGCGAAGAGTTGGCCCGGCAAGCCATCGACGACAGGCCGCTCGAACGAGAAGCGCAGCGGAAACGCGATAAAGCACGCCACCGAGATCAGTTGCGCCATCAGCAGACGCTTGACGTGCACAATCAGTCCGGCGCGCGTCTGCCAGAGAAAGAACGATATGCCATACAGCAGGTCGATCGACCAGTAGGGAACGATCGTCCATGGCACGAACGGGATGTGGCGCTCCCACGCGTAGTGGAAGACCGCCACCTCTGCGCGCTGGCTCGCCACCCACGTGGCGAAGTTGTAGCTGGAGAAGAACAGCACCGCCATGCCGGCCAGCAGCAGGAGGGCGAGCTTCCACGGCCGGCCTTCGGTCGCGGCTGCGGCTGCGGCCATGCGATCCGGCGACGTCACGCGCGGTCCTCTACGCGACGCGCAAGGCTGACCGTGAAGATGCCCCAGCGATCCACGCGTTGCGCAATCTTCTCGAATCCTGCTTCACGCACCAGCTGATCCATCTCGGCTTGCGAGCGACGGCGCATGACCCAGGCCGACCCCGCGCGATGACTGGTCAGTGCGCGCGCAATGAACTCAAGTTGCGGATGCCACGGCTGGCCCGTGTACACGAGATAGCCGCCGGGTTGCACCGCGCGTCCGAGTCCGCCGAGCGAACGCGTAATCATGTCGTTGTCGCCGAAGAGTTCGTAGAGACCGGACACGATGGCGAGCGTTGGTGCGGGATCGAGTGCCGCCAGGTCATCGCCATCGAAGGCATCGCCCTTGCGGAACTGCGCAACATGCTCCAGCCCCTTCGCGCGGATCAGCGCCTGGCCCTGCTTCACATTGATGTCGCTGTAGTCGCGCAGCAGGATCGATGCCACGCTCGCCCCATTGAGCCGCGCCTTCTGCGATGCCAGCGCCTCCAGCACATAGCGGCCATGACCGGCCGCGATATCGACGATGCGCACCGGCACGCCCACAGCTACCAGCCGCGCCATCGCCTCGCCGATCAGTTCCTCCACATGCACCTTGCGCTGGCGGATACCCTGCCAGCCGATGGCATCCAGATAGTTGCGGTCGGCCAGCTTGCCGATACCGAAACGGCCCGCTGGCGTGTTGCGATACACATAGTCGAGTGTCGAGCCCGAATCGAAACCCGTGGCATGGCCCAGGCGCACGCCTTCGGACATCATCCCGCCCAGCCGCAGGCTCGCGCGGGTGAGCGCCCAGTACAGCGCGGCCGGGCTGCCCGGCGGCAGTGGCTGGGCCAGGCGGTCCGCCTCGTCGCGGAACGCGCCCTGGCGATCCGCATGCCGCAACGAGACCGATGGCGATGGCGTATCGAATTCGCGCACGATGAAGTGGCGCGCGGCATCCACGGCCTTCGCGCGGTCGCGTTCACCGAGCGTGTCGTGATAGAAGCCGTCGAGCACCACCTTCTGCTTCACGCGTGAGCCAAGGCGTTCGAAGAAAGCATCCTGCGGGCCGCGATGCACCACCCAGTCGGCACCGGAGATCAGCAGTTGCGTCGGGACGGTGATCGCTGCCGCGTCGGCCACGATGCGTTCGGCGGTCTCGTAGAGATCCAGCAGGATGTTCACCGCGATGGGTCGCGTGATCAGCGGATCGGTCTCGTAGCTCGCAATGCGCGCGGGGTCGTGCGTCAGGAATTTCGCCTTCACATAACTGTTGACGAAGAACTTGCCGCGCAGCTTGTGCATCAGCTTCAACCCGGGCCGCGCAAACGGCACGTACAGCTTCACCTTGAATGCCGGCGATGCCAGCACGAGGCAGCGAATCTGCGGCGCGTAGTCATGCACCCATGTGGTGGCCAGCACGGCGCCCACGCTCTGCGCCACCACGGCCATGTCCCGCACGGCAATGCCATGCGTGGCGACGATGTGATCGACAAAGGTCTGGATATCGCGCACGGACGTGGCGAGGCTCGGGCTGTAGCCGCGCTCGCCCGGCGATCTGCCATGGCCGCGCGCATCCCACGCAAAGAACGCGTGATCCGGCAGGTTGAATTCGTCTACCAGATGCGCGACACGTCCCGAGTGCTCATGGCCGCGATGAAACAGCAGCACGGCGCCACGCGGTGTGGACGATTGCGCAGGCCAGTACCGATAGAACAGCGTCTGGCCATCGTGGGTATCAAACTGCGATTCGATCGGGGTACGCGGCATAAGCTGACTCCATGGTCGATGATGTCGCGACTGCGTTAAGTTCGGTGCCGCGCTCAGCGCGCGGCGTTGGCTTGCGCTTCCTGCACGCCGCGCTGCACGCGTCGCACGATGGTCACGATCGACAGCAGGCAAAGCGCCACCCAGATCCAGTGGCCGTACGCGCCCGGTCCGAAGCCGAGGCCCAGCCACAGACCCAGCGCACCCAGCACCAGTGCGCGGTCGCTCTTGCCGAGCGGGCCGTCATAGCGGCGACTCGCCCCGGCCAAGGGACCGATCAGTCCGGCGCACTCGACCACGACGGCAAGGATGGCGAATGGCACCACCACCGTACCGAAGGGCAGCACAAAGGGAATGACGAGCGCGAGGTCCGAAACGATATCGCCCAGCTCGTTGAGGTAGGCACCCAGCGCGCTCTGCTGGCCATGTTCGCGCGCGAGCATGCCGTCAATCGCGTTCAGTGCCATGCGCACAAAGAGCCAGAGCGGCATCAGCAGGAAGATGCCGGGGAGCCATATCAACGCCCCCACCATGCCTGCCACGACGATCGAGCCCAGGGCAGCCACCGTGGTGACCTGATTGGCGGTCACGCCGCGATCTGCCAGCCGCTGGACCAGCGGCCGCAGCCATGCCTGGAATTTTGGTTTGATCTGATAGAGCGTCAATGCCTTCTCCCCTCGCCGGTATGCCGCGCGTGATTGCCGCGTCTGGCGGGGATGCTATCGGGGTCGTCTCGTTGTGTAAATAACGTCACAACGCCGCTTGCCCCAAATCAAACGCGTCCATCGATACCACGTATACCGGGGTCGCTGACGCTTGGCGCATCTATTCAGAAGATAACTATTTCCACCTCCCGAAAAGGACCCAAAAGTCTTCCGGCGAATGATCTGAATTTCGAGGTCTGCTTCGCGTGAAGGCGCACATTGTGGCGATGTGCGGCGCAGGGGTGCAACGCGTATACCTCGTATACGTATACGCTCAACGCGTTTCCATCCCGCTTCCGGCCACGACGCGAAGGCGTCCTGATCCCCCTCGCCGCAACGCAAAGCGTACTCACTGCTGCGTATGTTTTTCCTTTTAAATCAATGACGCAGAAACAGAGATGAAAAACGGCGTTTGGCGGGAATCAAGCGCCGCAAACGTGTGAATACGCGGTGGCAGAGCGATTGGGGATTTCGAGGGGGACGGCCGCGCAAACTGCGCTTCCGGTCCGCCAGGATCGGCCGGAAGCGTATGAGGCATTCGTGAGGTGCATTGTGGGATGAATGAAGGGGATCATCAGCGGCGCCTCGACATTCGTTCTATCGATTGCGCCGATACCGGCTTGACACCCCGTCCGCGCCCCATCCATCCTCATCCCATCAGCTTTTCCATCGTGATGGGCAGTTCGCGGATGCGTTTGCCCGTGGCGTGGAACACCGCGTTGGCCACGGCTGCCGCAAACCCGGTGATGCCGATCTCGCCGATGCCACGCGCGCCAAACTCGTTGAACTCCAGATCGGGATAGTCGAGCAGGATCACGTCGATCTCGGGCTGGTCGGCGTGCACCGGCATCACATACTCGGCGTAATTGTTGTTGCCGGGCATGCCGTTACGCTCGTCGTACTCGGTGGCTTCGAACAATGCCATCCCCACGCCCATGACGATGGCGCCCTCCACCTGGTTGCGTGCGGTCAGCGGATTGATGACGCGGCCCACATCGATGGCGCTCACCACGCGTGACACCCGGATGCGGGAGATGCCGGGGTCCCAGCGCACCTCCACGAAATGGACACCGAATGACATGTAGGAGAGCTTGTCGGAATTCGGCGCGCCATTCGAATGCGCGAAGCCATCGGCGCTGGCAAACCGCTGCACGTCGAGCACTTCGACGTAGTCCACGCTGCGTGTGCCATCGGTCAGCTTGCCTCCCTCCATCTTCAGACTCTCGGGCTTGGCGCCCGCAAATACGCCGCCTTCCTGCGTGGCGTAGGCGGATAGCTCCGCGATGGCGTTGCGCGTGGCTTCGGCCACGGCGGGCAACACGCTTGCGGTGGCCCACGAACCGCCTGCAACCGGTGCCGCAGGCGATGACGAATCGCCAATCTTCACATCGATCTTCTCGAATGGCAGACCGGCCAACTGGCTGACGGTCTGCGCCATGATCGTGTACATGCCGGTGCCGATGTCCTGCACCGCGGAAGTGACCTCGACCGTGCCATCGGCAAGAAAGCGCACACGCGCTTCCGCCGGCGTGCGCCACGCATCCCAGTTGCACACCGCCATGCCGTAGCCGATCACTTCGTCGCCATCGGTCATCGACCCCGGTTGTGGATGGCGTCGATCCCAGCCGAACTTTGCCGCACCCTGCTCGATGGCCTCGCGCAGATGGTTGCTCGACCATGGCAGGTCGTTACCTTCGTCGCGCGTGGAGATATTCGCGAGCCGGAACTGCAGTGGGTCCATGCCGCATGCCAGCGCCAGTTCGTCGATGGAAGACTCCAGCGCAAACAATCCCGGCGCCGCGCCGGGCGCCCGCATCGACGTCGGCGCGCCCCGATGCACGTTGGTCGTATGGTGACTCACGGTAACGTTGGGGCACGAATACACGCTCTGCGTCATGCCGCCGCAGTTCTCCACGTATTGATCGATGAAGGACGTGGTGTTGACGGACTCGTGCCGGATCGACGTGACCTTGCCCTCCACCGATGCCGACACACGCATGCGCTGGCGCGTCTCCGGGCGGTGCCCGGTGGTGGTGAACATGAACGGTCGCGGCACCACCAGTTTGACTGGTCGTTTCGTCATCTTTGCCGCCGCGCTGGCCGCTACGGAATGCGGCCACAGGAAAAGCTTCGAGCCAAAGCCGGAGCCGATGAACGGCGCATCCACGGTCACACGCTCGGGTGTCAGGCCAAAGACCTGCGCGATGGTATTGCGATGCACGGTCGCGCCCTGCGTGGCCTCGTACAGGTGCAGATCGTCATGCTCCCACCAGGCCAGTGTGGCGTGCATTTCCATTGGGTTGTGTGTTTCAACGGGCGTGCGGTACGTGGTATCCACTTTCACCGCTGACTGGTCGAATGCGGACTCTGCCGTGCCGCGCGTATGGCCCATGCCGGCATCGTGCAACCCGTTGGCGCGAATGCCGTGCTCCAGGTCCACGATGGCCTCGTCGCCGGCATACTGCGCCTTCACGCGATACGCGGCTTCGCGCGCATGCTCGAAGGTATCGGCCACGACCAGCGCCACCATCTGTCCGCCATAGTGGATCGTGGTGTCTTCGAACGGCAGGCGGTGCTCGTCGGTGATGGACGTAGTGAGGATCTTCGCAACGGAGATCCCGCTCCTTGGCGTCCGGTAGAGGCGCGGGAAATTATCGTGATGCAGGATATCGACCACGCCGGGCACGCGCCGCGCATCGTCGAGATCGAGCGCGACGATGCGGCCGCTGGCCACGGTGCTGTAGACACCGTATGCATGCAGCATGTCGGGGAACGTCCGGTCGGCGGTATAGAGCGCAGCGCCGGTAACCTTGAGACGGCCGTCGATGCGGCGCGGCGAGGCGCCGATAGCAGTAGGGTTCACGCGAATCTCCCGAAAGAAAGGGAAAGGGCGGGCAGGCGTATTACGCCATGAAGCGCGACAGGTTGCGGATCACCGCCTGCTGGCCGAGCAGCAGCTTGAAGCCGTTTTGCCCATACGACTGCGCGCCGGACATCGCCGCTGCGGCAGCGTCGCGAATCCGTGCATCGTCGATAGACTTGCCGCGCAGCACCGCTTCCGCGTTTTCCGCGCGCCACGGCTTGGTGGTGACGCCACCCAGCGCGATGCGGATATCGCGCACGGTGGTGCCATCGAGCGCTATCACCACCGCACTCGACGCGAGCGCGAACTGGTACGAGCCCCGGTCGCGCAGCTTCAGATACGCCGAGCGGCTGTCAGGCATCGGCGGGTCCAGCGTGACGTGCGTGATGATCTCGCCGGGTTCGAGGGCGTGCTCCTTCCAGGGCGTATCGCCCGGCAGCAGGTGAAAATCCGCGAGCGGGACTTCGCGCCGCCCTTGCGGCCCCTGTATCTGCACCGAGGTGCCGATGGCCACCATCGCCACGCACATATCGGAGGGATGCGCGGCAATGCACTGCGCGCTGCCGCCAAGCACCGCATGGACGTTGCGATTCAATCCGTCGACGGCGGAACATCCCGATCCCGGCTCACGCTTGTTGCAAGGCGACACGCCATCGCGGAAATAGCCGCAACGCACGCGCTGCATGACGTTGCCGCCCGTGGTGGCCTTGTTGCGCAATTGCGTGCTGGCGCCCGAGAGAATGGCCTGGGACAAGGCAGGGTAGTGCTGAGCGATGTGGTCGTGGCGCGCGAGGTCGGTATTGCTGACCATCGCGCCGATCCGCACACGGCCGCCATCGAGCAGTTCGATCTGGTCCAGTCCGAGCTTGTGGATGTCCACGACATGCGCGGGCCGCATGACATCGAGCTTCATCAGGTCGAGCAGCGTGGTGCCACCGGCCAGATACACGGTATCGCCCGCCCGGGCGTGCATGGCAATGGCCTGCTCCACATCGGCCGCGCGTGCATAGTCGAAGTTTCGCATCAGGCGCTCCCTGTACGCTTGGCACGCGCATCCTGGATGGCGGTCACGATGTTCCGGTAGGCCCCGCAGCGGCAGATATTGCCGCTCATCGCCTCGCGCACCGATGCATCGTCGGCGGGAATCCGCTTGTCCTGCAGGACGCCCACCGCACTCATCATCTGCCCCGCAGTGCAGTAGCCGCACTGGTAGGCGTCGTGATCCCAGAACGCCTGCTGCACCGGATGCAGTGCGCCGCCTGAAGACAGGCCCTCGATGGTCAGGATGTCGTCGCCGTCGTGCATGACCGCCAGCGAGAGGCAACTGTTCACGGTCACGCCGTTGACGATCAGCGTGCAGGCACCGCACTGGCCGTGGTCGCAACCTTTCTTGGTGCCGGTGAGATGAAGCTGGTCGCGCAGTGCATCGAGCAGGATGGCATTGGCGGGTACGGTGAGCCGGCACGCGGTGCCGTTGACGGTCAGCGAGACAACATGCGTCCCGTCTGCCATCGCTTCAAGCGCGACGGTCGGCGGTGCAGGGGCAGGCACCGGCGCTCCGCCTTCGACGGGCACGTTCGTGGGGTCGTCCATGGCTTGTTCTCCTTTCGGTGCGCACGTGCTACCCGCATTGCACACTTGTCATGTGCAGCGCGCAGGTCCGGCGCGGTTGCCGCTCTTACTTTATTCAGACTTTCAGCGAATGCAAGAATGTACGGACATGGCTTCACGCCGCGTGTCCATGTGCGCCGGATCGGTGCAATCCCTCGATTGAGGATTTCTCAAGCGCATGCCAGAATCCGCGCCATGGATCGACTGCCCCCGCTCAATGCCATTCGTGCCTTCGAGGTCGTGGCGCGCCGCCTCAGCATCACGGTTGCCGCCGAAGAGCTGCACGTCACGCCCGGCGCCGTGAGCCGACAAGTGCGCACGCTGGAAGATGCGTTGGGTCTTCAGTTGCTCGTGCGCGGCCATCGACAAATCACGCTGACGCGTGCGGGCGAGGAGTATTACCGCGGCGTGACCAAGGCAATGGATGCGCTGCGCGATGCCACCTCGCGCCTCACACGGCGTACGCGCCGCACGCAACTCAAGATTCGCGCGTACACCACGTTCGCCATGCGCTGGCTGATTCCGCGTCTCTCCAGTTTTCATGCAGCCAATCGCGGGATCGAGGTCCTGCTCACCGCATCGCTCGATCCCGTCGATTTCCGGCGCGAGGACATCGACGGCGCGATCCGTCTTGGCGATGGCAAGTGGCCGGACGTCAACACGTACCGGCTTGTCAGCAACGTGCTCACACCGGTATGCAGCCCCGCGCTGGCAACGGCCGTACGCAAGGCGGGCGACCTGCAGCGCCAGGTGCTGCTCCATTCGATTGCACGCCCCGATGACTGGGCGTTCTGGCTGGCCGCCTCGAAGGCCGAGGGTGAGGTGGACTCACGCAGCGGCATGACGTACCAGAGTTCCGCCATGGCCTACGCGGCGGCGCTCGAAGGCCAGGGCTTCGCCATCGCGCAGCGCTTTCTCGTGGAAGACGACCTCGCCTCGGGCAAGCTCGTCGCACCGTTCCGCAAAGTCGTGGACATGGGCGATTTCACGTACTACCTGCTCACGCCATCGGATCGCAAGGAAAGCCCGAGCATGGCGACGTTCCGCAAATGGCTGCTCGCGCAGTTCGGGGAAAGCGCTGACAGCTAGGCTTCGACGCCATGTATGACGGCGGCCTCACGCATCGCACGGATCTCCGCTTCGCCATAGCCGAATTCGCGCAGCACCGCTGACGTATGTTCGCCGCACCTCGGCGCTGGCCGCACGGTGCGTGCATGGGCACTGCTGCTGGAGATCGGGAAGCCCGGCATGCGAATCGTGCCATGCACGGGGTGCTCGGCCTGCACGATCATGCGATTCGCGGCGGCTTGCGGATGCGCCACCACATCGTCATAGGTCGCCACGCGCGCGCACAGGATGTCGGCCTGTTGCAGCGTATCGATCCACGCATCGGTGGTGCGCGTGACAAAGACCGCCGTCAATCGCTCCACCATCTCTGCGCGATGCGCCACACGCTGCGGCGAGGTCGCGAAGCGCGGATCGTCGATCATGGCGTCGAGCTTCAGGATTTCGCACAGCCTGCGCCACCGATCAGGCATGTAAGCCGCCACCATGATCCAGCCATCGGCAGTGCGGAATGCCTGATTCGGCGCGGCGTACGGTGCCGCGCTTCCCGCGCGCACCGGCAACTGCGCATCGGCCAGATACGACGTCAGCGACGACTGCTGCAGCGCCAGCGCAGCGTTGAACAGATTGACATCGAGATGACCGCCCCGACCATCGCGCGCACGCTGCGCCAGTTTCGACACGATGCCGAGCGCGGCGATATAGCCCGTCATCACATCCACCACGGGCGCCTGCACCTTGCATGGCTCGCTGCCGGGTGTGCCGATCAGGCTCATGAGTCCCGCATCGGCCTGCAGGATGCCATCCACACCCGCATGCTGCGCGTATGGGCCTTCCTGCCCATATGCGGAAATCGAGCAGTAGATCAGTGCCGGGTGTTTGGTGCAGAGTTCGGCGGGACCGAGGCCGAGGCGAGCCATCACGCCGGGCCGCATGCTTTCCACCACGATGTCGGCGCCAGCGATCAATCGGTGCGCCACCTCTGCACCCGCATCTGTCTTCAGATCGATCGACACACCCTGCTTGTTGCGATTGAAGCCGTGAAACAGCGCGCTGTCATCGCCGATCCAGCCCGGCCCCAATCCGCGCCCCATCTCGCCGTTGGGTGGTTCCACCTTGATCACGCGCGCGCCCATGTCGGCCAGCAGCATCGTGGAGACCGGTCCCGCAGCAATCTGCGTGAAGTCGATGACGGTCACGCCTTCCAGTGCATTACCGAGCATGGTCGTTGCCTCCTGCACGCTTGAAAGTGCCTTGCGCAGTCGCGATCAGCGCACCCGTTTCGTCGATCAGTTCGGCCGACGAGAAATAGATGCTGCGGCCCGCACGCGTCACCGTGGCGGTTGCGCGCACCCGGCCTGCGCTCACCTTGCCGAGATAGCTGATCGACAACATCAATGTCACCGCATTGCCCAGTTCGCCATCGCCCTGTTGCAAACCTGCGTAGCCGCATGCGGCATCGAGCAGCGTGGCACTGACACCGCCCTGCAGCGTGCGCTGTCGGTTCAGGTGACGTGGCTCGATATCGAGTTCGAACGTACACGCGCCGGGCGCGACGCTCGCCAGCCGGATACCGAGCGATTCGAGCAGCGGATTGTCGAGCGCATCGTTCATGTTGGTCACATCGCCACCTTGATGTTGTTCTCGGTGATCACACGCTGCCAGCGCGCGAGCTCCCGCGTGATGTAGGTCTTCAGTTCGTCCGGCGTGGAGCCCTTGACCTCGAAGCCCTGCTTCGTGAACTGATCGGCCAGGTCCGGCGATTTCAGCGCGGCCATCATCGCGGCGTTGATGCGATCCACCACGGGACGCGGCGTCTTGGCCGGGGCCAGCAGGCTGTACCAGAGTTCGGCTTCGTAGCCCTTGAGACCGGCTTCGGAAAACGCCGGCAGCTCGGGCATCAGTTGCGTGCGCTGCTGCCCTGCGATGCCGAGCGCACGCAGCTTGCCCGCGCGCACGTACTGGATCACCGATGCAAACGTGGCGAACGACACCTGCACCTGATTGCCCATCAGATCCGCAATCGACGGACCCGTGCCGCGATAGGGTACGTGCAGCAGTTCGGTGTGATTGAGTTTGGCAAACACTTCACCGGCCAGATGTTGCGGCGTGCCCGGGCCGGGGCTGCTGTAACTCACCTTGCCCGGATTGGCGCGCGTGTAGTCGACAAACTCTTTCAAGGTGCGATACGGCTGCGACATGTTTGCTACCAGCACCAGTGGCACCGAGCCAATGCGTCCCACCGGTTCGAAATCGCGCTCGATGTTGAAGGGCACCTTCATGCCCAGGTAGGGATTCATCGTGACCTGGCTCGATGCAATCACGAGCGTGTAGCCATCGGGCGCGGCATGCGCCACGTAGTCGGCGCCGAGGTTGCCCCCGGCACCTGGCTTGTTCTCGATGATGACGGGCTGGCCCAGTTGCTGCGACATCTTGGGCGCGATCAGCCGCGCAAGAATGTCATTCCCGCCGCCCGGTGCGAACGGTACGACGATCGTGATCGGCTTCGAGGGAAACGGCGCCTGCGCGGAAGCCGTGGCCGTGGCGCCGACGGCGATCATCGTCAGAACGGTGCGCGTCAGCTTTCGCATGAATGGGTGCATGGTTGTCTCCTTGATATTGGTATCGGTATGGGTGTGTTCTTGTGGCCTAGCGGCCAACGAAGCGGGGTGTTCGTTTTTCTGCAAACGCCTTGCGTCCTTCGATCCGGTCATCGGTGTCGCGCAGCGCGCCCCAATAAAGTTCGGTCAGTTCCTGCGCGTCGGCGTCGGACAGGTGCGCGGTCTGGCGCGAGAGCTTCTTTACCGCTTGCACTGCTAGTGGCGCGTTGTCGGCAATCCTGTGTGCAAGGGCGAGCGTGCGATCGAGCAAGGCATCGGGCGCCACGGTTTCCGATACCAGTCCGATCCGTGCAGCGGCTTCCGCATCGATACGATCCCCTGTCAGCACCATCTGCATCGCGTACGCGGATGGCACCGCTTTCAACAGTCGATGCAGACCGGATACGGCGGGGATCGACCCCACGCGCACCTCGGGCAGTCCGAAGCTGGCTTGCGTCGATGCGATGCGCAACTCGCATTGCAGCGCGATCTCCAGACCCGCACCGAGGCAGTGTCCGTTGATCGCTGCGATCAACGGCTTTGCACACTGCAAGCCGCTCAGATCCATCAACCGGATATACAAGCCACGTTCGGCGGCGACGTCCGGTGCGTGGAACATCGCCTCCGCATAGCTGGCTGGCGATACCTGCGTGCCCTTCAGATCGGCGCCCGCGCAGAACGCACGCGTACCGCTGCCGGTGAGCACGGCGACGTGGATGTCGGCGCGGTCCCTGATTTCGCACAGGTGCTGGCGTAGCTGATGCAACGTGGGGATGTCGAGCGCGTTGAGCGCGTCGGGCCGGTCTATCGTCATTAGCGCGACGTGACCTTCGATGTGCAGATGTACGGTCATCGCATCCCCCTACACGCTAGGCGACGACAGGCTGCGGCCACCGCAGAC
Organism: Cupriavidus sp. SW-Y-13; assembly: GCF_009793345.1. Classification (NCBI taxonomy): domain Bacteria; kingdom Pseudomonadati; phylum Pseudomonadota; class Betaproteobacteria; order Burkholderiales; family Burkholderiaceae; genus Cupriavidus; species Cupriavidus sp. SW-Y-13. The sequence continues at coordinate 2,243,663 of NZ_WHLX01000002.1, forward strand.
ATACAGCGTCTGGCCCGTGACGTACGACGCGCCGGGACTCGCGAAGAAACGCACCGCGTTGGCGATATCGTCCGCCGTGCCGATCCGCTGCGCCGGCACCGACTTCTGCAAACGCGTCTGCACCTCGGGCGCGAAGTTGCGGAACAACGGCGTGTCGACGATGCCCGGCGCCACGGCGTTCACGGTGATGCCCAGCGATGCGAACTCGATGGCCAGCGAGCGCGTCAGACTGACCACGCCGCCTTTTGCTGCCGAGTAGTTGGCCTGCCCGAATCCGCCGAGCCATGCGCGCGACGAGATGTTCACGATGCGCCCATAGCCGCGCTCCACCATGCCCGGCAACGCCGCGCGGCAGCACAGGAACTGCGAGCGCAGGTTGGTATCGACCACAAGATCCCAGTCCTCGTCGCGCATTTTCAGGAAACGCATGTCACGCACGACGCCCGCGTTGTTCACGAGGCAGTCGATGCGCCCCATCGTGCTGGTTACGTGCTCGAACGCGGCGTTGACCGCTGCGGACTCGGTCAGGTCCACCGTCACACCCATGGCGCGATGGCCCGCGTGAATCAATCCGGCGACGGCATCGGACAATGCCGCCGCGTCTCGGTCGAACAAGGCCACGGCCATGCCCTGGTCTGCCAGCGCGGTAGCGATGCCAAGCCCGACGCCGCGTGCGGCGCCCGTGACTACCGCTACCTGGCGCGTATCTGTGGAAGGTGTGTTCATCTCAGACTCCCAGCACATGCACCGACGATGCGGCATGGTCCACGCCGGCGATGCCGCCACCGGTGCATTGCGTCAGGCCGATCCGTGCATCGGCCACCTGCCGGCCATCGGCGCGTTCCTGCAACTGCCACATGATTTCCACCATCTGCGCGATGCCTGTGGCGCCGAGTGGGTGGCCCTTGGCGAGCAGGCCGCCGCTTGGATTGACAGGCACACGTCCACCGAGTCGCGTTGCACCCGAGCGCAGCAACGGCACCGCTTCGCCCGGAGCCGCCAGTCCCAATGCCTCGTAGTACAGCAGTTCGGCAATCGTGAAGGCGTCGTGCAGCTCCACGACATTTATATCCCTGGGACCGAGACCCGCCTGTTCATAGGCCTGCCGCGCAGCGCGTGCCGTGATCTCGGCATCGAGGATGTCGTCATCGGCACCTTCGCGAATGCCCGATACCACCACCGATGACAGCACGCGCACCGGGCGATATCCCTCGGGCCGTCGCGTGGTCATGATCGCCGCCGCCGCGCCATCCACCTGTGATGGGCAGCACTGCAGCAGCGTCAGCGGATCGGCAATCATGCGCGACGCAAGCACCTCCTCGACCGTGGTCTCGGTGCGTTGCTGCGCGTAGGGGTTCAGCGCGCCATGGCGGCGATTCTTCACCGCCACCGTGGCAAGGTCCACGGCGGTGGCATCCCGCTCGTGCAGGAACCGCGTGCCACGCATGGCGTAGACCGCCGGCAGCACCATGCCCGCCGAGGCGTAGAGATCGGTCATATCGTCGTTGCGCTGCATCGGGATCGTGCCGCCACCCAAGGCGGTCAGTTGTTCGATACCGAAGACGAGTACGGTCTTGTACTGCTGCGCCAGCAATGCATGGCGCGCAAGATGGACGCCCGTGGCGCCGCTCGCGCAGGCGTTCTCCACGTTGTAGACCGGAATGCCCTGCAGGCCGAGATCGCGCACGATCAATTGCCCCAGGATCATGCCGCCGAGCACGTTGGCGCAGTAGACCGCCTCGATATCGGCCAGTTCGATACCCGCATCCTTCACCGCGTCCAGAATGGCGCGCTGCGCCAGCTCCGGCGCCATGACGCCGGTATGTCGTCCGAACGTCGTCATCGCGCCGCCGGAAATGTAGATGTCCTGCATGATCTTGATCCTGTTCAGTCCTGCACTGCCTGGAACACGTAGCCGAAGGTGTCGCTGGACACGGGCACGTAGCGGGCGCCAATCGTCGGGCGGTCTTTGCCTTCGAGTCGGCCGAATACACGCAACGGACCATCGAAATCGACATAGCCCAACGCGTAGGGCGGGAGCCCGGTCTTCGGCGCGGGATGGATGACGGTGAAGCTGTAGACCGCGCCGCTGCCGTGCACGGGCACCGTGGCGTATTGCGACGCGAGCGGCGAGTGTTCCGCCACGGCGGGGAATCTCCACGCGCCGGTGGTGTGATGACGCGACGCTTGCAGCGCGGGCGGGGAGTCGGAACTCCAGAGGTTGGGGGTCGTGCTGGACACGAGAGTCTCCTTTGTCGAGGGGGTGCATGGCCGTGCGGTGACTGGATAGTGGTCGGTGGCCAGTGCGTCGACAAACGAGTTTTCGGGACGGATCGCTTGCGTTTCTCTCAACTGAAACTTTCGGCGAGGCCACGTCACCCTCGCCTTTCGTCCGAAAATAATTTACATTGCACTTTGGTTGGCAGATTGGCCCGGATCATTTCGGCACCTGCCGATTGTTGTTGCAATTCAATCACTTACCGACGAAAGGGGACGTGGCCAAACATGGCGGATGATCGCGATACGCTGGCGGCAACCAAGCTCACGCGCACCGAATTTGCGGTGGTGCGGGCCTATGCGCAGGGCATGCGGCCGGTGGATATCGCCAATCGGTATCTGGTGGATCCGGACGATGACGAGGATCTGACCGAACATCAGGCGATTCAGCGCATCCTGGCGCTGCGCGACCGGTTGGTGCAGTTTGCGCTGCAGCATGACCGTCCCGATATCGCAGAAATGTTCGAAGCGCTGCGCGGGCGCTCCGATACCGGGATGTCGCGCCGGGTAGAGGCGCTCTCGTCGATCGAGCAGCTTGGGCAAGGCCGACCGTTACCGACGCATCCGGTGACGCTCTGGTTCGGCCCCAGCCTGGCTCGCCGCATGGTGGCAGCGGAATTGCGTACCGTGGCGGATCTGGTTGCGCTGGCCAATCGCCGGGGCAGCAGTTGGTGGCGTCACGTGCCAAGGATTGGGCGCCATTCCGCGGAAACCATCGTCAGATGGCTGCGCGCCAACGACGACGGCGCTGGGATGCGGCTGCGGACTTTTGTGCGCTCGCCTGGGGATAATGCGCCTTTAAAGGCACTTATTGCTTGTCCATTGGGGCCTTCGATGGCGTATCCCGTACCCTTTGAATCGATGTTGCCAGCGCCGCCGTTCAGTCTGGAACTGGCATGGGTCGGCGACTGGCTGAACACGCATCAGTCACGCAACACGTGGCTGAGCTATCGACGCGAAGCGGAGCGGCTGCTGCTCTGGGCAGGGCGGAACGGACTGTCATTGCGAGACCTGAATGGTGAATCGCTTGCCTCGTATCACGCCTTTCTTGCAGACCCCCAGCCTTCGGCGTTCTGGTGCGGCCCCGCCAGTCCTCGCGACAAGATGCATTGGCGTCCATTCGAAGGACCGTTGCGGGCGAGTTCTTGTGCGGCATCGCTGCGGGTGGCGCGGGTGCTGCTCAAGGAAATTCGTCGCCGGGCTGGCGAACCTGCACGGTCCGGCATCGGGTCACTGGGAGAGGCAAGACACGCGCTGAACGTTTCAAATGCAACGCCGGGCGTGTCGGTTGCGAATACGTTGACCGTGTCGCTTCCCATCCCCGCATTCCTCGACTGGCTCGCTCGGGACAACCCAAATCCACAACAGCGCGCCGCGCTTGCCGCCGCATTGCTGATTGCACACCATGGAGTCCGGGTCGTGGAGTTGGCGGCGCTACGGTTGGGAGATGTGGAGGCGATTGGCGACAGCGGCCGGCTCTCGCTCTCGGCCAAAAGCGCCGCACGGCGGAAGCCTATGCTGCTGGAACCTGAGGCGTGGGAGGCACTGCGCAAACACTGGGCTGACCGAGGGCTGCCCGACTTTGGCGAGCGCGACTGGAATGCGGAAGTCGCACTGCTCGCGCCGACAGCGTTTCCAGACACCGTGCGCGGGAACGCCAAGCGTGGGCAGCACTTGGCGGGCTACTCGGCAAGCGGCCTCGATCGGCTCTTGCGTGCGAGTTGGAAACGCTTCGCCGCAGCGCACGGCGGTGTGCCGGCGGACTTCTCGCCCGGCCGGCTCAGGTTTTGAATTAAAGCAACGTCTTGTCCAGGCCGAAGCGGGCCTTCAGGACTTCCAGCAAGTCTTCCCGCGCGTTTCGGTCGGTGAGCTGCACATCCAGCATCACGCGGCCCGAATCCCATTCCTTGATCGTGCCAAGCAGTTGGCCAGACTCAGTACGGATCTTGTATTGGCGGCTGATTTCCTTGACCTTGCGCGACTTGCCTTCCTGCATCTGCTTCCGGATCGATTCCACCTCGCGGCTGGACAATCCGTCGTTCATGATCCGGCCCGCCAGTTCGCGCGTACGGTCCTCACCTGCGAGCTTGAAGTACAGCGTGAGTTCGTACCCGGCCGCGATGCCGATGGCGCTCGGCCGTTCACGCATCACGGCAATCACGGAGTCCGGCAGCTTCAACAGCGCCAGCGTCTTGTTCACCGTGCCGGCCGACATCCCTGTCAGCTCACAGATTTCGTCTTCCTTTTGAACCTTGCCCTCATCCAGCAGCTGACGCCATGCGATGGCATTATCCAGCGCCGATTGGTCGGAGCGCTGTTCGTTCAGCAGGAACGACAGACGGTAGAAGTCGAGATCGCTGAGATCATTCTCGACAAAGCATTCCATCTCGAGCTTGCCTGCTGACGCCAGGGCACGCTTGCGATAGTGACCGTCGATGAGGATGAAGTGTCCGGGTCGCGTCGGATCCGGCGCAGCAAGACCAGGCGTTTTTTGTCCGTGCGTGGCAATCGACGCCGCACGTTCCTGCACGACGGCAGGATCATAAATGCGACGGGCGTTGAAGGGATTGTCGTGCAACTGGGCGATGGGAATGCGCGCCAGCACGCGCCCTTCCATCGCTTGCACCTCACTTTCAGCGCTGAAAGTTTGCGCCGCCTGGCCCACGCGTTGTCCCTGCAACAGGCCGTTCGGATGGTCAGAGAGTGCGGCCTCGGCCCGTGCAAACCGATCGACGGCGTCGTTCCGCGTCTTTTCTGCCGCCATCCCGGCGAGCATGCCTGCCTTCAGGCTCTTCAATTTCGTAGTCATTCCATTACTCAATCAGGGACAGTATCTCGTCCACCATCATGTCCACTTCCTGGATGGCTTCGCGCGCGCCCGGTACGCCGTGTACGGTGCAGCCCATGGCCAGGCACTCGCGGAATGCCGAGCGCGAACCGACCATGGAGTTCAGAAGCGGCACCTCTGGATCGTCGCCAAGAATCTCGATGGCCTGACGCGCGATCGAGACGCGGCGCTGAACCATGTTGGCCGCCACCCGAATTTGCAGCGTTTCATTCTGTACCTGGGCATGCTGCGCCAGTGTCTTGGCAGCCACGGCTGCCCAAAGATCCGGCGGAGACGGTACGACCGGAATGATCGCCAAATCCGAAATCAGCAAGGCACTCGACGGCGCCGCCGAATGTACCGCAGGCGGGCAATCCACCACGATGTAGTCGTAGTCGTTCATGAACTTCCGAACCTCCCGGTGCATGGCACCGCCGGACGGAGCCAAACCAATCACCGAGGCGGGAAACGGCCGTTCATCGCTGGCTTGCGCTGCCCAGCGCGTGGCAGTGCCTTGCTCGTCCATATCGACAAGCAGGGACCGCGCGCCACGCAGCCCCAGCGTTCCAGCAAGGTGCATGCTGACGGTTGTCTTGCCGCAGCCGCCCTTCTGGTTGAAAACGGTGATAATTTTTGCCGGCACTTCGGTCTCACTTTCAGCGCTGAAAGCGCCGGATGATGATGTTCAGTTAGCCGAACTTTAGCGAAATCGACTTTGCGCCACAACCCATTTTTCTGAGCATTTGAATAAAACACTGTAAAACGGCGCCGGGCAATGGATACCCCTTAAGCAGGGCACGTGTCAGGCGCAGATTTCGCTACATCAACTGTGCGGGATTCTTCTTCTTGAAAAGCGGTAGAGAATCCGCCTAAAGTAAAGGTGGTGCGCATTACGCCGCACATGACACCGCAACACATTGTGGTTATGATGCCCGCTACAGTCGAGTCAAGTCGTGTTACCTCGTTGGCTTCCGTTCGGTATCTACGAGAACTCAGCGTGCTTGAACGGTTGTTTGCGTTGTGTGTAAAACGAACTTGCTTCGAAAGGAAATCTGTTATGGCAACCGGTACGGTCAAGTGGTTCAACGAGACCAAGGGTTTCGGCTTCATTACCCCCGATGATGGTGGCGCCGATCTGTTCGCTCACTTCTCCGAAATCCAGGGTTCCGGCTTCAAGACCCTGAAAGACGGCCAGCGAGTGACGTTCGAAGTGAAGCAGGGACCGAAGGGTCTGCAAGCCTCGGCGATCAAGCCGGCGTAAGCGGAACCACAGTGGCTGGTCAGGCGGGAGGTCTCCGGTCCGATCAGTGACGCAAAAAAGGCAAGCTCTCGCTTGCCTTTTTTGTTTGTGCAGCGCGGTTGGAAGCTGTCAGCCCAGCTTGCGCACGCTCGTGCGCGACGGCTGCAGAATGAGCGCCTTCGAGGAGTCAGCATCGACCTTGGCGCCCGGATAGACCACCAGCACATCCTTGAGCGCCTTGCGGAACAACGCACGGAACTTGCGCTCGCTCTCCGTCTCGGTCCCGAACTGCATTTGCAGCGCTTCCCACGGGATCTCCGTGCGGCGCTGGATGGTAAAGAACCGGTAGGTCAGCCACGAATAAACGTCCAGAGCAAATGGCGACTGCTTGAGTGCCTTCAGCGCGCGCATGTCGACCGGTACCGGACGATTCACCAGTTCGTTGAAAAACGGCTCAGACAGCACCACAAAGCTCTCGAACATCGAACCTTGGCCCGGCTGCATCGGGTCCCACCACGTCGACAACTGGTCGGCCAGCAGATAGCCCACGCGGTCGATCGACATCGGCTCGTGGTTGGGCGGCTGATTCGGCAATTGGATCGACTTGTTCTGCACGATGGCGATCGTCGCCGAGAACAAGCGGATCATCTGCTGGCGCACCAGCGTCATCGTGCCGCGCTTGCCACCCGTCGCCATCGGAATGCCGAGGTTGTACATGAACTCGGACAAGGAATTGCCAAGCGAAATGCGACGATCCTCCACCGTGCCGGTGAACTCGCCGCGCTTCTTCTTGGCCATGATTTCCTTGCCGATCCACGCCAGCATCAGCCGTGGATAGGATCCGTACGGATAGCCTAGCGAAACGGTTTCGGAAACCAGTTTCTGCTTGCCATTTGCCGCCTTTTCCGCGCGTTGCTGCGTGAAGTAGCCAGGCTGGATCATCAGCGAGATATTCCCGCTGGTGCGTGTCCACACAGGTGGCGCGCCCTTGGGCGCGCGATAGGGCAGCGTGACCTGCACACTGGCACGGCTAAGGAAGCCGACTTCGCCACTTTGCCACGCGTCCTCGCGTTCCATGGCCTGGGCTTCATCGAACAGGCGCTGGAATTTTTCGGACGGAACGATGGCGCTCTCGTTTCCAGGAACGATGATGCGCGACGGTTCGACGTCGGCGTCCAGCGTGGCACGTTCCGCTTCGGAGGCCATAGAGCGTTTGATCGGCATGTTGGTGATTTCGGATTACCCGCCTTTTTACGCGATCACGTATACGTTGTCACGCAGAAACGGGTACGTATACGCGATCAATGCCGATTCGCTGCGGTTGAGTGCGGTTGAGCCACGACTTCAGCGCCTGCTCTTGCGCAGGAGATCGCTTGGTGCATTCCTGCCGTCCGGGCTTTCAGCGTCTCGCTTGCCACAGGGGCTTCCTGGAAGCGGTCTGTTTCCTGGCCGGGTATCCGGCGACTGGCGAGATGACAGACACACGGTGGGCAGCCCGTCAGGGTTGTCCACGGTTGGCTGCTCATCCACTACAAGTAAACGATACCGATACGGGTTAACTACTCGTAAACCGTATACGGAGACAAAACAGCGTTGATTACAAACAGGTTTACATGCCTCTCCGTACCCGATTCTGCGCACTTTTGTACCTGTTTCTGCGAAGGGCCGAACCCGAATCTGCGACCGGGCGAACCCGTTTCAGCGTAAACAGCGAACCGGATTCTGCGGGGATAACCTGCTGATCCCACAGGGTTTTCCACAGCGGGATCGATAAAAAGCGTACCCGTTTCTGCGCCCCCGCGCTTGCCGCCCCTCCCGATCGTGTCTTGTGCCCGCTGTAGGGACGCTTATCCACGCAGAATCGGGTACGTTTTTGGCGCGCACGCTCTTGCCCACTGCGTTGGGATTGCGAAATCCGCACGCCTGGCGGCCCGATTCCGTACCCAATTCTGCGACAAAGGGCTTGGACGCTATTTTTCGACGGTGCGTACCCAATTCTGCGGCGTACCCGTTTCTGCGGATACCCGCATGGCGGGATCGGGAAAGCAAAAGCGTACCTGTTTCTGCGAGGCTGGTGCGCCTTCGCATTTGTCCGGGCGTACCCAATTCTGCGTGAAGCTGGATCGGGCGCCATGATGTATGGGCAACGTTGCCCGCGTATACATCGTCTGCGGCGAAAGCTACCGCCAACTAGCGGTGTGAAACCGAGCGGTCGCCATTTCCGCACCGTACCCGTTTCTGCGGACGGTATACGTATACCTGCTGCCCGGCAGGTGCCACGACATGTCTCCTGAAACACCCACCGTACCCGTTTCTGCGGACCAACGGCTGCCAAATGCGTACCTGTTTCTGCGCCGCACTTTCTGACATGTGGTCTTGAGGGTGGAAAGGCACCTGGCGTACCCGATTCTGCGTGGATAACCAGACTGCCTAAAAGTGAGGCGGGATAAGCGCAGCCTGCCACGGCGTATACGCGACAAAAAGCGGGCCGAGCGTACCCGTTTCTGCGCAGATGCGACACGACTCTGAAGCCGGGCTGGCGTACCCATTTCTGCGGCGATCAAAACGCGGAGGAGGGAGTGCGTACCCGTTTCTGCGAACTCGACGGACGCGAGGCGCGTGCGCCCGTGACACAGTCGCGAGCCGCGTCGAATCAGCCCCGTGCGTGGCGTGGATCAGACGAATAAAGGATGGAGCCCGTCACGCGGATCGGCGAGAGGCGATAGAGGTTGAGCCCGATCGGGCTCGTGCCCGAGGTGGAGGGATGCTGCGGAGAGGTGGGAAGGACGAAAAAAAACCCGCCATCTCCGGCGGGTTCTTCACAACCATCGGCACGCCATCAAGGCATGCCGGCGGTCATTACATCGGGGTGATGTTAGCGGCTTGCAGACCCTTCGGGCCGTTCTTGACTTCGAACGACACGCGTTGGTTTTCCTGCAGCGACTTGAAACCATCAGCGCGGACTTCCGAGAAGTGCGCGAACAGGTCATCACCACCTGCGTCCGGCTTGATGAAGCCGAAGCCCTTGGCGTCATTGAACCACTTGACGATACCGGTTTGCATGATATTGCTTTCCAAAAAATGTGAAAAAAGAAACCGATGGCACACACCACCGTACTGCCAACTCAAGGAAAGGACACCATGGACAACCGAAGTACCAGACGGTGGCTAACGAATGAACTGTTGCCTCGTCGCTTGAATCTGCGCCAGATTTATACGGGGGATTGACGCGCCCGTCAAGGCAGGGGTTTTCCCCAGCGGGGACTGCCCCGTCCCGGTGCGCTTGTGGGATCATCCCGCCTTTCCCAAATTTGCCAGGAGCGAGTTGCCTTGCCGCTCCGCCCTGGAAGCACCTGGAGATCACCCATGTCAACGCCCGCCGCCGCGCCGTCCGCCGGCCTGCTCGAGCGCATTTTTCGTCTGCGGGAGCACCAGACCGATGTCCGCACGGAAATCCTCGCGGGGGTCACTACATTCCTGACGATGGCCTACATCATCTTCGTCAATCCGAGCATCCTTGGGGACGCCGGCGTGCCGAAAGATGCCGTGTTTGTCGCCACGTGCCTGGCGGCCGCCATCGGCACGCTGATCATGGGTTTCTACGCAAACTATCCCATTGCGATGGCGCCGGGCATGGGTCTCAATGCCTACTTCGCCTATACCGTGGTCAAGGGCATGGGGCTGCCGTGGGAAGCCGCGCTCGGTGCGGTGTTTATCTCCGGCTGCCTGTTCCTGGTTGTGACGCTGTTCCGCGTGCGCGAGGCCATTGTCCGGGGCATTCCGCCAGCGATCCGCGGGGCGATCACGGCGGGTATCGGCCTGTTCCTGGCGATCATTGCCTTGCACAGCGCCGGCATCATCAAGGGCCACCCTGCCACGCTGGTCACCATTGGTGACTTGCATCAACCGCCGGCCGTGCTGGCCATCCTGGGGTTCTTCGTCATCGTGGCGCTTGACCGCCTCAAGGTGAAGGGCGCGATCCTGATCGGAATCCTGCTGACCACGGTGCTCAGCTTCGTCTTTGCTGGCAACCAGTTCCACGGTGTGGTCTCGGCACCGCCGTCGATCTCGCCCACGCTGTTCAAGCTCGACATCTCCGCCGCGTTATCCATCGGCATCCTCAACGTGGTGCTGGTCTTTTTCCTGGTCGAGCTGTTCGATGCAACGGGTACGCTGATGGGCGTCGCCAACCGGGCCGGCCTGCTCAAGGCCGGCAAGATGGACCGCCTGAACAAGGCGCTGATGGCGGACAGCACGGCCATCATGGCCGGTTCGCTGCTCGGCACGTCTTCCACCACCGCCTATATCGAGAGCGCGTCTGGCGTGCAGGCCGGTGGCCGTACTGGATTGACGGCGGTGACCGTGGCGGTGCTGTTCCTGGCCTGCCTGTTCATCGCCCCGCTGGCGGGTGCCGTGCCGGCATATGCCACGGCGCCCGCGCTGCTATACGTGTCGTGCCTGATGCTGCGTGAACTGTTGGAGATCGACTGGTCCGATGTCACCGAGGTGGTGCCCGCCGTGTTGACCGCGCTGGGGATGCCTTTCACCTATTCGGTAGCCAATGGCGTGGCATTCGGCTTCATCTCCTATGCACTGCTGAAACTGCTGACGGGCAGGGCGAAGGATGTGCCGCTCATGGCGTGGATCATCGCCGCGGTCTTCCTCTTCAAGTTCTACTACCTGCCAGGCCACTGATCGCGCGTATCCGGCACTGCAACAGCCCAGGAACGGTGCTTGACCACACAACGGGGGACCGCCTGGCGCCGTCCCCCGTTGTTTTTGGCAGAGCCGATAGAAGTGTTCAAAATGAAAACGATGACATTTTCGGCGCACCTCACCTGAACGCGTACCCGTTTCTGCGTCGGGTCACGCGAACGGCTGTTTCACGGCGTACCTGTTTCTGCGAGGAATGTGAGTGCTCATTTACCTAGTGGGCGCGGTAAAAAGGCGCTTTCACGTCTCATACAAAAGTATGAGACTTGGCTGAAAGCGAACATTCCGGGCTGGACAAAAGGGGTGAAATGCACTGAACTAGAACCGTGGCAAAAATTTGAGGGCGCGCAACGGCGCCCTTTCTTGACTCCGGGAAAAGGCGCCTGCCAGCTGGCCAGAGGTAGCGCGTTCCGCAGTCGGCCACGGTTGCCGGGACAGTACAAGGCAACCGGCCAAACGAGACCGTCAGGACAGGCGGCTTTCGCCACCACGGAAGAGAGCATGCGGATACACGCATGCCGACATCGTCTCTCCTATCGACTCGAATCGAGCAGGGACAGACCGAATAAAGACAGTTCGAATCCAGAACGAAGACAGTGGTAAACGCGAACGTGTAGTGCCGGGGGATGTTGTTCAACGGGGAACAGATCATGACCGCAGGAGAAATCCGGCGTCCCGCCATCGGGCCGATCCATCAATTCGCCAACCATTCGTTCCAGGCAGACTGGGCGGAGGTCGGTCACGTCCATGGCAAGCGGCGACTTGCATGTCGCGCTCGCGCCAGCGCACGACAATCACACAGTCCGTCCAGATCGTGAATCCCCAGACGTTGCGCGCGGAGCCATCCGCGCAGCCAGCGGAACCCGACCGGGCCGGGTGGCCCGCTGCCGCGCCTGCGGCAGGGCGTTCCGCAACCAACAAGAAGCCCAGGGAGAACGTCATGGACCGACTGTGCAAGGCGGCGACACGCTCCGCACAGATCGTGCTCGTGTCGCGGTACGAGGATTTTGGTTTCAATGCGAGCCAGTTTGGTTCGGGGTGGGAAATCCGCCGGGTTCAACAAGTCAGCGGCCTGGAGCGCGCGGTGCGAGGCAGCTCGCCCATGGCGGGCATACTCGACCTGCAATCGGCCTATAGCGATGCGGAGCTGACCCAGCTCGAACAGGGTCTGCAGCACCTGCATGTCATGTGGGTGGCTATCACGTCGACGGCCATGCTCGAGGATGAGCGCGTGCGGCGCCTGATCCGCGACTACTGCGTGGATTACGTACGCACGCCATTCTCGTTCGACGAACTGCTCTACACGCTCAAGCATGCGCACGGCATGGCCTGCCTGCATGGTGCGCGACTGCCGGAACCCCCTGCCGCAAAGGGGCCGATGATTGGCGAATGCCAGGCCATGCGCGTGATGTTCCGCTCGCTGGCCAAGGTGGCTCACAACGATGCGCCCGTATTCATTTCGGGGGAATCGGGCACGGGCAAGGAGCTTGCCGCCCAGGCCATTCATGAAGCGTCGAGCCGTCGCAAGGGGCCGTTCGTGGCCATCAACTGCGGCGCGATTCCATCGCATCTGGTGCAGTCCGAACTGTTCGGCTACGAGAAGGGTGCGTTCACGGGGGCCAATGCGCGCAAGATCGGCTGGATCGAGCAGGCGCAGGGCGGCACGCTGTTTCTCGACGAAATCGGCGACCTGCCGCTGGAGAGCCAGGTGGCCCTGCTGCGTTTCCTGCAGCAGGGCACCATCACCCGGCTTGGTGGACACCAGTCCATTCCCCTGGACCTGCGCATCATCTCCGCCACGCACGTGGATCTGGTGCTCGCGCAGGGCGACGGGCGCTTCCGTCCCGACCTGTTCCACCGGCTATGCGTGCTGACGCTGACAATTCCGCCTTTGCGCGATCGCGGCGAAGACATCCTGCTGCTGGCAAACGCTGTGCTTGCCGAGCATGGCCACGAAGCCCATCGCCGGATTCGCGGGTTCTCGTCGTGCGCCACACAGGGCATGATGCAGTACGGCTGGCCGGGCAATGTCCGCGAGCTGATCAACCGCGTGCGGCGTGCCATCGTGATGACCGACAACCGTAAGATCACGGCCGAGGATCTGCAACTGAACGGTGGCGTGGAAGTTCCGCGCAAGACGCTCGATGCGATACGCGAGGAAGCCGAGCGCGAGGCGATCCGCACGGTGATGGCCAGCCATGGCTTTCACGTCGTGCCGGCGGCGCGCGAACTCAACGTATCGCGCGTGACGCTGTACCGGCTCATGCACAAGCACAACATCCGCGTCGATCTTCAGGCTGCGGCAACGGGGGAATAACGCGGGCGGTCAACGCACCACGTGCAGGCGTGCAGGGGTGTAGTGCCAAGGGGGATCCGGCGACGTCCGCTCGCCGGATCCCCTTTGTCCTTCCGCCCGGACAGCGGCGGCAGGCTAACGCGGCTTGGCCCGCGTAAGAACTCCCAAACTGACTTTCAATGTCAGGTCATGCCGATCTTGCCGCGTCGTCCACGCGGCGGCGCACTCCCGTCCGGCGATGGCCTGCCCGGCACTACGTCATGCGGGTCCATCAGGTTGTCACGTGCCTGACGCTCGGCAGGCGCCGCAGCGGGTGGCGCAGCGCGGTCGTCCGGCTTGTACTGCATATCGCCCCAGGTCCAGCCGAACGCCCTCACATAGCTGTCATTGCTCACGGCCGCGTGGCTGTTCGGGTTGGCGTAGTCGGGGCGGTCGAACCATGCGTAGTTTCCGGCCAGCGCCGGGGCTGCCGCAGTCGAGAACAGTGCCATGGCGGCGGCAACTCTGGCGAACATGTGTGGCTCCCTCCCTTTTTATAAAAGGTGCCCGCCGGGGGACGGAGCACGTAAACCGGTTTAGGCCCGCACGCGCGAAAAAGCAACCGCCGGTTGCCGGGCCTGACGGAGATATGGCGGGCCGCCCGTCAATAAACGGGACACCCGTTGCGCTGCCGGCTGGCAGCGGTGGCCGCGCCTCGGTTGGCTGATGCACAGAACGACGCGGCAGGGCGTGCGGTCTGCCGTGGAGACGGCAACAGGGGCGGCGACAGCAACTCGCTGACAGTGGGGGCTGGGCCGGCAAGCCGATGGGCACGCCGACGCGCGTTCATTCGCGCTGGTGGATGACGCATGGCAGTGTGGTCTCCTGCGTTCTGTTCGAATCGTTATTGGACTCTGACTTCTCCCTGCACCGACTAGAGCGACAAGTGTGCCAATCGCCTGCAAACCATTGTTTGATAAGGCATTGGCGTGCGGCCTGGTGGAAAGCCGGGGCGAAATGGCGGGCTGCGGGCCGCAATCGGTTACGCCGATGCAACGACAAGCGGACGCTAGGTCGCGTCGGCTCGCTGACCGGCGTCCGATGCCTCTTCATTGGCCACACCCGTGCGGAACCCGGGAACGCGACGCGACGAAAGAGTCAGGCCCTCAAGTGGGACGCGACGCCTTTCACATGGCGGAAAACAGACATCGATGTCTGCAATGGCGCCCACATGGCTGAAAGTGACGGGAAAATGATCCCCATGCGTGCGCACGCGAGCGTGCCATGGGCGGGCGTGCATCTGGTTGCAACGCTGAAACCCGCACGGGTCCGCAGAAACGGGTACGCCCGGATGCCTCGGGGAACAGCGGCCGGCTGCTTTAGCCCATCAGCGAGGCGTGGCGGGGGCGCCGGAGGCCGCAGTGACGGGCGCGTTGGTGCCGGAAATCGGCTTGGGTCCCGGACCCGGTGCCGGGTTGCGTTCGCAGCCGGCCATCATCGTGGCCCCCGTGGAAAGGCAAAGTGCCAGCAGTGCCGAACGGGCGACCACAGCACGCGCGGCGATCAGGCGCCGCACAAGAACATTGCGCATGGGAGAAGCCTCCTGTCATCGGCATGTGTGCCTTGCTTAACTACTGTAGCAGTGCAAACGGCTGTTGCGCGACAAGCGATCTATGATGGACCTACACATCAGACGCTGGCCGACAGACAACCCCGGTTGCACCGGTCAGGCTGATGAACGTGGCAGATGCGCCACCTCCGCGTGGGCTTCATCCCAGTCAGTAGGAGCCCGGGCAAGTCAGGACAGGACCGAAAACGCATGCATTCCGACAACGCGCCCGACCATTCGCACGCAGTGCCCCCTAAGCCGCAGCGCGGCCGTTGGCTGCCCGATCGGCATACCGGGACGCGCACGGTGCGCGTGGTGTCGGCATCCATTACCGCGTGGTTCGATCACAGGGCGGCGAGCAAGGGCGCCGCCCTGTCCTTCTACATGCTGTTCTCGCTGGCGCCGATCCTGGTGCTGGTGATATCGATCGCCGGGCTGTTCTTCGGTGCCGAAGCCGCGCGTGGCGAGATCTTCGCGCAGCTCGATGGACTGGTCGGCCCCCAGGGCGCTGCGGCGATCCAGGAAATCCTGGCCGCCACGCATCGTGCAGGCGGCAGCGGCGTGGCCGCGTTGATCGCGATGGGCATTCTCGTGGTGGGCGCCACGAGCGCCTTTGCCGAACTCAAGAGCAGCCTGGACGATATCTGGCAGGCGCCGCCGCCCCAGGGCGCGGGCTGGCAGAAGCTGCTACGTGCGCGGATGGCCTCGTTCAGCATCGTGCTGGCGCTCGCATTCATGCTGCTGGTGTCGCTGGTGGTCAACGCGGCGCTGGCCGTGGTCAACCGGTTCTGGGGTCAGCTCTGGACGGCCTCATGGTTTGCGCCAGTGGCCGACGTGATCTCCACCGCGTTCTCGTTCGCCGTCGTCACCGCCCTGTTCGCCACCATCTTCAAGATGCTGCCCAACGTGCGGATCTCGTGGAAGGACGTGCTGATGGGCTCGATCATCACCGCGTTGCTCTTCTCCATCGGCAAGCGACTGATTGGCCTGTATCTGGGCAACAGCGCCGTGGCGTCATCGTACGGTGCGGCGGGGTCGGTCGTGGCGCTGATGCTGTGGGTGTACTACTCGGCGCAGATTTTCTTCTTCGGCGCGGAGCTGACCCGCCAGTACGCGTTGCAGTTCGGCAGCCTGCGCGGGCATGATCCGGCGCGCGAAAACCGTGGCGTGCCAACCAGCACCCCGGCAGGCGGCGCGAACCGGTAAAATAGCGCCCCATCCGAAGCCGGGAATCGTTCCCGGACCGCCATCGCGCCCCAGCCGTTCCGCCTCGCCGCTGCCTGCAGCCGGCGCCAGTGCTGGCTTCGGGGCGCTACTACCAGGTTCCTCTAGCCGTGAGTTCGCTCGTTTCCGAAATTGCGCGTCGCCGCACGTTTGCCATTATTTCCCACCCGGATGCGGGTAAGACCACGCTGACCGAGAAGCTGCTGTGGTTCGGCGGCGCCATCCAGGTGGCCGGCGAAGTGCGCGCGCGCAAGGCCGACCGCCACGCCACGTCCGACTGGATGGAGCTGGAGAAGCAGCGGGGCATTTCGGTGACCTCGTCGGTGATGCAGTTCCCGTACCAGCCGCGCGCCGATCTGCCGGAAAACATCGTGAACCTGCTCGACACCCCGGGCCACGAGGACTTCTCCGAAGACACGTACCGCACGCTGACGGCGGTGGACTCCGCGGTGATGGTGATCGACTCGGTCAATGGCGTGGAAGCGCAGACGATCAAGCTGCTGAACGTGTGCCGCCTGCGCGCCACGCCGATCCTGACGTTCATGAACAAGCTGGACCGCGAAGGCCGCTCGCCCATCGAACTGCTCGACGAAATCGAAGACGTGCTAAAGATCCAGTGCGCGCCGATGACGTGGCCAATCGGCATGGGCAAGGCGTTCCGTGGCGTGTACCACATGATCGACGACAAGGTGCAGCTGTTCGACCCGAAGGGGGAGAAGGGCACCTCGGCGCTGCTCGACGGCCTCGACAATTCCGAACTCGATCGCATCCTCGGCTCGCAGGCCGATGAACTGCGCATGGAGATCGAACTGGTGCGCGGCGCGTCGCACACGTTCGACCGCGAAGCCTTCCTGGCCGGCCGCCAGACGCCGGTGTATTTCGGTTCGGCCATCAACAACTTCGGTGTGCAGTCGCTGCTGGACGCGCTGTGCCAGCTCTCGCCGCCGCCGCTGGCGCGCCAGACCGAAACGCGCACCGTGGAGCCGCAGGAGGCCAAGTTCAGCGGCTTCGTGTTCAAGATCCAGGCCAACATGGACCCGCGCCACCGCGACCGCATCGCCTTTGTGCGCGTGTGCTCGGGCCGCTTCGACCGTGGCATGAAGCTGCTGCATGTGTCGCAGGGCAAAACCGTGGCCATCAACAACGCCATCACGTTCATGGCGCAGGACCGCAACACGACCGAGGAAGCCTTCGCGGGCGACATCATCGGCGTGCCCAACCATGGCACGATCCGCCTGGGCGATGTGTTCACCGAAGGCGAACCGCTGCGCTTCACGGGCATCCCGTCGTTCGCGCCGGAATTCTTCCGCCGCGCGCGGCTCAACAACCCGCTCAAGGTCAAGCAGTTGCAGAAGGGTTTGCAGCAGTTGGCCGAAGAGGGCGCCACGCAGATGTTCCGCCCGCTGGTCTCCAACGACCTCGTGCTGGGCGCCGTGGGCATGCTGCAGTTCGATGTGGTGGCGCACCGCCTTGAACATGAATATGGCGTCGATGCGATCTTCGAGTCGCACGAATGCGCGACTGCTCGCTGGCTCAAGGGCGACCCGGCCGAGATCGAAAAGCTGATCGACAAGGCCGGCCACAACGTGGCCCTCGACGGTGCGGGCGATCACGTCTACCTGGCGCCAAGCATGGTCAACCTGCGACTGACGCAGGAGCGTTTCCCGAACATCGAGTTCAGGGAGACGCGGGAAATCGCCTAATCCTGTTTGAACGCCTGCATCCACCGCGCCGGCGGGTAATGTGTCAATCACGATACAAAGCCAGTCGGCGCGTGTCCGGGTTCCCGGATAGAATCGGCGGTTTCGCCATGTACGCGGTTGCGTACATGGCACCTCCTCGCCGCCAACGCCCCCATGTCCTCCGCCCCCGCGCAGCCGGCCAATGAGCCGGACAACGTCTTTCGCGACCCCGCTTTCCGTCATTTCTGGTTTGCCCGGCTGTGTACCACCATCGGTTACCAAATCTTTACGGTTGCGGTGGGCTGGCAAATGTATGCGCTCACTAACGACGCGTTCATGCTGGGCATGGTGGGGCTGGTGCAATTCCTGCCGTCGATTGTCCTGCTGCTGATGTCGGGCCATGTGGCCGACCGGTTCGACCGCCGCATTATCGTCCGGACGTGCCAGATGCTGGAGGCGGTCATTGCGATAGCGATGGCGGTGGCCAGTTTCTCGGGCTGGATCACCAGCCAGTACATCTTCCTGTTCGTAGCCTTGATCGGCGGCTGCCGCGCGTTCGAAACGCCCACGCTGCAGGCGCTGCTGCCGAGCGTGGTCACGCCGCGCCAGTTGCCGCGCGCGGTGGCACTGGCCAGTTCGGCTGCGCAGGCGGCCATCATCATCGGCCCGGCACTGGGCGGGTTTGCCTATGTGGCCGGCCCCGGCGTGGTCTATTCGATCAGCGCGGTGTTGTTCGCGATTGCAGCGATCCTGGTGTTCACGCTGAAACTGCGCCAGGCACAGCAGAGGCTGACCACGCCGGTCAGTGTCAAGACGCTGTTTGCCGGGTTCGCCTACATCCGCAGCAATCAGGTGCTGCTGGGCGCCGTGTCGCTCGACCTGTTCGCGGTCCTGCTCGGCGGCGCCACGGCCCTGCTGCCGATCTACGCCAAGGACATCCTTCACACCGGCCCGTGGGGGCTGGGATTGCTGCGCTCGTCGCCAGCCATCGGCGCATTGGTCACGGCACTGTGGCTGGCCCGACATCCGCTGAACCGCCGCGTGGGCCGCGTGATGTTCAGCGCCGTGGCGATCTTCGGCGTGGCGACGATGGTATTTGGCGTATCGAAATGGCTGCCGCTGTCGATGGCCGCACTCGTGGTGCTGGGCGCCTCCGACATGATCAGCGTGGTGGTTCGCCAGACACTGGTACAGCTCGATACCCCCGACGACATGCGCGGCCGGGTGGGCGCGGTCAACTCGGTCTTCATCGGCGCTTCCAACCAGTTGGGCGAATTCGAGTCGGGGGTCACCGCCGCGCTGCTCGGCCCAGTCGGTGCGGTGCTGCTCGGCGGAATCGGTACGATCTGCGTGGTGGCCGCGTGGATCAAGCTGTTCCCGATGCTGACCAACCGGGATCGGCTGCATGACCATCAGGTGGAGGTTGTCAGCCAGGAGAAGGCGGCGCCTGCGCGCTGATGTTGCGGGGCAGCTACGACTTCCTGTGTTTGTGTGACATTGAGCGTACCCGTTTCTGCGTTGCATCAGCGTTTCGCAAGACTACCCAAATGGTCTGTTGTCGGGTCAGATCCGGCCAACTAAAATGCTTCGCAACGCATTCGGTTTTCTACCGGGTGCCCAGCCTCCGAGGCCCGCAACGCCCCGTTCGTTGCGGGCTTTCGTGTTTCTACAGCCCGGCAGGAGCGAAACTCAATTGCAGCACTACGTTGTTTATCTGGACGAGTTCGGACATATCGGGCCGTTTGTCGCGCGAGACCACGCCAAGTACAACGATAGCCCGGTATTTGGGCTGGCTGGATTCATGCTCCCGGCTGCGCAAGTGCGTGAGTTTGCCATTTACTTCTACAAGTTGAAGTGCCACTTGCTGGCTTGGGATCTGGAGCACAAGAATCCTCATGACCTTCCGGCCTGTCGCTGGGAAAAGAAGGGCTCTGCCTTGTTCACTGCGCGCAATGTGTTGACATACCAGTCATTGCGCCAGGCCACGTTCCGATTGCTGAATCGAATTGCCGCAGTTGGCGGGCATGTGGTCTACACCGGAGAGCACAAAGTATCGGACGCTGGCCTGCATTTCCCCGCAGAGATATTCAAGCGACAACTACTTTGTGCGGTCAGGCAAGTGGATGGGCACTGTGCGCAGACGAATGCCACATGCATGGTGCTGCTCGACCACCAGGATGCCGGCGACGAATGGCGAGAGCGCAATGTCGAAGCATGCACGGTCGCCATGTTTGAAGATGAGGATGGAAGGTGCCGCAGATTGATCGAGCCACCGCTGCAAGGCGAAAGCCATCTCTTCCAGACCCTTCAGTGCGCCGATTGGCTTTGCGGACTCATCGGACGCTTGAGCGCCCATGCTGCGGCGCCCGACGAGTACGCAGATTGGGCTGTATTTCACAAATACTTCCACGATCGTGTGCGGGCGGTGGCTCTGGACAGCAGTGGTATCCAGGAACACGCGCGAGTCATGACTTCCGAACCTGTTGTGGAGCTGGATTGAAGGAGGAGAAGCGACCGGCACAATCTGCGCAGGAGATGTAAAGACTTCACACTCGGTTGACGCGCTGTCGTTGAAAGCGGCGATAACGACATTCGATGGGCATCGCACGCGGTGTCTGTCCACGCTTGAGCCTACGCAGAAACGGGTACGCTTTTTCCCCTCCACCGGCCTCGGCTGGCACATCCTTCGCAAGTCTTGTCGGTTTTGCCATTTTCCGGAGCCGACGCATGGACTTGAATTTCATCGATCACGCCAAGCTGGAGGCCACCTGGGCCTATCTGGCCCAGTTCGCCGTCAGTCAGGGGTTGAATTGCCTGGCCGCGCTCGCGATTCTGCTGGCCGGCTGGTGGCTCTCCGGCCGGGCGGCACGCGCGTTGCACAACGGTTTGCAGCACACCCATGTGGATGACACGCTGCGCCCGATGCTGGCCAGCGTCGCGCAATGGGTCGTGCGGGTGTTGACCGTGGTGCTGGTGCTCTCCCAGTTTGGCGTGCAGACGGCCAGCATCATCGCCATGCTCGGCGCGGCAGGGTTGGCGATCGGGCTGGCGCTGCAAGGCACGCTGCAGAACATCGCGGCCGGGATCATGCTGGTCTTGCTGCGGCCGTTCCGGGTCGGGCAATACATCGACGCGCAAGGCGTGGCCGGGACCGTGCGCGAGACCGGGCTGTTCATGACGGAGCTGAAGACCTTCGACGGCGTTTGCCTGCGCGTTCCCAACGGCAAGATCTGGGGCAGTCCGATCATGAACTACAGCGAGAACCCCACGCGGCGGATGGACATCGAAGTCACCGTTACCTTCGACAGTCCGATACAGGCGGGGCTCGACGCCCTTCGCGCCATGCTCGACAGTGACAAGCGGTTGCTCGAATCCCCGGCGCGCGAGGTCATGGTGGTGCGCTACACCGACCGTGGCGTCACGCTCAATGCGCGCTACTGGACGTCGAACGATGACTTCTGGAGCGTGCAGTACGGGATGTTCGCCAAGCTGAAGCGGACGATGGAGGATGCGGGTTGTCGAATCGCGGTGCCGGTGCAGGAGGTTCGGGTGCCGGAGGTGGTCGATGCAGACAATGAGCGCGAAGGCGGAGATGGGTATCGCGACCGGATTCTGCTGTCGGGGAAGCCGAACTGAACGAGCTGAAACGTACGCAGAAACGGGTACGCTTTCTCTGCCGCTGACCTGCTCCCCTCTCCCGTAAGCGGTGTACAGACCGGAGACATGGGTAACAGGTGTTCGGAGACATGGGTAACACGTGATCTGCGCGTATCACAGTACGCGCAGGTCGAGTTCCCCTATCTCAAACCGGCTGAACCAGATGCCGAAGCAGCCGTCCTCCTTCTTTGGGCGTAGCGCGATGCGCTGTCCGATGAAAGCCTTGCCAATCTTCACGCGTCGTCTCCGCACTTCTATCCGCGCGTTGCTGCCCACTTTATAGACCAGGTCCGTCGACAGGTACTCCACTTCCGGCAGCGATTTGGGATAGGCGATGGTGCTGGCACGGTAGTGCTCGAGCGGCACCTCCATCTTCAGCGCCTCGTGCGGGCGCTGGCCGTTGTAGCGTTCGCGATAGTGATCAAATGCACGCTGGGCTTGCGCGTTATCGACAAAGCAGCGGTCCTGCAATAGCTCGACCTTGAGCGTGCGATGAAAGCGCTCGTCCTTGCCCTGTGTCTGAGGATGATATGGGCGCGAATGACTGACGGCGATGCCCAAGCGCATCAGCCACACCGTCAGCGCCGTATAGCCCAAGCCGTCCGCACCTCCGCCCCAGGGCGGTCCGTTGTCCATGGTCATGCGCTGTGGCAACCCATAGCGCTGGAATGTCGCGATCAGTCTTGGCTGGACCGTTTCGCCGCGCTCATCGCCACACGCAGCCAGGCACAGGCTAAAGCGCGAATGGTCATCGAGTACCGTCAGCGGATGGCAGTGCCCGTGGCGGTTGGGCACATGGCCTTTGAAGTCCATCTGCCACAGGTCGTTGGGCTGCGCATGCTCGAAGCGCCGGAGCGGCGCCTGCGCAGCGGCCATGCCTTCGCCCAGTCGGCCGTGGCGACGCAAAATCTCGTGAACGGTACTGGGCGCCGGCACCCAGGCCGTGCCCTCGTTGTGCAGCAATCGCGCCAGCTTGCGAGCGCCCCAATAGGGGTTCTCGTCGCGCAGCACAACGATCCGCTGCTCGATGTCCTCGTCGGTCCTGGCGGGACTCAGTTCCGGCCGACGGCTCTGGTCGGCGAGCCCATCCGGGCCTTGCCCGTCATACCGCTGCAGCCACTTGTACAGCGTCTTGGGCGAGATGCCGTAGCGCCTGGCCAACTCGCGACGATTCGCTCCCGGCTGGCTGGCCAGCACCATTAATTCCCTGCGTTGATCCATGAGTGACACTTCCTTCCACGGCATGGCAGGTCTCCCAAAAGACACTGCCAGCCAGTCTAGATGTGTTACCCATGTCTCCGAACAGGTGTTACCTATGTGTCCGGGCTATACAAGCGGGAGAGGGGAGACAGACGTTGGGAGAGCGCTAGTCATTCCTCCTCCCCAAACAACGAACAAGCCCCCGTTTCCGCCGTTCCCACATGCTTGCGGAACCCCCCAAACAGATCGCGCCCCACGCCATGGCGGTTCGGCGTCAGGTCAGGTTTATCGGCGTCGCGCGCAGAGAGTTCGGCGTCAGACACCTTCACCGTCAGCACACCAGCCGGGGCATCCACGCGCACGATATCTCCCGTGCGAACGCGCCCGATGGCACCCCCCGTCAGCGCCTCGGGGCAAACATGGATGGCTGCCGGCACCTTGCCCGAGGCACCCGACATGCGTCCATCGGTGACCAGCGCCACATGGAAGCCGCGATCCTGCAGCAGCGTCAGCGTCGGCGTGAGCTTGTGGAGTTCGGGCATGCCGCATGACGCCGGGCCCTGCCACGGCAGCACGGCGATAAAGTCCCGTTCGAGTTCGCCGCGCTTGAATGCCGCCAGCACGTCGTCCTGATGATGGAACACGATGGCAGGGGCTTCCACCACCTGATGCTCGGGCTTGACCGCAGAGGTCTTGATCACGCAGCGGCCCAGGTTGCCGTCGAGCACCTTGATGCCGCCATCGGGGGCAAACGCATTGCCGGGCGTGCGCACGATGGTGTCGTCCAGCGGCTGCGTCGGGCCATCGGTCCAATCCAGCTTGCCGTCGCGTAGGGTGGGTTCGCGTGTGTAGTCGCGCAGGCCACGGCCGACGATGGTGTTCACGTCGTCATGAAGCAGCCCTTCGGCCAACAGGCCCTGGATGACGATGGAGAGCCCGCCCGCCGCTTGAAACTGGTTCACGTCGGCCTTGCCGTTCGGATACACGCGCGCCAGCAGCGGTACGGCGGCGGAGAGTTCGTCGAAATCGTCCCAGGTCAGCTGGATACCGGCCACGCGCGCCATGGCGATCAGGTGCAGCGTATGGTTGGTGGAGCCGCCCGTGGCCACGAGTCCGACGATGCCGTTGACGAACGCGCGTTCATCGAGCACCTCACCAATCGGCATGTAGCGCTCGCCACCATGCACGAGTTTCAGCGCCTGCCGCGCCGATTCGCGCGTCAGCGCCTCGCGCAGCGGCGTGCCGGGATTGATGAACGCGGTGCCTGGCAGATGCAGGCCCATGATTTCCATCAGCATCTGGTTGGAGTTGGCCGTGCCATAGAACGTGCAGGTGCCGGGACCGTGATACGACTTGGTTTCCGCTTCGAGCAAGCCGTGCCGGTCGATCTTGCCTTCCGCGTAAAGCTGGCGGATGTGCGCCTTTTCCTCGTTGCCGATACCCGTGGTCATGGGCCCGGCCGGCACGAACACCGCAGGCAGATGGCCGAACGACAGCGCACCCATCACCAGCCCGGGCACGATCTTGTCGCACACGCCGAGGTACAGCACGCCATCGAACATCTGGTGGGACAGCGCCACGGCAGTGGCCATGGCAATCACATCGCGCGAGAACAGTGAGAGGTCCATACCGTCCTGGCCCTGCGTCACGCCATCGCACATGGCCGGGGTGCCGCCCGCGAACTGCGCGGTGCCGCCAGCTTCGAGCGCGGCTTCCTTGAGCCATTGCGGATACGACTGCAGCGGCTGGTGGGCCGAGAGCATGTCGTTGTAGGCCGATACGATGGCGAGGTTGGGCCGCTCCTGCGCCTTGAGCCGGATCTTGGCGTCGTCAGGCATCGCGGCCACGGCGTGGGCCAGGTTGGTACATGAGAGATTGCTGCGCTCGACCTTCTGGCCAGCCATGGCGCGGGTGCGGTCGAGATAAGCCTGCCGGGTCGGGGCACTGCGGGCCACGATGCGGGCCGTGACCCGTTCAAGGACGGGGTGTCGGGGCATGGGGATCTCCTGTGGGGGCGCTTCTCAGCGTAGCCGAAAACGGCGGACGCCACCGTCATGCAACTTTCATGCGCGCCGTCACACAATCCAAAGTGCACGCAGAAACGGGTACGCTCTGGCCCCCGATACTGCCTGGCAGCCTCGTCGCGCGCACAAGCGCGGGCGAGTGACGTAACATGGCCGGAGCATTTGGCTGGAACCAAAGCGCCGCCCGGCGAGACTCATAGTGCCGGGGGCAAACCCCCGCAAGGAGCCCAGGGTGAGCATGCCCGATTTCGACATGGTGCTGTTTGGCGGCACCGGTGACCTGGCGCGGCGCAAGCTGCTGCCGGCCCTTTTTGATGCGCACCGCTGCGGTGTGCTGCATCCTTCGGCACGTATCCTCGCCACGGGAAGCCACGAGCAGACCACCGAACAATACAAGGCCACGCTGGAAGACACGGTGCGGCCCGGCCTGGAACATGCCCCGCCTGATGCCTGGGCCTCGTTCCTCGACCGTATCTGCTACGTGCAGGCCGATGCCCGCCAGCCGGGCCATTTCGATGCGCTGGCCGAGAAGGTGCTGGCCCGCAAGCCCGAAGTGGTGGTCTGCTACCTGGCCACCGCTCCCCACATCTTTGTCCCGATCTGCGAACAACTGGCGCGTACAGGCCTGAACACGCCGAATGTGCGCGTGGTGCTGGAAAAGCCGCTCGGGCATGACCTGGAATCGTCCGAGGCCATCAACGCGGCCGTCGCGCAGTTCTTCGCCGAGGACCAGATCTACCGGATCGACCACTACCTGGGCAAGGAATCGGTCCAGAACCTGATGGCGATCCGCTTCGGCAATGCGCTGTTCGAGCCGCTCTGGCGCCGCGAGTGGGTGCAGGACGTGCAGATCACCATCGCCGAGGAACTGGGTGTGGAGAAGCGCGGCGACTTCTACGACCAGACCGGCGCGCTGCGCGACATGGTGCAGAACCACCTGCTCCAGATGCTGTGCATGGTGGCGATGGAGCCGCCGGCGAGCCTCAGCGAAGACGCCATCCGCGACGAGAAGATCAAGATCCTCAAGGCGCTCAAGCCGATCCAGCCGCAGGACGTGGCCGAGAAGACCGTGCGCGGCCAGTATCGCGCCGGCGCCATCGGCGGCAAGCCGGTGGTGGGCTACAACGAGGAACAGGGCATCGCCCCGGACAGCCGCACCGAGACGTTTGTCGCGGTCAAGGCCGAGATCGCCAACTGGCGCTGGGAAGGCGTGCCGTTCTACCTGCGCACGGGCAAGCGGATGCAGTCGCGCGTGGCCGAGATCGTGGTGCATTTCCGCGATGTGCCGCACGCAATCTTCCCCAAGCCGCTGGGACTGTCGCCGCAGAACCGGCTGGTGATCCAGTTGCAGCCCGAGGAAAGTATCAAGCTGTACTTCCTGGTCAAGCAGCCCGGCGACACGCTGGAACTGACACCCACTTCGCTCGATCTCGACTTCGCCACCTCGTTCAAGAAGCGCCGCGCCGGTGCCTATGAGCGCCTGTTGCTGGACGTGATTCGCGGCCGGCTCGGTTTGTTCGTGCGTCGCGACGAGCAGGTGCAGGCGTGGCGCTGGGTGGAGCCGATCATCGACACCTGGGAACAGAGCACGGTGCCGCCCAAGCCGTACACAGCAGGCACCTGGGGCCCGGCTGCTTCGTCCGCGCTGATGTCGCGCGACAACGCGCTGTGGCACGAGGAAGTCTGACGCGTCGCTGAACACCCAAACCCACCCACAGGAGCCTCCATGCGCCAGTTCGAACATGCCACCGTGATGGACCAGGCCGAATCGCTGGCGATGTCGATCGGCCACGCGTTGGAACTCGTGATCAAGGCCAAGGGCTGGGCGGTGCTGGCGGTGTCGGGAGGCAAGTCGCCGCTGCCGATGTTCGAGCGGCTGCGCTATCGCCCGATCCGCTGGGATGCAGTGACCGTGACGCTCGTGGATGAGCGCGCCGTGCCGCCCGATCACGCCGACAGCAACGGCGCGATGGTGCGCAATCATCTGCTGCGCGAAGGGGCGGGTGTGGCGGGCTGGGCGCCGCTGATTCGCGACGAGGCAGAAGCCGCCGATCCGCAGCGCGCCGTCGCGCGCCTCAACGCGCCATTCCATCAGCCGGACGTAGTCGTGCTCGGCATGGGCGAGGACGGCCACACGGCTTCCCTGTTCCCGGAATCGCCCGAGTTGCAGGCGGCGCTGTCCGATCCGCAGCCGGGCTACGTGGTCACGCATCCCGGCACGGCGCCCCACGCGCGCGTGACGCTGAACCTCGCGGCACTGCTCGCCGCCGAGCGTACCTTCCTGGCCGTCTCCGGCGACAAGAAAAATGCCGTGCTCGAACGCGCGCTGGCGGCGCCCACGCCGGCGCTGCCGGTCAGCGTGGTGCTGGCGCGCCATCGGCGCGGTGTCGATATTTTCCGAACCGAGAACACATGACCCACGGATACCCGCGCCTGCTGGCCGATGTCGGCGGCACCAACGTGCGTTTTGCGCTGGAGACCGCGCACATGCAGATCGGCGAGGTCACGGCCTACAAGGTGGCCGATTACCCGTCGCTCGAAGCCGCCATGCGCCGGTATCTGGAGACGCTGGCCGCAAACAACCAGCCGCGCCACGCGGCCATCGGCCTCGCCAATCCGGTGACCGGCGATCACGTCAAGCTGACCAATCACAACTGGGCGTTCTCGATCGACGCGATGCGCGACGCGCTGGGCCTGCACACGCTGGTGGCGATCAACGATTTCACATCGCTCGCGCTGGCGCTGCCATGGCTGCCTGCCGAGGGACTGGTGCAGGTGCGCGAGGGCACGCCCGTTGCCACAGCGCCTCGCGCGCTGATCGGTCCCGGCACTGGGCTGGGCGTCTCGGGCCTCGTCCCGGCACCCGGCGGCGGTGCGGTGGCGCTGGCAGGCGAGGGCGGCCATATCGAGGTGATGCCCGATACCGACGACGAATGGATTGCCTGGCGTGCCGCCCATGCGCAACTGGGCCGGGTGTCCGCCGAGCGCCTGTTGTCGGGTATGGGCCTCTCCCACATCCACGCCGCCCTGTCCGCAGAAACGGGTACGCTTTTGTCCGAACCGCTGACTCCGGCACAGGTCACCGAGGGTGCGCTGAAGCAGGGCGATCCCCTGTGCCGCCGCGCGTTCGACGCGTTTTGCGGCCTGCTGGGCTCGGTGGCCGCCGACGTGGCGCTGGTGCTTGGCGCGCGCGGCGGGGTGTATATCGGCGGGGGCATCGTGCCGCGCTTCGTCGATGCATTCCGCGCATCGCCCTTCAATGCCCGCTTCACGGACAAGGGCCGCATGGGCAAGTATCTGGCCGAGGTCCCCGTGTACGTGATCACGGCCGACTATCCCGCGCTGCCCGGGCTGGCGCGAGCGCTGGCCGACCGGCTCGAAGGCGATATGCGCCACGCCGCCCGCTCCTGAGACATCGAAGATCAACATGCGTGTATTGCTGGTGGAAGACGACGCCATGATCGGCGAGAGCGTGAAGGTGGCGCTGCGCCAGGAGGGCTTTACGGTGGATTGGGTGCGCGATGGCGACGCAGGACTCGATGCCGCCACGGACCAGCACGGCCCGCGCGCCGATGGTGGCTATGACATCGTGCTCCTTGACCTGGGTTTGCCGCGCCGTTCGGGCCTTGATGTGCTCAAGGCCCTGCGCGCACGCAACTTGCGCACACCGGTGCTGATCGTCACCGCCCGCGATGCCGTGGCGGACCGTGTGGCCGGACTCAATGCCGGCGCCGATGACTACGTGATCAAGCCGTTCGACCTGCAGGAACTGGTGGCGCGCATGCACGCGATGGCCCGCCGCGCCGAGGGCCGCGCGGAGCCGGAACTGCGCTATGGCGACATCGTGCTGAGTCCATCGACCCGCGAGGCAACGCTGGCAGGCGTGCCGGTGCGGTTATCCGCCCGGGAATACGCGCTGCTCTCTGCCCTGATGGCGCGGCCCGGCAAGGTGTGGTCCGTGGCGCAGTTGCAGGAGCGGCTATATGGATGGGATGACGAGGTGGGCAGCAATACCGTCGAGGTGTATATCCACGCGCTGCGCCGCAAGTTTGGCGCCGCAGTGATCCGCAATATCCGTGGCGTGGGCTACCTGATGCCGCAACTTGACGGCGGGGCGCCGGAACAGGCGGCGGACTGATGCGCTCGATTCAACGAACCCTGCTCTGGTGGCTGGCCGCCGGACTGGTCGCCGGCATCGCCGTGGCCACGGCACTGATCTACGGCCAGGCGCGGCAGGAAGCCAACGCGCTGTTCGACTACCAGATGAAGCAGGTGGCCGCCGCGCTGCCGAGCCAGTTCTCGGTGCCGGTAATGCCGCCGTTCGGCGCCAGCGATGGCGCGTCCGCCGACCTGCTCCATGCCGATGAAGACGTGGTCATCCATATCTGGGATGGCTCGGGACGCAGCCTTTACCTGTCTCACGCGCAACCGGTGCTGCCGGCGCGCGCGGAGCTGGGCTTCTCCGATGCGCGGACCGAATCGGGCGAATGGCGCATCTACAGCGTGCAGCTGGGGCCGGCCGTCGTGCAGATCGCCCAGCCGCAGAGCGCACGCCGGACGCTGGCCGCGCACATGGCGCTGCGCACCGTGGCGCCACTGCTGCTGTTGCTGCCGCTGCTGGCGTGGCTGATCTGGCTGGCCGTGGGGCGCGGTTTGCGGCCCCTGCGCGAGATTGCCACGGAAGTACGCGCGCGCGATGCCAATACACTGGCACCGCTGGCCGTGCGCGACATGCCCGATGAAATCGCGCCGCTCTCTGCTGCGCTGAACCAGTTGCTGGCACGGCTGGCGCACGCCATCGACACGCAGCGCGCCTTCGTGGCCGACGCCGCCCACGCGCTGCGGACCCCGCTGACCGCGCTGCAGCTTCAGGCCCAACTGGTGGAGCGCGCAGACAGTCCGGAGGGAAGGCAGGCAGCCGTGGGCCAGTTGAGGCAGGGGCTGGAGCGATTGACTCACCTCGTGGCCCAATTGCTGACGCTGGCGCGGCAGGAACCCGGCGCTGCACCGCCGCCGCACGAACCCGTCAATCTGCGCACGCTGGCGGGCGAGGTGGTGGCGCATATGTCGCAGGCCGCCATCGATCGCGATATCGACCTGGGGCTGGAGGAGTCGGGCGCCCAAGGTCCGGTGACGATCCGCGGCGATGCCGACGCGCTGCGCATCCTGCTGACCAACCTCATCGACAACGCGCTGCACTACATTCCGAGAGGCGGGCGCGTGGATGTGCAGGTGGCCCATACCGCTGAAGGGATCGAACTGACGGTCACGGACAACGGCCCAGGGATTCCGGCTGCTGAACGAGCGAGGGTGTTCGACCGGTTTTATCGCGTACCCGATGCGCCGACTGGGGGCAGCGGACTAGGTCTGGCGATCGTGGCCGAGGTGGCGCAGTCGCATGGGGCTCGGGTGGCGCTGGAGGATGCGGCGCCGGGGCTGCGGGTGAGGGTGGTGTTTCCGGTGGTGGGGTAGGCTTTCGCCTCCCGCTCGGTTTTGCTCCCCTCTCCCGCGAGCGGGAGAGGGGTTGGGGGAGAGGGCCCGCAGTTCAAATTGCCATATGTCGGCAAGCAGAACCTCCAGCCCTCTCCCCCACCCCTCTCCCACTTGCGCGGGAGAGGGGAGCGCATAGCGACGGATATCGCTATGCGTGAGGAATCACCCCACCGGCGCCACCAGCGCCTCCCCTGCAAAATGCCGCCGCGCGTTTTCCATAAACTGGTTCACCGACGCCAGCACCGCCTCCGGCGACCAGCCTCCCACATGCGGGGTTAGCACGACGTTCGGGCAATCGAACAATTCGACCGGCGGGGCCGGTTCGCTTTCATAGACGTCGAGCCCCGCACCGCCAACCTCCCCAGCACGCAGCGCATCGGCCAGCGCCTTCGTATCCACCACGCTGCCGCGCGCGATGTTCACAAGGTAGCCCGATGGTCCCAGCGCGCGCAGCACAGCGGTATCCACCATGTGCCGCGTCTCGGCGCCGCCCGGCGTAGCCACCACCAGATAGTCCGCCCACTCGGCCAGCGCCATGACATCGGCAAAGTACTGGAAGGGCACGTCCGCGCGCGGACGGCGGTTGTGATAGCCGATCTCCAGGTCGAAGCCTTCGCCTCGCTTGGCAATGCGGCGGCCAATCGTGCCGAGACCGATGATGCCAAGCCGCTTGCCTGAGACATTGGGCGGCAGCGCGATCGAACTGCGCCAGACGCCGTCGCGCGTGGCGCGGTCGAGCGTGGGCACGCGGCGCACGGTGGCCAGCAGCAGCGCCATGGCGTGATCGGCCACGCAGCTGTCGTTGGTGCCAGCGCCGTTGCCTACGGCGATCCCGCGCGCCTGGCAGGCGCCGATAGGAATGTTCTCGTAGCCGGCGCCGAGCGCGCAGACCAGGCCCAGTTCCGGCATGGCGTCGAGTTCTTCGGCCGTGATGCCGGTGGTGCCATTGGTCAGCAAGGCACGAAACGTCTTGCCGCGCGCGGCGATTTCGGTGGCGCGTCCTTCGGGTGTCGGGGCGTAAGCGACTTCGTATTGTTCGGAGACCAGGGTGAGGTGGTCGGGTTCGAGCTGGATCAGGACAAGCAGGGCGGGCTTCATGCGTGACAGCGAGAGGAGAGAGATCTTGTAGTGGATGCCGGCCGGGCCGACGCAACATTCTATGCCTGCGTCCCACAGGCTGCCTGCGCCGGGATCGTCGTTTCGGGCGATTGCCGCGCGTCGGCAGCGTACGCAGAAACGGGTACGCTTTGCGATGTTTCGCTGGGTAGATCACGCAGAAATGGGTACGCTTTGGGCGTTGTCGCGAGACACGAGTCACGCAATTTGTACCGCTGGCCCTCTCCCCCGCCCCTCTCCCGCCTGCGGGAGAGGGGAGACAACAATTGGGATTTCGTATGCTCTCGGGTTGCTCCCCTCTCCCGCACAGCGGGAGAGGGGCTGGGGGAGAGGGCCAGCCGCACAAACTTCGACCACGCCGATCCAAAGCACGCCGACCTCAGCAACCCCACCCATGCAACTCCCCCGCCCCGACACCTGGCAATACCACCTCCTCCTCGGCGCAGCCGGCATGCTCGTGCTTGGACCCCTGGGTGGTATTGCCGCGGCCTACATGAACTTCTCGCTCGGCTTCTTCGTCGGCGGACAGGTTCTCGCAGGCATCCTCGGCTCGGCCGTGACGGCGGGATACGGTGCATCGGGTAGGCACGGCGCCAACTACATCCAGACCGCCGCCGCATCCGTGGCGGGCATGGGTGGCATGGCCGTGGTCATCCAGGCCATGGGCTGGATGGGGATGGCCGAGCCGCCGTTGTGGCAGTTGATCGGCTACATGCTCTGCATCGGCATGTATGGCGTGGGCGTGGGCATGTTGTACACGCCGCTGCTGGTGGACCGGATGCAACTGACCTTTCCTTCCGGCCTTGCCGTTGCCAACATCCTGCGCGCGCTGACAGACCCGGTGCTGTTGCGCCGCTCGATTGCGCGGCTCGCCAGCGGCATGGGGCTGGGTGTGGTGGCGAGCGTTGGCGCATCGCGTATCGCGTGGCTTGGTGCGATCGATCTGTCGGCTTCCACGTTTGGGGCAGGGATGATCGTCGGCGCGCGCATTGGTGTGGCGGCGTTGGTTGGCGGCCTGGTGGGCTGGGCGCTGACACCGTATTTCGTATCGATTGGCTGGCTCGCGCCCGGCGACCCCTATCGCAAGATCACGTTCCTGTTCGCGCTCGGCATGATCATGGGCGCGGCGTTGGTCGACGTGCTGCTGTTGCTGGTCCGTGCATGGCAGCGCTCCCGTCAGGCTCGCCCCGAAGCCGCACTCACGCCCCAACGCTGGATTATTGCGTGGGTGGTGGCCTGGGGGCTGGCCGTGGTGGTGGCTGGCGTGGCGTGGTTCGGGCAGCCGGTGGGCTACCAGTTGATGGCGGTGCTGCTGGTGCTGGTGTTCGCGCTGGTCAACGGTATCTCGGTGGGCATGGTCGACCAGAACCCGATCTCGTCGGCCTTTGTGTTGACGGTGATCCTGATGGCTGCCGTGGGTTTGCGCGAACCGCATATCGGCCTGATCGCCGCGACGGTGCTGCTCGTCTCCACGGCGGAAGCGTGCGACATGCAGCAAGACCGCTCAACCGGCTGGCGGCTGGGGACAAACCGCATGGTCCAGTTCGGCTATCAGGTCGCCGGTATCGTGGCAGGCGCGGTGCTGGCCGTGCTGCTGGCGCGACTGTTCATGGAGGCGTACCCGGTATTGCGCCTCGATCAGACCGTACTGTCCGCCGACCAGCAACCCGCGCGCTGGACTTCGGCCATGACATACAAGATTGTTGGCGCGCTGCGCAGCGTGACCGAGGATCGGCCCTATCAGCGGCTGGCGGTGTGGATCGGTGTCGGCATCGGACTGGCAACGGAGATCCTGCGCAAGGTGATCCGCGCTTCGGATCGCTATCGCGCCTTCGTGGAACGCAGCCGGCGCGGCAAGGTAGCTGACTTCGTGCTCGATGCCGTGGTGCTGCCGTCGCCGTATGCATCCTCATTCGGCGGATTCGTGAACCTGCCTGCGGCGGCGTGGATGGCGGCGGGCGGTGTGGTGGCGAGTCTCGCGGAAAGCCGCACCCGGCCGGCATCGAAAGATGCAACGTTGCCGGAAGACATGAGTACCGCGTCGCTGATCGGCGGTGGTCTGATTGCCGGCGATGCGCTGGCGGCGCTGGGATTCGGTATTGCGGGCTTGCTGGCGGTGATGCACTGAGCGGCGCGGGGCGCGCTCCGGTGTCCCCGCGCGTCATGCTGAAGCCAGCAACCTACGCTGGCGGCGCACCGTCGTGGAAACACGCCTTGAGCTGTGTGCGCAGTTCGGGCGAGTCCTGATGCTCGTGGACCTGCACGGCATGCTGCACGGCGGCTTCGAGCAACTCTGCCTCGCTGTCCGCGCTCAGCGCGACCGTGCATTGTTTTTCACTGGGGAATTCGCGGCAATCGATGTATTTGCGTCCCATGGGAGTCTCCCGGCGCGAATGGATGGTCACGCCAGATCCAGTATAGGAGGCGCGTGCCCTGCAGGATTCGACAAATCCGGCTACCCTGTCGCCACTTTCGAAGCTGGAAAAACAAGTCATGACCCAATCACTCAAGATCGATGTGGTATCGGATATTGCATGCCCGTGGTGCGCCGTAGGCATCGCGTCGCTGATGGTGGCACTGGATCGTCTCAAGGACGAGGTCGATGCCGAGATCGTGTTGCATCCGTTTGAACTGAATCCGCAGATGGGGCCGGAAGGCGAAGCCATCGTCGACTACCTGGGCAAGAAGTACGGCCGTACGCCGGCGCAGATTGCCGAGAGCCAGGCCATGATCCGCGAGCGCGGCGCCGCTGTGGGTTTCACGTTCGGTGCGCGTGACTTCGTCTACAACACGTTCGATGCACACCGGCTCTTGCAGTGGGCCGCCACGGAAGGCAAGCAGTTGCCGTTGAAACTGGCGCTGCTGCAGGCGTATCACGGCGACGGCAAGGATCCGAGCAATCACGACGTGCTGGTGGAAGCCGCGCGCTCGGTGGGACTCGATGCCGAAGAGGCGCGCGACATCCTCGACAGCGACGAGTTTGCGCAGGATGTGCGTGATGAAGAACGCGAGTCGCAGGCCATGGGCATCCAGTCCGTGCCGTCGATCATCTTCAACAACCACTACCTGCTCTCGGGCGGTCAGCCACCCGAGGCCTTCGAGCAGGCAATCCGCGGCATCGTGGCCGAGCAGAGCGGCAAGACCGCCTGACCGCCACGCGACGGATCGATCGGCCGATCAGAACGTGTGACGCATGCCAGCCATCACGCCTACGCGCGTGCTCTGGCTGACATCGGTGACGGGGGTGCCGCCCCAGTACTCGGTCTCGCGTCCCACCGTGCCGCCGCGCGCGTGCACAAGATCGGCCTCCAGGTACACACTCGTGCGCTTGGAAAACGCGTAGTTGGCCACGAAGGCGACGCTATCCGCGTTGCCGCCGCCAAGATGAATCGGCACATCCTGGAACTGCGTGGTCACGCCCCCCGATTGCAGATATCGGTAGTAGGCGCCCGAGAGGTGTAGTGCCGGCGTGAGCTGGTATCCGAGTCCGGCAAAGACAATGTTGTAGTGCGCGTCGGTTGCCGATTCGCGCCGTCCCATGTGGCCCACGTATGCGCTGGCCTTGCCGAATGCGTACGAGCCGCCCACCGAGTAGTTGCGGATCGTGTTCGCCCCATCGTCGCTGCGCCGCTGGTCGTACGCTATGCCCAGCGCCAGCGGTCCACGGTCGTACTTCACGCCACCGCCGAGTGTGGTGCCACGGTGCATGCCGCCCGGCTGTTCGCCTGCACCGTAGTCCAGTTGCACCGAAAACGGCCCCATCTTGTGCTGGTAGACCACGCTGTTGTTGATGCGATAGTCCTGGAAGAAGATATCGCCGCCGATGTAGATCGGATCGGACCAGAAATTCCCCCAGCCCTGATCCAGCGGATTGAACGCCCAGCCGATGTTGTTCACCGCGTTGTACTGGCGCCCGAACGTCAGGCTACCCCAGTTTCCCGCCAATCCCACGAATGCCTGCCGCCCGAAGAGCGCGTTGTAGCCCACCGTGCCGGTGTCGCTGTTGAAGCCGTTTTCGAGTTGAAAAATGGCGCGATTGCCGCCGCCGAGATCCTCGGTGCCTTTCAGGCCGAAACGGCTGCCGACCATGCCGCCGGAGACCAGTCCAACCTGGTCGTGATGCTGGCCATCGATGTTCGAGGTGTACCGTACGGCCGAGCTGACGATGCCATACAGGGTGACGCCGGAGTCGGCGTAGGCGACGCAGGGCAAGATCCCGGCCGCAAGCAGCCAAAGGCTGGCTGAAGACTTCACGAATTGTCCTCCGGAATACGGACCGGCCCGCGCGTGTGCCGGCGGGCGGGTTCAGGCGAGTACCTGAGAGGTTTCCAGTCCCGTGCGGGAGTCTTTCGTCATAGCAATCACACGAAAGGCGCGCGGGGCGTTATCCGGGATGCACGCGGCAGAGCGGCGCAGAGCCTGGATCGAGGGTCGAAGCGGTTGGCGAATGCTGTGAGCGGGGCACAGGCAAGCCAGGAGCGAAGGCACGAAGCCTTGCGGGAACATCGGAATGTCCGCGGCACCTCTTCGACGAGGCCATGGCCGTACCCATCGCGACCTGCGGGAGGTCTGTGCGAGGTCTGTAATACGGCGCTGCCAGTGCTGCGGAAGGGGCGCATTTTACCGCATCGGGCCAAGCACTCCGTTCTGCGGCGACAAGCGCACAGGGATCGGGGCAAGAAAAAAGCTGCGTGGATACGCAGCTTTCTTCGTCAAGACCAGCCTTCCTGGCTCAGACTTCGATGGTCATCGCCTTGAAGTCGATCCACTGATCGAACTGCTCGTTTGTGACATGGCCGGAAGCAATCGCCGCCTCGCGCAGCGAGAGATTCTTCTTCACCGCGAGCTTGGCGATCTCGGCAGCCTTGTCGTAACCGATGTGCGGATTCAGCGCAGTCACGGTCATCAGCGAACGTTCCAGCAGTTCCTGGATGCGCGCGCGGTCGGGCTCCACGCCCTCCACCATGTGCTCGGCAAAGCTCGATGCCGCATCGGCCAGCAGCGTGACCGATTGCAGCAGGCTATAGACGATCACCGGCTTGTACGCGTTCAGTTCCAGCGTGCCCAGGCTGTTGGCCAGCGTGACCGTGGTGTGGTTGCCGATCACGCGGCAACAGACCATCGCCAATGCTTCGGCCTGGGTCGGGTTGACCTTGCCGGGCATGATCGACGAGCCGGGTTCGTTGGCTGGCAATTGAAGTTCGGCAAAGCCGGCGCGCGGACCCGAGCCCAGCAGCATGAAGTCACGTGCAATCTTCAGGAACGACGATGCGGTGGTGTTCAGCGCGCCCGACAGATCGGCCAGTGCATCGTGCGCGGCTTGCAGCGCAAAGCGGTTGGCGGCGGGCTCGAACGGCAGGCCGGTGTACGCGGCCAGCGCACGGGCAAAAGCCGGTGCAAAACCGTGCGGCGCGTTCAGGCCCGTGCCGACGGCAGTGCCGCCCTGCGCCACAGGCATCGCGCGCAGCATCGCCTGCTGCAGACGCGATTGCGCATCCGCTACCTGCGTCATGTAGCCGGAAAATTCCTGGCCCAGCGTCAGCGGCACCGCATCCTGCAAATGGGTACGGCCAACCTTGACGATGTCGGAGAACGCTTCGACCTTCTTTGCAAAGGTCTGCTGGAGTTTTTCGAGCGAGGGCAGCAGTTCCTGCTGGATGGCGCGCGTGGCAGCGATATGCATCGCCGTGGGAAAGCTGTCGTTGGACGACTGGCTGGCGTTGACGTGATCGTTGGGATGAACGGGTTTCTTGCTGCCCACCTCGCCGCCCAGCATCTGGATGGCGCGGTTGGAGATGACCTCGTTGAGGTTCATGTTGGTCTGCGTGCCCGACCCGGTCTGCCAGACCGACAGCGGGAACTCGGCAGGCCACTTGCCGGCGATGACTTCCTCGGCGGCACGCTCGATGGCATCGGCCACATCGGGCTTCAGCACGCCCAGCTCGCGGTTGGCCCGTGCCGCGCAGAGCTTGAGCACGGCGAACGCCTCGATCAACGATGGCGGCATCTTCTCGCTGCCGATACGAAAATTCTGACGCGACCTCTCGGTCTGTGCCCCCCAGAGATGATCGGCTGGGACGGCAACGTCTCCCAGGCTGTCTTTCTCGATACGGGTGGCGGACGGCTTCTCGGACATGGACGGACTCCTTCGGACAAGAGAGATCGGCAAAGACCGTAAGCATAGACCGCTGGTGCTACATGCGCCGCATGCCCCTGCCATCGGCATGTGCATGCCCGCAGTTCTGCCTCTACAATGGGCCGTCACTGCAACGGGTCCCCGTGCGCCGGGTAGTTTGTGCCGATTCATTCGCGCCGAAAGCTGCTTGCACGCAGAAGCGCGAAGAACGCAGCAGTTGACGTCAACACCAAGTCAGAAAGGAAACACATCATGGGTGAAGCGAAACGGCGCGGCACGCCCGAGGAACGGGCACAACAGGCACAGGCTCGCGTAGACGCACTGCGGCCCGCGCAACTGGTCTGCGGACACTGCAAGACGGCATTCACCAACTTCGACGCCATCCCGGCGCCGGACCTGCGCGGCATCGACGCCGTGTTCGGCGGCCAGTGCCCGAGCTGTGGCAACGATGTGGTGGTGTTCAGGGGCGAATCGAAGGCCGTGGCCGAAGCCATGCTGGCCTACGAACGCATGATGGGCGAGAGCGCGAAGCTCGGTTACCAGTCAGCCGACGGCCGGCACGTGGCATTCGACGCCGATGCGCCGCAGGCATCGGATGCTTCCGAGGAATCGACGAGGCATTGATGGGGTGGTTTCGGCGCTGAAAGTTCAGTGTTTGACGTTGCTCCTCCCGATGTTTTGCTCCCCTCTCCCTCTGGGAGAGGGGCAGGGGGAAAGGGCAAGCGCATCAAGTCCTGACCAACTTTGCCAAGGACGGACCGCCGGCCCTCTCCCCTAACCCCTCTCCCGCTCGCGGGAGAGGGGAATCAAATTCTCCGGCCCCATTTCAAACCGTCCCCTTCCCATTGCCTTGGCCCGATACAGCAACACATCGGCCATGCGCATCAAGGCATCCTCGCCCATCGACTCGCCGCAGTAGAGCGCCACACCGATGCTCACATCCACATCGGCCAGGATACCGTCGAAGTAGAACCGTCGACCCACCGATTCCAGAATGGCTTCGGCCACGCGCTGGGCGGCTTCCGGCGAGCCGATGTCCGGGAGGATGACCGCGAACTCATCGCCGCCCAGGCGGGCCACGTGGTCCTGTTCGCGCACGCAGCGTCGCAGCCGTAGCGCAAAGGCCTGCAACAGCATGTCGCCGGTGGCGTGTCCAAAGGCATCATTCACGGCCTTGAAGCGGTCCATGTCCAGATAGAGCAATGCCATCAGGCGATGCTCGGCGCGGCTGAGCGCCATGGCGTCCTGCAGCAGGGTCTCGAAGGCGCTGCGATTCTGAAGCTGTGTCAGGTGGTCGGTGCGAGAGATGTGCGAGAGACGCAGCGTTTCCAGCTTGCGCTGCGTGATGTCCTGCACGTGGATGTGCACGCCCACCACCTGGGTGCCGTCCTCGTTCCATTCGGGCCGGTAGCTGGTTTCCATCCAGTGGTGGGTCGGAAACAGGTACTCGCCTTCGAAACTCACCACGCCGCCTGCGAGCGCCTGCAGCAGATAGGGCCGCGCGCGCTGGTAGCGCTCCTCGCCCAGCAGTTCGCGCACCGTCATGCCGCGCACCTGGTCTACGGGAATGCCGAAGGCCCGTTCGTAGGCCAGGTTGTTGAAGAGGTAGCGCTCGTCGGTGTCGATGAAGGCGAGCAGCGCGGGGAACGTATCGGTGACTGCACGAAGACGGCGCTCGCTGCGCGAGAGTTGCCGGCCGCGTTCGCGAACATCGCGCATCAGGCGGATGAAGGCGCGTGTCACGTCGCCAATCTCGTCACGCTGAGGCCGTTGCGGCAGGCGCTCGAAAGCATCGACGTCGCCGGTGCTGTCGCGCACCACGTGGTGCAGGCGCGAGAGCGGCTCCAGCAATCGGCGTACGGCCAGCCAGATCAACAGCGCCACCACCGCCAGCACAATGCCGGACATCATCAGGAATCGCTGCTGCATCTGGCGCAGCGGCGTGTACGCCTCTTGCGCGGGCAGCACCGCCACCAGTTCCCAGCCCGTGGTGGCCATCAATCGCCGTGCGATCACGGGACGCGTAGGCGTCAGGAATTCGAATGCGGAGGCTTTGCCGGTCAGGCCGCAGTTGTCGCCGAACGGCTTGGCCGGCTGCTGCGCTTGCGCGGGCTCGGGATGCTGGATATAGACGGGCTGTGCGCCCGCCGAAACCAGGCAGTAGAAGCCGGTGATGCCCAGCCGGTTATGGCCGATCTCGACGAGAAAATTCGGCTTGTCGAGGTTGAGCCAGCCCCCCACCAATCCCATGAATGCACCGGACTCCGCCAGCACAGGCACCACCACGAGCACGCCGCGCGAGTTGTCCGTGCGCGCGCGCAGCGGCGCGGCCACCACCACGTTGCGGGTGCGCTC
Source organism: Cupriavidus sp. SW-Y-13 (assembly GCF_009793345.1). Taxonomy (NCBI): domain Bacteria; kingdom Pseudomonadati; phylum Pseudomonadota; class Betaproteobacteria; order Burkholderiales; family Burkholderiaceae; genus Cupriavidus; species Cupriavidus sp. SW-Y-13. Next base: position 2,283,491 of record NZ_WHLX01000002.1, read on the forward strand.
GGCTTCGCGGAAATACTGACGGTCGCTGACATCGGCGGGCAGCCCATCCATGGTCAGCAACGTGCCGTGCGCATCGGCCACCATCACGGCGTTGAGGGCGGCGGGTACGGGCACTGTCCGTGCCACGGCCTCGCGCAGACGCTGGCGCACCAGATCGGGCCGTGTGTGGGACGCATTGGCCAGGATGCCGCGCAATTGCGGAGCCAGGTGGGCAAGCGTGACGATGCGATCCTCCATGGCCGTATCGAGCTGGTCGGTCGACAGCTTGACGATGGAGTCCTGCTGATTCTGGAGCGCTTCTTCGAGATCGCGGTGGGCGTAGTAGAGCGAGCCCATGACAATGCCGCCACCGAGCACGGCGGCAAGCACCGTGGTGATCAGCGCGAGTCGCGCCTTGAGCGATGGCAAGAACCTGGGCATGCGAAAGAAGGGAACGGGCGCCCGCGTCATGAAGATCGGGCGCCGGTGCTACGTCGGACGCCATCGTAAGCTATCACGGCTCACCCGTTTGAGGCATTCGCGACAAACGAGCCTCCACGCGCTGACTCCGTGCGATTTGCGCGACACTTGCACCCCGCCGGCGCGGCTGGATAGCCCTGCACAGGAACGCCAAGTGCCGTGGCCGTGGCATGGCCGAAGCCGCGAAGTGTGTGTCCCGCCACTGTCCGGGGTGACCGCACTGTTCCGGGCGTAAGGGGGCAGGTTATAGTGCGCCCAACTTGCCAGCCGGGGCGCCCCTTTTCCATGCCGTTCGAAGGCTGGCGCAAGCGTCTTTCCCCCCTTTTCGCGTCGCCAGATTCATGACCTTGCCATCGCTGTCTCCCACCATGCTTGCGCTGCTCGATGCAGCGGGTGGGGCGTTGGTGATGGCCATAGCGCTGGTCGCGGTATGGCTCGGACTCCGCGTAACGAGGAGCCGCCGCGAGGCCCGGCAGCAACGCGAAATGGCCGAACAGGCCAGCCATGCCGAAGCCGTGAACCTGCGTGCGAATCTGGCGCGGGCCGAGCGCAGCGCTGCCACGGCCAGCATGCGCTACGCGCGGCTGCTCGATCAGGCGCCCTTCTGCGTGATTACTTTCGACGCCACGGGCATGATTACGGGCATCAACCGGGCCGGCCAGCGGATGCTCTGGTACGGCGAGCCGGAACTGGTGGGCCGCATGCCCTATGACAGTCTGCATGACGCCGACGAAGTGGCCGCCCATGCGCGTGTGCTCTCCGGGGAGATCGGCACGCCCGTCCTGCCCGGGCTTCCGGCATTGATCGCCAAACCCCGTCTCGGCGTACCCGATGAACGCGAGTGGGTGTACCTGCGCAAGGGCGGCTCGCGCCTGCCCGTGCACCTCACGCTGACGGCGATGACCGATGGCAGCGCCGATACCGGGTTCCTGGCCATCGCGCACGACCTGACCGAGCGCCGGCGCGTGGACGAATACATCCGCCATCTGGCCCAGCACGACGCACTGACGGGTTTGCCCAACCGCACCGAACTGCACGCCCGCACAGAAGCAGTACTGGCCGAGGCGCGCCGGCAGGGCGCTCGCGTGGCGCTGCTGCTGCTCGATCTGGATCACTTCAAGCACATCAACGAGACACTGGGGCACCCCGTTGGCGATGACGTGCTGCGCACGATCGCGGACCGCATTCGCGGCGCAGTGCGTCCGCGCGATGTGGTGGCGCGCATGGGCGGCGACGAATTCGCGGTGGTACTCGGCGGGTTGCGCCACGACAGCGAGGCGGAACTGGCGGCGGCCAAGATCCTGGCGCGGGTCTCGGAAGAGTTGCAACTGGCGGGGCAGTCGCTGCGCGTGACGCCGTCATTGGGCATGGCGATTTTCCCGGACGACGGCAGCACGCTGACCGAACTGCTCAAATCCGCCGATTCGGCGATGTACGCAGCCAAGCGCAGCGGCCGCGCGCAACTTCGGCGCTTTGCCAGCGAGATGGCCGAGGCCACGCTGGCTCGTTTCACCATCGAGGCACTGCTGCGCCGCGCGCTGGCCGAGCAGGAGTTCAGGCTGCGCTACCAGCCCATCGTCGATGTCGGTACGCTGTCCGTGGTGGGGGTCGAGGCGCTCATTGCGTGGGAAACGGCCGAGCGCGGCACGATGCAGCCCTCGGAATTCATCCCGATTGCGGAGCAATGCGGCCTGATCGGCGCACTCGGTGAATGGACACTGGCCACAGCCTGCCGCGAGATCCAGCAATTGCGCCGCGAGCTGGGGCGCGACATCGACGTAGCGGTGAATATCTCGCCGCTGCAACTGCGCGAAGCCAATTTCCCCGATGTGGTGGCGCGTTGCCTCCAGGCAGCGGACCTGCCGGCCGGTAGCCTGACCATCGAGGTCACCGAAGGGATTCTGGTCGATGGCGGCGATATCACCGTCGAGACGTTCCGTCGCGTGCGCCAGCTTGGCGTCGGGGTGTCCATCGACGATTTCGGCACGGGCTATTCGGGGCTGGGCTACCTGACCCGCCTGCCCATCAGCAAGCTCAAGATCGACAAGTCATTTGTCGATGACCTGGCTGCGCCCGGCCATGACCGGGCCGTGGCGGCGGCCATCATCGCGCTGGGCCACCAGTTGCACCTGCAGGTGGTGGCCGAGGGCGTGGAGTCCCGGGCCCAGCTCGAATTCCTGCGCGGCGAGGGCTGCGACGCGGTCCAGGGCTACCTGTTCAGCCACCCCGTCAGCCTGGACGCGCTGCGCCAGATCCTGCTCGGCGGCAAGGGCTTTGCGCACGCTGCTTGATACGCAGAAACGGGTACGCTTTTCCTCGCCCGCGTTGTTCGTCCTCCCCAGAAAAAACAAAAACCCGGCCAACACGAGTGTGTCAGCCGGGTTTCCGCGAGCGGGGGCGCTCAGTATGCGGTTCAGGAATTCGTGGCGACGGCGGGGGTATTTCCCATCAGGCCGGCGGAAAGGGACGGCATTTCATCGTCCGAGACCGAAGGGTTGTGCAGCCTGCGATACAGCTCGTCGATGCGGCTGCGGCTGCTGGCCAGCTCTTCGCGGCCTTGCTCGGTCAACTGGTAGACCCGGCCGATGCCGTCACGCAGCACGCTTTCGAGGTAACCCTCCATCTGCAGGGCACGCAACAAGGGGCGTACGGTGCCAATATCCACCTGGAATCCGTACTCCATGAGCATTTCAGCGAGCATGGCCACGGTGGCTGGCACCTCCATGGCAAATTGCATGACGTAGACGCGGGCTAACAAGCCAAGGAACTGTCGTTTCATGAGGCAGGCAACGCAAAACCGGGGCAATAGGTTGACGCGGGAATGCAACGTGCGCGAAACGTCCTACCCCAGGGACGCGCCGCAGTCGCTACGATACGTGGTTTTACGATTTCGCGACGCCAGAAAAAAAAGAAGCCGCCAGTTGCCTGGCGGCTTGTCGGGAATGCGTCGGAGGGGTCAATTAACTCTGGCGCAGAACAGAGTTTAATGGAATCTAATACGCGATGTCACGTGGTGTGGTATTGCCCCCTCCATCGGTGGGGTAGGACCGTAAGCCACTCGAAAGCGAAATCGCGGCAAAAATGCCACATAAGTGGGTTTTGCCCCATATCCGGGCATGTTCGGCGGCCAACTCGAACACGTGTTCGTCATTGGCGCCGTTGGCAGATGTCCGGAAACAGCGCGCTTCGCGGCCCGGATTGCAGTGAAATCGTATCGGCTCGGGCATTACCCAATTGCCGGAATACAGGACGGATTCTCGTTTCTGTCGTTCGGCTGCAACAGTATTCCTTGTTGTCTCATCATCATTGCGCCCCCTGAACCCATGCAACCCATCCAATTGATTCGCCTGCTGTCGCTCTCTGCTATCTGGGGCGCCAGCTTTCTGTTCATCCGGATCGCGGCACCCGTGCTCGGGCCGCTGCCGACCGCCTTCTTCCGCGTGTTGATCGGCGCCGTGACGCTGGCGGCGTGCCTGCCGTTCCTGGGCGTGCGGTGGGACATGAAGGGCAAGTGGCGGGCGGTGATCGTGCTCGGCATCATCAATTCCGGGATTCCCTTCGTGATGTACGCCGTGGCGGCGCTATGGCTGCCAGCGGGCTACTCCGCGATCTTCAATGCGATGACGCCGCTGATGGGTGTGGTGATCGGGGCACTGTTCTTTGCGGAAAAACTGACGCGCGCCAAGGCGGCGGGCGTGCTGATCGGCCTGGCGGGGGTGGCCGTGCTGACCCGCACGGGACCGGTGGTGTTTTCGCACGATGTCCTGCTCGGCGCGCTGGCCTGCCTGGTGGCCACCTCTTGCTATGGGTTGGCGGGATTCCTGACGCGCCGCTGGATCACGGCACAGGGCGGTCTCGACAACCGGCTGGTGGCAGCCGGCAGCCTGATCGGCGCCGCGTTGTTCCTGCTGCCGTTCAGTGTGGCGGCGCTGATCCGCGAGAACACCCTGCCGGCCACCGGGCCGGGCCTGTGGGCCGCCATGCTCGGCCTGGGCATGTTCTGCACGGCCATCGCCTACGTGCTGTATTTCAAGTTGATCGCCGAACTGGGCCCGGTGCGCTCGCTGACGGTAACGTTCCTGATTCCGCCGTTCGGCATTGTCTGGGGGTGGATGTTCCTGGGCGAAACGCTGTCGTGGGCCCACGCAGGCGGCATGTTGCTGATCGGCGTGGCGGTCTGGCTGGTGCTCAGGCCGTCCGCGCCGGCGGTGGCACCGGCTGCGGCCCGGTCATAAGGCCAATCAGCGGTTCCACGGACCGCGGTCGTGCTCGTAACGATGCGCGGCGTGGTAGTCGCGATCGTGGAATCGCCGGTACTCGTGGCGATCGTACCAGCGCCGGCCGTCCCAGTAGCGTTCGCCATGCCAGCCGATTACCACAGCCGGTGCAGGCGCCACGATGACCGGCGGGCCGGGGCGATACACGACGGGCGGCGGAGGCGGCGGGGCAACGTACACCGGCTGGGGCGCCACATAGACGGGCGCCGGCGCCACATAGACCGGCGCCACGGGCACGCCGAGGTTGACGTCGACATCGACACGGGCCATCGCGGCAGTGGATACGGCCAGCGTGGCAGTGCCGGCAAGGATCAGGGAAAGGTAGAGGGGGCGCTTGCTCATGGTATTCACCAAGGGTGAGAGGTCATGTCTCCACTCTACCGATGTGGCGTATTACCGTTTGCACGCGTTTGTAACCGCACATGGCGTTTCTGTAAGAAACGTGCGCGTTACCTGGAGGGCTATCCTGCTTGCCCTTGCTGGCACACCGGGCACAGCCCATAGAGCACCAGCATGTGCTCTCTCAACACGAAGTCGTTCTGTGCAGCCACCTGTTTCTGGCGCGCCTCGATCCCTTCATCCTTGAACTCCTCGACCACGCCGCAACCCACGCAGATCAGGTGGTCGTGATGGCCGCCTTCGTTGAGTTCGAAAACTGCGTGATCGGACTCGAAGCTGTGGCGCAGCAGGATATTGGCCTGCACCAGCTGGTTCAACACGCGGTAGACCGTGGAAAGACCGGCATCGACCTCGTGATCGAGCAGTATCCGGTAGACATCTTCCGCGCTCAGGTGCCGGCGGTTGCTGGTGCGAAACGCTTCCAGCACGTGCATGCGCGGCGACGTGGCCTTCAGGCCAGCGCGCTTGAGAGGGACGGCATCGGAATTCACGGTGGACGTAGTCATGCGGCAGCTCGCGCCGGAACGGGCGCTCGGTTGGTACTCCAAATCGGTGGATCCGGGGCAGGGGCGCTGCGCCAACGCATTCGGTTGGCGGCCCATCTGCCGGGGCTTGACGGAATCAGGCGGGAGTCGCTCGGGCCGGCCCATACTGGATCGCCCCGGACGGCGCGCTGTGCCTGCACGGCGCGCGGAATAAAAAGGTGGCCTGGCTTGTCGCAGGATGACGCGATCGGGAAAACGGGGTCTGGATGTTTTCCCGATCTTCCTGCGACTGGCTACTACCAAACGCTCCGTGTGTCGGAGCGGTCCCCACAAAAGACGGTATCGAACATTGTTGGTGATGGCTGACTTACGCTGCATCCACTACCCAACAACCCTCTGCAATCTGTTCCTGTCCGGTTTCGGCAGTGCCGTGCGTCAGACAGTGAATGGATAGTAAATGGGAATCGATCTCATTTCAAGGGGAATCTTGTTAATTTTTTTGGGCGCGCAGGGATGGTTGGCTCCCCTCTGCCGCTTGTGTACCGCGAAGTGGTAGAGGGGAGCGCGGGGTCAAGCGACCCGGCGCGACGTGATGCGATACCCGGAGGCCGCTGGATCCAGGCTATCGAGCATGCCTGCCACGGTTCTCGTCTGCGGATACATCAGGAAAGGCACCGTGCCACCGCCCGGCAGGCGCACGTCGTGGCCGTGGTTGTAGGCCACCCAATTGCCTTCCCACGCGCCGAACAGCATCGCGCGGGCGGCGCGTACCTTGGCGTCCGTCATCGGTAGTCCGCCCGGGACTTCTTCGAGCGCCACCTTGCGGACATCGGCAGGGTCAGCAGGAATCCAGCCGACGCCGGCCGCGTAGAACTCGGACCGGCAATGCTGCGCCTTGGAGATATCGCCTGCCTTGCCCAGCGCCTGGAAACCGAGCGCGGAGTTATCCACGCGCACCCCATAGGCATCGCGCGCCGGAATGCCGGCGGCGCGGGCCAATGCCACGAACAGCCCGTTGATGTCCGCACACTTGCCATTCATGATGCCGCCGGTCTTCAGCATGGTGACCACGTCGCCGGTGCCGCAGCCACGTACGGCGGCGTCACGGCAGGTGTGGTCCACCACCCACTGGTAGATGGCCTGCGCCTTGGTCATGTCATCGGTCATGCCGGCCGTGATCATCAGCGCGGTCTTCCGCACGATGCCGTCGGTGGGCATCAACTGCGTAGGGCGCAAGTACTCCTGCAGCGCAGCCGGGGATTCGCGCGTAGCGCGGGCCGAAGGGGCTGCGCCGAGATCCACGTCGCGGTCGCGCAGTGCCACGGTGTTGACCATGCGAGCGGTCAGGGGTGCGCCGGGGGTGGGACGGGGCCAGTCGATGACAACCATGCCCACATCGTAGGGGCCGGCACGCGTGACACGGGCTTGGCCGCCCGGCGCGATCCACTCGCTCGACAGGGTCCGCTGGTAGTCACCGAGCCGCGCGGCGGTGACCGGCAACCAGACGGTGGCGGCCCCGGGGGATTCGGGCAGCATGACCTCGGTAGTCATCTCGTAGACGCGCCAGCCCTCGGATGCGGGCGTCGCATCCTTCGAAGCCGTTGCGGAAAATGCCGGCGCCATGCCGCCGGCGCCGATGGAAACCGGAATTGCGGCACCAAGCCGCAGGAAATTGCGTCTGTCCATGTTGCTCCCCTGGGTGTGTTGTTCGGGACCCGAAACCTGCCCAATCGCTGCTCGATAAGCTGCTCATGCATGGTAGGTGACAGGCGCCGAAAACGGAACGTGGGAAACACAGTGGTGAGCGGTTGGCTCCCTCTCCCATGAAGTGGGAGAGGGGAGAAAACCAGAGGGGAGAAAACCAGAGGGGAGAAAACCAGAGGGGCGAAAACCAGAATATTGGCGGAAAGCAGCAGGAGTCGAACCTACCTGGGAACGTCTGGCGCCCCCAACCGGGTTTGAAGCCCGGCCGCATCACCGGATGCGGATGCCTTCCTCTTGATCGTCAGACTTGCCTCGGCATGGGCCGCCATTCGCTGTCGGGCCGCACCATCCGGGCATTTGCCACGCGGCGAGTGTATCCCGCACGGTCGAAGAACTCCAGAATCTGGATGGTGCGTTTGCGGCCCAGGCCCGTTGCATCGCGATACGCAATCACTTCCACGCGGCCGTGCGAAGCCAGTGTGCCGAACATCCGGGCGAGCGTTTCAATGGCGTCGTTGTCGTAGAACAGATCGCGCACTACCTGATGCACCGTGCCTTGCCGCGCGAGCTTGCGCAGTAGCTGGCGCACCTGTTCTTCGGGAACATCGAGCGCCGTGGCATGGTCGCGTACCCATGGCGGATCGAACGCGCCCGCCACGACGCGCGGCATCACGCGCGAGGCCAATGCTTGTTCCGCATCGGAGAACACGATGGACTGCCCCGGCAGGCGCAGCCATCCGCCATGCCGCTCGATGGCGCCTTCGCGCAACAGCATGTCGAGCAGGCCAGACCACAGCGCATCGGGCACCGGCGTACCGGCGAATGCCACGCGGCGCAACGATCCGGCAGCGAGGCCGGGTTCATCGGGCATGCGCGCGTGGAAGGACGCCAACGTGTCGAGCAGGCGTGTGCGCTGCGCCGTGAGGAAGGACGGAAGGATCAGCGTGTCATCGACGCGCGCGATGCCATCCGCTAGTTCCCATTCGCCGGCTGCAAGACCAGTCAGCTGCACTAGCCGCTTCTCGTCAATGCCGTGCGGCGCATGGTCGAGCAGTGCGAGCAATCCCGCGCCTTCGGTGACACGCTGCACCGCGTGCAACCAGGCCAGCCGTGGCGCAGAGCGGCGATGCCGTTCCGGTGCGACGTTGTCGAGCACGATGCCGCCGCCAATTGTCTGCGTGGCCTGCGCATTGCGCACGATAAAGCGGTCTCCCGCCAGCGCGCAGACCGGCGATACAAAGACCAGTTGCGCGAGCGCCGTAGCGCCAGCAGTCAGCGTTTCGCCCTCCAGCAGCACCACATTGGCGATGCGGTGCGCCGCACCAAGATGCACATGCAGCGGTGTCCAGTGACCGAGCCGTGCGCCCGTACCGGGTTGCAGCGAGAGTTGCACATCGAGCCGTGTCACCGGCGCCATCAGTACCGGATCGACGATCCAGTCACCGCGCCGGATCTCGCTTTTGTCGACGCCCGCGAGATTCAACGCGCAGCGTTGCCCGGCCACACCGCTGCTGGCTTCGCGCTGCTGCGCATGAATGCTACGCACGCGCACCGGCAATCCGGCGGGCGCGACTTCCATGACATCGCCCACATCGACGCGGCCGTTGAGGACGGTGCCTGTCACCACTGTGCCGTGTCCGGCGAGCGTGAAAACACGATCGACGGCGAGCCGGAACTTGCCACGCGCATTGCGTATCGGCATATGTTGCGCGGCGTCGTGCAACCATGCGCGCAGCGCGGCAACGCCTTCGTCTTCCGGATCGGTGGCGTTGACGGCGAAGAGCGTGGCACCTGCGTAGGGTGTGGAGGAGAGCAATGCGTCGATGTCCGCGCGCACCGTGACCAGGCGTGCCGCATCGGCACGGTCGGCCTTGGTCAGCGCCACCACGACGCGCGTGACGCCCAGCCGCTCGACGATGCCGATATGCTCGCGTGTCTGCGGCATGACGCCATCGTCTGCCGCGATGACCAGTAGCGCGAGGTCGATGCCGCTGGCACCAGCAGCCATCGTATGGATCAGCTTCTCATGGCCTGGCACATCGATATAGCCGAGCACATCGCCATTGGGCAGCGGCGTGTAGGCATAGCCGAGTTCGATGGAGATGCCGCGCGCTTTCTCTTCCTTGAGCCGGTCGGTGTCGACGCCGGTCAACGCGCGCACCAGCGTGGTCTTGCCATGGTCGATATGGCCGGCGGTGCCAACGATCATCGGCGCAGCGCCTCGGCGATGGTCGGCCATTGCGCGGCGAAGTCCGCTTCGTCGCCGGGTTCCAGGCAGCGCAGGTCCAGCCACAACGCGTGCTCGGCAATGCGTCCGATCACGGGACGCGCCACGCTGCGCAGCGCCGCTTCCAACTGTTGCAGCTTGCGGCCACTGCGCTTGCCCTCTTCGCGTGTACCGATCACCAGCCCATAGCTCTGCAACTGCCCACCCGGCAATGCACCGCTGCCGATCTGGCTGACCATGGGTACGGCGGATACCTGCCATGCATCGCCCAGCGCAGTCTGCACCGCTGGCGATAAACGCTCGGCCATCGCTGCCATCTCGCCGGGCTGCCGTGTCAACAGCCGCAGCGTGGGTAATGCCTGCGCCAGCGTGTCCGGATCGCGATAGCACTGCAATACCGGCTCCAGCGCCGCAAGCGTGAGCTTGCCCACGCGTAGCGCGCGCTTGAGCGGGTTCTTCTTGATCTTCGCGATCAGGTCCGCGCGACCCACGATCATGCCCGCTTGCGGACCGCCGAGCAGCTTGTCACCGCTGAATGTCACCAGATCGGCGCCGGCCTCGATGGTCTCGCGCACGGTGGTCTCGCGCGGCAGGCCCCAGCGCGTGAGGTCGCACAGCGTGCCGCTGCCAAGATCGACCACCACCGGAATGCCATGCGGTTGCGCGATGCGCACCACCTCGGCCACATCCACGCTGCGCGTGAAGCCGGTGATTTCGTAGTTGCTGCAATGCACCTTCATCAGCATTGCCGTGCGCGCACCGATGGCATTGGCGTAGTCGTGCGGATGCGTGCGGTTGGTGGTGCCGATCTCCACGAGCTTCGCGCCAGCGCGCTGCATGATGTCGGGAATGCGGAACGCGCCGCCGATCTCCACCAATTCACCACGCGACACCACCACCTCGCGCCGTGTGGCGAGCGTGTTCAGCATCAACAGCACGGCGGCGGCGTTGTTGTTGACGACGGTCGCGGCCTCCGCGCCAGTCAGCGAGCAGATCAGGTCGGCGATCAGATCATCGCGATCCCCACGGCCGCCGGTTTCGAGATCGAATTCGAGATTGGCCGGCGCGGTCATCGCGCGCATCACGGCTTGCACGGCGCTGTCCGGCAGCAACGCGCGGCCCAGGTTCGTGTGCAGCACCGTGCCGGTCAGGTTGAACACAGTGCGCAGGCGGGGTTGATGCTCGCGTGCGAGCTGCGCGGTCAGCGTATCCACCAGTGCAGACTCCGCAAGTGCCTGACGCGTGAGCGTGCCCGCGATGGCCTGCGCACGCAGCGTATCGAGCAGCCGGCGCAGCGTTGCCGTGGCCGGTGCGCGGCCATACTGCTCCAGTAGCGGTTGCAGTGCGGGCAGGTTGAGCAGCCGGTCTACCGAAGGAAGGTCGGCAGGGCGCGCTGGCATCGAGACGCTATCGTTCATCGGCAGCAACCTCGTCGTCATCGGCAAGCCATAGCAGCGGATTGCCGTTGGGGCGTCCGAAGCCGGCGGCACCCATCATCACGTCGAGTGCGAGAGAAGCGAGGTCATCGGCCAATGGCTCGGCCAATGGATCCTTCTCCATGTAGCTGATCTTGCGGTAGTGATGGCAGGGCTCGCAGGCCTCTGCCTTGAGTGCATCGCCCTGACCTTCCACGGCATAGTACGAGATGCCTTCCGTCGATTCACAGTGGCTGCACTTCACGCGCACCATGTGCCATTCCGTGGCGCAGTGGCCGCAGTGCAGGTAGCGCAGGCTCTGATAGCGGCCACCGATGCGAACGATGCTCGCCACGGGCGGCGTGCCGCATACCGGGCACACCGTGTGGACATCGAGCATCGGCACGTCCTTCTCGCGCAACTGGCTGGCCAGTACCGTGCGATCCAGTTGCAGTGCGGCGATCAGGAACGGCGCGAGCGTGGCTTCCACTTCGACATCGTTGTCGGTCGAAGCGACGCCCAGTAGCGCCTGCAGTTGCGCGCGGCGCGCGTCGGCGGACATCGACTGCAAGCGGGCTATCGGCGCGGCCAGTTCCGGCGCATCGGCATGGGCCGCGATGTGCGCGAACAGCGCATCGGCCCCGCGCAGCGAGATATCGGGCGCGTCGAGCAGCGGCATGCAATGCTCGGTGGCGCGTGCGATATCGGCGTGGGATGGCAAGGGAACGTCGAGCGACTGGGCCACCGCGTGCTGGGCGTCGGCCACGTGGGCCATCAACAGCAGGTACGGGCCAATGGCGCTGCCCGGCGCCAGTTGCCGCAGCCGTGCGGCCCGCGCGGCGAAGATCTCCGCGCGGTCAGGCAGACGCACGCGCGCAATGGCAACGTGGTCGATCGATTCGATTTCTGCCGGCTCCAGAATGCGCTGCACCATCGTTTCGTCCTTTGGCAAGCGCCCCGGAGTGACCGGCAGCGCTGCTATTTGTCGCCTGGCCGGAATGTCTCGCGGAACCAGGCGCGGTGATGTTTCCAAGCCCAGCCCGGCGTGACCGTGCCGCGCGTCATGGCCTGCACCGATCCCTTGACCCAGACCGCTGCATAGATGTGCACGATGATGCCGCATATCAGCAGGAATGCGCAAACCGCATGCACGACCGATGCCAGCCGGATGGCCCAGATCGGAAACAGGAAAGCGAAGTAGGCGCGCCACATGACGATGCCGCTGGCCAGCAACAGCACCAGGCACGCCACCATCACGAAGAACAGCAGCTTCTGCCCCGCGTTGTAGCGGCCCACCTCGGGCACGTTTTCCTCGCGGTTGTTCAGTACCTCGCGGCCATGGCGCAGCCATTCGCGGTCGGACCACGTCATCAGGTTGTGATGCCAGAACTTCACGGCCAGGATGGCGAAAGCCAGGAACATCACGATACCGATGAACGGATGCAGGATGCGCGTCCACGTGCCGCCGCCGAACAGGTTGCTCAACCAGTACATCGACGGGTGGAACAATGCGAGCCCGGACAGCGCCAGCAGGATGAACGTGAGCGCCACGATCCAGTGATTCGTGCGCTCTCCGGCGGAGTAGCGTCGGATGAACGCTTCGCGTTGCTTATCGATTCTCATCGCGGACCTCCTCGGGTGGCACGACTTCATCGGGTGTCCCGCGCGGCTTGGGGCTGTCGCGCCCGCTGCGCACGATCTCATCCTCGGCTGCTGCTTCGTCTTCCGGCCCCGTCTCGTTCGGACCCACGCGGATGTAATGGAAGAATCCGGCCACCGCCGCCAGCGCCATGCCGGCCACGGCCAGCGGCTTGGCGATGCCCTTCCACAGGCTCACCAGCGGACTGATGTGCGGGTCCGCGGGCAGGTTGTGATAGAGCGTGGGGTCGTCCGCGTGATGCAGCACGTACATCACGTGCGTGCCACCCACGCCGGGCGGATCGTAGAGACCGGCTTTCTGGAAGCCGCGCGATTTCAGGTCGACCACGCGTTCCTCGGCGTGCGCAATCATGTCGGTCTTGGTGCCGAACACGATGGCGCCCGTCGGGCATGTCTTCACGCAGGCAGGTTCCTGCCCCACGGCCACGCGGTCCGAGCACAGCGTGCATTTGTACGCCTTGTGATCGGTCTTGGAGATACGCGGAATGTTGAACGGGCAGCCCGTGATGCAGTAGCCGCAGCCGATGCAGTGTTCCTCGTGGAAATCGACGATGCCGTTGGCGTACTGCACGATGGCGCCCGGAGACGGGCACGCCTTCAGGCAGCCCGGGTCCTCGCAATGCATGCAGCCGTCCTTGCGGATCAGCCATTCCAGGTTGCCGCTGTTGGGGTTCTCGTACTCGGCGAACCGCATCAGCGTCCACGTATGCTCGTCGAGATCCGCCGGGTTGTCGTAGACGCCCACGTTGGTGCCCACCTCGCCGCGCAAATCGTTCCACTCCATGCACGCCGCCTGGCATGCCTTGCAGCCGATGCATTTCGTGGTGTCGATCAGCTTGGCCACGCTGCCGGTGGCGGGCTGGCGTGCGCTGGGCGATGGCGTGGTGGTGGCCGATCGCCGCACGATGTCGAGTGACTGTAGTGCCATGGTTCGCTCCCTATGCCCGTTCCACCTTCACCATGAACGACTTGAACTCCGGCGTCTGCGTATTGCCGTCGCCCACGTATGGCGTCAGTGTGTTGGCCAGGAACCCTGGCTTGGCGATGCCGGTGAAACCCCAGTGCAGCGGGATACCCACCATGTGCACCACCTTCCCGTCGATCTTGAATGGCTTGATCCGCTTGGTGACCAGCGCCACCGCCTTGATGTAGCCGCGCGTCGATGTCACCTTCACACGGTCTCCCGCCTTCACGCCCACCTGACTGGCAAGCTCCTCGCCAATCTCCACGAACTGTTCCGGCTGCAAAATGGCGTTGATGCGCGCGTGCTTGGTCCAGTAGTGGAAGTGCTCGGTCAGCCGGTACGTGGTGGCGATGACCGGATACGCATCGGCCTTGCCGAACTGTGCCCAGTCACCCTTGAACACGCGCGCGGCCGGATTGCTCACCGCTTGCGGCGACTTGTTGAGCGGGTTGTAGCCGAGCGGATTCTCGAACGGCTCGTAGTGCTCGGGGAACGGTCCCTCCACCAGGTTCTGCCGCGCAAAGAAGCGGCCCACGCCCTCGGCCTGCATGATGAACGGCCCCATGCCCTTGGCCGGATCTTCATCGAGCTTGAAGTCGGGCGTGTCGAAGCCGGTCCAGCTCTTGCCGTTCCATGCGATGAGCTTGCGCGCCGGGTTGAACGGCTTGCCCTCCGGATCGCACGATGCACGGTTGTAGAGCACGCGGCGATTCGCCGGCCACGACCACGCCCAGTTCAGCGTCTGGCCGATATTGGTCGGGTCGCTGTTGTCGCGCTTGGCCATCTGGTTGCCGGCCTGCGTCCACGATCCGCAATAGACCCAGCAGCCGCTGATGGTGCTGCCGTCGGCCTGCAACTCGCCAAAGCTGTTCAACTGCTCGCCGGCCTTGCGCACCACCTTGGTGGCGTCCTTGGGATCGACGAGATCCGTCAGCGCGCGACCGGACAGTTCCTTCGCCAGTTCTTCAGGCGTAGGCGATGCGGGCAGCGCATACGGCCACCACAGGTTGACGATCGGGTCCGGATACTTGCCGCCGTCCTTCACATACATCTGGCGGATCTTCAGGAACAGTTCGGCCATGATCTCGATGTCCGAACGTGCCTCGGCGGGCGGATCGGCACCTTGCCAGTGCCATTGCAGCCAGCGCGACGAATTCACGAGCGAGCCGTTTTCCTCGGCAAAACACGTCGTGGGAAGACGGAACACTTCGGTCTGGATCGTCTTCGGGTCCACATCGTTCGATTCGCCTGCGTTGCGCCAGAACTCGGAGGTCTCCGTTGCAAGCGGGTCCATCACTACCAGGAACTTCAGCTTGCTCAATCCCGCCAGCAGCTTGGCCTTGTTCGGCGCCGCCGCAAGCGGATTGAAGCCCTGCGCGAGGTAGCCCGTCATGCGGCCCGCGTTCATCAGCTCGAAGACCTGAAGCAGGTCATAAGGCTTGTCGAGCTTGGGCAGATATTCGAATGCCCAGTTATTCTCGACCGTGGCTGCCGAACCCCACCATGCCTTCATCAGGCTGACGTGGAATTTCTCCACGTTCTGCCAGTAGCTGAGCTGGTTCGGCCGCAGCGGCTTGAAGGCACGTGCCTCGATGTACTTGCGATAGTCCTGCTCGCTCTCGGCCGGCAGCGTCAGATAGCCCGGCAACAGGTTCGACATCAGGCCGATATCGGTCAGGCCCTGGATGTTCGAGTGCCCGCGCAGCGCGTTCATGCCGCCGCCCGCCACGCCGATATTGCCCAGCAGCAACTGCACCATGGCACCGGTGCGGATCATCTGCGAGCCGATGGAGTGCTGCGTCCAGCCGAGTGCGTACATCATCGTCATCGCGCGGTCGGGCGTGGCCGTGCTGGCCATCATCTCGCAGACCTTGAGGAACTTGTCCTGCGGCGTGCCACAGACGCGTTCCACCATCTCCGGTGTGTAGCGCGCGTAATGCTGCTTCATCAGGTTGTACACGCAACGCGGATGCTGCAGCGTCGGATCGGACTTCACATAGCCGTCCTCGCCGATCTCGTAATCCCAGCTCGCCTTGTTGTAGTAGCGCCGCTCGGCGTCATAGCCCGAGAACAGGCCGTTCTCGAAGTTGAAATCCTCGCGCACGATGAACGTGAAGTCCGTGTAGTTCTTCACGTAGGTGTGCTGGATCTTGTCCTGCTCCAGCAGCCAGCGGATCACGCCGCCCAGGAACACCACGTCGGTGCCCGTGCGGATTTGCACGTACAGGTCAGCAACGGACGCCGAGCGCGTGAAGCGCGGGTCCACCACGATCAGGCGCGCCTTGTTGTGCGCCTTGGCCTCGGTCACCCATTTGAAACCGCACGGGTGTGCCTCGGCTGCATTGCCGCCCATGATCAGGATTACGTCCGCGTTCTTGATGTCGACCCAATGGTTCGTCATCGCTCCACGGCCAAACGTCGGGGCAAGACCTGCCACCGTCGGGCCGTGTCAGACACGTGCCTGGTTATCGAACCCCAGCATGCCAAGACTGCGGATCGTCTTGTGCGTGATATATCCGGTTTCATTGCTGCTGGCCGACGCTGCCAGCATGCCCGTGGTCAGCCAGCGGTTGACCGTTTCACCCTTGTCGTTTTTCTCGACGAAGTTGGCGTCGCGGTCGGCCTTCATCAGCTTGGCAATACGATCGATGGCGTCTTCCCACGTGATGCGCTGCCACTTGTCCGAGCCCGGCGCGCGGTACTCGGGATATTGCAAGCGGTTGGGACTGTGGATGAAGTCGATCAGGCCCGCACCCTTGGGGCAAAGCGTGCCGCGATTCACCGGGTGGTCGGGGTCGCCCTCGATGTGGATGATGCTCGACTTGGCGTTCTTGGCCTTGTCGCCAAGGCTGTACATCAGCACGCCACATGCCACCGAGCAGTAGGGGCAGGTATTGCGGGTTTCCGTGGTGCGCGCCAGTTTATAGGCTCGCACTTCGGCCAGTGCCACATCGGGCGCGAACCCGATCAGCGCCAGGCTGGAACCCGCCAGCGAAGCCCCTGAAAACTTCAGGAACTGTCGGCGGTTCATCGTAACCATGGGGGACACCTCCTTGTACCGGATCGTGGTCCGGTCAATGGATTTATTGCGACGTTCTGGTGACGCGGGGACAGTCAGAAGAGTATAGGCAATAGTGGCGTTTTCGCTATGTGCGCTGCGGCGTTGTGGCCGGTTCATTCGTATGACGTCGCGATACGCAGGGATGAGTTCGTTGCCGTACCTTGGATTCTGCGAGTGTGCGGACTAACTTTTTGCCGGTGCTTCGGCCTTGTATCCGAACTGTCACAAAAGATGACAGAAATGACATCTGTCAATGCCCCTCGGGGGGGGGGGCGACGCAAGACCTGCACGCGACACTCCCACGCCGCCTGCCATTGGCCCTCGAGCCGATGACAGAAACGCGCGCGCCAGCAGAAGAAAAGGGGCCAGGGGGCGGTCACCCGGCGCGCGCCACGCAAATCCAACTTTAGAAGAGACAACAGGGATGAAATCGAAGCTTCTTTTGACGGGCCTGATAGCCGCTGTGCTGTCGGCCTGCGGCGGTGGTGGGGATGGTGGGTCGACAACGGGTGCGGCAACGGGCGGAACTGGTGGCAATGGTGGCACGGTGCAAACGACGAAAATTACTGGTACCGCTGCCATTGGGGCCGCTATTCCGAACGCGTTGGTCGAGGTCAAGTGCAAGGCCGGCAGTGCCAAAGCCACGACCAACATCAACGGATTCTTCACTGCCGATATTGCTAACCTGCAGACGCCTTGCGTACTGAGTGCCCCGGCGCCGGACGGCACGACGCTGCACTCCTTGGTGGAGACGGGAGCATCTGGCAGCATTCTGACGGCCAATATTTCACCGCTGACCGAACTGGTCCTGGCCGCGCTGGCGCAAGGTGAAACCACGAAGTTTTTCCAGCAATTCGATGCCAATGCGCAGTTGCGGCTGAGCCCGGCGCAACTGACTGCCGCAATCGCCGCAATTCGTCAGGTCTTCGATCAAAGGATTGATTTGACGGGCATTGACCCGGTGAAGGGCCAACTGCTGGCTGCTATAGGTGGCGTCGGCGGCAATGCGATGGATAAGATGCTTGACCAACTGGCGGCACTGCTGACCGCAGCCAACATCAAGTTGGCGGATCTTAGCGGTGCTATGGCTGCCAACGCGGGAGCGGCGGCAATCCAGACCGTACTCAAGCCGGCATCCGCAACCTGCAACGGTCTGCGCCACGGTGTGTACTTTCTTGCCGGTCAAGGCGGTTCGGGCTATGCCAACTTTGATTCCACGGGGAACACCTACGCGCAACTGGACGGCCAGGCAGACTGGTTGGCACTGCCGACATGACGCCCATTTCTGGCGACCCTTGCTCGTTCGTGACATCTGTGGGGGGTGGCAAGATTATTCTAGTCTCCAGGTCCGGTGTAGCGCTCGTCTACGACACGCCTACCTTGACGAGCCTTCCCACGCTGATGGTGCCACGGCAGGAATTGGCGCTGGCCGATCTAACCGGCGATTGGAATGCGCTGGGCTTCGAACGCGACGATGCCACGGTTCCCTTTGTACCCACCCGAATCAAGTTCACGCTCGGCGCTGATGGCAAGTTCCAGGCCGGTGCCGACTGCACGGGCGTAGACAACTGCGAAGCGTGGCAGCCCAACGAACTGCCGGTTCTGACCGTCAACCCGCGGGGCGGCTTCACGCTGACGGATTCGAACGGTACATCAGCGCTGGTGGCATTCAAGGATATCGACGGAACTGTCATGGCCGTGATCACGCACGGCAATGGCCTGATTGTCGCTACCAAGCAGGTGGTACGGCCATTGCCAGCAGTGGGAAAGAAGAACGCCTTCTGGGATATTGCGGTCTTCGGCGCACTGAACTATGTGTACGCCAAGGACGAGACCGAGATCAAGTCCGTTGACAATTCGACCAACATCTACACGCGCGAGCGGGCCAGTGATAAGCGAATTGACACGTATGTACAGAATCAGCCAAACGCTGGCCTCCGCTATCGTCCCAAGGACAGCGGGAGCAATGCTCGCGAGGCTGTTTCTATGGTCGTGGGCAACACCGGGTTGAGTTTTCTGATCAGCCTCGATCAGACCTCGCTGTTCTATGACATCGCGGTCGATCGCCCATGAGCCCGTAACAGACGGCGTATGCCGCCTCGCCAAAGAAAAAGCCTGCTGAAAAGCAGGCTTTTTCTTCTCTGATGACCAGGAACTAATTTCGTCATCCGACGATTTCTGATAAGTACTCTCGCTGCCCGTTCTCCAATCACCCCCTCAAAACCCCACCCGCATCCCCGGCTCCATCACCACTACCGCCGTGCCTGACGCCGTCCCCAGCGCAGCCTTCAACTCGTCCGGCGTCCCTTTCAGCATCGGCGACGTCCCGTAGTGCATCGGAATCGCATACTTCGGTTTGACGAAGTCGCGGATGGCGATGGCGGCGTCTTGTGGTCCCATCGTGAAATGGCCGCCGATGGGGATCAGGACGAGGTCGGGCTTGTAGCGGTCGCCGATGAGCTTCATGTCACCGAACAGGCCGGTGTCGCCCATGTGCCAGACCTTGAAGCCGTTTTCCATCTCGATGATGTAGCCGACGGGTTCGCCGCCGTAGTGGGCTTCATCCTTTCCCGTGGCCGGGTTCTTGTAGATCAGTTCCGAAGAGTGTTCGGCGTGGACGGCCGTAATCTTGGGGCCGGTGGGGCCAAAGGGCGTGACCGTGCCGCTCTTGCCAAAGCGTTGCGACAGGTTGGCGGGCACCAGTCCAAGTTGCACGAGTTGATTTCCCATGCCGCCGCCGGTGTAGATCGGCGCGTTGTTGAGTTTGGCGAGTTCGGGGGCGTCGCCCAGATGATCGCCGTGGGCGTGGGTGACAAGGATCAGATCGACCTTGCCGAGTGCCGCCAGTTGCTTGAAGCCCGCTGGCGTCTTGGGATTGCTGGTCAGCCACGGGTCGATGACGATGACCTTGCCACCGGGGGTGGTGATCCGCATGGCGGCCTGGCCGAGCCAGAGGACGTCGGTCTTGCCGGCGGTGGCCGGTGCCGAGGCGGCGGTCGGCTGGACTGGAACGGGCGCGTTGCCAACGTTCGAGGCGCAGGCGCCGAGGGTTGCAGCGGAGCAGGCGAGCAGCAGTGCGGAAAGGCGGCGTGTGGTCATGGTCGTCCCGGATGGAGATTGTCTCGACATTGGCTTTCGCACCGCTCCGGCGGACATCGCACTGCAACTGCTGAAGCGTTGCGAGAGCGAGTATTTGCACGGCCGGCGCCGCTGTCAATCCGCATCGCCCCATGCAAGGCGCCGGGTGATTTGTAACGCAGGATTTATCGTGTGGCGTGGAAATCGCGGCGCGGCATCGCAAATCAGCCACTTTCAGAGCTTTGATGACCGGGAGCAGGTCCCGCGCATTTACATCTGCTCACCAGTGCGTAACCCACTGTAATGGATCGACGTCCATGATGGAGTCCGTAAAAGGGGGCCAAGGTTGGCCCGCCAAGGAGCCTGTCATGCGCAAGTCGATTCGTTACGCCGGTATTGCTGTCCTGAGTGCCACCATGCTCGTCGCCGGGACGGCTTCGGCGCGCGATCGTTATCACCACGGCGGTGGCGGCGGATCTGCCGGTGCCGCGATTGCCGTGGCCGCAGTGGCTGGCCTGGCGCTGGGCGCGCTGGTGGCAAGCAGCCAACCGGTGATGGCCGCACCCGCGCCGGTCTATGCGCCGCCGCAGCCGGTCTACGCGCCGCAACCCGTGGCCTACGCCGCGCCGGCAGTACCGCCGGGATACTGCTACGACAACTATCAGGGCGCCTATGTGCCGTGCGGCCGTCCGGCGCCGGTCCGGTACGCGCCGCAGCCTTACTACGGCTATTGAGCTGAGGTGGAGGGGGTGGCGCGAGTCTCCACCTCGATCCCCCAATCCCCATGCTCGTACCAGTCATCACCCAGTAATTCCGCGGGATGCTGGGTGCGGCTCGATCCGTTGCCGCAGCCCATGGCGTTGACGGCGCAGTACTTGTCGCAGCCCCAGCAGATGCGCTCGGGGTGCTTGGGGTGGAGGGGGAATGGTTTGCGCATGGAGTGCGTGGGCGCCGCGGATGGCGCACCACGCGTTCGATAGTAGTCCTTCGGGGTCCGCATTTTTGGCGAAAAGCCGATGCTGTTTGCGTTCGGTCAAACGCAAGTTCGCAGTGTGGAAGTGCGCGACCTTCTGGTCATCCCACCCTGCGTCGCATCACCAGATGCAGCCCCGCTGCAGCCAGTGCCATGCCGGCCCATGCCATCGGCGGCAGTGCCTCGTCGAGTAGCACGAACGCAATGACGGCCGTGGTGGGCGGCACGAGAAAGAACAAGGCCGAGACGCGCGAGGCTTCTCCGTGGCGGACCATCGCCAATAGCAGTGATATCGCCACGAGCGAGTTGCCGAATACGAGGTAGGCCAGCGAGCCGAACAGGCCGGGAGTCCATTCGATGTGCATCGGCTCCAGCCACCACGCGAGCGGTGCGGTCACTGCCAGGGCGACGGCGCATTGCACGGTGTTGGCCAGGACCGGATGGACTGACGTGCCGAAGCGTTTCTCGTAGAGCGTGCCGCCTGTCATGGCAAGTAGCGCGAGGATCGCGAACATCAGCGCCAGCAGCGAGCCGACCTCGACAGAAGAACGCGACCCGATAACGATGGCGGCGCCCGATACACCGAGCGCCAGCCCGATCCAGTGGACGCGATCCACGCGCTCGCCCGCTACCGCTGGCGCCAGCAGTCCGATCAATATCGGCTGCTGTGACGTAACCAGTGCCACCGCGCCTGCGGTCATCCCAAGCTTGAGACTCAGATACGTGAATGCGAAGTAGCCGGCCTGAATCAGCAGGCCGATCACGCCCAGGTGCAGCCACGGCGCCGCACCGGGTGGCAGTCGCGGGCGCAGCAGCAGACAGGGCAGGATGAGCAGTCCGGTCACGCATGCGTAGCGCAGGGCGAGGAATGTCAGCGGATCGGCGTATTGCAGGCCGAGCTTGAGAAAGACGAAGCCCGAGGACCAGAGCAGCAGGAACAGCGCGGGGGCGATACGCAGCCACAAGGGCGTTGCCGATGTCTGTGCTGTCTGCTCGGGCATGGGATGGGTAGGCGGGGCGGAAACAGTCGAACCATAGCACTGCATGCCGCGCCCGTCCCCCGGGTCTTTCATCAGGCATCCATGCCGGGCACCAGCAGCAGTTTGCCCGTCGTGGCACGGCTTTCCATATCGGCGTGAGCGCGCGCCGCCTTGTCAAGCGGATAGCGCTGGCCGATGGTGGGGCGCACCTTGCCGTCGAGAATCCACTGGAACAACTGGGCGGCGTGCCTGCGCAACCGTTCGGGCGTCCGCACATGGTCGGCAAAGACCGCATAGCCGATCTTGATGCTGCGGGGCAGGGCCATGATGTCGATGGCGCCCGGCCCGCCGAGAATCGGACCATACCAGCACAACGTGCCAGCCACCTTCAATGCATCGATCGAGCCCTGGAAGGTGGCCGGCCCCGAGCCGTCATACACCACGTCCACGCCCTCCCCGCCCGACAACTGGATCGCTTCCCCGGCAAACCGGCCTGTGGCATCGACGATGATGTGATCGGCCCCCGCCGCCCATGCCACGGCCGCCTTGCTCTCGGAGGAGACGCGGCCAATGACGCGGCCGCCGCGGAGCTTGACGATCTGGGTCAGGAGCAGGCCAACGCCTCCGGCCGCCGCGTGGATCAATGCGGTATCGCCGGGTCGCACGGGATAGAACTCGGTCGCGAAATGGCTGGCGGTCAGCCCTTGCATCATGATCGAGGCAGCGGTCTCGTCGTCGATGCCGTCCGGCACGGGCACCAGCGACGTGGCGGGCACCACGACCTGTTCCGCATAGCTGCCCGGCGCGTAGGCCCAGGCCACGCGCTGCCCGGGATGGAAGTCAGTCACCCCTTCACCGACTTCCAGAACCTCGCCGGCTCCCTCGACACCGGGCACGCGGGGATAGGGAATCTCGTTCCAGAACTGCCCGCGCCGCACGCCCATGTCCATGAAGTTCACCCCGGCTGCGGCTACCTTCACCCGGACTTCGCCCTTGCCGGCTGTTGGCGCCTTCCACTCGACTGCCTCCAGGACTTCCGGACCGCCCGCTGTTGCCATGATCACCGCTTTCATCTCAATGCTCCTTAATGGAACGATCGTTCCAAAATTGGTAAAAAAATTATCGCAGCGCGCGCAATGCCAACTGGCTCAGGCCCTGCAGTTCCGCAAGGTCCGCACCGCCGCGTGCCGATAGCCGCAGCGCGGAGACACTGGCCAGCAGGAATGCGGCCAGCAGTTTGGCGTCGGCCTCGTTGAGCACGTCGCCATCGCGCTGTGCTTCTGCAATCCGGGCGATCAGCGGCACGGACAGCACGTGACCGAGTTCCGCGCGGATGGCGTTCAATTGCTGCTGGCTATCGCCGAACTCGCTCACGGACCCCACGCCCAGGCACGGTGTATGGGCACTTTGCACGACACGCGCCATCATCCGGTGAATGCCGTCGATGGCACGCGGCCCGCCCTGCAGCGCCGCAATATGCACCTGGATTTCGGTCTCGCCATAGCGGCGCAATGCCGCGCAGTAGAGCTGCCACTTGTCCACGAACGTGTCGTAGAGGCTTTGGCGGCCGATCTTCATCGCGCTGGTGAGCATGGTCGTGGATGTGCCCGCATATCCGTGCTCGCAGAAGACGCCGATCGCCGCGTCGAGGGCTTCGCCCTGGTCGAATTCTTTTGGTCTGGCCATGGACCGCATTCTAGGAATATTGGAATGAGCAGTCAAGAATTAATTTTTGCGTCGGGGATTCAGCTTGCGAAACGCGGCAGCGTGATGGTGGCGCGTGTCC
This sequence comes from Cupriavidus sp. SW-Y-13, assembly GCF_009793345.1. Lineage (NCBI taxonomy): Bacteria > Pseudomonadati > Pseudomonadota > Betaproteobacteria > Burkholderiales > Burkholderiaceae > Cupriavidus > Cupriavidus sp. SW-Y-13. The sequence continues at coordinate 2,306,958 of NZ_WHLX01000002.1, forward strand.
CGCCCTGGGGCCGGTGCGTCAGGACGAGTTCGCCATGGTGGGCTTCGACGATGGACCGGCTGATGGCGAGTCCCATCCCCATGCCTTCAGGTTTGGTCGTGAACAGCGGTTCGAACAGGCGGCCGGCCAGTTCCGGATCGAAGCCTTCACCACGGTCGTCGATATGCAGGCGCAACTGGTCCGGTGCGGCTTCGCATGACAGCACCAGCTGGCGCTCGCCTTCCGGCACTGCCTGCATGGCCTCGGCGCCGTTCATCAGCAGGTTGATGAGTGCCTGCTGCAGCAGCACGCGCTCGCCCTGCACGGACGTCGATGACAGTTGCCCCTCCACGCGGAAGTCTATCTTCATCGCCTCCAGCGTGGATGTCACCATGTCCGCCACTTCCATCACGGCTTTGTCGGCGTCGAAAATGGCGACATTGGGCGTGTCCTGCCGCGCCTTGGCGCGCAAACCGTCGATGATGGCGCGGGCGCGCGTGGCGCATGCCGAGATATGCGCCAGCGTCTGGCGGGCGCGTTCGATGTCTGGCGCGCTGCGGTCCAGCCAACGCAGTCCGGCGCGTGCGGAGGAGTCCAACGCCGTCACCGGCTGTACCACCTCGTGGACGATGGACGCGATCATCTCGCCGTAGACCTGGAACCGGCTCGCGCGTGCCAGCTCGGAGAGGGTATTGCGCATTTTCTCTTCGGCATGGGTCAGCAATGCCACCTGTTCGGACAGCGCATCATGCAGGCGGGCGTTCTCCAGTGCGAATCCGGCTTGCAGCGCAATGATTTCGACCACGGCGCTGCGCGCCGATGTGAACATGCCGAAGAGGTGGCGGTGCTCCAGGTACAGCGCACCGACAAGCATGCCGTTGCAGCGCATCGGTACGCAGATCACGGAACGTGGCCGATAGCGCTGAACGTATTCATCGTCGCGCCAACTGGCGGCAGAGCAGGCGTCATCGAGCACCAGTCCGTTGCGCAGGCGAATGGCGGTGGCGAGGATCGACACCGGAAGCCGATCGCCTTTCAGCACTGCCGAAGGGGTGTGCGGGTCCGCGAAACGGGCGCGTCCGTTCGATGCCGTGGCGCTCGCCGCAGACTCCCAACTACCGTCGCGGATGGCAGCCACGCATCCGAAGGTGGCGCCAGTGCTTTGCAGGGCGGCCCGCAGCAAGGTCTCGACCCGCTGCCCCGGCGACACTTCGGCAGCCAGTGTCTGGGAGATGTGGCGCAGCGTCTGAACGTCAGGCGCGTGCTGCATCATCGCCGACCACCCGGCCTGCCGGTCTGCGGCGGTCTCGTGCAGGTCCGCGTCCATCGGCCAGACCGATGGCGTGAGGAAGGTGCAGCGGTAGTAGTCGAGTTCGTTGGTCATGTTCTTGCCGTCCTGCATCAACTTCATGTAGTGAACGCTCCATAAATGAACCTTAGCACAACATTTTCTGGAATGACAGACGGTGTGGGTCGCGGAACGGCGTACTGGAGGCGGGTTCGGCGTCGATCTAATGCCGCAATCTATTGAATTTAAAGAGATTTATTTCTTTCTGTTGAAACTCGTCCGGGCGCCTTGTATCATCGCTCACTCATGTAGTGTTCCCTGTACGAAATGCAGGGAAACGCCAGCGGATGACTCCGCTGCCATAGGAGCGATATGACTCAAGCAGTAAAAAAGGCTGTGCGTGGCACCGGTGTCCGGGAGGCTGCGGCGCAGACCACCCGCGACAACATCCTGCGCGCCGCTACCAAGGTGTTTGCGCGCTATGGCTATGAGGGCGGCAGCGTGGAGAAGATCTCGAAGCTGGCGAAGTCCTATGACCGGATGATTTACTACTACTACGGCAGCAAGGAAGCGCTGTTCGTGGCGGTGCTCGAAGGTATCTACCGGCGGATGGACGAGGCCGAGTCGAAGGTGGCGCCGGACCCGTCAGACCCCGTGGAGGCGCTCAAGACCATCATCCGCTTCAAGCTGGACTACTACCGGCGCAACCCCGATTTCGTCAACCTGCTCAACACCGAGAACCTGCACAAGGGCCGGCATGTGTCCAGGCTGGAGCGCAAGGGCGATTACTCGACGCTGGCCGTGGACATCATCGGCGGGATTCTCGCCAGCGGCGCGGATCAAGGCATATTCCGCCGGGACCTGAATGCGCGCGATGTTTTCCTGTTGATTGCCTCGACGGCGTATTTCTATACTTCGAACCGCTACACGCTGACGGTCTTTCTCGGCGTTGAGCTGGACACCCCAGAGGCCGTGCAGCACTGGGAGTCCTTTGTCATAGATAGCGTGCTGCGCGTGGTGAGAGTGGAGGCTGCCACCAGTGAGCTGCCCGCTACCCCCGACAAGCCGCCCCGACGCCGACAGCAGGACGCCAGCCTCTCGTCATGAACTACCTTCGCGCCCGATCCCTCGATGCAGCAGTGGCCCAACTTGCGGCGCGCCCGGCGCGTGTCGTGTGCGGCGCAACCGACTGCCTTGCGGACCCGGCACTCGCGCCGGGGAGTGTCGAGTGGATCGACATCGCGGGCATCGACGCCTTGCGGGGCCTGACATGCCGCGATGGCGTGGCGCGCATCGGCGCGGCCAGCACCTGGCAGACCATCGCGCAAACCGCCTGGATGCCCGTGGCGCTGCGCGATGCCGCGGCCGGCGTGGGCTCGCGGCAGATTCGCGTGCAGGGTACGCTGGGCGGGAACCTGTGCCATGCCTCGCCGCTGGCGGATGGTGTGCCGCCGCTGCTCGTGCTGGATGCCGAAGTGGAACTGGCGAGCGTGCGCGGTTTGCGTCGCTTGCCGTTGCGGGAATTCCTGCTCGGTCGCCGGCGCACGGCGCTTGCGTCCGATGAACTGCTGGTCGATATCGTGTTCGATCTGCCGGGTGCGCGTGACCGCACGGCCTTCGTGAAATGCACCAATCGCGACGGCATGGCGCTGGCCGTGGTGTCGGCCGCGGTGCATCTGCGCATGGGGCAGGGCACCACGCTCGAATCGGCTGCGGTCTGCGTGGGCGGTGCGTCGGATGTTCCTCTGCGCCTGCATGGGTTGGAATTGGCACTGATGGGGCGACACAGCCACGAACTTGCTGGCATCATCGGGGGCGCCGCGCTGGCCGAGTTGTCCCCCATTGATGATGTCCGCGCGACGGCAGCCCATCGCTTGGACCTCTCCCGGCTTGCGATCCAGCGGGCTGTCCGGTTCTGCCTGGAGGAATTCGCCGATGACGCCCCCGCCTACTGAGTCCTCAACCTGCGCCGATGACGTAGCGGAAACGCGCGGCCATTCCATGTCGGCGGACGCTGCATGGTTCGACCTCAACGGCGCGCGTGTGCCGTTGCCTGCAGACCAGTCGCGGCGCCTGCTCGACCATCTGCGCACGGACTTGCGGCAGTTCGGCACGAAGGAAGGGTGCCGCCAGGGCGATTGCGGAAGCTGCACGGTGCTGATCGATGGCGAGGCGCGATATGCCTGCCTCGTGCCGATGGGCCAGGTTGCCGGACGCCGCGTCGTGACGGTCGAAGGTGTGGCCGAGAGCACGCAGAGCGGCGCGCGCCTGCAGCAGGCATTCCTCGCGCACCAGGCCGTGCAATGTGGCTTCTGCACGCCGGGCATGCTGCTGGCCTCGGCTGCCGCCGTCGACGCGGGGCGGGTCACGGATCGCGCCAGTGCACGGTCGGCCATCGACGGGGTGCTGTGCCGCTGCACGGGTTACCAGAAGATCGTCGATGCCGTGGCTGAAGTCGGTTGCGGCGCCCCCGCGCGCCCCTGCACGGCACCACCCGCCACGGGACCGGTCGTCGGCATACCGATCACGCGACTCGATGGTCCGGAGAAGATCGACGGACGCCAACCGTTTGGCGCCGATGCGCACCCGGCGGATAGCCTCGTGCTGCGCGCCGTGCGTAGTCCCCATCATCGCGCACGCTTTGCCTTCGGCGATCTGCACGCATTTGTTGCCGCGCACCCGGGCGTGGTGCGCGTACTGACTCATGCCGATGTGCCGGGCATGAACCTGCACGGCGTAGCCGGGCCGTATGCCGATCAACCCGTCCTGCCAGTCTCCGAGACGCGCCACTACCTGGAAGCGATTGCGCTGGTGGCAGGCGAGCGTGACGCGATGGAAGCGCTCGACCTCCATGGCTTCCCCGTGACATGGGAGGCATTGCCACCCGTGCTCACCGTCGGCGATGCCATCCGCGACGACAGCACGCCACTGCATGCGAATCGTCCCGGCAATCTGCTGATCGAAGGGGTGGTGCGTCGGGGCGATGTGGAGACGGCGCTGAAGGATGCTCCGTACGTGGTGAGCGCCACGTTCGAATCGAGTTTTGTCGAACACGCGTACCTGGAACCGGAAGCAGGCTGGGCGCGCAGGGTGGGCGATGTCGTGGAGATCCACTCGTCCACGCAGGCGCCGCATCCGCATCGCGCCGATCTCGCGCGCATCCTTGGCGTGGCACCCGAACAGGTAAGGGTGGTCGCCACGGCGGTGGGTGGCGGGTTTGGCGGCAAGCTGGACATGACCGTGCAGCCGTGGCTGGCCATCGCGGCGTGGCATCTGGATCGGCCCGTATCGATGGTGTTTTCGCGCGAAGAGTCGATGGCGACATCGACCAAGCGCCATCCCGCCAGCATCGTTTCGTCGATGGCCGCCGATGCGGACGGCCGGATCGGCGCGGTATCGTTCGAAGGCGAATACAACACAGGCGCCTTCGCATCGTGGGGCACCGCCGTGGCGAATCGCGTGCCCGTGCATGCCGGTGGTCCCTATGTCGTGCCGCATTACTCGGCGCGTGCGCGTGCGATTCACACGCACATCACGCCGGCCGGCGCGTTCCGGGGTTTTGGCGTGCCGCAGACCACGATGTCGCAGGAGCAACTGATCGACGAACTGGCGCGCCGCGTTGGCATCGATGCGCTCGAATTCCGCGTGAGAAACGCGATGCACCCAGGGGATTCGCTGCCGACCGGGCAGGTACTCGACAAGAGCGTGGGCCTCATCGCCTGCCTCGATGCGCTGCGTCCCGTGTGGCACGAAGCGCAGGCCCGCGTGGCCACGCTCAACGCGTCGTCGCCCGCCACCATCCGCCATGGTGTGGGCCTGGCCGCGTTCTTCTACGGCTGCGGCAATACCGCACTGCCGAATCCCTCGACGGTTCGCTTCGGTGTGCGTCCCGACGGCGTCGTCGTGCTCCACCAGGGTGCGGTCGATGCGGGACAGGGCGCCAATACCGTGATTCCGCAGATCGCCGCCGATGCGTTGGGCGTGCCGGTGGGCACGCTGCACATCGTCGGACCCGATACGCATGTCACGCCCGACTGCGGGCGCACCTCGGCCTCGCGGCAAACGTTCGTGACGGGCCGCGCGGCCTATCTCGCGGGAACCACACTGCGCCGCCGCTTGCTCGAGCTGGCGAACGCACCGGCAGAGGCGATCATCGCGGTGGATCGGCAAGGCATTCATGTCGATGAGCGTGTGCTCGATCTCAGTGCCTTGCCTGTCGATGTACATGGCTATGTCGTTGCTGCCGAAGAGAGCTTCGACCCGCCCGTGACCACGCTCGATACGGATGGACAGGGCCGCCCTTATGCAACGTACGCATTTGGCGCGCAGATCGCCGAGGTGGTGGTCGATTGCGAGAGCGGCCGTGTCCGCGTGCTGAAGGTCGTTGCCGCGCATGACGTCGGTCGCATGGTGAATCCGACGCTGCTCGAAGGGCAGGTAGAAGGGGCCGTGGCGCAGGGCGTTGGCCTGGCGTTGATGGAGAAATATCATCCGGGCCGCCACAACAACCTGCATGACTATCTGATTCCCACGGTGCGCGACATGCCCGAGGTCCGCGCGATCTTCGTGGAGGCGCCGACCGACCTCGGCCCGTATGGCGCCAAGGGCATCGGCGAACCGGCGCTGGTACCCACGGCGGCGGCCATCCTGAACGGCATTTTCGACGCGACTGGCGCGCGCATACGCCAGGCACCCGCCACGCCGGATGTGGTACGCAGGGCGCTGGCGGCCCTCACCGATACGGCAGGCGGATCGCAGTAGGACAGCGTTTCACCGAAGGTAAAAGAAAAATGACAACAAAAGCAGGCAGGGAAGACGTGGCGTGGGGGAGTTTGCGCCCGTCGTGGTACGCAGAACTCGGCCCGGCGGGGCAGCGGACCTTCAAGGCATCGTTTGCCGGCTGGGCCACGGACGCGTTCGATTTCATGGTGTTCAGCTTCGTGCTGGCATCGCTGATCGATCTGTGGAGCCTCGATCGCGCACAGGCCGGGCTGCTTGGCACCGTCACGCTGATTGCCTCGGCAATTGGCGGATGGGTGGCAGGCATGCTGGCCGACCGCTACGGTCGCGTGAAGGTGTTGCAGGGCACGATCCTGTGGTTCTCGGTGTGCACGCTGGGCATCGGCTTTGCGCAGAACTTCGAGCAGGTGTTCGTATTGCGCGCGCTGCAGGGGCTGGGCTTCGGCGGCGAGTGGGCCGTGGGCGCCGTGCTGATCGGCGAGATCGTCGCACCCAAGCATCGCGGCAAGGTGGTGGGATTCGTGCAGAGCGGCTGGGCAGTGGGTTGGGGCGCGGCGGCGATCCTGTACAGCATCGCGTACTCGGTGCTGCCTGAATCGATAGCGTGGCGCAGCCTGTTCTGGGTGGGCATCCTGCCCGCGCTGCTGGTGATCTACGTGCGCAACAACGTGCCGGAGCCCGAGGTCTTCAAGAGAGCCGACACCGCGCGCAAGCAGGGCAAGTCGACCTCGATCTGGGTCATCTTCTCGCCTGCGCTGCTGCGTACGACGATTCCCGCCGCATTGCTCTGCACCGGTATCCAGGGCGGCTTCTACGCGATGTCCACTTGGCTGCCCACCTACCTGAAGCTGGAGCGCAACCTGTCCGTGCTCGATACGGGCGGCTACCTGATGGTGATCATCGTCGGGTCGTTCTGTGGCTACATGGTGGGTGCGTTCCTGGCCGACTACTGGGGACGGCGGCGCAACTTCATCCTGTTCTCGGCGCTGTCGCTGGTTTCGGTGTCGATGTACCTGACACTGCCGCTGACCAACAGCGAGATGCTCTGGCTCGGGTTTCCGCTGGGCTTTGCCTCGTGCGGCATTTTCAGTGGACTGGGGGCTTACCTGACCGAGTTGTATCCGTCGGACGTGCGCGCCAACGGCCAGAGCTTCACCTACAACTTTGGCCGGGGCATCGGCGCGCTGTTTCCCGGACTGGTCGGTTTGCTCAGCCATTCCAGCAGCCTTGCCACCGCCATTGCCACATTCTCCGGTGCCGCGTATGGCGTGGTGCTCCTGATGGTTCTGATGCTGCCTGAGACCAAGGGCCGCTCGCTTGACAACGTGGAGGTGCCGCAATGACTGCCTCGATGACTCCCCCGATGATTGCTTCCGAACAACGTACCGTCCATATCGTGGACGACGACGACCTGGTGCGTGAGGCGCTCGCCAGCCTGCTGGAATCCCTCGACCTGAACGTCCGCGCGTTTGCATCGATTGCAGAATTCCTGGAATGCCCGCCGGTGGATGGTCCCTGCTGCCTGGTGCTCGATGTGCGCCTGCGCGGGCAAAGCGGCCTGGCGTTCCAGCGATCCATCGTGGACAAGGGCCAACCGCATATGCCGATCATCTTCATGAGCGGCCACGCCGATATTCCGATGACCGTGAGGGCGATGAAGGCCGGTGCGGTCGACTTCCTGGCCAAGCCGTTCCGCGAGCAGGACATGATCGACGCGGTGATCGCAGCGCTGGAGCATGACGCCAGGCGCCTGGAGAACGAGCAGTCGCTGCGCGGCCTGCGCTCGAACTGGGAAACGCTGACCGTACGGGAGCGTGAGGTACTGCGCCACCTGGCCTCCGGTCTGGTGAACAAGCAGATTGCCGCGGCGATGGGCGTGGCCGAAATCACGGCCAAGATTCATCGCGGTAGTGCGATGCGCAAGATGAACGCCCGCACCGTGGTGGAAGTGGTCTACAAGCTGCAGGCGCTGGGAGGCATCGCCGCGTAACCATTGCAGCGTCATCCGTGGACGCCCTGATTACCGCTGCCGCACGTGCCCTGGCGGCAGGCGATCCGCTGGGCGCCCTGAACCGCGTGGCCCTGCGCGATGATCCGCCCGCGCTGGCACTTCGCGGTATCGCCATGGCCCAGCTTGGCGATTTGCCGCGTGCCCGCGCACTGGTGCGCGCCGCGGCGCGGGGCTTTGGGCCGAGGGAAGCCGTGGCTCGTGCCCGCTGCGCAGTGGCCGAGGCCGAGATCGCACTGGTCTCCCGCGACCTTGGATGGCCCGAACGCTCTCTCGATGCAGCGCGAATGGTGCTCCAGACCCATGGCGACCTCGCCAATGCCGCGCATGCGCAGTACCTGATCGCGCGGCACCAGTTGCTCGTCGGGCAGATCGTTGCCGCCGAATCGACGATTGCCGATATCGATCCTGCCCAGCTTCCATCGCCCCTGCGCGCAGCGCATGAACTTGTCGTGGCCGGGATTGCAGTGCGGCGCCTGCATGGCGCGGCAGCGCAGGCGGCCATGACTCGTGCTGCCGAAGCCGCAGCGCAGGCCGGTATTCCTGCGCTGCGGGCTGAGGTGGAACATGCGGCGCTGGCCTTGCGGACTCCGGTGGCGCGTCTGCTGGTGGAAGGTGCCTCGCAGCCGATGATGCTGCAAGACGTGGAGCAACTGTTCGCATCCGATGTGCTGGTGATTGACGCCTGCCGCATGAGCGTGCGCCAGCGTGAGACCGTGGTGCAGTTGGCGCGGCGCCCCGTGCTGTTCTCGCTGGCGCGCGCACTGGCCGAGCCGTGGCCGGACAATGCGCCGCGCGATACGTTGATCGCTCAGGCTTTCCGGACTCGTCATGCCGATGAGACGCATCGCGCCCGGCTACGTGTGGAGATCGGTCGATTGCGCGCGGTCCTCGCATCGTTGGCCGATATCAGCGCCACGCCGCGTGGGTTTGCACTGATGCCGCGTGACACAACGCGCGTGGCTGTGCTGACGCATCCGGTAGAGGAACCCTATGTTTTCTCCCCTCTCCCACTGCGCGGGAGAGGGGAGCGCATAGCGGGTGGCGTTGGCCTTTACGACGCGCGCGGTGTGCTCCCTGCGGCGGTGCTGGCCTGCCTTTCCGATGGCGAGTCATGGTCCAGTTCCGCCCTCGCCCTGGCCCTCGGCACAAGCCAGCGCGCGGTTCAGCGCGCACTCGAAACATTGGCCGAGGCAGGCAAGGTCGAACCCGTGGGGCGTGGCCGCGCGCGGCGCTGGATGACGCCGGTGCCACCCGGTTTCGCGACGGCGTTGTTACTCCCTGTGCCGCTGCCGGGCGCGTAGCATGGTTTGCACACCCCACACGGCAACAAGCCGAAGGAGACCACCATGAAGCGATCCAATGCCGAAATCCTGCGGGAATACGGCCCCTTCCCGGGCCACGACACCGTGCATGGCCTGACCTACGATGGCCGGCAGGTCTGGTTCGCCGTGGGCGACAAGCTGCTCGCGCTCGATCCGGCCAGCGGCAAGACCGGGCGTGCCATCGACGTGCAGGCCGATGCCGGCACCGCGTTCGATGGGCGCTTCCTGTACCAGATTGCCGAGCGTCATATCCAGAAGATCGATCCGGCAACCGGCAAGGTGGTGTCCACCATCCCGGCGCCTGGCAATGGCAATGATTCGGGCCTGACCTGGGCGGAGGGTTCGCTCTGGGTGGGCCAGTACCGGGCGCGCCAGATCGTCCAGGTCGATCCGGAAACGGGCAACGTGCTGCGTACCATCGAATCGAACCGCTTCGTCACGGGTGTGACGTGGGTCGATGGGCAACTGTGGCACGGCACCTGGGAGGGCGAGCAGAGCGATCTGCGCGGCCTGGACCCGAAGACGGGCAAGGTGCTGGAGACCATCGACATGCCGCAGGGCGTGGGCGTATCGGGACTCGAATACGATGGACGCGACCGCTTTTACTGTGGCGGCGGTGAAAGCGGCAAGGTTCGCGCGGTCAAGCGCTCGGCTGGATGATGGCGCTCAGGTCTGAATGAATCCGTTCGGTGCCGGCGCGGCGGTCCGTGGCAGCTCGCCAACCATCTCCAATACCGTGGATTCAATCATGTAAGACATGGCCGAGAGCGCGAGATCGTTGGCTTCCTCACCGAACGGTTCCTCGATCTCCGCGCTCAATGCTTCCAGCGCAAAGAAGGTATAGGCGATGAAGCAGACGATGACCGGCGTCATCAGCCCGATGCTGTCGAGCAGTCCGAACGGCAGCAGCGTGCAGTACAGATAGATGCAGCGGTGGATGATCACCGAGTAGGTGAACGGGATGGGTGTGCCGGCCAGCCGCTCGCAGCCGCCCAGCGCAGTGCTCAACTGGCTCAGCGATGTTTCCATCGGCAGCGCCAGCGATGGGGCCAGTTGCCCGCGACGGATCTGCTCGCCCACCCATTCGCCGGCCATCAGCAGCGCGATAGCGGGCTTATATTTCGCGGCCTGCAGACGCGCTGCGCTGGTCTCATCGAGGAACTTGCCGATATCGGCGGCGGCATCGGTGCCACGCAGTTGATGGCGCAGCGCATGGACAAACGCGCAGAGCCGATAGGCGAGGACTTGTGCCGCCGCACGGTCGCCGACGAGCGTCAGCGCCTGCCGCGTCAGCGAGCGCGATTCGTTGAGCACGCTGCCCCACAGCGTGCGGCCTTCCCAGAAGCGGGCGTAGCTCGTGCTGTTGCGAAAGCCCAGGAAGATTGCCAGCGTCAGGCCGATCAGCGAGAACGGTACGAAGTTCAGGGATACCTTCCAGTCACCGATCCGACCATGCGCCAGCGTGATCAGCGCGGCGAACAGCGTGACGCCGACCAGCTGCGAGGTGATCCGTGGCAGGACCGAACCTCGCAGCACAAACAGCATGCGGAGCCAGTGAAGCGGCGGGCGAACGATCATCGTGTGGGGGCGAGCTTTTTTGCGGAACGCCTATGTTCGCACGTTCGCCCTTTCGATGGGTTGAGGCCCTGATGCCTCCGCTCAGCGGTCGCTGCGGATCGGGCCGTACTCCACCGGCACCCAGGCGTAGCCGTTGTGCTCGCGCCGCACATGGCCCAGACCCGGGAAGGGCAGGTGCGCACCGCCCACCCAAAGCTGATTCTTGGCCGCATCCGCCATCATGCGTTTGCGCGTTTGCACGGCCTGATGGCTGTCCACGTCGAATTCGATGGCGATGTTCGGGCGACGGAACTGCGTGGCATGGCTGTGCACGATATCGCCCCACAGCAGCAGGCTTTCCTTGCCCGAGGTGAACAGGTAGCCGGTATGGCCCGGCGTATGGCCGCGCGCGACAACGGGGCGCACGCCCGGCACCGGCTGCTCGCCTGCGGCGGCATCGAAGGTCTTGAAGTGCTGCGCGGCGATGTACGGGGCAATCGCCTTCTGGGCCATCTCGAAGAACGGCTTGCCGCCCTCGGGCGCGGCGGCCGTGTTGGATTCGCTGAGCCAGTAGTCGGCATCGGCCTTGTCGGCGCGTACCGTGGCGTTCGGGAACACCATCTTGCCGTCGGCCGTGGTCAGGCCGCAGGCATGGTCGCCGTGCATGTGGGTCAGCAACACCGTATCGACCTGTTCCGGCGTGTAGCCAGCGGCGCGCAGATTGTTCAGGATGCCGCCCAACGTGGGGCCGAAGCAGGCCGCCGCGCCGGTATCCACCAGCACAAGGTGCGTGCCGGTGTTGACGAGGTAGGCGTTGACGGCGGTCTGCACGCCGGGCGTCGATTTCACGAACATGCGCGCCAGCAGGCTTTGCACTTCACGCGCGCTGGTGTACTTCAGCAGCTTGGTGTCGATGTCGATGTAGCCATCGTAGAGCGCCGTGACTTCCAGCTGGCCCACCATCATGCGGTAGTAGCCGGGAACCTGTGTCTTGAGCTGCGCGGGCGGCGCCGCGTGGGCCACGCCGGTGGTCAGTGGCAGGGTGGCGGCCCCCATGGCAACGGTAGCTGCGGTCAGGAACATGGCGGACAGGCGCCGTGGCAAGCTCGACTTTATCGACATCATTGGTGACTACCCCCTGGATTCTTGGTGATGTTTCATGGTTCGCACGGTAAATGCGCGAAACGTCACCCTACGCTCGTTGGCGTCAGCGAACAAGTTGGGCCTTGGCATGACAGGGACATACACAGGGCGGACGGTCGTTGCAGGCATCACCGGGTGGATTTTGTAAAAAACGCACGCCGTGATGCGGAGCGCCACGGAATTACCAAGGCTGGCGCCGTGGCATCGATATTGCCTGCGGGGTAAAAGTCCGCCGCCTACGCTGCATCGCGCGGAACCATTCGAACGATTACGAAGGAGTCCCCATGTCTGATAACCAACCGTTCCTGACCGACATCAAGACGCTGCGCGAGCGCGCCCGCAAGCACATCGACGACGGCGCGGTGACCGCCGGGTACGACGCCGACCGTGCCACGGTAATCAAGCTGCTGAATGACGCACTGGCCACGGAAATCGTTTGCGTGCTGCGGTATCGCCGGCACTACTTCATGGCGAAGGGTCCGAACTCCAAGGGTGTGGCCGACGAGTTCCTGGCGCACTCCAACGAGGAGCAGGGCCATGCCGACCAGATTTCCGAACGCATCGTGCAACTCGGCGGCGAGCCGGACCTGTCTCCTGACAGCCTGGTCTCCCGCAGCCACGCGGAGTATGTGGAGGGGTCCTCGCTCTCCGACATGATCAAGGAAAACCTCATCGCCGAACGCATCGCGATCGACACCTATCGCGAGATCGTGCATTACATCGGGGAAAAAGACCCGACGTCACGCCGGCTGATGGAAAGCATCCTGGCCGTTGAGGAAGAACACGCGGATGAAATGCTGGACTTGCTGGCGGCGAACCCGGATGAGAAGTCGCACTAAAGTTTGAATCACTGATTGTTTTCTCCCCTCTCCCTCCGGGAGAGGGGCGGGGGAGAGGGCAAGCGGTGCAAATTACGATGTAATCGGCAAGCAGGACCTCCAGCCCTCTCCCCTAACCCCTCTCCCAGAGGGAGAGGGGAACACGTCATCGATATTCGACCGCTCACTTCACCGCCACCGCCTCCGGAAACACAAACTTCCCGTTCAATACTTCCTTCTTCGGCTGGTACAGCCGCACTGTGTAGTTCCATCCTTCCATGATGGGCAGGCAGTTGAACGTCTGCGCATCGCAGTTGCCGAACTGGATCTTGATGCTGCCATCGGTCTCGCGCCGGGCCGTCACATTGTTCAACGTATAGGCATTGGCTTCGTTCTTCTCGAAGTAGCCCTTTGCGTTGTAGACGCTGACCGACCAGAAGCCGTCCACGGGCACTTGACCCACTTTCAGCCGGTACACGGTCTTGCCGTCGTTCTGCTTGGGCGTGACGTTGAGGTACTGGGCATCGCGATCCGGATTGCCGCCCCAGCCTGCGGCCGTACCGATGATGTGCTTCAGCGAATCGACTTCGCCCTTCTTGCCGAAGGACTGGTGGAAGTCAGGCATCACCGAGGCCAGCACCAGTAGCGCATCGCGGATCTTCTTCTGGCCTGCGGGGTCCCAGTTGGGCAGATCGAGCTTGCCGGGCGATGCCTGGCTGACCTGGATGGCATCCTGCAATGCATGCACGCGCTTGGCGTCTGCGGGATCGTCGGGATCGATCAGCGTGCGGATGCCAACCACCGCGTAACGCGTGCCCACGTTCGCGCGGGTCAGCACACGCTTGCCGGCACCGTAGTACACCGCCTGGGTGTAGTGATCCTCGTTGATGACCTGCATCGAGAAGAACCGCTTGCCCGGATCAGGCATCGTGATGGTCACGGGGCCGGCATCGAGGTCGAACACACCGGACGAGTAGAGCGTGTCGCGGTTGAGTCGGACCACGGTCTGGTGGTCGATCGACGCGGGCTCGCGACGATGCAGGAGTTTGCCAACGCCCCCTTGCTTCGCCAGTCCGGCGAAATACATGTCCGATTCGGCGCGCACGAAGTTGTCGAGCGTGACCGGCACGGTGGCAGGTGCAGGTGCTTGCTGGGCATGCGCCACGCCTGTCGCGGCAAGCGCGGCTGCGACGATGAATGGGCTAACGATTTTCGCGATCTGTGTGGATTTCACTGGCTCACCTCTCCTCGGGATGGAAGACTCCATGGCCGGGGCAGTATGCCGTACGCCTTCACACACGCGAACGCGCGACGAAAGGTGTCAGATCGCGCCTTGAAATAATTGAATGCGATGTCCGGATTCGACTCGAAACCGTCGATTCTGGACGATCAGAAACGTCTTACCGCACTGCCGTGCCGGGCTTGCAGTCCCTGACGTAGCCGGTCACGCGGCCCTGGCTCAGCAGCGGCCGGAAATCGCCGGCGGTGCTGATTTCCACGTTCGTACCCTGCTGTGCGGCGCGCAGGCGGATCAGGTAGGAATAGCCTGCATCGGCGCGGCTGCCATAGCCCACGCGGACATCGACCTTGCCGGGTTCGGGATAGGCCATGACGTTGGCATCGTCACCAAGCTTGCGCTTCAGGCAGAGCACCAGATCGCCCACGCTGGCATCCGAGTGCAGGTCCTTGCCGTCCTGGGCTTCCAGATACTCCACGTTTGTCCCGCTGGCGCAGGCGCCCAGCAAGGGGGGGATGATCGCTGCAAGCAGCATGGCACGAATCCGGGTCATCGATGCTCCTGTTCCTGAAAAGGCATGAGCCGCGATGCTGCCACGGGCGGGCGCGGCGGTCAAAGACCCGCCGCGCCGCTCAACCGAACGTGAACGCGTAAGCCTGCGCGCCCGGGTCCAGGAAACGGATTTCGAAGGTGTGCTCGCCCACTTCGCCCGCTTGCCGCACCAGTTGATAGAGCCGGGTCTGCGTGATGGCACCGTTGCCGTTGGCGTCGATATCGGCGCCGTGGCTCGCGCCGGGCGGCTTGCCGTCGATGGTTACCAGGAACCGCACGGCACGGCCATCGGGGGCCGGCCCCAGCACCAGATGAAGATCGCGCGCCTGGAAGCGGTAGCGGATGCTGCCATCGGCGCGCTCGAGCGCGGCGTGGTCCGGACGCACGGTCCACTGGCCGTTCAGTCCCCACTGGTTCAGGCGCAGGTCGCCCACGGTGTAGTTGCGCGGGGCATCCTGGCGGATGCCGCCCGGCGATGCGAAGTTCGTCGCCTGCTCATAGCCCACGTAGGTTTCGCCGGAACGCAGATCCTTGAGATCGGGGGCGGCCTGCGCACCGGGCGCGTCGGGCGTCACCAGGTCACGCGAGGCGGACGGCTGGCCGGCCTCGGCGAGCAGAGTCTGGATGACGCGCTCCGACTTGCCATAATCCCCCTCGCCAAACTGGTGATGACGGATATTGCCCTGTGCGTCGACGAAATACGCAGCCGGCCAGTAGTTGTTGCCCCAGGCGCGCCAGATGTGGTAATCGCTGTCCACCGCCACCGGGAACTTGATCTTGAAATCGGCAATGGCGCGGCGCACGTTTTCGGGATTCTTCTCGAAAGCGAACTCGGGCGTATGCACGCCGACGACCGTCAGGTTCGGATACTTCTCGGCCCAGGCGCGCAGGTACGGCAGCGTGCGGATGCAGTTGATGCACGAGTACGTCCAGAAATAGACCAGCGTGACCTTGCCCTGCAACTGCTCGCGCGTGAGCGGTGGCGAGTTGAACCACTGCACGGCGCCGTCGAACGATTGCATCTTTCCCTCGATGGGCAGGCGGCTGCCAAAGCCGGGGCTGGTGTCGTTGGCGGCCAGCAGCATGCCGGAGTCGGCGGGCACGCTGGCCTGGGCCGATGCCTGGCGGCCGGCGTGGAACTTGTCGATCAGCGTCTGTTCGAGTCCGGCCGTACTGCCCGTGGAGAGACGCGCCAGCAGGCCCGTATCGGCGCCAAAGGCGATGGCGGTCACACCGGCCAGCACACCGACGCCCAGCCCCCGGCGCAGCCATTCGCCAGTGCCCATCGAGCGCTTCATGGCCGCGAACAGGCGTCCGCCGAGACCGAGTGCCGCCGCCAGCGAGGTGGCCGCACCCGCCGCGTAGGCCACGAGCAGCAGCGAGCTTTGCACGCTGGCGCCTTGCAGGGCCGCCGTGGTCAGCACGATGCCGAGGATCGGGCCGGCGCAGGGCGCCCAGAGCATGCCCGTGGCCACGCCGAGCAGCAGCGATGCCCAGGGCGAGGGGCCACCGTCGGCGTGAACCCCCTGCCTGTTCGTCAGCCGGTTGCCTAGGGCCACCACGGGCCGAGCCAGCCATCCGGCCAGTTGCGGCACCAGCAGCGACACCCCGAACACGGCCAGCAGCGCCAGCGCGGCATAACGGCCGTACTGGTTGGCTTCCACGGCCCAGGCACCGCCGATCGAGGCCAGCGTGGCCACCCCGGCGAAGGTCAGCGCCATGCCGGCCAGCATCGGCAGCCGTCCGCGCAGGAACGGCTGGGTGCCCCGGCTCAGCACGAACGGCAGCACGGGCAGGATGCATGGGCTCAGGATGGTCAGTGCGCCACCCAGGTAGGCAAGGATCAGCAGGGTCATGGTCGTGTCTCTCTCGGTGGTCTTCTTCGGGTCTGCAGGGCAGGCCAAACGCTGGCATGCCGCCATGAGACGCCTGCCATCTTCCGCAGATGTGTCGTGGAAGCGCCGAGTTGTACCGGATTGTGGGACCCGCGCTGCCAGATACACTGCGATACACGTTGCCTGCGCACCCCCCATACAATGGCGGCCAGCAAGGCAGATCGCCCCCCAGTTCCAGAAAGAAAAAGGTGAATACGCATGGAAACGCACGTGGACCACATCCTGATCGTCGATGACGACCGCGAGATCCGGGAGCTGGTCTCCACCTACCTGACCAAGAATGGCCTGCGCGTGACCATGGCGCCCGATGGCCGCCACATGCGCCAGTTCCTGGATGCCAACGCGGTGGACCTGATCGTGCTGGACGTGATGCTGCCCGGCGATGACGGCCTGGTGCTGTGCCGCGAGCTGCGTGCTGGCAAGCACAAGACCACGCCCATCCTGATGCTGACCGCGCGAGACGACGAGACCGACCGCATCATCGGCCTGGAAATGGGGGCCGACGACTACCTGACCAAGCCCTTTGCCGCGCGCGAATTGCTGGCGCGCATCAAGGCCGTGCTGCGCCGCACACGGATGCTGCCGCCCAACCTGCAGATCACCGAGGCGGGCCAGATCCTGGCGTTCGGTGACTGGCAGCTCGACACCACCGCACGGCACCTGATCGACCAGGAGGGCACCATCGTGGCCCTGAGCGGCGCGGAATACCGGCTGCTGCGCGTCTTCGTGGATCATCCGCAGCGCGTGCTGAACCGTGATCAGTTACTGAACCTGACGCAGGGGCGTGAAGCGGAAATGTTCGAACGGTCGATCGACCTGCTGGTCAGCCGCCTGCGCCAGCGGCTCAATGACGATGCGCGCGAGCCCGCCTACATCAAGACCGTGCGCAGCGAAGGCTATGTGTTCTCGATGCCGGTGGAGATCCGGGAGGCCCGTCAGTGAACATCCGCCACTGGCTGTGGCCGCGTTCCCTGGTATCGCGGCTGTTCCTGATCCTGCTGGGTGGCCTGATCGTTGCCCATCTGCTGTCGTTCGCGCTGCTGTTTTCCGAGCGGTACCTGTCGGCGCGGCAAGTGATGCTCGGCACGCTGGAAACCGACGTGGCCACGTCCGTGGCGATTCTTGACCGCCTGCCAGCGGCGGAGCGGCCCCAGTGGTTGCCGCGCCTGAATCGCGGCAACTACCAGTACATCCTGGGGCCGGGTTTGCCGGGCACGCCCGAGATGACGCAGCGCGGACGGGACATCGCCGAGCGCATCATGGACGCCAGCGGCGGACGGTTTCCGGTGTCCGTGGAAGAAATTCCCGGCGATGGCAAGCGGCTGCAGGCGCACCTGACACTGAGCGACGGCAGCCCGCTGACCATCGACGTGCATCCGCGCATGACGCCTGTGGCGCAGTGGCTGCCGTACACGTTTGTGCTGCAGTTGCTGCTGCTGGTGCTGTGCTGCTGGTTCGCGGTGAGGCTGGCCATTCGTCCGTTGGTGGCGCTGGCCGATGCAGCCGACGCGCTCGATCCGAATACCAAATCGACACCGCTCGACGAATCCGGCCCCACCGAACTGGCCCGCGCCGCGCGTGCCTTCAACGCCATGCGCGACCGCATCGCCAAGTTCGTGGAAGAGCGCGTGCAGATCCTGGCGGCGATTTCCCATGATCTCCAGACGCCCATCACGCGCATGAAGTTGCGCGCCGAGATGGCCGAAGATACCGAGGAAAAGCGCAAGATGGTCAGCGATCTGGCCGAGATCCAGACGCTGGTGCAGGAAGGGCTCGCCTATGCCCGCACCACGAGCGGCGAGGGCGAGAAGCCGTCACGCATCGATCTTGGATCGTTTGTGGAGAGCCTGGTCTATGACTACCAGGACACCGGCAAGGCGGTCAGCATTACCCGGAATGCAGGGGGGGCGCTGACTACGCGGCCCCATGCGCTGCGTCGGATTCTGACCAATCTGGTGGATAACGCGCTGAAATTCGGCGGCGCCGCCGAGCTGGATGTGCGCCGCGAAGCCAATACCGTGATCATTGAAGTGCTCGATCGCGGTCCCGGTATTCCTGAAGACAAGCTCGATGCGGTGCTGCAGCCATTTGTGCGCCTGGAAGGCTCGCGCAGCCGGGAGACGGGCGGCAGTGGGCTGGGTCTGGCGATTGCCCACCAGTTGGCGTTGGCTGTGGGCGGATCGCTGAAACTGCGGAATCGTGAGGGCGGGGGGCTGGCCGCGGAGATTCGGCTGGGGTGATCCTCTCCAATCTGACTGTTTGTTCCCCTCTCCCGCTGCGCGGGAGAGGGGCCAGGGGTGAGGGCAGGGCTTTACGCCACTAGCCACGCTCGTCAAGCACGACACGCTGGCCCTCACCCCCAACCCTTCTCTCGCCTTGCGGGAGAGGGGAGCAAGACCCCCGCCCCCCCCCCTCTTTGTACCCCTTTGTATCAACCCGCCGTACCGATACGCGCCCTGACATAAACGGGGCCAGATCGCTACGGGCGTGATACGTCGGACGCCTTAAATACGTCTCGTGGCCGGATGCAACGCAACGAAGCGAATCCCGGTCCCGGCACCTGCCGATGCAAGTTCTCATCGAAATCGACTTTAAGGAATCCGATCATGTCCAAGACCCTCACCGCCCGCCTCGTCCTCGCCGTCGCCCTTGCCGCCGCTGCTGCTGGCGCCCAGGCATCCGTCCAGAGCCCCCGCGACCCGTACACCGACGGCGCACGCTCGGTCCAGCAAGCCCGTGACGTCTACAGCGAAGGCGCCCGTTCGGTACAGGAGCCGCGTAGCCCGTACACCGATGGTGCCCGCACCGTGGCAGCCATCAACACGCCGGCCGACCCGTTCACCCAGGGTGCCCGCTCCGTGCAGGAACCGCGCAGCCCGTACTACGACGGCGCCCGCAACGTTGACCCGTACTACGACGGTGCCCGCACCGTAGCCGGTCTCGACCGCGTCGGTGTCTCGGCCGATCCGGCGCGCAGCGTCGATCCGTACACCGATGGCGCGCTCGCCTGAGCCTTGCCGAATTCACCGAACTTCCAGCACAACCACCAAAAAGGAGAAACCACCATGATCCGCATCGAAAAAGTCCTCTACACCGGCCGCGTCCACACCACCTCGGGTGGCCGTGATGGCAAGGCGTTCAGCGATGACGGCAAGCTCGATATCGCGCTGTCGTCGCCGGGCAGCCGGGGTATGGGCACGAACCCCGAGCAACTGCTGGCTGCCGGCTGGTCGGCCTGCTTCATCGGGGCGCTGAACAAGGCTGCGGTCAAGCATGAAGTGAAGCTGCCGGCGGACCTGTCCGTCGACGCCGAGATCGACCTCGGCATGACGGCCGACGCCTACCTGCTACAGGCCCGCCTGCGCGTGAACCTGCCGGGCGTGGCGTCCGACGTGGCGCAGAAGCTGGTGGAAACGGCACACGGCACCTGCCCGTACTCCAAGGCGCTCACCGGCAATATCCATATCGAATTCGAGATCGCCTGATCTCGCGATTCGCCCGCTGGCAGGCCAATGCATGGCATGCCGGCGGGCATCTTCACGAAAGGCCCCATCATGCGCCGTACCCTTGTTCCCGCCCTGTTTGCAGCCGTCTGCATTGCCATCCTCTACAACTTCGCTGCAGGTGCCTTTGCATCGAGCCCGCGCACCGGCGATCAGGGTCCGGCCCCTGCATTCACGAACATCACGCATTGGCTCAACTCGCCGCCGCTGACGATGGAAGGACTCAAGGGCAAGGTGGTGCTTGTGGATTTCTGGACATACGCCTGCGGCAACTGCGTGAACACGCTGCCGCATGTGAAGCAGTGGTATGACAAATACAAGGACCAGGGGCTGGTGGTCGTGGGTGTCCACACGCCGGAATTCCCGTTCGAGAAATCGACGGCCAATGTGGAGCAGGCGCTGAAGGAGTACGGCATCAAGTACCCCGTGGCGCAAGACAATGACTACGGCACGTGGGCGGCGTATCACAACCAGTACTGGCCTGCGCTCTACCTCGTGGACGCGAATGGCCGCATCGTCTACCAGCACTATGGCGAAGGACGCTACGACGAGACCGAGGCAGCCATCAAGAAGCTGCTGGCCGAGCGCAAGGTCAGCCAGGCCAGCCGCGTCATGGCTGCGGCGCCTACC
The DNA here is from genome assembly GCF_009793345.1 of Cupriavidus sp. SW-Y-13. Lineage (NCBI taxonomy): Bacteria > Pseudomonadati > Pseudomonadota > Betaproteobacteria > Burkholderiales > Burkholderiaceae > Cupriavidus > Cupriavidus sp. SW-Y-13. The sequence continues at coordinate 2,327,633 of NZ_WHLX01000002.1, forward strand.
CCCGTACAGTAAGCCGGAGACAGCGGCGGTCTAGCCGCCGTTGCCTAGCAGCACGATGGTCAGCAGCACCGTTGCATCGGTAATCGCCTTGAGGTCGTGCCTGACGTTGCCGGCGAGATAGATCAGATCGCCCTGATGCAGCCGCTGCGAATTGCCATCGAGTTCGACTTCCACCTCGCCCTCGATGCACTGGATGGTGAGCGGGCCGGCCACGGCATGCGGCGGCAACTGTTTGCCCGCGAGCATCACGAGCCGGCACACTTCCATGTGCGGTGCCTTGAACAACGCGGTGGTGGGGGTGTTCTTGAGATTCGCGCCCAGCGGCAATACGCTGGCGGTCTGGCCGGAAGCAAGGTGGGGAATCGACATGGCTCTTCGCTCGCTGGTGGAGGATTGGCTGATAAAACAGCTGCGCCTTCGCTGCGCGGTTGCGTTCAGTCTAAAAGCAAACCACCCTCCCCATGCAAGCGCTGTGTGGCAAAACCCGCGTAAACACCGATCCGCTCGCATGACACATCGCAGACCAGGCTTTTCCAGGCCCGGCCCGCGATGTGTTCACCGCTCAGGCCAGCGCGCCGTCCGTGTAGACATCGAACTGACGCGATGGCTCCGAAGAAACGCCCCGGCGATCGAGACCCGACAGCGAACGGTCCGAGTCGCGGTCGCGCGTGGTGGCTGGTGTCACGTCGCGTGCGCCTTCGCTGAACGTATCGAAGCGGCCGCTGCGCGCGCCGTCGCTGTAGACGTCGCGGGTTTCCGCGCGGAAGCTGTAGCCGTACTTGTCGCCGGCGTGCGTGCTGTCGCGCGGTCCCGATGCCTGGGCGGCGCCTGCGATCAGTGCGGTGGCGAGGGTGATGGTGGTGAGAACAAACGTGGTGAATCTGCGTTGCATGACAGGACTCCGATGGACAGTAGCAAGGAAAAACACAGAACGCGTAGGGGGCGTTCCCTTGCCATATCGCAGAAGTCGTACCAGTTGGCGTGCGGGCCACAAAGTGATGCCGATGGCGCGTCCCCGGCCAGTGTCGGGACTGAAAACGGCTGGACGTGTTGGCCTGTCGCCGACATGCGATCAACACGGTGTCATCGCGGTGCCGACACCGGGATCGATCGGTGTCCAGCGCGCGCATCGATTTGCCAGCACGCTGCCGTAAAGCGCACGTCGTTCCCATCGACGAAGGGTTCGAACGCCGCGCGAACGGTCTCGATCACCCGCGTCCGCGTGGCGGCATCGGCGGATAGCAGGCGTTGCCCGACACTCCCCAGCCAGCCGATGTAGTCGATCAGTTGCCCTTCCGTCAGCGTGCACGCGACATCGATCGGCGCGATGTCGATGTCCTGCCAGCCCGCTTCGGCAAGGATCGTGGCCACGCGCTGCGCGTTGGCGAAACCGAACTGCCCGGGCGCATCGGGTGCCCGGGGCGGCACGGGCGGCAGTAGTGGCTCTGCGGTGCGCTCGGCGATGGTCATGAATGGATTCTCGGCGGGGCTGCGCCATGCAACGGCGCGCAGCACGCCATCCGTGCGCACGGCGCGCCGCAGGTTGGCGAATGCCGCAACGGGATCGTCGAAGAACATCACGCCGAAGCGCGACACGATCACGTCGAAGCCTGCCGCATCGAAGGGGTATGTCTGCGCATCCGCCCGCAAGAATCGGGCGTGGATGCCTTCGCGCTCCGCGCGGGTGCGCGCCAGATCGAGCATCGGCGTGGAAAGGTCGGCCCCTGTGCAATGCCCGGCGCCGCCCATCTTGCGCGCCGCAGCAAGGGTCACGGCACCCGTGCCGCAGCCGATATCGAGCACCCGCTGCGCGGTGCCGGCGGCTACCGGCGCAAGCAGGACAGGCTCGAATCCCGCGAACATGCGGTCCAGCGTCGCCTGGTTCCTGACCCAGGCGTGGCCGCCGGTACCGTTCCAGAGCGTGTCCTGATCGATGTTCGCGCGAGGCTGATTGTCCATGATGTGCGTTCCTTGTGAACTGGCGGAAAGCTACACTGTGCGCGTTCAAGTCAGCTTGAGGTCAAGGGGGGGACAGCGGCACATGCAGCTCGATATCGGCGAGGTAGCGCGGCAATCCGGCGTGCCGGCCTCCACATTACGCTTCTATGAGGAAAAGGGACTGATCGCGCCCTCGGGACGCAGGGGGTTGCGCCGGCAATTCCATGCCGACGTGCTCGAACGGCTGGCGCTGATCGCGCTTGGGCAAGCCTGCGGCTTCTCGCTCGACGAGATCGCCGGCATGCTGGCCAGCCACGGACAGGTGGAGATAGACCGGACGCTGCTTGCCGGCAAGGCCGACGAACTCGACCGTACGATCCGCAGGCTTGTGGTGCTACGCGACGGATTGCGGCACGCCGCGGCATGTCCTGCGCCGAGTCATATGGAATGTCCGACATTCCGCCGCATCGTGCATGCCGCAGCGTCCGGCGCCATCGTGGAACGGCGTGGAACGCGGAAACTGACGGCCAGCGGTTGATCCACCGCGGCTTCGTCGCTACTCCTGTATGCGTCGCGCGATGGATCGTTCGAACCAGTCGTCGAGCATCGCTTTTTCGTAGCGCAGCGGATCACTGTAGCCGTAGGTATTGATGCCCCAGTGGAAGTTCATGTTGTTGATGCGCTCCTGCTGGTCGACGATGGTCTGGTCGCCATGTCTGAGCGCATAGTGCAGCGTCATGCGCGGCCACGTGGCATCGCGGATCACGCGCACCTGGCTGGCGGTGCGCCACTCGATATAGCCCGCGAGATCGATATCGAGCACATCGATCGACAGCGAGTAGCCGGACGGCAAGCCGCGATCTGCCAGCTTCTGCAGGTGCTGGCGAATTGCGTCGAGCACTTGCGGGTCGCTGCCGTAGCCATAGCGCCGCGAGGCGTCCTGATAGGTGTCGGGTTTGACGAAGGTGACGGACAACACGTCACGAGAGGGCTCGGCCGCCAGGGCCGGGCCCATCGTGGCCAGCAAGGCCACGACACACATGGATAAGCGATACATGGCACTACGTCCTTCACGGGACGCACGGCTCCCAGCGGAAGCCGTGCGCTGCTATCAGCTTAGACCATGCGAGGCGGGCGCAGCAGGCTTCAGAACGACGCCGTCATCAGGCCGTAGAGTGTACGCACGCCGTTGACGTAGTTGCCCATCCGGAGATTCTCGTTCGCCGCATGCTGGTTGTTATCGGCATTGACCAGCGGAATGATCACGAACGGCACGTTGAGCACATCCACGATTTCAGCGGTCGGCACGGTACCACCCATCATGCGGATGCGGACAGGCTCGGGGTTGGTGCCGAACGTGCCGGTGATGCTCTGGTACGCCCATTTCGCGACACCGGAATCCATCGGCGAGCCGGCAGCGTTCGCACCTTCGCTCTGATACGAGAAGCTGGCGAGCTTGTCATAGCGCGCACGGTCCTCGTCGGTCGGCGTGCCTTTGACGAGGTGATAACCCTGCTTGACGATGTATTGCTCGATCAGCTTGCCGAGGTATGCCGCGTCGGAGTCCGGCGTGGTGCGCAGGTCCAGTTCGGCCTCGGCCTTGTCCGGCACGATATTGGCAACCTTGTCACCCACGGCGGCAGATGCCATGCCTCGCACGTTCAGCGACGGGTACTGCAGCGCCTCCTGGTAATTGGCGCCGACCTTCTCGGCCTTCGCAATACCGATACGCGTTTTCAGCGCTTTCTCGTCATCGGGCACCGCCGCCATGACCTTGCGCTCCGCAGGGCCGAGGCGGACCTTGGCGTAGTAGCCGGGGATGGTCACGCGACCGCTCTCATCCTTCATCGAACCGAGCAGGCTCGCCAGCCGAAAAGCAGGGTTCGGCGCGTAGTTGCCATAGTGGCCGCTGTGCAATGGCGCCTTCGGACCATACACGGTGATCTTCGCCTTGGCCGCACCACGGTTCCCGAAAATCAGCGTCGGGCGATTGGTGGCATGCATCGGACCATCGTGGATGATCATGCCGTCGCAGGCCAGCAGGTCGCGATGGGCCTGCATTACCTTGCCGATGGAGGGCGAGCCCTTTTCTTCCTCGCTATCGAGAATCACCTTGATGTTCACGCCGGGCTGCGTACCCGCCGCCTTCATCGCATCGATGGCCGCCAGCAACATCATGATCGGTCCCTTGTCATCGGACGAGGAACGACCGAACACGCGCCACTCTGGGTCCAGCGTACCCGTGAGCAGGTTGTTCATGTCGATCTCTTCCCACTCGCCGTTGGCGCCCTTCTTCTTCAGCACTGGCGTCCACGGACTCTTCTGTGCCCACTGCGCGGGGATGACCGGCTGACCGTCCAGATGCATGTAGAACAGCACGGTCTTGCGCGATGCCTGCTTGCCCGGATACTCGGCGAACAACATCGGCTTGCCTTCGTTGTCCAACGCCTGCGTGGTGAAGCCACGCTTCTTGAACGCCTGATCGAGCCATGCCACGTTGCGCTGGATATCCGCAGGCACCACCGAGTCATTCGGAATGCCCAGCAGATCCAGATACTCGCGATAGCTCGCCTGCGATTGCTGCTGCGCCGCTTCGGGGGCGAGGGTGGCAGCGTGGGCTGCGCCGGTCAGCGTGATTGCAATGGTGGCAGTCGCGCACAACGTCAGGCAGGTGGCGAGGGGCTTTCTCATTCTTGTCCTCATCGTTTTGGTCTTGTTGCGTGGAAATTCAATCTGCGGTGGCACCGGAACGCTTCACCACGGTGGCCCATTTACGGATCTCGCTCTCGACGAATTTGCCGGTCTCGGCCGGCGTCATCGGCATTGGCTCGGAGCCACGATCGGTGATGAACTTCGCAAGCTCGGGCGACTGGAGCGCCTTCACGGTTTCCCGGTTGAGCAGCGCGACCGTGTTCGCGGGGGTATCCGCCGGCGCCATCAGGATCGCCCATCCCAATGCCTCGAAGCCCGGCACGCCTTCTTCACGTACCGTCGGCACGCTCTGCAACTGCGGCACGCGCTTCGCCGTGGTCACCGCGAGCGGTATCGCCTTGTTCGACTGGATGAGCGGCATGGCGGCGGTGACGGAATCGACCATCAGCGGAATCTGGTTGCCGAGGAAATCCGCTTGCGCGGGGCCACTGCCCTTGTACGGGATGTGAACCATGAAGATGCCCGCCTGCGCCTTCAGCATTTCAGCGGAGAGGTGCTGCGTGCCGCCAATGCCGGCGCTCGCATAGCTGATCTTGCCCGGCGACGCCTTGGCCTTGGCAATCAGTTCATGCAGCGACTTGTATCCGGACTGCGGCGTGGCCAGGAATACCAGCGGCACCGAGAACACACCGGAGACCGGCGCGAAATCGTGCAGCGGGTCGTAGTTGATCTTCTTGTAGAGCGTCTGGTTGATCGCCATCGCACTGCCGGCCATGACCAGCGTGTAGCCATCGGCCGGTGCCTTCGCCGCGATTTCCATGCCGATGTTGCTGCCTGCACCGGCACGGTTCTCGACAACGATGGATTGTCCAAGCTGCTTGCCGAGTTTCTCCGCCAGCGCGCGGGCAAAGATGTCAGTCGCTTGTCCAGGCGGGAAGGGAACGATCAGCTTGATGGGACGGTCGGGGTACGCGGCTTGCACGGTGCCGGCAGCAGCCAGCAGCAATGCAGCGAGAGTCTTGCGCAGGGGCATCAACAATGTCTCCAATCTGAATCCGGCACCTGTCTGGTCGAGGTGCTCGAGGTTGATTCTACGTGCGTAGGGCGTGAACGGAAATGGGCTGGGACGACCTTCGCAAAATCCGTGCGATCCCACGGATTTTGTATCCAACGGGCAAATAGAGAGGAAAATCCGTGCGATTCCACGGATTTTTATTTTGGAGAGCCCACCATGACCCAAACCGAACACTTTCTGCGGCAGGCCATCGCGCTTGCCCAGGCCAACATGGAACAGGGCGGACGACCGTTCGGTGCCGTGATCGTGCGCGATGGCAAGGTGGTGGCTACCGGGGTCAACGAGATCCTGGCGACCAACGATCCCACTTCGCACGCCGAACTCAATGCCATCCGGGCCGCCAGCCAGGCGCTGGGCAGTGCCAGCCTTGCAGGATGCGCGGTGTACGCCAGTGGCAACCCTTGCCCGATGTGCATGGCGGCGATGCGCATGGCAGGAGTGGTCGAAGTGGCGTACGCCTATTCGAATGACGATGGCGAGCCGTTTGGTCTGTCCACGGCGGCCATCTATGCGGACCTTGCGAAACCGTTCGCGGAACAGTCGATGCGGATTGCGTATGTGCCGGTCAGGCTGGCGGGCCAGCCTGACCTGTATGCCGCATGGCAGCGCAAGCAAGAAATCAATCGAGCGTGATCTTGCCCGCCTTGACGATCTGCGCGTAGCGCGTGGTATCGCGCTCGATCAGCTTGCGGAACTCGTCGGGCGTGCTGCCCACGGGAATGAAGCCAAGTTCCGTCAGCTTCTTTGCCACGTCGGCACTGCGTGTGGCGGCGGCGATTTCCTTGGCCATGCGATCGACGATGGGCTGAGGGGTGCCGGCGGGTGCCATCAGGCCGGTCCACGAACTCATGACGAAGCCTGGAAAGCCGGCTTCTTCCATCGTCGGGATGTTGGGCTCACCTGGCCAGCGCTTGGCCGAGGCCACGGCCAGTGCGTTGATCTTGCCGGACTTCACGTGCGGCATCGGCACGAGCAGCGGATCGAACGCGACGGATACCTCGCCGGACACCAGCGCGGGCAGGATCGGTGCGCTGCCGTTGTACGGCACATGCGTCATCTTGACCTTCGACTCCATCGACAGGCGCTCGCCGGTCAGGTGGGCCGAACTGCCTACGCCGCTGGAGCCAAACGTCAGGGTGTCGGGATGCTTCCTGCCATAGTCCACCAGTTCACCCACGGTCTTCACAGGCAGCTTCTTGCTGGCGAAGAGGAACAGCGGCAGCTCGGCCATTTCGGCAACAGGCGCGAGATCCGACGGCTTGTAGCTCAGCTTGGAATAGAGCGACATGTTGGCGCTATACGCCGCCAGCACCGATACGAAGGTGTAGCCATCGGGCGCCGAGCGCGCAGCCACGCCAACGCCCAGCGTGCTGTTGGCACCGGGTTTGTTCTCGATGATGATGGGCTGGCCCAGGCTTTGCGATACGCGCTCGAACACCACGCGCGACACGGTATCGGTGGAACCACCCGGCGTGTACGGCACGATGACCTTGATCGGCTTGGCGGGCCACGCTTCGGCGGCCACTGCCTGCGGGCCGAACACGGCCACTGCTGCGAAAACGGAAGCGATGGCCACGGCCATCCCGCGCGCGCGACGCACGGTACTACGCTTGCTACTGCTCACTGCATCTCCTTCCACTGATCATTCTTCAGCCCGCTTGTTGTTGGGGCTCCTGGGCCGATGGCATCGGCCTAAGCGATTATCGGTGAGGAGATTTGCCGTCGTAGTCGGGGTCAGCCCCCGGTCAGTCGATGCAATGTGCGATAGCCGCACCGTCTGGCGCGGAACGGCAGCACGATGACAGTGCGGTACTGCAGGGCAGGACAATGGCGCCGCTAACGCATCAATCGCTATGCCGCCACGCCCTCGATATCGCTGCCTGACGACGCACCCGATACCGCAACAAGCCGCGCGCCTTTCTCGCGCGCTACAAACACGGCTTCGGTCTTGTTGCTCGCTGCAAGCCTGCGATAGATCTGCAGCGTGTGGCTTTTCACGGTAGGCACCGAGATATGCAGCCGCCGGCTGATGAGCTTGATCGACAGCCCCTTCGACAACAGCACCAGCACATCGTATTGCCGCTGGGTCAGATTGAGCAGGCGCGCCTCGGTAACGCATTCGGATACGCCAACCAGCATGGACCGGTCGATCGGCGTGGCAAACGGCGTGGCAAACAGGCTGGGATCGATGACGATAGGTTCGGCAGCTGCGGAGCCGCCCGCGTGATCATCGGAAAAGCTGGCGGCATGCCCGGCCCGTCCATTCGCTGCTCCATCGATCAGCAACACCGCACCGGATGCGGAGATGTCGTGACAGTTTGCCGATCCCGCCGCGCGCAGCGATGCGATCAGCGTGCGCACCGTGTGTTCGATGGCCTCTGGCGAGGCATGCTCGGGCAGCCACGAGAGCAGCGGGGGCACCTCGCGCGGCGGCATCCATTGCACTTCGCCCGCTGGCCCCATGTAGAGTACGCATCGCACGGCGGATGCCGAGCTGAGTAGCTCCAGCATGGCGGGGCTGTAACCCTGTGGCAGTTCCCCGACGATCAGCAGTTCGATGGACCGCAGTGAACTCGCGCCGCCCAATTGCGGCGAGACCACGCTCGATGCTTCGATATCGACGATCCTGTGCAAGACCCGTTGAATTCCGATCCCGACCAGTGGCCGAGCCTCCAAGACGGCAGCCCTCATGGCAGCGCTCCCCAGTTTCTACTTCTTATGTTGTTGTTTCATGTGTCCGTCATCAGACAAGGGGCAAGAAGCGTTCCATGGGTGCGTGGGCCGCAAAGGCTGATGGGACCGTGCTTTTTGGCAGGTAGACGCGTTACGCGTTACGTAACGGCCAACCGGCGCCGGCACGGTCCGATTCATGGTCAGGGGGTAATCGCCACCTTCAGCACGCCATCGCGTTGATGGGAGAACAGGTCGTAGGCCGTCTCGATCTCGGCCAGCCGGAATCGATGGGTCACCATCGGGGAGAGATCGATCCGTTCGGTTTCGATGACGTTCATGAGACGCCGCATGCGCTCCTTGCCGCCGGGACACAGCGAGGTCACGATGCGGTGATCGCCCAGCCCGGCGGAGAAGGCATCGAGCGGAATGCGCAGGTCGCTGGAATACACGCCGAGGCTCGACAGCGTACCGCCGGGCTTGAGCACGCGCAGTGCGGACTCGAAAGTGGATTGCGTACCCAGTGCCTCGATCGATGCGTCCACACCACGTCCACCGGTGAGCCGCAGGATTTCCTGGACGACATCGACCTCGCGATAATTCAGCGTCACATCGGCACCCATCTGGCGGGCGATGGTCAGACGGTCACCGATGCCATCGACGGCGATGATCATCGATGCACCGCGTAGCCGCGCGCCAGCCGTGGCGCACAGGCCGATCGGTCCCTGCGCGAAAACGGCCACGATATCGCCAATCTTGATGTTGGCGTGTTCTGCGCCGGAGAAGCCCGTGGACATGATGTCGGGACACATCAGCACTTGTTCGTCGCTGAGGCCGTCTGGAATGGGCGCGAGGTTGGCCTGCGCATCGGGCACCAGTACGTACTCTGCCTGCGTGCCGTCGATGGTGTTGCCAAAGCGCCAGCCGCCCATCGGCTTGTAGCCGTGCGCATGGCCCTGGCCGTCCTGCGACGAACAGCCGTCCTGGCAAGCGTAGGAATAGAAGCTCGGACAGATGGCACCGGCAATCACGCGCTGCCCTTCGCGATATCCCTGCACACCGCTGCCGAGTTTTTCAATGATGCCAACGGGTTCGTGGCCGATGGTCAGGCCCGGTTGCACCGGATACTCGCCCTTGAGAATGTGGACGTCGGTGCCGCAAATCGTGGTAGTGGTGATGCGGATCAGCGCATCGGTGGGACCCACCGCGGGAATGGGCTTCTCGCGTAACGCGATCTTGCCGGGTTCCACAAAAACGGCCGCTTGCATGACTGCCATGGCGCCTCCTTCAGACTTCAGACGGATGAAGAAACAGGCCCCGACGCGCAGCGAGGCGTCGGGGACTCAGCCAGTCTAGGTCAGCGGTCCATGAGCGTTTTGATGGCTGTCAACGTCAGAAGACACACCATCAGAATCCGTCCCACAACGCTACGGCAGCAGGGCCGTCAGCGCATGTGCTGCATCGCGGCGCAGGCGTTCGATGTCGAGGCCGACCACTGCGCCGTCCTGCACGACGTGGCGCCCGCGCACGAAGACATCGCGCACCGGCGTGGGCTCGCCTGCCGCCACGGGCGCCGTGGCGATATCGTGGAAGCCGGCAAAGCGCAGGCCGCTGACATCGTAGATCGCCAGGTCCGCCGATTGTCCGGGCGCCAGCGTGCCGACGCCGGGCAGCCCCAACACCTGCGCGCCGCCCGCCGTGCCCCAGTGAATGACCTCTTCGACGCGCGTCTGTTTTGCACCGCCCAACGCACGATGCACGAGCCACGCGAAGTTGGCTTCATGCACCATGCTGCCCGATTCGTTCGAGGCCACGCCATCGACGCCGATGGACATCGGCACGCCGGCTTCCACCATGGCACGCACCGGTGCGATACCGCTACCGAGCCGCGCGTTGCTGACCGGGCAGTGCGCCATGCCCGTGCCGGTCTGGCCGAGCATGCGGATCTCGGCGGGCGTCACCGCAACAAGGTGCGCGAACCACACATCGGGACCGAGCCAGTCATGATCGGCCACGAACTGTACGGGCGTGCAGCGGAAATTTTCCGCGCAGAACTTCACGTAGTTGTCCGTCTCGGACAGATGCGAATGCAGGCGCAACTGCATGCCGCGCGCGAACGATGCCACCTCGCGCAGCAACGAGGGCGGCAGCGAGAACGTGGGCGTGGTCGGCGCCACTACCACGCGGCGCAGCGCATCGGCGCTGGCATCGTGATAGCGCGACTTGAGCCGCTCGATATCGCCGAGCATTTCATCGAGCGTTTCCGGCACCAGCGCCGTGGCACGCATGCCAGGATGACTGGACTTCGATTGCACGTTGCCACCGCGGCACAGCACCATGCGCATGCCCAGCTCGTCGGCCACATCGAACAGCACATCGCCGGTCTCGGCACCGTGACCGTGGTGATACAGGTAATGATGATCCGCGCATGTCGTCGTGCCCGACAGCAGCAGCTCCGCCATGCCGAGCCGTACCGCCGTGCGGAAGATATCTGGCGTAAAACGGTCGAGGCGCGGATACGGCACGCTCGCGAGCCACTCCTGCAGATCGGCATTCATGCCAGCGGGCACGGCCTTGAGCAGGTTCTGGAACAGGTGATGATGCGTGTTGACCCAGCCAGGGTAGACCACGCAGCCATCGGCATGGATCACGGTCTCGTCGCCTTGCGGTGCGAGATGGGCGGCGAGTTCGGCAATGCGTCCGTCACGAATGCGGATATCGACGGCACCGGCGCGTGCGGCATCGCCGGCACGACCCGTCATCACAGCGGCGGCACCGCGAATCAGCAGGTTGGATGATGTCGTCATGGTTCAGATCTCCCGCACGGGTTCGGCCGACACGGCGTGATGGTCTTCTTCTTCGCGTTTGGGAATACCGTTGAGGACCAGGTTCAGGACGACGGAGACCACACAGGCGATGATCACGCTGCTATGCACAAACGGTTGCAGCGCGGCCGGCAGCTTCGCCAGCAGGTTCGGCATGATGACGGGCATCAGCGCACAGGCCAGCGTCAGCGCTACCACGCTCATATTGGCGGGCTTGTTCTCGTAGTCCACCTGACCGAGCGTGCGGATGCCGGCTGCCACGACCACGCCGAACATCACCAGCGTGGCGCCGCCCAATGCTGCGGCAGGAATCGACGAGAACAGCGCGCCGATCTTCGGCACCAAGGCCACGGCGCACAGCATGAGCCCGCATGTGGCAACTACCCAGCGGCTGCGCACGCCGGTCACGATCACCAGTCCCACGTTCTCCATGAACGCGATGAACGGAAACGCCGCGAACATGCCGCCGATGGCGCTGGCCAGTCCGTTGGCACGCAGGCCGTTGGTGGCTTCCGCTTCGCTGACCGGGCGCTTGACGATATCGCCGATGGCGACGAACAGGCCCATCGATTCCACCATCTGCACGACCATCACGATCACCATGGTGGCGATGGCGCCCGCATTGAACGTGGGCAGGCCAAACGCGAAAGGCGTGACCATGGTGAACCAAGGTGCGCGCGCCACTTCGTCGAAATTGCCCATGCCGAGCATCCACGCCGCCGCGCCGCCTATTGCCAATCCCACCAGGACGGCCAAACTGCGCAGCAGGTGTCCGCCATGGCTGTTGAAGAAGAGGATCAGCGCCACGGTGCCGAGCGTCACGATCAGGAACAGCGGCGAACCAAAGTCTTTCACGCCGTGTCCGCCGCCGGCCCACTGGTAGGCCACGGGAAACAGCGATAGTCCCACCGAAGTGATGATGCAGCCGCTGACCACGGGCGGAAAGAATCGCTTGAGTCGTCCGATGACCGGCGCCAGCAGCATCGTCACGATCCCGGCACCGATCACGGCACCGCAGACACCGGTGAAACCGAGCGACGGATCGCTGCCGATGGCGATGACCGGCCCGACCGATCCAAACGCTACGCCCTGCATCAGCGGCAGGCGCACGCCGAACTTCCAGAAGCCAACGGTCTGCAGCAGCGTGGCAATGCCGGAGGTGAACAGTGCGGTACTGATCAGCAATGTGGTCTCGGCAGGCGTCATCTTGAGCGCGCCGGCCACGATCATCGGCACGGCAATCGCGCCGAGATAGCTGACGAGCATGTGCTGGAAGCCGAGCGAGACCATGGCCCGTGCGGGCAGGATCTGGTCGACGGGGTGGACGGGGGTGGTCATGGCGGCTCTCCTGCCAGTTGTCGTGGGGTGTGCAGACAAAGTAGCGGGGCCGGCGTGGCGCGTGTAGCAACATTGCGCAAGCGGGCGCATGGAAGCGAAGGCGCGCGGGTTTTCCACAGCTTGCACGGAAACTGCATGGCTCCCAGGATGAACCCGTTCCCGCCCCAAGCTCAAGCGCGCTGCACCATGACGCCTCATGCTGCACCAGGATTGAACACCGCCCGCCACGCCCGCGCGCTCGACCACGTGCAGGCGCTGTCCGCGCGCGTGTTCGGCCCCACACGGCTGCGCACCGAAAACGACTTCCCCGATGTACGGCTGCAGGTCTGCCGCATCGGCCCGCTTACGCTCGCCACCACGCGCTACGACCACGCCATGGAGGTGGAGCCGCAGCCGGGCAAGGACGAGTATGTGATCCAGACCGTGCTCTCGGGCCGCTGCCGCGTGGAGATGGATGGCGCGATGGTGGAGATGACACCGGGCGACACGTGGGTGTTCTCGCCATCGCTGGCCGTGCGGCTGCATCTGGATGCGGACTGCGAACGCTTCAGCGTGGTAGTGCGACGGCAGACGCTGGAGGAAGCCTTCCGTGCGAGCTTTCACTTCGATGCCCCGGCACCGCTGGTCTTTCCTTTGCAACCGGTGTCGGACACGCAGTTGTCCGCCCGCTGGCACGCGATGATGACGTGGCTGCGCGCCGAGGCCGCGATGCGCGTGGATCGTCCAGGCCCGCCAGCCGCCGATGTGGCCATCGGACAGATTGTGCTGTCCAGTTTGTTGATCGACCATTTCGGCAAGGACGGCAGCCTGTTGCCACGCGGATACCTGCCGACGCTGCCGGGCTATGTGCGCTGCGCGATCCGCTATCTGCGTGAAAACCTCGATAAACCCGTGACGTTGCAGGCGTTGGCCGAACATTGCGGCGTCTGCGAACGCACGTTGCAGCTTGGCTTCCGCAAGAGCAAGGACGTCACGCCGATGGAATACCTGCGCCTGCTGCGTCTGCAGGGCGCCCGCACGGCGCTGCAACGCGCCATGCCGACACCAGGCGTGGTGGCGACGATTGCAGCGCGACATGGCTTCACGCATTTGAGTCTGTTCTCGAAGGAGTATCGGAAGGCGTTCGGGGAATTGCCTTCGGCAACGTTGCGGGGACGCGGCGTTTGAATTGCCGTGGGTGTGCTCCCCTCTCCCGCGAGCGGGAGAGGGGCGGGGGAGAGGGCCAGCGACGCAAATTGCGACGTGGTTGGCAAGCAGAGCCTCCGGCCCTCTCCCCCAGCCCCTCTCCCATTGCATGGGAGAGGGGAGCAAACCAACAGCGGTCGATATGCCCTGCCAAACAAAAAAAGCGCAGCCACACAAAACGTGGCTGCGCCAAGCACCCATCGGTATCGCGATGGGTTCCCAGAGCCTGCGTTACGCCGCTACCTGCGCCGGTTGGCAGACGCGCAGCAGCGTTTGCAGCCGGGCGCGATCCAGGTTGCGGCCGATGAAGACGAACTTGCTTTCGCGTGGCTGATTGCCCCACGCATCCGCCGGGTGAAAATCCATCAGCCGGTGCACGGCCTGCAGCACGTGGCGCTGTTCATCGTCCTGCACGGCGACGATGCCCTTCATGCGGAACACATCGTCACCTTGTGCAGCCAGCAGCGCGCGCAACGCGTGTTCCAGCCGCTGGCGGTCAAACGGCACATCGAAGACCAGCGACACCGATGACACCGACGGATCATGCCGGTGCGCATGCTCGTCATCGTCATGCGCGTGATCGCACAGTTCATCGCAGACGTGATCGGCATCGTGGTCATGGCCGTGATGATGGTCATGCGTGTCATCAGGCAGTTGTGCCAGGCCCGGAGTGAAGCCGCCGATACCAAGAATGCGCGACAGATCCACCTGCGCATAGTTGGAGCGCACGATCTGCGCGCCTTCGTTCAGATGATGCAACCGTGTGGTCAGCGCATCGAGCCGTGCATCGGACACCAGGTCGCACTTGTTCAGGATGATGCGATCCGCCGCGACGATCTGGTCCACCGCCTGGTTGTCGAAACCCGACAGCTTCGGATCGTCGAGATGGTCTTCGATATGCACCGCATCCACCAGCGTCAGGATGCCGTCGAGCGTGACCTGCTTTGCCACGTCGTTATCCATGAAGAACGTGGCGGCAACCGGTGTCGGGTCGGCCAGTCCGCTGGTTTCCACCAGGATATGGTCGAAGCGCTCGGGCCGTTCCAGCAGCGTCTGCAGGATGCGCACGAGGTCCGTGCGCACATCCACCACGCAGCAGATACACCCATTGGTCATCTGGTAGATCTCTTCGTCGGATGTCATGACGAGATCCGAATCGACATCGACTTCACCGAATTCGTTCTCGATCACGGCGATGCGGTGCCCATGCTTCTCCGTGAGGATGTGGTTCAGCAGCGTGGTCTTGCCGGCGCCGAGGAAGCCGGTCAGGATCGTGACGGGAACAGGCGGCAGGGCTTTATGGTGGTGGGTCATGTCGTCTCCGGGATAAGTTCTTCGTTGGTATGGGGTGCGAGCGCGGCACGCATGCCGGCCCATCGTGAAACAAGGCCCGCGTGATCGATGCCGAACAGGTCGAGCACACGGCCCACGGTGTGGTTGACGATGTCGTCAACGTGCTGGGGATGCGTATAGAACGCGGGCACCGGTGGCATGACGATGGCGCCCATCTCGGTCACGGTGGTCATGTTGCGCAGATGTACGAGGTGCAACGGTGTCTCGCGCGCCAGCAGCACGAGCTTGCGGCGCTCCTTGAGCATGACGTCGGCGGTGCGTGCGATCAGGTTGTCTGCGAGGCCCGTCGCCACGGCGGCGAGCGTGCGCATCGAACACGGCGCAATCACCATGCCGTCGCAGCGAAACGATCCGCTGGCCACGCTGGCGCCGATATCGCGCACGTTGTGGACGACACCGGCGATTCGTTCGACATCCGCGCGTTGCATCCCGAGTTCGTGATGCAAGGTCAGTAGTCCTGACGATGAACAGATCAGGTGCGTCTCGCAGTCATCGTTCATCGCCAGCGCCTGCAACAATCGCACGCCATACACCGCGCCGCTCGCGCCGGTGATTGCGACGACGACCCGGCGCGCGGTGCTCATGCTGCAACCTCCGCCGCACGTTTCGCAGCCAGCGCCTGCAATACCTGCTCGGGCTTGATCGGGTAGTGGCGGAAGCGCACGCCAATCGCATCGAACACGGCATTGGCGATGGCCGGTCCAATGGCGACAATCGGATCTTCGCCCACGCCCTTCGCGCCGAACGGGCCGCCCGGATCGGGCGCGGCTTCGAGCAGGACAGTGCGAATCTCGGGCATGTCCATCGCCAGCGGCATCTTGTAGTCGACAAAGTTGGCGTTGAGCGAGCGGCCCGTCTGCATGTCGATCTGATAGTCCTCGTACAGCGTATGGCCAATGCCCTGTTGAATGCCGCCTTCGATCTGTCCTGCTGCGGCTACCGGATGGATGACCTTGCCAATGTCGTGCACGGGCACCACCTGCTTCACGGTGATGAAGCCCGTCTCGGTATCGACTTCGACCTCGGCGAAATGCGCCGCGAACGAATATGACTTGGTTGGGTGATACGTGGCGGTGCCGACAAACTGCGCAGCAGGCAGTCCCTTGCGTGGCATCACGGCCTCGCGCACGGTCAGCGTCGGACCCTCGCGGCCGACCACCGAAATCAACCCGTTGTCGATAACAAGCTGCGATGGCTCCGCCTCCATCTGCTTTGCTGCACGCGCCAGCAACTGCGTCTTGATTTCCGTGGCAGCCATCTGCGCCGCGCGGCCCACCATATAGGTGGTGTGGCTCGCGAATGCGCCGATGTCCCAGGGCACCACGTCGGTATCGCCGTGCACCACGCTGACGGTATCAAAAGGAATCGCCAGTTCCTCTGCCACGATCTGTGCGAGCGCGGTATGCGCGCCCGTGCCAAGCCCGGCAGCACCGGTCAGCAGCACCACGGTGCCATCCTCGTTCATCTTGACGATGGCGTTGCCCTGCTCCTTGATGCCGGGATACGCGCTGCTGCCGTGCATTTCGCAGCCGATCCCCCATCCGCGCCGGATCACGCCTTGTTGCTGAAGTGTGCGCGCGCGAGCCGCCTTCCAGTCGACCACCTCCATCCCTTTCTCGATGCACGCTTCGAGACCGTGTCCGATCAACGGATGATTCGACGGTGCGATATCGCCTTCCCGCACGGCATTCTTGAGCTTGAGTTCGGCGGGATCGATGCCGAGACGTTCGGCGGCCTCGTCCATCTGGATGTCGAGCGCGTAGTAGGTCTGCACCACGCCATAGCCGCGAAAGGCGCCGGCAATCGGGCTGTTGGTATAGACGCAGCGTCCTTCCAGCCGGACGTTCTCGCACCGATAGAGCGACACCATCGCCGCCGTGCCTACGTTCGTCACGCCGGGGCCATGCGAACCGTAGGCGCCGGAATTGAACACCACCTTGGCTTCGCGCGCGGTGATCGTGCCATCGTTGCGAAAGCCCTGGCGCAGCCAGATCTTTGCGGGATGACGCGTGCGTCCGCCCGTGAAGGTTTCTTCACGCGTGTATTCCATGCGCACGGGGCGGTGCGTCTCGCGCGCCAGCAGCGCGCAGAGGAACTCGCTCTGAAACAGATCCTGCTTCGCGCCGAAGCCGCCGCCCATGTGATCGACCAGTACGCGCACCTTGTGCAGCGGCAGGCCCAGCACTTCGGCCATGATGCCGCGCACCATGAAGGCGGTTTGCGTGGAAATCCACACGGTCAGGTTGCCATTGCCATCCCAGCGGCACGTCAGCACGTTGGGTTCCATATACGCAGGCGTGGGCCGGCCCCCTTCGTATTCGCCTTCGAGGATGAAGTCGGCTTCAGCAAAACCGCGCTCCACGTCGCCACGTTCGATGCGTACCGGCGGCAGCACGAGGTTGCCACCGGGTTCGCGGTCGTGGATCAACGTCGCACCGGGCGCGGCAGCGTCTTCCACCGTGAATGCTGCGGGCAGCGGTTCGTACTCGACTTCGATCAGTTCCACGGCACGCGCCGCAATCTCTTCGCTGATGGCCGCAACGGCCGCCACGCCTTCACCCCAGTAACGCACCTTGTCGTCGAGGATGTACTGATCGCATGTCACCGATGCCGAGCGCGGGTGTGGAGAGCCGGCATGCAGCACGCGCGGCACGTTCTCGTGCGTGAGGACGGCCTTGACGCCGGGCAGCGCCAATGCAGCCGAGGTGTCGATGCGAACGATGCGTGCGTGCGCTACGTTGCTACGCTTCATCTTCGCGTGCAGCAGGCCAGCCATCGGCATATCGGCCACGTACTTCGCGTTGCCGGTGACCTTGTCGAGCAGGTCCGTGCGTTTGACGCTATGTCCGATCACGGCATGAGTCATCGCGTCACCTCCGTCATGGGCAAACCTGCCATGTCTGCGGCGGCGCGCTCGATGGCTTCGATGATCTTGGTGTAACCGGTGCAGCGGCAGATGTTGCCGGCGATGGCAAAGCGAATTTCGTCGCGCGTCGGTTGCGGGTTGGCATCGAGCAACGCCTTGGCCGCCACGACGAAGCCGGGTGTGCAGAATCCGCACTGTGCAGCGCCGCAGCGCATGAACTGCTCCTGCACGGGATGCACGGTGTCGGGACTTGCCTGAACCCCTTCGATCGTGGTCAGGCTGCAACCGTGGGCTTCCGGCGCGAGCATCAGGCAACTGTTCATCGGCGTGCCGTTGACGAGGATCGTGCAGGAGCCGCATTCGCCCACATCGCAACCTTTCTTGGTGCCAGTGAGTCCGGCGTCGTCGCGCAATGCATCGAGCAACGTGCTGTGAGGTTCCACGGCGATTTCCATCGGCTCGCCGTTGATTTCGAGTGCAATCAATTTGCGCATCAGAGCATCTCCAGGGCCTGGGCGATGGCGCGGCGCGTCAGCACGCCCACCATCTCGCGGCGGTATTCGGCGCTTGCGCGCACATCGGTAATCGGACGGGCATCCTCCATCGCAGCGTGTGCAGCTTGCAGAATCAGGGCATCGCTCAGCGAATGTCCGCGCAACACGCCTTCCGCCTTTGTCGCGCGGAGCGGCTTGGGTCCCACCGCTGCGAGCACGATGCCAACATCGGTGCAGTGGCCGCGCTCGACGGTGATCGACACCGCCACACCCACAGTCGCCAGTTCCATCTGCACGCGACGTCCGTGCTTGAGATAAGCCTTGCCCGTATGCGGCGCCGGTGCGGGGATCGTGATACGCGAGACCAGTTCATCCACGCCGAGTGCGGTCTTTCCGGGTCCCGTAACGAACGCCTCGACGGGCATTGACCGAGAGCCATGCAAGCCGTAGAGATGCACCTCGGCGCGGTCGGCGATCAACGGGGCGAGGGAATCGGCGGAAGGCGACGCACGGCAAACGTTGCCGACGACGGTGGCGCGATTGCGCACCTGGATCGATGCGAAGTCCGTCACGGCGCGCGCCAGGCCCGCATAGTGGCGGCGCACGGCGTAGCTGGTTTCCACTTCGCGCGTGGTCACCAGTGCGCCAATGCGCAATCCTTCGGCGGGATCGAAGGACAGCACATCCATGCCCGGAATCTTCTTGATGTTGATGACGTGTGCGGGCTGGCGATGCGACTCCTTGATCTGCACGAGCAGGTCGGTGCCGCCGGCCAGTACGCTGGCGCGGCCACCGCAGCGCTGCAGCAGCGCAGAGGCTTCGGCCAGCGTGGCGGGTTCGAGGTATTCAAACGCTCTCATCTTCACTCCTGTGGAATGCCGTTGGCCCGTGCGCGAGTGGCGATGCCAGGAACGCTTGGCCGTCCCTGGATGATGGTTGGTGGACTCCCATCGGTAAATGCCCGGAATCGGATTTATTGATCGTGTTACCCTCTGAATCGACTGCCATCGCCAATACAACAGAGCAACAGAGCAGGGGAGACATGCCCGCAAACCTGAACGTTTCGCTGCGCCAGCTACGCGCTTTCATCGCCGTGGCCGAAGAACTTCACTTCACGCGCGCCGCCGAAAAACTGAACTTGTCGCAATCGTCGATCAGTGCATTGATCCACGAACTCGAAACACATCTGGGTCTGAAGCTGTTCGATCGCCATACACGGCTCATGCAGATCACGCAGGCCGGCGCGGAACTGCTGCCCATGGTGCGCAAGGCCGTTGCCGATATCGACAGCGTGCTCGACAGTTCCGTCGAACTGCGCACGCTGGGACGCGGACGCGTGTCGATTGCCGCGTCATCGATCCAGGCCGCGCTGATGCTGCCGCGCTTTATCCGCGAGTTCAGCGTGGGACATCCGGGCGTCAAGGTGGAACTGCACGACGTGGCCGAGGATGAAGTGCCGCGCATGGTCAGCGCGGGCGCGGTGGATTGCGGCATCGGCACGATTCCCGAGGGTCAGCCCGATCTCCTTGCGCACCGACTCTCGTCCGACGCATTCGTCATCGTGATGCCGCCGAGCCATCCGCTCGCGCGCCGCCGCGAATTGAAATGGGAAGACGTGGCGAAGCTGCCCGTGATTGGTCCCCATCGCGGCAACCCGATTCGCGATTGCCTCGACGCCGCGCTCGCCACGCACAACATCACGCTATCGCGCGTGCATGAGGTGTCGCTGCCGCTGACGATGGTGGGCATGGTCGATGCGGGACTCGGGATTGCGGTGATGAGTACTGCAGTGACGCGGTTGACGTCGTCGCTTGGACTGGTGACGGTGATGCCGCAAGACCCGGTGATCTCGCGCGAGATTTCATTACTGACGCACGCGGACAGATCGCTGTCTCCGCCGGCGCAGAGCTTCAGGGAGTTGTTGATGCGACATCGGGGGGAGATGGGGAGGTCGTAGTTTCCCGCTCGGTTGCTCCCCTCTCCCGCAAGGCGGGAGAGGGGTCGGGGGAGAGGGCCAGCAGTTCAAACTGCGATATCGGCAAGCAGAACCGCCCGCCCTCTCCCCCGCCCCTCTCCCATTGCATGGGAGAGGGGAGAAAACCGAGAGGGGTTCAACCTCAAGCCATCTTCTTCCCCATCATCTGCGGTGCGCTTTCCCCCCGCACGTTGAACAACAAATTCAACAACACCGCACTCAACGTCCCCAACAGAATCCCGTTCTGGCAGAACTTCGCTGCAAGCTCGGGCAACTGCGCAAAGAACTTGTCCGCCACCAGCGGAATCATGCCGAGTGCGATGCTCACGGCCACGATGTACGCGTTCTTCTTGTTCTCGACAAAGTCCACGTGCCCGAGAATGCGTACCCCCGTGGCAGCCACCATGCCGAACATCACCAGCGCCGCACCGCCGAGCACATAGGTCGGAATAGATGCAGCAAAGAACGCCAGCTTCGGCAGGCAGCCCAGCACCACGAGGATGCCGCCCGCCGCTGCGCAGACCCAGCGGCTGCGTACGCCGGTGACCTGGACAAGTCCCACATTCTGCGCATACGACGTGTACGTGAACGTGTTGAACACCGCGCCCACCAACGCACCCACGCCATCGGCGCGCAGGCCGCGTGCGAGATCGTCGGGCGTGACGGGCCGTTCGACGATCTCTCCGAGCGCCAGGAACTGCCCCACGCCTTCGATCATGATGACCACCATCACCACACAGAGCGTAACGGCCGTCATCAGGTCGAAAGTCGGCCAGCCGAAGTGGAACGGGGTGATCAACGCCACCCAGTCTGCCGCATGCACGCCGGTGAAGCTGACCTTGCCCATTGCCACGGCGATGACGAACCCGACCGTAATGCCGATCAGCACCGCGATATTGCAGAGAAAGCCGCGAAAGAACGCGATCATGCCGAGCACGGTCAGCAGCACGACCGTGGCGATGCCGATATGCAGTGGCAATCCGTATGCGGGATTCGGCACCGGGCCGGTGGGCGTGCTGAGCGTGGGATTGCCACCCGCAGCCCAGTTCACGCCGACGCGCATCAGCGAGATGCCGATGACCAGCACCACCGTGCCGGTCACCACGGGCGGAAACCAGCGGATCATCTTGCTGACATAGGGCGCCGCGATCAGCGTGAAGATGCCTGCGACCATTACCGCACCGAACACGGCTGGCAGGCCGAGCGATGGATTCGATCCTGTGGCGATGATCGGTGCGATGGCTGTGAACGTCACGCCCATCATCACGGGCAGGCGGATGCCGATCTTCCAGACGCCGATGCTCTGGATCATCGTCACCAATCCGCAGCAGAACAGGTCCGCTGCAATCAGGAACGCGATCTGGTCCTTGGGAAGATGCAGTGCGCCGCCGATGATGAGCGGCACGGCGATGGCGCCCGCATACATCACGAGCACATGTTGAAGGCCGAGCGCGGCCAGGCGTAGCGGGGGCAGGACTTCATCGACCGGATGCACCGGAGCGACATTGCGCGAGGTGTGTTGGGGGGTCATGCTGTCTCCTTCGTCTTCCAGGCCGGAACTGCCCCGCATGGTTGGTCGGAGGAGGAGCCACAGTTGCCGCCCCCCGTGGTCTATGCCACGTCTCTCGCCACCTGCGTATTGTCTTTGGGGCAGCATGCCAGCCGCCGGACATGGGGTAAATGGGGCGCAGCGGATGATTCGATCGGGTTAGACGATCAATGCCGCAGGGCGCCGTACTTGTGTACGTTTCCGAACGTCCGGGTCAGTGTTTTCCCGGATCGATACGGGCCAGCGACGCCGCCGCGCGTGCCATGGCGTCCGTGCCGATCTGCGCGCGGATGCCGTCGAAGTTTGGCCCGCGCGTGGCATCGAGTCCCATGCGCGATGTGGTGCCCGCACCCGATGCGGAAGGATCGAGCGCGCTGCCGGGCAGGCCATCGACTACGACTACGTCGAGATGCGGCTGCAGATGTGTGGCCATGGCCCAGAGCACCTGTTCGTCGCGCGTGATATCGACATCCTCGTCCACGGCCACTACGGTCTTCAGGTACGGGTCCCAGCCAAGCAGCCCGAGCATCACCTGCCGGGCTTCGCCGGGCCGCGATTGCCGCAGCGCCACGTAGGCATGGAAGTGCGTGCCCGAACTGGGATAGTGGACGGCGGTCACGGACGGGAAGCGTTCCTTGAGCTTCTCGACCATCTCCGACTCGCGCGGAATGCGGCCGAGATTCAGATGCTCGGCCGAATTGCCACCCACCACATCCACGAGCCACGCATCGCTGCGCCGCATCACGGTTTCCACGCGGAACAGGTTGTTGGTCGAGCGATCCGACGAGTAACCCGTGAACTCGCCGAACGGTCCTTCCTCCACGCGCGCGGTGGGATCGAGCACACCTTCGAGCACGAACTCCGCGTGCGCCGGCACTGCAATGCCGTATCGCGGCGTGCGCACGACGTCGAGCGGTGCACCGAACAGTCCGCCCGCGACGTGGCGCTCGTCTACGCCGTATGGCAGGCGTGCCGCACCGGCGAGCATGAACAGCGGGTGCGCACCGATGACCATCGCTACCGGCAACGGCCGCCCCTGTTCGACAGCACGCTGGAACATGCGCCACAGATGGCCGCGCGAATGCAGGCTCGTCGCAATCTCGTTGGGCGAGTGCAGCATCGAGCGGTGATAGCTTGCATTGCCGAAGCCGAGTTCACGATCTTCGGCAATCAGGATCGCATTGGTGATGTAGGGCCCGCGATCCGATGCGAAATGGCGGATCGTCGGCAGCGTTGTGAGATCGACCTGTTCCTGCACGATGGATGTCACCGCGCCGGATTCGAGGACGCGCGGCGGCATCGCGCGTCGGCTGCGCGCCTGATACTCGGCATGGATTCCCGCAGGCGATACGCCGCCGAGCATGCGACCCACGCGCTCGCGCGATGCGAACAGGTTGGTGACGAGTGGCGCTCCGAGCCCGCTCACCTGATCGCACACGACGATCGGATGACGATCCTGCGCGGCCAGCGCCCACACCAGCGCAGTAGGGTCCTGGTCGGCGCTCACGGGCTCGCGCACGGTCAATACATCGTTGGGGAATGCCGCACGATACGCCGCGAGGAAACTGTGAAAATCCTGCGA
The DNA here is from genome assembly GCF_009793345.1 of Cupriavidus sp. SW-Y-13. Lineage (NCBI taxonomy): Bacteria > Pseudomonadati > Pseudomonadota > Betaproteobacteria > Burkholderiales > Burkholderiaceae > Cupriavidus > Cupriavidus sp. SW-Y-13. Next base: position 2,351,135 of record NZ_WHLX01000002.1, read on the forward strand.
GGTGTCTTCGAACACCGGGCCGGAAGAACCGGAAGAAGATGAGGATGTCATGGCATGGCTCCAGAAGGAAAGGCCAATACCGTTGCCGCGCCCTGCGTCGCATGAAGCGGCGCAGGGCGTGACCAGACGGGAGTTACTTATCGATGCATATCAGCGCATGCTTAGCGCATATCAGCGCGTGCTGGCGTAGGTGTCCTTCAGACGTGCCTGGGCTTCTTCCTGCGTCTTCGGCGGTGCGGTGGTTTCGATTCCCACCAGTCGCGCGATGTTGTTGCCCATGTAGTCTTCCAGCCCGTCCTCGTCGAGATCCATGCCCTGCGGCGCGGGGCCACACAGCATCTCCAGCTCGCGCAGCCACATGCCCGGCTCGTTCGGCGGCGTATCCGTGCCGAACACGATCTTGTCGCGCGGCAACTGACGCGCAAACTCGACAATGCGTGACTGGAAGCACCAGCCCGATTCGCAGTACACGTTCGGCGTATCCATCGCCATCCAGAACGCCTCGAACGAATAGTTGCCGCCGGTCTGGATGCCGAAATGCCCGATGATGAAATTGACCATCGGGAACTCGCGGATGACCGGATAGAACATCGTCGGAATCGTGTACGGACCGTCGCCGGTGTGAATCAGCACCACGATGTTGTACTTGGCGCAGACCTTCATCGCCGGGCGCAACCAGTCCAGCGCGCGATCAGGGCGATAGCCGTGCATGTTGGCGTGCAGCTTCAGCATCTTGAAGCCGTACTCCTTGATATGGAACTCCAGTTCCAGCGCGCCTTCTTCCGGACCCCAGCGTGGATTGAACGTGAAGTTGCCGATGAAACGATCCGGGTACTTCTGGCACAGGCTCGCCACGTAGGCCATGTAGTCGCGAATACCTTCGCGGCCGCGGCGATTGCCGTCGCGATAACCCGTGTTGCCGGGCGGCGGCTGGATAAAGCCCATGTCGATGCGGCGCGGCTTGCCGTTGATCATGTAGGGGCCGTCCATCATCTTGAGCATGCGCTCGCCGTTGAAGGGCTCGCCCGTATGCCGCCATGCTTCGTCCACGAGGTTGGTGGGGTGCAGATGGGTGTCGATGATCATGTTCGTGTGCTCCGTCGAAATCTCGTTTTGCGTGGGAACGTCATGCAGCCAGGCGCGCTTTCGCTTCTTCCAGCGTGCGCGGTACGGGCGTCGGCTCAAGGCCGATCATGCGGGCGACGTTGTTGCCGAGGTAGTCCTCGAGCGTGTCCTCATCGAGATTGAGCCCTTGCGGTGGCTCGAAGCAGAGCACTTCCAGCAGGCGCAGCCACATGCCGGGCTCGTTGGGCGGCGTATCGGAACCGAACAGGATCTTGTGTTTCGGCAGCACCTTGGCAAACTCGACGATGCGCGATTGCAGGCACCAGCCGGATTCGCAATAGACGTTGGGCATGTCCATGGCCATCTGGAACGGCTCGAAGCAGTACACGCCACCGGTCTGCACACCGAAGTGAGCCATGATGAAGTTCACGGTCGGGAACTCCTTGATCATCGGCACCCATTCCGTGGGAATGCTGTAGGGTCCGTCGCCGGTGTGGAGCTTGACCATGACGCCGAGTTCGGCGCATTTCTGCAGCGCGGGGCGCAGCCAGTCGAGCGCGCGGTCCGGGCGGTAGGCGTGCATGTTGGCCTGGAACTGGACCATCTTGAAGCCCAGGTGCTTCACGTAGTGCTCGATGGCATTGACGCCGTTCTGCACGCCGCAGCGCGGGTTGTAGACGAAGCAGCCGATGAAACGGTCCGGATATTTCGCCACCATCTCGCGCGTGTAGCCCATGTACGCGTCGATCGATTCGGCGCCGGATTTCTCGCCATCGGTGTACGTGTAGATGGTGTTGCCTTGCGGCGGCTGGATGAACGCCTTGTCGATGCGGCGTGGCTTGCCATTGATCGTGAACGGGCCATCCATCATCTGGATGAGACGCTCGCCGGTGAACGGATCGCCGTCGTGCCGCCAGGCCAGGTCGACCAGGTTGGTCGGATAACAGCTGGTGTCGATGATCATTGAGATCCCCTAACGATGACTCTGGTGAAAGACAGGGAGTCGTGTCAGGGAGGTGGGACCGGCCTGGTCGAACGCGCCACTGACAGGAACTCCGTCAGTGAGCAATCTCCAGATGAACGTCACGGCATTGCGCCGCTGCTGTTCAATCGACCGCTTCTACCCACGCCGTCGTTATATAGCGTGCCGCGCACGGGCGTCAAGCGCGAGATGTGCTGCGCTGCACGAATATCGATAGCCGAAATCATTCGTTAGTGGCGCGCGCGTGGCTTCTTAGCATGGCGGTCTTCCTGTCATCCGGTGCAGAGTGTGCGATGAGAAAAACAGTGGCGTGGGTGGTGCTTGGCGCGTTCGCCGTGGGGGCGGCGGCCACGCTTGCCGTGCGCGCCGTACCGTTGCATGCTTCGGCTCCGCTTGGCACGCCCGGCCAGTGCACGGGCTACAGTGGCGTACCACAGGGTTGGCGCAAGGCGCGCACGGCCGGCATGGCACATGTACGCGGCGGCGAGTACGTACCGGGCACCACGCTCGGCTATCCTGATGAAAGACCAGCGGGCAAAGTCCGCGTGCGCGATTTCTGGATCGACCGCACGGAAGTCACCAACGCGCAGTTCACCGCGTTCGTAAAGACCACGGGTTATGTCACCGATGCGGAGCGCGCGGGTGAAGCCGTGGTCTTTCACAAGCCGAGCGGCGAAGAACTGCAATCGCGCCCCTACGCATGGTGGTCGATGGTGCGCGGCGCGGACTGGCGACATCCTTCGGGCCCGACGTCATCGATCGAGGACAAGGACAATCAGCCGGTCACACTGGTGACGCAGGCTGATGCGCGCGCCTATGCAACGTGGCTCGGTCGTGATCTGCCGACCGAGGATGAATGGGAGTACGCAGCAAAAGCCGGCGAATCCGGGCCTGCGTTGGAAACGATGCCGAACGATGCCAACGGTGTGCCCACTGCAAACTACTGGCAGGGCATTTTTCCGACGCTGAATAGCGCGAAGGATGGCTTCGATGGTTTGGCGCCGGTGGGTTGCTATATGGCCAATGCGTTCGGGCTCTACGACATGATTGCGAATGCGTGGGAATGGACGGGCGATGTTTATACCGGGCCGCGCCAGTCGCACGCGAACGGGGATACGGCGTATGTGGCCGCGCAATCGACGCGCAGGGCTCGCGATACGCGGATGGCAGTGATCAAGGGTGGGTCGTTCCTCTGCGCGCCGGATTTTTGTGTTCGCTATCGCGCATCGGCGAGGGAGCCCGCGGAACGGGATCTGCCGACTTCGCATATTGGATTCAGGACGGTGTTGCGGGGCGGGTGAGTTTTACCTTCGCCCGTCGCTATGCGCTCCCCTACGGTTTGCTCCCCTCTCCCGCCATGCGGGAGAGGGGTTGGGGGAGAGGGCCGGCGGTGCAATCACCAACACGTCTCAATTTGCACTGCAAACCCTCTCCCCCGCCCCTCTCCCACTTCGCGGGAGAGGGGAGAAAGTCAAAATCCGCGTTCCATACTGCCAGGCAACACCCCCTACGCGTTGTCGCCAATAACGCATCTACGCGATTTGCTGCAAAATCGGGAACTTCGCATTCCGCCCCGCCCCCACGGAGCTTCCCGTCATGTCTCGGCTGTCTTCCCTGCGCCCCGTGTTGCCTATTCTCATTGGCGCATCCGTGATGTTGTCCCTCGCCATGGGCCTGCGACAAAGCCTGGGAATCTTCGTGCCGCCGCTGACGCGTGACGTCGGAATCTCGGTGGGTGACTTCACCATTGCCGTAGCGATCCAGAATCTCACATGGGGCATCCTGCAGCCGATTGCCGGTGCGCTGGCGGTGCGCGTCGGGTTTCGTCCGCTGATGGTCGGTGGTTCCGCGTTGTATCTGCTGGGCCTTGTGCTGCTGGCGTCCGCGCATTCGCTGCTGTTCGTGATCATCGGTGCCGGATTGCTGATCGGCACCGCCATGGCAACGACGGGCACAGCCATGGCGATGGCCACAGCGTCGAGCGCCGTATCGCCACAGATGCGCAGCATGGTGCTGGGCTTCGTGTCCGCATCCGGATCATTGGGTGCGATGCTCGCTGCGCCAATCGGCCAGGCGATCACGCAGGACTGGGGCTGGCGCATGGGCGTGGCAGCGTTCGTCGTGCTGGCGCTCGTGATGCTGCCCGCCGCATGGGCAGCGGGTCGTGTCGACAAATCGCGCCCGCCGCTCGATGCCCGACAGGCAGAACAGAGCGGACGCCAGGCGCTGATGAGCGCGCTGCGCCATCCGCCTTTCCTCGTCATGGCGTTCGCCTACACGGTCTGCGGCATGCAACTGGTGTTCCTGACCACGCACCTGCCTGCCTATCTCGATATCTGCGGCATGGACCCCATGCTCTCCGCGCAGGCGCTGGGCCTGATCGGCGGGTTCAATGTACTGGGCAGCCTGTTCTTCGGATGGGCCGGCGGACGCGTGAACAAGCTGCTGCTGCTCGGCTGCATCTACATGCTCCGGTCGGTCGGATTCATCTGGTTCTTCCATACCCTGCCGACGCCCGGCAGCACGATGGTCTTCGCGTCGGTAATGGGATTTCTCTGGCTTGGTGTGTCGCCGCTGGTGCAAGGGTGGATCGCCCAGACCTTCGGGCTGCGGTGGCAGGCGATGATCGCCGGGGTGGCATTCTTCAGCCATCAGCTTGGCAGCTTTATCGGCGCTTTTGGCGGCGGATGGCTGTACGACCTGATGTCGAACTATTCGATGGCATGGAAGATCGGCGCCGGTCTGGGGCTGACCGTGGGTGCGATCCAGATCGGCTTTGCGCTGCGCTCGCGCACGCAGGCGCCGCGACTGGCTGTGTAGCCCTTGAGGCGCGCGGTTGTCGCCATATCGTAATGCGGCGGGTATCCGGATTGCGGTATCCTTGCGCCGACCCTCTTCTCAAACCTCCAGCTGGATGCGTCGATTTTTTCTGATTTGTCTGTTGCTCGTTTTGCCGTTCCAGTTTTCCTGGGCGGCAGCGGCTCGCTATTGCCAGCACGAATCGGCAGTGGCGTCGTGGCATCTCGGACATCACGATCATCGTCATCAGGCCGCGCAGGGGGATTCGGAGAAGGAAAAGGCCGGGGTTGCCGATACTGACTGTGGCGTCTGCCACATCGTTTCGGTCCCGCTGGCCTTTGGCACGTTCGTGGATAGCGGAGATGCGCGGTTCCAGGACGTGAGCATTCCCCCGCACGTCTGGCCCTTCTCTTCGCGCGGCCCCACCGCGCCGGATCGTCCGCAGTGGCTTCGTCTCGTTTAACGGCGAGACGCACCCTTCACAATTCCGAGTCGTTTCGCCGAATTTCCCAGTCATTTTTCCTGGTGCAATTCGATGCGAAGAATCCTCACGCCGCTTGGGCTGGCGGCCGTATTTCATAGCCCGTTTCTGATCTCGATGCCTGCGATGGCGCAGGCGCCCGCGAACGTATCCGTCGCCTCCCCCGTGGAAGGTGCCGGACCGCTCGGCCTCGATGCCGCGCTCTCGCTGGCGGCGGCCAGCAACTTTACGCTGTCGGCGGCCGGCAAGGAGCTGGACTCCACCGAGGGCGGCATCATGCAGGCCCGTACGATTCCGAATCCGGAAATCTCGGCAAGCATGGAAGACACGCGCAAGTCGACGCGCAGCACTACCGCGCAGGCCAATATCCCCATTGAACTGGGTGGCAAGCGCTCCGCGCGCATCGGCGCGGCAGAACGCGCACGCGAGGTAGCGCAGGCCAGTCTGGCGAGTGTCCGCGCCGATATCCGCGCGCAGGTTATCGAATCGTTCTTCTCGGTATTGATTGCGCAGGAGCGCGTGAAGCTCGCCAACGGATCGGCAGATATCGCGCGGCGCGGCGCGCAGGCGGCGGCGCGGCGTGTGGCGGCTGGCAAGATTTCACCGGTCGACGAGACCAAGGCGCGCGTGGAGCAGGCCAATGCCGAGTTGGAACTGGCCGAAGCCACCGCGAGCCTGATGTCGGCGCGTCAGTCGCTGTCGGCACTTTGGGGCAACACGGCGCCGCAATTCTCCGAAGCACAGGGCGATCTGGATGCGTTGCCATCCCGGCCCGCACCGGCCGCCTTGCAGAAGGCGCTCGACGACTCGCCGCTCGTGGTGATGAGCCGCGCGGAACTGGATCGGCGCGAGGCGGTGGTGGGCGTGGAACGTAGCCGCCAGTATCCCGACCTCACGCTGAGCCTCGGCGCCAAGCGCGACAACGATGCCAACCGCAATATGGCGGTCATCGGCGTGGCGATTCCCTTGCCGCTATTCGACCGCAACCAGGGCAACCTGTATCAGGCGATCCGTCAGGCGGACAAGGCGCAGGACGAGTATCTCGCCAATCGCATCGCGCTATCGCGCACGTTGCTGCAGGCGTCGAACCAGCTTTCCGTGTCGCGGGATTCGGCGCGGACGCTCAAGGACACCGTACTGCCCGCTGCCGAGCAGGCGTTCCACGCGGCGACCATCGGTTTCGATGCAGGCAAGTTCAGCTATCTGGATGTGCTCGACGCGCAGCGCACCCTGTTCCAGGCTCGCATCCGCTATCTCGGCGTGCTGGGCCAGACCTACCAGTCCGCGACGACGATCGATCGCATCCTCGGACACTAACGCGGCGTACGTTCAGACGGAATTCATCATGGCAATCACGAAGAAGCAAAAGACCGCCATCGCGGCAATCATCCTGGTAGGGGCGCTCGCCACTGGCGCTGCGCTGTTCACGAACATCGGCGGCAGTAGCGGCGGGCACGACGACGAGCATGCGCACGAGAAGGAGCATGCACACGAGAAAGAGCATGCGCATGACGAGAAGGAGCACGCGCACGACGAGAAGCACGACGACAAGGCGCAGCACGGCAAGGAAGAGAAGGGACACAAGGATCACGGCGAACGCAAGGAAGTCGCTGAGACACCGGGCAAGATCGCGCTGACTGCCGAGCAGGTAGCCAAGGCAGGCATCGTCGTGACGGCGGCAGGCCCGGCGCAGGTGTCATCGGGCGTGGAATTTCCCGGCGAAATCCGCTTCAACGAGGATCGCACTGCGCACGTTGTGCCCCGGCTCGCAGGGGTAGTCGAAAGCGTACCCGCGAACATCGGGCAGCAGGTAAAGAAAGGACAGGTGCTTGCCGTGCTCGCCAGCACCACGCTGTCCGATCAGCGCAGCGAGCTGCTGGCGGCGCAGCGGCGCCTGGAACTGGCACGCACCACGCATGATCGGGAAAAGAAGCTCTGGGAAGGGAAGATTTCCGCGGAGCAGGATTACCTCGTGGCGCGCAACGCGCTGCAGGAGGCGCAGATCGCGGTGCAGAACGCGCAGCAGAAACTGACGGCGGTGGGCGCATCGACCAGTTCGTCGGCACTGAATCGCTATGAACTGCGCGCGCCGTTCGACGGCATGATCGTGGAGAAGCACATCTCGCTGGGCGAGGCCGTGGCGGATAACACGAACGTCTTCACGCTGTCGGATCTCTCGGCGGTATGGGCGGAGTTCGTGGTGTCGGCGCAGGATCTCGACCGGGTGCGGCTTGGCGCGAAGGTCGAGGTTCGTTCGACCGCGTTCGATGGCAAGGCCGAGGGCACGGTGTCGTATGTGGGCTCGCTGCTCGGTGAACAGACGCGCACCGCCAAGGCGCGCGTGACGCTCACCAATCCGCAAATGGCATGGCGTCCGGGCTTGTTCGTCACGGTCCGCGTGATCGGTGCCGCCGTGGACGTGCCCGTTGCCGTACCGGCCGATGCCATACAGGAAGTGGAAGGGAAGACCGTGGTGTTCCTCTCGGCGCCGGACGGATTCACGATGCGCGCCGTGAAGGTCGGACGCACCAACGGCAAGATCGTCGAAATCGTGGAAGGACTCGATGCCGGCGCACGCATCGCCACGGCCAACAGCTTCGTGCTGAAGGCCGAACTCGGCAAGTCCAGCGCCGAGCATAGCCACTGAACCGGGAGCACGCCATGTTCGAACGTCTGATCCGGTTCGCCATCGAGCAGCGATGGCTGGTGTTGCTGGCCGTGCTTGCCATGGCCGCGCTCGGTGTCTACAACTATTCACGCTTGCCCATCGATGCGGTGCCCGACATCACCAATGTGCAGGTGCAGATCAACACCTCGGCCCCTGGATATTCCCCGCTGGAGACCGAGCAGCGCGTGACGTATCCGCTCGAAACCGTGATGGCCGGCCTGCCAGGGTTGCAGCAGACGCGTTCGCTGTCGCGCTACGGGCTGTCGCAGATCACGGTGATCTTCAAGGATGGCTCGGATGTCCACTTCGCGCGGCAGTTGGTCAACCAGCGGCTGCAGGAGGCAAAGGGCAACCTGCCACCGGGCGTGGTGCCGGCGATGGGCCCCATCTCCACGGGCCTTGGGGAAATCTATCTGTGGACTGTGGAAGCCGATGAAGGCGCGCGCAAGGCGGACGGCACGCGCTACACGCTCGCCGATCTGCGCGAGCTGCAGGACTGGGTGGTGCGGCCGCAATTGCGTACCGTGCCGGGTGTTACCGAAATCAACACGATTGGCGGCTTCGACAAGCAGTACCTCGTGGCCCCAAGCCTTGAGCGTCTGGCGTCGTATGGGCTGACGCTCGGCGATGTGGTGACCGCGCTGGAGCGCAACAACGACAACGTTGGTGCGGGCTATATCGAGCGACGGGGCGAGCAGTATCTGGTGCGTGCGCCGGGCCAGGTGAAATCGGAAGACGATATCCGCAACGTGATCGTCGGCACGGCACAGGGCCAGCCGATCCGCATCCGCGATATCGGCAACGTCGAAATCGGCCGCGAACTGCGTACGGGCGCGGCCACCGACAACGGCAGGGAAGTGGTGCTCGGTACGGTGTTCATGCTGATCGGCGAGAACAGCCGCGCAGTGTCGCGGGCGGTGGACGAGCGCGTGGCATCCATCAACCGCACGATGCCGGACGGTGTGCAGATCGTGACGGTGTATGACCGCACCAAGCTGGTGGACAAGGCCATTGCCACGGTCAAGAACAACCTGCTCGAAGGCGCGGTGCTGGTCATCGTGATCCTGTTCCTGTTCCTCGGCAATGTGCGCGCGGCGCTGATTACGGCGCTCGTCATTCCGCTGTCGATGCTGTTCACGTTCACGGGCATGGTGCACTACCGCATCAGTGCGAACCTGATGAGTCTTGGCGCGCTCGATTTCGGGATCATCGTGGATGGCGCGGTCGTGATCGTGGAAAACTGCGTGCGGCGGCTCGCGCACGCACAAGGGGTGCAAGGCAGGCCGCTCACACGGTCCGAGCGATTCGAGGAAGTGTTCGCCGCTGCGCGCGAGGCGCGTCGTCCGCTGCTGTACGGTCAGTTGATCATCATGATCGTCTACCTGCCGATCTTCGCGCTGACGGGCGTGGAAGGAAAGATGTTCCATCCGATGGCCTTCACGGTGGTGCTGGCGCTGCTCGGCGCGATGATTCTCTCGGTCACGTTCGTGCCGGCTGCGGTGGCGCTGTTCATCGGCAATCGCGTGGCGGAGAAAGAGAACCGGCTCATGCTGTGGGCGAAGGCGCGCTATGCACCGCTGCTGGAGCGCTCGCTGGCGAATGCGCCGGTGGTACTGACGCTCGCCGGTGTATCGGTGGTGTTCTGTCTGGCAATTGCCACGCGGCTCGGCAGCGAGTTCATTCCCAACCTCAATGAAGGCGACATGGCGATTCAGGCGCTGCGCATTCCGGCCACGAGCCTGACGCAATCGGTCGAGATGCAGAAGACCATCGAAACCACGCTGAAAGCGAAATTCCCGGAGATCGAACGCATCTTTGCACGCACGGGTACGGCGGAAATTGCGTCGGACCCGATGCCGCCGAATATCTCTGACGGCTACGTCATGCTCAAGCCAGAGAAGGACTGGCCGAAGCCAAAGAAGACACACGCCGAACTGCTGGCGGCCATCCGCGAGGAAGCGGGCAAGATTCCCGGCAATGCGTACGAGTTCTCGCAGCCGATCCAGCTTCGCTTCAACGAGTTGCTCTCGGGCGTGCGTTCCGATGTGGCTGTGAAGATCTTCGGCGACGACAACGAGGTGCTCGACGAGACCGCGAAGAAGGTGGCGACGGTGCTGCAAGGTATAGCAGGCGCACAGGAGGTCAAGGTGGAGCAAACCACCGGGCTGCCGATGTTGACCGTGAACATCGACCGCGACAAGGCCGCGCGCTACGGCTTGAACATGAGCGATGTGCAGGACGCCGTGGCAGTCGGCATCGGCGGACGCGAAGCGGGTCTGTTCTTCCAGGGGGATCGACGCTTCAATATCGTCGTGCGATTGCCGGAGGCAGTACGTGCCGACATCGAAGCGCTGCGCAGGTTGCCGATCCCGCTGCCGAAGGGTAGCGCAGCCGATGCACGCACCACGTTTATTCCGCTGAGCGAGATTGCGACGCTCGACATGGCGCCAGGCCCCAACCAGATTTCGCGCGAGGACGGCAAGCGCCGGATCGTGGTCAGTGCAAACGTGCGCGGCCGGGATATCGGCTCGTTCGTGCCGGAAGCAGAGAGCGCGATCCAGAGTCAGGTCAAGCTGCCAGCCGGGTACTGGACCACGTGGGGCGGCACTTTCGAGCAACTGCAGTCTGCGAAACAGCGTCTGCAGGTGGTGGTGCCCGTGGCGCTGCTGCTGGTGTTTATCCTGCTGTTCGCGATGTTCAACAACCTCAAGGATGGCCTGCTCGTGTTCACGGGTATTCCGTTCGCGTTGACGGGCGGCATTCTTGCGCTGTGGCTGCGCGGCATTCCGTTGTCGATCTCGGCGGCGGTGGGCTTTATCGCGCTATGCGGGGTTGCCGTGCTGAACGGACTGGTGATGTTGTCGTTCATCCGCTCGTTGCGTGAGGATGGACACAGTCTCGACGATGCGGTGCGTACCGGCGCGCTGACGCGACTGCGCCCTGTGCTGATGACCGCGCTCGTGGCATCGCTGGGATTTGTGCCGATGGCGATTGCCACGGGAACCGGGGCCGAGGTGCAACGTCCGTTGGCGACCGTAGTGATCGGCGGCATCCTGTCCTCAACCGCGCTGACGTTGCTGGTGCTGCCAGTGCTATATCGACTGGTTCATCGAAAGGAAGCCGGCAGCACCGCTATCGCACAGGCTGCCCCATCGGTGCCGGAAACCGCGTGAGCGGGCGCGATCAACCGACCCGGATCGCGCGGCCGATGTAGAGAATGGGTCCGGTGGGTCGTCCGGTCGGTGATCCGGCGGGCGGCTCCAGCGTGATCTCGAACAACTGGTTTGGCTGCAGTGGCGGCAACTTGTTGATCGGGATCTCCAGCCGCTGGCCGGGACGTACAAGTCCCAGCGATACCGGCCCCGCCCAATCATCGGCCTTGGTCCAGAACTGCAGGCTGCGCCCACTCGGCGCGGCTTGCGATGACAGTGAAACCAGCGACAACGTGCGGTCGGACGACGCCTGGATCAGCCAGCCCGGCGTCTTGTCGCGCGGCTCGGCGAGCACCACGACATAGCGCGGACCCGCAGGCGCCAGGACTTGCGAGCCCAGCAAGACGCCCAACACCACCGCAAACGCGGATGCCCCAAGCGCGAGACCGCGCCACACGGCCAGTGTGCTCCACCAGTTTTCTGTCTTGTCTTTTTTGATCGAGCGAAGTCCGACGCTGGCCGCGATGCGATGCCACAGCGCAGCGGAAGGCTGCACCGGCTCGGCAAGTGCGGTAAGCGGATGCATGCGGCTTTCCCATTCGCGCACCCTTGCGGCGAATCCGGCATCGGAGCGCATGCGCTGTTCCACGTCCTCGCGTTGCGATTGGGAGAGTGTGCCGATTACGTACTCGGCGGCAAGCTGATCCAGCGCATCGTCTGGCTCTCGGTCGTCGGGACCGGGGGTGCCGGCACTCATTGCATGCACTCCTTTAGCGCGCGCAGGCCGCGTCGAATCCACGCCTTGACGCTGCCAAGCGGCGCGCCCAGGCGGGTGGCAACTTCCGCATGCGAGCAACCATCGAGATAGGCCAGCAGGATGCTCTCGCGCTTTGGTGGGTCGAGCTGGGTCAGGCAATCACCGAGACGACCCGCCAGCACGCGCTGCTCCGCCGCATCGATCTCGTCGCCGTACGCTGCCAGTGCTGCCTCGGCATCGAGCGCCTCTGCGGTGTCCTCATCGACCGTTACGGTGCGCAAGCGACTGCGCACCACGTTCAGGGCCTCGTGCCGTACGATCGAGAACAGCCACCCGCGCGCCTCGCCCCGGTTGCCGTCGAAGCTGCCGGCGGCGTTCCAGATTTTCAGGAAGGCATCGTGCAGGACATCCTCGGCCGTCTGCCGATCCCTGACGATGCGCAACGCCACGCCCAGCAGATAGGGCGAGGCGTGATCGTAGAGGCGGCGCAGCGCCCCCGCATCACGCTTCGCGCAACCGGCAAGGGCGCCCGCGTAATCGAACAAATCCTGAATGCGAGGCGCAGCGGTGTCCAAATTGGCGTCCTGGGTCTGCCCCTTTGTCACGAGGCGATGGGCGCATCATAGCCGCCCAACGCACGTTTCAGGCGCCCGGCCGATTTCAGGACGCTTTCCAGAACAGATAGTCGGCCTGATAACCCACGGTCTGCTTCGCCCCGACATTGGCGCTGGAGCACGGCATGCTCGGCGCCACCCCACCCTTTGTGGCCACGCGCTGGATGAACGTGACGCCCATCATGCTGCCCGCGCCCATCGCCGGATTGGCCTTGACCAGTTGATGCGGAATGTTTCCGTCACCGCCCGGCGCCGTAGCCACCTGCGTAGCAGTGACCTTCGACCCATCGCTCGATTCCCACGTAGCCGGCGGCCCGTAGTACTTGCCAACCGTCGCGCCACTACGATCCTTCAGCACGGCAGTGGGACCGACGAAAACCCATTCGTGTTCGGCCTGGGTGTTGGCTTTCACACGGCACTCATAGAGCAACTGACCGCTGCCAACGGTCTGCATGGCCATTTTGTTACCGGCCGGTACACGGATGGCTTCCGCGACAGGTGCGGGCGGCGTCATCGACATATTGCCGCTGTTGGCGGCGCAGGCGGAAAGGAGAACTGCGGCGGCGGCGGGGAAAAATACGCTGCGAATCATGGTGGACTCCCGGTAGGGTGACGAGCATCGAAAGGATGCAAACTTCGGGGTTTGCATAGGCTCTACACGGGAGGGGGTGGTTTGGATGCAGGGGGAGGGGAAACCCTTAGGGCATTCGCGAGCAGATGATCTGCAAATCCCCTTTCTCGATCCCGGCGAACTCGATCTCGGGCGGGAACTTAGGCTCCACGCAGAGCAGCATGGCAATCCAGTGTAGTGCGGCACGCGCGAGATCAATCGGTGCAAGGCAAGGCAGCAAGATCCACCACAATGGACCGCCATGCAACAGCCGCTCGGGGTATAGGTAGAAGATTTCCAGAAGCGACATATGTGGCCACACGCCTTTCCATAATCGCAGTCGAGGTGTCGGCACCGTGTCGGGTCCCTCCTCCATATAGCGGCGGATGTATTCCCACCAGGCGCGGCCACGCGCAGCGTTGCCTGCGGCACGGCCCACGAAAATCAGGCCACGCGCTTGCGCGGCTTCCATGTCGACCCAGCCCATGACCAGCCGACCGCTGCTTTTCTCTGGTTCGTGGTCATCCAACGTCGCGATGACATCGTCCCAGTCGTAGGTGTTGATGCCACCGGCATGAGGGGGCTGATGGACATACACCTTTCGAGTGACGCGATGAAAGCGGATGAGCGTGCGGCGGGTGGTGAAGTAGTCTTTGCGGAGTAGGGGAAGAACGATACATTTGGAAAACCATAAAAGACCGCATAGCGTCAGCGACACAACCGTGACGAATAGGATGAGACCTTCCCACCTTGCTGCATCTTCTGGCATAGACAAGCGTTGAAGAACTTTTGTGATCGAGAGAACTAGCGCATAGATGCAAGCGCCGATCATTGCAAACGGGATGACACACACCGCGAAGCCAAACATCCCACGTTGCGCCTCGAACTGCCCGCACACTTCCAGATAGGTATCGTTCTTCTTGAATACCGACGCATTGGCAATCGGACGCGCTGCAGCACGCTCCTCATGTGGCATCGCTCCGGTATCCAGGCTGGTATCGACGTCGGGGGCTTCCTTCAAGCCGATCGCAATGATTTCCTCGACCAGCATCACTGACGCCCTACGACATCGACTGACACGGTTTGTCCCGCTTGGTCGATCTCGGGCGGGAACTTTGGCTCCACGCAGAGCAACATGGCCAGCCAGTGCAGTGCGGCACGCGCGAGATCAATCGGTGCAAGGCAAGGCAGCAAGATCCACCACAATGGACCGCCATGCAACAGCCGCTCGGGGTATAGGTAGAAGATTTCCAGAAGCGACATATGTGGCCACACGCCTTTCCATAATCGCAGTCGAGGTGTCGGCACCGTGTCGGGTCCCTCCTCCATATAGCGGCGGATGTATTCCCACCAGGCGCGGCCACGCGCAGCGTTGCCTGCGGCACGGCCCACGAAAATCAGGCCACGCGCTTGCGCGGCTTCCATGTCGACCCAGCCCATGACCAGCCGACCGCTGCTTTTCTCTGGTTCGTGGTCATCCAGCGTCGCGATGACATCGTCCCAGTCGTAGGTGTTGATGCCACCGGCATGAGGGGGCTGATGGACATACACCTTTCGAGTGACGCGATGAAAGCGGATGAGCGTGCGGCGGGTGGTGAAGTAGTCTTTGCGGAGTAGGGGGAGGGCGACGAGTTTGAAAAGCCATACGAGCCCCCACAGAGCCAAGGACGTAAATACGAGGAGAGAGCTCGAACCGTCGTCGTGAATGGATTGTCCACTGACAGACAGACGATGAATAACATCGGCACTTGTGATAAACCAGAAATACAGGAAATTGCTAATAAGCCATATCGGGATCGCACACACCGCGAAACCAAACATCCCACGTTGCGCCTCGAACTGCCCGCACACTTCCAGATAGGTATCGTTCTTCTTGAATACCGACGCATTGGCAATCGGACGCGCTGCAGCACGCTCCTCATGTGGCATCGCTCCGATATCCAGACTGGTATCGACATCGGGGGCTTCCTTCAAGCCGATCGCAATGATTTCCTCGACCAGCATCACTGACGCCCTACGACATCGACTGACACGGTTTGTCCCGCTTGCTCGATCTCGGGCGGGAACTTTGGCTCCACGCAGAGCAGCATGGCAATCCAGTGTAGTGCGGCACGCGCGAGATCAATCGGTGCAAGGCAAGGCAGCAAGATCCACCACAATGGACCGCCATGCAACAGCCGCTCGGGATATAGGTAGAAGATTTCCAGAAGCGACATATGTGGCCACACGCCTTTCCATAGTCGCAGTCGAGGTGTCGGCACCGTGTCGGGTCCTTCCTCCATATAGCGGCGGATGTATTCCCACCAGGCGCGGCCACGCGCAGCGTTGCCTGCGGCACGGCCCACGAAAATCAGGCCACGCGCTTGCGCGGCTTCCATGTCGACCCAGCCCATGATCAGCCGACCGCTGCTTTTCTCTGGCTCGTGGTCGTCCAGCGTCGCGATGACATCGTCCCAGTCGTAGGTGTTGATGCCACCGGCATGAGGGGGCTGATGGACATACACCTTTCGAGTGACGCGATGAAAGCGGATGAGCGTGCGACGGGTGGTGAAGTAGTCTTTGCGGAGCAGGGGGAGGGCAAGCCGTTTGACCGCCCATACCACTGCGCTGAGCAGAAAAATCATGAGAACTAGAACGAACAAGGTCGCTCCTCGACTGGCGACGACATCTCCCGATTCCGTAACTCCTTTTACAAGGCTTACCGCTAGGATGCGTACCCCATCGCTCAAAAAGCCGATCACTCCAAGCGGAATAACAGAAACCGCGAAACCAAACATCCCACGTTGCGCCTCGAACTGCCCGCACACTTCCAGATAGGTATCGTTCTTCTTGAATACCGACGCATTGGCAATCGGACGCGCTGCAGCACGCTCCTCATGTGGCATCGCTCCGGTATCCAGGCTGGTATCGACGTCGGGGGCTTCCTTCAAGCCGATCGCAATGATTTCCTCGACCAGCATCACTGACCTCCTGGCGCGGCGTGCGGCATTAAAGGTCTGCCGATCCGTTCCCCCTTTCTGTTGTGAGGGATCAGCGCCTGTATCGCGCTCTGAAACTCATAGTCTTCCTGGTCCCAACTTTCGTAAGGCTTGCCAGCGCTCTTGTCATGAACCATGGTTCCCAAGAGACCTCGATAAGTCTCGATTGGCTTGCGAAGATTGCATCGCGTCAGCCACACCTGCATCGGATCGTCTCGTACTCTCATGAGCATCAAGTCGCTCAATTGATATCCGATTAGCAGCCAACCAAAGAAGCCAGACAGAGCTTCGGCTGCGGTACGTAGCGCCACACCGGCAAGGACGCGATGTGCTATTGGCCGTAGGGAATGTGCGGTGATTTTCTGGCCCCACCCGTCAACGACATTTCCAAGCAACTTTGGCCCCAAAATCTTGCCCACCCTTTGTAACAAAGGTCCGCTGTATAGCACTCCAACATATATCGAACCGAGTGCTGCAGCGCCGTTCAGGAAGCTCTTAACGAACAATGCGGTAGCCGCGAACTCTCTACCATCAAGGAGAGCCGCTGTCGCATCCTCAAACGCCTCCACCGCCATCAGCCCCGCCGCCATCCCCCCGAGCATCCCGTTGGTCAGCGACAGATGCTGGATCCACGCCGAGCCGTTGCGCACCACCTTCATCAGATTCGCGCTCGTGATGGCAACCGCTGCGGAAGTTGCAGCCATGGCGGCGTACAACTCCCGGCGCTCGCGTGTATTTAGACCCTTGCCCGACGCGGCGCGCAACTTGTTGCCGAGGTTCCAGAGTTCGATCAACGCCAGCACTGCCCCAAGGCGTGCTGCCCCGAGGTTGGTGTTCTTCGGATCAAGATTCGCTGCCTTGAGCTTCTGATGCATACGATTCGCTTCGTCGTAGTGGACGCCTGGATTGGAACCGTAGCTGGCATTGAACACACCAATCACCATATCCGTCATTCCCTGCATGAATGCGTGGGCGCCGCCGCGCAGGTACAGCAGGAACGCGTAGAACTTGGTGATGGCACCATTGAGTGGTTGGATGGCGGCCTGGCCGATGGTGCAACAGAGCTGGGCGCCAGCGACGAACTTGGCCGCTACACCGCCCATACCCGGTGGAAGCCTGCCGCGATCCGCCAACGCGGCAATGCTCCCGGCCTTGTCGAACGTCCCCACAATATTCGCTACCATCGTTTGCAGGTGAGCGGTGTCGATATCGGACTTTCCCTGCAGACTCTTCGCGATTCGCCTGAAGTCCTCCGTGGCAGCCTGCTGGTTGAACAGGAGTTGACGATTGATCAGATTGCCGCGCCTGATCTCCATATCCGTGGCCCACGCTCGCAGCAGCGCCTGCCCGCCCTTGGATATCCCCATGCCATAAGTACACAGCGACACCTGATACGCGAACAGCACGCCGCCATTCACATCGTTCTTGCCATACCAATCCAGGGCGTCAAGCAGCGCGGAGCTGGTTATCCACGATTTCAGGTCAGTAAAGCGCTTTTCCGCATCCGCGAACTTCGAGCCGAGCTGATTGTTGAACTGTGAGATCAATCTGGTACGCGCCGCTTCGTCATAGCGGGACTCGTAGCGCGCCCAGTCATCCTTTCGCGCGTTCTGTTCCCAGGCTTGCGGATTCTTCTTCCACTGCAGATAGGCGGGGTTGGGGGCCACCGTGGCAGTGATCGGGTCATAATCGGCGCTGCCGGGAGGCACCACCCGTTGGGTGAGGATATGGTTCTTGAATCCTTCGATACGAAACGAAGTCTGCAATGCCCATTCCTGCGGTTTGATAACCGCTTCGATGTCTTCCTCGACCGCGCGCATCGAGCGGTTCAATTCCTGCGCGATGCCGACGGGGTCCCACAGCACCACGGCCGGTGACTTTGTTTCTTCCAGCCTTTTGATCAGGTTCGTGAGGCGCTGGCCGTGTGCGTCGAAGTCAGGCGCGTCCACCCCAGGTCCACCCATCAGGGGATAGAGCTGGCGATTGATCTGAACCTGTCCTTTTCGTCGCAGCGTGTTTGCCGCGATGTCGCCAGCGTCGACTTCATTCAGCTTGAACTCGGCCACCCATTGCGTCAGTTCGCTTGCCCGCAGCGTGTGAACCTGCCCGTTCCATCCCTTCGGGGACAGGGTCTGCATGCCGAGCCGGTCCCTGGCGCGCTGTTCGAGCATGGCCGCCGGCACGATATCGGGCGAGAACAGCATGTGGATGGCCGAGACTTCCTCGATCCGGTCAATCGAGACCAGAGAGGCGCCAACACCATCGGTGGCCAGATCGCACGTGAATGGCACCTGCGCCGGCGATGGAAAGCCGATCGGGAACTGCGCCAGCATGCCGCCGGGGGTGACGGCGTAGCCCTGCCATTGCGGACCACGCTTTCGTTCGACCAGCACGTACAGGTAGCCCTCACGCAGCAGGCGTACGGCGTAGCGCGACTCGCCCACGGTCTTGTCCGTGACATTTGCGCCCAGTGTCGACGCCAGGTCAGGCCATTGGCCGGCCGGAGCATTGCACACCACGGCATAGCGCAGTGGCAGGAATGTGTACCCCTTGGGCTTGCAGAATCGGCAATGCTTCCTGCCGCCCATCTGACCTGGCAACACCGATTCTTCCATGAGTTCGGAGATATTTTCGGGCGTGCTCATGTTTATGGCACCGGACGACCAAAGCGCTGGGCGATGTCTTGCCAGACATCGTTCGATAACGACTTCAGTGCTTCCAACAACGTGGTTTTCTGGCTGTTGCAATCCGCTATTGCCGCTATCACCTCGGGATGCTGATCGAAGTCCCTTGAGAACAGAAAGGCGAACAAGGCAAACGTGATGGCATCTTCCAGGGAAGTCAGCCCATGTCGGGCCGCGCGGACGAGCAATACGTCCACGTCTGCCTGCTTGTCCGCAGGCAGTGGTACGCCCTTGTGTTTCTCGATAATGTCGATCGTCCGATTGAGTGCACCGATGCGATCGATTGACGCCCATTGCTCTGCCGTTGCGGATATGGATGCCGAGACGCCATGACGCGGTGGCTGGGTCTGCAAGTTTGCAAACGTTCCGGCGCGATCCATGGCAAACCAGTATTCGACGGGGCCAAGCAACTTTGACCGTTGGCCGGCGTCAAGGATCACGTTCAAGCGGGGCAACACACGCGGATCGTAGTAGCGGAGGCATACCGGCTCCCGTCTCGCGTTACGCTGCTGCATGGCGGTAACGAGATGGGATGACAGGTCCAATGGCGTGACGCGAGAAAAAAGCCATCCGCAAATCGCAGTGTTGGGGATGGCAATGTCTTGCGGGTCGTCGACGGCGCCGGCGCATATCAGGGAGTCCTCCAGCACGTCGTCCCGCGATGCGTCGAGCAAGAACAATCGAGGACTTGTCAGCGCACTGTCGCGAGCCGGTCGGTAGGGGAGTATCCACTGCTTATCGGAGGGAACACGCTCGGCCCAGTACGCAAGAGGCGTGCTTCCAGCCAGCGGATCTACGACAAGATAGACGTGCCCGAAGTCTTCCAGGTCACGCAGGCTGCGGAATGTTCCGAGTACGTTGGAGGCGAGGTTCATCGTATTCATTGTTTGACCTCCTCGGCGCTGCCTTGCGCAAGAGGGCCATGGCCTGAAGTGCCGCACGCCCTTCCAAAGCGGTAGCCAGCGCCAGATGACACCGCCCAGTGCGGGGTCGCAGGTGGTGTCGTTATCCCGCCAGTTCCGCGCGCAACCTGTTCCTTCGCCATGTTCCGAGACCTCCGTTCGTCGGATGAGTATTCGGCGTCAAACCTGTTCCAGTGACGCCCATCCCACCACTCGCGGGGTCGCACCTTACGCCGAATTCCATGTGCTGAGAACGGTCCATTTGCCGTGTTAGCAGCCGCTGATCAAGGAAACTGCAAAATCAATTTTTGGCGATGACCTGTTTGCAGAAAACGTGGCTCCCCTAGCCCGGTTTAGCCCCCCTGCCTACCATCCACAGGTCTATTCAATCTTCTGACTGGTACCCGGCGTGTGATTCGTTGTCTACCCTGTGGGTCTCGTCAGGGGGATCGAGAACAAGGAGCGCGCCGTGAAGACCATTGCCGGGCCGTTGGCCGCCTGCATGCTTGTCTTGGGTTGCAGCACATCGACGCCGAAGCCGGGGCCGATGCCCGATACGCAGAGTGGCAAGCCCAAGCGGGCCGCGCAGGGTTGGGTGGGAGCGCATCGGGACTGGATGTCCGACAAGGAACTGGCGGCGATCTTGTCGCAGGCCGAGTATCGCCAGGTGCGGGAATTGCTGGCATCGCCGCAGTGTGTCGAACCGGCGCCGAGGTCTGCCGGCAAAGGGGCCAGTGCGTCGGGGGCCTTTCTCGCTTCGGCATCGCGCGATGTCATCGACATGACAGCCGCGCGCAGCGGGTCGGCATCCGCACCTGCACAGCGCGAGGGGCTGGATGCTAGCAGCGTCGATGTGGGATTCTCCGCCGCAGGATTCCGGGGGATACGTTGCGTGGTCTTCGCGCGGTATGCCGTCGGTGATGCGCCGTCGCGTCCCGGACTGCTGGCCGTGCTCGGTATCGAGCAACGGTTCGATGAAGGCAAGTTCACCGATTACTTCCGCTTCCGGCCACTCTACGTACGCGCTGGCAATACGATTGCGCGGACTGCGGGTGCCGATCCGAAAATCACGGTGTCCTTCGCGCTCGTGGCGCGCCAACTCGTGGTGAGCAGCGCGGGCGCGGCGACGTTTGCCGAACTCGGCGCCGCCACGGTGTCTGTGCCACGCGTGGCTGTGGCTGGCGACGCTGCGGCATGTGGCGCGACGCCGTGCTTTGGCATGTCGGCACCCATTCCCGTGCCGGTGGCGCGTGGCACTGTGGTACTTGCGATCGGTGTCAGCGAAGCGGGCGATACCGGCGCGGATATCGATCAGTCCGCTGCGGAGCAGGCGGCGGTCAGGGCTGCGCTTGGTCCGGCCATGCCGGTGTTGCCGGGACGCAAGCCGGTGAAATGATGCGCGAAGCGGCGTCGCATTGGGGGAATCGGGACGATTGAGGGCTTGCAGGAAGCTGATGGAATTTGAGCGGCTTGGCCCTCTCCCCCGGCCCCTCTCCCGCAATGCGGGAGAGGGGAGAAAACCAACAGCACCGTCTAACCCCGGATCTTCCCGAAGCCACCTTCGGCCCAGCGCGCCGCGCTGTCGCGGGTCAACTTGAAATCTGGCCGGACGGTTGTCGTGCCGAGCGTATCGCCGAAGCGGTTGGTGGCCGTCAGTGTGCCGAACGGTTCGAATTCATCGGGGGTGATAACGAGCCGCACTTCCAGGGTGTCGGATTCGTGTTCGATCGTCACCTGTTTGTTGAGCTGGCCGTGCAGTTGCTGTTCGTGGCGGCGAATCACTTCGCTCGCCGTCTTGACCAGTGTCTGGTGCGCGGTGGCGTCGAGTGGCTTGGGGTCCACCTTGTTGCGGCCCATCGTCCACGGCCCGACGAGCGCGGGTTCGGCGCTGCCATCACGGATCATCTCGACGGCCCAGCCGTCGCCATCTTCGTTCTTGATGACCCGTGCGGTCCATCCCTTGTCGCGCCAGAGCCGGGGTTCGTGGATGCGGGAGGCGTCGTCCTCCGCGGCCATCGTGTCACTGTGATCCATTGAGCTTGCCACCTGTCCATGCCGATGCATTCTGCGAGGCGACGAATTTTAACGCAGACCGCTGCCGACCTCATCCGCCTCAGCCCGATTCGCGCAGGAGCAGCGCCACGCTCCGCTCTGCCAGCGCAGCGATAGTGCGCGAGGGGTTGAGCCCGAGCGGGCGCGGTACGATGGCGCCATCCATGACGTAGAGGCCGGCGTAGCCGAATACACGGCCCTGTGCATCCACCACGCCGTCGCCGATATGGTTTCCCATATTGCAGCCGCCCAGCGGATGCGGCGTGATGAGGTTATGCAGCAGCCGCCAGGTGGGCGGCACCCAGGGATCGCCGCCCGTGGCGTGCGACAGGCGGGTATGGGCTGCAATCATCGATTCGATGACGGCCACCGAGGCGCGGTATGACCACTGCATGTCGAGCGTGTGGCGCCATGGCGCATACCACTTGCGGCACAGCCGCAGTTGACCATCGCCAGGGTCAACGGCCTGGCCGAACCACGGCATCATGTGTTCGAGCGGATCGCCATCGTCAATCAGTCCGCCGATCTCCTTCCACAACATGCGTAGCTTTCCACGCGGCAAACGTCGCAGCCGGCGACGAATGTAGTTGCCGGCGAGATTCGGAATGCCGCCGTCTTCCACGAATAGCGACTGGCCACCGGGACCACTGCGGTCGAGCAGGTCGATCACGGCAGAGATGGTGACGCCATGGGCGGGCGACACCATCCGCTGGTCGTAGAACGCCGGTGTCACGAAATCACCGTTGTGCGCCCAGCCGTGGCCAAGGCGCCGGGAGAGCGCGGGCAGCGTGCGATGCTCGTCCCGGCAACGCAGCAGCAGTTCTGTGCTGCCGATGGAGCCAGCGGCGAGAATGACGCGCGTGGCAGTGGCCTCGCCCGGTTCCCGGCGTTCGCGGTCCACGTCGATCCTGTCGAAGCGTACGCGCCAGCCTTGCGCCATCGGCTCGATCCGGGTGACTACATGCAGCGGCCGGATTTCCGCGCCGTGGTCCACCGCCACCGCCAGGTAGTTGAGATCGAGCGTGTTCTTGGCCGAGACCTGGCACCCCACGTCGCAGTTGCCGCAATGCACGCATGTTCCTTGCCATCGGCCATGCCGGTTCAGGAATCGTTCGGAATGACGATCACTGCGCGCATCGTGCAAATCGGCGCGCCAGTGCGGAGAGAACGTGACGGCCAGCGGCAGCTTGCGAAAACGTTCGCTCCAGCCGCAGGCCTCGGCACCTTCGCGCAGCAGCAACGCGCGCTCGCTGAGCTGATCGTCGGGAACGGTTGCGACATCGAGCATCGCGCCCACGGTGTCGTAGTAGTCCTTGAGCGATGCGTAAGTGATATCTACGGGCCAGCCTTGCGCGAAGGTGTCCGGGGACGCCTCCACCGAAACGTTCGCGTAGATCAGCGACCCGCCACCGACCCCAGCGCCGGCAATCACCCACACGTCGTCGAACGCGCGGATATCGGCCCATCCGTTGAATCGGTGCGGCCGTCGCTGGCTCCACAACCACGGGTCGTGTTCGTCGCGCGGATAGGTAGCAGGCGTCCACGCCCTGCCGCGTTCGAGCACCAATACCTTGCGCCCGGCCAGCGCCAATCGACAGGCGGACACCGCGCCCCCGAAGCCGCTGCCAATGACGATCGCATCGTAGGCGCCGGCATTCATGGCGATGTCCGTTGTGGATGCCGATGCACGACGATGGGTGCCTCGATGCGCTGTATCGCCATCGGCGGTGGCGTCTCACCACTGGCGGGAACGAAGCGCGGACCCCGCGCGTCGGGATTCGCACGCAGTCGCCACGTGTGGCCAAATTTCCGCAATGCCTGCACACCTTGGCCGAGCGACCAGCGACGGCAAACCGATTCGAGCTTGAGCGGATGAATGGTCAGCGTGTCCGCATCGAAGCGCATCCGAAGCAGGCACTTGTAGTCGTCGATGCCCTGCGATGAAAACACTTCCTCCATGTGCAGACCCCAGAGCCGATTGGCCAGCACCATCCAGATGCCGAACAGCAGGCCGCCCAACAGGCCACCCACGAACAGGATCTCGATCAGCAGCAACGGCACCAGTCGCCAGTCGGCGGCATGGATGCCGAAGTGATGCACGTTGATGCGCGTGAACACCCACAGCAGCGCGAAGGCGAGTGCGACATGCAGCAAACCGTGCAAGGCACCGGCGAGTCCGTCCAGCGAAAAGAGCCCCTTCGGGCCCCGCGTCGCCAGGGCGGCAAAGAACGCGACGATGGCGAGGATGAACAGCACCGATGACGGACTGCGTGCCAGCGCCCGCAGCAACAATCGCCAGACATCGGGAGTCTGCGCGAAGCCGACCTCCACCTGCGAGAGTGCCGCCATCAGTCCGCCGCTACCGATCATCGAGCCTGCCGGGGGCGTGGCGCTGTGCAGTATCCAGTCGAGCAGGAAATACAGCAGCGCCACCAGTGCGCAGAAGCTGGCGTTGCGCGCGGGCAGTTGCCACGCACGATCGCGCAGACGACGTGAGGTGGCCTTGTCCGGATAGACCGAATCGGCGAGTCGATAGTGCTGACGCGTGGCGCCGATGGAAATCGGGGAAGGCGTCTCCGGCAACTGATGCGTGCCATGCAGGAACGCGCCACCCCCGCCACAGGTAAAACGTTCGGGGCCATCGGTGCCGGTGCGCGGCGTGTAGCGCGCGTAGTGATGCATGTCACCGGCAAGAACCACAGCCAGATGGTCACCGAGCAAGAGCTCGATGCGGCTCAGGCTCCGGAAGCGGGGCGTGCGGGTTTCCATGGTCGGCAGTGTGCGACGTTGCGAACGTGCGACGCGCTGCATCTCGTCGATCCAGCTCGGCTCGGGCGTGCATAGCACCACGCGGTCGCCAGGGGCAAGCTTTGCATGCATCCCCCTGAAATACTCGTACTGCTGCCGGTCGATTTCGGATTCGAGTTGCAGGTCCAGGCCCCAGATCCACCATCCATGCGGCAATTGCAGGACGTAGTAGCTCGTCCGCTGGGCCGTGCGCCATCCGCCGATGGGTTCCCCGATGCAGAACAACTGGGCAAAGCCGCGCAGGCCGTCATACCAGTCATGGTTGCCAGGCGTGGCCACCATCAACGGCGCATCGGGTACGACGATGGGGATTTCGCTGTTGGCCGTGGCGTCCGCTGGGACGGGCGCGGGAAACGCGGCGCGGAACGGATCGAGAAAGCGGGTGCGATAGCCGCTGTTGGCCGGCGTGGGATAGACCTGATCGCCGCCAAGCAGCAGCACCCCGGCGCGTGGCAGGGCCTGGTTCTCGCCTTGCAGATGCACGGGTTGGCTCACGCACAGCGCCATCGAATAGGTAGAGTGCCAGCCGTCGCCGGTATCCGCGAGATAGTCGACCCAGGTGGCGCCATCGCTGCCCGCGCTAACTTGCATGGGTGGGTTCGACACGGCGGGATTGAGCGCGGCCTGCACGGCGCGCGCATCGGCAAAGGCGCCAATGATTTGCGCCACGGCCACGCGGACCGCCGTCATGAGCAACTGAAGTGGACTCAGCCAGTTGACCATGGGCTCGTGCGTGTAAAGCTCGATGCGGCCCGTGACGGAAGATGCCGTATCCGCTGGCACCGCCGGCGTCGGGTCGTGCGGCGTTGCTTCAGGCATGAAATGGCGCCTCGCGATCATCGATAACATCACCTAATATAGGTGATCGAAAGACACGATCATTCCGATTTGCAAATCGGAGACACATAGGCAGGGTTCCGGGGACTTTGGGGGTCAAACGCGGGGGAGGCTGAGAACTTCATGCTCAGTCGTAGAACCTTTCTGATCGGCGGCGCGGGGGCTGCTGCCGCAGGCACGCTGGCGGTGGGCTGGGCGTTGTTTCGTCCCGACCATCGGCTGGAAAGCCGCACCGCGTCCGCTGGATCGTCCGATACGCAGATACCGCTGAACGGCTGGGTCATCATCGGCACGGATAACCGCGTAACGGTGGTGATGAGCAAGGCCGAGATGGGGCAGGGCATCCACACTGGTGCGGCCATGCTGCTGGCCGAGGAACTCGATGCGGACTGGACCCAGGTACGCGTGGTGCAATCCCCCATCGACCGCATCTATATCAACCGCGAAAACATCGTCAACGGACTGCCCTATCGCGATGACGATCCGCGCGAGCATGTGGAGTTCATTCGCGACTTCGCGCGTCGTACCACGCGTTACTTTGGCTCGATGGTGACCGGTGGGTCCACCAGCATCCAGGACCTGTGGATGCCGATGCGCGAAGCCGGGGCATCGGCCCGCGCGATGCTTTGCACGGCGGCGGCGAACCTGTGGGGCGTGCCGGTGGAAGCATGCGTAGCCAAGGCCGGTGTCGTGTCGCACGCCGCGTCGAAACGATCCGCCACGTTCGGTCAGCTTGTGCCGTTGGCACGCGATTTGTCACAGCCGTATTCGCCCACGCTCAAGACGCCGGCAGCCTACGTGTTGATCGGCAAGAGTCCGAAGCGGATCGAAGGCCAGGCCAAGCTCGATGGCAGCCTGCGTTTCGGTATCGACATCGGTCCTGCCGATCTGCCGAGAAAGACGGAAGGGGGCCAACCCGTCGACTTGCTCTATGCCAGCGTGTTGATGTGTCCGACGCTAGGCGGTGGCCCCAAGTCACGCGATGTGTCGATCAAGGATGTGAAGGGCGTGCATGGCTGCTTTGTGGTCGATGGCTACAACGGTGGCACGGCCGGTGTGGCCGTGATTGCGGATAACCCATTCATCGCCATGCGCGCACTATGCAATCTGCCAGTGGAATGGGACCACGGCGAGGCGGCGAAACTCAACACTGCCGACATCATGCAGACGCTGGAGCGCGCCATCGACGACACATCGCGCGTGACTTACTACGAGGCGGGCGATGCGGATGCAGCACTGAAACGCGGCAAGGTGCTGCAGATGCGCTATACCGTGCCCTACCTCGCGCATGGTGCATTGGAGCCGATCAACTGCACGGCGCTGGTGGACGGTGGGCATGCCACGGTGTGGGTCTCCACGCAGGTGCCACAGGCCGCGCGCAAGGCGGTGGCGGATGCCTTGGGAATCGGCGTGAACGACGTGACCGTGCATCAGGCGTATCTCGGCGGGGCCTTCGGCCGGCGCCTTGAAGTCGACTACGTGGCGCAGGCCGCCGTCATTGCCGCGCAGATGAAAGGCCGTGCCGTGCAGACGATATGGTCGCGGCCACAGGACATGACGCACGATTTCTATCGCCCTGCGTGCGTGGCGAAGTTCAGCGGATCGCTCGATGCCGAGGGCAACCTTGCGGCATGGCATGCGGTGTCGGCCAGCCAGTCCGTGACCGAACAGGTGCTGCCGCGTACGTACGGCGTACCGGAATTCCTTGCACGCCATATGCCCGATGGCACGATGGCCGAAGGCGGCTTTGACATCCCGTACGAATGCCCGAACGTGAGCGTCGCGCACACGCGTGTGGATCTGCCGATTCCCGTGGGCTACTGGCGCTCGGTCGGACATTCGCACCAGGCGTTTTTCGTGGAAGGCTTTCTCGACGAGATGGCGGCGGCAGCAGGCAAGGACCCGATCGATTTTCGCTTGGCGCTGCTCGGCAAGCCTGAACATCGGCGGCATGCGGCGGTGTTGCGCGCGCTGATCGATTTCGCGGGCTGGCGACAACCGCGCAAGTGGAAGGATCGATCCGGCACGGAGTTCGCGCGCGGCATGGCGATGCATGTGTCGTTCGACAGCATCGTGGCGCAGGTGGCGGAGGTACGCCGCGAGACGGCCAGCGAGGGGAGCGCCGGATTTCGTGTGACGCGCGTGTTCTGCGTGGTGGACTGCGGGCTGGCGATTCATCCGGACATGGTGGTGCAGCAGATGGAGAGTGGCATCGTCTTCGGACTCTCGGCGGCGCTGCAGCAGGCGGTGACGATTCGCAACGGACAGGTGGAGCAGCACTATTTCAGCGAGGTGCCGTTGATCGATATCGAGACATGTCCGGAGATCCGCACGCGCGTCATGACCGGCACTGGCAACCTGCCGCATGGTGTGGGTGAAGCCGGGACGCCTCCTATCGCCCCGGCTGTCGCAAACGCGGTCGCGCTGCTGACCAGCAAACGTCCATACAGTCTGCCGTTGACGGCACCGCCGGCATTACCGGAAGCCGAGCGCACGCAGGAAGGAGACAGGTGGTGCCAATGGTGCAAGTCACTCTGAACGGCAAGACCGTCACGGTCAACTCGGCACCCGATACGCCGCTGCTGTGGGTGTTGCGCTGCGAACTGGGTCTGACGGGTACGAAGTTTGGATGCGGCGTGGGCATCTGCGGCGCGTGTACCGTGCTGGTGGGCAAGGAACCCAAGCCGGCATGCCGCGAACTGGTCAAGGGCATCAACAATGCGCGCGTGACGACGATCGAAGGACTCGACGGCCCCGTCGCCGATGCGTTGCGCAAGGCATGGATCGCATGCGATGTGGTGCAGTGCGGCTACTGTCAGAGTGCGCAGTTGATTGCGGCAGCGGCGTTGCTGACGCGGCGGCGCGCACCGAGCGACGCCGACATCAATGCTGCGATGAAGGACATTGCGTGCCGCTGCGGCACGTTCCCGCGCATCCGGCGCGCGATCCATATGGCGGCCAGTGCGCTGCGATGAATGTGAACGGAGACAACGAATGAGAAAACTGATCGCTTCCACCTTCGTATCGCTCGACGGCGTCATGCAGGCGCCGGGCGGTCCCGAGGAAGATCCCACCGGCGGATTCGCGCATGGCGGCTGGACCTTTCCGTACTGGGACGAGGTGATGGGGCGCTCGATGAAGGGCCTCGACGGCAAGGACCGTGAGCTGGTGCTGGGACGCCGCACCTACGAGATCTTCGACGGCTACTGGCCTTATCAGCCCGCAGATAGCGAGATCGCGCAAACGCTCAATGCGGCGAGAAAGCACGTGGCATCGCGCACGTTGAAACAGGTCACGTGGAATAACTCGACGCTGCTGGGCGACGACGTGCCCAAGGCGGTGGCCGCGCTGAAGGCGCAGGCGGGACAGGACCTGCAGATCATCGGCAGCGGCAACCTGATTCAGACACTGCAGAACGCGGGACTGATCGACGAATACAACGTGTGGACGTTTCCTGTCGTGCTCGGTCGCGGCAAGCGGTTGTTCGAATCTGGCGCGAGACCGGAGGAACTGAAGCTGGTCGACTCGTTGCACTCCACGACGGGGGTGGTGCTGAGTACCTACGTGCCCGCGGGCGAAGTACGGGTAGGCACGTTCGAGACGATCGAACCGAGCGAG
Organism: Cupriavidus sp. SW-Y-13; assembly: GCF_009793345.1. Lineage (NCBI taxonomy): Bacteria > Pseudomonadati > Pseudomonadota > Betaproteobacteria > Burkholderiales > Burkholderiaceae > Cupriavidus > Cupriavidus sp. SW-Y-13. Next base: position 2,380,142 of record NZ_WHLX01000002.1, read on the forward strand.
AAGGAACAGGCGCGACGGAAGCGGATGGCGGGTGGGGCGAATTGGTAGAGCAAGCGAGCTCGCAGCATATGACTGACCCCTGGATTTTCTCCCCTCTCCCGCGCGCGGGAGAGGGGCGGGGGAGAGGGCAGGGTGGTGCAAAATGCGAGGTGGTCGGCAAGCAGAGCCGCTGGCCCTCTCCCCCAACCCCTCTCCCACTTCGCGGGAGAGGGGAGAAAACCGGCGGGAGAGAGAGAGCGAACCCGCTACAGCGCTTACAGCGCCATATCCGGCACCTTCTTCACCACGCCCGGCGTCGTTGTGGGGGCGGTGGACGGGACGAAGCCGTCGAGGCTGGGCGGGGCGATGGCCAGTTGCAGGGTTTCGGCGGTGGTGGCCCATTCCGTTGCCAGAAGCTGCGGGTTCTCATTGAGCGTCTTGCCGTAGCTGGGCACGATCTCGCGGATTTTTTGCTGCCATGCCGGCGTCTTCATCTGGTCTGCGAAGACGCGTTCCAGCAGCGACAGCATGATCGCCGGCGATGTGGAGCCGCCCGGCGAAGCACCCAGCAGTGCGGAGACGGAGCCGTCCGCAGACACGACTACTTCGGTACCGAGCTTGAGCACGCCACCCTTCTCGTGGTCATTCTTGATGATCTGCACGCGCTGGCCGGCTTCCCACAGGCGCCAGTCAGCGTCTTTCGCCTCGGGCATGTAGTGGCGGAGTGCCGCCATCTTTTCGTCCCGCGACAAGGCCAACTGCTCCGCCAGATACTTCACCAGCGCGAATTCGTGCGCGCCGACCTGCAGTTGCGGCACGATGTTCGACGGCGTGGTGGCCTTGACCAGATCGAAGTACGAGCCATTCTTGAGGTACTTGCTCGACCATGTGGCGAACGGTCCGAACAGGATGACCTTCTTGCCGTCGAGGACACGCGTGTCGAGGTGAGGCACCGACATCGGGGGCGAGCCGGTATCCGCCAGGCCGTAGACCTTGGCCAGATGGCGCGCGGCGATCTCGGGCTTGTCGCAGACCAGGAACTCGCCGCCGACCGGGAAGCCGCCGTATTGCTTCGCCTCGGGAATGCCGGACAGTTGCAACAGCGGCAGAGCTGCGCCACCCGCGCCGATAAATACTTTCGCGGCATCGACCGTCTGGATTTTCGTGCCGTCCCGGGTATCGAACGCGGACACACGCCATGTGCCATCTTCGTTGCGCGTGATCGACCGCACTTCATAGCCGGTGGAGACCTTCACGCCGGCCTTGGCGGCGAGGTGCGTGTAACGCAGCCTTCGCCGATTCTGGGGGAAAACCCCGATAGGCAAGTGTGAAAAAATGGGGTTTCGAACGATTGACACATTGCCTGAGGCATGCCAACGGGGTAAGCCTCGCCAGACGCCATGGATCAAACGAGATCGGCGTAAAGTCGGTCAAGCGCCACAAGTATTCGCAGAAAATCGTAGTTTTCCCGGGGTGACGGGGCGCACGCTGGTATCGTATCGGCCTTGAAAAAAATTCCACTCCTCCTCGGCACACGATCCCAATGAAAAAAATCGCTGCACTCCTGATGATTGCCGGTCTCGTCACGCTCGCCGCTTGCGGCAAGAAAGAGGCTGATACCACTGCCCAACCGGCTGCTGCCGCTGCCACCACCGTGGTGGTGGGTCTCGACGATAACTTCCCGCCGATGGGCTTCCGCAACGAGAAGAACGAACTGGTCGGCTTCGACATCGACATGGCGAAGGAAGCGAGCAACCGCCTGGGCCTGAAGGTGGAGTTCAAGCCCATCGACTGGAGCGCCAAGGAAGCCGAACTGAACGGCAAGCGCGTGGACGTGCTGTGGAACGGCCTGACGATCACGGACGAGCGCAAGAAGAACATCGGCTTCACCGCGCCGTACATGACCAATCACCAGATCATCATGGTCACGGCCAACTCGCCGATCAAGACCAAGGCAGAACTGGCCGGCAAGATCGTAGGTGCGCAGGACGGCAGCAGCGCCGTGGACGCCATCAAGAAGGACGAAAAGACGGCGGCGAGCCTGAAGGACGTGAAGACGTTTGGCGACAACGTCACCGCGCTCATGGACCTGTCGACCGGCCGCCTCGACGCCGTCGTCGTGGATGAGGTCGTGGGCCGCTATCTGGCCAGCAAGCGCCCCAACGAGTACCGCGTGCTGGACGAGAACTTCGGCACGGAAGACTATGGCGTGGGCGTGCGCAAGGATGACGCGGAGCTGCTCGAGAAGCTGAACAAGACGCTGGCGGCGATGAAGCAGGATGGCACGGCTGCGAAGATCTCGGCGCAGTGGTTCGGCGCGGATATCACGAAGTAAACAAGAAGTCAGCAAGTAAGCAGAAAAAACCCAGCCAGCGCGCCGGAGGCGTGCTGGCATTTTCGTTTCCGCATGGACTACGTTCTTACACTGCTGCCCCCGATGATGGAGGGGGCCAAGCTCACGCTGGGCTTGTTCGCCATTACCCTGGCGCTGGCCGTGCCATTGGGACTGGCGCTGGCGCTGATGCGCATCTCGGCCTGGCGGCCGCTGAGCCAGCTGGTCAACGGCTATATCTGGCTGATGCGCGGCACGCCGCTCATGCTCCAGATGCTGTTCATCTACTACGCGTTGCCCTTCGTGCCCTACGTCGGCATCAAGCTGCCCGACTTCCCGGCTGCCGTGGTGGCGTTCGCGCTGAACTACGCGGCGTACTTCGCGGAGATCTTCCGTGCAGGTATCCAGTCCGTGGAGCGCGGTCAGTACGAGGCCAGCAAGGCATTGGGCCTGAGCTATGTGCAGACCATGCGCCGCGTGGTGCTGCCGCAGATGATCGGTCGTGTCCTGCCGCCGGTCAGCAACGAGACCATTACGCTGGTCAAGGACACCTCGCTGATCTACGTGCTGGCGCTCAACGACATCCTGCGTACCGCGCGCGGTATCGTCCAGCGCGATTTCACCACCTCGCCGTTTCTGGTCGCTGCGGCGTTCTACCTCGTCATGACGCTGATCCTGACGTGGTTCTTCCAGAGACTCGAGAAGCGCTATGCAAAATTCGACCAGTAAGCCGATGATCGTTGCCAGCGACATCCACAAATCGTTCGGCACGCTGCAGGTGCTCAAGGGCGTCTCGCTCTCGCTGAACAAGGGCGACGTGACCGCCGTGATCGGTCCGTCCGGCTCGGGCAAGAGCACGTTGCTGCGCTGCCTGAATCATCTGGAAGTGGTCGATAGCGGCGAGATTCGCGTGGCGGGCGAGTTGCTGGTGTCCACGGTGGAAGGCCGCGCGAAGTATCCCGATGCGGCCACCGTGCGGCGCGTCTGCGCGAAGATGGGCATGGTGTTCCAGTCGTTCAATCTGTTTCCGCACCTGACCGTGCTGGAAAACCTGATCGAAGCGCCAATCACGGTCAAGCGCATGCCGCGCGACCAGGCCATCACCATCGCCGAATCGCTACTGCACAAGGTGGGTCTGTCCGACAAGCGCGACAACTATCCGTCGCGGCTCTCGGGCGGGCAGAAGCAGCGTGTGGCCATCGCACGCGCGCTGGCGATGGAGCCGGACATCATGCTGTTCGATGAACCGACTTCCGCGCTGGACCCTGAACTCACCGGCGAAGTGCTGCGCACCATGCGCCAGCTTGCCGACGAGCACATGACGATGCTCGTGGTCACGCACGAAATGGGCTTTGCCCGTGACGTGGCGAACCACGTGGTCTTCATGGATGGCGGCAAGGTCGTGGAGGAAGGCGCGCCCGAGCAACTGTTCGGTGCGCCCGTGCATGCGCGTACGCGGGATTTCCTGGCGCGCGCTTACTGATGCGGGGAGAGCGGGGCGCTGTCAGGCGCTTCCGCTAGAATGGGCCGCCATTCCGGCCCGACACTCATCTCGCCCGCTCCCATGCTCGTCGCGCAACTCAAGTCGTTCTTCATGGTCGCCCGCATGGGCAGCATCACGCTGGCCGCCAAGCAGTTGGGTCTGTCCCAGCCGACCGTGACCTCGCAGATCAAGGCGCTGGAAGAGGCGTACAACATCGAACTGTTCTACCGGGGCGGCCGTCGCCTTGCGCTGTCCGATGCAGGCGTGCGGCTGATGCCGCTGGTGGATGAACTGGTCCGCCAGGAAACCGAGATCGAGTTCTTCCTGCGCAATTCCGGCGGCACGGCCACCGGGCATTTGCGCATTGGCGCCACCGGGCCGTACTACATCCTCGACATCATCGATCGTTTCTGCAGCGATCATCCCGGCATCGACGTCAGCATCGAGGCGGGCAACTCGGCGCAGATGCTCGAAGCGTTGCAGGAATATCGCGTGGACGTGGCGTCGTCGTCGCATCGCGTGGATGATGCGCGCTTCCTGCGGATCGAACTGGCGCGCGATCCGCTGGTGCTGGTGGTGCATCGCAGCCATCCGCTGGCCGCCCGCAACAGTGTGCCGGTGAAGATGCTGGCGCAATGCCGGCTACTGGTACGCGAGGCGGGATCGACAACGCGTGCGATGACCGAGACGATGATGGCTCAGGCGGGTGTCACGCCAGCGTCCACGGTGGAGATTGGCAGCCGCGAATCCATACGCGAGGCCATCACGCGCAACCTGGGTGTGAGCGTGATTGCGCGGCAGGAAGTGCCGAGCCATCCGGACCTGCGCATGCTGACGTTCGACGATGCTCAGCCTGAACTGAGCGAATACCTGTACTGCCTGCACGACCGCAGCGAGGCGCGGCTGATTGCGGCTTTCCTGGGGCTCGTGCACCCGGTTGCGTAAGCCGGACCCACCACTCCAATACAAAAACCGGGAATGGAGGCATTGGCGCATTTGGGCTAACTGCCACGATGGCTACATGCCGGCTGACTACATTGGGGGCTGTTATCTCAACCGCCCCCGCCGATGTTCCAGCCAACCTTCCACCCGAACCAGAGCAACGCCAGACCGTTTCTCTCCGTGCGGCAAGTCACGCGCCGCTTTGGTGCGTTCACGGCACTCGAAGGCGTGTCGCTGGATGTGGCGCAGGGCGAATTCGTCTGCCTGCTGGGCCCGTCCGGCTGTGGCAAGACCACGCTGCTGCGCATCATCGCCGGGCTCGAAGCGCAGGATGCCGGAAGCATCGTGGCCGGTGGCCGCGATATCTCCAGCCTGCCGCCAGGCGAGCGTGACTACGGCATCGTCTTTCAGTCCTATGCGCTGTTTCCCAACCTGACGGTTGCGCAGAACGTGGCCTATGGCCTCGGTGATGTGCGCGGCAGCCGTGCGCGGGAGCGGGTGTCCGAGATGCTGGCGTTGGTCGGTCTCTCGGGCAGCGAGGCCAGGTATCCCTCGCAACTGTCGGGCGGCCAGCAGCAGCGCGTGGCACTGGCGCGCGCGCTGGCGCCCGCACCGTCGCTGCTGCTGCTCGACGAACCGATGTCGGCGCTGGATGCGCAGGTGCGTGAACACTTGCGCATCGAACTGCGCCGCCTGCAGCGCAAGCTGAATGTGACCACGGTGATGGTCACGCACGATCAGGACGAGGCGATGGCCATGGCCGATCGCATCGCCGTGATGTCGAACGGTCGCATCGAGCAGACCGGCACACCCGCCGACATCTATGCACAACCGGCCACGGCATTCGTCGCCGGGTTTGTCGGTCAGGCCAACTGGCTGCCGTTGTCGCGCAGTGCGGAAGGTATGCCGATGCTGGCCGGCAAGGCGTTGTCGATTGACGGGAATGCCGATGCCGATGTCGCCAACGGAGCGCCCCGCCTGTTCTGCCGTCCCGAAGCCGTGACACTGCACGCCGCTGAAGATGCACCCAATCGCCATCTCGCCCGCGTGGTCGAACACATCTATCTGGGCAGCCGCACGCGCCTGACGCTGGCTATCGACGGCTTGCCCGACGCGCCGCTGGTGGCCGAAGTCCCGTCGCATGCACTGCGCGCGGACGTTGGCGACAGCAAGCTGTGGATCGCGCTGGCGCGCGACGGCCTGCGGGTCTACGCGTGAGGATGCGATGCCGATGATCCAACGCGAAGCCCACGTCATGGCCATCACGCCCGCCGCATCCACGCCGCGCACAAAGTTCTGGCGCACCGATGCGCCGATGCTCGCGAGTATGAAGCTCGTATGGCTGTTGCTGCTGACGCTCGGCCTGTTGTTGCCGGTGGCGATGATGCTGCTGCAGGCCACCGGCCTGGTTGCCGGCGCGCATGGCACCGATCAGCACGGCCTGGCATTGGTCGCCCATGTCGTACAGGCTCCGAATTTCCTGGCGATGGTGGGTCGCACGTTGGCCGTGTCCGGCACTGTTGCCGCCATCGTCGTGCCGCTGGCCTTCGCCTTCGCCTACGCGGTGCAACGCACGCGCATGCCGCTGCGCGGCACGATGCGCACCTTGGCCATGCTGCCGCTGTTTGCGCCGTCGCTGCTGCCGGGTATCGCACTCGTCTATCTGTTCGGCAATCAGGGCTTGTTCAAGGCATGGATGCCCGGCGCGAGCATCTACGGCTTCTGGGGCATCGTGCTGGGCGAGTCGTTCTACACGTTCCCCTACGCGCTGATGCTGATGCTCGCTACGCTGACGCTGGCCGATGGGCGACTCTACGATGCAGCGCGCGCAATGGGTGCTACGCAGTGGCGCACGTTCTGCACGGTCACGCTGCCCGGTGCACGCTATGGATTGTTCGGCGCGTTCGCACTGGTCTTCACGCTCGTCGCCACGGACTTCGGCGTCCCCACCGTGGTGGGCGGCAGTTATCAGGTGCTGGCCGTGGAAGCGTACAAGGCCGTGGTGGGCCAGCAGCAATTCGCGCGCGGTGCAGTGATCGGTCTGATGCTGTTGCTGCCTGCGCTGCTGACGTTCGGTGTCGAGCGCATCGTGCAGCGCCGCCAGCATGCCGCGCTGGCGAGCCGCGCGCAGCCGTATCAGCCGCAACCGGATCGCTTGCGCGATGGACTCTATCTGCTGCTGACCACGCTCGTGATCGGCTGGATTCTGCTGATGCTCGCCACGGCGGTGGGCGCATCGCTCGTAAAGCTGTGGCCGTACAACCTCGACCTGTCGCTGCGCAACTACGACTTCGACAATATGGATGGTGGCGGCTGGCTGGCGTATCGCAACAGCCTGAAGCTCGCCACGCTGACCATGATGTTCGGCACCGCATTGATCTTCACCGGTGCATGGCTGGTGGAGAAGACGCGCATGGCCACATGGCTGCATCCGGTGATCCGCTTTGCCGTGCTGCTGCCGATGGCGGTGCCCGGTCTTGTGTTGGGTCTCGGCTACGTCTTCTTCTTCAACCATCCGGACAATCCGCTGAATGGCCTGTACGGCAGCATGACGCTGATGGTGCTCTGCACGATCATGCATTGCGCCACCACGGCACACCTCACGTCGGTGGCGTCGCTCGGTCAGCTCGATCCGGTCTTTGAATCGGTATCGGCCTCGCTCAAGGTCTCGGCGCTGCGCACCTACTGCCGCGTGACGTTGCCGATGTGCCTGCCCGTCGTGCTGTCCTGCGCACGCTTTCTGTTTGTCTCGGCGATGACCACGGTATCCGCCGTGATCTTCCTGTACAGCCCTGACACCGTGCTGGCTTCGGTAGCTGTGCTGAACATGGATGACGCCGGCGACATCGGTCCCGCTGCGGCCATGTCCACGCTGATTCTCGTCACATCCATCGTCGTATCGCTGTTGCTGGAGTTCGCCATGCGCGGCGTCATGCGGCGCACGCAAGCCTGGCGCACGGCCTCCCGTTGAACTCGTTGAAAGGAAACATGAACATGGGTGATATCTCCCCGATCAAGACTCGCCCGGCGGGCAACCCTGCACCGCTGCGCCTGGAAGCCGCCGTGCTGGACTGGGCCGGTACGGTCGTCGATTTCGGGTCGTTCGCACCGACGCAGATCTTCGTGGAAGCCTTCGCGGAGTTCGGTGTGGCCATTACGCTCGACGAAGCGCGTGGTCCGATGGGCCTGGGCAAGTGGGACCACATCCGCACGCTGTGCAACGACAGTGCGATTGCCACGCGTTTCTCGCTGGCGCACGGTCACATGCCCACCGATGAAGACGTGACCGCCATCTACAACCGCTTCATGCCGCTGCAGATCGCCAAGGTTGGCACGCACTCGGCCATGATCCCCGGCGCGCTGGAGACCATTGCCGCGCTGCGCGAGGCCGGCATGAAGATCGGTTCGTGCTCGGGCTATCCGCGCGTGGTGATGGATCGCGTAGTGGCACTCGCTGCCGAAGCCGGTTACCAGCCTGACTGCGTAGTGGCCTGCGATGACGTGCCGCGTGCGCGTCCGTACCCCGCGCAGGCACTACGCAATGTGGTGGATCTCGGTATCGGCGATGTGGCCGCCTGCGTGAAGGTGGACGACACCGTGCCCGGTATCGAAGAAGGCCATCGCGCCGGCATGTGGACCGTGGCGTTGCTGATGTCGGGCAACACGCTGGGCCTGCCGTACGAAGACTATGCGGCGCTGTCCGATGACGAGCGTGCCCATCATCGCGAAGCCATTTCGGCGGGCTTTGCTGCATGCCGCCCGCACTACGAGATCGACACGATTGCCGACCTGCCGGTTGTCGTCGCGGATATCAACCGTCGCATGGCGAGCGGCGAACGCCCGCAATGCGTCTGAATCGCTTGATCGTTGCACCCCTAACCACTGAAACGAGAAAACCATGACTGCACGTCTTTCCCTGTTGGCCGTCGCCGCTGCGATGGTGCTCAGCACGTCGGCGTATGCCGCCACGACCCTGACCGTCTACACCGCGCTCGAAGCAGACCAGGTGGCTGCGTACAAGGCAGCGTTCGAGAAGGCGAATCCCGATATCGAAATCAAGTGGGTGCGTGACTCCACCGGTGTGGTCACGGCCAAGCTGCTGGCGGAGAAGAACAACCCGCGCGCCGATGTGATCTGGGGTCTCGCCGCATCGAGCCTGGCGATTCTCGACAAGGAAGGCATGCTGACGCCGTACGCACCGGCCGACCTGTCGAAGATCGACGCACGCTACCGCAGCAGCGCCAACCCGCCGGCATGGGTGGGCATGGATGTGTGGGGCGCGGCCATCTGCTTCAACACCGTGGAAGCGCAAAAGCAGAACCTGCCGAAGCCCACGTCGTGGGCAGACCTGACCAAGCCGGTGTACGCGGGCAAGATCGTGATGCCGAATCCGGCCTCGTCGGGCACGGGCTATCTCGACGTCAGCGCGTGGCTGCAGATGATGGGCGAGCAGAAGGGCTGGGCCTACATGGATGCGCTGCACCAGAACATCGGCCAGTACACGCATTCGGGTTCCAAGCCGTGCAAGATGGCTGCATCGGGCGAATTCCCGATCGGTATCGCGTTCGAATATCGCGCCGTGAAGACGAAGAAGGATGGTGCGCCGATCGACATCGTGCTGCCGGCGGAAGGTCTGGGCTGGGACGTCGAGGCCACCGCGATCATGAAGGGCACGAAGAACGTGGAGGCCGCGAAGAAGCTTGCCGATTTCTCGGCAAGCCCCGCTGCCATGGCGCTGTACGAGAAGAACTTTGCCGTGGTGGCGAGCCCGGGTTTCTCCAAGCCGGATGCACTGCTGCCGGCCGATTACGAGAAGCGCCTGATCAAGAACGATTTCGCATGGGCCAGCGCGAATCGTGATCGCATCCTCGTCGAGTGGTCCAAGCGTTATGACGGCAAGTCGGAGAAGAAGTAAGTGATGGAAGCACCCGCATTTCAAGGGGGCCTGGATGCCAGCACCGACGTGGCAATTGTCGGCGCAGGCATCCTCGGTCTGGCGCACGCAGCGGCCGCCGTCAAGCGCGGCCTGCGCGTGACGGTGTTCGAGCGCAGCGAAGTGGCAGTAGGCGCCTCGATCCGCAATTTCGGGCAGATGCTGGTGACCGGCCAGCCGCCCGGCATCATGCTGGATCTGGCACGCGAAAGCCGTGCGCTGTATTTGGGATGGGCCGAGCGCGCGGGTATCTCGGCACGTGCCAATGGCGCGCTGCTGTTCTCGCGTGACCGCACGGAAGACGCCGTGCTCGAAGAGTTCATGGATACGCGCGCGCCGGCTTTCCGCTACAACGTGAAGCTGCTGCGCGGTGCCGATCTGGCCGGCCTCTATGACGGCCGCTTCGCCATGCATCGGTCGGCGCTGCAGGGCTTCGACGATCTGCAGTTGTACTCGCGCGAAGCCGTTCCCGCGCTGGCCGTGTGGCTCGCCACGCAGGGCGTGCGCTTCCATTTCGGCACGCTGGTGCGAGGCGTGGACCATGGTCGGCTCGATACCACGGCGGGCGTCTGCAACGCGCAGCGCGTGATCGTGTGTAGCGGTCACGACTACCAGACGCTGTGCGCCGAACAGTTGCGCGCGCTGGAGCCGCAGGTGTGTCGCCTGCAGATGCTGCGCGTGACGCCGGAAGATGGCTTCCATCTGCAGCACGCGGTGCTCACGGGTTTGTCGTGCACGCACTACGGCGCGTTTGCCGATCTGCAGACGGCACGGGCACTCGCCACGCAGATCGAGCAACAGCGTCCCGAGCTGCAACGCCACGGCATCCACCTGCTGGTCAGCCCGACGCCCTATGGTGACTGGATCATCGGCGACTCGCACGACTACAGCCAGGATGCGCGTCCGTTCAATGCGGAATCCGTGGACAGCATCATGCTGGATCTGGCACGCGATACGCTGCGCAGCAAGCTGCGCGTGGTGGAGCGCTGGCAGGGTGTGTACGGTGCCAAGCGTCACACGCCGGGCAGCGGCGCGTTTTCGATCACGCGTATAGACGACCGCACCACGGTGGCGCTGATGCATAGCGGGGTCGGCATGAGCGTGGGTCCGGCCCTCGCGCATCGGCATGTGGAAGCACTGGTGGACGGTACGGCGCTGCCGCAGTGGACCGCACCCGCATCGTTGCCTGCCACGGCCATCGCCTGATCGATCGGAGTGCGCCGTCGTGGCGCATCGTGCCGCATTGCGGTGCAAGGTGTCGCCAGATTCTTGGCACGGAACCTGCGTGGATACAGCGCGGAGAGTAGAAGCGTTCAGCGGCAGTTCTGCCGCCCGGAAATTGCTCGCCACGTGTATCCACGCCTGTTTCCGGAGTGCTTTCCATGCGACGCCGTACCTTCCTGCGCGCCACTGGCGCCACCGCGTTTTCTTCCCTGCTGGCCGCACCGGCTTTCGTCCGTGCCTCGGGTTCGCTGCAGAAATTCAAATTCAATCTCGGCTGGAAAGTGGAAGCGTCTGGCGCCGGCTTCCTGTTGGCGCTGCAGCGCGGCTACTACAAGGATGCCGGCCTCGATGTGGTGATCGATACCGGCAACGGCTCGGCCTCGGCCATCAGCCTGGTAGCGGGCGGTGCCTATGATTGCGCATCCGCAGACCTGGCGGCGATGATTGAATTCAACGCGGCCAATCCCACTGCTGCACTCAAGGCCGTGGCGATCCAGTACGACCTGAATCCCAATGCGGTGATCGTTCGCAAGGGCGGCGGCATCGTCAAGCCTGGCGACCTCGCGGGCAAGACCATCCTCGGTCAGCCTTTCAATGCTTCGCGCAAGCTGTTTCCCGTATTCGCCAAGGCGCAGGGTTTCGATCCGGCAACGGTCAAGTGGGAGAACGCCACGCCCGATATTGGCGATACGCGCTTTGCGAAAGGCGATTTCGATGCGGCTGCGTATTTCTATTTCACCGGCCTGCTGAACCTGAAAGCGCGCGGACTCGGGCCGGAGAAGCTGACTGTGTTCCGCTTCTCGGACTACGGCATGAAATCGTATGGCAACGGACTCGTGGCCAATCGAAAGAGCATGGCCGAACAGCCGGAGGCGATGAAGGCCTTCGTCAAGGCATCCACGCGCGGATGGATCGAGGCGATGGCGGACCCGAAGGCGGGCGCTGCCGCCGTGAAGGCACGCGAGCCATTGGCCGATCAGACGCTGGAATTCGAGCGCCTGAAACTGATCGTCGATGGATCGATGCGCACGCCCGATACGCAACGCGATGGCTGGGGCGCGGCCACGCAGGCGCGTCTGCAGGCGACCGTCGACGAGACGGTAGGCGCGTTCGGCATCAAGCAGCCGATGACCGCTGCAGATATCTGGACGGATCAGTTCCTGCCTGCGGCAGCGGATCGGAAGCTCAAGGCGTAAGGGGGGCCTGCATCATGTCGATTCCCATGATCGATCTTGCGGATGCCTTGACGCCCGGTGCGCCGCGCAGCGCCGAGGTGGCGCAGGCTTTTCGTGCCGCCGCGATGTCATCGGGCTTCTTCTACATTCGCCATCACGGCGTGCCACGCCAACTGGTAGCGGAGCAGTTCGCGCTGGCCAAGGCGTTGCTGGATCTGCCGGATGCCACGCGTCATGCGCTCGCCATGGGCAATTCGCCGACGATGCGCGGCTTCGAGAACCTTGGCGATCAACGGCTCGATGCCGCAGCGCGGCCCGACCTCAAGGAGAGCTTTTACTGCGGGATGGCGTATCCCGATGACCATCCCTATGTGGTGGCGGGCTACCAGACCTATGGTCACAATCAGTGGCCCGTGGAACTGCCGCAGGCGCCCGCGCAGTGCCAAACCTATATCGACGCGATGCTGACGCTTTCACGCCGGCTCATGCAGTTGATGGCGCTGTCGCTGGACCTGCCTGAGGACTACTTCGATCACACGAGCAACAGCCCGATGGTGACGCTGCGCATGATCCGGTATCCGGCGCATCCGGCCGATGCCGATGATCGAACGTTCGGCGCCGGTGCGCATACGGACTGGGGCGCCGTGACGATCCTTGCGCAGGACCAGCACGGTGGTCTCGAAGTGCAGATGCCGGATGGACAGTGGGTGGCCGCCACGCCGATGGCAGACTGCTTCGTGGTCAACCTGGGCGATATGGTGCCGCGCTGGACCAACGGTCACTATCACTCGAATCCGCATCGCGTGCGCAACGTGCATTCCGATGGCTTGCCGCGCTACTCGATTCCGTTCTTCTACGAACCCGACTATCTGGCACGCATCGAACCCGTTCCGGGTACCGTTGCGGAAGGCGAGACTCCGCGCTATGCACCGTGCACGGCAGGCGAGCATCTGACAGAGATGTATCGAAAGACCTATGTGCCGGAGGCCGTGGCATGAAGCTCTGGTTCAACCTGCTCTGCCGGGACATTGACGCACAACTGGCGTTCTATCAGCGCGTACTTGACCTGCCGGAAGCGGCGGCGAGCCGCTCGCCGATCTACTGCGCGCTCGAAACCCCGGACTTCCAGTTCGGTTTCAACGCAGAGCCGGCGTACGAGTCGCTGGGGCTTGCGGATCGGAAACCCATCGATGGTACGAACGCGCCCACGATCGCCTATGCCACGTTCATGGTGGAAGCATTGGCACGTGTCGATGCCGCAGCGGCGTTGATGACGAGCCTCGGCGGGACCATCGTCAAGGCTCCGTTCAAGACGTACTACGGGCAGTGGCAGACCGTGCTCGCAGATCCGGAGGGGAATGTGTTTCGGGTAGCGGCGGTCATCGCGTGAATGGCTGCGCGGCGCGCGGAGTCCAGTCGATTGTGAGAGGGGAGTTCACCGAGAGGTCAGGTCAATCCAAAAAAAAGGGCGACGCCTCACGGCATCGCCCACTGACCCCCCGGTCTTCCCGTCCTGCGGGCTGTTGGCCCGCTTGTGGTTATTTCGTGCTTACAACGCTCCCGCCAGCCTGAACTGGCCCACCGCGCGGTGCAGCGCATCGGCCTGGTCTTCCAGCGATGCGGCTGCGGCAGTGGCTTCCTCCACCAGCGCGGCGTTCTGCTGCGCCATCTGGTCCATCTGCGATACCGCCTGATTGACCTGCTCGATGCCGCCGCTCTGTTCTTCAGTGGCGGCGCGCATTTCGCCCATCAGGTCTGTCACGCGTTTGACTGCACTGACGATTTCTTCCATCGCGCGGCCTGCGCCTTCCACCAGTACGGCGCCGTCTTCCACGCGCTGCGCGGAGTTGTCGATCAGCGACTTGATTTCCTTGGCGGCCGTGGCGCTGCGTTGCGCCAGGCTACGCACCTCGCCGGCCACTACCGCGAAGCCGCGACCTTGTTCACCGGCACGCGCGGCTTCCACCGCAGCATTCAGCGCCAGGATGTTGGTCTGGAACGCGATGCCTTCGATCACCGCAATAATGTCGACCACCTTGCCGGAGGCCGCCTTGATCTCGCCCATGGTGCCCACCACCTGATGCACGATCTCGCCGCCGCGCGTGGCGATGTCCGAGGCGCCTTCGGCCAATCGTGCCGCCTGGCGTGCATTCTCGGCGCTCTGGCGCACGGTGCCGGTCAGTTCTTCCATGCTCGCGGCGGTTTGCTCCAGCGAGGCGGCTTGTTCCTCGCTGCGACGCGAGAGATCGACGTTGCCCGCCGAGATCTGGCGTGCCGCGCCTGCGATGGAATCGGCGGAACCGCGAATCTGGCCGATGGCACCAGTCAGCCGTGCCTGCATCTGCTGCATGTTGAACAGCACGCTGTCACGATCATTCGGTGCCACCTGCACAGGCGTGGCGAGATCGCCTTCGGCAATGCTTGCGGCGATGCGCGAGGTCACGGCCGGATCGCCGCCGAGCTGCTTCTGCAAGCCCACGGCAATGCGCACCATCACTACGCTCATCAACGCACCCACGGCCAGCAACCAGCCGAGCGCCTTCCAGAGCGACGTGCGGAATTCGGCGTTGATGTCGTCGAGATAGAGGCCGGCGATGAAGTCCCAGTCCCACGGCTTGAAGTTCAGCACGTAGCTCAGCTTGGGCTGCGGGGCTTCGGCACCGGGTTTCGGCCACAGGTATTCGATAAAGCCGCGGCCTTGCGTCTTGCCGATCTGGGCGATATCGCGGAACAGGTAGACGCCGTTGGGGTCCTTCATGTCCGACATGTTCTTGCCATTGAGTTCGGACTTGATGGCGTGCATCAGCACCACGGCATCCGAGCGCATCAGCGTGAAATAACCATCGGCTCCAAAGCGCATCGCACGCACGCGGTCGAGCGCCTGCTTCTGGGCGTCTTCGGTGCTCATCTTGCCGGCACGGGCCATCGCCTCGTATTCGGCAACTACTGAATTAGCAGTGTCGGTGACCTGTTCGAGCGCCACCTTGCGATCCGCCAGACGCATCTCGCGCATCTGCCAGACGTTCCACAACGTGATGGCCAACAGGCACACCCAGCTCAGCACCAGGGGCAGCATGAGCTTCTTTTTCAGACTCAGGTTTTGCAGCATCCGTCTCCTCCGTTTCTCGTGATCGATGTCGGGACGATTCGCACGTCGTCCTCCATGAGCGGCGCTAACGGCGGCCCGGACACCAAACTTGATCGAGGATTACTACCAATTGGGTAATAGTGGCGGACGTGCCACTCCGCAGCGCGATGCAACGGAGATTTGTGGCAGTTCGTGGCAGCGTAACGCGCCGTAACGAAACGGCGGGCGTCGAAATGCCGCACGGCGTTGCTCTCCAAAATGAGAACCATTATCATCGGTCGGTTTGGGCGGGCATTGTGATGCCATCGCCAGTTGGCCGGTATCTCCTGCTTATCCTCCTTCATCACCGCATGACCGATTCCACGCCAGTCACCGGCCAGCAGCGCCGTGCGTTCTGGCTCAAGCATCTTCACCAGTGGCACTGGATCAGCTCCGCGATCTGCCTGATCGGGATGCTGCTGTTTGCCATCACCGGATTCACGCTGAACCACGCCGGACAGATCGAAGCGCGTCCGAAGGTGGTGACGCACTCCGGCACGGCCCCGCGCGCAGTGCTCGACGCGCTCAAGCTTGCCGCGCCTGCGGAAGCCGCCACGAAGAACATCAAGGGCGAAGTGCCACGCGTGCTGGCTGACTGGCTGGGCAAGCAGATGGATGTGGAAGCAGCGGGGCGCGAGGCCGAATGGTCCGCCGACGAAATCTATATCGCGCTGCCGCGCCCCGGCGGCGATGCATGGGTCAGCGTCGAACTCGATTCGGGCGACGTGCAATTCGAGACCACATCACGCGGCTGGGTCTCGTACCTGAACGATTTGCACAAGGGTCGCAACACCGGGCGCGCATGGAGCCTGTTTATCGATGTGTTCGCCTTCGCTTGCCTGATTTTCAGTATCACGGGGCTGGTCCTGCTCAAGCTTCACGCGGGCGGACGCATGGCCACGTGGCCATTGGTGGGCGCGGGGCTGGTGGTGCCCCTGCTGCTGGCCATCCTGTTCATCCATTGAAACCATTCCATCGAGAGAGGTAGTTCCGAGATGCGCCGACTTCTGTCCGTCACCATGACCGGCCTCGTAGCCGCGCCACTGGCACCCGCCATGGCCGCCAGCCTGAGCGTCAAGGTGGAGATTCCCCGCCTGAACGTGGCCGAATACCACCGTCCCTATGTGGCGATGTGGGTGGAGCGCGCCGATCAGAGCCACGTCACGACGCTGTCCGTGATGTACGACGCGAAGAACAAGGAAGGCGAAGGTACCAAGTGGCTCAAGGACATGCGCCAGTGGTGGCGCAAGGCGGGCCGCGACATGCAGATGCCGGCCGATGGTGTCTCGGGCGCCACGCGCGCACCGGGCGAACACACGATGACGTTCACCGAAGGCAAGGCGCCACTCGGCAAGCTGCCGGCGGGCGAATACCAGATCGTGGTGGAAGCCGCGCGTGAAGTGGGTGGACGTGAACTGGTGCGCGTGCCGTTCGTGTGGCCGCCGAAAGCCGCGCAGTCCACCAATGCAAAGGGCGAGCACGAACTCGGCGGCGTGACCGTCGACGTGAAACCCTGATGCCATCCCGAACTGAATGCGAATTGATCCTGACCGGAGCCTGACGATGACCAAGCCTGTCCGCAACCGAATCTCCATCCGACTCGCCGTATTGGCCCTTGCCGCGCTCGCACCGCTGGCCGCGCATGCGCATCGGCAGTGGCTGCTGCCCTCGGCCACGGTGCTGTCCGAGAAGGACGCATGGGTGACGGTGGACGCCGCCGTGTCCAATGACCTGTTCTATTTCGAGCATGTGCCGATGCGGCTCGACAACCTCGCCATCACCGGCCCGGACGGCAAGCCCGTGCAGGCCGAGAACGCCTCGACGGGCAAGTATCGCAGCACGTTCGATGTGCATCTGACCCAGCCCGGCACGTATCGTCTCGCCGTGGTGAACCAGGGCGTGTTTGCAAGCTGGAAAGAGAATGGCCAGACCAAGCGCTGGCGCGGTGCCGCCAATGCGTTGGCCGCCAACGTGCCGGCCAATGCGCAGGATCTGCAGGTGAGCGAACAGGCGGGCCGCGTGGAGTCGTACGTGACCAACGGCCGTCCGAGCAAGCAAGTGCTGACCACGACGGGCAAGGGTCTGGAACTGGCGCCGATCACGCATCCGAATGATTTGATCGTTGGCGAAGCGGCCAGCTTCCGCCTGCTGCTCGATGGCAAGCCGTTTGCGAACCAGAAGGTAGCGGTGGTGCCGGGTGGCATCCGCTATCGCGATCGCCTGAACGAGATCGAGGCAACCACGGACGCCGACGGCAAGTTCAGCGTGAAGTATCCGGCGGCTGGTATGTACTGGATGGAAGCCGAAATCCGCGACGACAAGACGTCGATCAAGGAAGCCAAGGCACGCCGCGCCAGCTATGCGGTGACGGTGGAAGTGCTGCCGCAATAAGCGACGACTACCGAAGCCGATGCATCGCGTGCTGATCCCCGTGGCGCTCGCTGCGCCGCCGCCGTCTGTCCCGCAAGGACAGGTGCGACAGTGGCATGGCGAGACCATGGGTACCACGTGGACGGTCAGCGCCGTGCTGCCTGCGAATCGTCATGGCGATGAAATTGATGCAGGCATTCGCGCGGTGCTCGACAACGTCATCGCCGAAATGAGCAACTGGTCCGAGACATCGGACCTGAGCCGATTCAATCGCGCGGATGGCGATAGCTGGGTGACGCTGCCGCAAAACGCTTTCATCGTGTTGCAGGCGGCCTTGCAGGTGGCGCGCGATAGCGGCGGTGCTTTCGATCCCACGGCAGGACCGCTGGTGAATCTCTGGGGCTTCGGTCCTGCGGGGAAACGTACCGTCGCCCCATCATCCGACGATGTGGCGCGCGTGTGCCAGCATTGCGGTTGGCAGCGGCTGCATGCCGATGACGTGGATGCATCGCAACGCCGCGTGAGACAGCCGGGCGGACTCTCGCTGGATGTCTGCGCGATTGCCAAGGGTTTCGGTGTCGATGCGGTATCGCGCTATCTCGATGGTTGCGGCGTTGCGCATCATCTCGTCGAGATCGGCGGCGAACTGCGCGGACAGGGACTCAAGCCCGATGGCATGCCGTGGTGGGTGGAACTCGAATCGCCGGTGGCCGATGCCGATGCCGCGCAGCGCACGCTGATCGCGTTGCTGGGTTTGTCGGTGGCAACGTCCGGCGACTATCGCCGCTACTTCGAAGCCGATGGCCGTCGCTATGCGCACACCATCGATCCCCGCACTGGCTATCCGACCGCGCATGCATTGGCGTCGGTCACGGTGATTCATCGCGAATGCATGATGGCCGATGCGTTGTCGACGGCGTTGATGGTGCTCGGCCCGCACGCCGGGCTGGCTTTCGCCCAACGTCATACGCTGGCCGCGCGCCTGCTGGTGCGTACACCCGATGGTTTCGATGAACTGACCACGCCGGCTTTTGCCGCGATGCTTTCATGATGCGCAAGGTCTGCTGGATCGTCTTTCTCGCTGGCGTGGCACTGGCCATGCTCGCACATGGTCGCGTGCCGATGGCTGCAGGTGTTGTCATCGCGTATGCAGGATTCTGCGCGGCGATCGTGATGACGCATCGCCGCCGTCGCGCCGCGCGCATGGCCTCGGTGACATCGACATCGGATAGCAATGTGCGACCCACGCTCGTTGCCTATGCCAGCCAGACCGGGTTTGCCGAACAACTGGCCGAGCAGACCGCGCGTGCGCTGCAGGGTGCGGGCATGCCGGTGCAATTGCTGTCGTTCACCGATCTCGACGGATCGCACCTTGCTGCGTGCGATCGGGCGCTGTTCCTGGTCAGCACCACGGGCGAGGGCGACGCGCCTGATAGCGCATCGGGTTTCGCAAGACGATTGCTATCTGGCACTACGCCCGACGCATTGAAACAACTTCGCTATGGCGTGCTTGCACTGGGCGATAGCAGCTATGCAGGCTTTTGCGCGTTCGGCCATGCCTTGTCGGGATGGCTGCAACGCCATCACGCGCAACCATTGTTCGATATGGTCGAAGTGGACAACGGCGATGCCGGAGCGTTGCGCCACTGGCAGAACCATCTGTCTGCACTGAGCGGCGGCGCCGAGATCGCGGATTGGGAACGTCCGCGCTATGGCCGCTGGCAACTGGTGGAGCGACAGTTGCTGAATCCCGGCAGTCTGGGCGCGCCGGCATTCCATCTGGCGCTGGTGCCCGAAGCTTCCGGGTCACTGGACTGGCAGGCGGGCGATATCGCCGAGGTAGGACCATGCCTGCCGCCCGATGTCGTAGCGCGGCTGCTTGCGCATCTCTCGCTCGACGGCACACAGCTTGTGCGTTGCGACAGCCGCCCGATGCCGCTGGCTGCGGCGTTGGCCACGCGTTTGCCGTTGCCCGATACGCATCTCGATGCATTGGCCGGATTGAATTCCCAGCAATTGATCGATGCGCTGCCACCGCTGCCGCATCGCGAATACTCGATTGCTTCGCTTCCGTCCGATGGCCGGCTTGAGTTGCTCGTCAGGCAGACGTTTCATGCGGACGGCAAGCTGGGTTTGGCGTCAGGGTGGCTCACCGAACATGCGCAGGTTGGCGGTCATCTCGCGTTGCGTGTGCGGACCAACCGCAGTTTCCATGCACCGACCGATGGTCGCCCGCTGATCCTGATCGGCAACGGCACGGGACTCGCGGGCCTGCGCGCAATACTCAAGGCACGGGCTGTACAAGGGCATCATCGCAACTGGCTGCTGTTCGGCGAGCGTTCGGCCGCGCATGACGATTTCCATGGGGCAGAACTGCATGCGTGGATCAAGCAGGGTGTCCTCGCGCGCATGGACCGCGCTTGGTCGCGCGATGGTGGTGCGCCGCATTATGTGCAGGACGCCGTGCAGGCCAATGCGGCGATGATCGCGCAATGGGTGGAGCAGGGCGCGGCGATTTATGTGTGCGGGAGTCTGCAAGGCATGGCGGGTGGGGTGCATGCGGTGCTGACACAGATCCTTGGAGAGGAGCGGTTGCAGGGGATGGTGGAGGCTGGGGGGTATCGGCGGGATGTGTATTAGCCCGACTCTCAACCGCTAACTGTTTGCTCCCCTCTCCCGCCGTGCGGGAGAGGGGCGGGGGAGAGGGCCAGCAATGCGTTGCCACAAGTCGGCAAGCAGAGCCTCCAGCCCTCTCCCCCACCCCTCTCCCACTTTGTATAGCCCGGACACATAGGTAACACCTGTTCGGAGACATGGGTAACACATCTAGACTGGCTGGCAGTGTCTTTTGGGAGACCTGCCATGCCGTGGAAGGAAGTGTCACTCATGGATCAACGCAGGGAATTAATGGTGCTGGCCAGCCAGCCGGGAGCGAATCGTCGCGAGTTGGCCAGGCGCTACGGCATCTCGCCCAAGACGCTGTACAAGTGGCTGCAGCGGTATGACGGGCAAGGCCCGGATGGGCTCGCCGACCAGAGCCGTCGGCCGGAACTGAGTCCCGCCAGGACCGACGAGGACATCGAGCAGCGGATCGTTGTGCTGCGCGACGAGAACCCCTATTGGGGCGCTCGCAAGCTGGCGCGATTGCTGCGCAACGAGGGCACGGCCTGGGTGCCGGCGCCCAGTACCGTTCACGAGATTTTGCGTCGCCACGGCCGACTGGGCGAAGGCATGGCCGCTGCGCAGGCGCCGTTCCGGCGCTTCGAGCATGCGCAGCCCAACGACCTGTGGCAGATGGACTTCAAAGGCCATGTGCCCAACCGCCACGGGCACTGCCATCCGCTGACGGTACTCGATGACCATTCACGCTTTAGCCTGTGCCTGGCTGCGTGTGACGATGAGCGCGGCGAAACGGTCCAGCCAAGACTGATCGCGACGTTCCAGCGCTATGGGTTGCCACAGCGCATGACCATGGACAACGGACCGCCCTGGGGCGGAGGTGCGGACGGCTTGGGCTATACGGCGCTGACGGTGTGGCTGATGCGCTTGGGCATCGCCGTCAGTCATTCGCGCCCATATCATCCTCAGACACAGGGCAAGGACGAGCGCTTTCATCGCACGCTCAAGGTCGAGCTATTGCAGGACCGCTGCTTTGTCGATAACGCGCAAGCCCAGCGTGCATTTGATCACTATCGCGAACGCTACAACGGCCAGCGCCCGCACGAGGCGCTGAAGATGGAGGTGCCGCTCGAGCACTACCGTGCCAGCACCATCGCCTATCCCAAATCGCTGCCGGAAGTGGAGTACCTGTCGACGGACCTGGTCTATAAAGTGGGCAGCAACGCGCGGATAGAAGTGCGGAGACGACGCGTGAAGATTGGCAAGGCTTTCATCGGACAGCGCATCGCGCTACGCCCAAAGAAGGAGGACGGCTGCTTCGGCATCTGGTTCAGCCGGTTTGAGATAGGGGAACTCGACCTGCGCGTACTGTGATACGCGCAGATCACGTGTTACCCATGTCTCCGAACACCTGTTACCCATGTCTCCGGTCTGTACACCACTTCATGGGAGAGGGGAGCGCATAGCAAACGGTGTCGGCAATATGCCGCACCGCCACATGCCCCCACCCCCAACATTCGGCTATCCTCGCAACTCAGTTCCAGACGAGGAAAAACAGCAATGAAAGCCGCCCGTCCCATGCATACCTTCGCCCGCGCCGCCCTGGTTGCGTGCCTTGCCACTGCCCCTTTCGCGGCCAACGCCGCCGGTCCCGATAAATTCACCGTAGCCGGATTGGAGAAGCCCGCCACGGTGCTCGTGGATCGCTGGGGGGTGCCGCATATCTACGCCAACACGCTGTATGACGCCTTCTACGTGCAGGGCTTCATGGCGGCGCGCGATCGGCTCTGGCAGATCGATCTGTGGCGCAAGCGGGGGCTCGGCGAGATGGCCAAGGACTTCGGGCCGGCCTATGTCGAAGGTGATCGCATGGCGCGCGCAGTGCTGTTTCGCGGGGACATGTATCGCGAGTGGCTGGCGTATGGCTCCGACGCGAAGCGCGTGGCCGAGGCATTTGTCGCGGGTGTGAACGCCTATGTGGCGCAGGTCGAGGCACGCCCCGAGTTGCTGCCGCCCGAGTTCAAGGCGCTCAACTACAAGCCGTCGCGCTGGCGTGCCGAGGATATCGTGCGCATCCGCCATCACGGCCTGACGCTCAATTTCACAGGCGAGATCGATCGCGCGCAGCTCTTCTGCTACGCGAAGCCGAATGCGGTGCGTGCCGACTGGGTGCGCCGCGAACTGGATCCGCCCGTCGAGCCGAAGGTGCCGGAGGGACTCGACACCTGCAACATTCCCGTGGCCGAATTGCGCAAGGCGTATGACCTCGCCACTGCCGCGCCGCGCTTCCCCAAGGAGTGGTGGTCGCAGCCTGTGGCCAAGGCCGAGAACATTCCGGTGAATGCGTTGTACGCCACGCTCGATGCATCGAGCGACACCGCACGCAGCCTGGGTTCGAACAACTGGGTGATTTCGGGTAGCCGCACCACCACTGGTCGGCCGATTCTCGCCAACGATCCGCACCGCGCGCATGGCGCGCCGAGCCTGCGCTACATCAGCCATCTGAATGCGCCGGGTCTATCCGTGATCGGCGCGGGCGAGCCGTTCCTGCCCGGCATCTCGATTGGTCACAATGGCACCATCGCCTTTGGCCTGACGCGGTTCTACATGGACCAGGAAGATCTCTATATCTACGAGACCAATCCTGCGCAGCCGCACGAGTATCGCTACAAAGGCCGCTGGGAGCCGATGGAAACCGTCACCGAGCAGATTGCCGTGAAGGGTGAGGCCACGCCGCGCAAGGTGTCGATCGACTACACGCGCCACGGGCCGGTGCTCTACGCCGATGGCAAGACCAATCGCGCGTACGCCCTGCGCGCGGCGTGGCTTGACCTCGGCATGGCGCCGTACTTCGGTTCGATGGATTACATGCGCGCGCAAAGCTGGGACCAGTTCCGCGCGGCGATGAATCGCTGGGGTGCACCGGGCGAGAACCAGGTCTATGCAGACCGCTCCGGCAATATCGGCTGGATTCCGGGCGGCCTCACGGTCAATCGTCCGAACTGGGACGGCCTGATGCCGGTGCCCGGCGATGGCCGCTACGAGTGGGCGGGCTATCGCAACATGGACGAGCTGCCGTGGGCGTTCAACCCTGCGCCGGGTTATGTAGTGACGGCCAACGAGAACAATATCCCGGCCAACCATCCTGCCGCGAAGATCGGCGTGGGCTACGAGTGGAGCGACAGCTCGCGCGCGCGCCGATTGAAGTCGGTGGTCGCCGCCAATCCGCGCAGTTCGCTGGAAGACTCGATGGCGTGGCAGAACGATACGGTATCGCTGCCCGCGCAACGTGTGGTGGCACTGCTCAAGCCGTTGAACAGCAGCGATGCGCAGGTGCAACGCGGTCTCGATCTGCTGCGCAATTGGGATGGCAACGAACGCGCGGACAGCGCGGCCGCGGCGTTGTTCGAGGTCTGGTTCAGCAAGCACTTGCGAACTGCCGTGGTGCGTGCGGCGTTGCCGCCGGAAGCGGCGCGCCTCGTTGGTGCAGGCGACGCCAGCCGCGTGATCGCGGTGCTGGAGCGCCCCGACACGTGGATGACAGTGGAGAAACGTAACGAGGTGATGACGTCTACGCTGAAAGTGGCGATGGGCGATATCGAGAAGAAACTCGGCACCGATACGAAGACGTGGCAGTGGGGCAAGCTGCACACCGCCGTGTTCAACCATCCGCTCAATGCCATCCTCGACCAGAATGCGCGCGCGCAGTATGACGTGAACGCGGGCCCGATTGGCGGATCGTCATTTACGCCGATGAACACGAGCTATCGCAACAGCGATTTCCAGTTGACGGCTGGCGCATCGTTCCGCATGGTGCTCGATGTGGGCAACTGGGATGCGTCACGCGCAATCAACACGCCGGGGCAGTCGGGCAATCCGGCGAGCCCTCACTATCGGGATCTCGCACCGCTTTGGGCCAAGGGGGAATATTTCCCGCTGGTTTATACAAGGAAGGCGGTGGAGAAGGAGAGCAAGGAGCGGGTGGAGTTGGTGCCGCAGTAACGTCCAAATCCACTCTTGGTGTTCTCCCCTCTCCCGCATGGCGGGAGAGGGGCGGGGGAGAGGGCCGGCAGTTCAAATTGCCACCAGTCGGCAAGCAGAACCTCAAGCCCTCTCCCCCAACCCCTCTCCCGCGCGCGGGAGAGGGGAGCAAACCATGCGGGAGAGGGGAGCAAGACAGGGAGCGGGAGATATAAAAACCTACAACGCCATCTCCAACACCCTCGCCACATGCACCGCCTCCCTTCCGGCCCCATCATGAATCTGATGGCGGCAGCTCGTGCCATCCGCCACTACCAGCGTCTGCGCATCTGCTTTCCGCACCGCAGGCAACAACGACAGTTCGCCCATCCGCATCGACACCTCATGATGCTCGGCTTCGTAGCCGAAGCTGCCTGCCATGCCGCAGCAAGACGATTCGATCAGCGAGGTCTTGAGGTCCGGAATCCAGCCGAGCACCTGTTCCACCGGACGTACCGCATCGAACGCCTTCTGGTGGCAATGACCGTGCAGCAGCGCCTGCGCATGGCCGATAGGTTTCAGCGTTGGCTCGAAGCGTCCCGCTGCGCGTTCGCGGACCAGGAATTCCTCGAAGAGGAACGCGTTGTCCGCAAGCTGCCGCGCGGCGTCTCCGTAGCCGTATTGCAGGAACTCGTCGCGCATCGACAGCAGGCATGAGGGCTCCAGTCCCACCACCGCTACGCCGCGCGAGACGAACGGCAGCAGCGCATCGAGCGCGCGTTTTGCCTCGGTCTTCGCTTCATCGACAAGCCCTGCGGCCAGGAACGTGCGGCCACAGCAGAGCGGTCGCTCGCCCGGTACACCGGAGAGGTGCACGGTGTAGCCCGCAGCTTCCAGCACGCGCTGCGCGGCGCGGGCGTTCTCGGGTTCCATGTGGTTGTTGAAGGTGTCGACG
Source organism: Cupriavidus sp. SW-Y-13 (assembly GCF_009793345.1). Classification (NCBI taxonomy): domain Bacteria; kingdom Pseudomonadati; phylum Pseudomonadota; class Betaproteobacteria; order Burkholderiales; family Burkholderiaceae; genus Cupriavidus; species Cupriavidus sp. SW-Y-13. Next base: position 2,405,241 of record NZ_WHLX01000002.1, read on the forward strand.
AACAGCACCACTTCCTTGCCGCCGGTAGTGGGCGCCACATAGTTCTCGCCCAGAAAAGCCGATTGCCAGCGCGGCAGCGAACGTTTGGCCGAGATGCCGAGTACGCGTTCGCCAAGTTGTGCGAGACCCGGCACGCTATCGCGCAGATTGAACAGCCACGGCATGCGGCTGGCGGCTCCCGCATAGCGCGGCAGGAACGCGACGAGCCGATCACGCATGCGCAGTTTGCCCGCGCGTGCGTTGGCGGCGCGCACTTCGATCTTCATCTTCGCCATGTCGATGCCGGTGGGGCAATCGCGCTTGCAGCCCTTGCACGATACGCACAGATCCATCGTCTCTTTCACGGCGGGGTCGAGCAGTCCTTCATTGCCCAACTGGCCCGACAGCGCAAGTCGCAGCGTGTTGGCACGGCCGCGCGTCAGGTGCTGTTCGTCGCGCGTGACGCGATAGCTTGGGCACATCGTGCCGGCGTCGAACTTGCGGCAGTGGCCGTTGTTGTTGCACATCTCCACCGCAGCGGCCAGTCCGAGTGCAGGGTCGCGACCTGTGCCCGGTGCGCTTTCTTCCTCGGTAACGGGATCGCGCGTCACGTTCCACGCCGACCAGTCGAGCGCAGGCGTTAGCGGTGTCACCGTATAGCTTGGCGGAAAGCGGAACAGCGCGGTCTCGTCCATCTTCGGCGTGCGCACGATCTTGCCCGGATTGCAGCGATTGTCGGGATCGAACAGCGCCTTCACTTCGGCAAATGCATTGGCGAGCGATGGCCCGAACTGCCACGCCACCCATTCGCCACGGCACAGTCCATCGCCATGCTCGCCCGAGTACGCGCCCTTGTACTCGCGCACCATTGCTGCGGCTTCCTCGGCAATGGCGCGCATCTTGCCCGCGCCGTCGCGCCGCATGTCGAGGATGGGGCGCACGTGCAGTGTGCCCACGCTCGCATGCGCGTACCACGTGCCACGCGTCCCGTGCTTGTGGAATACCTCGGTCAGGCGCGACGTGTACTCGGCCAGATGTTCGAGCGGCACCGCGCAATCTTCGATAAAGGACACCGGCTTGCCGTCGCCCTTCATGCTCATCATGATGTTCAGGCCGGACTTGCGCACTTCCCACAGCGCCTTCTGCGGACCGGCATCAGGCATCTCCACCACAGAGCCGGGCAGGCCGAGATCGGCCATCAACTCAACCAGTTGCTGCAAGCCGCGCAGCGTGGCGTCGCGGTCCTCGCCGGCAAACTCGACGAGCAGGATCGCATCGGGTTCGCCAACCAGTGCGCGGTCGATGACGGGACGGAAGGCCGGATTGTTGCGCGCGAGATCGATCATCGTGCGGTCCACCAGTTCCACGGCCGCGGGCTTGAGCGCGACGATATGGCGCGTCATGTCCATCGACTGGTAGAACGTGGGGAAATTCACCACGCCAAGCGTCTTGTGCGTGGGCAGCGGTGCAAGCTGCAGCGTGATCTGGCGGAAGTAGGCCAGCGTGCCTTCTGAACCGACCAGCAGGTGCGCAAGATTGACGCTGCCGTCAGTGGTGTAGGGACGTTCGTTCTGCGGCGCAAACAGGTCGAGGTTGTAGCCACCTACGCGTCGCAGCACCTTGGGGTACATCTGCGCGATGGCTTCGCGCTCGCGTTCGGCGATGCGCCGCACGCCATCGGCAATCGCACGATGCGGAGCGGTGTCCGCTGGCCAGTTCGCATCGAAGCGCACTTCCTCGCCGCTGGCGAGAATCGCATCGATGCCCAGCACGTTGTGCACCATGTTGCCGTACTGGATGGAGCGCGATCCGCACGAGTTGTTGCCGGTCATGCCACCGATCGTGCATTGCGCGGCGGTGGAGACATCCACCGGAAACCACAGCCCATGCGGCTTGAGCCACGCGTTCAGGTGATCGAGCACGATGCCGGGCTGCACGGTGACCGTGCGCGCCACGGGATCGAACTCCACAACCTGATTCAGGAACTTGCTGTTGTCGATGACCAGTGCTTCGCCAATGGTCTGGCCGCACTGGCTGGTGCCGCCGCCGCGTGGCAGCAGGGGTGCCTTGAAGTCGCGTGCGATATCGAGTGCGAGTCTTGCATCGGCTTCATCGTGCGGCACCACCACGCCAATCGGCATGATCTGGTAGATCGACGCATCGGTGGCATAGCGGCCACGGCTCGCGCGATCGAACAGCACCTCGCCGCGCATCTCGGCGGCAAGGCGGCGATACAGCGGCGATTGCAGATCGGGCGCGGACGCTGCGCCGGGCATGAAGCGAAGCGGTTGCACGCCGGGTGGCGTGGGGGTAACGGGCAGTGCCATGGGCAGGGATGTCTCCGGGTTGCGAGTACTCGGACACGTCGCCATGGCGTTGCACGCGCGGCTGCGCGTGACGCGTTCAGGCGGCGGCGTCCTGTACGCGTTCTAGTTCGGCAATCAGTGCGTCGTGCTTGTGCTGCAAATGCGCGCGCAAGATCTCGCGCAGCGCGCCGCCGTCCCGCTTCGACAACGCATCGAGCATGGCCCCGTGCTCCTGCACGGCCAGGTCCCATTTGTCGTGATCGAAGTTCGAGCGGAAGCGCAGCGCCTGGATACGCAGGTTGATGCGGCGATAAGTCTCCTCCAGGATCGGATTACGTGCGGCAGCGTTGATGGCGTCGTGGATGCGACGGTTCAGCGCGTAGTAATTGGGCAGGTCGCGGCGCGCATGGCACGCGAGCATTTCGTAGTGCAGAGCGCGGATCTCGTTGAGTTCGGCTTCGGTGATGCGCTGACAGGCGAGGTCGCCGGACATCGCCTCCAGCGCGCCCATCATTTCGAACAGGTGATTGATGGTCTCCTGCGACAGCACCACCACCTCGGCACCACGGTTCGGCAGCAGCGTCACCAGCCCGTCGGCAGCCAGTACCTTGAACGCTTCGCGCAACGGCGTACGCGAGACCTGCAGCAGATCGCACAGCACGCGTTCGTTCAGGCGGGTGCCGGGCGCGAGATCGCCTTCCATGATCATGGTGCGCAGGCGCTGGGCCACGGCCACATGCAGGATCTGGCGGTCAACGGCTTGGGAGGATGCGGTCGGTAGCGTGCTCATCAGGGATCGCTTGGCTTGACAGTATTGTATTCAAAAACTACTCTGGGGCAAGCACGAACCGCGTTCCGGTGTCGTTGACGCCTCCGGAAGCCGCGCAAAGGCTGGCTCGAATCCCTTGCAATCGTTGATTTATAAGGGATTTGTGTGGAATCGGCGGGATTTGCCCCGGGCAACATTATCCCGCATGCCAGACCTGCAGTGCGCATCTGTTTTTTGAATACAAAATTCAAACATAAGGATACGAGGCGACATGATCCGACTGAATTCCCATCCCAGCGGCCGGCACTTCCTGCAGATTCCCGGACCGACCAATGTGCCGGATCGCGTGCTGCGCGCGATGGACTATCCGACCATCGATCACCGTGGCCCCGAATTCCAGCAACTCGGCAAGAAGGTGCTGGCCGATATCCGCAAGGTGTTCCAGACCGCACAGCCCGTGGTGATCTATCCCGCGTCCGGCACGGGCGCGTGGGAGGCGGCGCTGGTCAATACGTTGTCAGCGGGCGACAAGGTGCTGATGTTCGAGACCGGCCACTTCGCATCGCTGTGGAAGAAGATGGCCGACAAGCTCGGCCTGAATCCCGAGTTCATCGTGGGCGACTGGCGCCATGGCGTGGATGCTGCTGCCATCGGCGCGCGACTGGCCGAGGATCGCAACCACGAGATCAAGGCCGTCTGCGTGGTGCACAACGAAACGTCCACGGGCGTGACATCGGATATCGCCGCAGTGCGTCGCGCGATTGACGGCGCCAAGCATCCGGCGCTGCTGCTGGTCGATACGATTTCTTCGCTGGGTTCCGTGGACTACCGCCACGACGAGTGGGGCGTGGACGTGACCGTATCGGGTTCGCAGAAGGGACTGATGCTGCCACCAGGTATCTCGTTTAACGCCGTCAGCCAGAAGGCCATCGCCGCATCGGCCAACGCGAAGTTGCCGAAGGCGTTCTGGGGCTGGGACGAAATCATCGAATCGAACAAGAACGGTTTCTGGCCGTACACCCCGGCGACGAACCTGCTCTATGGCTTGTCGGAGGCGTGCGACATGCTGTTCGAGGAAGGACTGCCGAACGTGTTCGCGCGTCATCATCGTCACGCCGCGGCCACGCGCGCATGCGTGACGGCATGGGGTCTGGAAATCCTTTGCCAGAACCCTGCGGAATACAGCCCCGCGCTGACCGCCGTGGTCATGCCTGAAGGGCACAACGCCGATGCCTTCCGGAAGATCGTGCTGGAGAACTTCAACATGTCGCTGGGACAAGGGCTGTCGAAGCTGTCGGGCAAGGTCTTCCGCATCGGCCATCTCGGCGACTTCAACGACCTGACGCTGATGGGCACGCTGGCCGGCGTGGAGATGGGACTTGGGTTGGCAGGCGTACCGCACAAGGCGGGTGGTGTGCTGGCCGCGATGGAGAGTTTGAAGAAAGCAGCGGTTGAGCCGGCGTTGCGGGCGGCTTGATTGGTTTAAACCCCTCTCGGTGTTCTCCCCTCTCCCGCAAGCGGGAGAGGGGCGGGGGAGAGGGCAAGTGGCTCAAATCGAGACAGGTCGGCAAGCAGAACCGCATGGCCCTCTCCCCCAACCCCTCTCCCGTTCCACGGGAGAGGGGAGCAAGACAAGCGGTAAAACAAGAAGCAAAAAAACCCGAGGCCGCCCCTCAGAGGCGTCCCGTCATCACCCTAGGAGACAGATCATGACGTTGCGTTATGCCGCACGCGCGCTAGCGTGTGCTTCGCTGTTTGGTGTGACCTGGGCCGCTCCGGCCTTTGCGTGGGAACCGACCAAGCCGGTCGAGCTTGTGGTGCCGTTCAGTGCGGGCGGGGCGTCTGACCAGATGGCGCGCTCCATCCAGGGCATCATCGCCAAGCACAAGCTGATGGGCCAGCCGATGATCGTGGTGAACAAGGCGGGCGCCAGCGGTGCGGAAGGCTTGATGGATGCGAAGGCCGCGAAGGGCGATCCGCACAAGCTATTGGTGACATCGTCGGCGCTATACACGGTGCCGATGATCAGCCAGTTGCCGTTCAACTGGCGCGACCTGACACCGGTGGCCATGGTGGCGCAGGACGAGTTCGTGCTGTGGACCAACGCCGAAGCCCCGTACAAGACGCCATCCGACTACCTCGCCGACGTGAAGAAGACGCCGTCCAAGTTCAAGATGGGCGGCACGAGTTCCAAGCGCGAAGACCAGATCATCACCGCGCAGACCGAACGCAAAGCTGGTGTGCGCTTTATCTACATCCCGTACAAGGGCGGCGGTGAGGCGGCCACGCAATTGTCGGGCAAGCATATCGATTCCAACGTCAACAATCCTTCCGAATCCATCGGGCAATGGCGTGCCGGCGAACATCGCGCACTGTGCGTCTTTGCACCGGAGCGCATGCACTACTCGGCCAAGATCACCGGCACGCAAAGCTGGGGCGACATCCCCACCTGCAAGGAGCAGGGCCTCGATGTGCAATACCAGATGCTGCGCGTGTTCATGCTGCCCGGTGGCGTGACGCCGGACCAGCAGAAGTTCTACGTGGATCTGATGCAGAAGGTAGTGGCCACGCCCGAGTGGAAGGAATACCTGGAGAAAAACGCGCTCAAGAACGATTTCCTCACCGGACCCAAGCTGACGGAGTTCCTGACTGCCGATGAAGCGCGGCACAAGGACATCATTAAGGAAGCTGGGTTCGTGGCGGCGGCGAAGTAGGGCCTCGACTCTCACCGATTGTTGTCTCCCCTCTCCCGCATGGCGGGAGAGGGGCGGGGGGTGAGGGCCAGCGGTACAAATTGCCAATAGTCGGCAAGCAGAACCTCCAGCCCTCTCCCCCAACCCCTCTCCCGCACAGCGGGAGAGGGGAGCAAACCAACAGAGAGGAAATCCCCATGAACAACGAAACACACGACGCCGCGCCGGCCGCGATATCGGTGCGGGCGGCGGAGATCGCCGTGGCGCTGCTGATTGCGATCGGCGCGGTAGTGGTGATGGTGAGCAATTACCAGATCGGTGCCGGCTGGGCGCCGGATGGTCCGGAGGCCGGTTACTTTCCGATGCGCATCGGCGCGTTGATCTTTATCGCGTGCCTGGTGGTGCTGTGGCAGGCGCGGCGAATGGATAGTGAGGCAGTGTTCGTCACGGTGCCGCAGCTGAAACAGGTTGCGGTGATTCTCGTGCCGCTCACGGCTTACATCGGGCTGATTGCGTGGCTCGGCATCTACGTGGCCTCGACCATCTTCATTGCGGGCTTCATGCGCGTGATCGGCAAGTTCGCGTGGTGGCGCGCGGTGCTGACGGGCGTGGCGATCAATGCGGTGCTGTTCTGGGTCTTCGAGCTGCAATTCCGCGTGCCGCTGCCGAAGGGTCCGCTCGAAGCGGCGCTCGGCTTCTAAGGGGCGACCATGGAAGAACTCAATTCGCTGATGGGCGGCTTTGCCGTCGCGATGTCGTGGCACAACGTCGGGCTCATGCTTGTGGGCATCCTGCTCGGCATCGTGGTGGGCGTGCTGCCGGGTCTGGGTGGACCGAATGGCGTGGCCATCCTGCTGCCGCTGACATTCTCGATGGAACCCACATCGGCCGTGATCATGTTGTCGTGCATCTACTGGGGCGCGTTGTTCGGCGGCGCCATCACGTCGATCCTGTTCAATATCCCCGGCGAGGCCTGGTCGGTGGCCACCACATTCGATGGCTATCCCATGGCGCAGCAGGGCGAGGCGGGACGCGCACTGACGTCGGCATTCACGGGATCGTTCCTCGGGGCGCTGGCCGGTGTGTTGCTGATCACGTTCCTGGCGCCGATGGTGGCGAAGTTCGCATTGCGTTTCGGGCCACCGGAATTCTTTGCGGTGTACTTCCTGACGTTCTGCAGCTTCATCGGCATGGGCAAGGAACCCAAGGCGAAGATCGTGATCGCGATGTGCATCGGCTTTGCACTCGCGGCGGTGGGCATGGACACGGTATCGGGCACGCTGCGCATGACATTCGGCTCCACCGAAATGCTGCGCGGCTTCGACTTCCTCGTCGTCGTGATTGGCCTGTTCGGTATCAGCGAAATCCTCATGACGATGGAAGAGGGCATCGCCTTCCGTGGCAAGCGCGCCAACATCGATCTCAAGGTGGTGCTCAAGACGTGGGCCGAATTGCCGCGCTACTGGATGACGCTGATTCGTTCGTCGGTCATCGGCTGCTGGCTCGGCGTGACGCCGGGCGGTGCCACGGCGGCATCGTTCATGGGCTACGGCGTGGCCAAGCGCTTCTCGCGCCAGAAGGACACGTTCGGCAAGGGCAATGTCGAGGGGGTGATCGCACCGGAATGCGCCGCGCATGCGGCGGGCACGAGTGCGCTGCTGCCGATGCTGGCGCTGGGCATCCCAGGTTCCGCCACGGCGGCCGTGCTGCTTGGCGGTCTGATGATCTGGGGTCTGCAGCCGGGGCCGCTGCTGTTCACCGAGCAGAAGACGTTCGTATGGGGCCTGATCGCCAGCATGTACCTGGGCAATATCGCAGGGTTGATCGTGGTGCTGTCCACGGTACCGCTGTTCGCCGCGATCCTGCGCATCCCGTTTGCGATCATCGCGCCGCTGATCCTGGTGGTCTGTGCGATTGGCGCATTCACTGTGCATAACGCGATGTTCGACGTCTGGCTGATGCTGATCTTCGGCGTGATCGGCTATGTGCTGAAGAAGCTCGACTATCCGCTGGCACCGCTGGTGCTGGCGCTGGTGCTCGGTGATCGCGCCGAGGATGCGTTCCGCCAGACCATGCTGATGTCGCAGGGCGAAATGAATGTGTTCTGGTCGAATGGACTGGTGGGCACGATCATGGCGCTGGCCGTGGTGATCCTGGTATGGCCCGTGCTGGGCGGACTCAGGGAGAAGACGCGGCGGCGAATGGTGTCGGCGCACGAAGGCGCCGGAGAATGACCTGAATGAAAAACGGCCCGCGCAAGCGGGCCGTACTGCTTCTGCCGTACCCGTGGATCAGCCCACGTAGAAGAAGATGCTGATGAACTGGCAGATGCTGCCACCGAGCACGAACAGATGCCAGATGCCGTGGAAGTGCTTCACCTTTTCGTCGAACAGAAAGAAGCCGATACCGGCCGTGTAGACCGCGCCGCCTGCCACAAGCCAATACAGCCCCGCGGGCTGCAATGCCGCCGTCAGCGGCTGGAAGGCAATCACCACCAGCCAGCCCATGATCACGTAGATCGACAGCGACAGAATCCGTGTGCGATGGCCGATCCACAGTTCCTGGATGATGCCGATGGCGGCGAGTCCCCAGTTGATGCCGAACAGCGCCCAGCCCCATGGGCCGCGCAGCGTGACGAGTGCGAAGGGTGTGTAGCTGCCCGCGATCAGCAGGTAGATGGCGCAGTAGTCGAGGCGCCGGAGAACGTCCTTGGCCGGTCCGCGCACGCTGTGATAGACGGTGGAGATGGTGTAGAGCAACACCAGCGTGGTGCCATAGACCACGGAACTGACCACCTTCCAGGCGTCGTGGTAGAGCGCCGAGTAAGTGACCAGCACCGCCATGCCAGCCGCGGCCAGCACTGCGCCCGCGAGGTGGCTATACCCATTGAACCGTTCGCCGCGATACATCCTGATGGCTCCAAGTTGCGAGGTGAATCAGGCGCATATTTTGGCATGGATCGCGAAGTTGGGTGATTTTGCCGGCAGAAGCAGGGTCATTTCATCATCTGGAAAGGGTTTGGCATGGACGCCCTTGCGCCCCTGGGGCTGCAGTATCGCTACCGTGGCTGCCGGATGTTCATTCGCAATGCATCTGCATTCAAACGATCGATTCGTATCGCTCTGGTCACATCATTGACATATCAAGCGACGAGACTGCCGGTCTCGCATCGGATATCCCCCGGGCGAGGGGTGCCCCCCGTCAATCAAGACATTTGGAAAGACAAACGCGGCCGAGAACGCGCCCGGGCACCTGGATTGTTGTTGCTCGGCCCGTCTTTCGACTCCTCGACCTCGACACATGACAACCACAACTCCCGTTCATTCGCGCGTGATCAGGCCGGTGCTGGGTGCCGGCCTGCTGTCCCTGGCCCTGCTGCTGAGCGCCTGCGGCGGCGACGACAACAACAACCCGACGCCCCCGGCCACTGGCGGCGGCAATGGTGGCAATGGCGGTAACGGTGGCACTACGCCCACGGCCTGCACCACGGCCCACTGCGCGCCCGCGCCCTGAAGGCAAGTTACGTCCCGCCCCCCCTGAAAACGGTCAGTCCCAAACAACTACCCATTCCCCGGACCCGGCATGACTTTCAACCCATCCAAGCGCAAGTTCCTGCGCAACACGGTCGGCACCGCTGCGGCCGCCGCCACGCTGGCATCGTTCCCGCCGAGCATCCGCCGCGCGCTGGCGATCGAGGCCAACAACGCCACTGGCACCATCAACGACGTGAAGCACGTCGTGTTGCTGATGCTGGAGAACCGCTCGTTCGACAGCTATTTCGGCACGTTCAAGGGTGTGCGCGGCTATGGCGACCGCTTCGCGATTCCGCTGGCCAACGGTCAGAACGCGTTCTTCCAGACCGACGCCACCAACAACACGCTCACGCCATACCGCCTCGATGCCAAGCTGGGCAACGCGCAGCGCGCCGGCAGCACGCCGCATACGTGGCCCAATGGTCAGGCAGCGTGGGATCATGGCCGCATGAACCGCTGGCCGGTGGCCAAGAACCGGTTGTCGATGTCGTACTACGAGACGGCCGAAGTACCGTTCCAGCGTGCGCTGGCCGATGCGTTCACGCTGTGCGACGCCTACCACTGCTCGATGCACACGGGCACGATCCCGAACCGCCTGTACTACTGGACCGGCACCAACGGCCCGAGTGGCAGCGGTGTCTCGGCCATGGTCAACGAGTTCAATGGCGGCAATGACGTGGGACCGTCCACGGCCGGCTGGGACTGGAAGACGTATGCGGATCGTCTCGTCGATGCCAACGTGAGCTGGAAGGTCTACCAGAGCCTGGCGGACAACTACGGCTGCAACGAGATGATGGGCTTCAAGCACTGGCGCGCAGCCATGGAATCGATGCCTGCGGGACGACGCCCCGTGGCGCTTCCCGCTGTGTCGCCTGCCTACGATCCGGCCATCGACGATGCATTGAGCCCGCTGGCCAAGGGCTTCGGCAACACCATGCCCGATGGGCTGCTGCAAAGCTTCCGCGACGATATCGCCAACGGCACGCTGCCCGAAATTTCGTGGATCATCCCGCCGTCGCTCTATAGCGAGCACCCGGGACCGTCGAGCCCCGCACAAGGCGGCTGGTATGTACAACAAGTGCTGGACGCGCTGACGGCCAACCCCGAGGTCTTCAGCAAGACCGTACTGCTGATCAACTACGACGAGAACGACGGCTTCTTCGATCACCTGCCCCCGCCTTCGGCGCCGTCGCGCAATACCGATGGCTCGCTCGCTGGTGGCAGCACGCTGGCCGATGCCGACATGGCGTTTGAGTACCACAACTATCCGCCGGCCACGACCACCCAGAACGGCCAGGCGCCGATCGACGGCAAGCCGTTCGGCCCGGGCCCGCGCGTGCCGATGTGGATCGTCTCGCCATGGAGCCGTGGCGGCTTCGTCAATTCGCAGACGTTCGATCACACCTCGACGCTGCTGTTCCTGGAGAAGCGCTTCGGCGTGAAGGAGCCGCAGATCGGCGCGTATCGTCGCGCGGTGTGCGGTGACCTGACCTCGGCGTTCAACTTCGTCAATCCGAACGCGCAGGCGTTGCCGACGCTGGCCGGACGCAGCACGAAGGTGACAGTGGACAACCTCGCGATTTCGCAGGCGGCGATGGCCGCGATTCCGGTCCCCACTACCCCGGTCACGCCCGTGCAGCAGACCGGCACGCGTCCTTCGCGCGCACTGCCGTACGAGCTGCACACCACGTCGCGCGCCGATGCCACGGGCAAGACGGTGACGCTGAGCTTCGCCAACGGCGGTGCGGCGGGTGCGGTGTTCCATGTCTACGACAAGCTGCACCTCGATGCCATTCCGCGCCGCTATGTGGTGGAAGCCGGCAAGACCCTGGATGGCGTGTGGAGTGTGGCGGCCGACAACGGCAAGTACGACCTGTGGGTGATCGGACCGAACGGTTATCACCGCGAGTTCATTGGTAACGTCAGCGAGCAGGCCACCGCCGAGATCCAGGTCTGCTACGAGCTGTGCGATCCGCCGCAACTGCAGGTCAAGCTGTTCAACCGTGGCGACAAGCCCTGCACGTTCAGCGCGGCGGCCAAGGCGTATCGCACCGATGGCCCGTGGAGCAAGACCGTGGCGCCGGGCGCCGTGGGCGAACTGGCGTGGCCGCTGGGCGATAGCGGAAACTGGTACGACTTCGAGATCGCCTGCGATATCGCTCCGTCGTTCCGTCGCCGCATCGCCGGCCGCATCGAGAACGGCAAGGACTCGATCAGCGATCCGGCCCTGGGCGTGGTGGCGTAATCGGACAGGCGAGCCATGCAGTGCGCCGGCGAGTGTGACGTGTACACTTGCCGGCTGGCGTCCGGTCTGGCGATCGGGCGCCATCCCTACACTCCGACACGACCCAATTCACATGAAAACTCTTTCGCTGATGCTTGCCGCCGCGACGCTGGCAGTCTCGGGCATGGCCGTTGCCGCCGAAACGCTGCCTTCGGGCGTGGTCATCGAAACGATCACCAAGGGCACGGGCCCGTCGCCGAAGGCGACTGATTCGGTAAAGGTCCACTATCGTGGCACACTGACCAATGGCACCGAGTTCGACAGCTCGTACAAGCGCGGCCAGCCGATCTCGTTCCCGCTGAACGGCGTGATTCCCTGCTGGACCGAAGGCGTGCAGAAGATGCAGGTTGGCGGCAAGGCCAAGCTGACCTGCCCGGCATCCACTGCCTACGGCGCACGCGGCGTCCCAGGCACGATCCCGCCGAACTCGACGCTGAATTTTGAGGTGGAGTTGCTGGGGATCGGGAAGTAAGGCTTTCCTCTCCATTGCTTTGACTCCCCTCTCCCGCATCGCGGGAGAGGGGTTGGGGGAGAGGGCCAGAAGTTCTGCTTGCCTACTGTTGGCAATTTGAACCGCCTGCCCTCTCCCCCGCCCCTCTCCCATAGGGAGAGGGGAGCAACCCCTCGGTTCTCGTATATCGCCCCCATGGACTCCCTCTTCCTCATCGTCGCCTTGGGCGCCGCTGTCGCTGGTTTTGTTCAAGGTCTGTCGGGCTTTGCGTTCGGCATGGTGGCGATGTCGTTCTGGGCGTGGGGTGTGGAACCGCATATGGCGGCGGCGATGTCGGTGTTCGGATCGCTAACCGGGCAGTTGCTTGCCGCCTTCACGGTTCGCCGCAAGTTTCACCTCGCCACGGTGCTGCCGTTCCTGCTGGGCGGCCTCGTCGGCATTCCCATTGGCGTGAGCGTGCTGCCGATGCTCGACGTCAACCTCTTCAAGCTCTGCCTTGGCACTGTGCTTGTGGTGTTCTGTCCCATCATGCTGTTCGCCAGCCGCATGCCGCGCATCACGCATGGTGGCCGCGTTGCGGATGGGGTCGTCGGTGCAATCGGCGGGATCATGGGTGGCATCGGCGGCTTCACCGGCATCGTGCCCACGCTCTGGTGCACGCTGCGCGGCTTTGACAAGGACCGCCAGCGCGTGGTCATCCAGAACTTCAACCTCGGCGCGCTGATCGTGACGATGGGTGTCTACATTGCCACGGGCCTGGTGACGCGCGACATGCTGCCGATGTTCGCCATCGTGGCGCCAGCCATGTTGATTCCGACCTTGATCGGCACGCGCGTCTACATCGGCATCAGCGAAGTCACCTTCCGGCGCATCGTGCTGACGCTGCTGAGTGCGTCGGGGGTGGCCATGCTTGTGGCATCGGTACCGAAACTGATCTGAGATCCGTGCCCGATGCGGCACATCGCGGAAGCAATCAGGGTTTATACTGATTAGCACATTCCGCCACCGCCCCTGTGGCCGCTTTCGCCCTGCATCGCCCCGCATCATGAACAAGCGTTTTTTCCTCTTCTGCGCCACGTCGTGGACCGCCGCCGCCATCCTGATTCTTGGCAATGGCACGATGTCCATGGATGTCCTGAGCGGCGTCGTGCTGCTGGCCGGGTTCGACCTGCTGCGTCCCTGATCAGCCTGCGAGACGCCCCTTGTTGGTGCTCGGCTTGCTGCACGACACAGCTTTTTTCGAAATCGCACGGTGATGCATGCTGCGCCCCTTCGTCGTCATGGCGATTCGGGGAACTAACGACTAGGCTTGCAGATGGTCCGTACGCTTTTGTCCTGCCAGACTTTGCGTACGTCAAATTCAATCGTTCGCAGGGAGGCTTCCATGAAGGCGTTCACGATGGCATTGGCGGTGGCAGTGTTTGTTCCGGGGCTGGCATTCGCAGCCGGCCCGGCCAACCCCGCCGACCGCTACGACTACAACATGCGCACCACCAATAAGGACGGCTATGTGCCGGATCCGGCGCGCGTGTCGAACAAGGACGGCTATACACCCGACGCGGCGCGTGCTGGCGACAAGTTCGATCCGTACACGCAGGGCGCGAACAAGAGCACGTCGTCGGCCCTGACCGACACCAAGAGCACGAAGAAGAAGTCGTCGCAGAAGGCGCAGAAGAAGGCGCCCGCAGCGCAGTAAGTCAGGGTTGTGAAGTTGTCTCAAGGGCCGCGAAAGCGGCCCTTGTGCGTTTCAGCGCGTGCGGTCTTCGATACGCTCGATCAACCCATCGATCCAGCGATGCAGTTGCCCATCCCACATCACCAGCCCCGTACTGCGCGCCAGGATGCGATACACGCTGCGGCGGTCCACCTTGCTCGCGCGCGCCGGGTCCAGCCAAGCGTCGTTCTCTGCCAGTAGCGCCAGCGTTTCGAGCCCGATCAGGATCGGCCACAGGCACGCGAGCCGCAAGCGGATGGCGGTACGGGGCAGGGCAAAGGTGTAGGCCGAGGCTTCGCGGAAGTGATCCAGTGCGATGCGCAGCAGTTCGTTGCGCATGGGCACGGCGCGCGTTGAATTCGCTGCATCTAGCAGAAGTTGTGGTGTCAGGCCATGGCGATCGAGCACTTCGGTGGGCAGGTAGCAGCGGCCGATGCGCAAATCCTTGCCGCAGTCGCGCAGCACGTTCACCAGTTGCAGCGCCTTGCCAAAGCGCACGCCACGGCGCAGCATCGTGTCCACTGGTGCCTGCATGACGCCGGGTGCATGCGCATCGGTCATCGTGGTCCAGAACTCGCCGACGCAACCGGCGACGAGATAGGTATAGCGATCGAGATCGGCCAGGGCCGGCAGCGCGGCCACTTCGCCCGAACGTTCGTCCGGGAACGTGCGCAGATCGAACTCCATGCCTTCGGTGAGCGTGGTAACGATGTCCTGCACGGCGATGCGGTCGCGCTTGGCAAGCTGGGCCAGCACGTCGAGCGCAGGACCGATCGATTCGAGCAGCACTTTCTCGTTGGAGTCGGTCTGTTGTCCGGCCACTTCGACAGCGAGGCGTTGCGCCAGTGCGCCGTTGTCATCGATGCCATTCACACGCTCGCGCAGCGCAAGCAGCAGTTGCAGCCGCTGCGCGGGCGGAATCAGCGAAGTATCGGCGATCGTATCGGCGGCGCGAGCCAACAGGTAGGCAAGGCCGACAGGGTCGCGCATGCCCGCAGGCAGGATGCGCAGTGTCAGATAGAACGAGCGGGACACTCCCTTGAGTAACGGGCCCAGCAGGAAGGCCCGGTCTGGTGTCGGCATGGCATGGTGATGGCGTCGAGGAACGGCGCATTGTAGCGGGAGGCCGTGCCGCTGGCGTCACTGCATGTCAGGACTTCTCATACGAGAGTTCGGGATACCAGTCGCCGCGTCCTTCGGGGGTGGTGTCGAGCAATGTCCAGAGTGGATCGGGATCGGGTGCGCCGCGCGGGTCCTGTCCGGGGTCCGATATGTCGAAAGAGAACTCCGAACTGTAGAAAAGGCGGATCGTGCCGTCGCGCCGGCTGAACACGTTGTAGGCGGGCATGTCCTCGTCCCTGGGGCTGACGTAGTCACGTGTGAAATCGCCATCCGTGTCGGCGTAGATCGGCAACTGCGTCCAGCCACGTTCCGCCTTGGCTGTCTTGAGGCGCTCGATGGGCGAGCGCGCGATCATGGCAAGCGCCACGCGTTGTTCGATATCGGGCACCTTGCCCTCCCAGCCCGCCATCAGCGATGTACACATCGGGCAGGGCTTCTCGCGTTGCGGCCCGAACATGTAGCTGTAGATCACCAGCGTGTCCTTGTTGCCGAAGAGATCGGCCAGCGTGACCGGTCCGTTTTCCCCTGTGAAACGATAGGTCTTGGTCACTTCGCCGCCCGGCGGCAGTTCCCGGCGCATGACGGCCACGCGCTCGATATGGCGGCGCAGTTCGATTTCCTCTGCCAGCAGCGCGTTGCGCGCCTGGCGATAGGCGGTGGTTTCGTTCGGAAAGTGGATAACGTTACGCGCGGCAAGCTCGGTTGCCGGCACCAAAGTGGACGATTGCGTCATCGTCTGCCCTCCTGAAAAGCGAAAGCGTGGCGTACGCGCCACGCTGGGAAAAACCCGCGCTACCCGCAAAGCCCGGTCCGGCGCGGCTGTCTGACCAGCATAGGCAAAGACGTGTCCACATGCGCACTGCGCTATGTGACAGTCATTCCCATGTCACGCGCGGCGCTGCATAATCTCTAGCATCTGGGCTTCAAGGAATGACCTGATGCGCGTGACGATTCGTACCTCGACGATTCCAGGAACCCTAGACCGTGGCCCATTGCATCGGGCGGCTGTCTACCTCAATACCGAGGATGAAGTTCCACCGCTGATGATCAGCGCCTGGAGTCAACGTGAACCTGAAGTCTTCCTGGCCGCCCAGCGTTGGGCGCGCAGCCACGACTACATGGTTTCGAATCCCCGCAACGGCACTTACTACGGCGGACGCACTGCGCGCTGAAGCATCTGGCGCACCTGGGAGTTTGCCGAAGTGAGACGTTTGCTGTTGTGTTGCCTGGCGCTTGCCGCGTCGGGGCATGCCTTTGCCGATGTGGGCCTGCTGGAACGCCTGGTCGGTGCCTTCTCCCGCGATTCGCTCTGGAAACATGTGCAGGAACGGTGCCTCGTTCCTGCCACGCCTACTCACACCGATTGCGTCGTCGTCGATCGCCAGCGCGGCTTCGTGCTGTACAAGGATGCGATTGGCGCCTCCCACTATCTCGTGATTCCTGACCAGCCCGTCGGCGGCGTGGAAGATCCGCGTGTCTGGTCGGACGGCAAAACACACAGTGCGTGGACGTTCGGCTGGCAGGCGCGTGACATCGTCGCCAAGTCGATTGGCAAGCCGTTGCCCGATCCGCTCGTCGGGTTGGCGATCAATGCGCGCGCGTCGCGCAGCCAGGATCAACTTCATATCCATCTCGATTGCATCAGCGACCGCGCGCGCGATTTCCTGACGACGAACAAGATCGGCACGCAATGGACCGACCTGAGTTTCCAGGGCAAGCCGGTGCGCGCCATGCTGATTCCGTCCGCGCAGCCCACGCTGACTGTTGATCCTTTCGATGTGGTCAGGCAGAGCGCGGGCGGCAAGGAGATTGCAGACCGTGGCGTGTTCGTCGGCTATATCCAGCCAGCGGGCGGTGTGGCAGGGTTTGTCGTGGTCGATGAGCCGGTGGACAAGGCGGCAGGTGGCAACGGCCACGCGAGTGATTTCCTGGATCGCGGTTGCAAGCTGGGACGTGCGTTGCCATCGGACGGTTGAACCGGCAGAGGTTTTGCCAGGTGGAATGTGAGGCCGGTGGAATGCCGATCATTGCGCGATGATCGGCTTTTTCTTGCGTGTGACGGGCGCCGCGAGAGCCGACGCCAGCATCTTGCCGCGTAGAATACGTCGCGAGCCTCCTTCGACGTATCCCAATGCATACCCCGGCACCAGAACCGGAATCCAATCCGGCAACGCCCGCGTCTGACCGGCGCCCGCACACTTCCGTTGTTCCCAATCAGACCACCGTCTCGCGCGGACTTGCGCTGCTGACCTTTGCTTTCATCCTCAGCCAGTTCTATCGCAGTTGCCTGGCGGTTATCGCGCCCGAGATCCAGCATGACTTTGCGTTGTCGCCCGCCGGCTTCGGGGCGATGTCGTCGTGCTTCTTCCTTTCGTTTGCTGTCGCGCAGATTCCCGTAGGCATCGCGTTCGATCGCTATGGCGTGGGGCGTCCCACGGCGTGGCTGTTGGCGATTGGTGCGTTATCGGCAGTTGGCTTCGTGCTTGCTCCCAACTGGGCGGTGGCGATGCTCGCGCAGATGGGTCTCGGTCTGGCCTGTGCGCCGGTGTTCATGGGCCTGCTGCACTACGCCTCCGAAAATCTCGACGAGCGGCAATACATGCGAATTGTGAGTCGCTCCAACGCGCTGGGCATGGTTGGCGCATTGTGTGCCACGGCCCCGTTGGGATGGATCTCGCAGCACGCGGGATGGCGGCCCGCGCTGGCAGTGTCCGCGTTGTGCATGGTGGGCGCGTGTTACGGCGTGTGGCGTTATGTGCGAGACAGCGGTCACGCGCAGGCGCGGCAGGCGCCGATGGGGGCCATGCTGGCCGAGAGCGGCAAGCTGCTGGCGTATTGGCCGCTATGGACGCTGATTCCGATGTGCGTGGCGATGGCGGCCGGTACGGGTTTCCGTAATGCGTGGAGCGGTCCTTATCTGGCGGATGTGTTCGGCATGCAGGCCGGCGCGCGCGGCGTGGCATTGACGCTGCTGAGCCTGACTGGATTCCTCACGGCATTCCTGCTGCCTGTACTCGTGCGTCGCAACACGCTCAAGTCCACCGTGGGCGGATGGGCGTGCTTTGCGATGATCGGCGGTATCGCGCTGACGATCTGGCCCGATGCTGGCGTGGTGTCCGGCGTGGCGATGATGGCGCTGCTGTCCACCATCGGCATGTTGCATCCGCTGGTGATGGCGCAGGGTCGTGCGCTGATTCCTGCGCAGGCGCGTGGTCGGGGACTGGGCGTGCTGAACACGTTCGTGTTCCTCGGGTCGGCGCTGACATCGTGGGGCTTCGGATTGATCGCTAATGCTGGACATCTGCGCGGCTGGGCGAACCCCGATATCTACGCGGCCATCTTTCTCTCGGCAGTCATCGCCGTGGTGCTGTCGCTGGTGGCCTACTGGTTCAGTCCCACCTCGGCACCGGTTGTGAAGCCCTGACGTCACGGCGAAACACGCGCGCAAAATCGCGCCACCGCGGCGGGTGAGTGGCCTCACTAAAGGGGGCATTCATCCGCCGCAATCATTTCAATATTACAAACAGCTTTCAGTTTGACGTTGTCGCCGCAATTCGCGTTTTCCCTTAGTTTTTGCTCAAGTTTCTTCTACGCCTGACCGTTAGGACTCCCAATGTCTGTCCGTGCGTACATGCATCGCGCGGCTACGCAGGAGGAGCGGCCGTGGGCAATGACCACGGCCTGCCACGAACCAATCAATCAGGTAAGAAGAAATGAAGAATCTTGGTATTGGTGTGCGCCTTGGCATTGGCTTTGGCGTGGTGTTGGTATTGAGCACGTTGATGACGGTGCTGGGCGTCTACAGGCTGCAGGAAGTTGCAGGCCGCACGCACGAGATGATGCAGGAACCGCTGGCCAAGGAACGGCTGGTGAGCGACTGGTATCGGCTCATGTATTCGAGCGTGCGTCGCACCACGGCCGTGGCGCGTAGCAGTGACCCCACGCTCGGCGCGTTCTTCGCCAAGGAGACGGCGTATTCGGTGAAGGCGATTGCGGAACTGCGCGACAAGATCGAGCCGACGCTGAAGACCGACGAAGAAAAGGCGGCGTTCAAGAAGATCCAGGTAGTGCGCAATCCGTACAACGATTCGCGCGACAAGATCACCAAGCTCAAGGCCGAGGGCCTGACGGATGACGCGAACAAGGTGCTCGACAACGAGTTCGTGCCGGCTGGCGATGCGTACCTTGCCGAAATCCAGAAGCTGCTCGATATCCAGCGCACGTCGATCGACCAGACCGCTGGCGAGATCAACCACATCTATGAAAGCGCGCGCAACGGCCTGATCCTGCTGGGCGTGATTGCGCTGGCCATCGGCGTGAGCTTTGCCTGGTGGCTGACCATCGGCATCACGCGCCCGCTGCATCGCGCGGTAGGCTTTGCGCGCACCGTGGCCGCTGGCGACCTGACGAGCCGCATCGACGTGGACAGCACGGACGAGACGGGGCAGTTGCTCGAAGCCCTGCGCGAGATGAACGACAACATCCTTGGCATCGTCAAGGAAGTGCGCAACGGCACCGAGGCAATTGCCACGGGTACGAGCCAGATCGCGGCGGGTAACACCGATCTTTCGCAACGCACCGAAGAGCAGGCATCGTCGCTGCAGGAAACTGCGTCGAGCATGGAAGAGTTGACCAGCATCGTGCGGCAGAACGCGGATAGCGCCAAGCAGGCGAGTTCGCTGGCTGTGAACGCATCGGAAGTGGCGACGCAGGGTGGCGACGTGGTGGGCCAGGTCGTGAACACGATGGACGAGATCAACACGTCGTCGCGCAAGGTGGTGGACATCATCTCCGTGATCGAAGGCATCGCGTTCCAGACCAACATCCTGGCGCTGAACGCTGCCGTGGAAGCGGCACGTGCCGGCGAGCAGGGTCGCGGCTTTGCGGTGGTGGCAGGCGAAGTGCGCAGCCTGGCGCAACGTTCGGCTACGGCTGCCAAGGAAATCAAGTTGCTGATCGGGGATTCGGCAGATCGCGTCGAGCGCGGTTCGCAACTGGTGGCGCAGGCCGGAGAGACCATGGAGTAGATCGTGAGCGCGGTGAAGCGCGTGACCGACATCATGGGCGAGATCAGCGCGGCGTCTGCCGAGCAGAGCGCCGGCATCGAGCAGGTGAACCAGGCGGTGACGCAGATGGATACCGTCACGCAGCAGAATGCTGCGCTGGTGGAGCAGGCCGCTGCGGCGGCTGGCTCGCTGGAAGAGCAGGCGCAGCGTCTCAAGGAAGCGGTGGCAACGTTCCGGCTGGCTGCCTGATTGGTTTGAGCAAAAAAACGCCGGCGGACCTGGATCCGCCGGCGTTTTTTATTCGCGTAAAGCGATACTTCGCGAAGCTATTTCGTCCGCGGCGGCACGATCGTGCCACCCGACTGGGCCGCATCCTGTACGTGCTGCATGTGCGGCATCATGTTGCTGTTCAGGTGGAACATCACCCATAGCGATCCCGACAGCGTGATCACCACCAGCGTCAGCGTGAACATCAGCGAGAGCATGTTCCAGCCGCCCTCCGATTTCGCGTTCATGTGCAGGAAGTAGATCATGTGCACCACGATCTGCACCGCGCCAATCAACAGGATCACGATGGCCGTGGTCGACGACTTGTCGAACACGTTGCCCATCACCAGCCAGAACGGCACAGCGGTCAGGAAAACCGATAGCACGAAGCCGGTCAGGTAGCCGCCCAGCGTGGAATGCGGTCCTTCCTCTTCATGGTCGTGCTCATGGTCGTGGCCGTGTCCGTGGCCATCCAGTGCGTGGTCTTGCGCGCTCATGGCAGTGTTCCCATCAGATAGACAAAGGTGAAGACGCCAATCCAGACAACGTCCAGAAAGTGCCAGAACATCGACAGGCACATCAGGCGGCGGCGGTTGGCCGGAATCAGGCCGTGCTTGCCGACCTGCACCATCAGCACGAACAGCCAGAGCATGCCGAAGGTCACGTGCAGCCCGTGCGTGCCGACCAGCGCGAAGAACGAAGTCAGGAACGCGCTGCGCGTGGGGCCTGCGCCTTCATGGATCAGATGCGCGAACTCATAGAGCTCCAGGAACAGGAACCCGGCGCCGAAGAGCGCCGTGATGGCCAGCCAGATCTGCGTGCCGGCCACGCGCTTCTGCTGCATCTGCAGCATCGCAAAGCCGTACGTGATCGACGACAGCAGCAGGAACGAGGTGTTGAGCGCCACCAGCGGCAAATCGAACAACTCGGCCCCGGTCGGGCCTCCTGCATATTCGCGGCCCAGCACGCCATAGGCGGCGAACAGGCACGCGAAGATCAGGCAGTCGCTCATGAGGTAGATCCAGAACCCCAGCAGCGTGCCGTTCTGCGGATGATGTTCCTCGGTCAGGTAGAACTGGTAGCCGCCAGGCGGCACGTCGTCGGCCGCGGCGGTGCCTGTGGGCACGGGGGCATGTGCCGGCGTGCCGTTCGGGTGCAGGGGGAGCGTCGTATCAACCATGGCCGGTCATCAGTTGTTGAGTGCGCAAGGCTTCCGTCCGCACCACATCGTCGGTCGGAATGTAGTAATCGCGCTTGTAGTTGAAGGTGTGGATGATGGCGGCAATGATGATGGCCGCGAACGACGCGATCACGAGCCACCAGATGTGCCAGATCAGTGCAAAGCCCATCAGCGTGGAGAGTCCCGCCAGGACGATGCCCGCCGCCGTGTTCTTCGGCATGTGGATCGGAATGAACCCTTCGAGCGGACGCTTGTAGCCGAGCTGCTTCATCTGCCACCAGGCGTCGGTGTCATGCACCACCGGGGTGAAGGCGAAGTTGTATTGCGGCGGCGGCGATGAAGTGGACCATTCCAGCGTGCGGCCGTCCCACGGATCGCCCGTCACGTCGCGCAGTTCGTCACGGCGCAGGAAGCTGACCACCAGCTGGATGATGAAGCATGCGATGCCCAGCGCAATCAGGAACGCGCCGAACGCGGCAATCTGGAACCAGATCTGCAGCGAGGGATCGTCGAAATGGTTCATCCGGCGCGTCACGCCGAGCAGGCCCAGCCAGTACAGCGGCATGAAGGCGAAATAGAAGCCCACCAGCCAGAACCAGAACGATGCCTTGCCCCAGGAGGCCACCAGCTTGTAGCCGAAGGCTTTCGGGAACCAGTACGAGATGGCCGCCATCAGGCCGAACAGCACGCCGCCGATGATCACGTTGTGGAAGTGGGCAATCAGGAACAGGCTGTTGTGCAGCGAGAAGTCCGCCGGCGGCACCGCCAGCAGCACGCCCGTCATGCCGCCGATCACGAAGGTGATCATGAAGCCCACCGTCCACAGCATGGGTGGCTCGTAGCGGATCTTGCCGTGGTACATCGTGAACAGCCAGTTGAAGATTTTCGCCCCGGTCGGTATCGAGATGATCATCGTCGTGATGCCGAAGAACGAGTTCACACTGGCGCCGGAGCCCATCGTGAAGAAGTGATGCAGCCAGACCAGGTAAGACAGCACCGTGATCACCACCGTGGCATACACCATCGACGCGTAGCCGAAGAGGCGCTTGCGCGAGTAGGTGGCGGTGACTTCGGAGAACACGCCGAACACGGGCAGCACCAGGATGTAGACCTCGGGGTGGCCCCAGATCCAGATCAGGTTCACGTAGAGCATGGCGCTGCCGCCCTGGTCTGCCGTGAAGAAGTTGGTGCCGACGTAGCGGTCGAGCGAGAGCAATGCGAGCGCTGCGGTCAGCACCGGAAATGCGGCCACGATCAGCACGTTGGAGCACAGCGCCGTCCACGTGAAGATCGGCATGCGCATCAGCGTCATGCCCGGTGCGCGCATCTTGACGATGGTGACCAGCAGGTTGATACCCGATAGCAGTGTTCCCACCCCCGCTACCTGTAACGCCCATATGTAGTAATCGACCCCCACGTCCGGACTGTGCAGGATGCCCGATAACGGTGGATATGCCAGCCAGCCGGTGCGCGCGAATTCGCCGACGAACAGCGACATCATCACGAGCACTGCGCCGCCGGTGGTCATCCAGAAGCTGAAGTTGTTGAGGAAGGGGAACGCCACGTCACGCGCGCCGATCTGCAGCGGCACCACAAAGTTCATCAGTCCCGTGATCAGCGGCATGGCCACGAAGAAGATCATGATCACGCCGTGTGCCGTGAAGATCTGGTCGTAGTGGTGAGGGGGCAGGTAGCCGAGGTTGTCGCCAAAGGCCACGGCCTGCTGAATACGCATCATCACTGCGTCGGCAAAGCCGCGCAGCAGCATCACGATGCCCAGGATGACGTACATGATGCCGATCTTCTTGTGGTCGATGCTGGTGAACCACTCGCGCCACAGGTAGCCCCAGACGCGGTAGTAGGTCAGCAGCCCTACCAGTGCCACGCCGCCGAGCAGCACGACGGCAAACGTGGCGATCAGGATCGGTTCATGCAGCGGGATGGCCTCCCACGAGAGTCGGCCAAAGATCGGATGAAGCGGACTGGCGAGTGTGGAGTGCTCGGGCATGTTTGTCACCTGGGCCTGTGTTGACCAATTCTGGCCGACGAGTGAGATGAAAAGCGTTGAAAGCCTGGATTACGCCGATTGCCTGGAATGCCGCATGGCAGACCGTCGCCATCGCAACGGTCACTGCAAGGTCAGCGTAACAATCGCCCGCCGTCCACCGCGCCCGGTGCCGCGCCATCCGGCGCGAATGCCGGCGACACAGCCACGGTATTGCTGGCGGTACAGATTTCAGCGGAAGGATCGAACTTGCCGCGGCTGCGGTCCAGCGCCATCGTGTCTGCCATGCAGGTGCCGCCATCCACGCAACGGTTCAGGATCTGCTGGTAGAGCTCGGGGGCCACGCTGGCATAGCGTCGCACCGGCTCGCGTTCGCTGGGCTTGGCCAGCGCCTGGTAGCTTTCTTTCGACAAGGGTGTGCCCGAGGCTTTCACCTGCTGTACCCATTTGTCGAAGTCGCCTTCGGAGAGGCCGTGGAACTTGAATGACATGTGCGAGAAGCCCGCGCCGCTGTAGTTCGATGACAGTCCCTCGTAGACACCGGGCTTGTTGATCACCGCGTGGAGCTTGCTTTCCATGCCGGGCATCGCGTAGACCATGCCGGCCAGGGAGGGCACGAAGAACGCGTTCATGACCGAGGTGGCCGTGAGCTTGAACGCGATGGGCCGGTCCACCGGCGCGGCCAGTTCATTGACCGTCGCAATGCCTTGCTCGGGATACAGGAACAGCCATTTCCAGTCCATCGCCACCACTTCCACGGTCAGTGGCTTGATGTCGGCGGGGACGGCGCGTTTGTCGTCGAGCCGTGTGATGGGCCGGTAAGGATCGAGCTGGTGGGTGCTCACCCATGTCACGGCACCCAGCGCAATGATGATCAGCAGTGGCGCGGCCCAGATGGCCAGTTCCAGCACGGTGGAGTGGTCCCACTCGGGGTTGTAGGGCGCGTCCTTGGCATTCTCTCGGTAGCGCCACGCGAACAGCAGCGTCAGGCATATCACCGGGACGATGATGAGCAACATCAGCAGCGTGGCGATGATGATCAGGTCGCGGTTGCGCACGGCGAGGTCGCCGGAAGGTGACAGCAGTACCGCGTTGCCACAACCCGCGACGGTCAGGAGCATGGCGATTGCGGCACTTCTAAGAAGTAATCTTTTCGTCACACCAAATGTTGGCACTGCAGCATCGAAGCGTGGCATGGTTCTCGGAAGTGGCGTTTGAATTACGTCGACGGCGGACCGACGTAGCAATCTTTCGATTTCCAATGGCAGTTTAGGCGCTATTCTTGTCAGTGCGGGACTTTAAGTGCAGTACGACATTCCTTCTGCTCTCGATGGAGACTCCACGATGGCCAGTCTGACCCACCAGCATCGCGCGTCGCCGACTGCACCTCCGGCGCCGGGACACCACGAGGTGGCACCTGCCGAAATCGCCACAGGCGTGGTGATTGGGCGTGCTTCCGAGTATTTCGATTTCTTCGTCTACGGCATCGCCTCGGTACTGGTTTTCCCGAAGGTCTACTTTCCGTTTGCCAGTGAGCTGAACGCGCTGCTGTTCAGCTTCGCGATCTTCTCGTTCGCGTTCATCGGCCGCCCGTTCGGCACCGCGCTGTTCATGCGCATCCAGCGCCGGTGGGGGCGGGGTACCAAGCTGACTGCCTCGCTGTTCCTGCTCGGCACCGCCACGGTGGGCATCGCCTTCCTGCCAGCCTATGCGTCGATCGGCAGCGCGGCGATCTACCTGCTGGCGTTCTTCCGCTTCGTGCAGGGCATTGCGTTCGGTGGCTCTTGGGACGGGCTGCCTTCGCTGCTGGCGCTCAATGCCCCGGCGGACAAGCGCGGCTGGTACGCGATGCTGGGGCAACTGGGCGCGCCCACGGGATTCATCATCGCGGGCGGGCTGTTCCTGTTCCTGCATGCGAGCCTGACACCGGCGGAGTTCATCGACTGGGGCTGGCGCTATCCGTTCTTCGTGGCCTTCGCCATCAACGTGGTGGCGCTGTTCGCACGGCTGCGGCTGGTGGTGACCCACGAATACACGCGGCTGCTGGAGGAAGACGAACTGGAGCCGCTGAGCACGTTGCAGATGGTCAACGCGCAGGGCTTCAACATCTTCCTGGGCGCCTTCGCCTCGCTGGCCAGCTATGCGCTGTTCCACCTCGTCACGGTCTTTCCGCTGGGCTGGGTGATCCTGCACAAGACCCAGGACATCTCCGACGTGCTGGCGATCCAGCTGGTGGGCGGCTTCATCGCGATCATCGGCACGATCATCTCCGGCTGGATTGCCGACAAGATTGGCCGGCGCACCACGCTGGCGGTAATGGCCGTGCTGATCGGTATCTTCAGTCTGGCCACGCCGTGGCTGCTGGGTGGCGATTCCACTGCGCAGGACATCTTCATCCTGGTGGGCTTCGGGTTGCTGGGCCTGTCCTATGGGCAATCGGCTGGCGCGGTCACGTCGAACTTCGATCCGAAATTCCGCTACACGGGCGCTGCATTGACCACGGACTTTGGCTGGCTGTTCGGTGCCGCGTTTGCGCCATTGGTCGCGCTGGGGCTGTCGTCGCTGTTCGGCCTGGCGGCGGTGAGCCTGTACCTGCTGTCAGGGGTGTTGGGCACGCTGATTGCGCTGCGCGTGAACCGTGCGCTCGGTACACCGGACGAATGACGCCTGACGTGAAAGCGCCGAAGTGAAAGATCTCGTCCGGGGCATCCTCAAGTTCCAGCGCGAAGCCTATCCGCAGCGCTCCGCGCTGTTCCGCCATCTCGCCACGCAGCAAAACCCGGGCACGCTGTTCATCGCCTGTTCCGACAGCCGCGTGGAACCCGCGCTGCTGACGCAGAGCGAGCCGGGCGATCTCTTCGTGATCCGCAACGCGGGCAACATCGTGCCCGCGTACGCGGTGCAGCCCGGCGGTGTGTCGGCCAGCGTGGAGTTTGCGGTGGCCGGCCTGAAGGTGCGCGACATCGTGATCTGCGGCCACTCGAACTGCGGGGCCATGACGGCGGTGGCGATGGGGCAGGACCTCGACCATATGCCGGCCGTGGCGCGCTGGCTCCAGCATGCTGGCGGTGCGCACAAGATCTGCCTGGCGAAACCGCATACGTCTGACCGGGAGCGCGTTGACGACATGGTGCGGCAGAACGTGATCGAGCAGCTTGCGCACCTGCGCACGCATCCGTCCGTTGCACAGGCACTGGAAGAGAAACGCGTGGACCTGCACGGCTGGGTCTATGACATTGGCACGGGCGGCATCGATGCCTACGACAGCCGCACCGGGAGCTTCGTACCGCTGGTCGAGCATCCCGAGGTCACGGCCACCATTGCACGAGCATGATTGCCTTGCGAACAATCGACGGAAAAGTGCAACAAAGGGTTCATTAACTGGGCGATCTGGCCGTAGTCAGGAATGATGTCATGCATACGGATTGATATGCCGGCCTGAACCCCGAACATGCAACTGCCCCCGATTCCTCCCAACGAAGCCCTGCGCGTGGCGACGCTGCGCTCACTGAATATTCTCGACACGCCGTACGAAGAGCGATTCGACCGTCTGACGCGCCTGGCCAAAAGACTGTTCGATGTACCGATTGCAGTCGTCAGCCTGATCGATACCAACCGGCAGTTCTTCAAGGCTTGCGAAGGACTCGATGGCAGGGAAGCGCCGCGCGATACGTCGTTCTGCGGCCACGCCATCAACTGCGACGACATCCTGCTGATTACCGATGCCACGCAGGACCCGCGCTTTCATGACAATCCGCTGGTCACGGGCGAACCGAATATCCGCTTCTACGCAGGATGCCCGCTCGCGGCGGCCAATGGCGTGAAGCTTGGCACGCTGTGCCTGGTAGACCGGACGCCGCGCGAGTTTGGCCCCGAAGACCGCGCGTTGCTGCACGACCTGGCACAGATGGCCGAGCAGGAACTGGCAGCGGTGCAACTGGCGACGATGGACGAACTGACATCGTTGTCGAATCGTCGCGGGTTTGCCGTGCTGGGCCAGCATGCCGTGGAACTGTGCCGACGACTGGAGCGGCCCGCGACGCTCGTGTTCTTCGATATGGATGGCTTCAAGCTCATCAACGACCAGCTCGGCCATGCCGAGGGGGACCGCGCGTTGATGGCGTTCGGAGCGGAATTGCGCGCGGCGTTTCGGGAGTCCGATGTGGTGGGGCGGCTTGGTGGCGATGAATTTGCCGCGCTGCTGACCAATACCGATCTGAACGGTTGCACCGACGCGCTGGCACGGTTGCATGCGCAGGTGGCGGCGTGGAATGCGCGCAATCCGGCTGGCTATGCGCTGCGTTACAGCACGGGCGCCATTGCGTTCACGCCGCCGCGCCATGGCAACATCCACGACCTGCTGGCCGAAGCCGATGCGGCGATGTATCGCAACAAGGCCGAGCGCAAGGCGGCGCAGAACCCTCAGTAGCGCCGGATCAGCGCGGACGCGGCACGCTGCGGTCGGGCGCCGCGCGCATGACCCCAGCGGCGATCTCCTGCATCAATGCGTCGATGGCATCGATCTCGGCTTCGCCGAGGGCGGCCGGCATGCGCGTTGCGCCCCAGTCGCCGTAGATCAGCGCGATACAGCGATTGCGCATCTTGACGGGTGCCAGCACCACGGAGCGCGCGTCGGGCAATGCATCGCGATACCAGCGCGGCATGCGGTGTGCCACTTCGGGGTCGAATGTATCCTCGATCAGCAGCGGCCGCGACGACAGGCCCGCGAAGTGGAAGACGTCGGGGACGAATCCTTCCTCGAACGACAGCGCCGGCAATGCCTCGCGCATGCCTTCGCCAAAGCCCAGCCGCGCGTGGAAACGCCGCGTCGCCGGGTTCAGCATCATCAGGAAGCAGCGCGAAAAATCCAGCGCGCGCATGCTGGTCTCCAGCACCATCGGCGCCAGTTGAGACACCGACAGGCCCGCACCTTCGCGGCGTACCTCGGCCAGACCTTGCTGCAGCCGCTCCAGCACGTGTACGGGCTGCGCACCGTGCGACGCCGCGCCATCCGTGGGAGCGACCGTTTCCGCCTCGGTGATCGAGGCATTGAGCGTATCGGCCTGGCTCACGGCCACGCCGACATCGCCGGGATTCAGGCCCAGCATCTTGGCGTGCGACATCAGCAGCGCCTCGACCGATTCCTGGGTGCCTTCGCGCACCATTGTTACCGCCGCTTCGGAGGAAACATGGGCGATGGCCGCGAGCCAGTCCGAATGCGTTTCGATGCGGGTATCCGACGAGATCGTGCGGGGTTTCATCGCATGGGCGATCAGCCCCGGCAGGCGCCATTTCGCGGCGGCGGCCTCGGCGATTTCCTCCAGCGAGACGCCAAGCACCTCCAGCGTGGCCTCGTTCTCCGTCATCGGATGCGCGGCGCACATGGCCTCCACGCGCTCCCATTCGTCGGGGAAGTAGAAGACCAGCAGCAGCCGGCTCATGTGGTACATCAACGTGCAGACGACGGCTTCCTCGCCCTCGTTGATGCCGCGTGCCTGGCTCAGTGCGCGCGTGATCTCGCCCGCCACCAGCACGCGTTGCAGCGCCTTGGCGGCCTGCGGGCGCTTGGGCGCCACGCCGTGGAAGTAATCGAGCAACTGGATGCCGAGCGTGAGGTGGCTGATTGCCTCCACGCCCAGGACCAGGATCGCGCGCGAGACCGTGGTGACCTCGCCGCCGAAAGAGCGGTACATGGCCGAGTTGGCCAGCCGGATCACCTTCTGCGACAGGCTGAAATCGGAGAGCACGCTCGTGGCCATCTCGCCTACGCTGAGATCGGCATTGAGCGTCTTGAAGATGTTGTCGACACAGTACTGCAGCGTGGGGAAGTCTCCCTGCTGCGCCATCCGTGCCCACAAGGTCTCGAAGAAGGCTGTCTTGGATGACATCAGGCAGCCACCCGTTGCGTGAAGACTTCACCCTGGCCCATGACGAGCGTGCCGTCGAGCACCGAGTTCTCGAAATCGGCCGGACTCAGGGCGCGTGCATAGCGCCAGCCCTGTACGAGATCGCAGCCCTGCGCCGCGAGCAGATCGCCTTGCGCCTCGGTCTCCACGCCCTCGGCGATGGCCACCAGGCCCAGCTCGCGCGCCAGCGACAGCACCGCGGAGACAATGGTCCGCGCGTGCGGGGAATCGATCATGTCCGCCACGAAACTGCGGTCCACCTTGAGTGCAGACAGCGGGAAGCGGCGCAGATAGGACAGGCTCGAATAGCCGGTGCCGAAATCGTCCACGGCAAAGCGGATGCCGAGCGCGCGCAGCGACAGCAGCAATTGCTCGGCCGCCTTCGGGTCGGTCATCAGCACGCTTTCCGTGATTTCCAGCACCAGACGGTCCGCGCCGATACCGGCGTCCTGGATGGCGGCGCGCACGCTGTCGAAGAAGTTCGGATGCAGGAACTGCACGGCCGATACGTTCACCGACATATGGCCCACGTGGATGCCCTGTGCATCCCAGGCCGCCAGTTGCGCGCAGGCGCAGCGCAGCGCCCAGGCGCCCAGATGCTTGATCAGGCCATTCTTCTCGGCCACGGGAATGAAGATGTCCGGGCGAATGGCTTCACCGGCATGCTCCCAGCGCATCAGCGCCTCCACCGCGCAGATCTTGCCGGAGTCCGGCCAGACGATGGGCTGGTAGTGCAGCAGGAATTCGCCGTTCTGCACGGCCTCGAACATGCTTTGCTCGATGCGGAACTGCTCGTCGAGCCGGCGATCGAGTTCGGACGTATAGACGCAGTAGCGGTTCTTGCCCAGCGCCTTGGCCTCGTACATCGCCAGGTCCGCGCGGCGCAGCCATTGCGATTCGCTCTGCGGCGCGCCGGCCGAATAGGCCAGCCCAATGCTGGTGGTGATGCGCACATGGCAGCCGCCCAGCAGGAAGGGCTGGCGGCAGACGTGGATCACGCGCTCCAGAATCCGCACGGCGTCGGCCTCGGAAGCCAGGCCATCGAGCAGCAGCACGAACTCGTCGCCGCCCAGACGTGCCACGCTGTGCCGCGTGCGCACGGTGTCCTGCAGCCGGGCGCCCACTTCCTTGAGCAGCGCGTCACCGAACTCGTGGCCGAGCGAATCATTGATGTTCTTGAACCCGTCCAGGTCCATCAGCGCCAGCGCAAAGCCCTGGCCTGCCGCGTTGCCGGGCTGGGCAAGGCGTTGCCCGGACGTGTATTCCTCGATCCGCTTGCGAATATAGGCGCGGTTGCCCACGCCGGTCAGCGGATCCAGGAAGGCACGCTCGGTCAGTTCGCGCTGGGATTCCACCCAGTCGGTAATGTCGTGGCCGAAGAGCAGCAGGGTGCGGGCGCCATTGGACGCGGTGTGCTGGCTGACCCGGAGGTCGATCCAGTCCGGGCCGCCAATGCCGCCGGCCATGCGCACGCGCTCGCGGCGCGCGGCGCCATCGTGGGCGCAGCCATTCAGCATCTGGGCCACGCGTTCGCGGGATTCCAGCGCAACGAGGTCGAGCAACGACGCACCGCGCAGATAGTCGAGCGGGTACACCAGCAGATCGGCTGTGGTCTCGGTGGCTTCGAGAATCCGGCCCTGGGCGTCCACCCACATGGCCAGCGCGCCGGATGCTTCCAGCAACGCCCAGGCCTCGCCCCCGGCAGGGGTGGCACCGTGCGCACGGCGGTCGGCCGGCTCGGGTGCCAGGGCTACATCGTATGCAAGCGCGGTCATGTACTTTTTATGCCCGAAGTCCGGTGGACGCAGGATGGATATCGGATGGAATTGTCTGAAACTGAAATGCCGCCGCCTGTTTGACCCAAAACCAGTCCATGGCAAATGCATGCCCGGATCATGACCACTGGCTTTGACAGGCGGTGTGGCGCAACAGCGCCGATTCTAATACGAGGTTGCATACGCCTGTAGGCCGCGCTGCGTAACGGATTGCGGGAATCGGCGCCGCTACAACAGGCGGCTTGTCCTGCACACGCCATCCATGCACCGGGATTGACACGATGTAGTGAAATCCGTGACACTCGCTGCCATGACCTGTCTCGGCCTGCAATCCAACGCCATCGCCATCGCGATTATTCGCACCATTCCAAGAATGGTGGGTTAGCGCGCGTCCGAAACAGACAAACAAACCCGCCCAACGAGGCGGGTTTTTTGTTGCCGCCTCCTGGGTTCCACGCTTTCAGCCAGGAGTGCCGTATGCCATCGACCGCCCACGTTTCGACCGTCTCCCCGTTCTTGCATTCTGTGCCGGTTGCCGCCGATATCGGCGCGATCGATGCCGATGACTACCTGCGGCGCATCCTGACCGCCCGGGTCTACGACGTGGCGCGCGAGACGGTGCTGGAACAGGCATCGAGCCTCTCGGCCCGGCTCGGTCACCGCGTCTGGCTCAAGCGCGAGGATCACCAGCCCGTTTTCTCGTTCAAGGTGCGCGGCGCCTACAACAAGATGGTCAACCTGCCCGCCGATGCATTGGCGCGCGGCGTGATCACGGCGTCTGCCGGCAATCACGCCCAGGGCGTGGCACTGTCCGCCGCGCGGCTCGGCGTGCGCGCCATCATCGTGGTGCCGCAGACCGCGCCACAGGTCAAGGTGGATGCCGTACGCGCCCACGGGGGCGACATGGTGGAAGTGGTGCTGGCCGGTGAGTCGTATTCCGATGCCTACGACCACGCCATGGTCTTGCAGCGAGAGCATGCGCTCACGTTCATCCCGGCGTTCGATGATCCCGACGTGATTGCCGGGCAGGGCACGGTAGGCACGGAGATCCTGCGCCAGCATCGCGGCGCACTGGACGCCGTCTTCGTGCCGATTGGCGGCGGCAGCCTGGCGGCGGGCGTGGCGTCCTATATCAAGGCGGTGCGGCCCGAGGTGCGCGTGATCGGCGTGCAAACCGAGGACTCCTGCGCCATGGCCCGCTCGCTGGTAGCCGGCGAGCGGGTGACGCTGGAAACGGTGGGGCTGTTTTCGGATGGGACGGCGGTCAAGCGCGTGGGGGAAGAGACCTTCCGGCTATGCCGGCATCTGCTGGATGGCGTGCTGACCGTGGATACCGACGCCCTGTGCACGGCGATCAAGGACGTGTTCCAGGACACCCGCAGCCTGGTGGAACCGGCCGGCGCACTGGCCGTGGCGGGTTTGAAACAGTATGCGGAGGGTTTGCCCGAGGGCGCGGCGCAATCACTGGTGGCGATCACGTCGGGGGCGAACATGAACTTCGACCGGTTGCGGATCGTGGCGGAGCGGGCGGAGGGAGCGCGGTAAATTGCTACGGTTTGACTCCCCTCTCCCACTGCGTGGGAGAGGGGAGTCAAACCGTCAGACCTTGCTTGCCACAAAATCCTCGGCATCCACATCGTAGTTCGCCGGTTCCCAGCGGATCGCCAGCAGCGCCAGCAACCCAAGCAGCGGAGCCAGCGCGATCACCCAGAACACCTTGGTAGCCAGCGTGGCGGCCAGCACCGGGAACAGGAACAGCGATGCCGTGGAACTGGCGCGCATCAGCGTCTGGTTGAAGCCCACGCCCACGCCGCGCAGCGAGGTGGGGTAGCTCAGCGACGCGTATGTCATGGTATGCGCGCCGGGACCGAAGCCCTGGCCCAGCAGGAAGACCGCCAGGAACGAGATGGCGAGGGCGATCTGCGCCGTGCCGGCCGGCTTGCCGATCAGCGCCAGGCCGACCAGTGCGGCCAGCTGGAAGGCGTAGCCGGTCACGGTCAGCTTCCACGCGCCGGTCTTCGGCACAAGGTACACGCCGATCAGGCCGCCGACAAACGCGAACAGCAGGTTCAGCGCCAGCGAGATCAGGATCGTGTTCAGCATCGTCTGCGCCAGGAAGCTGGCGATGATGACGGGCAGGCCGAACGCCACCGCGTTATAGGCGAACGACGAGGCAATCGACATGATCGTGGCCAGCGTGGTCCGGCGCGCGTACACGCCCTTGAGCAGCAGGCCGTAGTTGCGCCACGAGGCCGGACGCTTGGGCGGCTCCACTACCGCGTCGGGCGCCACGGTGGCGTCGATGCCGTAGGACTTCCGCAGGATCTTGGCCGCGCCTTCGAGGTCGCCCTGGTTGGCGGCCCAGATCGGGGATTCGCTCATGTAGCGGCTGCGCACGGCGATGATGATCAGCGCGGGCACCGCGCCGAAGCCGAGGATGATGCGCCACAGCAGGCCGCTATGCGATTCCGGCAGGATCGAGTAGCAGCCGAGCACGAGCAGGTACGAGACGCAGATCGCCGCGTACCAGGTGGGGCACCACATGGCCACGCGCGCGGCCTTGTTGCCGTGTCCCTTCAGTTTCGAGAATTCCGCGAGGAACGCCATGGCCACCGGCAGGTCGATGCCGACGCCCAGGCCCATCACAAAGCGCGCACCGGCCAGCACGTACTCGTTCGGTGCCAGCGCACAGGCGATGGCGGCAAAGACGAAGCAGAGCATGTCGGCCATGAACACGCGGTAGCGGCCGATGCGGTCGGTCAGGTAGCCGCCCAGGAACGCACCGACGATGGCGCCGAACGTGATGGCCGATGCCACCATGCCCGTGCCGGCCGGCGTGAGGTTGAATTCGCGGGTGACGTCTTTAAGGCCGAAGGCCAGCGCGCCGAGGTCGTAGGCATCCAGGAAGATGCCGCCGAGCGCGATGGCTACGACGATGCGCGCGTTGCTGACGGCCGCGCCGCCATCGTTGACGAGGCGGGTCACATCGGCGGCGGAACGGATGACGGCCTTCGATGGGGCCGCCGGGCTGGCCGCCGCCGTACTGGCGGGCGACAGGGCGAGATCGACTGACATGGTTTTGTAGTTTTGAGGGCTGGAATGGAATCGGAAAACAGCGCGAAAGCCTCCCTGACCCTCGCCCCGACCAGCGGCGAATCGTACGACAACCCCTTGTTCAGACCAAATGCATTGTTGTTATATCTTTAGAACTGCACACATAGCGGGGTCATGGTGGAGCGACGATTGCAGGCAAGTTGAAAGGTTGCCCTTGCGAACGTGATGTACGATGACCGCCAGCTTTTTCACCGACAGGAGACATCGGGCATGACAACGCATAACAAGGTGGCACTGGTCACGGGTGCCGCCCGTGGCATCGGCAAGGCCGTGGCGCAGGCCATGCTGGAGGATGGTTATCAGGTGGTATTGGCGGGCCGCACCGCCGAAACGCTGCAGGCGCTGGCCGACGAGGCCAATGCTGCCGGGCAGACTGCGCTGGCCGTGCAATGCGATGTCAGCGACCCCGCTTCGGTGGATGCGCTCTACGCGAAGGTCCGCGAGCGCTTTGGCCGGCTCGATGTGCTGTTCAACAACGCCGGTGTCAATGCCCCGGCCTTACCCATCGACGAACTCTCGGTCGAACAATGGAAGGCCGTGCTCGATGTGAACCTGACCGGCGCCTTCCTGTGCGCACGTGGCGCGTTCGCGCTGATGCGTGCGCAAGACCCGCAGGGCGGCCGCATCATTAACAACGGCTCGATTTCTGCGCACGCTCCCCGGCCCAACACGGTGCCCTACACGGCGACCAAGCACGCGATCACGGGGCTGACGAAGAGTCTTTCGCTGGACGGACGCGCCTACGACATTGCCTGCGGCCAGATCGACATCGGCAACGCCGGCACCGACATGGCCAACCGCATGGCGCGTGGTGTGCCGCAGGCCAATGGCGAAATCCGCCCGGAACCGCTGATGGATGTGGCGCACATCGCCAGTTCGGTGCTGCACATGGCCAACCTGCCGCTGGCAACCAATGTGCAATTCATGACGGTGATGGCGACGAAGATGCCGTTTGTGGGGCGGGGGTAATCAGTATTGATTCCCTGCTGGTGGTGTTCTCCCCTCTCCCGCTTGCGGGAGAGGGGCGGGGGAGAGGGCCAGCGGTTCAAGCTCGAATATCGCTTGTCACGGGCGAGAGGCTTGCCCTCTCCCCCAACCCCTCTCCCGCCTTGCGGGAGAGGGGAGTAAAACCAAGCGGGAAAGAAACGTTCAACGCCGCCCCGCCATGAACGCCGCGGCATCCGCCGCCGTCATTCCTCGCTCATCCTTCGCTTCCGGGTCTGCCCCGTGAGCTTTCAGCAGTTCCACGATTTCCCCACGCTGGAACATCGCAGCCGTCATCAGCGCCGTGCGGCCGTCGGGCGATGCGCCTTCCACGTCTGCGCCATATTCGAGCAGGATTTCGATAATTTCCTTGTAGCCCTTGTATGCCGCGCCGGCGATCGGGGTCTGGCCCATGGCGTTGCGGATGTCGGGCGAGGCGCCGGCAGCCAGCAGCATGCGCAGCGCGTCGGGGTGGCCGTAGTAGGCCGACAGCATGACCAGCGTGTCGCCTTTTTCGTTGCGCAGATTGATCGGCATGCCGCGCTCGATCAATGCCGCCAGTGCGGTGGTGTCGCCGTTGCGTGCCAGATCGAACACCTGGCCGAGCGCCGCGATCATGCGGGCTTCGTCTTCGGCGGTCATCGTGGGAGTCTTGGGCGTTTCCATATATTGCCTTTCTGCTGAAACCAGCGCCCTGCGGCAGCAGGGCGCCCGGCTTCCATCAAGTTACTTTGCTTCGATCTTCTCGATCGCGGCGGCCACGCCTGCGCCGTAGGCCGGATCGGCCTTCGTGCAATGGTCGATGTGGCGCTGCTGGATATATCGCGACACGCCCTTGATGGCACGCGCCGTGTTATCGAACAGCACCTGCTGCTGGGCCGGCGACATCACGCGGAACAGCGCGCCCGGCTGCGAGAAGTAGTCGTCGTCCACGCGATGGTTCCAGTGGTCGGCGGCGCCTTCCAGCGTCAGCGGCGGCTCGCGGAAGTCGGGCTGCTCGGCCCACTCGCCCTTGGTGTTCGGCTCGTAGGCGATGGTGCTGCCGCCGTTGCTGTCGGTGCGGCCACGGCCGTCGCGGTGGTAGCTGTTGACGTACTTTGCGGCCTTCGGCGCGTTGACCGGAATCAGGTGATGGTTCACCCCCAGGCGGTAGCGCGCGGCGTCACCGTACGAGAACAGGCGGCCCTGCAGCATCTTGTCCGGCGAAAAGCCGACGCCCGGCACGATGGTCGACGGTGCGAACGACGATTGCTCGACCTCGGCGAAGTGGTTGTCTGCGTTGCGGTTCAGTTCCAGCATGCCCACTTCGATCAGCGGGTAGTCCTTGTGCGGCCAGACCTTGGTCAGGTCGAACGGGTTGAAGCGGTACTTGCCGGCGTCGGCCTCGGGCATGATCTGCACGCAGAGCTTCCAGCGCGGGAAGTTACCGCTTTCGATCGAATCGTACAGGTCGCGCATGTGGTATTCGCGGTCCTGGCCCGTGACCTCGGCGGCTTCGGCGTCGGTCAGGTTCTGGATGCCCTGCTGGGTCACGAAGTGGAACTTGACCCAGTAGCGCTCCATGTCCTTGTTGATGAAGCTGTAGGTGTGGCTGCCAAAGCCGTGCATATGGCGCCAGCTACGCGGAATGCCGCGATCGCTCATGACGATGGTCACCTGATGCAGCGCTTCGGGCAGGCCCGTCCAGAAATCCCAGTTGGTTTCGGCGCTGCGCATGCCGGTGCGCGGGTCGCGCTTCACGGCGTGGTTCAGGTCGGGGAATTTCAGCGGGTCGCGCAGGAAGAAGACCGGTGTGTTGTTGCCCACCAGGTCCCAGTTGCCTTCCTCGGTATAGAACTTGATGGCGAAGCCGCGAATGTCGCGTTCGGCATCGGCCGCGCCGCGTTCGCCGGCCACCGACGAGAAGCGCATGAACAGTTCGGTTTTCTTGCCGACTTCCGAGAACAGGTTGGCGCGCGTGTACTTCGTGATGTCATGCGTGACGGTGAACGTGCCATAGGCGCCGGACCCCTTGGCGTGCATGCGGCGCTCGGGGATGACCTCGCGGTCGAAGTGGGCCAGTTTCTCCAGGAACCAGACATCCTGCAGCAGGGCGGGACCACGCGGGCCGGCCGTCTGGATGTTCTGATTGTCGACGACGGGCGCGCCGAAAGCGGTCGTGAGCTTGTTCATGATGGGTTCCTCTTGCGGTGGCGTGGCCTCGATGGACCGCGCCTGGACGTTTGTGGGTCTGGCAATGTGCAGGAGATTGCCGGCCGGCCTTCGGACTTTCCCGGCAGCATTCGGAGGTCAAACTCTGACTGAATGCGTGGAAGTCCGGCCAACTATCGCAGATGAAATGCGACAAGTCACATCGTATTGATCAATGACCCCGATAGGCCATCAGACTTTTTGGTTACTGAAGTAAATATTTTCGAGATCGCACGATGGTGTGCAGGGGAGAGGGCAAAGGCGGGGCGGAATGCCTCTCAGTCGTCGGCCGTTGCGAACTGGAATTGCCCCTTGCCCTGGGCCTTGGCCCGGTACAGGGCGCGGTCGGCCAGGTGGAGGATGTCGTCGGCGGTCAGGCCGTCGGGGCGCACGTGGGCGATGCCGATGCTGACGCCCAGCCGGGCGTGGTGGCCGCTGGATAGTACATAGGGCGTACTGACTTCGCGCAACAGGTCGTTGGCCAGAGACTGCACGCTTTGCTCGCTTTCGTTGCGCAGCACAATGACGAATTCGTCGCCGCCGATGCGATAGACCAGCCCGCGCCCTGGCACGGCGCCCCGCAGCCGCTCGCCCACCCGCACCAGCAACTCGTCGCCGCTGCCATGGCCATAGGAGTCATTGACGGGCTTGAAACCATCCAGATCCATATAGAGCAGGGTCAGGAATCGCCCTGCCGCCATGCGCTGGGCGCTGGCTTCGCGGATATCGGCCAGTAGCGTGGAACGGTTCAGCAGGCCGGTCAGGGAATCATGCCGGGCGCGGTGGGCGTTCTCGCGCTCGGAGCGCATGGTGGCCACCACCATCGCGTTCATGCGGAACGAAGCGCTGGTCATGCTGAATACGTACACGGGCAATTGCAGCAGCGTCAGCAGGAACACGGGCTCGTGGGCCTGTAGCGCGCCCACGCAGATCGGACCCAGCGTCAGCAGGATCATCATCGCCGTCATCCGCGGCGCGCCGTAGTTGCGGAAACAGATGCCGCCGCACATGGCGGCAGCGGACAGGCAGGCCATGGCCGCGCTGAGCCAGTCGCCACTGAGCACGCTGAGATACGCGCCGCCGCCCACGCTGGCGGCCCACGCCAGGGTCAGCGCGATGTGCCAGTCCGTGAGCGTGGGGCGATGCTCGCGCGCCGCGCGGCGGGCCGCGAACAGCACGACGACGCGCAGCGCGCAGATGGCCGCTTCCAGCGCCAGCCATGCCATGAACTCGGGCCGGCGCAGATGGAGGGTGATGACCGTGGCCACCATCAGGGTGTTGAGGATGCCGCCGAAGAAGATCGACAGCGTACCGAACAGGCTACCCACCAGGGCCGCACGGATTTCCGCGGGCACGTCGCGACCGGGCTCCGCTATCCAGCGCGTGAAGCGCCAGCGCGGGGCGCTGTAGACCTGGCCCGACAGGAACAGGGGGGAATAGCGTTGACTCATCGACACGCATTTTGCCAGAGCCACGTTACGCCGCGTGCACTAGGAAGGGGGGTGTTTGCCCGGGGCAACGCCTGCCGGAAACATCTCCGCTGATCCATTGAAATCTGCATCGGTATTATCTGCGCGCCCTGTCTGATAACCCTCCGCAAATGGGTTGGATAATCCATTGCATTGATATAGAAATAACTGGATCGTCATATCGGGAAAGGAGGTGGTAGTGATAATCCGACAAAGTGGAATTATTTTAAGTTGATTATCTGATTATCCAGAAAATCGTTCCGTAAGCAGCCGGAAAACCAGGGGTGGAAAATCCCATGAAAAGCATGCCAGCGAAGTGCGGGACGCCCATGCCGGGTGGGCTTCAACGTAGCGGAATCTATGGTGCGGTGCTGTTGATGTTTTCGCCGGCGGCATCGGCGGTGACCGTCATTACGTCGGGTACCACGCAGCAGTCGTTCTCGAACGACTCCGCCTATGAGGTGGCGGCCGGCACTTCGATCGTGTCGGGAGCCGGCGATGCCGTGGTCATCCAGGGGCAGCCCGGCGCCACGCTGACCAATGCGGGGTCGTTGACGTCGTCAGACCAGAGCGCCGCGACGGGCGTGCGTTTCAAGGCGGAGGGGACCTTCATCAACCAGGCCTCGGGACTGGTGGACGGCAAGACATACGGCGTCTCCATGGAAGGCAGCGCCGGTAGCAGCAGCGTGGTCAATTACGGCGATATCAGTGTGAAATCCAGCCACGCGATCCATTTCGGCAGCGGTGCCTCGGGAACGATCGAGAATTACGGCACGCTGAACAAGGGGCCCAGTGGCAGTGTCATGAGCAGTGCCGACGGCATTTACCTCGACACTGTCGGGACGGTCTCGATCATCAATTACCAGAGCGGCCTGATCAGTTCCGGCGTTGGCCATCCCACGTATGGCAAGGGCATCATCCTGATGGCGGGGCCGGCGAACATTCAAAACATGGGAACGATCTACGGCTACCAGGGCGGTATCCAGAGCACGACGTCGAACGCCGTCAGCATCGTCAATATGCCCACTGGCGTGATCGATGGCGACAACCACGCCGCTATCGAACTGGTGCAGAACGGATCGGTCACGAACAGCGGAAGCATCGTCAGCAAGGGCGCGCCGGCCATCCTGCTGCTGGGCGGCAACAACAGCGTGGTGCTGGACGGGGCCTCCAGGCTCGAT
This sequence comes from Cupriavidus sp. SW-Y-13, assembly GCF_009793345.1. Lineage (NCBI taxonomy): Bacteria > Pseudomonadati > Pseudomonadota > Betaproteobacteria > Burkholderiales > Burkholderiaceae > Cupriavidus > Cupriavidus sp. SW-Y-13. The sequence goes on from NZ_WHLX01000002.1 coordinate 2,445,169, forward strand.
GGGGCCGGCAACGTGGCGATCCAGAGCCAGGGGAGCGGCAACACGATTGGCCTGACCGGCACCGGGGCGGAGGACAGCGATTTCAACGCAACGGAAGGCAATGGCTTTGCGTCGCTCACCGCGCAGGCCGGCAGCAACTGGACGCTGTCCGGCAACGCGGTGCTCGGCGGGGCGGGCGCCGATGCGCTGCATGTGATGGGCAACCTGACGCTGACGGGCACCGTGACCCAGCAGGGCGGCGGGGGCACCACCATCGACAACGGTGCGCAACTGACGCTGGGCGCTGGCGGCGCCTCGGGCATGGTGTCGGGCAATATCGCCAACGACGGCACGCTGGTCTTCCGGCGGAGCGACAACGTGGTGACTACTGCCGTGCTGAGTGGCACGGGCACGCTGCGCCAGAGTGGTCCCGGGGCGGTGATCCTGGAGGGTGTGGGATCGACGCAGGGCAACATCGCAGTCGATGCCGGCGTGCTGGGGTTTGCACGCTCTGGAAACGTTGTCGTGAGCGGCGATGTTTCCACTGCGGGGGGTGCCACACTGGGAGTCGGCGGCCAGGCGGCACTGCAGGTGGGCAACCGCTTCAGCGTCGATGGCACGTTTGATGTGGTGGCGCGTCACGATATGCCTTCCATCACGGCAGGCACGGCGGTGATCGGGCCGGCTGCCAAATTCAATCTGGTGGGCTTTACGGCACCGGCGGAAGCCTCGGTCCAAGAACTGGCCTCGACCGCGCTGAACGTGATCCACACCACCACGCCGGGCGGGCTCACCGGGGCATTCCAGTCGATCCATATCGGCGGTCAGGCGCAGGAACCCGACTACCTGGTCCTGACATCGAGCTACGCGCCCAGCACCTTTGTGGTGGGGGTAGGACTGGCGTGGTACGCGTTGCATAGCACGCGGCCCGAAACTGCGAATGGCGTCTTCACGCTCGATGTAGCCGAGGGGTCCTTCGATGTGGACGCGCGCCTGATCGACCAGCCTGCCAATGCCGCCACGGGCTGGGATGGCCGCACGCTGACCAAGGCCGGCCCCGGCACGCTGCAGCTATCGAAGGCCAACGGCTATTCCGGCGCCACGTGGCTCAATGCCGGAACCCTGCGCGCGGGCGCGGCGAACGTGATCGCGGCCAGCGCGCAACTGTCGATTGCAGACGGTGCCACGTTCGATCTCGACGGCTTTGACCAACAGGTCAACCAGATGGCGGGTGCAGGCGCCGTGACGCTTGGCAGCGGCATGCTGACCGCTAGCTATACAAGCGACGGCGCGTACGCGGGAACTATCTCCGGCAGCGGCGGCTTGAACAAGGCCGGTCCCGCCACGCTGACGCTGACGGCAGACAGCCCCTACACCGGCCCCACCACAGTGAGCGCGGGAACGCTGCTGCTCGACGGAGATGGGCGCCTGTCCGGTACCTCCCAGGTGACCGTGGCACCGGGCGCCATCTTCGGCGGCTATGGCAGCGTCGGGGGCGCGGTGGTCAACAACGGGCTGCTGGCCGTGGCCGACGCCGCGCCCGGTTTCGAGAGCCGGCCCGCAGGCGGATTCACGATTGGCGGTGCGCTCGTCAACAGCGGGGAAATTCGCATGGGTTCGCCGGTGCCGGCCAGCACGCTGACCGTCAACGGCGACTACACCGGCAACAATGGCCGGCTGACACTCTATACGGCGCTGGGCGGCGATACCTCGGCAACCGATCGATTGATCGTGCGCGGGAATACGGCGGGGCAGACACGGGTCACTATCCTCAATGCCGGGGGCGGTGGCGCGGCAACACAGAATGGCATCCGGATCGTGCAGGTGGATGGGCAGTCGAATGGCCTGTTCGCGCTCGATGGCCGCGTGGTGGGCGGCGCGTATGAGTACCAGCTGTACCAGGGCAGCGTCGACTCGCCCGGCGATGGAAGCTGGTATCTGCGCAGTTCGGACGGCAGTGCGCCACCCGTGCCGCGTCCGGAGCCAGGGACGTGGCTGACCAACCAGAACGTGGCGCAAGGAATGTTCGTGCACACGCTGTACGACCGGGTCGGCCTCCCCGATCCGAACCGTGCCGTGACGGGGCCTGACGGAACCGCTGCGCGGGCGTCGATTGGCTGGGCACGCGTGACGGGCGGCCATGCGGATGGCAATGCCGCGCAGGGCCGCCTGGCGGGGTCGGCGGACAGCGCGTTGGCGCAAGCCGGCGTGGACCTGCTGCACTACGCATCGCCTTACGGAATCCTGCAGGGTGGCGTGATGGTGGGCTATGGCACCGCCACCACCCATACCTCGGCGCGCAACAATCCGAACGCGGCGCGCGGTACGGTCAACGGCGGCGGCGCCGGACTCTATGGCACGTGGCACCGCGAGGCGGGGGCAAACGCCGTGGGCAATGGCGGCCCCTACATCGACACGTGGTTCCACTACAGCCGCTTCGACAATACCGTGAAGGGTGGCGCGCTGGGCAACGAGACCTACAGCAGTCGCGTGTGGACCGGATCGATCGAAGGCGGCTGGATGCTGCCGGTGGGCCAGACGTCGATTGGCACCGTCCACCTTGTGCCGCAGGTGCAGGTGCTCTACACCGACTATTCGGCGGATGACCATGTCGAGAACAACGGCACCGTTGTGCAGAGCCGCAGCAGCGGAGGATGGTTGACGCGGCTGGGCGCGCGGTTGTTCCACGCGCCTAGGACGACGAATGACCCCGCGTGGATGCCGTTCCTCGAACTGAACTGGTGGCACAACACGCGGGCCAACGCGGTGGCCTTCAACAACGTGGTGGTCGCGCAGGACGGCCCCGGCGATCGCGTGGAGGTGAAGGTGGGGGCACAGGCGCCGCTGTCCGCGCGCTGGCGTGTCTGGGGACACCTGGGCTACCAGTACGGCAACGGCGGATATGAAAGCATTGCGGGCCAACTTGGCGTGCGCTACCAGTGGTGAGGTATGAAGAGGGCGGCGTGGCGTGAGACGCCGCGATAACTTGCATCGGGCCACGCCGCAGGTTTTCCGTGCCTTTTCAGACCGCGCTTATATCCTTACATGGGGTACAACGCGCAGGAGAGGACGATGCAGGCGAGGTTCGCGCGCGGCATTGCGCAAACGCCGCTCACCGTGGCGGCCCGGGAGTTTCCGCTGGAAGACGCAGCGGACATGCCCGAAGTGGGTGACCTGGTCACCGTCTACAGCCAGGACCTGGAAACCGAATTCAGCATCCGCCTGAACGCCGTGGCGGGTCCGGATCTCTGGTACGGCGTGATCTACGCCATTGGCCGGGGCGCCGAAATGCTCGTCGTGGCGGAGGGGCTGGAACTGGACGATGTGGTCAGCGTCCGACGCCAGGAAATTGCTTCGGTCATCAAGGCAGACCATCAGCACTGACGCATCGGGATCGCATTGCCGGGCCACGGAGCACGCGCGGGACGTTGCGGGCCGGGTCCGGCTGCGGGTATGCTGCGGACGCACACGACAACACGGATTGTCATGGCGGTTGTTTCCGTCGCTTCTTCCACCGCAGTTGCCCCCACGTCTTCGTCGATGTCTTCCTCGTTCACGACCTCCGCTTCCTCCCGCCAGTTCATTGCCGGTCCCGCCGGGCAAATAGAAACGCTTGTCGATTTACCCGAGGGCGCGCCGCGCGGCATTGCCGTGGTGGCGCATCCCCATCCGTCGCAGGGTGGCAGCGCCGAGCACAAGATTCCGCAACTGCTGGCCCGCACGCTGCAGGCGCATGGATTTGCCACGCTGCGGCCCAACTACCGTGGCGTGGGCCAGAGCGAAGGCAGCTACGACGACGGCAACGGCGAAACGGACGATGTGCTGGCAGTCATCCGGCATCTCCAGGCCGAGCGACCCGGATTGCCGCTGGCGCTGGCCGGATTTTCGTTTGGCGCCTTCGTCCAGACGCGTGCGGTGCAGCAACTGACGGAAGGGGGCGTTTCCATTGCTCACGTGATCCTGTCAGGCATGCCGGCCGGCGCACTGTCCCCGACGCTGTCCTATGACACGCCCACCGTGCCCGCCCATGCGCTGGTGGTGCATGGCGAGCACGATGAACGCGTGCCGCTGGCCAACGTGCTCAACTGGGCACGGCCGCAGGAATTGCCGGTGGTGGTGCTGCCCGGCGCGGGACACTTCTTCACCGGCAAGCTGCCCGGACTGAAGCGGGTGGTGGAGGGGTATCTGCGTCGCCCGATGGAGTGACCGGGCGACGGGGCGAGCAAATCCGTGCGGATCAGAACTGGTAGTTGACCGAGATATCGCCGGTCCAGCTTGTGGAGCGCGAGGTGACGGGGCTGCTGCGCGCGTCGCCCACCAGCGCGGACATGCCCACGTCGGCTGTGGTGAACCAGTGCTTGTTGAAGAAATACATGGCGGAGATACCGCCGCCGTAAGACTTGATGCCGGCGCCTGCGCGATGTTGCGGCAATCCGGAGCGCGCCGACTGTTCGGCTGTGACGCCGTACCAGCGGCCCATGTAGGCGGAATCGGCAAACGTCACGGTGGGTCCGGCAAACCAGAAGAATTTCTCGCTGCTGCCCGGTAGCGGCAGATAGGCGCCGATATCGCCAATCACGCCGTTGGCGCCGCCGAACTGGCGCCGGATGTTCGCGCGGATGACCAGCGGGAATTCCTTCGACACCGCGTATTCGGCAAACACCTTGGTTTCAAACGCCATGCCGATATTGCCGAGCCCGCCCAGGTGTTCATGGTCTTTCTTCTCGCGCCGGCCCAGGTCGTAGGTCAGCGCCACGCCGGCGCGGAAGTTGCCCGTATGGACGATGTTCCAGCCCAGACCCTCGCCGGTGGAGAGAAAGTACTTGTCTCCGTAGCGCACGTCGATGACCGGTCCGCCGAGGATGAAGTAGTTCGTGGTGCCCTCGTAGCGTGGCCGGACGCTGACCGCGGCGCCCACGCGCACATCCCAGCCCTGCTGCTCGCCCTCGAACATCTTTTCCAGGGGCACGCCCACCGAGTATTGCCACTCGGCCAGCGGCGCGGGGGTTTGCGCATGCACGCGGGGCGCGGTCAGCATGGCCAGGGCCGCAAGCATGCCCAGGGCCAGTGCCTGGAGCGTGACGATGCGGCGGATCAGTGCTACCCACGGTGGGGTGGATGTGGTGGAAGGGTGGTCGGGCGGCGTGGCGGCGTGGAATTCCGGCGTGGTCGACACTGGGTTTCTCCGGTCGTTTTCATCTTCTTGTTCCCCCGGCCAAAGCTATTGCGTCGTTGGCGGGGCGGCGGCAACTTATCTTTTCACCGAAGCCGGCTGCCGACAACTTCCCGGATTCCCACAACCGTGTAGGAAGGACGCCGATTCCGTTGCGTGCCCGCCTTGCCTACCATCGCATGCGGGTCAGTGCGTCTCCAGCCGGTCTTCGTCATCGCCGCGCCAGTCTCGCCGCATGATCAGGAACGTGAACGAGGTGGACCAGCCGATCAGGATCAGCCCCACCAGCGGCTGGACCGACGCCAGCAGCCGTATGGGTCCGACAGGGATGATGTCGCCGATGCTCTGCGTCGTGAAGGTTTCCAGCGAGAAATAGATATAGGCGATGGCGCCATGCTCCCGCATGCCGCTGAGGCGGCCGATGGGCAGGACATGGGTGCCGAGCCAGTAGCCGAGGCTGAAGACGATGGCTTCGACGCAGTGCGTCACGATGATCAGCAGGATCACCGCGCCAATGTTGAGATTGCCGCTCAGCCGCTTGGGATGAAACGACGAAATCAGCTTCAGGGCTTCGTAGTGGATGCCGACGCAAAGCACTGTCAGGGCCGCGGTGAGCGCGGCGGAGATCAGATAGTGAACCGGGGTATCGACCATAAACATGTGCGGGATGCCGATGAGCGGAACGGACGGGACAGGATGGCGAACGGTATGAAGAACTATACGGCGGAAAAACGCCGCACGGCGCACCGGCGGCGAGACCGGGCGGATACATGCCGGATACAGACGCGGCGCTTGCTGGCGTGTGAGTTGCCATGGAGAATCGTGCTGGCCTGCGTGTTGGAAGCGTACGGGGAGACATTGTCATGACAGCAGCAGACGGTAGCCAGCCGTCGGACAGCCAATATGGTGAAACACCTCCCTTTCTCGCCGGTGGCGGCGAGATGGGTGCCCTGATCCGCCAGTTCGACTGGCGGACCACGCCGCTTGGAGAACCCATCCATTGGCCCCAGAGCCTGAAAACGGCCGTTCGCATCATGCTGACCTCGCGGCAGCCCATCTGGATCGGCTGGGGCCAGGACCTGCGCTTCTTCTACAACGACCCCTACAAGGCGATCATCGGTGGCCGGCATCCCGATGCACTGGGCCAGCCCACCGCGCAGGTGTGGCACGAGATCTGGAGCGAGATCGGCCCGTTGCTCGATACCGTGATGATTGGCGGCGAGGGCACCTTCGTCGAGCAGAAGCTGCTGATCATGGAGCGCAACGGCTATCCGGAAGAGACGTACTACACGTTCTCGTACAGCCCGGTGCCGGACGACCATGGCGGCACGGGCGGCATGATCTGCGCGAACAGCGACGATACCGAGCGCGTGGTGGCCGAGCGCCAGTTGAACTTGCTGCGCGAAGTGGCGTCGTCCGCCGTGAATGCGCGTACCGGGGCCGAGGCATGCCGGCTCAGCCTGGGCGCGTTGCGCGCCAATCCTTACGACCTGCCGTTCGCGCTGCTCTACCTGGCCGACCGTGGCACGGACAAGCTTGTGCTGGCCGGTAGCGTGGGCATCGAGGCGGGCGATGCGGCGGCGCCGGAGACCCTCGACCTGCATGCCGATGCGCCGTGGCCGGGTGGCGTGGTGATACGCGATGGCGAGACGCTGCATGTCACGGACCTCGCCACGCGCTTTCCCGTATCGCTGCCCGGTGGCGCATGGCAGTTTGCGCCGCGCGAGGCAGCGCTGCTACCGGTGCTGACCTCGGGCGAGACATCGCGCAATGGCGTGCTGATCGTTGGACTCAATCCATGCCGGCTGTTCGGCGACCGCTATCGCGCCTTCCTGGACCTCGTGGCCGGGCAGATCGGGCAGGCGGTCAGCCATGCGCAGGCCTACGAGGAAGAGCGCCGGCGCGCCGAGGCGCTGGCCGAGATCGACCGCGCCAAGACCACGTTCTTCTCCAATATCAGCCACGAGTTCCGCACGCCGCTGACGCTGATGCTCGGGCCGCTCGAAGAAATGCTGGCCCGCAGCGGCGCGCAGGCGGACCGCCCGTTGCTGGAAATCACGCATCGCAATGGGTTGCGTCTGCTGAAGCTGGTCAATGCGCTGCTCGATTTCTCGCGGATCGAGGCGGGGCGCGTGCAGATGCATGCGCTGCCCACGGACCTGTCGGCCTTCACCGCCGAGCTGGCGTCGTTGTTCCGCTCGGCCATCGAATCGGCCGGCATGCGGCTCGATGTCGATTGCCCGCCGATACCCGATGCCGTGACCGTGGATCGCGACATGTGGGAGTCCATCGTCCTGAACCTGTTGTCCAACGCGTACAAGTTCACCTATGCCGGCACCATCGCCGTATCGCTGCACACCGACGCAGCGGGCGAGGTGGTGCTCGATATCCAGGACACGGGTATCGGTGTTCCCGCCGAGGAACTGCCGCGCCTGTTCGAGCGGTTCCATCGCGTGGCGGGTGCGGTGGGCCGGTCGATAGAAGGAAGCGGCATCGGGCTGGCGATGGTGCAGGAACTGGTGAGGCTGCATGGCGGCATGATCGAGGTGGAAAGCGAAACCGGCAAAGGCACGCGCTTTCGCGTGAGATTGCCGCCGGGCGCTCGCCAGCCGATGACGGTGCAATCCGCACAACCTGCATCGACAAGCGTGCAGGCGCTGGCCTATGTGGAAGAAGCCATGCGATGGACGCCAGCGGCGGGAGCCGCCATCGCGCAGGACCTCGAGGCCCCCGCGCCTGAAGCCGATGGCGTGACCGGACGCCTGCTCGTGGTGGACGACAACGCCGATCTGCGGGACTACATGCAGCGCATCCTGCGGCTGGCGGGGCACAGCGTTTTCACGGCGGGCGACGGCGAGGAAGCGCTGATTCTCGCCCGCGCCCATCGCCCGGCGCTGATCGTCTCCGACGTGATGATGCCGCGCCTCGATGGGTTCGGTCTGCTGCGCGAGGTGCGCGCCGATGCCGTGCTGAGTCAGACGCCGGTGCTGCTGCTGTCGGCCCGGGCCGGCGAGGAAGCGCGTGTGGATGGCCTGGCGTCCGGTGCGGATGACTACCTCGTCAAGCCGTTCAGCGCGCGGGAACTGGTGGCACGCGTGGCCAGCAACCTGCGGCTGTCGCAACTGCGCAATCGCGTGCAGCAGGAACTGCGCGACATCAACGATTCGCTCGAACGGCGCGTGGCAGAAACCGTTGCGGACCGTGACCGGCTGTGGGACGTCAGCGAGGACCTGCTGATGGTGGCCAGCCCCGACGGCATGCTCGAACGCGTCAGCCCGTCATGGAAGCACGCGCTGGGCCATGCGCTCGACGGGCTGCTCGGCCGCACGTGCATGGCATTCGTCCATCCCGAGGATCTGGTCCATGTGACCGAGCAGATGATCGCGCTGCGTCGCGAAGGGCTGCCGGTACGCCACGAATGCCGCATGCTCCGCGCCGATGGCGCCACCCGCTGGGTGGCGTGGACGCTGTCGATCGACCCTGTCACGGGCCGCATTCATGGCGTGGGCCGCGACGTGACAAGCGACAAGGATGCCGCCGAAGCATTACGTCACGCCGACGAGGCGTTGCGGATGGCGCAGAAGATGGAGGCCATCGGCAAGCTCACAGGTGGCGTGGCGCACGATTTCAACAATCTGCTGCAGGTGATTGGCGGCAACCTGCAACTGCTGGCGCGCGATGTGGCTGGCGACGACCGCTCGGAGGCGCGCGTGCGCAACGCGCTGGCCGGGGTGGCACGCGGCGCCAAGCTGGCATCGCAACTGCTGGCCTTCGGACGGCGCCAGCCGCTGGCGCCCAAGGTGGTCAACCTGGGCCGCTTTGTGCGCGGACTCGACGACATGCTGCGCCGTGCGCTGGGCGACGAAGTGGAAATCGAGACCGTGATCGCAGGCGGACTGTGGAATACGCTGGTCGATCCGTTCCAGGTGGAGAACGCGCTGCTGAACCTGGCGATCAATGCGCGCGACGCCATGAGCGGTAACGGCAAGCTGACCATCGAAGCCGGCAACGCCGTGCTCGACGATGCGTATGCGCGCCGCCATGTGGATGCGGCGCCGGGCCAGTACGTGATGGTGGCGGTGACCGATACCGGTGCCGGGATGCCACCCGAGATCCAGGAGCAGGTGTTCGAGCCGTTCTTCACCACCAAGCCCGAAGGGCAGGGCACCGGACTGGGCCTGAGTATGGTCTATGGTTTCGTGCAGCAGTCGGGCGGCCACGTGAAGATCCAGAGCGAGGTGGGGCACGGCACGACGGTGCGGCTCTACCTGCCGCGCGCCCACGCTGCCGAGGATGAGGAAACCGAGATCGACACCGGACCGGCGGGCGGCGGCAGTGAAACCGTGCTCGTCGTGGAGGATGACGAGGACGTGCGGGCCACGGTGGTGGAGATGCTGTCGAGCCTCGGCTACCGGGTGCTGAAGGCGCGCGATGCGGCCAGCGCGCTGGCCATCGTCGAAAGCGGCGTGCCGGTGGACCTGCTGTTCAGCGATGTGGTGATGCCGGGGCCGATGCGCAGCCCCGAAATGGCGCGCAAGGTGCGCGAGCGGCTGCCGGGCATTGCCGTGTTGTTTACCTCGGGCTACACGGATACGGTGATCGTCCATACCGGACGGCTTGACGCGGGCATCGAACTGCTCAGCAAGCCGTACACGCATGAGGCGCTGGCCCGCAAGGTGCGGCAGATGCTGGTGAGCGGCGGCGCCAGGTTGCCCCCCGCGCCGGCGGCACCGCTACACGCCGTGCCGGAGCCAGCGCCGCAACCGGCGACGAAACCGGCGCCGCAACCGGCGACGCAACCGGCGACGCAACCGGCGACGCAACCGGCGCCGCAACCCGCCAGCCAGCGCATCGTCTTTGTGGAAGATGACGACCTCGTGCGCGCCAGTACGGCGGAACTGATGCGGATGTTCGGGATGGAGGTGATCGAGGCCCGCAATGAGGCGGAGGCGATGGTGGCCCTGCAGGGCAATGGCATCGACGTCTTGCTGACCGATGTGGGGCTGGGCGGTGCATCCGGTGTGGAACTGGCGATGGATGCCTGCCGGCTGCTGCCCGCGTTGCGCGTGATTTTCCTGAGCGGCTACGACGTGGCGCTCACTGCGCCGCAGCGCGCGGCGTTGCCCAATGCGGTGGCGCTGCGCAAGCCATTCGCGCTGACCGATTTCATCCACCTGTTGCAGGCGCGCGAGGGGCGATAAAACCGTTAACGCAGAACGGGCCAGCATAGGCTGGCCCGTTCTGCTGCGATGCCATGCCGGTCAGACCGGCAATGCGGTGGCGACCAGAGCGGCGGCTGCACCGCTTGCTGCGGTGAGAGCGAGCCAGCCGCTGACGATCAGGGCGCTGTTCTTGAAGCTCATGATGGACTCCGAAAGAGGTTTTTCAACCGGAGCCCACATGGACTCCGGCTACTTGACGATGGCCGCCTGCATCCGGCGGATCTCAGGCGCGTGCGCCGTCGGTGTACACGTCGCGGGCACGGGCGCCGTCATAGAACGGGCTACGCGGTTCGTTCACGCCACGGGCGCCGTCCAGGTACGGATCGACCTTGCGGGCCGGGCTGGCCGAGACACCCACTTGATCCAGACCGGCGACGATGCGTGCGCCATCGGTGAACGGATCAGCCTTGCCAACCTTGGCACCGTCGGTGAACGGGTCGGCCTTGCCAACGCGTGCACCTTCCGAGAACGTGTCGAACTGGCCTTGACGCGCGCCATCGGTGAAGGCGTTGCGTTGGTCTTGCACGCGGTAGGTGTAGCCGTAGACGTTGCCAGCTTGCTGGGTGGGGGCGGCTTGCACAGCGCCGGTCACGAAAGCGGCGGCGAGGGCGGCGGCGGTCAGGATGGTCTTGGTGTTCATGATGCTCTCCTTGCAATGGCCGGGCGATCTCGTCTGTGTGGGTCGCGGGGCCTGTTTCTTGCGACTTCCGGTATTCGACTCTCTTTAGCTGCTATCTACTGATAGGTAGACTTCCTGCGCTGAAAAAAGACCGTTGCCGGTTCCGTGTACTGCCTGTCTTGTGTTGCGTGGAACGCTGCGGTTGCTGCACTGCGTCGTTCCATGGACTGAATAATATCTACTACTAGATAGAGAGACAAGGACTTTTATCGAACGCAATCGTAAAGTTCCTAAAATTGGCCGTTGCGCAGACCGCAGCGATTTCGTTGCAGTCCAGCTAACCTTATGATTTTTATTGGAAATTGCAGGAGACTATCGCCTGTCCGCGCCTGATTAGAGTTTTTGCTCTAATTCATGGGATTGCTGGGCGCGTAGCTGATCGCGTCGCGCAATCAGCCCCAGCAGCAGGATTCGCGTGTGCTCCTGCAGCACGTCCTGCACCCTCTGCGTCTCGGACTCGCCATACTCGTCCCAGCCCAGCGCGCGCAGGATGTGCCGGCGCATCACCTTGAAGGCGGCAATCTGGCTGTCGATGGCGACGGTGCGGATGCGCGTGTTTTCATCGGAAGCGGGCTGGCCGATCAGGCGGCCGATGACTGCCGAGGTCAGTGCCAGCAGGCGGCGGTTGATGCCGGCGTCGATGCGCTCGAAGGCGGCCGGTGGACCCAGGCCCGCGCGTTCCCGGGCCATGAACTGGCGCCAGTGGTCCGTTTCCGGGCATTCGTAGAGGAACATCGCAAAGCGGGCTTGCAGGGTCAGATAGGACTCGATCAGTTCGGCATCGGTCACGTCGGGACGCGCGAGATCGGCCTCGGTCTTGACGACGACATCTTCCACCAGCGCGAAGGCCCGCTCGACGAAATAGTCGATGCAGGCCAGATACACGCCTTCCTTGTTATCGAAGTAGTACTGCAGCGCCGGGGCGTTGACGTTGGCCGCGCGGGCGATGTCGCGCGTGGAGGCGCCATCGAAGCCATGCGCGGCGAACAGGCGCAACGCGGCGTCGATGATGCGTGCGCGGGTCTCTTCGCCGCGCTGGTAGCCGCCTTCGGCTGCTGGGCGGTGTCTCGCCATGGTGTGCGTGGTGGTTTCGTGGGAACAACCTGAAATATATCAGTTGACAGATTTCTTCCAAGTGGAATAATTGCGCCGCATCTGGACGCACCGCCGTCCTCCCTCCGTCTGAACGCCCCCCGATCCCCATGAGCGCCCCCGCTTCTGCATCTCCGGCCGTACCCGCTGGCAATGCCACGCCTTCCCGACCTTCCTCCCGTGCCTCGCGCCGCAAGACGCTGCTGATTGGGTTTGGCGTACTGTTGCTCGCCGCCGCGCTGGCGTATGGCGTGCGCTGGTGGGTCCATGGCCGTTTCATCGAAACCACGGACGACGCCTATATCCAGGCGGACAGCATTACCGTCGCCCCCAAGGTCAGCGGCTACGTGGCCGAGGTCTACGTGCGCGATAACCAGCAGGTCAAGGTCGGGCAGGAACTGGTGCGGCTCGACAATCGCCAGTACCAGGCGGCCTTCGACGAATCCACAGCCAACGTGGCATCGCGCCAGGCTGATGTGGCGCGTGCCGACGCCGACCTGCAGCAGCAGAAAGCCCGCATCGCCCAGGCTGCCGCCGAGGTGGACGGTGCCCGCGCCAACGCCCGCTACGCTGCTTCGCAAGTGGAACGTTATGCGCCGCTCGTCAAGACCGGGGCGGAGACCGAAGAGCGCACCGCCGAACTCCGCAATGCGCAGACACGCGCAGGCACCACGCTGGCCGCCAATGAAGCGGCGCTGCGTGTGGAGCAGAGCCAGACCGTGACGTTGCAGACCCGTCTGTTGCAGGCCCGCGCCCAGTTGGAAGTGGCCGAGGCCAGTGCGCGCAAGGCGAAGCTCGATCTCGAAGACACCGTAGTGCGCGCCACCACGGCCGGACGCGTGGCCGACAAGGGCGTGCGCGTGGGCCAGTTCGCGCAACCGGGCACCCGGCTGCTGACCGTGGTGCCGGTGCAGGACCTGTATCTGACCGCGAACTTCAAGGAAACGCAGGTGGGCCGCATGCGTGCCGGCCAGTCGGTGACGCTGCATGTGGACGCGCTGTCCGGCGAGACGCTGCACGGCGTGGTCGATAGTCTCTCGCCCGGCACGGGTTCGCAGTTCGCGCTGCTGCCCGCGCAGAACGCCACCGGCAACTTCACCAAGATCGTGCAACGCGTGCCGGTACGCATCCATGTGGATGTGCCGAACGAAGCGCGTCCGGTGCTGGTGCCGGGCCTGTCGGTCGTGGTCGACGTGGATACGCGCGAACTCCACCCGGCCAGCGCGCAGGCGCCCGCTGCTGCGCCTGCGGCATCCAACGGAGCCACCCATGGCTGAAGCCGGCGCCGCCAATCCTCTGGCGGCGGCACCGGCGGCGCAGCCTCCCAATGCCACGGCGGCCGACTGGATCGCCGTGGCCGCAGGCTCGCTCGGCGCGTTGCTGGCCACCCTCGATATCTCGATCACGAACTCCGCGTTGCCCCAGATCCAGGGGCAGATCGGCGCGGCCGGTACGGAAGGCACCTGGGTGTCCACCGGCTACCTGATGGCCGAGATCGTGATCATCCCGCTGACCGCGTGGCTCACGCGTGTGTTCGGGCTGCGCCGGTTCCTGATGTGGAACGCGCTGCTGTTTACCGCGTTCTCGATGATGTGCGGCATGGCCCATAGCCTGCCGGAGATGGTCGTCGGCCGGATCGGGCAGGGGTTTGCCGGCGGCGCGATGATCCCGACCGCGCAGACCATCGTGCGTACGCGGTTGCCACGCCACCAGATGCCTATCGGCATGTCGATGTTCGGGCTGATCGTACTGCTCGGGCCGCTGCTTGGCCCCGTGGTGGGCGGGTGGCTGGCCGAGAACATCAACTGGCGCTGGTGCTTCTTCCTGAACCTGCCGATCACCGCTGTGCTCGTGCCGCTGCTGTACTTCGGACTGAAGGCCGAACGCGCGGACGTGGAAGCGTTTTTCAAGGCCGATTGGCTCGGCATCGTGGGACTCGCCATCGGACTCAGTTCGCTGACCGTGGTGCTGGAGGAAGGGCAGCGCGAGCAGTGGTTCGAATCGCACAGCATCATTTACCTGTCGTTGTTGTCGGCCATCGGTTTGTCGATGATGCTGGTGAGCCAGTTCACGGCCAAGCAGCCTATCGTGCGACTGCGGCTGTTGCTCAACAAGAGCTATGCGAGCGTGATCCTGATCGTGTCGGTGGTGGGCGCAGGGCTGTATGGCGTGTCCTATCTGCTGCCGCAGTTTCTCTCGACGATTGCCGGCTATAACGCCGAGCAGGCGGGCGGCATCATGCTGATCTCGGGCATCCCTGCCTTCCTGCTGATGCCCGTGTTGCCACGTATTCTCGGCAAGTTCGACAGCCGATGGCTGGTGATTGCCGGACTCGTATGTTTCTTCGGCAGTTGCATGCTCGATATCGGATTGACTGCGGATAGCGTGGGTCACGATTTCACGTTCTCGCAGGTGCTGCGTGGTTTCGGGCAGATCCTCGCGATGATGCCGCTGAACCAGGCGTCGATGGCGGCCGTGGCCGTGCATGAGGCTGGCGACGCCGCTGGGCTCTACAACATGGCGCGCAACCTCGGCGGGTCGATCGGGCTGGCGCTGCTCGGCACGCTGATCGATCGCCGCAATGCGTACCACGACTCGGTGATCCGCGAATCGGTCACGGCCAACAGTTCGATCGGGCAGGACCATATGTCATCGACCATCGCGGGATTCGTCGCGCAAGGCGGTGACTATGCGCATGCGCAATTGCAGGCCGTCGCGCAACTCAGCGGCGAGATCGCGCGCCAGGCTGCCGTGATGACGTTCTCGGAAACCTTTTTTGCCCTCGGCATCGCGCTGCTGTGCTGCGTGCCGCTGGCGCTGTTGCTCAAGACGCCCCGTCCGGGCGCGCCGATTTCCTCCGGACACTGAACATGCCCGCTCTCTCTACTGCCAGATTGCTGGCCCTGTCCGCCGCGCTTTCCACCGCATTGCTCGCTGCGGGATGTACTGTCGGCCCCGACTATCGCAGCGCGCCCGAGGTGGCGGCCAACGCCATCGATGGTGGCAAGTTTCCGCACGCTCCCGCTGTGGCCGATGCCACCTCGCCGCGCGTGGCTGACTGGTGGCACGCACTGGGCGATGCGCAACTCGATACGCTGATTGCAGATGCGCTGAAGCAAAGCCCCGATATCGACGCCGCGCGTGCCCGCGTGCGGCAGGCGCGCGCCGGTCTCAACAGCAACAAGGCCAATCTGCTGCCGAAGGTGGGACTCGACGCAACCATGCTGCGCACCCGTTCGCCGGATCTTTCCGCGCTGTCGGGTGAAGGCTCGTCGGGCGGCGGGCGCGGACCGTTATCGCTGTATGTCGCCGGCTTCGATGCAAGCTGGGAAATCGACCTGTTCGGCGGCACGCGCCGTGCGATCGAAGCGGCTTCCGCCGAGGCCGATGCCGCTTCGGCGCAGCTAGCGGACGCGCACGTGCAACTGGCTGCCGAAGTGGCGCAGGCATATGTGACGTTGCGCGAGCAACAGGCCAGCCTCGCACACTTGCAGGCGTCGGAGAAGCTCGAAGCGGACATGCTCGACCTCACGCAGCAGCGCCGCGCACGCGGCGTGGCATCGCAGCTCGAAGTGGAGCGCCTGCTGACCCAGCTCGACAACACGCGCGCGCAGATGTCGCCCGTGCAGGCCGGTATCGCCGAATCGTTCGACGAGCTTGCGTTGTTGACGGGTCGTGCGCCGGGTGAACTCGATGGGTCGCTGTCGGCGCCGCGGCCGTTGCCCACGGTGCCCGAGACCGTGGCGGTGGGTGATCCCGCTGCATTGCTCAAGGCGCGTCCCGACATCCGCGCAGCAGAACGCAAGCTTGCATCGAGCACGGCACAGATCGGCGCGCGCAAGGCCGACTGGTTCCCGAAGCTGTCACTGCTCGGCTCGCTCGGTTTCAGCGCACTGGACCCCGGCCATCTGGTTCGCAAGGAGAATGGCATCTGGCTGACGCTGCCGCGCCTGCAGTGGAACATTCTCGATTTCGGCCGCGTGGCAGCGGGCGTGGATAGTGCCGAAGGTGGCCGCGACGAAGCCGAGGCCAACTATCGCAGCACGGTACTCAAGGCATTGCGCGATGCAGACGTGGCGCTGTCGCGCTATGGCCATCAGCGTGAGCACGTGGTGGTATTGCGCCGCGTGGAAGCTTCCGCCGAACGCGCGTCTACGCTGCAACAGCAACGCTACCGCGCCGGCACGGCCAGCATGCTCGAATGGCTCGACGTGGAACGCACCCGCGTCGTGGCACAGCAGGATCGTATTTCGGGAGACGCCAATCTGCTGAAGGATTACGTGTCGCTGCAGAAGGCGCTGGGGCTGGGGTGGCAGGTGGAGAAGTCTTGAACTGCTGATTGTCTTGCCGGTTTTCTCCCCTCTCCCGCGCGCGGCAGAGGGGCGGGGGAGAGGGCAAGCGGTGCAAATTGCGATGTGATCGGCAGCAGAACCTCCGGCCCTCTCCCCCAACCCCTCTCCCATTGCATGGGAGAGGGGAGCAACACCGTGGGGTAGGTCAGTCCTGACCCACCCGCACCATCCCCGGCTGTTTCCACCGGCCATCCACTACCTCCGCCTTCGGCAGATACATCCGCAACACCGCATAGAACGGACCATCCGGCGTCGGCAGCCAGTTCTCGCTTGCACCCACCGGCGCAGCGCGCTGCAACTGCAACGTGATGCCCCCATCCGCATCGCGCTTCAACTTGCCAAGCATCCGCGAGTTGATCAGGTAACGGTTGATCGGATTCTCGACCAGCAGCTTGGACTTGCTGTCATACATCGTGATCGACCAGAACGCGTTGGCCGGCGGCAAAGCGTCCTTGGCGAAGCGCAGCGTGTAGGCGTTCCGTCCATCGAGCGGCTTCCGTTCGCTGTCGGCCTGATAGCTCAGGTAGATGGCTTCATCCGGCGTGACGCCATAAATCCCCAACGCAGCACCCGCATAGCGATACAGGTAGTTGTTCTGCAGCTTCGCGCGCGAGCCGAACAGTTCGCCGGTACGGACTTCGCCGGTGCGCAGCTTCTTCGCCTGAAATGTGGCAAGGTCCGCGCGGGCATCGGCAATGCCGGCTTCCATGGCCTGACGGATCTCGGGCGTCAGCGCGCGCTCGTCGAACGACAGGCCCGGTCCCACGCCGATGGCGGCCAGGCGCTGCATCAGTGCGGCTTCGCCGGGGTTGGCCTGCGCCAGCCCGAGCATGACATCGAGATAGCGGAACAGCGCCACGCCCTGCGTGGCATCCGCTTGCGGACGCGGCCATGCGATGGCCGGCGACGCCGCCGGGGCTGGCTTGCCAAGGAACGCCGAGAGCGGTTGCACCGTGTAGCGTTTCTGGATCTGGTTCACACGCGCGAGGTCTGCATCGTCGAACAGTTGCGTGCGATACAGCGCGTAGGCAATATCCGATTCGCTACGCACGACGCGGTCGATGCCTGCGGGCGTGGGCCCTTTCCAATTGGGTCCGGCTACCAGGAAGCGTCCGCCTTTGTTCCCGGTCTCGCGCGTGCCGAGAAAGCCGAAGATGTGCGTGTAGATGTCGAGCAACTGCACGGAGTAGTAGCGCTCCGCTTCCACGGCGGGCAGCGTCAGCACCATCGGCTCCGCGCGCAGGTCCAGCCATGCGAACGAGTACGGCGTGTCCGCGTTGGGCGTGATGATCGCGGTGTCGCGCGGGGAGAACGTGCCGCTGGCATGGCCGATCTGGTTCAGCGGCGCCTTGAAATTGGCATCGTCCCGATCCACGGCTTGTGAATACAGCGTGGTGTACGACGCCACCACGGGATACCCATAGATATAGGCTTCACGAGCCAGGGTACGGGCCTGCTCTGGCGTGGCGGTTACGCCATTGGCAGCGCCACAGGGTTGGGCCATTGCGGCCATTCCCGCAGCCGCGAGCAGCAGGCGACGGGTAGTCTTCCACATCATTGTCTTCTCCTTCGTATTGCTT
This sequence comes from Cupriavidus sp. SW-Y-13, assembly GCF_009793345.1. Lineage (NCBI taxonomy): Bacteria > Pseudomonadati > Pseudomonadota > Betaproteobacteria > Burkholderiales > Burkholderiaceae > Cupriavidus > Cupriavidus sp. SW-Y-13. The sequence continues at coordinate 2,463,246 of NZ_WHLX01000002.1, forward strand.
TATGGCAGGTTGCGTCGCAGCATGACGCGACGCGATTCTGACCCGATCCGGCCATTCGGTTTTTGATCTTTCACCCGGTCGGATGCAGAGCCGATGCAGGAGAAACGCCGACAGCGGAACCGGACGAAACCTGCTGTGGCCGAATCAGGGCACGCGGCAAACTGCCCAGTGGAAAGGGCTGCCCACTACTGGTCAGTCCGAGAAGAAGAATCTGGCGACCGGGGCAATGGACGTCTGGGAGAGGATCATGGCGCTGATGCTGAGGGGAGGGGGGAGCACTGCGACGGGGCGCGGCGTGCCGTGCTCGCCGCATGGCCGGCCATTGCGCCAGAGTGCGCGCGGGCTGGCGATGCTGCTATGCGTCACCCTGTGGCTCGGCCTGCTGGCCGGTTGCGCCAGCCTGCCTGCCAACGCGGGCCGCACGCCGAGCGTTGCCATTACCGATGTCGGCGATACCACGCTGGCGCGTGCGCTACGACCGCGCCTGGCCAACTATCCCGGCCAGTCGATCTTCTACCCACTCGGGTCGGGGCCTGACGCGCTGACGGCGCGTATTGCGCTGGCGCGTGCCGCGCAGAAGACGCTGGACATGCAGTACTACATCTACGACGTGGACACCACCGGCAGCGCGTTGATGGGCGAGGTCATCGACGCGGCGGATCGTGGCGTGCGCGTGCGCATCCTGATGGACGACATCCACACCGGCAAGCAGGACAAGACGTGGGCCGCGCTGGATTCGCATCCCAATATCGAGGTGCGCATCTTCAACCCGTTTGCCAACCGCAGCATGCGCTGGGCGGAAATGATCTACGACTTCGGCCGGATCAATCGCCGCATGCACAACAAGCAACTGACGGTGGACAACACGGTGACCATTGTCGGTGGCCGCAACATCGGCGATGCGTACTTCTCGGCCAAGCCGGACATGAGCTTCAGCGATCTCGACGTGATGGTGGGCGGCCCCGCCGCGCCGGCCGCGAGCAAGGTGTTCGACGCCTACTGGAACAGCGAGAACGCCTATCCGATCGGCACGCTGCTCAAGGACAACAAGGAGGCGCCGGCGGAGTTGCGCGCGTTCCGCAAGCAGATCGAAGCCAAGGGCGACATGGCCAAGGCCAGTCCGCTGGTGCAGGAACTGGTGGACAAGGGCCTGGCGCGCGGTATCGAGATGGGCCACCTGCCGGGCTTTATCGGTGGGGCCCGTGTGATTTCCGACAAGCCCGACAAGGTGGAGGACGATCCCGACGATCCGTCCACGCATGCCATTCCCCAGTTGCGCGCGCTGATGGAAAAGGCCGAGCGCGAACTGGTGCTGGTATCACCGTACTTCGTGCCCGACGAAGAGAACCAGAAATGGCTGGCCGGCATCGCCAAACGCGGCGTGATCGTCAAGGTACTGACCAACTCGTTTGCCGCCACCGACGTGGCCGCCGTGCATGCCGGCTACGCGCCGACGCGCAAGGCGATGCTGCAGGCGGGTGTGGAACTCTATGAACTGAAACCCACGGCCAATGCGGATCTGGCGAAGAGCCGCACGCGCAAGAGCCGGATGTTTGCCTCGAGCCGGGCGAGTCTGCATGCCAAGGCCTATGTGGTGGACCGGCACCTGCTGTTCATCGGATCGCTGAACCTGGACCCGCGCTCCATCAAGCTCAATACGGAGATGGGTGTGGTGCTCGACAGCGTGCCGATGGCCACGCAACTGGTGGAGGGCATGGAGAAGGATTTGATGCAGATAGCCTGGCGCGTGCAACTGAAGAAAGGCGAGAACGGCGCCGAATCGCTGACGTGGACCACCATCGAGAACGGCAAGGAAGTGGTGTCCGACAGCGAGCCCGATATGAACGTGTGGCAGCACATGGGCATCGGCATCCTGCGGGTGCTGCCGGTGGAGGATCAGTTGTAGCCGCTACGCCTCGGGAGGCGCTCCCGTCGCCGCAGGCTTGAGCAGCGTCAGCAGGAATTCCTGCAATGTCGAGAGTTCCGTCGCCACCCCCGCCGGAAACCCTTGCCGGCCGCCGCGCCGGTCGATCAGCAGTTCAGTGAGTAACGCGGACACCGACGCCGCATTGCCTAGCGCTGCCATCTGGTTGGCGATGCGCGGATACGTATGGAACAACTCCAGCGGACGCACCTCGCGCGGCAGGTAGGCCAGCCACTTGAGCGCGGCGGGACTCAGCGCGAGCTTGACGGCGTCGGGCGGCTCACGCAGCGCGCTCCAGTCCACCTGGGCCGCGACTGCCGCTGCAGAGGGCTCGCCGTCGAGGACTTTCTTGGCCTCTTCGACACTCACGAATTCGAACGACAAGGGATCCATGGCTGGTACTCGTGGAAGAAAGATTTCACGGCGACGCCCATGTTAACGGACGGCCTGAGGCAATCCTGAGCTTTTTTTTCGGATGCCGTGCGCGAATGTCATGGGTGGATGCGCCATTGTTCATGGCAAGCGGTTCCGCGTGGCCCGAGACTGCAAAGGTGACAAGGACAAACGGGCAAGGAGCCTGCCATGACCTGGAACCTCTTGATCGATTCGGACTGCATCCCCGTGGCGCTGCGCGCTGGTGCGCGGCTCGCCTGCCAGGCCGGCAGCCTGTGGGTGACGGTGGAGCACGCGCAGGCCAGGCGCTCGGAAGACATCGTGTTGCTGCCGGGGCAAAGCCACTGCGTGACGGAAACTGCCACCTATTTTCTGAGCGCGCTGCGGGGCGCAGGCGCCGTGCAATGCCGCATCACCGCGCCGCAGGATGCGCGGCTGGCGCTGCGCCTGGCCTGACGCGTGCCGCTTCCTCCCGAATCCATTCCGCCACATGCCGCACGTCTTGGCGCGGCTGTTCGGTGGCATGGATCAGCCAATAGGCATTGGGGCTGGGCATGGCGGCACCTGCCGTGGTCAGCACCTGCAACTGACCGCCTGCGAGCAGTGGCTCGATCAGTTCCAGGCGTCCCAGCGTCACGCCCTGGCCAGCCAGCGCCGCCTGGATGACCTGGTCGTACTGGTTGAAGCGCAGCATGCCGCGGCGGTTGGCTTGCCGGTAGCCCTGCGCGCCGAGCCAGTTGCGCCAGCCCAGCCACGGTCGTGGATCGTCAAGTTCGAGCAAGGGCAGGCCCGCGAGCGTATCGGCCGAGAGCACGGCCGGAATGCCCAGCGTGGCATTGGCAACAGGCGCGATGGTCTCGTCGAAGAGGCGGATTGCATGCGGCGGCGCGGCCGATGCCGGGCAGTAGCGGATGGCCAGGTCGATACCGTCCGCCCGCAGATCGCTGATTGCGTTGATGGCCGACAGTCGCACATCGAGTTGCGGAAATTGCCGCTGCAGGCTGCCGAGCCTCGGCAGCAGCCAGAGCCCCGCCACGCCGATGCTGGCCGTCACGGTAACGGGTTGCCGCCCCTCGCGTTTGCGGATTTCCCCGGCCACGTCCTGCAGTTGCTGCACCGCGCCATCGGCGCTGCGGAACAGGCGCTCGCCCTCCGGGGTGAAGGCCACGCCCCGATGCTGGCGCACGAACAGGCGCACTTGCAGATGGTCTTCCAGCGCGCGGATCTGGCGGCTCATGGCGGATTGGGTCAGGCACAGGTCGTCGGCCGCCTGGGTGATGCTCATGCGCCGGCCCACGGCCACAAAGCCCTTCAAGAGATCGAGTGGAAACAGGCGGACGAGCGGAACGGACATGGTGACGGGGGCGCATCAGAGAATCGATGCGTGGGATTACAGCACGGAACCGGATCGTCAGCCATGCGTGATGGGAATGTCTGGAGGGTCGAAAACTCGTTTGAATCCGTGCCACTTTTCGCCTGAAATATGGCCATTGCCATCGCTTCACCTCAGGAACTCCGCCATGCGTGCCAAGACTGCCAGACCCAACTCGCTCGCTGCCGCCGAAGCGCCGTGGTGGCGCGCCACCGGATTCCTGCTGCTGGCGGCGGGGCTCGTGCTGGGCCTGTCGCTGGGCGTGCGCCACGTGCAGGGGTTGTTCCTGCTGCCGATCGTCGCCGAGCGGGGATGGACGCGCGACACCGTGGCCTTCGCCATGGCCGTGCAGAACCTGGTCTGGGGTCTCTCGCAGCCTCTCATGGGCATGGTGGCGGACCGGCTCGGCTCGTGGAAGGCGATGCTGGCCGGCGTGGTGCTTTATGGCATCGGCCTGGCAGGCATGGCACTCGCGCCTTCCACGACCGGCTTTGTGGCGATGGCCGGCGTGTGCATCGGCATCGCACAGTCCGGCACCACGTTCGGCGTGGTCTATGGCGCGCTGAGCCGCATGACGCCGCCCACGCAGCGCAGCCGCATGCTCGGCATCGCCGGTGCGCTGGGCGGCGTTGGCCAGTTCCTGATGGTGCCCATTGCGCAGGCATTGCTATCGGGCGTGGGATGGCAGCAGGCGCTGCTGGTGTTCGCCGTAGTGATGGCGGTGCTGCTGCCGTTTGCGTTGCCGTTTCGGGATCGCCCGGTGCAGCCAGCGAGCGGCGCTATCGATGCCGAAGGGGACGAGCAGCCCATGGGCGCGGCTATCCGCGAAGCGTTTGGCCATTCCGGTTTCTGGCTGCTGAACCTGGGATTCCTCGCTTGCGGGTTTCAACTGGCCTTCATCGCGAACCATCTGCCGGCCTATCTGCGCGACAAGGGCATGGCGCCGGACAGCGCGATGGTGGCACTGGCATTGATTGCGCTGGCCAATATTTTCGGCACCTATTGCTTTGGCTGGCTGGGCGGGCGGCATACGCGCAAATACCTGCTGGCGGGCATCTATCTGGCGCGTACCTCGGCCATGGCGTTGTTCGTATTGCTGCCGTTGAGTGCGTGGACTCTCTATGGCTTTGCAGCCGTGATGGGATTCCTGTGGCTGGGCACCGTGCCGTTGACCAGCGGCATCGTCTCGCAGGTGTTCGGCGTGCGATACATCACCACGCTGTTCGGCTTCGTGTTCTTCGGGCATCAGTTAGGGTCGTTCCTGGGCGTGTGGCTGGGCGGGCTGGTATTCGAGCTGACGCATTCCTATGATCCAGTGTGGATGGGCGCGATGGCGCTGGGGGTGGTGGCCGCCGCGCTGCACTGGCCCATCGACGATCGCGAAGTGGTGCGCGCGCCGTGGCAGGCGGCGCGGACCTGACGCGCGCTGCGTGCATCGGCATGGCTGCTGCGAGTGGTGTAAGCTCCGCGCGAGGGCGCCGTCTGCGGACGGCGCGAACCTGCTCGAACCTGCCTGGATACGGATACGGAGGCCCCGCCATGCTCAATCGATTCTTTGCCTGGACAGGCGCCATCGCCGTGGCCATTGCGATGAGTGCCTGCGCCACGCTGCAGCCTGAAGAGACCGGCAAGAAACTGATCGGCAGCCCGCAGGCTACCGTGCGCGATACCTTCGGCGCTCCCACCGAGACATTCCAGCTGGCGGACGGCACGCAACGCTGGATCTATTCGAAGCAGCCGTACGGCTTCGATATCTACGCTGCCGATTTCGATGCGAGCGGCCGGCTGACGAACTATCGCCAGATGCTGACGGAAGCCGAGATCTACACCGCGCGTCCCGGCGTCTGGACCAAGAAAGATGCGCTGGAACGCTGGGGCACGCCGAAGGAGCCGATCCAGTACTACGCGCTGATGAAACGCGAGGCGTGGTCGTACCGCATGTACCTGCCCGGCTATGTGCCGGCCCATTTCAGCATCTACTTCGACGACAACGGCGTACTGGATCGCACGATGATCATTCAGGATGCTCGCGGCAGCGATCGCAGCAAGCGCTGATCGGGCGTTGGGTTAGCGACGCGTTCACAGCTTTTGCAATGCGGCCAGCCGGAAGATGGTTTCCCACCGGCTGGCCGCATTGCGATCCGGCACCGGAATCGCCCACTCGGCCTGCTTGTGGTGGTGCAATGCCAGCACGATGTACCAGCGCCCCTCGCGCGCCTCGGGCCTCGAATTGGCGATATCGGCAAAGATCAGCATCTCGCGCTGGCCGTTCATCTCGATCACGGCGTTCTTGCGCTCCGCATCCACCTTCAGCGTTCCCCAGTCTCCTGCCAGCGTCAGCACGCGCTCGCCGCCGACGCGCTTGCCGTGAATCGCACGGTAGCGGCGCAGCCATGCCAGGAACAGTGCGGTGAGTGCAGCCAATATGGCGATTACCGCGGCTGCACCGGCCACGGTGCCAAAGGCGCCAGCTACGTTCTGGTAAAGGCGGACCAGGCCGTAGATAAAGGCGATGAGAATCGCCAGTCCGAGAAGAATGATGGGCACGTCGAGTTCCAGATGTGTGCGTTGAGGCGCGGCGGAGATGGGACTGCGCGGGCCTATAATGGTTCGCCCCGCCGTTGCCGGCGAGGTTTCGACATCGGCCCCGTCACGCTTTCATGCCATCGTATCCTCTCGTCCTTTGCCTGACCATTGCCGTTGTCTGCAGTGTGGGCATGGCCATTGCCGCCTGGCCGAGGCGCGACGATCCCACGGTCCGCGCGTTCCTGGTGCTCGCTGGCGGCGTGGCGATCTGGAGCGGAGGCCGGCTGCTGGAAATCAGCGAGACCGGATTGGCGGGACGCATCTTCTGGGCCAAGTTCCAATATGCGGGGATCGTCGCGGTGCCCATCGGCTGGCTCGTGGCGATGATCCACCTGAGCCGTCCACGCTTTGTCGTGCCGTGGTCGATGCTCGGCGTGCCGGTGTTTGCCGCGCTGCTCACGCTGGCGCTGGTCTTCACCAACGAGCGGCACGGGCTGATCTGGACGTCGATCGAACTGATGCCGCCCGGCGTGTCGCCCGGTGCGGTATTCCATCACGGCATCGGCTACACGCTGGTGGCCGCATGGACCTACGGCATGCTGGGCCTGAGCATGTACTTCCTGGCCACGGCGCGCGTGCCCAATGCCGCATTGTCCGTGCGCGGCCGCAACGTGCTGATGGGCGGCCTGTTCCTGCCGCTGCTCACACACATCGCCTACTTGTATCGCTGGACCGGTCCGCTCGGCGGTGACCTCACGCCGGCCACGTTCTCGCTGATGACGGTGCTGGTCTGGATCTGCGCCTTGCGCACGCATCTGGAAGACATCGGCCACTATGCGCGGCTGCGCGTCTTTGACACGATCCGCGAAGGCTGTGTGGTGATCGGCGCCGATGGCCGTATCGCCGAATGCAATCCTGCAGCCATGCGGCTATTGCCCGAGATGCGGCGCGGCCAGTTGCCACCCACGCAGTGGAACGCGGTGCTGGACGCGCCTGGCGAAACGCCCCATTACATCCCGGAGGGTGCCCAGTTCGAGTTGTCGGTAGAGCCGGTCGTCCGCATGGACGGCAAGACCATCGGCAGGCTGGTGTTCCTGCACGATATCAGCCGCTATCAATCGCGTGAGCTGGCGCTGACGACGCAACTGTCGCGCGTGCAGGCGGACCTCGACATCGATGCACTGACGGGCATCCCGAACCGGCGGTTTTTCCAGCGCGAGTCTCTGGCAGCCGTCACCCGCGCGTACGAACGTGGCCAGGAACTTGGGTTGCTGATTCTCGATGTGGACTTGTTCAAGCAGTTCAACGATCAGTATGGGCATCCCGTGGGCGACGAATGCCTGCGGCAGGTGGCATCGGCACTGAACGGCGTGCTGCGCGACGACCAGTTCTGCGCGCGCCTGGGCGGCGAGGAGTTCGCCGTGGTGCTGCCGAATTCGAACGTGGACGAGACACGCAGTGTTGCCCGCGGGCTGGTGGCATCGGTGCGAGACCTTGGCATTCCGCACAACGGCACGCCAGTGCAGCCCTTCGTGACGATCAGTGTGGGCGCCGTCTGCACACTGCCGGAGGCGCCTCGCCTGGAGCCACTGCTGCACCGCGCCGACAGCGCGATGTACCGCGCCAAGCGCGCGGGGCGTAACCGGTATGTGCTCGACGGCAGCCTGTCCCTCGGCGTGCAAAACACCGGATTGTGACCATCGCGCGAAAAGGGCTTGCAAATTGCCAAGTCTTCTGTAGAATTCGCGGCTCGCATCGACGCAGCAATGCAGCGATACGAAGCCCAGATGGCGGAATTGGTAGACGCACTAGGTTCAGGTCCTAGCGGTGGCAACACTGTGGAGGTTCGAGTCCTCTTCTGGGCACCAATTCAGATAAACCCTCGCTCGTAAGAGCGGGGGTTTTTCATTTGTGCGCCCCAAATGCTGTTGGTTTGCTCCCCTCTCCCATGAAATGGGAGAGGGGCGGGGGAGAGGGCCGGAGGCTCTGCTTGCCGACCACGTAGCAATTTGTACCTCCAGCCCTCTCCCCCAACCCCTCTCCCGCCATGCGGGAGAGGGGAGCACACCATCAGGCGATTCAGGCAACCGCACTACCCCCCACCTCGCCCCCAGCCACCACCACCTCAGCCCCAGCCCCCCGCACCACATCTCCCACCATCTCGGCCGTCACCGCTGACAGCGTCCATCCCAGATGCCCATGCCCCGTGTTGTAAAACACATTGGCCGCATGACCCCTGCCCACGCGCGGCATCATGTTCGGCATCATCGGGCGCAGCCCGGCCCAGGGCACGACGCTGCGTGTGCTCACCGCAGGAAAACATGCGTGCACCCAGTCGATCAGCGGACGAATGCGATCGGCGCGGATATCGCGATTGATGCCATTGAACTCCGCCGTGCCCGCCACCCGAAAACGATCGACACCCAGCCGGCTAGTGACCAGTTTGGTTTCATCATCGAGCAGGCTCACAACAGGCGCGCCGGCCTGGCTCTCGGCATCGTTCAGGTTGACCGTGATCGAGTAACCCTTCACCGGATAGATGTTGACGCGATCGCCAAGCTGCTGCGCAAAGGTGCGGCTCGCCACGCCAGCGCACACCACGATGCCGTCGAACTCGCGCGATGAGGGCAGACCGTCTTCGGCGGATACCACGGTGACGCGTCGGCCTGTGGTCGATAGCGTGCGCACGTCCTGGTTGTATAGCGTAGTCACGCCCAGCCGCTGCACGGCCGCCGCGAGCCCACTGGTGAACTTGTGGATATCGCCGGTGGCATCGCTCTCGGTGTAGTACCCACCGTAGAACTTGCCGGCCAGCGTCGGCTCGATATCGCGCATCTCCGCAGGCGTGACCGCGCGCCGCTCCAGTCCGCCTTCGGCCAGCAGCGTCGACACGCGCCCGGCATGATCGAACCCCGACTTGTTGCGATAGATATGCAGGATGCCGCGCCGCTTCAGATCGAAATCGATACCTTCCGCATCCGCCCAGGCAAACAGGTGCTGGCGTGCGGCAATGGCAAGCCGCGCCGTCTCCACGGTGTTGCTGCGATAGTGCGGCATCGACGCGATGAACTCGGCGAACCAGCTCAACTTGTGCCACGTAGGGCGCGGGTTGACCAGCAGCGGCGCATCGTTGCGGAGCATCCACTTCACACCCTTAACGAGCGTGGACCAGTGCGTCCAGACTTCGGCGTTCGATGCCGATAGCTGTCCGCCATTGGCGAACGATGTCTCCATGGCCGCATAGCGATGGCGTTCGAAGAGCGTGACGGAGAATCCGCGCTTGGCGAGGGCGTAAGCGGTCGTGACGCCGGTAATACCGCCGCCGATCACTGCAATGGTTTTCATGAGAAGGTCGCGAGGACGTCAAGGGATGGCAGTCCACCGCGCCCCATGCGCGGATAGACGCCCCCTCTGTCCTTGACCTGAGAGATTCGCGCGGCGCCGGTCGCGGAGGACGGCACACATCGCTTGCTCCTTCGGTACCAGCGGCCGACGTGAGAGCCGTGGTTCTTCAGAGTGCATTGGCGATATCGGTCCTTTTGCCTGAGAGTTTCCGGGGCGGTTGCTCCTTCGGCGCCGTGCTGCCTGTCGGATCGAGTCGGACTGGCACGGGCTCTCCCGATATCACGGGACAACGTGAGGCACTATGCCACAGGTTTTAAGATTTCGGCTATGTCCATTGAGCGATATCAACGATCCGAGGCGCGACGCTTGCGGCCGGTGAGCATCGCCGCTATGAGGTTCTCGCGCAGCTTGAGGCTCATGGCGATGGCCGCGATTACGTGGACGACGACCAGCCCGAGCAGCGTGTTCGACATCCATCGATGGATGTCGATGGGCCAGTCCTCGCCCCAGAACGGATCGAGCCGGGACATCCATCCCGTGACGGCGAGGCCAAGGATCAGCGCCCACATGGCGAGCATCATCACGGCGCCGAGCGGCGTGTGGCTGAGATGGCGCGGCGCGCGGCCACGCAGCAATGCCCGGGCATAGAGCAGCACGCCAGCCGGACGCGGCAGCCAGGCACCAAAGCGCGCGTGCTCGGTGCCGACAAATCCCCAGAGAATCCGAAACAGTACCAATCCGGCCGCCACATAGCCCAGCACACGGTGCAGGCGGTCGCCGGAGTCATCGAAGATATCGAACAGGACGATGGCCGCCACGCTCCAGTGCGTGAAGCGGACGGCCAGATCCCATACGGCGAGCGTATCGGACCGCTCCATGCGATCCGCCGGCGTGGACATGCTTACTTCTCGATTTCCGATTTCACGATGTCGAGCGTCTTCGTGTCGAAATAAATCTCGGCCTTCTTGCCGTCCTTGGTGGTGCCGTAGATCTCGTAGCAGTTGCCGTCCACCTTGAACTTCTTGATGTTGTAGCCCTGGGCCGCGATCTTGGCCTTGGCGTCAGCCTCCGGCATCCATTCGGCCTTGGGGTGCTTGGCGCAGTTGGCGCCAGCGAACGCTGCCGAGGAGAATAGGCCAGCGAGGGCAAAGGCTGCGAACTTGTACATGAATGACTCCTCCGATTTACCCATTCGGGCGATGTCTCGCATCGTATTCTGGAATGAGACACGTTTCATGTCATCGCTTTCCCGGTGGACGGCATGCGCCGAGTACATCGCTCGCTACTGTGAATGTCACCCCGATGTCATCGTCCCGTAATGTCCACACTAAGAGCGTGGACTTCATCATTGTTCGTAGTGTGGGACAATCGCCCGCCGGGCTAGGGTTTTCCCGGAGAAATACTACGAATAAGGTGTCAGATGAAAACGAGCGACTGGAAGGACTGGGAAATCTTCTGCCGAGTGGTGGAAGGCGGCGGCTTCACACAGGGTGCGGAGCTGGCTGAAGTCCCCAAGTCGTCGGCCAGTGCCGCGGTGGCGCGGCTGGAAGGCCAACTCGGCGCACGCCTGTTCGAGCGCACCACGCGCCGTGTGCGTGTGACGCAGCGCGGGCAGCAACTCTATGAACGCGTTGCACCCCTGTTCGGCGCGCTGCGCGAGATCAGTGCCGAAGCCGCCTCGTTCAGCGACGAAGTCAGCGGCACTATCCGGATTGCCACGCCGTACGAAGTGGGTTCGCAGCATCTGTCGCCCACGCTGAACCGGCTGCTGAAGCAGCATCCGTCGCTGCGCGTGCAGTTGGACGTCAGTTGGGACCAGCCCGATCTGGTTCGCCATGGCTATGACCTGGCTTTCGTGATGACCGACACGAACCTGCACGACAGTTCGTTTGCCAGCAAGCGCGTGGTGTTGATCGACCGCGCGTTTTACGCCGCGCCGTCGCTGATCCGCGAACGGGGTTTGCCGCGGACGCCGCAGGACCTGCAGGGCTGGCCGACTGTGGGGAATCTCGATGACACGCACTGGGAGTTTCTGCGCGACCGCGTGGAAACATTCTCGATGGATGTGGTGCCGCGTATCTGCACGCACAACGCGGAAGTCCGGCTCAAGGCCGCCGTCGACGGACTCGGCGTAACGCGACTCTCGCCGCGTTTCGTGCACGAGCAATTGCTGCAGGGGCAACTGGTGCGCGTGCTGCCTGCCTATGCGTCGTCGCCGTTGAAGGTGTACGTGCTGATGCCGGCGCGCAAGCTCATGCCAGCCAGTGTGCGGGCGTTCCTCAACGCGCTGGAGGAAACGCTGGGCGTACCGGAAGCGGCCCGCCGCCCTGTGCTGCGATCGGATGCCGCAGCGGCAGAATCGGCGGAGCCCATGCTGCTGGCGGAAGCCGGCGCAAACGCGGCCCCCGCCGTCTTGACGCTGGGCTAACGCGAGGGACTGGCGCTCGCTACACCCTTAGTAAGGCTGGTCGCCGGTGCGCACGTCCAGTGCGAGCGTTTCGGCGATCTCCAGCATCTCGTCGTCGTCTTCGCTGCGGGTGATAAACCCGGCGTACGCGTCGCCGCCGGTGTCCCAGTTCCACAGCGTGTAGCCGGCCACGCGCAATTGATCGGTCACCAGTTCCATCAGTTCAGGCACGCTCGTGCCCTCCAGGAAGTCCTCGTCCTCGGTATCGTCGGTGCCCCAGTTGATTTCCAGGTCCATGCGCTCGCACAACTGGTTCAGGCAGCCGATGAATGACTCGGCATCCTTCCAATCGACATAGAAGCCGGCTTCCCAGTCGATCACTTCCTTGATCTGGTAGAGCAGGGCGTCGCCGTCGGCCTCGTCTTCCTCGGAATCTTCCAGCGCTTCCTCGAACAGTGCCAGATGGCGCGTGGTCTGCTGCGTATCGCCGAGATTGATCAATGCGAACAGGCGGCTGATTGCGTCCTGCGCGTCGTCTTCCAGTTCAATTGCCATATGCTGCCTCCTTCTTGGCGCGTGTTTCGGGCGTCATTCTAGATGGTAGCCGCCACTTTTTCGATCTCTCGATGTCCGCTCGGCGTCACACGCAGCGCTCGCGAGGTTGCGGTGGGTTCCACCCAGCCCCGCGCCAGCAGCGCCTGCAACATCGCCGCTCCAAGCGCACCGCCCAGATGGGGTTTGCGCTCACTCCAGTCAGGACAGGTGCAGGCAAACTGCCGCCGCTTGCGCCGCGCGGCAGCCAGGTCGATGCCAAGCTGCGTCATCGCCTGCGTACCGTCCGCAGTCAGATCCACTGACGAACCCGCCACCGCGAACCATCCCGCCTGCGACATTCGTTCGAAAAGCCCTACCGCAAGTTCCCCGGCGAGGTGGTCATAGCAGGTCCGCGCCTGCCGAAGGGCGGGCGGCGCCGTGCGCGACACCGGCACGGCCCGCATCCGCGGCGGCTGACTGGCCAGCGAAGCCGTAGCCAGCGCCTCGATGGCCACCCCGATCTCGGGCGTCGCCAGCCGGTAATAGCGATTCCGCCCGCGCGTCTCCACCACCAGCAACCCACCCTCGGACAACCGCGACAGATGCCCGCTCGTCGACGACGCCGACAACCCCGCAATCAACGCCAACTCCCCCGCCGGCCGCGCACTGCCATCCATCAACGCCCACAACATGGCCGCCCGGCCTGGGTCGGAGAGCAATCCAGCGAGCTGGCTGATACCGGGTGCAAATTCCATGATTCAGTGAAGGGTGAAGAATGGATGCAGTATAGGACGAGCGGAATGACGGGCGAAAGTGCGTCCAATCGTTGTTATTAAGCAAACCATCTTCGCATCAAATCTTAAGAGATCGGCGATGCCGCTCCGTGCGACTATCGCCCGCAAGCCGTTGTACGGGCTGGCCTGGCGGGTTTTAAATGATTGCGGGCGTAGTCATTTTGTGGGTTGGCTCACAAGCCATAGCCAGAAAGTAGGGTGTCGAGCGCTCGTTACGTTGACTTACTCTCCAGCTCACACAGTGTCGTTACAAAAGGTTACAGCTGGAGTTGCACGTACGAGGAGGTTCTTCGCCCTTGGTAGCAGCGGTTGCAGCGCGTGACCACCAGACACGCCAGCAATCCGGGTCGCTATGAATCGTCTTCGTTATCGCATCGTCTTCAATCGCGCGCGCGCCATGCTCATGGCTGTTGCCGAAACCGCCAGCAGCACGGGCACAGGCAAGACAGCCGCTGTTTCCGCCAGTGGCTCGGCCGCTTCCCGTCCCGATGTTTCGTGGATGGCCATCTCGGCGATTCAACTGGCCATCGGTATCAGTCTGGGTTTGCCGATCATCGCCAGCGCGCAGATCGTGGGCGATCCGAATGCAGGCGCCAATCGACCGGGCGTGATCCAGACCGCCAATGGCCTGCCGCAGGTCAACATCACGCGCCCTTCCGGCGCAGGTGTCTCGGTCAATCAGTACAGCCAATTCGATGTCAATCGGCCCGGCGCGATTCTCAACAATTCCCCGGTCATCACGAACACGCAGCAAGCCGGCTACATCAACGGGAATCCGAACCTGCTGCCGGGTGGCGCGGCGCGCATCATCGTCAACCAGGTCAACAGCACGTCGCCGAGCCAGTTGCGGGGCTATCTCGAAGTGGCTGGGCAGCGCGCCGATGTGGTGATCGCCAATCCGAACGGCTTGCTCGTGGACGGTGCGGGCTTCATCAATACCAGCCGCGTCACCCTGACCACCGGGACGCCAATCTATGGCGGCAGCGGCAGTCTCGATGCATTTCGCGTTTCGGGCGGGCAGATCAATGTCGAGGGTGCGGGGCTCAATGCGGCGAGTGTCGATCAGGTGGACCTCATCGCGCGGGCGGTAAAGGCCAATGCAGCGCTCTATGCGAACCGGCTCAATGTGGTGGCCGGGGCGAACCAGGTCGACTACGGGACGTTGGCGACCAGTGCCATTGCACCCAGTGGCGCAGCGTCGGCAGTGGGCATCGATGTGAGCGAACTGGGCGGCATGTACGCCAACAAGATCTTGCTGGCATCCACCGAATTGGGTGTCGGGGTTTCCAATCGCGGCGTGCTGGCCGCACAGGCCGGAGACCTGACACTGACCGCACAGGGCAAGCTCGTGCTCGCAGGCCAAACCAGCGCCACGGGCAATCTTGCGGCATCCGCGCGTGATGGCGTGGACAACAGCGGCACGACGTATGCGCGCGGCAATATCGGGCTGGACAGCGACGCTGCTTTGGACAATCGCGGCACTCTCGTCGCACAGCAATCGGTCGGCATTCGTGCAGGGCAGTTGAATTCCACAGGCACCCTTGCGGCGGGCATGGGTCCCGACGGCAAGCCTGCCGGGACAGGTGACCTGACCATCAGCACGGTGGGGGCAGCTTCCGCGACCGGCAGCAACCTGGCCACCGGCAACGTCGACATCACCGGCAGCAGCATCAATCTTGCTGGCAGTCAGACGGTCGCCAATGGTGCGATGAAGCTATCGGCCATCGCGGGCAACCTCGACCTCTCGGGCGCAACGGTGAATGCGGGGACGCATCTGTCCGCAACCACTGCAGGCGCGCTCGACAATACGCGCGGACAGGTCACGGCACAGGGCGATCTCGCCATTCATGCGGCTGCGCTCGCCAACGATGCGGGATTGCTGAGCGCGGGTGGCGCGCTGAGTGCCAACGTTTCGGGGGCCGGTAGCAATCGTCAGGGTTCGGTCACTGGCGGCGCGGTGACGCTCACCGCCGCGTCGCTCGACAACACGGCAGGCCAGATTGAAAGCGATGCCCTCGCAATCAAGGCGACTGGCGATGTCGTCAATCAGGGCGGAAGCATCAAGCAATACGGGCAGACCGATGCCATCATTGCGGCCGGCGGGAAGCTCGACAACACGGGCGGCACAGTCGCTGCGAATGGCAAGAATCTGACGCTCGAAGCGGGTAGCCTGATCAACGACACCGGCAAGTTGTCCCACGCTGGTGCCGGCACGCTAACGGCGACGGTGCAAGGCACGGCGCGCAATGTGAACGGTGCCATCGAGACGAATGGCACATTGCAGGCGCAGCTCGGCTCGTTCCTTGGCGCAGGCGGAGCCGTTTCGGCTGGCAAGGCCCTGACGCTTGGCTCGCATGGCGCGGTGGATAACACGAATGCGACGTTGCTTGCAGGGGCATCGTTGTCGCTGGAAGCCGACGGCACACTGACCAACGCAGGCGGCACGATATCGGCCGCTACGACGACTTTGCAGAGTGCATCGCTGGACAATGCTGGCGGCCACATCGATGGCGACCGCGTGACAATCAGCACCACGGGCAGCCTGTCCAATCGTAGTGGCACGATCAAGCAGTACGGCGACACGGCCACGTCCGTAACTGCAGGCGGTCAACTCGATAACACCAGCGGGAGCATCGTTGCGAACGGTGTCGACCTCGACATCGCAGGCGCATCGTTGATCAACGATGGTGGCACCGTGTCTCATGCGGGAAGCGGCACGCTTGATGTCATAAGCCAGGGTGCGCTCTCCAACAACACAGGGACGATCCAGACCAACGGCACGCTGCAAGCCAAGGCGGTCACGCTCGACAACAACAGCGGCAAGATATCCGCGCAGGGTGCGTTGTCAGCAATCACGAGCGGCACACTGAACAACCGGCAGGGCAGCCTCTACGGGAACGACGGCTTGTCGATTGCGTCGGGCGGCAGTGTGGATAACACCTCTGGATCAGCGCAAACCAAGGGCGATCTGGGCATCGTGGCAACCGGCGCCGTCAACAACGTGGATGGCACGCTCGCTGCGAATGGCTCGGATGGCGAGGTGAGCATTTCCGCCACCGGCATCGACAACTCCCGTGGCGCGCTGCTCAATGCGGGCACAGGCAGCACCACCGTCAAGGCCACCGCTTCGCTGACGAATACAGCGGGGCGAATCGGTGGCAACGGTGACGTCTTCATTGCCGCGCAGACCTTCACCAACAACGCAAACGGCACGACGGCGGCACAAGTGGCCGCTGGTGGCGCGCTGGATCTGCAAGTCACCAATCGGCTTGAGAATCGCGGTGGTACGCTATACGGCCAGGACGTGACGTTCGATCAGGCGGGTGCAACGCTCGACAACGCAGGCGGTCAGGTGCTCGGCGGCACAGGCATCCGCCTCGGCTTGTTGTCGATGTCCAACCTCGGCGGTGCGGTCAAGGCGAATCAGGACATCGCCATGACCGGTGCGCTCGGAGGCAGCGGCACTTTCCTCGCAGGCAGAAACCTGACGCTGAATCTGGCTGGCGACTACACCAACGACGCGTCCAACCAGTTGCGTGCCAACGGCACGCTGAAGCTTTCCACCAGCGGCACGCTGACCAATACCGCGAGTCTCGCTGCCGCTGGCGCATTGGATCTGTCCGGTGCGAACATTGTCAACGCCGCCGGTGCCAGCATCGCATCGGGTAGCACGACCATCGCCGCTGGCAATCTGCTCGCGAATGCAGGGCGCATCGAGGGCGATACGGTACAAGCCAGCGCAGCCACGGTATCGAATACCGGCACGGTCATCGGCAATAACGTCACGGTGCGTGGCACGGACATCGTCAACAACGGTGCGTCGGCGCTGATGGCGTCCGTCCAGAACCTGAACCTGTACGCGAGCAATTCGGTCCAGAACCTCGACGGCGCTACGCTCTACAGCGCGGGCAACCTCCAGATCGCACGGGACGGCACGCGCGATCCCAACTCGGGGCTACTTGCCAATCAGACAAACTCACTGATCAATCGATCCGCCACGATCGAAGCGGACGGCGATATCGATATCGCGGCCAATCAGGTGCAGAACACGCGCACGAACATCGTGACAACGGCGGGAACGCCGGTGCAGACGGCGGTGAAGACGCTGGTGTTGTGGCAGGCGGGGTTGACGGGTTTCGATCAGAATTTTCACGCCAGCATTACGTTTCCCGGTTGGACATGGTACGCAGAAGGCGCACCGGTTAGCACACCGCAAACAAACGCCTTACGAGCGCCGATCACCGTGACCGTAGACAAGGCAACCGTCACGAATCTGGATGCGTCTAACAAGACATTGTCGTTTGCTAAGTCGCCTATCGAGGAATACACGACGGCTATGCCCGGCGACAACTGCGACGTCGACACGGGCATCTGCTCACGCCCCATCGCCACCCGCCCCACGCAGTACTACCAGGCCATCCAGGACAACGGCACCACCTACAGCATCACCTTCTGGCCAGACTGGGACCCCAACATTCATATTCGTCCCGACGAAGTTCGTCAGGCCAACTTCGGTACAGACTTCAACGAGATCTCCCGCACGACCGTCACGATGACGGCGACGGACCAGCTTGTCAGTGCATCGGATCCAGCCAAGATCCAGGCGGGCGGCAATATTCGTATCAACAGCAACAATGGCAGCATCCTGAACCAGTCTTCGACGATGGCTGCGGGTGGCAACCTCGTGCGCGTGGCAGCCAATGGCTCGATCCAGGATGTGGGCACCGTATTGCAGCAAACGGTCACCACGCAAGACACCTCGACGTTCTACTGGCATCAGCGCACAGGCGGCAGCCAGAAATGGGAGGAGGTGGCATTCCCGAGCGCCCCGCAAGCATCTACGACGACCGCAGCGCTGCCGGCCATCGCCACAGGTAACCAGACCGTGCAGACCACGGCGCAGAACGTCACCGTCGCCTCGGTCAACACCGTAGGCGCTGCAGTAACTGGTGCCTCCATTACCGGTGGCGGTGGCACTGGCACGCAGGCCGCAGCAGCCACAGGAAGCACCAACGGCACGGGCGCAGTGTCCGGCGCGACCGGCCAGCGCCCACCCCAGACGTTAGGCACTGCAAAGGGTGGCATTCCCAATCTGCGTCTGCCGAGCAACGGTCTCTATACGTTCCGCACGGCGCCGGGCGACACCTATCTCGTCGCGACAGACTCTCGTTTCACGCAGTACACGAGCTTTATTTCGAGCGACTACATGCTCGACGCACTGGGCCTCGATCCGCAGAAAACCCAGAAGCGTCTCGGGGATGGCTTCTACGAGCAGAAACTCATTCGCGACCAGGTCACGCAATTGACGGGCAAGACCTTCCTCGAAGGCTATAGCGATCAGCTCGAGGAATACAAAGCGCTGATGAACAACGGCGTGACGTATGGCAAGTCCTTCGGTCTGACCCCCGGCGTGGGCCTGACCGACGAGCAGATGCTGCAGCTCACGACCGACATGGTCTGGATGGTCTCGCAGGACGTGACACTGCCTGATGGCACTACGCAATCGGTTCTCGTACCGAAGGTGTATCTCGCGCAGGGTAGCGGCGTGGATCTGAACGCAACCGGTGCCCTCGTCGCCGGTGGATCGGTTGCCATCAATGCCACCGGGACAGTTGCCAACAGCGGCTCCATCGTGGGCGACATCGCCACGCAAGTCGTGGGCACCGACATCGTCAATCGCGGCAATATCGGCGGCACCGGCACCACCGTCGTCAAGGCGACGCAGGATGTGCGCAACCTCGGCGGCCGGATCGGCGGAGAAGACGTCGTGGTGTCTGCAGGGCGAGACATCGTCAACGCATCGCAGACGATCACGAACACCACAACGTTGGCCAACGGCAATAGCGCGAGCGCGACGGGCGTGGGTGCCGTGGCCACAATCGCGGGTTCGAACAACGTCGCCCTGCTGGCCGGCCGGGACATCAGCATGGCCGGTGGCGCCGTGGATGCGGGCAACAACGCGCTGCTCGCCGCTGGCAGGGATCTGAACATCGGCACGGTGCAACTCGGCACCACACAGGATGCGACCGCACACGGAGGGAAGGATTACCTGCGAGATCAGACTGTCGTGAATCAGGGCAGCACGGTGCAATCCGGAGGCAACGTAACCGCCGTCGCCGGCCGGGACGCCACGCTGACGGGTTCCATGATCGACGCTGGCGGCGACGCCGCCCTCGTGGCGGGTCGCAATACCACAGTGACTGCGGCGATGGATTCACGCACGCAAGAGGCAGGCGCGTTCAGCAACAAGGCTTCGCAGTTTACGCAGTCGAGTTATGACGAGGGGGCGCGGGGTAGTTCGGTGCAAGGGGGCAACAACGTCACGCTGGCGGCAGGACAGACGACCGTAGCGGGCCAGATCCTCGGGGCCAACGGCATCACGCCTGCTGCCGTCGAGGGTGCTACGACAGGCGATGTGACTGTGCTCGGTTCCTCCGTCAGCACTGGCAGTGCCACCAGCAACGGTGGTGCGGTCAAGCTCGTGGCGACTGGCGATGTGACGGTAGGAGCCGTGACCGAGCAGCACGATGCGCAGAACTGGTCGCAAACCAAGAAGCCGGGTTTCCTCTCCAAGACTGAAACCACGAAGACTTCCAGATCGCACGACACGGTGGCGGTAGGCTCGGTCGTGTCGGGTGACTCTATCGTCGGAAGTGCGGGCCGCGACATGACGATCAGTGGTTCGACTGTTGCCGGCACCGGCGACGTAATGCTGGAGGCTGGCCGCAATCTGACCATTACCACCGCCGAAAGCACCAGTGAAAGCTACAGCTACTCACATACGAAGGCCACGGGCTTTGGTGCCACAGGCGGGGGTATCTCGTACGGGATGCGCGATCAGAAGGACACCACCAATGACCGTTCGGTCACGCAGACCGGCAGCCTGGTAGGCAGTACCGACGGGAACGTCAGCATGAAGGCCGGCAGTACGCTGCATGTGACTGGCAGCCAGGTCATTGCCGCGAAGGATCTGACCGGCGTCGGGGCCGATGTGATCATTGATGCAGCCGTGGGTAGCGAGCATCACGACGAAACGCACGAGATCAAGCAAACCGGCTTTACGCTTGGTGTAAGCGGCGGCGCCATCGGTTCTGCGATCAGCGCGGGGCAGAAGGTCAGTTCGGCAACCAAGAGCCAGGACGGCCGCGCATCTGCGCTGTGGGGCATTGCCGCTGGCCGCGATGCTTACGATGCGGCCATGGGTGCTGGCGATGCAATGAAGAGCCTGGCTGATGGCAAGGGGCCTGCCGGTACGGCGGTGACGCTATCTTTCGGCACAAGCAAAACCAAGAACACCTTCACGCAGGACAGCACCACGCATACTGGCTCAAACATCCAGGCGGGAGGCACTGCGACGTTCATCGCCACGGGCGTCGATGCCGATGGCAACAAGACCACAGGGAACCTCGACATCATCGGATCGGATATCTCGGCCACGAAGGTGGGTCTGGGCGCCAAGGGCGACGTCAACATCGTCTCGGCGACCGATACTTATGAGAGCCACAGCACGAACAAATCGAGCAGTGGCACCATCGGCGTGTCATACGGGGCGCAGGGGTTCGGTGTCTCGGCGTCTGCTTCTGCCAGCAAAGGCAATAGCGACACCACCGGCACCACGCAGGTGAACAGTCACATCACAGGCAGTGAGTCGGTATCGATCCTCTCCGGCAATGACACGAACATCCTGGGTGGCGTCGTCAGCGGAGGAAAGGTTTCCGCCGATGTGGGTGGCAACCTGAACCTGGCGAGTCGCCAGGACACCGAGGAAAGCCGCGCCCGCCAGCAAAGCGTCGGCGGTGGCCTGAGCTTCAGCCAAGGCGGCGGAGTAAGCGGTTCGTTCTCCGCATCCAAGGGCAAGAGCGACGGCAGCTATGCCAACGTGACGGAACAAACCGGGATTCTCGCGGGCGATGGCGGCTTCGACATCCACGTCAAAGGCAACACCGACCTCAAGGGCGCCATCATCGCCAGCACGGCAACGGAGGACAAGAACAAGCTGAGTACGGGCACCTTGAGCTGGAGCGACATCGAGAACAAGTCGGATTACAGCGCTACCTCGCTCGGCATCAGTGGCGGCTTCACGTTCGGACCCAAGGTCGATGACAAGAAGTCTGGCCAGACGTCGGGCAAGAACACAGGCGGTGTCAGTCCGATGATTCCGCAGCACGAGAGCGGAAGCGAGCGCGGCGTCGCCCAATCGGGCATCGCCGGCGGCACCATCACCGTCACGGATCAGGCGAACCAGACGCAGGACGTGGCAACCCTCAACCGCGACACGTCCAACACGAACTCCACCGTGGGCAAAGGCCCGGATCTCGGCAACTTGCTGGGCAAGCAGGCCGACATGATGGCGGCGGCGCAGGCGGCTGGGGAGGCGGTGGCGAAGACGGTGGGTGATATTGCGGGGAGCAAGGAAAAAGCCGCGAAGGAAGCGCTGAAAGCAGCCACCGAAGCCTATGAAAAAGACCCGAGCGACGCAAACCGTGCATCCATCGACGCCGCCAATGCGGATATCGCCAACTGGAAGGAAGGTGGCGAGTATCGCGCGGCGCTGCATGCTGCGGGCGGCGCGATGATTGCTGGGTTGGGCGGTGGCAATGCTCTTGCGGGTGCGGTCGGGGCGGGCTTGTCTTCGCTGGCGGCCGACAAACTGGCGTCAGTGGGCAGGTCCGTCGCCGATGGCGTGGACAGTGGCAACAAGAATCTGGACGAGGCCATTGGCAATCTGGCGGCGAATCTTGTGGCAGGAGGTATTGGCGCTGCGGTTGGTGGCGGATCGGGAGCGGCGACTGCGGCGAATGTGGATCGGTTTAATCGGCAGTTGCATCCCAGCGAACAACAGAAGCTTCAGGCATTGCAGCGGGATAAGACTCCGGAAGAGCAGTACAAGCTTGCAGCCGCCGAATGTGCATTAACCCGTTGCGCAGACGGCATCCCGGACAATGACCCCAGTAAATTCACGCTGCAAAAGATGCAGAGTGACGGTCAAGGATACACCGCTCAGCAGGCACAACTGATAAATGCAGGTGCGTTTGATGGCTACGGTACGGTTGACCGTATTAATGACGGACTCGATAAGTATCAGGTGTCGAATCGTGCTGTGGGCGCAGTTCAGGGTGTGACAAGTACTGCGGTTGCTCTCGGCGCACTAGGGACGGGATGCGCGAGCGTAGTGGGCTGTGCGTTGGGAACGGCAGTTGCCGTTGGTGGCCTGGATTATGCGAAGGCGGGATTTACACAGACGGTCAACGGCGATGTCACCGCAACATATGGCGAACAAGTACTGCAGGCCTTAGGTATGAGCCCAGGTGGTGCGGCTCTTGCTTACGGGGCATTGAATATCGGTGCAGCAGCGGGCAGTGCTGCAATACTAAACCGCGCCAACTCTGGGAAAACCGGCGCTGCGGGCGCCGCGGATACAACGATAGCCAATAATTTTCACCGCGATGACAATTTGACGACGGGATTGGTCCCGGCCGAAACGATCAACCAGCAATTTTTGAATAAAGGATGGTCTGCTCCTTTTACGTCGGGAACCAATGTCAATGTCGGCATTGCGGCGACGGGTACTCCGGCAAATATGATCGTGACATCAGGACAAGCCAGCGCTATTTCAGAAGGAAAGCCCGCCCTTGGTGCATTTTCGACGCCCGATGTAGTATTTAATCAGCAATACGCGCGGGGTACGCTGGCTATTACACCAGAAATGAAGCCCGAGGTTTCCATGGTCCAACCAGTTGTAACGACAGGGAAGGCCATGGTCGTTGTTGACGGTAAGGTTGCGCCTCAGGTGCCGGCGGTCAA
This sequence comes from Cupriavidus sp. SW-Y-13, assembly GCF_009793345.1. Lineage (NCBI taxonomy): Bacteria > Pseudomonadati > Pseudomonadota > Betaproteobacteria > Burkholderiales > Burkholderiaceae > Cupriavidus > Cupriavidus sp. SW-Y-13. Next base: position 2,486,345 of record NZ_WHLX01000002.1, read on the forward strand.
GTATCCAGGTGGTGGTAATCAGACTTTTTACGACTATCCTGCCAACAGTCCGAGAACGGACTACGTTCGGCCAAATGGATCAACGACGCAGTTGCCAAATTGAATTTTTAAAGAAAATTGAAAATGGGAAAACTAGATATTTTGTGCGATGGTAAGCTAATTTATTATTCTGACGCAGAAAGCAATGTGAAGTGGAAAAATGTTGCGCCGACTGTCGAGAAATGGGAATCCCTCGGTGGTAGTTCACAAGATATTAAATCGTTAGCGGAAGGAATTTTTCTTTGGTTGAATGGCATGAGCAATGAAGAGGTGACCGTCGTGTTTTGTCCGTATAAAGGATTGGACTTCAATTTGGTTTATTCAACCTTAACAGGAGAGCTAATACGAATTCACGAGGCTCGCTAGTATATTTTCAATGTATTGGTGTCATGGAATACCGCAAGAAATTCTGGGGCAGACTGTTTGAATGCACGATCTGCCGAGCAGTTGATTCCCGACACTCGTAGGCAGACTATCATTGCCGACGGTGGCATCCTGAAGTCACTTAGGGGATCGGTCTCGCCGTACGCCGGCCGTCTTCTGTTCGGTACACAGGGCGGCGCAGCGACGGGCCTGCAAGACGGTTCAACAAGGAAAAATGGTGCGGTTCGGCTTTGGTCTGTTCCCTGAGTCCCTATGTTCCAATGCCCAACTGCGGGTGGCTGTAACCCTTCGTCAAGCCTCTGCTACGCCGATGTTCTTTAAACTGTCGCAAATCGCTATTGCCGCCTCATTCGCGGTAGGTTTTTCGGGGCTGCATTCTTCCGTGATGGCCCAGGTCCCACCATCCCCCGGCCATGCTGCTGCCCTGACCAACGCCGAACAAGACCAGCGCAACCGCCAGCAGCAGGAAGCCCGCGAACGCGCCGCTGTCGTTAACGCGCCCGCAGTCCGCGCCGAGGCAATCGCGCGCGCTGAGTATCCGGCGCTGCCAACGGAAACCCCTTGTTTCCACGTTGACCGCTTCGCACTGGAAGTCCCCCAAGATCTTCCGGCTGACCTCCAGTCTGCGGGAGCCTCGGCGTTGCCGATGGACCCCTTTGCATTTGCGAGGCAGTGGCTAGAACACTACCAAGGCCAGTGCGTTGGCAAGCAGGGTGTCGAAACCTTGGTGAAGGGACTTTCGCAAACGATCCTCTCGAAAGGCTACGTCACCACCCGTGTGCTGGTGCCCGAGCAAGACCTGTCAACGGGCACGTTGAAACTCGCGCTGATTCCCGGCGTCATCGGCGATATCCGTTTCAGTGATCCTGATTTGTGGGGCACGTGGAAGACTGCTTTCCCGACGGCACCGGGCGAACTGCTGAACCTGCGCGATCTTGAGCAAGGGCTGGAGCAAATGAAGCGTGTGGCGAGTCAGGATGTCGATATGCAAATCGTGCCGACTCCGGTGCCGGGGCGCAGCGATGTCGTCATTGCCATCAAGCGCAACAAGCCGTGGACGCTGGTGGCATCGGTCGATAACTCGGGTTCGCGTTCCACGGGGAAATGGCAAGGCAACGTGAGTTTAGGCATCGACAATCCGCTGGGGCTGAGCGACATCTTCAACATTGGCTACAGCCAGGATTTGCAGTTCAACAACAAGGAACACGGCACGCGCGGCTGGAACGGCTACTACTCGGTGCCGTGGGGATATTGGACAGCCACGCTGTCGGCTTACAGCAGCAACTACTTCCAGCAGATTGCCGGGGTGAACACCACATTCGTATCGAGTGGAAAATCCGAGAACGTGGATTTGAAGTTGCATCGCGTACTGAGCCGTAGCCAGAGCGATGTCTTCGGCATGCAGGTGCGACTGACGCGCCGATTCGGCAAGAGCTATATCGAGGATACGGAGCTTCCGCAGCAGCGCCGCAACAACACGATCGTCGAAATCGGGATGACGGATCGGCACTACTTCGGGCAATCGCAACTGGATGCGACGCTCTCGTTCCGTCAAGGCATCGGGGCGATGGGCGCGCAGCCCGATGCGCTGGCCGCAGACGGTGGCCCCACATGGCGCTTCCGCATGGCCGTCCTCGACGCCAACCTTTCGGTCCCCTTCAAGATTGCCGCGCAGCCATTCCGTTACGTGACAACAATCCGCGGCCAGTTCACGAACGACCGTCTCTACTATGTCGATGACCTGACCATCGGCAGCCGATACACCGTGCGAGGCTTCGATGGAGAAAGCCTGCTGGCGGGCGAGCGCGGATTCTATTGGCGCAACGAGTTGCAAGCACCACTCGGTTCAACCGGCCAGGCCCTTTACGCCGGCCTGGACTATGGCCGAGTCTACGGTCCAGCCACGGCTGCGCTGGTAGGCACTCAATTGGCCGGTGCAGTCATCGGCGTTCGAGGCGGCGTGGGTTCGCAGAAATTCGGCGGTGTCTCGTATGACGTGTTTCTGGGAGTGCCCGTGTACAAGCCGGAGCAGTTCCACACGGCAGGGGTGACGGGTGGGGTGCAGGTGGTTTATCAGTATTAGCGATATCGGCGGCGACGCCAATGGCTGGTTCATCGGCACTGGGCAATTCGTTTAGTGCGTTGCTTCCAAAATCGATGGGTGCAGCGGAGAATAAAATTATCAAAATTACTCCGGGCCGATGTAGACAGCAATTGAGAAGGATTTGAGCAGGATATAAAAGTCATGACTACTGATCGGAAGAAGCTGGCGCAGATCACGCTACCGGTAGCGCAGTACTTGTACGATCACGGCACAAATAGCCTCCCGGGTGCACCAAATTCCGTTAACAAACTTCTCGACAATCCTAGTTTTAGCAATGCTATTCAAAAAGGTCTTACTAAATATCTCGGAGCGAAGTGATGAAGCTCAACAATGAGATGCAGCGCCTACTAGTGAGTTCTCCAGTAACCCGCGAGCTCACTTCTGAATTGGTGTCGATAGCAGAACGAGGATTTCAAGTCGTCGGAGACTGCTATCTTCTGGCTTCTTTGTTTGAAAGAGAAATAAACGTTAGCCGGAGAGACTTCAAAGACGCTACAGGGTATGAATGTTTCATTAATTCACTTCATATCTAAGATTACGATGAAACATTTCCTCTACCTCAAGCAATCCAATTCATACACTGCATCTTTCAAGTCTGGAACAAATTCACAAGTCTCGTTCTCGTCGCCGCTCTTTCCGCTGACGAACTTTGCGTTGTTGTGAAGTTCCACGTAAAGAGAGATGGGGAAAGCTGGCTGAGTGCCGATCTTGAAGGCTACATTGATGCAACGATGTTGATGAATTCAACCGAGGACGTGAAAGGAGCTATTAGTGCCGTTGCAGGTCCATCAAAATCGAAGAAATAGCTCACGAATCCACGTCGTTTTATTCGAAGATCGATTTGCGCGATGCGCAGCGTTGCTCTGCTGTTCCGACTTCGAAGACTCCAGTACGTACGGAATTTCACTAGTCCGACAACCTTCTGTGGCGCGTAAGTAGGGGCACGAGACTACTTCGGTGCTATACGACCTACTTTTCCCTTCGCCTCATTTTGGTGTTCCGCTGAGCGAATGAGTTTCCACCCCGAGACCGCTGGCCATCATCAAGTCATGCCGCTTGTCCTTAGCGCAAACGGCAAGCCCATTCAAGACTATACGAATCATGCCTTTTTACACCTTCGCAAAGTCGCTCCGGAGCGTGGCGCTTGCCATGTTTGGGTTCATCGGCGCCAGTGAATCACTGGCGTCCTCGGGCGACGGGACGTTCCAAGTTCATCCCATTACCGACTCCGTGCTGATCAATCGAAGCCGATTGTCGATACAGCAGATACCATTGGGGCAGTAGTTGGTGGAATATTGCCCAACCCGCTAAAGATTGTTGAAGGACTCGGGGCGATCTTCAGTAGCGGGAATGACGCACCCAAGTACGCGCCGAGCCCGAAACACGACGTTGGCGGATGGGGTATGCCCATGGATCTAGAGGATTCAGCAGCACAGCAAGTGCTGAATAATTCCGTGCAAGGCGGAAAGCAGAGTTACGGCGTTTCCGATGGGAGAGTGTATGAATTCCAGCCTGATAATGTTGGGGGATGGCATGGCTATCCAGTTCCGGGCAATGAAGTTCCGACAAGTGTGTTGAGAGCGCTATTGCAGCGCGGTGATATTAATAAAGCCGAATATGGAAAACTTATCAAGGGGAAGTGATGAGCGAACTGAATCTTGAATTCTCCCTGTCGCAAAATAAATCCGCAACAGATTTGGGATTCCCAGCAGGAAACCGCGTGGGTCAGATTGTGCTATCTGTTCTCGACAGTGGGAAAAGTTATGTCATTTTGGACGTCGAATGGAATCTTGATGAACTGGTAGGTTGGTTTAAGGACAATAAGTCCCACATGGAAAAAGAATCTCTTCCAACGTTTGTTCAATGGTGTGGATCAATTCACAGGTCCATTGAGACTACGTATGAGAACTTCGATGCCTATCTAGATGAGCAACTGGACGAGCTGTTCGAATACAGGCGCCGTCACGAAATCTGCTTTGGAATGCGGGGAGTGAAAATTCCAGCAATCTACATAGGGATTGGCGAATTAGGTTCGGAAGTGTCGGGTGAGCGCAACGGCGTTCGGTTTTGCTATGCTGTAGATCTGAAAGCTTTCTTAGGAAGGCTGGCGAATTGACTATCGAAGAACACAATGCCCTGTGTCCGTATCCGTACGATATGTTCGAATTCTTGAAGCCTCTTGTCCGCATCCCTTCGTCAACCTTGCGTCTTGGATTGTTCGAAAATGGTTTTTTTCCAGTCAATAATGACCTGATATTTGAAGCCGAAAAGAAGCTCGGCTATGCGTTCCCAAACGAATTGCGCACTTTCTACGTTGGAATCGGCGAGGGAAGATTGCAGTCAGGGGAAGAAGCCCGCTTTTTTTCACATTCACATAATTCCGTGATTCACCCGACGGATATACCGAAATTGTTCGACGGAACATGTGAATGGATGATGCCGTACACTGAAATCCAACCTGACGTTCTCCCATTTTTCGATCGGGACCTCGATCTGTTTTAGTGTCTCCGACCCCGCAGTGACAACCCAAATGCCGTCTACTGGATGTGGGGTGACAGAATCTGCGACTCGCTAATTAAGTTCTTTCAGCGGCTGATGGTGGATCCAGATTGGTTTAATCCGCCAAAAAGCCGATCGACAGAGCATTGACTGTAGCCAAGCCTGCCAAGGCCACGGTCGAGTAATCTCATCATCCTAATCATTCGTATGCTGCAATGGGCATGACTAACCCAGATTCGACTGAATTCAAGAGGAATTAGCGATGTCATCGCGCGTCGGGTTTCACGGGGGTAGTTCGATTTTCGAGCTCGGCAACCCCGCAGATGTAGCCTTCTTTTTTCGCTGCATTGAGTGTTTCGTGGTACAGAAGTCTCCAGCTGCGGACTGGAGCATTGTCTCGGACCGGCTGTACAAACGGTATTTGAGACAAGAAGAACTAGAGGTCGCGATTCGACTAATGAAGAGCGTCCAAGAAGTCTTCGGTAGCCTGCCGGGTAGTGCGCCACTAGATGAAAATTCATTAATCGACGAAGCTGGCAAAACACGATTGAATTGGTCATTGCCAACGCTTTCGGATGTTTTTTGTAAATACTTCGAGGGGCTCGCTTATTGTGTGGAATCCGCTAATGGTTTTCTCATGGATTGGGCACTATACAAACCGGTCAGGATTGTAAAAACGGATCTACCAGACTTCGCCGCCGATAAGAAGCGTTCATTAGCAGAATACGACGGACTCGGGCCAGATGAGTCTCCTTTTTGGATGCGGTGAAGCAATAGCCCAAGGCACTCGCAGCGTTCCATGCAATCGTAGGTTGCGCTGGCGCGTCGGCAGCTGGGCGGAGTGAGGCATCCCCTTACACAGAACACTATCGGCTTCACTAGCCATTTCTGGGGCGAGGAGGCCAACCGAAAAAATCAGGTTTATTGGAGACTGAAGACTGCCGTGCAGAAACTGCGACGTAACGAAATGTCTGAAGTGATATGCCAGCTCTCTCGGCATCTTGATTTCAAGATTGATTTGCCTGGAAATGTTTTCAAAGGTTACGATTTTGATTTCTTTTTTTTTGAAAGGCCATTATTTGACTTTTCGGAAGTTTTTTTCAAATTGATAACGGAAAATTTTAGAGTTTTTGATAAGAAAATGTATGTGAAATTCTCAGGAGAGGAGTTGCTGGAAGATTCTTGCCTGATTGTTAATAAAAACGATGTGAATTCGACTGTAGAAATCGTTGAAAAATACTTTTCAGATTTCATGGGCGGGAAAGTTGGTTACCCAATAATTTTGTTCAACGCTGCGTTCGATTGGATTTCTTTCGAAAGTTCACGGGAGGAGATAGGTGTTATAGCTGTAAAAAAATCGACGAAAAAAAATGAATTTATGTCTGGACTTGAGTCTGATTTTATTTCGATTTATTCACTTTTGAAAATGCGATCTGGATCTGGAGCGGAAAGCTTGACCGCGAGATCATTTCTTAGGTCGTATGCTTTAGCCTCATAAAGAGATTTGCAAAGGTCCTGCCTGATCCACTTTGCCTCGATGCTCATCAAACCTTCATATGTCTCCACTGCGATCTCACTCGCGTCCGGCCTTCTGAGTTTGTCATTTCAAGCAACTGCGCAAACCAATGCCGCCCTAACCAACGCCGAACAAGACCAACGCAACCGCCAGCAACAGGAGGCACGCGAACGCGCCGCTGTCGTTAACGCGCCCGCAGTCCGCGCCGAGGCAATCGCGCGCGCTGAGTATCCGGCGCTGCCAACGGAAACCCCTTGTTTCCACGTTGACCGCTTCGCACTGGAAGTCCCCCAAGATCTTCCGGCTGACCCCCAGTCTGCGGGAGCCTCGGCGTTGCCGATGGACCCCTTTGCATTTGCGAGGCAGTGGCTAGAACACTATCAAGGCCAGTGCGTTGGCAAGCAGGGCGTCGAAACCTTGGTGAAGGGACTTTCGCAAACGATCCTCTCGAAAGGCTACGTCACCACCCGCGTACTAGTGCCGGAGCAGGACCTGTCATCGGGCACGTTGAAACTCGCGCTGATTCCCGGCGTCATCGGCGATATCCGTTTCAGTGATCCTGATTTGTGGGGCACGTGGAAGACGGCTTTCCCGACGGCGCCAGGCGAACTGCTGAACCTGCGCGATCTGGAGCAGGGGCTGGAGCAGATGAAGCGTGTGGCGAGTCAGGATGTCGATATGCAAATCGTGCCGACCTCAGTGCCGGGGCGCAGCGATGTCGTCATTGCCATCAAGCGCAACAAGCCGTGGACGCTGGTGGCATCGGTCGATAACTCGGGTTCGCGTTCCACCGGGAAATGGCAAGGCAACGTGAGTTTGGGCATCGACAATCCGCTGGGGCTGAGCGACATCTTCAACGTTGGCTACAGCCAGGATTTGCAGTTCAACAACAAGGAACACGGCACGCGCGGCTGGAATGGCTACTACTCGGTGCCGTGGGGATATTGGACAGCCACGCTGTCGGCTTACAGCAGCAACTACTTCCAGCAGATCGCGGGTGTGAACACCACGTTTGTGTCGAGCGGCAAGTCCGAGAACGTGGATTTGAAGTTGCATCGCGTGCTGAGTCGCAGCCAGAACGATGTCTTCGGCATGCAGGTCCGACTGACGCGCCGATTCGGCAAGAGCTATATCGAGGATACGGAGATTCCGCAGCAGCGCCGCAACAACACGATCGTCGAACTCGGGATGACGGATCGGCACTACTTCGGGCAATCGCAACTGGACGCGACGCTCTCGTTCCGTCAAGGCATCGGGGCGATGGGCGCGCAGCCCGATGCGCTGGCCGCAGACGATGGCCCCACATGGCGCTTCCGCATGGCCGTCCTCGACGCCAACCTCTTGGTCCCCTTCAAGATTGCCGCGCAGCCATTCCGTTACGTAACCACCATCCGCGGCCAGTTCACGAACGACCGCCTCTACTATGTCGATGACCTGACCATCGGCAGTCGATACACCGTGCGAGGCTTCGATGGAGAAAGCCTGCTGGCGGGCGAGCGCGGATTCTATTGGCGCAACGAGTTGCAGGCACCACTCGGTTCAACCGGCCAGGCCCTTTACGCCGGCCTGGACTATGGCCGAGTCTACGGTCCAGCCACGGCGGCGCTGGTAGGCACTCAATTGGCCGGCGCAGTCATCGGCGTTCGAGGTGGCGTGGGTTCGCAGAAATTCGGCGGTGTCTCGTATGATGTGTTTCTGGGAATGCCCGTGTACAAGCCGGAGCAGTTCCACACGGCAGGGGTGACGGGTGGGGTGCAGGTGGTTTATCAGTATTAGCGATAGCGGCGGCGATGCCAACGGCTGGTTCATCGGCACTGGGCAATTCGTTTAGTGGGTTGCTTCCAAAGCCGATGGGTGCAGCGGGAAATCAAATTATTCCGGGGCCGATGTAGACAGAAATTGAGAAAGATTTGAGCAGGAGAAAAAATCATGACTACCGAACGGAAGAAACTGTACCGTAAATTCTTAATCGGCTATGTCGGGTGTTTTTCGTTGCCGCTGTTTGCACTGATATTTAGTCTTGCACAAGGAGCGAGTTGGAGGCCAGTTATCGTTGGCATGCCGGTCTACTTGATATTTCTCGCAGGGATAACCTATCAGTTCGCTAAAGAATTCAGCGCACTGCGTCGAAAGGAGCGAGGTGAGTCGGATCTACCGAAGAAGAGAGGCTATTGGGAGAGTGATTGAGTAGCGCAAACGACCGCCGCCTTTACCAAAGCTGAGCAAGATCAACGCACCCTCCAGCGGCATTATTAAAAATGGAAATGCTATTTTGATCGGAGGATAAGATGTCAATCATGATGGTATTTGAGGCTGAGGCCGGGATCTCAGAAGTCGATTTTAGAAAAGCTTTGGTCTCATCTGGTGTGAAAGATTTTTATGTGAATGGTCGCAGTATAAGAGGGAATTTTCCACTCTCTAATATGTATTTTTCATTTCAAAGTGAGAGTATTGAGAAATCTAAAATTAACGCCGAGGGCTATGAAGGGAATTGGGTCGTAGGGATGCGGTGTATTTTTGTTTACGTCATCGAAAACCTTGATGAATGTCGGAGACAATTAAAAAATTTTTTAGTGGAAATCTCCAGAGTTTCCGCCGCAAATTGGGTGCTATCTTTTCAGTACGAATCAATTTACGCGACTCGAGACGATCAAGGAATTCGGCATTTTTTGGAATTTTGAGTGGCGCTGGTAGAAGTTCTTGGATGCGAGGGTCTTGCACGTAGTCGGAACGACAGCGTCGTTAAGCAGTACCCGGAAACAAGCTGGCAACTGCTTTGGAGGATGATGCGGACCCTGCGATCAGCTAGTTAGTCCATTCCCTATCAACACACTCGTCCGGCGAACACCAGAGTCCCGCCTGGCACTTGTATCGTCCATGAACTCGTCGCTATTTGCCAGGAGCGCGTCACTTGCGCTTGAACTGTTCCTAACCCCGTTGTTTGCGCTGGCACAGGTCCCACCACCGTCCGGTCAGGCCGCCCTGACCAACGCCGAACAAGACCAGCGCAACCGCCAGCAACAGGAGGCACGCGAACGCGCCGCTGTCGTTAACGCGCCCGCAGTCCGCGCCGAGGCAATCGCGCGCGCTGAGTATCCGGCGCTGCCAACGGAAACCCCTTGTTTCCACGTTGACCGCTTCGCACTGGAAGTCCCCCAAGATCTTCCGGCTGACCCCCAGTCTGCGGGAGCCTCGGCGTTGCCGATGGACCCCTTTGCATTTGCGAGGCAGTGGCTGGAACACTATCTAGTCCGATGCGTTGGCAAGCAGGGCGTCGAAACCTTGGTGAAGGGACTTTCGCAAACGATTCTGTCGAAAGGCTACGTCACCACTCGCGTACTGGTGCCCGAGCAGGACCTGTCAACGGGCACGTTGAAACTCGCGCTGATTCCCGGCGTCATCGGCGATATCCGTTTCAGTGATCCTGATTTGTGGGGCAATATCTCGGAGCGAAGTGATGAAGCTTAACAATGAGATGCAGCGCCTATTAGTGAGTTCTCCAGTAACCCGCGAGCTCACTCCTGAATTGGTGTCGATAGCAGAACGGGGATTTCAAGTCGTCGGAGACTGCTATCTTCTGGCTTCTTTGTTTGAAAGAGAAATAAACGTTAGCCGGAGAGACTTCAAAGACGCTACAGGGTATGAATGTTTCATTAATTCACTTCATATCGAAGATTACGATGAAACATTTCCTCTACCTCAAGCAATCCAATTCATACACCGCATCTTTCAAGTCTGGAACAAATTCACAAGTCTCGTTCTCGTCGCCGCTCTTTCCGCTGACGAACTTTGCGTTGTTGTGAAGTTCCACGTAAAGAGAGATGGGGAAAGCTGGCTGAGTGCCGATCTTGAAGGCTACATTGATGCAACGATGTTGATGAATTCAACCGAGGACGTGAAAGGAGCTATTAGTTCCGTAGCAGGTCCATCAAAATCGAAGAAATAGCTCACGAATCCACGTCGTTTTATTCGAAAATTGATTTGCGCGATGCGCAGCGTTGCTCTGCTGTTCCGACTTCGAAGACTCCAGTACGTACGGAATTTCACTAGTCCGACAACCTTCTGTGGCGCGTTAGTAGGGGCACGAGACTACTTCGGTGCTATACGATCTACTTTTCCCTTCGCCTCATCTTGGTGTTCCGCTGAGCGAATGAGTTTCCACCCCGAGACCGCTGGCCATCATCAAGTCATGCCGCTTGTCCTTAGCGCAAACGGCACGCCCATTCAAGACTATACGAATCATGCCTTTTTACACCTTCGCAAAGTCGCTCCGGAGCGTGGCGCTTGCCATGTTTGGGTTCATCGGCGCCAGTGCATCACTGGCGTCCTCGAGCGACGGGACGTTCCAAGTTCATCCCATTACCGACTCCGTGCTGATCAATCGAAGCCAATTGTCGATACAGCAGATACCATTGGGGCAGTAGTTGGTGGAATACTGCCCAACCCGCTAAAGATTGTTGAAGCACTTGGGGCGATCTTCAGTAGCGGGAATGACGCACCCAAGTACGCGCCGAGCCCGAAACACGACGTTGGTGGATGGGGTATGCCCATGGATCTAGAGGATTCAGCAGCACAGCAAGTGCTGAATAATTCCGTGCAAGGCGGAAAGCAGCGTTACGGCGTTTCCGATGGGAGAGTGTATGAATTCCAGCCTGATAATGTTGGAGGATGGCATGGCTATCCAGTTCCGGGCAATGAAGTTCCGGCAAGTGTGTTGAGAGCGCTATTGCAGCGCGGTGATATTAATAAAGCCGAATATGGAAAACTTATCAAGGGGAAGTGATGAGCGAACTGAATCTTGAATTCTCCCTGTCGCAAAATAAATCCGTAACAGATTTGGGATTCCCAGCAGGAAACCGCGTGGGTCAGATTGTGCTATCTGTTCTCGACAGTGGGAAAAGTTATGTCATTTTGGACGTCGAATGGAATCTCGATGAACTGGTAGGTTGGCTTAAGGACAATAAGTCCCACATGGAAAAAGAATCTCTTCCAAAGTTTGTTCAATGGTGTGGATCAATTCACAGATCCATTGAGACTACGTATGAGAACTTCGATGCCTATCTAGATGAGCAACTGGACGAGCTGTTCGAATACAGGCGCCGTCACGAAATCTGCTTTGGAATGCGGGGAGTGAAAATTCCAGCAATCTACCTAGGGGTCGGCGAATTAGGTTCGGAAGTGTCGGGTGAGCGCAACGGCGTTCCGTTTTGCTATGCTGTAGGAGGGAAGATTGCAGTCAGGGGAAGAAGCCCGCTTTTTTTCACATTCACATAATTCCGTGATTCTTTCACATTCACATAATTCCGTGATTCACCCGACGGATATACCGAAATTGCTCGACGGAACATGTGAATGGATGATGCCGTACACTGAAATCCAACCTGACGTTCTCCCATTTTTCGATCGGGACCTCGATCTGTTTTTGTGTCTCCGACCCCGCAGTGACAACCCAAATGCCGTCTCCTGGATGTGGGGTGACAGAATCTGCGACTCGCTAATTGAGTTCTTTCAGCGGCTGATGGTGGATCCAGATTGGTTTAATCCGCCAAAAAGCCGATCGACAGAGCATTGACTGTAGCCAAGCCTGCCAAGGCCACGGTCGAGTAATCTCATCATCCTAATCATTCGTATGCTGCAATGGGCATGACTAACCCAGATTCGACTGAATTCAGGAGGAATTAGCGATGTCATCGCGCGTTGGGATTTACGGGGGACGGTTCAATTTTCGAACTCTGGCTGATTCGCTTGGCAAGGGCACTTCCGAAACCGAGAGCGCGAGATCCGCACTTCATGCAATCGTAGTTCACTCCGCCGAAAATGATATCCGGCGGGTTAATAAAATTGCAGTGAATATGACTACATTGAATAACTTAATTTTGCTTCAAGTTGTGAGCGTAGAGGAGCTTATCCGGCCGGCGGCTGGAGAGGACGCGCAGCTTAAGGAATTGTATGAAGTCAATTTGGCTCCTGTCCTTGATGGAATAAGAAGTGGCGCCGTTGCTCCTCCCAGTGATGCATTGACCGGGTATTGGTATTACTTTTCTCCAGAAGGTCCTTGGGATTTGTGGTCGAGATTTCCATCGATATCTGAGGCGGTAGCGAAATTAATCAATCTACTTGAGATTGATGGTGACGATCAATTTCGCGCGTATCTTCTTCGGAGAAATATGAAACATGATGATGAGTACTGAAGACATTACGCGCCGGCTACTTCTCGCCATGCAGACAGCCTTGCTAGGAAGGATCAGCCCCAACATACGCGCCATAAGCTGCGAATTTGAAGGTGGGGACGTCAAAATGAAGGCCGTCTTTGATGGTCCGATCTCGGATGTCGATCGTGAGATGATGGACGAGGTCGGGACAGAGGTGGCTTCGCACTTTGAAGAGGCATCCGTTGAGGCGGAGTGCGTAAGACTCGATGCCCCGCAAACTTATCGAGACTGTATGCTTGCTTGGTACGTGTATTTGCGTAAGGAGTAGCCAATACACTGCTGACTTGGCATCCATTGGCCTGCAGCATAGGCCTGTGGCACACATGCATGCAAAGATCCGAACCCGGCCGTGTGAAGCCGGGTTCGTCGTTAGAAGTTGGCGGACTTGCAGCGTGGTAAGAGCCAGGAAGAGCAGCAGCGCCTAGATGACCCTAGCTATGCAGAAAAGCAGCGTGGCCAGCAATACACGGCTGAACAGGCGCAGCTGAAATCCACGGGGATGTATCAGTATGACCCGGTAGCTCACACCGTGCGGGATCTTCAGACACGCGAGCTGAACTACGTTGGCAACGAGTTGAAGAGTGCTGGTCGAGGCGCGAAGAACTTTCACGCAGGCACAGAAGGCGAAAATTTACCAGCAGAACCTAGAAAGAAACGGTGGAGTGCTAAGATCAGATCTTGACGGCCAAGAATTGGTGACGCCAGAGAAAAGTCAGGCGGGGGTTACTCCTCCCCAAAATGCTGCACAGATCGACCATATTGTGCCGAAGAGTCCGGCTGATCCCGATGTTGCCAGAGGCAGTAATCGCTACAGCAATGCGCAAGTGCTCTCTCGTGAGTAAAACCGAGCGAAGTCAAATAAATAGCCCATGAGCCTAGAAAGCTGGCCCTTTGGCGATCAGCCAAACGTAGCGGTCATCGTCAATCGAACGATTGTCACGGAGCACGCTTGGATTGCGTACGTGTCGCATGATAGCGATGATGGGGCATGGCAGTTTTACACCAGTCAGACAGAGCCAGTAAGCGAGTCCGATGCGATGCTCGTTAGTCTGCGATGCGTTGTAGAGATTGATCCAACTGTGCAGCAGCTTTCTGATCTGCCATTGGGGTGGCATGCTTGGCGCGACTCTGCTAGCGCCCCGTGGACAAGGGCGAAAATAGCAAGCTAACAACCTGAACCCGGCCTCGCTGCCGGGTTCTTCGTTTCTATGGCTGCTGTTGCGGTCCTGCCCGCCACGCGAGGCCTGCGGCGATGGCTTCCTCGCGCGTGGGGTAAGTCTCGCTGGGGCCGCTGGTGATGTTGTCAATGCGAACCCACGACTCCCACCGGCCGTCCTTGCGCCAACTGGGCACAGCGGCAACGCCGTTGCGGCGGCGAGCGCATGTGCTGCCAATCCTGTTCTTTGACTCAACAACGCAGGCATTACTACCGGAGAGATTGTCGCTGGCGGAGCCATGCCGGCCGGAACGGGAGCGGTAGTGACCGCAAGTGCAGTCGGCTCGCTCGTGGAGGGAGAGGCCGCCGCTCTAAGGCGCCTGGCGCAGAATCCAGCGGGGCCGACGTTGACGGGCAAGGGGTCGGGGACAATCCTTCAATTGCAATCTCAAAGGAAGATTGACGAACTTGCTGCACAGTTCAACAATCCCGCAGTCCAACCAAAGGATTTTCAAATAAGTTTGGATGGAAAGGTATTGAAAGCGGACCCGGAGGTCAGCTTGGGCGCGCCAGTCTATGCGGGAGCCACAACGGCCGACGTGATGAGCTACTTCAGAAAACTGGCTGGTGTCGACGAGATACCAACAGTAAGAACGGTGGCGGGAAAAGGCGATGTTTTTTCGGCAACCACGGAATCCGGTGCAAAGATAACGCTACGTAATTTTTCGACATCTGGCCAGCAGAGTGGTGCATCGTGGACCATTGATGTAATCGATGCATCGATAAATAGCGGGCGTCGGGTGGAGATCAAATTTAAATGAAGAATGATGAACTGATTGAACGCGTCCGTCGTAGTGCATTTGGGCTTTCGATGGGTGCCATCTGGCAACATATGACGGTTGGTCTAGAGTCCGAGGGGATCTGTGTGGACAGGACTGCGATGTTTTTTTCCATACTGCGAAGCCTCATGTCGGCAGGAGTTGTGAGGCTCGGCAGTGGTGGCATCATGCTTGCCGGAAGCGAGGAGGATCAGCTTGCCCTGCTCAGGGCTTCGTGGCCCACGGAACCCAACGAGGATGATCTTGATGGCTTTGGCATGTGGTTTCTAGCTGATGCGCCGGCTGGCGTTGTCTGGGTTGACGCGAACGGAGCGGAGGTATGGACTTAGATGGTCCATGAACATCTTAACTTTCCCAACTGAGCGATCGCCATGTGCGAGCTGTTCCAAGCTTATAAAAATGTTTGGTGATAAATATCAAAATAAGCGTTTACGACAATAATGGTGCGATTGTGCGCCGTCGATGAGGTTGGAGATGGAAGACAGGACAAGTTACTGTGAAATGAAAGCTTGGCTTCTCGAAGCTTGCCGTTATCCGTGATGGCGCAGGTCCCGTTGCCTTCAGGTCAAGCCGCCGCCCTGACCAACGCCGAGCAAGACCAGCGCAACCGCCAGCAATGGGAAGCCCGCGAACGCGCCGCAGCGGTGAATGCCCCTACAGTCCGCGCCGAGGCAATCGCGCGCGCTGAGTGGAGGTCCGCCGGAAGATCTGTGGGGACTTCCAGTGCGAAGTGGTCAACGCGGAAACATGGAGTTTCCGTTGTCAGCGCCGGATACAGTCGGCTGGCGCGTCCACTTTTTTTGCCGATGGACCCCTTTGCATTTGCGAGGCAGTGGCTAGAACACTATCAAGGCCAGTGCGTTGGCAAACAGGGCGTTGAAACATTGGTGAAGGGCCTCTCGCAAACGATCCTGTCGAAAGGCTACGTCACCACCTGCGTACTGGTGCCCGAGCAAGACCTGTCATCGGGCACGCTGAAACTCGCGCTGATTCCCGGCGTCATCGGCGATATCCGTTTCAGTGATCCTGATTTGTGGGGCACGTGGAAGACTGCTTTCCCGACGGCGCCAGGCGAACTGCTGAACCTGCGCGATCTTGAGCAAGGGCTGGAGCAGATGAAGCGTGTGGCGAGTCAGGATGCTACGCCAACGTGAGGGGGTAATCCGGGATTCTCGCGGGCGATGGTAGCTTCGACATTCACGTCAAAGGACACAAGCGGTGTCAGTCCGATGATTCCGCAGCATGAGATTGCCGGGCTGGGCGGTGGCAATGCTCATGCGGGTGCGGTCGGGGCGGGCTTGTCTTCGCTGGCGGCCGACAAACTGGCGTCAGTGGGCCCCGGAGTTAGTTCGACGAATGGGACGATTATCAAACTAAAGTGAGTCTGTCGTGGAAAATGAACTCTTGAAAACCAAACTTCGCGGACTCCATTTTGCGATGGATCACATGTCTGACGTCGTCAAGAAGATTCGTCACAACCGTGACAAGATTGATTTGTCAGCGTGTTACGGTAGTCTTGCCGCCGATAATTTGATAATTGGATTTTTTAGGTATTTTGTCGAGGGAAACGTTGATGATTTCAAACAACATCTCTACACGGCTTGCCAACTAAAATTGGCGGAATTTGAAATCAATAGTCATCAGCGATTCGAAATCGGGTACGAGATACTTTTTGCACTTTTTTCTGATTCGCCTGCCATGATCAGGGCTGTGGCAAACTTTGAATCGAAGGAATTTGTTGATTCGTGTGAGAACCCTATTCGTCCGCAATTTAGAGTGCATATGTGGCAGCTGGCACTGCGAGGGGAATACGTCGCACTGGAAGATAAGATACGCCGGCTTGCGAAGAATGGCCGCAAGCCGGAGCGAACGCTTGCTTCGGAAGGAAGTGACTTTTTCTCATTGCTAATCAAGAATAGCAAACCGGATCTGGAAGCGCGCATAAAAGAGGATGCCAATGCTCAGAATGCGGACGCCATTACGGAGGGCTATATCTCGTTTCCGGCTGCCTTGGAGGCAAAGCTGTGCTGGTATCGAGGTATACAGGTAGGAGTTGATCATCCTTTGGTGCCGATGGAATTGATGCCAATCCTTCCACTCGAACATTATGCTGAAGTCTACGATTTTCTCTCGCCTAACTATGTGCCGTCATCCCGTGGTCTTATTGGAAGGCTGTCTGATTTTTTAAAAATCTGACTCGCCGTTAGGTAGCAAACATGTTGCTCGATAATGGCTATCGTCTGGTGGATGACGGGGCGACCAAAGGGTCAAGCGGTAATAGGTATGCTGTCGCGTATATCAGCCAGAATGCGGATAATCTGTTCACGGTAACGGTGCCTGAGCGGTGTGGACAGTCTCCGGATAGCATTATCGATGCACGCAACCAACCTAGCATGAGCCCCGATATCGCTCAGCGCGGAGTGAGCCGTGCATACTCGGCAGATTCTAAATCTGGCGTAAAAATCAAGAGTATTACGCTTATCACTTCCCAGAGAAGCGTGTACGTTCCGAGGTTACCACAATGACAGCAATGATGACTGGCTATCCGACGGAAAGCGAGTTGCGTGAAAGAATGAAACGTCAACTCGCGAGGCGGGGGGGCAACGGAGAATGTTGCACTGCTGTGGCATGGATATTTATCTGGCTTATTGGAATGGGGGCTAATTGAATTAGTCGTATTTGATCGACTTAGCTCCTTGCTTCCAAAAGTCGGTCGTAAGGAGATCGTAGAATTATCGATGGATGAGTGTATTTCGCCCGAACTTGAACGCGAAATCGAGGAATCAATGCGCAAGCCTCAGTAACGCCGAATCCGGTTAAGAAGTCGGGCGCGGTATCGCGGGGGCATCTTGGAACATTCGGTTCGATTTCCGGGCAATCCGGCAACCAAAGACGTTATTTCGCGATCTATGGCAAATGACAGGCGCGGTCTCATGGTGCTTGGTTCGGTGGCGCCAGCTATTGCGACTGGCTGGGTTCACTTGATAGCAACGTTAATTTTGCTGGAGCACAGATAAATACAACTAGGCAAGGGAATGGTCAGCTCACAGAGCTAAATTCTCTGCTGCGTGGTGGCGCATTACACGCGCAATTTTTGATTCCTCCGGCTGAGCGCCTGGAACATTTGAAGCCCACTACGCTGCCGCGGCAACTTGGATATTAATCATGGAAAAAATATGCAGCGTCCTTGAGATATGGGACACAGGTGCAACCTCCTCTAAGGAAGAGCGTGAAGCGGCCAGCGATAGGATGCAGTGGTGGGATGACTTCTATGCTCGGACTGGTGCGAGAAAGATTGTAGGGACACGATGGACTTATAAAGGGATAACATACGAAGATAAAAATCGTCCAGTACCGGTCCCCGACATGTCTGGGCTGGTTTACGCTGCTCCCGACTTGAAGAGTTGGACCGTTTTAAATCCGGACGGTACACGAAGATTTTGTATTGCCGTCCCAAAGCTCAGTGAAAATTCTGTTCCGCAGAACGGCGAACTTGGCATTCCGAAGCACATGAAAGGAGACCCGACTAACGTAATGTATGGAGAGGGTAGCGACGGTGATAGATGTGATTGCCGATTCATGTTTGATATGAACAACGGGGAATTAGTCAAGGTTGAATTCTTGGGTAAACACTGGTGAAAATAAACTTCCATCTGCGCCAGCGCGCTCTTCCCTATCACGGGTGACTCAGGCTCCATCCTCTCCAATGTTCTAAGGAGTGCAAGCGGCGTACCCTGCGTTTCCTTGTTTGAAGCAGACGAATGTCGATGCAGGGTCTGTATTCGGTACTAACAAATGAAGCTTAAATCTATCCTAATTATCGCGAGAGGCATTCTCTCACCCTGGATACTTTACGCCATCGCTTGGTCGCCAAAGATCTTGGGATTCAACGTGGATGCGAAGCAACTGCATCTCGTATTTCTATTTTGTCTCTACTTCATGCTGGGGCTAATCGCAATTGGATTCGTAGGTTTCGTACTGAGGGTGTTGCATCGCGCTAATTGTAAACGTTGAAATTTTTCCTTGGCATCCTCTCATTCTCCATAATGCCGATGTCAAAAAAAGCCGGGCGATGGCAGGCGTACCTATTACCATTCTCATTCCGGCAATCCGGGGCAGGGCTGCATGCGTAGAAAAGGACAGGCAACGTAGCTATGAAATTGAAAAAACAAAACTTAGAAATTTCATGCGACGGAAAGTCAATTTGTTATTCTGATAAAGAAAATAATTTAATATGGAGAAATACTGCGCCGAGTCTTGAAAAATGGAAGTCGCTTAATCGTGGCTCGCAAACTATTGAATCTTTAGAGAAGGGAGTCTATCTTTGGTTGAACGGAATAAGCGCGGAGGAAGTAATCATCGTATTTCGTCCATATAAAGGGTTGGACTTCAATTTGGTGTATTCTGCATTAACCGGAGAGTTGGTGAGAATCCACGAGGCGCGCTAATAGACTTAGTGTGCCACGGTAGGGATCGGAAACCTGAAATTCGCGATGTTGAAGCGGAAATCCAATATCCCCCTTCTTCCAATTAGCCGAATTTCCGTGCAGAGATCATCATCCCTCGCCCCATGACCCCCCGGCATGCCTGCCATGAATGCCAGTCCATGGCGTCCGACGCATCTGCCTTCCATACTGCGTAGTTTCCAAAAACTACAAAGCACATACCGTGAAGCGCAATCTAGTTCGGGTGGGTCTGATGGCCGCCGCATGCATCCTTACCTCCATGGCTCACGCAGAGGTTATCAAGCCCATCAAGGACTCGCGTGCCGACATCGGCGGTGCGATATTCAAGCAGCCGGATGTGAAGGTGGAGCGTGCTCCGGATGGCTCGGTGTCGGCGGATGCGCAGCGCTACACCTCGACGGATGGCGCCTTTCAGACGGGGATGTACAAGTCCGGACCGTTCCGGGAAGAGATCGCTGCGAACCCCGGTTTTCCGTATGACGAGTTCCTGTATTTCGTCTCGGGCAGCGTCAAGCTGACGTCGTCGGATGGCTCGTCGATGACGGTTCGGGCTGGCGAATCCGTGACGATCCCGAAGGGATGGAGCGGGGTATTCGAGACCCAGGGCTATACCAAGATCTACGTGGTGTACGATGCCGCCGCGGTGAGCGAAGCAGCCAAAAAGTAGCGCAAGAAGTCAGTCAGCAACGCCGCCGTTTGCCACGACCCGGATCAGCATTTGGCGGAACATGGCGATCTCTTCGGGGCTGAATCCCGCGAAGCCCCTGTGTGTGACGTCGATGAACACCGACGGAAGCCTCTGGACGATTGCATGGCCTTCATCGGTCAGCGTGAGATGCACCATGCGGCGGTCGGCCTCGCCGCGGCTACGCGTGATGAGGCCGCGCCGCTCCATGCGATCGACCAGGCGCGTCACGGCGCCGGCATCGATGTCCAGCCGCCGGGAGAGTTCGGTAGGTGTCGTGGAGTGGCCATTCGCCAGCATCATGAGGCAGCACGCCTGCGCATGCGTCAATCCCATATGGCTGGCTCCCTGCTCCACGTACTGGGACAGCGTGTTCTTCGCGCGAACGAGCAGATAGGCAATATTGCCGCTCAGGTCAAAGTCACCGGCATCGATCAGGCTGCGCGGGACTGTGGGCAAATCTGTCAATGCGTGGCCTTTGCGCAAGTGGCCTGTTCATGGGGCTGCGATGCCGTGGCGTTGGCCTGACGCGCGGCTGCCCGGGCGCGCTCGATCACTGTCCAGTCCGGGCCGGCGAAGGCCGAGATCGACAAGCTGGCGAACGCCAGTGCAATGAGAACCTTCATGAGTCGCATATCTGGAATGTTGAGGGTGCCGATGTGAGGCGAGATTGTGGCGCCCGTAGTGGTTGCGAGCCACCCACGGACGTTCATAGCTGTTATTGCGTTTCTACATGTCCTGCCGGGCGCAAAGCATCTGGACGCTTCGACGCGTTGGGCTGGCCGTGGTCGCTCACGTTCCAACCTCCACCTAGTGCCCGATACAGCGACACGCTGGCTGCCAACTGGCGCCGATGAATGGATTCCAGCGCGCGCAGGTTATCGAGCGTGGTGGCTTGCACGACACTGACATCAAGATATGCAACGGCTCCCAGACGATAGCGTTCGGTCACCTGCTGGAGCGCGCGCTCCGATGCCGCCACCGCCGTCTCCTGGCTTCTGGATTCATCGGCGAGAATCCTGAGGGCGGCGTAGTTGTCCTCCACGTCTTGCACGGCCTTCAAGACTGTGTCGCGATAGTCGGCCGCACTGGCATCGAATTGCGCCCGCGCGCTGTCCACCCCTGCTTCACGCTTGCCGCCGTCGAACAGCGTTGCAGCCAAAGCCGGGCCCACGGCCCAGAAGCGGCTCGGGGCGGTTAGCCAACCCGCAAGGCCGGAACTCTCCAGGCCGCCGTTGAGATTCAACATCAGGGTAGGGAAGAACGCTGCGCGCGCCACGCCGATCTGCGCATTGGCCGCCGCCACGCGTCGCTCTGCTGCGGCGATGTCGGGCCTGCGTTGCAGCAGCGTGGCGGGCACCGCATCGGGCGTGGGTGGAACCTGAAAGCGCTGTCGGTCGTTCTCGTCCGGTACGGAGAAGGACGTTGCAGGCTCCCCGACCAGTGTGGCCAGCGCATGAAGAAGCTGTGTGCGCGCCAACTGTGCGTCCGCCAGTTTGGTTCGAGTGGTTTCCAACTGGCTGCGCGCCTGATCTACGTCCGATTCCGCAGTGATGCCGCCGCGATATCGGTTCTCTGTCAGTTGCAGCACGGCTTCATAGGTGGCTATCGTCCGCTGCAACAATGCCGCTTCCCTGTCGAGTGAGCGAATACCGAAGTACTCGATGGCGATTTCTGCCTGCAAGGCCAGGCGCACCGCAGCCACGTCATCCACACTGGCTTGCTCGCGGTCCTTCGCTGCATCCACGTTCCGTCCGATGCGACCGAACAGGTCGGGCTCCCAACTCGCGCCTAGTCCCAGCAGATGATCCGGGGTAGTCCGTCCAGCCAGCGAATGGCCCAGCACGTTGGCAGACAGATGTGTGCTTGTGACGCTAGCCCCGGCGCCTATCGTAGGGAAGTAATCCGCTCTCGCCGCTGCAACCTGCGCGCGCGCATCGTGCAGCAGGGCGATCGACTTCATCAATGTCGGACTGCCGGCGTCGATGCGTGCGATCAGGGTGTTCAACGTCTCATCCTGATATGCCTTCCACCAGTCTTGCGTGATGACCTGATGGACGGTATTGCCCGCCTCGCGATACGCGGATGGCATTGGCATGTCGGGCGCGTGATACGGAGCCGACGCGCAACCCGCCAGCACGACGCAGGCCAGCAGTATCGAGACCCCCTTCATGCCGGTGCTCCCTTGGCCTTGACGGCGGATGCGACGCGGACAGTCGCGCCAGCCACCAGTCCATCTCCAGGGTTCGTCACAAGTCTTTCGTTTCCCTGCAGTCCGGCAAGGATCTCGACGTGAGAGCCGTAATCGCGACCGAGCGTTACGCGGCGTGTGGCCAACCGGTCCTGATCGTCGACGATCAGGACCGCTGCGCCATCCTTGCCGAACCTCAGCGTGTTGGCCGGCACATCCAGCCCGGCATGCGGATTGGCGATGACGAGGTGCACCTCTGCATAGGTGCCCGGCAGTATTTCCACCTCCTGGCTGTCTACGTCCAGTTCCACGCGCAAGCTGCGTGTGACAGGATTGATCGCGCCAGCCGTGCGCGCCACGGTTGCCGGGTAGCGCTTCGCGGGTGATTGCGGCAACGTCAGCCACGCCTTGGTGCCGGGTTCCAGTGCTGCGCTGATGTCCTGTGGCACCTCGGCATAGACGCGCAGCCGTGACCCTGCCGACAGGTGGAAGAGTTCGGGGCCTTGGCCCGTACCGCTTCCGGCATCCACCAATGCCCCCGTGTCCACGTTGCGCTGCGTGACCACGCCGTCAAACGGCGCGCGAATCTGCGCGAAGCTGGTCAGTTGCGCAAGTCGGGCCGTGTTGGAGTGGGCGGCGCTCAAGAGGGCCGCCTTGGCGTTCATGTCGGCAACCTTCTGGTCGGTATCCTGCTGCGCCACGGAGTTCGTCGCCTGCAGGGCCTTCCATCGCAGCGCGGTAGTCCGGGCAAGGTCATACTCGGCCGATGCCGTGGCCTCGGCGGCGCGTGCCTGGCGGAGCTGGTCGGCAATCTCGGGCACGTCGATGTCTGCAAGCAACTGACCTGCCTTGACCGGCGCACCGATATCCACGTACCAACGGCGCAGGTATCCGCTCACGCGTGCGTGGATGGCGGTGTCCTCGTAGGCGCGGACGTCGGCGGGAAGCACGATGTCGTAAGCCTGCGCCCCATTGCGAGGCGCCACCACATTGACGATCGGTATCTGCGTTGCCTGAACGCGTTCCTGCAAGACCTTCTGTCCGTGCAAGCGTGGCACAAGACCGACAGTCAATGCCGCCGCAGCAGCCAGTGCCATGACAAGCAGCGCAAGCAGGCGCCCACGGGAGCGGCGCATTGGCGTGGTATGCGTTTCCAGCGCGCTTTCGGAAGGGTCTTGCTGCGGCTGTTCAGACGCGGAGCCAGATTGGGGCGAACTCATGCCGTGCCTTCATGAAGGTTGGGAGAAGCTGCGGGGCGCGAGCGCGCTGCCATCCAGCCATGCAGCGCAGCGAACAGCACCGGTACAAGCACCAGCGTGGCAGTCGTGCCGAAGGCGAGTCCGCCGATGACCGTACGGCCCAACGGGGCGTTCTGCGCGCCGGCTCCACTGGAGCCCAATGCCATGGGGACCATGCCGAACAACATCGCCAACGCGGTCATGGCAACGGGGCGGAAGCGGCTGAATCCCGCCTCGAAAGCCGCGTCCCGCGCCGATTTGCCGGCAGCGAGCAGGCCCCGAGCATGACTGATGACGAGAATGCTGTTGGCGGTGGCTATGCCGACGCAGATGATGGCCCCCGTCATTGCGGGAACGCTGATAGTGGTGTGCGTGGCAAAGAGTATCCACGCCATGCCGGATAGCGCCACCGGAAGGGCTCCGACAATCGTCAACGGATCGAGCCACGACTGGAAATTGACGACCATCAGCAGATAGACCAGCACGATTGCGATGGCCAGGCCAGTCAGCAGCCCGCTGAACGATGTGTGCATGGTTTGCACCTGGCCTCGCACGATGATCTCCGAGCCGGCCGGCAGATGAGGCCGCGCCTGATCGACAATGCGCTGCACATCGGCAGCCACACCTCCGAGGTCTCGTCCTCTCACTGCGCCAAAGATATCGAGTACGGGCTGGACGTTGTAGTGCGAGACGACGCCCTGCTGCGAATACCGCCTCACGCTGCCCAGCTGGCCGATTTCACCTGCCCCGCCTTGCTGGGGCGCATTGACCCCCAGGCGGACGGGAATGTTCGATAGCGTCTGGAGGGAATCCATCGCGTACTGCGGTACGGACACGGCAACCGGATAGCTGACGCCATTCTTCGGATTCAGCCAGAAGTTTGGCGAAGTCTGACCGCTGCCGGACAACGCGATCAGCAGGTTCTGCGCCACCTCCCGTTGCGTCAGGCCGGCTTGCAACGCCCGCGTCCGGTCTACGTCGATGGCCAGGGCGGGTTGGTCCGCCGGCTGCTGAAGACGAAGATCGGCCAGCCCCGGCACCGTCGCCAGGTTGCGCAGCAAGGAGTCCGCAACCTGCCGGTTGCCATCCACGTCATTGCCAACGATCTGGATGTCGATCGGTGCGGGCAGCCCGAAGTTCAGGATCTGGCTCACCATGTCTGCGGGCAGGAACGCGAAGCTCACACCTGGGAAGGATGTCTGCAGCGCAGCGTCGAGACGTTCCACGAGTGCTGCGGAAGAACCGGCGCCGGGTTTCAGGGAAACAAGAATCTCGGCATCGCCCGTGCCGATGGGCAGCGAGGAGTCGTAGGTGAGATTGATGCCGCTTACCGGCAATCCAATGTTGTCGACGATGCCGCCGACATTGCCGGGCCCGGCAATGCGGCGTATCTCGTTCTCGACTTCATCGGCGATACGCGCCGTCTCTTCGATGCGCGTGCCAGTGCGGACGCGCATATGCAGTCGAAGCTCTCCGCTATCGATGGCCGGGAAGAAATCCTGTCCGAGAAACGGCACGAGCGTCATCGAGCCCGCACACAGCAATGCGAATGCCAGCGCGGTACGGCGCGGCGCGGCCAGTGCGGCCGACAGCATCGCGGAATAGGCGCTCCGCACGCGCTCGAATGCCGCTTCAAAGCGCTGGTGTGCGACATCGAACCAGTAGGCAGGGCCCCGGGTAGCTGCGGGGCCGCGGCCTTCGCCACGCAGAAGATAGTGCGCCAACGTGGGAATCAGCGTGCGTGACAGGAAGTACGAGGCCATCATGGCGAACACGACGGCTTCGGCCAGCGGTACGAAGAGATAGCGCGCCACGCCGCTAAGCAGGAACATCGGCAGGAACACGATGCAGATACACATCGTGGAAACCAGCGTGGGAAGTGCGATCTCGCCGGACCCGTCCAGGATGGCCTGCTCCAGCGGCTTGCCCTGTTCCCGATGATGCGCAACGTTCTCGATGGCCACCGTCGCGTCATCCACCAGCACGCCCACGGCAAGCGCCAGTCCGCCGAGCGTCATGATGTTCAGGGTCTGGCCGAAAGCGGCGAGGGCGATCAATGCCGCAAGGACCGATAGCGGGATCGTGATCGCGATGATCAGCGTCGCGCGCCAGCTTCCAAGAAAAAGCAGGATCATCGTCGCTGTCAGGCAAGCCGCGACCAGCGCCTCGTGCAGCACGCCGTCGATTGCGGATGTCACGAAGACCGACTGGTCCGATAGCGGCTGCACTTCAAGGGACTTTGGCAATCCCGCCGTGATGTGGGGAAGCAAGGCCCGGATCTGGGCCACGACGGTCAGCGTCGAGGCACTGCCCGTTTTCTCGATCTCCAGCAGGGCGGAACGCAAGCCGTTGTGACGGACGACGTTGGTCTGCGGCGCATAGCCATCGTGTACTTGCGCCACGTCGCGCACAAAGATGGTGCCATCGGGCCCGGAGCGGACCGGAAGGTCGTTGAGCGCCGCAACGGTCTGCGTGCTCCCGTTCAGGTCCACGCGATACTCGAGCGTGCCAATCTTCGCTGTGCCACCCGGCAACACCAGGTTCTGGGCATTCACAGCGTTGACCACGTCAAGCGGTGAGAGGCCGCGCGCCTGCAATGCGGGCACGTTCAGGTCGACGGTGACCTCGCGCACCTTGCCACCGTACGGAAGTGGAACAGAGGCGCCTTCCACTGTCGCAAGCTGCGTGCGGATAAAGCTGTTGCCAAGGTCGTAGAGTTCCTGCTCGGGCAATGTGGTGCTGCCCAGGGCGAGTCGCAGGATCGGCACCGTCGAGGCGTTGTAGCTCAGCACCAGCGGGGGCGTGGCGCCCGGGGGCATCTGTTTCAAGATCGATTGTGCGCCTGCGGTGGCTTGCGTAATGGCCCGGTTGATGTCGGCACCGGGATGGAAGAACACCTTGATAACCGCTACGCCCGCCAATGACTGCGACTCGATGTGCTCGATATTGTCGACATCCGTGGTCAGGGAGCGCTCGTAAGGCGTCACGATGCGTTGCGCCATGTCCTGCGCCGAGAGCCCGTTGTAGTTCCAGACCACGCTCACTACAGGGATATCGATCGCGGGAAAGATATCCGTTGGCATGCGCAGGACGGCCAGCGTTCCGCCCAGCATGAGCAGGATCGCGAGAACGATGAAGGTATAGGGCCGACGCAAGGCGAGCCTGACGATCCACATGCCTGTTTTATCCGGTTGGGGGACTTCCGTGAAGATTCGCGAAGTCTAGGGATACCGCGTGGGGGCGTTTAGCAGCCAGATCGCAGGGCTTTTCAAATGCCACTTCGATACGACAGAATCTCCGGGCATGTACGATACGCAAGCGGTTGATCCGCAACCTGCGTCATCCTCAATCCTTTGCCCCACCCAGCCCATGGACAAGTTGCTCGCCCTGAAAATGTTTGTCGAGACCGTCGATGCCAAGGGTTTCTCTGCGGCAGCGCGACGCATGAACCTGGCGACCTCGTCGGTCACGCGGGCGCTCGACGGCCTGGAAAGCGACCTGGGCGCAGTGCTGTTGAACCGTTCGACACGCCAGGTCACGGTGACGGAAGCCGGTGCGAGCTACTACCAGCACGCGCGGCAGATACTGGAGGCGGTGGAAGAGGCCGACGCGCTGATCGCGGACCGTGGCGAGGCGCCGGTGGGTCAGTTGCGCGTATCGCTACCGGTCGCATTCGGCCGGTGTTGCGTGTCGCCCTATCTCGGTGCGTGGATGGCGCAGCATCCTCGGCTGGAAGTCGAAGTCCAGCTCACCGACGAGATTGTGGATCTGCTGGATGCACGCGTGGACGTGTCGGTCAGGCTGGGTAGCGCTGCCACTTACGACAATGTCGTGGCAAGGGAAGTGGGGCGGTTTCGCCGGCTGGTGGTGGCAAGCCCGAAATACCTCGACCAGCATGCGGCGATAGCGGAGCCTGCCGACTTGCTCGATCACTGCTGCCTGCGCTTCAGCTTTGGACGCCGCGATCAGGTCTGGACGTTTCGCCAGGACGCGCACAAGGTGGTGGTGCCCGTCAACGGCAGCCTTCGCAGCAACAACATCGAAGTGTTGAGGGATGCGGTGCTGGCGGGCCTGGGCGTGGGATTGCTGCCAGACTGGCTTGTGCAGGATGACATTGCCGAGGGCAGGCTGGTGACGTTGCTCGCGTCGTGGGACGTGACACCCAACGATTCGAGTTCGGTCATTACGGCGCTCTATCTTCCGAATCATCGCGGATCGCGCCGCGTGGCCACGTTCCTTGAGTTCCTGTCGTCGCTGCCGGGGCCGACCGGCCAGGCAAGGCCCACTGCGGAATAAGCAGCGGTCAATCCACCCATTGCCCTGCGCGCAACGCTGTCTTGCGCCGTGTTGCGATTCCCGCAACGTCGCCTGACGACTAACCTCCGGTCATTCCCTTTCAGGAACCGGAGCCATGTCTACCCAAGCCTCTCCCTCCCCCGCTGGCAATGTGACGGTGTCGCCGATGTCACCCGCGCTCGTCGCGCTGTTCTCGCTCTGCGCCGGCGTCCTGGTGGCCAACCTCTACTATGCCCAGCCAATTATCGAGCTGATCGCCCCAGCGATCGGACTCTCTACCGACCGCGCGAGCGTCATCGTTTCGCTGACGCAGATTGGATACGCGGTCGGGCTTTTCTTCCTCGTGCCGCTCGCCGATCTGCTGGAGAACCGCCGCTTGCTGGCCATTAGCGGAGTGGCCGCCGCTGTCAGCCTCGCGGGTGCGGCCTTGTCGTCGCAGCCGAGTGTCTTCCTGCTGGTCTCGCTGCTGCTGGGGCTCAGTTCTGTGAGCGTACAGATCCTGATTCCCCTTGCCGCCCACCTCGCGCCGGAGGCGCTGCGTGGCCGCACCGTAGGTACGATCATGGGCGGCCTGCTGTCGGGCATCCTGCTGTCGCGCCCGCTTTCGAGCATGGCGGCGCAATGGCTGGGCTGGCGCGCGGTATTCGTGATCGCAGCGGCCCTGACGTTGCTGACCGTCGGGATCATCGTGATGACCCTGCCGCGCCGTGTGCCGCAACATCGCGCCACCTATGGCAGCTTGCTGGCGTCGCTTTGGCATCTGCTCGCCCGCTATGCGCTGCTGCGTCAGCGCGCGCTGTTCCAGGGTCTTCTGTTCGCGGCGTTCAGCCTGTTCTGGACCGCGGTGCCGCTGGAACTGGCTGGGCAACATGGCCTGTCGCAATCGCAAATCGGTTTGTTCGCACTGGTCGGTGCGCTGGGTGCCGTGGCCGCGCCCATTGCTGGACGCCTGGCGGATGCAGGACACACACGCATCGCCTCGCTTGCGGCAATGACCGTTGCGGCACTGAGTTTCCTGCCGGGACTGACAAGCGGTAGCGGTGCGGTGATTGGCCTTGCGTTCACGGGCATCCTGCTCGACTTTGCCGTGCAGATGAACATGGTGCTGGGGCAGCGGACTATCTACGCACTGGATGCGGCGAGCCGTGGGCGCCTGAACGCGCTCTATATGACGGCCATCTTTGTGGGCGGTGCCGCAGGTTCCGCGCTGGCCAGCTCGCTCTACACGCACTTCGGCTGGCACGGCATTGTCGTGGCAGGCGGCAGCATGGCGCTGCTTTCACTGGCGGCGTTTAGCGCGACGTCGCGCCGTTGAATCGAGTCGGATACGGTATGCCTTTGGGATGCATCCCTAGGGCATATCGCTGCATCGCGCTTCCGGACAACGCCAGCGATTTCTGAATCGCACACCGCACTGAGCCCGTGCACAGACCGCCAAGGGATTGGTTTATCCGAGCCCATACCATGGTGTCAGCCGTGCTCCACCACGTGCCAGTTGTCCGCCTTCCCCGTGTTTTCTACGATTGCCGCAACCCACAGAAGAGATGGCGGAGGTCCACCACATGTTGTCCAGATTCCGATGGAAGCCCATCGTCATTACCGGCGCGGCCGTTGCCGTGGTCGGCATAGCCGTGGCGGCATGGCTGATGTGGGAGCCGGCCATCGCGCCGATCCAGCCGCCCGCACCCTCAACCATCGACCGCGAACTCGCACTACGCGGCGCACGCGTGGTGGCACTGGGCGATTGCGCGGTCTGCCACACCGCACCAGGTGGCAAGTCCTATGCGGGTGGCCTGCCGCTGGCCACGCCGTTTGGCACGCTGTACACCACCAACATCACGCCCGATGCGGAGACGGGCATCGGCACGTGGTCGCTCGACGCATTCAAGCGTGCGCTGCGTCGTGGCATTGCGCGCGACGGTCACCAGCTTTATCCCGCGTTTCCGTATGTGCACTACACGCGCATGTCCGATGACGACATCGCTGCGGCATATGCCTTCCTGATGCGGCGCGATCCCGTTGTTGCCAAGGCGCCGGACAACGACCTGATGTTCCCGCTGAACTTCCGGCCGCTCGTCGCGTTCTGGAACGTGCTGTTTCTACGCACGGGTCCCGAAGCGCCAGATACCACGCAGAGCGCCGCATGGAATCGCGGGCGTGAACTCGTGACCGGACTCGGCCATTGCGCAGCGTGCCACAGCCCGCTCAATCCGATTGGCGCGGAAAGCTGGGGCAAGTCCTTGCACGGCGGCGTGGTCGATGGTTGGGTCGCGCCTTCGCTGGTGTCGCTGGCGAATGCACGCGCACCATGGACCGAGGCCGACCTTGTGACGTACCTGCGCACCGGCATGTCGGCGCGCCACGGTGCGGCGGCGGGTCCGATGCTGCCCGTCACGCAAGAGTTGGCCACGGTGCCGCTGGCCGATGTGCAGGCCATGGCCACCTACCTGTTCTCGCTGCAGCAGCCCGTGGAGCATCCGGCCGCTACCACTTCAACAGATGCCGACAGGCAATCCATCGCACGTGGTGCGGTGCTGTTCAACGGCGCGTGTGCGTCGTGCCATGGCGACAAGTCACCGATGCAGAGCGTGGGCGACCGCCCGAGCCTGTCCACCAGCAGCGCGGTGCTGGCCAGCACGCCGCGCAACGTGATCCAGATGATGTTGCTCGGCGTGCCATGGCAGGGCGAGCAGCCCATGCACTACATGCCCGCGTTCGGCGAGTCGCTGGACGATGCGCAGATCGCCGATCTGGCGATGTACCTGCGCGCCACCTATACGACGCTATCGCCGTGGCAGAACGTGCCGCAGGCGGTGGCGGATATCCGCAAGGGAGATGCATCGCGATGATCCAGCTCACAGTTAACGGCGTCAGCCACACCCTCGATATCGACCCGGCCACGCCGCTGCTCTACGCCTTGCGCGAAGACCTGGGGCTGAACGGCGCGAAGTTTGGCTGCGGCATGGGCCAGTGCGGCGCATGCACGGTCATCGTCGATGGCAACCCCACGTTCTCGTGCGTGACACCGGTTGCGGCCATCGGCAAGCGTCCCGTGCGCACGATCGAAAGCCTCGGCACGGCGGAGAAGCCGGGCCCCTTGCAGAAGGCATTCATCGATCATCAGGCTGCGCAGTGCGGCTACTGCATCGCCGGCATGGTGATGCGCGCGCAGGCGTTGCTCGACCGCAATCCGCATCCCACCGATGCAGAGATCCGCGCGCACATGGAGCCGAACCTGTGCCGCTGCGGCACGCATATGCGCATCCTTGCTGCCATCCGGGCGGCATCGGGTGCAGCAAGTGGTGGTACAGCCGGGGCAGCGCGATGAGCCACGACGAACAGATCGACAATCCCGGCCGCCGTGCCTTCATGGTGTCGGGCGCGCTCGTCGTCGGCTTCTCGCTGGTGCCGGGGCACGAGGCACTGGCGCAGATGGTGCTTGCCGACGAAGGCGCGGCGGTAACCGTGGGCCGTGAATACACGAAGCTCGCCGGCAGCCTCAAGACGAATCCGTATCTCGATGCATGGATCCAGGTGGCGCCGGACAACCATGTCACGGTCTACACCGGCAAGGTGGAACTCGGCACCGGCATCCGAACCGCGTTATGGCAGGTGGCTGCCGAGGAACTGCAGATCGCGCCGCATCGCATGACGTTCCTGACCGCCGACACCGCGCACTCGCCCGACGAAGGGTTGACCGCCGGCAGCCATACCATGGCCGATAGCGGCAGCGCCTTGCTCAACGCCGCCGCACAGGTGCGCGGGCTGATGGTCGATGCCGCCGCGCGTACATGGCGTGTGGATCCATCTACGCTCAAGACGAGCGATGCGCGCATCGTCGCAGCGGATGGACGCGCGCTGACCTTTGCGGAACTGCTGCCGCGCGTGAACCTGCATGTAGTGGCTACGCCTACGTCGCCGTTGCGCGATCCGTCGACGTTCACGGTGATCGGCACGCCGATGCATCGCGTGGACATTCCGGGCAAGGTCACGGGCGGACCGAGTTATGTGCAGGACATGAAGCTGCCCGGCATGGTGCATGCGCGCGTGGTGCTGCCCGCAGCGTATGGCGCGCAGTTGCTCTCCGTGGATGAGACCGCCGCACGGGCCACGCCAGGCTTTGTCGCCATCGTCCGCGACGGCAACATGCTGGCCGTGGTGGCGCGCCGCGAATGGCAGGCCGTGCTCGCGCAGCGCGCGCTGTCGGCGGGCTGCCGATGGGGGCCGGGGCGCACGCTACCTGCGCCCGATCAGGTCAACGCGCAGCTCAAGCAGATCAGCACGGAACACATCGTCATCGCCAATCAACGCGCGCCGATGGCGCCTGCGGTGAAGACGCTCTCCGCCACGTACGCCAAGCACTATCTGATGCATGGCTCGATTGGACCATCGTGCGCCGTCGGCTATCTCGACGATGGCATGCTCACTGTCTGGACGCATTCGCAGGGTGTTTATCCGCTGCGCGACGGCCTGGCGGAAATGCTGTCGATGCCCAAGGAAAAGATCCGCTGCGTGCATGTGGAGGGCTCGGGCTGCTATGGCCATAACCCCGCCGACGATGCCGCCGCACATGCCGCGCTGCTGGCCCGCGCGCTGCCCGGTCAACCGGTACGCGTGCAGTGGATGCGCGATCAGGAAAACCTCTGGGACCACTTCACGCCTGCGATGGTCACGCAGGTCAAGGCGTCGCTCTCGGCGGACGGCACCATCGTCGATTGGGACTATGCGTTGTGGAGCAGTTCGCACAACGAGCGCGTGGTCAACGCAGGGCGCCTGCTTCCTGCCACCTTGCTTGCCAAGCCCTTCACGCCCGCGCCGTCCACGCCGATGTTGCAGCCCGAAGGCGGTGGGGATCGCAACGCGATTCCGCTCTATCGGCTGCCGACCAGCCACATCGTCAACAACTTCTCGCCGACGATGCCTTTGCGCACCTCGGCCATGCGCTCGCTGGGCGCGCACATGAACGTGTTCACGATCGAGACCTTCATGGACGATCTCGCGCATTCGGCCGGTATCGACCCCGTGCCGTTCCGCATCCGCCATATGGACGATCCGCGCGCGCTCGACGTGATCCGCCTCGCCGCACAGCGCTTTGGCTGGCCGCGCCCCGCGCGCAAGCCAGGACACGGCGTGGGCTTTGCATTCGGCAAGTACAAGAACCTGATGGCGTATGTGGCGATGGCCGTGGAGGTATCGGTCGAGCGCGACACCGGTCAGGTGAAGCTCGAACGTGCCGAAGTGGCGGTGGACTGCGGGCAGATCGTCAATCCCGATGGCGTGCGCAACCAGATCGAGGGCGGCATCCTGCAGGCGGCAAGCTGGAGTCTCTACGAACAGCTTCGCTTCGATCCGCAGGGCATCCGCAGTTTCGACTGGGGCACATACCCGATCCTGCGGTTCTCGGCGGTGCCCGCGCAGGTCAACGTACACCTGATCGACCGTCCCGGCATGCCGTTCCTGGGCGTGGCCGAAGCAGCGATGGGTCCGACGGCGGGCGCCATCGGCAATGCACTGTTCGATGCCACGGGTCACCGTCTGCGCGACATGCCGCTGGCGGGTGAGCGGCTGAAGAACCTGATCGCTCCCTAGTTACCGCGAGGCGCCTTCACGGCGCTCTTTCCCCCACATCCTGGAGATTCTCATGGACCGTACGCTTTCGCTGTTCTCGCCAATCACGATTGGATCGCTCCAGTTGCCGAACCGCATTGCCATGGCACCGTTGACCCGGTCGCGGGCAGGTCAGCCCGGCAACGTGCCCACCGCGCTGAACGTCGAGTACTACCGGCAGCGCGCATCGGCTGGATTGATTATTTCCGAAGCCACGCAGATTTCGCCGCAGGGGCAGGGATATGCGTGGACCCCCGGCATCTATTCGCTTGAACAGATTGCCGGGTGGCGTGCCGTGTCCAAGGCGGTGCATGAAGCCGGTGGCCGGATGTTCCTGCAACTCTGGCATGTCGGGCGCGTGTCGCATCCGTCGTTCCAGCCCGGCGGTGCACTGCCTGTCGCGCCCAGCGCGCTACCCGTTCCGGGAAAGACGTTCATCGTCGATGAGGAAGGCAAGGGCGTGTGGGGCGATGTGCCGACGCCGCAGGCGTTGACCCTCGAAGGCATTGCGGCCATCGTGGAGGACTACCGTTATGCGGCCCGCAACGCGATCGAAGCGGGCATGGATGGCGTGGAGATCCACGCGGGAAATGGCTACCTGCTGGACCAGTTCATCAATTCGAACAGCAACCATCGCGACGACGCCTATGGTGGCAGTCTGGAGCATCGGGCACGCCTGCTGCTGGAGGTGGTGGAAGCGGTGTCGAACGAGATTGGCGCGTCGCGCGTTGGCGTTCGGCTGACGCCGATGGGTCGCTTCATGGGCATGGGCGACGAGACGCCGATGCAGACATTCGGTTACATCGCGCGGCGTCTCAATGAGTGGTCGCTGGCCTATCTGCACCTGGTGGAACCCGCGATGGTCGGCAACGTCCGGGACGAGGCCAACGATCCACGGTGGGACGAGATGATCCTGTCGATGCGCGAAGCGTGGCACGGTGTCCTCATCCTCGCAGGTGGCTACGATGGCAAGACGGGGCAGGAGGCGTTGGCCTCGGGGCGGGCCGACATCATCGCGTTTGGCCGTCCGTTCATTGCCAACCCGGATCTTCCTGCACGAATCCGCCTGGCCGCCTCGCTGAATGCACCTGACCCGGCAACATTCTTCGGCGGCGGTGCCGTGGGCTATACGGACTACAAGGCACTTGCGTAGGGCAGGTGCTACCCGCGCAGCTTCTTCATCGCCGCTGGTGCACCGTACAGGAACAGGTCGACCTTTTGCCGGATTAACGCATCGAGGTCGGCCGGTACCTTCAGGCCATAAACCCACTTGCGCACGCCGATATAGAAAATCGCCGCGTGCAGGCTCCAGATCATCTCGATCTCGGCATCCGTCTCCGCCGTGCTACGGGGCGCAGCGATGCCGAAAGCCTCGCGCACTTCGGCCAGCACCGGCAGGAAGACCTTGGTGCGCAGCTTGCTGAGATACTTGTTGTTGATGCCTTCGTGCGTCAGGCCGGCAAAGATGAAGAGGCGAATCCATTCCTCGCGCAGTATCACCGAGGAGTAGTCGAGATAGAAGGCATGGAGCCGTTCGGTCAGCGGCAGCGAGCGGTCTGCGATCTGCCGCTCCCAGTCAGGACGCCACTGGAAGACTTCGTTGTAGACCCGCTCGATCAACGCATCCTTGCTTTCGAAGTACCGGTAGAGCAGGGGCTGTGTGACGCCGATCTGCCGCGCCAGTTCGCGCGTGCTGCCGCCGAAGCCGTTGCGCGTGAAGTGCTCGATCGCCTTCTCGACGATCTGCTGCTCGCGCTCCTCGGGCAACAGCCGTCGCGTGGATTTTGCGGAGACCTCGGGTTCGGTGGAAGTGGCGCGTGACTCCATGGCTGTCTCTGTGGTCCTGCTGTCCTGTAATCCGCCGATTCTACCAATCACCCGATAAATGGGAACAGGGCCGCAGTCTTTTGCAGACCGCAGCCCTCATGCAAACGCTGGAACGCGGCTCAGCTTCCCGATTTCGCGATGATGCCCAGTTCACAGTCCACGCGCTGGTTCTGGTAGGCACTGCGCTCCCAGGCGCCGCGCGCCGAGCGATCCGTCACCGAGAACACGTAGATGCCGATGAACGCCACCAGCATCGAGAACAGCGCCGGGTACTCATACGGATAGATGGCCGAGGCGTGGCCCAATACCTGCACCCAGACGGTCGGGCTCAGGATGGTCAGCACCACCGCCGTGACGAGGCCCATCGTGCCGCCCACCACCGCGCCGCGTGTCGTGAGCCCACGCCAGTAGATCGACAGCAGGAGCACCGGGAAGTTGGAACTCGCGGCAATCGAGAACGTCAGGCTGACGATGAACGCGATGGTCTGCTTCTCGAACAGGATGCCCAGCAAGATCGACAGCACACCGAGCACCAACGTGGTGATGCGAGAGACCCGCATCTCGTCCTTGTCGGACGCCTGTCCCTTGCGAATCACCGTGGCATACAGGTCATGCGAGATGGCAGAAGATCCGGCCAGCGTCAGCCCTGCCACCACGGCCAGAATCGTGGAGAACGCTACCGCGCAGATGAATCCGAGGAACACGTTGCCACCGACTGCATGCGCGAGATGCACCGCCACCATGTTGAGGCCGCCGATGATCGCGCCGTTGCTGTTGTGATAGAGCGGGTCCTGCGACACCAGTGCAATGGTGCCGAATCCGATCACGATGATCAGCGCGTAACCCGTGCCGACGATGCCGGTGGCGTACAGCACGCTCTTTCGCGCGGCCTTCACGTTGTTCACCGTGAAGAAGCGCATCAGGATGTGCGGCAGGCCCGCCGTGCCGAAGATCAGCGCGAGGCCGAGCGATACCGCCGATACGGGATCGGAGACCAGGCCGCCGGGGCGCATGATGGCTTCGTGCTTGCCATGGGCGGTGATGGCGTGATCGAACAGGTTGTTCAGGCTGAACCCGAAGCGGCTCATCACCATGAAGGCCATGAACGCGCAACCGGCCAGCAGCATCACGGCCTTGATGATCTGGATCCACGTGGTGGCCAGCATGCCGCCAAAGAACACGTAGACCACCATCAGCACGCCGACGAGTACGACCGCCGAGGTGTAGTTGAATCCGAACAGCAGTTCCACCAGCTTGCCGGCACCCACCATTTGCGAGACCAGATAGAGCAGCACGATCACGATGGAGCTGGACGCCGAGAACGCACGGATGGGCCGTTGCTTGAGCCGGTACGACAGCACATCGGCCAGCGTATAGCGTCCGAGGTTACGCAGTGGCTCCGCAATCAGGAACAGGATGATCGGCCAGCTTGCGAGAAAGCCGATCGAGTAGATCAATCCGTCGTAGCCGCTGGTGAACACCAGTGCCGAGATGCCGAGCAACGAGGCGGCGGACATGTAGTCGCCCGCGATGGCCCAGCCATTCTGCATCGCGGTGATCTTGCCGCCTGCTGCATAGTGGTCCGCCACGCTGTTGTTGCGCCGCGCGGCCCACTTCGTGATGGCGAGTGTGGCGACGACGAACACCAGGAACATCCCGATGGCGATGACATTGAGACCTTGACCGACGGCCGGGGTGGCGGCGAGGACAGGGGTCGCCAACCCCATGGTGATGGCGGCGCAGAGGATGCGGCTCATGATTGCACTCCGGCGCGGACATTGTCGATCATGCGGTCATAGACCGTATTGGTGCGATAGACATACACCGCAACCAGCGCAAACGTGAAGGCGAACATGCCGAAGCCGACCGGAATGCCGACGCTCATCGGCTGCCCGGCAACGAGTGGGATGGCCAACAGGTCGGGACGGAACGCCAGCGTCAGGATAAAGCCGAAGTACGCAATCAGCATGATCGCAGTCAGCGTCCACGAAAAGCGTCGGCGAGCGCTGTGCAGCGTCTGGAAGTCGGCGCGCGCAAGCATTGGATGTGGAACGAACGGCGGGTTCGCATCGTCGGCGTCAGTGCCGTAGTGGGTGCCGGCCGAGATGGCGTGGGGGGCGACTTGAGGCATGTTGTCTCCTTATGTTCTGTCTGGATGCTTAGAACCGGCGTGACACGGCGGTCTCGCGCATGACCGCTTCCGGCGTACGGTAGCGCTCGGCCAAGGCACGGTCCTCGTCACTCTTCAGTTGCGCCTGCATGTAGGCGCCAAGGTGTCGCGCATGCTCCACGATGGCCCGGCCCACCTGTACCCGCTCCGCGCTGTATGCATCGAGACCTGTTTCGACGGTAGCGTTGCCTTCCAATGCGCGGACCAGCGCGATGGCGTCGCCAGCCGCTTTCGTGACACCCATGCCGCAGTGCGGACGCGCTACGAAGGCGGCATCGCCCAGCAAGGCAACGCGGCCGAATGACATCCGCGACACGGTCAGGTCGTATATGGGCTGGAACAGCGGCTGTGCCGTGCGTGCCACCACTTCGGCGAATTGCGGCGCGAGCAGGTCGGTAGCGGCGCTTTCCATATCGGCGATGACATCAGGACGGATCAGGCCAGGCGGGATGCCAGTCGACCAGCACTTGCCATGGGCATCGGTCAACAGGTTCGCCAGCTCGTCTTCGCTCGTCGCCCGATACCAGACGTAGTTGTAGCGGCGCGCGCCAGCAGCCGTACTGTTGTGCTCGCCCGCCACGGGATAGCCGAGAATCTGTTCGCGCGGCGGCAGGCAGAATGCGAATTTGTCGAAGATCGCCGCATGCGTGGGCGGGGTCAGGTCGCCCTCATTGACGAGCCCGCGCCACGCGATATACCCCGCATATTCAAGGCGCGCGTCGGGCAGCAGTTGCTCGCGCACGCTGGAGCGGAACCCATCGGCGGCAATCACCATGTCCGCGCGATGCGTCGAACCATCGGCAAGCGTGACCTCGGCATGGTCGGCGTACGATGCGACGCGCATGACATGGGCACCAGTGCGATAGATGCCGGTGAATGCCTTGCCGAGAACTTCGTACATCTTGCCCCAGCCCGTCAGTGTCTGCGGCATTTGCCTTTGCGAGACGGTGCTGCCGTCCAGTGCAAGCGTGATCCGCGTATTGACGGACACGCCGATGCTGTCATCGACTTCCACGCCTGCGGCGGCCAACGCTTCGAACAGCTCGGGATGCGTGACGATGCCTGCGCCACGGCCTGTGAGCGCCTCGGGCGTGCGTTCCAATATCTCGACGTTCCAACCGCTGCGCGACAGCAGGTTGGCGGCGAACAATCCACCTACCGAGCCGCCAATCACGATGGCCTTGCGCTGCGAGGTTTGCACTGCGCTCATGCTGTTACTCCTGCTTGGTGCTGGTCTTGCGCGGGCGGGGTAAGGGCCGCCACTTCCTCGGCCGGATAGTTGAGTTCGATGGTGACGCCCGAGGGGTCTTCGATGAACACCTGATGCAGCCCGAGACTGGGCACGGTGCGGTCGCGCCACGGGATGCCTTCGGTGCGAAGGGTGGTCCACATCCGGGCGACGCCGGTGGCGAGGAAGGCGATGTGGTCTACCGTTCCCGTACCGGCGGCGGGCAATGCCTTGTCACCGAGATATGCAGACAGCCCGGACGGATTGTTCGGGTCGATGCCGATGATGTGCACGGTCCCGAAATCGCGCTCGTCGTCGCCCATGTAGAGCCACGCGCCGGGAAAATCGAAAGGCGGCCGGTAGCCGCGCCGGAACCCGAGCACCCGTTCGTAGAACGCGCAGGAACGCTCCAGATCGTGCGTGCGGACCGAGTAGTGGGCCAGTTTCGTGAGTCCCATGTTTGCCTCCTTCTGATGATTATCGATCGATAAGTGATCATGTGATAAATCATAGGGAGAAC
The DNA here is from genome assembly GCF_009793345.1 of Cupriavidus sp. SW-Y-13. NCBI lineage: Bacteria > Pseudomonadati > Pseudomonadota > Betaproteobacteria > Burkholderiales > Burkholderiaceae > Cupriavidus > Cupriavidus sp. SW-Y-13. The sequence goes on from NZ_WHLX01000002.1 coordinate 2,525,322, forward strand.
GTCGGCGTTAGCCAAGCGGGTCGTGACTGGTATTTACCCTAGGGGTGTTTCGGTGCATGGAAAAAAATGAAGGCTGCATCCATACCGGCGTGCAGCCTTCATTCCGGAGAACCGGCATCCAACGATTGCGGATTCTGGTTTCTTCTTGCTCGATTTGGCTTAGCGCTCGATCACCGGCGCATGCACCGGAGCAATCGACTCATGCGTCGTCTGCGTGCGTTGCGCGGCCTTGTGCACCATCGTGTAGGCGTAGTCGATGCCCATGCCGTAGGCGCCCGAGTGTTCCTTGGCCAGGCTCGTCACGGCGTCGTACGTTTCCTTGTTCTTCCAGTCACGCTGCCATTCGAGCAGCACTTGTTGCCACGTCACCGGCACCACGCCAGCCTGGATCATGCGTTGCATCGCATAGTCGTGCGCTTCCTTGGTGGTGCCGCCGGAGGCATCGGCCACCATGTAGATCTCGTAGTCACCTTCGAGCATGGCGCACAGGGCAAACGTGGTGTTGCAGACTTCGGTCCACAGACCGGCGACGACGATTTTCTTGCGGCCGTTCGCGGCCAGTGCGTCGCGCACCTTCTGGTCATCCCAGGAATTCATCGAAGTGCGTTCGAGCGTTTCCTTGCCGGGGAACACGTCGAGCAGTTCGGGGTAGGTATAGCCGGAGAACGATTCGCTCTCGACGGTGGTAATCGTGGTCGGCACGTCGAAGATCTTGGCTGCCTTGGCCAGGCCCACGACGTTGTTCTTCATGGTCTGGCGGTCCATCGACTGCACACCGAAGGCCATTTGCGGCTGATGGTCGATGAAGATCAGTTGGCTATTGCGCGGGGTCAGGACTTCCAGCTTGGCGTTGTTGGCGTTCGACATGGTGATTCTCCGGAATAAAAGGTATTCAATAAGTTTGAGGTTTTATCGGGCAGCGCTGGCTTGGCTTCGTTGCGTTGCTGCGCTGTCCATGGGTTGAACTATAGCGGTGGCCCCGCCGTAGAAAAACGGGGGTTCGCTGTCATAGTTGTTCAAATTTATTGAATCGATAGGAAGGGGCTAATTCATCGCGCAATTCTTCGGCACGGGATCAGAGATATTCGACGTTGCCATCGACACTGATGGCCTGTCCGGAAACGTTGTGTGCAGCGGGCGATGCCAGGAACAGCGTCATGGCTGCGATGTCTTCCACGGTCACCATGCGGCGCAGCGAGATTTTCTGGAGATACTGTTCGCGCATCGCGTCGAAGCCGATACTGAGCGATTCGGCTCTCGCTGCGATGACGCGGTCCATGCGCTCGCCTTGCACCACGCCGGGCAGGATGGCGTTGACGCGGACATTGCTGGGTCCGAGTTCGATGGCCAGTGATTTCACCATGCCGACAATGGCCCATTTTGTTGCGGCGTAGGGCGTACGGTAGGCGTATCCGAGACGGCCTGCGACGGACGACATGGCGATGATGCCGGGGCAGTCCGAGGTCTGCTTCATCAGCGGTACCACCCCGCGCACAAAGTTGAACTGGCTGTTCAGGTTCGTTGTGACGGTGCGTTCCCACTCCAGTGGATCGATAGTTTCGACGCCACCGGTGGGCCCGGCAATGCCCGCGTTGTTGACGAGAATATCGATCCCGCCCAGCCTGGCGCCGGCATCGGCCACGATGCTTTCAACGTCCTCCCGTTTGCCGACATCGGCGATGCCCGTGTGCAACGTGCGGTTCGCCGCTTTCAGCGATTCGAGCGCGGCGCCGTCGACGTCGCAGACGTAGACGTTGGCCTCGGCCTGGAGAAAGGCTTCGGCGATGCCGGCACCGATGCCGGAGCCGCCGCCCGTGATTAGCACACGCAGACCAGGGCGTGGCCGTAGCAGTGCCAGTGCGTTCATATGTGTCTCCTCATGTTGTAGGGCACGCAATCAGAGCGTCATGCCACCGGATGCTTCGATGACGGCGCCGTTGATATAGCTTGCGTCAGGGCTGGCAAGGAAGGCGTAGATATTAGCGATTTCTTCCGGCTTTCCCAATCTACGCAACGGCACCTGATGGCGCATCTTTTCCAGGACCTCGTCGGGCACGGTGGACAGGATGGGCGTCTCGATGAAGCCCGGCGCCACGGCGTTCACGCGGATGCCCTTCGGCCCCAGTTCGCGGCTCCAGGTCTTGGTGAAGCCGATGACGCCAAACTTGGCGGCGGCGTAGTTTGTCTGACCGAAATTGCCATAGAGGCCCACCACGGAACTGGCATTGAGGATGACGCCCGAACCGCGCTCCACCATGCCGTCCACCACCGCCTGCGTGACATGGAATACGCCGCGGAGATTGACGTCGATGACGTCATCGAACTGCTGGGTCGTCATCTTTTGGAGCTTGGCATCGCGCGTAATGCCGGCGTTGTTCACCAGGATATCCACGCGTCCGAACTGGGCGACCACTTCTGCAACCATGTCGGATACGGCGGCGGGATTCGCCACGTCCAGGCCGAATCCGATGGCGGTCGCGCCGTCTTCCCGACAGGCAGCGACCACCTCGCCCACGGCATCCTGCTTGAGGTCGCATAGCACGACAATGGCGCCTTCCTGCGCAAACTTGCGGGCCGTTGCCGCGCCAATTCCCTGTGCCGCGCCCGTGATGATCGCGACCTGTCCTGCTAGCTTCATGACTGCCTCTCTTGTGTGCTGCTTGCTAAGTTTCAGGCGTTAGCCTTGGTGATCGTGCGTGACCCGGAGTTATGCAGTTCCGCCGCCGCGTCGCCGGAAGCCACCGGGTGGCCTTCGGTCCGGATGGCGCGGGCGAGCATCGGAATCAGGATGAGGCCCAGTACTGCGGCAGCCAGGATCACGTAGAAGCCGCTGGAACTCTTGCCGGTCGCGGTCTCGGCGAGGCCAAACAGATAGGGACCGACAAATCCGCCGAGCAGACCGATGGTATTGATGAACGCCAGCCCGGCGGCCGCCTGAACGCCGTGCAGACGCTTCATGGCGATGGACCAGTAGGACGGCAACACGCCGCCGCCGAAGAATCCTGCCGCTGCCAGCAGTGCGATCTGCGCGGTCTCATTCGACGTGGAGATAAATGCGGAAGCTGCCACGACCACTCCCATGGTCAGGATGCCGAGGTAGACACAGTCGCTGTGCATCCGGCGATGGATGCGCGGCAGCAGCAAGACGCCAATCAGAAAACCAAAGCCCACGCTGCTCGACAGGATGGCGATCAGCACCGGAGACTTCACGTTCATCTGCGAGACGATGGAGGGCGTGAAGAAGTACAGCCCCACAAACGCAATCTGGTTCAGAAAGTAAATCAGGCTGATGCAGAGCGTGGTGGGTCTCTTGAGCGCCGACACCCAGTCGCCGGAGAACAGATGGGCGTGGCCATGCGCGTCGATCACGGCGTGCGCCTCCAGCGAACGGCTTTCCTCGGGCGTCAGCCATTTCACATCGGTCGGGCGATCCGGCAGGATGAAGTAGAGCATGCAGCCGATCAACACCGTGGGCAGCCCTTCGAGCAGGAACATCCATTGCCATCCATGCAGTCCGCCAAGACCATCCAGTTGCATCAGGCCGATGCCGATGGGATTGCCAATGATGAGCGCCACCGCCGGGGCCGTATAGATCCAGCCGACCGCAACCGCGCGATCCTTGGGCGCGAACCACAGCGTGACCATATACATCAGCGCCGGGAACAGGCCCGCTTCCGCGATGCCAAGCAGCACACGCAGCGCATAGAACGACCATTCCCCCTGCACGAACATCATGCCCGCCGACAATGCGCCCCAGGTGACCGCGATGCGCGCGATCCAGCGGCGCGGTCCGATGCGATGCGCGATGAGGTTGCTGGGCACTTCCAGCAGTGCGTAGCCCAGGAAGAAAATGCCGGCGCCCAGCCCATACGCGGCGGCGCTGATGCCGAGGTCTGCCGCGAGATGGGCCTTGGCCAGCGCCACATTGGTTCGATCGATGAACGAGAGGAAGTAGATCCCGCACAGGATCGGGATGAGTCGCAGCATGGCTTTGCGCGTGGCGCGCGCATGCAGGCCATCGGCACTGCGCTCAGCGGTGTTCGTTGTCATGAGTTGTCTCCGGTGTGGATCCCATGGCTTTTGTTGTTATGGCCGGATGCTGGTAGCAGGCGTCCGGCCTTGCGCATGGGACGATAGAAATGAAGCGGGATGATTAGAACGAAACGGCGTCCCTGCCTTTGAGGCACAGCATTTGCCGCGCCTCGGCGGGCGTGGCGATTTCGAAGGAAAGCTCTTCCAGGATTCGCCGGATCTTGCGCACCTGTTCCGCATTGCTTTTCGCCTTTACGCCCTTGGATAGGTAGACACTGTCCTCGAGCCCCACGCGAACGTTCCCACCCAGGATGGCGCCCATGGTGACGAGCGGCATCTGGTGGCGGCCTGCGCCGAGTATCGAGAAGTGATAGTTCTCGCGGCCGAAAAGCCTGTCGGCCGTGGCACGCATCAGGGACAGGTTCTCGGGGTCGGCGCCGATACCACCCAGGATGCCGAACACAGACTGGATGAAGAACGGCGGCTTGATCAGGCCCGCGTCGATGAAGTGGGCGAGGTTGTAAAGGTGGCCCACGTCGTAGCACTCGAATTCGAAGCGTGTGCCGTGGTCGCGGAACTCGGTCAGGATGTTCTTGATGTCCCGAAACGTGTTGCGGAAGATCATGTCCTCCATGCCTTCGACGTATTCCTTTTCCCAATCGAAGCGCCATGACGTCATCTTCTCGGCAACCGGATGCAGCGAGAAGTTCATCGAACCCATGTTCAGCGAGCACATCTCCGGGCGGGCGACGCGCGCATAGGCCAGTCGCTCGTCGAGTGACATGCGCGTGCTGCCGCCCGTGGAAATGTTGATGACCGCGTCGGTTTCACGCGCGATATCGGGCACGAACTCCCGGAAGACTTCCGGTTTCGGGGTGGGGCGGCCGTCGGATGGGTTGCGCGCGTGCAGATGCAGGATGGCGGCCCCGGCTTGCGCGGCTTCCAGTGCTTGGGCACGGATCTCGGCAGGTGTGATGGGGAGGTATTCCGACATCGACGGTACATGTGCCGAGCCCGTCACGGCGCAGGAAATGATGACTTTGCGGTTGCTGCTCAAGGCTTGTCTCCAGTGTCCTTCGGGCGGCGCCAGTCCGCGCTCGCCCGAATCTTGTGATACGGATAGTAGTGAGATAGGATGCGCCCCGTAAGGTCATTTCCGGACAAGAGGGAGTCCTTGCAGGACAAACTGGAACAAAGCCGTGACGTCGAAACTATCGCTTCCCAATGAGCGCGTGCACGCGCCGTACAAGATCGCGGCATTGGTCGAGGTGCTGGCCGAGCAAGGCATCGAACCCGTCGACAGTTTGAAAGGGTCCGGCATCGAACCGGATGAGATCTACGATGCCGCGGTGCTGACTTCCGTGCGACAGTACGCCGCCGTCTGCAGCAATGCCGTGGCCTTGTCGTCCGACCCTGCGACACCTTTCCGGACGGGGTCCCGGCTGCATCTCTCCGCCTACGGGATGTATGGATACGCGCTGATGTCGTGCCTGTCGCTGCGCGACTATTTCAGGCTCGGGGTCAAATACCACCGACTTGCCACGCCGACGTTGACCATCGCCTGGACGGAATATCCAGACCGGGGTGTGTGGACGTTCCCCGATGCCTTCGCGTCGAATCAATCCCGTGAGGTCCAGCAGTTCCTGCTGGAGCAGCAGTTCACGCAGCACGTCACGCACTTGCAGGACGTGGCCGGGAAGAGTTGCCCGCCTGTGCAGGCGAACTTCTCGTACCCGGCGCCGCCCCATGCTGCGGTCTACGCCGAATATCTGTGCTGCCCTTGTGCCTTCGACCAGGAAGTTTGCGAACTCATCTACGACAGCACGATCCTCGACCAGAAGCCGCAGCTAGCGCATCGGCATACTGCGGCAGTCTTGCAGGAAACCTGCGACCGGCTGATCGGGCAAGCCAAGACATCGCTTGGCGCATCGGGGGAGGTCTACCAGTTCCTGATGCGAAGCCCCGGAGAGTTTCCGTCGATGGAGGCGGTTGCCAGCGCATTCAATATGACGAGCCGGACATTGCGTCGACGGCTCGATGCGGAAGGCACTTCATTTGTCGCCATCGTCGATGACGTCCGGCGTTCGCTGGCGACGGAATACCTGAAGACGACCAGGATGAGCGGCGACGATATCGCGATGCTGCTGGGCTTCAGCGACACCGCGAATTTTCGTCGCGCGCTCAAGCGCTGGACGGGAAAGAGCCTGACTGAACTGCGCGGACCCTGAGCGCGAGATGCTCGGTCCGGAAGCGCTTATTGCGGCTGCAGATTGATCCGCTTCGCCATAGCGCGGAATTTTCCGGTCTCCGCCTGCAGGAAGCGCTGGGCGTCTGCCAGGGAGCTTGGCTTGGCCACTTCCGCGCCCGTTGCTTCCAGGCCGCTGGCTACCTGCGGATCTTGCAGCGTCTCGACGAGGGCCTGATGCAGGCGCGTGACCACCGCTTCCGGCGTGCCCTGTTTGACCATGATCCCGGCCCAGGTTGCCTGGTCGAAATCCTTCAACTGCGTGCCTTCACCGAAGGCCGGAATGGCCGGATCGGTCTTGCTGCGGCTGTTTCCCGCCCAGCCTACGAGTTTCAGCCTGCCCTGGTCTGCCAGGCCACGGAAACTGGTGGCATAAGGAAGGATCGCGAAATCGACATTCTTCCCGGCCAGGTCCTGGACGAGCGGTGCCATGCCTTTGTACGGGATATGGCTGACGCCGATGTGTGTACGCGTTGCCATGTCTTCGGTCACAAGGTGATACATCGAACCTGGACCGACGCTGCCATACGTCAGCGGCTTGGCAGGATTGGCCTTGGCGAGCGCGATGACCTCATCGACTGTGCGCGCCGGCAGGTCGGGCCGCGCCACCATCACCAGCCGGTTGACGGTTACCGGCGTCAGCAGCCGGAAGTCTTCGGTGCGCAGCTTGACCGCCGCGTTCGAGAGCGGCGCAAGGATGACCTCGTTGGGCGAGCCGAGGAAGATCATGTAGCCGTCGGCAGGCGCGTTCAATACCTTCTGTGCCGCCATGGCGCCGCTGACGCCGCCCAGGTTCTCGATCACCACGGGCTGGCCCAGCGCCTTCGAGAGGCGCGCGTTCATGCTGCGTGCAATCGCATCGGAGAGTCCGCCAGCCGGATACGGCACCATCAGCACCACCGGTCTGGAGGGATACGCGTCCGCCGCGCTCGCGCCGGGTGTGGCGAACAGGCCAACCGTGGCGACAGCGGCAAACGTGCAGCGGGCAAGCATTCGGCGAATCGGGTTCATGGCAGTCAGGCGGTGGGGTGGAAGAATTCGGTGGCAAGTGCCACCCAGAATGCCGCGCCCGTATCCAGGCAGCGGTCGTTGAAATCGTAGGAAGGGTTGTGCACGCTGCACGGGCCGGTCGGCACACCGTCCGCGTGGCCATTGTCGCCATTGCCGATCATCAGGTAGCAGCCGGGCCGCTCCGCCAGCATGTAGGCGAAGTCTTCGCTGGCGCAGAGCGGCGTGGCATCGTCATCGACGCAATCGTCGCCGTACAGCTTGCGCGCGACCTTCACGGCGAGCGCTGTCTCTGGCCCGGTGTTCACCAGCACGGGATAGCCGCGTTCATAGATGACGGTATGCCTCAGCCCGAACGTCGAAGCCTGGCCGGCAGCTACCTCGTGGATGCGCCGCTCGAGTAGCGCGCGCACGTCCGGCTGCAAGGCGCGGATGCTCAGTTCCAGTTCGGCTGATTCAGGGATGATGTTGTACGTGGTGCCCGCCTCAAGGCGCCCCACGGTAATGACGGCGGCGGCCTGCGGATCGACATTGCGCGCGACGATGCTTTGCAGCGCCATCACGGTTGACGCGGCGGCAATGGTCGGATCGGCCGCCAGTTGCGGCATGGCGCCGTGGCCGCCGACGCCGTGGAAGGTAATCACTGCACGGTCGGATGAAGCCATGAACGCGCCATCTGTCACATAGAAGCGTCCCACTGGGCGTCCCGGGTAGTTGTGCATGGCGAACACGGCATCGCACGGAAAGTTGTCGAACAGACCTTCGTCCATCATCCGCCGCGCTCCACCAGCGCCGCCCAGCTCCTCCGCCGGCTGGAAGATCAGGTGCAGCGTGCCGTTCCAGTCCACGCCCTGTTGCTGCATGGCTGCCAGATGCTGCGCCGCGCCCAGCAGCATGGCCGTGTGGCCGTCGTGTCCGCATCCGTGCATCTTGCCGGGCACCTCGCTGGCCCATGGCAGACCCGTGGCTTCCTGGATCGGCAGCGCGTCCATCTCGGCACGCAGACCGAGGCGGGGACCGCCATTGCCGAAGCGCAGCCGCCCGACGAGTCCTGTCCCCGCAATGCCGGTGGTGACGTCATAGCCCCACGTCTTCAGCTTCTCCGCGACAAAGGCGCTGGTCCGGAATTCTTCAAAGCCCAGTTCGGGATGGCGATGAAACTGGTGACGCCAAGCCGTCATGCTGTCTGCATCGGGAGTACTGAGGGTGGCGTGTGTCGCTTGGTTCATGGGCAATGGCGAGCGATTTGGTCTGCTCCATCATATGGCCCACGACGAAAACCAATTAGCGGTATATTTTCCGAGGTGAACACCCATGGTGTTCACCCCCTCCCGACATCCGCGAGTCCTTGCCATGCGCCAGCATCAGCTCCGAGCCCTTGTCCAGGTTGCCGAAAGCGGCACCATCCGCGCGGCCTCCCGCAGCCTGCATCTCAGCCAGAGCGCGCTGACCAAGGCGTTGCGCGAGTTGGAAGACGATGTGGGGACGGAGCTGCTGGTGCGCAGCCACAAGGGCGTGGATTTCACGGCGGCGGGACGCGTGCTGCTGACCAACGCGCGGCTGGCGCTGGCGTCTCTGGAACGGGCGCGTGACGAGATTCGGGCGCTGCAGGGTGGGGCCGGCGCGCATGTGACCGCCGCCGTCACGCCTTTGCTGGCGCTCGATGTGCTGCCCCGGGTCTGGGAGGCTTTCACGGCTCGGCAGCCCGACGCGACACTGTCGTTGAGCGAGGGCTTTCTTGCCGACCTGATTCCGCGTCTGATCGAAGGGCGGCTGGACTTCGCCATTGCCATTGCCGATCCAGAGGACCTTCCGCCCGAGCTCACTTTCGAGCCGCTGCTGGCGGTGACCGCCGTTCCCGCCGGCAGAGTGGGGCATCCGCTGGCCGGCGCGACGCACTGGGACGCATTGGCGGACGCCCAGTGGACGCTGAACCTCTCGCCGGGCAGCCAGAGCGAAACGCTGTTGGCATGGTTGCGGGCGAGCGGCCTGCCTGTGCCGCACCGAATCACGGCGTGCACATCGCCAACGCTGATGACGGAACTGATGCGGCGCACCGATGCGATCGGCTACTGCCCCACGCGGTTGCTGGCCGATCCGCTCTACAGCAACGGCCTGCAGGCTTTCTCTGCCCTGTCTCCACTACCGCCCGCCATGCAGGCGGGCCTGATCCGACTGCGCGCCATGCCACTGGGCACGTCGGCACGCATGCTGGCCGAGCTTTTCGTCAGGCAACTCGGGCGGTAGCGCGCGGGGATCGACCTGCGCACGGCACTGATCGATCGACAGGCGAAAAAAATCCCGGCAGGGCCGGGATTCTTTCTTACAGCGGTACGACTCAGAGACTTAGATCGGCTCGATCTTGGTCGCTGCCGGGCCCTTTTGGCCAACGCCTGCGACGTAGCGAACCTTCTGGCCTTCCTGGAGCGACTTGAAGCCGTTGCCCTGGATTTCCGAGAAGTGAGCGAACAGGTCGTTACCGCCTGCGTCCGGGGTGATGAAGCCAAAACCCTTCGAGTCGTTGAACCACTTAACAGTGCCGGTTTCCATGTGCGGATTCCTTAAAAAATAGATTCTCGCCAACCGATAACTGTTAGCGAGGCATGACGATCAAGGAAGAAACATGGAGAAAAGTGGCGCCACAGAGGGCTGGCACCTTGTGCTTCGGGTTGCTGCTTGAAGATCTTGCGGGAGTTTTTATACCCGTAACCGCAAAGGCTGTCAACACGGCTTCGGCGAATTTACGGTGACGCACGTGCGGTCGGCTGCACAACCTGCCTGGGTTCCGCGCAGAAGCCGCCGCCACGAATGGGTGGGGGCCGGTGGGCTCCCCCCATAGGTGGTATGATTCGCCAGCGCTCCCTTCATCGACATGTGTCGAACATCGCGCGCCGGCCGCAAGACAACATCACTAGAAGAGCAATAGCGGTCGATCGGGCTTGTGCCCGGTCTGTTCACGGCGACAGTCGCCGGCAAACCTCACCCCGCCCAGCGGCGCGTCCGCTCCGCAACCGATTCGCCAATACCGGCGCCGGTTGTGCAAGCAAGGCCTCCCTCACGACAGTTCGGTTTTCGCGATTTGCCATTCGGGCGAGAGGCGGCACCGATCACTGATTTCTGCAATGGCGACCGGCTGCCAGGAAAGCAAGGAACATCGCATGCCTCAGGGCATGAGGCATGTGCGTGCTGCACCCTGACCCGCTCCGCCACAACAAGGAGCATTTTTGGCTAAAGAAGAACTGGTGGAATTTGGCGGCAAGGTATCTGAAGTCCTGCCCGACAATCGCTTTCGCGTGATCCTGGAAAACGGCTTCGAAGTCTGGGCGTATTCGTCCGGACGCCTGAAGAAGAATCGCATTCGCGTGCTGGCTGGCGATCGCGTGACGCTGGAAATGTCGCCCTACGACCTGACAAAGGGCCGCATCAACTACCGCCACAAGAACTGATGGCGCAGCCAATGTCGACCAGCGAGGAATGGGAAGAATTGCATCTCACGCCTGCGGGCTGGGTTGCCGGTAGCTATCGGCATACTCCCTGGCCCGTGGTTGACGTGAGCCCGCCAGAAGGTGGTGTGCTGATGGTGCGCCGCCACGTCACCGCTACCTATTGCGGTCCGTCGCGTGCGGTGGAAGACCGCACGCCGCAAACGCAGGACATGGCGCTGATCGAATCGCTGCTGGCCCAATACGGTGGGCCCGAGTTCGGTATCTAGGCAATTCGCCGACCGGCGTTTTCAGCCCGGGCGATGGCGTCCTGCCCGGGTCGTCCTGCACATCTTTATCGTCCCGCCCTCACAGTCCTGCCACCGACTCGCCGGGCACCAGTCCGTCGATGATGTCGGAGCCGTGCTGCACGGCTGCGCGCTTGGCTTCGCCCACGTTTCCCCATTGCGTCACGGGAACGTGGAAGACCCGGCCATTGTCTGCGGATGGCTGTACGCCTTCGCGGCAGATCACCACGGAAGCCTTGTACGACCGATCCGGCCGGCGCTCGTGCCATTCGCGCGGCGGCTCGCATTTGTAGACCAGCGGATAGAGATCGAAACCCTTGCTGTTGGCGGCCGGGTGATTGTCCATTGCGTGCTCCTGTTCGTCTATCTGACGACTGTACGCTCTTTCCGCCCGGCCCAGTCAGTATTTCAGGCCCTTCCCAATTACTCCACCCGTGCGCCCGATCGTTCGACGATGGATTTCCATTTCCGGTAGTCGCTATCCACCAGATCGGAGAATTGCTTCGGCGTCATGAGCTTGGCCTCGGCGCCCTGGTCGTGGATGGCCTGGATGACTTCAGGCGTGGCGAGTACCTTGTTGACTTCGGCACCGATGCGTTCCACCACGCTGGCCGGCGTCTTGGCCGGCGCGAAGATCCCGTACCAGGTACTGACGTCAACGTCCTTGTAGCCGCTCTCCGCCACGGTGGGCACATTGGGCAGCGACGTGCTGCGGCTGGCCGATGTCACGGCCAGCGCGCGCAGCTTGCCGGCCTTCACTTGTGCAAGGGCCGAGGGGACGGATGCCACCATCAGGTCCACGTTGCCCGCCATGGCGTCCATCATCGCGGCGTTCGAGCCCTTGTATGGCACGTGCAGCAGCTTGATGCCGGCAGCCTGGCTGAAAATCTCGGCGGCCAGGTGGATCGTGGTGCCGTTGCCGGGCGAACCGTACTTGATGGATTCCGGATGCGACTTCGCGGCGGCCACCACATCGGCCAGCGTCTTGTACTTCGAATTGGCCGAGGTGACGATGACGATCGGGGTGTAGCCAACGTGGCTGATCGCGATCAGGTCACGCGACGGCACGTACGAGACGGTCTTGTAGAGCCACGGTGCCACGACGAGATTGTCTTTCTGGCCCATCACGAGTTCGTAGCCGGTGGGCGCCGCGCGTACGACTTCCGCAATGCCCAGCGTGCCGCCCGCGCCGGGTTTGTTGTCCGGCACGAACGTCCACTTGGTGGACTGCGATACCTGGTTGGCCACAAGGCGCGCCAGGATGTCGGTACCGCCGCCCGGCGGGAACGGAATCACCAGGCGGATCGGCTTGGCGGGAAAGCTGGTATCGGCAAGCGCCGGGGCCGTAGCCAGGCCGCTTGCCGTGACGACCAATGCGAGCGCCGCGTTCAGGAGGGTTCGCGCGGCGTTCCGGCGATCGATGTTTCGGAGGCGCGGCACCGCTGCGCAGGTTTGAGGCATGACAGATCCAGACAACGCGTGTTGGGTAATGACTAGCAGCGGCGGATTATACCGGCCGCGCCGCATCGATCTGTCCGGACTCGGAATACTCAGAACGTGGCTGGGGAGTTCACCCAGAGCACACGCGCTACCACGTCGCCAACATTGCGATAGCCGTGCGGCACCTGACTGGAAAACGTGAAGGCGTCGCCGGGACCGATCCGGTGGATGTCGTCGCCAAGCATCAGTTCAAGGTGTCCTTCAAGCACATAGCCCACTTCCTCGCCCTGATGCTCGATCTGCCCGTCGCTGGCCTGACCGGGCCAGACGATGTGGATGTTGGCCTGCAGCAGCCCGCCGCGCTTGGGCAATACCACGCGTTCCAATGCCACGCCGCCTGCGCGGATGACGGGGCGTTCGCCGTTGCGCAGGATGGGCGACTGGTTGGGTTCCTCTTCGCTGGTCAGCGTGCCGATGTTGGTGTCCAGCGCCACAGCCAGCCGGTGCAGCGTGGTGAAGGACGGCGTGGCCAATCCGCGCTCGACCTTGGAGATCAGGCTTTCGGAGCAGCCGGCCTTGCCGGCCAGTTGCAGCAGCGTGTAGCCGGCAACCAGCCGGGCGTGGCGCAGTTTGACGCCAAGCGTCAGCGTGGCCGACTTGCTGTCGGCCGGTTCGGGAGTGGGGCGCGCGGTCTTTGCCATGCGGTCGATATCGGTGGGGGCGGAGGCCGGGCGCCGGAGCCTCGGGGATTTCAGCGGCAGGCCAGTTCCGCGACAGTGTAAGCCAGTGCCTTCGCCCCGAGGAACAGTTCGGTAGCGTCGGTGTCTTCGGCGGCATTGTGGCTGATGCCGCCCTTGCTCGGGACGAAGATCATCGCCGTGGGGCAATGGTCGGCCAGATACATGGCGTCGTGGAAGGCGCCCGATGTCAGCCGCATCGGCATGGCCCGGCCCGCCTGTTCGCTGGCGCGTGTGCACGCGCGTTCGATCGCATCGAGCATGGTGCCGGGAAAATGCGTGGGCGTGCGATGGAAGAATCGCTCCACGGTGACGGCATCGCTCGCCTGTGCATGACGCACGCACGCAGCGCGCAGTGCGGCTTCGGCGCGGTCCAGCGCAGCGTCATCGAGGCAACGCATGTCCACCGTGAACGACACATGGCCCGGAATCGTGTTCACCGAGTTGGGCGCTACGGTCCAGCGGCCCAGCGTGAGGCGCAACTCGTTGCTGCCTGCTGCGGCATCGCGCGGTGCCAGCGCGTAAAGCTCTTGTGCGATGGCGACGGCCACGGCCATGGCATCGCGTCGCACGGCCATTGGCGTGGTGCCTGCATGGGCCATCGTGCCGGCACAGTCCACGCGGAACCAGCGCACGGCCTGGATGCCGGTGACCACGCCCAGCGGCACATTCGCGGCTTCGAGTACCGGTCCCTGTTCGATATGGAGTTCGACGCAGGCCGCCATCGGGCGCGGCATGGGCAGGCGCGGCACATCGGCGCTGGCAGTGAGCGCGGCATCCAGTGCGTCGCCAAAGCGCACGCCAGCCGGATCCACCGCGTCGCGATAGATGGCCAGCCGACCGGGATCGACGAATGCACTCGATCCCATGGCACCGGGACCGAAGCGGCTGCCTTCCTCGTTGGTCCACGACACCACCTCGATGGGTCGCCGGGTTTCGACACCGGCAGCGTTAAGTGCCGCGATGACTTCGAGTCCGGCCAACACGCCATAGGCGCCGTCGTACTTGCCGCCGACGGGTTGGGTATCGGCATGGCTGCCGGTGAGCACCGGAGGCAGGTCTTCGCGACCGGGGCGGCGGAAGAACAGGTTGCCGCAATCGTCGGTACTGACTTCACAGCCGAGTGCGCGTGCCTGTTCGATCAAGTGGCGACGTGCGGCAAGGTCGATATCGGTCAGCGTCTCGCGAGAGACGCCGCCATCATCGCGTCCGCCAAAGCGGGCCAGCGCGGCCAACGATGCGGCCAGTCGCGCGGCATCGACGTGATCCTGTACGGTACCTGCAATCTCTGCGTGCGCGGAAGGCGAGTCGGTGAAATTCAATCTGTGCTCCGGAATGCGTGGAAGGCAGGCGCTTATCGCGCTTGCAGCGACATCTCAAGTTGATGGGCAACGGCCAGTACGCGTGCATCGGCATGGCGCGCGGCGGTGACGGTCACACCCACCGGCATGCCCGTGACACCGGTACCCGTCGGCACATGCACGCACGGCGTGCCGAGCAGCGTCCACATGCGGCAGAAGATCGGGTCGCCCGTGGCTTGCAGGCCCGCAGGCGCTTCGCCTTCCGCGCTGGGTGCGAGGATGGCGTCGAACCCTGCCAGGGCTTCGGCGAGTGCCAGACGTGCACGCTCGGCCAGCGCCAGCGCTGCGTGAAAGCGTTCACCCGATACGGCGCGACCCGCTTCGAGTTGCCGCACGAACGCGGCGCTGAACTGCGCTGATGGGTTGCGTGCCTCGGGTGCAAAGGCGGCCACGGCCTCGAAGGCCATGATGTCCATCTGGGCTTCGGTCAGGCCTTCGCATGCAGCGGGAAGGTCGAATGCGTGAACGGTGGCACCTTCGCGTTCCAGTGCGCGCACCGCGGTGTCGAGCGCGGCGCGTGCGTCGGCGCTCGCGCGCTCCCAGTGCGGTGTACGGCAGACGCCGATGCGCAGCGGTGTGCGTGCTGCCAGTGTCGCGTTGGCAATCGATGCATCGCGCGCAAGCGTGCCGATGAACAACGCGGCATCATCCACGCGGCGCGCAAGCACGCCAACGGTATCGAGACTCGGCGATAGCGGCTTGATGCCGGCCAGCGGCAACGTGGCGTGCGTGGGTTTGTAGCCGATCACGCCGCAGTACGAAGCAGGGCGGATCACGGAGCCTGCGGTCTGCGTGCCGAACGCGAGCGGCACCATGCCAGCCGCCACGGCTGCGGCGGAGCCGCTCGACGATCCACCCGGTGTATGGGGCCGATCTGCGGGCGCGCGCGGATTACGCGTGGGGCCAGGCTGGAACGTGGCGAATTCCGTGGTGACCGTCTTGCCGACAATCACTGCACCCGCATCGCGTGCCAGCGCCACGGCTGCTGCATCGATGGTTGGTTGATGCCCGCGATAGATTGGCGAGCCGTATGTGGTCGGCATGTCGATCGTATCCATCAGGTCCTTGGCGCCGATGGGCACGCCTTGCAGCGCGGCAGTGCCGCCTACGGTGTCGTTGGCCCGTGCCTGCGCAATCGCGGCGTCGGTGCCCACTTGTTGCCATGCCAGGATGCCCGGCTCCAGCGACGCGATGCGGGCCAGCGCCGCGCGTGTCACGGTCTCCGCCGTGAGATCGCGCTGCGCGATCATCGTGGCCAGCGTGCGCACCGGAAAATCGAGAAAATCGTCCATGATCGTCTGCCTCAAATCCGTGGGTCAGCCGAAGTACGCTGCGCGTACTTCGTCGTTCTCGCGCAGCGCCTGTGCCGTACCTTGCGCCACTACGCGGCCCTGCGAGAGCACATAGCCGTGGTGCGCGATGGCCAGCGTCTGGCGCGCGTTCTGTTCGACGAGCAGCACGGTCATGCCCAGGGCGTTGATCTGCTGGATGACCTTGAAGTTCTCTTTCACGTACAGCGGCGAGAGGCCGAGCGAAGGCTCGTCGATTACCAGCAGGCGAGGCTGTGCCATCAGCCCACGGCCAATCGACACCATCGCCTGTTCGCCGCCTGACATCGTGCCCGCGAGTTGCCCAGACCGCTCGCGCAGGCGCGGAAAGATCTCGTAGACATTGGCGATGCGTTCGCGCACCGTGGCGGGATTCGCTTCGAGAAAAGCGCCCAGCGCGAGGTTTTCGGCGACGGTCATGCGCGGAAACACCTTGCGGCCTTCCGGGATGCACGCAATGCCGCGCGCGATGATGTTGTGCGTCTTCTCGCCCGCGAGGTCGTCGCCATCCCACAGGATGCGGCCTTTGCGCGGCGGCGTGAGACCGAGGATCGAACGGATCAGCGTGCTCTTGCCCGCGCCGTTGGCGCCGAGGATGCAGGTGATCTTGCCCGGCGGCACCTCGATGGACACATCGTGCAGCACGTTGACCTTGTCATAGCCCGTGGTCAGCCCTTCCACGCGCAGTGTGGTGTCACTCTGGCTCATGCGGCTTCCTCTCCCAGGTAGGCGGTCTGCACGTCGGGGTCGGCGGTGATCTCTGCGTAGGTGCCTTCGGCAATCTTCTTGCCGTAGTTCAGCACGATGCAGCGATCCGTGATCCGCTCGATCACGTTCATCTCGTGTTCGATCAGCACGACGGACAGGTCCTTCAACTTGCCCCGCACCTGCAGGATGTCGTTCATCAGTTCGTGGGTCTCGTCATGCGTCATGCCTGCCGAGGGTTCGTCGAGCAGCAGCAGGCGCGGGCGGCTCAGCAGCGCGCGGCACACCTCGATACGGCGGCGGTCGATCATGGTGAATGTTTCCACCGGTTCGAACAGTCTCGCCGCCAGCGGCGGACTGAAGATGTTCAGCAGTTCCAGCACGGATTCCACATAGCGGTCGTATTCGGCCTTGAACGCCTTGCGGCGGAACAGGTTGAACACAAGACCGTGGCTCATGTTCTGGTAGTCGCCGATCACGATGTTGTCGAACACGGTCAGCGGCAGCGACAGTCGCGAGCGCTGGAACGTGCGCGCCACGCCGCTGCGGTAGATCTGCTGCGGCGTCTTGCCGATGACCTGCTCGCCGTCATGCGTGATGGTGCCTGCGGTGGCCTTGTAGATGCCGGTCAGGACATTGAAGAACGTAGTCTTGCCGGAGCCGTTGGGCCCCAGCAGGCCAAGGATCTCGCCGCGATGGATCTCCAACTGCAGCTTGTCCAGCGCGGTCAGCCCACCAAAGCGCATCGTCAGGTCGCGTACCTCGATCATTGCGTGGCTCATTGCGCATCCTTTCGCGGGAAGAACAGCCGCGTCTTGCGGGGCATCAGGCCATCAGGGCGGAACAACAGGATCACGATGACCAGCGCCGCGTAGAACAGGAAGCGGTATTCCTGGATGAACTGCAGCTTCTCTGGCAGCACCAGCACGATGATGGCGGCGGGCACCAGGCCCACCACATTGCCAAGGCCGCCCAGAATCACGATCGACAGCATCAGCAGCGAGTCGGCGAACGTGAAGTTGTTGGGCGCCACGAACGCGGTGACCATGCCGTAGACACTGCCGGCCACCCCGGCAAAGAAGTTGCCGAGCATGAAGGCGATGACTTTCCAGCGCGCGATATGCAGGCCGAACGTGGCCGCAGCGGTTTCATCGGTGCGCACCACGTCCATGGCCAGGCCCACCCACGACCGTTCCAGCGCCTTGACGATTGCGAACGTACCGGCGCAGATCAGCAGACTCAGCAGCGCGTAGCTCGCATAAAACGAGATGTCGACGCCAAACAGCGTCACGCCCTCGTTGAACTGGAAGCCGAACAGCGTCATGCCGGGAACCTGCAAGCCTTGCGGGCCGCCTAGCACGTCGTTGACTTCGAGGAAGGTCTTGAACAGGATGCCGAACGCAATGGTCACCAGCGCGGCGTAGTGTCCGCGTGTACGCAGCACCGGCGCGATCAGCAGCGAGCCAATCACGGCCGCTGCGATGCCAGAGAGCGCAATCACCAGCAGATGCGGAATGGGCGTGTGCGCAGCCAGTACGGCCGTGGTGTAGGCGCCGATACCGAAGAACGCTGCACCGGCAAAGTTCGAAACACCGGCAAAGCCGAACTGCACGGTCAGGCCCAGGCATGCCGTGGTGTAGAGCAGCACGGCGCACAGCATCAGCAGCACGAAGTGGCTCTCGTGGAACAGCACGATCAGTGCGAGCGTACCGCCCAGTGCCCAGAGGCGCGATTGCCCGGGGCGATGTGCGGCGGCTTGTTCGACGGTTTTCACCAGCCCCAGCTTTCCGGCTGCGAACAACGCCACCACGGCCACGGCCAGCAGCACGCCAACGGCGATCTGCGATTCAGCATGCAGGAAGAAGTACAGATAGGCGACCAACGCCACGGCTGCGATGGCGAGCACGGCGGCCGGACGGCGACGCAGGCCGCCAGTCTCTGCGGCGGATGGCGTGATCGGTTGAGAGACGTTGTCAGACACGTTCACTGGCTTTCTCCGCAATGAGTCCGGTCGGCTTGAAGGCCATCAGCACGATGACCACGGCAAAGGCAAACACGTCCTTGTAGGCGCTGGGAATGTCGGGTACCAGTGCAGGCAGCAGGGCACTGCCGAGCACCTGCAGTGCCGCAAACAGGAAGCCGCCCAGGATGGCGCCGTAGAGGTTGCCCAGTCCGCCGAGAATGGCGGCGGCAAAGCCGATCACGCCGAGCAGCAGACCCACATTGAAATTGATTTCGTTGTAGTAGAGGCCGTTCATCACACCGGCCAGCGCGGCCATGGCCGAGCCCAGCGCAAACGTGGCCAGCACCACCACTTCGAAGTTGATGCCCATCAGCCGTGCGGTCTCGCCGTCCTGCGCCACGGCGCGGATGGCCATGCCGAAGCGCGTGCGGGTGATCAGCAGGTGTACGCCGATGATGATGGCTACGCCGGCGGCCAGCAGGATCAGGTTGTCCACGCGCAGCGTCAGTGCGCCGAGCGAGAACTGGCCGCTTGGCAGCAAGGCCGGAAACGGCTTCGGGTTCGAGCCATCGGGGTAGAACAGGCGCACGGCTTCACGCAGCACCGTGCCCAGCATCAGCGTGGCCAGCAGCGTGTTGAGCGGCGGCGCGCGGCGCAGCGGCAGGATGAGCAATCGCGCAATGCCGGCACCGAGCAGGCCGGTCACCACCACCGCGCATACCACCACGGCCAGCAACTGCAGCAGCGGCGACTCCACATGCAGCGCCACCACGCCTGCCGAGGCGGCCAGGCCGGCGAACGCGCCCACCATCAGCACGTCGCCGTGCGAGAACTTGATCACGTCGAGCACGCCAAAGAACAACGTGAACCCCACGGCGACCATCGCGTAGATCATGCCGAGCATCAGCCCGTTGAATACGTACTGCCCCAATACACTCATTCGCTTTCCCCCGAATTCCGGATGGCACGGTCCGGGCGACGCACGTTGCGCGCTGCCCGGACGCAACGCTTACAGGCCGGACAGCTTCTTCTTGCCGCGGCCATAGGCGCTGTCTTCCCAGATCACCCACTTGCCGTCTTCCACCACGTACTTGGTGATCAGCGGCACGATGTTCTGGCCGTGCTCGTCGAAGGTGACCTTGCCGATGATGGTGTCCACGTCCTTGGTGCCGTTGAGCATGTCACGCACCTTCTTGCGGTCCGGGCCTACCTTCTCCACGGCATCCATGATCAGGTTGGCTGCGGAGAACGCGAACGGGCCGTAGGCTTCGGGCGGCTCGCCGTATTTCTGCTGGGTGTAGCGTTCCATGAAGAACTGGCCGCCTGGCAGCTTTTCCAGCGGGGCGCCTTCGATGAAGGCCAGCGAGCCTTCGGAGAGCGGCTTGCCCACGCCTTCGATATAGGCGTCGGACTTGATGCCCGACGTGCCTTCGAACTGGGCCTTGATGCCGAGCTTCTCCATCTGGGTGCGGATGCGCACGCCCAGCGGCGTGAGGCCGCCGAAATAGACCACGTCCGGCTTGAGTTCGCGGATCTTGGTCAGCTCCGTGGTGAAGTCCTGCTGGTCGGCGGTCACGCCAAAGGTGCCGACGATGGTGCCGCCGTCCTTCTTGAGGAATTCACTGAAGTACTTGTTGTGGCCTTTGCCGTAGTCCGTGGTGTCGTGGATGATCGCCCACTTCTTGTACCCCAGGCCCGTCATGAACTTGGCGGCCACTTCGCTCTGGTTGATCATCGTGCCGTTAACACGCATGATCTCCTTGAAGTTGTTGCCGTAGGTGACTTCGGGCAGCACCGCGCCCCACACCACGGCCGGCATGCCGAAGCGGTTGTAGACGCCTACCGTGCCCATTGCCACGGCGGAGCAGAAGTGGGTCACGCCGCCGACGATGGACTTGTCCGCTGCGATCTTGGTGGCCACTTGCACGCCCACGTTTGGGCGGCACTCGTCGTCCTGGACCACGAGTTCGTAGGTGTATTTGGCTTTCGGATCGGCATTGCGCAGGCGCACGGCCAGGTCTGCCGAGTTGCGGCCACCGAGGCCGATCGACGACACGCCACCGGTCAGCGGACCCACAAACGCGATCTTGACGACTTCCTTGGCCTGCACGGGCGCGGCCATCAAGGCCATGCCGGCGGCGGCTGCCACGGCGGCGGCTACTGCGATTTGTTGCTTGCGCACTCTCTTCCCCCTGGGTTGGACGACATGGTCGGGACCCAAACCGATGCGGAAAGTCTTCTGCACCGTATTCAAGTCACTTGAATCCTATGCAATGCCCATGCCAGACCGCAAATATCGCTAACCCCTAGTGCTGAGGGAGGGTGGCGGACGGTTTTTCCTCTTGTGGTGCGGGCTGGCGGTGCGCGGCATGCCCGATCGGCGCGCATCGGGCACGCTCGCGGTGCGCCGCACTGGAGGAACCGGGAACGGAAGTAGCGGACAAGGGCCGCAATCATCCCTTCGTATAAGGCCGGCATGCGAGTGCGCTACCAGGGTTGTGCCATCGGGCAATGCACAGGCGGGGCCCGCCTGCCTACTATTGGCTCACAGGGCGCGCGAGTGTGCCGCCAAGGGGGAAAACATGGATCAATCTGCCGGACTCGAAGTGATTCGCCTGCGCGCCGCTGCGTCGGCCCTGACGCAGGATGCGCGGTTGTGGCGCTGGTTCTCTGACCAGATGGAAGAACATCGCCTGAACTGCGAGCGCAACCGCGATTTCTGGCGCATCACCGTCGCGGGACGTGAACTGGCCTGTGACCGTTCATTCGACGTGGCCGTGCGTGCCGCCTACACGTTGAGCCGCGCGCTGGAGGCGCTGTAGTCACCCGACGTGCCTCGTCGTATCGAAGGCGCCATCGCGGTGCAGTCAGTCGGCGTCCATGCCGATGACGCCTGGCGTTTTGCAAAATCTGAAAAAGCATTGATAATCCGCCTCGCGTAGGGCGGATTCACGTCGGCGGCGGGCGCTTACCTATCAGTGGCCCGCGTTTTTCGTCGCGTCATTATGCAGCTCCGGCTTATCCGCCGCAGCCTGTCCGCCCGCCTGCGCCACGCGCTGCGTGCCTCGGGAAGATCCCCGGAGCCGGGCAGGATGTCACACCAGATGCATAGTGAGAGTTGCGATGAACGGCAGGGCCGCCATGTTGAGCGAACAATTTGACGATGCGGCCGATGGCGCCGACGCGGGGAGCGATGGAGACGGCGTGGTGCTGGTCGTGGACGACGACCGCGACGTGCGGCATGCGTTGTCTGGCCTGTTCCGCTCGATCGGACTCGCCACGGCATCGTTTGCATCGGGCGAGGAACTGCTTGCCCATGGATTCCCGGACCGGCCCACCTGCATCGTGCTCGATGTACGGTTGCGCGGCGCCAGCGGACTCGACCTGCAACATCAACTGAACGACGCGGGCAAGCGTGCCTCCATTGTCTTTATCTCGGGCTACGGCGATGTGCCGATGACCGTGGCGGCGATG
Source organism: Cupriavidus sp. SW-Y-13 (assembly GCF_009793345.1). Taxonomy (NCBI): domain Bacteria; kingdom Pseudomonadati; phylum Pseudomonadota; class Betaproteobacteria; order Burkholderiales; family Burkholderiaceae; genus Cupriavidus; species Cupriavidus sp. SW-Y-13. The sequence continues at coordinate 2,547,345 of NZ_WHLX01000002.1, forward strand.
AAGGCCGGCGCCGTCAACTTCATCGCCAAGCCCTTCCGCGAACAGGACCTGCTCGACGCAGTGAACGAGGCGCTGCAGCGCGATCGCGAGCGCCGTCAGGCCACGTCGCAGACGCGACAACTGCGCGAACGCTTTGGCGGACTGACCGGCCGCGAGCAGGAAGTCATGCAACTGCTGGTGCGCGGGCTGATGAACAAGCAGGTGGCAGACAGCCTCGGCATCAGCCAGGCCACCGTCAAGATCTATCGCGGACAGGCCATGCGCAAGATGCAGGCCCGCACGTTCGCCGAACTGATCATCATGGCGCAGACACTGGGCCTGGTGCAGGCCGACGATATCCCGCACGTCCAGCCGGTGGGTGCCGGCCAGCGTCAGGCTACGGCGTAGCGCATCAATCTTCCGGACGGGACTTCAGGGCGTTCTCGATGCAGTCGAGGATATCGGTGTCCTGGAACGGCTTGCTGAGAAAGCAGGTGGCACCAGCGGCGCGGGCCCGCTGCTCGTAGCCTTCGTGGGCAAAGGCGGTCATGAAGATCACCGGCATCTTGTGTCCGGCCGCACGCAGGGTCTCGCACAGCGTGAAGCCGTTCATGACCGGCATCTGTACATCGGTGATGACACAGGCGATATCCGCCAGCAACGGCGATTGCAGCAGTTCCGGACCGCCGCCATAGAGTTCGACAGCCATGTCGAGGGAGCGCACCAGTCGTCCGATGGCATGCCTGACTGAAGCGTCGTCATCGACGATGGCAATCATGGGGATGGCAGTCACACGCGTTCCTTGAATAGTCTTGAGCGGCGATACAGCTCACCGCTTGCTCGCAGCATAATCCGGGTGGCTCCTGCCCCCAATCATACGGTGGTATTGCCAGGGCGCCGGAAGCCCCTCCGCTGACTGGCGGGAGACCCTCCGCAGGGCCCGCCCGCACGCAAAAGCCGCACAAGGATATGCGCTTCGGAACGACTCCGCCACGATTCAGCGCAGATTCATACCATGGTATGAGTTCACGATGGAGCGTGCCCAGCGGTGCCGCCAATCATGTCAGAAGCTGTGCCGCATGCCGAGTGCAAAGGTCTGCGGATCCGCGCCCGCGCTGACGCCAAGTTCGTTGATGGCAAAGTCATAGACTGCATTGCGCTTGTTGTTGATGCGGCTGTAGAACGCAAACAGCGCCGTGCGCTTGGACAGCGGATAGTCGTAGCCGACCGTGAACTGCGTGGCGCCCGTCTGCGAACCGCTGCGGAAGAAGCCAACCGTATCGGTCGATGATCCCGTGCCGTTTGCCGCCAGCGCGAAGCCCACCCGCACGCTGCCCACGCCAACCTGCTGCACCAGCGACGCGTAATAGCCATTGCGTTGCAGGTCGCCCGTATCGGTGCGGTAATGCAAATGTTCATAGAGTGCCGAGATCCGCGTGCCGGGGAGCAACTGGTAGGCGACGCCAACCTTGATGGCATCGTCGTTGCGTCCAGCCGCCTGGTAGTGCTGGTGCATCTCGTAGGCGACAGTCGCGTTCAGCGGTCCCTTGTCGTAGACCACGGCCGCCGAATAGAGCGCGGGATTGCGCGGCACGGTGGTCTTTTCTTCGGGCAATCCCCAGCCCAGCCAGACGCTGACGCCGGCCATCTGCGGCGAGCGGTATTGCACGATGTTCTTCTGGCGCCGGTCAAACGAACTGGTGTCCTGCACGTTGTCCGACGTCGAGGTCGAGCCATTGCCGATCAGCGCCATATACCCCGCGGTGGTGGGGTAGTACGGATCGTAGGCCATCGTTGCTTCGGTGTACGGCGTATGCCAGTGGCCCATGAACAGCAGGCCGTAATCGCCCTGCAACCCGATGCGCGAGTTGCGTGTGGCAATGCCGCCCTGGCCGTTGTCGATCGACAGGTTGCTTTCGATCTGCCACAGCGCCTTGAGCGAGCCACCGAGGTCTTCCTCGCCGCGCAGGCCCCAGACGGAGCGGTAGTTGGTCTGGCGCACTACGCTGCCGAGCGAGGTGCCATCGGTGGCCGTGCTGGCGCGCGAGTACTCGATGGCGGTGTTGAGACGGCCGTAGAGGGTGACGGTGCTGGCGAGGGCGGGAAGCGGTAGTGCGGCGAGAACGGTTAGCAGCAGACGCAGGCGCTTGCCCTCTCCCCCGGCCCCTCTCCCGCCGAGCGGGAGAGGGGAGCAAATATCGCGGGAGAGGGGAGCAAACCGTCGGGAATGCAATCCTTCAATGTGCCGACGCATCGCCATCCTTCTTCTCGTTCGATGCCACCAGCGGGCCCGGCGTGCCGGTGATCTTCGGCACGCATTCGGAGTGGAACCATGCGGCAGTGACCGGTTCGCCGGCGATCATGCGCTTGATGGGCGGCACGACCTGTTCGCCGATCAGCATGCCCAGCAGGCCGAGCAAGGCCACGGCGGGCGGCGCAGGCGAACGGACCTGCATCAGCGCATAGATGATGCCGACGAGCACGCCGGCACCGAGGGAGACGAGATAGATTTTCATGGTGGCTATCGATATGTTGTGAAGGATCAGCGTGCGTCCGGCGGCAGTCCCACGCCCAGCAGGTGGCGCACACGCGGCGGCTCGGTGCCCACGTGGAAGCCCGCCACGCCACGTTGCAAGTCGGCATCGGCATTGGGCACGCGACGATGCTGGCGCATGTGCTCGGCCCACGATTCGACGAGGAACCATTCGGTCAGCAGTTCCGGATCGGTGGGGTCTTCCATCACGCCCCAGCTGAACGCGCCATCGCGCAGGCGTTCTTCGGAGAGGCCATGCACGGCGCGCAGGAACGCGTCGCGGCTGGCAGCCGGGATGCAGTACTCGATCAGGATCATGACGGGGCCACGATCATGCGCGATCTCGTCGGCCATCTCGGGTTCGGCCCAGTGGCGTGCAGGTGCCAGGTCTTCCTCACCGCGCGGCAGGCGGATGCGATGCAGCAATATCGCCGCCACCACGAGGCCGATGCCCGCGATCAGCAGCGCATGGGGCGTGCCCATGGCTTGCGCCACGAAACCCCACAGCAGGCTGCCGCCAGCCAGCGCGCCGTTGAATACCATCTGGTACACCGACAGCGCGCGGCCACGTACCCAGTTCGGCAGGATGGCCTGCGCGGCACCGCCCAGCGTGGTCAGCGCCATGATCCATGCGGCGCCGAGCACCAGCAGCAGCGGCAGCGCCAGCCAGACCGGCGGCGCAAACGACAGGCCCGCCATGACGGCAGCCGTGGCGATGGCCGAGGCAAGCACCACGCCGTCGCTGTCGAGCTTCTTCTGCAGCGCAGGCATCGTCAGTGCGCCGGCGATGGCGCCTGCACCCACGGCGCCAAGCAGCACGCCATAGAGTCCGGCGCCGCCGTGCAGCAATTGCTTGGCGACGAGCGGCAACAGCGCCCAGACACTGCTGCCGAAAGCGAAATGCACCGCCGCGCGCAGCAACACGATATGCAGCTTGCTGTGGGCGCGCGTGAAGCGCAGCCCGGCGCGGAAGGCGCTGAAGAAGTGCTCGCGCAGCGGATCGCTGGCCTGCTTCGGACGCTTCCACCACACCAGTGCGCCGATCACGAAGATATAGCTGACGAGGTCGGCGCCATAGGTCACTGCCGCGCCAAAGCCGGCCAGCAGCAGGCCACCCGTGGCGGGGCCGATGGCGCGTGCGATGTTGACGCCGAGCGCGTTCAGCGCCACGGCTTGCCGCAGCGTGTTGGATGGCACCAGTTCCGGCACGATGGATTGCCACGTCGGTCCCATCATCGCTGCGCCGATACCGCCCACGAAGGCCAGGCCGATCAGCAGTTCGATGGTCAGCCCGTTCTGCCACGAAAGTAGCGCCAGCGTGCCGCTGACACCCGCGAGCAGGAACTGAATGGCGATCAGGAAGCGTCGGCGGTCGAGGATGTCTGAGAGCACGCCGGCCGGAATCGCCAGCAGGAAGACGGGCAGCGTAGCGGCAGCCTGGATGGTGGCGACGGCGGCGGGCGACGAGGAAAGATCGGTGGCCAGCCAGGCGCTGGCCACGTCGCGCATGAAGCTGCCGACGTTGCCGAGCACCGTGGCTACCCACAGCACGGCGAACGTGGGCTGCGCCAGCGGCGCGAACGATCCTGCCGGCTTGGCGGTTGCGGTGGCCTGCGTCATGCGCGGCCCCGCTGGTTCAGGTCATGCCAGGCTACGAGAATGAAGCCACCCACGAGACCGAGGTGTTCGAAGAACGCGTTCATCAACATGAACTGCGCTTCGGGCGGAGCGCTCCAGAAACGGTTGGCGAGGAACATCGCACCCAGCGTGAAGGCGGCCAGCGCGAGTGCGCCGAGCCAGCGGAAGACGCCGAGCAGGATCATGGCCGGTGCAGCCAGCTCGAGTGCGATGGTGGCGGCAGCCAGCGGCACCGCAGGCGACAGGCCAAAGTGCTGCATCTCGGCCACGGCACCCGGGAAATCGAACAGCTTGACGAGTCCGCCTTGCAGATAGGCCGCGCAGAGCAGCAGCAGGGCGAGCCAGTGGAGCCAGCGGGGGAGGTGCCGCTGATGACCGCCGGCTACCGCCAGCGAGGATGAGGAAGGGGGCATGGCGGGTTCTCCGGGGAATTCAGAAAATCGGGTGAGGCGTTTCTTGCTCCCCTCTCCCGCGAAGTGGGAGAGGGGCTGGGGGTGAGGGCGGGGGGTTCTGCTTGCTGATATCGCAGTTAGAACCGCTGGCCCTCTCCCCCGCCCCCTCTCCCGCAGAGCGGGAGAGGGGAGACAACATAGCGGAGTGGTGAGGTATCAGAACGCCCAGCAAGAACATCCCAGCGCGCCCCAGAACGTGCTTTCGTCCGAAGTCGGTGCGCTGGTGGTCCACGCCTTGGCGTGGGCATGGCCGTGAACGCCGCAGGAGCTGGCGCAGCCGCAGGCGGTGTTCATCGCCAGCTTGGTTTGCGCCGTGGGGCGTGGCTGGTACTTGCTGCCGTGGCGGGCCGGCGACCAGTCCGGCATGGCCGGCGGAATCTCGGGCGAGAGCTTGTCGAACTCGTGGTCGCCATAGACCACCTTGCCGCCGAGCACGGTCATCACCGAGGTGATGTCCTGGATGTCGTCGCCCGGCACGGCGAAGTAGTCGGCGGAGAGCACGGCCAGGTCGGCCAGTTGACCGGCCTTGATCTGGCCCTTCTTGCCTTCTTCCGACGAGAACCACGTGTTGGCTTCGGTCCACAGGCGCAGTGCGGTTTCGCGATCGAGCAGGTTGGCCTGCGGATACATCGACATGCCGCCCACGGTCTTGCCCGTGGTCAGCCAGTACAGCGAGACCCACGGGTTGTACGAGGCCACGCGCGTGGCATCGGTGCCTGCGCCAACCTTGACACCTTTTTCCAGCATCTTCTTGATCGGCGGCGTGGCTTCGGCAGCCTTGGCACCGTAGCGTTCGACGAAGTACTCGCCTTGATACGCCATGCGGTGCTGCACGGCGATACCGCCGCCCAGTGCCGCAATACGGTCGATGTTGCGATCGGTGATCGTCTCGGCGTGGTCGAAGAACCAGTTCAGGCCGGTGAACGGCACGTCCTTGGCCACCTTCTCGTAGACGTCCAGCGCGCGCGTGATGGTTTCGTTGTAGGTGGCGTGCAGACGCCACGGCCAGCGCTTTTCGGCCAGCAGGCGGATCACGGGTTCGAGATCGCCTTCCATCGACGGCGGCATGTCCGGACGCTCGACGCGGAAGTCCTCGAAATCGGCAGCGGTGTAGACGAGCATCTCGCCCGCGCCGTTGTGGCGATAGAGATCGTCGCCCTGGCCTGGCTTGACCGTCGATGTCCAGGTCTTGAAGTCCGACAGTTCTTCCTTCGGCTTCTGCGTGAACAGGTTGTAGGCCAGGCGCACCGTGAGCTGCCCATCGCGGTGCAGTTCCTCGATGATGTTGTAGTCCTCAGGATAGTTCTGGTAGCCGCCGCCAGCATCGATCACGCCAGTCACGCCCAGGCGGTTCACTTCGCGCATGAAATGGCGCGTGGAGTTCTTCTGGTACTCGGCCGGCAGCTTCGGACCCTTGGCCAGCGTGGCGTACAGGATGGTCGCGTTCGGCTTGGCCAGCAGCAGGCCGGTCGGATTGCCAGCCTTGTCGCGAATGATCTCGCCGCCCGGTGGGTTCGGCGTGTCCTTGTTGTAGCCCACGGCGCGCAGCGCGGCGGCGTTCAGGATGGCGCGGTCGTACAGGTGGAGGATGAACACGGGCGTATCGGGCGCCGCGGCGTTCAGTTCCTCGATGGTCGGCAGGCGCTTCTCTGCGAACTGGTGTTCGGTGAAGCCACCCACCACGCGCACCCATTGGGGCGCGGGAGTGCGGGCGACCTGGTCCTTCAGCATGCGCATGGCGTCGGCCAGCGATCGCACGCCGTCCCAACGCAGTTCCATGTTGTAGTTCAGGCCACCACGAATGATGTGCATGTGGCTGTCGATCAGCCCGGGAATGGCCCGCCGGCCATTCAGGTCCACTACCTTCGTTGTCGCGGCCGCGAGCTTCATGACCTCGTCGCGCGTGCCCACGCTGACGAAGCGGCCATTCTGGATGGCCACGGCGTCAGCTTGCGGGTTGGACTTGTCAAGGGTGGTGAACTTGCCGTTGACGAGGATGAGGTCGGGAGTCGAGGACGGTGACATGGCAAAAAGCTCCGAAGAGGCTGCTGCGCCCAGGGCAGCAGCCGAGGCAATGAATTGCCGGCGGGATACGGACATGAAGCGTGAACCTTAGCTGTTGATGAAGGCGAGCAGGTCGGCGTTGACCTGGTCGGCGTGCGTGACGCACATGCCGTGCGGCGCGCCCGGGTAGATCTTCAGCGTGGCGTGCTTGATGATCTTGGCCGAGAGCTTGCCGGCGTTGTCGATCGGCACGATCTGGTCGTCGTCACCATGCAGCACCAGCGTGGGCACGTCGATCTTCTTCAGATCGGCGGTGTAGTCCACTTCCGAGAACTCCTTGACGCACAGGTACTGGCCCAGGATGCCACCGGCCATGCCCTGCGCCCAGAAGGCGTCGATGGTGCCTTGCGAAACCTTCGCGTTCGGACGGTTGAAGCCGAAGAACGGCACGGCCAGGTCCTTGTAGAACTGCGAGCGGTTATCGGCCACGCCCTTGCGGATGCCGTCGAACACTTCGATGGGCAGGCCGTTCGGGTACGCGGCGCTCTTGGCCATCGTCGGCGGCACGGCGCCGATCAGCACGGCCTTGGCCACGCGCTTGGTGCCATGGCGGCCGATGTAATGCGCCACTTCGCCACCGCCAGTGGAGTGGCCCACGAGCGTGGCTTCGCGGATGTCGAGGGCGTCGAGCACGGCGCCCAGGTCATCGGCGTACGTGTCCATGTCGTTGCCCTTCGCAGGCTGGTCCGAGCGGCCATGGCCACGGCGATCATGGGCGATCACGCGGAAACCCTTCTGCACCAGGAACAGCATCTGCGCATCCCATGCGTCGGCATCCAGCGGCCAGCCGTGCGAGAAGACGACCGGACGGCCCGAGCCCCAGTCCTTGTAGAAGATGCGCGTACCGTCCTTGGTGGTGATGTAGCTCATGTCTTTCGATCCGGAGGAGTGATGGGAAGATGCGCCTTGCTTGCCGGCCGCAGCGGCCGTGGCAGGGGCGCCAAGCGTGACCGCGGCCACGGCGGCAGCGCCGACCGTGCCCGCACCCGACAACAGCACCTTGCGACGCGACGACGAATGTTCGGCGTCCTGTGTCTTGTTTTGCATGTTCATTTAAGGAGATGGACGTTTGAAAGTCTGGTGAAAACGATGCCGCGCGCTTCAGCGTGCCGGGACCGGAGCGATCGACTCATGCGGCGTGGCGGTGCGCTGCTCGGCCTTGTGGACCATCGTGTAGGCGTAGTCCACGCCCATGCCGTAGGCACCCGAGTGTTCCTTGACCAGCTTCATCACGGCGTCATAGGTGTCGCGGTGTGCCCAGTCGCGTTGCCACTCCAGCAGCACCTGTTGCCAGGTCACGGGCACCACGCCAGCCTGCACCATGCGTTGCATCGCGTAGTCGTGGGCTTCCTTGGTGGTGCCGCCCGAGGCGTCGGCCACCATGTAGATCTCGTAGTCGCCTTCCAGCATCGCGCACAGGGCGAAGGTGGTGTTGCAGACTTCGGTCCACAGGCCCGCTACGACCACCTTCTTGCGGCCGTTTGCGGCCAGGGCGTCACGTACCTTCTGGTCGTCCCACGAATTCATCGAGGTGCGCTCCAGCGTTTTCTGGCCCGGGAACACATCGAGGATTTCCGGGAAGGTGTAGCCCGAGAACGAATCGCTCTCGACCGTGGTGATCGTCGTCGGCACGTTGAAGATCTTGGCGGCCTTGGCCAGGCCCACGACGTTGTTCTTCAGTGCCTGACGGTCCATCGACTGCACGCCGAAGGCCATCTGCGGCTGCTGGTCGATGATGATCAGCTGGCTGTTTTGCGGGGTCAGCACTTCGAGCTTCGGATTGGACATGATGTTGCTCCTTGATACGCAGGTTGGGGGCGACGCACGGACAGCGCGGCATATGCCTGGCGTCCGCGCCGGTTGCAGCGCGACTCCGGGTCGTCCGATCATCTGATGGTGTGACCGGACGGCACGATGCAACCCGACGGGAAGCCTAGTTGGCCCGCTGATGGCGGGCCATTGGCTGATCGTATTAGTCGATGGTGCCTCGGGCCTACCGTGTGCGGTACGCGGCAGTTGACCCATACGAACGTCGTATGAGGATGCGCTCACCGACGGCAGCCCGCGCAGGGTAGGCCCGTGCGGAAGCCCGCGCCATAGACACTTCGTATGGGTTTGCGCAGGGAGGGACGGCGCGTGGCGCAGGGGGCGCGCTGCGGTGAGGCCCGGCGGCGTGCCGCGCCCCTCACACAATGGTATAGGTGGCAGCCTGGCGCCGGGTGTGTTGAAATGCGGGCTTCCGGGGGACGGCACGCCATGAGCGCCGCGCGTATCGTGCCCCACATTGGCCAGCGTAACGGAGAGAGCAAGCGTGATTGCGCAGAGCGGGGAGCCTGGCGTTACCGGCACCGACATCCAGAATGTCGAGAGCGTCGATGACGCCCTGGTACTCGTCGTCGATGACGACGCCATGCTGCGTCGTGCACTGGGCAACCTCTTCCGTTCCGTCGACATGAAAGCCGAATTGTTCGGCTCGGCGGCGGAGTTGCTCGACTTCCCGCTGCCAGAGGTGCCCTGCTGCCTGGTGCTGGATGTGCGGCTGCGCGGCCCGAGCGGGCTCGATCTCCAGACGCGCCTCGCCCAGATGGGCATTCATATCCCGATCATCTTCATGACGGGCTACGGCGACATTGCGATGACGGTCACGGCGATGAAGGCTGGCGCCGAGGATTTCATTGCCAAGCCGTTCCGGGACCAGGACCTGCTCGATGCAGTGGCGGCGGCGATTGCCAAGGACCGGCTGCGGCGCAGGAGCCTGCGCAAGGTCCAGGAGATTCGTGCGAACTACGCCACGCTGACACCGCGCGAAGCGGAAGTCATGGGCATGGCCGTGTCAGGGTTGCTGAACAAGCAGATTGCCGGCGAGATCGGCATCAGCGAGGTGACCGTGAAAATCCATCGTGGCCAGGCCATGCGCAAGATGCAGGCGCGCACGTTTGCCGATCTGGTGCTGATGGCGCAGCAGATCGGCGTTTCAAAGGTCGATTTCTAGTTTTTCTCGTTCAGGTTCGGCTCAGCCGAACTTGCGGGCCGCGTCCAGCGCCAGCCCCGAACCGATGCCGCCGAACAGGTCGCCTTCCACGCGGCGCGCAGCGGGCAGCAACAGCGCCAGTTGCTCGCGCAACATCGGCACGCTGCTGGAACCGCCTGTGAACAGGATCGTGTCCACGGCGTCGGCCGGGACGCCAGCGGTCTTCAGCATGCCCTTCACCGTGTCGGCCGTCTTCGTCACCAGCTTGGTGATCGATTCATCGAACGTATCGCGCGTGATTTCCAGCGTGGTCTCGGGTGCAATGCGGCCCAGGTCCACCAGCGTGCGCTCGTCTTCGGACAGTGCGATCTTGGCCGCTTCCACCTGAATCGCCAGCCAGTGCCCGGCGCGTTCGCGAATCAGGCGGATCAGCCGGTCGAGCTTCTCGGTCTCGGCGGCGTCGCGATAGTTATCCATCACAAGCGCCCACGCTTTGCGTGTATAGACCAGGTTGATCGTGTGCCAGCTCGCCAGGTCGAAGTACTGGCCGGAGGGCATGGCCTTGCCGTTGCGCAACTGGCTGTTCAGGCCCAGCATGGGCATGACGCTGGCCAGGCTCAGTGCACGGTCGAAATCCGTACCGCCGATATGCACGCCGCCGTTAGCCAGAATGTCCTCGCGGCGATCGATCTTGCGTGCCCGCTCGGGCGACAGGCGCACCAGCGAAAAGTCTGACGTACCACCGCCGATATCGGCCACGAGTACCAGTTCCTCTTTCGAGATACCAGCTTCGTAGTCGAATGCCGCGGCAATCGGCTCGAACTGGAACGCGATGTCCTTGAAGCCCGCGTCGCGCGCAATCTCCGCGAGCGTGTCTTCGGCCAGTTGATCGGCGGCGGCGTCCTCGTCGATGAAATGCACGGGGCGGCCCAGCACGGCCGAAGTGAATTCACGACCGGCCGAGCGTTCGGCGCGACCCTTGAGTTCGCCGATGAAGTGCGCCAGCAGTTTGCGGAACGGCATGGCCTGGCCCATGACCTCGGTGCTGTCGTCCATCATCGACGTGCCCAGCAAGCTCTTGAGCGACCGCATCATGCGGCCTTCGTAGCCGGCCAGATAGTCGGTCAGCGCCGCGCGGCCGTAGCTGACCAGCGGGTCCTCGGCATGGAAAAAGATCACCGACGGCAGCGTGGCCTTGCCGTCCTCGAGCGGCAGCAGGGTAGGCGCGCCCGGGCGCAGCCAGCCGACGGTGGAGTTGGACGTGCCGAAATCGACGCCGCAAGCGTTTGTGGTCATGGGATTCAGGAGTTCAGGTGCAGCCAAAAGCAGACGGCGGCCACGCGGCCGCCGTTGTACGGGGCGATATTGTAGGGGGTTTCGGTGTCATGCACGCGGCAACGATGCCCCAGGCGGCTTGGCCGACCCATATCCGCATTCTCCCCATGCGGGTTTGTGCCAACTGTTCGCCACGCCGGCGCTGCAGTCTACTAAAGCCGCAGGATGCAGTGTGGCCGGGACAGCGCACCAGCGCCGCCCGGGCGTTTGGGACAACCAAAGGGAGACAACCATGGTGACCGCGCAAGACGATGCATGCATTTTCCGCAACCTGATGGCCCTGGCCGTGGTGGAGACACTGGGCGGGGCGGTCGCACTGGGGTTTGTGTTCAACCTGCTGACTTAAGAAGACATACCGCTCCCAGTTTGTTTTCTCCCCTCTCCCGCATGCGGGAGAGGGGTCGGGGGAGAGGGCCCAGCGGTTCAAATTGCCACATGTCGGCAAGCAGAACCTCCATGCCCTCTCCCCTAACCCCTCTCCCGCGCGCGGGAGAGGGGAACAAACTGCGCGGGAGAGTGGCGCAAATCCACCGCCAGCACCAATTCCATCCCCCCACTACAATGCCCCATCGCCTGGCTGCCATGGCCGGGTCTGACCTGGGGAGTCGAAGATGCGAATTCTGGTGGTTGGGGCGGGCGCCATTGGCGGCTATTTTGGTGCGCGGCTGTTGCAGGCCGGACGCGATGTCACGTTTCTCGTGCGTGCCCGTCGGGCCGCGCAACTCGCAGAACACGGCCTGCGCGTGAAAAGCCCGCACGGCGACGTTCATATTCCCGATCCCCCACGCGTACTTTCCGAGCAGATCGCCCAGCCCTATGACGTGATCCTGCTGAGCTGCAAGGCATACGATCTGGGCAGCGCCATGGACGGCATCGCGCCGGCCGTGGGACCTGAAACCGTGATCGTGCCGATGCTCAACGGCATGGCCCACCTTGACCAGCTCGACGCCCGTTTTGGCGCGACTCGCGTGATGGGGGGGCGCTGCATGATTTCCAGCACGCTCGATGACGATGGCACCATCGTGCAGTTGTCGCCGATGCATATCCTGTCGTTCGGCGAGCGTCCGTCCGGCACCAGCAATCGCGCACAGGCGCTGGCCGACCTGTTCGGCAATGCCGGGTTCGACCTGCAGCACAGCCAGTCGATGCTCCAGGACATGTGGGAAAAATGGTTCTTCCTGGCCACGCTGGCCTCGTCCACCAGCCTGATGCGCGCAGCCATCGGCGATATCCTCGCCGCACCGCGCGGTCGGGAGACGATTGCAGCCTTGCTGGAAGAATGCGCGGCTATCGCCGCCGCCAATGGGCACCCGATCCGGGAGCCCGCGCTGCAGCAGGCCCGGACCAACCTGTTCACCGAGGGTTCGAAGATGACGGCGTCGATGCTGCGCGATATCGAGCGCGGCGCAGCCATCGAGTCCGACCAGATCGTTGGCGACCTGCTGGCGCGCCGGCAGCAGACGGCGGCGCCCACGCTGCAACTGGCCCTGACCAGCCTGAAAGCCTACGAAGCCCGCCGCGCACGCGGCGGCTAGGCCAGCGACATTTGTGCTTCCAGCCAGGCCGGCAGGTCTGCCTCCGGCATCGGCCGCGCCAGCAGGTAACCCTGCATGGTCTTGCAGCCGATGTCGATCAGCGCCTGTCGGTCGGCCTCGTATTCCACGCCTTCGGCAACCACCTCGAAGCCGAATGAACGGCCCAGGCTCAGCACGGCGCGCATCAGATCCTGGTTGCGCGGCGAGCCGGCAATGCCGGTGATGAAGCTGCGATCCACCTTCACGCATGCCGCGCCAAGCTGCCGCAGTGCGCCGAGCCCTGAATAGCCGACGCCGAAGTCATCCAGCGCGATGGTCACGCCAGCACGGGCCAGGTTCGCCAGCTTGCCTTGCACGGCATCCACGTCGAGCGCCACTTCCTCGGTGATCTCCACCGTCAGCAAGGCAGGTTCGATGCCGTGCTCGGCCAGCGTGGAGAGCAGTAGCTTGTCGATATCGCCCTGGCCCATTTCCCGGGGCGAGAGATTGATGGCGATGGGAATCCTGCGGCCGTCGCGCGCGTGGATCGCCTTGGACAGGCGGCAAACCTTGGCCAGCGTGGCGCGCAGCAACGGCTCGGCCAGCCCGGATGCGGCGGCCACCGACACCAGCTCGGGCGGCGGCACCCAGCCGTGGCGCCAGTGCTTCCAGCGGATCAGCGCCTCCAGGCTGCGCACCCGCGTGCCGCCATCGGCAAAGATCGGCTGGAACCAGACTTCGAGCAGGTCGTCCGTCAGCGCGCGCGGCAGGTCGCGTTCGATATCGCGCTGCATCTTGAGATGCCGGCGCAGGTCCTCGTCGAAGACATAGTGGCTGTTGCGCCCCAGTCGCTTGGCGGCGTAGAGGGCCGCGTCCGCGAACAGCAGCAGGTCGTCCAGACTCAGGTCCGGACCCTGGCAGATGCCGATGCTGATGCCGACCGGGCAGTATTCGTAGCCATCCAGCGGTTCGCGTATGGCGGCGATGAGGCGGGCAGCCAGGCTGGAGGGGCAGTCCGAGGTTTCGAACGGATCGTAAAGGATCATGAACTCGTCGCCGCCCATGCGGCCGACCATCATGTCGGGGCCTGCCACGGCTTCGAGCCGCCGCGCCACTTCGCGCAGCACGCCGTCGCCGGCCTTGTGGCCGAAGGCGTCGTTGATGACCTTGAAACCATCGAGGTCGAGCAGCAGCAGGCAGTGACGCCCGCTGGTCCCCTGCATGAAGCGCTTGTTGGCGCGGTCGAAAAAGCCGCTGCGGCTCAGCAGGCCGGTCAGCGGGTCCTGGCTGGCCAGCGTCCACAGTTCGTCCGCGCGGGTGACCGCGTCTTCGTGAGCAATCCGCAGCGAATGCTGGATCGCCGTGGCCTCGTTCTTGAGACGGATCGAATGGCGGATCTGCTGTTCACTTTCGAGCGTGCACCGGAAAAGCGCCGCAAGGTAGAGCACCGTAGTGAAGGCAAGCCAGTACCGGTCGAAATCGCCAAAGACCACCAGGCACGCGGCAGCAGACAGCAGCGGCGGCGTGATGAAGCAGAGGGGAATCGGCGCATACGCAAAGCCATGCGTGACGGCGCCGGCCGTGATGCCGCAGACCACGGTCAGGTAGAACAGCGCTTGTGGCGACGTATAGCCGTCGCACAGGATGGGGATGGCCGCCCAGGTCAGCCCGGAGAGAAAGGCCAGCGTGCAATGCATCCGCAGATGCCATTTGACCGCACGATGCAGGCGCGGGTCCTCGGCCTGCGTTGCCGCACCGGCCTTGCCCAGCGGCAGGCGGCACAGCCAGATACGCAGCGCATTGAACAGCAGTGAAACCAGAAACCACGCGCTGGCCGTGGGGCCGCGCCCGGCATGCCATGCCACGGCCAGCACGCTGACGCCGAGCACGATATTGATCGGAATAGAGATACGTACCGTGCGGCAGACGGCCTGTAGCTGGTCGTGCCGGGTGAGCCGTGCCAGCGAGGCGTCAATGGTTGCGCCGCTGCGGTGATCGGCGGGCACAGGGATTTGCGCCTGCGCTGCCCTGCGAATTGTCTTCATCAGTTCCTGCCCGTCGCCTGTCGGTCGCGCGCTGCCGACTCCGCCGCGCCACCAGAAGGCGATTTCCTGCGCCCCAAAAAATACCTTGTTCCTGCTTGTTGTTATTGTGTTGCCGCCGTGTTGGCCGGTCGGCATATTCATGAACCTGGTGCCTGACTGCCCACGGCACCGGTACTGTCCCCGATTTGGTGCCATGCCAATCAGGCCGCTTGACGTGTGCCATGGGTCCGGATTGGAACCGGCGAGTATAAGGCCGAAGTGTGAAAACGGAACCGCGGAGATGGACTGTGCTTGTGCGGATCAGTCCGCGGTGACTTCCCTGCCGGCCTCCTGCCGCCCGCGCCGGCGGAAGAAATCGATGAAGTCCGCCACAGGCATGGGTCGGCCAAAAAGCCAGCCCTGCCCATACTGCACGCCGCGCTGTTGCAGAACCGCACACTGCGTCTCGGTCTCGATGCCTTCGGCCACCATGCGGATATCCAGCGCCCGCGCCATCTCGATGATGTGCGGGCCGACGCCGCGCGTGGGGCCGTCGGTGGTCATCGACTCCACGAACGCGCGGTCGATCTTGAGGCCGTCTACATCCAGATCCTGCAGGTAGGCCAGGCTCGAATAGCCGGTGCCGAAGTCGTCGATCCATGTCGGATGCCCGGCGCGGCGGAACGCGGCGATGGCCTCGCGGCAGGCCGCGTCGTTGGCAAAGCCCCGCTCGGTGACCTCGATCCAGAGTTGCTGCGCGCGGATGCCCTTGCGCTGCAGCGCTGCCGTGAGGAAGGGCAGCGTATCGGCCCGGCGGAAATCCTCGGGGGACAGGTTGATCGAGATATGCAGGCTGCGATCCGCGGCCAGTTGCGCGCCCAGGTCCGCGAGCACGGCCTCGACCATGCAGCGGGTGATGGCGTGGACGGTGCCCGTCGCTTCCGCCATGGGAATGAAGTTGTCGGGCATCGCGATCTGTCCGTCGGGCAGGCGCCAGCGCACAAGCGCCTCGGCGCCGATGCAGTGACCGGACTGCAACGCCATCACGGGCTGGTAGACCGCAAAGAATTCCTTGCGCCGGATGCCCCCCCGCAGCGCATGTTCCGGGCTGCTCAGGCGCCGGCCCCAGCGCAGCATCAGCCAGGTGGCCAGCGCGCTCACTCCAAGCGCCAAAGGTACGCTGGCATAGAGGAGTCGCGCCCAGGTCTCGTTCAGTTCGACGGACGGCTCGTAGGCCACCACGGCGAATGGCAGGCTGCGCGAGGCCTTGACGTCGAGGTATCGTCCCTCCTGAACCTGCCCGTCGAGTTGCCGGGACCAGGCCCGCTGCAACGTGGCCTGTTCGGTATCGCTCCACGCCGCCACGACGTTGCCCGTGCCGGTGTCGATCATGCCAAGGCGGATGTGCGCGTCGAGCGGAACGATGTCGATGAAGAACTGGGCGTCGACCACCGCCACGTGCCGGCCCACGCGGAACTGAATGGTGGGCTGCGTCAGCGCTGCCCCGGCGGGACGGTAGCTGGTGCCGAGTTCGGGTAGCGGGGTCCATGGCCGCGACTGGTCTTCGATACCGCGCAGGGCGCCAGGGAGCGACGACGACGCGCAGAGGAAGCGCCCGTCATCGAGGTACGTGATTTGCCGGACGTAGCGATGCTGGAGGTCTGACGCGCGCATGGCGTCGAGATGGGCGGCGCTGCACGTGTGGCCTGTGAATGCATCGGCCGATTGCGCGGCGGCGATGGCATCGCGCGCCACGGCTTCCACACGCTGGAGCGCCCGTTCGGTGAACTGGTCCACACGCTGCCGGAACATCTGCTCGGCAAACGCATGCGATAACCACGTGGTAAGGGCCACCGGCCCGCAGATCCCGAGCGCGACCACACAGAACATGAAGAACCAGAGGCGAAGCCTGCTCATGAGCGTCCGGGCCGGGGGAAATGCGTGGCAGGATACCAGACCCGATTCTCTGCACAGTCTGATATGGCTCATGCGGGAATCAGGTTCCCGTGTTCCTTATTTTGTCGGCTTGCCTCGCAGCGCCTTGCTGGCGCCGATGTCCACCAGATGTTGCTTCCATGCTGAAAACACCGTATCGAGGCACGCCGCCGTATCGCACTTGTCGCGCCGCGCCCGAAAGCCGTCGATATCGGCCTGTGAGATCACGCCAGCCTGCAGCAGGCGCTGCTGGTCGTTGTAGATGCGCTGATAGCCCATCGAGAAGAGCGCGTGTTCGCAGATGATGCGGCCGGCGGGCGTGGCCGGTGCATCGCAGGCGATGTCGTTGGCGTGTGCCACGGCGGAAAACGCCAGGAGCGCGGCGAAAAGGGTGGCAGTACGGGTGACGGAAAGCGCGGCCTTGGAATCGAGGATCACGGGGAGTGCGCGGCGGTGGCCAGGTCTTGGGGGAAGCGCGTGATCATAGCGCAGGCCCCCTTTCCATTGCGCAGCAAAAAAAAGAGCGCCCGCCGGGGAGAGCGGGCGCAACGGAGGGAGGATGGTCCTCACGAAGAGGTGACTTGATAGTAGGTCCGGCGCGTCCCGCCCGCTATTACGCGATGGTATGCCAACTCCAATCTTTCGGATGGCATGGCCCACGCGGCGGTATGCGGCAGCGCCCGAATACATTCGATATTTCATGACATGCCGAAGCATTGGGCGGGCCGATGCTGGGATCATGGGTGCATTCTTCATCGACGCCCCGCCCATGCTGCCCGCCGATCCCATTGCCGCTGTTACCCATGCCGATCCCTATCCGTATTACCGGCAGCTCGCGCAGTCACGGCCATTCCACTTCGATCCCGCGCTGAAACTCTGGGTGGCCGCCAGTGCCGCCGCCGTGGCCGAGGTGCTCGGCCATTCCGATGCCCGGGTACGGCCGGTTGGCCAGGCGGTGCCACCTGCACTGGCCGGGGCAGCGGCTGGCGAACTGTTCGGCAGGCTGATCCGGATGAACGATGGGCCCGCGCATGCCGCGCTCAAGGGCATCGTGATGGCACGGCTGATGCGGCTCGACCTCGGTCGCGTGCGTGTGAGGACGCAGCAACTGGCGGCTGCCTTGCCGCGCGCCACGTCGGACGATGCGCACGAAGCCATGCGCTGGATGTTCACGCTGCCGGTGCTCGCTGTGGCGGACACGCTGGGACTCCCGCTGCATCACGACGAGGACGGCCACGTATCCACGCGGATGGCGGGGTTCGTGGCGACCTATGCGGCAGCCATGTCGCCACTCGCCTCCGCAGCCGATGTGGAAGCCGGCAACGTGGCCGCGCAATGGCTGACCCGGAACGTCGAGCAGTGCGCAGATGCGGCGCCCCACGATGGTCTGCTCGCCGCGTTGCGCCAGGACGCCGCGCTGGCCGACATCGCGCCGCCGAAGTGGATCGCCAATGCCGTTGGCCTGATGATCCAGGCGTGCGAAGCCACGGCGGGGTTGGTCGGCAACACGCTGGTGGCGCTCGGGCGCGAGCCTACATCCGCGCGCGACAATATCAATGCGCGCGTCGCCCGAGTTGCTCACGACGATCCTCCAGTGCAGAACACGCGCCGTTTCATGGCAGCCGATGCCATCATTGGCGGCCAACCGCTGCGCACCGGCGACACCATACTGGTGCTGCTGGCCGCCGCAGCGCATGATCCCGATGGCGCTGGACCTGCCGAGGATCGGCCATGGACATTCGGCACCGGCCGCCACGGCTGCCCCGGCGCTGCGCTGGCCCAGATGCTGGCTGCGTCTACGGTTCAGGCGCTGCTGGACCGGGGCGTGCGGCCCGAACGGCTATTGCCTGGCTTGCGTTATCGTCCCTCGGTCAACGCCCGGATTCCGCAGTTCCAGTGACGACTACGCATACTCCATAACCATAACCATACCCATACCCATAACGAAGGAGCCCCCGAATGATTGCCGTGATCTTTGAAGTCGAGCCCGCACCGGGCCGGCAGGATGCCTATCTCGATATCGCCGCTCATCTGAAACCGACGCTGGAGGCCATCGACGGATTTATTTCCGTTGAACGTTTCCAGAGCCTGACCACGCCGGGCAAGCTGCTCTCGCTGTCGTTCTTCCGCGACGAGGCAGCGGTGATGGCATGGCGCAACACGCTCGATCATCGCCAGGCGCAGGCTGCCGGGCGCGGCGGCGTCTTCGCCGGATATCGGCTGCGCGTGGCACAGGTGCTGCGCGACTACGGCCTGAACGAGCGTGACGAAGCGCCGGCCGACAGCCGGGCTGCCCACGACGCGCACGAACACTGATACAGGGAGCCGATTCGCATGACCATGCTGCAAGCGAGCCACGAGATCGCCTTTATCGGGCTGACCTTCCTGCTGGCCGGATTCGTCAAAGGCGTGGTGGGTCTCGGCCTGCCTACGGTGGCGGTAGGACTGCTCGGGCTGGTCATGCCACCCGCCCAGGCCGCCGCGCTGCTGGTGGCGCCTTCGATGGTGACCAACGTCGTGCAACTGTTCAGCGGACCACGCTTTGGCCAACTTGTCCGACGGCTGTGGCCGTTGCTGGTGACGATCTGCGTCGGCACCTGGGTTTGCGCGGCCCTGGTGCCCGCCAAGCTGATGGCGCATGCGACCAACGCACTGGGCGTGGCGTTAATCGCCTACGGGGTGCTCGGACTGGCTGCGGTCAAGTTGACGGTGCCGCCGCGTGCCGAGCGCTGGATGGGGCCGCTGGCCGGGCTGGTGACAGGCGCCATCACGGCCGTGACCGGGGTGTTCGTGATTCCCGCCGTGCCCTATCTGCAGGGTTTGGGGCTCGACAAGGAAAGCATGGTGCAGGCGCTGGGGCTGTCCTTCACGGTTTCGACGATTGCCCTGGCTGTGAGCCTGGCGCTGGGCGGCGCATTGCTGCATACGCCGGTGCTGGGCGCGTCGGCGCTGGCGCTGGTACCCGCGTTGGGCGGCATGTTCCTCGGCCAGTGGCTGCGGCACCGGATCAGTGCCGAACGGTTCCGCAAGCTGTTTTTCTGTGGCTTGCTGCTGCTCGGTGCCGAACTGGCCCTGCGCGGCGCGTTCTGACACCGGCGTCCGCGAGAAGCTGACACAATTGCCCGCCATACTCGTGCATCATCGCAACGGATGTGTGACAGCACGAAACGAAAGGGCTGATCGGCATGAAGCGGCGCACCGGTGGCATGAAGTTGTGGACGACGTTGAGCAAGCAGGCGACACGCAGTGCGCGCCAGCTTCAGCGCACCATGGCGCGCACGGTGACCGATCCGATGATGCGGGCCGCGCAGAAGCAAAGCCAGTCGGTCAGCAAGGCCGTGGGCGAGGCGGTCGGCAAGGCAGCCCGGCAGGCGCTGACCGGCGTGGTGACGCCCGCCCGGGCACCGGTCAGCCGTGGCGGCGGGGCCTGGGAGGAAGGACAGTGGGGCTTTGGCCTCGGTATTGGGCGCCTGGCGCAACGCCGCTATCGCGTGTTCGTGCCGCCCGGCGTTACCGTGGCCCGGCCGGCGCCGCTGCTGGTGCTACTGCACGGCTGCGGCCAGGACGCGGCCAGCTTTGCCGCCTGCACGCGCGTGGCGACCGTTGCCCGTGATGCGCGCTGGGTGGTGTTGATGCCCGAACAGTCGTCGCACGCCAATCACCAGCGCTGCTGGAACTGGTTCCGACCCACGGTGCGCGGCGCCTCGGAAACCGCGCTGCTGATGGCGATGATCGACCACGTTATCCGACGCTATCCCGTCGTAGCGGATCGCGTCTGCGCATTCGGTCTCTCGGCAGGTGGCGCCATGGCAACGATGCTGGGACTGAACCACCCCGACCGCTTTGCCGCCATCGGCTCCCACTCGGGCGCCGCGCCCTACAGCGCATTGAACGCGACGCAGGCCGGCAAGGCCATGCGCGGCGAACGCGGTCCCGACATCCTCGCGGCGAAGGTGGCACTGGCCGGCCGCCGCGCGCCGCCGTTGCTGCTATTGCATGGCGACGAAGACAACGTGGTCACCTACGACAACGCCACGGCCACGGCTGCCATGTGGCTGGAACTGACACCCGCTGGAATGCCAAAGCCCGAGGCACAGCCCGCCAGGCGCGTGCGGCGTGGCACGCGGCGCGCGGTGGATGTATTCGACTGGCAGGCAGGGGAGAGACCGTACCTGAGGCTGGTCCGGGTGGAGGGCTTGCGCCACGCGTGGAGCGGCGGCACGCCGGGGCAGGCGTTCTCGGACCCGTCCGGCCCCGATGCCCTGAAAATCGCGCTGCGTTTTTTTTCAGTCAGCGGCCAACATCCCGCGTGATTCAACGCGTGCCGACGGGCTCGAATGTGACGTCGCTCGTGGGACACGCCACGCACGGCAGGATGTAGCCGTCTTCCTTCTCGTCGAGGCTCAGGCCCGGCCATTCGATCCGATACCGGACGCTGCCCGCGTGGAGCTTGCTCAGGCAGGCGCGGCATGTGCCATTGCGGCAGGAGCTGGGCAGCGGCAATCCTTCGAGCAACGCCGCTTCGAGCAGGCTGAGGGACGCCGGCGCTGCAAACCGGGTGTTGGCGGGCAGCAGGTGGGCGATGTATTCGCAGTCGTCCACGCCATCGTGTGCGATTTCCTTTGCTGCGCTCATGCCTCGGCATCCGGAAATGCCGCGCGTCCATGCGTGGCATCGCGTAGCGTTGCGATGGCGGATTCGCGCATAGTGACCGGCAGCCGGATAACGAGCTTCGCCAGCGCGCCGTATTCCGTATCGATCAGCGAGCAATTGTCCGCAGCGGCCTGATCGATCCAGCGGCGCACGCGCGGCTCGTCGGCATAGTCCACCAGCACGGACAGCGTGGCAAACGCGATGCGCTCGACGCGCGGCGCATCCTTGAGCGCACCGGCGATGGCATCGGTGTAGGCCCGCACCAATCCACCTGCACCCAGCTTGACCCCACCGTAGTAGCGCACCACGGCAGCGAGCACGCCGTCGAGGTCGTGATGACGCAGCACTTCGAGAATCGGCCGCCCGGCGGTGCCCGAGGGCTCGCCGTCGTCGGACATGCCCGACTGTCCACCCGCCAGCAGCGCCCAGCAGACATGCGTGGCGGTGGGGTGGGTGGTGCGCAGGTCATGGATCACGGCCATGGCCGCATCGCGATCGGGAACCGGTACGGCCAGTGCGATGAAGCGGCTCTTGCGGATCTCGATCTCGGCGTGAACCGGGGCGGCAAGCGTGTAGGTGGGCAAGATGTGAAGCAGCAGTGCGGCAGGACAGAAGGGCGAGTGTAGCGCAGCGGCGCGGTGGCTGACGCCGCAGAGACCCAGGTGCTGCTAACCTGTGGCCTGTGCGCCGTCGTCATCCGGACGCATCGCGAGACCGACCCCCAAGGAGAATGCATGACCCAGCCCGCCGCAGACCTCAACGCGCGCCGCATGGCGCCCGCCACCGACCGCAACCGCGAGGCCATCCTGGCCGTATTGCGCGAGGCATTGCCGGCTTCGGGCACGGTGCTGGAGATCGCCAGCGGCACAGGACAGCACGCGGTGCATTTCGCCAAGGCGCTGCCGACGTTGACCTGGCAGCCCAGCGACCCCGATGCCACGCACCGCGAATCCATCGCCGCGTGGACCACCCACGCACAACTGCAGAACGTGCCCGCGCCGCTGGACATTGACGTCCGCCGCGAACCATGGGCCGCGCCGGGCGTCATCGATCGCGTGGACGCCATCGTCTGCATCAACATGATCCACATCGCCCCCTGGGCCGCCGCCGAAGCACTGTTCGCCGGCGCCGGCAAGCGCCTGGCACCGGGCGGCGTGCTCTACCTCTATGGTCCGTATCGCCGGCACGACGCCCACACCGCGCCGAGCAACGAGGCATTCGACCGCCAGCTACGTCTTGCGGATGCAGAGTGGGGTGTGCGGGATATGGAAGCCGTCGTCGCGCTTGGCGCGGCACAAGGGCTGACTTGCGATGAACCGGTGGCGATGCCGGCAAACAACTTTAGTTTGGTGTTTCGGCGGGGGTAGTTGGGAGGTTCTGCCCTGCGTGCTCGATTTCGGGCGGGAACTGCGGCTCTATGCACAGCAGCATAGCCAGCCAGTGCAATGCGGCGCGAGCCAGATCAATGGGAGCAAGTCCGATCAGCAGCAACCACCACAACGGGCCACCGTGTATCAGCCGTTCCGGGTAGATATAAAAAATTTCCAGAAGCGACATGTGCGGCCAGACGCCTTTCCACAGCCGCAGGCGAGGCCTAGGTACGCTGTGGGGGCCTTCTTCCATATATCGGCGGATGTACTCCCACCAGGCGCGACCACGGGCAGCGTTACCCGCGGCGCGGCCCACGAAGATCAGGCCCGTCGCTTTCTCGCCTTCGGTATCTTGCCAGCCCATCAATAGCCGGCCATCGCCATGGTCCGGCACGGCATCGTCGAGCAGTGCGGTGGCACCGTCCCAGTCGTGGATCTGGATGCCGCCTGCATGAGGCGGCTGATGGACATAGACCTTGCGCGTGACACGATTGAAGCGAATAACCGTGCGACGCGAGGTGAAATAGTCTCTGCGGATCAGTGGGAGGGCGAAGCGTATGCAGGCCCAGAGAATGGCCCACAGGATCAGCAATCTCAATATGAAAGTGAATATGTAGGTCCCCCATCTGACAGATTCGTCCGTTACTATTTGATAGACCAGACCCAGTGCGATGGCGAGCAATTGAGAAATGCTTTCAAAGATCACCCAAGTCGGAAACGCGCCCAATACGAAGCCGAGCAATCCACGATGCGCTTCGAATTGTCCGCATACCTCCAGATAGGTGTCGTTCTTCTTGAAGACCGACAGGTTGGAAATTGGCCGATCCGCAGCGCGCTCGTCATGCGGCATCCCACCGGTGGGCAAGCTGGAATTCAGTTCGGGGCACTCCTTCAACCCGATAGCGATGGTTTCTTCTACGAACATCAGCGGAGTCCGTATGACGATCGTGGCAACGCAGGCAACGCACTTGATGGGATTTCCTGCGCATGCATGTCTGTGGGCCTCATCCCCTGCAGCGCCTTCTTGAACTCATCTTCCTCCTCGTCATGACTGACGTAAGGTTTGCCAGCCTGATCTCGATGCATGATCTCGGTCCAGAAGTCTCGATAGGCTGCGATCGGCTTGCGGAAGCGACAGCGCGTCAACCAGACCTGCACCGGATTGTCCTTCGATGACATGATTGCAAACTCGCCCATTTGATACAGGACCAGGACCCAGCCAACGAAACCCGCCGCCGTTGTCGCTGCGGCTCTGATTGTCACACCGGCCAATGCGCGATGGGCAATCTTGCGCTCTGCGTAGGCGGCGATATGTTTCCCGAAATTCTCGACAACAGCTCCGTAATTGCTGCCGCTGATGAACTTCCCCATTGCTTGCAGCAGTGGCCCGCTAAATAGCAGCCCCACAAACGTTGAGCCGACCGCAGCCGTTGCGGCCAGTGCGCCCTTCACATACAACGCGTTGGCGGCAAACATGCGACTGTCGTCCTGTGCGCCCCAGGCATCTTCAAACGCCTGAACCGCCATCAATCCCGCAGCAAATCCACCCAGCACTCCGCTGCCCAGCGCCAGATGGTCAATCCACTTTGTCCCGTTGCGTACCACCTTCGGTAGTTGGGCGACCGAGATTGCGATGGCGCCGGACGTCGCGGCAGTTGCTGCAATGAGTTCCCGTTGCTCGCGCTGATTTAGATCCCGCCCCTGCGATGCATGGAGTTTCATTCCAAGATTCAGGAGTTCGACGCAAGCCAGTCCTGTCGAAAACCGCAACGCGATGTAGTTGGCGTTTCGTCTGTTGTCAGTGGCAGCGGCTTCCGCCAGCACCTTTCTATATCGATCCGCTTGTTCCAGCGGCAGGTGGGCCCGGGATGCATGAGCCGCGTCGAATATGCCAAACACCGCATCGGACACCCCTTGCGCGTAGGCTCGGGCGCTGCCGCGCATGTACAGCAACAGCGAATAGAACTTGGTCACCACCGGGTTGAGCGGTTGCAACGCGGATTGCCCGATGGTCGCGTACATCTGTTGGGCGAGTACGAACTTGGCGGCAACGCCACCCATGCCGACTGGCACCATCCCCCCTTCGCCCATTGCGGCAATCGCTGCCGCCTTGTCGAACGTACTGGCGATGTGCGATACCATCGTTTGCAAGGTCGCCGTGTCGATATCGCGCTTGCCCTTCAGACCCTTTGCGATGGTTCGGAACTCATCGAGCGCCGCCTGTTGGTTGAACAGCAACTGCCGCAGGATCAGGTTGTCTCTACCGCCGTCGACATCCGCGGTCCATGCCCTGAGCAACACCTGTCCGCCTCGGGCGATCCCCATCCCGTAGGTACACAACGTGACCTGATACTCGAACAGTACGCCACAGTTCGCATCATCCTGGGCATACCATTCCAGCGCGTTCAGTAGCGCGGAGCTGGCCATCCACGCTTTCAGGTCAGTGAATCGCCGCTCGGCAACCTCCAGCCTGGACTGGATCAGGCGGCGAACCCTCGCGACTAGTTCGACGCGGGCCACCTCGTCGTAACAGGCGTCGTAACGGGCCCAGGCACGCTTCTGATTGAGCCTGACCCAGCCTTCAGGATCGCGCTCCCATTGTCGGTACTCGCTCTCTGCCTCAACGCCGGTGAGTTCGTAGGGATTGGCACGAAGGCGCGAGGGTGGCACCGCAGCCTGCATCATCACCTGATCCTTGATTCCTTCGATCTGGAACGAGGTTTGCAGCGCCCATTCATGCGGCCTGATGGTTGTCTCGATATCCTCCTCGACTGCGCGCAGCGAGCGGTTTAGCTCCTGGGTGATGCCGATGGGGTCCCACAGCACGACGGCCGGTGACTTCGTATCCTCCAGCCGCTGGATCAGGTTCGTGAGGCGCTTGCCGTGGAGGTTGAAATCGGGCACGTCCACCCCGGGGCCGCCCATCAGTGGATACAGTTGACGCGAAATTTGATTCTGTCCGGTCTGGCGCGGATCTTTCGTGTCGATCTCGCCAATCCCGTCCATGTTCAGCTTGAACTCCGCCACCCATTGCGTCAGTTCGTTCGCCTGCAGCGTGTGAGCCTGGCCTTTCCATTCCTTGGGAGACAAAGTCTGCATGCCAAGCCTGTCCCTGGCGCGCTGGTCGAGCATGGCAATCGGCACCACATCGGGCGAGAACAGCATGTGGATGGCCGAGACGTCATCGATCTTGTCGATCGAGACCAGAGAGGCGCCCACGCCATCGGTGGCCAGATCGCACGTAAATGGCACCGGCACATTGGGTGGAAATTTAATCGGGAACTGCGCCAGCATGCCGCCGGGGGTGACGGCGTAGCCCTGCCATTGCGGGCCGCGCTTTCGCTCGACCAGGACGTACAGATAGCCTTCACGCAGCAGGCGAACGGTATAACGCGACTGGCCTGGCGCCTTGTCGGCAACGTTCGTGCCCAGTGTGGACCCCAGATCAGGCCATTGGCTGGCTGAGGCATTGCACACCACGGCATAGCGCAGGGGCAGGAAGGTGTATCCCTTGTGTTTGCAGAATCGACAGTCCATTTTGCCGCCCATCTGGCCGCGCAAAACCGACTCTTCCATGCGTTGGAAAATATCTTCGGGAGTGGTCTTTCTTTGCACCCCACTCCCGACTTCCTTTTCTCCCTCCACCCTACTCGCCATGACTTCGCGCTCCGTTATCGGCGTGACTGAATATTCGGCGGGGGCCAGCGGTAATTGATGTACCACCTGTGGGCGCACGTTACGCCGATTTCATCGAGCCGTGAATGTGCGATTCGTGGTGTTTGCAACGCGTCCAATACGAAACTGCAAAATCAATGTTTGCCGATGTACGGCGTGGGAGGGCGATGCTAGTCCCGCATGTTCCGCGGCAGGTTAGTTGACCTCCGTCGAGGTGGGTTCTTAACCCCGCACCAGCATCACCACCGCCGTCGCAATCAGACACACCGCAAACGCGGCGCGCAGGCGGCGTTCGGGCATGCGGTGGGCGAGGGCGACGCCCCAGGAAATGGTCAGCATGCCGCCGAGCGAGAGGGGGATGCCTGCGTACCAGTCCACATGTCCGGCTTGGGCATAGGTGAACAGCGCCACGACTGCGCCTGGGGTCACCAATGCGAGGGCGAGTCCCTGTGCCGCGGCCTGTCGCATGCCGAACAGGCCGACGAGCGCGGGCGCGGCCACGACGCCGCCGCCGACGCTGAAGAATCCCGAGAACGCGCCGCCGACCACGCCGACCGCTGGAATCCACGCGGTGGAGACACGCGCCTGTTGTTGCGTGACGGATTTGCCGGGCAGCAGGCGCCAGAGAAAGTAGATCGCCATGCCGATCATGAACAGCGCGAAGATGCGGCGCAGCAGTACGGCGTCCATCGACGTGGCGACCTTGGCGGAGAGGTAGGTAGCGAGGACGGCGGAGAGGCCAAGGATCAGCGCGGTCTTCAGTTCGATATCGGCGCGCTTGCGGTATTGCCAGAAGCCGATCAGCACGTTCGGCGCGATCATGACCAGCGAGGTGCCCTGCGCCAGTTGCTGGTCCATGCCGAACAGCAGGCCGAGTGCCGGAATCGCGATCAGTCCGCCGCCGATGCCGAACAGGCCTCCCACGCCGCCGAGCAGCCCTCCGAGTCCGAAGATGAGCAGGGCGGAGAGCAGCGAGTGGTCAGGCATCGTGAATCGGCGGGTTGAACGTGGGGGCGGGGGGCGCAGCCAAGCCTGCGATGATACGCGGACATCGGGCAGACATTCGGGAAACTACCGATGTGGTGTCGGTCGCGGGGCGCACGGGTGATGAGGTGTCATTCGGAGGGGCAGGCTATCGAATCCGTTTATGCCCCCTTTCGCAAAGCCAAGTTCACAGGGCCGGCACTGGCGGGTAGATTGGCGACATCGTGAAAGCTCACAACGCCCCGCATACCGCCATGTCCAGACCGCTCGAAGGCATTACCGTACTCTCGCTCGAACAGGCCATTGCCGCGCCGTTCTGCACGCGTCAACTGGCTGATCTGGGCGCGCGCGTCATCAAGATCGAGCGTCCCGGTCCCGGAGATTTCGCCCGTGCCTACGATGGCCGCGTGCGCGGGATGTCGTCGCACTTCGTCTGGACCAACCGTTCCAAGGAGAGCCTGACGCTGGACGTCAAGGCGCCCGATGCCGCACCGGTGCTGGCTGCGTTGCTGGAGACTACCGATGTGCTGGTGCAGAACCTGGCGCCCGGTGCGTCGGCCCGGCTGGGGTTGGACTATGACACGCTGTCGAAACGCTATCCGCGCCTGATCGTCTGCGATATCTCGGGATATGGCGCCGATGGCCCCTATCGGGACAAGAAGGCCTATGACCTGCTGGTGCAGAGCGAATCGGGCTTCGTGTCGGTGACCGGCACGCCGGAAGAGGGCGTCAAGGCCGGTGCCTCCGTGGCGGATATCGCCGCCGGCATGTATGCCTATAGCAACATCCTCGCGGCGCTGATCGAGCGGGGGCAGACCGGCCGGGGCAAGTGCATCGACGTGTCGATGCTCGAATCGATGGTCGAGTGGATGAATTTTCCGATGTACTACGCGTTCGACGGCGCCGAGCCGCCACCGCGCGCCGGGGCGGCGCACGCCACGATCTATCCCTATGGCCCGTTCCCGACCGGCGACGGCAAGACCGTGATGCTGGGTTTGCAGAACGAGCGCGAATGGGCGATGTTCTGCAAGGTGGTGCTGCAGGAACCCGAACTGGCCACGCATGCGCCGTTTGCCACCAACAGCCTGCGTAGCGCCAACCGTGCGCAGTTGCGCGCACGGATCGTCGAGGCGTTCAGTCGATTGACTGCAGCCGAGGTGGTGGAACGCCTGGAGGCGGCGAGCATCGCCAATGCAAACGTCAACACCATGGCCGACGTCTGGAATCATCCGCAACTGGCGGCGCGCAATCGCTGGCGCCAGATCGAGACACCGGTAGGCAGCGTACCCGCCTTGTTGCCGCCCGGCCTGACCGATGCCCGCATGGACGCGGTGCCGGCAGTCGGCCAGCATACCGATGCCCTGCTGGCCGAGATTGGCTACAGCGCCGAGCAGATCGCGCGCCTGCATACCGATGGCGTGGTCTGAGGACGCGCGATGACTTCCACGAAAAAAGCAGCGCGCGTGCCCCGCAGCTATCTGTTCGTCCCCGCATCGCGCCCAGAGCGCATTGGCAAGGCCATTGCGGCGGGCGCCGATGCCGTGATCGTCGACCTGGAAGACGCCGTGGCGCCCGATGCCAAGGCCACTGCGCGCGATGGCCTGACGGCGCCCTGGCAACCGTTGCAGGCACAGGCCGACGCCGCAGGCGTGGCGTTGCTGCTGCGTGTGAATGGTGCCGATACCGCGTATTTTGCGGACGATCTCGATTTTTGCGCGATGCAACATGTGCAGGCCATCGTCCTGCCCAAGGCAGACGCGGTTTCGCTGGCCGCGCTCCGCAAGACGCTGCCGGACATTCCTTGCCACGCCCTGCTAGAGAGTGCGGCAGGGTTTGCGGACCTCCACGAAGTAGCTCGCGCCCCCGGCGTCACGCGGCTGCTGTTTGGCAGCATCGACCTGATGTTCGACCTCGATGTGGCCGATGACGATCTGCCGCTGCACGCATTCCGCAGTGCGCTGGTGATGCATTCGAGGGCGGCCGGCCTGCCGGCGCCTGTCGATGGTGTGTGCACGGCCATTGGCGACGCGCAGGCGCTGGCGGCGGATACCGCGCGCGGCCGGCGTTTCGGCTTTGGCGCCAAGCTGGTGATTCATCCCAATCAGATCGAAGGGGTCCACGCGGGATTGGCGCCGAGCGCCGAAGAACTCGCCTGGGCCACTCGGGTGGTGGAGCAGGCTGCCGCGTCGAACGGTGCCGCGATTGCGGTGGACGGGAAGATGGTGGACCGCCCCGTGCTCGATCGCGCGCAACGCATCGTGGCCGCAGCGGAAACCGCTCGCATGCGTTGAATCCTGCAAAAAGTGGCGCGGCAAGCCTTTGGCGACGGCAGGGCCCGCGCCGCCAATCGGTGTTTTCCCTGACCGGACGGTTCGCAGAAATTGCGGTGGCTTGCGTGAATATGTAAGCCATTTGAAATCACGTTGGGATCAAATGCGCGTGGGAGATCGTGCGCATCCGCCTTCGGGCAGGCCGCGTGTCCCGGGCGGCCAGAATCATAAAAAGTCTCATGCCCGGTGCACCGTTCGGTTGGCACGGTCGTTTACTGCAGACCGCTAGCGAATCGAGCCTGATTGATCGTGCATTTTTCTGTTGTTTCCAAAGCTGCCGCGGTAACGCTGCTTGCCCTGGCGGCCAGCGCGGGCCACGCGGCCAGCGAGCCAATGCCGCCGGATGGCCCTTGTGTGCCGCCGCCCGCCAAGGCCGCCCTGACACTCTCGCAGGCTCGTCTCGATGCCCTGCGCTGCAATCGCGACATCATTGCCGCGCGCCGTAGCGAAGAGGCCAGTCAGGCCGATATCCAGATTGCCTCGCAACGACCGAACCCGGTGCTGAGCCTGGGTGTGGCGAACATCAACCCGCATCTGGGCGTGGGGGCTGGCAACTGGCGCAGCAAGACCGTGGACTCCACGGTGCGCGTGGATCAGGTCATCGAAACCGCCAACAAGGGCAATCTGCGTACCGACGCGGCGCGCAAGGCCAGTGTGGCTGCGGGCGAGCAGACCCAGGCCATCGTGGCCCAGCAGCTCGGCAGCGTGGATCAGGCGTGGTACGAGGCGCTGGTCAGCCAGACGCGCGTGGAAGTGCTGACCGAAATGGTTGGCCTCTACGGACGGACGCAGCAGGCCAACGAAACGCGGCTCAAGTCGGGCGACGTATCGCGCGCCGATGTGACCAAGCTCCAGCTTGAAACGTTGCGCGCGCAGAGCGACCTGCGCAACGCGCTGGCCGATCACGCCAGTGACAAGGCCGCACTGGCCGCCGCCATGGGCGTGCCCGGCACGCTGATGGACAACCGCCTCGTGGCGGACTGGCCGGCGCCGGACGCGCCCGTGCCGCCGGTCGATCCCGAAGTGCTCCAGCGCCGGCCCGATGTGACCGCCGCCGAAGCGCGGCTGGCGGCTGCGGCATCGCAGCGCGACCTCGCCCGTGCGGGCCGGGTGCCTGATGTGACCGTAGGCGTTCAGTACGAGCACTATCCGATTTCCGAAGCCAATACCACGGGCAGCGGCAACAGCTACGGCGCGTTCGTGTCGATCCCGCTGTTCGTGCGCCATAGCTATGGTGGCGAGGCTCGCCGCGCGGAAGTCGACTACTACGCGGCGCTCGACGACCGCAACCGGATCCTGCTCGAAGCACAGAACGACATCGGCCGGCTGCGTGCCCAGCTCGAAGCGGCCCGCGCGTCGCTGCAGCAGATGCGCGAATCCGTACTGCCCGCTGCCGAAAGCGTGGCCAATAGTGCCGAGTTTGCCTATACCAAGGGCGCCAGCGGCGTGCTGGATCTGCTCGACGCGCGCCGCGCGTTGCGTCAGACCCGGGTGGATGCACTCGAGGCGCAAGGCAACTATGCCAAGGCCCTTTCGGCCTATCTCACGGCGCTGCAAGCTACCAGTTCCGATCTCAACAAGCTTCCCCAGGTTCGTACCGATGCGTCGCGCCCTTGATATGCGTATTTCCAGCGATTTCCGTCTGACTCGTACCGCTGCGGTACGAATGGCCGCCGTGGTGGCGTTGTGCACGCTTGCCCTGACGGGCTGCGGCAAGAAGGAAGCCCCCGAGAACGATGACGATCCGAAGATCTCGGGCCAGACGATTTCCTACCCGGCCAGCGTGAAGACGCTCGCCGGCATCGTAGGCCAGCCTGTACAGAGCGGCGGTGACCGCATGCTGCAGATGCCAGGGCGTCTGGTCTGGAACGAGGACAAGACGGTGCGCGTGGCCACGCCGTTCACGGGCCGCGTGATGGAAATCCTCGTGCAGCCCGGCGCCACGGTGAAAGCCAACCAGCCGCTGGCAATGCTGACCTCGCCGGACTTCGGTCTCGCGCAAGCCGATGCACGCAAGGCCGCCGCCGACAGTGCCGTGGCGTCGAAGTCGCTGGCCCGCCAGCGCGAACTCTACGACGCCGGCATCATCTCGCAGAAGGATTTCGAACAGGCGCAGGCCGACAGCGCGCGCGCTTCGGCCGATACGCAGCGCACGCAGGCCGCGCTGCGCATGTACGGTGCGGGCGGCGACGCGGTGAACCAGCGCTTTGCGCTGCGCAGCCCCATCGACGGCCTCGTGGTGGAACGCAATATCAATCCGGGCATGGAAGTGCGCCCTGACCAGCAACCCACCGCACCGCTGTTCCTGATCACCGATCCCACCACGCTGTGGGCACAACTCGACGCCGCCGAAGCCGATCTCGGCCTGTTCAAGCCGGGTATCGAGGTGCAACTGGCGAGTGCCGCGTATCCCGGCGAAACGTTCAAGGGCACCGTGGTCAAGATCGCCGACTATGTGGACCCGGCCTCGCGCAGTGTGAAGGTGCGACTGTCGGTGCCCAATGCCGACCGCAGGCTGAAAGCCGAGATGTACGTGACGGCCAAGGTGCAGGCCGCGTCGTTCCAGGGGATCTCGGTGCCGGCAAAGGCCATCTTCCTGGCGGACAACAAGAATTACGTGTTCGTGCGCAAGTCTGCTGCACCGATCGTGTTCGAGCGTCGCGAAGTCAAGCTGGGCGTGACCATGCCGGGCACCTCCGAAGTGGTGTCGGGGCTGTCTGCCGGCGATGTGGTGATCACTGACGGCAACCTGTATCTGCAGGACATCCTGCGCGACGCCACGGCCGTGAACAACGCGCGTGCGTCGGCGAAGTAAGGCGGGGACGACAGATACATGATTTCCCGAATCGTTCATTTCTCGCTGCACCAGAAGCTGTTCGTCTGGCTCGGCCTCATTATTTTCGTCGCCGGCGGCCTGGCCGCCTTCAAGAACCTGCCAATCGAGGCGTTTCCCGATGTGTCGGACATCCAGGTCAACGTGATCACGTTGTACCCGGGCCGCGCCGCGGAGGAAGTGGAACGTCAGGTCACGATTCCCATCGAAACGGCGCTGGCCGGTACGCCGAATTCCGTGCGCGTGTTCTCGCACACGCAGTTCGGCCTGTCGTTCATGATGGTGACGTTCAACGACAAGGCCACGGACGTGACCGCGCGCCAGCAGATCATCGAGCGCCTGCGCGCCGTTGACCTGCCCGATGGCGTGCAGCCCGAACTGGCGCCGCTCTCTACGGCCATCGGCGAAATCTTCCGCTTCCGTCTGGCCGGCAAGGGCTATACGCCGCAGGAACTGCGCACGCTGCAGGACTGGGTCGTGGAGAAGAACCTGCGTCAGGTGCCGGGTGTGGCGGACGTGGTGACCATCGGCGGATCGGTGCGCCAATACGAGGTGAATCCGAACCTTGGCCGCATGCGCGACGCCAAGATCTCGATGGCGCAATTGTTCACGGCGTTGCAGCGCGGCAACTCGAATGCGGGCGGCGGTGCTGTCACGTATGGCCGCCAGCAGTATCTGCTGCGTTCGCTGGGCAGTTTCCGTACTTCGGCGGATATCGCCAACGTGGTGGTGGCCGAGAACAACGGCACGCCGATTCTGGTGAAGGACATCGCCGAGGTGCGCGTAGGTGCTGCGCCGCCGCAGGGTTTGATGGGCCAGGATGACGAGGACAATATCGTGTCCGGCATCGTGGTGATGCGCAAGGGCGAGAACCCGTCGGTGGTGCTGGAGGCGCTCAAGCAGAAGATCGAACTGCTCGACTCGCAGATCTTGCCCAAGGGCGTGAAGATCGTGCCGTACTACGACCGCTCCACGCTGATCGACAAGACGCTGCACACGGTATTCGGCAACCTGGTGGAAGGTGCCCTGCTGGTGATGGCCGTGCTGTACCTGTTCCTGGCGAACGTGCGCGCGGCGGCCATCGTGGCGCTGGTGATTCCGCTGTCGCTGCTCTCGACGTTTATCGGCCTGACGTGGGTTGGCATTCCCGCCAACCTGCTGTCGCTCGGCGCGATGGACTTCGGCATCATCGTCGACGGCGCGGTGATCGTCGTCGAGAACATCTTCAAGCGTCTGGGCGAACTGAAGGAACAGCAGATCAAGGACAGCCGTGCGCGCCTCGACGCCATCCTGCAGGCCACGACCGAAGTGGGGCGTCCTACCGTGTTCTCGATGGTGATCATCATCGCGGCGCACATTCCGATCTTCACGCTGCAGCGCCACGAGGGCAAGATCTTCGCGCCGATGGCCTACACGGTGACGGGCGCGCTGATCGGCTCGCTGATCCTGTCGCTGACCGTGGTGCCGCTGCTGTGCCACCTGCTGCTGAAGAAGAACATCGCGCACGAGGACAACTTCGTGGTGCGTCACTGCAAGCGGCTCTACGAGCCGATGCTGCGCTGGGCGCTCGACAACAAGAAGAAGGTGGTTGGTGTCGCGCTGGGCCTGCTGGTGGCCACGGTGGGTGTGGGCAAGTTCCTCGGCAGCGAATTCCTGCCCGAACTCGACGAGGGTTCGATGTGGGTCAGCTTCGACCTGCCGGCCTCGGTCTCCCTGACCGAAGCCCGCGAGCAGGCGCGCATGCTGCGTACCGTGATCCGCAAGACGCCCGAGGTGAACACCACGATCTCGAAGGTGGGCCGCCCGGACGATGGCACCGATCCCAAGCTGATCAACACCGTGGAAATCCTGGTGGACCTGAAGGGCGAGAAGCAGTGGCGCGATGGGTTCACCAAGCGCCGCATCATCGAGGAAATCAATCACAACCTGCGACAGTTGCCGGGCATCGAGCCGAACTTCTCGCAGCCGGTGCGCGACAACATTCTGGAGAGCATCTCGCAGATCAAGGGCCAGATCGTGATCAAGGTGCAGAGCGACAGCCTGGAACACAACAAGGCAGTGGCCGACCAGATCCTGGCCAACGTGCAGTCCGTGAAGGGCGTGATGCGCGCCTTCATCGACCGTGACGGGGAACTGCCGCAGTACGTGCTGGAATTCGATCGTGCCCAGGCCGCCCGTTATGGCATCAACGTGGCCGATGTGCAGGACCTGATGGAGAGCGCACTGGCCGGCAAGGCTGCCACCGAATTGTGGGAGGGCGAGAAGCACTTCAGTGTAGTGATCCGCCTGAAGCCGAACGAGCGCGAACTACCGAACCTGCCGAACATCTTCATGCAGACCGCCGAAGGCGCGCAGGTGCCGTTGTCGCAACTGGTGACGTTCCGCACGGCGTCTGGTGCCATGAACATCAGCCGCGAGAACGGCCAGCGCACCACGTCGATCGGCATCTTCATCCACGACCGCGACATGGGTAGCGTGGTGAAAGACATGCAGGCGCTGGTGAAGAAGAACGTCAATGCCGAGGATGTGAAGATCAGCTGGTCGGGCGAGTTCGAGAATCAGGAACGCGCGATGGCACGTCTGTCGATCGTGGTGCCGCTGTCGGTGCTGGTGATCTTCCTGCTGCTGTTCAACGCGTTCCAGTCGTTCAAGAGCGCGGCGCTGATCATCTCGAACATTCCGTTCGCGTTGATCGGTGGCGTGTTCGCGCTGTTCCTGACGGGTATTCCGCTGTCGGTGTCGGCGGCCATCGGCTTCATCGCGCTGTTCGGGCAGGCCGTGCTGAACGGCGTGGTGATGGTGACGTACTTCAATCAGCTTCGCGGTGAAGGGCTGTCCGTGCGGCAGGCCGTGCTGACCGGTTCGATGGATCGCCTGCGCACCGTGCTGATGACCGCGATGCTCGCCATGCTGGGTCTGTTCCCGATGGCCGTCTCGCGTGCGATTGGTTCGGAAACACAGCGCCCGCTGGCCATCGTCATCATCGGCGGCCTGATCACGGCCACGATGCTGACGCTGATCGTGTTGCCTACGCTCTACGAGTGGATGGTGGGCCGTAACTGGCCCGACGAGGAAGCGGAACCGGAAAACGGCAACCGCCTGTCGGATTCCGTGGCGGGTTGATTCAACGCACCAGCGCCGGGATGCGCAAGCCGCCCGGCGCGATGGCTTGCGCAGCCAGCGTGCAAACCGCCAGCGTGCCGGTGAGCAGGCCCAGCGCCGACGAGGTCTGCGCATGCGAGGAGAACCCGGCCGCGAATGCGTAGGCGGCCATCTTCAGATGGTGGGCGTCACGGTGGCTGTGTTGGGGGCGGGTCATGGCTCGCTGCCTTGCTAACGGTTAGTTGGGTTCAATTGGTTTGAAGGGTGGTGGCCAGGGCTTCGGCGTGGCTGTTGCCTTTCGTCCTCTGCTGCGCTGTCCATGTGCAGCACTATACCGACGGGCTCCCCGCCCAAAGTCGGCTATCGGTGTCATAGTCATTCAAATTTATTAAACGCCCGGTGCGGAGGCATCTCGATACGGCCTTGTATCGATAAAGCGACAAACAGACAGGAATGACTGCAAATAGAAATAATTCTCAATTAGTATGCGACCCTTCCTTCTCCTGACTGCGGGTTTTCCCGCATCCTGCCGCATTCGATGTCTTTCCGCCGCCGTCCTCTCGCTATTGCAGCCCGCACGCTGGTTGCCGCTTCATTCACGCTGCCCGTCGTGCCTGTCATGGCCGCCGAGGAGCCAGTAGCCGATAACGTGACTTCGCTGCCCGCCGTCACGGTCAAGGCCGCGACCGATCCGTATGTCGATGTCGGTTTCGCCACGCGCCGTCCGGCCGGCGTCACCAAGTCCAACGAGGCGGTGGCCGACACACCGCAGTCAATCACCGTGATCACGCGCGACCTGATGGACAGCCAGCAGTCGCAGAACCTGAGTGACGTGCTGCAGAACTCGGCGGGGGTATCGACCAATACCTACGGCCGTCGCGGATGGGACGACTTCATCATCCGCGGCCAGCGGGCGTCGGAATCGCTGTTCGCGGATGGCCTGCTCGTCGACACGAACAACCGCGTGGCGCAGGAAGTGTTCGGCATGGAGCGCGTCGAAGTCTTCAAGGGTCCGGCCTCGGTGCTGTTCGGCGCGGTGCAGCCGGGTGGCCTGGTCAACATGGTGACCAAGCGGCCGCGTCCGGAATTGTTCGGCGAGTTGGGTCTGACCGTGGGCAACTATGGACTCCGGCAGGTCACCGCCGACGTGGGCACGCCGCTCAAGCCCGACAGCAAGGCGGCCTTCCGCCTGACCGCGCTGGCCATGGATAGCGACGATCCCACTGACTACGTGTGGTATCGCAACCGCTATGTGGCGCCGTCGCTGACGCTGGACTTTGGCGAGCGTACGGATTTCACGATTCTCGCCAGCCACAACGAGCGCCACTATATTCGCCAGCAGGGCCTGCCGGTCAATGGCACGCTGGTGTCGAACATCAACGGCGTGGTGCCGAACTCGCGCTTCATCGGCGAGCCGAATGCCACGCCGTATGACGGCGAGCAGAACCGGATTGGATACGCGCTGACGCACCGCTTCGATTCGGGCTGGACGGTCAACCAGAACCTGCGTTACCAGACGTCGTCGCTGACGGGGATGTTCGTCACGGCGGGTGCAATGGCGGTAAACAGCCAGACGATGGCGCGCAGCGGTACGCAGCAGAGCTTCAAGGGC
Source organism: Cupriavidus sp. SW-Y-13 (assembly GCF_009793345.1). Lineage (NCBI taxonomy): Bacteria > Pseudomonadati > Pseudomonadota > Betaproteobacteria > Burkholderiales > Burkholderiaceae > Cupriavidus > Cupriavidus sp. SW-Y-13. The sequence continues at coordinate 2,584,349 of NZ_WHLX01000002.1, forward strand.
GATAGCTTTGGCGTGGATACCAACGTTCAGAAGACGTTCGCGTTCGCCAGCCATCAGCACAGCCTGACATTTGGTATCGATTATCGGCACACCAATGAGGATCGCCTCCAGAAGACGTGCCGCGTGGCGTCACTCAACGTGTACAACCCGGTGTATGGCGCGGCGATCAACTGCCCGACCAACTTCAGCACCGACTCCAACGACACGCTCAATGCGCTGGGCCTCTATGCGCGCGACCAGGTCCGCGTGGCCGATCGCTGGACGCTGACCGGCGGCCTGCGCTACGAATCGGCGCGCACCGCATCGCGCAACCATCTGACCAACTCACGCGTCGATACCGATGACAACGCGGTCTCCGGCAGTGCCGCAGTCATGTACGACCTCACGCACTGGGCGCGACCCTATGTGAGTTTCGCCACGTCTTTCCTGCCCAACGCGGGCACCGACGTGAGCGGCAACTCGTTCAAGCCCGAGAAAGGCCGGCAGTACGAAGTGGGTGTGAAATTCGATACGCCGGGCAAGGCCGGACTGGTGACACTGGCGGCGTTCGACCTGACTCGCCGCAATGTGCTGAGCAGCGATCCGATCAACACAGGGTTCAGCGTCGCCGTGGGCGAACAGCGCAGCCGAGGTTTCGAGTTCGAGGTGATGCAGGACTTCGGCAATGGCCTCAGCGTGACCGGTGCCTATGCGTATATCGCGAGCGAAGTCACGGACGATACGACTGCTGCGAACGTCGGCAAGTCACTGAACGCCGTGCCTCGCCACAGCTTCTCGGTGTGGAGCCAGTACCGTTTCCGCGGTGCACTGGCCGGCTGGTTCGTCGGCGCAGGCGTGCGGGGCGAGAGCGCCAAGCGCGGCTACAGCTTCAACTACACGGTGCCGGGATACGCCGTGGCCGACCTCGGCTTCGGCTATACCGCCCGGCACTGGCGTGCAGCGTTCAACGTCAAGAACGTGTTCGACAAGGCTTACTACGCGGGCGGGCTGAACAACAATGTGCTGCCAGTTGGCAACCCGCGCGTGGCGATGCTCAATGTCGTGCTGAACTACTAAGCGCGTTCAGCGGTCAGTCGTCGTTCAGTCGTGATAGCCGCGACTGGACGGCCGGCAGAGCAGGGCGCCAAGCAGGAAGCCGATGCCGAGCGCCATGCCGACGGCACGCACCGGCTGCTGGTGGACGTATTCCGTCACGCACTCCTGTCCGCGTGCGTAGCTATCGGTCACCGACGACTTGATCGACGCCAGCTTGTCCGAGCCTTGCGATGCCTTGGTCAGGAACGTCTGCTTGGCGGACTCGATGGCGTCGCCCGTCAGGTTGGGCAGCTTGGCCAGCAGGTCGTCCAGGTCCTGTGCCAGCTGCCGGGAGTCGGCCCGCAGGCGTTGCTGCGGGTCCGACGGATTGATGTCATTGGGATCGTACGGATCGTTGGGCATGGGACCTCCACTGTGGTCAGGTTGAATCCACCCCCTGCGCACGTTCCGTACCAGCGCGCGCTGCAAGTCCGCGCGGGCGCCTTCACGCTGGCGCGACGTTGCGCACGCCAAAAACTTACCGGTGCTTGTAACTTTGACCCGCAAGCGCACGTATGGTCACTGGCGCACTACCTGTGCTACAACGACATGCCTCCGCTACCTGCTCAACCATGGAAACCACCGGGTCCGCCACTCTGATCGGCGACATTGAACGCGATGCCATCTACCGCGTGATTGCGTTGCGGCGCGACTGCCGTCACTTCACACCCGGGCCGCGGCTTCCCGACGCGCAGTTGGAGCGGCTTCTGCATGCCGCGAACCAGGCACCCTCGGTGGGCCTGATGCAACCGTGGCGATTCATGCGCCTGAGCACGCCGGAATGGCGTACACGCCTCGCCCCGCTCGTGGAGGCAGAGCGGCAGGCCACGGCGCAGGCCCTTGGCGAACGCGCCGGGGAATTTCTTCGGCTCAAGGTCGAAGGCATCCGCGACTGTGCCGAACTGCTCGCCGTCATCCTCGCGCCCGACGACGGCACGGTCTTCGGCCGCCGCAGCATGCCGCGCGAAATGGCATGGGCTTCCGCCGCCTGCGCTGTGCAAAACCTCTGGCTCGCCGCCCGCGCAGAGAATCTCGGCCTCGGCTGGGTTTCGATGTTCGATCCCGATGCCCTCGCGCAAGAACTGGCGCTCCCTGACGGAGCTACACCGTTCGGGCTGCTATGCATCGGGCCGGTCCCCGCGTTCTACGACGCACCCATGCTGGAACAGGAAGGCTGGCGCCAGCGCCGCCCGCTGGGCGAGATGCTGTGGGAGCCATCGGTGCGCGACGCCGATTGAGATGGATGTTGCGTGGCCCGGCGGCCACGTCCGACCTTGAACCGAATAAAAAGATGAAACGCGTTCGCAGTATCCTCCTGCTCCTGGTCTTTTTCTTTACCAGCCAGACTTACGCCACACCGGGCCAGCCATTATCGGCACAGGGCTGGCAGCGCCAGGTCGTCACGTTCTCCGTCGCCCTGTACTACCTGTCGCCGCCATCGGCAGACCCGGCCAGGGCCGCGCGATCGCTGGCCGCAGACCCAAGGTTCGCGATGCAGGTTGTGGAGAAGCCCGGCAAGGCCGCGTATGACACAGCCTTGCTGCACATCGTCGATAGTCGGAACGTCGCGCGTGATTCCGCGCCGCCTTCGCTCGAATCGCTTCGATACTTTGGACGGGGCCTGACGCGGGAACAAGCGCAGGCACTGCAGAAGGCACCACGCGCCGTCTTCCTGACGTTCGCGCATCCGGGCAGTCAGGCCATCACCCGCTTGCGACGCGCCGAAGCGTTTGTCGCGGAACTGGTGCGGCAAGGGCAGGCGATTATCTGGGATGAGGAAACACGCGAGGCATTCACGCCTCAGGTATGGGAATCGTCCCGACTGCAGTCATGGGAGGCCGATACCCCCGACGTTGCACGCCAGATCGTCTATCACGCGTACAACAATGACGGCCAGACGCGCGTGATCTCTCTCGGCATGGCAAAGTTCGGCCTTCCCGATCTGGTGATCAACGATACGGTGTGGTCGTTGAATACCCCATTGGGCACCGCCATGAGCAGCGTGGGGCAGCAGTTGGTGGAAAGCGGACCGGCCAATGACAAGGGCCTGCTCGAATTCAGGATCTCGGGATTCCGCCACGCTGGGGCACGCAAGCGTCTACGCGAAAGCGTTCTCGCTGGTGGTAGCGGACAAGGTCGCGTGCGTCTGCTGGAAGCACCGGCGGAAGAAGGCGACCCGGACAATACGCTCGTCGCCCTGCATTTCGATACCTATCCAGGCAGCGGCACAACCGAACGCCAAACCAATTTCGTCAAGGCAGTGTTCAGCGCAAAACCCGATGAAGTGATCGGCGTGCGTCCCAACAACGCATTGCGCGAGGCAAGCGAGCGTGCGCGTCTGCAACTCCCCGCACTTCAGAAAGCGTTTCAGCGTGGCTTGTCGCCTGGTGAACTGCTGCTGGTCAAGGCGCCGTTTGCCACGACAGACGACAGACGGGAATTCATGTGGGTCGAGGTGATGGAATGGAAGGGCGAGCGAATCAAGGGAATGCTACGCAGCGAGCCACGTTTTGTCCCCAGCCTGAAAGCAGGGCAGATCGTGGATATCCAACAGGCGGAAGTCTTCGACTATCTGCACCGCTGGCCCGATGGCCGCACCGAAGGCAACGAAACCGCGAAACTACTGAAGTAGGAGACCGCCATGACCTTCCAGGATCAACCTTCTTACATCATCCGCATGCGGTGACGCTTGGGTCAGGGCATGATTGCCCGCGAGGCAGCGCCATAAAAAAGCCCGGCAAAACGCCGGGCTGCAGTACTACCAGATGTGTTCAGGTCGAATGTTGAAATCGCATCAATCGGCCTGGATGCCAAACTCCTTCACCAGCTTTGCATAGCGCGCGTAGTCCGTGGCGATCAGCTTTTGCAGCACGGCGGGCTCACCACCGACTGGCGTCACGGCGATGGTTGCCATGCGGGCCACCACGTCGGGCTGCTTGAGAATCTCGTTCACGTGAGTGTTCAGCGTGCGAACGATGTCCTGCGGCAGATTCTTGGGGCCCAGCAGCGCCTGCCACGCGCCGATTTCCACATCCTTGTAGCCGAGTTCCGCCAGCGTAGGCACGTTCGGTGCGAACGGCGAGCGCTTGGTGTCCGCCACGGCCAGCGGCAGCAGCGTGCCGTTGCCGACGTATTGCGCCACGGCGCCGTATGTGACGTAGGTCATCGGCACCTGTCCGCCGAGCACGTCGACGATGGCGGGTGCGGTGCCTCGGTAGGGCACCTGCGACAGCTTGACGTTGGCGGACTTGTTGAACAGTTCACCCATGATGTGCATGGGTGATCCGTTGCCCGGCGTGGCGTAGGTTTCCACCTTGCCAGCCTTGGCGCGCGCCACGAGGTCGCTCATCTTGGCGATGCCGCTGTTCTTGTTCACCACGACGAACAGCGATTGCGTGCCGAGTTCGGCGATGGGCGTGAGGTCGTTCATCACGTCGTAGGTGGCGCCGGTGCCGGCCTTCAGCACGAGCGGTGCAATCGACACGGTGTTCGGTGCCAGCAGCAGCGTGTAGCCATCGGCGGCGGCGCGGGCCACGTAGGCGCTGCCGATGGTGCCGGCTGCGCCCGTGCGGTTTTCTACAACGACGGATTGCTTGAGACGGGACGAGAGTTTCTCGGCCATCAAGCGGGCCAGTACATCGGTATCGCCGCCGGCCGGGTAGGCCACGACGATGGTGATCGGCTTGTTCGGATAGCCGTTCTGCGCCATGGCGGGCGCAGTGCCGAGCAGGGCAGCGGTGCCGACGGCAGCGCCGATGGCGGCGATGACGATGCGGCGGAGCGTAAATCGGTTCATGTGGCTCTCCTGCTTAGAAAACGTGCTTGACGCCGACCATGGCGCCAAACTGCTGGCCGCCCGGCTTGGTGTTGGCACCGGCCGATGCACCGCTGACGGACAGCGTCAGGTTGCCATCGTTGTTGATGTAGCCAGCGGTGGCGTACACGGCGGTGCGCTTGCTGAAGTTGTACATGCCGCGGACGGCGTACAGCATCGATTTGTTGTCGCTGTTCTGGTAGTTCAGGTAATAGACCTGGCCGGACAGCGTGAAGGCGGGCGTGAGATCGTGGGCCACACCTACGTAGTAAAGCTCGGAGAGCGGCGTGGCGCTGGCCTGATTCTCGCGGCGGATCACGCCGGCACCGATCTTGGTCTTGTCGAGCAGCACATAACCGGACAGCGAGGCGCGATCGTCGCGCAGGCTGCTGCTGGTCAGGCCGCCGAATGCACCGGGGCCACCGCGTTGCGAGTCGTACGCGGCATAGACGCCCCACGTCTTGGTATCCCAGCCGACCATGGCGGACCACTCGCGGCACTGGCTCTTGTCTGCCGGGTTCTCGCCCGCGCAGTTGGTGCCCGCAGGACTCGGCCCCGCGTTGGCCACATCACGGCCAAAGCTGTACGTGGCACCCACCTGCAGGCCGCCGAAGCTGCCCTTGTACGCGATGGAGTTGTCGGCGCGCGTATTGGGAATGTAGCTGTCGAGCGAGCCGGAGCCAAAGGCGTTGGGCCCGAGGATGTCCGGATCGAGCACGGCCCAGAAGAGCATCGTGTACTGGCGGCCGAACGAGACCTGGCCGTACTTGTTCGATTGCAGGCCCACCAATGCCTGACGACCGAAGAGGCGACCGCCCTGGTTGGCCGTGCCGGAATCGGGAGCGAAGCCGCCTTCGAGCACGAAGATGCTCTTGAGACCGTTGCCGAGATCTTCGGACCCGCGCATGCCCCAGCGTGACGGCACCGTGCCGGTCAGCGTATTCATGCGCACCACGCTGTTTCCCGCGGTGCCAACGTTGTTGACGTACTCGACACCGGTGTCCACCACGCCATACATGGTGACGGACGATTGGGCAGTGGCCAGCACGGGCGCGGTGGCGAGCAGGGCTGCCGCGTATGTTGCGATCTTCATCTACCGTTTCCTTCTCTAGTCTTGTGGGCTCGTGGGACGTTTCCGGAGGCAACGGTATGGGGGCTGCCATGTCGTCCTGTGTCGCTTTACTGTTTCATTAGTAAAACAATGAACTACATAGGAAACGTTCGAACGAAATATAGACACGGTCGGCAAGGACGTAGATCAGGGCGAACCCTAGTGAGGCTTGGCGTGGACGCCGATGTGGATAGCGCAGGCCATCCTCTCGTGGGGACACGATCCGGATGGGGGTGGTGCATGCCGCACCGTCGCTGCGCAAGGGATGGACGCGTGGTTCGGTGCGATCGCCATCCGCGCCACTGGTGGTGGGGATCGGCGGCGAATCGGATGTTTTCCCTGTTGTGGGGCGTGGCCATGCGCTCGGAACCGGCTGCTAGGGGAGCCCCGGATTCGACGCTGCGATCTCCCTGTTTACCCTGATGCCGCGGACAGGAATTACGGGCCTATAGTCGAGAGGTTTTATTTGCGAATCTCTATTTCATATATGGAACAAAACGCGCCCAATACGACATATCGCGCCGATACCGGCCAGCAGCCTGATTTGCTGGCCGTGCTCGATACCCATTTCGCCGAGCGCGAAGTCTTGGTGGGCAATGACGCCACGCGCGTGGCGTGTCGGATCGGCGGCACACGGGGTCCGGTTGTCGTGCTGCTGCATGGCATCAGCTCCGGTGCGGCATCGTGGCTGCCGTGCGCGAGTCTGCTGGCTGCTGGCGCGCGAGTCATTGCGTGGGATGCTCCGGGCTACGGCCGGTCCACGCCGTTACCGATGCCGAATCCCACCGCCCGTGACTATGCGTTGCGACTCGAGCAACTGCTGGGCGCGCTGAAAGTCCGTCCCGACCTGATCGTCGGACATTCGCTTGGCGCATTGATGGCATCCGCCTACGCCGCGCATGCACCGAACGATATGCAGCCCGGACGTTTCCTGTTGCTGAGTCCGGCGTTGGGATACGGTGCGGCAGGCAATGAAGAAAAGTCTCAAGCGGTGGCGCAGCAGCGCATCGATGCACTGGAATCGCTCGGCGTGGAAGGTCTCGCGCAACGCGGTCCCACGCGCCTGCTGAGTCCGGCGGCCACCGCCGACGCGCAAGCATGGGTGCGATGGAACATGGCGCGGCTCAATCCCGATGGCTATCGCCAGGCCGTGGCGCTGCTGTGTGGCGATGATATCCATCGCTATCTCGATCAACGCCAGGTGCCGGTCGAGATTGGCTGCGGCAGCGAGGATGTGGTGACCACGCCGGTTGCATCGTCCGCACTTGCCGACCGCTTTGCATTGCCGTTCCACGCCATCGCCGATGCAGGTCACGCCTGCTATATCGAGCAACCTCAAGCCGTCGCACGGGTGGTGCGCGCAGCACTGCCTCCCCTCTGAGTTTCTTCGCCGTCACGAACGCTGGCCGACTATCGGTCGGCGTCTTCTTCGTCACGGGTTAACCCCAGTCTATTTTTAAAGCGTCGTTGTCTATAGTCGTACCTGTGTTCAATATTTAAACTCGTGTTTCATAGGTAAAACGCAGAGAGCGCGAAGACCTTCGAACGCGACAGCCGATTGAGCCAGCCGTCCCACACAAAGCAAAGCCATGGAGCAAAGCGCAATGGAAAGCCTCGCGTACAACCCGAACCTGGTGCCCTGGGAGCGTCCCGCACCCAACAACGTGGCCGGCAAGGGTCATATCGAGAAGCCCGGCCATGTTCAGAACATCGTCTGGCAAACGCGCGCCGCCGCACCCACCGCCTATGAGAACGCGCTGGGCGATGCGCTCGAAGCCGCCTTCGAAGGCGGTGCGAAATCTCCGGAAGACATCGTGCGTGCATTCAACCGTGCGAATTTTCTGAGTGCGGACGGCCAGCCATGGACCGAAGCCGCCTTCCTCTCCGAAATGCGCCGCCTGGGCGCCTGACCGGCCCAGCCAACGCAGCGACATACAAGCGAGAGCACAGACATGGAATCGAACAAGCAAGCACGCGCCGAAGCGCGACTGAACAGCGGCCTGCGCAACTACTGGTATCCGGTGGTGGCGTCGTGGCAAGTGGGCGCGGCACCCATCGGCATCACGCGCCTGAGCCAGAACATCGTGGTGTGGCGTGACAGCGAGGGCCGCGTCAGCGCACTGGAAGACCGTTGCCCGCACCGTGGCGCGCGTCTGTCGATGGGCTGGAACCTCGGCGACCGCGTGGCCTGCTGGTATCACGGCGTGGAAGTGGGTGGCGACGGCCAGGTCAAGAGCGTACCGGCCGTGGACAACTGCCCGCTCGAAGGCCGCACCTGCGTGCGCAGCTATCCGGTGCAAGAGCTGGCCGGTGCGATCTTCCTGTGGTTCGGCGACCGCGCACCGACGGATGCCGACGCCCTGCAACTGCCCGAGGAACTGGTCAGCGACGAACACAGCAACTTCCTGTGCGTGGCGCACTGGAATTGCAACTACCGCTACGCCATCGACAACGTGATGGACCCGATGCACGGCGCCTACCTGCATGCGGTGTCGCACTCGATGGCCAGCGGCGAGAAGTCGGCGGTGATGCAGGTCGTGGAAACGGATCACGGTCTGGTCTTCGAGAAGACCGGCCAGCGCGGCGTGAACTTCGACTGGGTCGAGTTTGGCGAGACCGGCACGATGTGGCTGCGTCTGTCGATTCCGTATCGCGACAAGGCTGGCCCCGGCGGTCCGTTCGGCATCGTTGGTATTGCCACGCCGGTCGATGAAGAACACTGCATGGTGTACTTCTGGCGTACCCGTCATGTGCAGGGCTGGGAGCGCGACGTGTGGCGCTTCCTGTATCGCAATCGTCTGGAAGGTCTGCACTGGGACGTGCTGGAGCAGGACCGCGTGGTACTCGAATCGATGGCCCCGCAGGCTCGCGATCACGAAATGCTCTATGCGCACGATGCCGGCATCACGCGCGTGCGCCGTTTGTTGAAGCGTCGCGCCGATGCCGAGGTGGCAGACGAACCGGTGGCGATGCTGCAACCGGTGTCCGGAGCCGCGACCCATGCCTGATTTCTCGAACGCGTCGAAGGTCAATCTGCTGGCCGGCCGTCGTGTGCTCGTCACCGGTGCCGCACGCGGACTGGGCCTGGCGTTTGCCACGGCGATTGCCGAAGCGGGCGGTCGCGTCGCGATGGCCGACATCCTTGCGGATCGCGTCAACGAATCGGCCGCCGCACTGAAAGCGCGCGGATTCGATGTGGTGGCATTGCAGTTGGACCTCAACGACCCCGCGTCGGTGCAAGCCTGTGCCGATGCCGCAGTCGAGGCGCTTGGCGGTCTCGATGGTCTCGTGAACAACGGGGCGGTCACCGATTCCGGTGGCCGTGACCTGACGGGTCTGGAGGTGGCCACGTGGGATCGCGTGATGAACGTGAATGTGCGCGGCACCTGGCTGATGACGGCGGCCTGCACGCCAGCGCTGCGCGCCAGCGGACGCGGTGCCGTGATCAATCTCGCATCGGACACGCCGCTGTGGGGCGCACCGAACCTGCTGGCCTATGTGGCAAGCAAGGGCGCGATCATCGCCATGACCCGCTCGCTGGCGCGTGAACTCGGCGACGGCAACGTCACGGTCAACGCCGTGGCGCCGGGCCTGACGCTGGTGGAAGCCACCGAGTACGTGCCGCAGCATCGCCACGACCTGTATCGCAACCAGCGCGCCATCCAGCGCGAACAAGTACCCGATGACGTCAGCGGCGCCGTGCTGTTCGCGCTGTCCGACCTCGCCCGTTTCGTGACCGGCCAGACGCTGGCGGTCAACGGCGGCTTTGTCATGCACTGAAACCAGAGAATCCGAGGAATCCAAATGAGCGATCTGTCGCAACAGCAAAACATCAAGCGCACGTGGGAACAACCCGAGGGCGCATCGTTCGACCAGTGGATGGAATCGCGCGTGGCGCGCTTCAGCACCCGCCGCTATGACTGGGACGCCCTGAAGTTCCAGGCCGACTACGACCCCAAGTATCGCCGTGCGCAGATGCGCTATCTCGGTACGGGCGGCACGGGCGTGTCTACCGACACCAACACGGTGCCGTCGGAGCACTTCACATTCTCGACCATGATCATCCCGGCCGGTCATGAAGGCCCGTCGCACCTGCACACCGACGTGGAAGAAGTGTTCTTCATCCTGCGCGGCAAGATCAAGCTGATTCTGGAAAAAGACGGCGAGCGCTTCGAGACGATCCTGACGGACCGCGATCTCGTGTCGGTGCCGCCGGGCGTGTATCGCGAAGAAATCAATATCGGCGAGGAAGACGCGCTGATGTGCGTGATGCTCGGCGCCAAGAAGCCCATCACGCCGACGTATCCGCCCGAGCACCCGCTGACCAAGGTCAAGCGTTAAGCCGCTCGATCACGCGATAGAGACAGAAGAAGCCGACCCCACATCATGAGCGCCAATCCATCCGCTGTTGCCGACATCGAGGTTGCAGCATCGACGCCAGAGGACAACCTGGAACGCTACATCGTTCCGGGCCTGGAACGCGGCCTGCGTCTGCTGGCCGAGTTCAGTGCGCGCGATCGTGTGCTGTCCGCAGCGGACCTGTCGCGCCGACTCGATGTGCCGCGCTCCACGGTGTTCCGCCTGCTGGCCACGCTGGAATCCACGGGCTATGTGGAGCGTGCCGATGGTGGCCGCGAATACCGGCTGGGGCTCGCGGTGCTGCGGCTCGGCTTCGACTATCTCGCTTCGCTGGAACTGACCGAACTGGGCGCGCCGCTGTTGAACCGTCTGCGCGACGACATCGAATACCCGTGCAACCTCGTGGTACGCGATGGCCGCTCGGTGGTGTACGTGGCCAAGGCTGCGGCATCGCGTCCGTTTGCGAGCAACGTCAACGTCGGCGCGCGCCTGCCCGCGCATGCCACGGTACTGGGTCACGTCTTGCTGGAAGACCTGAGCATCGCGCAATTGCGCGAGCTGTATCCGGAAGCGCAGTTGCAGGTCTATTCGGACAACACGCCACGCACCGTGGAAGCCCTGTTCGCACTGGTGCAACAAGTGCAGCAGCGCGGTTATGACCTGCAGGAAGGCTTCTTCGAAACCAGCATCTCCACGATTGCTGCGCCGGTGCGTGATCGCACGGGCAAGGTCGTGGCGGCGCTGGGCACGACTGTGCCTGCGTCGCGACTGCCCGCAGAAGAGTTGCAGGGCATGACAGACAAGGTGAGGGAATCGGCGGGCGAGCTGTCGCGCCTGCTGGGCTATCGGGCACATCGCCACGCAAAGGCGATGCAGACCCGGGTCGTATCGATGGTCCGAGACTAGAAAAGGGAAGGGGACGATGTCCATGATTGAACTCGATGGCAAGGTTGCCGTCGTCACCGGTGGGTCCTCCGGCATCGGACTCGCCACGGTCGAGTTGCTGCTGGAAGCGGGTGCTGCCGTTGCGATGTGTGGCCGCGATGAGGCACGCCTGCGCAGCGCAGAAGCCGCACTGCGCGAACGCTTCGCAGGCTGCAAGCTGTACGCGGCACCGTGCGACGTACTGAAGCCCGAACAGGTCAACGCATTCGCCGCCGACGTGGCGCGCGAGTTCGGACCCGTGGACATGCTCGTCAACAACGCCGGCCAGGGCCGCGTGTCGACGTTCGCCACCACAGAGGACACCGCATGGGTTGAAGAACTGCAACTCAAGTTCTTCTCGGTGATTCACCCGACGCGTGCTTTCCTGCCGCAGCTCGAACAGTCCAGGCAGGGTGCAGTGGTGTGCGTGAACTCGCTGCTCGCTACGCAGCCGGAGCCGCATATGGTGGCCACATCGGCGGCACGCGCTGGCGTACACAACCTGGTGCGCTCGCTCGCAACGGAGTTTGCGCCGAAGGGCGTGCGCGTGAACGGCATCCTGATCGGTCTGGTGGAATCGGGCCAGTGGCGCCGCCGCTTCGAAGCGCGTCCGCAGGAAGACCAACACCTGGACTGGGCCGCATGGACCGCGCGCCTCGCCAAACAGAAACACATTCAACTGGGCCGTCTTGGCCTGCCGCAGGAAGCCGCCCGCGCCATCCTGTTCCTTGCCTCGCCGTTGTCTTCGTACACCACGGGCAGCCATATCGATATTTCCGGAGGACTCTCCCGTCATGCGTAACGAGCAACAACAAGTCACCGTGGGCTGCGCCATTGCAGCCTTCCTGGAGCAGTGCGGCGTCAAGGTCGCCTTCGGCGTGATCTCGATCCACAACATGCCCATCCTCGATGCGATGGGCGAGCGCGGCAAGATCCGCTTCGTTCCCGCACGCGGCGAAGCAGGCGGCACGAACATGGCCGATGCGTACGCACGCACCACGGGCAGCCTCGGCGTATGCCTGACGAGTACGGGCACTGCCGCTGGCAATGCCGCCGGCGCGATGGTCGAAGCGCTGACCGCAGGCACGCCGATGCTGCACATCACGGGCCAGATCGAAACGCCGTACCTGGACCAGAGCCTCGCTTACATCCACGAAGCACCGGACCAGCTCACGATGCTGAAGGCCGTGTCTAAGGCTGCGTTCCGCATCCGCAGCGCCGACACCGCCATCTCCACGATCAAACTGGCCGTGCAGACCGCACTGACCGCGCCGACCGGCCCCGTCAGCGTGGAGATTCCCATCGACATCCAGGCCGCACTGATCCCGATGCCGAGCGACCTCAAGCCGTTGCCGGTGCCTGTGCACCAACCGTCGGCGCATGCACTCGACGCACTGGCCGAACGACTGATCAAAGCCAAGCGTCCGATGTTGTGGCTCGGTGGTGGCGCCCGTCATGCCAGCAAGCAGGTCAAGCGTCTGATGGACATGGGCTTTGGCGTGGTGACGTCCACGCAGGGTCGCGGCATCGTGGCGGAAGACGATCCCCGTTCGCTGGGTGCGTACAACCTGCACAAGCCCGTGGAGACGTTCTATCAGACGTGCGATGCGATGGTTGTGGTGGGTTCGCGTCTGCGTGGCAATGAAACGCTGAAGTACGAATTGAAGCTGCCGCGTCCGCTGCTGCGTATCGACGCAGATCCGGCATCGGAAGGCCGCTGCTACCAGAGCGATTACTTCGTCAGTGGCGATGCCGCGCTCGCACTCGACGGTCTGGCTGATCGCCTCGCAGGCCGCATGCAGATTGACGCCACGTTTGCCGATGATCTGCGCCGCGCGCATGACGTGGCCGTCGGTGCACTGGTCGATGGACTCGGTCCGTACAGCGCGCTGGTGCAGGCGCTGCAGCAATCCGTGGGCCGCAACTTCAACTGGGTGCGCGACGTCACGGTGTCGAACAGCACCTGGGGCAATCGTCATCTGCAGATCTTCGATTCGCGTGCAGGCGTGCATGCACTGGGCGGTGGTATCGGCCAGGGCCTGGCGATGGGTATCGGCGCGGCAGTGGGTGCTGCGGCCACGGTGTCGGGCAAGAAGACGTTCATGCTGGCTGGCGACGGTGGCTTCATCCTGAACCTCGGTGAACTGGCAACGGCTGTGCAGGAACGCGCCGACATGGTCATCGTGCTGATGAACGACAAAGGCTACGGCGTGATCAAGAACATCCAGGACGCGCAGTACGGCGGCCGCCGCCACTATGTCGATCTGCATACGCCCGACTATGCACAACTGTGCCAGTCGCTGGCGCTGCGCCATCGCCGCGTGAGCAGCCTGGCCGATGTGGGTGCCGCACTGGAAGAAGCCACGATCGAGCCGGGTCCGTTCATGCTGGAAATCGACATGCTGTCGATCGGCACGTTCAAGACCGTGTTTGCCGGCCCGCCGGTCAACAAGCAGGCCGAGATGGCGAACACCGCCGCGCTGGCCTGAGGAGAAACGTCCATGCTGCATGTGTCGATGGTGGGTTGCGGGGCGATTGGCCGCGGCGTGCTGGAGTTGCTGAAGGCTGACCGCGATGTCGTGTTCGATGTGGTGATCGTGCCCGAAGGCACGATGGACGAGGCGCGTGGTGCGCTGTCTGCCCTCGCGCCCAACGCGCGCGTGGCCACGCGGCTCGCCGATGGGGCGCGTCCGGATCTGCTCGTCGAATGCGCAGGACACCGCGCGCTGGAAGAGCACATCATCCCGGCGCTCGAACGCGGCATTCCGTGCATGGTGGTGTCGGTCGGCGCACTCTCCGAACCGGGCGTGGCCGAACGGCTGGAAGCGGCGGCACGGCGTGGCAACACGCAGGTGCAACTGCTGTCCGGTGCCATCGGTGCCATCGACGCATTGGCCGCTGCGCGAGTCGGCGGGCTGGACGAGGTGATCTACACGGGTCGCAAGCCGGCCCGCGCATGGCAAGGCACGCCGGCGGCGGACCTGTTCGATCTGGAAGGGCTGACGGAGCCGACCGTGATCTTCGAAGGCACGGCACGCGATGCGGCGCGCCTGTATCCGAAGAATGCGAACGTGGCGGCTACGGTATCGCTGGCCGGGCTGGGTCTGGATCGCACATCGGTGAAGCTGCTGGCAGACCCGTCCGCAGTGGAGAACGTGCACCACGTGGAAGCACGCGGCGCATTCGGTGGCTTCGAACTGACGATGCGCGGCAAGCCGCTGGCGGCGAACCCCAAGACGTCCGCACTGACCGTGTTCAGCGTGGTCCGCGCACTCGGCAACCGCGCGCACGCGGTGTCGATCTGATCCGATAACGAGATTTACCGAGACTTCCTCATGACGACGCAACAAGTCCTTCCAATCTGCATCGCCGGCGAATGGCGCCTGGGCACGGGAGACCGCTATGCCACGCGCTATCCCGCCACGGGCGAGGTCGTGGCCGAACTCAACGCGGCCAGCCTGGCCGATGTGGAGGAAGCCATCGAGGGTGCGTGGCGTGCCTTCCGTACCAGTGGCTGGGCACAGCGCAAGCCGCATGAGCGCGCCGCCGTGCTGTATCGCGTGGCCGACCTGATTCGCGCGAAGTCCGAGGCACTGGCCCAGCGACAGCGCCTGGATAACGGCAAGCCCATCAGCGAAACGCGCGCACTGGTAGCCAGCGCCGCCAGCACGTTCCAGTTCTTCGGTGCGGCACTCGAAACGTTGGAAGAGCAGATCACGCCGCAGCGTGGCGACTGCCTGACGATGAGCGTGTACGAACCGATGGGCGTGGTGGCCGCCATTACGCCATGGAACTCGCCGATTGCGAGCGAAGCACAGAAGATGGCGCCCGCGCTGGCGGCGGGCAACGCGGTGATCGTCAAGCCTGCGGAAGTCACGCCGCTGATGGCGCTGGAACTGGCACTGATCTGCGAGGAAGCTGGCGTGCCGAAGGGCCTGATCAGCGTGCTGCCGGGCAAGGGCTCGGTCATCGGCGATGCGATTACCAAGCATCCGCGCGTGAGCCGTGTGTCGTTCACGGGCGGCACCACCACGGGCAAGCACATCGCCCATATCGCCGCCGACAAGATGATGCCGGTGTCGCTGGAACTGGGTGGCAAGTCGCCGACCATGGTCTTCGACGATGCCGATCTCGATCATGCGGTGAATGGTGTGCTGTACGGCATCTTCAGTTCGTCGGGCGAATCGTGCATCGCGGGTTCGCGTCTGTTTGTGGCGCGTTCGCAGTACGAGGCGTTCATCGACCGTCTGGCCGCCGGTGCCGCAAAGCTGCGCGTGGGCGATCCCGCCGATGAACGCACGCAAATGGGGCCGCTGATTACCGATCGGCACCGCGACAGCATCGAATCGTATGTGGCAGCGGGCGTGGCCGAAGGCGGCCAGTTGCGTACGGGTGGCGTGCGTCCCGAAGTGGCGGGCTTGTCAAACGGTTACTTCTATCGCCCGACCATCATCGAAGGCCTCGATAACAATGCGCGTATCTGCCAGGAAGAGATTTTCGGGCCGGTGCTGGTGGCGATGCCGTTCGATGACGAAGACGATCTGATCGAACAGGCCAACGACAGTGTGTATGCGCTGGCGGCGGGCATCTGGACGCGCGACTACAAGCGCGCATGGCGCGTGGCACGATCCGTGCAAGCCGGTAACGTATGGATCAACACGTACAAGCAGTTCTCGATCTCGACCCCGTTCGGCGGCTGGCGGGACAGCGGCCTGGGTCGCGAGAAGGGACGGCTGGGCATCCTGCAGTACATGGAACAAAAGAGCGTGTACTGGGGCCTGAACGAACAACCGCTGCCGTGGGCCGGCAACTGAGCCGACGGCGCGACGGAGACTGGAAATGAAAGTATTGGGAATCGACGAGATCGTCTACGGTGCCGATGATTTCGATGCATGCCGTGGCTTCTTCAGCGACTGGGGCCTGACCATCAAGCGCGACGATGCCGACGGTCTGGACTTTGAAACGTTGAACGGCTGCCGCGTGCTGGTGCGCAAGATGGGTGACGCCGCACTGGCACCGGCCATCGAAGACGGCCCGACCCTGCGCGAAGTGGTGTGGGGCGTGGATAACGAGGCATCGCTGCGCGAACTGCGCGAAGCCATCGTGGGCGAGGCGACGTTCGTCTCGCAACAGGGTGGTGCACGCATTGGCTGCACCGATCCGAACGGCCTGGCCGTGCGCTTCCAGGTGTCGCGCAAGCATGACGTGCAGGTGGATTGCGCCCTGATGAATACGTGGAACGAGAAGCCGCGCATGAACCAGCGCAGCCCGATCTACGAACGTGCGGTGCCGATCGAAGTGGGCCACGTGGTGTTCTTCGTCAAGGATGTGAAGGCGACGGAACAGTTCTACATCGAGAAGTTCGGCTTCGTGCAATCGGACAACTACCCGGACCGCGGCGCGTTCCTGCGCTGCACGGCGGAGGGCGGTCACCATGACCTGTTCCTGCTGCAGTTGCCGCATGGCAAGGCCGGTCTCAATCACGTGGCGTTCACCGTGCGCGATATCCACGAGGTGTTCGGCGGTGGCATGCATATGTCGCGCACTGGATGGGATACGCAACTCGGCCCGGGCCGCCATCCGATTTCTTCGGCGTACTTCTGGTACTTCAAGAATCCGGCCGGCGGACTGATCGAGTACTACGCCGACGAAGACCAGCTCGATGCGCACTGGGAGCCGCGTGCATTCGAACCGGGCCCGACGATGTTTGCGGAGTGGGCCATCGAAGGCGGCCTCGATGGCAACACGCGCCGGCAGAAGAACGCCGGTGGTCCGGAAGGCAAGTTCCTGACGGAAAAGCGTTGAGTCGTGGAAGCGTCGAAGTGTTGAAGCTGTAGAAGGAAGGATCGAGTGATGAGTGCCAGCCAATCCCTGACCCTGCGCGTGCAGGCCATGCGTTTCGAAGCACGCAACGTCGTCAGCGTCGAACTGCGTGACCCCAACGGTGCGCAATTGCCCGAGTTCGCACCGGGTGCGCATATCGATTTGCATCTTGCCAACGGCCTGGTGCGCAGCTACTCGCTGTGCGGTGCGCCGGAGCAGCGTGACCGCTACACGGTGGGCGTGCTGCAGGACCGCAACAGCCGTGGTGGTTCGCGCTACGTGCATGAGCAACTGCGCGTGGGCGCCACGCTCACTGTGGCCGTGCCGCGCAATCACTTTGCGCTGGACGAGGATGCCGCGCATACGGTGCTGGTGGCCGGTGGTATCGGCGTGACGCCCATCGTCTGCATGGCGCGCCGTCTGGCGGAGCGCGGCAAGCCGTTCACGCTGCTCTACTGCGCACGCTCGCGCGAGGAAGCGGGTTTCGTCGAACAGTTGTCGGCCTACGGCGATGCCGTGCGTTTTCATTTCGACGACGAAGCCGGCGTGCCGCCCGATATGAAGGCGATGCTGGCCGGGCAGGACGCTGGCACGCATTTCTACTGCTGCGGTCCCGGACCGATGCTGAATGCCTTCGAGGCGGCGTGCGAAGCGCACGGCTATCCGAACGTCCATATCGAGCGCTTTGCCGCTGACCCGGCTACGCAAACGGTGCAGGAAGGCGAGTACAGCGTCATGCTGCAACGAACCGGCAAGCAGGTGAGCGTGCCGCCCGGCAAGTCGCTGCTCGATGCGCTGCTCGAGTCGGGCGTGCAGGTGGAGTACAGCTGCCGCGAAGGCGTGTGCGGCTCCTGCGAAACGGCCGTGATCGAAGGCTGCCCCGAACATCGCGACAGCGTGCTCAGCAACAGCGAGCGGGCGTCGAACAAGACGATGATGGTGTGCGTATCCGGCTGCAAGGGGCAACGCCTGGTGCTCGACCTGTGACGGATCTTTGATGTTCCCCTGATGTACGCGCCGCGACCTGCTTGCTCGCGGCTCTTCGAAGTTCGCCCCGCTCATTCGAGCCGCTCCAGCGGCCGCGCGCCGGGCAACCTGCCCCACACGATTCGGAAATGCATAACGTGTTGATCGATAGAGACGACGCCGCGATTTCAGCGGCAGGCGCGCACGCGTCCGCAGTGGCCGCCCCCGGCGCTGCAACCCCTTTCGCAGGTACGCACACCACGCATCATTCGCCAGGCAACGTCACGCGCGGCCAGATCGTCGCGCGCATCGAACGCATGCCGGGCAACATGATGCATGTGCGTGCGCGATTGCTCATTGGCCTTGCCACGTTCTTCGATGGGTTCGACGTGATTGCGATTGCCGCCACGCTGCCGCTGCTGATCGGGCACTGGTCGCTGACGCCCGCGCAGATCGGTATTCTGATTGCCGCGCCCTCGGTGGGACAACTCGTGGGTGCACTGCTGTTCCCCGCATTGGCCGAACGCTTTGGCCGCTTGCGCTCGATTGGTTGGAGTGCGGGCATCATCGGCCTGATGAGTTTGCTCTGCGGTTTCGCACCATCGTTCGAGATCTTTTTGCTGCTGCGCATCGTGCAGGGTCTGGGGCTCGGCGGCGAGTTGCCCGTGGCCGCGACCTACATCAACGAGGTCACGCGCGCGCATGGACGTGGCCGCTTTGTGCTGCTGTACGAAGTAGTGTTCCCCATCGGCCTGATGGTGTCGAACGGACTGGGCGCCGTGCTCGTGCCGCGCTATGGCTGGGAGGTGATGTACTTTCTCGGTGGCGTGCCGCTGGTGCTGTTCTTTGTGTTGCGGCGTCTGGTGCCCGAGTCGCCGCGCTGGCTGGCCGAGAAGGGCCGCATGGCCGAGGCCGATAGCGCGCTGCGCCAGTTCGAGGCGCGAGCGAAGACACCGCTGCCGCCGGTGGGTGATACCTCGCGCTACGACGCGATGACGAGCAAGCATCCAAAACGCCGTGTGCGGGATCTTGTGAGTCGCGCATATCTGGGTCGGACGATCGCCGTCTGGATGCTGTGGGCAACGTGCGGCTTCATCCAGTACGGGTTGTCGACGTGGTTGCCCACGGTCTACAAGACGGTCTATCACGCACCGTTGCAACTCGCGCTGAACCTCGCGGCGGGTGCTTCCGTGCTTGGTGTGGTGGGATCGCTGGTCTGCGCGATGATCGTCGATCGCGTAGGACGCAAGCCGGTGATCAACGTGTCGTTCGTGCTGTGCGCGGCATCGTTGCTGCTGGCGGGCGTGTTCCACGCCTCGTCGGTGTACGTGGTCGCTACGCTCTGCTCGCTGGCGATGGGCTTCCTCGCGTGCGGCTTTATTACGGCCTACGTCTACACGCCGGAGTTGTATCCCACAAGCATTCGCGCGATGGGCTGCGGCCTGGGCGGTGCATGGCTCAAGATCGCGGCGATCTTCGCACCGGGACTGATCGGCGCGACCATTGGCACAGGCAATCTCAGCGTGGCGTTCTACGGCCTGGCCGTGGTGCCGCTGCTGGCCGCCGCAACCGTGTTCTGGCTCGGTATCGAAACAAAAGGACAGGTGCTCGAAGAACTCGAGGTCTGATTCGCACAGTGGTTGTTGTCGCTGCGCCCCGCCACCGACTTTCCCGGTGGCGGGGCTTTTTTATGGGTTCGTGTTTTGTAATGAGACGAATCTGAAAGCGCGTTTGGCGCCTGAAATCCAATGGTATTTCGGAAGTTGATCCTTTAAGTTGTGGGGACGGTCAACGGTGTCTGGGTCTGGGCATGGGATGACCGCAGGTGACAACGGAAGCGTGTTCAACAACGCAAGGGTCAATCGATGACGACGATGAGTTTGACCGGTACGGGCGATGCAAAGTCAGCCGGAGGTCAATGTTTCGGGAAAGGGGTTTTAGAGATGGAACGTGAGAACGAAAGCAGCAGGCCGGGCGGCAATGCCGGTGATGTTGGATGGCGGCTGACAGCGAGCATGATTGGTGCAGGCGTCAGTTTTATTCTGTCCATGTTCATGTTCATCAACGGAAACATGAACGAGAAGGTGGCGCCTACCGCTCAGGCCATCGATGCTGGCAACGCGCGGATGGCCCGAATGGAGGCTACGTCGGAACGGACGGTCAAAGACCTCGCCCAGTTGCGCGGGACCGTTGAAGGGCTGACCCACCGTGTCGACGGCATCGACAAACGGCTCGACAAGATTGACCACAGGCTGGACAGGATGGACACACACATACGCAACGAGTTTGAGAGAGTGCACGACAAGCTCGACCGCGTCCTGGAGTCCCAATCGAGGCGACGCTAGCCACCCTGCGACATCACTCCTTCCCCGAGCCCGTGCAAATCCCATGCAGCTTGCGCAGTCCCGTATAGAGACCTTGCCGCTCTTCCGGCGACAGCAGCCGGATGACCGATGCCTGGCCGCGTCGGGCTAGGGGGATGACTTGCGCATGCAGCGCGGCGCCTTGCTCGCTGATCTTGCAGGCGAGACGTTTGCGCGGCGTGCTGCCTTCGGATTCAAGGATCACAAGTCCACGGTCTTCGAGCAGGCGAAGCGTGCGGCTGACCAGCGCCTTGTCCGAGGTGGATTGCTTGACGAGTTCGGCGAAGGACATCGCTTCGCCGTCGGCAGCCAGTAGCGCGAGGATGCGCCACTCGGGGACGGTGAGGTCGAATTGCGTGGCATAGGGTTCCGTCACGCTGTTACGCAGGGCCGTCACCAACTGGCTCAGCATCGTCGTGAGGAAGTCATTGACGGTCAGGCCGTTGCCGGCTTCGTCCAGGCTCGACCAGGGGTCGACCGGTTCGACGTCGATGGGGGCGATGTGGGGGGTGCTGGACATAAGGCGTGCGCAGAAACTGCGTGACAGAAAAGTTTGGGGGCTCACCCGAACGGGCTACGCGATTGTCTCATATGAATTGTTGTTCGCAACTTTGTGCTGCGAAAGGACATTTACCTACCGCGCAGCAACTGTCAATCCGGAGTTATCTTAAGTTGAGTCATCAACAACGCTAACCTACATTCAAATCGTTCCTGATGTGAATCTTGGTTTTATATATAAAACACATCTGCTAGTGTTCGAACTGCACCAGTGCGCCTTGGCGCGTGCGGTAACGGGGAAGCATGTTATATCGATCCGTTGCCGTGCATTGGCTGAATGGCTAACCGAACGTGAGGTAGAGAGAGACCATGAGCAAGGACACTCCCGCAGAGGAGACACAGGATTCGCAGGACAAGTACATCGTGCCGGGCCTGGAACGGGGGTTGCGGCTGCTGGGCGAATTCAGCAGTAAGGACCGGACGCTGTCGGCGGCGGAGCTGGCTCGCCGGTTGAAGGTGCCGCGCTCGACCGTGTTCCGATTGCTCGCGACGCTGGAAATGATGGGGTTTGTCGAGCGAACCGATGGCGGGCGCGAGTTCCGGCTTGGCATGGCGGTGTTGCGGTTGGGGTTCGACTATCTGGCATCGCTGGAGCTGACGGAGTTGGGTCGTCCATTGCTGGACCGGTTGCGGGACGAGATCCACTATCCCTGCAACCTGGTGGTCCGGGATGGGCGGTCGATCGTGTATGTGGCGAAGTCCGTGGCGGCGCGTCCGTTCACGAGCACGGTCAATGTGGGCACGCGCCTGCCAGCGCATGCCACCGTGCTGGGACGCATCCTGCTGGAGGACCTGACGCTGGGCGAGTTGCGGGAGTTGTATCCGGAGCCGCGTTTGGAAGTGTTTTCGGACAGCACGCCGCGCACGGTGGAAGAGTTGTACGAGATGGTGCAGCGCGACCGCGAGCGCGGTTACGTACTGCATGAAGGTTTTTTCGAGGCCAGCATCTCCACCATCGCCGCGCCGGTGCGTGATCGCACCACGCGAGTGGTGGCGGCTCTTGGTGCGACGATTCCGGCGGCACGGATTGAAACCACGCTGCTCGACCCGATGGTGGAGCAGGTGCGCGAAGCCGCCGCGGAGTTGTCGCGATTGCTGGATTACCGGCCAGGCCTGAGCGGCAGGGTGGCCGGCGCTTGATATCGCCGCACCCACAACAGGCAGGAAGAGAAACATGCAGGACGGCAGCCACATCCAGATTCGGCGCAGTGCGCTGCGACGGACGCGCACACTAGCGGGCGTCGCAGCCATCTTTGCGACATTGGCCGTAGCGTTGGGCGCAGGCACGGCGCATGCTGCCTGCACGACCGTACGGATTGTGGTGCCGTTTCCCGCTGGGGGACCGGCGGATCAACTGGCTCGCACGGTCTCGCAAGGGTTGCAACCGCGCAAGGGTGTGCCGATCGTCGTGGATAACAAGCCCGGCGCGAACGGCAACATCGGTATCGATGCGGTGCGTCGCGCGGCGGGTGATGGATGTACCTGGCTGGTGGTGCCGGCTGGCAACCTGACGATCAATCCCACGTTATTCCCCGCGCTGTCTTATCAGGTGGCGCGCGATTTCCGGCCAGTCTCGCTGCTGGCCAGTTCGCCCAATGTGCTGGCCGTGCATCCTTCGGTCAAGGCGCGCACCGTGCCTGAACTTGTTGCACTGGCGAAGGAAGCGGATCGCAACAAGTCGCCGCTCGGCTATGCCAGTCCCGGTGTAGGCAGTGGCCTCCATCTCGCTGGCGAACTATTCCGCAACAAGGCCGGCGTGAACATGCTGCA
The DNA here is from genome assembly GCF_009793345.1 of Cupriavidus sp. SW-Y-13. Taxonomy (NCBI): domain Bacteria; kingdom Pseudomonadati; phylum Pseudomonadota; class Betaproteobacteria; order Burkholderiales; family Burkholderiaceae; genus Cupriavidus; species Cupriavidus sp. SW-Y-13. The sequence goes on from NZ_WHLX01000002.1 coordinate 2,607,111, forward strand.
CGTCCCGTACAAGGGCACCGCGCAGGCCATGACCGATGTCGCGGGCGGGCAGGTGCCCGTGCTGTTCGGTACGTGGCCGACGCTGGCGCCATTCATCCAGTCTGGCGCGTTGCGTGCGATTGCGGTCACGCAGTCGAAGCGTTCGCCGGCTGCGCCCGATGTGCCATCCATGGCGGAGCAGGGCATGCCCGGTATCGACGTCAGTTCCTGGTATGCGTTGCTCGTGCCGTCGGCCACGCCGAAGCCGATGGCCGATGCATTGTCCGTCGAGATCCAGACGCTGTTCGGTTCGGCAACCGTACGCAGTGATCTGCAGCGTCAGGGGCTGGAGCCCGTGGCGAGTACTCCCGAAGCGTTGGCCGCACGCATCCGCGAAGACACCGCGGCGTGGACCACGCTGATCCGCACGTACCACATCACGGCGGAATAGCCTCGGCGCCTGGTCAGGCGCACCCATCGCATTCATCTCTTACTCACCAGTGCTGTATCTGGTCGCACCCATGCCGTGCAGGGGGGGCGTGCGGCCGTTTTTTTCCTGCACATACGGGGCAACCATGGACTTTGTGTTGAACGGAAAGACGACCCGCTTCGACGGCGACGGCGATACGCCGCTGCTGTGGGTGATTCGAGACGATGCCGGGTTGACTGGCACCAAGTATGGATGCGGCATTGGCGCATGCGGCGCCTGTACCGTGCATGTGGATGGCAATGCGCAGCGGTCCTGTGTCACGCCGGTCTCGACCGTGGCGGGACGCAACGTGACGACGATTGAAGGGCTATCGCCCGATCGGTCGAGCAAGGTCCAGAAGGCGTGGATCGCCAAGGACGTGCCGCAGTGCGGCTACTGCCAGTCGGGCATGGTGATGGCGGTCACGGCATTGCTCAAGCAGAACCCGCATCCCACTGACCGCGACATCGATGCCGCGGTCAGCAACCTGTGCCGCTGCGCCACCTATCACCGCATCCGGGAGGCCGTCCATGCTGCAGCAAAGTGATCGCACCATCAACGCATCACGTCGCGGCTTCCTGAAAGGCAGCGCGGCGCTAGCCGGTGCACTGTGCATTCCGCTGCCGGTGCTGGCGTCGGGGCGAACCGTCGATAGCGGTCCGCATGGCACGAACGAAATCACGGACTGGATCTGGATCGAGCCGAACGGCAAGATCACGCTCGGTCTGTCGCAATGCGAATGCGGGCAGGGCGTCTACACGGGGATGCCGCAGATACTGGCCGACGAACTCGACGCGGACTGGGAGAACATCACCGTGATCTTCGTCACCGGGCGCGATGCGTATCGCACCGGCGCCGCCTACGAGGAACCGCAGCAGTTTGTTGGCGCATCGATGTCGGCCACGCTGTTCTATCAGCGGTTGCGTATCGCTGGCGCACAGGCGCGTGAAGTGCTGACGATCGCAGCGGCGAAGCAGTTGCATGTGCGACCCGGCCAGTGTTACACGGAGAAAGGCCGCGTGTTTCACGGCGCCACCGGGCGGTCGATCGGTTATGGCGAACTGGCCGAAGCGGCGGCGAAACTTCCGCTCAACCCCACGCCGCGCCTCAAGGCCGAAGCCGACCACAAGCTGATCGGAAAGAATCTGCTGCGGCTCGATACACCGGCCAAGGTCGATGGCTCGGCAGAGTTCGGCATCGATGTGCGCGTGCCCGGCATGCTCTACGGCGCATTGAAGATGCCGCCCACCGTGACCGGCAAGGTCACGGGCATTCGCAACGCCGATGTCGTGAAGGCCATGCCCGGTGTGCAGGCCGTGGTGCAGGCGCCGGATGCGGCCATCGTGGTGGCAACGAGCTACTGGCTGGCGAAGAAGGGTGCGGATGCACTGGAACTGGAAGTCGATCCCGGTGCGTCGCGCGATCTCGACAGCGACAAGATCATGGCCGCACGCGTGGCCGCGCTCGGTGCGCCCGAGGCCGTGGTCGCCACGACACTCGGCGAACCCGATGCCGTCCTGGCGGCGGGCGGCAAGCGCGTGGAAGCGGACTATCACACGCCATACATCGTGCATGCCACGATGGAATCGGTGAACGCCACCGTCCATGTGCGCGACGATGCCATCGAGGTATGGGGTCCGATCCAGGGGCAGGATTTTGTGCGTAATGCTCTGGGCAAGCTGTACCAGCGCAAGCCCGAAACGATCATCGTCCACACCACGTTTCTCGGCGGCAGCTTCGGTCGCAAGTTCCTGCCGGATTTTGTGGTGCATGCCGCGCGCGCATCGGCAGCGGTGGGCAAGCCGGTCAAGGTGATTCGCTCACGCGAAGACGATATCCGCCATGGCTTCTATCGTCCCGGTGTGTCGGGCGGCTTCCGCGCGGTGCTCGACGAGAAGGGCATGCCGAAGGCGATGCATGCGCGGCTGACCGGGCAATCGCTGTACGGCGTCATCAAGGCCGAGCGCATGGCGCAGCACGGCGGCTGGGACGAGACGATGCTGGAGGCGATCTACGATTGCGTCTATCGCGTGCCGAACCTCAAGGTCGATATGATCGACGTGAAGCAGCCGATTCCGGTCAGCTTCATGCGTAGTGTGGGATCGACGTCGAGCATTTTCATGCTGGAGAGTTTCGTCAACGAGATGGCCGACGCGGCGGGCATGGACCCGTATCGCTATCGCCGCGCGCTGCTCGTGCATAACCCGCTGGCCGTGCGCACGCTCGATGCGGCGGCCAAGGCGGCGAACTGGGATCGCAAGCCTGCACCGGGCGTGACGCGCGGCTTCACGTTCAATCTCTACACGGGACGCGGCGAGGCATTCCAGACCTACGTGGCGATGGCGCTGGAACTGGAGCGTGCTGGCAAGGCATTCAAGGTGCGGCGCGTGGTGTGCGCGGTGGAATGCGGACGCTCGATCAATCCGAATCTGATCCGCGCCAATATCGAGGGCGGCATCGGGTTTGCGCTGACCAACACGCTCAAGAGCGAAATCACGTTCAAGGGCGGCGTGGTGCAGCAGAGCAATTTCCACGACTACCCGCTGCTGCAGTTGTCGGAGATGCCAAAGATCGAGACGGTGATCGTGGAGAGTGATCGTCCGCCGCAAGGGTGTGGCGAGGTGTCGTTAGGGCCAACGGCGCCGGCTGTGGCGCATGCGTTGTATCAGGCGACGAAGAAGAGGCGGAGGTCGATGCCGATGGGGTTGGAGGGGTAAGCAGCTTTTGCTCGACCACTTGTTTGCTCCCCTCTCCCGCGAGCGGGAGAGGGGCGGGGGAGAGGGCCAGCCGCACAAATTGCGATGCGGTCGGCAAGCAGATCCTCCAGCCCTCTCCCCCAGCCCCTCTCCCATTTCATGGGAGAGGGGAGAAAACCGGGAGTGGCGGCACAAGCTCAAGCCGCAAAACCCCCATCAATATTCAAGCTCGCACCCGTCACGAACCCTGCGTCCGGACCCGCGAGGTAAGCCACCATCCCGGCAATTTCTTCGGGACGGCCATGGCGAGCGAGTGCCATCAGGCCGTGCAGCGACTTCGCGAAATCCGAGTCTTCCGGATTCATGTCGGTGTTGATCGGGCCGGGTTGCACGTTGTTCACCGTGATGCTCTTCGGTCCCAGGTCGCGAGCCATGCCTTGCACCAGGCCCTTCAGTGCGGACTTGCTCATCGCGTAGGCGGCGCCGCCGGCAAACGGCATGCGGTCGGCGTTGGTGCTGCCGATGTTGATGATGCGGCCGCCTTCGCCCATGTGGGCCAGCGCGGCCTTCGATGCCACGAAGATGGCGCGTACGTTGACGGCAAAAGTCTTGTCGAAGTCTTCCAGCGCGAATTCATCCACGGCACCGAGGAACAGCACGCCGGCGTTGTTCACGAGGATGTCGATCTTGCCGAAGTGCGCGGCGGCGTCGTTGATGGCGCGGGTCACGGCGGAGGCGTCGGCGGCGTCGGCCTGGTAAGCCTTGGCGCGGCCACCTTCGGCCTGGATCGATTCGACCAGTTCCTGCGCCACGGCGCCGGAGCTTTGATAGGTGAAGGCGACGGCTGCACCGTCACGGGCCAGGCGGCGCACAATGGCGGCGCCAATGCCGCGGGAGCCGCCGGTTACGAAAGCGATCTTGTTGGAGAGCGTGGTCATGATGGGTTCCTTTGAAAAGTTTGTTTCGCAAGAGAAGGTGAGCTGAGTATGGTTCACGCTATTCGCTACCGCTAGGCATAAATCCGGATCAACATCTTCAACCATCGGTATAAGATGCCGGGCATGGAAGCGTTGAATCTGCTCGAATCGTTTGTGCTGGCCGCGGAGAGCGGCAGTTTCTCGGCCGCCGCGCGCCGGCTGGGCCTGACGCCGGCCGCCGTCAGCAAGAATGTGGCGCGGCTGGAAGCGCACCTGGGATTGCGGCTGTTCCAGCGGAGTACGCGCCAACTCACGCTGACACTGGGCGGCGAGCGCTTCCTGCGTCAGGTGTCGGACCCCTACGCTGCATTGCGCGACGCGTTTGCCAATGCGTCCGAGGATGAGAGCCGGCCGGCGGGTGTACTCAAGGTGAGCATGGCCGTGGCGTTCGGGCGCGAATACCTGGTGCCATTGCTTGGCGAGTTTCTGGAGCGATACCCGGCCATCGTGCCGGACTGGCGTTTCGAGAATCGCACCGCCGACCTGATCGCCGATGGCATCGACGTGGCGATTGGTGGGGGCATCGAACTGACCGAAGGTGTGGTGGCGCGCGAACTGGCGCCCGTGCATATCGTGGCGACGGCATCGCCTGCATTCATGGCGGGCCGCAAGATGCCGCGTCATCCGTCGGAATTGTCCGAGATGGACGGCATCGTGCGACGTTCGGCGTCGAGCGGTCGGCTGCGCTACTGGACGCTGCGCAACCAGATTGGCGAGCAGGCGCTGGCCGAGCCACGCATGCGCGCGATCTTCGACGATCCCGAAGCGATGGCCCATGCCGCGATGCAGGGGCTAGGCGTGGCGCTCTTGCCGATGGCGCATGCCGCGCCGTTGTTGCAACGTGGTGCGTTGGTGCGATTGCTGCCGGGCTGGTGTGCCGACAGCGGGGCGCTCTCTCTTTACTATCCCAATCGCAAACTGCTGCCGTCCAGGACGCGTGTGTTTGTCGATTTCATCGTCGAGGCGTTCCGGCGTCCGGAGTTGCAGTCGCGCTTCGACGGACGCTAAACACCCATCGCTAACCGCGCCGCGTCAGCAGACGCCTGCGCGCGGTGTCGAACGCCGCGCCTTCGTGCGCGAGCCACGCCTCCACTTCCGCCACCTGTTCGGTCTGCCCGTGCGCGCAGACAAAGTGATACGACGCCTCGCTCGGCGCGTGTATGCCCCACAGATCGACGAGTCGGCCAGACTCGATTTCCTCCAGCACCAAAGCCGAGCGGCCCATCGCCACACCCTGGCCCGCCAGCGCGGCACTGATCGCCAGTTGCGAGAGATTGAAACGCTGGCCATCGGATTCGTCCGGCAGCGTCACGCGCGCATGCCGCAGCCAGCATTGCCATTCCTCGAATTCCCCTGCGCCGTCCCATGGGCTGACATCGTGCAGCAGCATGCTGGCGCGCAATCCATCGGGCGATGCAAGTTCCGGATGCGCAGCCACGTAGGCCGGACTGGCCACCGGAATCAACCACTCTTCCAGAAACACGCGCGCCTTCAGATCGGGATAACCGCCTGGATCGAAACGCACGGCGGCCTCGGTGCCATCGCGCATCATCCGCGACCGATCCAGCGCATGGAACTCGCCATAGACGCGCAGGCCGATGTCCGGATGCTGGCGGAAGAAATTTCCGAGTCGGGGCGTCAGCCAGACCATGGCGAACGACGGCGAGCACGACAGCGCGATGGGATGCTTGTCGCGCGGCTTGCGCAGTTGCGTGAGCGTGCTCTCGATGGCCTGGAACGATTCACGCAGCACAAAGCGAAGGCGCTCGCCCTCGGGCGTCAGCACCAGCGCACGGGGCGTGCGGAGAAACAAGGGGCGGTCGAGCCATTGTTCGAGTTGCTTCACCTGCTGGCTCACCGCACCTTGCGTCACGCAAAGCTCGGCGGCGGCCTGGGTGAAGTTGCAGTGTCGGGCCGCCGCCTCAAAACAGCGCAGCCAGCCCAACAATGATGCAGAAAGCGTGTTGGCCATTAGTCAGGCTAATAGGTGGATCAGTACAAATGGTTTGTCACATTGGCGCGGACGGACAAGAATGAATCCATCCCATCCCCGTGTTGCACGCTTATGACGATCGATACATCTACGCTTCCACAGGAACTGCTCGCCAACTTGCAGGCCGCCAGCCCTGCTTTCTGGGGCAATCCCCAATGGACAGACGACCCGACCGTACACACCGTGGTGGACGGACGTGGGATTAGTCTAGCTGATGTACGTGCAGCGCAGGCCCGTTTCGAGCGGTTCGCGCCGCTGCTGGCCCGGTTGTTCCCGGAATTGAAGGGCACCGATGGCCGCATCGAATCCGCACTGCTCGCCGCACCGGGCATGCAACGCGCCATCGGCCTGTCAACCGAGGCGGGTTCGCTGTGGATCAAGGCCGATCACAGCCTGCCGGTGGCGGGATCGATCAAGGCGCGCGGTGGGATTCACGAAGTCCTCGAATTCGCGGAATCGCTGGCGCTCGAACATGGATTGGTGATGCAGGATGCCGACTACACGGTACTGGCCGATGCGCCAGCGCGTGAACTGTTCGGTCGCTATCAGGTAGCGGTGGGTTCCACCGGCAACCTGGGCCTGAGCATCGGCGTGATGGCGTCGGCACTGGGGTTTCGTGCGGCCGTGCATATGTCGTCGGACGCCAAGGAATGGAAGAAGGCGCGGCTGCGCTCGCGTGGCGTGGACGTGGTGGAGCATGCGGGCGACTACGCGGCGGCGGTGGCTGCCGGACGGCGCGATGCCGATGCCGATCCGTATTGCTACTTCGTCGATGACGAGCGCTCGATGTCGCTGATGCTCGGCTACAGCGCAGCGGCTTTGCACCTTCACGATCAAATTGAAGCGGCCGGGCTGAAGGTGGATGCCGCGCATCCGCTGTTCGTCTACTTGCCGTGCGGCGTGGGCGGCGCGCCCGCTGGTATCGCGTTTGGCCTGCGGCAGTTGTATGGGCCGCATGTGTATCCGATCTTTGCCGAGCCTACGCAGTCGCCGTGCTTTCTCGTGGAGATGCTGGCACCGGGCGCGTCGGTCTACGACATTGGCCTGACCAATCGCACCGAGGCCGATGGCCTGGCCGTGCCGCAGGCGTCGGAACTGGCGGCGCAAGCCATGCGCCCGCTGCTGGGCGGCGTGTACACGGTGGCCGACGACACGTTGTTTGCGGACCTGCACCGCGTGCGTGAAACCGAGGACCTCAAGATCGAACCCTCGGCAGCAGCGGGATTCAGCGGCCCGCGCATGTTGACGCAAACCGATGCCGGGCGTGCCTGGCTGAAACAACAGAACCTGGACGCGCGCATGCAACACGCGACGCATCTTGTATGGACGACGGGTGGCCTGTTCGTGCCCGCCGAGGAATATGCGCGATTTGCCGAACGTGGCGCCGCGCTGGCCGGCTGATTGCACGTAACCAAATACGCGTCACCGAATCTTTCGATTGCATCGTTGCGGAGTCTCACCATGAACCGTTTGCCCCTCACCCCTTCCAAGCTTGTCCATGCGCTGCTGGCGTGCACACTCGCTGCCAGTGCCTCGGCAGTGTTTGCCGAAACCTATCCATCCAAGCCGATCCAGCTGGTGATTCCGTTCCCGCCGGGTGGCGCGACCGATGTGATCGGTCGCCTCGTCGGCAAGAAGCTTGGCGACAAGCTGGGCCAGCCCGTGGTGGTGGACAACCGACCCGGCGCGGGCACCATTGTCGGTGCGAGCTTCGTGGCCAAGGCCGCGCCGGATGGCTACACGCTGCTGGCAAGCTCGGGTACCACGTTCACCGTGAATCCGGCCATCCACGCCAAGCTGCCGTATGACCCGGTGAAAAGCTTCGAGCCGATCGGGTTTGCCGGGCGCACGGGCCTGATCCTGCTGGCCAACAAGGACGTGCCGGTGACCAACCTCAAGCAACTGGTGGCGGCGGCCAAGGCGCAACCGGGCAAGTATTCGTATGGTTCGTTCGGCACCGGCACCACGGCGCAATTCGCGGGCGAGATGCTGTTCAACATTGCAGGTGTGAAGCTGCTGCACGTGCCGTACAAGGGCAGCTCGCCGGCCATGACCGACCTGATCGGCGGACAGATTCCGTATAGCGTGGATACCGTGGCCGCAGCGATTCCGCAGGTGAAATCGGGCAAGGTGAAAGCGATTGCAGTGACCACGGCCAAGCGCTCGTCGCTGCTGCCCGATGTGCCAACTGCTGCCGAAGCAGGCTTCCCCGGCATCGATGCCGATACGTGGCTTGCCGTAGTGGCGCCGCGCGGCCTGCCCGCTGACGTGAAGCAGAAACTGGAAAAGGCGCTGACCGAAGTGATGGCCGATGCCGATACGCGCAAGCAGTTGCAGAACGCTGGCTTCGAACCTGTGGAAGGTAACGGCGCGGCGGTATCGGCACTGATCAACAAGGAACTGCCGTTGATGCGCGCTACCGCGCAGCGTGCGAACATCACGGCTGATTGATTGACGGCTTATGCCCCGCAAGGAGACAGGCAGTATGCAGGACACAACGACACTGGTCGCACGCTCGGCCACCGAACTGCGCCGCATGATCGGCAGCAAGGAAATCTCGCCGGTGGAATTGCTCGACGCGTGCATCGCGCAGATCGAGCGTGTGAATCCGTTCCTCAACGCCGTGACCGCCACATGCTTCGACCGTGCACGTGAAGAAGCGCGCGCCGCCGAGCGGGCGGTGCTGGAAGGCAAGCCGCTGGGTTTGCTGCACGGCTTGCCGCTCGGCGTGAAGGATCTGGAGGCGACCGCGGGCCTGCTGACCACGTATGGCTCGCCGCTGTATCGCGACAACGTACCCGCCGAGGACAACGTACTCGTGGCGCGACTGCGCGCGGCGGGTGCCATCGTGACGGGCAAGACCAACATTCCCGAGATGGGCGCGGGCGCGAACTCGCGTAACGATGTGTGGGGCGCCACGGGCAATCCGTTCAATCCCAACCTCAATGCGGGCGGATCGTCGGGTGGTTCGGCGGCGGCACTGGCTGCCGATCTCTTGCCGGTGTGCACCGGATCGGATACGGGTGGCTCGCTGCGGATTCCTGCGGCCAAATGCGGCGTGGTGGGCTTCCGTCCGTCACCGGGTGTGGTGCCGAGTTCGCGCAAGTTGCTGGGCTGGACGCCGATCTCGGTGGTCGGCCCGATGGGTCGCACCGTGGCCGATGCGTGTCTGCAGTTGGCGGCATCGGCAGGCGTATCGGCGGGCGATCCGCTGACGTATCCGCTCGATCCGCTGTCGTTCCTGACGCCGATGCCTGTAGACCTCGGCAGCCTGCGCGTGGCGTACACCGAAGACTTCGGCTGCTGCGATGTCGATGAAGGTATCCGCCGCACCTTCCGCGAAAAGATCGCCGCGATGCGTCATCTGTTCCGTAGCTGCGATGCCATCGATGTGGATCTCGGTGAAGCGCATCGCTGCTTCGACGTGCTACGTGCAGAGAGTTTCGTAGCAGGCATGCGCGAGGCCTACGAGCGCGATCCATCGAGCCTGGGTCCGAACACGCGCGCCAACTTTGAAATGGGCGCGAAGATGTCGCTGCTCGACAGCGCCTGGGCACAGGCCGAGCAGACGCGCGTGCTGCAGCGCTTTCAGCAGCTGTATCGCGACTATGACGTGATCCTGTCGCCGACTACGCCGGTGTCGCCGTTCCCGTGGACGTCGCTTTATGCGGAGTCGATCAATGGCGTGAAACAGGAAAACTACTACCGTTGGCTGTCGCTGACGTATGTGGTGACACTGACCACGCATCCCGCGCTGTCGCTGCCGTGCGGTCTGGATCATGCGGGCATGCCGTTTGGTTTGCAGATCGTGGGCGGCTTCCGCAAGGACCATGAAACGCTGGGGGTGTCGTATGCGATGGAGCAGGCGTTTGCGGCGGTGCCGTCGCTGCGCAGGCCGCTGCCCGATCTGAATGCATTGAAGGCTGCGGAGCCGTCGCTGACGTCGATCGTGACGGCACCGCCGGTGCTGGATGCGAAGGTGAAGCAGGGGAAGGAGGCGTCGGCGGTTTGACGCTTGCGCCCGCTCTCGGCTTTCGCTCCCCTCTCCCATGCAATGGGAGAGGGGCTGGGGGAGAGGGCAAGAGGTTCTGCTTGCCGACCACATCGCAATTTGCACCGCTGGCCCTCTCCCCCGCCCCTCTCCCGCATGGCGGGAGAGGGGAGAAAACCATCAGGAGAGTCAGCCGTCCTGCGCCCGCCCCATCAACACCCTCACACTATCCCCACGCATCTCCGCCAGCGCCACAGCCTGCGGAAACATTGGCTGGCATAATTTCGTCAGCACACTCCCCGGCGGCATTTCCACCGCCAAGTCAAAGTCCACTGCACGCGCCAGCAGCATCGTTTCGTGCCAGCGCACAGGCAGCGCCATATTGCGGGCGAGGTCTTCCGCAATGCGTACTGGATCGCGCAATTCCCGCGCCGCACTGGCACTGAAGTAACGCAGCGTCGGCCGTTTGACAGTCACCTCCGCAAACGCCGATTGCAGCCTCGCCGCTGCATCGTCCAGCAACGCGCAATGCGACGGCACCGCAATCGCCACCCGCTGTGCAGTGCGCGCACCCGCAGCCAATGCTAGCTCCGACACACGCGCCATCGCGTCATCCGAACCGGCGATCACAAGCTGCGTATCCGCGTTGTAGTTGGCGATGAACACCGGGGTTTGTACAGTATTCACCGATGCAACCAGCGGCGCCAACTGTCCCACATCGATACCCAGAATCGCTGTCATGCCATAGCCACGCGGATACGCCTCGGCCATCAACGTGCCACGTAACTTAACGAGTCGCACTGCATCGGCAAATGACAACGCCCCCGCAACCACCGCCGCTGCATACGCGCCAATCGACAACCCCGCCACGCCATGGGCAGGCGGGCCATCCTCCAGCAATGCGCGCGCACTGGCTACGCCGGCCACCAGCAAGCACAACTGCACCGACACCGTGGAAGCCAGATGCTCCGCATCGTCATGGCGCAGCACGTCTTCACCCAGCGCGTCGCTCGCTTGCTCCAGTGTGCGTGTCACCACCGCGTGATCGGGCAGCGCGTGCAGCATGCCTGTGCGTTGTGCGCCCTGGCCGGGGAAGGTCAGCAGTGTTGGCATGGGGTGAGCCAGGGATCGTCGCTGAGTACCGGGCCCGTATCGGTCTTCACGAGCACGCGGCCCTGTGTGCGCAAACGCTCGCGTAGCGCGAACGCGCCCAACGGTGTGGCGATCTGGATGTCGAGGCGCACGTCGTGTGCATCGATCAGTGATGCGAGCGCAGAAAGATCGCGCTCGGGGATGGGTACGGCTGCATGCATGACGAGGTCGATATCGCTGCCGGCATGCAATACGTCGATGCCCGACGCCAGCGCAAAACCCACCGCGCCGGTAATTCCCCATCGATAACCGAGCAATCCGAGCCGCGTTGCCACATGATCAAGCGCGCGCAGCGCGGGCAGGGTATCGCGGCGGGGATGCAGGCGCCAGAAGCCCGCATTCGCAATCTCGTCGGGCGACACCACACTCGCGCACTGCGCGGCATCGATCCATGCCGCATGACGTTGCGCACGTTCGCGGCCACGGATGCCGATGGGAATGCGCGCAGTGGCATCGCGGTCCCGCCGCACCACAACCGGTGCCTGCGCCAGCCACTCCGCGTCGGCCCAGTCGGGTACGTTACCTGCCGCGAGCAATGCGGCAGGGTCGCGAAGCCAGATCAGGTCGTGCGGTTGCAGTGCTTTCATGACGATGACCGATTGCGCTCAGTCCTGCCACTGCGCGCGCAACAACTCGCGCGCGCGGCGCGTGGCACTGCGGTTCTCGCCATTGAAGCGTCCGCTCAAGTCGCGATGCGGATCGGCGTCGATATCGGCCAGCGCTTCCTGCAGATGGCGCAGGATGGTGGCGCGATCTTCCGTCGTGGGCGCGGCGGCATCCTGCACCGCTAGCGTGCGCCACAGCAGCCCCAGCGACGCATAGTTGCCGAGGTCGTACGCCATGGGCGGTACGGTAGCGGCAAACGCTTCAAGATCCTCGACGCTGCGCAACGTGATGCGTGCAGCGGCTTCCTTGCCCATCGCGTGGACCTGTACGCCGGCATCGTCCAGCGCCAGGATGCGGTTGGCCTGATAGCCGTGCGCGAGAAACGCGCCCGACATCGCCTTGCCGACGAGCAGCGCAATCACGGGATGGCCTTGCAGCCGCGCCGTGGCATAGGCCGATGCCGCACCCGCCAGCGCCTGATGGATGCCGAAGGCTTCCTCGCGGCGTCCGTAAGCCTGGCTTGGCGTGTCGACGATGGCGATGATGACGCGCTTGACCGGTGCATCGCGGTCGGCGTCGATCACTTCATGCACGGCGCGTGCGAGTGCCCATCCTTCGAGCAATCCCACTTCGCCATGACGCGCGCGCGGCAGCGGACTCGCGGCGTCGGGCACCACGGCGATCAAACGTGCCGCACGGCCAGACCATTCGATATCGGCAATCTGGATCGAGGGCGGATAGCCGGGCAGGCGTGGTGCATTGCTGGCCAGTGCGGCGAGCCATGCATCGCCACGGCTTACAGGGTTCTGTTCGCTCATTCGCGTTCTCCCAGATAGCGGCGCACCATGGCGGGATCCGGTTGGTGCGAGGCGTCGTGCGCCACATACTCGGTGATGCATTGCAGGTAGTGCTCGTATTGTTCGCTGCGCGGGGTCTCGTCGACCAGTGCGGTGGCGAGTGCGGCCACCACGTCGCGCACCTGTGCGGTGTCGTCTTCGACAAAACGATCCGCCAGGCCGATGGCAAAGCGTTGCTCGCCGCCCGTCAGGCCCCAGATAAACGGACGATCACGTGAATCGTATTCGGCGATACCGGCTTCCTGTTCGATCACAGCAGGGCCGTTCAACCCGAGCCGCGCTTCGCGCGTGACGACCAATGCGCTGCACAGTGCGGCTGCAATCGACATCCCGCCGAAACATCCCACTTGCCCCGCGATCACGCCGATCACGGGTTGATAGCGGCGCAGATCGACAATGCCCGCATGAATCTCGGCAATCGATGCGAGACCGAGATTCGCTTCCTGCAAGCGCACACCGCCGGTTTCAAAAAGGATCACGGCGCGTGTGGGGATGCCTTTGCGATTGTCTTCGGCAGCAAGTTCGAGCGCGCCCGAGATCTTGGCGCCGCCCACTTCGCCCAGACTGCCGCCCTGGAACGCCCCTTCGATGGCCATGACCACGGCGGGTTGTCCGTCGATGCGTCCCTTGGCGACGATCACGCCATCGTCGCCTTGCGGCACCACGCCCTGACGCGCGAGCCACGGTGACGTCAGGCCATCGAACGGGCCGGCGAGTTCGCGGAAGGTGCCGGGGTCAAGCAGTGCCTGCGCACGGGCGCGTGCGCCGAGTTCGACAAAGCTCTCACGCGAAAGCAAGGTAGCGCGATTCATGTCGACTCCTTGCCATCGGCTTCTGCCAGCGCTTCGAACGCTTCGGCCAGGCGCATGCCTACTACACCGGGCGTGGCGCCGAAATCGTGAATGCGGATGTTCATCGCGGCGCGTGGCTCGGCACTGAACACGCGCGTGAGTTGTGCATCCCAGACGCGGCCATAGCCGTTGACGGATGTGGTGACGTCGATCGATGTCTTGCCCTTGGCGCCGGGCTCGATGATGACTTCGAGGTCGCCGGAGCCGACCACGCCCACCAGCACGCGGCGCGATGCCGGCTCTCCGGCGGCGTATTCGAATTGGAGTTGTTCCATCAGTGGTCTCCCACGGCATGCAGCCGGTCGAGGAAAAGAGTGGCGGCCAGCAGATCTGCCGCGCCGCCCGGCGATGCACGCTGCGCAAGCATCGTCGCTTCGAGTTCATGCAGACGGCGACGCCCCGTCAATGTGCCGATACCGCCTGCGTCGAGCACGGATTCGGCACCGGCCTGCACATCATCGAGCCCTGACTGCCCCGCGCGTGCGAGCACGCAGGTATCGTCGAGTCGCGCCATGATGGCGAGCAGCGCGTTGACCTGCGCGGTGGGCTCCGCGTCGCCGCGTGCGCGACCATCGCGCAATGCGGGCAGGCCGATGGCGGTAACGTGCGGGAACGCGGCTTCGGCCTGCTCCTGCGCACCGCCTACGCCGTAAGCCGCGCGTGTCAGTGCACCCTTGTTGCCGGTGTGCGCAGGCCGATGCCGGTCAGGCAAGCGCGCGATCACGGCGGCCATCTGTGTCACGGCGCCGATGCTGCGTGCCTTGCCAAGCCATCCCGATGCACCAACCAGCAGGCCGAGTGCCCAGATGGCACCGCGATGTGTGTTGATGCCGCCTGTGGCCTGCAGCATCGCCGTTTCCGCTTCACGCCCCAGTGCGCCAAGACGTTCGCGCAGCGCCACGTCGATACGGCGTGCCTGTTGTCCGGCACGCGCCATCGCGACGAAGGCATCGCGCAGGCTGTGCGCGGAATCGATCATCGTGCGCAGCGTCATGTCACCGTGGGCGCCGCTACCGCGCGTATCCACGAGACCGGGCTTGGGAGCGAGCGTGGCTTCATCGATCAGCACGGCAACAGCCAGATCGCCAAGACGTGCAGGCAGATCGATGGGGCTGTATTCGCGTGAAGGGAGCGTTGCAGCGTAGGCCATTACCAGCTCCGGAAGCGTGCGGGCGGGTTGTAGAGGCCGCCTGACCATTCGACGATATCGGCCATGCTCTTTGCGGCGAGCAGCGAGCGCGTGGCTTGCGAGCGTTGCACGCCAAGATCTTCGGGCAGGGCGATCAATCCGTCGCTGCGCATCTGGCGCGTGGTGGCAGGGTCGTGCTTCATGCCGATCGGCGTGACACCCGCCACGGCAGCAATCATGCGACGGCGTTCTTCCAGCGAGCGCGCCTTGTAGAGATAGGCGATGCCTTCCTCGGTCAGCACGTGCGTGACGTCGTCGCCGTAGATCATCACCGGCGCCAGCGGCATGCCGCTGTCCTTTGCCACCTGCACGGCATCCATCGATTCGACGAAGGTCGGCTTGCCGCCCGCCTGGAACGTCTCCACCATCTGCACGACTAGCTTGCGTCCGCGTGCGAGTGGGTCCTCTGTTTCGATCAGGTCGAGCCATGCGGGCGTGGCATGCCGACGTCCGCCCGGGTTGTGGCCCATGTTCGGCGCTCCGCCAAAACCGGAGAGACGTCCACGCGTGACCGTCGATGAGTGACCGTCGCCATCGATCTGCAACGTGGAGCCGATGAACAGGTCCACCGCATATTGCCCGGCCAACTGGCAGAAGGCGCGATTGGAACGCATGCTGCCATCGGAGCCGGTGAAGAACACATCGGGCCGCGCGGCCACGTAGTCTTCCATGCCCAGTTCACTGCCGAAGCTGTGCACGCTCTCGACCCAGCCGGATTCGATGGCGGGAATCAGCGTGGGATGCGGGTTCAGCGTCCAGTACTTGCAGATCTTGCCCTTGAGGCCGAGCTGCTCGCCATAGGTGGGCAGGATCAGTTCGATGGCTGCTGTGTTGAAGCCGATGCCGTGGTTCAGCGACTGCACGTTGTGGCGCTCGTAGATGCCACGGATGGCCATCATCGCCATCAGGATGTGTACCGGCTTGATGAGACGCGGATCGCGCGTGAACAGCGGTTCGCAGAAGAACGGCTTGTCCGACTGCACCACGTAATCGATCCAGGAACCGGGAATGTCCACGCGCGGCAGGTCGGCGGGGTCATCGACAATCTCATTGACCTGCGCGATCACGATGCCGTCGCGGAATGCCGCGGCCTCCACCAGCGCGGGCGAATCCTCGGTGCTGGGACCGGTGTAGAGATTACCCTGGCGGTCGGCCTTGTAGCCTGCCGTCAGCACGATTTGCGGCGTCAGGTCGACATACAGGCGCGAGTACAGCTCGATATAGGTGTGGATGGCGCCCACTTCGAGCAGGCCATCCTCCAGGAACTGCGAGATGCGCACGCTCTGCGCGCCGGCATACGCAAAGTCGAGCTTGCGTGCGATGCGCCGCTCGAAAAGATCCAGATGCTCTACCCGGCTCACGCTCGGGATGATCATGTGCAGGTCGTGCAGGCGCGAGGGATCGGCCTCGGCCAGGGCGCGCGACAGGAAATCGGCCTGTTTCTGGTTGTTGCCTTCCAGCACCACGCGGTCGCCGGGGGCGACCATGGTCTCAAGAAAGGCCACGATGTCGTCGGTGGGCACGACCTTGCCCGTGGCGATTTTTTCGCCGAGGGCCTGGCGACGGCGCTTTTCGGCGCGGCGCGTATCCCACTGTCGTTCCGGTATCGGGTTCAGCATGACATCTCCGGTGTGCTGCGATGGTTACCGGAACGATAGGACACGCTGGCCCCGTCGAACAATCAAGCTGCGAGTGCGAACGTTACGCTGGGAGTAAGGAAAGGGAGGTTTGCGCCGCAATTTTGCGGAATCGCACGGCAATCCATGCCGATTCCGCCTGGCAGTGTCATGCGCCGGTGCCGGCGGCGACGCGTCGCCGCGCACGGGCCGCCAGCCCCGGACCGAGTGCCCAGCGCAAAGTCGGCGCCAGCGCGCGCATGCCGGTCAGGGCCAGCGAGCGCCGCAGCGACGGCCGGTGCAGGCCGAGCATCTCCCGCGCCCAGTCGGGCAGCAGCGCCACGCCAGCATCGGCCATCGTACGCACGGCGGGCACGAGCAGCGGATTGGCAACCGGCATTGCCATCACCAGACGTACCACTTCACGGGTGCGGTCGCTGTTGACCAGAAACTGACGCTGCGCGTCGAGATAGGCATCGATCGCCGCACGGGAGCGCGGCACGTCCGGCGCGCCAAGTAACGCGGCAACCTTCGCTTCTTCCTCGAAATACCGGTCCTGTTCCGCAATCGACAGCGGCCCCACATAGCGCAGGTAGCCCGCCATGAAACTCGATACCTCGGCCACATGGACCCACGTCAGCAGCGCCGGGTCATCGGCCGCATAGGGTTGACCATCGGGCGCCTGACCTTTGATGGACGCATGGATGCGCCGCACACGCTCGATCAGTTGCATTGCATCATCGCGACTGCCATAGGTAGTGCCCGCGATGAACTGCGCGGTACGACCGAGCCGACCCTGCATGTCGGTGCGGAACGACGAGTGATCCCACACACCCGCCAGCGCCAGCGGATGCAAGGCCTGCAGCAACAATGCGCTGACACCGCCAGCCAGCATCGCGGGGAAATCGGCATGTACGCGCCAGCAAACCGCATCGGGACCAAACAGTCCGGGATCGCCGGGTGGATTGTCGTAATCGAGCGTCAGGCCGGAGTTGCTACGCGTGAGCGCGCGGACTTGGGCTCCGGCGTGGGTGCGCAGGCGTTGGAGGGGGGAGGGGGTGGTGGACACGTATGGGGGCGTTGCGGTGTCGGGTAATGCCGAGGATACACCTGTGGTAGGTCTCCTCGCTTCAGCCCCATATTTCTTGCCACTCCCGCTGGTTTGCTCCCCTCTCCCGCAAGGCGGGAGAGGGGCTGGGGGTGAGGGCGGGGGCATCAAATCCAGACAGATCGCAATTTGAACCGCCGGGCCCTCACCCCCGACCCCTCTCCCACTTCGCGGGAGAGGGGAGGAAGATAAAGCGGGAGAGGGGAGCAAACAAGCTGGATTAGCCAGGCATCCAATCAGTCGTACCGCAAATCCGTAGCCTTCCCCCAGAACACCCGATACGCATACGCCGTATATCCAAGAATTGTCGGCAGCACCACCGCCGCGCCGATCAGGATCACCATCAACGATTCCGGCGCACTTGCCGCCTGCCAGATGTCGATGCGATCCACCACAAGGTACGGGAACAAGCTGTAGGCGAGGCCATTGAACGCCATCAGGAAGATCACGGCGGTGCCTGCAAACGGCACCCAGCACCAGCGGTCGTTGCCGCGTGCATGGAAGTCGCGCAGCTTGCGCAGGAATCGTTCGATGACGAGGAACAGCGCCATCGTCAGCAGTGGGATCGGCGCAAGCAGGATGATGTTCGGCAGCGTGAACCATTTCTCGAAGATGCGCGCGCTGACCATCGGCGTGACGATGGAAATCGCAGCAACACCGGCCGCCGTGATCCACAGGCTGCGGCGCGCCCAGTAGATCGCGCGCAGTTGGAGCGCACCCGTGGTCTTCATGATCAACCACGAAGCACCCAACTGGCAGTAGCCCGCAACCAGGCACAGACCGACGGCCACGGCGAACAACAGGTTCGGCAAGTCGTAGCGGAAGCCAGTGATGTAGAGACCCAGCATCAATCCTTGCGAGAAGCTCGCCAGCAGCGATCCCGCATAGAACGCGAAGTTCCACCATGGCTTGTGCGGATCGCGCGCCTTGACGCGGAAATCGAATGCCACGCCGCGAATGATCAGCCCGGCCAGCATCAGCGCGACGGGCAGGTAGAGCTGCGTCAGGATCACGCCATGCGCGAGCGGGAAGGCCGTGAGCAACAGGCCCACGCCAAGGACGAGCCACGTTTCATTGGCGTCCCAGAACGGACCAATCGACGCGATCATCGTGTCCTTGTCCGCATCGTCGGCGCGGCGCAGCAGCACGCCTACGCCCAAGTCATAGCCGTCGAGGATCACGTAGATCAGCATCGACAGGCCCATCAGTGCGAGGAACACCAGCGGCAGCCAGCCGGCCGGCTGGCTCAGGTCAGGAATGGTGGCCGGATTCATGATGCGCTCCTGGGTTGGCCGGGAATGACGGGTTGCGGGGCTTCGATGACTGGCGCGGAGGGGTCACCGTTCTTGCCCGCCTTGCGTGCCAGATGGAACACCACGGAGATGTACGCAACGATCAGCAGCAGATAGAGCGAGAGGTACATCGCCAGCGTGCTGCCGATCATCGTGGCAGGCACCTTCGAAGCGGCCTGCGCGGTGGTCAGTACGCCATAGACGAGATAAGGCTGTCGGCCGATTTCGGTGACATACCAGCCCGCTACCAAAGCGATCCAGCCGGAGAACGTCATTGCTACCAGCACGCGCGCCAGCCATTTCGACGGCGCGCCGTTCCGCCGCAACTGCCAGGCACCGAGCCACGACACGGCCAGCATCAGCAGACCCACACCCACCATGATGCGGAAGGCAAAGAACAACGGGGCCACTGGAGGATGTCGATCCGGGAAGGCGTCGATGCCGAGGATCTCGCCATCCACCTTGTGCGTGAGGTAGATCGATGCCAGCTTCGGAATCGCGATCTCGAAATCGTTCGATTGCGTACGGGCATTGGGCAGGCCGAACAGCACGGCGGGCGCGCCTTTCTCGGTCTTCCAGATCCCTTCCATCGCGGCGATCTTGGCCGGTTGATGATGCAGCGTATTGAGCCCGTGCAAATCACCGGCCACGATCTGCAGCGGAATCAGGATCGCAGCGAGCGTCACGCCGGTGCGCAGGCCGTGCATCACATCGCGGCTGCGGTCGTTACGCAACCAGCGCCACGCCGAGATACCCGCGACGAGGAAGGCCACGGTCAGGCCCGACGCCAGCAGCATATGCACGAGCCGGTACGGGAACGACGGATTGAAAATCACCTCAAGCCAACTCGTCACATGGGCGCGGCCATCGATCATCTCGAAGCCGGCGGGGGTCTGCATCCACGAGTTCAGCGCGAGAATCCAGAACGCGGAGAGCGTGGTGCCGCCTGCCACCAACAGCGTGGCGATGGTGTGCACGCGGTTGCTCACGCGTCGCATGCCGAACAGCATGATGCCGAGGAAGGTGGCTTCGAGGAAGAACGCAGTCAGCACCTCGTAGGCCAGCAGCGGCCCGGCGATGTTGCCGACGGTTTCCATATAGCCAGGCCAGTTGGTGCCGAACTGGAAACTCATGGTGATGCCGCTGACCACGCCCAGCGCAAAGGTCAGCGCAAAAATCTTGACCCAGACGCGATACGCGTTCATCCAGCTTTCATCGCCGGTCTTGTTGTAGCGCAGCTTGAAGAACAGCAGGACCCAGGCCAGAGAGATGCTGATGGTCGGGAACAGGATGTGGAATGTGATATTCGCGGCGAACTGGATGCGCGCCAGTATCACCGGGTCGACACTTGCAAACACGGACTACTCCTTGCGGGATCGGGCAGGTTTTGCGGGGGTGGTCTTGCTGGCCGGACGCGTGGTTTTTGCGGTGGACTCGGTCGCCTTGGTCTTGATGCCTGCGGGGGTCTTTGCAGAGCCCATGCCAATAGCGGAAGTCAGCCGGTCCTTGACGTCCAGCAGCTTGGTGACGCGCGAGCCCAGGCGCATCAGTTTTTCCAGCGTGGCCGTGTCGAGTTTCTGCGTGTCACCAAACCATGTGGTGACGAGCAGGATCAGCCCGTACATCTCTTTCATGCGGGCCTGCGCGTGACGGTCATCGTCGGAAAGCGGGGTTTCGAGCTGCACCTCGCGCAGCATCGACAACGTGGGATCAATCTCGCGCCGGCGGCGCTCCTCGGCCAGCGTCCGGAAAATCGCCCAGACATCATCGGGCGCGGAGAAATACTCGCGACGGTCACCGGGCTGGTGCGATAGCCGCACAAGATTCCACGACTCCAGTTCCTTGAGTCCGATGCTGACGTTCGAGCGGGAAAACCCAAGCGCTTCGGCAATTTCGTCGGCGTTGAGGGGGCGCGCCGCAGTGAAGAGCAAGGCGTAAATCTGACCAACCGTCCGGTTGATCCCCCAGCGGCTGCCCATCTCACCGAAGTGGAGGACAAAGCGCTGGATCAGGGGCGAGAGCTGCATTGTATGTTTTGAATTTTCAGAAAGTTGTGAAAGTTTAAAACAAAAACGATGCAAGCGTGCGGGGGGCAGGGGTGGGTGTGGCGGTTTGTCGCTGGGACTGGAATTGTCACGTCTCACAGTTATTGAGTTTTGTCATCGCCGCGATGAGACGACGGCCGACACGGAGCGTTTCGTAGACCGCCTCGATGCCACATGCACTCTCGATCAGAGCCACGATCATGGTATGGGCCCCGGCTTCATGGAGCAGACCATCCACGATCTCGATGTGCGTGGGAGATTCCACCTTCGGAATCAGAAGTGCGTCAGGGAACGGGCCGCGCTCGAGCAACGCAGTCAGGTCGGCGAGGGCGGCACGAGAACCCAGGCTGTTGATCCGTACGACGGTTGGCAGTCCGCATGCACGGGACTGCAACGTATCCACGACGATGGCTCGCGCGCGATCCTTGTCACCTGGCGCAACGGCGTCCTCTAAATCGACAATCAATCTGTCCGTGGCCACTTTCACGGCATTGCTGAAACGCCACCGGATACCTCAAGGCGTGGAACTGACGGCTGCCCGACTTGCGTTTCGAGAGGTCGTCCGACGGATGCCAGCCATGGCGGAAGAAGCGGGGCATGCGGCACGTCGCGCTGCGCGTGGAGAGCTCGGCGTCCTCAGGGTGGGGTTTACGGCGTCGTCGGGATTCAGCCCCGTTGTGACCGCCGCGATTCGTGCATACCGGCGCGCCTATCCCGATGTTGAAGTGCAGATGGACGAAGCGAATACGGCATCGTTGATAGCAGATCTGGAGAATCATCGTCTCGACGCGGCGTTTCTGAGACCTGGCGAATCACTGGCTCGGGATATCCAGTTCCGCTTGCTGTCGGAGGAGCCGCTTGTCGCGGTACTGCCGTCGGCTCATGCAAATGCGCGTGGTAGACGATTGAAATTGGCCGATCTGGCCGTCGATGAGTTCATCACGTTTCCTCGCCAGTACGGGTCGGCGATGTACGATACGATCATTGCCGCCTGCCGGGCCGCGGGATTCGAGCCGCGACTCGGCCAGATTGCGCCGCAGATCGCATCGATCATTCATTTTGTCGCGGCGGGGCTTGGCGTGGCATTGGTCCCGGCATGCATGCGCGAACTCAAGAATACAGGTGTGGTGTTCCGGGAATTGAGCGATGTGGCCGCTTCTGTGGAACTCTCGTTAGCCTGGCGACGCGGTGATCGTTCGCTGTTCGTGAGGAATTTTGTAGAAGGTGCGCTGAGGACATAGATGGCAACCGGAGAATCACATACCAAGGCAGAGCGACGCCGTCAGGCTGGATGGCGCTACCGGCAGATGGATATCGGGTCGGCGATAGAGACCGCGCTGTGGCCCGGCTCGACGCCGCCGGCGTTGCGATCTCACTTCCATGATGAGGACCAGTTAGTCTTCGTTTCGCGTGGCTGCCGGCAGTTTCTGATCGGCGAAGAGCAGGTGAGTGTGCGGGAGGGGCTGGTTCTATATATAGCGGCGGGTGTGGTGCACAAGTCCGTAAGGGTGCCTGATGTTGAAGTTGAATGCCTCAACGTCTATCTTCGCCCGCTGTCGATGGGATGCGACTACTGCACGTTCGATGCCGTTCCTGGCTTGATCGATGGAGGGACGTTTGACGCCAGGCTGCTTGCAACGCTCATCGGCGAAATGCCAAAGCGAGTGTCGTCCAGGGCGACGTGTGGCAATGGTCACGAGCCACTGCGTGATTACCTGATCGACGCGAAGGGCACCATTGGCGGCCTCGCCGAGGATCTTGGCTGGAGCCGGGAAGGTTTCAGTCGCCGTGTCTCGCGAGAGCTTGGCGTCAGCCCGCACGCATTCCGACTTCTCGCAAGGCTGAACCGCGCGCGGAACCTGCTGCGGGATGGCATGCCCCCCGCGAGTGTTGCAGCCGAGACCGGCTTCGCCGATCAGAGCCATCTAACCCGCTGCTTTCGCGGCGTATTTGGCACAACGCCGGGACAATACCGAGCTACCTGAGTCGCCGATTTCTCTCTCCCAGCCTGTTGCCGGTCACATCCGTTCCAGACACGCTCCCGTAGGGCTGCCATTCTTCGAGATCGTTTCTACATCGAGGAGGCAGGCATGCAAGTCACCACGGCCACTCTGCTGTTTGCTGCTGGCGTCGCTGGCGGATTGGTCAATGCGCTGGCGGGCGGCGCCACGTTGATCACATTTCCGGCGATGCTGGCGGCAGGCCTGCCCGCCATCATCGCCAATGCGTCCAATGCCGTCGCCATCTCGCCGGGGCATTTGATTGCGGCATTGGCAGATAGGGAGAAGCTGCCGGCGATGACCGGGCGTGCGATGACGTGTATCGCTGTCGCGGTGCTCGGTGGACTGATCGGTGCGATTGTGTTGACGCAGTTGCCAGAGCGGCTTTTTACGATACCCATCCCGGCACTGATTGCGGCAGCCACACTACTGTTTGCGCTGTCACCAGGCATTAATCGATGGGTGGCGAACCGCCCCGACGCCGGGAGAATGCTGGCCGGCGGTCCCGGCGCTGTCCTTCTCGGCGTCGTCTGTGTCTACGGCGGCTTCTTTGGAGCAGGCCTTGGCGTCATCCTCACGGCGATACTGACGGTCACGGAGCCAGGCGATCTGCGGGCTGTCAAAGCGCTGAAGAACCTGATGGCAACCTGCGTGTCGCTGAGCGCAACGTTGATATTTATCGCGCAGGGCGCAGTGCGATGGCCAGAGACACTGACGATGCTGGCCGGTGCACTCGCTGGCGGTTACGGCGGTGGCATGCTAGTGCGGGTCTTGCCGTCGCATCGTGTCCGACAGTTCGTGATCGTGGCGGGAGCACTGATGAGCTTGATCTACGCGCGTCGATACTGGTGGTGACTGGGGCACGGCGGCACTGTACAAAAATGGATATGCGTCGGCTTCGCGCCATCATCCGGCTGATGCCGAAGTGCGCGAGTCCGCTCGGAAGCGACCAGGGCTCAGCCCGGTGTGGCGCTTGAAGGCGATACTGAATGCTGTGTCGGACAGGTAGCCAATGCGCTCCGCTATGTCGGTCAATGGTTCGTCGGAATGTCGGAGTGCGGAACGCGCAATTGTCATGCGCCATTGGGCGAGGTAGTCGAGCGGTGGTTTGCCCACGTGTCCCCGGAACCGAGATGCAAATGCCGTCCGCGACATGGCTACTGCCTGTGCGAGGCCCTCGACGGTCCATCGTTCGCCCGGCTGCGCATGCATCAGCGATAGCGCAGCACCGATTTTTGGATCGGCCAATGCACCCAGCCATCCCTCGGGCCGGTGACTCGATGCGAGGTACATGCGCAGCACGTGCACAAGTACGAGTGCCGCCAGGCTGCTGCGGGCGATATCTCCGCCAACGTGGCGGGCACTGGTCTCCCACTTCAGCAGTTCCAGAACGCTGGATAGCGAGTGCGTGCCAAGGTCGGAGGCGCGCAGATGGACGAGCGGCGGAAGATGCGTCAGAAGGAGATCTGTCACGTCGCTCTCGAAGGTAAAACGTCCGCTGGCAAGGCTGACGGGAGCGGCCTCGTCGCCAATCCCCTGATATCGCACAACACCGTCGGCACCGCGAATCGTCCGATAGGTGGCTGGGCCATCCTGCGGCGGCAGCCGTGGATCACTCGCCGAACAGAACGGCTGCCCGTCCGTGAGCATATAGAAGTCTCCCTTCTCGAGCGCGAGCGGCTCCTTGCTGCCTTCAACCCACAGGAAGAAGCGGCCTTCCAGCACCCCACCGAACTTGATGTGACGGTAGGCAGGAAACCGGAACGCCCACGCCCCGGTGCCCTCGAAGCGGGACGACAACGCGGAGCTCACCCGCAACATTGAGAGCACGTCCGATAATGCGTCCATATTTGTACGATCGAGAATGAAATCGGTATTTTTTATTATAGCGACGCACTCCAGTCGGCACGATCATTCATGTGTTCCGTCCAATGAATGAGGTCGAATCCGATGAAAGCATGGCAACTCGAGCGCCTCGGTGGTGCGCTGAGCCTGACCGATCTACCCATCCCTGAAGCGCGCCCCGGCGGGGTAGTGGTGAGGATCGAGGCATCGTCGCTGATGTCCTATATGAAGGACTACGTGGCAGGCAATCTGCCGATCTACCACACGCCAGACCGCCCATTCATTCCGGGCGGCAATGGCGCTGGCATCGTGCATAGCGTCGGCTCCGGGGTCTGGCATTTGCAACCCGGGCAACGCGTCGTGCTGTCGTCGCACTTTGTCGCGCAGGAGAACGTACAGAATCCGGCCGAGATACTGCTGGGGGTCACGGCCAACGGCCCCACGGCGCACCGGATGCAAGCGGATTGGCCGGATGGCACGCTGGCGGAGTACGCGTCGTTCCCGGCGAGCGCGGTAACTCCTGCCGGAGAGATGTCGAAGCTCGATGCGTTCGATATCGCGCTGACGATGCGGTGCATCGTGCCGTTTGGTGGCCTCTTGCGCGGGAGGCTCGCAGCAGGCGACACCGTCGTCGTTTCAGGCGCGGCGGGGGCATATGGCACCGGAGCCGTGATGGTCGCGCTTGCAATGGGGGCGGGGCGGGTAATCGCTGTTGGGAGACGAGCGGAATCGCTCGACGCCATATGTCAACTGGCGCCGGGCCGTGTCGTACGTGTGGTGGCGACGGGAGATGTGGCGAGCGATGCCGATGCCATCCGTCACGCATGTGGTGGCGGCGCCCACCTTGCGTTCGACATGGTCGGTAACGCCGGCGACCCGAACATCACGATGGCTGCGCTGCGCAGCCTCAGAAAGGGCGGTCGGCTCGTGTTGATGGGCAGCATGACAGTGCCATTGCCCGTTCCCTATACAGAATTGATGCTGAACGGCTGGGAAATTCTCGGCCAGTTCATGTATCCGAGGGACGCATACGGACGCCTGTTTGACCTCGTGCGCGCCGGGCTCCTCGACATGAGCCCGATTCGGCCGATTGTGTTTCCCCTCACCGCGCTCCCCGAGGCAATGGATGCTGCTGCGACCTCCAGCAATTTCGAATGCGTGGTGATGGATCACCACGCGGAGTGAACTCATGAAGATCCTGAAGAGAATGCAGCGACTCTATGTTGCACCCGACGCACTCGATGCCACCGTATCTTTCTACGAGACCATCCAGCATGCCGAGTGCGAGATGCGCCTGCGGCTTGATGCTATTGGCATCGAAGTGGCCGTAGTCGATGGCGTGATCTTGCTGGCCGGCAACGAGACAGCGTTAGCACCAGTGCGAGATGCTCAGGTCGCATTCGTCGTCGACTCGCTCGATAGTGCTTTTCGTGAGGTGCACGGGGCAGGGGCCGAGATCTTGCACGAGCCGTGTGACGCGATTGGAGGCAGGAACTTCACCGCGCGCCACCCGGATGGACTCGTAGTCGAATACTACGAGCCGGAGCTCAAGTTATCGGCTGAATGAACAACTCCTCCCTGATAGCGGCTCCTCTCGGTCCGTCATGTCGTTACTGCGTCTGGCCAAAAAAGCGGATGACTAGGAGACATAGCCTCCCCCGGTTGACGCTCGTTAGTGGGTGTCGCCTGCGCCTCTGAGGCGCTTGAGAAACCACCTTCCAGCAGGCCCGGGCGGTGTGTCCTTCCTAAAAACTGCAAACATGGCGATGGGCGGCGTATGTGGCTGGAACGCTTCGAGCCGCAAGGCCACGAGCTTCCCAGAATCCAGGTCATCTTGAACCATTGCTAGCGGCATATGGCCCCATCCAAAGCCAGCGCGCAAGAATGCGTGCTTGGCGCCCAGATCGGCAAGGCGCCATATCTGGGGAGAGAAAACACCGAAAGTGGTGCCTTCTGTGAGGGTCGTGCGGTCCGTCAGCACGAGTTGGACGTGCTCCTTGAGATCCACCGGCCGGAGGATCCGATTCTTTGACGCCAGGGGATGGGACGAGGCAGTGACCGTAATCATTGGCACATCCAGCAATTTCTCGGCATCGAGAATTTCTGGGACCGATGGCATCGAGCCGCTGATTCCGAGCCGGCATGTCTGGGCGAGTACCGGCTGCATGACAGCGCCCAGCGCTTCGACGTAAAGGCGTAATGGTGTGTGCGGAAACTCGCTTCGGAATGCGCCGACCGCGTCTGTCAGTGATGTCATTGGATACATGACGTCCACCACGACGGAAAGCTCTGGCTCGAGTCCGTCGGAAATTGTCCGCGCCTTGGCCTTGAACCCGTCCATCCCACCCACCACCAGTCGCGCCTGTGCAAGTAAGGCCGATCCTTCGTCCGTCAGCCTCGGATAACGTCCGGTGCGATCGAAAAGCTGCACGCCGATCTGGCCCTCCAGGTTGGCCAGCGTATGGCTGACCACGGATTGCGCTCGCCGGAGTTTGCGGCCGGCGGCGGAGAAACTGCCTTCGTCGGCGGCCGCGATGAAGGTACGAAGCTGGTCCAGCGAGACGGCATCGAGCATATATCTAAGTAGTAGATGGATTGCATCTAGAAATATAGGCTATCTTGATGGGTGTCAAGTCTCTACTCTTCGTTCATCCACTCTTTGAAAGGATGAACACGATGAACTCGAACCTGAACACCTCGCTGAACGAACACTCCGCAATCCCCGCCGTTGGCCGCACCCTCATCGCTGTCATTTTCTTCATCAGCGGCTTCGGCAAGCTGATGGCCCCTGGCGCGACGATGGCCTATATCGGATCGTTGGGTCTGCCCGCGCCAGCGCTCGGACTGATGGGCGCACTTGTGCTGGAACTGGCGGGTGCCGCGCTCCTGGTCATTGGCTACAAGGCGCGCGTGGTTGCTCTCCTCCTTGCTGCCTACGCTGTCGTGACCGCGCTGATCTTTCACCACGCGCTCGCTGACCAGAACCAGATGTTCCATTTCCTGAAGAACCTGGCAATGGCCGGTGGTCTCTTGCAGGTGGTCGCGTTCGGCCCCGGGGCCTTCAGCGTGGACAACCGTCGCGCGCCGGCCAAGCGCGTTGCCGCCTGATACATCGCAGGAGAAGACATCATGAGCATTGCCACAACGCTTCTGGAGCAACACCTCCAGTTCCTGGTAGACAAGCCGGAGCAATGGCAGGAACTGATCGCCGACAGCATCGTCTGGGATCTGCCGTACGCACCCAGCCTGGGTCATCCGCTGAAACTCGAAGGACGTGAATCTGTGCTGCGGCATGCGAACTGGTTCGGGGGGGCGGTCAGGAACTTTCGCTTCTCCGATGCCATCGTGACTGCGACGGACGATCCGCAGCAGGCAATTGCTCGGGTGCGGGGGGAGGGCCTGATCGCGGCGACCGGCCGCACCTACCGCCAGGAGTATGTCGTGTTTCTGACAGCCTGCGACGGTCGCATCGTGCACCTACGCGAGTATTTCGATCCGGTTCAGGCAGCCCTTGCCCTTGACGCTCCTGTAGTGGGCGTCGCTTCCAGGAGCATCTGATGAAAGCCGTCCAAGTAACTGCCTACGGCAGCCGCAGCGGCATGACGCTGGTCGAGGCGGACGACCCCGTACCGGGCGACAACGAAGTCTTGATCGACGTTGCCGCGGCATCGGTGAATCCCATTGACTGGAAGATCGTCAGCGGCGCCATGCGGGCGTTTATTCCACTGCCGTTGCCTTTCACCCCTGGGGTAGATGCTGCAGGGACCGTCATCGCCGTGGGGCGCAACGTCACAACACTGAAGCCGGGCGATGAAGTGATGGGGTTCATCGGCATTGTCGGGGCTTTCGCCACGCGCGCCATCGTGGAGTCCACCCGCCTGGCGCGCAAGCCTGCGTCCTTGACTTTCGCGGAAGCCGCGGCGATTCCCGCTGCAACGCTGACGGCATGGCAGGCACTCCACGAGCATGGGGGCTTGCAAGCCGGGCAGTCGGTCCTGATTCACGGTGCCGCAGGCGGCGTAGGCACGGCGGCCGCGCAGCTTGCCAAGTTGGCCGGCGCCCACGTCATCGGCACCGGCTCAGCCCAGAGCCGCGAATATGTGGCAAGCCTCGGCGCCGATGCCTTTGTTGACTACCGCACCGAGGATTTCGCCGCGCGTGTCTCGGGATTGGACCTCGTGCTCGACCTGATTGGCGGTGAAACTCAGGAGCGTTCATGGTCGGTGCTGAAGCCGGGCGGCACACTGGTGTCGACGGTGGCGAGGCCCGACGCAGGTCGAGCCAAAGGGACGCAGGCGACCGGCAGACATTTCGCTACGCGTAGCGACGCGCCCCAGCTCGAGAAACTGGCTACGCTCCATGCATCGGGCGATCTGCGTACCCATATCGATTCGGTTTTTGCGCTCACAGACGTTAGCCAGGCGCTCGACCACAGCAAGGGCGGCCACGTGAAAGGCAAGGTCGTTGTGGCCGTGGCCCAGTAGAGTGCGCCTAGGCGCCAAAGCGAACCGCCGGTGACAGGGTGAAAGACTCGCGCATGTCGCGTGCCTCCTCAACCGGCGTTCGCCCAAACAGACGCTTGAACTCCCTGCTGAACTGCGAGGTGCTTTCGTACCCGACGCGTCCCGCTGCGGCCGCCGCAGTGACGCCGTCCCGAATCATCATCAGGCGCGCCTGGTGAAGGCGGGTGGACTTGATGTACTGGATTGGCGACGTCTGGGTCACCGTGCGGAAGTTGGCGTGAAACGCTGGCACGCTCATGCCGGCCTCTTGAGCCAGGCGTGACACGTTCAGGGGCGCCGCATAATCTGCATGGATGCGCTTCAGCGCTCTCGCGACGCGGCCGAAGCGCCCGTGGTGAGCGAGAGCGGCACGCATCGCGCCTCCCTGTGCCCCCGTCAACACGCGGTAGCAGATTTCCCGCACCAGGCCCGGACCCAGAATCCGGGCATCCATCTGCACGGTCAATGCCTCCAGCAACCTGACGGTTGCACCGGCCAGATTCTCGTCCAGCTTCGTAGACACCATGCCGTTGGGTGGCTCTTCAGGCAGATCTCCTGCTGCACCGATTTGCGTGATCAGTTCGCTGAGTTCGAGGAGGTCCAGACGGATGGACACCGCCAGCATGGGTTCCTCTGGCGAAGCCTGGGTTTCCGTGGAAAACGGCAGCGGTACCGACAGTACAAGATAGTGCTGCGCGTCGTAGACATAGACCTCATTGCCCAGAAAGCCAAGCTTGCGGCCCTGGCACACGATCACGATGCTTGGCTCGTACAGCACCGGTGTGCGCCCGAGGGGCCGGTCGGAACGCATCAGCCGCACGCTGTCGAGCGTCGACTGCGTGTAGCCCTCGTTGGGCGCCAGTTTCTCGATCAACCGAACCATCTTGACGGAAGCGGGGGAGCGGACCTTGGACACAAAGCCTCCTGTTGTTTGCCTGCAGCCGCCATTCTAGCCGCGTCTTGCACACCGTACCAGTCGGATCAATAGGAATAGGCAACAACGGCATCGGTCCGTGTATTCGCCTGCAGACAGGTCATCCCTATCATTCATTCACCGGCCGACGAACCATACCGCTTCATTGAAGGCCGAAACGTGACTGCAGAGCGCGCCAAATCAAGCGCCGACCTCCGCGGCCAGATCCGAACCAACGATAGGAGTATGCAACATGGCAAACGCAATCAACAAATCGAAAGTCATTCTGATCACCGGCGCCAGCAGCGGCATCGGCGAGGGCGCCGCTCGCCTGCTCGCCGCGCAAGGACACCGGCTCGTGATCGGTGCACGCCGGGCCGACCGGCTCGCCGAGTTGGCGGCATCGATCGAAGCCTCCGGCGGCGTGGTTCGTTACCGCGAGCTCGACGTGACCTCGGCCGACGACGTGGCGGCATTCGCCCGGTTCGCGCTCGATGCCTTCGGTCGCATCGACGTCCTGGTCAACAACGCGGGCGTGATGCCGCTTTCGCCGCTCAACGCGCTGAAGGTCGGCGAATGGAACCGGATGATTGACGTGAACATTCGTGGCGTGCTGCATGGCATTGCCGCCGTGCTGCCGACGATGGAAGCGCAAGCGCTGGGCCAGATCATCAATATTTCCTCAATTGGCGGACTTTCCGTGTCGCCCACTGCCGCGGTGTACTGCGCTACCAAGTTCGCCGTGCGTGCCATCTCTGATGGGCTGCGCCAGGAGACCGACAAGATTCGCGTGACAGTGATCTGCCCCGGCGTCGTGGAGTCCGAACTGGCCGATTCGATCTCTGACGACACCGCGCGTAGTGCGATGCAGGAGTTCCGCCGTATCGCTATCACCCCTGACGCGATCGCTCGTGCCATCGCCTATGCGGTGGAGCAGCCCGCCGAAGTCGACGTCAGCGAGATCGTCGTACGGCCCACCGCCAGCCCGTTCTGATCCATCCAGCACGCGGGACCCAAACCAACCAGGAGAACATCATGACATCACGAAACACCGCAAGCGGCGCCTTCGCAGGCAAGGTCGCCATCGTCACCGGTGCAGCCAGTGGCATCGGCCTGGCCACCACCGAACTGCTTCACGCCGAAGGGGCGAATGTGATTGCCGTTGGGCGCAGCAGCAACGTTGAAGCGCTGGCGCGACCTGGCATCGTTCCTGTCGTTGCCGATGTGGCGCGAGAGGAAAGCGCCGTGCAGGCCGTTACAACGGCAATCGACCGCTTTGGCAAGCTCGACATCCTTGTCAACAACGCGGCGGTCATCATCAACAAGCCGCTGGTGGATATGTCGCTGGAAGACTGGAATGGCATCCAAGCCGTTAATGCCACGGGCGCTTTCCTGTTCTCGCGGGAAGCCATGCGCGCCATGCTGCCGGCAAAGACGGGGGCCATCGTCAACGTGGGGTCTTACGCCTGCTATCAGGCCTTTCCGCTCATCGCAGCGTATGCGGCGTCCAAGGGCGCACTTGCTCAGTTGACGCGGGCGCTCTCGCTGGAAGCCATCGAACACGGCATTCGCGTGAATGCGGTGGGGTCCGGCGATGTCATCACCAACATTACCAACCACATCCATGCGGACGGCCAGGCCTTCCTTGCCGAGCATGGCAAGAAGGCACCGATCCGCCGCGCGGCACAGCCAAAGGAAATCGCCGAGGTGATCGCCTTCCTCGCATCGGAAAAGGCCAGCTTTATCGTCGGCGCCGTGGTCATGGCCGACGGTGGCATGAGCGTGGCCCTGCCTTGATCAACGTCTTAGCCGCACATCTATCTGAAGGAATCTGCATCATGAAACAAGCATCTCGTACATGGTTCATCACAGGCGCGTCGAAGGGCGTCGGTCAGAAACTCGTTGCCCACTTGCTAGAGCAAGGCCACCGGGTAGCGGCAACGTCCCGCACAGCCGCATCGCTGACGAAGACGTTTGGTGGGGCATCCGACCGCTTTCTACCTTTGGAAGTTGACCTGACCAGCGACCGTAGTGTCCAGGCGGCTGTTGAAAAGACCGTGCAATGGTTCGGCGTGATCGATGTGGTCGTCAACAATGCCGGCTATGCCCAGCAGGGCACGGTCGAGGCGCTGTCGGACGACGAGTTGCGCCGCAATTTCGAGGTCAACTTCTTCGCGCCGATGGCTGTGCTACGGCATGCGCTGCCGCACCTTCGCCGCCAGCGCAGCGGTCACATCATCAACATCTCGTCCATCGTAGGCTACCAAGGCGGATATGCTGGCTGGGGCAGCTACGTCGCCAGCAAGTTCGCGCTGTCAGGGTTGACGGAATCCCTGGCGGCGGAAGTCGCGGAGCTGGGCATCCGAGCAACGGTGGTCTATCCGGGGCCTGTGCGCACGGACTTTCTGTCGAACGGTGCGCTCGCAGTGGCCAGGCGACAGATCGACGACTACTCGGAGGCCAAGGCTTCGCTGGACCTGCATCTCGACACTCTGCATGGCCATCAGGCCGGCGATCCTGACAAGCTCGCCCTCCTGATCATTCAGGCCGCTTCGGTCGAATCGGCGCCGTTGCATCTGTTCGCCGGCAAGATCGCCAATGAACTTGCGGCTGCGAAAGCTAATGCTGTTGCAAAGAATCTCGACACCTGGAAGGGCTCGTCCGAGGCTACCGACTTTGCAGACTGATCGATAGTGAATGGGTCCCGGCTTTGCCGGGACTCTTTTCCTATAAAGCCCAAAGCTCAACGAGGGTTATGAGAGTGACATCAGGCCCACTGTTGGGCCTTTTTTCATGGCGATTTCACGTGAATGCCCGCCGGTAGTGTGTCCACTCAGGCCCGTAATGGCAGCTTCGGTCAAGATGGGACATTCGAAGAACGTTGGGATATGTCTCAAACTGGCCGGGAGGAGCCCCTCTATTCACCACGCCGCCCCGCCTCGGAGCGTGCCCAATCGGAACCTGTCGTTTGGCTTCGACGATAAGCCCGGACCACTTCTGCGGCTGGAACGACTTCCGGCCTGCCGTCCGCTAGCCGTCCCATTGTACCCACATACTGTGAGACGGACCGCCCCTTTTACCCACTAACTGTGAGATTTCGACCCAGGTAGTTTGCGACGGCGCTCAGCAACTCCTTGATTTATCTAGGTCGGGCTTCCCATTAACTTTGAGATGGGACAGGAATAACTGTCACGTCTCACAGTATCCGGCCATGGTCGGAAAAAAAAGAGGCGAGCTGCGCACCGCGCAGCTCGCCTCCTGACACTGTAGCGGGAGTTCGTGGAGCGAAGTAGGAAGACCGGCCTTCTCCTTGTCGCACTTGAACGAGCTCAAACACGCGTGGGAGCTTGCTTGGTCTATGTGCCGTTGCCCTCGCAAGAGCAGGTCCCTGGCATATGGCTGGGGGAGTACCGGTGTCAGGCGGCTGCCGGTGTGGCGGCGGGCGCCGCGGCCAGCCCATCGAGAAGTGCACGAACGCGTGTGCGCTCGTCGTCGGTGCCTTGTACAAGCAGCACGAATTCATTGGCTCTGATGGCCGTTTCGTACTTGACCACATCGTCCTTGGGCACGCCGAACTCTGCCAGCGCCGCACCGAGCGCGCTGATGCCGCCACCGATCACCACGCCTTCGAGCGCCGAGACCAGTGCCGCAACCACGGGACCGGCCAGCGCGACCGTGCCAACGCCCGGAATAACGAACAGGGCAGGCGCCAACAGCAGGCCCCAGATGCCGCCCCAGAATGCACCTGTGGTACCCCAGGAACGGATGCGATCTCCCACGCTGTAGAAGCCGATGGCGTGTTCTTCCGAATGGTAGCCTTGGCCGATGATCGATAGCGTCTTCAAGTCAACGCCGTGTTTGCCGAGCACCTTGATAGCATCGTCGGCGGCTGCATGGGTGGGGAATACTGCGACGACGGGGTCTTGCTGAGTCATGATGGGCCTCCGGTGGGCGTGATCCCCGCATCAGGATGATGTCGAGGCGAGCATCCAGTGTGGGAGATCGCTCGAGACGAGGCTTTCCCATTTGCACGGTGACAGGACGGCGTGCACTGCGGACCCAACCTCGCCGCCTGCGCGCATATTCGCGCCATCGTGCGAGCTATGTGGGAGAGATGCCGGCGGAGCGCTGGGGAGGAACTGCTCGAGCAACTAATTTGACCGATAGATGTTACGCTTCCTCAATTGAAATAGCTCACGCCCTAGGCATCGAACATGACAAAGCAACTCGAGGGAAAAATCGCGCTGATCACAGGTGGTACAACGGGCATTGGCCTCGCTGCCGCCAAGCAGCTTGCTGCGCAGGGGGCGCAGGTTGCATCCGATGCGGCAAGTTTTGTGAACGGCATCGAGCGGTTTGTCGATGGCGTCATGGCACAAATTTAAGCGGCCGTCGCCAGGGTATGGAAAT
Organism: Cupriavidus sp. SW-Y-13; assembly: GCF_009793345.1. Lineage (NCBI taxonomy): Bacteria > Pseudomonadati > Pseudomonadota > Betaproteobacteria > Burkholderiales > Burkholderiaceae > Cupriavidus > Cupriavidus sp. SW-Y-13. Next base: position 2,641,602 of record NZ_WHLX01000002.1, read on the forward strand.
CATCGAGAAACATCAGGATGTCTTGCTGGCCGGCTCGGAAGTTTGGTTGGTCCGGCCACGAGGCATCGATGACATATTGCGCGTATGCGTGACGCCGAACCGGATACCGTCGGCAGATGAGCGCGCTGGGTTAGTGATAGCGACGGATGCGGAGTTGAGCGCAGGCACACTCATCAGCACGCTCAGGAGCTGTGCCGTCGGACTGGACTTACCTCTGCTCTATGGCGTGAGCGTGGGCTATCCGCTCGATGCGAATCCCCCTTTCATGCTCAGGCGGAACCGGGAACTGACAACGTCATGGCCCGCGTTCGAGCCGGTGACGCCAGCACTTCTCGGGATGCCGGGAGTCGCCAGGACGGGCGGAGCTGATGCGTTCCTCGCGTTCCTGGCAGACGAACTCAGACCCGCACTGGCCGAAGCGTTCCCCATCGATACCGATGATGCGACGCTGACCGGGCAGTCATTTGGCGGCCTGTTTGTCCTTTATGCACTGTTGCATCGTCCTGATGCCTTTCGCCGATATCTCGCAGTCAGCCCGTCGCTGTGGTGGAACGGGCGTGCGTTGCTCGATGCCGCCGCGCGGATCGTCGAGTCGCGTCCGGCGCCCGTGGCCCGCCTCTACATGTGCGTCGGCGAACTCGAGCATCGCGCCCGCTTCAGTCAGCAATTCAGCGCGCCCGTGCCTGAGGACGTCCGGGAAGTGCTGCGCGCCATATTGGGGAACATCGACTTCCCCGGCGACATGTTCACGATGGAGCAGATCCTGCGGCGCTGGCAGAGCGACCAGTTCTCTGTCGAGTCGCATGTCTATCCGGAAGAGAGTCACGAAACGATCATGGGAGCAGCCCTCAGCCGCGGGCTGCGGCGTCTGTACGGCACGCTGTAGCGGGCCTCAGCCCGCATCCGGATCCTGTCGTGACGTCAAGCCACCTTTTCCCGAGGGTCATCGATGTGCTGTTTCGCAACGTCGTAGCGCACGCCCTGCCGATCGAGAATGCGGACATTCTGGACCACTGTCGCCAGTGCGGCCAGAAAGGTCGCCGCCTGCTCGTGACGCTCGTAGGCGGCTTCGTTTTCCCAGCCTTCCACCAGATGAAAAGTGTTGGGGTCGGTCAGATCCGGTGAGAAGGCGTAGTAGATGCATCCCGGCATCTTGCGAGCAGCCACCATGTCCGGGATAACCGCATCGATGAAAGTTTGCCGATCGTCCGGGTGGACTCGGTAGTACGCACTGACGACGATGCCGGTAGCCAGATTCTTGTCGTGATCTGCGGGCGATTGGCCGTGATCCGGGAATTGGTCGCTATAGCTGGGAGTGTCGATAGGGGTGGTCATCGTTGAATCCTGTGTCAGATTACTTCTTGTCAAGGAACACACGCGCGCTGGAAACCTTGCCGTCTTCGATCGTGAAGATGTCCTCTCCACGGACCGCGTCAGGATGGCTTCGCGGCCCATAGCCCCACGTTACGCGTCCCAGCCCATGATTCCACGTCACCGGATCGGGCGTGAACACGAACCCTGCGTGACTGGACTGCACCTTTCGGATCAGCTTGGCCACCTCTTCGTAGCCGACGGCTTTCCCGCCCTCGTCGGCAACGAAGACATCGGCGGTGTAGATCTGGGCGAACTTGGTGATGGTCTCCGCCGACACCGGCGCGTTCCAGATTTCGAAATGCTGGTCGATGAGGCGTTGCACAGCGCTCAGGTCGACGGATGCGGAAGATGAGAGAGAAGTGTTCATGGTCGATGCCCCCGTTGCTTGGTGCGGTGATGTCGCGGTGTATTGGTCGCTAAAGGACACGAGCTCGATTTGCGAGCCCCATGGCGTGAGGAAGTAGAACCACTGCACGCCATCGGCATTCGTGATCGGTTCATTGAGTACTTTCAGCCCGCGCGCTTTCACGATTGCAAGACTGCGCGCGATGTCCTTCGTCCTGAGGGCTACATGGGTCGCGCCAATGTCGTCCTCATGTGGTTGTGTGGAATTGATCTCGTGCCCCGCGTACTGGAACAGCTCCACCTTCGGACCACCGGTCAACTGAAGCATGATGAAGCGCTTCAACTCGCTGGACTGGTGCCAGCGAAACTGCGTCTTCCATTCTGCGGGAATGCCTTCGGGTCGCGCGTCGGCAATCACCCGCGCACCGATCAGGTCGGAGAAGAATTGCACGGCCGCGTCAATGTCCGGAACGTTCATGCCCACGTGGTCGATTGCCGATACCTGCAACGCGTCGATAACCGGAGCCGGCACATGCTGTGGCGTGGCAAGCGTCTGGGCGGAGGCGTCGAGGGAGACGGCGGCGGCGATCATCGCCATTTTCATTGCTTTCATAACGTTGTGTATAAGAAAAGTCATGCTGCTGTCGGGTTGCTGCCGGGCCGACATGCAGTCGCGTTGTGTTGGCAGCATACCGAGCGATCAGACACCACCGAAACATGCATTCCTGAAATGCAGCTTTGCGGAATAACTCCGATCACTCCCGCAAGACGACTGGCAGTATTCAAGCGGCAGTGATGAATGGTTGCGTCAAGCGTGCTGAATTTGAACTGTTCGATGGCATGGACAATCCATGCGCACGCATGAACGTCGCACTTCAGGAATGATCTGTTTGCAGGTTCCATGGCTCAAAGACGAACTTGCTTTACCTGGCGACGACAAGGCCACGGGTAGCGATAACGTTGCGCAGGGTGTGGTTCGTCTTCATGATTCGACTCCAATAATGGTTTGAGATCGCGGCACATCGGATTCGATGGACTTGTCAGATAGACGCCGATTTCTGTCGATTTATTCCGAAGATTTAACGGAATTGCGCTTTAAAGGACAGGACCATGCTCGGCACGGACCTGCCTGCGCATTTCGTCGGCAAGCGGATGCAAGCCCGTGGTGGAAGCAGATGCGACCACTGAATAACCCAGTCCTTTGTCGGCCCAGGAATATCCGGACACGCCGTCTTCCTGATGCGGACGCATCGGAGTGTCGCGATCGATCGCCATTGTGCGCACCAGCATTGCCAGACGTCCGCCATGCGCGTCGTCATAGATGAACAGACCCGCAGGCCCGTGTTCGGTGGCCACAAGCCGACCACCCATGTACCGGTATCCCGCGTTTCTCAGATCGGGGATCTGCACGGTTCGATTCAGTCTCGAAGAGACCCACCGCGTCAGTTCAGGGCCGCTTGCCGCATCGAATTCGACGGGCCGATCGGGGTCCTGCGCATACACCTGGAAACTGGCGGTAGCTTCCCGCGCCAGTGACGCAATGCCGCTTGCGTAGGGGTCATTGCGGCTTTCGTTGCCGTACCAGCCGCCTGCGCCGCCGATGCAAAGCGCGACCAGGACGGCGGCAGCCATGCGCCACGGCTTGTCGACGCGTCTGCGCCGCGCCGCGAGCATGTGTCCAAGATTCAACGAAAGCGGGATGGGTTCCTGCAACACGGGATCGTATGCATCGCGCAATGCCTGCCGATGCGCGAGATACTTGTCGACGCGCGCTGCCACCGGAGGATTGGCGACGAGATACGCGTCGATCTCCTTGCGCCGCTCGGCATCGAGCGCATTGTCAACGTATGCGAGAAGCTCTTCTTCCTGGATCGGACGAATCTCGTTCATTTCACCCTCCGTAGCGTGGCAGCCGGCCCGGCATGCTGCCGCGCGCCGCCGAGCAGCCGTACCAACCTGTCCCGTGCGCGGGACAGCCGAGACATCACCGTGCCAACCGGAATGTCGAGCGTCTTTGCCACCTCGGCATATGACATATCCTCCAGCGAGACAAGCAGTAGCACGCTGCGTTGCTCAGGGGGGATGGTGTCCACAGCATCGAGCAGATCCTGATAGATCAGGCCGTCCTCCTGCGTGGCGCGGGTCGAGAGGGATTCCGCAACATCCTCGATGGCAACCTGCCGGATACCGGCAGTGGTGTTTTTTCGCAAGGCGCTCATGGCCAGGTTGTGGAGGATGGCGAATACCCAACTCCGGGTGTCGCCCGACGAGCGGCGGTCGTCCCAGTGCGTGATCACTCGTTCAAGGCAGTCTTGTACGAGGTCGTCCGCCGCGTCGCGCTCTTTCATCAGCGCACGGGCATATCGGCGCAATGCGGGAATCATTGGCTCGACTTGTTGGAACATCTCGTTCACGGCGAATCCGGAATGATCTGCGTCTCAGATGCGGCCGCCCCAACTGGAGCGGCCGCAATGCCTTACATACGCTGCACCTGGACGGGTGCAGTGGCCTTGCCGTCAACAGACGGGGCAATGACGAGGAATCGCCGGGTACCCGGTGCACTATCGGTCTGCACCACCTGTCGGATGGGGCCGATGGCGTTGACGATTGCCGATCCGGCGGGGTTCGTCATGAACGTGGCAATTGGCTCCAGTGTCCCGCTGCCATCGGGTTGGTTCGCCAAGGCCAGCACATAGGGATGCTTCGGCTCAAGACCGGTCGCGGAAGCCTGTACCACTTGCAGCAGGCCCTGATCGAACAGCGTCACGCTGGTCGGTGGGTTATCGCTGGGAGTCGGTCGTCCATTGGCAACGGAGAGCAGGGTCAGTTGCGTGGTATTGCCGGCAACGCCAAGCTTCTGCAGCCCTTGCGTGCCATCGCCTTCGGGTACGGCGTTGGGCACGTAAGCGATGGCCTGCGGTGCCTGCCCGATCGGCACATTGGCGACGACGCGGTTCGTCGCGGTATCGATCGCAGCCAACTGGTCGGCGTTCTCCAGACCTACGTAGATGCGGGTGCCGTCGCCCGACGGCCAGACACCGTGCGGCAGTTTCCCGACGGGAATTGTGGCAACTTGCGAAAAATCATCGGTACGGAAGACCTTGACCTGGTTGAGGCCACCCACGGTGATATACGCAAACGTGCCATTCGCGATCTGGGCGAAATTCACGTGATTGGTGATAGGTCCGGTATCGATGGTTTTCAGGAGGGTGAAGGGCGGTCGCGCGTCGAACACCTGCGTCTTGCCAATATCCTTCAGCGTGAACCACACCTGCTTGCCGTCGGCCGTCGCTGCAATGTTCGGACAGAACGGACTCTCCTGCTTCACCTTGCCGACGATCTTGTGATCGGCCACGCTGATCACCGCCGTTTCAGGATTGAACGACGAGCAGACGTAGCCGTACTTGCCGTCGGGGGAAAAGATCTGCATGCCCGGGCCGTCAGCCACGGTGATGCGTTGCTTTTCCTGGAACGTCTTGGCATCGATGACCGAGACATAGTTCTCGCCGCGAACCGTCACCCACACTTCCTTGCCGTCCGGCGTGAAGAATGCCTCATGCGGTGACCGGCCGACGTACGTCACATGCTTGACCGCATTCGTTGCCGTGTCGATGAACGTCACGGAGTTCGAGCCGATCGAGACCACGGCGAGCGTGCGATGGTCAGGCGAGAAGCCCATGCCGTGCACCAGAACCTGCCCACGGTAAAGCGGACTGAAGTTGCCCGGTGCTGGGTCGCCGAGACGGATAACGCCGAGCAGCCTGTTGTCCACAGGGTCCGTCACGGAGACCGTGTTCGAGAATTGTTCCGCGGCGTAGATCCTGTCCCGATGGCTGATGGGAATGTCTCGCTCGGCGCTGGCGCCTGGTGCCTGCCCGGCGAGCGCGCTACCCATGGCGCATGCCAGGTACGCCACAACGAGGGCATGTCGTTTGATTTTCATTCTTGTTTTCTCCGCCTTGTTCAGTGCATGTGTGAGTGGTTGTGGATGGCAGTACCCGATACCGCCGATGGGGCTCCGGGTTGGGTGGGTGCCGGTGCCGATGGCGGCACCGGCTGCCCCAGGGCGATGCGCATGGCCGCGATCTCCTGCAGTTGATCGACGATGATTTCCTGTGCAATGCGCCGAAGCTGTTCGTTCTTGCCATATCGCAGTTCGGACATGGCCATCTCGATCGCGCCTTGATGATGGGGAGTCATCATTGCGACAAAATCGCGATCGACATCGCCAGTAGGTGCTGCCGACATTCCATCCATCATCTTGGTCATGGCCGCTTCGTTCTCGGCAACGAATTTTTCGGAGTCCGTTTGTCCTGCAGATCCTGCAGCGGTGGCAGCCATCGAGGCGCCAATGAGGGCTGCGGCGAGGGCGATGCGCGTTACCGATCGCTTGAATGGAGCACTACGAGGAGGTGTGAACATGTGAATACCTGCTTGGAGATGTCCGAGGTAGACGCTGGAGCCCGTCCGAATATTCCCGACCCCGCAATCAATTTTGCGAAAGTCGGAATGGAGGGCGAAGGAGGGAGGGGAGTTGCCGCGTTGGCCGTCCGCCAGATCCAATCCATGGCGCGAGCGGAGTGTTGCCAACGCAACATCAGCGAGATGGAAAACCGGAAGGCAAGCGACCATCGGCAGTTGCCTCGGTCGCTTGCCGGCTGGCTTCAGACTTGGGCCTGGCCGCCGTCCACGAACAGTTCGGCGCCGTTCACAAAGCTTGCATCGTCCGAAGCCAGGAAGAGGGCGGCTCCGGCGATTTCCGAGGGTTCTCCCACGCGGCCCATCGGGATGCGCGATGCGAGGTAGTCCAGCAGACCCTGCTGTTGCGCGGCATCCGGGCCGGCCAGCTCCACGAGGCCAGGCGTGCGCGTCGCCCCCGGGCTGATCGTGTTGACGCGAATGCCGCGATCCTTCAGGTCCAGAATCCAGCTACGCGCGAAGGCCCGGATGGCGGCCTTCGATGCGGAATAGACGCTGAACGCAGCCGTGCCTTCGATGGTGGTGGTCGATCCCGTCAGGATCACCGATGCGCCCTTGGACAGCAGCGGCAGCGCCTTCTGCACGGTGAACAGCGTGCCCTTGACGTTGCGGTCGAAGGTGTCGTGGTAGTGCGCTTCGGTGATGTCGCCCAGCGGCACCATCGTGCCGCCGCCGGCGTTGGCGAACAGTACGTCGAGGCGTCCTTTCTCTGCGCGGATTTGCTTGTACAGCGCATCCAGTTCCTCAGGCTTCGACGAGTCCACGCGGACACCGGTGGCGTTGCCGATCGCGGCAACGGCAGCATCGAGTTCCGCCTGGCGGCGGCCCGTGACATAGACGTAAGCCCCCTCGGCAGCAAAACGCTTGGCCGTGGCCAGGCCGATACCGCTCGTGCCGCCGGTGACGAGTGCAATCTTGTTTGCGAGCTTGCCGGTCATGATGTTTCTCCTTGGTTTGGTTTCGGAGGTTTCTGAAAGGGTGATGCGATGGGAGAAGAATATCGACGCGCACATCATTTCGAAATAGAATCGATCGCAAATCATCGTTGCATAAATGAAATGACGAGGGTTCCGGATTTCGAAGGGCTGGCGATGCCTGCCAACGGCGGACGAAGGGCCGTTCGCCGCGGCGGTGCGCGCTATCGCGCTATCGGGGTGTCGGTGGCGATGGTGTGGTCGTGCTGGACGTTTGCTGCTGGTGTTGGGCAGCAACTTTCGCTTCGGCAGCCTGAAGATCTGCCGGGAATGTGGCGTCGTCTACCCTATGCGGATCGTATCCCGCCTTCTCCAATTCGATAAGTTCGGCACGAACCTTCTGTCGAGTCACCCCATTTTGATTCTCTTGTGCAATCGACAGCGCGGGCATTGCACAAGCGATTGCAAGCAGAATTCCTACCTTCGGTGCTTTCATCGTGATTTCCTTGGTGCGATTTTCAATGGACGCACTGATTCACTACTGTCGGAATGATGGCTAGTTAATCCATGCATTTCTCAGTGCATTTCGTTGCCATCGGTACCAGATTTGTAGGCAGTCATATTCGACATGAAACCGGTTCGGTACCGTGAAGGAACGTTGTAGACGACATGTATATTCTTGCAACAAGATTCGCATGAAGGTGCTATACCGAGGTATGGTCCGGTTTATCCTTCGCTTATAGGGTGTGTGCAACGTACTGATTAATAAAGTTTTTTTTGGGGCGATATTTAAAGGATAAACGGCGCTATACCAAAGATAGTTGCAGAGGCCATGCCAGAAAGGACCAAAAATACCGGGAGATATCCGAGGGAAGGAAAGGGCGATTTCCCTTTCGTTGAAACGTCGCAAAGCCGTCCAAAGACTAGTCAAGAGCTATTCTCAAAACGTCATCTGGATTGGAGGTGGAGGTGAGGTTGCCGCCGACATCGATCTCGACCTGTTGACAATCTCGCAAGAACGCAGCCATCCCGGGAAGAGTAGTCATCGGGCCAGGTGCGCCGCAACTCAAGTCGGGGACTTATTGGCAATCATACTGATCGAGAAGACAACGATTCGGGCTTCAGAGTAAGGGTTCTGGCCGACTCTGCCAGCACGCCGGAGGTGCCACGGAAGTTGATCTTGAGAGTGCAATGCCGTTTCTCTAAAGCACAGCCCATTTATACTTTCGCATAGTATTTTTGCCGTCGGCTGCCGCGTAGCATGGGCGCCGTCCACCCCGATGGGAGGTTTCTGCGTGGAGAAAGGCCTGACTGTGGCGGTTATCGATGATGACGAGTCATTGAGAAATGCCCTAACGTTGTTCGCGCGTTCCATAGGATGGAACGCCAAGGTTTTTGAGTCCGCACCTTCATTCTTGGACAGCGGTGAGGAAGCCAACGTCGCATGCATCATCACCGATGTGCAGATGCCGGAGATGACCGGCATAGAGTTGATGAAGGAGCTGAATGCACGCAACTGCTCGGCGCCAGTAATCTGCATCTCTGCGTTCTGTACCGACGACATTCGGACCGAAGCACTGGAGCTTGGAGCGGTGGCTTTTCTTTGCAAGCCGGTGAAAGGTGCTGACTTTCGCTCCCATCTGCAGGAGGTGGCGGCAATTGCTTCCTCCAGTAACTCGCTGTGATTACGATCGGGCTCGCGTATGTCAGAAATCCATCGCTTTGAGTTGCCGTTCAGTCCGTATGGTCTGCATCTCCGCGTTGGAGGGCCGGGCAAGCCTGCGTCGACTATTTGGCGCTCTCGAGCATATTCGTTGGCCGCGGTTGTGCTGGCTCTCAACGTATTCGCGTTCGACGCATTCACTGACTATCACGTCGCGATCGCGGTTCTATATGTGCTGGTGGTGCAACTCGTTGCCGCGACAGGCTCATTTCATGCTACGAGCTTTGCGGCCGGCGCTTGCGGATTATTGACTCTCATCGCACTACTCCTTTCTCATGAGCCGCATTTTACCGGCAGCGCATTGGCCCGATGTGCGGTCAGCCTGTTCGCGCTCGCAACAGCGACGGCCTTATCCATCAGACATATCTGCACAAGCGATGCGCTTCGAGAGTACGTGCAATTGCTGGATCTTACACACGACGCGATTGTTGTCCACGATTTGAACGGAATCGTGAGGTTTTGGAACAAAGGCGCGGAAGCGCTATACGGTTGGAATGCTGACGAGGCGATTGGAAAAGATTTCCACGTTCTTACCGAGACTCAATTTCCGCTGTCACGTGGATCCCTGTACACCGAATTGATGCGCGATGGCAGATGGGAGGGAGAGGTGGGTCGCAAGCATCGCGATGGATCAAGTCTCGTCGTCGAAACGCGTATCGGTCTTTGGAAGGACGCCAAGGGACGGCCCGTTGCTGTCATGGCCACGAACAATAACGTTACTGCAAGGCGTCGTTCAGAGTCCGAGCTGGAGCGGAATCATGCGTATGCAGCCGAAGCCGAGCGTCTAAGCAAGACCGGTAGTGTCATGCGCTACGCAAATTCACGCGTCATGCATTGGTCTCAAGAGTGCTTTCGAATCCTTGGCGTCAGTCCTGGCACGCAACCCAGTGTTGATGTTGTCCTGGAACGTACTCATCCTGACGATGTTGAATTGGTCAAAGGTCTGGACCAGGCTATTCGCGACGGTAAGCCTGTGGTGGACGGCATCTACAGACTGGTCATGCCCAACGGTGAAATCAAGCATGTAAGGTTTGTTGCCCGGCTTAACGCCCTTGGCGCCACACCCGACCTCGAGTACGTAGGGGCTTTGATGGACATTACGGCTGTGGTCACCGGCCAGGAGGCACTTCAAAAGTCGATGACCGAGCTTGCACATGTGATGCGCTTGACTACGCTCGGTGGCTTGGCTACAACTATTGCGCACGAAGTGACTCAGCCGCTTGCTGCGATCATGACTTGCGGAGATACAGCGCTTTGCTGGCTGGATCGTCCGGTCCCAGAAGTTGGGGAAGCGAAGGTCGCAATAGAGCAGATTCTTCTTGATGCCGAACGCTCGGCGGAGATTGTCAAACAGATTCGGGCTATGGCGCAGAAGCGCGAACCGCAGCGCATGCCCTTGCAGGTCGATGCACTGATCAATGATGCGGTTCGGTTGGTGGCACGGGAGTGCCGCGCTGCACTAGTGGAACTTCAGGTCAACGCTCCCCCGACGGATGTCGCAGTAGACGGCGACCCAATTCAGCTCCAGCAGGTTATTGTCAACCTGCTTCTTAATGCCGTGCAAGCCATGGCGGAGGCGAAGTCTCCAAGAAGGCGGCTGGAAATTCGTGCATTTATACGGGGAAATGCTGTGCAGATCGATGTGTCCGACAGCGGTCCAGGATTCCGTGACGGTGACATCGATCGTATCTTCGCCGCCTTTTTTACAACGAAGGAGAGCGGGCTTGGGATGGGCCTCTCGATCTGTCGCTCGATTGTTGAGGCGCACGGGGGTCGCATCTGGGCTGAGCGAGGCGATCCGCAGGGCGCTGTTTTCCATTTGGAACTGCGTCGGCGAAAGGAAACGACGTTATGAAGAATCTCGTGTTCGAGAAGCAGACCAATGCCCATGTCTACGTCATAGAAGATGACGAGTCCATGCGCAGAGCCTTGTCCATGTTGCTGCGCGCGAACGGGTACAAGGTCGAATCATTCGAGTCTGCCCCGGCGTTTTTCAAGTTTCTCAAACCGGAAGGCCCGAGTTGTGTGATCCTGGACGTCCGGCTTAAAGGGCACAGCGGATTGGCTGTCCAAGAGCAATTTCTAGACGCGAAACTGGACATTCCTATCATCTTTATGACCGCGCACGGCGATATCGCTATGTCGGTGCAAGCGATGAAAGCGGGAGCCGTCGATTTCCTGGCGAAGCCCTTCAGGGATCAGGACATGCTCGATGCGGTCGCCAACGCCTTGAATAACCATGCCAGGCGGATCGAGACGGCGCGCGCCGAAGAGTCGCTGCACACGAACTACACCGCCCTGTCATCGCGCGAAAAAGAGGTCATGGCGTACGTCGTGAAGGGGCTACTGAACAAGCAAATTGCTGGGAAACTTGATCTTAACGAAGTCACGATCAAGTTTCACCGGGCGCAGGCCATGAAGAAAATGGGCGCCAAGTCGCTCGCGGAGTTCGTTCTCCAAGCACGCATGTTGGGCATTGTTGCCGATCCGGCAGCACCCTAGCCATCAGGTCGGCAGCCCCATCCACAACGGGCCGGCACAGCAACAACAGAGTCAACGCCATCGAAGGCAGCAGCACAATTGAGGCCGATGGCCTAACCCCTGCGGGGTAGGCTGTACGAGGATACGCCGAGAGCAATCGGCCAACGCACAATGCCGTTCGACATGGAGCCGCTACGCGGCCGTCTCCGTATTGAAGACGAGTTGTCTGATCGCTGTAAAGAGATAGATGGAGTTCCGATTCATCTTAGGCGCTCCCTGCGCATCATCAAGCAACCATGGTCTCTTCGGAAGAGTCGTTTCGCTTCGCACCCATCCCCATTCTGATTGAGGACTGGTATCCACTAAAGCAGTGGGTCGATGGCATCAAGGCCGCTGGCGTCACGGATCTTGCTGCCTTTTTGGATGAGCATCCAGACGTCATTGAGCAGCTTCGTCTTCGGCATTCGTTCGTCGACGCGAACGACGCGACGATCGAACTGTTCGGTGCAAGTTCCCGAGACGAGTTCTTCGATGCGGCTCGGTCGTTACTGCCGGCAAGTCGACCCAGCAACGCGCAGGTATTGCAGGCAATCTTCGACGGTGCCAAAAGCTGTCAGGGCGAGCGAGTTCTGAAGACCTTCGACGGAAGAACGGTACCCATTGTGTGGCGATGCTCGTTGCCGGAGGAAGACGACAAGTACCGACGGCTACATTTTTACGCTTTTGATGTCACCGAGTACAAGCAGAACTCCGATCGGCTTCAGGCGCTACGAGCTGAAATGGCTCATACCGCGCGGATCTCGCTTGTAGGTCAGCTAGCGGCGTCCGTACTGCATGAGGTAAGCCAGCCGCTGTCGTCGACCCTGCTCTCCATCGATGCCGCAATCAGCTGGATCGACCGATCCGAGCCGAATATTGCGGAAGCTTCGTCGGCGCTTCAAGCCGCAGCGCGATGGGCGACCAAGACCAGCGAGGTGTCACAGAAGCTTCGGACGTTCATCATGAGAGCGCCAGTGCGTCCTGCAATGAATAGTGCGAACGAGATCGTTGAGGCGGTACTATTTTTCCTTGGCCCTGAATTGGCCGCCAAAGGCATACGGATCATGAAGACAATCGATCCGCATCTCGAGGTTTTCGCAGACAGAATTCAGATTCAACAAGTTCTTGGGAATCTTTTGGCAAATGGCCTTCATGCCATAGAAGGCTCGCCATCTGATATGAGGCGCGAGCTGTCCGTCGCGGTCCATGCGACCGATCCAGATTTTGTTCAGTTCGAAGTAGGTGATACGGGAGCTGGAATCAGCAGCAGCATTTCAACATCACTCTTCGATGCATTTTGCTCTTCCAAGTCAGAAGGAATGGGCTTAGGACTAACCATCTCGAAAGCAATCGTCGAGGCGCATGGAGGGCGCATCTGGGTTACAGACAGCAATCCCAGTGGTACGACTTTCTGTTTCACGATCCCCGTGGAGAACAGCCGGCGAAGTCTCTGAACCATCGTGTGGCTGGCGGTGGCTGCGCGTCGCCGCAGGCCACCCGCCAGCCACGTTTGCTTAGAACTCCTGCTGGGTCGGCCGCAGGACGATCTCGTTGATATCCACGTCTGCCGGTTGCTCGATGGCGTAAGTGATCGCGCGAGCGACGGCGTCGGCAGGAATGGCCATCTTGTAGAAGTCCTTCACAAACGCGGCGCTTTCCTCGTGGCTGCTGCCTTGCTTCAGTTCCGAGTCCACCGCACCGGGTGCGATCGTTGTGGTGCGGATCGCACCGCCCACTTCGTGGCGCAAGCCTTCGGAGATGGCTCGCACCGCAAACTTGGTGCCGCTGTAGACCGTTCCGCCAGGGCTGAACACCTTGATGCCGGCCACCGATGCAATGTTGATGAAGTGGCCGCTGCCTTGTTTCTGGAAGACGGGAAGTGCGGCGGCGATGCCGTAGAGAACGCCCTTGATGTTGATGTCGATCATTCGATCCCACTCATCAACCTTGGTCTCGCTGAGCGGGGCGATCGACATCAGGCCGGCGTTGTTGACGAGCACGTCGACTTTCCCGAAGGCGCTTACGGCGCTGTCGATCAGCTTGCGCATGTCGTCCTGCCTGGTCACGTCGGTCTCCACAACTTCGGCCCTCCCGCCGGCCGCACGCAATTCCGCTGCAATGGCAATCAGGCGATCCACCCGGCGCGCAGCCAGGACGACTGCCGCACCCCGCGCTGCCAGGTGCCGGGCGGTGGCTTCCCCCAGACCACTGCTTGCGCCGGTGATTACAACGACCTTACCTTCGATGTTCGCGCTCATGTCATCTCCTTTGCGTAAGAACTGAAGCGATGAGGGCAGTATCGGCGACCCGACGATTTCAGAAAATGGAAATGATATGCTTTCAGAATTCCATAAATAGGAAGCATTGGGATGCTGAACCGATTGGAGATGTTGCGGATATTTGTGGCGGCCGCCGAAGCCGGCAGCTTCAAGGATGGCGCCATCCGTCTGGGCATTTCGCCTCAGGCCGTGACGCGTGCAGTCCAGGAGCTCGAACGATTGCAGGGAGAACTGCTGTTTCACCGGAATACGCGCCATATCCGCATCACGGCGTTCGGTGAGGCACTCGCCCAGACTGCGCGGGAGCGCCTGGCGTTGATCGATGCGATGTTCTCCCCAAGCGAAGCCAGCAAGGACGAGAACTACGCTGGCATTGTTCGCATTACCGCGCCGAAAGCGCTGGGTCGGATCGGATTGCTCCCACCGCTCTCAACCTTGGCCATTGCACATCCCGGTCTGCGCATTGACCTCAGTCTGAGCGACACGCCCGCTGATGTCGTGGACGAACGTATCGACATTGGCGTGCGGTTCGGGCCCGTGCGAGACAACCGGTTCGTTGCGCGCAAGGTCAATGCGCATGGGTTTTATGTAGTTGCCGCGCCCGCCCTGATCGATCGAAGGGGGACACCGATGCACATCCACGATCTCGAAACACTGCCGACGACGGTTATGAACGACTTGTCGACAGGCCGCCCGTGGCCATGGATGTTCTCGCAGGGACGCAAGTACACGCCATCAGCGCCAACGTTCGCCAGCAATGATTCAGAAGCGGAACTGGATGCGGTGCTGTCCGGCCTGGCATTTGGCCAGATTGCGGGGTTCATGGCCGATGAACACATCGCTGCGGGACGCCTGGTGCGCGTGATGCAACCTCTCGAGCCAAGTCCGTGGGACCTCTATGTCTACCGGCCCCAACGTGGTCCTGTAGCGCCTCGCGTGCGACTGGTGTTCGACGAACTGGTCAAATCACTGGCGGGCGCTTGAACAACAGGATTCATGAGTGGAGCCACCGGACGGCCGTGGCGACGCGTGAGGCGCAAACTGTGCGGGCGCCATGCAGGCAGACTGAACAGTCTCTGATCGACCCTTCTGAGTCATCGGCCATTCAAATGTGAATGGCCGATCTTTGTCCGGGAGCGGTCGGCGGGCTTTGGTTCGAACTGACTTAGTACATGGTCAGAGAGGAGTGCCCGGCGGTCGCCAGGCACTGTTTGCTATTGCCTCAGGGCTCGTCGTACACCCAGGTCGATCCATTCGGCATCCGGACAATGAGACGCACCTTGCCGTTGGCGTCGACAGCGGCGGCGAAGTCGGTGGGGACGCTGCTTCCAGCGGGGCCTGCGAGAGGCTTCGTCGAGCTCACCACCGTCGTGCCAGGATTGAGCCGGTAGATCGTGAACCGCCCGGCTCCGTCGACTTCCACGAAGCTGGCGGCGTCGGCCTTTCGGGCAAATGCAACCCCGCCCATGTAAATGTTTTGGACGCTGCTGTCGGCGACGTATCGGGTGATGGCAGTCGAAGCGTCCCATGCGACCGAGATGGCGCTATTGGCGGTCATGGCGGGCAGGATGATTCCGGAGTTCACCCCGCCAAAACCCGCGGCGCCCGCCTGCGTCAACCACGGCCAGGCCCATACCCCTTGGTAACGAAAACCGTCGGTGCCGATGGCCAGCGACGAACCGTCCGGCATCATGGCCAGGCTGATCAATGGCGTACCCGCCGAGCCCCCCAGTATGGTGCCGCCGGCATAGCCCGACTGGACAAGGCCGCCTCCGCAGTCATACCCATAAAACAAGCCGCCGCCGGACATGACTACCATATCGAACAACGGGGTCACGGCGCCGCAACCTTGCAGGGAATAGGCCTGCACGGGCTGGGTGGCATCCACCGGATACGCGTTGACGCTGAACATTCCTATGTCCGGGCTGGTCTGCAGCACGATCTGGTCCTGGGCCGGGTCAGTCGACATGGCGCGCCAGAGCCGGCTCGACGCGGCGGGCAGCGAGCCGGCGGGCTCAACTGGCGCGGAGCCGGGTTGGCCAAACCGCTCCAGCCGGGCGGGCTGGACGCCATCGGCGCGTCACCGATCCGTTGCCGAACTTCTTCGAGCCGGGCCAGAACGGCACCTCTCCGCTGCAAACCGGTTATTGGCTCGAGGTCGCCTGCGGTGTCGAGATCGCCGCCGAAGATGGTACGGTCGGATCGAGTGTCCACGACTTGCTTATTGATGCATTTGTCTGCCACTATCGGACTGTCTTCACCCATCCGTCTCATTCGTCCCATGCCATTCGACTTTATTCGAACCGTACTTGCGACGGTTGCCGCAGGCGCTCTGACTTCCGTTCTGTCCGGCGCCGCACTGGCGCAGGGCAGCGTTCCGGTGACGGTCGACAACTTCACCCGCGCGGAGACGGACAATTACCTGGCAAGCAATGCCAAGGTGGCCGGTGGACTCGGCAAGTTCCATCATTCGCGGGAACCTGCCTCAGTCGAGAACCAGACCGTCATCCGGATGAACCGCGACACGCTCTATTCGTTCGCGGTTCTGGACTTGGCGGCCGGTCCCGCCACAGTCACCCTGCCCAACGCGGGCAAGCGCTTCATGTCGCTGATGGTGCTCAATGAAGACCATTACGTGCAGTTCGTCGCGTACGACAACAAGCCACGCGCGATCACGCAGAAGAACATGGGAACGCGGTATGCCTTCGTGGCCGTCCGCACCCTGGTGGATCCCGCGGACCCCAAGGACCTTGAGGCGGTCCACAAACTGCAGGACGCGATCAAGCTTGACCAAAAGAACACCGGCAAGCTCGAGTTGCCCAACTGGGATGAATCCAGCTTGAAGGAGGTTCGCAACATCCTGCTCGCCCTGGCCAAGCACTCGGGCTTCGACCGCTCCTTCGGCAGGAAGGATCAGGTCGACCCCATCCACCACCTGATCGGCACGGCCGCCGGCTGGGGCGGCAATCCGGACAAGGACGCGAGCTACGCCAGCTTCACGCCAGAAAAGAACGATGGCAAGACCATCTACAAACTGACGGTGCCACGCAACGTTCCGGTGGATGCGTTCTGGTCGGTCAGCCTGTACAACGCCAAGGGCTTCTTCGAGAAGAACAACTACAACGCCTACTCGGTCAATGACGTCACGGCCAAGAAGAACGCGGATGGTTCGGTGACTGTCCAGTTCGGCGGATGCGACGGCAAGATCCCGAACTGCCTGCCCATCGTCGAGGGCTGGAACTACACCGCACGGATGTACCGACCGCGCCAGGAAATCCTGAAAGGAAGCTGGCAGTTCCCCAAAGCTCAAGTGGTCCGATAGCAGCAAGAAGCAGCGCCATGTTGCTTTCTGCTTCAACGTCCGCACGGGACACGAAGCCGCCGGATCGGATGTCCTGCAACGGCGGGCCAGGGACTGACAGCAGCCGAACAGAAGCCTATTGCCGAAGGGCCGCTCGTGGCCGTTCTGGGCCTCCAGCGCCGGACCGATGCCACGACCAACTGGCTGGGCTCCGTCGGTATGCACCATCACCACTTGCAGTCCGAACGCCCCCGCCACGCGTTGCATTAAGGATTCCAGGCGCAACAGGTCGGCTTCGGAACGCACCTTGGCCGTCGGGCCTACGGGGACATCGATTAGCACGTGCGTGGCCCCGGCAGCCACCTTCTTCGACAGGATCGACGCAACCAACTGGGCGTCGCTGTCGATATCCAGGGCGCGTTCGACACGAATCATCACGTCGTCGGACGGACTGAGGTTCAGTGCGCCGCCCCACGCGAGCGCGGCACCCGTGCGTTCCACGACGCGCCGCAGTTCGTGCACGTCCAGTGTCACTCGTGTCAGGGTCTCCATGGTGTCCGCCGTGCCCGCTGGAGATGTGATCGCGCGTGAGGAGGTCTTGGGAATTGTCAGCCCGGCGGCGGCCACAATTGCCACGATGATTGGCGTTGTGCGATTGCCCGGCAGCCCGCCCACGCAATGCTTGTCGGCCACCACCTCGCGGTCCCAGCGCAATTGCTCTCCTGTGCCGATCATCGCGCGGGTCAAGCCGATAACTTCCTGCTCGTTCATTCTGCCGCCCGCGCAGGCCGCAAGGAAGGCCGCGATCTGCATTTCCGTGTAACGCTCACCAGCAATGTCCGTGATGATGCCGGCCAGTTGTGTGTCGTCGATGACCAAGCCATGGATCTTTGCGCGGACTGCGCGCATTGATTCCAGGGCTGGCGCGTGCGTGATCTCGACCGCATCGCCTTCACGGGCGCCCAGTTCCCCTGCAGCGCTTGCCGAGAGGCTGGCTTGGTGAGTATGCAGCAGCGGGGAGCCCACCAGGTTCAGCGTGGCGATCAGTGTGCGCGCACCAATTCGCACCTGCACCCGCGCCTGCGCCGAAAAGCCTTCTGCTCCGCATACCGGACAGTCGGGATGGAGGTAGATCACGTGCTCCTGCCACGTGTCGATTCCGAGAGGCTTGAATGCCAGCATGGCGGGAAAGTAGGGCAGCATCAACGGTGATCCCAGTATGGACGCCGCGCGCCGACAAGGAAATCAGAATGTGCTGAGCGGTGTGCAGGACATGGATCACAGCCATCGCCGCTGCGAGTGTGCGGCGCAGGCATTTCTGGATGCGAAGTGCCCGGACGTTGATGGAAATCAAGCTACCGCCCTGCGTGCGATCCATGCTGAAAATACTGCTGCGCGCTGTGCGCACCGCAAGGCATCCGGTTGGCGATGGCGCGGCATGGACAGGGAGATATCGATGAAAGTGCAATGTCTGGGCGCCACCGATACGGTGACTGGCTCCAAGTACGTCGTGGATACGGGACGCCTCCGCGTGATGGTGGATTGCGGCCTGTTTCAGGGATTCAAAGCCCTGCGCCTGCGTAACTGGGATGCGCTGCCGGTGGATCCCGCCAGCTTGCACGCGGTGGTGCTGACCCACGCGCACATCGATCACAGTGGCTACCTGCCTCTGCTGATCCGCAACGGATTCCGCGGGCGCGTGTACTGCACGCTGGGTACAGCGCAATTGTGCGGCGTATTGCTTCCCGACTGCGCGGCGCTGGCCGAGGAGGACGCGGCGTATGCAAACCGAAGAGGGTTCTCGCGTCACGATCCGGCAATGCCGCTGTACACGCGCGCCGATGCCGAGCGCGCGGTGCATCGCCTGGAGGCAGTGCGATTCGACACACGCGTACCGGTGGGCTCGGACATCTATGCCGAGTTCAGTCACGCCGGCCACATCATCGGCGCGTCCAGTGTTACCTTGCACGTCGACGGGCAGCGCCTGGTGTTCTCCGGCGATCTTGGGCGATTGAATGACTCGGTGATGCGCGCACCCGCCTTCCTGAAACGTGCCGACTGGCTGTTCGTGGAATCCACATACGGCGACCGGTGTCATCCCGACGTGGATCCCATCGACGCACTGGGCGACATCGTCAGCCGCACGATCGACAGGGGCGGCACGCTCGTGATCCCGACGTTTGCAGTAGGCCGTGCGCAGTCGTTGCTGTACTGCCTGTACCGGCTCAGGCAGTTGCGCCGGCTGCCGGACGTGCCCGTTTATCTGAACAGCCCCATGGCTATCGCGGCGACGACGATCTTTGCCCGCCATGTCTCGGAACTACGCATTGACGAGGCAAGCTGCGCGGGCGCTTGCAACATGGCCAATGCCGTGACCAGCACTGAGGAATCCATACGCCTGAATTCGGACCACAGTCCGAAGATCATCCTGGCAGGCAGCGGTATGGCTACTGGGGGGCGCGTGGTGCACCACCTGGAAGCGTTCGGCCCGGACCCGCGAAACACCATCCTGCTGTCCGGATTCCAGGCTCCCGGCACGCGCGGCGCTCGCCTGTGCAGTGGCGCCAAGCAAATCCGGCTGCATGGCAAGGACATCGACATCCGCGCCGAAGTGGCTCAAATCGAGAATCTGTCGGCCCATGCCGATAGCGACGAGTTGATGACCTGGCTGAAGGGGTTCGAGTGTCCGCCGCGTCAGACGTTCGTCGTGCATGGCGAGCCAGCGGCCAGCGACGCGTTACGCCAGCGCATCGAACACGAGCTGAAGTGGCGAGTGACGATGCCCGAGTACCGGCAGAAGTATTTGCTGGAGTAGGGGAGAAACAAGTAAATGCCACCCGATAAAGTTGCGAAACGAAAATCGCGGCATTTACTTGGAATGCCACATCTGGAGTGGGTGCCACGGCACTAGCGCGTAGCGCGCATAATTCTTCGAGCTTGGCCAGCACGAGACCAAGAGCCACGGCGCTGTGCGGCTGTGGCACGTTAGTGGGCGAGTTCGATCACGCCGGGCCGGCGGCGTGCCGGCGTGGGTCGTGCGCGCTGCGTGACGCTCAGACCTGCGCCAGCGCATCCAGATCGAAGATCTCGATTTTCTTGCCGTCCACGCGGATCAGCCCCTCGCGCTGGAAGCGCGAGAACGTACGGCTGACCGTTTCCAGCTTGATGCCCAGGTAGCTGCCAATTTCCTCGCGCGTCATCCGGAGTGTGAAAGCATGTGCCGAGTAGCCCCTGGCGCGCAGGCGCCGCGAAACGTTGAGCAAGAAGGCCGCGACCCGACGCTCCGATGGCATGCCCGACAGCAGCGTGGTCTGGCGGGATTCGCGCACGATCTCTTGGCTCAGCAGTTTGTGCAATTGATGCTGTACGCCGCGCATGTCGCGGCAAAGCTGTTCCAGCGGTAAGAACGGGATCACGCACACGGTGCTGTCTTCCAGTGCAATGGCATCGCAATCGTATTGGTCACTGGAGATGGCACTTAGCCCGAGCATGTCGCCCGGCAACAGATAGCCCGTGACGTGCTCGACACCTTCCTCGTGGCCTGCTACGACCTTGAACGATCCTGAGCGCAGCGTATAGAGGCACTGGAATTTGTCGCCCACGCGGAATAGGTAGTCTCCACGATGCACCGTGCGCCACCGTCCGATGATCGACTCGAGTCGGGGTATGTCATCGGTGTCGAGTTCCGCCGCCAGGCAGAGCGGCCGCAGGCTGCAATGGACACATCTGGGTGTCTGGGCCATGAACTGCGCTGGCGCGTAGGGTTCAGGGTAGGGCGGAGGCACGGCCGTGCGAAATTCTACTGCTTGGTGCTGCATGTCATCCCCTTTTGCTGTTCGATTCGCTGGCTGCACGCCGGCGTCCGTACTCGGTGTCTCCCGATTTGCCTGAAGTATTGATCACGGCCGGTTCGGCCGAAATCAGCCGTGGCTGAGAGGCGGGTCAGATTGTGCTGGGTGCGTGTCAGGAAAACCTGACACGCACTTGCCCGCAGAATGTGCGGTCGCCCGGCAGGGCCTTGCGCCAACGCAAAGCCGCCCGTCGAGTTACGCCTAGAGTCACTGAGAGGCAGGACGCGGATAGGCAAAGGAGGGAATGATGAAAAGCGATATTCAACTAAAGCAGGACGTCCTGGACGAACTGGCGTGGGACCCGGAAGTCGATGAGCGAGAGGTGGGAGTGCAGGTAAGGGATGGCATCGTCACGCTCACCGGGAATCCGCGTTCATTCCATGCCAAACGCTGTGTCGAGCGGGCTGCGCGACGCGTGGCGGGTGTACGCGCACTTGCCGTGGAATTGGAGGTGGTGCTGCCGGGTGATGGGGTGCGAACCGACGCCGATATCGCGTGGGCCGTCGAAAACGCTTTGTCCTGGAATTCAGTCGTGGCTGCTGGCCAACTCGGCGTGGTAGTGGAGCGTGGCATGGTGACGCTTTCGGGCGAGGTCGACTGGGACTATCAACGTCGTGCCGCCGCCGATGCGGTGCGCCTGCTCAATGGTGTGCGAGGCATCGTGAATCAGATTGTGCTGCGGCCCCGAACCAGCGCGCCCGACGTGCAGCGGCGCATCGAGGACGCCTTGCACCGTCAGGCAGCGCAAGATGCGCGACATGTGAAGGTCGTCGTCAAGGATGGCGTGGTTACCCTGTCGGGGCATGTCACGTCGCTGGCCGAACGTCAGGCGGCGTTCAACGCCGCGTGGAGCGCTCCCGGCGCGACGAAGGTCGTAGACGACATCCGGGTGCTGCCGCAGTAGCGTTGCGTTGGTACGAAGCCCGCGCCATCGGCCAGTCAGATGCGCAGGACTGCGGCGCCAACAAGCCGTCCTGCGCGCATATCTCCCAGCGCCTTGTCCGCATCGCGCAGCGGATAAACCGTGGTGTGCACCTGAATTGGAAGGCTTGCGGCCACGTTCATGAGCCCCACACCATCTTCGCGCGTGAGGTTGGCAACGGATACGATGCGCCGCTCTTCCCAAAGGTGCCGATACGGAAACGACGGAATATCGCTCATGTGGATGCCGCCGCATACGACCACGCCTCCCTTGTCCGTGGCTCCCAGTGCAGCGGGTACCAGCGAGCCGTCCGGTGCAAAGATCAGGGCGGCGTCCAGCAAGGCTGGTGGCGGGTCCAGGCTGCTGCCTGCCCACACCGCGCCGACTTGAGTGGCCAGCGCCTGCGCCGAAGTATCGCCGGGTCTTGTCATGGCATAGACCGTGCGGCCCTGCGCCACGGCGATCTGCGTGACAATGTGCGCGGCCGCGCCAAAGCCGTAGATGCCAAGGCGCTGCGCGTCTCCAGCCATGCGCAGCGTGCGGTAGCCGATCAGGCCGGCGCACAGCAATGGCGCGGCCTGCGTGTCATCGTAGGTGTCTGGAATCGGGAAGCAATAACGCGCGTCTGCCAGCACGTATTCCGCGTAGCCGCCGTCGCAGGTGTAGCCGTGGAACAGCGGCGCGTCGCACAGGTTCTCGCGCCCGCTGGCGCAGAAGCGACAGACGCCGCAGGTATGGCCCAGCCACGGCACGCCCACCCGGTCGCCGAGGGCCACCCCGGCCGCGCCTTCGCCCAGCTTTTCGACGCGACCCACGATCTCGTGGCCTGGGATCAGCGCCGGCTTTGGATGAGAAAGATCTCCGTCGATCACATGCAGGTCCGTGCGGCATACCCCGCAGGCCAGCACGCGGATGCGCACCTGGCCGGCACCTGGCGTGGGCACAGGCACGCGCTGCGCGTCGAGCGTGTGCCCGTCGAAGATCATGGCCTGCATGCTGGCATCCATGTAGCGTTCCTTGTCGTGCTTACCCGCGCAACGGCGGGTTAGATCGATCGTCGCATCCGCTACGCGCTATGACTTGATCTGGCGCAAGTGTCGCAATCCTGCACTGATTACCTTTGACTGTAGTCGGTGCAACAGCGTACGAGGGCATGGCGATGGCTTACAAGACAGTACTGGTGGATCTGGCTGACGATGGGGCGACTCAGGCGCGGCTGGATGCGGCATTTGCCCTGGCGTCTAACGCCAATGGGCGCGTGATCGGACTCAGCGCCACCGGACCGATGCTGGATCCGTATCGCAGCGCGGGCTCGGAGGCAATGCGCTATCAGGCCATGCGTGCCGACATGTTGCGCGGTGTGGAGCAGGCCGGTACGCAGGCGCTCTCCGATGCCTGCGCGCGCCACGGTACGCCGACTGATTACATGCACCTTCTGGTGGAGCAGGATGCCGGCTGGACGCTTGCCGCGCATGGCATGGCCAGCGACATCATCCTGCCCGGCCTGCCGGGCGCGCCCAGCGACCTGCCCGTTTTGATGGCGTCGGCCGCCGAGTATGCGCTGGTGAACGCGGGGAGGCCTTTGCTAGTGGTACCGGCCCAGGCGCGGCTGTCGACGATCAATACCGCCGTGGTGGCGTGGAACGGCAGGCGCGAGGCAGCTCGCGCGCTCAGCGATGCGCTACCGCTGCTAAAACGCGCCAATCGCGTGATCCTCGTGGTGGTGATGGGTAGCAAGGGGCTCTGGCAGCACGGCGACGGAGAACTGCTGCGCTGGCTGGGCACGCACGGTGTCCGTGCGACGCTGGCGGTGGAAGAATCGTCATCGGTCGCCGGTTGCCTGCTGCAGAAGGTGCTGCGGGAATCGGCCGACCTGCTGGTGGCTGGCGGCTACGGACATTCAAGGCTTGGTGAGCTGATGATCGGCGGCACGACCCGCACGTTGCTGAACAACACGCCAGTGCCACTGCTCATTTCCCACTAGGCGGCCGCGCCGCAGAGGCCAGAAGATCAAGCCATGCTCGCCTATCCCAGCATCTTCGTGCATATAGACGCCAGCTCGCGCGCGATGCTCCGCGCGAAGTTGGCCGTGCAAATCGCCATCGCCCAGCGTTGCCGCCTGATAGGCGTTTGTGCCACGTTTGCCGCCGATCCACAGTGGTTCTATCACGTGGGGCACGCCGCCACCGTTCTGCAGGAGGATCGGGCCCGGCGTGAGCGCCAGCACGAAACGCTGCAGCAACGATTCGAGTCGACGGTATGGCGCGAGTCGGCATCTGCGGAATGGCGCAGCCTGCATGGCGACCCGGTGCGTCAGACGCTCAGGGAAGTCAAGGAGGCCGGACTCCTGGTGGTTGGGCAAATCGATGCCAGTGAACCCGAGACCGTGGTGGCGCCACAGTTTCTCGAATCGATCATTCTGGAGTCCGGTCGGCCCGTCCTGGTGGTGCCCTACGCTGGGCCGGCGCTGACCGTGGGCCGCCGCGCGCTGGTGGCGTGGGATGGCGGCAAGGAATGCGCCCGTGCCCTGCACGATGCATTGCCGCTGCTGGCAGGTGGCACGGTGCACCTGCTCCATGCCAATCCGACCCAGCACGTCACACGCGCCGATGCGGCGCCACTTGAAGTCGCGTGCCGTGTGCTGCGCGATGTGGGCGCCGACGTCAGCACCGAGTGCGAACCCGGTACGAGCGATGCTGCCATAGGCGACCTGATATTGTCGCGCGCCGCCGATGTGCAAGCCGACCTGCTGGTCATGGGCGCGTACGGGCACGGACGCTTCCGCGAACTCGTGCTTGGCGGCGTGACCAAGACCATCCTTACTTCGATGACAATCCCCGTGCTGCTGGCACACTGAGACGAGCCACGCTACGTTTGCGAATCTGCTGGCTCCTCGGGGTTCCAAAGGACGCGGGCAGCGTCGGCACGCGCATCGCTAGCGTGCGAACAGAGCCGGGATTGTGGATTGCTCGAGCAGGGTGCTGGCGATGCCTCCCAGCTTGCCGACTGCTTTGTCGCTTGCCGGCGCGCCGCAAACCAGCAAGTCGGTGCGGGCCGTCCGCGCGGTGGCCAGCAAGGCGTTGCCTGGTGACGCATGTGCATCGCCCCTAAGTCCGATCAGACAGGCGCGAACGCCCCGCCGCGCCAGCCACGTCAGCGCGTAGCTGGCCGGCGCCAGATTGGTGTGGCGGTGTCGGGAGACGGGGATGCAGCAAACAAGCGCGACATGCTGCGCGCGGCGCAGGAGCGGCAGCGCGTCGCGCATCGCACGCGCCGATTCGCGCGTGCCACTCCACGCCACCATCACGCGCGGATAGGGCCACGCCTGCGTGGGGGCGGCGTCGTGCGTCCGTGGAATAACAAGAACCGGTGGTCCGGCCTCCAGGATCGTGCCTTCGGCAAAAGGGGGTGTGTCAACCAGGCGATGGGCCTCGCCAGCGCACGGCTGGCTGACGATGATCAAGTCAGCCAGGCGGCCTTCGCATTGCATGGCTTCCAGTGACGTGCCTTCTCCCACGCGCCAGTCCACGGCAATGGGGGCGCCTGCCGTCGCGGTTTCGAAGGCCACGCGGCTAGATTCGCAATCGGCAAAAAACGCCGCGTCGGGCGTCAGGCCGCGCTGTGGCAACAGGCCCACAAGCGTTGCAGGCAATGCACAGGCCAGGGCGACGGCGTGGGAGAGCCGGGCCGTGGCGTGCGTTGACGCATCCACGTGGACCACGATAGCTGAGATCTCCATCCGCACCCTCGCCAGTGCCTCGACATTGGGCACGCGTCAAATCTATGTCATGACGTGGGAGAACCGTTGCGAAAAGTCAAACGAGAGCGGACTGAGTCGATCGATCAAAGCCGTTGCGGCAGATCAAGTGCGATGGGTTTAGGCGTCCTAATCTCGAAAGCACGATGACCCAAGCGGAGTCCCGATCATGTACGAAAGAATCCTGGTGGCGGTGGATGGTGGCGATTCGGCGGACTTGGCAATGTCGCAGGCCATCGGCATGGCGCGCGTATGCCAGGCTGCGATCAAACTGCTGTACGTGGTTGACGATAGCGAATTGTTCGATGCCGCGGGTACGACTGATACCGCCAAGGTGCTGAGCCAGCTTGTGCGGGGTGGCGAACGGGCCTTGGACCTGGCCGCCGAGCGATGCTCTCACGCCGACGTTACCTGTATCAAGGAACTCGTGGAGCGTCCCCTTGGCCGCGGCAACATCTCGGAGACCATTGTCGAGCGTGCAAACTCCTGGCCAGCCGACCTGATCGTTATGGGTACGCATGGGCATCGCGGCTTGCGGCGGGCCATCATGGGTAGCGTGTCCGAAGGCGTGCTGGCGCAGACCAACAAGCCCGTGCTGCTGATTCGCGCGCCGGCCAGCACACAGCCGCCACACCTCGCAGGTAAGTCGAATGACAGGTACTAGGGCGGTGATTCTCCGGGAAACAGGTTCGCCTCGATGGCGTAGCGCACCAGCGCGGCGTCGCTGCGAAGCTGGAGTTTATCCAGCAGTCGCATCTTGTAGGTGCTGATGGTTTTCGCGCTCACGCACAGGGCCTCGGCGATTTCCGTCAGCGATTCGCCATTGACGATGCGCCGGTACACCTCCAGCTCGCGGTCGGACAGGCTGGCATGCGGTGCATCGGTTTGCTCCTGCACGCCGAGCGCCAGCTTTTCCGCCATCTCGGGGCTGACATAGGTGCCGCCCGTGGCCACCTTGCGCAACGCCGCGATCAGGTCATTGGCGGCGCTGTCCTTGGTCAGGTATCCGGCCGCGCCAGCCCGGAATGCGCGTACCACATACTGCTCCTCGGCATGCATGGTCAACACCAGCACCCGGCTGGCCGGATACTCGGTGCGGACATGCCGCACCAACTCAAGTCCGCTACGTCCGGGCATCGACAGGTCCAGCAGAATCACGTCGGGCGTGGTCTCGCGTAACACCTGCGGCACTTCGGAACCTTTGGCGGCCTCGCCCACGACTTCGACGTCGTCCTCGCGCTCGAGAATATGGCGCAAGCCGTTGCGTACCACGGCATGATCGTCGGCAATGACTACCCGTATCATCGTCTTACTCCGCTTCCGTGACGTGCACGGGAAAGCGCAGACAGAGCTCGAATCCCTGTCCCGGCGCGTGCGTCAGTACCAGCGAGCCACCCAGCAGGCGGGTTCGTTCGCGGATGCCGAGCAGTCCGAAGGAGCGGCGCGTGCTGTCGCGCGGCGCGCCGTCCCAGCCATTGCCGTTGTCCCGCACCCGCAGCACGAGCTCTTTGGGGTGCTGGTCCAGCGCGATCCACACGCGGTTGGCCTGCGCGTGGAGCACGACGTTGTTCAGAGCCTCCTGCACGATGCGGAAAACGGCTGTCGCCTCATGTTCGCTCACGTCAAGATGATCGGGTGTAGCCAGGTCGATGGTCAGGCCGTAGCGCCGCGCGAAATCCTTCGATAGCCAGTCCAGAGCCGCCGCCAGGCCCAGTTCGTCGAGCAGGGCCGGACGAAGGTCGGAAGAGATCTGCCGAACTGCCGCGATGGCGGCGTCGATACCGCTATGCATGGCCGCCGCGCGACTGAGGTAAGGCGACGCCGTGTCGACTTCGCGCAGTTCGCTCTCCAGCATCGCAAGGTCCATCTTCAGCGCGCTCAGGCGTTGCCCGATGTCGTCATGAAGTTCGCGGGCAACGCGGCGCTTTTCCTCTTCGCGGCTGACCAGGATGCTGGCCGAGAGCGCTTGCAACTCCTCGCGGGAGTGCCGCAGCGCGGCTTCCGCGCGGACGCGTTCGGTGATGTCGCGAAGCATGACGGTGAAGAGTTTGCGATCCTCGCCGTCGCTCGTTTGGGAGATGGACGCCTCGATGGGGAATTCGGTGCCGTCGCGGCGCAGCGCATAGAGCGTGCGCTGCAGCCCCATTTGCCGATCTGAGACTCCCGTCACCGCGAATCGGCGTACGTGCTGGGTATGCGTGGAGCGAAAGCGCTCAGGCAGCAGAAAATTGAGGGGTTTTCCAATAGCCTCGAGGGCAGGGATGCCGAACAGTGCTTCGGCCATGGGATTGAACAGTACGATCTGGTGCTGCTCATCGATTGAGATGATGGCCTCCATGGAGGTCCGCACGATCGCTGCCAAACACGCCTCATTGCCCGAGATCTGGGCGGGCAGGTGCGTCGCATCGTTGCGAAGGGGCGTGTCTTGGGTCATGTCGTGCCACTCTTAAGGGACGCTTAATGTAGAAGGCGGGATTTTTCTTTTCCTAAGACGGCAGCGGGCTGCTGATCACAGTCTACTGATCGGAATATAGAAGATGCGCAACACCTGCGCGACCGGAGCATGTGATGCGGCGCTCATCCGCCCATATACATCGCTCACATCCACTGCACAGGACTGATGTGCGTATGCGTCATGGTGCACTCGGCGTCCGCGCCGTGGCCTGGCTGCAATCGGCACCGAACGTTTCTCGCCGACACGACGCGGCTGTGTGTTGTTTCATCAAGCGCTGATCTGGAAAACCGGCCCCGCAACCGTTGACGCAACGCAAGGGCCGGTCGTCGTGGGCTGCCATCCTGAAAACAGCCGGATTTACCGGCGATCGGATGAAGGAGTCCACGATGACCAGCCTCAGACATTACGACCCACTTTCCATTGAGCCGATCAGCGACATGATGCAGGGTATGCTGCGCGCGTTCCGCGGGACGGCCGATACCGGCATGGTGTTCAAGGTCGATGTGACCGAGTCAGACAGCAGCTACACGGTGACCGCCGAGTTGCCCGGCGTGAAACCCCAGGACATCGATGTCAACGTCGATCGCGGCACGGTCATGATTGCCGCCAAGCTCGACCGCATGACCGAGCAGCGAGACGGCGAACGCGTGATCCGCCACGAGCGCTACAGCGGTGCCATGCGTCGCGCTTTCACGCTGGACGCCGACATCGACGAATCAAAGGTGGATGCTACCTACGCGGACGGTGTGCTGCGGCTGGTGCTGCCAAAGAAGGAAGCCACGCCGCAGAAGCGAATCCAGATCCGTTCGGCAGAAGAAGCCACACGATGAGAGTGTTTTTGGACGCTGACCGTCGCTGACCGGGCACGCTGAATGCGGGACGCCGCGCGACGCCGGCCGCGCGGCTGCGTCGAAGCGGCGTCAGACCACCGCGCGCTTCAGGCTGGCGCCACGCAATGGCTTCGTTCTTGCGTGGGCTGAGCCTCGCGCTGGAGCAGGATGCCGAAGCCTCCGGCCAGTTCGCAGTCGATCAGGCCAGCCGCATAGCCTTGCAACCACTGCTCGGCTTCGGCGGCCACCGGCGCCAATGCCCCCCAGCGCGGGGCAAAGCACACGCCCATATCGTCGTCACGCGACAGGATACGAACCTCCGGATGCACGGGGTCGGTACGAAGGGTGACATGAAAGCCCCGATAGTTGTAAGTGACAGTGCTCATGATGCTTGCTCTCCAGGAAGGCCAGGAAGGGCGTTGCCGCCGCGTCCGGTGTACGCGCGCGCCCACAGCCACGCGTGCAGTAAGCACACGGCAGCGAGTAACGCGCGAAGCGGGTCGTATGCCAGTCGTTCCACTTGCGAACTGGTGGGCGTGCCATGTACGCACCAGTTGCAGAAATGCTCGCAGTTGTTGCGTAGCAGGTGATAGGTGTCCTCGCCCAGCCGCGACGTAGCACGACGCACCACGTCGGCGCCGCTGTAGCGCGCATGCTGCGCGGTGGCAACCTCGATACCGTGGCCGTCTGCAAAGGCGTCGAGCGTGGCGCATTCCACGGGGCCTCGACGCAGCAGTGACTTGAATCCCGCGTAGTGGACTACCTGTCCGTTGCCGATGTAGATGCCATGATGCCGATACCAGCGGCGTGGCGTGACAAGGTGCGTGCCTTCGCGCAGCGTCTGCGGCGCGCGGTTGGTTGTCGCTGGCGCCATCTCCAGTTCGTCCATTTCCCTCTCCCGCCAGTTGGCACCGAAGGCATGGGCGCGCGGCCTGTTGCTTTACTGATTTCGCGCGGCGTTGCCGGGGGTGTGGCTGGAGTATTGGTCATGGGGCGCTTCGGCACCTATCAGCGCATGCCGGCAAACGCGTCACCCGATTGCCATGCGCCATGTGGGAAAGGGGCTGGGTGGCGCGTCAGGATTCTTGGCGCGGCTGTCAGGATTTCCTGACTCGCGCCAGCATTCGCCAATCCCGCAAGGGCTAGGCGTTGCGCTGTGTCGACCGCACCGGCAAGGCGCGATGAACGGCGCCCAGCACCTTGTAGCCGGCCGGGGTAAGGCGCACCGCGGGAGGCGCGGCCGGAGCGTTGGCCACGTCGATCAAGCGGCGGGTGGCAAGTGCGGTCAGATCATGCGGATCGATACCGCGGCACGACCCCCGCGATCCCAGCACCATCAACGCGGCGATTTCATGGGCACTCAACATGGCATGTCTCCCTTCGGCAGCGGCAACTGCGCGTCTCTCATCTTTTGCCTTGTGAAGATAGCCGCTTGGAAATCGTTATTGCGCTGAAACCTATAGCTGTTTGATAGCGATCAATTGTGGGAGCCCCATCGCTTGCAGTACTGCCAGGTGCCTTCCTCGCTATTCATCGTGAACGAGATGGTCAGGTCTATTGGCTTGCGTCCAACGATCAGCGCGACTTCCTGGATGATGCCCTGGTACACAGCCGCCAGATAGTACTGGCCGGGTGGCAGGCGCATATATAGTAGTGGCCCCTCGCTTACCACGCGCAGGATGCGTTCGTGTCGTGCATTGAGCAGCAGCACCTTGACGTCCGCAAGCGACGTGCCATCCGACCGATCCTGGAATCGCAGATGCACGTTGAACTGCGGCGCAAGCGAGCGCATGCGGGCCACATCGTCGGCGCCGATGCCGCCCGACAGGTACGGAATGCCGGCGGCGATCTGCTGCGGGGCGGCCTTGGGCGCGCTTGTGGCGGCTTGGGCGCCGGCCGGGCTGACCGACGCTGTGAAGGCAGCGAGGATCATGACCTGGATCCACGAGCGGGGATTGTCGAGGAAGCGCATGATCGATTCCGCTTTGTGATTACGTTGCCGCGTTGAATTTCACTTTATGTCCGCACGGGCGGTGGCCGTTGATACAGCGCAAGGCGATTGCCGTCCAATGATCAGTGGAGCACGATGACCGGTCGCCAACGGTGATGCGTCGTTGCGGTGAATCAAATCACCGGTCGCGCCAATGCCTAGTCTTGGGAAGGTGACGTCTCCAAGTACGGCCGCGCATAGCCGAACACATCATGAGCGCAATAGAGTTTTCAGGAATGTTGCCGACTTATTGCTCGGCAGGGCCCAGCCTCCAGTGCCAAGCGCGGGTCGATGGTGCGCAGGCGTGCTATGGCATTACCGCAGAAGCCCTGGAAGACCACTTCGGCGCGCGATCGTGTCGACCGGAAGACCTGTTCGTGGCCTATCAGAACCACAGAGGTGCCATCGAGACGATGGCCCGCGGCCTGTTCGAGATGACCGGGGCGCATAGCATTCTGCTGCACAGCGGGCATTTTCGATTTGGTATGTAGTCGCAGGTGGCGACGGGACTTTGAACTTCACGAGAACTGCGGCGAGACCGCACAGTGTGTCGTGCCGGGCGTCTTGAAGAGAGATGAATGATGACGAAAACGATCAAGGCAAGCCGCCGTGCCATTGTCATCCTGTTGGGGCTCCTAGCCGCTTGCGCGAGCTACCCGAGAGGGGATCCACAGCTTCTGACGTTCCTGCAGGACGGTGTCACGACTCGGGAGGACGTGTACCTGAAACTGGCTGAGCCCAGCGCGGTGTGGGAAGGTGGCCGCATCTTGACCTATCAGCTCGACCACAACAATCAGGGTTATGTCCCGATGCGGCGCAGGGAAGCCGCATGGACCGCCAAGTACAGCCTCGTTTTGTCCTTCGACCAGCAAGGCATCCTTCGCCGGCATTCGTTGGTCAGGATAAAAGACGATCCCGCTGTCCCTTGAAATTAGCCTCGGGTGCACCCGCCCGGACGTGCCGATGATCCGGTGATCGCAACCACGCTGTCCCACCGGGCTCTGCGAAGGACACAGGCGTTTTCATTGATCCAGCCCAAA
Source organism: Cupriavidus sp. SW-Y-13 (assembly GCF_009793345.1). Lineage (NCBI taxonomy): Bacteria > Pseudomonadati > Pseudomonadota > Betaproteobacteria > Burkholderiales > Burkholderiaceae > Cupriavidus > Cupriavidus sp. SW-Y-13. The sequence continues at coordinate 2,673,382 of NZ_WHLX01000002.1, forward strand.
TCACTGGAAGATTGGTCGCCTACCTTGTCAATATAGGGGCCGATACACCGGCTAAGGAATCACCGTGTTGCGTTAGAGGCCTTCCCAGCACCGTGCGGCCCATATGCGTTTGTTGACGTCCTCGATTCAAGGAGCCTGTGATGCAATCCATCGTACTTGCCGCTGATGGGTCAACGTATAGCGATGCGGCCGCACACTTTGTGGCTGCCGGAAAATTGCTGAAAGGGCCGCTGCTCGTCCATCTCGTGCATTGCATGCCGGACGTGTCGGGTGAGGTGAAGTCATACATTAGCGCCACCGAGCTGGCCGCATGGCACGCGGACGAAAGCAGCCGGACTTTGCGCTCGGCCGCCGATATCCTCAACCTCGGCGGCGTATCGTTCGAGCAGCACGCGCTGACCGGCTTCGCGCCCGACCGCATCGTCGAGCTAGCACGTTCCGTCGATGCGTCAGCCATTGTGATGGGCACCCACGGCCGGGGAGCATTTTTCGATGCCATCGTCGGCTCCGTGGCGGGCCGTGTCATCGCCCATGCACCGTGCCCCGTCATTCTGGTGAAGGGCGAATCCGCGCACGGCCGGTGACATATGCCTGGGTCTCGGCTGTAAAGCCAATTCGCGGTCCTGCCGGACGCATCTGGCAGCGGTAATCGACGCTGCTGTATATTCTTGGCGCCTGGGAGGTCGCACCTCGACACGAGCCGATTGCGCCTGCGGTAACCGCTCGTGCTTCTTGATATGCCGCAGCGCAGGGGCGAATTACCGATTCGGGAAATCATGACGCTGGATCTTGATCATTTCACTCCGTTACTGTCGTTCGGCGGCGGCCTGCTTATCGGCTTGGCGGCCACGGTGCTGATTCTCTTCAACGGCCGCATTGCCGGCATTAGCGGTATCCTGGGCGGATTGCTGGGCGTGACGCGCCGTGACATGGGGTGGCGTATTGCTTTCCTTGCTGGGCTGCTGAGCGCACCCGTACTGGGCCGTTTTGCGGGCCATTCTCCCGTTGCCGACATCGAGGCTGGCTGGCCCCAAGTTCTGGTGGCCGGCTTTCTCGTAGGCATCGGCACACGATACGCAAGCGGATGTACAAGCGGGCATGGCGTGTGCGGCATCTCGCGCGGTTCGGCGCGATCAATTGTCGGCACGCTCACCTTCATGGCAGCGGGCTTCCTGACCGTTTTCGTAAAACGTCATCTACTGGGAGCCTGAGATGGGCATGATCACTGCGTGGATAGCCGGACTGGTATTCGGACTCGGCCTGATGATGTCGGGCATGGCGAACCCTGCCAAGGTCCTGGCGTTTCTGGACCTTGCCGGCGTGTGGGACCCTTCGCTCGCTTTTGTCATGCTCGGCGCGATCGTGCTGGCCTCGCTGGGGTTTTTTATCGCCCGGCGCCGCACACGTTCTTGGCTCGGGCTGCCGATGCAGTGGCCCTCCAACACGTCGATCACATGGCGCCTGATCCTCGGCAGTGCCACCTTCGGAATCGGCTGGGGAGTGGCGGGCTTCTGCCCGGGGCCCGCATTGGTGGCGTTGGGTGCGGGATATCCGAAGGCCGCTGGTTTCGTCCTTGCCATGCTCGCAGGCATGATGGTGTTCGAGCTGATCGAACAGGCGAAATCGCGTGTGGCGAGCGTTTGAGCGTGGGCTGATCATAGGTCGAGCTTGGGTTGACACAAATCAACCACAGGTCTGCCTGCTATCCCAGAATCGGAACTGACAGGTCGCTACGCAAAGCCTTGGCCGTCAAGCCAGTCCTACACGGTACGGGTCCCCGCCGATGCCGGCCGTACGGACGTCGCGTCCCCAAACCGAAGAAGGGATCCCACCATGCGTGACAGCGTACTCATTTCTCCTGCCGAACTCGACGAAGCACTTCGATCGGAGGCGGTTGTGCTAATCGATACCCGAGATGCGGCCCATTTTGCGGAGGCACATTTGCCGGGCGCGGTGAGCATCCACGAAATATTCACCTATCTTGCAACCACCACACCCGAAGGCCTCAGGGCGCTGCGCGCTACCTTTGCGGCGGCCTTCGGCAAAGCGGGCTTGTCAGGCAATGAAACAGCAGTCGTCTACGAGCAAGCGATGGCCACGGGGTTCGGCCAATCGTGCCGCGGATACATCCTGCTCAGATATCTGGGTTATCCGCGCGACAAGATCAAGGTACTGCATGGTGGCTACCAGGCGTGGAGTGCGGGAGGCCTGCCGAGCACGACCGAGGTTTTCACACCTGTCAGGGCGACCTTTCCCATCACGGACGACGACACCGGTCTGCTCGTGGATTTGGCGGAAATGAAGCGCATCGTCGACGACCCGCGCATCGTGAAGCTCGACGTGCGTGATGTCGACGAGTGGATCGGCGCGAGTTCCTCGCCGTACGGCAAAGACTTCTGTCCCCGCAAAGGTCGCATCCCGCATTCCGTCTGGATCGAGTGGTATCGCATGATGAAGCCGTCTGCCACGGGGCCGCGGTTCAAGTCGGCCGAGGAAATCCTGGCCGAATGCGCCACGGTGGGAATTCGCCGCGATACGCCCGTTGTTGTGTTCTGCTTCAAAGGCGCTCGTGCGTCGAACACGTTCGTGGCACTGGAAGAGGCCGGCATACAGGACGTACGCCTCTACCTCGGATCGTGGAACGAGTGGTCGAGGGACATGACCTTGCCCATCGAAGCGGGGTTGCCTTATGCGGGCGCCAACGCCGGGCGGCCAGTCGGTGACCGCAATTGCCAACGCTAGGAGACGTCATGTCCAAGCATTACACATCGAAGTCCGCTATCCGGCAGGCCGTTGGCCTTTGTCTCACGTCGATTGCCATCGTGGCGATGGCGGCGCCGCCCGCTCCGGCAGCGCGCGGCACGAACGACTGCACGCGTGGGCCCGGCTATGGGATGTATGGCCGTTACGGCATGGGCCCCGACATGATAGGGGGAGGTATGGGTCCCGGCATGATGGGGGGCTATGGTGAGGGCCACGGGATGGGCATGGGTGCGCAGCACTGGACGCGCATTCCGGGCATGAACCTGTCTGACGAACAGCGCGCGAAGATCAATCGCATCGCCGACGACACGCGTAAGGCGCATTGGACTACCGTAGGCGCCATGATGGACCAGCAGGCGCGGCTGCGCGACCTTTACGGCGCACAAAAGCCGGACGAGGCCGCCATCGACGACGCCTACAAGACCATCGGCAAGCTGCGCAGCCAAATGTATGACTCGACAGTCGATGCACACAAGCGCATGGAGGCGGTGCTGACGAAGGAGCAGCAAGACGTGCTCCACAGGTATTGGCGCTGAGTGTCACCGAGGACGTGGCCCGCCAACATCCGGGCCTTACGGAGGACAGCTTTACAACCCCGTGGTCTGCCGGGCATGCGCCGCTATTGCACGCAGACCTCAGCGGAATTCGACGCAAACCTTCATCACCTTCGTTGATGCCGTTGCCAGCGATGGTGCGGCGCCACCGGAGACACGCTGCATCTGATGGAAAGCTTGTCGGGCGAATGGATCAGGAGACGGTTGATGTATCACCATGTTCTTGTCGCTGTTGACGGTGGCGCCTGCGCCTTGCGTGCGCTGACTGAGGCGATCCGGCTCGCGGCGGCATGCCGCGCGCAACTGGAAGTCGTGCACGTAATTGACTACTCGTTCTTGCAGTACGACAGCGGTTACGGTGTCCGAGCGGATATCATTCCGGAACTGTTGGAGTACGGTAAGAATCTCTTGCGCGACGCTTCAGGCGCGGCCGAACAGGCCGGCGTAAAGTGCACGACGACATTAGTCGATAACATCATCGGTCTGGGTGATGTCGCCGGGCAGATCCTGGAGCGCATCAACACCTCCCATGCCGACGTGGTCGTGGTGGGCACCCACGGGCGTCACGGACTGAAGCGCGTATTTCTAGGAAGCGTTGCCGAATCATTGGCGCGAGCCTCCGCCGTGCCGGTGCTTCTGGTCAGGGAGGAGCC